>NZ_AP021861.1:4382379-6922258 GCF_009177095.1 Lacipirellula parvula
CCTCAAGAGTATCGCGGACTGTAGCTTGTCCCTCAACGATAGCTTGGCGTCGGACGCCGCGCATACACGCCAGGGCAGTGGTTTAACTGAGGCCCGGTAATGTAAGGTTGCGTGGAATGGACAGAGACTTCTTTGGTAATCATACGTTGTGCCTCGACTAACTCGTTCTCTAGACTTTTCACCACCGCCGCATAACCCTGTAGGCGAATTGAGTGGCCGGGGTAGCCGGCGGTTGTCAGTGCAACGGCCAACTTGCGAAGGTCAGTAATGGCCCGAGCGGCGCGGAGTATTAATTCGTTGTCCGATGGACTCTTAGGGTTCGATGGATTGCTCATGGGAGGCGATTGAATAGCGATAACGGTACACTGCAGGGGCCTGGGGGGTATGATGTGACGCAAGTGGCGTTTAGATCAGCAATTGCATAATGGTCGGCGCAATCTCGTGCAGCGGCAGCCCCAGACTGACGGAGCCCGTCGCTATCGCCGACTTCGGCATGGAAAAGCTCTCGCTGGACTTCATGTCTTGAGCGATCACAACTCCCCCAGCCTGGTAGACAGATTGAACGCCGTCCGTCGCATCTTGGCCGCCGCCAGTCAGCACTGCTGCGAGCACGTCACCGCCTAAATGTTCTGCTGCAGAGACTAGCAGGGGATTTGCAGAGGATAAGACGTAACGTATCCTTTGCCCGTCGCTGAATTGGAGACGGTGATGTGCATCGACGACGAGATGCAGGTCCGAGGGTGCGACATACACACAGCCAGGCACCATTTTCTCTCCCGCTTCGGCGTCTTTCACCGTCAGCGATGTTCGTCGCTGTAGGACCCGGGCGAGGTAGTTGGGAAAGTGCTTTGTTCGATGTTGCACCACTGCGATTGGGACCGGGAAATCTCCCGGTAAGCCAGCGAGGACATTGCCGACTGCCTCAACGCCGCCTAAGGACGCTGCCATAACGACTAATTTGAAGCGTCTGCGGGGCTCGCCTGACGAGTTGGACGATCCATTGGCGATATCGTGCGTGAGTGGAGTAGCGCTGAAATGCATTCGAATTCCCTATTTAAAGCATCGCACTCTCTGAGCGTCCAGGATTGCATTCACGCATTTGGTGCGCCTATTGAAATGCTATTCAGTATGCGGCGAAAAACGCCAATCTCGACCGCCGGCAACGATGAAGCGTTGGTTCACGTGCGATTCACGCGCGCCGTAACGCACACGAATGGGCGAAACCGCATTTAAGCAAACCGTACCGAATCAATTCGAACGCTCCGCCTGTCCGGTTGCAGGCGGCGAATTGCGAGAAAGTGCTGGCCAAAAGCGCAACAGAGCACGCTGGATGGCCGCGAGCCGGCAGTATTGTGCCAAAAACGCGCAACGGAAGTGCGGATTGTCTTTATTTTCCGCTCAGATGATGTTACCAGGAACGCGTTAGCCAAAAACTTGTCCGCCGTGTGGAGAGGCCATATGGAACAGATCAAGCTTCGCTATCGTGAAATGCAACGCTACGTCGAGTGGTCCGAAAACGATGCGGCGAGAATGGCAGAGATAGAGCCGCTGTTAGCTCCCCATGCCCAGGAGTTGATCGATGACTTCTATGCAGAGATCCAACGCCATTCTGAAGCCTTGAGTGTCATCACGGGAGGCGTTACTCAGATCGCAAGGCTCTCCAGAACGCTCCTGGAGTGGCTTGCACAGCTTCTGGGGGGCTGTTACGACGATGTCTACATGGAACCGCGCTGGCGTGTTGGCCGCCGGCACGTGGAAATTGGTCTGCCTCAGCGTTTCACGAGCCTCGCGCTTGGAAGATTGCGCGCCGGATTGACTCGCATCTTGTGTGACAAATGGGCTCGCCCCCCCCGCGAGCTAACGCAAGCGTTAGTCTCGCTCAACAAGCTGCTAGATCTCGATCATGCACTGATTCAAGATGCCTATGAGACCCAGTACGTCGAGCGAGAACGAATGCTCGAACGCGAACGAGGCGAAAAGAAGTTCAGACATCTGGTCGAGAATGCGAGCTGCTTAATCGCGATCGTCGCCTCCGACGATTCAATCGCTTATTTCAATCCCTTCGCCCAGAGGTTCACGGGCTACTCTGCGGCCGAGCTTTCGGCGTCTCCTGAGAAGATGTGCGACGTCTTTGGAGGAGATCGTGAGAATATTGAGCGCCGGCTGTCTTCGGTACGCAATCTCCACGAAACTTCCTGCTGTGACGTGCAAATGTTTAAATCGGGGTCGCCTCCTCGCTGGATTTCCTGGACGTTTAGCGCCATTGAGAACATCGGAGTAGACACGCTAGTACTAGCGGTAGGCCAGGACGTCACTGAACAGAAAAGGGCTGTCGAACAGCAACTGAAGTCTAGCCGCCTCGAGGCTATCGGTGAAATGTACGCCCGGATCGCACATGAGAGTCGCAATTCTCTCCAGCGACTCCAGGTTTGCTCGGAGCTACTGGCGGAAGAGCTTGCGGGCAATGAAGCTTGCATGCGGCTTGTGGAACGCTCAGCCCAAGCGCAAGGCGATTTGCACCGGCTTCTCGACGAGGTTCGTAGCTACGCTTCTCCAATTGCATTGGAAAAAACTGAATGCCGTGTTTCAGCACTCTGGCAGGAGGCCTGGACGCTGCTTGAGACGGCGAGAAAAGGTCGCGATGCAGTCCTTGTTGAGGACATGACCTTGGCCACAAACCGCCCACTGCTGCTCGATCGCTTCCGCACAGTACAGGTCTTTCGAAACATATTCGAAAACTGCTTGATCGCGGGAGCCGATCCGCTGAAGATTCAAATAGTGTGTCAGGAATGTCGCTACAACGAGGTCTCGATGCTGCAAATTCGCGTGTCGGATAACGGACCTGGATTCAGCCCGGGGGCGGCCGACCAGGCTTTCCAACCTTTCTTTACCACTCGAAGTCGTGGAAGCGGCCTCGGGTTGGCGATCGTTCGACGAATCATTGAGGCCCACGGGGGTAGCGTTGCAGCGACTAACGTGACCGACCGCGGCGCGGAAGTGACAATTACGCTTCCTCTCGATTCCTCGACCTAAGCAATCGGCACGTGGAATGCAAGATTACGGATAAATTGCGCCCCCAATCGTCACCGCCCAGTTACCATACTATGCACGAATGCCCTGATTTTTCCGAGTGCGACCTATTGCTTGTGGATGATGATCGCGAGTTGCGCGGCGATATGGCCCAGTACTTCGCCTCGAAGGGCTACCGCGTCCGCGAAGCTGCTAACGGGACCGATGCGCTAGTAGAAACGGAGCGACAGTCGTTCGACGTAGCTGTAATCGACTTTGCGATGCCTGAAATGACGGGGATCGCACTGTTGGAGCAGTTTAAGGCTCGCGGGGCAGATATGCCCGTGGTGATGCTCACCGGCGAGGCGACGGTTAGTTTAGCCGTCGAGGCGATGAAGCTCGGAGCTAGCGAATTCTTAAGTAAGCCAATCAGTCTTCGCGAGCTGGAGCGCCTCGTAAAAAAGGCCGCAGCCGCGGGACGGTTGCGTCGAGAAAATCAGCAATTAAAAGCAGTGCTGCGACAGCAACGCTCAGGTGCACCTCAATTGGTGGGCGGTTCCTCGGCCATGGAAGAGGTGTTCCGCCTCATCAGCCGGACTGCAGGCTCCGTCAGACCGATTCTAATCCAAGGGGAAAGTGGAACTGGGAAAGAGCTCGTCGCCCGAGCCTTGCATGAGGCGAGCGGCTTGGCCGACAAGCCGTTGGTCATTATCAATTGTGCTGCGCTTCCCGAGGCCCTACTTGAGAGCGAATTGTTTGGCCACGAAAAGGGCGCCTTCACGGGCGCCGTGGCCGCGAAGGAAGGACTATTCGAAGTAGCTGACGGCGGCACCCTATTCGTCGACGAAATTGGTGAACTAGCAGCTAGTTTACAGGCAAAGTTGCTCCGAGTTTTGGAAGACGGGTCGCTACGTCGAGTAGGCTCCGTCAAGGAGCGCCGCGTGCGCGTGCGGTTAATCGCCGCGACGAATCGAGATTTAGCGAAAGAAGTGCAGGCCGGCCGCTTCCGGGAGGACCTCTTCTACCGGATCAACGTTCTGACGATTGCACTACCTGCGCTGCGTGACCGTGAAGGCGACATAGAACGTCTCGTTCGTCACTTTCTTGGCTTCGAATGGAAGATTGAAGATCCAGTCTTGCGATTGCTTACGAGCTACAGCTGGCCCGGGAATGTCCGGCAACTTATCAATGCTCTCGAGCGTGCAAAGGTCCTGGCGGATGACGAATGGATACGCGCCGAGAACTTGCCGCCCGAGATCGTTAGAAGCGCTCATGAACAGCCACTCAGCGTTCCCGGGCAATCCGTTGGAGACTTAGAATCCGTGAGCCGTCGGCACGTTGAGGCGACGTATCTGCGTATGCAGGGAAATAAGTCGAAGACCGCCAAGGCGCTCGGAATCGGTCGCCGAACTCTCTACCGCTTGCTGGATAAATACGGAATCGAGCCGTTGGATCAAGGCGTCGAGCCAACGGGAGAATAATTTTGCTGCTTAGCGGGCACGCTGCTCAAGCCCGCGCACGAGACTACACGGACGCGATTTTCCACCCTCCGTACGTCGTCAATCTTTTTTAGAGTCGTCTGAAGCAGTTGCTTGAGATAGAAACTAGGCACCATTCCTTCGACAATGAGCACATCCTCAGCCTGCACAAACGAGAAATGCTGCAGTCGATGCTGAAAGGAAGAATGACTGGAGAGCATCGTAATGGCTCGTGTCACAGAAGTGGCCATTTTCGCATTAGCAGTTCTGCAATCGGCGGTTGCATTCACGTGATAGCTCCTGATTTTGGTGATTGAATCGCCCTATTCTCAATTACCTCGCGATGGCTAGCATCGCATTCTGCATGCCGCCGATTTCAGCCCACATCTCTCTCAATGTGGGGTTCGGGCAAGACCCGCGCGTGCGTTCACGCACAGGGGTGTGCCTACTTGAATCGCTCGGCAAGCTCATGCTCTCCGGCGAGCTCGTGAAGATATTTGCGAGATTGCTGAGCTGCTCCGAAGTCAAAGGTCCCGGCGGACGTCAGGCCGATCTCAAGGATGATAGCCCCATCGAAATGCACGTGGGCTAATTGGCCGACCAGGGCCTTCCAGTCGATCCGTCCTTGGCCAGGCGGAAAGTGATCGTCGCGTTCGCCGTAGTTGTCATTGGCATGGACCATCCATAAGTGTCCCGACAGCTTGTGTACCACCTTGGTTATGTCTCCCGATAGGAACGCGTGCCCGGTGTCTAAGCAAAGCCCTACGTCAACGCGGTCAATAGCTCCCAACATCCACAACATGTCCTTGGTCAGGCCGAAGCAGAGGTGTGGAAGCATGTTTTCCATGACGAGAGCCGTTCCCAGCTGGCGACAGCGCTCCGCCAAGTAATTCAGCGATTCCGCGCCCCGCTCCATCCTTAATAGGCGCTCTTCGCCCCGTACCGGCGAGCGTTCGGGACCAGGGTGAATAACGAAATTTCTAGCCCCGAGCTCAGCAGCTGCAATCGCCGCCGTCTCGACGGCGCCCACCGACGCGGCTCGGGTAGATTCATCGAGTGAAGTAATATCAATCTGATCTGCAAAAGGAGCGTGAAATGAGTAGGGCTCAAGCTGTAGTTCTCGAAGACGTTGCGCAGCTTGAGTCACCTCGGCTAAGTCCCGGTAATTAAGATGAGCAGGGTAGGAGCAAATCTCGACGATCGTGAAGCCAGCGTCACGAATATCCTCTAAGCATTTCAGGATCGGACGTTGGTAGAACGCGCCAGTGGAGATTCCAATCGGCCAATCGCTCATGTTGTCGCTTTCTAAGTTGTGGACGCATGCTTCAAGTTAGCTGTGGAAAATACTCCCTCGCGATGATTGCAGCGTTCGACTAGACGGGTGCGGTGGTCTTCTAGAATGTCCCCGCAACCTTTCCAGCAGCAATAGCCCTTCTCTTCAGTTGACTTGCAGTTGTAATCTACGAGCGGGTCGAGTCCGTCAGCCATCAAGCCGGCGAATAACCGAACGTAGAAATCAGCTCGAAGTGATGCGTCGTAGACAAACCAACCAGGATTCAAATGGTAATCGCGTTCGTATTTCGAGCGTACTAATCCCGCAATATGACGGGGATGCCACCCCTCCGCCGTGAGCGTGCGTACTAAGTGCTGAAGGCCTGCGGGCTTTAGGAGCAGTTCGTTTGGTTCCTCTAAAAGTCGACGCACGCACTTTGGGAGGCATCCAAGTGGCGTTACATCGTAAGTCTGCGGCCACTGGTCGGGCGCGTCATGCTCGCAATTGTAAAAGTACCGGTGAAAGCGCGCCAATTTCGATCCGCAGTAATCAGCAATCAGCTGCTCCATTCCGCGTTGGGCGTCCGGAATGGCGGTCGACGCTCGCGTCGCGAGATCGCGGACGGCGGCCGCATCTTGCATGCATTGTAGGCCCTGTTCTTCGTCCATTTCAAAAAGCGGAATAACGAATCGCGAAGCGCCGAGCGGCGAAGCGTTACTCGCTTGAGCGTGTTCAAATTTTAAATACCTACTGAAGGGCATGCGTATGGCTCTTGTATGAAGGGGGTCGCCGTACTCCGAAAGGTCTATGGAGATAATCTCGCGACCATGCTCAATGGGGCCAACCTCGACGGCAGTAAGCTGGATAGGGATCTGGCATGCTTCTGTGGCTTCGCGAAGCGCACGATGCGCCAGGAACTCCATCACTAAGCCGACGCCCGCGAATGCTCTTCCGGATTCCTCCGGCACTGAATGTCCCCCTGGGGGCAATTCTTGTTGGTATTTGCCGCGAACGCAATCGGGCAAATGTCCGAGATGAGAGAGAGCTTTAAACGCAAAAGACGTTAGCGGCACTTTCCAAATGAGGTGATGTCCTCGCCCGCTAAGCAGGTGCAGCGGAGTGATGCCGTATTCATTCAAGGCTGTCTGCAGAGAGTGAACGACCGGCCTTTGTAGCTTCAAGGCCCGAGAAGCTTCATGCAGTGGCAAGGAAGGGTCGTCGAAGTTGACGTACTCTAAGTCGAGGTCAACTAGGAGCGATTGATCGTCCCATACGGCGGTTTCCAAGAGGCGCCAGTCGAGCCAACTCGGGGAGGAGACGTCCAGACCCGTCGAACAGCTCTTCAGGGCGGTAGCTTCTCATCCACGATTGAAGAAGCGGTACGTGGTCAGGAGCCTCAGGCCCTTCCGATAGAGGCACTTGATGTGAGCGCAAGTTCCCTCGACTTGGACGCCATCGATTTCCTCAGGCCCCGTCCAGCCCTTAGGCGATCGCAATACGATCATCGGCCATACAGGCAGCTCCAAAGCGCCTTGTTCACGCGCGGACCGCTGAATGTCGTGAATGCGCTCCACGACGGTATCTAACGTGGAGATCATCAGCTGATGCATGGTCGCGGGGGTCGTCCCCCTCGACGAAAAACGGCTCATAGCCATAGCCTCGCATCAAGTCGGCGAGCTGTTCGCTGGTGATTCGCGCCAGCACGGTCGGATTGGCAATCTTAAAACGGTTCAGATGCAAAATGGGAAGGACGGCACCGTCCGTTACCGGGTTAAGGAACTTGTTCGAGTGCCAAGCCGTGGCCAGCGGCCCGGTTTCGGCTTCTCCGTCGCCAACGACGCATGCCGCGATCAACTCCGGATTGTCGAACGCAGCGCCGAAAGCGTGACTTAACGAGTATCCCAGCTCACCGCCTTCGTGGATCGATCCCGGAGTTTCAGGGGCCACATGGCTTGGTATCCCGCCAGGAAATGAGAACTGCTTAAACAGCTTTGCCATTCCTGCTTCGTCTTGAGTGACGTCAGGATAATGTTCTGTATAGGAGCCTTCTAAGTAGGTATTCGCCACCAGCCCGGGCCCCCGTGGCCCGGGCCGGAAATGTAAATCATGTTTAGCGCGTACTTGTTGATCACTCGGTTGAGATGCGCATAGACGAAATTTTGACCTGGCGTGGTACCCCAGTGCCCGAGCAGCCGCCGCTTGATGTGTTCTGGTGCAAGAGGCTCGCGTAGTAGAGGGTTGCTGCGAAGATAGATTTGTCCCACCGAGAGATAATTGGCTGCGCGCCAATAGGCATCCAACAAGGCTACGGGATCATCGGAGCGATCGGTTGGAGTCATACGCGACCACCTTTCTTTCGGGTGATTGTAAGTCAGGAGGTCATGCTCGCTCGTTGCCTGACCAGTCCACGGACATAATGCGACGACAACTGTTCAGCTAGTGGCTCGGCGGCGGTTCTCCCAGCGATAGAAGCCATGTTTGGCGACTTCCACAGTTCCCGCGTACGCGACAACGATTGTCGAAATACCCAGGAGAATTTTTGGCGGCAATGGGGCGAACCCGGCGGCGCTCGCCCAGGGCAGGCAAGTGAGTAACGCGGCGCCCAATATGACTACAGCGTTCGAAGCAGATAACCATCGCCCAGGAAGGCTTTGCCAACAAGGTCTTCGCGTTCTTACCACCAGAACGACAAGGCAGGCCGACACCAGAGACTCAAGAAACCACGCAGCACGAAATAACTCATTGCTGACTCCCATCGCCATCAAAAAGCCAAACGTTATGAAGTCGAAGATGGAGCTGATCGATCCGAACACGACCATAAATCGGCGAATGAAGGCAATATCCCAACGACGCGGCGCGGCGAGGAGTTCGTCGTCTACGTGGTCGTTTGCGATGGCCATCTCAGGAAAATCAGTCATCAGATTCAAAAGTAAAATCTGTTGTGGCAAGAGCGGCAGAAATGGCAGGAATAAAGAAGCGCCGGCCATGCTGAACATGTTGCCAAAGTTTGCGCTAGTTGCCATGAACACGTATTTGAGCGTGTTGGCGAACGTTTCTCGGCCCGCTCGAATGCCCGCCGCCAAAACATTAAGATCGCGCTGCAGCAGCACGATATCTGCAGCCTCTTTGGCGACGTCAACCGCCTGGTCGACGGATATGCCAACGTCCGCGGCATGCAACGCGGTGGCGTCGTTGATTCCGTCTCCTAAATAACCAACCACGGCGCCGGCCTGCTTTAGAGCCAGAATTATTCGCTCCTTCTGATTTGGCTCGATTTCCGCAAAGACATTGGTTTCGTCCACCCGTCTGAGGAATGCTTCATCGCGGAGTTGACGAATCTCACTACCTGTGAGCATCGATGGGCTAGCAAGTCCCACTTGCCGGGCTACGTGCTTCGCGACATGGCGATTGTCGCCAGTGATCATTTTTAAGCGGACCCAAGCGAGTCGATGCGTGATATCGCTTCGACTATGCCATCTTTGGGCGGATCCTCCAGGACTAAGAATCCCACGAAAACCATATCGCACTCCAACTCGACTGCCTGTCCATACTGCGGAACTCGCTTTTCATAATGGCGTTTCGCGAGTGCGAGGGTGCGAAAGCCCTGTTCGCTCAGCTCTCGGTAGACTCGACTAATTTCCGCTTCGTGCACTGCCAGCTCGACGCAAGTTCCGTCGCGCAGCCTAACCCGCGAGCATACGCTCAGCACATTGTCCACCGCACCCTTGGTGATGAGCTGATACTCACCACCGAATTCGACGAGAACGCTGAGGCGTTTCCTGATGAAGTCGTAGGGACTTTCGCCGATTTTTCGGTAGGCGGACGGATCGAAGCTCAGGCGCTTCCGAATCGCTTCATCGATGGGATTTCTAAAACCAGTCTGTAAAGCCGCGTTGATCGTCGCTGCGCGGAGTGTGGCGTCACATAAACGTCCAAGGGGATCAAGCGCCGAGTGAACGTTAACGATTCCAGTCGTCAGCGTCCCCGTTTTATCGCTGCATAGAACATTCATACTCCCGAAGTTCTCGATAGATGACAGTCGCCTAACAATCACCTTGAGTGCGGCCATGCGTCTTGCGCCCTGTGCGAGATTAACGCTGATAATCGCCGGGAGTAGCTGGGGAGTCAGTCCGATAGCCAACGCCAACGCGAACATCAACGATTCCAGCACGTCTCGTTTGCATAGAACGTTTACGGTGAAAATCACGAGAAGTAGGGCCGTCGTCGCCTCCAGTAAGAGATTGCCAAGGTGGCGGATTCCGCGCTCGAACTCAGTCTCTGGGGGCTGCCGTTGGAGCTGACGGGAGATTCGGCCGAATTCCGTGACATTACCTACATGAACCACTAACGCCTTACCAACGCCGCTGACGACATGCGTTCCAGCAAACACGGTGTTATTGCGTTGCGACAGTGGAGTATCCGCCGGAAGTACTCCGGGTATTTTCTCAACAGGAAAGGATTCGCCTGTCAAGGACGCTTCGTCGACGAGGAGATCCCTGCTCTCGATGAGCAAGCCGTCGCCTGGTATGGTCGATCCAGCAGTTAGCTCAATGACATCTCCTGGGACGACTCTGTCGGAGGGAAGTTCAACACGCCTTCCCTCGCGAAGGATGACGCACTTCGTCGATACGAGAGCGAGCAACCTTTCCATGGCTCCAGCGGCGCCATTCTCTTGCCAGAAGCTGAGGAATGCGCCTGCCATGACAATTCCCAGGACCATGAGAGCGTCTGCGTGGTCGTGCGCTAAGACTGACAACGCAGCTGCTCCAAGCAGCAAGATGGTAATGGGGCTCTTCAACTGCGCAAGAAATAGTCGCAGGCGTCGATACTGCTTTCGAGCGGGATGACTCGTTTTTCGAGCTTTGTAACGAGCGCGAGAGAGAGATTCGGACAGGCCGTTGCGATCGCTCTGCAGCAACCGCAGCTGCTCGTCGAGAGGCCTGACCCAGTACGCTTCAGCGATCACGCCGTTGCTCATTTAACCGACCATGCTGAGGCGGCTTGTGTAGTGGATGGCTAGAATATAACCTCAGGCGCGTACGGTGGCCGCAACTTCTTAAAGTATGGGCATTCGCGGAAAGGAGCACGGCGTACTGAGCTTACATTTGAAAAGCCCGGCGCAGGCCATCGGCATCAGTCGAGATGCCGTAAAAAATCCTCGCCAGTGCCGATGCGTAGCTGAGGATATTTGCTCGAAAAGTCGCGCCCCGTCGGGGACTCGTTGTTAGAAAGCTCAAGCAGATCCTTATCCCAGCTGACAAGCCAATCTGCTGCGGCCTCAATAGCTAGATTGATATACTTGGTGTCCTTCGGGTCTCGCTCCAAATGATAATGCGACGGTACAAGAGGATAGAAGCGAGCGAGCGACAGCAAGTGATCCAAGAAGAAGTCAACGGCGGCCTGGGTAAGCGCCGGAAACTTGTCGAGATGCTCTGGGCGAGTTAGGACGTCGCGGATCTCCACGACGATTTCTCGACTCAACGCTAGGGTTACCGCTCGCGCGTCAATCAACTGAAATAGGCGTGAGCCCCTGTCGGGTCGAGCCGCCGCACGGAAAAAGAGCATGCAATCGTAGACGACAATTACGCGCTCTTTTTGGGGTGGCTCTCCTGCCATACCTTATCTCGCAAGCCTTCGTAGAAGGAGTCTAATTCGTCGTCGGACATTCCGCTGTCAGAGACGGCCTGGCGGAAGGAGGCGAGCACTTCGTCCAACGACGTAGACATCAAGGCGCTGCTGAGAAGCTTCTCCGCGTGCCGCTCCGGTTCCTCGCCGCAAGCCTTTGCCTTGGCGATTAGGCGAGCCTCCGCGTCAGGAGTAAGCGATAGATGAAGTTGAGTAGCCATATAGTTATTCTACTACAGCTTGAAGGGGAAGGCCAGGAAAACCTGTCCCTCCCGAATGTCGCTTCTTCTAGGCGGCCAAGGCCGAAGCCTGAAGGGAATCCTTCTGCTCGTGCTCAGCAATCCAATCAGCGGCTTTACGGCTGACGGAAATAAGCTCTTCGACGTTGCGAGAGAAATAGTTTTTCGAATAGCCGGTACGCTCAGTCGACGCGCTTTTCCAGGACCGGGACAGCGTAAAGTCGAAATAAGCGAACCCTGAAGGACCCTGTCGCTTCCATATCGAGGCGGCGATGGCGCCTTCTCGAATGATGTGCACTGGGTCTCTAGGTTCTTGACTCTTCCGTTCGGAAGAGATTGATGTAGTTTCAGTTTCAATAGTCATAAGCGTTCTCCTATAGAACAATGGTTTAGGAGACGATCCTGACACAGATTCAGTCCTTACTCAAACTTATCTTAAGTAGGGCGGGTAAGCCAAATTAGACGGAAGTGGCGCTAAGTCCCGCGTAGTCACCAGCCCGCTGGCGCGTGCTGCGCGCTCAAACCGGTGGGGGCGTCTACTTGGGAGCCTTCAATCGGAGGTGGAGTCGTCAGTGGCGAACGCTCCGTCTTAACTCGCGAATTCTGCCAGCAGATCGTGGTGGGATTCATAGATAGCTCCGGTGCGTTTTGAGCGAATACCCCCGATCTCGATCGCGTCTGCGTCGTCGGCGTTGAACAACACAACTGAGTGACGGTATCCGTCGCCTGCACGCCGATCCGCGCACAAGCCGTCTATACGATCGCCGCGACGAAAGGATCACTCGCGGCGAAGTGGAAAGAATTACGATTCTTGGTTGAGCCAATTACCGCGATGCTGCTTTCGCGGGGACTTAGCTCTAGATTGAACCTGCGATGCCAATGATTCTGAGTGTCGTTATGAAACCGACCTACGGCTTCACACGCCCAACTCCAGCAAGCGGATCGTCCTCGCGGTCGTCAGTGTCGTGTGTCTGATCGGCAGCGCGGCTGGGCAAATACGCGATCCCGAACATCCGAGCATCATCTTCAGACCAGGGACGGATCTCACATCGCGCGCTGTCGATTAGTTTGAATCGCTCAACATGTGAATCTGCTTGCGGCAAGCGTTCTTTCAAATCCTTTGGCGAGTGGTGAGCCGTCCAGCACCCTAGCGATCCGTTCATGTAGATACCATGCACGCCTGAACTATGGAGGTTCGCTTCGGGAAGCTTTGTAGAAATGCTCTGGCGGGACGACGTACTCAGCACCTCCCACATGACCGTCTGATTCGACGAACGCCTGGCGTTGGCCGATCGAACGACTCGCCCATTGCGCGGTTTCATGGCTCTTTAGGTGCAGATAGAGACGATTTCCGCATTGGGCGACAAACGCTTCGCCCTGCTCACGGCCGTATACATTGTAGAGCGCCCCGATATCCTGGAATCCGAGCACCGAAACACACCCCTTGCTTCGCGCCCGTAGGACGAGAGAGTCGATACCCTGCAGCTCCCCCGCCTCGGTAAGCTCGTCCAGATAAAGCCAAGTCCGGCTGTCACTATTTTCGGGGGATGAAAGAATCTCCTTAGAGAGTCGATCGACGAACAAACTTGCCAAACGATTGATCTCCGCGCGTGCAGGTTCGTAGTTGCCAAGCACAATGATCGATGGTTCATGCAACCAACGCTTGACGGAAATGCTTGCCGACGCTCCGTCCCAGCAGGCAGCGATTGTTTTATAGGGGCGCAGCTTGGAGACTATGGTTGAGAGGAGATTGCCATGGCCGCGCGGACCGATTTTGTCGAGCACCGCTTGTACCGATTCGTAAGAGTCCTGATTCTTCGCGGCGACTTGTTCGATCCGCTCGATTGACTGCATTACGAGCAGCAATTGTCGAAACGTCCATCGTCCTGGGCATACCCTAATAAATACTTCCAACACAGCGGCTAAAAGCAATCGTGGGGCGTCTTCAAAATACGGTTGGCTAGCCCTCGAACTCTTCGGGATCAGATACTCCGCGAACGTCTCAGCGACTGGGATACTGTCGATGTCCTTCGCTAGATCCCACGCAACGCCCCTCTGGTCAAACGGATTAAAGATATACACGGGGCAATATAATACCATACCTGCGAGCACTTGTACGGCATCTTGCTTAGAATCGTAAACGAGCGCTCGGCAATTTGAGCCCGGCCGAATTAACGGCAATTGATCCTTGCATCAACATGCGAATGTCGCTTCGTTTCCCGCCAGCGACAGGACGAAGTCGGAGCTATGCCACTGATCGGCGATCTGTCCCGATCGAGGGAAGCCTGTAGGCCGCACTAGTTCCCACCGCGCATCGTCTGTAGAACTCGCCCAGCCTGTTGTGACTTCGTGAACGAAGCTGTGCTCAGAAGCGAAGATTCCTAAATCTCCGCCACCCGCACGCCACTGTTGCAACCGATCGCAAGCGTGGAACAGCCTGACTAGTGCGGGCTTATATCGTTCCACCTGCGATACGCTGACCGGTCCCATCCTTGGGCCGATGAGAAAGATCGCCATCAGCTCGACGCGAACGATCATTTTTCCTTCCCCGTCGCGCCCGCAGAGTGGCGGAGATCGGAAATACGTTTAATTAGCGCCTCCATCAGGGTCAGCGCCTTGTCGGCAGGAGCGTTATCGGGCGGAGTACCAGGTCGGGTGCTGCTTGGCTGCGACGAGTGGCCTGCGAATGGCGGCTTGTTGATCATCTCCCATTTGGCCAAGGCATCGCCAATCGACGTCGGCGGGTCCTGCTTCCACTGCTCAACAAACTTATCGATCCTATCTGACATCGACATCGTACTGCTCCGCACAATTCTTTTGCGAGATCGCTTTCGCCCTGCTGGTCGATTGCGGCGCCGGCAGGTACCACACGAGCCGACTAGATGATACCGTGGCCCTATCTACCTGCAAGTATTTCGGTCGAAATATCTCGACGCTCTCTCATGATTGCCCCGTAGCGAGAAACTTACAGCTTCTGAATGCGCCGGCCAGCACTCGCTAAGAAACGGACTATTACGATTTTAATCGCTGTGGATGTGATTGAACGTTTTGTCGCCGAATACGACGTTCCCTTCCGTTATGACGAAGCGACTGGGGAATTGTGGCGATTAGGCTGTTTTTCGCTGCGTTTTGACAAAGCGTCACTAGCCGATAGGGAAGTCGCCGTAGGTGCGTATTACTGTGCGATGGTTCGCGAAGACGTGAACCTGCAGCTCGCCGAGGGGTTGCAACTGCTGCGTAGATCGCAAGAGTTGGCCGCTGACCTGAAGAGCGAGGCAGGCCGCCTGTCAGCATTTGGTTGCTACGCGCTCGCCAGATGGTTTGACGCGAAAGGTCGGTTGCTCTATCGGTGCGGCAATCACGCGTTAGCTCAGGTCGCGTTTCGCGAGGCCAATGGGCTCGTCGAGCAGGGGATCCGTCGCGGTCTTGCGGGCGTCTCGCGATGTTTGGCCGATATTCAGAGCAATCAAATTCGCAACGAGTTTGAACTCACGCGACAGTCGGGTACGGAGGCTAGTAAAGCAGAGGCGTGCCGCAAACGGTTAAAGCAGTCGATCGAATCGGCGGAAGTCTGCCTCAGCTGTGGTCCGTCGGAGTACGCGGCGATCGAAATCACTCGAGGGTTAATTAGCTGCCTTCACAACTGGCTCAGCTGCGTGCACGTCGATTCACGTCCCCATTCCAAGTGAGGAAGAAACGGTTCGGAATAAGCTCCAGCACCTGCTTCACGACGAAATGGACGTCTATCGAAGCGCTCAATTCAAGAATTGGATTGCGGGATCTGCGAGAAAGCACGACCAAGACAAGGCTAGAAAGTTTTACAACGAACTGCTAGACAGCCCCTGGAATCGAGGAAGATTCTTTGCGAAGCAAAATCTAGCGGACATGGATCGTGACGGCGCTCAACTCGTTGAGCTGTGCGAAGAGATCGAAGATGAGCAAAGAAAGAACGGCGGTATCGACGCGTCGGATATCGAACGGTTCAACTGGACCTTGCAGCTGGCAGAGCAGGTCCTAAGCGGAAACTTGGCGCACCAGGACAGGCTGACGAGGCTCCAAAGCTCGATTATCGAAACGATCTCCCAGGTCGTGTCCGTAGCCACCTACATGCCCGTCTTCGAGAAACGGCTGCGGCCGAGAATCCGCAACCTCGCACGGCAGCGGCTGGTGAAGTGGAGAGAGAAGATGACCTCGTCGACGAAGCTCAGCAGCGAAGCCTTCGATAACCTCGTCGATGAACTTGAGCGATTCGCGGCCCGCGAGGTGAGCGAAGTGTTGCGGCGAAACAAGAGTCGCCGTGATCAAGCCAGCGCCGACATCCGGGCGTTTCTACTCGAAAGCGAGGACGTTCCGCAGCACGCCGACCCGAAGGGTCGTACCGCGACGAGGCCCCCGTTTCTCTTCGCCGCAGACGAGATGTCGCCAGAAGTGAAGTCAGTGATGGTCGAACGCGTCGCGCAGGCTCGAGCGGTCGAAGAACAGTATTGGTTGGACAACCCTCTTCAAGTGCAGACCCCTGTGGCGTCCGCTTCTCAGATTGCCAGAAGCATCAGCGTCCGCGATCAGCAGCATCTGCTTTTGAGATACGCGCTGGTTGGCAACGAAGGCGATGCGGAAATAGTCGCCTTCTGGTGGTACCGGGGCAAAGCGGGCGCAACGCCTCTGGGTCCCGACGCTGTGCAGCTCTCGAAGGAGTTTGCATCCGAAACTCTGCTCAAGCAGACGCGGCTCGTGATCCGCGGCGAGCACAACAGCATGGCGCCGAGCCTGGAGTATGCAAAGCGATTGTGGGACATGTTTCTCCTGCCGGCCATGAAGGAGATTTCCGCACTCGACGAAGCCAAACCGCAAGCTGCGAAACGACGCGTCACGCGGGTCACTATCTGCCTCGACTCAGGGCTTTATCACCTCCCACTGCAAATGGCCTGGGTTCCTACAGATCACTCAAATGCCCACAGCATAGACCTGGGAGTTGAATCGAAGTCTAAAGTTGGCGAACCTGAATCGGACGGGACCCCGCTCGGGCTTCTTTGTTACGTGGCCTTCACGTTGAACCTGTCATCTCATCTGCTTGATAATCGTCGATCGTTCGGGACGTGCCTGGCAAATGAGGACGATGACCTGGTGGTGTTAGAACATGACGCCGAGGGATACTTCCCAGCATGCTCTCCTCCCTTGAAAGAGGAGGTGCAGCACTGGCACGCCATCAACTCGAGGTCCCGCTACTACGAGTCTGCCGGGGAGCCGGACATTGCTTCCGCATTGAACAACCGCGCGGAATTCTTGATGTTTGCATGCCACGGTCACTCCGATCCGGAACTCGGGCCTTACCTGACTCTCAAGGAACGCCACCTAATTAGTCACAATCTGTCGTACGGCGCCCCGTTGAAAGGAAACAAGGTCTTATTCTTGGGCGCTTGCGAATCTTCATCGGCTAGCAGGGAATCGTACGGCAAGCTGATCGGTTCGTTCATCGCCGCAGGAGCAGGCGCCGTAGTGGGCAACCCCTGCTCGCCGCTGGTTCCAACAGTTTGTCACGTTGCGGCAGGCATGTTCAGTCAGATTCGGCGGGCGCCCAATGGCTGCGATCTTGCAGCAGCGCTCCTCCACGCTGCAAGAGAAGCGTACCAGCAACCCAACATACATCTCGATGAAGACCATGAGTTGCTGCTCATGGCGACGACCCATCAGCTTTGGCTATGACGGGTTACAGCCATCGTCGCGGTATGAGTGATCCCTGCGCTGTGCCGACTCACTACGTGCTCACTTCGCTACCAAATAGATGGCAGAATTCAAAGACCATCAGCTGCTCCGCGACTTCTTCTCCGCATACTATCACGAAGACTGGGATGCTGACCATCACGACGCAGCAGGCGTCATTAGGGAGTATATAAATGAGGGGCGCAACCCGTCCCATTTGTCAGCTTTGGCAGACGCCATCGCGGACCTTGTGCGACGTGCAGGGAACGACGTTGACCTGGAAGATTGCCTGCTTCGATCGCTTGGGTGCTATTACATGCCAAGCAGCGACGGGCTGTCAGCATCCGAGTGGCTTACGCACATCTTGCAAATTCTTAGGCAGCGCTGAGAGTCCTCTGCCGAGTCACTTTTCACAAGGGCCTGCCGGCATGGCTGTTATCCGCGAACGGCCCGCGCGATTTCGCGCTCTTCGACTAGCACTTTGGCCGCTTCTCGCGTGACAACAGCTGGCGACTCAATTCTCCGACGAGTACTGGAGTATTCTGGCCTTATTTACAAGCGAACGAACTCTTCAAGCAAGTTCCGAGAAATCGCGTTAGGCGGCGTACGGCATTCTGTGCGCTGCGGTCGAATTGGCTCCGCTGGGCAGGCTTTCTTCGCAGGAGTTCGCTGATGAAAATCAATCGCATCTGCACTCTGCAGCGTCTCATTCGCGAGAAACTTTCAAAAGGTTATCGGTAAGTTAGATCAGGTTCCTGAACGCACGTCGCAAACGATTAGACTCTGGCGATGACCTTCGCTATGATGCCGTCACGCAGAGCATGCCCAAAGACGCTTTTCATGATCGATCGCTGCAATAGCGGAGCGACGCTGCCATGGCCCTTTACCGACACGGCGATCTGTTAGTTTCCCGTGTAGACGCTCTCCCTTCGAGCGCACGCAGACTGCATCACTTGGTACTCGCGCAAGGCGAACTGACGGGCCATTCCCATCGAATCGCCGAACGCGACGCCGCCGTGCTGTTCGAGGCCGATCAAGGGTTATTTCTCAACGTGACGCAGAGCGTCGCGACGCTTGTCCATCAAGAGCATGGGCCAATCGAACTTCAGGCGGGTTATTATCAAGTCTGGCGGCAGCGCGAGTATACGCCGGCGGAAATCCGCGTTGTTCGCGATTGAGGACCGCACCATGGCCGTTGCGACAATGACTGCCGGCGAGGCCTACGCGGCGATTAGCAGCGGCGCTGCAATAGCCGGTGCGCGAGTCGAAGGCGTGTTGGACTTTTCTGTTCAATCGGGTAGACCCTGGCCGAGCCACTTTCCCGAAGACCTGGAAGTCGACGTCCTGAACGTGGCTGGCCAGCCGATCGAGAGTTTGCCGCGCGGTCTTAAGACGTACGAACTGGATCTTCGCGACACGCCGATCGTACGTTTGCCCGACGGACTCGAAGTGAGGTCGCGGTTAGATCTCACGGGCTGCGACCGCTTGGAGAGCCTGCCTGCGGAGCTTACCGTCGGCACGCTAATCCTGCGGGGCTGCGTAGCGCTCCAAGCGATTTCCGAGCATCTGAGCGTCTGGTTTCTCGATCTGTCGGAATGCTGGGCCTTTGAACGCTGGCCGCAAAACGCAACGATTCGAGGAGGGCGGCTGCAGCTCCGCGGCTGCACGGCATTGCGCGAGTTGCCGCCGTACATCACTCGTTTGTCGGCCCTAAACGTGCGTGAGTGTCCGAACCTCCGCTCGCTGCCGCCGGATCTCGTCGTGACCGGTTGGATCGACTTGGCTCATAGCGGGCTGACGGACGAGGAGATGCTGCCGGTTGGCGTCGCGTCCGCTCAATTGCGTTGGGCAGGCGTGAACGTCGATCGTCGCATCGCGTTTCATCCTGAAGAGATTCGAATTGACGAGTTGCTAGAAGAGCGGAACGCTGAACGTCGCCGCGTGCTGCTCGATCGCTACGGGTATGGCCGCTTCTTGCAGGACGCCGCGGCGGAACTATTGGACGCCGACGTCGATCCAGGTGGTCCGCGCCAACTACTCCGCGTGAAGCTTCCTGATGATGAAGATTTGGTGGCGATGTCTTGCTTCTGCCCGTCGACCTCTCGGCAATACATCATCCGCGTCCCGCCACAGACGCCGACATGCCGCCACGCCGCGGCATGGATTGCCGGCTTCGACGACCCTAATGACTATCGCCCTTTGATTGAGACATGACCTCTACTAACCCCCTGTGCGAGGATCGCGCATGTACAGTGAATTGATTAGCGAATTCTCAGGACAAACTGTCATCGATTACGACGACGCCGATTCCTGGAAGGGGCCTGCCAAGGCTTACCGGCTACGCGAAGAATATGACGACGAACGCAAGATCTCCGAGCGGTTGGAATCGCTGTTAGAGCAGCCTGGCGCCAATCAAATTACCGCGTTGATCATTGGCGCATGGACCGGATCGTGCGAAGGCAGTGATTCCGCAGAGATCGTCGAGCTCATTGCAGGGGTAGCTGGCCGGTTGCCGTCGCTCAAGGCGCTGTTCTTCGGCGAGATGACCTTCGAAGAGTGCGAAATTTCGTGGATTAATCAATCGGACGTCAGCCCGCTATTGAAGGCGTTCCCGAAACTGGAAACGTTTCGCGTTCGCGGCGGGTCGGCCTTGTCGTTTTCGAGAATCGCCCATCAGTCGCTGCGTGAACTAGGAGTGGAAACAGGCGGGCTTTCACGATCGACGATCCGCGAGATTTTCCTGTGCGACTTTCCCGCGCTAGAGCATCTTGAGTTGCAGCTTGGGGAAGCAAACTATGGCTTCGACGGCTCGGTCGAGGATCTGCAACCTCTACTGGAAGGCAGCCTGTTTCCGAAACTCCGCTATCTAGGCCTGACCAATAGTGAGATTGCAAATGATATCGCGGCGGTCGTGGTCAATTCCCCGATCGCCGAACGGGTCGAGACGATCGATTTGTCGCTCGGCAATCTCGACTCGGAAGGAGTCGAGTCACTCAAAGGATTGAGCAGGAATGGAAACCTAGAGACGCTCATCATCTCGCACCACTACGCTTCCCCCGAACAAGTCGCGTCTTTAACGGCAGCGTTGCCGTTTGAGGTCGTCGCCGAAGATCCTCAAGAGCCAGAGGACGAGTGGCGGCCCATCGTCCACGCTGAGTAATGGCAGTGGTGCAAGACAAGATTACGCTCGTCGGCAATCGTCACTCGCGGCGCGTGCAAGGCTTTGTCGCGGCAGCCGCTCGTGGGGGCTGCGCAGTGAACGTCGTGCCGTATGTTGATGCGATCTCCGGTCGATGCCCGCCTCCCACTGAGGGCGTGGTACGGTTGGATTCGCCCGGCGAGGACGCGGATGCCTATCGAGCGATCTTGCGGGCAGGCATCGCCCCCCTTCGTATGGCCAGCGGTGAACCGCTTGATCAGGATGGCATCGAACGATTGGAGCTCGCCCGCGGGGCCATCGTTCGCCCGCGACAATGGTTCTTCGGATTTCGCGAAATCCTGCATCAACTGGCGGTCGACTGGAATGATCCGCGGATTCGCTGGATGTCGACGCCGGCGGCCGTTAGCACGGCATTCGACAAGCTGGCGTGTCTTGAGCGATGGTCGCAGTTACCGACCCCTCGCCGCATTCCGCAAGTCTGGTCGTACGCGGAGCTTCGCGAGGCCGTTAAGCAGCGACACGCGCGGCTGTTTCTCAAACTCCGTTACGGATACGCGGCCATGGGCGCGGTGGCGCTCGAATGGCGTGACGGCAACATCCGAGCGATTACCACCGTTGAGACCTGCGTAAGTGGAGCGACGTCGCAGCTGTACGTGTCGAAGCGGCCGCAGGTGCTGCGACGCGAAGCGGAGATTGCCTGGCTGGTCGATCGACTTGCAGCAGAAGAACTTGTCGTCGAAGAGTGGTTGCCAAAAGCACGCTGGCTAGGCCGTCCATTTGACGTGCGAGCGGTAGTGATCGGCGGCGAGGTTCAACATGTCGTCGGCCGAGCCAATGCCTCGCCCTTCACGAACTTGAATCTGGACGCCGTCCGGATCAGCCGAGACGACCTGATGCACCATCTGGGGGGACGCTGGCCCGAGATGACGGAACTTTGCGCTGCAGCAGCGCGGGAATTGCCCGATGCTGGCATGCTTGGCATCGACGTCCTGGTGAGACCGGGCGGCAAGCAGTTCGCGCTTTTGGAGGCCAATGCGTTTGGCGACTATCTTCCCGGCTTGCTGCATCAGGGCCTGTCAACATGGGACGCTGAAGTGCGTTGGCTGCGCGGTCGCAAGGAGTTGGCGGCATGATGGCTGATTCTCCCAGCACTGCGCAAGCTGCGGACATTTTGATGGTCACGTTCGATGCGTTGCGATTCGACGTCGCGGAGCGGGCCTATCGCGACGGGCGAACCAAGAACTTAGCCGCCTTGCTGCCGAATGGGTGGGAGCGTCGCCATAGCCCGGGAAACTTTACGTTTGCCTCCCACGCCGCATTGTTCGGCGGCTTCTGGCCTACGCCGACTGAGCCGGGCCCCTCGCCTCGGCCCTTTGCGCTGCGATTCCCCGGGAGCCGAACTCTCAATGAGCAAACGCAAGTTCTGGAAGGAAGCAACATCGTCGAGGGCTTGCGGAAACTTGGCTTCTATACGATTTGCATCGGGGGCGTCGGCTTCTTCAATAAACTGACGCCGCTGGGGAGCCTCTTCCCGGCGATGTTCGATGAAAGTCACTGGCGGCCAGAGTTCTCTGTTTCGCAAATCCACTCGACGCGATCTCAGGTTCACACAGCGCTTGACTGCCTGGCGTCTCAGCCGCCGTCGCGACCGTTGTTCCTCTTCATGAACCTCTCGGCAACGCATCCGCCGACAGTCGGCTACCTGCAGGGCGCGAGGGAAGACTCGGTCGAGACTCAAGAGGCTGCGCTTAGCTACGTGGATCGCCAAATCGAGCCGCTGCTCGACGGTCTGCGTCAACGGCGCCGCCCGCTGAACGCGTTTCTGATGTCCGATCACGGAACGCTCTTCGGCGAGGACGGCTACACAGGACATCGCGTTGGGCACGACGTCGTTTGGACCATTCCGTACGGCGAGTTTTGCTGGGAGCAACCGTTATGAACGCTCAGCTTAACGCGCCGGACGAACTTCTCGATTTACGCGCCTACGCCTACTCGTATCCGCATAAGTCGGCATACCGGCCGCTGACTCCGCCGGTCTCAATTGCGGAAGCCTGGCAAGACGAAGACGTCCGTCAGCTCTCTCTTTACGTGCATGTGCCGTTTTGCGAGATGCGCTGCGGGTTTTGCAATTTATTCACTCAATCGCAACCGGCAGGCGAGGCAGTCGAGAGTTATCTCGCGACGCTGCTCAGGCAGTTTCGCATCGTGCGCCGCGCGGTTCCCGAGGCCGAGTTTGCTCAGTTTGCGATCGGCGGCGGCACCCCGACCTACCTCTCGGCGCTGCAGTTAGAGCGATTGTTGGCGGCAGTGGAGTCGGGCTTCGACCTGTCGATTGCAACGCTGCCGACTTCGATTGAAACCTCGCCGCTCACTGCCACCCGAGACCGGTTGGCCATTCTGAAAGAATTCGGCGTCGAGCGAATCAGCATCGGCGTGCAGTCGTTCGAAACAGTTGATCTTCAAGCGTTCGGCAGACCGCGGCAGTGTCGCGAAGTCTACGCCGCGTTAGAAACAATCCGAGAACTGCAGTTCGCGACGCTCAACATCGACCTCATTTATGGAACAGACTCGCAAACGGCCTCCGCCTGGCTAGCGTCACTGACGGAGGCGCAGCGTTTTGAACCGGAAGAGATTTACCTCTACCCGCTGTACGTTCGACCTGACACGGGCCTTGATCGGATCGAACGTCGGCAAGATCAGCACCGTCACGACTTGTACCGACTGGCGGTTGAATTTCTCACCAATCGCGGCTACCAACAGACTTCGTTGCGGTGCTTCCGCCGTTCCAACTCCGCTGCCTGCGTCGCTTACACATGCCAACGAGACGGCATGATTGGTCTGGGATGCGGAGCGCGTTCCTACACGCGACGTCTGCACTACGCGACGAAGTTCGCCGTGCGTCAAACAGGAATCCGAGCGATCCTGTCCGAATGGATTCGCCAAACAGACGCTGAATTAGCGCACGCGACGCACGGCCTACGGCTTTCGTCGGACGAACAACGACGCCGCTATCTAATCATGAGCTTGCTCCAGGCGGAAGGGGTATCACTGTCGGACTACGAGCGGCAATTCGACGGCTCGCCGTTTGACGACGTTCCTGAGCTCGAAGAACTGCGCCATCGCCACTGGCTAGATCAATCGACTCAGGGAATGCTGCGTCTGACCGCCCTTGGATTGGAAAACTCCGACCTTGCCGGACCGCTGCTCTACTCCGCATACGTTCGGAGTTGCCTTGAGGAATTCGCACGGCGATGACGTACTCGCTCCTCTACCGCGGTTTTCTGAGCAGTTGCAACTACAGTTGCGGGTACTGCCCATTTGCCAAGCGGATAGAAAGTCGCGCGCGGCTCCATCGCGACCGGCAATCGGTCGAGCGATTCGCCAACTGGATCGCGGAACAAACCAGCGATCAATGGAAGATCTTGTTTACGCCGTGGGGCGAAGCGCTCACGAGATCTTGGTACCGCACGGCGCTCACTCGTCTTTCTCATTTGCCGCAAGTGCAACGAGTGAGTGCGCAAACCAACTTGTCGTGCGGCGTTAGATGGATCAACGATTGCAATCTTGAGCGATTGTCTCTGTGGACGACGTTTCACCCATCCGAAGTCAGCGCTGTAGCCTTCGCCGCAAAGGTCATCGAGTTGCGAGGGCAGGGCGTTCAGCTTTCCGTCGGCATGGTGGCCATTCCGGGCGCACTGAGCGACGTTGATGCCATGCGAGACCGCCTACCGCCAGACGTCAACATGTGGCTCAATGCCCAGCAGCCTCGCCGGCGGCCTTTTACTGAAGATGAAGTTGCGCGCTTCTCCCGAATCGATCCGTATTTTCCGTTGACGTTGCGACCTGAGCGATCTCTCGGCAGGCCGTGCCCAACAGGCGAAGTCAGCTTCACGGTGGATGGCGACGGGGACATGCGCCGCTGCCACTTTGTCGATAGCGTCATCGGCAACATCTATACCCCGAATTGGCGAGCTTCGCTGATGCCTAGAGTCTGTCCCAACGCATCTTGCAAATGCTTCTTGGGAACATCGCAACTGCTATCAACTAATTCGGCGTCAGCACTGAGCAATCGCTTGGCGTTGCTCGAACATTGAGTGAACCGCCGATGTCGCGGATCAATCAACGCTCCTGCGTCGTCCAAGCGCCTGCCAGCGTTATCGAAGCGGGCCGTGAGGCTAAATCTCATACACGGTCGCTACGCCGTTCGCGTCGAAAAGAATGAAACGGTCGGAGGCGACCACGGGCAACAGCGCGACAGGGGGGGCGCCATGCTTGTCTAATGTCGCGACAAGCTTGAGTGCGCCCCCTTTGGTCTCGTACGCTTCAATGCGTTCAGCCGTCGCGGCGATGGCGTAGCCACCGCGATTGATGCAGACGACGGGTTCGATCATATCGCTGGCCATGGGAATCAGGCGATGATGTCCCGAGCCGTCCCACAAGACAGCGGCGCCATGCTCCATGCCAATGGCGATCCGATTGAGCGCGTAAAGGTGCGAGCCGGAAACAGAACGGATGGGCGACGCGGTTTCAAAACGCTGGCTTTCGGCCGTGGCGCTTAGTGAAACCAATCCATTTCCGAATCCGACGTAGAGTCGATCGTTGCGCACATGCATCGGCAGCGGGATAGCCACCTCGTCCCCTTGCCCGCAAAGCTCGCGTGGAATGGGGATCGTGCCGATCAATCGTCCTTGGTCGTCGGTGCAACTGGCGACGAATCCGTCGCGAATCTCCACGGTCCAGAGGCTGCCTTGCCCGCCGCGCGAGGCGCCGAACGGTCGTCCCGAGCCAGGCAAGGCGCCGATTTTCACGGATTGCGGGTGATATTCAGTGGGAGTGAATACGATCTTTTGCGGCAGCGTTTCGCCGCTGACGACGTAAAGCCCCACCGAATCGCGGTGAAAGTGGTCGACGGCGAGAATCAGCTCGGCGTCGCTCAAGACGCTGACTTTCGGCCAGGGCGTCGCGAACCGATCGACGTTGCCGGCTGAATCGGCGCGGGAGACCACGATGCGCCCATCGACGATGCCTGCCGCAAACAGCACGTCGCCGCTGGCGGCGGCGGTGCGCCAAGAGCCTTTCAAACCGAGCGACATTGAATGAAGTGCTTTGATCTTCAGCGGCGTCGCGCTTGTGCCGGCGATCGATGCGCGAGGCGGCGGAGACGCTGGGGCGTACCGTCGGGCGTCTCGCCCCAGCAACAGGTCTTCCGGAGCCAATCGCGCCAACGTCGAGCATAAGAGGCGGGCTTCAGCGGGAGGCGCCGCGCGTAAACGAGCGCCGATGATGCGCGTCGCCGACTCCGCGGCAGCGTCGCGGGTCGAACGATCCGGGTAGCTTTCAAAAAGTTCCGCCAAGACGACGGACACCGGCAGTTGCATGCGGCGCTCCGCCGCTTCTTCGACGAGTTCGACGGCGCGGCTGCGCGCATCGTCGTGTCGTCCCGAGCGTTTCAGCGTGGAGAACAGATGTTGCAGCGATGTGATTGGCGCTACCGAGTTCAGCCACCCGCTTTCAAGTTCGACTAACGCCTGATCGACGTCGTTAAGACGCGTTTCCCAAACGCGAGCCGAATCGACGTAGTCGTCGTTGCGGCGAAACTCCTCGATGGCCGTGAGATAAGCTTCGCGAGCCGATTCGGGTTGTTCTAGGCCTTCGTAAAGCTCGCCGACTTTTTCATGCATCTGTAACTGCGAGTATTGCTCGATGGCTTCGGCCCACAGGCCTCCCTGTTCCAGGCAT
The DNA here is from genome assembly GCF_009177095.1 of Lacipirellula parvula. NCBI lineage: Bacteria > Pseudomonadati > Planctomycetota > Planctomycetia > Pirellulales > Lacipirellulaceae > Lacipirellula > Lacipirellula parvula. The sequence continues at coordinate 4,408,603 of NZ_AP021861.1, forward strand.
CGAGCCGCGTCGAGCGGGCGGTGTAACCGCTCTCGATAGAGGACGGCTGCTTCGCGAAAGCAGCGGCCAGCCGTTAGCGCACCGGCAGCTGCATCTAGATCGTTCAGCAGTTCCGCGAAAATATAGGCGGCGCGACGATGTCGCCCGAGGTTCATCTCGCGGTTGGCTAGAGTTCGGTATCGTTCGACGAGTTGCCGCTGGTAGTCCGCTGCGATATTCCACTGATCGGCCCCGCCTCCGCCGCCAAGGCCTCTCAGGCTGAAATTTACGAGGCGTTCCGTCAGTCGACCGCTCGGCCGAGCCAAGCCGCGATGGAGCGTTCCGCCGATCGGTAGCGCGAAGCGCAAGCCACGATCAGGATCGTCTTGCAGCAAGTGGAGTAACCGGCGAATTTCCTTATTGCGGGCGTCGTCTAGCGACTTCTGGACGCCGGCCAACTTGTCCGCCAGATACGCCCCAAGTTTGCTTGGTTGCCGTGAGCGCTGTGATGCGGAAGAGCGATGCGTACTCCCTTTCCCTTTGGCGGCGCCCGCTGGAGGCTGGAACGTCGGCAGCAGCTTGCCCAAAGAACCCAGAGCAACGAACGCGAGGCCAGCGCTCGCCAAACCTGCTTGGACGACGCCCCGTAAGAAACCGCCTTGAGGCTCTTGCGGCGCCTCGGGAAGGTCATGCCACTGCTCGGCGTCGGAGCCAATATTGTCGCGCCCTGAATCTAAAATCGATTCGAAGCTTAGCGCGACGAGCGGTTCCAGGGCATAGTGCCGCGTTGCGAAGGCGATTCCCGAGACAGCGCACGACCAGTCGCGCGGCGTGAGCTGCGGCGGCGCCAATAGCTGCGCCGGCGACAAGATCTCCGCTGGCTCGGCTGCCGTCAGTCCGGCAGCGGCTTGCCAAACATAAACGTAGCCTGGAGGCAACAGGGCGGTAAGCTCGCTGGCTGAGAGCCGCGGCTTGATTGCCGCGTCAACTGGAACGTAAACCTGCGGCGCCGTCTCTGCGAACGGGAGGCAACGTCGCGACGCGGCGACGGGAGTTGGCGGAATCAACAGCGCCGCGACAACCTGGGAAGTTGCGCCGGCGCCCCGCAATGGGATGATTTTGATTTGAGCGTGGTTCACCGGCCAAGCGGCGATTTCATGCAACCAACTGCCGGCGTCTCCGCAAGCGATCAACCACGCCGCTGCGGGGAGCGGCGGTGATTCTCGTCGACAGAGGGTGACGGGGAGTTCAAGCATGCACTGAATGGACGAATGAACGAATGGTTGGTTCGAATAGGTTGCGTGAAGTTGCGGCCGAACGTTCGTCTCCGGCTTTCTCGGAGCCAGCGATGAAATAAGGCTTGCCCCACATCTGGCCGTCGGAACGCCAGCCGGTGAGTTCGCCTTCATGCAAAACGAGGGTCAGTTCAGGCAGGCTGCGGTTAGCTGGAACCAAGTGCAGCAGGCCGCGAGAGTCCAGAAAACAGGCGTTCCCGTTGGGCCAACGCGCGACTGACAATTGGTAGCCGAAATAGCCTTCGACAGGCTTGAACGCGATCGGCCGCTGCAACTTTAAGCCATGACTGCGGCTGACCATCGCTGGCGTATTCAACGCGAGCTGAAAGCTGACGAGCTGCTCCTTCGCTGAACGGAGCGCCAAATCGCCCGACGAATCGATGCCGATGACGTTGAAGCGATGACGCAGCGTTAGCGCCCTGCAGTTTCTCGTGATGCGTTCGTCAAACGCCGTTTCCGTGCAGCGGTGGTTGATTCCGAACGGCATGCCGATGCTGCGATACTCCAGCCTCGACGGTTGCTCTGGGTGCGGCGCGGCCAGGCAAATCCGCTTGCCATCGAGCGAGATGTCAAGGACGCGAATGTCGCCGCTGAGGTCATGCCAGACCCTCTCGAGTTTCTCATTTGCCGTAAGATAGAACTGACCAGTCGGCGTGACGCCGACGGGGCCGTCGCCGCCGGCGTATTCGAACATGGTTGACAGCTTGAGCGTCACGGATGAGTTCGCGAATACCGGCACGGCTTCAAATCTGGCGGACATTCCGTTGTAAGAGAGCGCGTGCCAAGGCTTGCCGTCATACGTCAAGCGAAAGAAGCGGCCATGTTGCCAACGCAATCCATGCGGAATAGCCAGCCGATCAAGTTGCGCCCCCGTCGCCGGATCGAACACCGCCACTTTATTTTTTCGACACGCGAACAGAATGCCATTGTGGGCGCAGACCGATGCGACGGCGCCAAAATCGCCAAGTTGCAGCGGCGTCGGTTGCTGGCGTAGACCCTCGCGGCCAACGCTGAAGACATGAAGCTTGTGAGCGGAGCCGGCGACGACGAAAACGTTATCGCCGGCGTCTGGTTGGCTCGCCCACCACAGTCTGCCGATCGGGAGACGTTCGGCGATTTGCATCGCGCCGCGGGCGGGCATCGTCCAGCGCATCAGGCGGCCGTCACTGGTGAGCGACAGAGCGCCCCAATGGCCGCTCCACCAAATTTCGCTCTGGCGGACGGCATGGGGAAGTTTCAGCGGGAAGGGGGCGACTGCGAAGATCGCCGGCAGGTCCGACGTGCTGCTGCGATCGACCAGGGCGGCTGGCGCCGAGACAATGTCCGCTAGATCGATGGTCGCCTCGCGCAGCAGTTTGCATCCGCGCGGCGTCCGCTCCCAAAGTCGAAACGTGCCGTCTCGATCAACCGCCGCCATCAAGAGCTGCGGCGGAGCCAATTGACGGAGGGTTTCCTGCACGTCGGCGGCGTCTAGCGATTGCTGAGAAGTGAGCAGAATCGGCTCCGTCCGGACGTTGTCGCTGGAGATGCGCTTCAGGAAGTCGGCCAAGGCGGCGGCTGGGTGGAGATCGGGCTCCAACGCGGCGAGATGCTCGGTGATCCCACTGCGCGAGAGTAACTCAATCGGCTCGGCGAAGTCGTCGCTCGCGCGGAAGAAATCGACTTTTCCCGCCCGGCCTGACTGAGCGGCGAACGCCAGCGCCGCCGCCGTCGCAAAGAGGCGAGGAAGTCCCCACATGCGAATACCGGCGTCGATCAAAATCGCCCGGTTCGTTTGCGGCAAGCTCGGCGGCGACTCGCGGCAAATGTAGAGCGCCTCGTTCATCGCCACGCGCACGGCAAGCGTATTGTTATCATGCGCCAATTCGCTGGCGAGCAATCGGTCGAGCGGTCCCCGATTCGCAATGTCGCTGTAGCCGCCGGCTTCTTGCTCCGGCGCCGCCGAGAGACGTCGGGGCAGACTGGTCATCGATTCCAGTCGCTTGGCAATCCGGCCGACGCCGGCGAACTCCGCATCGTTGAGGAGCGAGCAGATGAGTTGCCGCGCCGTCTCGGAGGGCGAGAGTTCCAATTCAACGGATTGCGGCGCCTCTTCGATTCCGGTCGTCAGCCGCATTCGCAACGCCTGCGCGTCGACGCGATGAATCCCTGCGGAGAGGAGATGGAGGTCTCGCGCCAGCAGGGCCGGCGCGTAATTACTGGCGACGACCGCCACCTCCGCGACGTCGATGAATTCCCCGATTCCCCTGTCCATTGCTTCGGCAATTGCCTCGGCCGTGGAACCTTGGACGACGCGCGGCGCCCCTTCCAAAGCCATTTCAACGAGCACTCGCTTGGCGGCAATTTGCGTACGCAGTTCCGGCTCAAGCTGCGCTACTTTGTCGAGTTCGCTGAAGGCGTTCGACAGCAGCGATTGAGGAGCAGATTCTTGCAAGGCGCCGGCGATGATTCCGAGGCCTGATCGATCTTCTAGCCACGAGTGGCGCGTCGCGGCGAGCAGCAGCAAGATAGCGCTGAATGAAGGCAACCCCTGCGGCGCCAACCACCGCAGCACTTGCGCCACTTCGGCTCGAAAGGCGATGGTACGGTTGTCCTTCCAGACGATCGCCTCGCCGCCTTCGCGCCATTCCCAGAATCCGTCGTCTGGAGCACGCAAATATTCTCGGATTGCCATGTCGACGTCGGTCACGGCATGGCCTCCGCGGTGAGCCGTGCCGCCGATCTTGTCGCCGCGACGAACGCCTCGGGCGGCAACTTCTCACAGGTTCCGGCAGGCGACAGCATGGCAAGTTCGCCGGGCTTGAGTCCGAGCCAGGAACGAATCACTGCGGCGTCGAGCGCAGGGCTCCAAGCCCAGCCTGCCGGCACGGCGACGCCGTCGGCGAGCGTATAGCGTACTCCCGGCAGGGGCGGCAACGGTACGCCTTGAATCAAGCATGATTGATCGGCGCTGACCGCGAAAGTCCAGCGTTTCAGCCGGGCTTGCGGCGCTCTGACGGCGTACTCCGTCCATGCGCCGAGCGTCGTTTGCAGCAAACTCGCTTCGCGCTCTTCACTACTTCTTACTAGCGAGAGCGTCGTAGGCGTGGGGCGGGAAGCAACGAACATACGGTGGGGAACGCTCAGAGCGATCCACCTCGACAGCGACGTCCAAACCGTCTTCGGCAGTTCGCCGCAGCTAAGACGCCTGCCGACCGGCACGAGGGCGTTCTGGGCCGTCACCATGAATCGCTCGCAGCCGATGACCGATCGGAGCGTTCGATCTAGTGAATCGTTCCACTGCGGGCCGCACAACCAAATTCGCCCGCCGCTCACGCAAACCGCGACGCCGTCCAGATCGCGGAGCTGCGCGAACGCCGGCGCCGACTCAAGCGGTGCAGAGGCGGCCCAAGTCGGGGTCATGCATTGGCTCCGATGCGCGTCCAGAGTTCGCTGGCCATTTGTTCAAGTTCAGCCCGCTGCCGCGGATCAGTCACCCATTGGCAGCGAGTCGAGAGGAGCGCGAGCTTGTCGCGCACGACGCTTCGCTGCGCCGAATCTCCTGCGGAGGCTGCGACTTCGTCGCCAAGTTGCGTCAAATCGCTGGCCAACCGTTCGGGATCTGGCGCCTCGGCGACGCGCGACTGAGGATGGCCGGCGGCCAAGTCGCTTTCCTCGGCAGCTTCGAGCGCCTGTTTCACCAGTGCCGCCAGAACGTCTTGCTCCTCTTCCGAGTTCCAGATGTAACGCAGCACCCAGACGTCCGCTTGATTCGCTTTCATCCTACCGCACAGGATAGCGCTTGCCGCGAGCAGGTTTTGCAGCTTTACGGCACGCCGATCGGAGATCGCGAGACCTGCTCGGCGAAGTTGCTGAATCAACTCGACGTACCGCGGCAGCACGGCGGAGAGGTCGACCTGCTTGACTAGCGACTGCAGCGTTCGAATGTCTTCGACGCTCACCTGGCTGCTGCTTCCCTGGGCATGTCCGTCGAGTTTCCAGCCTGCAACCAGCACTTGCTGCAAACTATCGTCGGCAACGTTGTAACAGCCGACGCGGACGAGGAAGCGGTCGATCAACGCTTGCAGCGACTCGTCCTCCGGCAAGTGATTGCTGGCGCCGACGACCATCAAAGTGTGCAAGGGCCTGGCTTCTCGTCCGCGGCGAAACACGCGCTCGTTGAGGACCATGAGCAGGCTGTTGAGAATTGCGCTGTTCGAATTCAATAGTTCGTCGAGAAAGACGAAGTCGGCTTCGGGAAGCATGCCTTCAGTATTCGTCTCAAGCTCGCCGTCGCGCAGCTTGCGAATGTCGAACGGGCCGAAGATTTCGTTCGGTTCCGTAAACCGCGTGAGCAGGTAGTCGAAGATGCGTCCGCGAATGCGGCTGGCAAGTTGGTGCACGAGCGCACTCTTCGCCGTTCCGGGCGGCCCGAGCAGAAAGAGATTCTCTCGCGCCACCAAGCATAGCCCGAGCAAGTCAATAATCTCGTCTTTGCCGACGAAACTTTGTTTCATCGGCTCCAGAACGCGCTCTCGCAGTTGTTGCGAGAGGCTCAAAACGTCCGAGTTGGTCATTCTCCGTTTCCAGCTTGTTCGTCTTCCGATGGAATCGCGTTCAATGCGAGCTGGCGCATCAGCTCAGGCGCCAGTTCTTGATACAGCCCCAGCGATTCCTCAATCGCTTGCGCCCCCTGCACGCTTTGCATCGCACGCACGTCGCCCGACTCAATTGCCCGATCGGCGTACATCTGCATCAAGCTAGCAGAGCCGAGCAATGGGGCAATATCGACTTCAGGGGCTTCAATAATTCCTACCGATGACAATGGCCACTGCCGCGCCCATTCCAGCAGTTCCTGGCGGAGCGGATCGTCCGTTGCCGATCGGCAAAAGGACAACAGATCGGGTAGAAAACGAAAGGCGAGGTCCACGCTGTAGTGGGCTTCGGGCGAGTTTAACGCTGCGATGGCTTGATTGGCGGGCGTGAAGGCAAAGTCCGGACCATAGTCGCGAAAGAGGGCGTATTGGCAAGCTTTGTAGTAGTGCGTCGTCGCCCATAACGCCGCCTCGACGTCGAATCGCGGCGGGGCGTCTGGTAGATTGAGGCGATAGGCCTCCTCGAAGTTCGCAAGAAACTCGCGTGTTTCTTGCAATTCCGACTCGCTCAGGTCGTACGGGGCTGCCGCGCGAGTTCGTCTCCCCTCGAACAGATCTTGCAAGAATTCGCAAAGGTTCATTGGGAGTTCTGGCTGCGATCGTAAGCGATGGCCGAGGTTTCTAAAACATTACCATGAGTGGCGCATGGCGGCCACATAAATCATGTCTGCTTTTGTCGGAGCGTTGCATCTCGTCGCCAGAATGGCCGTGGGCAGAGACCGCTTCAATTTCCCACCGTTACTCGACAGCAATCTCCTTCGCGGTCGACATTGATCGGAATCTCAAGAAAGCTGCGTAAGAGATCAATATGCGTCTGCGAGTGTCGAGTGAGGGGCTGCGTGGCGAACGAGCCGCCCCGGCCCGTCTGCCAAGCGGCGATTCCCAGCGGCAACAGGAGTTGATCCGCCAGGTAAGGGCCGACCGGTGCGCCGCTCGCCAGGTAGCTGCGGGCCTCCTTCACGGCCTCGCCGGCGACGCGCTCCGCCGTGGCGCCGATGCGGCCGAAGCCAGTGAAGACTTCGCGAACATGCTCCGAGTGAATCTCGATCAGGAAGACGTTTCCCGGTCCGGCCGAGTCGATGCTCGCGTCGACATGAAGCGCCGAGTCAGGCCAGCTGAGCTTTTCAGCGGCTAGTTCGACTTCGCGCCGACCAATCCGCGGCGACAGGTTCGCCACGAGAGCGGTCGCGGAGCGCTGGAGGATCTCGCCCCGTTCCAGCAGATCGAAACCTGCAAGCTGCGGCGTTGGTTCGATCGCCACGCTGAAACGCCCGCCGCCGGCTGGATAGAAGCCGTGGCGTTCCAACCCTGCTGAAACGCGCGGGCCCATGCGGTTGATCAGCGGGAAGAAGGCTTGTGAGAGAAAGTCGAACGGCGGCGCCCAGGGATTGTGCGTCCCGCCTTCGAGCACGATCTCCGACGGCCCGTGGGCAATCAACAGCGCCGGCAGAATCGTTTGCAACACGAGCGTCGCACTGCCGGCGGTGCCGACCGAGAAGGTGCGCTGCCCCGGCCGGATCGCCGTTGGGCGAAAGGAGAGCGTTTGCGAACCGATTTCGTCTCCCTCGACTTCCGCGGCGCCGATTTCGACCGCAGCGCGCACCGCGGTGAGATGCTGCCGCATGAGGCCGGGTTTATCGCGTCCGGCGCGGATATTTTCCAAGCGAACCGGACGACCGGTCACGAGCGCGAGGGCGAGTGACGAACGGAGGATTTGTCCGCCGCCTTCGCCTTGCGAGCCGTCGATTGTGGCGCATTCGGTCCTAATTTTGCTGTCCCTCACTTTCGAAGAGCCACTTCAAAACCACTCGTGTTGGCGCTGGGCAGAGTCCTCTGCTCAACCAGTTTGAGAATTCATGGTGAACCAGTGGTGCGATATTGAATGGCGCTTCCAGTATATGGCGACATGTAGCATCGAATGCGAACATGAGTGTTTCGCGAGCGCACAGCTGAGAAATGCGAGCCAACTCATCCTCCATCTTCTTATTCGACGCTCGGTGGATTAACCCACTTCCGTAAATAAGGGCATCCAGCAGGTCTTCGTTACTAACGCCACACAATTCTTTGATTGGCGGAAATCTCCAATCGCCTGCAAGGCTTCCGCTGAATCTATCAATCTCGTAGTGCATCCAAGCACGCTTTGAATCGGAGTCAACGTGCTTCGAGTAGAGGTTTGCAATACCCCGAAAAACGTCGTCTCTCCTGAGAAGCAACTGCCTTATCAGAGGGAACACTGCAGTGAAGCATTCAATGTCCCCGAGTTGAAGGCGATACGGACCTTTGCCGCTCCAAGACAGTTTCGGTTTGCTATTCCACCAGCGTCCCTTCTGGATCAACGTAATCAACTGTAAAAAATGCATAACATCATTCGACTCTTGGATGCCCCACTCCTCAGGAACTAGCATTTCTGACGGGCCGAGTCGCAAGACGCTCGTCACGTTGCCCATGATGATTGGATTTTCAACGCCACTGATAATTGCCAGTAGATCAACTTCATCTAGATTCTCGCCACTTTCGTCCTCAAAATAGTCGGTTAGATTTATTCCTCCAAACCCATTGCTGTTGAGAAGCTCGCTCTTAAAAGACTGCTCATCGTGCTCGCGAAAGAGATGGCGAAAAGCAATGAGCGCTCGATGTTTGCGACGATCGTCGAGCAAAGGTGCAACTGTCTCCAACTCCTCGTCGCTCGTACAGAGTGACGGGTCGAAAATTAGCCGTCGATCAAACATCGTCTTCGTTTGGCGATTGATCGCGCTGACATACCACGGAAACTTTTTTGATGACAAGTTGTACCGAGATAGAATTATTTCTCTAGTCATCCGCCTGATCTCCATCCTTGACGACAAACTTCGCCTTCAACCGCGCCACTTCGCTCGCCAGCCCCGCGCTCTTCACTGAACGCAGCACCTCGTCAAAATCTTTGTACGCTGCAGGCGCTTCGTCGATCGGGTACGCCCGGCAATTCGTGAGGATGTCGGCCTCGTCGAACGAGCGGTCGACTTCTTTTTGGTCAAGCGCACGCTTCGCCGCCTTGCGACCTAGTTGCCGGCCGGCGCCATGGTTGACGCTGTAGCAACTCACCGAGGCTCCCGCGTCGGCGGCCATCACGACCGAACCCGCCTGCGGATTGCCAGGCAGCAAAATCGGGTGCCCCGTCCCGGCGAACGGCGTATCGCGCAGCGAGTGATGCCCGGCCGGGAAGGCCCGCGTCGCTCCCTTGCGGTGGACCCACGCGATGCCGTTGTTCACCACTTCCTTCCGCGCGATGTTGTGGCTGATGAAATAGACCAGCTGGCCGGTGACGCCCGGCAACACTTCTTGGAACGCTTCCAGCACCAGCGCGTTGATCAGCAGGTGATTGACGGTCGCAAAGTTGGCGCCGAGCGCCATGTCGTCGATATAGGCGTCGGCCTCAGGCGTGCCGAGCGGGGCGTAAACAAGTTCGCGGTCGCCGCCCGGGAGGGGGATATCCCACTGGGCGAACTTGCCTTGCAGGGCCTTGAACTGCCCCGACGCCAACTGGTGGCCGATGCCGCGCGAACCGCAGTGCGACAGGAACGCGACGCCGCCGTCGACGAGCCCGAAGACCCGCGCCGCTTCGCGCGCACGATCGTTTGCTTCGACATGCACGACTTCGCATTCGCCAAAATGGTTGCCCCCGCCGTAGGAGCCAAGTTGCGTCATCTTTGCGTCGAAGCGGTGCATTTGCGGCATCAGTTGCTCGAGCCGTAACGCCAGGGCGCCGGTCGAGTCGTCGTGGCCCACGTGCGCGGAATCTTCGCAGCGCGCCGCCCACTCTGGCGGGATGCCGAGTTCTTCGCACACGCCGCGCGAAGCTCCTTCCACCATGACGCGTTTGCCAAGGGCTTCGCTGACGTGGCGCGACTTCGGGGCATTCCGCTGACCGCGACCGGCGCCGGTGGGCGTCCGTTCGCAGATCGCGTTGATGAGAGCGCGACGCGTCGGCCGGTCGAGAATCGCGTCGGCCGGCAGGCTGGTTTGCAGCAGGCTCATCGAACACTTGATGTCGACGCCAACCGGGCCGGGATAGATGTGGGTCGGCGAAACCATGACGCAGCCGACCGGCGCCCCGTAGCCGCAATGGGCGTCGGGGTTCAGCACCAGATCGGTAACGCCAGGCGCCAGCCGCGAGTTGATCGCCTGCTGCAGGCAGAGGTCGTCGAAGGTGGCGCGAATCGCCTCGGTGCCGATGACGGTGATCGGCTTCTGCTTTCCGCCGGTCGGTAGAATGGCGGTCGCATCGCCATCGGCGATCATCTGGAACTTGCTCGGCGCCGAGGGCGAATCGTTGTCAGTGGCGATGCTCATTAGTATCAACTCGTGAGAGTAAAAGGGCGGCGACAAGAAATCGAAGAAACAAACACCTGACGATCTAACCCGTTGATCTACGGCTCGCACGACAAGTCACGCGATGCCGGCGGGGCTCGAACCCGCTCCCTTCAGGTTCCATGTAGTTCCTTCTGCATTCGCCGCTGGCTTGGGATGTTTTGTAAGTTTCAAAATGAATGGCGACAAAAGACGAAGAAACAGTCTGATGCTCTAACCACTGAGCTACGGGCGCCGCGCGAGCGACTGCGCCGGTGGGACTCGAACCCACGACCGTCAGGGCAATGTAGTTCCTTCTGCATTCGCCATTCAAAGCAGTAAAAGTCTTGTTACGTGGAAAAACCAAAAGCGAAAGGCGCGACGACAAAATTGATGAAACGGATACGCGCTCTGCCAGACTGAGCTACGGCCCCGTAGTTGTACCAAACGAGTAGAGCCGGTGGGATTCGAACCCACGACCTCGGGTTCCTAGACCATGTAGTTCCATCCGCATTCGTCGCGCTTTTCGCCTTTGGTTCGATATGGATCGAGTAAATCTCTTGCGACAAACGGGGGCGAGACATCCCGGCCCGTAAGTTGAAAGTGGACCGGAGGGGATTCGAACCCCCTAAAGCCATGTAGTCACGCTGGCATTCGCAAGAGTTAGGTTGGTTGTGTATTGACTTCAAAAAACATGAGGGCGCAACCACAACAGAATCGACAAGGGTTCGTCGAGACGGTCACATTGGGTTAAATGTAGTCTCGAAGGCATTCGATTCCGCTGTTGCCAGAAGGTCGCCGTCGGGGAGGGAGGGCGCCCGAAACGTCCCTCCCTCCCGCACTTGCTCGTTACAAACTCACCGCTTCGATCACGCGGACCCAGTGATCGCTGGCGAACTGGCCGCTCGCCACGTTGGCAAGCAGCTCGAACACTTGATCGCTGAAGCCGCCGACGTTGACGACGTCGTCCCGCTCCTTAGCTTGCACCGTTCCCGACGGCTGAATGTCGATGCAGACCATTCGCGCCCGCGGGTTACGGGCCTTGAAGGCAGACCATTCGTTCATCGTCGCGGTTCGGCCTCCGCCGAAACGACCGTAAGCAGGCGTGTCGATCCACGACTCGTTGTCCGAGACGAAGACCACCAAATCGCCGACGGCACGCCGCTCGTTGAGCGTCCGCAGCGGGGCGCTGCAGTTCGTACCCGACGGCGGTAACGCCGAGAGCTTCTGTGCGTTCGTCATCACGCTGTCGCGCGGGTTGAGCCGGACATCAACCGTCTTGTCGTTGAACGGCAGCACCTCCGCCTCCGGATTTTGTCGTAGCACGGCCGCCGCGACGAGCGCCGCCACGTCGATGCAACGGACCGCGGTCGTCGCGCCTGGGCGATGGCCGGTGACCGGCGAATGCATCGACCCCGACACGTCGGGGCAGATGAACGCCTTTCCCGCGATGCGCGGCACATTCTTCAAAGACAGTTCCATGGCGTCTTGCAGGGATTCGCGGACCGCCGTCGGCACGCGAGCGTCGGCGTTCGCGTAGGCCGTCATCAACTGGTACGGGAAGACTCGCGCCTTCTCCACCAGCCGAGGATCGCGCAGCCGGTTGGCAATGAGCGTCGTCATTTCAGCATCCTCGAATACTTCGTGTCGCAGAAACGTGTTGAGATTCATCCGCGTCATTTGCCACGGCGCCGTCCGCGCGATCTGTCGCCAATCTTTCTTCGTGAGCGGCAGCCCCGTCAGCATTTGGAACGGCACGTCGGGCACGGCGACCTTTCCCGGATTGGTGTTGCGATTGAACTTTTCGTACTGCTTCACCAATTCCGGCAAGACTTCGGCGTTGTGCTGGCGACCAATCAAGTAACCGTACAGCGCTTCCCGGGTTGAGTTCGCCGGCTTGGGGTGGACCATTCGCAGCACGTCGGCCAGAGACGGAGCGTTGCCTACTGAACCGGTGAAGAGCTGCGCATCGCTCCGCGCTTCAAGCCATTGAACGATTAACCGCTTCGGCAGCGTACCGAGGCTCTTGCGCCCCACCGCGCCCGATCGCATGATTTGCACGAAGTTGCGGAGCATCTTCGGCGAATCGATGACGCGATCAAACGCCTCGGCCAGCAACCCCGGCGAGCGGACCGACAGCACCGCCAACAGGAGCGCCGGCATATCTTTCATGTGGCCGCGTTCCCGAGCGTAGATGGCAGTGCGAGCGATGAACTCCGGCTCAACGGCGTTGCATAGCATGAGAACCGTTTCGAGCTGCTCTTCGGCCGAGGCGTAAAAGGTCGCACCCAGGCAACCGGTCGCCGCGTATTGGGCAAGGGCTTGCTTATCGGTGCGCTGGTACGCGAGGCCGCCGGCTTCGTTCACGGCGTCGGCCTTCGGAGTCAGGACGCCACGGAGGGACTGAAAGAGTGACTTGTTTGCCATGATTGGTTTCCTTCGATTCGGCCAAGTTCGTTGCATGCCAACTTCGATGGGATGACCTAATGCATCAGGTGTGCCAATGGAACGTACATTGAGCTGTTAATTTCCATAAGATGTTTTCTTGATTAGTGTTACGAGTCATTTCCATGCGTGAAACCAGGAGCACTTCTGTGGTAAACCAGCGGTATTTATGATATTCTTAGATAGCCGTTTATATGACGGTATACGGACTACTTGAACACGAAACCAATGAAGCAAGTCGCCATTGGCCTCCTGGGCTCCCGACTCGACCAGAGCATCGAAGACGCAAACCGCTGGCAAACCTGGCGGCCCTCAGTCGCGATCTGCCAACACGAAGATTTCTTGATCGACCGATTTGAGCTGATCTACGACGCCGCGGTGTCGCGGTTGGCCAATAGCGTCGCCGACGACATCCGGTCGGTTTCCCCGGAGACGGAGGTGAGGCTTCACGAACTCACCTTCCAAGATCCGTGGGATTTCGAGGAGGTGTACGGCGGCCTGCATGCGTTCGCGAGCAGCTACACGTTTCGCCCGGAGTCGGAGCGCTATCTCGTCAACATCACAACGGGCACCCACGTTCAGCAGATATGTCTCTTCTTGCTTGCGGAATCAGGGCATATCCCAGGGCAGTTGCTGCAGGCCTCGCCGCCGCGACGCCAACAGGAAGGGCAGGGGACCTATCGGATCATCGATCTCGATCTGTCGCGCTACGATCAACTCGCGGCGAGATTCGCGCTGGAACAGCAGGAGAGCCTGTCGTTCCTGAAGTCAGGAATTCAAACGCGCAACGCAGCGTTCAACGCGCTCATCGAACAGATTGAACGCGTAGCCATCCACAGTCGAGCGCCGCTGTTGATCACGGGGCCTACTGGCGCCGGGAAGAGCCAGCTTGCCCGCCGCGTTTTCGAACTTAAGCAACAGCGCCGGCAGCTGGCCGGACGCTTCGTGGAGGTGAACTGCGCCACCTTACGCGGCGATCAGGCGATGTCGGCGCTGTTCGGCCATGAGAAGGGCGCCTACACCGGCGCAACAGCCAAGCGAGACGGCTTGCTCCGCGCCGCCGACGGCGGCATGCTCTTTCTCGACGAAATCGGCGAGCTCGGGCTGGACGAACAGGCGATGCTGTTGCGCGCCATCGAAGAGAAGCGATTCCTCGCCGTCGGCGCCGACCGCGAGGTTGCCAGCGATTTTCAATTGATTGCCGGCACGAATCGCGACTTGCAGCGTGCAGTGAATGAAGGCCGATTCCGCGAGGATTTGTTGGCGAGAATCAACCTTTGGACATTTTGCCTGCCGGGCCTGGCTGAGCGTCGCGAGGATATCGCCCCCAACTTGGAGTACGAGTTGACGCAGTACTCGGCAAAGACGGGGCAAGTCGTGCGGATGAACAAAGAGGCGACGCAACGGTTCCTCCAATTCGCGGAGACGGACGCCGCGACGTGGCGAGCCAATTTCCGCGACCTCAACGCCGCCGTAACGCGCATGGCGACCCTCGCCGCTGGCGGACGCATTTCAACTGATCTCGTTGAAGAAGAAATTCGACGCCTGCAGACGCAATGGCAGCCCTGCGTCGTCGGCCCGAACGATCGCTCGCTGCCGGAGTTGGTCGACGCGAGTCAGCTGGACGATTTCGACCGCGTGCAACTAGAGGAAGTGGTGCGGGTATGCCGGCAAAGCAAGACGATCTCCGACGCTGGCCGGAAGTTGTTCGCAGTCTCAAGAAATTTGAAAGCGAAACCCAACGACGCCGATCGGCTGCGAAAATACTTGGCCCGGTTCGAATTAACCTGGGAATTACTGCATCGCTAAGCGTCCCGCCAAATGGAGAATCTTGAGGCTAAAAACCGTCTATCTAGATGGCACTTAGTGCTTAATTCGCGTTGGCGATTAAAAAGGGCGGCGTCTCAAGATCAGCGTGGCGAGCGCGACGAGAGCAAGAGTTAGCGCGGCCGGTTCGGGGATGGGCTGTGCGACTGGGACGGCGGGCGGGATGGCTGCGAACTGGCTTTTCCAGATGATCATGTCGAGAATATTGACGGCGCCGTCGCGGTTGGCGTCGCCGCTCGTGATCGACGCGCCGCTCGTCGTTCCCATGCCTCGTTGCAGGGCGAGGAAGTCTTTGCCATCGACGGCGCGATCCTGATTGAAGTCGGCAGATGGGTTGATGTTCAACTTAAAGTCGTCAATCGCGAGCCCGTCGTTGGTTCCGCCGATGTTGGCGTTCGCCAGCCAACGGATGTAGAAGACGCCGCCGTCGGGGATGCCGCCGGAGGGAATGACGGCGACGGGCGCCGTCGTGGTGCGGTTGGCGGCGAGATTGCCATCCTTCGCGCCGGCAGGCGACGTGTTGTTGGGGGAGACGAAATCGAGCGTGTTGACGGCGGTCCAGACAACGCCGGGGCCTTGGTCCACAATCGAAGTCGCGTTCACGCTGAACTCAAAGTCGAGGCGATCGACGATAGCGTCAGCGGCGCCGAGGCGCCACATTTCACCAGTGTAAGCGATGGTGAAGGAAGTGATCACGAAGCCGGTGTTGTTGAGGAAGCAGGCGCCGAGGGTCGTGTTGACAGTTCCGGAGGTGAGTTCCCCGAAGGCTCGATCGCTGTTTCCCGACGCGCCGTAGCTATAAGTGTTGCCGGTGGAAAGCGCGCCGTTGTCGGCAGTGTAAGTGAGCGTGCCGCCGGTTCCGGCTTCGCTAAAGGCCCAGCCTTGGGGAAGGGAGTTGGAGTTGTTTGCCGTCCCGGACGCAGGGAGCGCGTTGAAGTCCTGGAGGTAGGAGGGGCCGGTAAGAAACACGCAAAGTTGAGCATGGGCCGCGCTGCCCGTGGCGGCGAGCGCGACGATGACGAATAGAAGCTCGACGACGCGGGGCCGCCGGAGGATGGTGGCGCTCATGGGTGCAACACGCTGAGAAGTAGGCAGTGCGGAGCAGCAACGCAGCAGGCGACGTTTACTATAGAAAGCCTGGGGATTGGGGTCCATCAATTCGCAGTCGCGGGGAGTAATCGCCCCATGGCGAGGCCGTTTCGCGGTTGCTGCGACGAAATAGGCTGCCTGCGACTGGCCTGGAGTCGTCGGCAGTCGTCCGGGGAATGGCCCCGACATAGACGCATTGCTCTTCGCCCAGAGTCACCCTCATCGCGACGTGTCGCACTGTGCGAAATGGCAGACGCGCCGCAATACTAGACCAATAAATCCCAATTTATTGACAAAGGAGACTAGCCGCAAGGCGTTAAGGAATTTCCTGCCACGCTTAAGATAGGTCGCTGCGAACGTGTGTTTATCTCCAAGCGACATAATGATTCAGCACAATTTTGCATAGAAACTTCGGGGACCAAATTGAGTTACTTGCCGCAGTGAGGCGACATCGTGACGCCGATGGATACTCAGATTCGCCTTGTTTTCCCGAGCGGTGCGTTGGTTGGCTAAACCGCTTCGCAGAGTTGCCGCGGCTTGCGGGGCGAGAGACGTCACCTGGGGATGTGGTTTCCCAGCCCTTCAACTGCGATTGCTCACGTTACAATAAAAACTTCTCCTGTAAGAAGCTGCGTCGAGAGGTCGACGCCGCGCGCGGCTCCAACTTTTCCACCGCCGATGATTCGATTGAGATCGCGCTCATGGCGCGAAGCTCGCAGGCAGGCAAGCATATTGTTCATGAGATTGCATCGCTCTCGCATCGCTCTGATCGCAACGCTGGCGGCAAGCGTCTGCGCGCTTTCGGCTTCGCCAGTGTGGGCAGCCGTCGACTTTGCCCGTGAGATCCAGCCGATCCTGGAGATGTACTGCGTCTCGTGCCACTCGGCCGATCACACGGACGGCGACGTTGACCTTTCAACGATTGAAAAGGTCCGCGGCAGCGAGGGATTGCTCGTGCCAGGCCAGCCGGAGGAGAGTTCGCTTTACACGCTGGTGGCCGTTGAGAAGGACGACCCGCAGCTCATGCCGCCCGCCGATCAGGGAGGGCCGCTGAAGAGCGAATCGATCGAGTTGCTCAAAACTTGGATCGCCGAGGGGGCGACCTGGCCGGAGGGAGTGACGCTCAAGGTTCGGCCGAAGCCGCCGGCGGAGATTCCGTCGCCGGATGATATGGAGTTGGTCAAGCGGATCCACGCGAAGATCGTCGCGCAAGCGCAGGCCGACGGCGACGGCGCGATGGAGAGCTACGAGGCGGAAGTGCCCGAGACGGCCGCTCCCTATGCGATGGTCGCGATCGAGGGGGGCAAGTTCCTGATGGGAAGCCCCGCCGACGAAGCGGGGCGCGGCGAAGAGGAAGGGCCACAGGTTGAGGTGGAGGTCACACCGTTCTGGATCGGCAAGCATGAGGTCACCTGGGACGAATACGAGCCATTTATGATCACCGGGATCGAACGGCTGAAGAACGGCATGCGTAAGGATTTTGACCCCGCCGTTCATACCGACGTCGATGCAGTGAGCCAGCCGACTACGCCCTATGTCGAAATGAGCTTCGGTATGGGTCAGTATGGCTACCCGGCGATCAGCATGACGCAGCATGGGGCCAATAAGTATTGTCAGTGGCTGAGCGCTCAGACCGGGCACTTTTACCGATTGCCGACCGAAGCTGAGTGGGAGTACGCCTGCCGCGCCGGTACGAATACCGCGTATTCATTCGGCGATGATCCTGCAGCGCTCGACGACTACGCGTGGCACGCCGGCAACAGCGAAGAGAAATACCAACTCGTCGGACAGAAGGAACCGAATCCGTGGGGCCTCTACGACATGCACGGCAATGTCGCGGAATGGACCGCGGATCAGTTTGATCCGAACTACTTCAAACAACTTAAACCAGGCGCTGCGAACCCGTTCGTGAAGCCGACGACGCTTTATCCGCGCAGCGCGCGCGGCGGCGGCTGGGCCGATGGGCCGGAGCGGCTGCGTGCGGCCGCGCGGCTTGGCTCCGAAGCGGCGTGGCAAGAACAAGATCCTCAGCTTCCCAAAAGCCAATGGTATCTCACCGACGCCCCGTGGCTCGGTTTTCGTCTCGTTCGCCCGAAGGAAATTCCTTCGGCTGAGGAAATGTATTTCTACTGGAATAGCTCGTCCAACAAGCGGTGATTCGCGGCGGCGCCCGATGACACCCACCGCTTCAAACCCAGGTAGGAGCCCAACATGCCACTTCCCGAACTCCCCTCTGATCGTCGCCACTTCATCAAGGTTGCCGGGGCCGTCTCGGCGCTCGGGGCGATGCGTGCTCCGCACGTGTTTGCTCAGGCGGGGGCGAACCACCAGTTTCAGGTGGCGCTGATCGGCGCCGGCGGGCGCGGCACCGGCGCTGCGGTCGATGCGCTGACGGCTTCGGGTTACCCGATCAAGTTGGTCGCCGTCGCCGATGTGTTCAAGCAGAAGGCTGACGAAAGCCTGAACGCCCTGCGGCAACAGTTTGCGGATAAGCCGGAGTTGATCGACGTTCCCGAAGAGCGCTGCTTCATCGGCTTCGACGCCTACAAAAACGCGATCGACGCGCTCCGCCCGGGCGACATTGCGATCTTTGCAACGCCGCTGGCGTTCCGCTGGGTGCATTACCAGTACGCGATCGACAAGGGCGTCCATGTGTTCATGGAAAAGCCGCTTGTCTCCGACGGCCCAACCGGCAAGCGGATGCTGGAGTTGGCGAAGAAAGCCGATGAAAAAAATCTGAAGACGGCCGTCGGGCTGATGGTTCGCCACTGCCGCGCCCGGCAAGAGTTGCATCAGCGGATTCAGGACGGCGAGATTGGCGACCTCGTCGCTATGCGGGCGTACCGGATGCACGGCCCCGTGGGAACTTGCTTTAGCAACGCGAAGCCGGCCGATCGCGACGAACTCGAATGGCAGGTGCAGAACTTCCACAGCTTCCTGTGGGCGAGCGGCGGGTTGTTCAGCGATTTCTACATTCACCAGATCGACGAGGTCTGCTGGATGAAGAACAAGTGGCCGGTGAAGGCCCAAGCACTCGGCGGCCGCCATTACCGCGGCGACGCGGTCGATCAGAACTTCGACACGTACGCGGTCGAGTACACGTTCGACGACGGCACGTCGTTCTTCTTCGACGGTCGCACGATGCTTGGCTGTCGCAACGATATGTCGAGCGTGGTGCTCGGCAGCAAGGGCTCGGCGATCGTCAGCGCTTCGGGCCACCACCCCGGCAAGTGCAAGACGTTCAAGGGTCACAAGCTCGATCGCGACAGCACGGTGTGGGCGTACCCGCAGCCCGAAGCGAATCCTTACCAGCTGGAATGGCAAGATTTCATCGACGCGATCGTCCACGACACGCCATACAACGAAGTGCCGCGCGGCATCGAGGCGAGCCTGGTAACGAGCATGGGTCGCATGGCGGCGCACACGGGGCAGGAGGTCACTTACGATCAAATGCTCAACTGCAAGCACGAAATGGCGCCGGGCGTGGCGGACTTCGCGCAAACAAAGGAAGCGCCGCTGACTCCGGACGATCAGGGCCGGTACCCAGTGCCGAATCCCGGGAAAATTCGCGGCCGCGAGTATTCCGATAAGGCGTAGCGACTGCACTCGCGCTCGTTCCGATCAAGCGATGCGCGGGCGATACGATTGAACGACGAAGCAGCGTCTCTTCGAGCGAGGGACGCCGCTTTTCTCTTTGGTTCAACGACGATAGCGCGGTCGCCGCGAGTTCTGAATCGGCCGGTTATGATTGCCGGCGGCGTTGGCTATAATGATTGACGGCCGCCGCCTGCCGACGGGGATGCTCCGCGCCGGCACGCCTCACTCCGTGAGACGCCGACATGCTCTTTTCGTCTCGTCGTTGGTTTGAATTACTCTGCTGCGCGGCTGCGTTCGCGCTGTGGTTGGGACTGGGTGCGCGCGACGCCGCGGCTGACGAGGCGCGCCCGCCGGTCGATTTTACCCGCGATGTGCGGCCGATCCTTGCGGCGAACTGCCTCCATTGCCATGGGCAGGATCCTTCGCATCGCGAGGCCGACCTGCGGCTCGACGTGTTCGAAGCAGCAGGCGGCGATGGAGTTAGCGGGGCCGCATCAGTAATTGTCCGCGGGACGCCCGCAGAGAGCGAGCTGATCGCCCGCATCACGAGCGACGACGAATCGCTCATCATGCCGCCGATTGATTCGGGCAAGAAGCTGAAGACTGAAGAGATTGAGACGCTGCGCCGGTGGGTGGAGCAGGGGGCGGAGTTCAAGCCGCACTGGGCCTTCGTGGCGCCAGTGAAGCCGGCAGCGCCTGCGGTGAGCGATGTGGCGTGGGTGAAGAACCCGATCGATGCCTTTGTTTTGAATCGGCTCGATCGCGAAAATCTCAAGCCGTCGCCAGCGGCTACGCCGCAGACGCTGCTGCGACGTTTGTCGCTCGACCTGACCGGGCTGCCGCCGACGCTGGAAGAGCTGTCGGAGTTCGAAGCGGAGCTGGCGACTGCCGAGGCGCTCGCCGGCAAGTCGTCCGCGGATGCGACGACGGCGAATGTGGCTAGCGCGTATGGCCGGCAAGTCGATCGGCTGCTCGCCTCGCCCGCTTATGGCGAACGCTGGGCGCGACTGTGGCTCGATGCGGCCCGCTATGCGGACTCCGACGGGTTTGAGAAGGACAAGCCGCGGTTCGTGTGGATGTACCGCGATTGGGTGATCGACTCCTTCAACGCCGACATGCCTTACGACCAGTTCGTCGTCGAGCAGGTAGCCGGCGATCTGCTGCCGAATGCGACGCAAGATCAGCGGGTGGCGACAGGTTACTTGCGGAACTCGATGATCAACGAAGAGGGGGGCATCGACCCCGAGCAGTTCCGCATGGAGGCGATGTACGATCGCATCGACGCGATCGGCAAAGGGGTGCTCGGGCTCACCGTACAGTGCGCGCAGTGCCATACGCACAAGTACGATCCGATCACGCATACCGACTACTACCAACTGTTTGCCTTCTTAAACAATTGCGATGAAGGACAAACGTCGGCCTACACCGATGGCGAGTTGGCTGAGTGGGCGGCGACGCGCGAGCTGATTGAGCGTTTGGAAAATCAGCTCAAAACGGCAACGCCCGACTGGAAAGATAAACTGGCGGCGTGGGAGGCGAGCGTTACCGACGATTCGTCGCAGTGGACCGTCGTGCGGCCGGAGCTTGATGCCAGCGGCGGACAGAAGCACTATTTGCTGAAGGACGGGTCGGTCCTCGCGGCGGGCTATGCGCCGACGAAGCATGCGACCGAGTTTACCGTGACGCTCGACGCTGACGCGAAGGTTTCGGCGGTGCGGCTCGAATTGCTCAACGATCCCAACCTGCCGCATGGCGGGCCTGGGAGGTCGATCGACGGCATGTTCGGCCTCACCGAGATGCGCGTCGCTACTAACTTCGCGGCAGAACCCAACAAGCGCGTCGAGCAGAAAATCGTTTCAGCAACCGCCGACGTCAATCCGCCCGGCCGGCCGCTCGACGTGGCGTTCGACGATCAGAGCAAGCAGCGCCGCGTGACCGGGCCGATCGAGTATGCGATCGACGGCGACAATCTCACCGCCTGGAGCGGCGACATTGGCCCGGGCCGCAGTAACGTGCCGCATCAGGCGGTGTTCGTACTGGAGAAGCCGATCGAAGCGAAGGCGGGGACAAAGCTGACGTTTACGCTCGTGCAGCAACATGGCGGCTGGAATAGCGACGCGAATCAAAACAACAATCTCGGCCGGTTCCGCTTCGCCGTCACCGGGGCCGACGGCGCCAAGGCCGACGCGATCCCCGCCGCGGTGCGGAAGATCCTCGCGGTCCCTGCCGCCGAGCGTTCGCTCCAGCAAGAGGCCGAACTTTTTAGCTACTGGCGCACTACCGTCGCCGACTTCGCCGAGACGAACCGCCGCCTCGACGCCCTCTGGTTGAGCCACCCGCGTGGCACGACGCAATTAGTACTGGCCGAACGCGAACAACGCCGCCCGACGCACCGCCTCGAACGGGGCAACTTCCTCCAACCGGCTGAAGAAGTGACGCCGGGCACGCCCTCGTTCCTCCATCCGCTCGCCGCCGAGCAGCCGACGCGACTCGACTTCGCCCGCTGGCTGGTCGATCCCAAGTCGCCGACCGCCGCCCGCGCTGCCGTGAACCGCATCTGGCAAGCCTATTTTGGCAGCGGCTTGGTGACGACGGCCGAGGATCTCGGCACGCAAGGCGACCTGCCGACGCATCCCGATCTACTCGATTGGCTCGCCTGCGAACTGATGGAGCATGGCTGGAGCCAAAAGCACATCCATCGGCTGATCGTCAGCTCGGCGACCTATCAACAAGCGGCCGCCGCATCCCCGGAACTCCTCGCCCGCGATCCGGCGAACCAACTACTTGCCCGCGGGCCGCGGTATCGCGTTGACGCCGAGACGGTCCGCGACGTGTCGCTCGCCGTCAGCGGATTGCTCACGCAGAAAATCGGCGGCCCGAGCGTTTATCCGCCCGCGCCGGAGTTTTTGTTTCAGCCGCCCACCAGCTACGGGCCCAAGATTTGGGACTACGACGCCGGCGCCGACAAGTATCGCCGCGCCCTCTACACGTTCCGCTACCGCAGCGTGCCGTACCCGGCATTCGAAAGTTTCGACGCCCCCCGCGGCGACGTCGCCTGTGTGCGGCGTCCGCGGTCGAACACGCCGCTCCAGGCGCTCACGACGCTCAACGAGTCGCTCTACCTTGAATGTGCACGGGAACTCGCTCGGCGGATCGTCGTCGAGGGAGGGCAGGTGGATGAGGAGCGAATTCGCTACGCGGTGCGCCGTTGCTTGTCGCGTTCGCCGTCGCCGGCAGAATTGGCGACGCTCGCCAAATTCCTCGGCGAGCAGAAGCAACGTTTTCAAGCCGACGGTGCCGATCCGGGGCAATTGCTGTCGGACGATGATGGCCAAAAACTGAAACCGCTGCCGGGCAACGCCGCCCCAGCCGACCTCGCCGCGTGGACGGCGCTCGCTCGGGTGGTGTTGAACTTGGATGAAACGATCACCAAAGAATAAGGGCGTCAGTGGTCCGTGGTCAGTTGCTGTTTGATTTCTAAGCAACTGACGATGGACCACTGACAACTGACAAATTTTCATGAACTGCCAATCGCATCAACACGCAGGTTTGCCGCCGCGCGAGCTAGCTCGTCGGTGGTTTCTCAAGGAATGCGGCGTCGGCCTCGGAGCAGTCGCACTGAACCAACTGCTAGGGAGCAGCGTCGCCCGCGCGGCGGCCGATCCGCTCGCAGCGAAGCAGGCCCAGCTGCCGGCGAAGGCGAAGAACGTCATCTTTTTGTTCATGGCCGGCGCGCCGAGCCATCTCGAGCTGTTCGACAACAAACCGCAACTCGCCAAGTTCGACGGCACGCTGCCGCCGGCGGAACTCCTCGCCGGCTACCGAGCAGCGTTCATTAATCCGAACTCGACGCTCATGGGGCCGAAGTTCAAGTTCGCGCGGCACGGTCAATCGGGCGCTGAACTCTCGGAGCTCTTGCCACATCTAGCAACCATCGCGGACGACATCACGATTGTGAAATCGATGGCGACCGACGCGTTTAATCATGCGCCGGCCCAGCTGATGATGAGCACCGGCAGCCAGCAGTTCGGCAAGCCCTCAATCGGCGCTTGGAGTCTCTATGGACTCGGCAGCGAATCACAGAACTTGCCTGGCTTCGTTGTCTTCAGCACCGGCGCCAAGGGCCCCAGCGGCGGCAGCGCCAACTGGGGGAGCGGCTACCTGCCGACGGTGCACCAAGGAGTGCAGCTTCGCACGAGCGGCGATCCGGTGCTGTTCCTTTCGAACCCGCGCGGCGTCGACAATCGCCTGCAGCGTGATTCGCTCGACGCGATCAACGAACTTAATCGGCAGCACCTCGACGTCGTCGGCGACCCCGAAATCGCCACGCGGATTAACTCATTCGAGATGGCGTATCGCATGCAGGCGAGCGCGCCTGAGGCGATGAACCTCGCTGACGAGCCGGAGCATATTCTCAAGATGTACGGCGCGGAACCGGGCAAGCCGTCGTTCGCGAACACCTGCCTGCTCGCGCGCCGCTTGGTAGAGCGCGGCGTTCGCTTCGTCGAAATCTTCCATGAGTCATGGGACCAGCATGGCAACTTGGTTCCCGACCTGCAAAAGAACTGCGAGAAGACAGACCAGCCGAGCGCCGCGCTGGTGCGCGACCTCAAGCAACGCGGGCTGCTCGACGAAACGCTCGTCATCTGGGGCGGCGAGTTCGGCCGCACGCCGATGGTGCAGGGGAACCCCAACAACGTCGGCGCCGGTCGCGACCATCACCCCAATGCGTTCACCATGTGGCTGGCCGGCGGCGGCATGAAGCCAGGCGTGACGCTCGGCGCCAGCGATGACTTTGGGTTCAACGTCACGCAGGATAAGGTCCACGTCCGCGATCTGCATGCAACGATCTTGCACCAACTCGGCCTCGACCACACGCGGCTTACCTACAAGTTCCAAGGCCTCGAGCAAAAGCTGACCGGCGTCGAACCGGCGCGCGTCGTGAAGGAAATCATTGCGTAGCCACGAAGAGTCGCAGAAAACGCAAAAAACGTTTCCGTACTTCGATCGTACTCCTCCTATTCTTCTTTGCGTATTCCTTTGCGCCTCTGCGCCTTTGCGAGAGACATCTTCTTCTGCCGACCTCACGCGAAGACGCGGAGACGCAAACAGAGCCATTTCTTGAATGCCTATTGGCGATTCGGAAATCTGGCGGCTCTGACGCCGCGTCGATTGAAATCAGAGCGGGCAAGCGCTAAGACAGGAGTGGCAAAACTCTTCTCGCTTCTTGTCACTCGACGGACGACTCTTCCGTGAAACAGTTCTTCGGTCTGATGGTGGCCGTGGCGTTCGCGCTGCCTGCATGCGCTGCGGCCGGGGCGACGCCGCAGTGCGAGCAATGGGGCGTGCACGAAGTCGTGCTCGCTGGGCCGGCCGACGGCAATCCGTTTGTCGACGTCGATCTAGCGGCCGACTTTGCGGATGAGGCCAACCGTCGGCTGCACGTACCGGGATTCTACGACGGCGAGGGGCGCTATGTCGTTCGCTTCAGCCCGCCGAGCGCGGGCAAGTGGACTTATCGCACGAGTTCCAACGCGCCGGCGCTCCACGGCAAGAGTGGCGAGTTGATCGCGACGGCGCCGACCGGCGACAACCATGGCCCGGTGGTCGTGAAGAACGGTTTTCATTTTGCTTATGCCGACGGCACGCCATATCGCCCCATTGGGACGACCTGCTATGCGTGGACGAGTCAGCCCACGGAGCTTGAGGAAGCGACGCTGCGGACGCTCGCCGAGGCGCCGTTCAACAAGCTGCGGATGTGCGTCTTTCCAAAGCGGTACAAGTGGAACGAGAACGAACCGCCGCTATATGCGTTTGAGGGGGAGGCGCCCGATCGGTGGGATTTTAGGCGATTCAATCCAGCGTTCTTCCAGCACCTGGAGCGGCGGATCGTCGATCTGCAAAAGCTCGGCATCGAGGCCGACGTCATTCTGCTGCACCCCTACGACGAAGGGCATTGGGGGTTCGACCGCATGTCGGACGAGGCGGACGATCGTTACCTCCGGTACGTGGTCGCCCGGCTCGCGGCGTATCGCAACGTCTGGTGGTCGCTCGCCAACGAGTACGACTTTATGCTGGAGAAGCAGGAGAGCGACTGGGATCGGATGATCGAGGTGGTCGATCGAACCGACCCGTACGATCGGCTGACGTCGATCCACAACGGCCGTGTGCTCTACAACCACACGAACCCTCGGCTCACGCACGCGAGCATCCAGAACGGCTCCGCGGCTGAGGAAGCGGGCCGGGCGGTGCTGTACCGCGATGCGTACCGCAAGCCGATTTTGTTTGACGAGATTAAGTACGAGGGGGACATACCAAGCCGCTGGGGAAATCTGTCGGCGGAAGAGATGGTTCACCGCTGCTGGGAGTGCATCGTGGCCGGCACGTATCCGGGGCACGGCGAATGTTATCTCGCTGACGACGATGTGCTCTGGTGGGCGAAGGGCGGAACGCTCAAAGGCGAAAGCCCGGCGCGGATCAAGTTCCTCGCCGAGACCCTCAGCATAGCGCCAGAAGCGGGGCTGGAGCCGATCGATAGGTTGCAGTACCCGAACATCGTCGGCCAGCCGGGAGAATATTATCTCGTCTACTTTGGGAAGGAAGCTCCCCGCGAATGGAAGTTTTTCCTGCCGCGGTATGAGCTGAAGGATGGCGACACATTTAGTGTGGAGGTGCTTGATACTTGGAACATGACGGTGACGCCGATCGACGAGACGTTCGTCGTGCGACGTGAGTCGGAGTATGTCTTCGTCGATAAAGTGGGGCGAAGTGTCCCGCTGCCGGGGAAACCTTGGCAGGCGCTGCGGATCACCAAGATCGCTCAATAGGAATCTTTTCTATCCATGCTTCCAATGCAAAAAGATCTCACGCAAAGGCGCAGAGGCGCAAAGGGGAGAAAGGTAACGTTACTCAGTTTCTCTGTCTTTCCTTTGCGCCTCTGCGCCTTTGCGAGAGATTTAAAAAGCCTCAACTACATGCCGACCTGCGCCCTCGCAGCGGCAATTTTCCTCGCCAGCCAAGTCGCAGCAAGCGAAGTCGTCAATACGCGACAGAGTTCGCACGCGAAGCTACAGTCGATTCCGCTCGCCGACGTGGTTTGGACCGAGGGGTTTTGGGCTGAGCGGTTCGCCACGCTGCGCGAGCGTTCGATTCCGGCGATGTGGAAGCTGATGCGCGACGGCAAGTACAAGCCATTCTTGGGGCACTTCAAGATTGCCGCGGGCGAGGCGGAGGGAGAGTATCACGGCGCCCCTTGGAACGACGGCGATTTTTACAAGTTTCTGGAGGCGGTGACGGCGGTCTACGCGGTGACGCGGGATCCGCAGTTGGCGGCGATTCTTGACGAGTCGATTCGAGTTATCGCGAAGGCCCAGCGGGACGACGGGTACCTCCATACGCCGGTGTTGATCGCGCATCGCAACGGCGACAAGTCGCTGCAGCCGTTTGCGGACCGTCACAACTTTGAGATGTACAACATGGGGCACCTGCTTACCGCGGCGTGTCTGCATCATCGCGTCACTGGGAACGACCGGTTTCTTGCCATCGCGCAGAAGACGGCCGACTTTCTTTGCCGCACTTTCGCGGCGCCAACGCCGGAATTGGCGCGAAACTCGGTTTGCCCGTCGCACTACATGGGGGCGATCGAGTTGTACCGCACGACGGGCGAACAGCGTCACCTAAAGCTCGCGCAGACGTTTCTCGACATGCGCAACCTTGGCGTGAGCGAGTCGGGGCAGCCAGTCGGCGGCGACGACAACCAGGATCGCATTCCCTTCGTCGATCAACGCGAAGCGGTCGGCCATGCCGTGCGGGCGAACTATCTCTACGCCGGCGCCGCAGATTTCTTCTTGGAGACGGGCGATGAGCGGCTGATGAAACCGCTTGATGCAATCTGGCATAACGTTGTCGAACAAAAACTCTATGTCACCGGCGGCTGCGGGGCTCTCTACGACGGCGCGTCGCCCGACGGGAGTGAGCAGCAGGAGCAAATCACGCGTGTTCATCAGGCGTACGGCCGCAATTATCAACTTCCCAACGCAACGGCCCACAACGAAACCTGCGCCGCGATCGGCAACGTGCTGTGGAACTGGCGGATGTTCCTGGCGACCGGCGACGCAAAGTACGTCGACGTCATCGAGCTGTCGCTTTACAACGCGATCCTCGCGGGCATGAGTCTCGACGGCGATGATTTTTTCTATGTGAATCCGCTGCGAAACGTCGAGCCGCAACCGACGCCGCTCCGCTGGCCGCGGACGCGCGTGCCGTTCGTGACGTCGTTCTGCTGTCCGCCGAACGTGCTGCGAACATTGGCGGAAGTCGGCGGGATGGCTTACAGCCGCACCGAGAGCGAGCTGTGGGTGAATCTCTATGGCGGAAATCGCATCGAGACGGGGCTCGGCGGACAGCCGTTCGCGATGTCGCAGCGGACCGACTACCCGTGGGACGGGCGGATTGAATTAATCGTTGAAGAGTGCCGCGAGGAGCCGCTCGCACTCAAGCTGCGCATTCCTGGTTGGTGCGAAGGCGCGACGGTACGTCTCAACGACGAGCAGTTGCAGGAGAAAGCTACGCCCGGCAGGTACTTCACGATTGAGCGTGCATGGACACGAGGCGACCGGGTGACGCTCAATCTGCCAATGACGCCGCAGTTAATCGAAGCTCATCCACAGGTGGAAGAAACTCGCAACCAACTGGCGGTGCAACGTGGACCAATAGTTTATTGCCTGGAGTCGCCCGACTTGCCGGACGGGGTTCGAGTCCATGAAATCGCTATCAACGCCGATGCGCCGCTGAACGCGAAGCATGACAATCAACTGCTCGGCGGCGTGACGGTCGTGGAGACGACGGCAGCGGTCCGCGCTGGCGGCGATTGGCAGGGGCGACTCTACCAACCGTTGGTACGCGACGATGCGAGCCGGTCGGTTCAGCTGCGGCTGATTCCTTACTATGCGTGGGCGAACCGCGGGCCGTCTGAGATGAGCGTGTGGCTCCCGCGACGATGATGCGCTGTGAAAACGCCACCCGTTCACAGAATTATTCGCGGCGTGTGATCCACGCGATTTTTTCTTGCGGCTGCAGCGAAATTGCCGCGCCGCCACGAATGTCCGAGCCATCAGCGACGGCGCCGGTCGTCGCGTTGATCCAGCGGACTTCGTACGATGCGTCGCTGTCTGGGAGTTTTAATTTGAGCGGCTCATCCGATGCGGCAGAGTAGATTAGGTAGGCGCTTCCCGGCTGCGAGAGCGCCCACTGATTTGCGTTCAGTTCTAGCGTTTGGTCTGGTTTCATCGCCGACAGAGCGGCGGCGAGTTCCGCGGGAAGTCGGGGCACGTCGGCCAGCGAGCCGCCGCCAATGAGGACCGCCCAGCCGTCGTGAGCACTGGGGCAATTCTGGTCGGCATAGTAAATGACGGCTTTTTCGGGATAGCGCTCACGGTACTCGCGCACCGCCCGCACGATCGCCGCGGCGCCGCCAGGCTTCAACTTGGTCTGCCGCAAGTGTTGGCGAGGCGCCAGGTTCTCGCCGCCGTTGGGGGCGTACAGCCCATCGTCGGCGGTATAGGCCCAGTAGCGAACGTCGATCACGTCGACCGCTTCAGTACGCACTAGGTCGGACAAAATCGCGTCCTGCACATTTTTTGGCGCACTGACGGCCACGAGCGCGTCGCGGCCTGTTTCACGTTCCCATTCGCTGATGACGTCGATCCAGAACTCGACGAAATGAAGCGGCCCGGAGTACTCGCCGCTGGTGAGTTGGATCACGTTCGTGCGGTCGGAAACGTTGAAGAGACATTGTCGGATGTACTCGCGGTGGAGTTCGCGCAACTGCGGATTCGTGACGTCGTAAAACGTCTCCGCGAGAAAGATGCGTTTGTCGCCAACGTAGGGGGGCGGTTCGGGGAAGGGGAGAAGACCATTAACGTTATTCGCCGGCCGCCAAGGGGAGTCGGCCCAGTGCGCGCCTGCCTCGAGAATGTTGTGCTGAAAATAGTTTTGATGGAGCAACACGAGACCTTTGTCGTCGCACTCCTTGGCGAAGTCGCGCAGTCGATTCCAGTACCAGGGGTTGAATTGCGTGAGGTCGTAGCGACTCAGCCCATCCCATGCGTCGCCCTCGCCGGTGCGAGCGAAGGGCTGCTCGTAGAACGGCGGTTCGACCTCGCCATTCGCTTGTCGCACATGCGTATGCTCGTCGCGGCGACGGTCGTACCAGAGGCCGTAGTGATGGTCGTAGGCGACCATGCCGTCGGCGTTCATGCGAGCCGCCAGCGCGGGGAGATCATCAGTGAAACCACTGCCGACGCGACCGGGGACGAATCGCGTGATGGCCGGCCCGAAGGCGGGCGCCTCGGCAGGGCGGATGTTGCCGGCCCACCACTTGGGCGTCAGCGTGCGACCGGTCGCGACGCGATCGCCGATCATGAGCCAACCGTTAAGCACGCCCAGCGGCTTGGTTTGCGGTTGCTGGTCGACGCTCTTGATAGGGGAACGAGACGGCGCAGTGTCTTTCGTGAGACTTCGTTGAATGACGTCGCTCTTCACCGCGGCTTCCATTCGCTCACGAATCACGTCGATCAATTGCTTTGGCGGCTCGGCGGATTGTCTCGTAAAATTTTCGGCTTGAGCGATCGTCGGATTCGTCGAACCGACCGGATCGAGCAAGAGCGGATCGATGCGACGCGCGGCAGCGTCGCCACGGCGTTCGCGGAGTTGGGCTTGGAACAGACTAAGTGGCTGCGCGAAGTCGCCAATCCCCTCAATCAGCCCATCGCCGGCGACGTTCGCCCACACGCCGATCGTCCAGTTGTTGGCGCCCGGCGGTTTGAAACAGCGCACCTGCGCCGCTTGGCACTGCCACGCCACGCAATTCGCCGCAGCCCAACCGCAACCGGCCGGCGCGGCCCAGCGATTCTCGAAAGCGATGCGACCGCCGTCGATACGCACGTTGTCGAACAATAGCCCCGAGGTCCAACTCTCCAGCGGCCCGCTGTCACCATGCGTTCGCGCGGCGAAGCAGTTTACAAAGGCGTTCGGCCCGGCGGAACAGTGGCCGGTCGCGAAGTCATGAATGCCCTCCGCGCTCCAGCAGCGGAGGAAGAGCGTCTGTTGCCCTTGAGTGAAGAAGGCCATGCGTCGTCGGCCGCCGAGTTCGGAAACCGGCGAGAGCGACAAGCAATCTTCGATGGTGATGCAGCGGCCGGTTTCCCACACGGCGACCGCGCCGCCGGCGAAGTGTCGGCACTTGACCCGCCGCAGCCAAGCGTCGACCACGTTCTCGAAGACGACGGCATGCCACGCATGATCTTCTCCGGCACGATTGTTCTTGTCGAACGTGGAGGCAAGCACGAGGTCCTCAACACCGACATTTTTAAGACGACCGGACCATTGGAGCGATTCCACCGTCGCTCCGCCAAATTTAGCTTCGATCGCGGTGGTGACCGGCGCGTCGAGCGTCACTCGCTTGCCATCGACGGTGACGACGGTTCGCTCCCAAGAGATGTCGCGCGAACCAGGACGCCAACCGACGCCGAACGCATCGGCGCCAAGTCGCTTGACCCACTCGACTGAACTGGGGCGTCGTAGAACGATCGCGTCGCCGACCTTCAGACCGGCGGCTGAGTCGAGCGTGAGCACTGTGCCGCCTACTGGGACGTAATCGTCGACGACGCGGCGAATGGAAGAGGCCGCCGGCGGCTGGCGATCATCGACGCCAGCGACGCGAATGAGCGTACGCCGATCACTGCCCCTGGCCACGACGATCGTGCCCTCTGCCGTCGCCCCCGCGCCACGGAGCACGACGCCCGAGGCGTTCATCACGAGTTGGCCGGCGACTTGAAACTCACCGGGCGCGAGCTGCACGGCGCCGCGAAAGCCATTCTCGCGAAGCGGCAACGCCGCGGTCTGGTCGAGCGCCGCTTGAATGCGCGTCTCATCGTCGCCCTCTCCGGCGTGCACCACGACGACGGCCGGCACGTCGGGAATGTCGCGATCGCCGCCGGCATAGCCGCAGGTCGAGAAATCGGGGATGCGATTACCAAGTTCATCGGCTCGGTACTGCAACTTGCCGTCGCTGCCAGACTGCACCGCAAACTCATCAGCCGCGACTGGTCGCCCAACGAAAAGCTCTCCCGTCACGCCAGGCGCGCCAAGCAGCAGAGCGACAAGCAACAACCGGCGGTGCATCGACAGCCGCCGACATTGTCGCGGCGGTACCCGAGAAGCGAAAAAAGCGATCGCCATTCCAAAGTAAACCGGGGTCGCGACCGCCTCAAGCCGCTCCGCTTGCATTCACCGGCGGCAAAACCGCAGGGGTTACTCCGGGATGAGCACGCCCACGTAAAGATTGCCGTCGGTATGCCATTCGTCGCCGCCGCCGTTCTTCCCTTCGAGCGTCTTGTGGAAGTGCTGCACGATGTATTCATCGCTCAGGACGCCCGCCTCATTGAGGTCAACGAACAGGGTGTCGCGTTCCTGATCGACGTTGCCGTCGATGTGGTGCGTGATCTGCCCCGTGCGGTGGCTGAGGCCGACCCCTTTGTCGAACGCGGCCGAACCAATCCAAACGGGCTGGCCATCGGGGTCGATCTTGTCAGTCTTCCAAAACCGAACGTGGTGGCGCTGGCGAGGGTCGTCGCCGACCTGCTTTTCGAACGCCAAATCCTCCTTGCGGCCAAATAAGTAAAGGCTACTTACCGGCGCCTGATCGTCGGGGCGTTTTAACACGGTCGCTTCGGCGATTTTGAGGTCACTGCTCAGCGACAACGGCTTCGCTTCCAGCCACTTGGCCGCCGCCATCCCTTTGATGAGATCGTTCTCCGACCCGATCAGGCTCACATTCAGCGGATCGCCCGGAATGTTGTCGGCCGCACGGGTGACGTCGGGGAGATCATCAAGTGCAGGATGGCGGGATTCCTTGATCTTCCAGACCAGCGGTAGCAGCAGATAAGCGCCGCCAAGCCAACCGAGAATCAGGAGCAGCATCCAACCAGCCATGCGTCGTTTCCATCGGCGGCGAACCCGCTCAGGGACTGCCGTCACGCCCTCCGCCTCGCGCGTACCGCTGGGGTTCTCAGCATCAGGAGGAATGTTCGCCATTGTTGCTTCAGTTGATTCCGCCACGTTCTATTTTCGGTCCGTCTCCGCCGCCTTCTATGCTAACGGACGGCTGCCAGGGGAAGCAACGTGCGATCGGGCCATACCACTGTTGCACAGCGGCCCTGTCAACCGGCTAATCCGCCGCGCCGCCCGCCGTTTGCGCATCGGCGACGCCTTCGATCAGGCGGTCGCCAATCGCCTCGCCGGATCCTCCGATATCTCTAGGTATTGGAGCAAAAGGTGGCTATAGTGCAGACGCAAAATTCCTCTCCATGTCTCGGCTGTGGCCGATCGCCCGCAATGAATGAGATCAAGATCGAAGTTTGGGACGCCACGGGAAACAAGCGTCAGCTCGTGGAGGTTCCCACCGACGCCGAAGTGAACCGCCTGATCGCCGTGCTCATCGAACGGATGAACCTGCCGCGGCACAGCCCTGACGGGCAAATGATGAGCTATAAGTTCCATCACAAGAGTTCCGGGCGGCAGCTGCTCGACTCCGACACGCTGCAATCGGCCAACGTGAAGGAAGGCGATATTTTGCGGCTACAACCAGAGATCACGGCTGGCTGCCGCTAATAGGGACGGTGCATGACGGTAGTCGAAGCGATCAAAGTCTGTCCATTTTGCGGCGAAACGATTCTCGCCGTGGCACGCAAGTGTCGTTACTGCCGCACCTACCTCGATCGTGCGCTCGCTCCTGCGGCGAAGGCGACGCGATATCCGCTGACCGATCGCGCCATCAAGGGCGTCAATCAACCGAAGTCGGCCATCGTCGCCGGCGGGTTGGGGGTGCTGGCCTGGTTTCCGATTGTGGGGGCGCTATTCGGTTTGTTGGCCGTTTTGTTTGGCCTCCTCGCGCTGAGAACGATTGGAGCCGACCCGTCGCGCGCCGGTCGCGGACGAGCGTGGTTTGGCATCGTCTCAGGCGGGGCGATGTC
This sequence comes from Lacipirellula parvula, assembly GCF_009177095.1. Lineage (NCBI taxonomy): Bacteria > Pseudomonadati > Planctomycetota > Planctomycetia > Pirellulales > Lacipirellulaceae > Lacipirellula > Lacipirellula parvula. Next base: position 4,441,828 of record NZ_AP021861.1, read on the forward strand.
CGTGCTGTGGAGCATCGTGGCCGCAAACGCGCACCTCAACGCAACATAGTCGACCACCGGGACGATCGAAACTTATGAGCGACGTGCTGCAGATCAACCCCAATGTTAGTGAAGGGCGCTTCTCGCGTTTCGAACTTATCGGTTGGTGGGACCAATCGCGGCTCGCAGCGGCAAAGGCGCTCGTCATCGGCGCCGGCGCCCTTGGGAACGAGATTATCAAGAATCTCGCCCTGCTCGGCGTCGGGCACATTCTCGTCGTCGACTTCGATCAGATCGAACACAGCAACCTCTCGCGATCGGTGCTCTACCGTGAGAGCGACTGCGGTCGACGAAAGGCCGACGCCGCCGCGGAACGTGCGAAGGAGATCTACCCGCAGTTGCGGATCGAGCCGCTGCATGCGAACGTCGTTTACGATCTGGGGCTCGGTCCGTATCGCTGGGCCGACGTGATTCTGGGGGGTCTCGACAATCGCGAGGCTCGCGTTGCCATCAACCGCGCCGCCGCGAAGGTCGGTAAGCCTTGGATTGACGGAGCCATCGAACGCCTTGATGGCGTGGCTCGCGTGTTCGACCCCGCTATCGGCCCGTGCTACGAGTGCACGATGAGCGAGGTCGATTGGAAGATGCTCGAAGCGAGACGAAGTTGCGCGCTGTTGACGCGCAGCGAGATGGAGCAGGGGAAAACCCCGACGACGCCGACCACGTCGTCCGTGATCGCCGGCATTCAAGTTCAGGAAGCGGTGAAGCTGCTACATGGTTTGGAAACACTTTCGGGGCAAGGGTTCGTCTTCGATGGGACCTACCACCAAAGCTATTTGGTGAACTACACGCGGCTCGATGATTGTCCAAGCCACGAAGCCTTGGAGCCGGTCATCGCGATGCCGTGGAGCGTTGGCCGCACCACCCCGCGCGAGGTGCTGGAACGAGCCCTGCACGACTTGGGCGGCGACGCGGTGCTGGAGTTCAACCACGACCTGCTGGCGACGCTCACCTGCCCAACGTGCCAAGAGACGACGACGCACCTCGCCTCGCTCGGCAAGGTCACCGAGCGCGCAGCTGTTTGCCCGAAGTGCGGCGCCCTGCGCGCGCCAGGCATGTATCACTCACTCGCGCTCGATTCGCCGCTGTGTGATCGCCCGCTGGCGGAACTCGGCGTCCCGGCGTGGGATATTTTCGGAGCGCGAGCCGGCGATCGGTTCGTCTATTACGAATTAGCAGGAGACCAGCTCGATGTTCTCCGCTCGCTGTCAAACGACGAGGGTTCGACGTGAGTACTACTGACGTAACCAACTTGGCAAGCGAGGGGTTGGCGGAGCTTCGGTTCCCGGTCGACTACCATGCGCCGTTCCGATTCTTCCTTGTACCCGAGGTGCACCGTGCCGTCAGCGCTCACGCGAAGGAAGATACTTCGGTCGAAATTTGCGGCGTGTTGGTCGGGGTATGGGGACGCGATGAGTTAGGTCCATTCGCTCAAGTGAGTAACTTCATTCGCTGCGACAATGCTTCGAGCAAGGTCGCGGAAGTGACGTTCACCCACGAATCTTGGGCGCAGATCAACCAGGAAATGGACTCGAAGTACGCCGACAAGCGGATCGTCGGGTGGTATCACTCGCACCCCGACTTCGGCATTTTTCTTTCGGACCGCGACTGTTTCATTCACGAGCATTTCTTCTCCGGGGCAGGGCAGGTTGCCTACGTCGTCGATCCGGTGCGCGACCTGGAGGGAGTGTTCGCGTGGCAGAAGGGCAAACCGACTCCGCTGGACCACTACTGGATCGGGCCGGAGATTCGCACCGTGGAAGCGAGCCGGCGAAACGTGGCGAAAGAAAGCGCTGGCCGCTCGCAACCTGCGCTGGATCCGCGCGGCGTGGAGACAGCCGTCGCAGCGCCAAGCAACGCCGATCGATCATCGCTCGGAACGATCACGACCATGCTAGGCTGGCTGGCGCTCTTCCTGCTGGGCTACACGCTTGCCGGTGCGCGAACGCGCTGGGATCGCGAAATGATGATCGAGGGCGCCGTCGCCCACTACGGCATCATGAAAATTGTGGCGCTCGGACTGGATCAAGATCTCGCCAAAGTTCGTAAGAATCTCGACGCCATCGCGACGGAGACGAAGAAGTTTCCAGCGGCCAATGCGAAACTTACAGACGAGGAGGCGGCCGCGGCCGACAAGCAGCGCGAACTCGTCGTCGACAGCCTGGCGCTCACGTCGAAGATGGCGGATCAAATCCAGCAGCGCTATGCGTTGACGTTAGAAGAACGATCAGCGCTAGTACGACTGGTGGCAGTCAAGGAAGCCGAGGCGGCGGCGATCCTCGCGTCGCCGCCAGCGGCTAGCGGCACGCCGACGCCGCCGGCCGCCAAAGCAATCGCCTCGCCGCCGCAGCCTTCCGCCCCGGCGGCCAAAGCTGAAAAAACGCCGAGCACTGCGAAGCCTGGCGATGCTCCAGCAGCCTCGAACGCCGCACCGGCGGCTAACCCCGCTCCCGCTGCTCCAGGCGACTGAAACTCCCGAAGCAACGTCGCGTTCCCTGAAATCGATCTCCACTAGGCGCTTGCCAGCCAGTTATGGCCGATCCCATACGCATCACAACCGCCGATCTGCAGCGTCCCGAAGTCAACGACTACGTCGAGATGCAGAAGTATCTGCAGCGCGACGTCAGCGACTTAGGCCGGCAACCGTGGTTGATCCGCGTCATTTACGCGAACTGGTTCTATTTGTCGCTCGCTTCCATGTGCGGCGGCCTGGCCGCGTGGGCGTGTTTGGAACCTTGGTTTGACGACAACTCTCTCGACGAAGTGACAGTCGTTGCATTCTTGATGTTTCCAGCGGTCGTAGGCGGAATCGGTCTGTTCTTAGGGGCGGCGGAAGGAATTATGTGCCGCAACCTTCGCCGCGCGGTAATCAGCGGATCCGTTGGGCTGGGCGTCGGCTTTGCCGGAGGGATGATCGCCATTTTCCCGGCGGGGATGATCTTCATGGTGATGACGCTGATTGCCGTCAGCGTCTCAGGCGAACTCGACGAAAATGAGCTGCCAACCGGGGTTGGTCTGTTGATTTTTATGATGGGACGTTCGGCCTATTGGATGATCGCCGGAATTCCGGCGGGCTTAGGGCAGGGAATCGCGCTGCGTGAAAAGAAAGTCATTATCAACGGCATCGTCGGCAGCTTGCTCGGAGGCCTCGTCGGGGGCCTGCTGTTCGACCCGATCTCAATTGTTTTGCTCACAGAAGATGGCCAAGCAACCTACAGTCGAGCCGTCGGATTCGGAACCATTGGCCTCTTTGTGGGACTATTCGTCGGGCTCGTTGAAGGCTGGACGAAGACGGCATGGCTGCTGATGCGCAAGGGCCCGCTGGCGGGCAAGCAGTTCATCATGTTCAAGGATACGACGATTCTGGGCAGTTCGCCGAAGGCGGATATCTACCTATTCAAAGACGACGCGATCGAACCGCGTCACGCAACGATCACCAATCGCGGCGGGAGATTCGAGATTGAAGACTGCAACACGCCCGATGGAACGTACGTCAACGGGATCCCCGTGACGCGCACGATTCTCCGCGACGGCGACAAGATTGTGCTCGGGAAAACCGTGCTGGAGTTTTCGATGAAAGAGACGGCGTCGTGATCGCTTGCATCCATTGCGTCCGTCCACCTTCGCTGCCTTCCGCAACCTTGCCGTTCAACTCATCAATATTTTCTCGGGAGATTTCGACGTGCCCATCCAAGTAACCTGCCCGAGTTGCCAGACGACGCTGAAGACCGCCGACTCCTCGGCCGGCAAGCGGGCCAAGTGTCCGAAGTGCGACGGCGTGCTTGACATTCCGTTTCCAGTCGCCGAGATCGTAGAAGACGATGAGTACGAATTGGAAGTCGTTGCTCCGGCCGCCTCGAACGAACTTGGGGACGCCGAGCCGGCGAGCGAGGCTGATCGTCGTCCGTGCCCTGCCTGCGGCGAGATGATTGCTCGCAAGGCGATTAAGTGTCGCTTTTGCAACGAGATTTTCGATCGATCGCTGCGGGGGATTGCCTCCGGCCCTGCCGACATTCACGACCCGGACTGGCTGAAAGTTCGCAGCGGGGTGGCGGCGATTTACTACAGTTATATTTCTATTGTGGTCGCCATTGTTTTAGGGCTCGTTATCGGCGGCGTTGTTACGGCGGTAGCGGGCCGGGACGGAGACGCCGCGAATATTGCAGGGGGAATTGGCGGGCTTTTGTTTGTACTAGTCTTTGTTGGGGCCGCGATCGGCATCATTGTCGGGCAGGTCCGCTGCACCAACGCCCCCCAAGACAGTGGCGCCCGGGGTCTCGCCAACGGCGCCGCTATTTGCATGGTGCTCAATATCGTCCTCTCCATGGCGGGCCGCGGCGCGCAGTTGCCTGCGCTGAATTTGTTGGGGAGTTTGCTCTCAGCCGTCGGATGGATCCTCTTTATCCTCTTTATTCGCCAATCGGCCTCGTACTTAGGAAATGACGACCTCGCGAGAAGCGCTGTGAGGTTTCTGATTTTTGGGGTGGTCTGCTTCTTTAGCGCGATCGGAGCGGTCGCCGTGGTGGTCGCTCAAATTGAGATCCTGTCGATCGTGCTGGGCGTTACGCTCCTGGTGATGGCTATCATGGCATTCATTTGGTTGCTGAGATTGCTCAAGGGGCTGATGACCACCATCGATCAGTGCATGAGCGGTTACTGATTTTATTTCCACGACGACCTGGAACGCTTCCCCGTGCCCGAAACCGTCAACTGCGTCTGCGGGGCAATCTTGCGATTGCCTCCGCATGCCAAGGGTAAGTCGCTCAAGTGCCCGCAATGCTCTCGGCGGATCAACGTGCCTTTGCCGGGCGCGGCGGTCGCCGCTGCGGCGCCTTCGCCTTCGCCTCCGCCTTCGAGTCCAGAAAGCGTGCGGGCTACTGCCACGGACGCTCAACTGACCTGTTCGATCTGCTTGACGAAAATCGGCGTCGGCGAGAGCGTGCGTCGGTGCGCGACGTGCGATCAGCTGTACCACGATGAATGTTGGTCGGAAGTGGGCGGCTGCGGCACGTTCGGCTGCAAAGAGGCGCCGGCAAGCGACAAATCCGAGCAATCCCCGCAGGCTCCGCTGACTGCCTGGGGAGACCACAAGAACTGCCCGATCTGCGGCGAAACGATCAAATCGATCGCGCTGAAATGCCGCTATTGCGGCGTTACGTTCGAAACCGCGGATCCGCAGTCCGTCGGCGACCTCCGCCGGAGCGCATCGCAAAAAGCCGAGTTGGCCTCAGTTCGGCAAAGCGTCATTGCACTGTTCGTCGCGGCGTTGCTCGGTCTGTGCGCCCCGCTGATCGCAATCGTTTCGCTATTCTACCTGATTCCCCGACGTGCCCAACTCGCGAAATGCGGGCCTCTGTATATGATCATGGGGTGGACGGCGCTCGGCCTGTCGTGTTGCTACTGCATCCTCTTCTTTCTGCTGGTTGCGTTGAAGCAGTAATGCCAAGAGAACTCCACCCACTGGACCGCCGGTCGTGAGCGAAGCGAATCCGAAACATTTGCAGGCTGGCGAGCGCGAAGCGGGTTCGCTCTGTGCGCATTGCAGTAGAGAGTTGCGACTGCACGAACCGACGGCGCTCTGCACGCGCTGCGGAGCCGTACACCACGAAGCGTGTTGGCGAGACGGAGGCGGATGCGGGTCGTATCAATGCGCCCGCTCGGGGACGTTCGCCAAGCCGCGACAGATCGAGACGATCGCCGTCTCCCATGCGGAACTGGCTGCCGCAACGCCGTTGCCGCCGCCTGTGCAACATCGCACCTACGAGCCGGCGCCCGAACCGCCGCCGCGCTGGAACCGCATCGCCCTCTGGGCGTTCGGCATCGCAATCGCCGGCATCCCGCTGTTCGGACTCGTGACGGGGCTCGCGGCGATCATCGTCGCGTGTATCGCGCTGGTCGCGCACACGGCCAATCGCAAGGGAATGCCGCTGGCCGTCGCCGCCATTTTTATCGGCATGCTCGACATTGTGGGCTGGTCGTTTGCACTCTTCCAATACTACGGCGGCGCAGCGACCGGAATCGTAGCGATGAGCGAGTTCTCGATCGATCCGGAGTCGCTCAACGAACTTCCTGACCGCATCTCCCGGGCGATGCGGGCCAACGTGCTGATTCAGTCGAACTTCGGCTTCGGCCGCCAAGGATTGGGATCGGGCGTGATTCTCAAGATTGAGGACGGCTCCGCATACATCGTCACCAACCGGCATGTGATCGACGAATACTTCAGCGAAGCTGCCGCCGCGAACGCCGGCGCTCCCAACCTCGCTGACATGGCCGACCTCAATGTGATGACTGTCGAGCAAACATTCGGCCCGGCAAGCGTCGAGTGGGTGGCGCCCCACGGCGTCGATTTGGCAATCATCGCGATGCCGCTGATCGGCGCCGTCGATGAACTGCGCGAAGCGGTCTGGAACGGCGACGAGACGCCCCACATTGGCGACGCGGTGTTTGCGGTTGGCAATCCGCATGGATTGGGGTGGACGCATTCATCGGGCAGCATTTCACAAATCCGGCGCCGCTCGCAAGCAGATTTTGATTTCCGCGTGTTGCAAAGCACGGCAGCCATCAATCCCGGCAACAGCGGCGGCGGCTTGTACGACGCCGACGGAAAGCTGATCGGCATCAACACGATGACCGGCGACAAGCGCGTCGCCGAGGGGCTGGGGTTCGCCATCTCTTTCCCGACGCTCCTCGAACTCATTCCAGAGAAGTTCGGTCTGCGGCGCATCAACGCGACGCCAGTGCCCGCGGCGAGTGAACTAAAAGATGCAGCCGATGCGAATGATTTACCAGAATCGGCGGTGGATAAGGAAATAGAAGAATGAGCGCCGTGCGACTCCGCCGCTTGAAGGCTGATCACGAACGACTCAGCGAGTACGTTCGCCGTCATCCTCGGCTGAAATTGATTCAAGCCGAAGGCGATCCGCCGGAGCGTTACCAGCTGGAAATGCAGATCAAGAGCGTCCGCATGGTCGGCGGCGAGTTGCAACCAGTTCAAAGCCACCTCGTCGAAATCTCGTTGCCGCTCGCGTATCCGCGGACGCCGCCCCAGTGTCGCATGCTGACGCCAGTGTTCCATCCGAACATCGCCCCGCATGCGATTTGCGTGGGCGATCACTGGGGCGCCGGCGAGTCGTTGCAGTCGATCGTCACGCGCATCGGCGAAATGCTTGCCTACCAGAGCTACAACGTGAAGAGTCCGCTCAACGGCGAAGCGGCGCGGTGGGTCGAAGAGAATAAAGAGCGACTGCCGCTCGATCGCGTTAGTTTGCTCGTTGAGGATGAGCAGCCGGCCGCAGTCGGTTCGGCCACGACAGCGACGGTCGCTAAGCCGACTCCGCCGGAAATTCGACCGGCGAATCCTTCCACAATTGCACCCGCTCGCAGCGATGCAACTCCGCAAACGCTGTCGCAGCGGCTCGCAGCGTCGACTGTCGTTCCGCCAGTTCCGCCACAACCGCAGACGCCCCCGCCGCCTCCGCCACCCACTCCAGTAATGGCAAGCAGCCCGGCGACGCCTCCGTCCGCCCCAGCGGCGCCGCAAGCGGAGGCTGTGCGCGACTTGGTATCGATTGTTTGTCCCCACTGCAATGCTGGGTATCAGGTGAGCCGAGACAGCTCAGGTCGACGAGTTCGCTGCCGTAAATGCCAGCAAGTCTTCGTTGCGAGTTAGCCGATGGCTGCCGAAGCAATCTCATCGCAAAGCACTGCCGATGGCACGGACCACGACGGTCTCTGGCAGCGACGTCGCGCCGAGTTGCACGACCGCCACTGGGCGATGCTGGTCGTCGCCTTGAGCGTCGTCTCTTTTGCGTTCTTACTGCGCATTAATGACGGCGGTCGCGTTGCGGCTTCGTGGCTTCCTTTCGATTCACTGCCGCCGTTGTGCGGCAGCAGAGTGCTGCTCGGCATCGAGTGCCCCGGCTGCGGACTGACGCGCAGCTTCGTCGCCTTCGCGTCGGGCGACTTCCGCGAATCGTTCCGCTTCCATCGGCTAGGGTGGCTGGTATTTCTGGCAACGGCCGGCCAGATTCCGTACCGCATCGTACGGCTACGCCAACTGCGGCAAGGGACCTTTGCCGAGCATCGCTGGCCAGCCTGGTTCGGCAGTTTCCTGATCGCAGTGTTGATCGCCAATTGGGCAGCGACGATGATTGGCAAGGCTTTGTCGACATAAAAAAAGCCGCCTTCCCAAACATGGAAAGGCGGCTCGCGGTGGGACGAACGAACTGGCTGCCTCTGCTGCCGTTACGGCCCTTGGTTTATTTCGTATCGCGCCATCAGCTGAAGCAATCAGCTGATCTCGCTACTGCGATTAAAGATTCGGGTTCACCTCTTCGCCAGCGCGGGTGATCAATTTGGCGTACTCGCGGATGTCGACGCTATCGCTAATGCCGCGCACCGAACCGTCGCCGAACCCGTGAAGAACGACTCCCGAGTGGAACGAATACGGCGCGCTGACCCCGTAGGTGCTGAACTGCGGATCGGGATAGCCTCGCTTGACGGTATCGAGGCCGTTGGTGCAATTTAGCGCGCACGTTCCGAAAGGATCAACGCCGTCGGCAGTCGTGCCGAACACCAGAATATCACTCGCCGGACGAGGCCAGCCGCCGCCATTGACGCGTGCGATAGTAGCATCGTCGGTCACCTTGATGCTCTTGCGATAAATGTACGGGCGACCTGCCGACTCCGCGAACATGATCGTGTTGGACAAACCGTCCGTGACGTCTTTGAAGCTAGCTTTCGCATTCTGGTATTCCAAGATGCCTGGATAGTCGCCAGCCGCATTCGGGGCGCCAGGCGGGTCGATCGGGTTGGTGGCGCTAGCCGGATTGTATAAGGGACCCGAAACCCACACGGTGGGAGAGTAGTCGGTTTGGCTGCAGATCTCCTGAGTCCAGCTAACGTTCGGGTCGCCGTCCAGTCGTTCTGGAGCTTCGGAGCTTGAAGGGCACAGGAACCCTGGAATGACGGTGTTAGCCGCGATGCGATTGTCGAGGTGCGACCAGTTCTTTTTGATGTCAAACGTATTGCGCAGCGTACCGAGTTCCATGTAATTGAGAATGTGGGTCATCGCCGCGATGCGCGGGACGGTGGTATCCACAATGCCGACGGGACGGCCGCTGACAGGCACCGCTTTCTTGGCATCATGATGATTCTGAACGGCGAGGCCAAGTTGCTTCATCTTGTTGATGCACTCGGCGCGACGGGCCGCTTCACGAGCAGCCTGCACAGCCGGCAGCAACAGGGCGACCAGGACGCCGATGATCGCGATGACCACCAGTAGTTCTACGAGCGTAAACGCAGATCTTTTGCGTGACATAATTAAGTTCCCTCTCTGAAAAAAATAATTTATGAGCGTGGCGTACTGCAGTGAGTAACTGCTACAGCTGAATCGCCGGGATGGCGTTTTCTCCCGCTGTAACTTTCACAACCAAGTCGGACGACGTGGGATTGCCGTACTTGGTTGGGATGACATTCGGGCCAATTCTCACGTCTCCGCCGTTCTTGATCAGCTTGTTCCAAACAACGGTGAGAACGTATTCCCCCTCCGGAGCGCCATCGCCGCTGTCGTAGGTCGAAACGGCGAACGAGCCATCCTTATCAACGTTCGCCCGAGGCGCTGGGACGCCAGCCGGCAACGGCGACTTTGGATGGAGGGCGATGATTGCTCCGTGCGCTGGCTCGCCCTTGAGCGTAATCGTCCCTTTCGCGGGAAAGACTGCCGTCCGCTGCGGTTTCGCCTCTCCGCATCCGGCCATTGCCATCAACGCGATCGCAACGCCAAGCAGTCCCACGCCATGCCGCCTTCCCGGGCGGCTGACGCACTTCGTCTTGCAACACTCCAGATTCATTTCTGTGGGTCCTTCAGATTCAAAAAGCTTGCTTCGTAATGTTGCAGTCGCCGCTACCGCCGCGGCGCTGCCGAGTTCGACCTATAGGCGACCACCGTCGGCGCCGATGTTGATCGGCGGCAACTGGTAAGGGCCGTCCGCCACGCGTAGCTGCAGCGGCGATGCATCGGGGCGGCGATAGCGAGCGGGCACGCGCGGCGATTCGATCGTCAGTGCGTACAGGCTGGCATCGGCGCCTTCTGTGATTCGCGTCGTATTGATTTCGAACGTCCCGTCGGCCCGCACCGTCGTGCGCGGAGCGACGTACGCCCAACGCAGCGGAGCCACGGGATGGAGAGAGACCACGGCGCCCTCGGCGGGGGCTCCGTCGATCAAGATCGATCCAGCGACCGCATAGCGAGTCTGCTCGATCGAACTGCGAGAATTAGTGAGTGATCCGCTCGTCAGTACGCCCAGTCCGCCAAAGAGGGCGAAAGGAACGACGGCGAGCGAATGCGAAAGCGTTGAAGGCGCGAGCATGACGTAAACTGCGTCGAGCTCAAGGGCCTCCGGGTCTTCCGGTGGGAGTGAGCGGGGGAGGTGGTGTCAGTGGAACGCCTCTCGGGGAGCGAGTCGGGCGTTCGCGTTTTGCTGCATCGGCGGGGATGCGTCGCTCCCCGCCGCAAATTGATTCAATTCAAACAAGGCATGGCTGCAACTGAGTGCTAACCATTTTCCTGCGCGTCGCGGCGATTGCGAAGGCGACGCTTCTCCGTCTTGTCGATTTGGATGATCACGCCATCCTGAACGACAATCGTCACCGAGCCGAAGCGCATCCCGCGCAACGACGCGGCGACTTCGCGAAGTTCGTCGTCTGTCGGCATGCGGCTCGCAGCCGGGGCTGGCGAGGTTTGAGGGGAATGGTTCATCGCAATGGTCTTCCGTGCGTAATTAGCGGCAGATTGAAGTCCGGTCGTCTGGCTCATTTGGTTTCACTCGGTACGAAGACGCGGGCGTTTTTGGGATACAAGTGAACGTTCTCGCCATCCTGCAGCGAGAGATTGGCAAATTCTTCCAGTGGCAGTTCCACCAGCACGCTCGAGGCATCTTCCGTTTCGAGGAACACGCGAGCGACGGCGCCGGCGGAGTGGATGCGAACGATGCGGGCGGGAAAACTCGGCTTGCCGTTGGACGTGCGGCGAATCTCGAACTCGTGCGGCCGCATATAAACGGTTGCCGGACGTTCGCGGTCGTCGCTGTAGTTCGGGTAATCGACGGTCAGATCGCCGAGCGTCGCCTTGCCGCGCTGCACGCGACCATGGAAGACGTTGACTTGGCCGAGGAACTCCATCACGAATTGCGTCTTCGCGTTGTGGAAAACTTCGTCAGGCGTCCCCTCTTGTTCGATCTTCGAGTTGTTCATCACGACGACGCGGTCGGCGACTTCCAGCGCCTCTTCCTGATCGTGCGTGACAAGGACGCTAGTGATGTGGATCTCTTCGTGCAACCGACGCAGCCAGGCACGCAGCCCCTTACGAACCTGAGCGTCGAGGGCGCCAAATGGTTCGTCGAGCAGCAACACTTTTGGTTCGACCGCGAGCGCCCGTGCAAGGGCGACGCGTTGCCGCTGGCCGCCCGAGAGTTGCGACGGGTAGCGTTTGCTGAACTGGGCGAGTTGCACCAACGACAGCAGTCGTTCGACGCGGTCGCGAATCTCTTCATTCGACGGGCGCGACGATTTGTGCCGCACCCGCAGACCGAACGCTACGTTTTCGAACACGGTCATGTGGCGGAACAGCGCGTAGTGCTGAAACACGAAGCCGACATGCCGCTCGCCGACCGGGCGACGCGAGACGTCTTCATCGTAGAAGCGAATCGAGGCGTCAGGGTTCGGATCGGGAGCTTCGAGGCCAGCGATAATCCGGAGCAGCGTCGTCTTTCCGGAGCCCGAGGGACCAAGCAATGCGACCAGTTCGCCGTCGTTAATCTTCAAGCTAACGTCGTTGAGCGCCCGAAAGGTTCCAAACGTTTTCGAGATGTGTTGAACGTCGATGCTCATGACGGCTGATTCCTGCTCCTGTTGGCGCTCGGATGTGTGCGAGGGGTGAAAGCGAAGGTTGGGTAGGACTTCGGCGGCAGTGAAGTGCGGTGCGAAGGACGACCCTGGTTGTACGGCGACGGCGTTCTGCGATTTCAAGCTTGTCATCACGAACCCCGCGATCGCCCTCTCCACGAGAGAGGGCATTCGTTACTCACTCTTGGCGGCCTCGACGAGATCGCGTTGAATCCGCCATTCCAGCGTCGTCTTCAACACGAGCGTCACTAGGGCCAAGAGCGTAAGGACCGACGCCACGGCAAACGCCGCGACGAAGTTGTATTCGTTGTAAAGAACCTCGATATGGAGCGGCAGCGTATTCGTCTTGCCGCGAATGTGACCCGACACGACCGATACGGCGCCGAACTCGCCCACGGCACGAGCCGTGCTGAGGATGACGCCGTAGAGCAGCGCCCACTTCACGTTCGGAAGCGTGACGCGGAAGAACGTTTGCCAGCCGTTGGCGCCGAGCGAAATCGCCGCTTGCTCCTCTTCGCTCCCTTGCTCCTGCATCAGCGGGATCAATTCGCGGGCGACGAAGGGAAACGTGACGAAGATCGTCGCCAGCACGATGCCGGGCACGGCGAAGATAATTTGAATGTTGTGGCTGGCGAGCCAGGGCCCGAACCAACCAGTCATGCCGAACAGCAGCACGTAGATCAAACCTGAAACGACCGGCGAGACGGCGAACGGCAAGTCGATGAGCGTGATCAGCAGGCTTTTGCCGCGGAAGTCGAACTTCGCGATCGCCCAAGCGGCCGCGACGCCGAACACCAGGTTCGCGGGAACGGCGATCCCCGCCGCGATGGTCGTCAGCTTCACCGCCGCCCAGAAGTTGGCGTTTTCGAAGCTGGCGAAGTAGGCGCCCCAGCCTTTGCGGAGCGCCTCGGCGAAAATCGCCACGAGCGGCACGAACAACACGAGCGTGAGAAACAGAAGCGTCGTGCCAACGAGCAGCCAACGAACCCACGTCGACTCTTCGGTCGCATTGCGGAGCTGTGGACCAGCAACTTGCCACGATTCAGGCGATTCGAGCGTTACAGGAAGCGTTTGTGCGTTCATCGTTACGCCCCCGCCGTGTAGCGACGGCCGGCGAGGTGCTGCAGCATGTTAATGGCTAGCAGCAGTCCGAACGACGCGATGAGCATGACCACCGAAATCGCGGCGGCGCCCGCCGTATCGTATTGTTCCAGCTTCGAGATAATCAGCAGCGAGGTGATCTCCGTCCGCATCGGCATGTTGCCGGAGATGAAGACGACCGAGCCGTACTCGCCGATGGCGCGGGCCAACGAGAGCGCGAAGCCAGTGAGCAAGGCGGGCAGGATCGTCGGCAGGATCACGCGAGTGAATGTTTGGAAGCGATTGGCGCCCAAGCTGGCGGCCGCTTCTTCGCTTTCGCGTTCGAGGTCAGCAAGTGCGGGCTGCAGGGTCCGAACGACGAACGGTAGGCCGATGAACACCAGCGCCAACGTGATGCCGAGCGGGGTGTACGCGACCTTAATACCCAGCGGCTCCAGGTATTGGCCAAACCAACCATGCGAAGAATAGACTGCCGTGAGGGCGATGCCCGAAACGGCGGTCGGCAACGCGAAGGGGAGGTCGATCATCGCATCGATGATTGCCTTCCCGGGAAACTTATAACGAACGAGCGTCCAGGCGACGACGAAGCCGCAAACGGCATTGACGATCGCCGCCACCAGCGAGGCGCCGAAGGTGAGCTTGTACGAGGCGATGACGCGCGGGTTCCACACGGCCTTCCAGAAATCATCCCAGCCGAGGCCGGCAGATTTGATGAAGAGGGCGGCGAGCGGGATCAGCACGATCAGGCTCAGGTAGGTCACCGTGTAGCCCATCGTGATCCCGAACCCGGGAATCACTTGTCGTTTGGCGAATGTGTTGGACATGGGGGGGAGATGCTGAATTATTCGGCGAGTCGCGTTCCCTGGCGGCTCCGAACCGCCCACGACGCTGACTCAAGTGTTCGCTGCGCTATTTGCTGCTCGCGATTTCTTCTTGGATGACGTCGAAAATGCCGCCGTCATTAAAGTGCTTGGCCTGAGCCTCAGACCAGCCGCCAAAGACGTCGTCGACGTCAAACAACTCGACCTCTTGGAATCGCTTCAGGTCCTCGGGATCGGCATGTTGCTCGAGGCTTGGACGGTAGAAGTGCTTGGCCGCCAACTTTTGGCCGGCGGGTGAGTAGAGATACTCCAGGTAGGCTTGGGCCGCTTCCTGCGCGCCGTGAGCAGCGGCGTTCTTATCCACGACGGTCACCGGCGGTTCGGCCAGAATACTGATCGAGGGGACGACGATCTCGAACTTTTCAGGACCAAGTTCTTTGAGAGCGAGCAGGGCTTCGTTCTCCCAAGTAATGAGCACGTCGCCTTGCTCCCGCTGGACGAACGTCGTCGTCGAGTCGCGGGCCCCGGAACCGAGGACCGGCACGTTCTCGTAGAGTTTCTTCACAAAGTCGCGGGCCTTTTGCTCGTCATTCCCAAACTTCTTGAGGGCGTAGCCCCAGGCGCCGAGGTAGTTGTAGCGGGCGCCACCCGAGGTCTTCGGGTTGGGCGTGATGACTTCGACGCCCTCCTTCACCAGGTCGTCCCAGTCTTTGATCTGCTTCGGATTCCCTGAGCGGACGAGGAAGACAATCGTCGAAGTGTAAGGGCAGCTGTTGTTGTCGAGGCGCTTTTGCCAGTCCTTCGGGAAGAGCTGCGTCAGTTCAGAGACTTGATCAATGTCGTACGCGATCGCGAGCGTCAGCACGTCGGCCTTCAGGCCATCGATCACCGCGCGAGCCTGCTTGCCGGCGCCTCCGTGCGACTGCTCGACCTTGATTGGCGTGCCGGTCTTTTCCTCATACTGCTTCTCGAATTCGGCGTTGACCTCTTCGTACAGTTCGCGGGTCGGGTCGTAGGAAACGTTCAGCAACGTGATCCGTTCCTTCGCTCCGTCTGAACTAGAAGCGCCCGAAGAACCGCAACCAGCCCAGCTCGCGAAGAGGCCGGCAAGGAGGAGCGAGGTCGCGAATTTCTGGAATGACTTCATATAGGCGCCTGGGTTGCGTTTAGGAGACGGGGCCCCGCTTATGCAGGTTGAATGCCAAGCCAGGGGAATCGACGCAACCGTCTACTCAGTAACAACTTATGAAAACCCAAGAAACGGAAGCCACGCCGCAATCCGTGATATAAGACAGAAAAATTCCGTGAGATATAATGGAATGTCAGCTTATTTGCTGGAACCCAATGGACGCATGATGGAAAGATTCCGAGAGATCCTGCTCGCTGTCTGGCGCGAAGCATGCCAGCACATCGAGATCAACGAGTCAATTGCCGGAATCGCGGAGCTCCTTGCTGCCCACGTGCCGCTCGACTTCATGACGGTTGAGCGGATCGTCCCCGAACATCAGCTGATTGCCTCCGTCGCGGCCGCGCCGCACCAGCCACCTTCGGGAATGGCCGCTAGCCGTGAGTGCACGCCCGAGGAGATGAAAAAACTACTCGCCTGGATCAAGCTGGGAAAATTAAGCGCGCCCTATGTGCCGGGAGGCGCTCCGGAAGCGACGCTCGACGTGCTAGCAATTCCGCGCGGGGCTCACGACGTCCGCGTCGCGCCGCTCGCCAGTCGCGGTGAAGCCGTAGGCGCTCTGGTCGTCGCCGCCAAGCGGGGCGAACGATTTACGTTGGCCCATGAAGAGATGCTCTCCTGGCTACAGGAGCCGCTGGCCGTCGCATTGGAGAACGACCGTCGGCTGCATGAGCTCGCCGCCCTCCGCGAAGCGGCTGAAGCCGATCGCCGATCGTTGCTTCGTCGACTCGGGCGGCAAGAGATCAATGATCACATCGTTGGGGAGAAGCGCGGGCTGGCCCCCGTCATGAAGCGGGTCGATCTGGTTTGCTCCTCCGATGCGCCGGTGCTGTTGCTTGGCGAGACCGGCACCGGTAAAGAGGTCGTCGCGCGAGCGATCCACATGCGCGGCGATCGTCGCGACGGGCCGTTCATCCGCGTCAACTGCGGCGCCATTCCGCCGGAACTCGTCGACTCGCAGTTGTTTGGTCACGAGAAAGGCAGCTTCACCGGCGCGTCGGAAACCCGCCAGGGTTGGTTTGAGCGGGCTGACGGCGGCACTCTCTTCCTTGATGAAATCGGCGAGTTGCCGCATGACGCTCAGGTTCGCTTCCTCCGCGTGCTGCAAGATTCGTTCGTGGAACGCGTCGGCGGCCGCGAACCGATCCGCGTCGACGTACGAGTGATCGCGGCGACGCATCGCGATCTCTCGGCCATGGTGCGGCAAGGAAAGTTCCGCGAGGATCTGTGGTATCGGATCGCGGTGTTCCCGATTCTGCTGCCGCCGTTGCGCGAGCGATTGACCGACATTCCAGAACTAGCCGGCCATTTCGCAGAACGCGCCGCCGTGAGGTTTAGCCTCGCTCCCGTCATGCCGACGATAGAGGACATTGAAACGCTGCGGTCCTATTCGTGGCCCGGCAATATCCGCGAGCTCGGCGCCGTTATCGACCGCGCCGCGATTCTCGGCGAAGGGCGCACCTTGGAGCTAGCCGCGGCGCTCGGTTTCAGCGTCGAACAAGATCGCCGACCACACGGCGAACACGCGCCGAGCCCCGGACTGCGTTTGCACGAGCCGGTTTTCGTGGAAGGCAACGGCAGCATCGGTTCTCTGGACGATGCGGTGCGTCAACATATTCGCGCCGCGCTCAAGCGAGCCCGTGGCCGTATCGAGGGCCCGCGCGGCGTGGCCGCAATGCTGGAGATCAATCCCCACACGCTCCGCGCTCGAATGCGCAAGCTCGGAATCGATTGGTCGGAGTTCCGAGAGGATTAAGACAACGGCGTGATGGCCAACGAAGAGCTTCTTGCTCTTCCTTCAACGCGCCTCGTTATCTCGCCGCCAAAAAACAGAGGGGCCGTGAACCTAAGTTCACGGCCCCTCAAGGCGTTCAATATACGTTGCACAGTGCAACGCGAACCGCCGCACGAAGCTTACTTGCCCTTCTTGGGAGCCGCAGCGGGCTTGCCCTTTCCGGCCGGTTGTTGCTTGGTGCTCTTGGCGGTGTTCTTCGGCTGAGCCATCGGAGGAATCTCCACTCTTAAATAGTCCCGGCAGTCAGGCAGGCGATCATCGCCGGCACGAATAAGTGCTGCACGGTTGGCGGGAGAATATGGAGCCGCCGCGAAGCCGTCAAGGTTGATCTGATCGTCGCAGCTTTCCAATCGCCGGGGGATCTGCCCGGAAAAGCCAAACTTTCTCGCGGCGGGCGGTAACGAGATTCTCATCCTCGCACTTAGTAGCGAAGAGACGCGTTTTCAGCGAGAAATCGGCCCGTTTCCACACGGTATGCGGAGCCAAACCTCGCGAGGAAACGATCGCGAACCGTTCCCGCCCGCGATAGCGGTTCATCTTGAGCCATCGTTACAATCCGGCCAGAATGGACCAATTGGTTTTTGGACGAACCGCCCGCCGCGGGCACGACGCCCCTTTGCGCGAGTCTTATGGCTCGCCTGCGAAAATTGCAACACATGGCCAAGCCCTCGATCCTCGATCGCTATAAGAATCAGATTCTGATCCTCGCCGTCCTGCTGACGCCACTGGCTTGCTACGGCGCGATCAAGGCGATCGCAAACAATCGCAACGACGTTTCGGACTGGCTGCCGAAGAGTTACCCCGAAACGGTCGAGCTGCGCTGGTTCCGCAAGCATTTTGCCGCCGACCAGTTCATTCTTGTGAGTTGGGACGGCGCCGAGCTTGGCGAGGCGCACGATGGCTCGCAAGACGATCCGCGGATTCAACAACTCGCCGACGCCTTGCTCGAGGTGAAGCTGCCGGAAAAGGCAGGGGGCGGACAGGCCTTCACGACGGTCACGACCGCGCGCAGCGTTCTGAAGCAGTTGATGTCGCCGCCGCAAAGCCTCACGCGCAAAGATGCGACGAAGCGTCTTGAAGGGGGCCTGATCGGCGGCAACGGCAAACAGACGGTCGTGATGGCGACGCTTTCTCCTGAAGCGTCGGCGAATCTGAAGTACTCGGTAAGCAAGCCGAAGGCTGGCCTCGGTCTCAAGAAATGGCCGACTTCACCGCTCTATCAGGCGCTCGACAAAGTCGGCCTTGATCGTGAAACAATCCGGTTGGGCGGTCCGCCGATCGACAATGTCTCGATCGACGACGAAGGCGAGAAGACGCTGTTGCGACTCGCCGGCTTGGCCGGGTTGCTTGGCATTTCGCTCGCATATTGGTCGCTGCGAAACGTCTGGATGACGGCGCTCGTGTTCATGTGCGGCATCATTTCGGCCGCGGTGTCGCTTGCAATGGTGCCGCTGCTCGGGCATCGCATGGACGCGATTCTGATGTCGATGCCCGCGCTAATCTACGTGCTGGCCGTTTCTGGCGCCGTGCACATTATCAACTACTATCGTCAGGCCTGCATGGAGCAGGGGAACCTCGACCATGCCATCGAGCACGCCGTCGTGCATGCATGGCGTCCGGCCATACTCTGTGCCGTCACGAGCGGCATCGGCCTCGCCTCGCTCCTGACGAGCGACATTCTGCCGATCGCCAAGTTCGGCGGCTTCTCGGCCCTCGGCAACTTCACGATGCTGATCGTGCTGTTCATGGTGTTGCCAGCCGCGATGAAGAAATGGCCGTGGACGCCGCCCGAACTGAAGGCGATGCAAGCCGGCAAAGCCGTTCAGAAGCATGACGACGAACCAGAGTTCGGCGCGGCCGGGTGGACGCGGTTCGGCAATTTCATCCGTCGGCATCATGCGTTGGTGCTCGGCGCGAGCATGGCCACGATTGTGGTGCTGTGCGCCGGATTGCCGCGCATCACGACGTCGATCGACCTGCTGAAACTGTTTAGCGACGACGCCCGCTTGCTGGCCGACTACCGTTGGTTCGAAAACAACCTCGGCCGCATTGTGCCGATGGAACTCGTGGTGCGTTTCCCACGTGAGACGCAATTCGAAGCGGCTCCCGAGAACTTAGCCCCGGGGCAGAAGGTCAACCGCCACACGTTTTTCGAGCGGATGAAGCTCGTCGAACGCATCGAGAAGAGCATCGAGCGCAAGCTCGGCAAAGATGGCGACGACCTGATCGGCGCGACGATGAGCGCCGCGACGTTCGCACCGGATCTCGGCGGCGACGAAAGCGGCGTCGGCGCCGCCACCTATCGCGGCGTCGTCAACAAGCGGCTGCTCGCGTCGCGCAAGGATCTTGAGGAGTCGGGCTTCCTCAGAGTCGAAGGCCCCGACGCGGGCGAGCGCGCCGGCGATGAACTGTGGCGCATCAGCGTCCGCGTCGCCGCGTTCCACGACATTAATCACGGCGAGCTCGTCACCAGGATGCGTAACGCCGTCAATCCGGTGCTCACCGCACGGACTGCCAGCGTCGATGCCCTCGAAGGTCTCTCACAACGTCGCCACGGTCAGCCAAACGGTGCGAAGGTCGTGGCGTTACGACTTCCCGAGGCGAAAGGCGCCACCGACGACGTCGTGGCGTTCATCAACACCAAGAACGTCGTCGCCCAGAGCGCGGCGGTGAACTTGGAAGCGCTGAGCGACGAACAGATCCAGAAGAATCTCGCGCCGTTCGACGGAGTCATCCTGACCGGCGGCTACGGCGCGCACGATTACGAGCGACTCCGCAGCGCTGAGATTCCGATCCTCGCCTCGTTCGAATCTGCGGCCAAGGCGGTTGAGCACGACGTACGCGCCGAACATGGCGCCGCGGGCGTCGACGTCGTCTTCACTGGCGTGATTCCGGTCGTTTACAAGGCGCAGCACGCACTGCTGGAGAGCTTGATCTCCAGCACCTGGTGGTCGTTCATGACGATCACGCCGCTGATGATGTTCGTCTGCCGCGGGTTCGCCGCCGGCGCCGTCGTCATGGTGCCGAACACGCTGCCGGTGCTTGTCGTTTTCGGCGGCATGGGTTGGCTCGGCATTCCGGTCGACATCGGTTCGATGATGGCGGCGAGCATCGCGCTCGGCGTCGCCGTCGACGATACGATTCACTTCCTGGCGTGGTACAAGGACGATCTCAAAAACCTTGGCGATCGCGCCGAGGCGACGCTCTGCTCGTACCGCCGTTCGGCGAACGCGACCTTGCAAGCCGGCTTGATCAACGGGTTGGGGCTTTCCGTATTCGCCACGAGCTCGTTCACGCCGACGCAGCGATTTGGCTGGCTGATGTTGACGATTCTCGTGGCCGGCATCGTCGCCGAACTCATCATGCTGCCGTCGATCATGTTCGGTCCGATCGGCCGCGTGTTCGACTTGAAGAAGCGGAAATCGCGGCCGGCGACGGAGCCGATCGACGTCCGCGGACGAGTCGATTCGGTCCTTTCACCGCTTGACCGCCGGCGCGCGCTCAGGGAACATGGGGCGAGTCTGAAGGTGTAAGCCGCGCCCGTCGCATTGCAGCACAGGGCAGCCCCGCAGAGACTGCCCATGTCTGATGCATCGTCTCAACGCATGACGTTCGCTTTATGGACGGTGTGCATTATCGCCGCGATCGGGTTCGCGTTCGACATCTATGAATTGTTGATGCTGCCGCTGATCATCGGCCCGGCATTGCAGGAGCTGGGCGGGTTCGCGCGCGGCACTCCCGAATTCACGAAGTGGTTCGGGTTGCTGTTTTATGTTCCTGCGGTTTGCGGCGGCATCTTCGGCTTGCTCGGCGGCTACCTGACCGACCGGTATGGCCGTCGTCGTGTGCTCACCTGGAGTATTCTGCTCTACGCCTTCTCAGCGTTCTTTGCTGGGTTCTCGACGAACCTTTGGATGCTGCTGTTCTTCCGGACGACGACGTTCATCGGCGTGTGCGTGGAGTTCGTCGCCGCGGTCGCTTGGCTGGCCGAACTATTTGACGACCCGGTGCGGCGCGAGAAAGTCCTTGGCTACACGCAAGCTTTCTCGTCGATTGGCGGCTTACTCATTGCCGTCGTCAACGGCCTCATCGTGCGACACTCGGCCGGCTTCCCTGCCATCCAGATTCCCTCGTTCCTGACGCCATTGTTCGGCTCGATCGGCCCCAACTATCAGCACGCCGACTGGCGCTACACGTTAATGAGCGGGCTGATCCCCGCCATTCCACTGATCATCATTAGACCGTTCCTTCCTGAATCGCCGAAGTGGAAAGAGAAGAAAGACGCCGGCACGCTCCGCCGTCCCAGCATTCGCGAACTTTTCTCTCCCGAACTGCGCCGCACGACAATCGTCACCACGATCATGTTTGCGTGCAGCTACGGCGTGGCGTTCGGCGCCATCCAACAGATGCCGCAGATCGTGCCGGGCATCAACCTAGTGAAAGAGAAAGTCGCCAGCGCCGCCAAGGCAGCTCCAAATGAGAAAGCAGCGGCCGTGGCCAGCGGGCGCGTCGTTGGCGAAACAGTCGCGAACTACACGAAGTCACAAGAAACGGGCGGGCTCTTTGGCCGCTTCGCGCTCGCGATGCTGGTGGCACACATTGCCAGCCGCCGGGCGTTGCTGCGAATCTTTTTAGTTCCTGGCCTGATCCTGACGCCGCTCATTTTCTGGGCCTTTGCTCGCGGCGAGGAAAAGATCTTCTTCAGCTTCGATATGAGTTGGCTACCCGGCTTCCATGAAGTGAACGTTTCGATGCTCGGCCTCGGCATCTTCGTCGCCGGCTTCTTCACGGTCGCACAGTTCAGCTTCTGGGGGAACTATCTCCCGAAGGCCTATCCGGTCCATTTGCGAGGCACCGGTGAAAGCTTCGCCGCCAATATCGGCGGACGGATGTTCGGAACTCCGTTCGCGTTCCTCACTCAGCAAATCGCGCTGTTCTCGTTCATACCGGGCGCAAGCCCTGCAGCGAAGACTGCTGTGGTTGCTGCGGGGATGGCGTTGGTGCTTTTCCTCGCGAATCTCATTTTCTCCACGGTGCTTCCCGAGCAGGGAGCCGACCACGCGGAGTAGCGTCGCGCGAATGATTCGCTGCGGCGTCGCAAGCATTCACAACTAGGCTCGACGCCCCCGGCGTCGTCTTCTCGATCATGACGCAAGAACCGCGTGTCGCCTGGTTTCGCCAACTGACGCCTTACCACTGGTTCGTCTTTCTCGTGGCGTCGGCCTGTTGGTGCTTCGATTGCCTTGACCAGCGGTTGTTTACGCTGGCCCGCGTTCCAGCGGTCACCGCCCTGATGCCCGATGGAACCGACGCCAGCATCGTGCAGGCGAGAGGCAAAGACGTCACCGCCATCTTTCTCGTCGGCTGGGGCATCGGCGGCCTCATCTTCGGCGCCCTTGGCGACAAATACGGCCGCGCGAGGATGCTTACTGTCACGGTGTTGCTCTACTCCGGTTTCACCGGCTTCACTTATTTTAGTCAAACGTTCGCCGGCTTCGCCTTCTTCCGCTTCATGACCGGCCTCGGCGTGGGCGGCGTCTTTGGTTTGGCCGTGGCTCTCATCGCGGAGACCGTTCCCAATAGCGCCCGCCCAGGCGCGCTTGGCATGCTGCAGGTGCTTTCGACGATCGGCAATCTCTCGGCCAGTGCTTTCAAAATATTGTTTGATACTCTCGAACGGAACGAAGTGATTCGAGCTGGCGAGTCGTGGCGCTGGATGTTTTTGGTTGGCGCCTTACCCGCCGTGCTCATTATCTTCACGGCTAAGTTCCTCCGCGAGCCTGAACCTTGGCTCAAAGCGAAAGCCGAAGGTCGGCTCGGCGGCCACGGCATTCTAACGCCATACTTCTCGCTGCTTGGTGACAAGCAATGGCGGCGGAACCTCCTGGTCGGTACCGTGCTAGCCTCCACCGGCGTTGTTGGCTTGTGGGCGATCGGCGAGTACGCCCCCGACGTTCAGAGATACATCTTCACTAAGCACTTTGAGGAGCAGGGGCTCTCCCCCGCTGAAGTCAAAGAGAGCGTCAACAACGCAATCACCTTGGCCTACGTCCTCAACATGATCGGCGCCGCCTGCGGCATGTGGGCCTTCACGCGGCTCGCCATGTGGCTCGGCCGTCGGCCTGCATTCGCCATCGGCTTCACGGCGGCTTTGATCGTCACGGTCTACGCCTATTGGAAAATGGAAACGCCGACCGACGCGTACTGGATGATGCCGTTGATGGGCGCCACTCACCTCGCTACCTTCGCAGGCTTCGCCATTTATCTCCCTGAACTCTTTCCCAGCCGCATGCGGAGCACGGGAACCTCGTTTTGCTACAATATCGGGCGGTTCGCCGCAGCCGGCGGTAGCTTGTTCTCGGCCGCGCTGGCCACACAATTTTACGGCGACTACGGCACGCCGACAAAGGAACGCTATGCCGCGATGACGATGTGTGCGATCTTCGTGCTCGGCATCGCCATCCTGCCGTTCGCACCGGAAACCAAAGACAAGCCTCTCCCGGAGTAACTTCGCATGCCTGCCCCAGCCGCCACGCCACGTCCCCGCGTCGTCGTCGTCGGGGGAGGGTTTGCCGGCTTGAATACGGTGAAGTCGCTGAAGCGCGCCGCGGTCGACGTCGTGCTGATCGACCGCCGCAACTTCCACTTGTTTCAGCCGTTGCTCTATCAGGTGGCGACGGGCGGCTTGTCGCCGGCGAACATCGCCGCGCCGTTGCGGTGGATCTTCAGCCGGCAGAAGAATTGCGAAGTAATGCTCGCCGAAGTTGTCGGCTTCGATCTCGATCAGAAGCGCGTCCACACCACGCAGGGAGACGTACCCTACGATTACCTGATCGTGGCGGCTGGATCGCGGCACAGTTACTTCGGTCGCGACGATTGGGCGCAGTTCGCCCCCGGTTTGAAAACAATCGAGGACGCCACGGATATTCGCCGCCGCGTCTATTCGGCGTTCGAGCAAGCGGAAACGGAGCAAGACCCCGCCGTCCGGAGAGCGCTCTTGAACTTCGCGATCGTCGGCGGCGGCCCGACCGGCGTTGAGCTCGCAGGAGCGCTGGCCGAAATCGCACGACACAGCCTCAAGCACGACTTCCGCCAGATCGATCCGTCGGAAGCCAGCATCACGCTCGTCGAGGCCGGCGACCGCGTGCTCGGCTCGTTTTCCGAAGACCTGTCGGAGAAAGCGCACGCCACGCTGCAAAGGCTCGGCGTGCACATTCGTACGAAGACCATGGCGACGGCCATCGATGACAAAGGCATTGAGATGAAGTCGTCGACGGGCGTCGAGCATTGGCCGACTCGCACCGTGCTATGGGCGGCCGGCGTGAAGGCGTCGCCGCTCAGCAAGTCGCTCGCCTCGTCGTCGAACGCCGATCTCGATCGGGCAGGGCGGTTGATCGTCGAGAAAGATTTTTCGCTCGCCGGCCGGCCTGAAGTCTTCGTCCTCGGCGATATGTCGAGCTATTCGCACCAAGGAGGCAAGCCGTTGCCGGGGGTCGCGCAGCCGGCGATCCAGCAGGGACGCTTCGTTGCTCGGCTAATTAATGCGAAGCTACGCGGCAAAACGCTGCCAGAGTTCCGTTACCACGACCTCGGCAACCTCGCCACGATTGGCCGCAGCGCTGCGGTGGCCGACATCAAGGGCGTCCACTTCTCCGGCTTCATCGCTTGGTGGTTGTGGCTGGTGGTCCACTTGATGCACATCGCCAACTTCCGCAACCGCCTGCTGGTGCTCACGCAATGGTCGTGGAACTACTTCACGCACGACCGCTCGGCGCGGTTGATCACCGGCGACGTGCCGTCGGACGACGATCTGGCGGCGCTGCAGAACCTGGCCGTTCCGCCGAAGGCAGCACGGAACCCGGCGCCAGCCCAGGCAGCCAGCGTCGCAACGGCGCCGTCGACTTCTACCACGAAGTAGTGCGACTTAGTGCGGCGGAGCTTCGTGCCCGGGCAAGTGCGGGGTCGCAGGAGCAGGAGTAGCAGCTGCCGCTCCGTGATCTGCTTCTAACGCGTGATCGGCGTGGGCATCGTGCTGGTCTTGATGCTCGTCGCCGTGCGCGTCACTCGCGTGGAGATCGTGAGCTGGCTCGACTGCCGCCTTTGCGTCCGCGTAGTGCTGTTCGCCATGACTAGCCTCAGTCGTCGATTCGTGGTGCTCGACCGCATGCTCGTCTGGAACGGCATGCGCATCGTGCCCCACCGACTGCGGCGGAGCCACATCGTGGGCATCATGCGACTCGATTTCTGAGTGCTGCTCAGCAGCAGCGGGCTCGGTCGATTCCTCCACCGCTTCTTGCTCCGCTTGGCGCCGCTCCCAGGGAATCTCAGCCAGGTCCGGCAACAAGATCACGTCGACGCGAGAATTGAGTTTCAATTCCTCGGGCGAGAGATTAACCGCCAACGGTTCATTCCCCTCGGCCTGGCTCAGTCGAATCCGCTCCGGCTCGATGCCCAGGATCTGTAACTCTTCGCGAACACGCTGGCAGCGCGCGAAGCACATGTCCCAGTGATCCCTGAATGGACTATCCGACGGCAACGGACTGCGAATGCAGTGCGAGCGGATTTCAATCCGATTGAGCTTGCCGGCCATCATCGGCGCAAACTCTTGGATCGCCTTCAGTTGCTCCGGCTCGAGCTCGGCTAAGCCTTCCGGAAACAGGAGCGTGAACTGGTAGTCGGTGACGTCGCCGGAGATCGCCAGTCGTCGCTTTTGCGGTTGGGCCGTGTGGCCGTACATCGGATCGATGATCGGCTTGGCCGTCCCGGCGGCGCCTTTTTGATGGCTCTTGTAGGTGGCGAACGGCTCGCGGAAATAGCCGGCGACGGCTTCCTTGATGCCGGGCTTCTGACTGGTGAGCCACATCACCATGAAAAACGCCATCATCGCGGTCACGAAGTCCGCGTAGGCCACTTTCCATGCACCGCCGCCAGCTGCCATTGAAGTTCTGCTTTTTTCTGTGAGTGATTAAATGCTAGCCACGAAGGCACTAAAGCTCGAAGAATTCACAAAGTTGAATTGCGATTTGAGTGCTCTTCGTGCCGTTCTTCGTGTCTTACAGCCTTCGTGGTGAATGCAATTACGTCGCGTCGACTTCCTGGAACATCGTTTCCAGTTCTTCGCGGCTTGGACGATTCTCCGACGCGACGCCGCGGCGGGCTTGGTCGATCGCCACCTTCGGCGGCAAGTCATTTGCGAAGCCAGTGATGATCGTCGCAATCGTGCGGAAGAACGCGATTTCGGCTAAGCCAAGCAATTCCATACGAGCTGCCAGCGGAGCGACGAAGCCGTACGACATCAAAATCCCGAGGAACGTTCCGACGAGCGCGGCGCCGACCTTGTGGCCGATTTCCGCCGGCGGCCCGTCGATGTGTCCCATCGTGATGACGATGCCGAGCACCGCCGCGACGATGCCGAAGCCCGGCAAACCGTCGGCGGTCTTCGACAACGCGTGCGTCGGCAAGTGATGCTCTTCTTCGATCACCTTCAAGTCAGCGGCGAACAGCGCGGGTAATTGTTCCTTGCGCGCCGTTCCTTCGACGAGCGGCGTTAAACCGCTGCAAATAAAATCGCAAACGTGATGATTGTTCGCCACGCGCGGGTACTTGGTAAAAATCGAGCTCTCATGCGGATGAGCCACATGGACTTCCAGCCCCAGCAACCCCTCGCGGCGAGCCGTGCGGAGCAGGTCGTACATCAAGCGAAACAAGTCGCCATACATCGCTTTACTGAAGGGCGAGCCTTTGATGGCTTGCATGATCCCCTTCATCAAGTCGACGAGGACCTTCTTCGGCGACATGACGATGAGCGCGCCGAGCGAGGCGCCGCCGATCGTGACGATTTCAGACGGATGGATGAGCGCGCCAATATGACCGCCGGCCCAAGTGAAGCCGGCGAGCACGGCGCCCACCACCACGATGCATCCCACAATGACGATCATCTCGTAGTCCCAATCCCGCCGCCGGCGTTGTTGCTTAGCTGTCTAATTCCGGCTGGCGCCGCGTCTAGCAAATGGACGACCCCGCAGCGCACTCAGGCGGCGGGCGGTATCGCCGCGGAGGGCGGCAAACCTCGAAAATGTAGGTCACTTCGGTGCAATCGGAGGCCGCGGGATGACGCAGGCCGGTTGTAGCGGCTGGCGCGGTTGAAAGCCCTCGCAAGCCGCCGGAAACACCGCGGGGAGGGCGGCGTACCCCGCTAGCGCAGCCGCGGCTGGCGAATCGAGCATTCCACGAGCCGCAAAATCCGGGAAATCGCCCACTTTTCGTGGGGAGATCGGCCACAAACTGGCATTAAGGATGGAGCCGTGCCGCCCGCCGCGTTTTAGCGGAATCGAGTATCATGGCTACTGTCGCCGCCACGCCCGCCGGGGATGGTGCGGACCTTGTCTTAGTTGGGGAAATCGACGTTGGGAGCAGACGGCACACGGACCCGAGGACACCGCGCCCCAGGAGGCGGCAAGCTGCTCGCGATCAGCAACTGGGCGGCTGCGCTGGCGTTCGCGTGCTGCGGCTCTGCGGCCATCGCGGCTGAAGCCCCCAGCTACAACCGCGACGTGCGGCCGATCCTTTCCGACCGCTGCTTCGCCTGCCACGGCCCCGATTCAGGTAACCGTGCGGCCGAGCTGCGGCTCGACACCGAAGAGGGCGCCCACGAATGGGCGATCATGGCCGGCGACGCCGAATCGAGCGAGGTGATCAACCGCGTCGCGACCGACGATCCCGACCTGCAAATGCCGCCGCTCGAAGCCAAGAAGCCCAGGCTGACCGAGCGCGAGATCGACATTCTCCGCCGCTGGATCGACGCCGGCGCCAAGTACGAACCCCACTGGGCCTACGTTCCGCCGGTTCGCCGCGAACTTCCCGCCGTGAAGCAGGCCGACTGGCCTCGCAACGAGATCGACGCGTTTGTTCTGGCTCGGCTCGAAGCTGAGGGGATCGCCCCCTCGCCAGTTGCCGACCGCGCGACGCTAGCTCGCCGCGTCTACTTCGATCTCACTGGCCTGCCACCAACGCCGGCTCAGGTCGATGAGTTCGTCAACGACGCCCTTCCCGATGCATACGAGCAGCTCGTCGACCGTTTGCTCGCCTCCGAAGCCTACGGCGAACGGATGGCGTCGTGGTGGTTCGACCTGGTGCGATACGCCAACACCGTGGGCTACCACGGCGACCAGGAGCATCGCATCACGCCGTATCGCGACTATGTGATTAAGTCGTTCAACGACAACTTGCCGTTCGACCAGTTCACCGTCGAACAGCTTGCCGGTGACTTACTCCCCAATCCCACGATGTGGCAGCAGGTTGCGAGCGGCTACAACCGGCTCCTGCAAACGACGCACGAGGGGGGCGCCCAAGACGCCGAATACCGTGCGAAGCATCTTGCCGATCGCGTCCGCAACGTCTCGGAAACCTGGCTCGGCGCTTCTGTCGGTTGCGCGGAGTGCCACGACCACAAGTTCGATCCCTATACTTCGGAAGATTTCTACAGCCTCGGCGCGATCTTCGCGGACGTCGATCAGTACGGTTCGTTCGAAAAAGTCTCAAAGAATACGACGCCCACTGAACGCCCGCCCGAAATGCTGGCGTGGACGCTTCCGACCTATCGCAAGATCGCCGAACTCGATGCGAAGATCGCGGAACTTGAAAAGGGTCTTGTTGGGACGCTCAACGCCAAGTGGCCGCAACAGCAGAAGCGGCTGGTGAAGCTGCGGACCGAGCGGGCGAAACTCGAGGGCGAGTTCGAGCCCACCATGATCACCGCCGCGACGACGCCCCGCGAAGTTCGCATCCTGCCGCGCGGCAATTGGATGGATCAATCGGGGAAGGTCGTCGCGCCGCGCGTGCCGGCGTTCATGGGTGAAATCGAGACCGACCGACGGGTGAGCCGGCTCGACTTGGCTCGCTGGCTCGTGTCGCGCGAGAACCCGCTCACCGCCCGCGTCGAAATCAATCGCCTCTGGCAGCGGTTGTTCGGCGTCGGCCTGTCGAAGACGGTCCTCGATCTCGGCTCGCAAGGCGAATGGCCAGCCAACCAGGAACTGCTCGATTGGCTAGCCGTCGAGTTCATGGAAAGCGGCTGGGACGTCAAGCACATGATGCGGTTGATGGTCACCTCCGCCGCGTATCAACAGTCGTCGCTGCCACGAGAAGAGTTGGAGGCAATCGATCCAGAAAATCGCCTCCTCGCACGGCAGTCGCGGTTCAGACTCGACGCCGAGGAAATTCGCGACAACGCGCTCGCTGTGAGCGGGCTACTGGTGATGCAAACTGGCGGCGGCGTTTCGCGGCCCTACCAACCGGCAGGGTACTACGCGCCGCTCAACTTCCCCGAGCGGGAGTACCAGCCGACCCTCGACTCCGCGCAGTTCCGCCGTTCGGTCTACGTCCACTGGCAGCGGCAGTTTCTCCACCCGTGGTTGCTGGCGTTCGACGCCCCCACGCGCGAAGAGTGCACGGCTCAGCGTCCGATCTCGAACACCCCGAGCGCCGCGCTCGTACTCCTGAACGATCCCTCGTTCGTCGAAGCCGCCAGAGCGCTAGCCACCCGCGCGCTCACAAGCAACGCTGCAAGCGACGCCGGTCGACTGGAATGGGCCTGGCGAACCGCGGTCGGCCGCGCCCCTCATGTTGAAGAGTTGGAACTGCTGCAGCAACTGCTGACTAAGCATCGCAACCACTTCGCTGCCAACCCGGATGAGGCTGCGGCGCTCCTCCGCGTCGGCATGACCAAGGCCGATCCCAAGCTCGCCCCAGCGGAACTCGCCGCCTGGACCTCAGTAAGCCGGGCGCTGCTCAACCTTAACGAAACCATCTCGCGCAACTAGCTCGCGCGCGATTCCATTGCTGAACCGACTCGCATGAAGCCTACGACCTTCGAAACCTGGGAACGCTTGGTCGATCGCCGCACCTTCGTCGGGCAGGCCTCGCTCGGCTTGGGGACGATGGCGCTGGCCGGTCTGCTGCAGCGACAGTCGTCGGCCGCTCGCGTGGATGCGGGGCAGGGTGGCGCCGCGCCGCTCGCAAGCTCGCGCGGCGTCGTCAATCCGCTCCACTACGCCCCGCGGGCGAAGCGTGTCATTTTCCTTTGCATGGCAGGCGGGCCGTCGCAATTTGAAACGTTTGACGATAAACCGAAGCTCGCCGAACTCCACGGCCAGCCGATGCCGGAGTCGTTTACGAAGGGCCAACCGATCGCGCAGTTACAGGGGAGCGCACTCCTGGCGCTGCGGCCGCAAGCGAAGTTCCAGCGTTACGGCCAATCAGGCCAGCAGATCAGCGACCTGCTGCCGCACACCGCGAGAATCGCCGACGACATCTGCATCATTCGCTCGATGCAGACCGAGCAAATCAATCACGATCCGGCGCAAACGTTCCTCAACGCCGGCACCAGCGTTTCGGGCCGCCCCAGCATGGGCGCCTGGATCAACTACGGCCTCGGCAGCGAGAGCGACGACCTGCCCGGCTTCATCGTGATGAAAAGCCTCTCCGACAGTCGGCCGCCGCAACCAATCTCTTCCCGGCAGTGGCATAGCGGGTTCCTGCCAAGCCGCTTCCAAGGCGTGCCGGTCTACTCGCAGAACGATCCAGTCCACTTCGTCAGCAATCCGCCCGGCGTCGATCGCCAGCGGCAGCTGGACGTGATCGAGACGATCAACGGCCTCAACAAGTTTCGCGACCTCTCGGAGCAGAACCCCGAAATCGCCACGCGGATCGCGCAGTACGAACTCGCGTTCCGCATGCAGGCGAGCGTCCCGGGGCTCGTTGACATCTCCGACGAGCCGCAGCATGTGCTCGATATGTACGGCGTGAAGGGCGCCGACGGCTCCTTTGCCTACAACTGCTTGCTAGCGCGGCGCATGGCCGAACGCGGCGTGCGCTTCATTCAGCTCTACCACCGCGGCTGGGATCATCACAACGGCATTAAGAAGTACATTCCCGAGGCCTGCTTCTCGAGCGATCAGCCGAGCGCAGCGCTCATCACCGATCTGAAGCAGCGGGGCATGCTCGAAGATACGCTCGTCGTCTGGGGCGGCGAATTTGGTCGTACGCCGATGGCGCAGGGCGACGTCGAGGCCCCCATGGTCGGTCGCGACCATCACATTCGCGGCTTCTCGATGTGGCTCGCCGGCGGCGGCACTCGTCCGGGCGTTACTTATGGGACGACTGACGAGCTTGGATACCACGCCGCCGAAAACCCGGTCCACATTCATGATCTCCACGCCACGATGATGCGGCTGCTGGGGATCGACCACGAGCGGCTGACATACCGCTATCAGGGCCGCGACTTCCGCCTCACCGACGTCGCTGGTCACGTCGTCAACGGCATCATGGCGTAGCCATTTAGCCCCGGGCTCTGCCCGGGGGTCGGTTTCTATATCGGTAGACGTCGCCCCGCGTGCTGCTACCCCCGGGCGGAGCCCGGGGCTAGAAATGCGATCGCAACGCTCACTCAGTTTCAGCGCACGCTTGCGTGGCCCTGCGAGTCGCGGCAGACCCGCTCAATCGCTTCGTCGAGCGTCTTGCACACGACGAAGAACTCGCCGAAGCCGGTCGCTTCGACCGTGTCGCGAAGCTCGCCGTTCATACCGACGAGCGCCATCTCGCCGCCGCGAATGCAGACGAGGTGGTAGAGGTGTAGCATCATCCGGAATCCTGTTCCGGAAACATCGTCGACTTCCGTTAAGTCGAGCACGAGGCTGCGCGCCGGTTCGAGCACAGCCGCCAGTTCTTCCTGATAGCCGGGGGCGTTGTGCCGCGTGATCGCTCCGCTGAACGTTGCGAGCAGGGCGTCGCCGTAAAGTTCGTAAGTGAGTGTACTCATCGAGCCGTTGCCAATCATCGTGGAGGCGCCCATCGGTCGCCTGACCGGCAACCATAGGCCACGAGACTGGGCCGCTGCCTGAGGATTACGGCACTCCCCACGCACCCGCAGCGTGCAGAAACGCTTACGGAGACGCGGATTGCGCAAAGCGGTGAAATCCGGACGCTCAGGACAGGAATAGCCGCGTAGAACCGGTAGAATCGTCACGCTTGGAATAACTGCTGATCGCGTGCGGGAAACAGAATTCCCGCCGTCGCCGCTACCGCGTCAGCATAAAGCCAGTCATTAACGACGCCGTGCCGAGACTGCCGGAGTCGAACCCGCCGAACTCGATCCAATCGTTGGCGAATTCAACGTCGGCGGTCAGCAGAATATTGCAGGTGTCGTACCTGCGGCTGAGGAGAATCGCCTCGGTGCCTAGCAGCAGTCCGCCGAAGGTATCCGTGTTCAAAAACGTCGACTGGATGTTGCTGTTCGCCGAGGGAACGAGGTCGAGATGCTTAATGAAGCGCCCCCGCACCGAGCCCATCCGCCCGCCGAAGCGCGTCGCAAACCGCAGCCGCGGATCTTGGCCGCGGCGGTCGACGACGTCGCCCCAGTACCAACCGAGGGCGAGATTCACCGAGGCGCGTTTCACTTCAAGCAGGTTGACGGTGAACGCATCGGCGACCGGCGTTTTGACGTTGGTGATCGTATTCGTTTCCACGCCGTCGACGACGCGCGTGGTCTGTCCGACCGCCGAAAGATAGCCGCCGCCGAGATCGAAGAACATGTTTCCCGGTGCGAGTCCGGGAGCGAGCGCCTGGCGGAAGCCGCCATTGATGCCCCAACCGAGCTTCTGGCCTCCTTCGAGAATCCCTTCGCCGATCGTAAAGTCGACGCCGTACCGCAAGTACGGGCCCGAGATCCAGTTGATCGGCATGTTCCCCGGCAGATAGCTCGGCTGATCCTCCGGACCGACGCCGAACGGCGGTTCGTGATCGTCGTAGTAAGGTGCTTCGGCGACGCTACTCGCCGAACTGAGCGGCTGTTCGAGGGCGATCTCGTCGGCAAGCGGCATCGGCTCGCCCTCGACGATGGTCTCCATGTTTGCAGACGCTGGGCTCACTGACCGCGACTCAGCCCTTTGTAGGTACTCCAGCAGCGTCCCTTCGCCGCGAACCGATCCCGCAGCGGCGAACCACGCGAGGCTCCACGCCGCCAATGCCCACGGCGTGCCGCAGCGCGACACGCGAGCCGCCAAGCGGCGCAAGATGGGGATGAAGCGTGGCACGTTGAGCAACAGTCCGACGAGGCGCGTGGCATGATCGCACGATCTGCGATCTCATGCTCTAGTTCGTCCCGTCGAGCTGGCGGAGTTTAACGATTCCAGAGGCTTTGCCAGCTAGCAGCGCCGGCGCCGTGAGCGGATGCTCATGCGGCGCCCGTGCGCCGCACTAGCCCCAATTCCACCGCCGGGCTGGCGCCGACAAGCTGCTTGCGGCGCATGGCCAGCAGGTGTCGCGTATCGGCGACGAGCGTGAGGATGCCGACAAGCGCCTCGTCTCCGTGCATTTTTCCCGCGGTATAGTCTTCGATGGCCGCCTGCTTCACTTGCGCCAGTCGAGACTCCAAGTAATCCAAGAACTCGCGAGGTAGGGTCGGAGCCGCTTCGTCGAGTTCGTTGCCATGCAACAGCCGTTCAACCCGTTGGACCTGACGCATGTGGACGTCGGGGGGAACTGCCCGCAGCCCGCGAACGAATCCCCAGATGGCCAGCGATCCGGCAATCGTCGCGCCGAAGACGCTCAGTGCGTCAGTCGTTGGGCCCAAAATTTCGTCGACGTTGATCGGCCGCCGTGCTCGCAGGAACGCCTCGGCGCCGGGATGAACGGGAAACTCGGGATTCGCGTTCGAAACGTCGAGTTTGATCTGCGCGTGGCGGGCGACGGCGTCGTTAAACGATCGTAAGGCGTCTCGCAACGCATCGCTCGGCGTCGCTTCGTTGGCGACGAGCAACAACCGCAGCCCAATCGTGTCGCAATCGGCGGCTGGCATGGCGGGATGAATCCCGTAGGAAAACGCTGGAATCACGACCTTCTCGACGCGATCATTCCGCAGTCCGCCCGCTTCTGTTCCGTGATGCCGACGGCTATCGAGGTGCAGCGCCGTCGCGAATGGCAACGAAATCAGTTGATAGTCGCACTGCCGAACCAATTCATCCACAAGATCCGACGGCAACGAATCAACGATGAACACCGCGTCGGGAAGCTGCTTCTCGAGCTTCAACCGCTCACCGACCGACGCCGAGCGCCAGGCGGCGGCTTGATCGTGCAGCTGAGGCTCGGTGGCGTAGTCAGCCTCGAAATCGGCTGGCGTCGTCGCCGAACCGGCTTCAAGTCCCGCCAACCGGAGCAGATCGATGGCGAGCCGACAGCCATTAGAACCAGCTTCTCCTAGCGAAACGCGCCGGCCGCGAAGCATCTCTAATGACGGCGCTTCCGACGCGCGGGCGATGTCGCGCCGCACGACAAGATGAAGGGGCTCGACGCCGAGCGCCGCCACTTGCCGCACATTCTTAAACTGGTTCGCCGGCAGTCCGCCGAGGACGAGCCCCATATCGAGCTTGCCGTCGTTCACCGCCTGGCAAATCCCCTCGGAATTCGTTCCCTCGCAGACGGCGACTTCGACGTCGCCGCTGATGCTTGCGGCTATCTGACTGGCCATTTCCGAGCGCAGCGGGCAAACATTGCCGGCACTCATCGAAAGCCGTGTGGGCCCGCCGCAGTAGCAACGGCAATAGTTGTACGCGGCGATGCTCAATAGGAGCACGCCCAGCACGCCGCCGCCGATCGTCCACCACCGTCGCTTTTTTTCCATCGCTCGCATCTCCGCATGACGTTGCGACACGCGCAACAAGCGGGCGGAGAGTAGCAATTGCTAGCAGAGCCGTCGACGCTGATTTTCCGCGGCAGAATTGCTCGGAGGAACTAGTGCTAGCGTTCCGCGAACCACTTTGCGATGCGCGGATTGAAGTCTTCGATCTGCTCCCAGTGGAAGGCATGCCCCGCGTCGGCGTAAAGATGAAGTTCGCAGCTCGGAATCGCTGCGGCGACCTCTTCAGCCATCCACTGCGGCGTGAAAATATCGTCCTTGCCGCCAATGACTAGCGTTCGGCAGCCGATAAGGCCGAGGTCGGCCAGCACATCATGGGTCACGCAGGCATCCGCTTGCGCTTCGAGGGCATACAGCGGCTGCGGCGCCGGGTCTTCGCTCGCCAGCAGGCGGCCGTCTAACAACGTCTGGTAGCCGGCGTCGCTGTCCCAGTAAGGTTTCGTGAAGATGAGGAGTTGCAGGTAGCGCACGAACTCGGCTGCCGTCAGCTTCGCTTTGGCAACGCGCAGATGCTCAAACACATCGCGGGCGTAGCGATCGCACCGCGCCCACGGGCACATCAGCACTAGGCTCTCCACCCGTTGTGGATGGCGAATGGCGAGTTGCTGGGCGATAGCGCTCCCCATCGAGCAGCCGATCACGCGAGCGCGATCGATCTGCAATGCGTCCATGAGGCCGGCGTAATCGTCGGCCATCATTGCCGACGAATACGGTCCCGGCGGCATGTCGCTTTGTCCGACGCCGCGGTTGTCGACCAGGATGCAGCGAAAGTGCTTGCTCCAAATCGCTGTATGGTTGGACCAAACGCTCCCCGGCCCCGTGATGCCCATGATGCAGACGAGCGGCGGACCGGCGCCTACTTCTTCGTAGTAGAGCTTGATTCCGTTGGTTTCGACATGAGGCATCGTAATCGTTCCAAGCTAGATGGGCATGACTTACTCTCGATCGCCAGTCGTTCAAGCGATCGCGGGAATGAGCGTTTCACGAATCCAGCGGCCATCATGCAGCGTCACGCCTTCGGGATCGTCAACCGCTTGCTCCGCTTCATCTTCGCAAATGATCCAACCGCCGTAGTTCCAGGAGTTCAGCCATTTCGTGACGCCGATGAGGTCGACTCTGCCGGCGCCCATCAGCGCGAACTCCGGTTGGCCGTCCCAATCCTTGAAATGGACGTGATTAATCAGCGGCTGCCACTGCTGCATCGTGGCGAGCGGATCCATACTACCGTTGATGATGTGCCCCACGTCGGGGGTCCACCCCGTCGCCTGCGAATCAAGGCCGTTGAGGATGACGTCGTAATCTTCGGCGGTGCGATTGATCGACGTCGGCGGCGAGTTCGGGTGGAAAGAGGCGTTTACTCCGCGATCCGCGGCGCGACGCGACACGGCGTTGAGATTCGCCGCGAGGTTCTTTCGCCGTTGCGACAAATCATCGCGGCTGGTTGGCAGCTGCACAGTGCAGAGCAGGGCGCCTGGGAACTGCGCTAGCAGATCGATCACGCGATCTGCCTCGGCTCGTTCGTGCTCGGTCTCCGCTGGGTGGTTCCATTCCAACACCAACGCAATGGCAGCCAACTGCACCTGATGCTTTTGCAATGCCTCAGCGAGCCGCCGTGGCTCGGCCAAATCGCCCATCCAGAAGTGAATCGGCTCGATGCCCGTCATGCCAGCGCGGGCAGTGATCTCAACCATGTGCTCTAGTCGGTTCGCATGCGTGGCCCCCGCGCCGCTCATGAACCACGTGTAGCACTCGTTGCCGAATCGAAAGGGGAGGGTATTCGTCGACATAACAGTTGAAGGCGGCCGTGCCCCGCCATCAGGGCATCGATAAGTGAAGATAAGTAAGCGTGTCGCCGCGAACCAACGATCAAGGCCTAGCCTCGTTTGGCCACGGCAGCCGTGCTCTCGGAAACCTCGACCATCAGCGCTAAAATTTTGTCCCAAGTCGCTGGCGCTTCGAGCGCCTCGTTTGAAATCATGCAACCGTCCCAGCAGATGTGCTTGATCGCTGGTCGCGGCACGCCATCGCCGTCGAGTAGCCAGTAACGGGCGCACTTCGCGACGTTCAACTTGCCGCGCGGATCGTCGGCTCGGCAATGCCGGCCCGTCTTGTCGTGCGCGCCGCTGCCGAACACCGTGCCGTCGCTCTGCGCGATGTGAACGTCGAGCGTCCAAGGCCCGAGCGCTCGCGTCATGGCGCCGTAGGCTTCCCAGAACTCGTCGACCGAGTAGTCGCGATTCAACAGGCGGTGCTCCGGCGCGTTGTATCCGAGCATGTAGAGGTAGGTGTGGGCCAGATCGGCTTGAAACCCAACGAGCCCCGGCCGATAGATTGCTTCCAACAACTCGGCCATGTGACGCCACGAGTGCATCCCCGCCCAGCAGATTTCGCCCTCGGCCGCGAGGACCTCGCCGAAGCCGTCGGCAATCCGGCCCGCTTCGCGAAAGGTATCGGCAATCCGCCGCGAGTTCTCGCGCGGGCTTTCCGCCCAGCGCGTGGGATTATCTGCCGAGTCGATCCGCACGGCGCCATACGGCCGCACGCCCGCCTCGCGCAAGCGACTCGCGTAGCGACACGACTTTTCAACCGCAGCTAGAAAGCGTTTGCGCTGCTCGGCATCGCCCATCGCACTGCCGCCGCCGAGATCGCCCCAAACAGGCGCGACCACCGATCCGCAGACCAAGCCGCGTGATTTCAGAGCGTCGACCAACGCCTGAAACGCGCCGTCGTCCGCATCCATGTCGACATGCGGCATGTAAAGCGAGAGATCGACCCCGTCGAAGCGACGAGTCCCCACCCCGGCGTCGCGAGTGAGATCGAGCATTCGCTCCAGCGAAATCGGCGGGTGATCGGTCCCTGGCTCTTTGCCGACGAGACCGGGGCCCATCGCGTTATGCAGCTTCCAACTAACGGTCATCGAGCTTGCGACGGAACGCCCCTGCTTGGCCTGATTGCGGAAAAGTCAGGCCCGAACGTAACCGATTCGCATGCCGATTGCCAGCAAAATTGAACGCGGGATCAGGCTTCGCCTAGGCCCGACATGCGCCGCCAGGCGCTCAGCTGCCCCAAGTGCAGCATGATGTGGCCGCCCGCGTAGAACGCGTGCATCGATCCGATGGTTGGGAAGAGTTCCGTCGATCGACCGCCCGTGGGGTTCGGCCGCAGAAACAGCTCGTCGTCGCTCTGGCGAAACTGCCCCAGCGCCGCTTCGTAGCCGGCGAAGAACCGGTCGACGACTTCTTGCATCGGCGGATAGATCGTCCCTTCAGGGTCGTCGAGGCATTTCGCCGTCGGCGAGTAGACTTCGACGAAGCTTTCCGGCAACTTCAACGCCGCCGCATCGCCGGCAAGCTGTTCGACAATCCGCGCCGGGTAGATCGCGAGGTGCCCGAGCACGAACGAAGCGTGGTTCGACTTGACCACCACGCCGCCTGGGGACGCCAGTCTTGCGAACATCTCTTCCGTGACGCCGACGAGTAGGCCTTTCGTTTTGCTCAGGCCTAGTTGCAGCGAGTCGGCGATAATGTTTCCGATAGAGGTCGTCACGATTCAGCTCTCCAAGTGTCTGCCACGCGTTGAATCCCCGATTCTCCGTGGCTGACGCCGTGACGGCAAGCCTCCTTCGAAATCGAGTCGCAGTGCGGGCAACTGAGCGGAGCACCGAGACGCAACTCAAACTCAAGCCGTTTGGTCGAATCCCTTCACAGCATCGAGTAGCAGTTCGGAGAGGTCCGCGGAGCTGCTGCCCTCTTTCGCCATGCGGTTGAGTAAATCAAGCAACGTCTTGCGGCTATCTTCGCCTTCCTTCGGCGGGCCAACGGCCTCATTCAAGGTCTGTGGCCCGAACTTCCCGCCTAGAATCTCTTTGGCGTCGAGACCATGCTCGGCGAAGATCTCGTCGATCGTCGACTTCATCGACTCGGGATCCGATAGCTTCCCCTCCGATTTGGCCTTGTCGAACGCTTCCTGCAAATCGCTCTTCAGCGCGTTGGCAGTTTCCTCATCGACGCCCGCTGCTGAGAGCGCCTGATCGAGACGGTCTTCCAGCGCCCCTTGCCGCAGCGACTCGACGTCAACTGCCGGCATCTCCGGCAACGCGCTCTCCGTTGCCCCTTCGGACGAGGTTTTCAGGTACGAGAACAAATTCGGCGTCGAGCCGACGCTGCCGATTCCAGCCATGACGCGCTCTCCTTACGGAAGACCAGAACAGGGGTCAGAAGAGAAAACTCCTCGGCTAACTATCGGTCAGGCGCGATCACCGGCCACATGTGGGACAAGCCGAAATCTCATCG
Source organism: Lacipirellula parvula (assembly GCF_009177095.1). Classification (NCBI taxonomy): domain Bacteria; kingdom Pseudomonadati; phylum Planctomycetota; class Planctomycetia; order Pirellulales; family Lacipirellulaceae; genus Lacipirellula; species Lacipirellula parvula. The sequence continues at coordinate 4,480,658 of NZ_AP021861.1, forward strand.
CATCCGTCGAATTCGCTGACAATTTAGTAATCCCCGACGCCAAAAACCTGTTGGCGGAGTTACTTCTAAATATTTCCACGCTTGCAGCGTTGCGCGAGAACCATTTTTCGATCTTGCTAGATAGTGAGCCGCGCCCAAACCACATTCGCCGAGCCGCAAGGCGCCAATCCGCCGACGCCTTTCCGGCTGCACGCTCCTGCTGCGCTTGATCCGCCCCTGCGGTCTTCCGCAGCTCATTTAGCGCCGTGCCGCAGTGCTGGCGGCGGCGATCCGCTCAGCGAGTTCTTGGCGCGGCTCCATTTCCTCAACTGGCGTTGCGAAACAACGACGCTCGCGCTGGATTCAGTCGTCTTGGTTGAAGCTGGCGCCACGGCAATCGCGCTCGTTCTCAGCGGATCGCTCGATGTTGAATCGGCCGAAGGTTCGCGCCTGCAACTCAAGCCTGGCGGACTGGCGCTGTTGTCAGCTCACGGAACGCTGCGAGCCTCAACGACAACGCCCGGCCTGCCCCACGAACACCGTGAATCGCCGCCGACGCTGCTCACCGCCCGCTTCGACGCCAGCGCCGTCGGACTACCGCTCGCCGGCCTGCTGCCGCCTTGCATTTCGTCCGCCGGTTGCCATTCTCCCGGCCCGCTTCGCGACTCAGCGCTGCTAAGCTGGCTGTCGACTCAAGCGACTTCGCACGCTCCAGGCAGCATGGCGGTGGCGAGCCGCTTTCTGCAGTCGTTGTTGATCGAACTGCTACGCGACTATCTCGCGTCCAGTGATGGCCCCGAAGCCGCTCAGGCGCCTGCAGCTAGGGGCGCTTATCAGGCGACATTCGACGCTTGCCTCGGTCCGGTGATGCGATTGGTGCACGCCTCGCCGCACCGCGATTGGACCGTCCATTCGATGGCTCGCGAATCGGGCCTCTCGCGTTCCGCGTTCGCCGATCGGTTTCGCACCGTCGTCGGCCAGCCGCCGCTGCAATATGTCACCGAGATTCGCATGCAGAAGGCGGCTGAACTGCTCGAACTGACCGACGTCCCGGTGAAGCGGATTGCCGCCCAGGTCGGTTACGAGTCGGTATCGGCATTCAGCAGCGCGTTCAAGCGCCGCTTCGGCGTGCCCCCCATCTCGCTGCGGCAAGCGACCGCCGCTTCGAGCGACGCCCCCGCCGAGTGAGCGGCCGGCTACCGTTAAGCGCCTTCGGCGCTCTTCGCCGGCCGCTCCCGGAGGCGATTTTGCCGACATGCCGGCGACGCTAGCATCTCACGCGACCGAGGCAGCGACTTTTCCTGCCGGGCAAGCTACTCCGACTGCATAAAGTTTAATGATCGCGATCCGAGCGCTCGATAATGATCGGGGCGAAGCCTCCTTCGCCGCTGGTCTCGGTCCGATCACTTTTCTCCACGCAACGGCATGTCGCGACTTTCGCCGTCGATAATCCGCCTGCTGATGCTCGCCTTCGCGGCGACCGCCATCGGCGGCCGCGCGTACGGTAGCGACGTGCCAATCGACGCCGACGAGGAAGAGGTCGTTCAGACACTCTCGCTTGAGGAACCCCTCGACGCGCCGCTAGAAGCTGCGAGCAACGCCGCACCGGCCGCGGCCGACACAATGGAGCCGACGGATTACTACGACGAAACGCTCGTTCAGGAATTCTCTGAATCTCCTGAATGCACCGACGGCTGCAGCCTCGCGCCGCTGAACTCGCGCTTTTGGTTCACCGCCGAGTACCTGCTGTGGGGAACCGAGGGGATGTACGTCCCGGCCCTCGTCAGTACCAGCCCGATTGGGACCGCATCGGGCCAGGCGGGCGTCTTGGACGGCTCCTCGACGACGCTCCTCAAAGGCGAATCGCACTTCAACGACGACGTCCGCTCCGGCGCACGGTTTGAGTTCGGCTATTGGCTCGATTCGGAACAGCTCGACTCGATCGCCGCCACGTACTTTTTCATCGGCCAAGGCTCGTCCGGCTACCACGTTGACCCGGCTCAGAACGGCATCATCGCGCGTCCCTTCTACAACGTGGAAGACGAAGCGGGCGACGCGCGGCTCGTCGCCTATCCGAATCTTGTCACCGGCACGGTCGATATCGCCGCGCAGATGAACTTTCACGCCGCGTCGGTCGAGTACCGCCGACGTGCGATCAACTCGGGCCGTTACAAAATTGATTGGCTGTTCGGATACCAATTTGCGCAGCTCGACGAGAACATCACCATCCGCGATTCGACGCTGTCACTCTCCGGCATCACGCAGGGAACAAGCATCAATCTCTACGACGCGTTCGACTCGTCGAACGCGTTCCACGGAGCGCTCCTCGGGCTAGCGGCGCACGAGCAGCTCAGCGACAACTGGACCGGCGACGTCTACGGCAAGGGGTCGATCGGCGGCGTAGCCAGCCGAACCAACATCACTGGCGAAACGGCCACGACGCTGAACAACGTCACCACGACGAACGCCGGCGGCCTGCTCACGCAGACGACCAATCTCGGCGTTCATCGCGAAGGCTACGTCAGTTCTGCATGGGAGTTCGGACTCCGTGCACGCCGCAAGCTGACCAGCAACATGTCATTCACTATTGGCTACACTTGGTTCTTGCTGAGCCACGTCGAACGCGCCGGCGAACAGATTGACCTCGCGGTCAATGTGTCGCAAATCCCGCCCGGCAGCCTGAGCGGTTTAGCCCGACCGGCGTTCCCCGGCGAAAAATCAAGCTTCTGGACGCAGGGAATCAGCGTCGGCCTTGAGTCTCGCTTCTAAGCCGAACGGCCCATCACGGCCTAGGCCGCGAGCCCGCTCTGCAACTCGGCAAACGCCGCGTCGATCGCGTCAATCTCGCCGTCCGTCGACTCATTGGCCGCGTCGATGAGATCTCCGCTTGCCGGCTCCTCGTGCAACGACAACGGGACTTCGTCGGCGCCAGCATCACCTGCGTCCGAATCGTCCGAAATCGGTTCCGCGACAACGTCGCTCTCGTCCGACTCATCATCGGCGGCGGCAAGCGACGCGAAGGCGAGCCCCGCGAGCGACTCGTCTGAGCTATCTTCAGCGACGTTTGACGCCTCTTCCTCGGCGAGCAACGCGGCCGACGATGCGTCAGCCGCACTCGCGCTGCTCGGCGTAAACGTCGTATCGCCGTTGCGGATCGCGGTGGCGAGCTCGTCGTTGCCGGCGGCGTCTTCGCCCCGTGCGATCACTTGCCGAAAGAAGTCGTTGCTGGCGTAGCTAGAAGCGAAGAACCACCGGATCGAGGTATGCTCCGGCTTCAGCAATCGTTCGCCGAAATTGTTGTTAGCGGCCGTTTCAGCGGCCGTCAGCACGATGTTCGCGATCGAGTCGTTCGTGATCGTCGCTCCCGTATCGGCGCTCTTCTCGATGCCGTCGTTCATCGCCGCCGGCTGGGATTCAACGACTTTGTAGGTTCCTGCGGGCAACGCGGTGAACGAATAGCTGCCGTCGTTTTTCGTGATCGCCGTTCGCGTGACGTTCGTTCCGCTGCTCGTGCTGGTAAGCGTGACAAGCACGCCAGGAACGCCCGTTTCGCCCGTGTCTTTCACGCCGTCATTGTCGGCGTCGAAGTAAACGAATCCGGAAATGACGCCCGTCGACGTCGCAGCCGTGACCGTCATCGTCACGGTGGCAGTCTTCGTCACTCCCCCTTCGTCAGTGATCGTGTAAGTAAAGGTTTCCGTTCCGGTGAAACCGCTTGCCGGCTTGTAGGTAACGTTCGCTCCGTTCGTGCCGATCGCGACCACGCCGCCCTGGGAACCTTGCGTTACCGCGGTGACCTTCAAGTCGTCGCCGTCGGGATCGGTGTCGTTTGCTAGGACGTCGACGGTTTGAGTCGTGCCGTCATTGGCCACTGTCTTCGAATCAGCAGTTGCCGTCGGCGCGTCGTTCGAATTGACGACGTTGATCGTCACCGTTACCGGCTCCGATTGGCCGGTAGCGTCTTTCACACGGTACTTGAACGTCACGGTTCCCTGGAAGTTTGCCGCTGGCACGTAGGTGAACGAACCGTTGGAATTGAGCGTCAGCGTGCCCGAGGCGGGGTTCTCCGCCACGACCACGGTCATGGCGTCCCCTTCAGGATCGGTATCGTTCTTCAGCACGCCGTTCGCCACATCGACGGTGAGCGTCGTCTCTTCATTCACTGTGTACTGATCCGCGACGCCGGTGGGCGCATCGTTCACCGCCGTGACGTTGATCGTGACAGTAATCGGGTCCGAAGTGTTCGTGCCGTCGGAGATGCGGTATGTGAAGGTGTCGGTCCCGTTGTAGTTCCCCGCAGGGGTGTAGACGAACGAACCGTCCGGATTGAGCGCCAGCGTGCCATGCGCTGGGTTCGTGTCGACTGTTACGGTGAGGGTCTCTTCGTCCGGATCACTGTCGTTCTTCAAAACGCCGTCCGCGACCGGAACAGTCAGCGGCGTGTCTTCGTTGGTCGTGTAGCTATCTGCGACGCCGACAGGCGGGTCCGACACGGCGGTGACGTTGATGGTCACCGTCGCGATATTCCCTTCAATGGCTCCATTCTGGGCTTTGTAAGTGAACGTATCGGTTCCGAAGAAATCGGGGTCAGGCGTGTAAGTGAACGAACCATCGTCGTTAAGCGTCAACGTCCCATGGGCTGGCTCGCTCACCAATACTGCCGTCAACGTCTCCCCGCTGCCGTCGTTGCCGAGAACGCCGGTTGCCGCCGGGACTGTCAGCGTCCCATCCTCGGCGACCGTGTAATTATCGGGTAGCACGGCAATATCGCCTGTCACCGTGAGGACGACAGTCTGCAGCGCCACATTGCCCGCAATATCGCCCAGGCGGATCACAAATTGGTGCGTCATCGCCTGCTGAGCGGTCGGCGTCCATTGGATCGCGCCCGTCGCCGCATTGATCGTCATCCCCGCGGGAGCGTTCAGCAACGTGTACGTAGCGCCATCGACTCCTTCACTGGTGCTTGCCGGATCGTACTCGTACGTGTCGCCAAACGCGACGGTAGCGCCAGGCGTCGTCGAAATCGGAGCCGGCGCCGTCGTGTCAATCGCAACCGTCAGCGCAGCGCTGGCGCCGCTTTCGGAACCGCTCAACGTCTGCCGAGCGGTGATTTGGTGCACCCCATCCGTCAGCGTGACGCTTCCATTGGTGACGATCGTGACCGTCGATCCCGTGGCCACCGCCGAGCCGATCAGTGTATCGCCCGCGTACAGCCGGACTTCGCCGCCAGGAGCGACGCCGCTCACGACGAACGTTAGCTGGCGACCGCTCGAGTTATTAAGCGCGGTGATGTGATCGCTGTTGGAATTGCCCGTATCGCTAGCCGCCGCGAGCGTCACGCCGGTAGGCGCCAGGATGATCGACTCGCCGAAGTTACGATTGTTGAGTTCAACGCCGATCTCAACCGTTACGGTGTAAGCAGCGCCTTCCGCCGGCAGCGTCTGCTGCCCCTGAGCCGACGCGACCATGCGGATCGTGTACGTTCCCGGCTCAAGTTGCAGGCGATACTTGCCGTCGTCGTCGGTAAAGGTGAAAATTTCTCCATCGTCGCGGGCGCCGTTGTTGTTGGCGTCGACGTAGATCACGGCGCCGGCCAAGCCCTCTTCACCGGAATCTTGCGTCCCGTTGCCGTTGAGATCGACGAACCGCACGCCCGAGACGTCGCCGAGCCCTTCGATCGACTGCACCACCGCCAGTTTCCCGTCGGCGCCGACCGGCAATTCATTGAACGGCGCTGCATTGCTGGAATTGATCGGCAAGCTCGCGATCGCGTCGACGGTCGCCATCGACAAAATCTTGCCGAAGACGGTGAACGAATTGTTCTCCGGGAGATCGAGGAATTTGTTCGAGTCGCTCAAGTTGATGAAGAACTGACTCGTCGCGCTGTTGACTTGCCCGCCGAGCTTCGCCATCGCGATCGTGCCGCGCACGTTTGATAGCTTGAACTCGTTCTGAATCTGCGGGTCGGTCGGAACCTCCGTGAACTGCGAAGTGCCGGAGCCCGAATACGTCGTGGACGACGTCGTGAATCCACCGCCTTGAATCACGAAATCGCTGTCGGCCCGATGAAACAGCGAATTGAGGTAATCGCCGTCGTTGATGTAGTTGAGGAAGTTCGCGACTGTGATCGGCGCGTCGCCGTCGTACAGTTCGATCAGAATTGTTCCATACGTCGTATTCAGCGAGACGACGGGATTGGCTCCATAGATGATGACGACGTCGTCGCCCGCCTGCACATGGTAGTTCTCAAAATCGCGAACTACTTGGCCATTGACGAACATCTGCACCGTCTTTTGAACTGTGGCGACGTTGCCGAGGATCTGCGTCGCGCTGAACATTGCGTTCGCATTGTTCCCCGCGATCCCGGCGTCGGTCCGCCACACGTCGAAGAATTGCCCCAGCGTCGTTCCTGCGCCTCCGGTGTAGTTGACCTTCCCCCCTTGCGACGACGTGAAGCTCCACGCCGTAGCGCCGTTCTCCTTGACGCCGACCGTCGAGGGAATCGTCACGGCGACACCGTCGACGTAAATCGAAAGCTGGTACTGCTCCGCTTCGACTAGCGTGAAAAGCTCGCGCCCGCTCGAGACGACGCCCGAGAACATCAATTTGCCGTTCACCTCGGTGAGGGCGTTCGGGTCAAGCGAGTTGGCGCCAGTGGCAAGATCCGCGACGATCTTCGCACCCCCGGCGGGAGTGTACTGCCAGAGTTCGCGGCCCGTCGCCGTCGTGTAAGCCGAGAAGTAGAGCGTTCCGTTCACCTGTGTCATGTAGATCGGGAAGCTCGACGACGCCCCCGTACCGGGCGAGACGTCGGCAACCATCACCGTGCCGGCTTCGGTGCCGTCCGACTTCCACAGCTCTTTGCCGTTGACGGTATTGTCGGCGCCGAAGTAGAGGACGCCGTCAATCACTTCGAAGCCGGCAAAGTACGACAGGTTGCCAGTCGCTCCCGGCGTGATGTCTTTCACTAGCGCCGTTCCAGCTTCGGTGCCGTCGCTCTTCCAGAGTTCGTCGCCATGCGTCCCGTCGTTCGCGGTAAACATGAGCAAATTGCCGACGACTTCGATAACGCTGGAAGTCGTGAAGGGGCTGTCGGCGCCCGCGCGGATGTCTTTCACCAGCGAAGTGCCCGCCTCGGAGCCGTCCGTCTTCCACAGCTCGGCTCCGTGCGTTCCGTCGTTGGCAACAAAGTAAAGCGTGCCGTTCATCACGCGTAAGAGCCCGGGATTCGACGGAGCAGGGCGGGTCTGCGCCGCCCCGCCGCCGCTCGGCGTATATTCGTACGTGCCGGTGCGGATGTCCTTCACCATCACGGTGCCGACTTCGGTCCCGTTCGACTTCCATAACTCACGACCATGGACGCCGTCGTCGGCGGTGAAATAAAGCTCACCGTTGTAGTTAGTCAATTGCAACGGATTCGCAGACGAAGGCGTCGCGCCAGAGTCCGCAAAGATATTGCGAACGAGCGTCGTCCCCGCGGCAGTGCCGTCGGAAGTCCACAGCTCGACGCCCGTGACGCCGTTGCGCGCCGTGAAGAACAGCTTGCCGTCGACGTTGGTCAGCTGCGAAGGCAGCGACGAGTTCGGCAGCGTCTGATAGCCCGCCGCATAAGTCCCGGTGAAGACGTCCTTCACCATCTTCGTACCGATAACGGTTCCGTCGGTCCGCCACAGTTCGACGCCGTTCGTACCGTCGTTTGCGGCGAAGTAGAGGACGCCGTTGACGTTCACGAGATTCGTCGGATTCGAAGCCCCCGCGCCGACGTTGATGTCGACAAGCATCGACGTCCCTTGGGGCGTGCCGTCGGTCTTCCACAGCTCGCGCCCGTTCGTCCCGTTGCTGGCGACGAAGTAGGTGACGCCGTTCATCTCCGTGAAGTCCGTCGGCGTCGACGCACCGGTGGGATTGAGATCGACCAGAATCGGCACGCTCGACAGCGCATAACGCGATTCGAGCGATTCAACCCCCAACGCGCGAATGCCTTGCTGACGAAGAGATTGAGCGTGGCGACGCCGACGTTCACGGCGGCTGATCTGCGAGCGATGCTTCTTCATAGTTGCCTGAGTCGATGCCCCCGCCTGGGCGGGGAAGTTCGTCGATGCCTGTTCCGGATCTACGAGACGAGCGATGGGAGATTTTTTCCCGCTGGCAAAACCCGTCAACGCCGGCGGGACCAATTTCCATCCTAAGTACGGATTTCCGGGCCCACAACAAATCGGCGTGCTCCAGCGTCCGAACTCGTTTCCCAGACGCCCAAAATGTCCCGTTGTGCAGATCGCACGGGTTGGACAGGTGAAAAACGCCGAAAAAACGCCAGCGGACCTCGCCTCCACCGGACGAACAACTCCGCTGGGAATGGGACTTCGCCCAGCAGTGCTTCCCCGGCGCGCACGTCTCCAAGAATGGAGGGCCGGAAGCCGCTCAAAGCGTCACGCCCGGCGTTAAAAAAGGCCGGGACAGGGGGAGCCGAGGGAAGGTGTCCCTTTGGCAGGAGAGTAGAGGGCAGATCCCAACAGGACGACCGAGAATGGCCTGGTAACTCGCAGGATGATGTTTCGGTCGCTAGCCCCCAGAGGGGGCGGCATGATGTAGCCAGGGGCGCCAGCCCCTGGTTCGAAGCATCGTAGCGAGCGAAAGCCCCGCGAGGGGCGACACCACTCGAAATTGTGATCACGAGCAGTGCCGCCCTTCACGGGGCTGGGACAGCTGCTCCAACCAAGAACCAGGGACTCGCTCCCCTGGCGACGCTACTCGGCCCCTCCAGGGCCGATACGGTCAGCAATTCTTGCCGCAGACTAACCGACCGCAGCACAGGTCAACGACGCCGCCACTTCCTCAGCAGCCTGCTCGCCCGCGAACAGCGCCCCTTCCAAGTAACCATTCCAGTCCTTGGCAAGATCAGACGCCGCCCACCAGACGTTCTGGAACCGCGGCATCGACTCGCCGCCGAACGCCGCCCCGAACTCGCACCAGGCGCCAGGCGGAAAATGGCAGCCGTAGCCGCCGCGCGTGAACTGGTCGGCAGTCCAGTCGTGTTCGATGTAGTCGATCGGCTCCAAGGCCTCGGGCCCGAACACATCGGCCCACGCTTGAAGCACTGCTTGCTTCCGCTCATGCAGCGGCAGACGCAATGCTTCCGTCGCACGACGCGCTGTCAGAAACCCGAGCAGCACGCCCGGACCGTCGCCGAGCGTATTGTCATAGGTGAACGTCTGCGGCCCGTCCCAATTAATGCCGTTCCCCGACAACCCGTTGTCGCGCCAGAAGGGGCGATCGTAGACCGCCTGCACTTTCATCGTGTTGCCCGTCTGCATGGCGGCAAACGCGCGATAGAGATCGGGCGGCAACGGCGGGCTGAAGATCAGCCCCGGCACCAGTTGCGGCGGCAAACAGACGATCGCCGTTTGTGCGAAGTAATCGCGTTCGCCAGTCTCGACGCAGACGCCCGCTTCCGTTTGCACGATAGCCTGAACCGCTTGGTTGAGGTGCAGCGCGTCGCCAAGCCGCTCCGCGAGTCGCTGGGCCACGAGTTGCGTTCCGCCGGCGACTCGATTCGCCTGGGCGCCACCAATCGCCCAGGGCGGCAGCCCGTGGCTGGTTTGGATGAACCACAGCATCTGCAGCAGCGAGACTTGGCCAGGCTCGGTCGAGTACGCCTGGTTGGTGAGGAACTTGAAGAACTCACGGCCCATGTCGGACTGCACGCGCGTTTCCAGCCAACTCTGGAAGGTGATTGCGTCCCAATTCTCCGCGTCGCCGCCAACCCACGGCTCTGCAGCGGAGACGAGTGGGAACAGACGATTCAATTCATCGAGCGTTCGCTCAATCTCGGCGCCGACTTCGGCCGGGTAGTTCAGCTTTTCGGTAAGGCACTTCGCGGGCGTGCCCGTATACCGGGCCACGCGATCGCCCACGCAAAGAAATGAATCCCCCTCTGTCCAAGCGGGCACGGCCTGAAGGCCGACCTCGCGAACGAGTTGATTCACGCGCACTTGCGCATCGTTGATGTACTGCCCGCCGAGCTCGAGCCGAGGCATTTTGGCGACGGGCAGTTCGAGCGTCCGTCCTCCCACCCGATCGCGAGCCTCGATGAGAATCGCATTGACGCCTAGCGCCCGCAGCCTGGTCGCGGCGGCCAAGCCACTGTAACCAGCGCCGATGACGACGCAATCACAAACGAAGCGATCCATGACTACTCTCCGGACGGTTGGCCCAATAACGCCTCAAAAGCGCGGGGCAGTTCTCAGCTCACGTCAATAATGGAATATCGTGTCCTACGCTCCGACCGTCACCAGCGATTGCTGCCGCTCGTGCTCTCCGACGAAACTCTCGAACAGCAACTTTACCCCTTGGCGAATATCAACCTGCGGCTTCCAGCCGAGATCTCGCTCGATGGCGACGAGCGACATCTTCCGCGCGTTCATCGCGTACTTATCGGGATCGCTGGTCGGCTGGATGGTCGCCGTCGGCACGTGCTCTTTCACCAACTCAGCAATTTTGCGGAACGTCGGGAAGCCTGGCCCCGTGACGTTGTAGGCCAGCGTGTCGACCTCGCCGATGCGCTCGCGAGGAACGCTCAACGCCCGTTGCAGGGCAAAGCATACGTCGTCGACGTACACCCACGGCAGCGGCACATCGCAACCTGCATCGAGCATGATCGGCTGCCCAGCCAGAGCCGCTTTGAACATCTCGCTAATGCCGCAGTAAGCCGTCCGCCCCGCGCCGTAAACGATACTGATCCGTAGCGACACCGCGTCGATATCCTCTTGAGCGTTGAACGCCCGCAACATCGCCTCGCACGATACCTTCGTCGCGCCATAAGGCTCGCTAGCCAAGAGCGGCAACCCTTCGACCACCGGCGTTACGCACGATGCCTTCTCGGCGGCTTGGCCGTAGACCGAGCTCGACGATAAAAACACAATCCGTCCCGACAGCTTCCGCAGCCGCGCGACCTCAAACAGATTGAGCGTGCCGAGGACATTCACCTCGAACACTTTCGCCGGGAAGTTATTGCAGATATGAGGACCTGAAACGCCGCCTGCGTGGACGACGCTCGTCACGTCATGTTCTTCAAACAAACGGTCGACGAACGCTCGGTCGGTCACATCGCCGACCACAACTGGCCAAGGCCGCGGCGTTGGGCTCTCGATTACGTCCAGCCCGACGACTTGCTCGCCCGATTCATGCAGCAGCTTCGCCAAATGGGTTCCCAAGAAACCTTCGGCGCCAGTAATCAAAATCGACATCAGTTCCCCCTCAAGCTGCTAATCAACAACGAACGACGGACAAGTCTCTGCTCAACCAGTGATCGGCCGGAAGGCGAACGCAATCCCGACAAGCAGCGCGAACAAACCAACGACGCCTGCGATCGAAACGACTTGCTTCGCAGGCGAGTTCGCTTCCAGCCACGGCTTGAGCACCCGCGTCAACGCCGGCACCACAGCCCATTGCAGCAGTGCGACGCTCATTGCATTGCCAATCAACATCGCGATCGACATCCCCAGCGGCGACGTGAACGGCCCGACGAAGATCGTCAGCAGCATCACCGTCGGATAGAGCCCGAACAGCACCGTCGATGCCATCTTCCATGGCGGGATGCCGGGCTCAAAGTCGCCCTGCATCGAGGCGAACCACGCGCTGAAGCCGCCGTCGAGCGTCTTCAATTCAAAGTCGCCGACCGTCTCGCGCAGCCGAGCGACGTACTTCGCCCGTTCCGACGAGTTGATCCACGCTTGCAACGCAGGCTGATCGGCGAAGTGAATCACGGAGACCCATTCGCCCGTGGCGCCGTTCGCCGGAGGGTAGAGGTCGGTCCCCTCATACCCCGGGAAATGCTGCGCCGCCGTGCTAACGTCGCGCTGCCACTGTTTGAACTTGTCGGTCGCCTCGGGCGGCACGCGCTGCACGATGGCTGCCGACGATTTGGCAACGCAGGTTTCCATGTTTCGTTCCTTCGTGGTGCGATTGCGGCGAAGTTAAGCGACGGCGCCGCCCGACTTCGAGTAAGCCCGTTTGCCCGCGATCCACGTTTCATCGACGTTGCGGTCGTCGCCAATCGCCAAGATGCCGAACAGCAACTTCGCAGCCTCTTCCATAGTCGCCGGCGTCCCTTCAGTCACGAGCGACTGATGCCAGGCCATCGCTGCTTGCCCCCCGTTCCAATCGAGCGCCACAAAGTCGGCTTCTTTGCCGACGTTGAAGTTGCCAAGCAAATCGTCGATGTACAGCGATTCGGCGCCGCCGAGCGTCGCGAGATAGAACGCGCGGTACGCGCTCAGCTTGTTCCGCTCCGCTTCGGCCGAGTCTTGCTCGCGCGGATTGACCGAGCCGTCGAGCATCGTGTTGTTGCACATGCCGACCTTGTACGCCTCTTCCATGACGCGAATGAGGCTGAACGCGTTGCCGCCGCCCATGTCGCAACCAAGGCTGATTCGGACGCGATGTTCCGGATCGAGCGCGCGGCCCAAGCGGAATAGACCGCTGCCGAGGAACAAGTTCGAAAGCGGGCAGAACGAAATCGCCGCGCCTGCTTTCGAGAACCGGCGGAACTCGTCGTTCGAAAGCCAGATGCCGTGGCCTGCGGTGAACTTTGGTCCGAGCAGACCGTGCTTCTCATGGACTTCGGTGTAGTCGTTGCAGTCGGGGAAGTGAATCTTCGCCGTCCGAACTTCCGAAGGATTCTCAGAAATGTGCGTGTTGATCCAGCAGTCGTTGTGCTCGCGTTTGAGTTGAGCGCACCGATTCATCAGCTCGCTCGTGCACCCCACGGCGAACCGCGGCGTGATCGCATAGAGATGACGGCCCTTGCGATGGTACTGCTCAATCAGCCGCTTCGACTCGCGATAGAACTCATCAGGCCCGATGAGGAAATCGTCAGGAGCGAAGCGATCGATACCCGTCAAACCGGCGATCGTCCGCATATTGCGGCGTTCGGCTTCGGCGAAGAATTCTTCGGTCGAAACCGGGCTACTGGTGGTAAACGCCTGACAGGTCGTCGTGCCGCCGGCAAGCAATGCATCAAAAAACTGCTTCGCAGCGCCGCGAGCGTAATCACGATCGCGGAACTTCAGCTCCTCGGGGAAAATCGATTCCTGGAGCCAATCGAGCAGCTGCGCGCCGTAAGCGCCAAGGACGCGCGTCTGCGGAAAGTGAATATGCCCGTCGATAAAGCCCGGCATGATCAGGCGATTTTTAATGTGCGTCACCGGCACATTGGCGTAACGCTTCGAGACTTCGTCGAACGCGCCGAACTCCTTGATGAGTCCATTCTCGGTGACCAGCAGGCCATCCTTCACGAACCGGGCCGAGGCCTGCTCATTTCCGATGTGCTTCCACGGATCGTCAACGAAGTCGAAGAACGCGCCGCGGACGGCCGAGAGGGAGGAAGACATGGCTGGGCCTTGGTAGGGAAATGGACGGAGAGCGTCGGCGCAACTGCTGACGGAGCTTCGCCTTCAGTGAGCGAAGTCACGCCTAAAGCTAGCATGTAGTCGAGAAGTCGGCTTTTACGATAAATCTCTGAATCCGCAATCTTCGTGGAGTAACCAGAGATTCATCATTGTCCGCCCGCACATTCGGAAGATTCGGCAAACCCCGGCGCCAGCTCATGAGCCGGCAACTAGGCGGACGACCCCGTGAATTGACGCGTCAACTCGGTTGATTGCCGACTCCACCGCCCATGATTCCACGCATCATTAGTAACGCGGCGCATTGGCTGGCGGTTGTCGCTGCGCTAACCACGGCAGGGCGCTCAGTGGCGGCAACGCAACCGAGCTCCGCGCTGGCTGCGGAGGAATACCTCGGCCAAGAGGGCTGGGGAGCGACCGACGATCGACTCTGGCCTGGCGCTAGTAACTCCTCCACCGCAGATGAAAGCGCCACGGCCGACGCCCACCTCGGCAACGACGACGAGAACCGCCCGCAGCACATCAGCTCGCTCGGCATGGCCGGCAACCCGGCCGCCGTCAACATTGTCGTCGGCACCGGCGCGCTCGGCCGCTTCCTCGGCGTGAGCGAAGAAAGCGGCCTCCGGCTCGGCGGGTTGTGGATCGGCGACGCCAGTGCGGTGCTCAGCGGCGGACTCGATGGAGGCGATTGGGGCCTCAACAGTCTGGCGATCATCGATCTCTCGCTCGACGCCGAGAAACGTTGGGGCTGGGAGGGAACCTCCTTCGGCACACAGTTCCTCAACTACACCGGCCAACCGACCAACAGCCTCGCCGGCACGGTGCAAGGCTTCGACGGTCTCCAGGCCGCGCCGCCGTTCGATCGCTCCGAACTCTACCAACTCTGGTGGCGACAGTCGTGGTACGACGGTCTACTGATCACGCGCCTCGGCAAGTCGGTCCCCTCCTTCGATTTCAACAACGTCCTCAGCGCCGTGCCGGTTGGCAACGACGCCTACAACATCCCCGCTGTCACGGGCCTCATCTACACGCCGATCTTCGTCAACCCAACGATGTATGGCCGCCTGCCCGGTTACTACGACTCCGCGACCGGCCTCACCGCGACGCTCGCCCCCGCAGACAACATCTACGCCTCGTACGGCGTTTACGACGGCAACGGCGCCCGCGGCGAGCATACAGGACTACTTGGACCGCAATTTACAGGCTATTACTTTCACATCGGCGAAGTCGGCTGCACCTGGGCGGCCGGCGCTGAAGAGAAGCCGGGCAAACTCGGCGTCGGCGTCTGGCATCAAACGGGCGATCTTGCACTCCCCAACGGCGGCTTCGACAACGGCGAAAGCGGCATTTATATGTTCGCCTCGCAACGTCTCTGGTTTCAAAATCCCGGCGTCAACCACGACGGCATCTCAGGCTTCGTGCAGCTGGGCGCCAACGACTCCAACGCCTCGTGGGTCCGAGAGTTCTTCGGCGCCGGCTTCACCGCGTTTGGGCTCGTTCCCTCGCGGCCAAACGACTCGCAAGGCGTCGGCATGGCGTGGTCGTTCCTGAACGACGCCCCAGAAGCGGGCTCGTTCTTCTTCCCGACGCACCAGGGCCCCAATCCGCCGGCTCCGTTGAACGACAACGAACTAATGTTCGCGGGATACTATCAGGCTGCACTCACCAAGGCGGCGTTCCTGCAACCGACGCTTACCTACATCCCCAATCCTGGCGCCCGCCAAGACATCTCCCCAGCCTTCGCGTCGTCGATCTACCTCACGGTGCTATTCTAGAGCGTTCCTCTAGCCCCCGGCTCCGCCGGGGGGTCGGCCTCCAAGCCGGTAAAGCACGCCCGCAGTTGACTCATCGAAAGAGCAGGGCAGTGGATCCCTACGCCGCACGCCGCCGCTCATCAATGCCGTACTTCTGCGCAGCCCCGTAAGCCTCGGCAAAGGCATGATAGGCGATCGCCGCTCGCGCAGGATCTTCCAGAATCGCTCGCACCTGCGCAATCGCAAACCGCCGGCACTGATTCCGAATCGCCGGCAAGCCAATCACTGTGAATGCAATCACGCCGCCGAGAATCTGAAAGCCGACCGCGTGAACATTGAACGCGATCAGCCCAAACGCCGCCAGCGCGAACACGAGCGTCGCCTCGACGCCCACCCAAAACCAAGACCACGCATCTAGCGCTTGCAGAATGAGCTGCTGATCGATCGGCGCCTGCGAACCGCTGACGAACGGGTAAAACGCCTTCCGCATCAACCCGTGCCGCACTCGTCGCAGCAGCGTGCGATCAAATTGCGCCAAGTCGATGTTCAACTGCTCCGCCATGTCGGCGAGGATCACGTCCAAATCAAAACACTCGCGAATTCCGAGCCAATCGGAAACCTTCGCGTGAATGCGGAAGACGCGAAAGCCAATGCCGATCGCCAGCGCCGGCAACAAGTATCCTGCGGTCGTCGACAGATTCTTGCTATCGACGGTCCAGGCCGCGTCAACCTTTGCGAGTAGCGCATCAGCCGCCGGTACATACATCCGCAACAGCCACACCGCCGCCAGCGCAGACGCCGTCGTAAACCAGAAGATGCGGTTGAGCATCGACTGGTAATCAGTCACCGGAGCGAGCGGATTAAGCGGCAACATTGTTGCGGGTCGAGTCGAGAAGAAGAGCAAGAAGTTGGGCAACGCCCGTAAGGCCGCGGGAGCGTAGCAGATCGGCCAGTGCTAGCTAAAGGGCAGTCGTTGGCTGCGGAACTTCGCGAGTTTCGACGGCAAGTCTGCCCGCAGCCGCGCGCCCGAATACGCCGCCGAGACGCGTCTCGATGCCGGATGACTTACGGCATACCGTAGCGATCAGCGTCCAGACCAAACCGCTTCGATCACTCGGAGCGCATCATAACATCGCTCACCGTTCACGCGGGAACTGCGGAGAATTGCGATCTCGCTCCCACGCAAAAAGTGGACTCAACCACTGTTATTTCTGCGCTCAAGCCGCGACGCCACAGCACGCTCTTTCCTAGATGCTTTCGCGAAACCTTACTAAAATGAAAGCTTACGCCAAGCGCGCCTCCAGGCGACCGTAACCCCGGCGCGATGAACGCCCATCCTGAGAGCTCAACCGTATGCAGTTTTTCCGTCTGATCGCTCAGCAGTTTGGCGCCATTCGTCCCGCCTTGGACGAAAATCAAAACACGCCTACCCGCGGCCGCCTTCTGCGGCTTGAGCCGCTCGAATCGCGGCAACTTCTCGCCGCAGCGGGCCTCGTCCCCATCGGGGCGGCGCCGGAAGGGGGCCTCTCTGGCAAAATCGTTTACACCCGCGCGGGTCATGGCTGGAACTATTACAGCAGTCTCGGACGCTGGTCCACCGATCGCGGCAACGTCCAATCGATCGTCGAGGACTTCGGCAACCAAGATCAAGTGACAATGTACGCCGATTACCTGCTTCGCGCCGGCGCGACGGTGGTGCCGCTGCGGCCCGTTGGCCGGCAGATCAACGAGGTCGTCCTCGATAACGATTCGCCCGGCGTCGCCTTCACCGGCACGTGGGCCAACAACGCCTCCGGAACGCGCTGGTACGACGAAGACTATGGCGTCGGCGGCATCGACGCCGTGAAGTATCGCACCGCGAGCGCGAACGGCGCGGGAGAAACGGCCGTCGCCACCTACACGCCAAACATCCCGCAAGCCGGTCTCTATCCCGTTTACGCATGGGTATCCCACGGTTCCGACCGCACCGATCAGCTCTACAAGATCAATCACACCGGCGGCCAAACGCAAATCACCGTCGACCATCGCATGGTCGGCAACGACTGGGTCTACCTCGGCAGCTACCACTTCAACTCCGGCAGTTCGGCAGTCGAAGGCTCGGTGCAAATCAGCAACTACTCCATCGGCGGCGGACGCTCGTCGCTCGTCGTAGCCGACGCCATTCGCTTCGGCAACGGGATGGGCGACCTCCCTTGGGGGAGTAGCGGCATCGGCACGGGCAACGTCTCCGGCTATCCGCGCGAAGACGAGGGGACGCTCCCCTGGGTCTACCGCGGGCTAGGGCAGGGGGTCACGCCATCGTCGGTTCTCGGCACGAGCGACGTCACCGCATCGACGCGCATGGCCGCGCACATGACGCCGTCGTCGAATCCGTTTGGTTCGAGTCTGCTGATCAGCTTCCACTCCAACGCTGGCGGCGGCCGCGGCACCGAGGGCCTGATTCATTCCACTGTCGCCAATCGGACGCCGAACCAGCAGGCGCTAGCCGTCATGTTTGCGCAGCAGATCGAAGTTGACATGATCGCGCGCAATGGCCAGTTCCCCTACAACTGGTCGACCCGTCGCGATTACGCCGAAGGCGCTTACGGCGAAATCAACAACACATGGATCGGCGGAAAGTTCGACGCCACGATCATCGAAGTCGGCTTCCACGACAGCGTGATGGACTCAGCCTTCATGCGCGATCCCCGCGGCCGCGATCAAATGGCCCGCAGCGCGTATGAAGCAACCCTCGAGTATTTCATCAATTTCGGGAATGTGAAGCCAGCGAACATCACCCTACCCTCGGCCCCGATCAACTTCGGCGTCGTCAGCAACGCTGCGGGCGACGTCACCCTCTCCTGGAACGCCGGCCTCTCGTCGTCCGGCGTCGGCGGCGTTTACGGCAGCCCCGCAACGGGCTACCGAGTTTACGCCTCGGTCGACGGCCGCGGCTTCGATGGCGGAATCTACGTCGCGGGGGGCGGCACGACCTCGGTGACGCTCTCCGGGTACGATCGGTCGATTCCGTACTATTTCAAGATTGTCGCCGAAAACGCCGGCGGCCAATCTGTCGGCACAGAAGTTCTAACCGTCCTTCCGCGCGGCGGAGCCAAGCAGGTCCTGATCGTCAACGGCTTCGATCGCCACGACGAGGCGCAAAACTTCCGCTACCCATACGCCTTTGGCGGAACCACCGCCGCTCGCGTTTGGTCGCGTTACAACAACAGTTTCGACTACGTCATCCAAGTCCAAGCCGCTATCCACGCCGCTCGCCCTGGAGCGAACGTTGCCAGCACAAGCAACGAGCGGATCATCAACGGCTCGGTTAACCTCAGCGACTACGACGCGGTCATCTGGATCCTCGGCAACGAATCGACCAGCACGTCGACCTTTAGCGCCGTCGAGCAAACGCGGGTGGAGCAGTTTATCGCCGCCGGCGGCCACCTGTTCGTCACCGGCTCGGAAATCGGCTGGGATCTCGACGCCTCCAACAATGGTCGCTCGTTTTACGAGAGCACCCTCAAGGGCGACTACATCGCCGACGCCGCCGGCGCCTACAACGTTACAGCCTCGGCGGGCGGAATCTTCGCCGGGCTGCCGCTGTTCCAATTCTCCAACGGCGCCGCATTCTCGAGTCTCGACTCGCAAATGTACAACGTCCAATTCGCGGACGTGATCGCTCCGCAAGCGGGCGGGCAACTCGCGTTGCAATATTCGGGCGGTTCCAACGGCGGGGCGGGGATCCAAGTCCCTGGCGTCGACGGCCGCGGCAACGTCGTCATGTTCGGCTTCCCCTTCGAAGCGATCACGACCGCCGCCAACCGAGCGAATGTTATGGACCGCGTGCTCGACTACTTCGGCGTGTCGGCCATCGCGCCCGCAAACGCCGACTTTAACGGCGACGGCATCGTTGACGGCGCCGACTTCCTCGCCTGGCAGCGCAACTTCGGCGCGACTGTTCCGCCTCGCACCAGCGGCGACGCCAACGGCGACGGCGCGGTCGATGGCGACGACTTGAATGTCTGGCGCGACCAGTTCGGCAGCCCGCCGCCGGCGATCGCTGCGCCGGCAGTCGTTGCATCGTTGGAAGCTGAGCCTGAAGTTCCAGTAGCAGCGCCGACTCACGCCGCGACTTCGTTCGCAAAGATGACGACCGAAGCAGAGTTGTCCCCCGCCTCGCTGAACTCCTACGCACCGCTAGCGCAACATGCAGCCAGCCTGGGCGCAGCTCTCTCAGACGCCCATCAAATCGGACGCCAACCACTCGGCCGATTCGTTCCTGCAGGCCCGATGCCGGTACGCAACAATCAAGCCGCCCTCGCCGCGAACGATCTTTCGCCACGCAATCGTCAGCTGTTCAAACGCCCCGACGCTTCGGTTCCGCAAGACGCTGCCAGTTTTTACGGCGACGCCTCAATCGACGACGCCCTCGCGACCGAGTGGAGCTGGCTCCGCCAAGTCTAGCGAATGACAATCTCGCGGGTCAGCACGCATTGTTGCAGGAAAACGAACGCCGCCGCCATTGCATCGAAGCTCAGCAGCGCGCGGACGACAGTGAGCGGAGCCAACTGGGACGATATTCTAAGTCTCGCTCATCCCTGCGGGCGGCGCAGGCGGCGTCCCCACTTTTCGCAGGCCGTCACGACGACGACGCTAACGGCCGCCAACGCCAGTGCCGACGGCTCCGGAACCGAGTCGGCTGGAAAGTAGCGAACTGCAAGACTGCGGCCGACTGCAAGCGATGGTCGCACCGAATACAACGCACCATCGGAGGGACCACTCACTTCCGACACGAGCGTATTCATCAGCCGCGAGGGCGCGCTAGTCGAGAAGGACAGGTGTGCGTCTGTGCTTAAACTAGAGCCAAATTTGAATTCCAGTTCACCCGGTTGAACCAGTTTGCCGCTCGCCGCGATTCCGGCTGCGCCGTACCCGTAGCCGCTTGAAGGAGGATCCCAAGTAACACTGAACGGACTCGTAACGACGCTCAAATTTGGCGGCGAAATCAGAGGCGAATCGGGGAAAGAGCTACGCGCGAAGGCAGACACGGTGAAACGATAAGTTTGGACGTCCGTTGAGTTTCCTATGGCTGTGGACGTGAAGTTCCATTCGCCGAAAGTCGCAGCAGTCAAATCTTCCCAGCTACTGAAATTTTCTCCAGGTATGCTGTTTGGCGGATACTCGGTCCCAGACGGTCCTCGCAGCGTCTCTGCGCGCCGGGGGGCAAGTGAAAAGTAGGACGGTGACATCGAGTACGATGTTGATCCGTCGAACGCTGTGCGTTCACTGACAAAAATCGTAATGGTAACCGGCGCCTGAGCCGCGACATCTTTACAGATTGATGCTTGAGCAAAGGCGAGACCGACACAAGCGCAGAGCGCCGCCAGCAGACGCCTCTTCATTAGACGTTCCTCCAAAAAGAGATAACCTGTTCCGCAGACTATTCTCTATTTGGATGGAGACGGTTGCAATAGATTTCCCCGTTTTCCGTCCCGACCTTGCCCGGCAAACCGCCGCTTGCCTTGAGAGGCTCCGCCGTATCAACGGGGCACTCAGTGTTGCGCCAACCGGAACGTTGCTCTAAACCGTTAGCCAGCGAAACGCTGAGTACGCGAGAGCGAAGAGCAGCAGCGCCACGCCAACGCCGCCGAATGCTAGCCAAAATGTTCGGTGGTACTGATCGATGAACCGGTCGCAAGCCGGGCAGATGATTAACTGTTGGGCCTCGCCGTTGCCCCTTGTGCTAGCAAATCGAAGCACCACGACCGATCGTTCAATCTGCTCATGGCGGGCGATGCGCTGGCCGCAGCGGTGGCACTCTACGCCGACGTACTTGCGCTTCCTCTTTCGCATGACCGCACGATACTCCTGGCGACGTGGGTCGAAAGCTAGGGCCGTCTCTGCACTGTTTCCGTAGCCGTACGATCAACCTCACGACGACGCTCGCTTTCCGCGATCGACGCCTCGATCGCGGGCAATAGTACGCCGACAAGATCGCCGACGACGACAATCGCAACGAGCGCACCGACGAGCCAAACTTCTCAAGGCGTCTTTTCCATAAAGCTTATTCTATCCCCGCCGCTCCCCACCGAAAGCAGACCTAGCCGCCAGATTCCGGGGCGGGCTTAGGCCGAGGCGGCAACAGAAAGTTGACGAGGCCCCCCACAACAATAAAACCTACGGATAGCTGCGCTGCCATCGCAGCATGTTCGCGCAGATGCCAGCGACTCGCCTCTTGCCGGTACGCGGCCTCAGTCTCCGGCGTAGGGTTCTCCGTCCATTCCGCGTGTGCATGGATGACGCTGCTGGGCATGATGCACGTCATGGCGCTGATCGCCGATGCAACCAGCGCTGATGCCACAACGATCTCGGCAACGGTGAATCGCTTCATGCCGCTCATTCTACCCGCCGCCGAGTCGGGTGGGAGAGGCATGCTCTTTACAACGCCGCCGCCATCTCCCAGCAGCCTCGCGACGACCGTCGTAGCGATAATCGCAAAAGCGTAGCAAATCGCGTTGTCCTAGCTGAAAAGCATTCGGCGCGAGACAGACCCCAGGCCCGTCGAGATAACGCCGCAGCCCTTAGAAGTCCTTTTGCTTGCCCGGTCTTGGCGAACTCATCGACGCAAATTAGCGACGACTAGCGACTTAAGTTAATAACGGGCTTTAGAGTCGCGAAGGCCTCCCGAACCGGCTTAATTGTATTACAATTAAGCCGGTTGATGCACATCGTTGCCAAGACAGTGCTAATCTCATCGACACTTCTACCGTCTAGCAAATCCACGCACATGAAAATCAAGAACATCGAAACCTACGCCGTCAGCGCCGGTTGGAAGAACTGGCTTTTCGTCAAAGTCTGCACCGACGACGGTCTCTATGGCATCGGCGAGGCCACCATCAACGGCTTCGTGAAGACCACCGAAGCGGCAGTGCATGAGTTGGCCCACTTCGCCATCGGACAGGATCCGCGGAACGTCAATGCCGTCGCGAAGCGCGTGCTCGAAACCATTCAGGACGCCGGCCACATCCATCGACTCGCCACCGCGGCAATCGAGGTGGCGTGCTGGGACATCCTGGGCAAATCGCTCGGCGCGCCAATCTGGCAACTTCTCGGCGGAAAGCAGCGCGAGACGGTGCTCGGCTACGCCAACGGTTGGTATCGGACCGAGCGAACGCCGGATGCATTTGTCGCCATGGCCGAAAACGTCGTCGCCAAGGGGTTCAAAGCGTTAAAGCTCGATCCCTTCGGCACGGCCAAGGACTTCATCAGTCACGACGACCTAGAGCTGTCGTATAACATCCTCGCGGCCCTGCGTGACCGGTTCGGTGCGGAGTTGGAAATTCTGATCGACGTCCACTGCCGGTTTACGCCGAGCGAGTCGGTGCGCGTCGCCCGGCGGCTAGCCGATTTGAACCTTTACTGGTGGGAGGAGCCGACGAGCGCCGAGCGAGAGGAGATGACGAACGAAGTGGCGATGCACTCGCCGATCTTGGTGGCGACCGGCGAGCAGTTCGACAAGATTGGGCGATTCGAGACGCTGGCTCGAGGCGGCTACGTCAGCATCTGGCAGCCAGAGCCGATGTCACTCGGCGGCATCGCCAACACGATCGCAGTGGCCAATATCGCCCGTGCCAACGGAGCCTGGATCGCCCCCCATCAAAGCGGCGGTCCCGTGGCAACGGCCACTTGCCTCCAACTTGCCGCCTGCGTGCCGAACTTCCTCATCCAGGAGCACTTCGACCCCTTCAACGAGCCTTGGACCCGCGATTTGGTCACATGGCGCCCCACGATCGACCCCAAAAACGGCCACCTGTCGCTGCCCACTGGCCCGGGCCTCGGTTGCGATCTGAACCTCGACGTGGTGCGCGAGCACCCATACGACCCCGAATCCTACTTGAACACCAGCGTGAAGGGTTGGGAAAAGCGGCTAGGCGTGCGTCAGCCGGCCGGGGCGAAGTGAGCGCGTCCGCCGCGAATCCGGATCGATCGTTGTAATACCAGATCCCCATCGCGCGCCATTCACCGGCATGGTTCGGCTCAAACCCGGCGATGGTCTTCTCGGTATCGCGGTCTGCTCGGCATCTTGCGCCGCCCAACGCGGTGCGAACTTGCTGGCGATCATTCCTGCTGGGCAGAGAAATCAGAAGTCGAATCCGATGCCGCCGACTCCCAGGTGATAGTTCATGTCTTTGAGTTGAACCGTCCAAGGGGAGGTGGGAGCGTGCCCGGGATACTGCGTGGAACCGAACGTCTGGGTCGTTGACTGAACGTAGAGGTAGCGATACTCGGTGAACAGGTACAGGCGTTCGGTCAGATTCAAGCGGAAGCCGGCCTTGAATTGCGCTGACAGACCCAAGGCGGACGAATTCGGGTTGGCGTTGAAATGGTTCACGCCCGGCTCCGCCGGATCAAGCTGAAGCGAATTCGCGCCATCGATCTTCACGTTGGTCATGCCGAGACCGCCGCCGAGATACGGATACAAATTAACCAGGGGCGTCTGCAAACTGACCACCCCATTCGCCAGCAGGGCGATGTTGTCCATCGGGAGCGAGTCGTCGAAAACATGCTCGGGGAGGCGGTTGGTGTCATTAATGAGTTGCCCGTTTTGCGTGCCGCTCAGATACATGCCTTCGAGTTCAACGGCGGGCAGCAATCCCCAACTCCCTTGCGGCGCGCTGCTCGCCCATTCATGGCCAATCTGCAAGCCGACCATGCCTACCCCGTCGTTACCGGAACTACCGACGGCGTTGACGCTCAAGGGGCCGCCATCGGACTCAAGGAAATAGGCCGTCCCCATTTGGTCGATGCTATTAATGTTGGACGAGCCGCCGCCGCCAAAAACGCCCCCGTACATCCCGCGCCCCGTCGGGACGCCGTCGCACTGAGCTAGCACCGGGAAACACGATGCGAGGAGAATGAAGATGCCGGCGAGTTCCGGACTTAAAACGCGTCTAAATAGCTGGAACATACAGCCCTCCATCCATGAAATAGTCTGCTATTAAGTGGATCGGTTAGGTGGCCGACAGACCTTTGCGTTCCCAATGATGAATGCCCCACCCGAGTTCATTTCACCCAGTCGACCCCTTAGGATTGAACTTCCTCAATCGCCCAGAGCCAAGCTAGCACCGCTGAAATGCACGCACCGCCGTAGGCGCCACAGTCCTGGAACCGTCGATGGAGTCATGGGATGTCCTCCATTTTGTGGAAGCTAGCACTCGCTTATTTTGACCTCCTTGTACCATTTTTTTCGGCCCGCCAGACGCAAATCAGTTTGGCTTCCTGAATGCCTAGGGAAGACGCCCCGCAGGCCTTTGCCGCACCTGCTAGCGTGCGCAGGTGAAATCGCCTTGCCCGCCAAGCGTCGATGCTTCAGGCGGAGCCTCACCGACTCAGCATGGCCGGTGTATCTGAGAGGGCCCATCTCTCGGCTCTTTGCCGCTCTTTTAGGCCCAGGCGGCGGGATCGGACTCAACGCCAGGGCTCGCAACAGTTCGACAAGGTCTCTCACCGAGGCCTGCAATCTATCAGGCATGGGACTGCGCGAAGATAGTCGCAGAAGCGACGTGTATAGTACCCGCGACTGGATTCGAACCAGTAACCTTCGGCTTCGGAGGCCGCGAAGGTAACCCGAGAAGGAAGTCGACAAAGGAAAACATCTAGTCGCAGATGCCGTCGGAGAACGTGCAATTGCCTACGGAACGCGGCTCCGAGCCGATTAGCGGTTTCGACATTCACTGACATCGGTCGCGACATCGTCTCGCCTGCCGACGCGAATTGCAGTCCAGTCTGCAGTCCACGCACCTTCCTGAAGGGCAATTTTTCTGACAGGGCTGGGAGCCAGCGTCCCCCTGTCACCCTCACTTCGGCTTTTCTCGTGTAGTTTTTCCGCACTCTCGCTCGCATTGGTCACGCCGGGACGCTGCACCGAGCACGCCGGAACGCATACCAACTGCCGATCGGCGACGCTGCCTCGGTTATACTCGTTTCGCCAGTCTTGTCCTCATGCCTTCGGCCGACTCGCGTTATGAAGCACTCTACACGGCGATTCTTGTAGTCAAGGCTGCTGTTGCATTCCTGGTATCGGCACGCGGACGAACTGTCTTATACTGCGTCGGTCGTGAACTCTGAAGCACGCAACGATTTGCGGTTCGGGCACTCAATTGGGGGTCCTAAGTGCGGACTCGGTCGTCGCTACCCAACTCAGTACACGCCCTCCTGACGCACTTAGGGAACTGATTTCCGTTAGCCGCATTTATCCTTTCGACTGCGCGTATTGACGTCGTGTAGGTACGCTGGCAAACCGACCGTTTTCGGGTTCGGTCGTGAACACCGGCGTACGCACGATAGTAAACAATTGACTCGTCGCTCAGGCTGATCTAAGCACTGAGGCACAGCGGCACGTCGATGCAGACGGCTTCGGCACACCGTAAGAGCCAAGCAATTAAACGAAAAGGAAGATATTGATTCCTAAGAATCCAACATCGAAATGAGTTCGCTTAGCACAACTACTGGGAATGGTAGATCGACCAATCGGGGTGAAACCAAGTCTGAATCCAGCACTAAAATGGGTATCACCCTCCATCGAATATTGTCAACCGGCGTAATTGCTAGCTCCTTTAGAACGAGGGCAAGATGCTCCTCGAGCCAAGCCACCCGCTCCAAATGTCGCCCTACCGCACCGCCGCGGCCGGCCAGATCGCCGAAGAGTTCGTCACGCTCATTCGCTAACTCTGCCGGTGTTTTCGCTAGCGAGAAGCATTTGGCCTCGATCGCAAAGATGACTTGCGTGATGGGATTGCATACCAGAACATCTATATCTCCTATATCGTCGCCATTGGCTCGTGCAAGCCGACGTCCAGAGAACTTCCTGATCTGTTGTTTAACGGCAAGATGTGGACGCATCGACGCTTCATCGGCTACTCGGTCGTTAAAGAACTTTCCGACGCGATTGACGATGCGTCCCTGGTACTGAAGCATTTCCTTCGAGCGTGCATTTTTTAATCGGCCGGAATTGCAAAGTCGTACGAGATACTCGGCAGCTTGGAATAATGCCCTCCGTCCCCATGCGCAAGTTCTATGCGTCGGCGTGGCCCAAATTACGATAGGTTTTCGCAAGTAAGAGAGCGCTCGATTGAATCTCCATGGAAAGACGTCGGTCTTGCTAAACGGCGGCGTCGGCTTAAGGAAGTCTGCGCGAGATTCAAGGCTAAATAGTCCGAGTGCAGATTCGACATGCAATCGATCAAGCCCCATACTTGCGCGTAGAGACTCGGTCAATTCCTCTACCGTGCAGCAGCCGACGCCAGAATCGTTTACGTACTGCGAAGCAGCTATCTGTAACAGAATCTCAACTAGCTTTGACATTGGGAGGCCGAATTCGACCTCAGTGGCGACTTCCAACTCGTTCAGCTCAGGCGGCAGCTCATCATTCGCCACTTGTTCGAACGCTCGATGAAAATCAGCGCCGCTCCTGTCGACGACACGTCGGTGATATGCATCGCGAAAATCCGCCATCGCGCGCTCAAACCGAGGATCGAACAACGCCAGTCTCCCCGACCTCAGCAGCTCAAAGTCGTGCTTGGCTAAGCCGTAGTGGAGTGCATCTCCAAGCTGGCCGTAACGAGCGATCTCGGATGCCAATGCGGTAAGATGGTCGTAAATAGTCAGCGACAAAGGTCTTGATCCGTCCGGGGGGCACGTCGCTACGTATTCAATCAGGAAGCGACTTGCCAAAGAAGCACGATCCACTTCCGCGATATCGCGTTGGAGCATTGTTAATTCTTTATCCGTCCTTCCGAAACAGGCCAAATGCGTTGCAATGGTGATGTCCAAAAGTCCCCTTTGCGCGATAAGTGCTTCGTGCCGCGAAATGAGATGTATCGCCAAGTCCTCGCTGGCAAGCGTGGCAGCAACGGATTTCAATTCTTGGAAGTGGAATGCAACCGCTTGATGGCAAACAGCCTCCTTCTGTAACTCGGGTATGGGCCCCCCTGTAGTATTGTGTAGGTTGGCCAAGTGCTGACCTAGTGCGTCCGCCAGGGCACTTTCCTCAAAACTCTCTACTGTTCGGACTCGTGGCAATCCAGAGGAGTCCACCGTGCCCTTGAGTTCGCCCCTTAAAACGCTAAAGCGGCGTTTTTCGCCGAGCGGCGCATGAAGCCCAACAATGCGCTCGACTTCGCTAGCGCTGAAATCAAGCTGAAGTAGTTCTAAGAGAGCGGCCACAATCGCACGAGCCAATTCACGCTCAGCCACGTTGTTACTTGTCATCGCGCGGAGCGAGAATTCTGGCGAGAACGAGATGCGTAAAGTGCAGTCGTCAACTTTTTGGACGCTAATTCCGGTTGGGCCCTCACTTAGCGGTGATCCTTCAAACCACTTGTCGGCGTCATATATAGCCACCTCGAATGAGACATGCTTCGTTAGGATCGCCTTGCCACCGCAAGCCGCTGATAGCGAAGGAGTTAGTTGCCATAACCAGAAGGCGATTGCATCGGCCAGATGAAAATAGAGGGAGTCACCGACGTTCGAATGAGTTGCTATCACTGATTGCGGCCTTACCCACAGTGCGAATGGAAGCCCTTCAACTAGCAGATGTGGATCAGGCTCATCTCTGGAATCCCACATGTAGACGGGAAAATCAGACCTACTCTGCAGCCGCAGCACGGTTCCAAATAGTCCAAGGTCCGGCCGTTGGACGGTGTGGGGATCGAGTCTCTCCATCGCTTCGAGTCGAACATCGATCCCGGTGGCGGAAAAACCTATCAGGTCCGGAACCTTATCATCACTGAAATAGAAGGACTTCTCACGGCGTCTGAATAGTGAGTACGAATCTAAGAAGCCACCTCCCATGAAGGATACGCTACGCGGCAATCGCGTCTTCGCTTGCGCTACATGCCATAATGCGATCGAATCGTTAAGATTGAGAAGCGAGAAGATTCGCAATTCATCTGCGGTCAACACGAGGCGCGTTACGTTGGGGTTAGTCGATGGCGAGATGCCTAGCATGTAGGGTCGTCCTAGGCTTTGAACGACTACTAAGTGAAGTATTTCGTTGGGAGCTTCGGGTTCTGCCTTAGCGAGATCACGCTCGGCGACTTCGAAGCGTTTTTCTAGGTCGGATACCAAAGGCTCGCAATTCCACCAATTAGACTCCTGTGAACCAGCGCTAGGGCGAAGTTCGTCGGTTACCAGATAGACAGCGGCGACCTTGTCGGCATCAATCTGGAAGAATGATTCTGACACAGTTTCTGATGGGAGGTGGGCTACCCGGTCGCCCAATGCCTCCCACCGCTGGCGATCAGCAAACTTATGAAGTTGTGCACTGACTGCCACGCGGAAGGCATCGACAACCAGTGAAAGCACACCGTGCGATCTGGCTAACTTTACTAATGCATCGCAGAGTGCGGGCACGATTGTTGAAGGCGAGACGGCAACTATATGCTCATCGACAGTAAGGAATGGACTGCGGCGTACTGGATTCACTCCAAGCGCGTAGTCTATCGATGCGTCGCCGGGTTTGGAGCTTATGGCCTCCAAGTTCGAAAGGCGCACGCCGTATTTAGCAAGTTGTGCGGAGACATCCTCTTTGCGGAACGATACTGCTTCCTCAAGCCGCCGAGCTATCGCGCTGTGAGGCCATCGAAGGTCGCCGTTATCCGCATCCGCCGAAGCCTGTGTACTTCTGTGGAGGCCTGCTTCTCTCACGGCTTTGTCGCTCATCCAAAGACCTGCAAGAGCGATGCCTGCAGCCTCGTCCTGGAACATAACGCAAGCGTCGTCCAGGTGGTGAAAAATGGCGACAAGCAGACAATCAAGCGAAAAGGCATCCTGGGGGTTGTCGGCTGGAATCGTGAGGTACGCACCTCCAAAGCACGCGACTTCGGAAACAAATGGTCCTTCGGCGGAGTCTCCTCCGATCTCGGGCGCTCCGCTCATGGGTTCGGCCGAGTTGATCCATTGGCGCCATTCGAAATCCGAGATCCTTGGCCGATGTTGCAGAGGCTCCGCCAAACTGGCGACGATGGCGCTAATCCTAATGAGTTCCGCGTAGTAGTCTGCGTTCTCTGGCAAAAGATGTAGTGCGCCAGCCTTTCTTGCGAGATCAAGAAGATCGTATTCTTCGATTGTCATGAAGCACGCCTATTACGAAAGCGTCAGACACTAAATCAAAATCTGATCAATATCGTCGAAGGTGGCCATCCGGAGTTCGTTGCTTACGTTGTGCCAGGCGTACAGCATTGGCACGGGATTTCTAAAAATAATCCAACCCTCGATGCGAGAATCCGGAGGCATGAATAGGCTCCCGAGTAAGACATCTTTACGAGCTTTCAGCAGCTCTACCCTGTTGAGATGCTTCCGCAGGTCGTCGGGCCTACCATCGTTCTTGATCTGCCCGCGATAGTCGCTGAGTTGCTCGGCAAGTTCGCCCGATGTTTTATGATGCTGAAGGTGCTTGCACTCGATGATAAGAACTCGTTTTGCCTCGGCGTTCCAGCAGAGGACGTCGACATCTCCGAAACGTCTTAAATCTCCGAATTCGGGGTCAGTGCCGCGAGCAAGAATCTCCTTGACCTGAAGTTCAATCTTTTTGATTTGCCAACCTCGTTCGCATATCCGTTCCGCAACTTGTTCCGCGAAGCGACTCCCCCGGACATTGACCCTTTTTGCTTGCCACATACGCATCTGACCGGAAACGGTGTGGCTGTCCGGAAAACTTCTTTCGAAATATCCGTCGACCACATACGCCACCATATCCCGGACGAGACCAGGGGCGATCAGCAACGACGGGTGTGCTGAATTATCCAACTGGATGACCGGTCGCCTGACCACCGATAGACGCCGCCTAAATTTCCATGCCTGCACATCGCGCGCATCGCAGCCATAGGGAATCTCCTTCCAACGGGTGCGTGGAACGAAGGAAAAAGCAGATAAGATTGCATCCATAGCCGACAATGGCATGCGGGTCGTAATAGACTCGCATAGCTCACTTTTGGTAATTTGATAGACCGCCTTCTGACGCTCAACGCCAATATCTTCGATAGCGTCGAGGAAATGTCGCAGGCTTTCCAAATCGAATCCAAATTCTACGCTCCACGCGTCTAAGAATTCGGAATCAAGGCGGAGGCTTTCGCCAGAAGGTAACGATGGTAGAAAATACTCTTCGTAGTCTGCGGATGCCGCATCAATTCGATCCTCACTTGCTCGCACTGCGAAGGGCATCGCCACGTTCTTTTGAAACTCAGTGTAAGCGTGAACGTCGCCCAAAGGTGTGATGGTCAGCGAAGGACGCATTGCGTCCAAATGAATTGCATCAGACCACCCGCCAAGCTGCCATATTGCATCGACAAGCGCCATTGCCCTATCTGTTTCTAGCCGATTGGGTTTTCTCCCGCCGATCGCTCGACATTCACAAGTTGCGACTTCGGTAAGCACAAGAGAGACAAGGATCGCCGAGCTGAGTTTAAGATCGTGCTCAACGATTACTCTGAGCGTTGATTCCTTGTCACCATGCAACCCAATGTTCGCCCGTGAGGTGCGTGCCCATCGCTTGCGGGCTACTTGCGCCCGTTCATGATTGCGAAGAGCACTCTCGACGACGTAAGCGCGATCCAATCCCGCCAACATGTCGCACAGTTCACATTCTAAGCTTGTAACAAGCTTATTGAGGAAGGTGGTGCATTGACGCTTCGTCCTTAGCGAACCCCGGCCGCCTTCTCGTTTTTCGACGCGAAAAGCAAGGCCCAGGCGAATGCTGGCCGAGTCGTGCTCGTCGACGAACTCGGGCTCTGCGGATAAGTCGGAAGACACAAACTCCCGAAAAGTGCGAGCCTGAAAACTATGCATGTGGCGTGCGTCGTCCGACCCGACCACCATGGACTCAATTTCCGAAGCCTCCGTCTTCGTGAACGAAGTTCCACAAAGTTCGGCAATTGCACTGCAGATTACCGCGACCAGGGCTCGTTCAGCGACATTTGTGGCTTGCGCCAGCCCTCGGTCGAAGGCCTGACCCACGACAATTCTTGTTATGGCCTTATCCTGCTGGGTTGCAATCGAAATGTCAGCTTCAATCTCAGATCGTGTAGGAGGTGGCGCCGTTATGTCGACGTGATCGCCAGCGTGAAAGCCAACCTCCAGTAAGAGAACTGGCGGCATGCATTTTTCCAGCAGTCGATCCAATATCGGCACGATGCGCTGCACCCACGTCTTGAGCATGAGCCACCGTTCATAGTCCAATCCATCTGACTCAAGGGTGGGGATGACGTGGCACCACCACGTCGACGTTTTTGAAACATAAACAAAGGGGATGCCCGATTCTGGTGTGAATTGTCTCCCGGCATAAATGGGTGCATCGTTGTCGTCGTCGAAGAAAGAGTCGTGAAGTTTTTCGACATTCCTCATCTGCCCTTCCACAGTCGACACTGCGATCCGGCCTGACCTCAGAGCGACCTTATGCCGCAAATCTTTGACGAAGCTGGGGGCGATCTGAAGTACGCCGCCATTTGCCCTGAAAGAAGGCGGAACCAGGTCATGTCGAATTGCGTGGCCGTCGTTAGCGTCGACCCACCCGAACAGGTTCAGCAGGCCGTTGTCGTTGAATAGTTCGACTCCGGCACGGCGAAGCCGATCGATGCTGTCGAGGACCTTAAGGAACTTGACCGGTGACATTCCGTGGCAGTGACTCAGTGTCAACAGGTCGGCCGCTGAAATGCCATGTAGGTCCCAGCCTTCTGGGACGTCTTCACGAAGTATGAAATCGCAGCTTCTTCCGACCCCGCAGTGCACAACAAGCGTCACGCCTCGTTTGAAGTCAGGATCTTGCTTGCATTGCTGCGCCGCTGCCGCTATGCGCGAACTGATCAGCTCGCCATACAGTGTCGATGATGGATCGGCTCCGGCGACTCCCGTGTCTCGTACCTGCTGAAGCGTGTCAATTAGGAAGAGATAGTGTGTGAAATGACCGCGCGTTGCTTGCGCAATTGCTTCCGCCTTTGGCACACCCTCTTTCCGCGTGAATGGTACAGGAGCGCGGTCTCGCATTCCAATCAAATAAGTCGAGCTGAAGAGCCGCTGATATATCGAAACTAGGTTTGCAACAAACGCCTCTTGTAGGTCAAACGCCATTGCAAAGTCGACGACGGCAGCGCGAATCGCGAACGAAACCGCGGTTGGCAGAACGAGAGCGACAGACTTGCCGACGCAAGTGACCGGAAACCGCTGAAGAGGCGTTCCCAAGAGAGGGCTATTAAGGACGTGGGGAAGAAGCTCATCTTCTAATATAAATGGTTCGAGGTCCGCTCTTGTAATTCCCAAGCCGGTGAGGGCCGCCTCATCGAATTGAACAATTCTTCGCTTCGCCGCAGACCAACATTTCTTTGGAATTGACGCCTTTGGAAATGGAAAGCCGATGCTGTGACGTTCAAGGCCCGCTCGTTGGCATACCGCCTCCGAAAGGGTCAGCAGTGCATCGATACTCCTTCGAAGTTGAGCAAATGCGCCTTCACCGGGCATTTTGTCCACGATTTCCAGAACGCGCTGAAGGTAGAAGGTCCCCGATTCCCAAATGCCTTCAAGAACGCGAAAGTTACCTCGCTTTGTCAGAGCCAGAGAAACGAATACATCTTCCGCAGGATCTTCCAATTGGCCGCATTCACCATGTTCCAGGTCGTTAAAGCAACTCGCGATCTCGTCCTGCTTCAGCAAGCTCGTGCCGCGCCCCAAGCCGACGGCGAGGTGAACGAGTGCCTCAAGACGTACGCAATTCGACTGCAGAGCAGGGTTTAAGAGAAGCGATCCGAATATGCATCCAACTTCCGGGCCGCATGTTCCGCGAAGGAGTTCTGCGATTTTCGGATGTGACTCAAGTAGCTCTGATGGGCGAACGCCCTGCTGCGCAAGCTCAAGCAGCCTGAATAGCTGATCGTTATCCTCTTCTTCGGCCACTACGGTATCCTCACATTGCTTGCCTGACACCGCGAGGCATCAGGTAACCCGAATACTACCACGCTCATCGCAATCTTCGAGTTCAGCAAAGAATATTGTGCAGTGTGTGGCCGAGGTTCGAAAGGCGCGAAAAGCGGTGACAATGCCTAGCGAGCGTGCACACCTTTACATCGTTGCTTGAGCCAGGCTTACTGGGGTGATACCGAGTCACGGACGCAGATGAGATAGGTCTCGCGAGACCTTGGACGCGACTGCTAAAAGCTGATTCACCCAGAGGTGCCTGGTTGCGTTTACTGCGCGCGTCGGTGAAATCGACCTGCGACTATGCGACGTCCCATGCCCTCAGGAACTGTCTTCCGGACTCGCCAGTGCGGTTACATCCGGACCGACAGGGACAGCCCTTCCCGCTCACACTCCTGACTTTGCCGCTGGCTTCTACTACTGTTCGACCGCTCAACTCTGCATACGCTGCCCAATACCGATCGATCGCTCCGCAGCCCCGACTTCCCGCTGTCGATCGCTTTACTGCATCGACGATGTTTCTATTCAACCACTAGGTCTCTCATCAGTGATCCGGGGTGAACTTCACCAATTCTCACACCAAACATCAACCTTCCACCACATCCACTTCGAAGGAATATATAGACAGTCCCATGAGCAATGTTACACTTGCATCAGAGGCAATAAACTTGATCTTCTCATACAGAGTACTGCGACTAATGCCCCTGATGTTCAGAACCATGAAGAAAGAGGATGATAACCATCCCGCAGTTGATTATTCGGGAAAAGGCCTAGGAGTACGAGGTGCGGCGGTGAACGGGCAAACCGACATCTCAACAGATGCAAGCGGCATGGTCATCCTTGATGGCAGTGGCATGTCAGTAGCACCTTCTTGGAGAGAACTCCCGTTCTTCCTAATACCTAAACGCCTCATCGAGCATGCCCCTGCGGCTCGCGGCTCACAATCGCTGCATTGCTTTCGAATGGGGGACGGGCAATTCATAGACAGCCCGATAGCCGCAGGTCTTGAATTAAAAGTCGACAAGCCGCTCCATGGAAACATTACCCCCGAGGAACCCGTCACACTACAGCAATTCCAGCAAGACCTAGCTAACACGCGAGGTCAATGGACCATAGATGAAAGCTAGACTAGTGACTGCAACACCTCCACAAAAGACAGAATACGCACAATTACTGGACGCACTACTCCACTTGCACGAACTTGAAAAGACGCACCTCTCTGAAAGCGATGATGCCGAACGACTGCGAGACCTCATGGAAGGTCATTGGAAGAACCTAACCGACCAAGAAAAGAACAGGCTTACCGGCCTGTCTCAGGACTTATACTCGATATCGGAGCCTCCAAAGAAACCTAACCCGCCCACTCGGAGCGAAGCTAAGAGAGTAAGTTCGCAGCTTAGACGCGTAGTGGAGGCACGCAAACGCGGCGAATGGGATTCTGCGCTGTCGCTAATTCGCGAAATCGCGGATAGAGTGCAGCCGGACGCCGCATCCTACATGCGAGGAAACATTCTGAGTGATGCCGGGGAATCACAGGCGGCTCTAGTCTTCCTTCAGCACGCACACAACCTAGACCCAAGCAACGGTAATTACGAAGCAATTTATTTGAACAAATTGCATGAAGTAAGCCCTGCGGACGCCGAGGTGGAAGCAGCAAACATCCTGGCGAGTGGGGGGCACGCAACCTCTGTCGTACTGAAGGCAATTGATATCCGCTATTCGTTCACGCGAAGGCAGCCTGACTTCGAGACGACGCACGAGCTTAAAACACTATCTCAAAAACTCCAGGGAATACTCCAAAGCCCCGATGTGGCAGGGGAAAAAAATCCGTCGCTGTACTCAATGGCGTGTGGGCTCCTTGGATTTATTTACGATCACCTCGGAAATTACAATGAAGCGTTATCCGCTTACAACCGTGGCATCGAAGCCAACCCGACAAACGATGGACTTATCGTTGCGAGAGGGATTCTGCAATACGGAAAAACCTCGGAATCCATAAGTGATTTCGAGAGAGCGGTCAATTTGAAAACTACGCTCACATGGCCATATTTCTATCTGGCTCACGACTCTCTCTTGAATCATGAGTTCAACAAGTGTCGCCAGCTAAGTGAACACGCACTCTCAATGCAGCAATCGAATTGGGTTAAAGCCGAGCTGTTCGAGTGGATAGCAATTTGCAAAGCCGAACTTGGCCTTCCGTCACCGCAAGTCGAAGCTGCATTCGTAGAAGCCCTCAAACACGACCCTCAAAACAGACGAATTTCATCTAATTACAATCTATTTATCACGGGGGCCGATAAAGCAACCACGCTGTGGAATATGGAATCCGCTGAGGTCGTTCGGCAATTGGGCCAGCGAGGCTTTGACCTAGCAATCGCAGCCTGATGATTAGGGCGCGCTACCATTCGCCTGTTTCAGCCATAGATCCAGCAAATCTACCTGCCATCGCCTTCTCTGACGCATTCTGCCAACTGCGATAGATCGACCGATCATGCCGAGCAGTCGGTCATGGATCATGCTAGATAAAGAGCAGGCGTCCTTAACTTCTCGGTCCATCCCATTCGACTGCCACAGTTGATCGCCTGACATCGCGGCAAAGCCGGATCACGAATTGACCTTGCCCATTCACCTGATCACCCATGCACCCGAGCATCGGCTTCAGAGGCCGCGAAGACGACCAGAGAACAAAGTCGACAAACGAAAACATTTAGTCGCAGATGCCGTCGACGATCGTGTAATCGCCAGCAGAACGCGACTCGTCACCTATTAGCGGTTTTGACATTCACCGCCATCGGTCGCGGCACCATTTCATCTGCCGACGCGAATTGCGGTCCAGACCACCTTCATGGAAAGCATTTTTTCCGGCGGAGCGGGGAGCCAGTGTCCCCCTGTCACCCTAACTCTGACTTTTCTCGAGCGTTTTTTCCGCACTCTCGCTCGCATCGTCCACGCCGGGACGCTGCATCGAGCACGCCCATCCGCAGGTCTCGCTCAGTAGAGTTAACAGATTCCATTGACAGCAACGTCCAAACCGCGTCCTTCGGATGCCGGTACGGCGACGGCTATCCGGCCCAACGTCGGATGCAACGACTCGCATTCCTCGGTCGCCACTAACCCCACCTCGCACCAACCGCCCCCAGTCTCGCTCGACGGCAAGAAAGATGTATTCTCGGACCTAAGAATATGCTTCTTCTATGCTGACGTTAGACTAGGTAGACAACAACTGTCAGTGCAGTCGTTCTTAATTGCGTTTGCCTTCACCACATATCGGGCGAGAAAGGCATCACGAAGACGTAAGCAGAGTGCGTTTCAACGAGTCTTACATCATTCTTACAAAGCCAATAAATCAATTTTACATTCCAATGATTTGTAAGCCCACTCATCCGATCGTTGTTCTTGGCGCAGGTGGGCAACTCGGTCAGGAAATTTGCAAAAACCTCCAAAGCCGAGCATTGCCTTTTACACGACTGGCGCTGGATATCACCAACCGCTTTACGGTGTTGAGGCAATTACGAGACTTACCCGCTTCAGCGGTAATCAATGCCGCGGCATACACGCAAGTTGATTTTGCGGAAGTCGATCCCGACATCTGCTATTCTGTTAACGCGCAGGCAATTTACCATCTGGTGGAGGCCTGCCGCCTCCTCAAATGTCCGCTCGTTCAACTAAGTACAGACTTTGTGTTTGGCGGTGATCGAACACGTCAATCTCCGTACAGTGAAGACGATTTGCCTAAACCACTCAGCGTGTACGGTCGCAGCAAACTTGCAGGAGAGCAGATCGCTGCAACCTGGCCGGCTCACTTTATCATCCGGACTTGCGGCCTCTACGGAGGGCTAAGTGCCAACGCAGAGGCGCCTAGTTTCGCCAAAACGATGCTTGAATTGGCCGAGAATCACCTCTCGCTACGAGTCGTCGCTGATCAGCGTTGTACGCCGAGCTATGTGCCGCATATCGCGCAAGCGATCCTCAAGCTGATTCAGACTGAAGCCTACGGCACCTACCACATAACAAACGCAGGTTCAACAACCTGGTATGAGTTTGCGTCGACTATCTTCCAGCGGCAGGGGCTGGGCGTGAGTGTCATTCCAATCAGTAGCGCTGACTGGGGCGCTGCGGCTGCACGTCCTCACTATAGCGTCCTCAGCTGCTCCAAATACGCCTCAGTGTGCGGCGCACCGCTCCCTTCTTGGGAGCTCGCACTCAAAGAATACCTAGACTATCGCAACTCAATCTAGACGGTCATCATCGTCGCAGTCGCGTCGCCGAAACAATAAGATTCCGCCAGCAAGGCCGCCGACTGATCTTTCGGCGAAAGAATCGGATTCCGAACAGGCCAGTCGATGGCGAGTTGCGGGTCGTTCCACGCAATCGAATGTTCGCTGCCAGCGGGGTAGAAGTCAGTGCATTTATAGGTAACGTCTGCGACATTGCTGGTGACGCAGAATCCATGTGCGAAGCCCGGCGGAATGTACAAGAACCGGTGATTGTCTTCGCTCAAATAAAACCCAGCCCACCGCCCGAACGTCGGAGAGGCGCGACGCAGGTCAACCGCCACATCGAAGATTTCTCCACGAATCACTGAGACGAGTTTTCCTTGCGGATATGGATTTTGATAGTGGAGGCCGCGCAGTGTCCGCCGCTTCGATCGGGAATGCCCGTCCTGCACAAAAGTATGCTCCAGGCCGGCGGATTGAAATTTTGCCTCGTGAAATGATTCAATGAAGAACCCTCTGTCATCCCTGAACACGGTCGGCTCAATAACTAGCGGCCCTTCGATCGCTGTACCATAGATATCCATATGGGTCTCGTCTCGTTTTAAGGCTAAGCCCGACTTGGCAGTTAGGAAGTTTGCGTTAACTCATCGCGATGGCAATCGCGTTCTCCTCAACTTGACCGGCACGAGTTGAGTAAGTATCAGGCCTACATACGGGACGCTGGGGTTTGTACCAGGCCCCTAGGCCGTGATGCTCGACGATCTCCGCTTTTCTGCCCGAAAGTTCGCGAAAGAATCGTCCTACGTCATCGGGATAAGATCTGGTGTCATGAAACAAAACACAGCCGCCAGGACGCACATGAGGCTCCCATGCCTCGAAATCTGCGCGCACGTTTTGATAGCTGTGGATTGCGTCGATATGTAGGACATCGATTTTTCCGACAAAGACGCGTGCGATCTCGCGAGATTCAGCTCGCAAAAGTATCGCTCGAGGGAACTGAGGCAAGAAACGTCGCACCCACGCCTCAGAATCGCTGCTGCCCATGACGCCGTATCCGGCGTCCCCAGCGTAATGGCCGGATAGAACGTTCTGGTACGGATCAATGCCGATCACGGTGGCATTAGGTAGCGCAGTCGCGAAACAGAAGAGGCTATACCCATACTCGACGCCGATTTCCACAACAGTCTCAATTGCCCCGATTCCTTCAATCAGGTTTTGAAAGCGTTGTTCAAGCCCTCTCCAGGCGCTCGGCGCGTCGAGAGCAAGGACGTTGCTCACCTCGCCGACGCTCGAGTAACGCGCGCTCGGATACGGACTATCGTAGTGATTAACGCCGGATTGGTGGAGGCAGGCGACGCGCGCCGCGGGGTTCAGGCCTATCCATCGTTCGCAGTCATGGCGATCGCGTCGATTGCTAATCGAATCCGCGTTGAATGTATGAATCGATGGAAGGCTTCTGATATAGGACGAGCGCGCCCACCAGAAATTACCTGGGAAATGGGGGCCGATCGACTGCTCGTGCCAGTTCACGCCGCAAACGTCGTGGGTAACTAAAGCGTTTACGCATTCATCATGTCGATAGATCGCAAAATGCTCCATGAGACGCCGCCAGTCGTCAGTGTGCGGGCTGACTCGGAATACCCCCTTCGTGTGCAGATAGTACGCAAAGCAATCGCGACTACTGCAAAAATCCTCCAAGAACATCAACGTGGGAAACTCAGCCTCTTCTATGTCAGGGCTGTAGTAAACGACCTCTAACTTGTCATCTTCAAAGTCGAAGTGATCTCGTTGCGGCCCAAGTAGGCCGACGAAGATTCGCTCAGTCCGGTCCCATAATCCAGATGCCTTTAGTTTCAAAAGCTGCTCTTCAACGACGCGTCGCCAATGGTTCATCATTGCGACGTGAATAAATCCATAAATTGGCAATTCGGCCTCTGATCGTCCGCCGGGCGAAGAGCCTAACGCGACGCTCTGCGATCTACGGCCCTCAAGTGCAGCGTGCTTTTCCGGTGAGGCCGACGCCGAAGTTGCTGAACAAAAGTCATAGTAGTACAACACCCGCTCGATACGCGCCTGAGTGCGGAGCCGGGGCGCGAGGGCAGCCGCCCAGCAAAAGTCCTCATGCCAGCTAACGGCTTCAAACGGCACTGATTTAGCAATTTCAGTGCGTATGGCACACAAATGGTTGGGGCGCCGGTAGTACGCGTCCGAGCGGTCTTCATTGTCGTATTCAATTCCGTACCGGCATGTGCGACCGCCGGCGCCGTCGTTGGTCACCCAGGCGTCAAACACAATACAATCGACACCTGCGTGGTCATTAATTGCTTGGAGAAGTGAATCAACGTAGTCGTCCGTCACACGATCATCGTCATCGACGAACGCGACATATTCGCCTTGCGCGGTGGCAATGAGCGAATTTCGCTTCTCACCGATTGAGGTGAGTTGATTGTCCAGAAGCACGAGCAACTCGACAGGGCGCTCACGTAATTGGATGGCGAGACGTTCAATAAGGGTTGGCAAGAATGACCGTACGCGAGCAGCGATTGACAATACGGCAATGGTTAGTCGAAGGCGGGGTCTGCGGCGTTCCTGTTGTGAAGCACCAGATGGCCGAGGAGGAGGCGACTCCGACATCGACGGGTCGTATCGGTAATAATAAAGCGTCCGGTCGAGACGCAATTCACGATGCACAAGTGGCATCGCCGCTTTCGACCAAGACGAATCTTCTCCCCACGTGATGTCCTCCCGCGGAACGCAACGAGCGATCTCCGTTCGGAAACAGCAAACGTGATTCGGGCGCCGGTAATAAGCGTCGTCACAATTGATATCCTCGTAGTCGACTCCGTACTTACACACCTTGCCTGAGCTACCGTTGACAGTGACCCAAGCGTCGAAAGTAACGCAGTCAACTCCCGGCTCACTTTGTATGGCTTCGACCAACGATTCAACATAATTCGGCGCCACCTGATCGTCGTCGTCAACGAAAGAGATGTACCGCCCCTTTGCCAGCGACGCTAGCCGATTGCGCTTGACTCCGAGCGTCGACTGCTTGTTGTCCATCAGTGAGAGTATCTCAACCGGCTTGCCCTTCGCCTGCCTCGCCAATTCTTCAATTAACGCGGGAAACGAACTACCTGCACGACTGGGTAGAGACGCGATCGCGACGGTGAGCAGCGTCTCCTCTGAAATCTGCGCGCTCGAGGTCTTGCGATCAAATACATCCTGCGCTCCTGCAGTAAACCGCTCCTTGTCGTCAGCGTCAATTAGCGAGTGGCTCTGGTTGAAGAGGTGCTCGACTTTAGCGTCAGTGACTAAGACATGGCGAGCGCCAAGCCGTTCCAGTTGCCAGCCGTAATAATTATCCTGAAACCAAAATTCAAACTCGGCCGGAAACAGTTCTTCGAATGACACTTTCGTGAGCAGCTCTTTGCGAAACGCTATCCCCCAACCACAAAGCTCGAACGAAGTACGTCGCCCCTCATGGAACCGCTGTCGAGGATCGAAATACTGTTCGTGATAATTTGGACACCAGGGACTCGCCGAATCATAAGTTCCAAGGGATTCTAGAAGCCCTTCTGCAAATTGCGGCCTGAACAAAACGTCATTGTTGGCGATTAAGAGATATCTCGCCTGAGACTTTTGAAGTCTTTCAAATCCTTTTTGCAGGAATTGATTGTAATTAAATTTCTGTTGCGGAAAGACAACTTCGCACTCATCACCAAAGCACTTGCCGGCACCCGCGTAGCCGTCCAGTAGATGGGGAGCAGCTGTTTCGACCATTACAACGTTGAAGCGAATGCGATCACTACTAGCCCTGAGCGTTCGCAAGCACTGGCACGTCATTTCGTACTCACGCTTCGTCTTACAATACGACAGTATGATGACATCTACGGTGAGACAATGATTCACAGTGGCAAGCGGATTCACATTCGACGACGATGAGCCATACCGCAATGCCTTAATTCCTGGCGATTCGAAGTCGGCTCCACGCGAGACAACGACCACATTCTCGCCGAAATCCGCTTGGGTCAGTCTTTCTCGCAATAAGAGAATAGTACTTTCCGGTGGACATTCGGCGCCGTCGAGCTCAACAAGCCAGTCTGACTGAATTATCCGCCGACGGGCGAGATCGATGCCCGACGCCGATTCACTAGGGGGGGCGCTCAAGTAGTGAGCACCGTACTCGTCGGCGATCGCCTCAGATCGATCCCGGGATCCCACTTCCACCACGATGACTTCATCGAATAACGGGACAATCGCTGCGAGTTTTGTTGCGAGAATACGCTCGCCACGTGAAATCACAACGCAAGCTGCAACGCTGATGAGTGGCCGATTTTCCGGAAAGGCGACTGATTTCATGGCGGCTCGATTCCACTGCTGGAAGAACGCAGAGTGTGACTAAGCAAGACGAAATCGGGCTCCGGCGATGCCGTTAGCCATCTGGTCGCAAGCAGACCTCGCCCAGAAACCGAAGCAAAGTATCGCTGAAGAGCAAGATGCGACGAATGCCATGCTCTGATGGCCTCCGACAAAGTTCACCGTAATATGCCAAGCACATGCAACTTGAAATTGCGGACAAAAGTCGCCTTGTCACTAGCAACCAGCCATCGCTAGCAATGACAGATTATTGCAAATCCGTCATCAATCACGCTCACGGTCTCGCGCTCATACCGCCACAAAGAAGACAACAGAATAACGTATCACGTTATGCTTAACTCACAAAACAATTTCATTAAAAACATTCGAAAACATTTGCACGCAAATCAACGCTGCGATAAGTTCAGTAAGCGGGAACTAGGAAGCCCTCTTGTTCGCTTGCCGGAGTGCTGCGATGAGTGCGCGTCCGCTAATCAGCCTCTGCATGATAGTGCGAGACAACGCGCGAACGCTCGGCGCCTGCCTAGAGAGCATTGCTCCATGGGTGGATGAAATGATCGTCGTCGACACGGGGTCGACTGACGACACGCGCCAGATTGCCCAGCTCGCCGGCGCGCAGGTCCACCAATTTCCTTGGTGCGACGATTTCTCAGCGGCAAGGAACGAATCTCTGCGGCTGGCGACGGGTGAGTGGCTGTTCTGGATGGACTCCGACGACACAATTTCGGAGGAATGCGGACGCCAGTTGCAAGAGCTCGCTATTGCGCCTTTAGATTTTGCACCAACTGCTTTTGTGATGCAGGTTCACTGTCC
Source organism: Lacipirellula parvula (assembly GCF_009177095.1). NCBI lineage: Bacteria > Pseudomonadati > Planctomycetota > Planctomycetia > Pirellulales > Lacipirellulaceae > Lacipirellula > Lacipirellula parvula. The sequence continues at coordinate 4,523,150 of NZ_AP021861.1, forward strand.
GGGACCTCCGGAGACATCCGATGTGACAGTCGTCGATCACGTGAAGATGTTCCGGAATGATCCTCGAATTCGATTCGAGGGGCGGATTCACGAGCAGATTGTCCCGGCGGTCCGGCGGATCAATGGCGAAATCCACTGGACGAGCATCTTCGTCACTCATTCTGGCTCCGAGCACACGGCTGATGCTCGCAAGCGCAAGCAGACTCGAGACTTACGGCTGCTCGAATTGGAATATTCAGAACAGCCGCAACATCCTTTTGTACTTTTTAATTTAGGGATGACCTATGCCGACATGGATGATTTCCCGCGGGCGGTTCGTTACTTAGAAGAATGCTTAACTGTTTCTGCGGCTGAAGAGTCGCATGTCCGTAAGGCGTATGCGCTGTTGGCTGGATGCTTGCAGCAAGTCGATCGCGATGAAGATTGCCGTGCATTGCTTGAGCGTGGCCTGCAGCTGTACGACAAGGACGCTGAACTACTTTTCCGATTGGGCGTTTTAGAGCAAAAGTTATCTAATCACCTAGCCGCGGTTAGCGCCTACACAACGGCTCTGGAGGATCATGGCGAACGTCGATTCTCGAGCCGAGATCGAGGAATCACAGGGTACAAGGCCCGACACAATCTTGCGGGGGTCTATCGGGAGATGGGCCGATTCGATCTAGCGGAACTGCAATGGCGATTGGCGATTCATGATGAACCTGCCTTCAAACCATCGTGGCAAAGCCTGATCGACCTACTCGCTGAGCAGAAAAAGCTGGTGACACTAGAACTTGAGCTTGAAAAGGCTGTCGAGCAGCAATGCTACGCGACTGGCGAGATCGCTGTTGGCAGAGCCAAGCTGCTGGCAGCGCGGGGCGAATATGGCGAAGCTATCAATGCGCTCGACGAGGCAATAGCTTGTTCGAGCGGTAATTCCTCGGAGGCTATGCGACTGAAGTGCCAGCTTTTGTTTGAGCATTTCTCGGCTGAAGACGCGGCCGTTTGGTTAGAGCGACTTTGTGAGATTATTCCTGAAGATGGCGCCGCTTGGCACAATTTGGCTACCGCCCATCAAATGACGGGCCACACTTCGCTTGCGGCGATTCATTACGAAAGGTCACTAGCACTACGGCCAGACGCGGCGAGAACGTGGATGCAGCTGGGGTATGCCCAGCGCGACCTAGGGAGAATTGAGGCGGCGCACCAGTCATGGAGACGAGCCAAAGAAATCGCGCCGCGTGACCCGTTCGTTTGTGCATTGGACGAAGCTTTAGCGTTTTCCGGGGAGCACTAATAATGTCGCGATTCTCCGAGACCTTACTAGAACACGCGCGTCATCCGCGGCACTTTGGGCGTGATGACGAAGCAGAATTATTCGGCCAAGCTGGACTGGAAAATGGTCCGCCTCGCGTTGAGATCTATCTTCGCGTCGCCAACGACGTGATTACGCGGGTGACGTTTTATGCAGCCGGGTGCGGCGTGACAATTGGCGCGTGTTCAGCGTTGAGTGAATTGATTGAGGGATGCACGTTGCGTGAAGCCGCGAGCGTCGACACATTGCAATTGACAAATGCATTGGACGGCGTGCCTAGCGACAAGGGTTACTGCCTGAACGTTTGCATTGCCGCGTTAAGAAATGCCTTAGCCCGTCGACTTCTAGGGGACTTACAGCCGCGATGATGAAGCCCCGCAAGCATCCACTACTAATGACATAATATCAAGCGAGCGATTTCATCAATTCGGCGCATCACTTGAAAGGATCAGTAAATGGCAAGTTGGATGACGTACAAAGGTCTCGAAGTCCCAGATACTCCCGTGGGTGATGCAGGCGTCAATTTGAAAGACGACCTGACTGTGCTTGCCGACCGCGCTCCCTACAATGCTGCCGCCAATCCAACGGTTAATGACGATTCCGGAGACGGATTCGTGGCTGGCTCGCAATGGTTTAACACGAGTACACAAACTCTATGGGTATGCACTAATTCGGGTTTAGGTGCTGCGAGGTGGCGTTCCCTATATCGGCGCATTGACAATGCGATAGTTCTAGCTCCTGACGCCGGCGTCGGTAGTGGTAGCGATAGCCGGGCGCTGCAACTCGACGATAGTGGAAACGCTCGCGGAGCGAATGCCGTCGATTTGCAACGAGTGAGATCCGTCGCTACACAAGTTGCTTTCGGAGCCAACTCGGGGATCTTTGCTGGGCACAATAATGTAGCTATTTCCGATAGTGGCGTCGTCGGCGGCGGCAAGAACAATAACGCAGGCGGCGGCGTCGGGGCCATCTCCAATATCGCCGTAGGCAGTCCAGCAGTAACCATCACTTCGACGAATCATGGCTTAATTACTGGTCAACAAATTCAAATCGCCGGGAGCAATTCAACGCCGGCAGTGAACGGGAACCGTTTTGTAACAGTCACAGGATCGAATACTTTTACTATTCCCGCCGCTGTCGCTATTGCTGGTAATGCTGGCAGTTGGTCTACAAGCGCTACCGCGGCTTATGCATTTGTTTCTGGCGGCGAGAGCAATCAAGCATTGGGCAAGTGGTCGCACGCTCAGGGACGAAGCACTATTAGTCTAGGCAACGGAGCACATACTGAAGGGGTCAGTACTACCGCTACTGGCGGATATTCCCATGCCGAAGGCAGCAATAGCACTGCGATTGGAAGCGGATCGCATGCTGAGGGGTGGTTCAGTACGGCCTCAGGGAATTACAGCCATGCGGAAGGTGCATTCACATCGGCAGGCTTATACGCCCATTCAGAAGGATACGGCACCTATGCTTTTTGGACGGCTCACGCCGAAGGGCAAGGGTGCGCTGCTCAAGGCGTTCCATCCCATGCAGAAGGTTTTGTGACCCAGGCTAGCGGTGCGTATTCTCATTCCGAAGGCGTATGGAGTACTGCAAGCGGAGAAGCCTCTCATGCTGGTGGCCGTAACAGCTCAGCAAGACTAACCGCCCAATGGGCACGAGGCTCCGGAGGCCATGACGATGCATTGGGGACTGCTCAGGCGACAATTTCAACGCTTTGGGGACGTACGACCAACGCAACCGCGACAGAGCTGTTGCTAGGGAGCACAATAGCATTGAGCCGATTCACGCTTGCGGACGGGCAGACACTATCTTGCTTTATCAATGTTGTCGGACGTAAGGAGAACGGAGCGGCGAATGATCATGCGTCGTTTTTACGACAAGCTTGCATCCGACGAGAGGGGGCTACCACATCTTTGGTAGGCGCTGTTCAGACCGTGGGCGCAGATATTAATCCAGCTGGCTGGGGCGGCATCGCAGTCACTGCAGACGACACTAACGAATCGTTGAAGATTGCCGTCACAGGCGCGGCTAGCACGAACATTCGATGGACAGCGACCGTGTTTGCAAGCGAAGCGGCTGACGCAGCAGTTTAGCGACTCAATTGGCGAGCCTCTGCATCGGCCTTTTCCATGCAATTACTCAATACAATCTATTAGCATCCAACACTAGGAGTTTTTAATGGGCGTTCTAAATACTCTCGCTCCCGCACAACCAACGGCGGATCAAGGCGCGCAACGGATCAAGCGGATGCTCGCGCAAACGTTCCAACAGGTAGAAGTCACGCTGCTTCAGCTCCGTCAAATTTCCGATCGACATGGCCCTACGGCCATATCAGCTGCATTAGGAGGCGACGCGGCGGAAGTGGCGGAGCTATACCGGTCGCTTAAATCGGTCGTTGAAAAGCATAAGCAAGGCGTCGCAATTCCAGACTTGACTATCAAACAATAATTATTCGATACGCCTAACCAATGGAAATTCCAATCCATTTTGTCGCCGGTCTGCCTCGTTCAGGTTCAACGCTGCTGTTGAATCTCCTCGGGCAGAACCCATCTCACCACGTCACGCCGACAAGCGGCCTCGTTGAATTGTTCGTGCAGCTCAAAAACCGCTGGCCTGAATTCATCGAATTCAAGGCTCAAGGACTTGAAAAGGTTAAGCCGCGGATTCTCGGCGCCCTTAAAGGATTGATGGCGGGATATTTCGAGAATGAATTGCTTTCCGGCCAAACCGTTTTCGACAAATCGCGAGGCTGGCTGCAATATATAGAACCCTTGGAGGAAGCCCTTGGCCGTCCAGTCAAACTCATTGTCACCGTACGAGACGTCCGGGCCATCGTTGCGTCGTTTGAAAAACTGTATCGCCAACGGAGCATTGAGTACCGCGAGGCAATTGGCCCAACATTCTATCAATGCCAGACGGTTCAGGGACGTGCGGAGGTACTATTGAGTTCTGGTTCTGTCTTGGGACTCTCGTTTGCACGGCTTAGAGATGCCCTGGCCCGTGGCGTTGGAGATCGATTGCTCATAGTTCCCTATCGCGCACTGACCGCTCGGCCCGAAGAGACTCTGGACATACTCCACGCAAGCCTCGGACTAATGCCGTTTAAATACGACCCGCAGAATGTCATTCAAATTACACGAGAAGACGACCACGTGCACGGGATGCCGCTCCACAAGATCCGTGGCCGTGTCGAACCGCCAGTTAACCAGCCCTGGGAGGGGATTCTGCCAGAGGCGTTATGTCGCGCATTGGCTGAGGAGTACGGTGATATTAATCGACTAGCCCTATACCAGCCAATCGAGCATAGGCCCTATCAAAACGTTGGTGATGAAAAAATCTCGCATAACGGCGTGCTCTCTCACTCACTCTAAAGCTTCGTATGGGCACAACAAGATACTCGCCTTTGCTGCTAGCGCATTTGCGCAGTCCTAGTAATTTTGGCGCAGACGAAGAAGCCACGCATATTGGAGGGGTGCTCAGTTCTGAGATCGCGCCAGAAATTATTTTCTATCTCCGAATGCAAGGAGAGCGAATCGACTCGATCCGATTTAAAACAGCAGGCTGCGCAGTCACGATTGGCTTGTGCTCAATCTTGGCCAGCAATATACATGGGTGGTTGGCTAACGAAGCCGCGGCGATAGACACAGCAACCCTGCAAGATTGGATCGAAAGTATACCCGCAGATCGACTCGGCTTGCTAGACGTGGTGCTTTCGGCTCTGCAAAATGCATTATCGTCATCTGATACGACGCAATTTGGCACGCCGGATGCCTCTAGCGCCTCCTTTCATGAATGCGCATCGCATAGTGCCGTCGCAATCACGCGACAATATCCACGCTTTGACACTCGCTTACCTGCTTGCGCAGCTCGTCACGACGTCAGGCCGAATACCGGAGTTTACTTCTGTGCTCACCCACAAGTATTTTCGCAACACAGCCATGTAACTGCAGAGCTGTGCCGTGTGTGTTCTCTAGCAGCTTTGCCGATGCCCGCAAATCTTCGGAAGTATCGAGAACTCCCAATTCATACTGGACCTTGCGAATACCTTGGTGAATTCCAAGAACTCCGTCCCTGCAAAACATGCCGGGGTAATGTAATGACAAAGGTCTTTAACTGTAACCACAGTGCTCACCGTCAGACGACAATGAAGGAGTGCGCAGCTTGCTACGATTACGTTGCCAAGCATGCTACTGACGCGGAGTAGAGCGAGAAGGAGCAAATTGCATGTCAGACATCGAATGCGGGTACTTCTGTGCGTGTCCTCTCTGTCGCAATGGGACGCCTACCAAGTTAGCGTTCGTTGTCGGGCAACTCACAAACAACATCCTTGAGTGCTGTACGGAATACCCCTACGGTACGCTGGAGTTGGAGTATTTTGCGGGCGGTATTGAGGCATGCAACTGGGCGACTTCGCATCCGCAAGTATCGTGCGCGTATTGGGGTGGCAGCGACATAGCGATTCAGGCTCCGCTAGTAAATTTAGCTATTTACGGGCTGACTGGAATCGATCAGCACGCGGGGATGACGAACGGTGGCGTGTACAGCTTCGGCTACTTCAAACATCAGCCTTCCTCGTCAATTGAATGCTTTGACAGTCATGTACTTCCATATGGCGACTGCGACATGTGTGAGGCTTGCGAGCCACCAGCGGGCTCCGCTGTTGTCTATGGGATGCATGGAGAGTCCGACAGGGAGTGTTACAAAATTACAACTTGCGCTGAGACTATACCTTGCGCTCAAGAATCAGCAAATTGCCCTCCGATGCCCTACATTGGAGCGCCGACCACTTGCTGCCAAGAGAGCGACAGTGAATGCGGGTGTGAATCCGGCGAAAGCGACGAGTGCAGCTCATGTGAGGTTGAAGTCTCCCCCCACTTGATCGAAATATTCGGATGTTGTCCGAGTTTTACCTGGCAGTGCCCCGAATATAGATCAGCCTCTTCTGGAGGCTCTGACAGCTCAGGAGGCGGCAACTGCAACAGCGGCGATTGCAATTCCACCCCGACGAGAGGGACTTTCTCAGACAATGCACTGTCGGATTTGGCGGGACTATTTCAGTATGTGCGAGACATTACTCGGCCTGTAATCCCCTCGCTTCAAACCGGCCCAGCTGGGATGAGTCCAGCGTGGGGATTTACGACCTACAGGATTGCACCGCCTGACGCGGGATCGCTTCAACCTCCGTTGTCCCTCATGTACAATTCAGTACATGCAAACCAAGATTCCGCTTACGGGTTTGGCTGGAGCAACGCACTGGAGCTGAGAATTGAAGGCGATCCTTCAGAGTCAGTTGTGTCGTTGACGAATGGAAGCGGACTACGCCTCAACTATGGCGCCACGACGGCAGGCGCATACCTGCCGCCCCCAAAGATCCCGCTTGCATTGAGCGGAGATTCCGGCACCAGTACTTTCGTCGCGACTCAACCCGATGGAACTGCCCTGCAGTTCGATAATTCATCTCCGCATCGGCTGTCTTCCATTACTAGTTCCGGCGGCGCGAAATGGACCGTAATGTACGACGGCACCCCTGAGAGGATGAGATCTATCCTGGATCCCAGCAATCGACGGACAACCTTAAGCTACGACGGGAATGGAAAAATTGCGTCGATCGTTCTACCAGACGGTCGGGAAACTCTATTCACTGTGACCGCTGGAAAGCTGGCCAGCACAACGACGCCGGAAGGTTGCATCACGCAGTTCAACTATCTCACGCAAGATGTTGGCGGCGAGGATTTTATTCATCTAAATTCGATAGTCGATCCAGCTCAGCATGCAACGACATACAGCTATGACAGCAGTGGCTGGTGCAATCAGATTGCTCACGCTGACGGATCAGTCGTATCAATTAGTTATTTGGACTGGAATAACGCCGTCGTCGAGATGGTTGGTTCGCTAAGCGAATCAACGAGTACATGGATAAAGTACAATAGCGCTCGGAACGTCGCGAGTTGCCAGACAATTGGAGGGTTGCCGACCACCTTCATTTGGGACAACGGCATTGTTGCCGGCGTCCAAGACCCGAGAGGTTATCTCACTACCTTCACGTACAAGCAATTGCTGTCTTCAGCACGCGTCCTCGACTCGGTCACTAACCCTGATGGGGGTGTTTACACAATTCAGTATGACGCAAGCGATCGTGTAGAGTCTCTAATTGATGCACGTGGAAATCGCAGCACAATTACATGGGATGGGTTTAAGCGAACTGAGCTTCGCGATGCGATTGGCAATCGATGGACCTATGTCTACGACGGGCTTAGCCGTGTCTGCGGAAAAATCAATCCTTTGGGAGAACGAATCACCTTTCACTACGACACCCTTGGCAATCGCGATTTTACGCAAAACGCCCTCGGGGAAGTATCGACTTCTACCTACGAAAACGGACAACGCAAGTCGATTCAGAATGCTGCGGGATATATCACAACCTTCATCCGAGACGACATGAATCGGGTGGTTCGGAAAATTGACGCTCGCAGTTACGCGACAACATTTACTTATGGGATTAACTGCAGGATATCGCGTATCGAGAACGCACTTGGAGTGCGTACATCCTTTCAGTATGACGAAATGAATCGTCTGCGAGCCACAGTCAATGGCCTTGGTGAACGCACCACATTCGGCTACGACGGTTTAGGAAACTCAAACTCTATGCAAAACCCGCTTGGAAGTGTTACCACTCAATTATACGACGCCAATCGGCGTGTCGTCGGAGTTGTGAATGCTTTGGGCTGCGTGTCGACGCTCTCGTACGACGCATCTGGAAATCTGAGGTCCATCGAGAATCCGCTGGGATATCGTACTACAACGCAATACGATTCGATGAACCGGCCTCGTGCTCAGATGGATGCAAGGGGCAATGTCACGACATTCCAATACGACCTAAGAGGGAGCAGAACGAGTTTAGAAAACGCGCTCGGCCAGCGAACCACAACATCTTACACGCCGCTCAATCGCGTTGAAGCGCTCGAGGAGCCTTCTGGAGCGATCACCACCTTCAATTATGACGCTGCGGCGCGGCAAAAAGCGATTTGGAACTCCCGCAGCTATGCGACTACGTTCAACTACGATGGCGTTGGACGCCTAAAATCCGATATAAATTCGCTCGGCTACCGAGCGACCTACAGCTATGACGCGGCTGGAAGGCGAGTTGCCGTGCAAAACTCGCGAGGATTTTCAACGACGACCCAGCGCGATTCCGTTGGCAATGTCGTCGCAACGGTAGATCCTTTGGGTTACTGCACCACTACCACCTACGACCCTCTCAATCGTCGCATCAGCGTTTTGAATGGCCAAGGTCACGTTTCGACGATGTCATACGACGCAGCCGGAAGAGTTACTGGGACGCAAAATCCGCTCGGCTTCCGCACGACATTCGCCTACGACGCAGCGGGCCGTCGGCTGGCGATCTGGGATGCGGAGAACAATCGCACGACAACTGTTTATGACGCCGCTGGTCGCACTCAGGCTATTGTCAATGCCCTCGGATGCCGTACGACGATGCAATACGATTTAGCCGGCCGCCGCGAGACTCTGCAGGATGCCAATGGGTATCGCACAACTTTCGAATACGACGCAGGTGGGAATGTGTCCGTTGAAGTTGACCCATTAGGGCGTCGCACCAGCTTCAGTTACTCTGCAACTGTCCAGCTGAAGTCGAAGCAGGATCCTCGAAATGTGCGAATCACCTACGTTTACGATTCAGTCGGGCGCCAGACAGAGCAAGTTTTTAGCAGTGGATTGCGATATACTTTCACTTACGACTCGATGGGCAATCGCTTGACAATGATCGACGGCAGTGGGGCATCCGCTTATGAATATGATGCACTTAATCGTCTTTCGGTTGCAGTTACTCCTTCCGGACAGCGGATTACGTATGGATACGATCCCGCTGGGAATCGGGCAAGCATGGTAGAGCCGACCGGCGGTAGGTTCACATATGCTTACGATGCCGTCGAGCAATTGACAGCGATTGATAACCCATTCGCTGAGCGGACTACTATTACCTATGACGAGGTTGGCAGGCAGAAGTCCACTTTATTCGCTAACGGAATGCAGACGTCCAACACGCATGACGGTGCCGGACGGCTGACTCAAATCGATTATTGGCGAGATACATCGAGCAACGCCAATTGGGTCAATTGGGAATTGCCTGACTGGGTCGCAATGGATTTATCAGATTGGCTGGAATTCGAGCTAGAAGGCTCCGGAATTCTGGATCAGGTGGTTTATCAACACGACAACGTGGGTAATCGAACTGCGGTTGCAGAGCATAATGGGAGTGTGACTACATTTATCTACGACACCACCTATCGCTTGACTCATGAACATCGCACGGGAATCGCCGCATACCAAATCACACATTCGTACGACAGCGTTGGAAATCGAAAAGTAGAAGTTGCCGATGGACTACGAACGACCTTCAATTACGATCCCTCTAACCAATTAACCACTAGTACTGATCCATCAGGCGCTACTACGTCATATTCATACGATAACGCTGGCAATCTAACGCAAGAAGCGAGTGCGGCCGGAACAACGGTCAACACTTGGAATGATGATTGTCATCTAGTCAAGGTGACGCAACCGGGTAACGTCGTCACCACGATGGGCTACAATGCGTATGGGCTGCGCGTCACGAGGGAAAGCGAGGGTGGAATCACCAAAAGCCTTTGGGACCTGCAGAACGTCTTGACAGAATCCAACGAGGACGATGCAATTTTGGCTACATACACGCTCGCCCCCCGGTCGTATGGAAAGCTATTGAGTCTTAATCGCGGCGGCACCTCGAGCCATTTCGCACTATCAGATGCATTGGGATCCGTCATTGGATTAACTAGTTCTACCGGAAGCATTAGCGATTCTTATAGGTACAAAGCTTACGGAACTCCAATCTATGCGTCAGGAACCACTGTCAACCCTTTTCGCTGGGGTGGTAGATCGGGATATCACTTTGACAGCGGCTTAGACGAGTACTATGTCCGGTCTCGTTACTATAGCCAAGCGACGGTACGCTGGGTGTCCCACGATCTTGCTGGGGTTTTTGCCGGTCTCAATAAGTATCTTTACTGCTGGAACGTCCCAACGCGTTTCCTTGATCCTTCAGGTCGCTTTGGCGTCGACGACGCTTGTGAATTCGCCAACCAGAAAGGACAGGGGAGGGATGCGGTGGACTGCGCATGCTGGTTGGCAGGGCTATTGGATATCGTGCCTTATCCTCCAGTTGGTGCTAATCCTGTAATTGAATTGGCTGATTGCCTCTGCAATGGGTTGACTAGTTTTCGCGTATATTGTGGATGTGGCTCAGTCCAAGATTCATCATTCCTCGCCTCGGCTGCGCTTACCGGTATCGATTGTTTATCGTTGCCGGTCGGGACAGCAGCTGGGTGCGCCGTAGGTTGCTTAGTGGGCGGTCTAGTTGGAATGCCACTAGTGCTTATAGGCGGTCCAGTTTTCGGATGCTCCATCGGCTCAGCCATAGGTTGCTATTTCGGTGATTTCCTATTTGACGTGGGCGCGCTTATCGGCCAACTTGAGTTATCTGATAGTGAATTAGGCGATGGCTTCGACGCTTGCCAACGCGCCGTTGGGTAACTGTGAGAATAAATCCATGTCTAAACTAGGCAGATCGCCTTATCTAATTTGGGGTTTACTACTTGGAGGGAGCATGCCTGTGGAGTTCTGCTGGGTGTTATGGGATCTCCACTACTACGGTTCAATTAGATTACTGCTTGGGATAGCGATTTTCGCTACGATCGTTTGCCTCACGTACAACACATACAAGTATGCGAAAACGCTCAGACGTGGTGTGGCTGGCCAGTGGTCGGAGTACGATCATGTCGGTAGATCGAACATGTTTTGGACAATGCGATTAAATGGATTGCTGGTTACTTTGTTTGCCGTCGGCATTGCGATATCGCTAGCGTCCGAGTCTCCTGATCACTGGGGGGCTTTTATATGCGCTTGGAGTCTCGTCTTGATTCTTTTCGTACTCGGAATCGGATGCTTCGTATTGACACTGCCCGGCAGGAGACGCTTATAACCTCGGATGGGGAACGGCTGGCGAACGTCAGGCATTGCGAATCGCCAAACGCCCATTTACTGAATTGCTTTTCTGACGCATCGCGAGACGTCAAAAAAACTTCCGGCTGTAAGGAAACCTTGGTCGATTCGATGATCGCCTTCCATCGATGCTCAATGTCATCGGTGTCCGACGGTTGAAGGCCTAATAGTTGCGCAAACCAAACTCCAACGGCCGGCGCTGTCTCTACCCATTGCTCAATGTCATCTGCGTCGTATGCGCGAACTTCCTTCCAACACCCATTTGACGCTTGCTCGTCAGCCCACTTCTTCTTGTTCTTCCAATGTCGAGGGGTGACTGCAATGTAGCCGGACTCGGTCTGATGTGCTGGTGATGTTTCCTGCGTGCGCTTCTCAAAGTCATCGTCGGCTTTACTTTTTACGCCTTTGTTGACGCCGAACTCCCATACAGACTTGCCGGCTGGTACCCAGGCATTTCCCGCCTCGCACGTAATGGTCCCGTCAAAACCAGATCGCTGGGTCGATTCACCAACGGGAAAGTCGATCTCAGAAATATCTGCCAAGGTCGTATGCGCGAGACGGCGTAGTACGAGCGGGAGAGTTGATCGCGAAGTGAGTTGATTTGCCCATCTTTGAATTGCCAACGCGGTGACTAGCTGATTCATGTGAACATCCAACTGGCCTTTACGCGCGATCCTCGGAAGCTTAGTACTGAACTAAAGTCGGGGCGCTTCGGTCTCGCGTGGAGCGAGACACCATCAATCATCAGGTCGATGCAATTAGAGTCGCGCGCGTGAAGATTGGGTCCAAGTGCGACTTACACTGTCTCAGCTCGGAGAGAGTGGGGCAAGGAAGGGGGGCCGTGCAACTAACCTCCCGCTTTTTCCGCCCGCTTGATCAATTCTGACACCGGCAAACTGAGTTCTCGGCAGAGCTTCACCAGCATCTCCAGCGTTGGAGATTTCTGGTCATTCTCCAGATAAGAAACGTACGTCCTGTCGACGTCGGCCGCGAATGCGAGCGCTTCCTGCGTCATCCCCGCCTTGAGGCGGGCATCTCGCAAAACTCCTCCGATCAGAAGTGTGTCCCGGCGTTTGGCCATGCCGGGAGTATCAAGTCTTGGTTCGGGAATGTCTGTCGACTATAGTCGATATTCAGGTGCGGCTAGAAGACTTCTCAAATTGCGCCCAATAATGCCTCAAGAAGGAAATCAGCATGGCCAACTGGTTCGTGAGTGTAGGAGATAGAGAACAGGGGCCGTTCGTGGACGCTCAGATTCGAGAACTGGCTCGCAATGGGAAGCTGACGCCAAAAATGAAAGTACGTCGCGAGGGGAGTGACCGGTTCGTCGAAGCAGGAAGCATTCGGGGGCTGTTCACCACAGTTAGCACCCCAACTCCAGTTGCTTCCTCTCCTCCAGCGCCGGCAGCGCCCTCGACTCTAAAACAGCTTCAAACGATCGACCTCCCCGCGGCGGAAAGAGCCATCGGTCTTAAGGCACACCGACTCGCGGTCGTCGCGAGCATGGCTGGGAAGCGATACGCCAAATTAGCCAGCATTGACGATAAGATCGCAAAAGGTGAAGCAGAACTCGCAGCTGCTAAGAACAAGTTCGAAACATTCGCTGTGACCGCAACCCTCAAGGCGTTACGAAAGACTCAAGCTCAGCTTCAAGAAGAGGTGGGCCGCATCATTAGGTTACATCCGAGCGACGACGCCATCCGCCGCTTGGGGACCGAACTCTCAGTCGCTCAAGCGATCGCAGACCGCCTTGTGAAGATGGGAGGAAAACCTAAATACCATCCTGGGCCAGTGGCGATTGTCTTCACGGGGCTAGTAGTCGTGGGCTTCGCCGCGCTGATGGTTGCAATCAGTCCGCCTATATCCAAAGGCGAGGGCGATGCAGGGCAGGCAATCGTCGCTTCGCAGGAATTCGTTCGTAATTCGCTGCAACATCCGGGCGCGGCGGAATTTCCCTGGTTCGGGGCCATGGCCGAGCCGCTGAAAGACAATCCTCGTGTATGGCGGGCGATCGGAGAGGTGGAAGCATCAAACGCATTCGGGATGAGAAGCACAATCAAATGGAGTACCCTCGTCTACCTCAAAGACGCTGATACAGGAGGAATTGGCGATTGGGAGTGTTGCTACCTTTCGCTTGACGGGAAAATGATGCATGTGCAGCCGATTCCCAAGTATCCCCCTTAATAATTCGTTAACTAGAGTGGAAGCACTGGTGATCAGCGGATATATGGATGTTCGGCTTCGCACTAATCGTTCCCCGGGGGCTAGTTGTCGGACAGACCGCTTCCTAGGGACGGCAGCTGACTTCTACCGTCATCCCGACGCGTTACTCCCGTCGTTGCGTTTGCTAGGCAAACCGCGTTGATGCGGTCGCTACTGCAAAAGAGGGGGTCAGAGCCCTCGTGCAGAAGGCGCGGGAACGCGTCACCATTGCACTCTTGAAGCAGTATCTGTGCGTGGAATTATTAACGCTCGATCTAACTCTGGAAAGTCGGTAGCGGCTAATGTAATTCCATACGATTCCGCGAGTAAGATCGCGAAGCTGCAGCCCTCCCCAGAGAGTGTTTGCTATAGAAGATGATAGCCGCGTGAGCCTCTTCTTTGCGTCCCGTTACGCCTCCTTTGGAATGCGTGCCTCTCCCTCGCCCGCGACCGAAAACGCAAAGAAAGCCAAACGGAGGCCTCCTCTGCGGACGCTACGCGAAGGCGGTGGTGATGCGTCACGGCGCACTACGTTCGCATTGTTCGCTAGGAATGCCCCCCGGCCTCACGAGGGCGGGATAGATTTTGCAGATCTCGCGTCCGACTTTCTTGTTTGATCGCTCCATCGCTAGGGTCATCAGCACTCGTGAAATTACCTCGTCCTCATCCGGGCATAGCCGATGGCAGTTGAACTTCCAATCATCCCAGACCTCAATCACTGGGTAGTGGAGCGTCAGTTTGTTCTCTACCCAGTACGATAGATCCTGGGACCAGCGTGCCCGTAAGGGGTAGCGATCGAGCAATTGAGCCGGCTTGATCAGGGGATAGCTTCGTTTAAGTTCTTCGAATTCCTGGGATGTGTACCTATTACCTCTCGGGTCGAATGGAAGATCAAGGGGCTGAGACGTTTTCTTGAACCGAGCAGACTCTCCCCAGGCCTCGACAAGTCTATTCCACTCCTTTGGGCTGAAAGGGTTTTTACAGGTTCGGATTCTCCATCGCTTCCGCAGCTGATTTATCCATACCCCGTTCCCACCGCCTCCATCTAGCAGCCACTTGAGCGCTTCAACTTTCTGTTCATTAACTGTCATATTATTATGTGTCCTTGTGAGTAATGCCGACGGCTGGAATTCCGTGCGGCCGAGGGTCTCAGATATTTACCCTTCTCGCGAGTGCTCCTTCCGGCATGCAGCCCCTCGGGCTGCATTGGGCCGGATGAGGAGCTGGCTCGCGAAGTTATCGACTCTCCGAAGTTCTAGGTTATTGATCCTTCTGGTCTTCAACGGGCCTAACTTCTCAAACTAGCTTGCTGGTTATGCGGCTATCGCAAGCACTGAGATTCCGCAATTGTCGAAGTTAGTGGCCTCCGCTGGGGGCTGCGGCCACACTTCGACGGTGCGGTTTTCAAAATGAAAGGGAGGTTGAAGGGGAGACCTGTCTTTTAGATTGAAAACGTTCCTGCATCCCTAGCGGACATACTCAGCGTGTCGTGCCATGGACATATCCGGCGGCACTCATGCAATGTCCTGCATACTCTTGATTGATTCGCTTGTAGTCCTTCCAGGCAGGTGCCTTCGGGTTGAGCGTGTAGATCGTGTAACGGTGCTTACTATTTGCGTTGATCTTGGGATGTCTTAACCGCATCTCCAGAGCTCCCACCGTCACGCTATGAAATAGCTGTAGCTTCTTCGCGGTGCGTAGAGCCCGGTTGACTGCAGACCGTCCGTAGCCGGATGCCCGCTGAATTGCTGCTTGTGATGGCCAGCATTCGTACGTGTCGCGATTGCAGTGCGAGAGGAGGACGGAAATCACGCGGAAGGGGCAGTGCGAGACGGGTTGAAGCAAGAACTTGCTGCGAAGTTTGCTGAGGGCAATACTCGATTCTCTAGACATGGCAGTTTCTCCGGTGGAATACAGCTCGGCCCCCGCCAGGGATAACTGCAAACTCCTGACGGGGGCCGGTTGGTTGGCTGGGGGATAGCGATGCGCAGTTTTTAGTAACGACGGGCGAGCTGTTCCAACCAACGTGCCGCGTCGTACAGGAGATTTGCTCAAGGCAACGACAACGAGCTCTGGCCGCTTAGAAGTTCATCCAGACGCGTTCGAACATCCGACGCTTCGAGTTTCCTCCTGCTGCATGATTGGCGATATCGAAGTCAACCGACCTCCAATCTCCATATAGTTCTTCGTACAGTTCCGATGGATATCCAGAGAGGACGACCTTAGACCGGCACCGCATCAGAACTGCCGCTAAGTCTCGATGGTCTTGGTCGGTCATTTCGAACTCGTAGATTGCCCTACTACCCTTAGCACGAGTGGCGTGAACGTAGGGAGGGTCGCAGTAAATCAGCCCCTCTGGATAGTCGAACTTGTTAATGGCCTCGATCGCGGGGCGATGCAGGATCTGGATACACTGCAAGCGGGCGATAATTTCAGGCAGCATTTCGATGGCAGACCACCAAGCATTCACGTCTCCGGCGATGCCGCCGCGGGCACGCGTCGTCGTGCAACTCCACGTTTTGCCTTGCCCGCCGAATGATTGCCGCCATCTCACGAAATCGCACACAGCCATATCGAGATCTGAAGCCGAGGCGGAATATTCTTGGCAGGCCTCGAACTCCGCTTCAGAGTAAGGCGTGAATGCGAGCTTAGCGGCAAACCGATCCCCCTCGTCGCGAAGCACACGAAATAGCCGGTTAATCCGTGGGTCGAGATCGTTGTACGCCTCGACGTCCACAGGCTTCTTATTGAGTAGCACGGACGCGGCACCACCGAAGGGTTCAAGGTAGATCCGGTGCTCTGGAAATAGTTCGATGATGCGGGAAGCAAGGTAGTGCTTGCCGCCATGCCATTTAACTGGGGGTCTAAGTTTCATGCCCGAGATTTGCCTTAACGCGAACGGTGCGATCAGACATCAATGCGGTCTGAAACGCCCTGTTCGAACGCGGCGTCAAATACATGGCACGGAGCTAGAACTATGGCTGGAGCAATCTAATGTCGTGTCATACGTCGAGCATGGTGTAGTCCCGCCGGTCGAGAACAACGAGTTAGTCATGGAATAGAGTAAACCTCTCATTGGTATTTGGTGGGATAACGGTGCGACGCTCGTGGCCGTGTCGCATCCACCGACTCAATGCGTTTCACGCACGGGGAATCTGCTGGACAGCGACCTGGAGCATTGGCGCGAGTGGCCGAAGATCTGCTGGAGCATTAACAAATCTCCCTCCGACGAGTACTTTGGCGTTCCCCGCGGCCGCGTGCTGTACGACACAGGGGAGGGTAGGGGCGTCATCTACCACGGCAGTGCCACCTCACCGGTACGATTGAATGATGTTGCCGAAGCATTCCAGCTAAACGCGTGGGTCGCCGCCACTGACCTACACTACGAGATGGGTGACATCGTTGACGAGATGTTCGACGATGATGATTAGTAACGTCGCCAGCCCGAGTGTCATGAAGGCCAAGGGGCTGATCGCAGGACGGTCGATCTCGAAGTTCACGCTGTGATTTGACTGAAGGATAGAGCAGCTCGCCTATTCTCAAAGATTCCGGCTCCGATCACTATTCTCAAAGGTGGCCCGACGGCATGTTCTCGACGACGGTGGCGAAACCATTCTCACACCTTTGAGGACAATTGTTCTCAAATGGTCCCTTGGGAATGGCTCGATCGCCCGGCTTGGGGAATCTCGTCAGTCAGCTCGTGCTAAAAGAAGCAGTTCTCCTCAACCTTTTGGAGCTGCCCATTGCGTCGATTCAACTGCACCACCCACCTGACGCCCGACGATCCCAAACGCCAGCGAAGCGAGCTTTACGGCAAGTTCCGCACCGACGCAACGAGTCCGCACGAAGTTGCAACGGGGTTTCTCGCCACTCTTCACGATGGCGTGCTGCTGAGCGTCGACGGTCGCATAGACTCGCAAGATCTTAAGCAGAACAAACTGCGCCTCACCTATTCGTTCGGGCTGCCCTTCCCCGGCACGGCTCTAGTCGAGATGCAAGAGATCGAAGAGAAGCTGACCCATCCGCTCACGCAGGAGGGATTCGTCGCTTGGGCGGAGGATCGAGTCGTCGCCGAACCGACCGTTGAAGGCAAACCTAACTCAGTAGAGTTAGAGCTGGCCGGCATCCTTCATGAACGGCTGGTCGAAGGAATGTGCGAAGAGAAGACCAGGGATTTGCAGGCTTGGCTCGGCGACATTCTCTGGTCGGGGCACAGAGGCTACAGCGAGATGTCGCGCGAAGAACTTTTGGCCCAGTTGCAAATCGAGTACATAGACGACGCCGAAGAGGCGTTCGACACGGTCGAGGACGCCCTCGAATAGCTCGAAATTGACGGCATCAACATCAACGGCGGAGGGGGACTAGCTGCCAGCCTCCGCCGTGACTGTATATGTCGTAGTCGTCGAATTCGCCGCACTACTCGAACGGCTTGACCTCTTCAGGAACCATCGACAATTCGCCGAGGACATCACCCATTGCGTCGCAGACGTCGAACCCGCTCCACTCCTTCGCCGGATCCCAGAGGAATTCATCCGCCTCTTCGTCATACCGCAGGTAGAGAGCCTGCTGCAACTCGTTGACGATGCGTTCTAGTTCATCGCGGCTGAGATCTTTAGGGCGCTGCAACGTCGACTCCCGAATTGAAGGTGATCAGGCTAGGAATTGCGGTCGTTGCTGAAGATTCGCCGCAGCATCAGGAATAGTCCGAAGCCGAGGGCGACTGTCAGCCACCATCGCGTCCGACCGCTTCTCGCAGGGACTGGAGGCGTTTCTACCGGCTGCGTCCCCCGCAGATCGTCGACAATCCGTTCGAGCACCGACGCGCATTCCGCCAACTGGGCTGTACTAACTCCGGGCTGCCGTATCTTCTGGGCCAATTCGGCAAGAGTATCTTGAAGCCAGTCGGCCTCGACATCGGGATCGATCACGAATGTGCCTCCGTAACATCGGGCGAGCCGGCCACGTCTCGTCGCTGCCAGCCGTAGCGGTGCGACTGGTACGCTGACCAATCAATCTTCCTTGTCTCTCTACTAGCACCGGCGCCCTCTTCATCAAGGTGGGCAAACGGATCAGGACAGAGGGGACGTTCCAGTGCCCGTTTGCCGATCCAGACGCTCTCACTTGTGTCGTGCAGTTCTAGCCCTTCGAGCCAATGCATCGGCAGGACTAATTGAGCGTCGCCCATCGGTTCGATAAGAGCGAACCAGGGGCGAGCGACTCGGAGTTTCCACTCGGTCTCGGGGATGCGTACTCCCGATCCGGCAACCGCCTCTAGCAGTTCTAGAACACGAGTATTGGTAAGCCCAAGTCGATCGATGCCGAGACTGGCGAGTCGTCCTGCGAAGAACTCCCACCCGGCAGGCAGTTGGCGGGTGAATCGACAGACTTGGACCCAACGCAAGCATAACTCGCGCAACTCGCTGTCGAGCCCGTGAATGTAATGAAGATAAGTTGACGCGCTCCCGGGGTTGCCATCCGGCGCACTTGGCGTTGGAAGAGAGCGAGGCTGCATCACAATTCCGGGATGTCGTGCTCGTTGGCGTCTGGATGCTCTGCTCGCAACGCAGCATCGTGAGCGAGAAGTGATTCGAGATCTGGCGTCTTGTAGTGGGGGCCCTTGAAGGCTTTTCCGAACGCAGTAGTCACGAGCGGAAGCTTCGAGCAGTTGCTCTCGTGCACAGCCTCAAACACTTCCGAGAGTGGAATCCCGCTGGCGACCGCATCTCCGCAGAGCACATACAAGCGGTCGCCGAGTGCATCGGCTGCGGCCGGGAGGTCGGCTTCGGCATTCGCCACCAGCCACTCCCCCAACTCCTCAATCGCCATGGCTGCTCGGCTCAGCAAGACGTCTTCCGTGCCATTGGCTGCTGCGGCCAACTCCTTCGACAACTCCAGCAGTCGGCTGCCAAACATCAATGCCGATGCCGGATCGCATTTCAAAGTGCGGGGCGTCGCGGCGATCGGGGCCTTGATGCGCTGGTGAAACAGGCGTACCAGCGAGACGCAGCTCCGAAGGGAGAGGAGGTCTCCGTCTGGGAGAGAGTTGGGCACCTATCCACCTACAAGGGGGTAACCATGGCGGGGAAGTTGGGGAATGGGCGGGTGGGTCGTCAATCTTCTCTGGCAAAGAAATCATTCGCCTCGCGCGTGACGAGCCAAGACTACCGATGAGCTTCCTCGTAAGTTAGCGCGAGGAAGTAGCCGCAGTTGTCATCGGAATGGAAGGTCGCAAGGATCGGGATGCGATCTTCAGCGGGGCCGATTCCGAAGCGGAACTGCGTCATCGTTTCGAAGCGGCCTAGCAAAAATGCAAGCGGAACAAGGACTCGGTTGATCTGTTGCGCGTCAGGATAGGTTGTTTGTTCCAACACATGACGAATCCGCGGGTCGAGAAGGACTGCATACTCAATCCCTACGAGTAGAGCATTCCTGGAAACATCCTCGTAGGCTTGCCGCAGCACCGTGACGAGCAGCTGGTCATATTCCACTGAGTGGCAGTTCAAAGAGTTCTCTCCAAATCAGGCCAAAAATAGCAGGCTCCTGATTGCTGTTAGCTCCGTCTGACACGTTCAAGAACTCTCAATTGCCTAATCTGGTTCGAGTGTATTGATGGCCGCGTGAAGTCGATTTCGAATAGGCGGAGGGATGTACTCATCCCGAGCCCATGCGTTGACTCGGCCAACGCCCACTCCAAGCGTCCGCGCGATTTTTATTTGCCCGAGTCCGCGATCACGCATCTCGGTCGCTTTCTTCACATCGAAGTACCGTTTCTTGGGGCCGATCTGCTTTCCTTTGGCACGAGCTGATCGCATGCCTGCCTTTGTGCGTTCTTTGATGAGTGACAATTCGTAGTCGGCGAGCACAGAGAATAAGCCCGCCAGCATACGACCTTGGGCCGTGGACAAATCAAAAGACTCACGCAAACTGATCAGAGTGACGTTGAGTTCGCCGACTTCCGCGAGGATTCTCACCAGGTGCGCGAGCGACCGACCGACGCGATCGATAGCGGAGACTACGAGAACGTTGATCTTGCGTTGCCGTAATTTGGTCAGCAACTCAGACCAAGCGGGGCGACTATCCTTCGATCCCGATTCGCCGACATCGACGAACTCTTCAATCTGTTCCCATCCACGGAGGCGGACGTATTCGCGGAGATCAAGCAGCTGTGCGTCAGGGCTCTGCTCGTCGGTCGAGACTCTAGCGTAAATCGCGACTTTGGGCTGACGTGACATCGTGATTCCACAACAGGATTTGCCTACATACTGTTTTGGCTTCGTGAGGCGCTTGAGATAATATGGAACGCCTCGTGGGTTGAGCGGAGCATGCGTAGAGAAACGAATCGATAATGAGTGCTCAGGCAAGGTTGCAGAAACTAGCGCTCGCAGTAGCAGCCGGTGTTCTGATGGGGTGCGGCGGTGACAATCCGTCCGAGGTGGATTCCTTCTCCGGAAAATCCGAGACGGACAAGCTGTCGCCGAATGGACTGACGACGGCCCCGACGTGACGCTTGTGCAAGACTTCGCTTACGTTGAACCAAATGGTAATCGCCGGGCGGCGCCAAAGGGCTCCGTAGAGAACGGGGCATCCATCCCGCAGTCCTTATTCTCCTGGACGCCCTCGGGCGATCGTCCTGATTATCTCTAAATCCAACGGAGAAATGGGGGGGGCGCTGCCGCACGGCAGCAGCTAACGACTATCCATTCTCGATCCGTAGGATGCCCCTGCACTTATCCTCCAGGATACGCTGTATCCGTACCGGCAAGCAGAAGACCAGCAAATCGTCGCTTTGCGAGCGATTCTTAGCGAAAAGAGGCGTTTGTTCTGCTCGCGATAGCGCCTAGCTGCTTGGCGGGTGACACTACTCCCTAAGGGCCCTCGCTGAGGGACAACCGAAGGCCGACCGGCGACGCCGCCAAATCCCTACTTACTCGCTGTTAATATCTACGACTCACGTTTTTGGTCGATCATCTCGTTTCGTCAGAACAGTCAAGCCAACGGTGGTCGTCGCCAAATGCTCAACGAGCGCCGAGAGTCGTTCTAGAAAACCAGTACCAGTTGAATGCGTGCAGGGCGTTCGAGGCTCGATGGTAGTAACTGCTGCCCTCGCGGGCTGTCTTTCGACGGCAATGGTGATCGTTGCCGAAGCGATATTATCAATGACATTCGAATCCTTAAAGACACATTCCATACGCACACGGCTCCTCAATACCAACAAGCGGAGCAACGGAGGCCTTTGAACTCTGCCGAGTAACGTCGACATGTGTTGCCGATCAATCAGATTTCCAAGTGCTACACCTGTATTACGGCGTCACTTTTGGCCACTGGTTCGTGCGCCGGTAAACACCTCAGCAGACTTGACCAACTCGCGCGTAACGTCTTCTACGCCAAGTTTCTTTACGTCGGAACTCTTCGCCCGAACTAGCAGGTCTACTAGCGAGCGGAAATGCCCCGTAATAATCGATTGGGCGGCACCTTTGAGTGACCCCATGGCGGTCTTCAGCAAGTGCGACATATCTGCAGTCGGTTCATCGTTTTCGATCTTCGAAACCAGTGACTCCATCTGCCCAATGGCTTTTCTTAATCGAATCAAGGCTTCCTTCTTTTCCTCGGCGGTGAGCATCTGCGAACCTTAACTCGCGGGTGGGGCTGAAAAAAAGCATCCTACATACCCCCCCTGGGTATACAACCCCCCCCTCGTTGATTCGTAACGTCTTCCAACCAAATGACTTAAGGCGCGAACCGCCCCGTCAGCAACAGCAACCCCAGGTGTGACTGCGAGCCCACGGATTCCCCTAACCCATTCCAACCAAACAACTTACGCACGGCACACCTGTAGCGAGGAGGCCGCAATCGCGTTCACGTACTTGAGTGAACGTGGTTTCACTTCGATACCGCCGGCGTGCCAGCACGCTGCCCGAGTCTCCTATCCAGGGGAAAAAATGAAACTGTTAGTAGTTCGCGGCGGCTCTCCCTCGCGGGGCAGCCACATAATGCGGCTCGACGAAGTCGAGCTGGTTACTAGTCGGTGGGGCAGCGATGCCTACCGATTCCACTTCCAGGTCCAATATGGCCCGGACAAGGGAAAAGAGGTCACCCGTCAGACCTCTCGCAGCGCGAAGCAGGGCGGCTCCCTGATCAAACTGCTTTCGGAAATGGCTGGCCGGGAACTGCTTCCCGGCGCTCGTCTCTCGCTCGACGACTTCGTCGGCAAGGACTTTGTTGTCCAGGTCGCTTCGTCGGCATTTTCATCGGGGCAGGGCGAGTACCTCTTCGTCCAGAGCGTGCGCCCTGCGTCGATCCCCGTAACCCAAATTCAAGGAGCAAACTGATGAATATCCAAAAAGCACTGTCCGAACGTGGCGTTCAGCCCGTTCCGGCCCCGCGTAGGAAGCGCGCCCGCCAGAAGGAGACGCTCTCGGCGTTCGCCGAGCTGATTCTCACCGCCTTCCACGAGGGCAACGACTGTCCGCTGCGCGACCTCGCTGACGCCGTCGGCCAGCACCGGACCAACGCCGTCGCCACCGCGTGCGGCGCCGGCGTCGGCGGTAAAGGAGGCGGCAACTTCTGGATGGAGCACGGCGTCGTCATCCGCTGCCGTGAGAACGCCGCGCTCGCTGCGGAATTCCTGAGCGAGGATGCGGCTCAGGACCTAGTCGGTTCTCTCGGCGTCGATTTCGACGACTTCATCGATTCGATGCTGTCGTTGCCGTCGCTGAGTCCTGCATGCGACGCCTCCGGTGCCTAGTCGGTAGGGTCGGTCAGCGTGCTTCGCACGCTGGCCGACCATTTTTTCGTCGCTACAGGCTTTTCACCAGTGTGCATCACGACTTCAATCGATAGCCGGCGATGCCATTTAATAGGAGATTCTCCATTTGGCTAAGAATGATGTTCTGGCAGCACAGTTCGCCACTACGGTACTGAACAATAACGCGTCCACTTCACCACACCGCACGATCAACGGTACGCTCTACCGCTACTCACCCGACCATGGTCGTTACATCAGCTTGAGCGCAGGGCAGCTTGAACATGAATTGTGCCGCGAGTTCGACGTTTTCATGCAGGAGCCAGCTGCGTTCTATCGGAAAACCGTCAAGGAGTTCTTACTACGGGCTCCTCGACTTGGCCCAACCGAATGCCCTCAGGCGGTCCTCTTCAAGAATCGCCAAATCCTCAGCGACAAAGCGAGCGTTCGAGATTGGGTCCTCCTACAAAACGGCATCTTTCGCTTCAGCAAGTTCGCGAAAGGGAAGCGCCACTTCACTCGCTGCCATCCTCGGTTCTTCACCAAGGCAGTGCGGCCTTTCGCTTACGATCCTACGGCACAATGCCCGCTGTGGCTCGACTGTCTCGCTCAGTGGCTCGACGTTCCGTCGATCAAATTGCTCCAAGAGTGGATGGGCTATACCTGCGTCTTCGATTCCAGCATGGAGCGGTTCGGCATCTTCTTGGGACCGTCTCGAACGGGCAAAAGCACGGTGGCAAACGTGCAAGAGTACCTGCTTGGAACCGATAATATTTCGAATCTTGGACTCGAACGCTTCTCTGGCAATTTCGGGTTAGAAGAGCTGGCGGAAAAGTTGCTGAACGTCTCAGCGGACATCGGCAATCTCCCAGTCGTCGCCGAGGGGCAGATCAAGGCGATTTCTTCCCGTGATCGCATAAGCTTCGACCGCAAGCATAAGAGCGCGATTAATATTCGTCCGGAGTCCAGGCTGTTATTCATCGGCAATCACATGCCGCGGTTCAAAGATCGCTCGAAAGCTATTCGGGATCGTGCCTTGATCATCGCGTTTGATCGCTCAGTGCCGCCCAACAAACGAGATCGCTATCTCGGCGACAAACTGCGAGCTGAGATCAGCGGCATCTTCAACTGGAGCATGGAAGGACTGCGGCGACTGCGGGAGACGCAAGCATTTACTGTTCCGCCGAGGATGGTCGAAGAGCTTGAGCAGATGAAGTACCTGGCGAACCCAGCACTGGAGTACTTGGAAGACTACGTCGAAGCGAGCGAAGCCGGCATTGTTCCGACGAGACGCTTGTTCGAGAGCTATGACCTGTGGTGCCGTCGCAACGGACTTTCTGGCCGCGACGTTAGTAACGTCAGGGAGCTCGGAAAGATGCTGAAGCAGCTATTTCCTGACGTGCGAAAGGCAGACAAGCGGATTGGCCCAGCCAAGATCAAGGTCTACTACGGCATTACGATCCATGACCAGGATCCGCCCAATCGTTTTCGCATCTCTGACCTACGCACCGAAGAAACCCCTGAGGAGAAAATCAATGAAGCCTGCTAGTTTCAATTTTGACCTGTTGTCCGCCGACGATTTGGCTCGCATGTTCAACAAGTCGACCGCGACGATCACCCGTTGGGTGAAGAAGAATAGGTTGCCGACGCCTATCCGCCCAGGAGGTCCCAACAGCACCCCATTTTGGCGTGCTGTCGACATTGAGGATTTCTTGCGGGCCGGCAGCATTCACGCCTACCGTCGCGAGCGTCGCGAGTCCTGACCCAAATTATGCGTGACGCTCGCCCCTGATCCAATTGTCCTATGACTGGAGAATCCCGTGGGATTTCGCAATGGCTTCGCTCGTCCTCCGCCGAAAAACCTGGTACATCACCTTCCGAATCGCTGGTCAACCGCGCCGCTACTCTACCGGTTGCCCCGAGCATGACCGGATTGGCGCTGAGATCAAGCTCCGAGAGCATCACCTCGCTGCTGCAC
Organism: Lacipirellula parvula; assembly: GCF_009177095.1. Classification (NCBI taxonomy): domain Bacteria; kingdom Pseudomonadati; phylum Planctomycetota; class Planctomycetia; order Pirellulales; family Lacipirellulaceae; genus Lacipirellula; species Lacipirellula parvula. Next base: position 4,548,422 of record NZ_AP021861.1, read on the forward strand.
ACGCTGGCACGCGAGCTCAACCTAAGACGCCGCCTCGCTCTTTGTTAGAGACCGCCGATGCATACTGGCAGTACCAGCGAAGTCGCCAGATGACAGAGAAACAAGCTGACGGCAATCGCATGCGGATTCGTCGGCTGCTCGCCATCATGGGAACCACGGACGTTTCGTACATCACAGAGGCCGCCACGCAGGCAGCGCTCGCCTCGCTCCGCCGCACGCCTATGTCACCACGTCGCAAGCCGGAAGATATGCCGCTGGTCTCGCCCCGCACCCGCAACACATACCTGAAATCGCTCCAGTCACTCCTGACCTGGGGGCTGAGGAACAAGTTCATCGATTCCAATCCGCTAGCCGGTATGGCGTGTGAGAACGAGCAGGTTGACGTTCGTCACGCTCGCACCGCCTACACAGATGACGAATTCCGAGGCCTCTATCAAGCAGCGCTAACCAGCAACCGCGTCATTGAGGGCATTGACGGGCCAACGCGAGCACTCGCCTACTTCATCGCCGCTGCGACAGGCCTGAGCAGGAGCGAGTTGGCCAGCGTATCTCCCAATTCTTTTGACCTGAGCGGAGAGCATCCGGTCGTCAAGATTCGGGCGGCTCACTCAAAGCGTCGTCGACAGGATACACTGCCGCTAACCTCGCAGCTGGTCAGCTATTTGAAATTAGCGCTTCGTGACCTGCCAGCGGACAAGCTAGTGTTTCCAGGGCTGGAGAAGCGGAAGACGCACGTCATGATCAAGAAGGATTTGGCGGAGGCTGGTCTCGACTATCAAAATGCTGACGGCGAATTTCGCGATTGGCATGCACTCCGACACACTTATGTCAGCCGCGCTTGGAAGTCAGGGGCGGCTGCGCATGTAGTCAAGGAGCTGGCTCGACATGCCGATATCCGCACGACGTTGAGCTACAGCCACAATAGTCGCGAAGAGCTTAGGGCTGCGGTCGACGCGGTCCCGCAGTTGCCAATCTAGGACTAGCGAGGGCTGTCCCTGTGTCGCTATCGGTCCAGGGTTTTATGCTTCTTCCGGCAACCCGGTCCAGGGCCACGTCGACCACTTCCCGGGCCGCCCACTAAAGTTTTTTGGCGGGTGGCCTGCAGTCCAATGTGCAGTCCATGGGGCTTTGGGGCTGCGCGGAGATGGTCGCAGAAGCGACATGTATAGTACCCGCGACTGGATTCGAACCAGTAACCTTCGGCTTCGGAGGCAAGACTTGCGGTCGGTGAGATTGTCAAGAAAGCCCGTGTTTTCCGGGACTCTCTGAAGTATACAACACCGATTGATAAGCTCAAGTGTGTCCTAATTAGCTGCTGTTCTCGGACAAGCTACGGACACGGCTTTTTTGGTTCAGCGTCCGTAGCTGCGGGGCATTTGTCCGAGTTTGTCCGCGGATTGGCTGCCGTCACTGATTTGGCCACCACCATTCCGAAGATTTCTTCCATCCCCTATCGGGTGGAAGCCATAGCGGCGCTCCAACTGGCGCTAAGTCGGGCCGCATCTCAGGCTGGCCGATGCTCAACAACAACTCACCCGGAGCGTGTTGGCGAACCGCAATTGTTAGCTTCTGCAACCGGCTTGATGACGACGAAAGCCATGCCGTAAGTATCTGAGTCTTTGTTGACCGGTGAGCCATAATTGGCACCAGCAAGTCACTTGTTCTTGGCAACAAATCGGGGCCAAGAACTGAATGGTTCTCAGCGGTTGCTCCGCCTGCTAGGTCACAGATTGCAACCAAGTCTTCCGCAAGCCGGCCATCATCCATCTGGCTGGCAATGCCAAACATCAATTGACCGTGGGGGCGCGGGCAAGTTCGCGCGAACATTGTCGATATGATGTTGCCACCGGCTTTCTGTAAGCGCTCATTCGCAATGATCGCGTCATCATCCATCATCCATCGTATGACTTGCCCGGCTCCTGTAAGTCCGCCAGCCAGAACAGCACCGAAATGGCCGATACGCAGCAACTTCTCCCAAACATCTGGTTTCCAGAGTTGGGCTGTTTTCTCCGCGAAGGGGTGCATTTTCGCAAAGGGCTCAATCGCCTTGTGAATCGCAATACTTACGAGAACGCCATCGATCTCGTCTACTGACCGCAGAAAAGGAACGACTGCCTTTTGTTTGCTTTGATCGTTGAGGTTCTTGAAAGCGAATCGGCGTCCATCCTTCAGAAACTGCTCGCGAATCGATCGACGAATAGGATTCCAAGTCTTAAAAATGCTCTCATTCGTTGCGAGCAAATATGTGATGACTTGGAAAGGCGATTCTGAATGTTCGCCTGAGTAATCAGATGCAAACACGAGTTCGGAAGCGGCACGCAGATTGGGCAGTAAGTCAGGGTGTCGCTGCTCGTGAGGAACGATGAGGTTAGTCATCGCCCTCATGAGCGGATCGGAAAAGCTCTCTTCACACGGACGCCAGTTCATTCAATTCCCTTACGACACATTCCCACGCCGTAAAACGCCAGTCCTACTAAATATCTAGACAAATTGGCATGCAGTACTGTCGATCGGCATCCCTCTGACGACGCTTCATTGACTGTTCCATTTCTGTCCGCGCCTCCTCAGACATGTAAAAGGCATCTCCTGGCAATCCAGGCAACACCAACTCGCGATTGTAATTCACTTCACTGTCGTGAATGCCTTCTACCGCCGGATACACAACGGTGTCGTCTTCCGCGAGCACTTCTTTCAAATCTTCGTATGCGAATATCTGCGTGCCAACTCTGGCCAAATCATCGTCGTTGATAATTGCGACTGCGACAACGCTTCCCCGAAAATTCCGTCGTGATGATACTCTACAGTTCCGAGTACCAAGTATGTCGGTGTTTCTACCCGTCGATTGTTTTATATTCAGCAGTCGCTGCACATCTAACGGGAAGTTCACATCGACGCGCGAGATTCTGAGGTCACGAAAATCGTTCCCAAATAGAAAACAGTAGGCATTTGTGAACGGATCGGACGGAACCAGGCCGCATACTTCGGAATGCCTTAGTTTCAAGCCAACAGCTCGCCCGTTGAGGATTTGACTCCGGGAACCAAACGTAAAAGGGTTACGTTGAAACTCTTCTGCAACAAGCATTGACCTGTAGTCGTCGCAAATCAAATGTGCCAGCTTTGCAAACTGATTATGAACGTCGGTATCGAAAGTCAGGATAGGGACTTCGCGACCAAGCATGATTGCCGTAAGGGTCGCAGTTACCACAAACTCCTCATCGACAAACCGATTGGGGCTTGCACGTTCGTCCCAGCCTTTGCGGGCCAGCTCAGCGCCGCGCGCTCCAAATCGACGTTGCAACTCGGCGTCGATTTGAGCGTCTGTAGGTTCCTTTTTTGATTTGTGTTCCAGTAACCGAACTGCTAACTCGCCGACTTGCTTACGATACTTGAGTAGGGCCAAATAGTGCTGGTAAGCGGGCAAAGACTGGACGTATGCGGGAGCAAGTAGCTCAACCATGCCCGGTGCGGACTCTCGCCGTACAGCAGCCCACAATAGCTCGCGGAATGGAGTGTCGGCGACCCATGGCTTCAGCTCCGCGAGCATTGACGGTGTGATGCAAATGCCAGAAGCCAAGCAGGCTTCAACTAAGTACCACGGTGGTTTGCGAGAAAAGAAGCAAGTATCTGGAAAGAACTTAGTCCCAGGCCAAGCGAAATCGAACTGCTGTTTCAACAACAGAGGATGGGTAAAGAGCTTGGGGGTGCTGGATATGACTAGAGGTCGAGTTGGTTTGCGGAAGCGTGGAATGTTCGAAGGAGCGTCATATAGAGTATCTCCAAGCAATGCTGCGCTCTGCAGCTTGCGGGCAGTGTTCGTGTATTTACGCTTCGGTGCAACCATCGTTCGAAAGGACACTCAGGCTAGTGCGTGGTTCGCTCATTGTAGCGTCAAAGGCGCCATCGGCGCCTCCACCCATACAAATAGGCGCCCGAAGTCTGCCTATTTTAACAAGCGTCACTTGGCGCCGACGCGGGCGCGTCCATGATTGCAATAGACATCCGCCCTCTGGAGTCCACACCATGAAATCACCAGTTCTCATTTTGTTCGCCCTGTTTACCATCCCGCTCGGCTCGTATCTGGCCGATTGTGCCAACCATGTCGTTCACGAACACCGCAATAAAGAACTGAGAGCGCTCGAAGCAAAAAACGCAGCACTGTATGCGTCGCGTTACACCCAACTACACACGCCTGAATAAACTACCATGATCCGCGCTCTTCTTATCCTCGTCGTTTTTGCCTCGACCGCCCACGCTCAGCGGCCAATGATGCGTCAGGTGCCGGCTGTCAAGCAGCATTACTGTGCCCCGACGACTGTCGTCGTGATCGTCGTAAAGCAACGTCGGCCAATCATCTACTACGGAGGCGGGTGGTACCCACCTAACTGACTTTCCTTGCCTTTTCGCTTCTCATCTAAGGAACAACATCATGAAGACCGCTCAACAAATCCTCGACTCGATTGACACTCTGTTCGGCAACGTCGCCACCGATCGCCAAGGCACCGTCGAAGCCATGAAGCTGATCGCTCGCCGTGCCAATGCCTACGCCTCGCTGGAGACGGAAGACTGGAGCGACGATCTCGAATCCCTTTCCGACAACCAGCTTGTCGCCGAATGGCGGTCTGGAACCGCTGCGGCGGAAACTGAGCTGAGCAATCGCCACCGTGCGGCGTTGGTGAAGTCGATCGCCACCCGCACTGGTGATGCGGAGGCGGCAGAACTGATTGCCGACGCCGCGTTCGCCAGCGCACGCGAGCGGTTCAATCCAGTGACTGAAAACTTCTTCTGCCATCTTTTGGCCGCCTCTGTCGCGGCATAAATAAAAAAGGGCCGGTAGCGAAATTCGCTACCGGCCCTTTGCGTTTACTGAATTCGATTGATGCCTTGACGTTGCGCCCGGTTGATTCGCCGAACGATTTCATTTCCGGTCAGCCCGGGATCGCCTGCGCCGTTCACATTGATCGACACGTTCGTGTCTCCGATGCTAGTCACGCTGCCGCCGTTTTCACGATAGGCTGGTGATTGTCCGGCGTTCATCGCGTGAAGTTGCGAGTAGAACTGACGGCTCGACCGCGCGTTCATCACAAACTCACCGGGCGACAGCATCGCCGGAATGGTATCGATGCCGCGTGCCGCGCCACCCGATGCAAGGTGCATCATTCCGCCGAAGGCTTGATTAGTCACAGAGCCGCCACCACCAGCGGCAGCCGTCGCGGTGGCCCTCGCTGCTGCGGCAGCACGTTCCCAAGCGGCTGCGATCGCTTGCGCGGGCGAGACGGCGGCATTCATCGCTTGTGTTGCACCGCCGAACTGGCCGGCGGGGTTCTGTGCTAGAACCTGTTCCAACTTCGTGAGCTGAGCTTGTAGACCGGGGTCCACCGTCGAAGTCGCCTGTAGCTGCTTGAGTTGCTGAAGCTTCACGAGCGCCTGGTCGAGCTGGATGATATCCTGCGCGAATCCAAGCTTGCCGACGATCGGGTTCTCACCATTCAATGCGGCTTCGCCGAATTCGTTACGTTTAGCTATCACCGCCGAGAGTTCTTGCTCAGTGATGTTGCTCGATTGGGCGAGTGCCGAAAGATCGGCCTTCAACGTCGCGAGCTGTGCCCGCAAGCCATCCGCAAATTCACCCGTCGTGCCGTTACCGGTGCCGCGAACGGATGCCAGAGCCGTATCCACTTCGGTGCTGATCGTGTTGAGTTGCTGGCTTGCCGTCGCGGCGTTCGCAATCGCCTGATTCAGCTCGCCGATTTTATTGACAACGCTTTCGGTCGCCGCCGCAAGCTTGCCCATTGTGTCAATCTCGCGACCGCCGACGACGCTTTCGAGCGCTGACACGCCGCTACTGCTGTTGAGGGCGTTGGCAATCTGATCTGCCGAGAACGCTCGATTCATCGCGTCGGCAACTTGGCGGGTGTTCGCCAGAATCTTCTGGTTAGCCAAGTTTGCCGCTTCGACTTTCTGCTGCTGAGCGTCGCGATACGATTGCACTTCCTTGGCGTTCGACTCTTCAAGGGCCCGTAGCCCCTGGTTGCGATTCGCGTCGATGGTTTTGCTCAGCTTGTCGCCGAGCAACTCGCCGGCACCTTGAGCGATTGGCACTAGTGCCAACGCCCCGAGCGCCTTGCTGAGTCCAGCCGCACCTAGCTTGGCTGCTGCCAACTGGCTAATCAGGAGGCCAATCACCGCGACGATGTTATCGACAGCGGGCACGCTGGCATTGATCGCAGCCGTGAGATGCTGCGTCGCGTTCGTCGTCTCAAGGAAACGCTTAGTCGCGACAATCAACGCGCCGCCGACTTCCGTCACGAATACGTTTTTGATCTCGTTGAATTCCTTGCGAACGCGCTCGCCGTCATTGGCCGTCGCTTCAAGGAATTTGTTGTGCGCAAAGTCCCGGCCGGCGGCGTCCATCTCGCGGATGTTCGCCGAGAGGGACGCAAGGTTGTCGCTCGTCAACGATGCAGCACCAGCCAGACCGCGGACGTTCGGAAACAGCGCGACCATTGCCGACGCACTTCCGCCGGTGGACTGACGTAACTTTTCGAGCACGCCGACGAACCCGAGACTCTTCAAGGCCGCTTCGCCACTCTCGAATCCCATGTCGGCGAGCGCCTTCGCCATCGCCTCGCTGGGCTTCAGCAAGGCAGAGACGATCGCGCGGAGCTGAGTGATTGACTCGGAAGTTCCCGAGCCGCGGACGCTGATCGCTGACAAACCGCCGAGAACTTCCTCAAGACGGAGGCCAGTTTCTTTGCTGATCGTGCCGAGCCGACCGAAGGCGTTCGACAATTCGTTCGCTTCGATGCGGCCCAAGTCGATCGTCTTGAACATCAACGACGCGATTCTGTCGGTATCACTAGCATTCAGATTGAACGACTTCAACGCACCGGACAGAAGATCAACAGACGACTTGGCATCGCTATTGGTCGCCTTTGCGAACTCAAGCGCCTGTGATAGGAACTGAGTGGACTCCGCTGCGTTGCCAATCTGGTTGCTGATCGTCTGATAGAGGGCAGCGCTAGTCTCAAGCAACGGGACGTTGAACTGGTTGCTGAGGTCCAGCACTGACTTGGATAGCGCGTCGGTCGATTGTTTGGAATCGTCGATCGTTCTGATGAGACTAATGCTTGCGGAGAAGTCAGCCGCCTCGTTCGCAGTCGCCTTGAAGCTGTTCCGCAACGTGCTGAGCGCGCGGACGATGGCTTGCGTGTAGACGACCCGCGACAGCAGCGCGATCGACGTGGTCATTCGCTGGCTACTTGCCGCAACTTGCGCCGCCGTCGTGTTCGACTGCTTACCGAGCCGCACCATCGCGTTACCGATCTTCACGCTTGCCGACTGTCCCGTGACGCCGGCTTGCTGAAGACTCACCGCCAATTGCGCGGCAGCGGAAGACGCTGCGTTGAGATTAGCGGCGGGGTTGTTCTGGTTTGCAGAGACAGCGGCGAGAGCCGAAGCGGCCGCGTTACCGTGCTTGCCGAGTTGGATGAAGGCGCTGATGGTTTTACCAGCGCTTTTGTTGAAAACACTCAGCGTCGATGCCGTGGAACCGAGTCGGTTCTGGAAAGTGACCAGCGCCCCGTCGAGCTTGGTAAGTTCTGCGAAGCATTGCGAGGCATCGAATCCGAGTACCTGCTTAATTTCTGTAGTCATTGGTTCCTAAAACGTTGTGATGACGACGCAGATGCCCGGGGCACCTGAACCGCCTTCATTGAAATTGGATTGGCCGTTCAGCTTCGCTGCGCCACCGCCACCGCCGCCGCCATAGAGGCCGCCGTTCCGTCCCTCAGTGTTAGCGATGCCGCCGGTACTTCCCGTGGTGGTAGGACCGCCGTTCGCTCCCGCGCCACCGAACTCGGCGAGCGTGGTTCCAGCGATGAAAGCTGGCCCGTTGCCGCCGGGTTCCGCGCGGACAGTAAGGATGCCGGTGCCGGCAATGCTCGACGACGCACCGCGATTGCCTTTAAGACCGCCAGAGTTGCCCCCAAGACCACCAAACGTATCTTCTACATTGCTCGCGTTCGCGCCGGCACCACCACCGCCACCGCCGCCAGCCATGTGGTTTGAGTTGTTGGAGGCGTCGCCACTAACTGGGATCGTCGAACCACCAACACCGCCGATGCCGCCGGCAGTGCCGTTGGCTGTCGAGCCTGTACCAGTGGCAACTGATCCAGTGCCAGCCGCTCCGGCCGTGCCCGCCGACGTTGTTCCGCCGCCGCCCGCGCCGCCGCCACCGGCGGTGACGTGGCTACCAAAAGTAGTCGCGCCACCATTCCCGCCTGCGTTGCCATTGGAGTTGGACGTGTGAACGGATGCGGCGGCAGTACCACCAGCGCCTACCGAGACGGAAACGGTGCTAGCGAGACTACTCGCAGAGATGACCGACGTTGCGTAGCAGCCACCACCGCCGCCGCCACCAGCGCCACGAACAGTTGCCGAACCGGAAATCCGGCCCGAACCGCCGCCCCCACCACCGCCGATGCAGTGAACAGTGACGGTGACCGCGCCAGATGGCTTAGTCCATGTTGCACCTGCCGTGAATATTTCGATCTTCGGCAAAGTCGCAGCGGAGCCAGGCGCACCGTCCGCACCCGGCGGCCCTGGATCGCCTTGAAGTCCGGGCGCACCCGTCAAACCTTGGGGGCCCTGTTCACCTTGAATACCCTGCTCGCCTTGCGGTCCGGTTTCGCCGGGCTCACCTTGCGGGCCAGTCTCGCCGGGTTCACCTTGTGGACCTTGCTCACCATCAGCACCGGGTTCGCCTTGCGGGCCGGTGTCACCGGGCGGACCTTGCTCACCCTGTTCGCCTTGCGGCCCGGGCTCACCTTGTGGCCCCTGTTCGCCGGGCGGCCCCTGCGGTCCGGGTTCTCCGCTACCACCGCCTTCGCCGCTATGGAAGACGCGCGAAGATGAAAAGCCGTCGCGGCCATCCTTGCCCGCAGCAACCAAGAGGGACCAACCGTCACCGTCCGGTGGTTCCATCATCGTGGGCGCGGTGCAGACGTATGCGCTGCCGTCGTACTCGACAACACTGTTGACTTCATATTGCCGACCGGGCGTCCACTCGCCAGCGAAGTTGAATCCTTTGCCGGACTCACCATCTTTGCCATCGCTGCCGTCACGGCCGTCTTTTCCATCGGCACCGTCGCGGCCGTCTTCGGGAATGTCTGCCGGATCGACGGGAGCGGCGGTGGGGCGCGCTGATCCTGATCGATCGACGATGTAAAACTTGCCCGATTTTGTTGAGTAGATGTCGCCGGGTTTGTATTCGTGGTACGGATCGAATGGACCCGTGAAATTGAAACGCTTCATTTCAGCATGGCCGCCACTTCCGGCGGCAGAACCTCATTTGCTTTGTATCGCGCAACCAAACGACGAACCTTTATTACCTGAGTGCCAGTTTTGGCGAAATCTGCTTCTGTCAGGTCAACCGTACCATCAGAGTTGCGGACGGCGCGAAGGTCGCGTCGCTTGCGCTGCTCTTCAGCGGCGCGAGCTTGCTGTTGCTCGGCAAGCAATCGTTGCTTCGACGCGATGGCTTCGCGTTCCTTCGCCTGTCGCTGATCGGCGGCGAGCTTGTCGGCTGCGAGCTTATTGGCTTCGGCGGCGAGGCGATTGGCTTCGGTCTGCTGAGCGTGAATCTCGGCGAGCATTTCACCTAACGTCGTGATTCTCGCCGCGAGCTTTTCGGCACGCTCACGATCGGCGAGCGTTTCGACTTCATCGCTGAGCGATTCGAGATCGGCGGCGACGGCTGCGGAGAATGTAGCTCGCCACTCTGCCGGCGATGCCGGGTTGTCGAGCAATCGATTCGCTTCAGTCAGGTTGACGCCAAGCGCATCGCAGATCGCGGCGGCCGCGGCGGCTCGCGGTAGCTGATAACAAACGACACCGCCGCCAGCGACGGCGGCGGAGTATCGATTGTCTTGTTGATAGGTGACTATCACCGGCTGTTGCCCCGCTGGTACAATTGCTTTCGCTCAGCAATGCTGAGCGACTCTTCCGCGCCCTGCGACTGGTAGATCGCGAGCGTGTGGTGATATTGATCACGTTCGCACGTCTCGCCCCAAAATGATTGCCCACTGAGGGGACAGCGCATTCCTGTTAAGTCGCCGTTTTGGTTGCGGATAACATATCCGGGGATCGTGTATCGGTTCATTCGTCTTCTTGCTCTGATGGTTTGGGAAAGTGAACCGGGTTAGGACCCGGCACGGATACGGGACCGTGAATAGGTCCGGGAACGCTGTAGCTGCTCATTAGGTCATGTACTGCCCAAACAAGTGGACAAAACGCTTGGCGACGAGATGGTCTGCGCCGAACTTCGTATTGAGGGCTCGGCTGACATACGAATGCTCGCTATTCCCGGGTCCACGACTGAAGCCGCTGGAATAGGCGTCGGCCATGAGGGTCAAAATGCAGACGAGCGCCGCGCCCTCAAAATTCTGGTGCGCGGGAATGTTCGATAGAACGTAGGCGTAGGGGTTCATTGGTTGCCTTTCTTAAGCAAGTAGTACTGACGACGAAAGTCGGTTTCGTCGTAGTTCGAGAAGAGGGTTTCGAGTTGTTCGGGCGTGAGATGCTGTGAGAGCTTCTCGCGCGCTTCAGACTCGACGACGCCGGTGAAGAGAATCATGGTGTCGCTGACACCGGAGAAGAGATCGCCGTCACGGGCGATGCGAAATGGATGGTCAAACATCAGTTGCCTTGTGAAAAGAAAACTGCGACCGGCAACGTTGCCGATCGCAGCGAGGCTAGCTCCCTCAGATAGCGGCCGGAGTCGGCACGCTGTACTTAGTGCGGCGCTCACTCAGAGTGAGGTCTGCGCCTTGTTGTTCAATAAGTGCGGCTGTAAATTCCGCTTGCTCCCGTTCGGTCGCAAAGATGCGGAGGCTGATAGGGCAGCGCCAAGAACTGCTGCCGTCATGCCGTGTGAGTTTGTCGCCGGTCATTGCGGGCACCTCTCCATCATCGCCTCAGCCTTTGCGATTAAGGCGTCTGCTCGACTGGGCAGTAAACAGCGTGCGCTAACGACTGCCCACGCGGTGCGAATTGCCTCAGATGTACGAAGATTCTGCTTCTGCCTCGCGGCCTCCTGTGATTCTTCATTGCCCGGCTCAAATGCGAATCTTTCCGAGGTGATAGGGCAGTAAAAGAAATCATCCGCCTCAAAACTTAGATCGGCTTTCATTGAGCGGCCTCGACGATCTCAGCAGGGGCATCGGCTTCGGCCCATTGTTGTTTGACTTCGTTGCCGTTCACCACTCGATAGCTGACGTTACCGTCAAGGTCACGCATCCGCAGAATGCGGTCGCCGACATCGGGGTCCGCAGCGTGCGCCTTCGCAGCGCTGAACGGGGCGATAGTTGGTAGAGTGCTAAGACGTTGTTCGACGCGCTGGCGTTCGGCGGCGACGCCGAGTTGAACTTCAGCGTTTCGGATTTGGGTGAGAGCGGAGAACTGTTCCGACATTTCGCGGAAGACAGTCAAGTCACCAGCGGCCTGTTCTCGGATGCGATTGGCGAACGCCAAATGACTCTGCGGTGCATCGCTGAACGCAATACGCTCCCACAGGTCGAGTGCATAGGTCTGTGCGGCTTCACGCTCGGCGTCGGGTGCTGCTGGGTTCTCCCGCGACATGCGCGCGTCGTAGTCGGCTTTGGCTCGACGCTCCAAGTCCTTCGGCGTTTCGCGTCTCTCACCGCGCAGAGCGGTGAGATAACTGCGATCATCCATTGTGTGCGGTGGCTTCTGATTCGACGGCGTCGGCGTCATTCGCCAAGCGTTCTCATCGATGCGCGTGAGCAAGTCACGATCATCTTTAGAACGCTTCAGTCCGTGGACCAATTCGTAGTCGCTCAGCTCGCGGCCGGCGTACGCTTCACGCCGCGCGATGGTGGCGTCGCGCCACTTTTCTGCCGCTTCGTAGGTGCTGAAGATTTGTCCGAGCACCGAGTAGTGAGTGCCTTTGTGATTGTTCGTTTGACTGATGGCAGCGCTAGCCATAGTGACCTTTCAAAATTATGATTGCCGCGCGAATCTCGTTGCGATCAAGGCTGGCGCGGCGTGGAATGAATGCGGTTCGGTCCCCATAGCGGAGAACGAATTCGTCGGCGTATGTCTCGACCACGACGGAGTTAGGAAGCGGTGGGCAGCCGAGGTGCCAGAGCATTTGGCGTGGGGTGAGCATCGCGTAGAAGAATCTCGCACACGGTTCGTAAATAGAATTCGCTGTAGTTTTCAAGACTCAACGCGAAGCTGAGCTTGCCGTGCGCGAGGGTGAGCTTGCCGCCGTCCATACTCGCTTTAACGCGGCTGTCGTACCTAAGCCCGAACTTCGCGCAGAGCTTGACGAGATGTCGATTGGCGTCGTCATCGAAGCCGCGACGCTTACCATCTTCGGCCTTAAGTCGCTGCCGCTCTTGCCCACTTTTGTGTGACCACCAGGGTCTTGGAGGTTTCATTTGATGCCTCTGAGTAAACGGATTCGGCGAGCTAGACAACGAGTCGCCCGCCGATCGTCCGCGCCATCTTTGCGCGGTCGCCGCGGAACCCCGCGGTATCAGCGGCGGGCTACTTGTGGGCCTGCCGCTGTTAAGGAATTGAAGAGCGGCGGGCGTCGTCGTTGTGGGTCGACGCCCGCCGGTGCTACGACGCGATCGAAGGCAATCGCGGAGCAACGAAGAGTGGCGAGCGCGAGGATGCCTTCGCGCTCGCCGAACCCGACGACGTGCAACCGCCGTCGAGCAATGATAATGGCCGCCGTCGCGCGCTGGCGACGTTTACGACGGCGGCCCGCTGCACCCCGGCCGTTCGAGTGGGGTGCTTGCGTTTACTGATGAACGAGAACTCTTGCTCGCCCGTGTGACTTCTTACCTGGGACGGCGATGAGTGGCGGGCCGGGCGTCATCGGTTCCCAACTCAGGTTGGCGACGAACTTCTGATTAGCCGTGCCGCAACCGCTTGGATGCTTAGGCGGCAACGCATGAGAGACTCGATAACGTGACCAGAAGTAGCGGTCGTCTTTGGGGAGGGAAGCCAAGAATCGGCCGTAGAATTCGCGGAACGGAATCATCGCGCCGTCAACAACGTGGCAGTTGGCGTCGATGAACTGCTTCAGCGCCGCCGCTCTGGCCACCGCGACCGCAATGCCTTCCGACTTCGCGAGCTTGATCGCTTCGCGAATTTTCTTGTGCCGGAATCCGCGGCCCCGAAGATACTCGACGACCTTTTCGCGCGAGAGATGTTGCACGAGAGCGCCGTCGAGTTCGATGCCGAAACGTAAGCGCGCAGAGGGATCGTAAGTGATCCTCATGAGCTGACCCTTTCAGATGCTGACCCTTGAAGATGAAGACAGCCGCCGCGTGACCGCCGGCCGGGTCAGTGGCGGGCGGACAGGAAGGCGCGACGGCGTGTTCGAGCTAAGCAGCCGGCGCGGCGGCGAGCTTGGTGGCTGCGATCTCGATCGCAGATTGGCGGATTGATCGCCCGCTGCCCATTAAAATGGCGGCGACGGTCGCCTGCGCGACATTCCGCAGAACGCTGCCATCGTCTTTAACAACGGTCCATTGCTGGCCGCGCGGAGCGGCGCTATCGTAACTAATCGTCATGGGAATCCTGAAGTGGGCCAGCGTGGCCAAGAGTGCGCAGCAGGGCGCTTACCTATGTAGTTCTCTACATAGATAGAATACGGGCATTTCCTGAAATTTTTCAGGATCGCTCAGGATTTTCACGAAAAAGACGCCCGACTCCTAGATGACTCCAGGAGGGGCGATTGCAAATCGGCGTCTCAGAAGACGCATTAGCAAAGAGATGCTGCGTACGGGCCTCGTAGCGGCTCAGGCGGGGCGTTTGGCCAAGTCTTTGACCACGCGGACGTTTCGATTGCCAGCGACGCTTGGATGGTCGGTTACGTTCAGCGCTTGAGCCACTCGCTTACGCGACCAGTTCGGTCGGAGTGCCGGCGACAGCCAGGCGAGAAACGCTTCGTAGAACGCGGCGAACAGCGTCGAGCAGTCGCGCCGCGGGATGTAGTGCTCGGCAATGAAGGCGGTGATGATTTCGCGGTCGGTCTCGACCGTGGTGGTTTGAGGGCGAGGGACGCGAATGACTGGGCTAACACCGGCCGAGCCAGCTTCAGCCCAACCACGGTCGATAATCTTTTCGGCGTCGACCTCGCTGTAGCCATCGCGGAGCAAGGCGGCAAGCAGATGATTGCGGCCACAGGTGACCGTGTACTGCTTTCCGAGCGATTCGTAGCGGCGATATTGGAACGAAATACCCAAAATAGTTACTAACTTAAACAGGACTAGGAGCAATGGTTATTCATTTGCAGCCTTACGCTGCAACGACTTAGTGACGAAAGTTATCCAGTGATTCGGGTTTTGGCCCGCATCACTATATAGAGCGCAGCAATATCACTTCCCTATACAGTGAAGTGGGCAAATACCGAGTCACTAGATAACTAATAATGATTCTTCTTGTCTTCTTCTTCTTCTTCTCTTCAAATTTATAGGGTTTTATGCCTGCGCGTTAAAGTGACCGACGTGATACTGGTCGCTCGCGGTTCTGTTTAAGTTTTTTAACGATCGCTTCCGCTTTCTGGTATCCACCACCCGACTGAGACGGTTCCGCAGGCGACCGGCTGGTCAGCCACCCGCCACCGAAGGCCATGATGCCTCGCTCTGCGGCCGCGTACGCACTCAGAGATGCATCGCTGATTGAACCCAGCTCGTGCGGCCAGCGCTTGACTCTCGAACTGGTGAATAACGGTGCCGGCGTCGTCGATCGCTACAATTGCTGTGCTCACACACCTAATACGCTCGACCATGCCCCGTGGCGGCGCTATTCACGATACTTTCGGCGCATTTCTGCGCCGAGTCGCGCCGCGGTGGCCATTCCCTTCGGAGTAATCGCCTAGCAAAGAGCACCACGGTTGTCGTAGAAAGTCGAGCTTGGTTTGAGCGCCACCGCCGATCCGATTATGCCGGCGCTACAATCGTTAGAATCCTCAAAACCCGCATAATCGTTACAATCGGCTCGCATTGGCCAGCGGCCGTCGATGAGCTACGGCCAATCAGTCCGTTGCTCATTCGTTGAAAACACCGAGAAAACAAGAGATCAAGCGCGGTTGTGCGCGGCTGTTGTCCGCGATTGTCCGTGATCCACGCCGCCGAGCGGGGCGAGCGGGCAGGCCGACCCCACCCACCGGTCAAATTCGCAGATTACGACGGGCCGGAATAACCGGGCCAACCCGCTGCCCTTTCTCGGCGCTGCGCGCAAGCTCGCGGAGGCCTGCCGCGTCAAACGCCAAGGGGTGCGGTGAATCGGGCACCTAATCGCCGCTCCGCCAAAGATTCGCGCCGCCAGCGACTGCCGTCGAGCGTATTAACGGGCGACAGCCGCTGCGTCCGCCCGCTCGTGCTCAGTGTCCAAGCGTGCCGGGCGACGCAGCACTTCTATCTGACGAAGTCACCAGATGATCGAAGATCGCTTCCACCACTTCCTGAAGGTCACCGGCGAGCCCACCGCGGCCGCCGTCCTGGTCCTCGCCGAAGCCAACCAAGCTGCCGCCCTCAACGAGATGCTGACGGTCGAGCAAGCCGCCGCACGGCTCGGCGTCCATGTCAGCACGATCCGCAAGCGAGTTCGCGAGCGGAGCCTTCCTCATCAAAGGGTAGGGCGGTCAATCAGGATCAAGGCTGCTGACCTTGATCGGCCGGAGGCTCCGAAGCGGGCTTATCGGTGTCTGAAGCTGACGGGGTAGTCTCGTCTCGCGGCGGACAATAGCGGCGGGTCAATTGCTCGTGAACTTCGGTGAGGCTCCATTCCTGAAGCTTGGTGGAATCGGAGCTGACGCCATCTCTGCGAAGGTGGACGTTGAATAGTTGAACGCAAAGGCGATTGTTCAGCACCTGGATTTGAGGAATGACGCTCGCGAGCCGCTCTGCGTCGTTGTCTTTCTTATTTCGCGTCGACCACGCTGCGTGCGCTCCGACCTTATTACGGAACGTCACCACTTCTGGAATGATAGCTTCCGTGTACTTCTGCGGAAGCGGTCGCGTCTCATCCTGTTCGTAGGCAATCGCTCCGACTGTCCAAGCAAATTTGCAGGCTGAAACTGCGTACCAGTCGAATGAACACGACAGCAAGCCGTACGGTAGGCCGGGGATCAAGTTTCCGCCACCGATGAACACTGCGTTGACTTCAGCCTCTTCCCCTCCAAAGTTCACCTTGTTGAACTGCGGGAGAGCTGTTTGCTCGCATCGGAGCACCTGCCGGTACAAATATTCCATACCTTGCCACAGGGCAGTGAGAGTCCAATACTCGTTGGCCGGCTCGTGGTAGACGTTTCCCGGAACGACGATGTTGTCGATGTAGTCGAGCGTTGTCGTTTCTTCTTCGGACATAAAAAATCCTCCCACTGGTCAAAGCCTAGTGAGAGGACAAAGAAATTGCCAGGATGTTCGCGCTAGCCGACCGCCCGGCGCATCTCCGCCCGCAGGTGGTCGTTGTCCTGGTACAGGTGGCTGTAGACGCGGGAGATCATCTCCACGCTGCTGCCGACCAGCGTTGCGACAGTGGACGGGTTCACGCCCCGCTTCAGGGCGTCAGTGATGAATGAATGGCGAAAAGCGTAGGCAAACACCGGGAACTGGTCTTTCTTGTCTAGCTTCTTGGCGAGCTTCTTTCGAAGCTGAGTGAACCGGCAATTCAGGGCGTAGGAAGTCCACTGGTTGCCATCGTGGTTCGTGAAGATGAAGCCGTTGCCCGCGCGGCGCTTCACTATCTCTAGCGCCTTGCCTTCCAGCAGAATCACACGCCGCTTGCGTTTGCTCTTGCTGTTCACCCGCTCCAGGACGAGCGAGTCGCCATCGAAGTGGGCGTCGGTCACGATCCGCGCCTCGTGCGGCCGACAGCCCGTCAGCCTCAAAAAGTTCATGAGGTCAATGAAGGGGCCGTCTGCCTTCAGGACGCTCAAGACGGTCTTCCACTGAGCTTCACTCAGGTAGCATTCGCGTGGCGTGTATGACGGTCGCTTGAAGTGGGCGATTGGATTCGCAGTAATCAGCTCGTTCTCAATCGACCAATTGAACAACCGTGAGACGGTCCGAACGGCCCCGTTCAGGTAGTTGTTGCCCGCGTCTGGGTAGTCAGTTTCCAGCCACTTCTTCAGGTGCGTCTTCTTGAACGCGCTGAGCTTTGTCTCGCCAAGGTACGCCGCGAACTTGGACAGATGGTAGTAGTACCAATCGTAGGTCCGCGGCGCGAGCTTCTCGCGCTTCACGTCTTGCTGAACTGAGAACAGGAAGTCGTCAATCAGAGTGGCGACAATCGGATCGTCGCCTGCAACGACTGGGTCCGCGGGTTTCTCGTCAGGGCTGGCGGCGAGAATCTGGTGGTAGAGGCGCTTCGCCTCATCATCCATCACCGGCCCGAGCCGATGTTGCTTGCCGTCCTTCTGGACGTACCAAGCCTTGTGACTGGCCTTGTAGAATGGTTTGGGTTCGCGTGGTTGTCGTTTCATCGTGTTCTCCCGGTAATACGCCCGAGGGGGCGTGGTGGCGGAAGGAAAACACGAAACTCGGACAAAACTCACGGACAAAGCCAAAAATAGGGTTTTGGCAGTTGACGCAAACCCTTGCCAGATAAGAAGTACCCGCGACTGGATTCGAACCAGTAACCTTCGGCTTCGGAGGCCGACGCGCTATCCAATTGCGCCACGCGGGCTGAGTTCTATCGCTCACTCTTCAGCCGCTGCGCATCGCCGCGAGCGACGAACGCATGGCGTCCAGGCAAGGGCAATAGCTCTGGGACGCCAGCGGCTTAAGAATCCACTAGCGTACCGCTTCCCGCCCCAGCTGACAACGCCCGCTGGCGCCAGCCGAATCGCATTCGCAGGCGCAGCCCAAAACTCATCTGCTGCCGTCTTTAACCGCTACTGCAGAATGCCTACTGCCCGCTCGCCGTTACCCCGGGGGCCAATCAAGCTGCCGGCCGCCGAGCAGGTGGAAATGAAGATGGTCGACCGACTGCCCGCCGAGTTTGCCGCAGTTGGTCACCACGCGGTACCCACCGTCGGCAACGCCAAGCTCGCGGGCCAACTTGCCGATCACCAACCAAATATGTCCCAACAGCGCGGCGTCTTCATCGCCGATCGCATCGACCGACGCGATCTCCTTCTTGGGAATCACCAGCACATGCACCGGCGCCTGGGGCGAGACGTCGCGAAAGGCGAGGCATTGGTCGTCTTCGTAGACGACGTCGGCGGGAATCTCGCGATCGATGATCCGCTTGAAGATCGTACTCATATGGGCCGGGAGCCTTTTTCCACTAGCCGCGTTACTTCAGTAGAGAGCCCCCAGTGGCAACAGGCTCTCGCCCCCTTCACGCACAACTTAAGCAAACGCCCGCAAATCCACCGCCTCGTCGGGCAGCATCACCGGGATCTCGTCGATGATCGGGTAGAGCAAGTCCCCCGCCTCGCGAATCAGCCCGCCGTCGAGCGGCTTCTCGAACGCTTCGCCCGCCGTGTTCTTCAACTGGCCGGCCGCCACCGCGCGGTTCAGCCGCATCACCAAATCGGCGTCGGCCAGATGCAGTCGTGAGCGGTCTTGGGGGCAGCGAAGAATTTCAATCAGGTGGTCGGCGATCATGCGGCACTCGCTAGCGGGGCAGGGAGCCGCGCGGAACCACATCCTGGCGGCCGCTCCTCAGCAACAAAACGACGTACTTCTCAGGCGAACGGAGGAAAAGCCGGCGGCTCAACCTCGCCCGCATTCTAAACTTCGCGCCCCGTCGCTGCTAGCGTCGCCCTCCGGCCTCTCCTACTGAAGCCTGACAAGCTTCCCGACCGATACCATTAGATAACTGCGCGGCGATGGACCGCTGCGCACCGAGCAGCCCGCCAAAAAACGGGCTCGCCAGCGACTTGGCCAAGGATGGCCGAGGGGGGATTCCGTGATTCGTTTGCGCCGTCGCTTTATCGCTGCTGCCGCTCTCGCCGCCACGGCGAGCTTCTCGCCGCTGCACGCCCAGCAGACGACCACAACGTACGAAGTTCGAGACGGCGTGCAATACGCCGTCACGAAGCAGCAAGTCGCCGTCCAAGTGCCGGTCTACGAAAACCGGTCTCAGGAACAAACGACTTACCGGCAGCAAATCACGACGGAGAACGTCCAGCATCAGCAGGTTTACCACGTCCCTGTAACGCAGTACCAAGTGGTAACGACGATCCACAATCGTTGGAACCCGTTCGCCGAAGCCTACGCCACGCATCACTACGAACCGGTGACGACTTGGCAGCAGCAGGTGGGCACGGTGCAGATCCCCGTGCAACGCGTTTCGGTCGTTCCGGAGACGCGGACCGTGCAGCAACAGGTCCCCACCTCGTACAAGACGGTTTACAACACTGTCACTTCTGAGCGAGTTGTCGGCATGGCTCCGACCGGAACGGGCCAGAATACGATGATGGCTGCGTCGCAACCAACTTCGTCGTCGTGGACCGCGGCTTCACCGCAAGCGACTGCCGCCACGAACCCGAGCGCGTCGCTGCAACAAGTGACGTCGCCCGCCGTCCAACAACCGGCGGCCCGCGTCGCCGCCAACCCCTACGGCGGCCAACAGCTTACCAGCGACCCGCCGCGTTCTGGATACACGCAGCCTGCGGCGGCGTCGCCCTACCAGCCAGCCGCGACTGTACCGCCAACTCAAACGGCAACACAACCTTCGCCGGCTCCGGCGGCGTCGCAGCCCTACTCGCGATACTAGCCCCGGGCTCCGCCCGGGGGTGGCGCACCATTTAGTGGAACGTTGTCCCTACTCGATGCCGACCCCCGGGCGGAGCCCGGGGCTAAGAGCTACCTCCTCCCCACTCTTCCCCCATCGAGTAAACTGGTCGCTGGCACTCCAGTCAGTCCCCAGGCGCTCCGATGACCTCTCCCCTCGCGCACGCCGCCGCACGCACCGCCGTCGCGCTGCTGGCCACCCTCGCGCCGTTCATTCACTCGCGCGCCGCCGAACCGAAAGTCCCCGCCGTGGATATCCGCTACGAATACGGTCCCGACTCCGTCCGCAAAGAGGGCGTTCCCCAAGGGACGATCACCGAGCACGAATGGAGCGATAGCAAGATCTTCCCCGGCACCCTCCGCCGTTACTGGATCTACGTCCCTGCGCAATACGACCCCGCCAAACCGGCGGCCTTGATGGTGTTCCAAGACGGCCACGCCTACATCCGCGAGCGGGGCGAATTCCGCACGCCAATCGTTCTGGACAACCTCATCCACGAAGGATCGATGCCGGTCACGATCGGCGTCTTCGTCGATCCCGGCACGACGCAGCCGGAACTTCCCCCGAAGCCAGGATGGGAACCAAAACCCGAAAACCGCGCCATCGAATACGACACGATGAACTCCGACTACGCCGACTTCCTCCTCACCGAGATCCTGCCGGAGGTGAAGAAAGAGTACAACATCACCGACGATCCCGAAGGGCACGCGATCGGCGGCATCAGCAGCGGCGGCATCGCGGCGTTCACCGCCGCGTGGGAACGCCCCGACGCCTTCCGCAAAGTCCTGAGCCACGTCGGCAGCTTCACGAACATCCGCGGCGGCGATCGCTACCCCGGCATGATCCGCAAAGGCCACGGCAAGCGCCCGCTTCGCATCTTCCTGCAAGACAGCAGCCACGACCTCGACAACGAGCATGGCAGCTGGTGGCTCGGCAACCTGCAGATGGACGCCGCGCTGAAGTTCGCGGAGTACGACTACAAGTTCGTCGCCGGCGAAGGCGCGCACAACGGTAACCATGGGGGCGCGATCATGCCTGATTCGCTCCGCTGGCTATGGCGCGACTACAAGCTGCCGGAGTAGAGGTCAAACTTTCAGCCTGACGCGTGCCACTGCTGAACGAGCCCGCAGTGGCACGCAGTCATCGTCGACGCCGCTCACTCCACCGCGCCGCCTCCGCCTGCTCCGCGCATGGCAGGCACTGGCGAGAGCCCCCAAATGCTCCCGCCCGCCGCCGCCACCTTTGGCATCAGGCTCATCGCCACGACGAAGAACCCAAGCGCCAGCGCCGTCAGCAAGATTCCTTGCATCTGCGGCCAAATCGCCGCGGCAAGCGCCACCGCCATGATCGCCGCCCCTGGCGCCACGATGCCGACCATCGCCCGCCAGAATCCCATCAGCGTCACCGTACGCACGCCGATAATCACCAACGCCGCCACGCCGGAAGCGAAGATCGCCTGCTGCAGCGTGACATACTCCTGAGCGAAGTACATCAGCGGATACGCTCCGGCGAACGTGCCGATCGTCAGCAGCAATATCCAACGATCAAACCGCGGCACCGGCGACGATTGCACGACGAGCCCAACGAGCAGCCCAAACGCCACGACGCTCACCGGACCAAGCCACGTCAGTTCGCCCAAGCGATCGATCGGCGCGATTCCCAGCACGTCGATGCGCACCGGCCGACCGAACAACAGGCGTGCGTAGTCCCAACGATACATACTGCTGCCGCCAGAACGCTCGAGGCTCGTCGGCTGCAACGAGAGTTCCAACAGCCGCACGTCCGAGCCCTTCGCAGTCAGGGCGACTTCGTACTTGTCGAGCAAACCGCCGGGCGCCGACGACAACTCATACAACCCTTTGCCGACGGCCGTGTAAGTCACGTCAAGTTGCGTCGGTTCCGCCGGCAACTCGCCGCGCCAGACGAGCTTGCCCTCCTGTAACGTGACCTTCTCATTCGCTTGTTCGCCAATCTTGATCGACAAATCGGCAAGCGAAATGATCTGCGGCGGCAGCGGCAACACGATTTCACAGGCTCCCTCGCGATCCGTCGGGCGCGCCGCCTCGATCGTGCCGACAAATTTTGCCTCGTAGATTGATTCAGGCGTGGACGTCCCCACGCTCAACTTCGGCGTTAGCGTCACATCGGCGACGAACGACGCTAGCCGCGCCTGCGGCAAGGCTTCCGCAACGGTCGGCGATTCGACTAACGATTCGGCGGCAGCCGCCTCTGCGTAATAGTCCTCCGACATGCCCCCTTTGAGCGACGAGCGCCTGGCCGCACTTCGCGCCGACTGCACGGCTGGCAGCAACAACCCGATGAGAGTCGCGATGATCACGATCACCACCAGCAACTCGACCAGCGTGAACGCATGACCTGACCGACCGCGACCAACAAGCGACGAGTGAGCAGACATGGCAGCGCTCCGCAGCTAGAGAAGAGAGGAGAATACCGCAAGAAGAGTTCCGCCTGCGGATTCATTCTACGCATGTCCGGAAACGATCCAAGCAAATTGTGGACGCTGAATGCTCAATTTTTCTCGCCAATTTTTGGCAAGTGCTTGAGCCGTTCGGGCGCAGCGCCAACCAACTTCCGCTCATTCTGCAAGACGCCGCTCGCTTCGTTTCTTGTGCAAAATTCTCCGCTGTTTCACGACTCCAAGCTACGACGCTCGCGGTACGCCGCGAGTTCCCGAATATTCTCTGCATTTTCTGCCCGGCGGATGAACCGCGCCCAGCCCGCGCGCGACTATCCTACCGAATCAGCAGGAGGAACTTCCCATCGAACGCTCAGCCCAACAAATTCACGACGAATTGCTCGCTCTGCGCTGCCGGCGTCGCGACTTGGCCGCGTGGGACGAGCTCGTCGCCAGCTGGAACGATCGGCTTCACTATTTCCTCCACCGACTAATCG
Organism: Lacipirellula parvula; assembly: GCF_009177095.1. NCBI lineage: Bacteria > Pseudomonadati > Planctomycetota > Planctomycetia > Pirellulales > Lacipirellulaceae > Lacipirellula > Lacipirellula parvula. Next base: position 4,571,120 of record NZ_AP021861.1, read on the forward strand.
ACCACGAACACGACGTCGCCAACGTCCTGCAGGAGGTCTGGCTAAACGCCTTCCGCAACATCGGCGGCCTGCAGCAAGGCGCCCGGCTCGCCCCCTGGCTCTACACGATCGCCCGCCGCTCGGCGATGAATCACTACCGCGGCGCCTACGCCCGGCGAGCAATCGACGCCGATGCTCCTGCCCCTAACGCAAACCTCGAACCAATCGAACCAACCGACGACGCATTTCATTTAGAGAATGCCGAACTCGTCCACTTCGGCCTCGGTCGACTGGAAGTCCCGCAGCGAGAGTTGCTCACCCTCTACTTTCTCGATGATCTCTCCATCGCCGAGATCGCGACCGTCCTCGAAATTCCTCCAGGAACCGTGAAATCACGACTCTCCGCCGCTCGCCGCGAGCTACGCCGCATTCTCGACGAGGAGGCGTCACGCCATGAATAGCACAAACAGCAACAACAACGACCGCCCATTCAGCCAGCGTTTGCTGGCAGTCGAACCGCTGCCGCCCGCCTCACGCCAACAACTCGAACAGGAGCTCTCCGCCATGTTCCAACGCGAACTCTCCACTCCCCGCCGCCTGTTCTTCGGCGCCGTCGCTATCGGCGGCGTCATCAGCGGCCTCGTCTGTGCAGCGCTCGCCCTCACGGAGCCCGACCTGCCGCCGCTCCCGCGCACCGCGCTCGCCGTTGGTTCGCTGTTCGGCGTCGCCTGGGCCGTCGTCGCCGCCCGCATCGGTTGGCGCGGCGCCCTCGATCTCAAGGCCGACGCCCGCCGCATCGCCGTGATGGCCTGGACCTTCACGGTGTTGATGATGACGTTCTTTCTCATCGCCGGCATGTCGGCCCGTGATCCCGCTCAAGGCATGCGAATGATCGTCGGCGGCCTGCCGCTGCTCATCGGCGCCGGCGTCTACTGGCTCAACTACCGCATCGAAAACGCAGAGCTGAACGCTCAAGAAAAACTGCTGGAAGTGGAACTCCGCCTTGCGACGCTCAGCGAGCAAACGAAGTAGCCAGCGCTGCAAAACGCTACGGCCGCAACGCGCTCCACGCATACACGATGGTAAAAAGCGTGAACAACACCGTGAGCGTCCGCTCGCCCCACCGCAGCCACCATGCGGTGAGGTGCTCCTCGACGTCGAACACCCACTGCAGCGACAGCCGAATTCCCCAGAACACGGCGACATAACCGCAAAAGGCCCGCGCCAAGCCGCCGCCGGCGGCAAGCTCCGCGGCGTTGAACGTGCTGATGAGCCCGAAGGCGATGATCGACAGCACCACATAGCCGCCGTAGACCCAATACATTTGCCGCTGTAGTCGCGGCAACGCCTGCAGTTCCTGCCGCCAGTTCAAGCGAATCGGCACGAGCGCCGATGCCGTCAAGATTCCAAATTGAGCGATGCCCGCCACGAAGATCGCCAGCGTGAGAGTTTCAGTGTTCATTAGAGTGCTCCTACGGCATGCATGAAGGGCAAGATCACGCGCAACACGAACGGCGGATGAAAGAGCAGGGGCGCCGTCACGAGCAGCAACGTCGCCGCAAACAACCAGCCGCGCCATCCGCGGCCCAGCCCCCATCGCCGCCCCGCGCGACTGCGCTCAACAAGCATCCCCGCCGCTTGAATGAGAAAGAACAACGTCGGCCCGCCGTAGCCTCCGCGCGCCGGCCACGAGATCACGACGTCGTGCACCACGCCGCTGAATGCGAATCCAGCGAGCATTGCCCAAGCGGCACCGAGTCGCAACGTCAGCGGTCGAAACAGAAACCGATGGGCCAGATCGCGAAACGCGCGGTTCCAACGCCGCCCCCAAAAATCGCTCACGCTGGTCGCCGCGATCGGCCAATCCATTAGCGGCTTCGCCGCGACGCCCGCTCGCCGCCACGCGCACGAGAGGATGTGAAACAGCCCGAAGTGCAGCATCAGCACGAGACCGATCATGCCGACCCATCCCGTGAGGTACGGTAGTTCATCGACCGGCGTCAGCCGAGCCAGACCTAAGAAGATCGTCGCGCCGAGCGCGAGCTTGAATGCTGCGAACAACCATTCGCCGCGCGACGGCGCCGCAACTTGCTCGCAACTCTCGGCGCCGTGCGGCTTAAGAAAAGCAACCGCATCTAGCCCCGGCCAAGCGACCAAATAGCCAAGCGAACGTGCCGCGCTTACCCGCGGCGTCAACGTCCGCCGCCACGTGAGCCATTTCGCACCGCCATAAATCGCTAGCGCGAGCCCCCACATCGCCGCCCACCGCGGCCACGCTTCCGGCGCTACCGCGACGAACGCGATGGGCGCCGCAACCAGCGGCGCCCATCCACGCCAAGATGCTGCCCCGCCGCGCGTGCGCGTACCGCACCGCGCGCCTTCACTTCCGCCAAAAACGCATTACCTGCCATTCTCATCGCGCCTCTCCCGCTAGCCGGACCGCCACGCGGTCCGGACGGCAGCACGTCAGGCTCGCCACGACCGTGCCGCCCGACGACAAACGCCGCAATCCGGAGGGCGTGGCCCTCCGGCTAAGCAGGTAACCGCAATTAACCCGCGGGATTAACGCGAACGAACAAGCGAAAACAGCGAAATATCTACGGCCCTACGACGCCCAACTGCATCATCAATCCCAGCATGTCCATGATGATGCGGGTCTCCTTGATCTTTCCCTCGTGCAGCCGATCGATCACCATCCCCCACACGCTTGCCGGGCGATCGGTCGCCGGAACCCCGAGAAATATCCCGCGATGGGTCCCCTTCCACACGAATCGCGTCAACACGCGATCGCCGTCGGCCAATTGTTCTTCGACGGTCCAGTGAATATCAGGGAACGCGACGCGCAGCTGCCGCAACACGTCCTGCAAACCCGCCAGCCCCGGCCCCTGGCCAGGAAAGGGCGCCAGTTCGACCATGTCTTCACAGAAGTAATCGCCCGCGGCATCGATTCGATTCTTGTTCAAGACTTCATCGATGAACTCGCGAACGATCTCGGCATTGTTTCGCATGCGTTATTTTCTTCGCTCTGAACCGTGTGAGACGGAGCGACTCTCGTCGCCCCCCGTACGGGTGATGATCGAGTCGCGTCGTTCTGCGATGGGTATGCAGTGGGCGCCAGATTGACCTACGCGGCTTCAGGCTCAGGCTCGACCGCCTCGGAATAGACCTTCCATTCCCACAGCGACAACAGAACCCCCGCGATAATGAACCCGCGCGCCACCCGTCGTACGGAGATCGGCTGATCGAACAACGAAATCGTAAACAGCACGGCGACGAGCACGAAAAAGGCAAACATGATCCATCTCGCCCACGACTGTTTGAGCCATAGCCCGATGCTGATCGGCAGAAAGAAGGGGCAAACGTAGTGGGTGTAAACCGAGTCGCCGCCGCGGATCATGTAATACAGCGATCCAATGAAGAACAGCACCGCAATCCACGCCACGCCTCCGCGCGGCGGACGCCAGTCGAATGGCTTATCCATAGAAATTCCTCAACGCAAGGATGCGACGTAGGACAACAAGAAGGCGATCTGCCTCGCCCAGCCCTTGACTGCTCGAATACTCCAGCCACCATCCACACGGCGCACAACACAAAGACGACGTCGAACGTGACGCCCACCGCCGCGTCCACCGTCCGCTCCAGCCCTAGCCATGGAAATCTTCGAAGTTCGACATCCGCACAAGATAGATGCCACATCGGCGGAATAGAAGATCAGCTGATGGCTGCAGTGCGCATGGCTAAAGCTTACTCGGTCGAGGGTTGCTTAGGTTGTCGGTTCGCCACTCGCTGCACCCAAAACAGCGTCGCAGTGAATTGCACCGCATTGAGTACCCAAACAAAGAATATCGCGCCAATAAAACTAGACTCAGGCCAGTCAACTGCGGCGATCAGGCAAACGCCGACCCAATAAGCGGTGATTGCTAACATATCAAAGGTTCGCAGCCGCCACTCTTGCCGCCATAGCATGTAAATGAATCCGGCTAACGCGATCGCCGCGTAGATCCCAGTCGACAGTGCTCGCTCCATCGTCGTCAGCGTTAGGTCGCTGAACGGCCGCGCCGGCACAGCGTGGAAAAAGGAGGCAAGGCCGAACGCGACGAACACGGAGCAGGTCAACGTCACCCAAGCAACCGCAAAATCGACGATCGCTCGTCGCAGCGACCTCCCACTCCGATCGGTAATCGCTCTCGTCGGCATCAGTACTCCCCAGTCGTGAACAGCAGGCTGCCGCTCGGAAAAATACGCCACAATCGACTAGCCCCTAAATCTCGTGCTCCAGCCCGCGCCACGACTTCACGGGAACAAGCTCGCCAGTTCCTCAGCAGCGCCGCCAATTTCTGCCGCCATCGTCAACTTCGCGAGCCAAGTTTCGGGAATCCCTTCCTCTCCGTAAAACGCTCCCGCCAGTTGCCCGCACACGGCGGCCGTCGTGTCAGCGTCGTCGCCGAGATTGGCCGCCGCGAGAATCGCCTCTCGATAGGTCGTCGTGTTTCCCAAGCACCAAGCCGCTGCTTCGAGGCTCGCGATCACGTACCCTGATCCTACAATCTCCTCGCTCGGTTTTGTGCGATACTCGCCGCGAGCAATGGCGCGAACCTTTGGCGACCCAAACTCCCAATCCGCCCCGGCGAGCAGAACCGCTTCCTTTGATTGGCCTGCAAACGCCGCCAGAATCATTTGCGTCAGCAGCTGGCATGCCTCGACGCACTCCGCGGCGCTGTGCGTCGTACGCGAGCTCTCGCCGGCGATTCGCACCGCCTCCTCCGACTGGCGCTGGTACGCGATGGGGATCGGCGCCAACCGCATGATGCTGCCATTGCCCGCGGTCGTTAGCGACGTACTGCCGCTGAACGGATCGCCGGTCCGTCGAAATCGGTCGAGCGCCGCTCGAACCGTCAATCCAATATCAAAGCAACGTCCCGTGCTGCTGAGATATCCCTCATCCTGCCAACGACAGTAACGTTTCATTTGATCGACGGGATCGAACGCACCGGTCTCGATCAAACTCTTCGCCAAGCAAAGCGCCATCGACGTGTCGTCGGTCCACGCGCCAACCGGCAAAGCAAACGGGCCGCCGCCCGTCATGTCCGTGACCGGCGCAAACGTGCCGGGAGCGCTGAACTCGACGGTAGTTCCCACCGCATCGCCGCACGCTAATCCCAACAAACACCCGCGCTGTCGAGTCAGTAGTTCCATGCTCAGTTCCGTACGTCAGGCTAGAAAGCCTAAGCTACGTTGACTCCGCCTCGTGGCGCCAGTCGCCCGCCGATTACCGCTCCCACGATGCTTCCGATCGCGATCGTCGCCCACCACGCAGCGAGGCCCCAACCTTCCGTTAGCCAGAATTCGATATCCAGCCCACGCGCCTGCCGCGCGGCCTGCCAACCGATCTCCGCGAGCGCGAACGCCAGCACTGCCGCATACGCGCCATACAGCGCAGCCACGGCGCCGATGAACGTTCCCCAGCGATTCGCCGTCACTCGGGCGCCAATCGCTCCGCCGACAGCACCAATCCCCAAGCAAACGGCGAATGCGTCGCTAGACATCGTCTGCTGTTTCACCGCCACGAGGCACGTCGCTACGAGCGCCATCGCCCCCAGCAATTCGCGAATGGTAAATCCCCATCCTCGCCGCGACGACGCCGCCAGCCTCTGCGATCTCCCGCGTCCCCAGAGCACCGCGCCCCAAGTCAACAGTGGAACCGCCACGAGCGGCGTTCCCAAATAGATTGGCCACGGCGACCAGTGCGACGTCATGCCCCCCGTCGCGATGTCAAACTGAAACCACTCGCCGGAATCAGTCGTTAGTTCAAACCGCCCGTTCGCGTCATCCAGCCCCGCGCGAGCGTGCGGAAAACCAAACCCCAAACAACGGGCGGCGATCATCTTGGAAAAGATACCGCTAATCAGCGTCTCTTCGTTGTAGATCGCTAGCGATTGCCCGCGTGAAAAGAATTCAAGCGCATCGCCACGGCTCGAAATGTTCATCAAATCCCAATCGAGAAATGCGACCACTACCTGCTCGCCGTCGTTGGATAGATAGATGTCCTTGCAGATCGTGAGATACGGCATCGGCCAAAGCAACTCCGTCGACCCGTCGTTCCGATAGATGCCGCTCTGCGAATAGATCGCCTCCAACCGTTCCTGCCTGTCGATGCTTTCGTTCCAAATTCGAATCTCTTCCTCATCTCGCGGGCCGTCTTGCTTAGGATCGTAGCGATAGCGATTGACTCGTTCCGTCATCGGAGTGAGCAGCACCAACACATATTCCTGATTTGCAGAAACAACAGTCCGCGTCTTAAAACCATCCAAGTAGGCAAGCGCCGTCGAAGGTGCGCTCAAAATCGCCAGTGCGACGGTCGCCACGAACAGAATCGGATGCCGCGAGCAGTCATTCATGATTGCACCGAATGCGTAGGTCAGGCTTTCAGCCTGACAGCCCCGTCAAACGATTTTCCATCGCGCGCGTCCTGCAAGTCACGCCAGAAACCCTAACCTACGCCGTCACTCCATCGAATTGCAATCTCCCGCGCGTTTGCTACCTTAACAATCATCCCGCCCGTGCGAGCGTTCCTGCGCTTGCCAATCTGCACCTCCACGGAGAGTCATCATGTCGGTCGTCGATGCCTGGGTGGTTCCGCGTGCGAAGCAACCGATCGTTCGCCAGCAAATCGATCTCGGCCCAATCGGCCCCGAAGAAGTCGAAGTTCAGGTCGAATATTGCGGCCTGTGTCACTCCGATCTTTCGATGCTCCACAACGAATGGGGCGTCGCCACTTACCCCGCGGTTCTCGGCCACGAAGCGATCGGCACGGTCGTCGCCGTCGGCGAGTTTGCGAAGGGCGTGCAAGTCGGCGAGCGCGTCGGCGTCGGCTGGACGGCTAGCTCGTGCATGCACTGCCGGCCCTGTTTGTCGGGCGATCAACATCTTTGCGCGCAAGCCCTCCCCACGATCGTGAAACATCGCGGCGGCTTCGCCAGTCGCGTCCGCTCGCACTGGGCCTGGGCGATTCCGCTGCCGGAAGGTCTTCCCGCCGGCGAAGCAGGTCCGCTCCTCTGCGGCGGCATCACGGTCTTCAATCCGCTCGCCATGCACGCGAAGCCGACTCACCGCGTCGGCATCGTCGGCATCGGCGGCCTCGGCCACATGGGCGTCAAGTTCGCCGCCGCCTACGGTTGCGAAGTCACCGCGTTCACCTCGAGCGAAAGCAAGTTCGAAGAAGCCCGCAGCTTCGGCGCTCACCACGTCGTCGCCACGCGCGATCCGGCCGGGCTTCGCAAAATCGCCGGCTCGCTCGACATGCTGATCACCACGACCAACGTGCCGCTCGACTGGAACCTGATGATCGGCACGCTCGCCCCGAAGGGCCGCTTGCACGTCCTCGGCGCCGTACTCGAACCGATCCCCGTCGTCGCGATGTCGCTCATCATGCAGCAGCGCAGCATCTCGGCCTCGCCAACCGGTTCGCCCGTCGACATCGCAACGATGCTAGATTTCGCCGCCCGCCACAACGTGACGCCGACGACCGAGCACATGCCGATGAGCCAGATTAACGAGGCGTTCGAACGCCTCGAAGCCGGCAAAGCCCGCTACCGCATCGTGCTCGACGCCGATTTCTAATCGTAGGGTGGATGCTCGCACCCACCTTGCCCGTCGAGAATCGCGACGCTTCGTGCCACCCCGGCAAGCTCCGCACAATCGACAACCGCCGACGGCGCGCCGCCTGTAGACATCTATGCGTCACAGGTGGGTGCAAGCACCGCACCCTACGAGGAACTCCCATGCCCGCCATCGAAGAGGTCGATCTGCTTGTTCTCGGCAGCGGCGAAGCCGGCAAGTACCTCGCCTGGACGCTCGGGTCGCAAGGACAGCGGTGCGCCGTCATCGAACGCCGCTACATCGGCGGCTCGTGCCCGACGATCGCCTGCCTCCCCAGCAAGAACGTCATCCACAGCGCCAAGGTCGCCTCGCTCCTTCGCCGCGGCGCCGAGTTCGGCCTGCCGACTAGCGCACAACCCGTCGACATGGCGGCGGTCCGCGACCGCAAGCGGCGGATGGTCGACGGCCTGATCGACATGCACCAGCAAAAGTTCGCCGCCAGCGGCGCGGAACTCGTCATGGGGAGCGGCAAGTTCATCACTCCGCGCACCATCGAGGTCGAACTCAACGCCGGCGGCATGCGCACATTTCATGGGAAGCGCGTCGTTATTTGCACCGGCTCGCGCGCTCGCCTCGACGAGACGCCCGGCCTGCGCGAATCGCACCCGCTCACCCACATCGAAGCGCTCGAACTCGACCAGGTCCCGCCGCAGCTCATCATCCTCGGCGGCGGCTACATCGGCCTCGAATTCGCCCAAGCCTTCCGTCGCCTCGGCAGCGAGGTGACGATCATCGAACGCAACGCGACCGTCATCCATCGCGAAGACGAGGACGTAACGGCCGCCGTCACCGAGCTACTCCACGACGAAGGCATCGAGGTTCTGACGAACGCCAGCGTCGAGCGCATTTCAGGAACATCCGGCGCACAAGTTTCGATCGAGACAAGCGGCAACGGCGCCCCCCGCACTATCGTCGGCACGCACCTCCTCGTTGCCGGCGGTCGCACGCCCAATACCGACGGCATCGGCCTCGAGCTAGCCGGCGTCAAACTCGAACCACACGGCCACGTCCGCGTCGACGAGCGCCTGCAAACCACGGCCGAGAGCGTCTACGCAGTCGGCGATTGCGCCGGCAGTCCCCACTTCACGCACGTCGCGTTCGACGACTTCCGCATCCTGCGCGACAACTTCGCTGGCGGCAGCCGCGTCACCACCGGCCGGCAAGTTCCCTTCTGCCTCTTCCTCGATCCCGAACTCGCCCGCGTTGGCCTCAGCGAACGCGAGGCCCGCGAGCAAGGCATCGCCTACCGCCTCGCCAAGCTCCCAATGGTCGCGGTGCTGCGCACGCGCACGCTCTCCGAAACGCGCGGCTTCATGAAGGCGCTCATCGAGCCGCAAGGGCAGGGCGACAAGATTCTCGGCTTCACCGCCTTCGGTCCCGACGCCGGCGAACTTCTCCCCGCCGTGCAAGTCGCCATGTCAGCCGGCTTACCCTACACCGCGCTCCGCGAGGCGATCTTCACGCACCCCACAATGGGCGAAGGCTTCGGCCCGCTCTTCTCCTCAATCAAGTAGGGTAGGCGCTCGCCAGCTCTACCTCTGCCGCGACGATTGCTCCGCCAGCATGTTGCAAAACAACGCTCCCTGCCCAATCGCATCGTCGAGCGCCACATGCGTGTGCGGCAGATTGTCGAACCATCGCTTCGGCATATTTCGCTTCGTCGACTGGCGATACTCAGTCCCCAACGCCGCCATCGCGTAGCTCTTGATGTCGAGCGCAGAATGTGAAAAGGGGCTCTCGCCGGCAAATCGGATCAAGTACCAGTAGACGAACATAAAATCGTACGCCGCGGGATACGCGACGAAGACCGGTTTCCCCGGCAGCAATTTAAGCCACGCCACGTACGCCGACATCGCCTCCGTCGGATCGCGGAGGTTGGTTCGACAAGCCGCCCAAGCCTCCGGCTGAGTCGCCCACCACGCCATCGTTTGCGGATTTCCCTCGGCGCCAGGCAGCAATGTCAGATTTGCTTCGAACGAACCGAGCAGCGTCTTGTCTGCGCGAAACGCCGCCGAAGCGAAACTCAACATCGAGTGCGGCCCCGGGATCGGCCCGTCGGCTTCGATGTCCGTGCTGACGTAAATTTCCTCAGCCATCCCAGCTTGCTCCTTACACAATCTTCACCGCCGCACCACGCCTCGCCGCCTCGTAAATCGCGGTGATAATCTTCACATCCTGCAGCCCCTCGGCGCCCGGCGTCTTCGGCGTTTTATCGTCCAGCACGCATTGGGCCATGTGATCCATCTCCAGCGCGAAGTGGTTTCCCGGCGTGATCTCCAGCCCATTCCCTTCGCGGTCGTTCCCCTGCCACAGCCGATTCCCTTGGTACGACAGGTACGGCTCCGACTGAATCTGCCCCTTCGTCCCGTAGACGCGGAAGCGATTACACCCATAACCATACGACGAGACGCACGAGCCGATGGCGCCCGACTTGAATTTGAGATCAAACGCCACGGTCTCTTCGACTTCCTTGAATCGCGGATCGTTCGGCGTCGAGTAGCTAATCGCCGTCACTTCTACTGGCTCCTCGCCCGAGAGGTACCGCGCCGCCTGCAGCGCGTAGATGCCGATGTCCATCATCGACCCGCCGCCCGCCAGCTTGCGGTTGAGCCGCCACTGCGTCGGATCGCCAATATTGAAACCGCCCTCGGCCGTCACCTGCTTGATGACGCCCACCGCTTCCGGCGAGCGGGCTAGTTCAATCGCCTTTTGCGTCACCGGCTCGTACTGCAGCCGGTAGGCAATCATCAGCTTCCGGGCCGCCTTCTCGCAGGCGTCAATCATCGCCGCGCATTCGGCCGGCGTGTTCGCCATCGGCTTCTCGCACAGCACATGCTTGCCAGCCTGGGCGCCGCGGATCGTGTACTCGGCATGCATGCCGTTGGGCAGCACGATGTACACGACGTCGATCGCCGGATTGTCCTTGATCGTGTCGTAATTCTCGTAGTTGTAAATGTTCTTCGGATCAATGCCGTACTTCGCCGCCTGCTCCTTCGCCTTCTCGGGGTGACCGCTCACCAGGGCGACCGGCCGCGCGTATTCGCACTTGGCAAACGCGGGGAGCAGCTGCTCCATCGACAGCTTCCCAATGCCCACCAGTGCGAAGCCGACTGTCTTCTTCGGCTCCGCCGCGAACGCCTGAGCTCGAATGGCGGTGCTCCCAAGCGCGATGGCCGAACTGGCCAGAAACGTCCGCCGCGATACCGATCCAAATTCAAATGCCATGGGAGTGCTCCTGCGTGGTGAATGAGAAGGCTCTATTAAACCAACCGTAGTCACGCGTGACCACGACTCTCTCTAGCCCCGGGCTCCGCCCAGGGGTCGCCCTCCATTCCGGTAGACGCCGCGGCGCACAACGTCACCCCCGAGCGAAGCCCAGGGCTAAACGTGCAACGACGATCGGTGTCCATTCAATGACGGACGCCGCCGCAGCAGCGGCACGGAGCGAACCTAAAGAACGAGCGCCACCGCAGATTGGTGGTCACTACTCAACCAACTCAATCCATGCAGATTCGGCTTCCGGCAGCGTTTATATCCGGTAAACTCATGCACTGCAGAATCGGCGCAGGAATTGCTCTGCCAATCGCACATCCGCTGCGAACTCTTCGGATCAGACATGACGACACCAGATCTCGACCCGCCCCCGCTCACCACCGGCATCGCCGGCTTGAACGACATCCTACGCGGCGGCTTTCCCGCCGATTGCGTTTACATGGTCGCCGGTACTCCTGGCACCGGCAAAACGACGCTCGCGCTTCAGTTTCTGCTCGAAGGTGTGAAGGAGGGCGAATCGTGCCTCTATATCACCCTCTCCGAAACGCGCCGCGAGATTGAAAAAGTCGCCCGTAGCCACGGATGGGATCTCAGCGGTCTCAATATCTGCGAGTTGATCCCCACCGAGGGCAATCTCTCCGCCGACGCGCAGCTCACCGTCTTCAACCCCTCTGAATTCGAGCTTGGCGAAACGACCGAGGCGATGATCGCTGAAGTCAAGCGCTGCTCCCCCAAGCGGGTCGTCCTCGACTCGCTTTCGGAGCTCCGTCTCGTCGCGCAAAATTCACTCCGCTATCGGCGGCAGATCCTCGCGCTCAAACAATACTTCGCCGGCCGCGACTGCACGGTGCTTATGCTCGACGACTGCACCGGCTCCGTCGCCGACGATCAGCTCGAGAGCATCGCGCACGGCGTCGTTAACCTTGAGCATCTGGCCAATCAGTATGGCGCTGAACGGCGCCGGCTGCGGGTCGTCAAGCTGCGCGGCGTCGCGTTCCGCGGCGGGTACCACGACTTCACGATTCGCAAGGGCGGCCTAGACGTCTTTCCGCGACTCGTCGCGGCGGAGCATCACAACGAATTCGCCGACCGCGACCTGCCGAGCGAAATTACCGCTCTCGATTCGCTCCTCTGCGGCGGCCTCCCCGCCGGCACCAGTACGCTGATGCTCGGCCCCGCCGGCACCGGCAAATCGACTATCGCCACCAAGTTCGCTATGGCGGCCGTGGAACGCAACGAGCGCGCGGTGATGTTCGTCTTCGACGAAAACATCGGCACCTTCCGTTCGCGCTCGCGCAAGCTTGGCATCGGCATCGAACCATACATGACGAACGGCATGCTCAGCGTGCAACAAGTCGACCCGGCGGAACTGTCGTCAGGCGAATTTTGCACGATCGTCCGCCGCGCCGTGGAAGGCCATGGCGGCAGCATCCCGGCGAAGGTCGTCATCATCGACAGCCTCAACGGCTACCTCAACGCGATGCCCGAGGAAAAGTTCCTCACGGCTCAGTTGCACGAGTTGCTCGCCTTCCTTGGCCAGAACGGCGTCGTCACAATTATGACCGTCACGCAAGCCGGCATGGTCGGGGCAATGCAGTCCCCCGTCGACACGACTTATCTGGCCGACAACGTCATTCTGTTTCGCTTCTTCGAGGCCCGCGGCGAAGTGCGACGCGCAATCTCGGTGGTTAAAAAACGAAGCGGCAAACACGAACTCACCATTCGAGAACTCGAAATCAACGACCGCGGCATTCAAATCGGTGAACCGCTCATCGACTTCCAAGGCGTCCTCACTGGCGTGCCGACATTCGTTGGCAAGCCTTCTGATCTGATCAAGCAGGACCGCCATGGAGTCTAGCCAACCTGCTTGCGAATCTCGGTTGCTTCTCCTCCCGCCAACGCGGCGCGACGCCGACGCGATTGGCAAACTGTTAACAAACGCCAACATCGAGTACGCAACGTGCACCTCGGTCGCTGAACTCTGTCACGAACTCTCGGCAGGCGCCGCCGCGATCGTCGTCTCCGAAGAATCGCTCATTAGCGACGACCGCGTCCTCGCCGACTGTTTAGCATCGCAGCCGGTGTGGAGCGACCTCCCGATCATCGTCCTCTCGCGCACCGGCGCCGAGTTGGCCTCGTTGGGCCGCATCGTCAAGTCCCTTGGCAACGTCAGCGTGCTCGAACGTCCCGTGCGCGTTTCAACGTTCCTCAGCGTCGTCAACTCGGCTCTTCGCGCCCGCGACCGTCAGTACCAGGTCCGCGACCACCTGATCAGCCTCGATCGCATTGCCGCCGAGCTCCGCGAAAGTCGCGTTCAGCACGAAATGATCGTCCGCGGCGCCAACATCGGCATTTGGAGTTGCCCCCTTCCGCTCGCGCGGCTCTTCTGGGACGACGCGGTGAAGGCCCACTTTCATCTCGCGCCCGACGCCGAAGTAACGATCGAGTTGTTTTTCGAACGGCTCCACCCCGACGATCGCGAACGCACGGAGAATGCGATCGCCGCCAGCATCGACGGGCAAACGGCGTACGACATCGACTTCCGCACCGTCTCGCCCGACCGCCGACGGACCAAGTGGATCCGCGCGATGGGCCGCGGCTTTTACGCCGAAGACGGCACGCCGACGCGGTTCGACGGCATCACGATTGACGTCACCGATCGCAAGCTCGTTGAACTCGATCGCGAACGACTGCTCGATTCCGAACGCGCCGCCCGCAGCGAGCTCGAACGCGCGAACCAGATGAAGGACGAGTTCCTCGCCACCCTCTCGCACGAACTCCGCAACCCGCTCAACGCGATCCTCGGCTGGGCGCAAATCCTTCGCAGCGGACAGCTCCCGCCCGCCGAAACCGCCGAGGGAATCGAAATCATCGAGCGCAACGCCCGCTCCCAAGCGCAGATCATCGAAGATCTGCTCGACATGAGCCGCATCATCTCGGGCAAGATTCGGCTCGACGTCCAGCGGGTCGATCTCGCCGCCGTCGTTCGCGCGGCAATTGAAACAATCAAACCCGCCGCAGACGCGAAGGGGATCCGCCTCCGCGCCGCCCTCGATCCGCTCGCCGGCCCCATCTCCGGCGATCCGAACCGCTTGCAGCAAGTCTTTTGGAACTTGCTCAGCAACGCCGTGAAATTCACGCCGCGCGAAGGCAACGTCCAGATTTTACTCGAGCGCGTCAATTCACACCTGGAAGTGAGCGTCATCGACAGCGGCGAAGGCATCGAGCCGCAGTTCCTGCCGCATGTCTTTGATCGCTTCCGCCAAGCCGACGCGACGACGACCCGCATGCACGGCGGCCTCGGCCTGGGACTCGCCATCGTCCGGCAACTCGTTGAACTTCACGGCGGCTCCGTCCGCGCGAAAAGCGCCGGCCACGGCGCTGGCGCGACGTTCATCGTCCACTTACCGCTCACCGCCATCGTTTCGCACCGCGAGACTCCGGTCGAGCGTCGCCATCCCGCAGCGAGCTCGTTGCCGACGCCGATCGAGGCGTGCGCCGAAATGGCCGGGGTCACCGTCGTGGTCGTCGACGACGAACCCGACGCCCGCGCGCTGTTGCGCCGTCTACTCGAAGATTGCGATGCGCTCGTCTTCGACGCCGCCAGCGCCGCCGATGCGCTGGTGCTCGTGCAAGAAAAGCGGCCGCACGTGCTAGTGAGCGACATCGGCATGCCGGCCGAAGATGGTTACTCGCTCATTCGCCGCTTGCGCGAACTCCCGGCAGAGCAGGGGGGCGCCACGCCCGCCGTCGCCCTCACCGCCTACGCCCGCGCCGACGACCGCGTGAACGTGGTGCTCGCGGGCTTCCAGCATCACCTCTCAAAGCCCGTCGAACCGGCGGAACTCATTGCGATCGTCGCCAGCTTAGCGCGGAGAATCTAACGCGTCGCGGCTCGCAATCACGATGAATGTTGTGACTCCCTCCCCCTTGAGGGGAGGGCAGGGGAGGGGGTGGAACGCTGGTACACGCTTCTTTCACCCCTCCCTAACCCTCCCCCTCAAGGGGAGGGAACCTCAGGATTTAGTTTTCTCTAAAAACCATCGCATCCTCAATCCAAAAACAACTCCGCAATCTCCGCCCAACCCTGCACGCGACGGAACCGCGTCTCTTTCCGATTGTGCGGCGCCGAAAACAAAATCCCCTCGCCGCCGAACCGCTCCAAGTTTCTCGGGATATCGTCGATCAAATAGTCGGCCGCGATGATGCTCTTATCGCCGCAGAAGACAACGTTCTCCCACGAGAAGAACGGAAAATACTCTCGCAGCCATTCGAACTTCGGCACGAACGACGTCGGAAATTCCATCGCCGCGCTCGCGATGAAGACGTCGTGCCGCTCGTACAGTCGAGCGAGCACGTCCTGCGAGTCGGGAATCACCGACAGGCTGCTGAAGAAGTCGAGCTCGTGGGCGTACTGCTTGACCGCCAATCGATGATCCTCGTGCACTGCTTCCGAAAATCGCCTCCCCAGCAGTTGCTCCTCCGCCAAGTGGACGCCAAAGTCGCGGCGATAAAGCTCCACGTGTCGACCATGCGAGTCGGCGATCACCTCGTCCATATCAACGGCAATGCGAACTCGCTCACCCGCTTTCACCAAGCGTCCCATCATGCTCCTCGATTGATTATTGCTGTCTTGCCGCCTCTCGGTTTGCACGAACCTATTCTATCCACGCCGCCTCCTGCAGTCGGCCCCCTGCTACAACCCGCGATGACTGCGTTCAATAGAAGCCACCGGCTCCGCCGGTGGACGAACTGCCTAATAGCGCAACTCCAACTGCGTCCACCGGCAAAGCCGATGACTTTCATGATTCCTTCACACAACACGCTAGCCGCAGCGCCATTGCGGCCAATCGCAGTCGATCAAACTTCCCGACTCTGCTAAGATCGACGGTCCCGCCGTTCTCTCTCCTGAGAACCCACCTCCCGCCAGAGAATCAGATGTCCACGGACCACGTGGCCGCCAAACCCGCTTCACGGTTCCAATTCGGCGCCGTGTCGGCCGTCTTCAGCGCCTTTCTGATCGATGGCGCCGGCTTCGGCGCCTGGGCCGCGCTGCTTCCCGTCTTCAAGTCGCAACTCAGCATCAGCGACGGCCAGCTCAGCGTCGCGCTGTTCTCGATGGTCATCGGCAGCGTCGCCGCGATGCCGATTGCCGGCCGCTTCATTGCTCACCTCGGCAGCCGCCGCGTCATCATCGCCGCCGCCGTCGCGTACTCGATTCTGCTGCCGCTCGTCGCGTTCGCCGCTTCGCCCGCCAGCACGCTCGCGATCTTCGCGATCGGCGCCCTCATCACCGGGGCCGCGAAAGGTTCGCTCGACGTTTCGGTGAACGCTCAAGCGATCGCCATTGAAAACCACGAAGGCCGCCCCATCGTCGCCCGCTGCCACGGCGGGTGGAGCATGGGCGCTCTCACCGGATCGCTCTTCGTCGCCGGCGGCTTGAAGCTCTCGCTCGGCGCACCGCTGATCATGACGCTGCTCGGCCTGCTCCTCCTCGGCCTCGCCGCATTCTCCGGCCGTCGCCTCACGGAGCACGACCGTCCCGACGAGCACGCGCATCACCGCCACTCGCTCTGGCCCCGCGGTCGACTCGCGCCGCTTGCCGCGCTCGCATTCATCGCCCTCTTCTGCGAAGGATCGATGGCCGACTGGAGCGCCGTCTTCCTCGCCGACGTCGTCGGCGCCGAGCCCGCCTCCGCCGCACTCGGCTTCGCCACCTACGCCACCGCGATGACGGCCAGCCGCTTCTGCGGCGATCAACTGAGTCACCGGCTCGGTCCCGTCGTGCTGATGCGGTTCAGCGGCGCCGTCGCAGCGCTCGGCCTCGCGCTGTCGCTCGCATCGCAAACCTACTGGCTTGGCCTGCTCGGCTTCGCAATGGCGGGCTTCGGGTTGGCGAACATCATTCCCGCACTCTTCCGCGCCGCTGCCCGCCATGGCCACGCCGGCCCCGCGATCGCGTCGGTCTCCACCGTCGGCTACGTCGGCCTGCTGATCGGCCCGCCCATCATCGGCGCCCTCAGCCGCACGCTTGGCCTGCCGCTCTCACTGGGCCTGCTCGTCCTCTTCAGCGGCGTGTTAGGCGCGAGCGCAAACCTCGCCAAACCACGCGGCACGCACTAGCGCTTCACATCGATGCGCGCTCTCCACTAGCCCCGGGCTCCGCCCGGGGGTTGGCATCCACACCGCCAAACGTCGCGGCACGCAGCTGTAGTGAATGCTCCTGCTCCCTCCCCCTTGAGGGGAGGGCCGGGGAGGGGGTGGAACTCTGGTACCCGCTGCGATCACCCCTCCCTAACCCTCCCCATCAAGGGTAGGGGACCTCAAGGTTGGGTTTTCTGGCCGCCTGCGCTGCTTCTCTGCAACTTTCTCGCCATTTCCTCACGCGCGGTAACAACCGCGCGACGCAAACGCTTTTGGTCATACCTCCGAACATCATCGGAGAGACGCCAACTCAAAGCGAATAGAGAAAGAAGTCCGATGTGCATTAACTTGAACCGTAAGTCCTGGAAGCTCGCCGCGGCCCTGTCCGCCGTTCTCGCCGCCGGCTCCGCTGTCCCAGCTCAAGCCGAAGTCGTCTCGCCAAACCTGCGTGACAACCTCACCTTCATGCCGCCGCACGTTGCCGGCGACGCCGAGTTCGACGGCAACGGTCCCGCCGTCACCGTCAAGGTGAAGTTCACCGTCAGCAACAACACGCTGCTCTACAGCGTCTACTACAAAGCGAAGGAAACGAAGAGCGACTGGACCGAAGCCTCAGGCTGGTCGCCCACGCGCACCGTCTACACCGCCCCTCCCGGCATGCGGATCGTCTCGATTCCGAAGTCGGAACACGAGCTCGTCATCGACACGATGAGCGGCCACAACTCGAAGACCTACCCCACCGCCCTCGGCCGCGTCACCCTCTACGGCGACACCAAAGGCAAAGACGCCGGCGTCTACACGCGGGTCGAACTCAACCTCGATGCAGCGATCCCGATCAACGTCGACATGAACGCCCCGCGCTCGGAGCAAGAAGCCTACCTCCCCCGCACCTACACCTACACGCCGCCTCACACCCGCGGCGATAAAGACTTCGATGGCAACGGCCCCCGCGTCGTCGTCGATGCTCGGGTCGAACATGACAGTCAACAGGTCTACTTCGTGATCAAGATGATCGCCGAGGAAACGAAGCCCGACAACACCACCGCCAGCGGCGAAACTCGCACGCTGATTTACTCGGCCCCCGCCGGCCAGCGTATCACCTCGCTCGGCGGTCAAACGAGCTGGCCGAACCTCGTGAGCTACTACGACTCGAACCACAACGTCGACAAGTTCGACACGCCGCTCGGCCCCGTGAGCGTCTTCGGCGACCACAAGGGCGACGACGCCGGAGACTACACGAGAGTCGTGTTCGGCAACGTCGACAAGTTCGTCGTGGTCCGCACCGCTCCCTCCGGTTCGCTAGCCGACGGCGGCGATGAAGGGGGCGGCGAGTCGGCCTCGTTCACCCGCAGCGGCGGCAAGAACGGAAACGCGAAAAACGGCAACTCCGGCAAGCAACGCAACTTCAAGCATCGCAAATAACGGGTGAACGGAATCGCCGCCAAAAGGCTTCTCACGCGGGTGGCATCCTCTCGGCCCCAAGCCGTGAGCATGCAGAACTGTACCGAAACGATCAGTCCAAATAAAACGCCGCCCCCGGCTTACCAGCTTGGGGCGGCGTTGCTGTTTGCATCGCGTAACGACGCGAAAGCATCGCAGCTGCAGGACGCCAAACTCATCAACGAGTCGCCGCCAGTTGCCGATCCAGCAACTCAATCACCTCGTAAACAAACCGCCGCTTCTCTGCGTTTAACATCACGCGCGTGCCGACCGTCTTGTCAGCCCAGCCCCGCGCACTGCCGCCATCCTGTCCAAACTCTTGCGCCATCGCTGTCCAATCGCAAACCATTTCGATGAGATCGACCTCCGTCATCTCATTCGGATCGGCGTGGAACTCCGGATGATGGCGGTTCACGCTCAGGTGATGCTGAACCGCCCGCTCAACTTGCTCGGCGACGCCCGGCGGATACTGCAGCGGATCCTCCGTACGACGTCGTCGATGATATTCAGTTAGCCAAATGTACGGGACGCGTTCCTCCGGCCCAAACTTTGACGCGTCATGGTTTCGCGCACGTTCGCACAGTTCATCGCCGTAGGCAGTCGCCGCAGCAAGCAGCGTCAGGCATCGACCAACGCGTTCGATATGCTCGCGCGTGCGACGCTCGTAAAACGCAACCATATTCGGCGTCGGCTCGTGGCTGACATTTTGCATAAGGCATCCAAGCATCGATTTGGAAGAGGCGAAACCAGCTCAATGGCTCATCCCAAGGGCGATGAAGCTCGGCGTAACGTTTCATTCGCGGCCACTGCCTCGCGAACGCGCTGGCCATACAGCGAGCGCAGCATCACGCCAATCGTCATGCCGGCAAACGCCAGTTGCATAACAACTGCAATGCACACAATGATCACGAACAAATTGAAACCATCGGGGTCTTCACGCACCTCTTGGAAGATCGTCCAGAGACAATAAGGTAGGCCGACGAAGGTCGCCGCCAGCATGAGCCACAAGCCGGCGGCAACAATCCGCCATCCCCAAACTCGCAGCCTCAACAGTCCCACGCCGCCGACAACCGCCACGGTCGAGAGCAGCGTGAAAACTAGAAACTCCAATGGGGAGCCGCCGATAAGAGCGCTGGCAGCGTCGAGCACGGCGTCAACAGCGGGGTCGTTCACTGCCTCCGGCCGCGCTGCAGCAAACTTTCGCGCCTTAAAGAAGTCCTGCCACGACGATAGGAAAGTCGCAACGCCGCCGACAATCCACAACCATCCGACCACGGTCGCGGACAAAGGGCGAGCAACGTGACCAGCTGAGTTTACCGATGCAGACAAAGTCCACGGCTCCTTGAAAATTTGGCTCGCATTTTACGAGTTCTGGCTCTGAACAAATATAGCCGCCACCTCAGAACTCCCAACCCTGCAAAAGTTTCATCTCGCAAGCGACCGAATTCTAGCCGCCTCGCCCACTGCTGTTCATCTAGCCTGCCAAGTAGAATCACGCCCAAACGCGACACGCTCGTCCTGCGCTGTTAAGTTAAGCGACTGGCCAGTGGAGAATGCCGAGCAAGCAATTCGCTGCCGGGGCAACCGTTGAACACGCAACGCTTTCAATTTCGAATCGCGGACCTATTGTTGGTCACCGTCGTCGTCGCACTCATCGTGTCGGTGTCCCAAGATGGTTTGCTCTACGGCTCGTCAAATTCCCCGATTCTGCTCGTCGCGCTCGCCTGTGCTCTCGGCGCCGCCACCGGCCATTACGTGTCAGGGGCATTTCGCTTGGGATTAGTCGGCGGCCTGTTATTCGGCGTGTTCGGCTTTCACCTGGCCATCTCCGCATCATCGCTAGGCGCCAAAGTTGCCGAAGAAACTCTCTGCTTCCTCTGCGTCAGTGCGGGCGGCGTCATCGGCGGCCTGACTCCCGCGATGCTGCAGCAATGGCGCCGTGCCTCCGCTCGAACTCGCCGCAGCCTCCTACTAGCGGGAGTCGCCTTGCTGCTCCTCGCGGCCTGGAGATGGCGCGCGGTCAGCATTCAAACCGAATTTATTATGGATCTACAGGCAGCGGGCGGCTTTGTTTATTACTCGGATATCAACCCACTACCACTGATTCTCGACGAAGACCGGATGGATTCGCGCACCGAGTGGCTGCGAACATTCCTGGGAATGAGAGTTGTCCAGCGAGTGGACTTGCAACCCAAGGTCGACCACCGTCGGTACATTCAACTCATGGTCGAAAACCTGCCTAACGTCGAGGACTTGCGCCTACGCGCGGAACACATCGACGACGACGTTTTTGTAGTTCTGAATTCCGGCAAACTGCCGAAGCTCAACTCGCTCCGTTTCACAAGCCGCGCATTCGACGACGCCGCGCTCGCACGCCTTCATTCGCTCCCCAACCTTCTACTACTCAGCTTGAATGAGACGTCGATCACCGACGTATCGATTGAGCACCTAGCAACGTTCCCTCGATTACGGATTTTGTCCGTCTACAAAACGAAGGTGACTGCAGACGGCGTCAAACGACTGAGACTAAAAATCCCACGCGTCGTGGACAAATATTAATTTGCCCGGCCGCCGCCCCCTGCAACTGCCGCTCCAACTGTTCCCGCGAAAAATCATTCAACCGCGGCAGCGTCAGCAACTCGTCGCGTCCCGCGTCGCTAGTCGACGTCCCATACGCCGACAGCCACTCCACGTCGTCGCGCTCAAAAATCGACGGCGCGTTCTCCCCACCTTGCGAACTCGTCACCCTCTCACACCTACTCGGTCCAGCACAACCGGGTTGGGGCGAACCACCCCGCCGCATACAATGACTCGACGACAGCGTCGTGAGCTACTCTCGCAAAATCGCCGCTTCCACCCTCGGAGAGCGATCAATGATCGGCAACTTGCTGCGTCCTGAGTTGGAAGAGTTGATCGCCGCCAAGGAATGGGACGTCCTTCGCGAGGCGTTCTCCCAATTCCATCCGGCCGAAATCGCGGAAATCCTCGAAGACATTCCCGACGCCGACGACGTGCCGATCTTTCGCGTGTTGCCCCGCACGCTCGCCGCCGAGGTCTTCGCGCATCTTCCGCAGCAGCATCAAGAGATGCTCATTCGCTCCGTCTCCAGCGATCAGATGCGCTCGCTGCTGAGCGACATGTCGCCCGACGATCAAACGCGACTCTTGGAAGAACTGCCGCCGGAAGTCACCAAGCGGCTACTCGCCTCGCTCTCACCCGAAGAGTTGCAAGCGGCTCGCGACCTGCTCGGCTATCCGCTCCACAGCGCCGGCCGCTACATGACGCCCGAGTACGTCGCAATCCACGCCGGCCTCACCGCTCGCGAAGCCCTCGACTACATTCGCACCCATGGCCGCGACAAGGAAACCGTCAACGTCGTCTTCATCCTCGACGAAAAAGGAAAACTGCTGGCGGACATCTCGCTCGGCGCCCTCGTGATGGCCAACCCCGACGACCGCGTCCACGACATCCACCGCGGCCTGACGATTTCGCTCACCGCCAATTCCGATCGCGAAGAGGCGCTCCGCACCTTCGAGAAGTACGGCCGCATCGCCCTCCCGGTGACCGACTGCGACGGCCACATGCTCGGCATCATCACGATCGACGACATCTTGGACGTCGCCTCGCGCGAAGCGACCGAAGACATGCAAAAGATCGGCGGCATGGAAGCCCTCGACGCCCCCTATCTCGACGTCTCGTACCTCAAGATGATCCGCAAACGGGGCGGCTGGCTGTCGGTGCTGTTCCTCGGCGAAATGCTCACCGCGACCGCGATGGGCTTCTTCGAAGAAGAAATCGCCCACGCCGTCGTGCTGGCGATGTTCGTGCCGCTGATCATCAGCAGCGGCGGCAATTCGGGCTCTCAAGCGGCGACGCTCATCGTCCGCGCCTTGGCCCTCGGCGAAGTGAAGCTAAAAGATTGGTGGAAGGTGCTGCGGCGCGAACTGCGCACCAGCGCCACGCTCGGCATGTGGCTCGGCATGGTCGGCTTCGCACGGATCATGCTCTGGCAAAAGCTCGGCTGGTTCGACTACGGCGACCACTATTACTTGGTCGCCGCCACCGTTTGGCTATCGCTGATCGGCGTCGTCTGCTTCGGCTCCGTCGCCGGCAGCATGCTCCCCTTCGCCCTCCGCAAAGCCGGCTTCGACCCCGCCACAAGCTCGGCCCCGTTCGTCGCGACGCTCGTCGACGTCACCGGGCTCGTCATTTACTTCACAGTAGCGCTCGCCGTACTGCAGGGCACGCTGCTGTAGCTAGATCATCCCGGCGTCGTCCGCTTCAGCGGTCGAGTCCACCTCGCAGGTTAGCCCCGATCCTACAAGGGCGGCGTAGCCGCAACAGCCACGCGACCGAACACAACTCCGTCGCCAACTCCTCAACGCCGATTCAGTTAGCCCTCACAAAACCTCGCCTTACTTCTCAAGAGGAGGATTAAGGAACCACCAATAAATCCCAGAAGCAGGTTTCTCATTAAGCATTAGAGTGCCTTTTCTTCCATCAATATCTAAGTAGTGCCCGCGAAATGGACTCTCGGCGAGATTCTGAATCACGTACGCCTTGTACCCGCGGTAGTTACCGACCGACCTAACGATCCAGTTCGCACCCGCCGCACGTTCCTTATTCAACATCAATGCGCCTGTCTTGCCATCAATGTCTAAGTAGTAGTTAAAGTAGTCGCTCTTCCCTCTATTACGTATTGTGTAAGCAGGGAACCCATTGTGCTTCCCATCTCGTCTAACTTCCCACCATGTGCCGCTGGCGTCCTTTCCGTCCTTGGCGTTAAGAATTAGAGTTCCGGTCTTGCCATCGATGTCGAGTGACCAGCCGAAGAATTTGCTCTTCCCTAAGTTCCGCAGTTTGGTCGTGGCTTGGACAGTCTCCGTATAACCGTGAAATCTCGTGTCGTTGTCGAGGGCATCTCCGATGCCCGGACCTGGGTCGATCTGTCGCAACCCCTCCCTGACTTCACTGTCCTTATCAAAAGGATTCCAATTCTCCCCAGATACAGGCCGAGCAGCCATCTGAGCACAGCCACACGCAATCACGAGCAGGAGGCATCTAATTTCAACAAACATTGAAACCTTCCCTAATACTACGAGAGGTTTGCGTTCAGCAACGCTAAGCGGTCCCAACTTCGACGACGCACCGGCAATATAGCTCTGATCAAACAATTTTAAAGTAGATTGCATTAATAATATTTTCCTTCATCGCGAATTATCAGCCCACACTCTACCCACTCCGCCTAAACCCCGAATTCACCAAAGCCTTGCCCGAAAACCTTCGTGACGCGTAATACAAGTTACTGCGAACTGTAGTCGCAAGAATGTGAGATCGTTGGCGACATTCTTTTCCCAGCAAACGAGCGATCAGCGTGCGCGATTGGTCCAAAAGTGCGTGCACCCAAAGACCAACCGTCGGACTTTGGCTCCCGACCGTCGAGCCGCAGGGTGGCGTGTTCTCAACCGCAAGCGCTGAGCATGCGCCCCACACCCCAGCCACTCGCCCCTGGCCGAAACTCGTAGCTAGAATTCCGCAGCCTAGCCTGCTATTGTGATCACATGTACACATACTACGAGTACGCTGTCGGCAACCGCCCCAAGGGAGCACTCTTCGCTCCCCGCGCAGCCTTCTCGCCCCCAGCCATAACGATCCCCCCGAGATCATCTGCAACACACGCCTGGGTGGCATACTCTCGACCCCAAGTCGTGAGCATGCGGAGCTGCCAACCAGGGCCCGCCCCACGCGTCGCCACTTCTGTCGCATTCCACTGGCCACACGACCCCTCAGCGATACGCTAACCCACTAACTCACAACAACTTACGAATTATGTCGCCAAAAACGCGTTTCGCGACAAGATGCCCCGGCGACACAATTCACCCGCCAGCCGCCGCCAGCGAGTGTCGCCAAAACCGACATTCACCGTGCTGGCCACTCAATATCCCTTGGTCAACACGGCCAAGACGGGCAACACGAGCGACATGCAAAACCAGCCTTTTCTCACTCCCAGTGCGCCGTATCCGTCATTTCGAGGGCGTCCGCGGAATCTGGCCGGCCCCTTCGGAATACCTCAGGATGACTGCTTCCGACCTCAGGGCACCTGGTTCAGATCTCAGCGCGACTGGTTCAGAGTCGACCGTTCCCGCGCCGCTCGCCAGCAAGCTCTTGTTCCGCCGCCCTCCGGCCGATAAAATCCTTGATTCGACCCATTTCAGGAATCATCGCTATGAAAGCCGACATCCATCCCGCCTACTACGAAACCCAGGTCACCTGCGGTTGCGGCAACGCCTTCACGACGCGCAGCACCCGCAAGGAGCTGAAGCTCGATATCTGCAGCGCTTGCCATCCCTTCTATACCGGCAAGTTGAAGTTCGTCGACGCGGCCGGCCGCATCGAGAAGTTCAAGACCAAGTTCGCTGGCGCTGGCTACGCAAGCCTCGGCAAGAAGACTGCCGACAAGAAGGTTGCGGCCGAGAAGTAGCGACCGGAACTCTATACGCCGCCTGCTCTTACGCAGCGGCGCACCCTGATTTCCTCTCCCTCGCAGGAAGAGGGCAGGGTGAGGGATTACCGCGGATTCACCCGCGCACGACTCCCTTTGCCAGTTCCTTTCGCCCGCTTCCTCCAGCCTGCCACCATCCCATGCGCGATCTCCTCGAAAAAACCCTTAGCCGTTTCGAGGAACTCGAAGGCCAGCTCGTCGACCCCGTCATCCTCGGCGACTCCGCCAAGCTGACCGCGGCGATCCGCGAGCATGGCTCGCTCAACCGTCTCGCCACCAAGTACCGGCGGTTCAAAGAGCTCAACGTCGAGATCGCTGAAGCCCGCGAAATGGTCGAGGGCGACGACCTCGACATGCGCGAACTGGCTGAGGGCGAATTGCCCGGCTTGGTCGAAGCTCGCGAAGAGCTCTGGAACGAGCTGCTCACCCTCACGCTCGGCGGCGCCGATGCGAACCGCACCCGCTGCGTGATGGAAATCCGCGGCGGCACCGGCGGCGACGAAGCGGCCCTCTTCGCTCGCGACCTGTACGAAATGTACAAGCGCCACGCGGAAGTGAAGCGTTGGAAGATCGAGATCCTCGATCACAGCGCCACGGAACTCGGCGGTTTCAAGGAAATCTCCCTGTCGATCGAAGGGGAAGGGGTCTACCGCGAGTTGCAGTACGAGTCGGGCGGCCATCGCGTGCAGCGCGTCCCCGCGACCGAAACGCAGGGCCGCATCCACACCTCCGCGGCCACCGTCGCCGTGATGCCCGAGCCGGAAGACGTTGAAGTGAACATCAAGCCGGACGATTACCGGCTCGACAAATTCTGCGCGAGCGGCCCGGGCGGTCAGCACGTCAACAAGACTGAATCGGCGGTGCGGCTCACCCACTACGAGACCGGCATCGTCGTCCAGTGCCAGGACGAAAAGAGCCAGCACAAAAACATCGCCAAGGCCCTCCGCGTGCTCAAGGCCCGCGTGTACGAGGTGAAGCGCGAAGCCGAAGAGAAAAAGCGTTCCGAAGAGCGGAAGACGCTCGTCGGCTCCGGCGATCGCAGTCAACGGATCCGCACGTACAATTTCCCCGACAACCGCGTGACCGACCACCGCATTGGGCTCACGCTCTACAAGCTCGACCAAATCATCGCCGGCAACCTGCAACCGGTGACCGACGCGCTCGTCGATTACGACCGCCAACAACTCCGCGACGCCTTCGCCGTGACCGAATAAGGGAGGGGCGATGTCTGCTAACGACCAGCCCTGGACCATCGGCCGGCTCCTTAACTGGACGACCGACTTCCTGAAGGAAAAGGGCGCCGAGTCGCCGCGGCTCGACGCCGAGGTGCTGCTCGCCCACGTCCGCGGTTGCAAGCGGATCGAGCTCTACACCTCGTTTGAGCAGCCGGCGAGCGACGAGCTGCGAGCCAAGTTCCGCGAGTTGGTGAAGGAACGCGCCGCCGGCAAGCCGGTCGCCTACCTCGTCGGCCACCGCGAGTTCTTCTCGCTGCCGTTCACCGTAACGCCCGACGTGCTGATCCCACGCCCGGAAACGGAACTCCTCATCGTCCGCGCGCTGGACATCGCCAAACCACAGCCGCGGGTCAACGACCCGCCGGAGCGAGATTCGAACGACGTCGCCCCTAATCCTCCGGCCCCTAATCCTCCGGCCCCCAAGCCAACGCCCCCACCAGCCAAACCAATCGCCGTCGCCGACGTCGGCACAGGCAGCGGCATCATCGCCGTCACGCTCGCGAAACATCTCCCGAGCGCCACGCTGACGATGATCGACGTCAGCCCCGCCGCGCTTGCCGTCGCGCAGAAAAACGCCGAACGCAACGGCGTCAGCGACCGCATCACCGCGGTCGAGAGCGACCTGTTTGCAGCCCTGCCCGCCGAGCAAAAGTTCGACCTCATCGCGAGCAACCCGCCGTACATCACCAGCGCCGAGATGCAGGAGCTGGCCGTCGACGTCCGCCGCTACGAGCCGACGCTCGCGCTCGACGGCGGCCCCGAAGGGACCACGGTGATCGAACGGTTGATCGGCCAAGCGGCCGAGCGACTCCGCCCCGGCGGTTGGTTGTTAATGGAAATCAGTCCCACGATCGTGGAGCGAGTTGAGCAACTCTTGGAAGCCGACTCCCGCTTGCAACGCGAACCGACGCAAAAGGATATCGCCGGTCTCGCCCGGGTCGTTCAGGCCCGACGAAAGGGAGAGTGATGAACCATCCACTCCGCTGGTTGGCGCTGGTCGCACTCGAACAGGCCGAGACGCCGACGTTCGAACACTTCGCCGCTTGGCATGCCGAGCAATTTCCCGACGCACCGCAGCCGGTCCTCGCTGCGTCGACCGACAAGCTGACGACGTTCACTGTCGGCGACCTCACCGCGGCGATCACGCTTATTCCGCGACCGATTCCGTGGTCGCAGCTCGAAGGCCCGTGCGCGACGGCGTGGTACTGGCCCGAGGCGACCGCCGAGATGCGCGACCATGCCGCCCACCTGCTGATCGCGGTAGTCGACGAAGGAGGCAAGGCGATCGAGAAGGCGATGACGCTCACGCGACTCACCGCGGCGACCGTCGCGTCGTCGAGCAGCGTCGGCGTCTTCTGGGGCCCCGGCCGCTTGATCCATTCGCCCGGGGCGTTCGTCGAGCAAGCGGTGCAAATGAAGCCCGACAACTTGCCGCTGTTCCTCTGGATCGACTTCCGCATCGAGCAAATCGACGACGGCGTCTACCGCCTCTACTCGACGGGTCTTGAAGCCCTCGGCGACAACGAGATCGAGGTCGAACGTTTCGACGGCGAACCGCAAGCGCTGCTCGACTTCGTCTACAACTTCGCCCACTATCTGATCGATCAGAAGAAACTTATTCGCGACGGCGATACGATCGGCCTCACCGACGAGGTACAAGTGACCGCTCACCGCGGCCCGTCGATGCTCGGCGGTGACATAGAAGTCATTCAACTCCAATTCGAGATCGGCCCCGGCGGCTAGTTGAGTAGGCTTAGCTGAACAGCGTCGGCGCTTCCCCCGCTAAGCGAGCCGGGGCGTCCCCGCCCCCGGCCGTTTCCGCAGAGTCTTCCCCAGCCGCTTCCGCCCCAATACCCCCGCCATCCTCCCCCGGCCCGCGTTCAGCAATCACCAGCGGCCCGCGATAAATCCGCTGCCGCAGCGGATTCTTGCTACTCGTCAGCGGCCCGCTATGAGGCTCCGTGGCAAGCGTGGCCATCATCATCTGCAGCTTCGCATCCATATCATCGGCATAGTGGACTAATAAGGCTTCTGGAGTCATCGGCGGCTTCGGCGCGCCCCACTCCGGCAATCGCTGGTGAGCGATGATGATGTGCTCCAGCCGCAGCAGCTTCTCGGGATCGATCGGATGCTTCTCCGCCATCTCGCGGAGAATATCCCGCCCCTGCAGCATGTGCCCGATGAGCACGCCAGCCGGCGAGTACTCGGCGCCCATCGGCGTCACTTGCAACTCGCGCAGCTTGCCGATGTCATGCAGCACCCCGCCGGCGATCACCTGATCCTTATCAAGCGGCGGCTGCATCTCAGGACACATCTCGGCGTACTTGTCGGCGATGTAGACGCAGGTCTTCGTCACGCTCAGCACATGTTCGAGGAACCCGCCCGCGTAGGCATGGTGATTGTGCGTCGCCGCCGGCAAGCGCAGCAACTCTTCCCGATACTCGTCGAGGATCGCCGCCACCAACGCCGACACCGCTTCGTCCTGGATGGTCTCGACCACAAGCTTCCGCAGCTCGTCGAACATGATGTCCGCATCAACGCGAGCCTTAGGCAGGCACATCGACGAATCGAACCCTGCCGCCACATCCTCGTCGGTTACTGCGCGAATGCGGCGGATATCGAGTTGCGGCCCAAAGTTCGTTTCACGATACGCGGCGCGCAGCTTGTAAAACTCGCCGACCTTCCACTCATCCTTGCATGCGGCAGCCAGCGGCGCATCGCCCCAAATTGGGAAGCTCACCTCGCGCTTCGCATCGCGGAACGTCACGCGGAAGTACGGCTTCCCGTCGCGGGTGGTCATCGTTTCCTTCGCAGCGAGCAGCGCGAAGAAATCAGCCTCTTGGCTGTTGGTGAGTTCGGAAAGCAAGAGCGTCGGAGCAGCGGCAGGAGCCATGGCAAGCAGCCCATGGGGCGAGAGGATTGGGGAAGGGTTGCTACACAATAGCAGGGGCGCTTCCCATTCGCCATCGCTCGGCACGCCCTAAGACGACCTCCATGGCCGCTTCACGCTACATTCGCGGCGATTCGTCGGAAAGCTTCTTCAGCATCCCGCCCAATTGCATGCGCAGCTCCTCCATCACCGGATCGACCGTCGCCTCGCGATCGCGCCGGCTGCCGACGGGGATTGGATCGCCCACCTGCACCACCGCATGGAGCGGCCGGTGGACGCGAATCTCATCGGTAAAATCTTCCTCGAACCGCTCGACCGTTTCGAGGATATGCTCGCGGATGTTTCGCTGCGATAGCCGCACGTAGTTCCGCGGGTAGTGCGACATTTGCTGGACGTAGTAGCAAGCGGCTAGTTGCTTGCGGTACTCTTGGCGATCAGTTTCGTTCGTCTCCTTAGCCAGCAGCGGCGGAATGATCGCCACCCGCAGGTTCTTCACGCGGGCGACGACTCCCTCGGCGCGATCCTTGATATTCCAGCGAGCCTCAAGCTTCGTCAGCACGTCTTCGATGAGATTGTCGACCCGCTCGTAGAAGTCCCCCGTGCGGGCGGCGCCAAAGTACTCGATCTCTTTGAGCGAGAGCAGTGCCTGGCCAATCTGCCGGATCCGCTGCACCAGCGGCTTGTCTTGCTGCGGGAACCAGGAAAAGTGCCCTTCGATTTCCTCAAGCACAGGGTTCACGGCCGCTTCCAGATCGCCCTGATAGAAGTAGCGAATCGCGACCGGGTGGATCACCACGCCGCCGGCGCCAGGAATCTTCTCGCGACGCTTCGCCGCGGTGCGGGCAATGAACGCCGTGCCATCCATCAGCGGCATCAGCTCGTCATTGTGCCGCGAGATGGCGCCCTCGGCGAAGATCACGAGCGGCCGTTTGCCGTCAACCAAAATATCAACCGCCGTGTTAATCGCCTGCCTATCGACCCCTTCGCGGTAAACGCTGAACGCCCCAACCCGCCGCAGCATGAAACGACTCAGCCGGCTTTCCATGAACAGATGCCACGACGCCATCGCGTGGAGATCGCATTTGGCGATCCGCGATAGCTGCACGAACGTCAGCGGGTCGGAAAGGCGGCAGTGGTTCGGCGCCAAGATCACGCTGTTGCCTGCGGCCAGCGAGGCCTTCAGCTTCTCTCCATCACGCGTTTCGACGGAATGAATGCCGTAGGTCTTCTTGATCCAATGAGGAATGTAGTAGCGCAGCAGTTCGGGCCAGATCTTGGAATAGATCGGGGGGATGAACTTGTACGGCTCTTCGATGACGACGTTTTGCATCCGTGACTGCTGTCGAGAATCGCTGTGCGAGTGTAATCCGGGGCGAGCAACCGAGTAGTTGTCGCTCCGCAAAGTTTACCTAATCCGTGCGTTCGCGGGAGCGATTGAAAAGATACCGCAGTTTCCGGCCTGCTGCCCAGTCCAGACGCGCCGTTGTCGATAGTTTCTACAGTCAGCTGCGGTGCCGAGGAGCAAGAACAGCCGTGAAGCCGCTGAAGAAGGTCATCAAACCGCGCCGCGAGGCCGCCCAGAACGACGCCGTCCGTTGGCAGGAGTCGTTTGAGCGTTACTTGCGCACCGAGTGCCATCTCTCGGAGAACACGGTGGCCGCGTATGGTCGCGACCTGAAGCGGATGTTCAAGTGGCTCGGCAACCGCCGGTTCGGGCAGCTGAAAGTCAGCGACCTCGCACGCTACCCCGCTTGGCTCGCTGAACAGCAACTAGCGCCCAAAAGCGTCGTGCGGCACGTCGCCTCGCTGAAAGTTTTCTTCCGCTACCTGCAGTTGGAGGGAGTGCTGGCGGAAAACGAGGCGGAGCTACTCGGCTCGCCCAAGCTGTGGCAGCGCGTGCCGCAAGTGATGTCGACCGCCCAGGTCGAAGAGCTGCTTAACGCTCCCCGCAAGTCGGACGGGTGGTGTCTCCGCGACCGGGCGCTGTTGGAACTCCTCTACGCAACCGGTTGCCGCGTGTCGGAACTTTCGAACCTTCCCATGCGCGACCTGCACCTCAACGAACGGTATTGCATCTGCCGCGGCAAGGGCGACAAGCAGCGGATCGTGCCGCTGGGACGCCGGGCGATTGAAGCGGTCGAACGCTACTTGCGCGACGAGCGCGGCCGATTGGCCGGCAAGCGGTCGCCGGCGCCGGAGTGGGTACTACTTTCGCCACGAGGAGATCGACTGCGACGTGAGCGGATTTGGGAATTGCTCAAACGATACGCAGCCCGCGTCGGCGCGTCGCCGGAAGTAAGCCCGCACTCAATGCGGCACAGCTTCGCCACGCATCTGCTGGCGGGCGGGGCCGACTTGCGGCAGGTGCAGGAGTTGCTCGGCCATGCGAGCATCGCAACGACGCAAATTTACACGCACGTCGATCACTCGCGCTTAAAGCGGGTGCATCAGAGCTTTCATCCGCGTGCGTAGCCGCTTTTAGCCCCGGGCTCCGCCCGGAGGTCGGCATGAAGTAAGGGCGGCGTTCCATCGACTTGGTGCGCGACCCCCGGGGCTGGGGGATAACGCTACTGCTTCGCCCAGCGGCTGCCTGGATACTCGGCCGCCAGCTTCTGCTGGGCCTCTTGGGCGCGGGCGTCGCGGCCAACGGTCTTCCAGAGCTTCGTCAGTTCGTGGAGTGCCTTGGCGTGCGCCTCCGCATCCTGGCTGTAGAGCAAGTCGACGTGCAGGAAAGCGAAGAGCGCCGCTCGCGGATCGTTGCTCTTGAGGTAGCAATCGCCCAGGGCGTTGTACGCGCGAGCGAGCAGCGTGGCGTCCTCGGGCTTGGCGCTGGCGATGATCTTGCCAATGGCGGCGGTCGCTTCCTTTACCTGCCCGGCAGCCGCCTGGCTGACCGATCGGTCGAGCGTCGCGGCCAGTTTCAGCGGGGCAATAAGCGCGCCGTCTTCCGGAGACGAGGCAACCTTGTCAAACTCGACCTGCGCCTGAGCATCTTGGCCTTCCGCTTGGTAGGTGCGGCCCACGAGCAAGGCGCTCTTCAATTCGAAGTAGGGCGACTTCGCCTTCGCAAGCTTGGCGTATTCGGCGCGGGCGTTAGACGTTTCACCGGCGGCCATCAGCAGATCGCCGAGCGTCTCGATCGCTTGCGGGACGTGGTAGCTCTTGTTTTGCTTCGCCATGAACGTCCGAATTTCGCCCGCGGCGGCCGAGGGTTCGCCTTTGCCGGCAAGCGCGAGCTTCGCGGCGGCGAGCGCCCGGTAGAACTCCACGTCAGCGAGGACTTCATCACGCTGGATCTCGGCAACGTCGATCTTTGCCAAGATGTCGAACGCCTCCTGCACCTTGCCGGCATTCAATGCGTTGCGGGCTGAGTTCAACTCGCTCGGCTCTCCGGCGAACGTGACGACTTCGATCTCCTCGGCGGGAATCGTTGATTCAACGCCCCCTTTGGAGATCGTCACGCCGAGCGGCGTTGTGGAGACAACCTTGCCGCTGTCGACGCCGTTCTGACGACGGACGCGATCGATCGTGCTTTGGGCGTTGGCGGCGACGGGCAGCGTGAGCAGTGCAACGGCCAGCAAGACCGCGCGAATCGCGAGGCGATGAGGCGGGCGACGGTTCATTGTTGGATATTGGTCGCTGGGCATAGTGGCAACCTTCGATTTCGCTCGATCTATTCTGTTCAGTGATTTGGCAGGTGCGCTGCAACGGCAATTCAAACCGCTCACGACTTCTCGGTGGGCTTTTCAGTTAATTCTTGATTGACTTGCTTCAGCAGTTCATCGAACAGCGGCTTCCACGCCGGACCGCCGAGCCCCGGATAGAGCTTGGCCATCTGTTCGATGTTCGTCTTCGCCGCTTCGAGTTGCTCGCGGCGTTTGGCTGGCTCGGCGATCTTGCCCGCTAGGTACCGTGACTTCGCGACGTTGTAGCGAGCTTCATAAAACAGGTTCTCGAAGCGAAGCGTCCGCTGCCGCGATTCTTCGGTGACCGGCGAAACCTTCGCTTGCTGCATGCGGGCGGCGTTCGCGACGCTACTGATCCGCTGCCAACCCCAGATGAGATTGCGGCCATCCTTCTGCGGCAGGTCGCCTTGGATCGAGCGATTGAAGGCTGCCAAATCTTGCTTCTGGACGCCGAGTTGCTGCAGCGCCACGGCGGCGCTCTTCTGGAGGTCCAGCACGTTTGGATTCTCTTTCAAGATCGCCCCAAACTGCTCGACGGCGGCCGTCTGTTCCCCCGCGGCGAGCAGGCACTGGGCCAACTGCATCCGCACGCTCAAGACCGCAGCGGGACTTGGAGCGTACTTGGGATCCTCGGCCGCCGCTTTTAGCATTGCTTCGAACGCCGAGCGAGCGCGATCGAGGTACGGCTTCGCCTCATCGCGCGTAAGCTCCTGGCCCAGTTGCAAGTTCGTTTGTGCGATCCAGCCTCGAACCCGCCAATCGTTGGCGTCGGGACGCGCGGAGATTCGTTGGAGCACGTCGCCGAACGCGGTGGCGATTTGCGCGGCCTTGTCGGGCTGGCCCATCGTGGTCAGCTCTTTCATCTGCCGTTGCAGTTGCACGCCGAGGCCCAGATAGACGTCGGTGAGCTTGCCAGCGTCGTCGGCGCCGACCGCTTTGTCGAGCGCCTCCATCATCTGCTTCGCCTTGTCGCGGTCAGGCTGATTGGCGGAGAGGTACGCGCGGAGGGCGGCCTTGTAAGTTTCCAGCACGAATTGGGGGTTCTTCGCTGCTTCGGCGCCTTTGCCGAGAAGCGTGAGCGGACCCACGTTCGCATCTTCCAGCACCGCGATCGCTTGCTCGGCGTCGCCGTTGGCGAGGAGGAACTGTGCCAAGTACAGGATGCCGGCGGCTGACGAAGCGCTCGGCGCCCCCTTGGTCTTCGCGGCCGCGTAGCCATCGCCGAGTAGCTTGCCGGCTTTCTCGCGGATGGCGAGAACTTCTGCGGCGGGGGCTTCGCGGTTGGCGGAGGTCGCGCGGAGATATTGGGTCCACAAGCCGGCGCCAAGGCTCAGCTGTGCGGGGCCGCGACTCTCCGCCGGCAGCCGTTCGAGCAACGCCTCGGCCTCGGCGAGTCGATTCTCACGCAGCGCCGTTTGAATGAGGGCGTTCGTCGCGGACGAGGCTTCGGTCGACTCGGGCCAGCGGGTGGCGACGACCTCGGCCAATTGAATGAGCTTCAGCGCTTCGTACGACACCGCGTCGGCCTGACTGCCGGCGGCCGATTTCGCTTCCATGGCGAGCGCTTCGTACGCGGCCAAGGCGACCTTCGCGGCGCTGGCGGCGTAGTCGCTCTCCGGATACCGCATCACCAGGAACTCCGCCAACACGGCGGCCTCCTGATACTGTTTTTCTTCCCAGTAGAGGACGCTGAGAAAGTAGCGGACCGTGTTGAGTTGATCGATCGGCGTTTCAGCGTCGGCGAGCGAGACTGCCTTCTCGAGCATCCGCCGCGCTTCGTTGCGATTGGTCGCGGCTTGTTCCAGCAGACCGCCGGCGGCGTCGGGGTTGCTCTCGCGGGCTTGCTTCGCGGCGAGGTTGGCGGAGTTCCAGAGATCGATCGCCGCCTTGCCGGCTGTGAACGCCTCTTCGAAGGTCTTCGCATCCCCGCCGCTCGCGCCGCCCGCCGATCCGGTCGCCATCGCGACTTGCGCCTGTTGGCGAAATTCGTTCGGTCGCAATGCCGCCTCGCGGACGAGGCTGCGGGCGTGGGCCTCCATCTTCTTCGCGTCGCCGTCGCTGAGCTTGCCTTCGGCAATCTTCGCCTGCAGGGCGTCGGCCAGACGGTAGCCGGCTTCGATCCACTCGGGCTGCTGGCGTTCCGCGGGAGGTGATTGGCGGAGCCACTCGTCGCTACGCTTGATCGCTTCGTCAGTCTTGCCGAGTTCAAGCAGCGTTTCGGTGCGGTAGCGGTGGGCGCGAGCAGTAAGTCGACGGGCCTCGGCGCTCGTTGCATCGCCGCGAGTGATGTCTTCGTAGCAGCTGAGTGCCTTCTCGTACTCGCCGAGTTCCTGTGCACAACGCCCCTGGAAGAAGCGGCTGGACATGCCGACAAGCGACTTGCGGTACTCCTCAATCAGCTCGCCGAACTGTTTCGAAGCGGCGTTGAGCTGCTTGGCAAAGTCGGCGGAATCGCGATCGAGCGTCGCGGCGCCCTCGAAGGCAAGCCGTGCCCGGAGGAAGCGGGCTTCAACTTGTCGGTCGCGAAGTTGGTCGCGTTTGGCTTTGGCCGCGGGGTCGGATTGAATCTCGGCCGCTTTCGGCAGCGCGGCGATCTCTTTCGTCGTGACGTCGACGACCTGCGTCACGTCGTCTGTAGCTTTGCCGAAAAGCGTGCCAGCCTTCGCCACCAGCGCGTCGCGTTCGGCATTGGCGTCGGGGCCGAGTTGCCGCGACTCGGCAATCGCGACGAGCGCTTGTTCGGCGTAAATATTGGCGGCTTGACGAAGGGCGTCAATCGCCAGCGGCGGGTCTTCCTGCTTAGCGGCGAACGCTTCGAAGTCAGCCGCGGCTTGGTTGAGTAGCCGTTCGCGCTCGCTGCGGTCGCGCGATTGCCGCGCCTGAGAGACGAGGCTCGACGCCCGTTGGAAGGCGAGGTTACCGGTAAATTCGGGAGTCGCCAGCGGCGAGGCTTCGACCCATTCGAGATACTCAACCGCCGTGTCATCCCAGCCGCGGTCGCGGAGCGCTTTCAAAAACGCCGCGTTCGAATCGGCCCCGTACGCCGCGCGATCCGCAGCATGCAGCGCCGCTACGCCGAGGCAGGTCCAGAGCGAGACGCGCATGAAACGACGCCTCAGCCTGACGGCAGGCGCTGCGTTGCTTCGTGTGAGTTGGCGGGATCGCTGTTGAGTCACAGACGTTGTCAGCCGAAAGGCGCCCAGGACGGCATCTCGAACGGTACGCATCCAGACAGCGACATTGCCGACCGGTTGCGATGGCGGCAGAGGAGTCGTCGCTGCAGTTCTAGCCAATGAGAAGGAACCGTCGTCAGGCCAACGCCTTGCGCCGATTCAGTCTCTGTTCCACCTCTCATCTTAACGGTCGACTTCGCAGGGACAAAGTTTTCTTGGAGCGAAATCGGAGCCGCCTTCCCCGCTGCGGGGAGGGTGGAGAGTTCCTGTAGGGATGGCGCGGCTGTAACGAATGCGCCGCGAATCGCCCGGCACGGTCGATCGGCTAGCGCAGGAGTCGCTTTTCCCAGCACTTTTGCGGGGCCGGGTTGCGGGCGACCGATTGGCCGGAGGGGAGTCGGCGCGTTACGATGAACAGCTCGAAAGCCTGCTCGAGCCATTATGGTGCCCTGCGTGGGGGCGACCGCAGACTGGATTTTCATGAGCGTCACTACCGAGCGTCCGAACGTCCCCCCGCCGGAGCGGACGGTCAAGCATCCCATGGCGTGGTACATGCCGCGCTTTTGGCATGGTATGCGGATATCGACATGGCTGCGGGAGCTAGCTCGCAATCGGCTCGCTGTCTCGCCCAGTCGCATTCCAATGACGTGCGCTATCACTGGGTTCACGGGGATCAATTCGGTGCTCGCCGGCGTTGATCGCCTCGTCTACGGTCGGCAGGTTGATGCGACCGAATTGAAACAGCCGCCGGTGTTCATCTTGGGGCACTGGCGATCGGGGACGACGTTCCTCCACGAGCTGATGATCCGCGATCCTCAGCACACTTACTTCACGACCTACCAATGCTTCACGCCGCACCATTTTGTGCTGACCGAGCGGAGGGTCGTGCCGTGGATTGGCATCTTCGTTCCTGAACGCCGACCGATGGACAATATGGCCGCCGGTTGGGATCGGCCAATGGAAGACGAGTTCGCGCTGCAAAGCTTGGGCGTGCCAACTCCGTACTTGTCGACGATGTTCCCGAATCGCGGCGAAGCGTATCCAGAGTACCTGACGCTCCGCGACCTGACGCCCGCCCAGCGCGAGTCGTGGAAGCACGAGTTGCTGCAGTTCTGCAAACGACTAACGCTACGCGACGACCGGCGCATCGTCATCAAGTCGCCAGCTCACACCGCCCGTGTGCGGACGCTGCTGGAGATGTTCCCCGACGCGAAGTTCATCCACATCTCGCGCGATCCGTACGCCCTGTTCCGCTCGACGCTCGGGCTGTGGCATTCGCTCAATTCCGAGGAAGGCCTGCAAGCGATTCGCGACGAAGGCTGGCTCGACGATTTTGTGATCGACTCGCTCCAACGGATGTACGACGCGTACTTCGAAGACCGCCAGTTGCTCGGACCGAACCAACTTGTCGAACTGAGTTACGAAGAGTTGGTCGAGGATCCGAAAACGCAGGTCCGCTCGATCTACGAACGGCTCGACCTCGGCGACTTCGCCCGCATTGAACCAGCGCTCGACGACCATCTGGCCGATGTGAAGAATTACCGCACGAATCGGCATGCGATCGACGATGAGTCGAGCGAGCGGATTCGGCGGGATTGGGCGCGTTACTTCAGCGAGTTCGGGTACGAGTAATTGTGGGAGGGGTCTCCGCCCCCGAAGCGGCGTGATGCGACTGCAGCGGCTCGTCGTGGTGACCGCCTTCGGCGTCGGAGACGCCTCCCACACGAGAAGTTGCGAGTCTCGCTTGGCGCTTTCGGGCTGAAAGCCCAACCTACGCAACCTTCGGCATCGGCATCTTCTTGCCCTTGAGCTGGTAAACGTAAGCGAGCACTTCCGCAACGGCGCCGTAGCTCTGGTCGGGAATGGGGTGGTTCACCTCGACCTCTTTGTAGAGCAGCTGAGCGAGCGGCTTCCGTTCGACGACCGGGATGTTGTTCTCGAGCGCGAGCTTGCGGATCCGCTGAGCGATGACGCCGGCGCCCTTGGCGAGCACGATTGGCGCCCGCATTGTTTCGGGATCGTACTGAATCGCGATCGCCAGTTCCGTCGGATTCGTCACCACGACGTCGGCCTTCGGCACCTTGTCGCCGACGCGACCCATCGCCATTTGCCGTTGGATCTGGCGGCGACGCGAGATGACCTGCGGGTCGCCCTGCATGTTTTTCATCTCTTCGCGCATTTCTTGGTGCGTCATCTTCAGGTCTTGCTCGTGCTTCCAGCGTTGGAAGCCGTAGTCGAGAATCGCGAGCGCGAAGAGCGTGGCGCCGACCCACAGGGCCGTGGCGAAGATGACGTCGATCAGCAGCCGGGCGAGGTCGGGTACGTCAAGTTCGCTCGCGTAGACGATTTCGTTCCAACGCCCTGAAATCACCGACCACGCGACCGCGCAGACGATGAGAATCTTGATCAGACCGAAGCCGAGCTTCACGACGCCTTGCAGCGAGAAAATCCGCTTCAAGCCGGCGAGCGGATCGAGCCGCGAGATATCGGGCTGGATTTTGTCGGGAACAAACAGCAGGCCAATTTGCAAAATCGTCGAGAGGGCGCCGGCGACCGCCATCACGCCCATGATCGGCAACATCGCAAGGCCGAAGGTCTTCATGACGGACTCGCCCTGCACCATGAGTTCGGTATCGTCGACCGTCAGCGAACCGCCGCCGGTGCTGAGTTGACGCTCCATGTAGAGCATCGCGTAGTCGATGACGCTCTTGCCCCAATAACTCAGGACGAGCACGCCGACGAGTAGAAGTGCAGCGGAACCGAGATCCTGGCTGTACGCAACCTGCCCCTGCTCGCGGGCCTGCTGCCGGCGATGGGGCGTTGCGTCGTGTGATTTTTCGCCGGATTCGTCGGCCATGCGAAGGCGTTAGGGTTCAGGGTTCGGGGTTCAGGATGGGGGAGTATGGAAGCTGGTTGGCTCAGGGTCCTTCTCTTCTGATTCTCCAGTGGCTGCCGCGTGGACGGCGTCGACCATCATTTCCACGGAAGCGACCGCTTGTTGCGGGAAGGCCCAGGCAATGGCGCCGATGGAGACGAGCACCGCGCCGGCGGTGAGGAGGGCGTTCACGCTGAAGCCGACGACGAGAATGTTGATTTGCGGGAGCGTGCGGCCGATGAGGCCGAGGATGAGCGTTGCTAGCAGCAAAGCGGCCATCGCCGGCGCCGCCGCGCGGACGCCGAGGCGGAAGCTCTGCCCCATGAGCGTCGTCATCGCGGAGACGTACGATTCGCCAATCATCGCCCGCCCTGGCGGGAGCCATTCGTAGGTATCGAGCGTCGCTTCAATTAGCAGCCGATGGCCGCCAAGTAAGACGAACATCGTCAGCGTCAGAAAGTAAAACAGCTGCGAGTAGACCGGCAGGCTTTCTTCCGACATGACGTCGTACCCTTCGGCAAGGGCCGTGCCGCCGAGTTGGCTGATGATTTGGCCGGTGAGTTGGATGCCGCTGAGCAAAATCATCAGCCCCAAGCCGAGCAACAAGCCGATCAGTGTCTCGTTGAGGACGAAATGGCTGAACGCCATGATGTTGCGCATGTCGACCGGCGCTTGGGAAGCGTGAAGCGGCGTGATGATGATTGCCATCGCGAAGGCGAGGAGCGCCCGAGCTTGGAGCGGGGCGGAGCGAGGGCCGAAGATCGGCGCCGTCATCATCAGGGCGCCGACGCGAGCAAGCACGAGCGTAAACGTGCCGAGTTGCTGAACGAGGAAAGGTTCGAGGAGGGCAGCGTTGATGTTCATCGGATCGTCACGCTGCGGAGGGATTCGAGGTTCTCGTTCCCACGCTCCGCGTGGGAACGAGGGGACCGGGGTCACAACTTGTTCGGGATGTCGGCGATCAGTTCGTCGGTGTACTCGATCAGCTGCGAGAGAATCCACGGCAGCGAGAAGACGAGCGCCAGCACCATCGCCAGCAGCTTCGGCACGAACGCCACCGTCTGTTCCTGAATTTGCGTGAGCGCCTGCAGTAAGCCGATCACCAAACCAACCACCATGCCGGCGATGAGAATCGGCGCCGACACGAGAGTGGCGATCAGCAGAGCCTCGCGGCCCAGGTCAACAGCGTCTTGCGGATCCATGTGTTCTTACTCGGCTCGTACAGCGCGCAGAGGGGCGGCGCTCGCTAAGAGACCACCTGAAAGCTTTCCATCAACATCTCGACCACCAGCCGCCAGCCATCGACTAGCACGAACAGCAGCAGCTTGAACGGCAGGGAAATGAGCACCGGCGGCAACATCAGCATGCCCATCGAGATCGTGACGCTCGCCACGATGATGTCGAGCACCACGAACGGCAGGTAAATCTGGAAGCCGATGAGAAACGCCGTCTTCAGTTCGCTCAGCATGAACGCCGGCAGCAGGGCCGTCAACGGCACGTTGCGTTCATCGGCTTTCGCATCGAAATAAACGTAGTTGGTCGGGAGTTCGCCCGTTTCAGGGTCGATTTCGCTCGGCAGATACTTCAAGAAGAGATACACATCATCGTCGTTGTCGGTACGGCGAATTTGCTCCGCCATGAACCGCCGCACCGGATCGGTGCCGCGCTCCCACGCTTCGTCGAGGCTGATCTTCTCTTCCGAGTAAGGCTTCAGCGAGTTTTCGTAAACTTTCGTCCACGTCGGCGCCATGAGGAGCGCCGTCATGAAGATGGCGATCGCGGTGATCACTTGGCTCGGCGGCAGTTGCGCTGTGCCGAGGGCTTGCCGCAACAAGCCCATGACGACGATGATCCGCACGAAGCTGGTCGTCATCAGCAGAATCGCCGGAGCGAGACTGACGACTGTCAGCAGCAGCATGACTTGGAGCGAGGAGCCGATTCCCTGCGGGCTGGTCCATTGCTGCGGACCGCCGAGGCCATTGAGACCATTCAGAGCGGGACCGAGAATCGACGGGCCGGCGGCTGTTTGGGCAACGGCTGACTGCGTACTCACGACGAGCAGCAATGCAACGCCAACGATTGCGGCGAAACCACGCAGAGCGCGATGGTGCAGCAGGCTACGCACGACGCCGCCCTCCGCCGTTGGCTGCTTCGGCGCCGAGGAAACCGCGGGCCGGTTCGCGAGCGAGTTGCGCGAGAACTTGTTGGAACTCCGCGGCAGGTCCGTGCCCGCGACCGCTGGCGCAGACGCCCGTGAGGCGGTCGACTTCGAGCGGATCGATCACTTCGGTGAGCGGCTGAATGCCATCGGCCGAGACGGCGACGAGCACCAGTTTGTTACCTACGCGGAGCAGTTGAGCAAAGCTTTGCGGCGTGAGGGGAGCACGGCCGAGCACAGCGAAGGCTTCGCTCGGCAACATCCCCGACGGCTTGGCGCCGCTGCTGCGTCGCAAGAGCCACATGCAGACGAAGAACAATCCGACGACGATCGCGAGTCCGGCGCCGGCTGTCGATAGCGAACCGAAACGCGAGAACGAGGTCGGCAAGCGATCGCGCAAACTGCCGCTCGCGCCCGGCGACTGTTCGGCCATGGCCGCGAAGCCGGGCGAGCGGGGCGCCAAGCGGCGTGATTCATCGGGAACGGGAGCGAACGATTCGCCGAGCGGCAACGGCTTCGCATCGGCAGAGGCGAGCGGCGCGGCGGGACCTGGTTCTTGCGGTGCAGCCTCGGCGGAAGCTGTAGGGGCAGCGGGCTCTTCGAGCTTTGCCTGCTGCAGTGCGGAGTCGTCGTGGACGAGCGGCGTGCCCGGCAGTTGATGGATCTGCGGAGCTGCCGGCGGCGTGTTCGGCGTCGCCAAGTCGGCGTAGGGCGACGGCGCCGCATCGGTTGCGTTCGGCGCGGGTGCGTTAGCAGCGACGTTCTCCGTTGGAGATGGCGTTGCGTCGCCGAATTGGTAGGCCGAGGGTTCTTGAATTGGCGGCGTCCCTGCAGGACGAAGCGGATTCTCCGCACCCGTTCCATTGCTAGCAACGGCTGGGGGCGCCGCATTCTCCGCGGCGCCAGCGGCGTTCGCGCCGTTGTCGCGTCGATAAGACAGGAGGAGGTCTTCGCCGCCGCTCGCGTAGGCCGCGATCGTTCCGCTCCCAGCCGCCAACATCACCGCCCAACGACAACTAAGCCGGGCGCAGGCAGCGACGAACTGTCGGAGGGAGTGGGGCATCGCAGGGTCTTGGGCGGGGGAAAATTGTTCCGCGAGCGAACGGGAATCGCTACGAAGCGGGCGACTTATAGAATTCCGCCACAATCTCGACCAGATCACTTAACGTTTTGGCCCGCTGGCAACCGACAGCGGCCCGTAGTGCCGAGGAGATTAAACCGCCAAGGACGCCAAGTGCGCCAAGGAATACGGGGAGGATTAACCACGAAACACACGAAAGGAAAGAAGCAGCAGGGGAGAATGGTTGGATTTTTTAGGTGCTGCGCGCTGCTTTTCCCCTTTCGTTGATTTCGTGTGTTTCGTGGTTAAATGCCTTTCCTCCTTGGCGCTCTTGGCGTCCTTGGCGGTTAGTTTTTGAACTTCGCCACTCTCCGGGCCGGCGCCAGCAGTGCTGTCGGCGGAGTACAATTCCGCTATCGTGAACTCATGATTTTCAACTGGTTGAAGAATCGACGTCGCCGTCGTTTGTTGGCTCAGCCCTTTCCGAAGGATTGGGAAGAGTTGCTGCAGCGTCGCGTGCGTCACTACCGCTACCTGCCGGCGTCGCATCAGGAGCGTGTGCGGCAAATCGTCGCGGTGATGGTGCCTGAGAAAGAATGGGCAGGCGCCGGCGAGTTCAAGGTGACGCCCGACATGGCGGTGACGATCGCCGGCCAGGCGGCCGTCATGGCGAGCGGATTCGACGAGCCCTATTTCTTCGATCGCCTTCACACGCTGGTGATCCACCCGCGGACGATTCGCTTCTCGCCCGAGCATACCTCGCGTAATCCAAACCTGCCCGCGGGAATGCTCAGCGGAATTGCATGGCATCGCGGGCCTGTCGTCCTTTCGTGGGGCGAGGTGCGAAACGAGCTCACCGGCCACTCGCCGGGGCGAAACGTCATTCTGCACGAGTTCGCGCATTACCTCGACGGACTCGACGGCAACACCGACGGCAAGCCGCCGCTCCCGAATGCCGCCCGCGAGCGACAGTGGTACGCCGTCACCGAAGCCGAGTATCTGCGGCTCGTCGGCAGCGCCCGCCGCGGCGAGGCGACGCTGCTGGACCATTACGGGGCGTCGAACCGGGCGGAGTTTTTCGCCGTCTCGACGGAGTACTTTTTCGAGCTACCGCATCAGCTGCGCGAGCGGCATGCGGAGCTCTACGCCGTGCTGCGTGAGTTTTATCACCTCGATCCATGCGCGTGGTTGCCCCGCAGCGAGGCGCCGCAGCAGGAGGGCGCAGACGAGGCGGACGACTATCAACGCTTTCGAGCGCGACAACGGCGACAGGATGTTTCGCAACTGCGCGCCGTGCAGTCGATGGCGGCCGGCGACGCGCTGTTCGCGCTGGCGATGGATCACCTGCGCCGCGATCGGCCGGAAGATGCGATTCGGTTGTTCGACCAGTTGCTCGAGGTCGACCCGCGAGATGAGGAGTCGCTCGCCCATCGTGCGCTGGCGAAGGTGCGGCTGCGGCGGTTCGACGAGGCCCGCGTCGATAGCAACGCCGCCCTTGCCATCGATCCCGGCGATCCCGACGCCCTGTGGGCTCGCGGCGAAGCGTACTTGCAGGAAGGGCGTGCTCAGGAAGCGATCGTCGATCT
Organism: Lacipirellula parvula; assembly: GCF_009177095.1. Taxonomy (NCBI): domain Bacteria; kingdom Pseudomonadati; phylum Planctomycetota; class Planctomycetia; order Pirellulales; family Lacipirellulaceae; genus Lacipirellula; species Lacipirellula parvula. The sequence goes on from NZ_AP021861.1 coordinate 4,614,780, forward strand.
CACGGCAGCGCTCCATAGCGCTCCGCGAAACATCGAGATTCTGCGGGCACGTGCCCGTGGTTGGATGGCGGCAGGCCGGCCGCAAAAGGCAGTGGCCGATTTGACGAGCGCACTGGAGGTTGATCCGCACGATGCCGATTCGTTTGCGGATCGAGCGCGGGCGTATTTTGCGCTGAAGCAAACGGCGGAAGGGAATCGCGATTTGACGCGGGCTCGATTGCTGGAACCGGGGATGGCTTGGCCAGCGTAGCGAGTTGCGCCTGTGAATGTTCTGTCTCCCTCCCCCTCGAGGGGAGGGCGGGGGAGAGGGTGGATCGCTGGTACCCGCTACCGCCCCCCTCCCTAACCCTCCCCTCCAGGGGGAGGGAACCTCAGGATTTTAGTTTTTTTAGAATGCCGCTACCGCTTCGGCTTCTCCAGCACCCAGCGCGTCACCATTCCCCAGTTGTCGTTGAAGTACCGCCACGACGACGGGAAGAACGTCAGGTAGCGGTTATACGTCTGCACGTCGACCAGCCGCAGCGCCTCTTCCTTGTGCTCGACCATGCGATCGAACCATGCCCGCAACGTTTGGCGGTAGTCGTGGATCGAGCGATGGGTGATGCGGAAGCCGGCGTTCTCCCAAGCTTTCGCATGGTAGCGATACGACGAACCCATCGAGCCGGGGAAATAGATCTGCGAGCAAGCGACGGGGCCCATGTACGAATCGCTCGTCCGACAGAAGAAATGCTGCACGAGCCTTCCGCCTGGCTTCAGCGCGGCATAGAGCTTGTCGAGCAGTTGCGGAATCTCGTGCTGGCGCACGTGCTCCCAAGCGCCGATCGAGTAGATCTTGTCGAACGATTCGCGCGGGTATTCGCGGGTGATGAAGTTGTCGAAATCGACGTTGAAGTGATTATGCTCGTCGTTGTACGCCTTCTGCTCTTTCGAGAGCGTCAGACCGTAGAGATTTTCGCGCTCGCCGGTCGCTTCGTAGATTCGCTTGAGCATCGGCCCCCAGCCGCAGCCAAGTTCCATGATCTTTTCGCCCGGTTGCGGATCGATCAGCTTCAGGATGAAGTCGGCCTTATGTTGCTGCGCATCTTCAATCGTGTCGGTCGGCGAGTGGAAGTCGGCGCATGTGTAAAACATGTACTTTCGGTCGAGCCACAGCTTGTAGAAATCATTCGAGACGTCGTAGTGCTCGGAGATTCCCAGGACGTGGTCCTGCTTCATCTTGGCGTGGATCACGAGCTTCCGCAGCGGCTTGATCGGCCAGCTCGTGCGGATCCAGTCGGTGCCGCGCGGCATGTCGCGGGTGATCGCATGCCAGGTGTAGGCCGGGTCGAGCGGTTTTGGCGTCCGAATGAGATTCTGTAGGAAGGCGTAAGAGACGCCGTAGGCGGCGGCCTCGACGGGGAACAATGCGTGGCGGAGCATGGGGACTCGTCTGCAAGGAAGGGCAGGGGGGTGAGTTCGGCCAGCAAGCGGCTGTAGTGTGACGCCGAGTGCTAGCAATTGCAATCAGCCGCCTGACAGACGAAGTGGACTCTGGGGCGAAAAGCGGGCAAAAGCCGTCAACGTTACCGAGGAAGTGCAAAATTGCACCCCAATGCCGGCGAGGGCAGGTCGCGATGGACGCCGCAACGCCAATTCAGTAGCATCCCGCCGATTCTCGTCTTCCGCTCCCACGTTTGCAGGACGCCATGCCGCGTCGCTACGCCATCTACGGCCTCGTCGTCACCGCCATCATCGGCGACGTGACCGGCTGCGCGACGATCAAGGACTCCGGCGTCTCGGTGCTCGAAGATCGCATCGTGTACCAACCTTCAGACGATGCCGAGAGTTGGAACCCGCAAGGATTGGTGAAGGAAGACCTCACCTTTGAATCGGCCGATGGCGTGAAACTTCACGCTTGGTACTGCCCGGTGGCGAATCCGCGAGCCGTGGTGCTTTATGCCCACGGCAACGATGGCAACCTGGCGACTCGCGCTCCGTTCTACCGACTGCTTACCGAACGGCTCGGCGTGAGCGTGCTCGCGTTCGACTACCGCGGCTACGGGAAGAGCGAGGGCGAGCCGAGTAACGAAGGCTTGCTCGCCGATGCGCGGGCCGCGCGGCGCCTGCTCTCGCAGAAGGCGGGCGTTCCCGAAGACCAAATCATTCTCTATGGACAAGCGCTCGGCGGCGGCGTGATGGTCGACTTGGCCGCGAACGACGGGGCCCATGGTTTGATTCTAGAGAGCACGTTCACCTCGCTCTCGGCCGTGGCGAACCATAAGTACCCGCTCACTGGCGGGCTGCTGAGCGACAAGCTCGATTCTGCCGCGCTGATCGGCGGCTACGAGGGCCCAACGCTCATCGTGCACGGCGAGAACGATCGCGTCATCCCGGTGAAGCAAGCGAAGCAGCTCTACGCCGCCGCGAACGAGCCTAAGTGGCTCCTCACGATTCCCGACGCAGGGCACAACTGGAAGCCAACGTTCCAGTATGTGAGCGCGCTCGACGAATTCTTCAATCGGTAGCAGATTGAACCGCCAAGGACGCCAAGAGCGCCAAGGCATGCGGCGAGAGTGAAACCGCAGATGAACGCCGATGCACGCAAATCAACCTCATCTGCGTTTATTCGCGTCCATCGGCGGTTCCTAGTTTCTTGTATTTCCTTGGCGCTCTTGGCGTCCTTGGCGGTTACTTAATTACTTCACGACGCATCAGACGCGGAGCCCGGCGGTTCCCTAAGCGTGGTCAACGATGGTAAACTGAGGCGCACGTTTCCATCGTCCGACGCTCCCGCGAAGTCTCAGCCATGCGCATGCCCAAAAACGTCCTCGGCGGGGAACTCCAAACCTGCTGCACCGACCCGATGACCGGCTTCTACCGCGACGGTTGTTGCCGCACCGGACCGGACGACTTGGGGCTGCATCTCGTCTGCGTCGAGGTGAACGACGACTTCCTCGCGTTCTCGAAGTCGCGCGGCAACGACCTCAGTACGCCGAACCAGATGTACCAGTTTCCGGGCCTCGTCGCCGGCGATCGTTGGTGCCTGTGCGTCGAGCGTTGGAAGGAAGCGCTCGACGCCGACATGGCGCCGGCGATCGTGCTGGCGTCGACTCACATTTCGGCGCTGGAGTTCGTCGATCTTGAAGACCTGCGAGCGTATGCGATCGACGTCTCGGCAGGTTGAACTGTCGCAGCGTCAGCTTGAGCGTTTCGCTCCGCGGTGCACCAACACGGCAACTCCCGCAACAGCCAGCAGCAGTGCGCTCGGTTCGGGGATCGGCGTGACGCTGATGTCGTCGAAATTAATGACCTGCGGTTCGTCGAAACCGCCCAATCTTAATTCCGAGCCATCTGCCGTGGCGGTCACCGACGCCTTGTACAGAGTCCACTGGTTAACCGGAGCCAACACGGGCTTCTGCTCGAGTACGAGATTTCCTTCCCAAAAGACTTGGACCGCGTCGTTGCCGAGTCCAATGTTTCGGAGCCAGAACTCAATCTTGTAACTCTGGCCGTTGATGGTAGGAACGGTCTGATAGATCTGATCGTGATCGGCCTCATAGTCAGCGACAAACATCGCGTACTGGCCGGAATGGGGCTCGAAATCGAAAATGTTGAAAAGCGAGCTGGGCGTACCATTCAACGTCCAGCCCGAGAAATCGCTCGTTTCGAAGCCGCCGTTCGTCACGAGGTTGACGGCGTGCGCTGGATTGAGCAACGCGAGCCACGCAACGAGCGCGGCGAGTGCCAGAGGTACTGTGGTTCGCATTAGATCGAGTCCTATGACGAGCTGAGGGAAAAGGTCGGCCCCCCCGAACATGAAGGCATGGCAAACGATGGCGTACGCGCGGGCGTGAGGAATCAGATCTGATCGTAACCATCCGGGCTGACGATACGGCTGTGCTCAGCCGTCGATTTTGCGCGGCTTCCCTTGACATTCTAGGGGAGAGACGGCAAGATACCCATAGAACGACTAGGGGAAAGCGTCGATGGCCAAACAATCTGAAAAAGCCGAGTTGCTCCAAGGAACGCTCGACATGCTGATTCTCAAGTCGTTGCAGGGCGGTCCGCGACATGGGTACTCGATTGCCCAGTGGATTGGCGTGACGACGAACGACGCCTTGCGCGTCGAAGAGGGCTCGCTCTACCCGGCGCTCCACCGCATGGAGAAGCGGGGGTGGATCGGCGCTTCGTGGGGACAGTCAGAGTCGAATCGGCGGGCCAAATTTTACGAACTCACGCGCACCGGCAAATCGCAGCTGGGCGAGCAAGTGAATATGTGGGGCCGGCTGGTGTCGGCCATCTCGCTGGTGCTCGACGCCGATCCGGCGGAGGGGCAATCATGATCAAGCGCTGGTGGGGCGAGGTGCGCGATTACGTCGCGTCCCCGCAGGGCGTTCCCGATCGGGTGAGCGATTCGATTCGCGACGAGATCGCGTTTCATCTGACTGAAACCGCAGCGCGGCAAGCCGAGCTGGGCGTCTCCGCCGATGAGGCGCGGCGATCAGCTGTGGAGCGATTCGGCGACGTGACCGGCGTTATCCGTGAATGTGCAGCCGATTCCGCGGAGACTCACTCGCGCTGGCATCGGCGGCATTTGGCGCTGACGGCGCTGCTGATCGCCGGCGCCGCGGCGCTGGGCGCCTGGAGCTACAGAGCGCTCAACGCGCCGCCGTGGGTTGGCGACGGCGACCTCGTGGGGCAAGTCGTCGATGAAATGGGGAAACCGATCTCCGGCGCTCATGTGCTGGCGGTGGTCAAGACTTGGCCGCAGCAGGCGTTCCGCCAATTGGCGTATACGGCGATCACCGGCGCCGACGGCATGTATCACATCGAAAACGTCTACCCGCTCGACGAGAAGTACGCCGTGCAGATTGCCGTCATCGCGGACGAGCGACTGTTGAAATCGAACTACATCGACCCGCGAGACGGGCAGCTCGATCCGGTCGACTTTAAGCTCCAACGAACGACGCCGCTGGCGGTGCGATTTGAATCGTCCGCGGGCCAGCCGGCGGTCGGCGTCCACGTGTTTCCGTTCGCGCGGATCGACACGAGCGGCCAACGGCATGCCGTTTACTTTTGCAGCGCGGCGCCGATCGTTCGCGAATCTAATGCCGAGGGCCGCGTGGCCTTGCCCTACTTCGCACCGGGCGACCGGGCGGCCCTCTACATTCGCCAAGCCACCGGCGAATGGGAGACGCATAACGCATCGATCGACGATAGCGGCGAAGTGGTGGTGCGGTTGCCTGATTCGACGTAAGACGGGGCGCTATTGATGACGCCTCTGTACGAATATCCCCGAAGGGGCGACACCGCGCAGGCTGCGTACAGCCTAGCTCAACGATTGATTTCGCCCCTCGCGGGGCTTCGAACTGTTGGCGGCAATTTTCCAGGGGCTCGCGCCCCTGGCTACAACCTTTCGCTCCTCCGGAGCTTTCTAGCACGCTTGTCTCGCATGATTTGTGTTCTTCACAACATCTCCCAAAGTAATAGGGACTGAAATGACAAACCTCTTCACTTACAGCGCGCGCATACTTGTAATCTTCGGAGCGTTCTCTTCAACCCGTGCGTCTATCGCCGCAGAAGCCCCGGCAACGAAGGACGAATACCTCCTGAAAGAGAGCTTCGAGTCAGGAAAGAAAAGTCCCACCGGATGGCGCGAGGGGGCGAACGTCCCCGGCGTTGAATACATCTGGGCTGACGCGCAAGCGTCCCACGGCAAGCGTAGCCTCGGCTTGCGGAAGACCGAGAATCGCTACTTCCCCATCGCCCAATGGATTCGCACGGTACCGCATGTCGGCGGCGCCGCGAATCTGGAAGTCTGTCTGAAAGTCAAAGCGATGCAGGCTCAGAAGGCGATCGTCGACGTGCAGTTTTATGCCGACGGCGACGAGATGATTGGCAATCAGTGGCTGGCGTACCTCGGCGCGAAAGAGGAGGGCGACGGGCCCGCCGATCATGATTGGGCGCGCTACGGCGGCGTTGTTCCTGTACCGGCGGGGACGAAGAAGATTGGCGTCGCGCTGCAGATCTATGGGCCGGGCGAAGTTTGGTTTGATGAACTGACGGCCCGTTATGTCCCGAAGGCTGGACAAGCAGCGGCAAGTGATGCGACGTCAGCAACGACTCCGGCTGCACCATCGCAACCAGATGCGACGCCGGCGCCGACCGCAGAGGGAGCGATCGCACTCAACGTGAAGGACGACGAATCGGGCGAGTACTACTTCCTGCCGGCCAACGACAAACCGACCGGCCTGCTCGTCGTACTGCCGGGCGGCGATGGTTCCGCGGAGTTCCATCCTTTCGTGAAAAGCATCCACGCCCATGGGCTCGGCGGAAAGTACGCCGTCGCGCATCTTATCTCGAAGCGTTGGCGACCGAACCAACAGATCACCTGGCCGACGCACCGCACGCGGACGCCGGGGATGAAGTTCACCACCGAAGAGTTTATCGCCGCCGCCGTGGCCGATGCGGCGAAGCGTCAGGCGGTCGACCCGCAGCATGTGTACTTGCTCGGCTGGTCGTCGGGCGGGCCGCCGTGCTACGCCTCGCTGCTGCAGAAGGAGTCGCCCGCGAGCGGCGCATTCGTCGCGATGTCGATCTTCCGCAAGGACGACTATGCCGCTGCCGCCAACGCCGCGGGACGGAGTTTCTACATTTACCATTCGCCTGAGGACGAAGTTTGCCCGCCGCGGATGGCTCACGAGGCGAACGACGCGTTATCGGCGGCGGGAGCAAAGACGACGCTCGTTGAGTACGCCGGCGGGCATGGCTGGCACGGCGACATGCTCGGCAGCATCCGCGCAGGGGTGGAGTGGTTGGAAGCGTCGCGGGCTGATAGCAAGTAACTTTGATTGACGCTTTTGGCGAGACAAGCGATCCTGACTTGGGGCCGCTAGAAAGTGAAATGGCTAGCTCGTCGAAATACGCGATGATCTTTTCGCTGCTCGCGTTGAGCTGTGCGATGGGTGCGCTGAGCAGTCCGCTGATCGTCGCACCTTTGCTTGCTCTAACCGCGATCGCATTTTCGCTTGTCGCCATCGCTTACAGTTTGCGAAGGCCTGGATTGCTGGGCAAAGCGCACAACGGTCAGCTTCGAGTCGCATGGGGAGTTCCACTATCCCCCTTTCACTTTCTCAATCATCTGACGTTCGCAACCTTTTGCAGATTGGATCGAGCTTCACCATGGCACGAGATCGTGCCGGGCCTGTACCTGGGGAGGAGGCTTCGTCCCCGCGAGGCGGCGCTGATGCCCGCTCAACAGATATTAGATTTAGCATCTGAGTTTTCGGAAGCCGCCTCCTTAAGAGCGAGGACCTATGTAAATGTGCCGATGCTGGACGGCGTGGCCCCCACCAGCGCTCAGCTGAGCGAGGCTGTGCGCTTGCTCCGCAATTCGATGCGAGCGGGACCGACGTTCGTCCATTGCGCTCTCGGACACGGGCGGAGCGCTACCGTTGCAGCCGCTTTCCTGCTCACTGAGGGTTATGCCCGCACCGCAGATGATGCGTTGCTGCTGATCCGTCAGAAGCGACCGTCTGTTCGACTTAGTCGAGGTCAGCGCCGATTGCTAGAGGTTTGGAAGTAGCATCACTGCTAGATAATTAGATAATAGTGACTAAGAATAGATAATAGTGACTAAGAACCCTCGACTGGATGATGCAACGCCGTTGGCGTTGGGGGATCGCGCAAATGACGCTAATCTAGGATTCCCATTGCCTTCGTGTTGTGTGCAACAGCGATCTCACAGGACCATCTCGGTGGAGTACCTAACGCACCCGTACTTCGACAGTTCTGACCGTGCGGATTGGCACGTCTTTCCGCTAAGCAAAAATGGGATACCCGCAGAAGGCGGCGACAGGGACTTCCTGGCGGAAACTATTCGAGGCGACTTCGATCAAATCATTTCTATAGTCGTCTCACGATTCCGAACTTGCATGCCTCCGGATTGGTTGGTCGAGTGCCCACACGCGATGTTGAAACAATTGCTGTACCATCCGATCGACGTCACGGGGGTTCGCATCTACGTCGAGCACGCGTTTCGACCTAGCACTACCGAAAATAGCCATCACACCGATCATTGGTGGGCTATCGTGCATTGCCCTTACGTTCACGGATGTCCCCACACCCGGCGGATCGACTATATCATCGAGCACCTGGGGTGGGGCGTCGACTGGATGATGTGAAGGGCAGCGTCATGCGCCTAGCGCCACTGGCGCGTAGCGACTGAGAAGTTGACACGCGACTTCCATCCACCGCAGCCGACAAGCCAGTCTCTCCTCCAGGCTGCTTGCAAGCCAGACGACAGAAAATCTCTTCCCACACTTCTGCACTGGCAGGAAGCCAGTGGCGCCCGCCCAAAAAAAGCCACGACCTGGTTGGGTCGCAGCTATCTGATGGAATCTTAAACGACCCCCGGCTTGAAGAGCCGGGGGCTAAAAGGAGATGACTGCTGTTGGTTAGCGTTTCTGCCGGTCGCGTTGCAGGCGTTCGAACTCCTCCTGCAGCGTTTCCTTCGACGACGGCGCCGAGACGACGAATTTGCGGTCGTACTCGACGGCGTATTTGTAGGTGATCAGACGAGCTGCTTCGCCCGCGGCGTCGGCCGGGGCTTCGACGTCCCAGCGGAGGAGGCCCATCGGCCGTTCTTCGCGGACATAAAGCGCGTCCTCGCTCACCTTGTCGCTCGTTTCGCCGAGCGTGATGCGAATGTCGGCGCCATGCTCGGCGTGGGGCAAGCGGTCGATGACGCGAATCGGCGTCGGTTGATCGCTAAAGTTCTCGACGACGAGCCGGTACTCGAATCGCGTCTCGCGATTGCCGCCTTGGACGCTGTCGCTCTTGTCGACGAGTTCGCGGCGGGCACGCAGCTGCGGATTGGCGCCGAAGCCAACGACGAACTTTTGGCCCCGCGCCACCGTCGGAAGCTCGCCTTTGCCCACGAAGCGGCCATCGAGGTAGGCCGTCATCGGGCCCGCAAGCAGGTCTTCATCGCTCGTGTTCTTCAGTTCCGCCTCGCGATAGACGTACGAGGTGAGCACCGGCACGGCGACATGATAAAACTGGCTCTCCATGTTGGTCTGCATGATTCGCACCATCTGCTGATCGGTGCGGCTGGCGAGGCTCACGCCCGAACCGAGCCGGTAGCTAAGGCTTGGCCCGTCGCTGTCGCCGTTCGCTTCGCTGCGGAGGACGCTGAGAGTCGTCGCGTCGCCGTTGAGTTCCAGTTGCTGGTAGTTGCTAGCGACGTCGTTGAGGTTCCAACTGAAGCGATTCACGTCGACGAAGTTGCCGGCGTTGCCGACGGCGTTGCTGTACTCAAGCTTTTGCGATTGCAGGCCTTCGAGCTTGCCGAGGACTTGGCTCTTCGAGAGACCGCGGCCAAAGTAGACCTCCGTTTGCTGTGGCGCCTGCTGGGCGGCGTCTGACGGTCCGTTGGCTGCAACCTGCGCCCCGAATGGATCTTGATCGCGTGCATCACTCGCCAGCATCACATGCAGCGGCGCCAAACCGGGACCTGCCGCACTGAGCGCCGGCGAGGCCGTGGAAAGCGTGAGGTCGACGTCGTTCCAGTCTTCGCCCGAAAGCTGCTGAATGAGCGCGTTGTACTCGACGCGCACGTGCTTGCCGTCAGCCGCGGCACGCATCGCGTACGACGGCGACCAGCCGCAGTTGCTCACGAGGTAGCTGAGCCGAATTTCGGTCGGCGCCTCCGCTTGCTTTTGCACGAACAACACCGCTTCGCGGATCGTCTGCGAGGCGCCGGCGGTGATCTCGGCCCGTTTGCGGTTGAGAAGTTCCAGCCGTTCATTGATCGTGCGGGCCTGTTTGGCGAGTTCGACTTCTTCGGTGGCGATTGTTTCATGCTGAGCGAAGTCGAACGTCGTCAGCCGCTCGAGCGCCTCGGCGTCGAGCACGCCTTTCGTAAGATCAGACTGAGCGGTTGGCGCGATGAAACCCTCCAGCTTCGCGAGGTATTCGGTTCGTTTTACCAGGAGCGCTTGCCGTTTTGTCGTGAGATCGAGCTCTTGCTGCGCGGCAAGGATTTCGTCGTCGAGCTTGCGGACTTCTTCGCGCGGTTCTTCACCGACGGCACGAGTGCGGAAGCGGACAGCCCGTATCTCGACCGCGTCGCCCCCTTCGGCGAACAAGCTATTCGGCACGATTTGCTCGGGGAGGTTGCTGACCACGACTTCGCGCCGACCGGCGGCGCCGTCGATCGGCACTGTGCGGGTGATTTGCGCCTGTCCGCGGTAGAGCGTCACTTCGGTGACACGGCCTTCGACCGCGCTCGATGCGTGTGCGATTGGAGCCCACGACCAACAGATCGATGAGCATGCGAGGGCGAGCGCCAGGGTCAATCGGAACATCAAAGCCACCTCCTGCGTGATTTAGAGAAAATGCTGCGCACGGTGCGTTTCGGCACGCTCGGACCGTGAAATCTGCAGCATCGCTGATAGACACACTACGGCCCGGCGGGCGCCGATCGCAACGGTTTTCGCGTAACGCGTTTGTAACGGCATGGTCGCGAATTGACGCGCTAGCTGCTGCCAGTGATGATCAACAGCAGCGCGTCACAGTACGACGCTGGCATTTCGACGCGCTCGCTCCCGCCAAAGTTCCCGCCCAGGAGTTTTCATGATTCGCCGCTCTTTCCTCGCCTGTTGTTCGCTGTCGTTGCTAGCGCTCGGCGCCGCTGTTTCGCCGGCGATTGCCGATGACGTGAAGTTCGAAAAGATCGTCGTCGGCCAAACTCTCGGCGGGCTGCCGATTGAATGCAACGTCTACGGCGACGGCAAAGACGTCTTTTGGCTGATCGCGACGATTCACGGCAACGAAGCGGCCGGCACGCCGCTGGTGGCAAAGTTCGAAGAGTGGCTAAAGGCGAATCCGAAGGAAATTGAAGGCCGCAAGATCGTCATCATGCCGGTCGCGAATCCAGACGGCTTCGCCGACAACGTGCGATTCAACCGCAACGGCGTCGACCTCAACCGCAACTTCCCCGCCGGCAACTGGGGCGAGGCTGACGTGAAGCCGCACGGCGACACGCCGCTATCGGAACCGGAAAGCCGCGTGCTGATGCGGGTGCTATGCCAGTACTTTCCGAATCGCGTGGTGAGCATTCACCAACCGCTGAACTGCGTCGACTGGGACGGCCCCGCCGACAAGATGGCCGAGGCGATGGCCGCCAAGTGCAAGCTGCCGCTGAACAAGCTGGGCAGCCGGCCTGGTTCGCTCGGCTCGTTCGTCGGCACGACGCTGGGGCGCCCGATCATCACGCTCGAACTGCCTGTTGATGCGGGCATGGATGAAGAGGTGCTGTGGAAGGAATACGGCGACGCCCTCATCGCGGCGCTGCAGTACAAGCATGAGGAGCCGGCGAAGAAAAAGTAGTTCGGAGAGATCTCACGCAAAGGCGCGAAGGCGCAAAGAAAACATGGAGAGTTAAAGGCTTCGCCATGCACCTTTTTCCTTTTTCGTTCGAGAGAACTGCCGCGAGTAAGACTTCATTCTTACTTTGCGCCTTCGCGCCTTTGCGTGAGATACTCTTATTGGCAGCGATAGCCGCGTCGAGCTTATCGCTGTCGAGCCATGCAAGGGCAGGGGAGGAGGAAATGAGCGAGGCGGATCAGCAGATGCAAGCGCGGTTACAGGCGATCGCCGATGGCGTCGACGGGACGTTCGGCCTCGTCGTCGAGGATCTCGCCGGCGAGCATGCGTTTGCGGTGAACTCCGGCCGCCACTTCACGCAAGCGAGTTGCATCAAGACTCCCATTCTGATGGAAGTCCTCAAGCAAGCGCATGAGGGGAAATTCGCTCTCACCGATCGCGTGCGGGTCGAGCAGCAAGACAAAACGACCGGCAGCGGCGTGTTGTTTGAGCTTGGCAACGGCTCGGTCGAGCTGAGCATCGAAGATCTCTGCGTGCTGATGATTCTGCTCAGTGACAACACCGCGACGAATCTGCTGATCGACAGGGTCGGCATGGAGAACGTCACCGCGACGATGGAATCGATCGGCTGCGGACAGACGGTGCTGCGGCGGCGGATGATGGACATGGCCGCGGCGGCTCGCGGCGAGGAGAATCGCTCGACGCCCGCCGACGCCGCCCGCATCATGCGGCTGCTCAAAGAGGGAAAATTCGTCAACCAGGCAGTGAGCGACCACGCCCTCGCGATTCTCCGCAAATCGAAGTCGGGCGCCATTCGTTCGACGGTCCCGTTGAGCGTGCCGGTGCCGTTCAAACCGGGCGAACTGCCGGGGCTGCTCACCGAGTGGGCGCTCGTGGAACTTCCCGAACGGCCCTACATCGTCATCGCCATGGGAACGTACAACCCTAAAACGAGCACCGACGACGACCTCGACGCCGCCATGAAACTAGTCGGCAAAGAGGCATACAAATTCTTCAAGAGCGTCAAATAGCCGCGGGGCAACGCCCCGCCGGAGCGCCGCAAAATCGGCTCAGAACTCCGCCTCGCTGCTGTCAGTGCGGCAGCCCGGGCGTTGAGGGAATGGTACGGCGCGCGTAGAATAGACGTTCCGCGGGGGTAACCCCCGCGGCTCGCCGTCCTGCCTCGGAACAGAACACCCTCGGGTCCCGCCCTTCGCGCATGAGCGACGAACTCCACCACGAATGCGGCGTTGTCGCGGTCTATCACCTCCAGGGCGACGAGATCAGCCCGCTGTGCCCGTCGCAGGGGCCGGACGAGATTTCTCGGCTCATGCCGCGAATGCTGCTCGACGTGCAAAACCGCGGCCAGCTCTCGACCGGGATGACCTCGTACAATCCCAACCGCGACCAGTTGCTGAAGACCTATCGCAAGCTGGGAACGGTGAGCGAGGCGTTCCGCCTGAATCATAAGGCGAAGGCTGAAAGCATTCAGAAAAGCCTGACCGGCCGTGCGGCGATCGGCCACGTTCGTTACGCCACCTGCGGCGAAGACGACGTCAGCTACGCCCAGCCGTTCGAGCGTCACCACCTGCAAAAGCGGAAGTGGTTCAGCTTTGCGTTCAACGGGCAGCTGTCGAATTACGCCGCCTTGCGCGACAAGCTGCTGGCTGAAGATGATCACCATCTCACTCGCGAGAGTGACACCGAAATCATCATGCACGAGATCAGCCGCGAAATGTCGGGCGACCGCAAGCCGTCGTTGATCGAGATCATGCGGGCCGTTTCCGAGCGGTTCGACGGCGCCTACAGCCTGGCGTTGCTCAACGCCAAGGGCGAGATGCTGATCGCCCGCGATCCACTTGGCGTCAAACCGATGTGCTACGCCATCGAAGGCCCGCTGCTCGCCGCGGCGAGCGAGAGCGTCGCGCTGTTGAACCTCGGCTTTCAGCCCGAGTCGATCCGCTCGCTCGAAGCCGGCGAAGCGATCACGGTGATCGACAACAAGATTTCGATCGAGCGATTCGTTGAGAAGAAGCGGACGGCTCACTGCTTCTTCGAGTGGATCTACTTCGCCAACGTCGCCAGCACAATGGACGACCGCAGCGTTTACCTCTCGCGGACGGCGCTCGGCGAAGAGCTCGCACGGATGGAAACGATCCCGCCGGGCGACGATCTGGTCGTGGTGCCGGTTCCGGATACGAGCAAAGCCGCGGCAGACTCGATGGCCTATTCGCTGGGCGTGCCGAGCGTCGAGGGCCTTATTCGCAATCGTTACGCGGGCCGTACGTTCATCGAAGGTGGAGCGGGCCGCGTCGCTAAGGCGGCCGCGAAGTACACGCCGCTTCCCGAGGTTCTTTCCGGCAAGCGCGTCTTGCTGGTCGAAGATTCGATCGTCCGCAGCACGACGATGCGCGTGCTACTCGACCGCATTCGCGAGGTTGGCGGCGCTAAGGAAATCCACGTCCGCGTCGCTTGTCCGCCAATCATCGCCCCCTGCTTTTACGGCATCGACATGTCGCGGATCAGCGAGCTGTTCGCCCCGCGGTTCCTCGAAAAGAATCTCCCGAGCGAAGAGATGTTCGCCCTGATGGCAGCGGAACTGGGCGCCGATTCGCTCCGCTACCTGCCGGTTGAGTCGATTTCGCGAGCCGTCGGCAAACCGCCGGAGCAGCTCTGCCGGGCCTGCATCACCGGGGATTACCCGACGCCGTGGGGGCAGAAGCTATATCAGGTGGCGCTCGACAACTACCAAACGCACGCCGATCTGGCGGCGGAGCGGACCTACGAAGCGGCCGCGACGACGGCTGGCTAGCGCACTCTAGCCCCTGGCTCCGCCAGGGGGTCGCTGCCCATTCCGGCACGCTTCGCCCAACGCTACGCTACGTCACCCCTGGGCGGAGCCCGGGGCTAGAAGGGGACGTTACTGCTTCACGAACTCAGAGCGGTAAACCGGCTCGCCGTGCAGCCGCGTGCGGCGTTCGAAGTGCGTGCGGAAGTCGAGATCGTGCTCAGCCTCGCGCTCAGGGACGGCCAGCGGCCCCACGAGCGGCGTCACCTGGGCGATCAGTTCCAGGGCCGAGTCAAAGTAATCCTTCACGTCGGTCCAGAAGTGAAGCTTGCCGCCCGGCTGGAGCGTGCGAACGACGTCTTCGAGGAACGATTCGTTCATCACACGGCGTTTGTGATGCCGAGCCTTCCACCACGGATCGGGGAAGTAAACGTGAACGGCGGCGAGCGAGGCGTCCGGCACCTGCTCGCGGAACATCTTCAGCCCATCGCCATGAACCGCGATGGCGTTCGTGATGCCGCGCTTCGCGAGGCGATGGCCAATAAACTTGGCGTACTTGTAGGCGACTTCCACGCCGAGAAAATTCCGCTCGGGCGTTCCCATCGCCGCGTTCTGCAGGAAGAGCCCCTTGCCGCTGCCGAGTTCGATCTCCAGCGGCGCCTCGCGGCCGAAAATGGCCACCGGATCCCACGGCGCGGGCAGCGTCTCGACCTTGTAGAAATGCCGCGACAGGTCGAGCGTTTGATCGATTTTCGGAAGAGCACGGCGGCCCATGGTTCGAACCTCAAAAATTGAACCGCCAAGGACGCCAAGAGCGCCAAGCAGATACAAGCAAATAAAAAACTAACCACAACGGCACGACGGACACAACGAAGGGAAGAGAAAGGCTCTTTCCGTCGTGTTCGTCGTGCCGTTGTGGTTAGACTTCTCGGCGCGGCGGTCGCATGTTACTTCGCCGGCTTACCGTAGTCGAAGATATCCGGCGGCAGGGCGATGCCGGTCAGTTCGCCTTCGCAGACGAGCGTCGTGCCGACGAATTCCTGGAACTTGCAAACGACCATTCGCCCGCGGCGGAATTTGGTCACCTGGATCGCAACCATCAACCGGTCGCCGGGGCGAACCACGCCGCGGAACTTCACTTTGTCGAGTCCGCCGAAGCCGACCACCTCGACGCCCGACAGGTCGTTCTTCTGCACATGGAACGACAGCACCTGCGCCGCCGCTTCGCACATGATCACGCCCGGCAACAGCGGGTACGCCGGCATGTGGCCGCTCACCCAGAACTCTTGGTCCGTGAGGTCGCGGTAGCCGACGCAGACTTTGCGCTCGACGTCGTCGACGACGATCGCCGTGAGCTGCTCCATCGCGAAGCGCTGTGGAATGTATTGCCGAATCTCATCGAGGTCGGCAACGATTCGGCTGAAGTCGATCTCTGCCGGATCGACGATCAGTTCTTGAGCCGGCACGACGGTCGCTCCTCTTGCCAGTTCTTCAGAAACGTATTCTTGTGCGCCTAACAAGCCCGCGGTTCGTGCGGACGGCGGCGATTTCACCCCGAGCTAGAGGGCTCGAAATACAGCACTCAGCAGGCAGTCGCGAACTAGGTCTTCACCTGTTGGCGACGGTTCTTGCGGGGGCGGCTGCAAGCGGGACGCTTGCCGTGATTGGCTTTCTTCACCTTACGACCTGGCTTGGCCATCGAACTAACTCCCAAACATACGGTGTGAGCTTGCACGGACAGCCCACACGGCGCCGGCGAAAGCTCGCCATTCTAGCACTCAAGCGGCGAGCCGAAAAGGCAGTATCGTCCGCCGGGGCCAGGCTGCTTGAACGGACGGGGAAAGCCGCAGCGGAACAGCCTCGGGGCTTCCTTTACTGCCGTAAATCCCAGGCTTCGAGCCATTCGACGCTCACCGGAACCATGTCGAAGTCTTCTTCAAGCTGCTGATCCATCTCTGCGAGATGCCCAGCGCCGTAGAAAATGGCCAATTTCCGGTCTCCGGCATCGAGCCGTTCCTGCAGCACTTCCAGGGCCCGTTCATTCCGCGCGGTAATGAGCGTTGATCCCTCCGGGCCGGAAAAGCCTGTCATCAGTGCTTCCATCCCCTCAAATTGCTTGGCGAGGGCGATTTTCAGCTGCCGAGCTCTGTCCGTCGCGAACATCGCGGCCATGATGTCGACGTCGGCCGTCGCCCCCGCTGCCTGGCTCTGCTGGGCCATCGAGGCGCCCAGCAGCTTGAAGTACATCTCCAGGAACCCCTCTTCCTTGGCGGCCATCGACTCCATGAACTGGTCGGGCGAGAGGTCGGCGTGGACCATGTTGTCCTGGGTGTAGTCGACCTGTTCGAGCTGGTGCTCGACTTCGAGCATCGACTTCATCCCGTTCTGCAGGGCTCCCAGGGGATGGGCGTTCGAAGTGCCGCGGCCCCGTGGGACTTTCGTCCCCTCGGGTGCGACTAGCTCGTAAAGCACCGAGTCGTACCCCTTGAATCGCCGGTTAATGTTGCGGTAGTAGCGTTTGTCGCCAATGTGGACGGCGCCAACGAGGTCGACGTATTCCTTGTACTTATCCGGCGCTTTGCCCGCGACGAAATCGTCCTTCTTGACGTAGCGAACGATCGCCGTTTCCAGGGCAATCGGCTCGCCTTGCTCGTCTTCGAGCAGCCGGACCCATTTTTCCCCAGGTGCATCCGCCTTCTCGGCGGCGTCAGCAGCCGTGGCCGCGGCGGGTTCAGCCTGGCTGGGGGCGGCTCCGCAACCAAAGGCTGCTAGCGGGGCGAGAAGCCACGCCCAAGCCGTCTTCCGCCGCAACAGATCAAGGGGATGCATTGTCATATAAAGAGGTCTTCGCAGAGAGCAGCATCCCCTTGGCGGCAAAGCGCTCCAAGCGGGAGGCGTGTTGCGAAAGTATATCCCTGCGGAAATAGCCGTACAAACGAACGTCACGCTCGTCCCGCTGCGGTTCGCACATGCTCCATGGCCTGTTGCTCGTAAAAATGGGCAAGAGGGGAGCCTGCTCACCCCATGCTTAGCGCTCCATCCGCCATTCGCAGGAGCGAGTCGAACGAAGTCTGCACATTTTTTTTGGCTAACGGCGGCTGCCGCCGAGCCCCGCTTCAGGCCGGTAAACCGCTGTTTTGCCGAGGTTTTTGCACTGCGCAGGCTCGCGGCGGTTTCCGCGCCGCTAGCACCTCGGACCGGATGACCGTCATTTTCGTCAGACTTTACCAGTCTTACTCAACCGGAGAATCAAGCGAATCCGATACTACCGGCACAGAGACATCGCGCCGGCTGCACAATGGCAGCGCCGCCGCCAACCGGACAGCGTCGTTCACCGAGCGACGCTCCCACGAGGGGAAGTTCCAAACCATGACTGTACGAAAGCTAACTCGCTGGCTCGCTGCTTGTTTACTGGTCGCCGCTGGCGCTGACCGCGCCGCCGCTCAGGCCACGGACGCCTGGTGCGAAGATTGCTGCGAGCATGATATGCAGTGGTTCGCTCCGGTCGACTTCGACTTCGATTGCGAGCCGATCGAGCGTGGTTGCGGTTATGGTTTCAGCTATGACCGCCTGGTCTGGGCGATCACCGGCGAACGGAACCGCATCGGCACCGACGGAACGAGCAACGGGTCGCTGGCGCCATGGCGTCAGTTCCTCACCGGCCGCTTCCTTGCCGACGGCACCGCCACGCCAGTCATGATCGCACCGCCGAATCTGCTCGGCGGTCTCGACTCGGCTCCGCCGGACGCCGTGTTCGATTGGGGGCACCGCTATAACTTCAGCTACTACAACGGCGACGAGGCGTGGAATATCAACGTCCTCGACGGTCCGACCTTCGCCAACCAACAGCTTTACGGGTCGGCGACGGAAGACACGATCTATGGTTCGACGATGGTCGTGTTCGACGATCCTCAGAACTTGATGGTCGGCTGGATCGACACCGTCGGTCCGAGCGGCGGCGCCTACCAACCGGATGGCATCGCCGACGACATCGACGGCGACGGGCAGTTCGGTCCTGACGGCTACGATCTCGAAGATCCAGGTCGTCAGCCGGACAGCATCTTGGCCGACGATCAACGCGGCGACTTCGACGACTTGGTGACCTTGCCGGTGAGCTTCCGGTTCCTCGGCGTGCGTCAGGCCACTCAGACTCGCGGCCTCGAACTGATGCGGACCCATCGTCTGAGCAACCTGCACAAGATGACGAAAGATCAGAGCAACACGGTGGAAATTGGCGCCGGCGTTCGCTACTTCCGGATGCGGGACGACTTCGACGTCGCCGGCGTCGGCGGAACCTTGGGCACCAGCTTCTGGAACACCCGGGTGACGAATAACCTCATCGGTCCGCAGATCTCGGCTCAATGGAACCACCAACGCAAGCGGTGGAACTTGGGCGTCGGCGGCCGGTTCATGTTTGCTTACAACGTGCAAAACTTCCAGCAAGATACCGCCCTTGGCCAAGACTTGGTCCCTGGCCAATACAACCGACCGCTGTACATGGTCACGACGGTCACGGACCACGGCAAGCAGGAGAACGACTTCTCTCCGACCGCGGAATTGCGAGCCGACCTGAACTATCAACTTACTCGGGCAATCGCCTTGCGAATTGGCTACACGGCGCTGTTCATCGACAACGTCAGCCGGGCGTCAAGCCAAGTTCGCTACGAACTGCCGCGGATGGGTTTCATCGACGACCAAGCAGGCAAGCAGAATGTGTTCATGAACGGCGCCAACTTCGGCTTCGACGTGAACTTCTAAGCGACGCCTGATAAGAATCGAAACGTCAGCAGCCCCGACCTAGCTAGGTCGGGGCTGTTTTCGTTTACGGAAAGCGACCGCAAAAACAGGCGGTAACGGTCACAGCGCATGAAAAAAGCGATCGCAGCCTAGACTGCGATCGCCTGGTGTCTTGTCACTCGGCGACTCGACGCCGATCGTTCTACCGTCGAGAGCAGACTAGGCTTCGACGCGCTCGCCGTGGAGCTGGCGAAGCTCTTCGAGCTCCGACATCAGCCGGTGACGCAGCGGGCTCGTTGGCCGGAGTTCTTCCAGCAACGCCTCAGCCTTTTCAAAGCTCACCTCGGTGAAAATTCCGCTCTTAAACAGCTTGGTCCAGCTACGCGAGACTTCACTTTCGGTTAACAAGGGTTAGCTCCTTAAAAGGCGACTTCGGGGGCCGGCAACAGCATTCGACGCTCCTCGCCATTATGCTTCGAAGCGGCAAAAACGGCAAGTCGCGGGCGCCGTCATTCGCGTGAATTGTGCACGCTTCTTTCACCGAACGTTAAGGCGTAACGGCGCCACAAACCGTTCGAACGCGCTTCTCAAGGCCCCATCGAAAGCGCACCCCACGCCGCAACGCCCATTTAGCCGAGTGGCGCCAGCCCGCGCGGCAAGGCGAACAACGCGCGGGCTACCGCCCGCGGCTAAATGGGCGTTGTGAATTGGCCCCGCCGCCACCACTTCCCGCTGCGAGGCAGAGTTTACGGGCAGGGCGATTTTTGGGGGGCAATTTCTGACCAACTTCGGCGGTCCTGCCGGAGGCTCCGTCCAGCGAAACGGCGCCGATTCCCGAAACTTTCCCGACTCTGCTGGCAACACCCAGCGGAGAAACAAAGTCAAAGCAAATACGCTGGTTAGCAGGGTTGCCGCGATTTGCTCGGGGTTCCGGAGGGTGGTAGGCTCGATGGTTAGACCTTCCCTCGCGCCCACCTGACCCCAAAAATAGCTCTCCAAGGGGGTGAACGGTCGATGTCAGCCAAATACAATAACTCCCGACCACGTTGGGCCCCTGGAACGGGCTCACGACTGTACCGAGCGCTGCAGGATGTGACCGCTCGGTTGTTTGGCCCCGCCTCTCCTCGTTTGGTTTTGGCCCCGGCTCCCGCCGGTCGCCGAGTGCCAGCGGAGCGAGGTCGCGGCTAGTACCAGAATATCTTGAGCGGGGCTGCTACCTCCCCGATCGCGGCGACGAAGGGTTCTGCAAACCCCGCCCCGATTGCCCGCCTACGAGCCCTGCGTTTCCGCGGTTTTCGCGCTGATGGTTGGCGCCACCCGCTAGGAGTTAGTTAGAAGTGCACACGGATCAACTTCCTGGATCGTTCTTCGGCCCGTCGACGCTTGTCGAGCTGCTGCGGCATCGCGCCATGCACCAAGGCGACGACCTCGGCTACCGCTTCCTGCTCGACGGCGAAAAGTCGACGCTCGAGTGGACCTACGCCGACGTCGATCGCAAAGCCCGCGCCATCGCCGCCTCGCTACAGGCGATGGACATGCAGGGCGAACGGGCGCTGCTACTCTATCCGTCCGGCCTCGACTTCGTCGCTGCGTTCTTCGGTTGCTTGTACGCGGGCGTGATCGCCGTCCCGGCCTACCCGCCGCGCCGCAACCGGAACATGGCCCGCATCGACGCCATCGCGAACGACGCGGAAGCGAAGATCGCGCTCACGACGTTCGAAGTTCTCGAACGCGTGCAAACGATGATCGCCGACACCCCCGCGCTGCAGCGGATCCGTTGGCGCGCCACCGATCAATGGGATGACGAACTCGCCGACCAATGGCGCCGCCCCGACGTCCATGGCGATACGCTCGCCTTCCTCCAATACACGTCTGGTTCAACCGGCACGCCGAAGGGGGTGATGCTCACCCACTCGAACCTGATGCACAACTCGGCCATGATCACCTACGCCTTCGAGCACTCGCGCTCAGGCAGCGGCTGCTTCTGGCTACCTCTTTACCACGATATGGGCCTCATCGGCGGCATTTTGCAGCCGCTCTACATGGGCCGCCTCAATACGCTGCTCTCGCCGACGCACTTCCTACAACGGCCGGTTCGCTGGCTGCAAGCGATTTCGCAGTCGGGGTCGACGATCAGCGGCGGGCCGAACTTTGCCTACGATCTGTGCGCCGAGAAAGTGACCGCCGAACAGAAGCGGACCCTCGATCTCAGCCGCTGGTCGCTCGCCTTCAACGGCGCCGAGCCGGTACGGGCCGAAACGATCGAGCGGTTCAGCAACGCCTTCGCCGAATGCGGCTTCCGTCGCGAGGCGTTCTACCCCTGCTACGGGTTGGCCGAAGCAACGCTGATCGTCGCGGGCGGGTATAAGCAGTCGGAACCGGTGGTCCAGTCGTTCGACCTGCATGCCCTTGAGAAGCATGAAGTCGTCCCGGCCCCGACGGGCGCCGAGCATGCCCGCGAACTCGTCGGCAGCGGCGGCAACCTGCTCGACCAAAACATCGTCATCGCCGATCCCGACACCTTCGAACCTTGCACGGCCAATCAGGTCGGCGAGATCTGGGTCTCAGGCCCCAGCGTCGCCCAAGGCTACTGGCGCCGTGAAGACGCCACTCACGAAACATTCCAAGCCCGCTTGCGCGATGGCCGCGGCCCGTTCCTCCGCACGGGCGACCTCGGCTTCCTGCACAAGGGCGAGCTGTTCGTCACCGGGCGTTTGAAGGACCTGATCATCATCCACGGGGTGAACTACTACCCACAGGACATTGAGCAGTCGATCGGCGTCGCGCACGAGAAAGTGAAGCTCGGCGTTGCCGCGGCGTTTGCCGTGGGCGATCAAGGCGCCGAGCGGTTGGTCGTCGTGCAAGAGACCGAGCGCGGTCGCAACCTCGACTTCGAAGAAATCATCACCGCCATCCGCAAGCGCATCGCCGGGGACTTCGAGCTTCCCGTGTCGGCGGTCGTGCTGCTGAAGACCGGCAGCATTCCGAAGACCTCCAGCGGTAAGATCCAGCGCCACGCCTGCCAGGCGGGTTACCTCGCCGGCACCCTGGCCGCGGTCGCCACCTGGTCGGCCGAGACGGGCCAAGTGGAAGTCATTAAGTCGGTCCGCCGTCGCGATAGCGAAGACGGCGACGACGAGTCAGACGGCCTGGAAGTCGCCGCCGATCTGCCGCAGAAGCCAGCCGCGATCAACGGTTTCGCTGCTCACAAGCCGGTTCCCGTTAACGCTGCAGCCCCCAAGGGCGCCGACCCGCGCCTCACCGGCAACCGCCCGCAGATCATTGAAGTCGTCTACGCGAAGGTCCGCGAAATCGGCCGCGAACGCGTCGGCGAACTCGACTGGGACACGAACATCGTCGAACTCGGTCTCGATTCGCTCGAGCGGATGGAAATCGTCGCCTCGCTGGAAGAAGCGTTCGGCGGCCGTTTCCCCGACTCTGTGCTGCCGTCGATGGAAACCTGCGGCGAAGTCGTCGAAGCGATCGAACAGTTTATGGGCGGCGAACTAAAGGTTCGCACCGGCGCCCCAGCGGCTTACGAAGTTGCCGAGGAAGACTACCAGTTCGCCAAGTCGGCCGAGTATCTCCGCCTGCAGGAGAACTTTAAGCTCACCACGCAGCACGGCATGACGAATCCCTTCTTCACGGTGCATGAAGGGATCATGAATGATCGCACGATCATCAACGGGCAGGAGTACATCAACTTCTGCAGCTACAACTACATTGGCATGTCGGGCGACCCCGTGGTCGTCAACGCGACGCGCGACGCGGTGGCACGCTACGGCACGAGCGTCTCGGCCAGCCGGTTGGTCTCGGGCGAGAAGCCGCTCCACGGCGCGCTCGAACGGGGTATTGCCGACTTCATCGGAACCGAAGCGGCCATCGTGCTAGTCGGCGGTCACTCGACGAACGAGACGGTGATCGGCCACCTGTTTGGCCCAGGCGATCTCATTCTGCACGATTCGCTGTCGCACAACAGCATCATGCAAGGCGCTATTTTGTCGGGCGCCCGTCGTCGGCCGTTCCCGCACAACGACTGGCGTGCTCTGGAAAAAATCCTCGGTGAGATTCGCCACGAGTATCGCCGCGTGCTGATCGTCGTCGAAGGCGTCTACAGCATGGACGGCGACTACCCAGATCTGCCGCAGTTCGTTGAAATCAAGAAACGCCATAAGGCCTACTTGATGGTCGACGAGGCCCACTCGCTCGGCACGATGGGTCTGCACGGCCGCGGTATGTCGGAGCATTTCGGCATCAACCCGCGTGAAGTCGACCTCTGGATGGGCACGCTCAGCAAGTCGCTCGGCAGCTGCGGCGGGTACATTGCCGCTCAAAAGGAAATCGTCGAGTACCTTAAGTACACGGCGCCGGGCTTCGTTTACAGCGTCGGCCTGTCCCCGGCGAATGCGGCTGCGGCGCTCGCTTCACTGAACCTCCTGCAAGAGGAACCGGAACGGGTAGCTCGCTTGGCCGAGAACTCACGGCTGTTCCTCCGCCTGTCGAAAGACGCCGGCCTAAACACCGGCGGCAGCAACAACACGGCGGTCGTGCCAGTGATCACGGGCAACTCGGAACACGCGCTCGTGCTCTCGCAACTGCTGCGGAGCCGCGGGATCAATGTGCAGCCGATTCTGTACCCGGCCGTGGAAGAACGGGCCGCCCGGCTGCGGTTCTTCATCACGAGCAACCACACGCCGGAGCAAATCCACTACACCGTGCGGGCCGTCGCCGAGGAACTCGACTCGATCGATCCTTCCTACCGCGGCGCTGATCGCCCGTTGCCGGAACTGTTGGAAACGCCGTTCGATTCCCGGACGGCCGCCTTGCCGCCGCGGTAACGCAGCCCTTGGCTGAACCATTAATCTGACGTCGCCTTAGCCCCCGGTCATTCAACCGGGGGCTAAGCGTTTCGGGACGCTACAACCGAAATAACCGCCTCGACCATGCCTAGCGGCCCGAGCGGCCCGCCGAACTGGCCGTTGCGCCGACGTTTTCTTTACCCTCTAATTGAAGGGGGTTAGAATCAAACTTACGGGCGGTGCGACGTTCGTTTTCTTGCCTCCAGCCGTCGCCGCGGAACACGCCCGGAGAAAGAGGCCTCATCATGTCGCAGGCAGTCGTCGATCCGGCGGAGCTTCGCCGCTTCGCCCATCAGCTCAAGCTCTTCAACGCGGAACTCGAAGAGCGGATGACCACGCTCGCCGGCCAGCTCCACGCTCTGAACGTTACCTGGCGCGACCAGGAGCAGAAAAAGTTCAGCGAGGAGTTCGAGCAGCATATGAAGCTGATCAGCCGCTCGATCGAAGCCACCAACGAGTATGCGCCGTTCTTGCTGCGTAAGGCGGAGCGGATTGAAGAGTATCTGACGCAACGATAGTCGGCAGGGGGCAGTAGGCAGTGGGCAGGAATTTCTGCCTCACAACCGCCCACTGCTCACTGCTCACTGCTCACTACTATGTCCACCCCCGCGCAAGTCCGTTCGACCGCAGCCATCGAGGCCTTCCGCCTCGCGTTGGTCAAATTTCAGGAGCGGGTGCAGAATGCGATCGATTCGCTCGACGGCGAGCTGCACCGCGCGTCGAACTGGGTCGAACATGACCGTCCATCTCACTGGAAAAACCAAACGCACCTCGCGGAGGACGCCGTCCACCAAGCAAAGCTTGATCTGGAACGCTGCTTGTTAATGACCGTCGCCGGCGAGCGGCCGACCTGCCGCGAGCAGAAGGCCGCGCTTGTCGCCGCGAAGGCGCGCCGCGCTTACTGCCAAGAGAAGTGCGAGGCGGTCAAACGCTGGCAACGTAGCTTTCGGCACGAGCAGTTTGAATACGACGGCCGCATTGGGCAGCTTCGCCGAACGATGGAACTGGACGTTCCCAAAGCGCAAGCCTTGCTGAAGACGATTGTTCGGCGGCTTGAGGAGTATCAGATTGAACGTCCGCCGGAAGCGCAGACGCCGGCTGAGCCGGTAGCGGCGCCGGTTTCGAATGCGACGCCGGTTAGCGCTGCACCGCGACCGCCGGTCGCGGCTTTGCCGGCGCAAGACACACCACTGACCACGGACAATGAAACGTAATGCGCCCCGCCGACCTGCATACCAATGCCGCTTACATTCGCGACGCCTTTGAAGACCTGCAAAAGGCGTGGCTGGAGGTCTCGGAGCAGTGGAACGACGGCGTCAGTCGCGCTTTTTGTGAAAATCACTTGGAACCATTGGGCCCGACCGTCAAACTAGCCCTCGACTCGATGCAGCGGATGGGGGTAATGGTCGCCCACATGCACAATGAGTGTGAGCAGTAGTAGAGGGTTCAGAAGGCAGGGTTCGGGGTTCAGGGATCGCTGAAGCGTCTGGGCTCATTGGAGATCGTTTACCACACTTCATTTCCACGTTCGACTTTCTTATTTCCACGTTTAAGCCTTTGACGACGCCCCGCCTTTCCACCCGCCGCGAACTTGAGCTGATGCAGCAACTGCAGCAGGTCGCTGACAAACGCGCCGGCGAGGAGCGAATCCTGGCGGCCGCAATCAGCGCGGAACTGGAAACCGCCGAGAAGGAGTTCGAGCAAACGGCGCGGAAGCTGAACGAAGCGTACTCGGCAAAGTCGCGCGTCCTCGAAGAGGAGTATGCGACCGTTAGCCAAGCGGCGATAGTTGCTCACGACGAAGCGATCCGGCAGGCGGAGACTCGGCACAAAACGGCGCTCAAGGGCAATGACGACCGCCGCAACGCGAGCCTCGCCGCCGCGGAGCACCATGCCCAAGAGCTGGAGTGGCAAGCGAACACGGTGTTCGAAGCCCACAAAGGGCAACCGCAGCAGCTAGTTGAAGAGACGACGAAGCGTCTGCAATCGCGGCGGCGCATTGCCGAAGGCTTGCAACGCGATGCCAACACGCTGCTTGAATTGCGTGAGCAAACGCAAGCGGCGGCCGCGTTCGACTGGCGCGCCGATCCCGCGACGGAGTTGTTGACGGCCGAGATTCCCGCAGCGGCAACGGCCGACGATCGGTTGCAGCAGACGCTCAACTTACTCAAACAAGCGGTCCTCGACCTACAGGATCAGAAGCTACCTTCGCTGTTTCTCGAAGGAAAACGCTGGCTCGGTTGGCTCGGCGGAGCGGCCGCGTTCGGAGCCCTCTTCGGCGTCGTTGTCGGCGCCATCTCTGGGCTCGGGTGGATTATCGGCCTCATTGCCGGGTTGGTGCTGGGCTCGATCGGCGGCGGCGCCCTCGTCGCGGTCGCCGTGCCGCGCGGACGACGACGTTCGCTGCAGCAGTTCGGCCGCATCCAACGTCTGCTTGAGCAATACCAGCAGTTGGAGCAGACCACGCTCGTCGAGGCGAAGGCCCACAGCGAGCGTCTCACGCAAGAAAACATCCGCCGCCGCGAACGTGACGTCGCCCACGCTCACGACGAACTCGCAGCAAAGCGGGCAGAACTTCAGACGGCGCATGCGGCGGAACTCTCGCGAGTTGAAGTCGAAGCCGCCGCAGCAATCGCCGAGATCTCGGCGAAGCGCGATGCCGCGCTCTCGGCCGCCGAAGCCAAGTACCCGCCGCTCATCGAGCAGGCCGTTGCCGGTCGCTCGCGCGAGGAACGCGAGAACGCTGAGCGTTTCGATGCTCGTCGCGCTGCGGCGCATGAAAAACAAGCGACCGCTTGGCAGCAAATGGCCGATGCCTGGCAAAGCGGCTTCCGCGCGGTCTCCGACGAACTCGCCGCGATGCAGAATCGCTGCCGCGAATTGTTCCCCGATTGGTCGACGACCGACCTCGCCGCGTGGCAACGCCCCACAGAGCCGCCGGAAGCGATTCCCTTCGGCCTGTGTCCGCTGCCGCTGCAGGCGGTGAAGCATGGCGTGCCGGACGATCCGCGACTCGATCCAGGCGTGCGACGGCTCGTGCTGCCGGCGACGATGCCGCTCAAAGAACAACCGCGGATGGTGATCACCGCCGACGGGGCAGGGCGCCGCGCGGCCGCCGAGGTGCTGCAGCTGATGATGCTGCGGTTCCTCACGTCCATGCCTGCCGGCAAGCTGCGGTTCACGATCATCGATCCCGCCGGCCTCGGCGAGAACTTCGCCGCGTTCATGCACCTGGCCGACTACGACGAGCAACTCGTCGCCGCGCGAATCCTCACCGACTACAAGCAGATCGACGAACGGCTCGGGATCATCAGTCAGCACATGGAAAAAGTGCTGCAGAAGTACCTCCGCAACGAGTTCGCCACGATCCACGAATACAACGAAAGCGCCGGCGAAGTTGCCGAGCCGTACCATGTAATCGTCGCTGCCAACTTCCCGCACGGGTTCTCCGACTCGGCGGCGCGCAAGCTCGTTTCGATCTCGCAGAGCGGTCCGCGGTGCGGGGTCTTCACGCTGCTGAGCATCGACACGGATGTGAAACTGCCGCATGAGTTCCGGCTGCAGCCGCTCCTCGACGACGCGGTCCACCTGCAGTGGCTCGATAACCGGCTCGTCTGGAAATACCCGCTGTTCGAGAAGCTGCCGCTCGAACTTGACCGGATGCCGCAGGCCGAGGAGCTGAACCACCTGCTGCGAATTGCCGGCGAGCAGTCGCGCAAGGCGAGTCGCGTCGAGGTGCCGTTCTCGATGGTGGCGCCGCCGCCCGACCGGCTGTGGGAGGAAGACAGCTCGCGGGAGCTGGTCGTCCCCATGGGTCGAGCCGGCGCGAAGGAATTGCAGTCGCTCCGCTTCGGCGTCGGCACGTCGCAGCACGCTCTCATCTCCGGCAAAACCGGTTCGGGTAAGTCGACGCTGCTGCACGCCCTCATCACAAACGTCGCGCTCCATTACGCTCCCGATCAGGTCGAGCTGTACCTTGTCGACTTTAAGAAGGGCGTGGAATTCAAGGCGTACGCCAACGGACGCTTGCCGCATGCCCGCGTGATCGCCATCGAGAGCGAGCGGGAGTTCGGCGTGAGCGTACTGGAACGGCTCGACGCCGAACTGCGGCGCCGCGGCGAACTGTTCCGCTCGTACGCCGTGCAAGACCTTGGCGGCTTCCGGCGTGCGGCGCCCGAGATCCCGATGCCGCGGACGATGCTCATCGTCGACGAGTTCCAGGAACTGTTCGTCGCCGACGACAAACTGGCCCAAGATGCGGCGCTGTTGCTCGATCGTCTCGTGCGGCAAGGTCGTGCGTTCGGTATCCATGTAATGCTCGGTTCGCAGACGCTCGCCGGCGCCTACTCGCTGGCCCGCAGTACGCTGGGGCAGATGGCCGTTCGCATCGCGCTCGAATGCAGCGAAGCTGATGCGCACCTCATCCTCAGCGATGAAAACACCGCCGCCCGCCTGCTCAATCGCCCGGGCGAGGCGATCTACAACGATCAAAACGGCCTCGTCGCCGGGAACCATCCGTTCCAAGTGGTGTGGCTCCCCGATCCGCAGCGGCAGGCCTACCTCGCCGCGCTGTTGGCGCAGCCGACGCCGCGGATGCCAACCGACGAGCCGACCATCGTGTTCGAAGGAAACATTCCCGCGAACCCGTTCGACAATCCCGACATGGTCGCGGCGATCAGCCACCCCGAGCGAACGACGCACCTTGAGCCAACGCTGTGGCTTGGTTCGGCGGTTCGCATCGAGCCCTCAACGCATCTCGTTCTACGCCGGCAAGGAGGTCACAATCTGATCGTCATCGGCCAAGACGAAGAGATGGCCGCCGGCGTGTTGGCGAACATCGTCATCGCTCTCGCCGCGCAACATGGCGAGGCTGGCGCCCGGTTCACGATCCTCGACGGCACGCGGCCCGAGTCGCACGTCCCCGGCATGTGGAATAACGTCGCTGCCGCGGTCGGCGACGCGGTGGAAGTTGTGCCGCCGCGCGGCGCGGCCGCCGCGATCCACGCGCTCGCCGACGAAGTGAAACGTCGCGGCGAATCGCCCGAAGAACGCTATCCTTCGCTCTACCTGATCATTTACGACCTCGCGCAGATCCGCGACCTGCGGCAGACCGAGGACGATTTTAGTTTCTCGTTCAGCAAAGACAAAAACGCCCCGCCAGCGCCCGATCGACGATTCCGCGAGATCCTCAAAGAGGGGCCCGTCGTCGGCGTGCATGTGCTCCTCTGGTGCGAATCGTACAACTCGCTCACCCGCGCGGTCGATCGGCTGTCGCTCCGCGAAGTGGAGTTCCGTGTTGCGATGCAAATGAGCGGCGCCGACTCGACCAGCCTCATCGACTCGCCAGCGGCGACGCTGCTGGGCGCGAATCGCGCGCTGCTCTATCGCGACGACATCGGCACGCAAACCAAGTTCCGCCCCTACGGCCCGCCGACCGAGGAATGGCTGGCGTGGGTCGCCGAAAAAACAAAACCGCGATCGGCGCTCGCGGAATAGTCTTTGCCAAGTAGCCGCGGGTCAACGACCCGCCGGAGCAAGTTCGCCTGAGGGCTCGCCTCAACTTAACTCCGCATGGCCACGACTGAGTACAGCCGAGGCCATGCCACCATTGATGACCACACTACTCGCTAGCGAACTTCAACAACCGCAACGTCTTCTCATCCTTCTCCCCTCGATAGTACTTCTCTAATAGTCGCTCAAAAACCGATCCCGGCGGCGACGCCTCGGCGAACAGCGTCGCGCACGATCGGAGTTTGAGGTCATCGGGCGTCCCAAACACGGCACGGGCAGATGAACTGTTCACGCTGAGCGCTGCTTCGGCGACTTCGATCAGCCGCGTGTTGAGCGTCGGATGCGCGAGGTAAGCCCGCGCTTCGTCGAGATTCGTGATCGCGTAGCGCTCGGCCATTGGGCTGAACCCGAGGCCGTCGAGTTGGGGGAAGATGAACCACATCCAATGCGTCTCCTTACGACCGGCGCGGATCTCGGCCAAGGCCCGCGCGTAGACGTGCTCTTGGGCGTCGAGGAAACGCTGCAGGTTGAAGGAGTCGGCGGAGTGCATGTTTGGTCGGAGGTTAGGAAACGCTTAATCCGTCTGCTGACGTCGTTCTCTTTGCTTCACACTGAATTGCCAACGACGCCTAGAGAATGCGGCAATGCTTAACAGCGAATTGCCTTGGATTGCTCGCGCTAATTCGCGAGATTCGCAGCCTGTCCTTACTTCCATCTTTCCTTCGCGCTCTTGGTTCCTTATCGGTTAGTCTTTTAATCTCTGTGCCAGAGCGACTCGGGCGTCGTGGCGCCTTCGAGCGCGCGGGCGATGAGGGCGGTGCGTTCGAGGGCTTCGCGGAGGGGGGCGGACCAGGGGCCCGTTTGGGCGCGCTGCCAGGCGGTGCGGGCCATGTCGATTGCCGGGTCGTCGCCATCGGCGAGCGGGTCGGCAGGCAGGCGATCATAGTACGCGCGGAACATCGTCGTCGATGCAAAAAACTCGCGGAGGCCATGCTGGTCGGCGAGCGCCGCCTGCAACCGCAGGCAGGCGTGTTCGTGGACCCGTTTGGCTGGATTGAAATTGTCGAGTCCCCAGTCGGGCAAGCTCAAACAGTCAGGCCCTTCGCAGAGGGCGTGGCAGGTCTCGTGCAAAATCATCTGGGCGAGCGAATCGTCGGGATCGAGCGTCTCGGGGGTGCCGATCGCGAGCACGCCGGCGCCATTCCACGACGCGTTCACCTCGGCGCTGCGGACGACTTGGATTCCCATCTGAGCGGCGGCGTAGGTCCAGACGAGGTCGAGCGGATCGGCGTAGCTTTTGGTGATCTTTCGCACTGGATTGCGTTCGTTCCCTGGAGTGGCTGCAGCAGTATGAAGTGTAAATGCTGAGGCCGGGCCACGACAGCCGGCCCCGCTGTAACCGTTACCACCCCTCCCGTCGGCAAAAGCTGCAAAACGCTCATCCGGCCGGCGGTTCGCGACGATCGAGCCTGTTGGAGAAATCGTCTTCGATCCACTGGAGTACGGGCGGTGTCGATCTTTCACAAGCGTGCCGTGGGAGGATGGTGTGCGGCGCTGAGCCTGGCGATCGGCCCGGCCGGGCGCGCGGACGAAGTCGCGACCACCTCCGCCGCTGCCGAGGTGTCGGCAATCAGCCGTTCGTGGGCGAGCGAGAACGCCAGCGTCGTCGACTATCGCGAAGCTGCGCCCTCTCCGTACGCGCTCTGCGCGCAGGGCGGCGGCTCGTCTCTCATGGAAGAGATGGAAGCCGTCATGAAGCGGATGGCGGATTCGGGCGTCGTCTACCACATCATCACGCCGCAGTTCTACCAGGGCGTCGCCGGCGGCGGGCGCGATCGCGGCTTCGAATATGGCGGCAAGGTCGATCAGTACCTCATCCTCGACGGCGGCAAGTTGCTCGGCGTCGAGGGGTTCGGCGTGACGACGCACGTCGAAACGCGTTACGGGCAAGACGTCAACGCCGAAGCGGTCGGCATGGCGCCGGTGAACGTCGCGATGCTCTACCCAAACGCCGGCGAGCATGACACGGCGATCACGGGTCTCACGCTCACGCAATACCTCTCGGAAGATTGGCAAGTCTCCGCGGGCAAAGTAAATGCGCTCGACATGTTCTACGCCCTCTACCCGCAGACGGGCCGCGGCGTGAACGGGTTCATGAACGCGAGCGCGATCATCCCGCTGGGCGTCGGGCGCGTCGTGCCGCTGTCGTTCATGGGGGCCGGCATCACGAAGTTCGTCGACGGCCGGCCGACGTTCGCGGTGATGGCGTTCGACAATCAAGACGTCACCACCACCAGCGGCTTCGACGACATGTTCGACAACGGCGCCAACATCATGGCGACGTACCGTTACTACACCATGTTTGGCGGGCTGCCTGGTTCGCACATGGCGGGCGGCATTTGGGCCACGGGCGAATACGTCTCGTACGATCCGCTCAGCTTCGTCATCATCCCAGGGCAGGGGGTCGGGGCCGTGAAGCAGCACGGCGCCTACTCGCTCATCTACATCGGCGAGCAGACGTTGTGGACCGACGGAGCAAAGGATGGCCGCAACGTCGGCTTCTTGACGCAGTGGTGCCTCGCGGAGGAAGAGACGAGCCCGTTCGCGTGGACGTGCAACGCAGCGATTCAAACGAAGGGGCTGAGTCGGTCGCGGCCGAACGACGCGATCGGCGTCGGCTATTTTCATTCGGGGCTGAGCAACGATTTTGTGAACAGTCTCAGCCCGGTGTTTGATTTGCGCGACGTGAACGGCGTCGAACTCTACTACAACATGTCGCTGGCGCCTTGCTTTAACGTGACGACTGATTTGCAAGTCATCGAACCGGCGGAAACGCAGTACGACACGGCGGTTGTTGCGGGCTTGCGGGCGGTGCTGCAGCTCTAATTGTGGCTTCTGATGTTGCGCGGCGGCGATGTTTGTTGGTCGCGGCGAGCGCTGTCGCAAATCGAGATTTTGTCGCGAGTGGCATTTTGTCGCGGATGCGATTTTTGGCGACAGAATTCGTAAGTTGCTTTGGCTCTTGTGGTTGTGAATTGTTGGTTGGCGACAGAATGCTTTTTGTCGCGTCATGATTGGTGCTCGTGAGGCGGTGATTCTCGTTTTGAGCCGAGTCGGTTGCTGGCCGGCGGACTTCTGCGACCTAGTTACGGTTCCTCTGGGTGGCATGTCGTCTCGCGAGCGTCGACATGCTGAATCCTCGTGGCGACCAACAACTGGGCGCAACATGCCGACGCGTGGTGACGGCATGGGGCCCGCTCGAACCTCTAGTCGGCGCGGCGTCTCCCTCGACAATTTCACCATAGCAAAGATGCGAGGGGGCTTCAGCGCCCTATTTTCTGCCACCCCTGGATGGTCGGCTTATTCGCTATTCTTAATCTCAAGAGCGATATTTGAGCGAGTAGCATCTTCTCCCGGAGGGAGATTCGAAAAAAGCCCAGCAGTTCACTGCTGGGTGGTGGCTCCCTCGCCGGGAGCGGTGCCCCGGACGGACAATTGCACGCTCCGCGGTTCAGCCGTCCCTACGGGACTTTGATGGTTGATTTGGCCATTCTCCAACAGGCAACGAGATGATGCATTGACTGGCGGCCTGGATTGCTGGCTGTGTTGGCCCTGGAGGGGCCGAGTGATGTAGCCAGGGGCGCGAGCCCCTGGTCTCTGGGCCGAACAGATGGCTTAGCCCCGTGAGGGGCGACACTATTCGTCATCGCGGTGGGGAATTGTGCCGCCCCTCACGGGGCTTTAGATTCCCTGGGTGCTTCGAACCAGGGGCTGACGCCCCTGGCTACAACATGCCGCCCCCGTTGGGGGCTGGAAACCAATGCGTCGTCCTGTGAACTGCTGGGCTATCGTCGGCCGTCCTGCTGGGACGCATTCTTGCGATCGATTGCTTATGTGCGTCGCTCACCCTGAGCAAATCGTTTCGGGGTGGAGCGTGGTTTAGCATTCCGCCGCTATCTCAAAAGAAAGACCGCTCCTAAATGCAAGCACAGTTCTTGGACAAGAGCGTAGTCTTCGTCGTTGATTGCATCGCTGGCCCACGCGACGACTGCCAGAAAGGGGCGATTGCAGAAATGGCGTATCTCATCAAAGGCGTCGACTGAGTGACTTCCTAATAACGACATACTACTGCGTCTTACCGATGCAATGAACGTATCCATAACGCTGTTGTCAGCGACGACATCCACTCCTAGGAGGAGCAGTGCCGAGGCGGCCAAGCTTTCATTGACGTAGAAGGAGGCAATGGCCGCGCTGCTCGCTGACGTAAATTGCAGCGACACATGCCGCAATCCGCCTTCCAGCGGAGAGCTGAACGCTTCTCCCTGCTTGCATAGAAAATCAGAGAGAATCGAAACTAAGTCGGGCGAAAACCGCGATTCATCCCAAAAGCCGCTCCCCTCGCAACCGCCGTCCATTGCGAATGCCGCAACTTCAAAGCTCCGTTGTTTAATGTTCATGTCCCACTCGATGCGCACAGGACTTCGCTCATTATTCAAGAACGGGAACTAAACAAGACTCTCTGCTTGGCTGAATTTGATTCACGCGATGCGAAGCCACCCGAAGTGCGACTGAATCGAGGATCTATGCGCTGCGAACTCGCATGAATGCGCTGCAACGGAGTCTAGTTCACGAGCCGCCTCCATGCCAGCAGCATCGCCAGGCAAGAGTTTTCTAGACAAGCAGAGGGGCGCCAAATCTGCAACTCAACGTTACATCGGTGAACAAAACACGCCCGTAATTCACCCTAGCAAAGCAGCGACGATCGATAAGGCGACACATTCTCTCAATGGCACGGGCATGCTTCACGCTACGCACTTGCCAGCGACCGCTTCTGCATGCGGACGCTGAGAGACGACATGCCACCCGTCGTGGCCGCCTTGGCATTTCGAATCCCAGCGGGATTCAATCATCCAGCCCTGGGTTAATTGCGGAGGCAATCTACCCAGGGTTTGGCCATCGCGGTTCGCCCCAACCCTGCAGGGGTTGAATCGTTCGGTTGCCGTTGAGGCGCTGCAACCCCTGCAGGGTTGGCAATGATGGTCGCCGTGTTCCCGGGGTAGATCGCTGGCGCGATCAACCCCGGGCTGGATGATGGAACGCCGGTGGCGTTCCTTGTGATTCGCAGTTCGACGTGGCTGAGCGGCCTGATTTCACGCTGGCTTAGGCCGCCACACACTCGTTTCCGGCCACTTCAGGCCATGCGTCTGCGTGCCGCTCGACGCTGATCCGTGACCTACATTTGAGCACACTCGATGTGACTCATAGTCCGTGGACTCATGGGCTACCTCTATTAGGTTATCTGTGTGAAGAAAGTACCCGACATTCTGAGCGTCTTTGGCGACCGCGTTCGCGAGTTGCGACAGGCAAAGGGCCTTTCCCAAGAAGGCTTTGCCACTGCCTGCGGTTTAGATCGCACCTATATCAGCGGTATCGAGCGTGGCAAGCGAAACGTGTCTCTGCGGAACATGAAGCTGATCGCTCACAGCCTGGGCGTGAAGCTATCAACTCTCGTCGAAGGCCTTTGAACATGAAGCCGGCAGAGCTCGTCGATGACATGAAGACGGAGTTTACGTCGAACCGGCGTCGCTTTGCTCCAGGCGTCCTCGTCGCCTTCATTCGCTTTTTCAAAGAGCTAGACGTTCTGGGAAAGAAATATGCGAACTTCGAAGCTTTTAAGAAAGATTTTCCCGTACAAACAACGAGTCAGCGAGGTGGACGAGCTAACACGCTAATTGTTTTGCGAGGCACAGCAGGCGAACGCGCTTCGACGCTCAGCATTCGACCGTTCTACAACGACGTCGAAACGCTTTTCCGCGTTACACACAAGCGGTTTGACTACCCCAACGCCGCGCCGCACGCCACGCAATCTTGGCAAGATTACGTGCGATGGCTGGACGCTTTACTGCAGCTAAAACCGAAAGACGTTGAACGCGTCGAACAACAAGCCATTGACTTCGTGCTGGACTCGTTGCCGAGCCACGAAATCGACGCGGCGACTCTGACGCCGATACGGCGGCGATTTTCTCGACTCCTGCAAGAGTTCGATATGACTTCCCAACGCGGCGAACCGCGCGGCGCAGCTTTCCAAGGAATCGTTTACGCGCTGATGCGCCGCACTTGCACCTAGACATTGCTAAAGCCGGTGCAGGAAGCAAGCGGCTACAACGAGTCGGAGATGTTGACGGGTGGCAGGGCGAACGACTTATTCTTTCCGCCGAGGTAAAGCATTACCGCATGGATGACCAAGCGGACGTTGCGAACTTCGCCAGCCAGATTGCGCATCGCAACGCGTTGGGACTTGTCGTCGCCGAATCTTTTGAAGAAGAAGCACGCCTGCATATCGAAGACCTTGGATTGCGGACGCTTGACCGCGAGACGCTGATTGAGCGAGTCGATATTTGGGACCCGCTCAAACAGGACGCTGCCGTCGACGCATTCTCTTATTACGTATGCCACATCGAGAAGTGTATGCCGCTGATCACGCGCGTTCGAGACTTCTTGAACTCGATTGATCTGCCGCAGTGAGAAGCGCCAGACGCTACGCCAGTTCCAACGTCAGCTGACGCTGAACGGCGACTTTTATCTCGACCGCTGGTCGCGATCGTGCTGCTCTCAGCGCGCGTTGGCTGTTGGCATGATACGCTTCTAATAGTTGGCGGCCGATAACTTCTCCCAGCAAAGGCGGGACGGCATTTCCCACTTGCAAATATTGCGAAGTCCGCGAACCGAGGACTTCAAACGAATCATCAAAGGTTTGCAAACGCAAGCCTTCGCGTACGGTGAGGCCTCGCGGTTGAGTCGGGTGCGTGGCACGCGCGGAAGACGGCTTTCGCATGTTCGAGGTGACTGCCACTGCCGGCTTATTGCTCGCCAGTCGCGCGTAGCTGTTGTGAAAACCGCTTTTTGGTTGCAGATGGTCGGGTATGCTCTTCCGATTCCCACCGTCTGGGATGTGATTTAGCACTTCAACGAGGTGTGATGGATGATTGGCAGCCTGATGGTTTCGCAGGATGCGCACCTTCCCGCGTCGAGCCTTCTGATAACGCGTCGAAGGAGATTTGTCGTATTGCACTGCGCTTTCGCCGGACGCCAAAGCAGGCAGATCAAAGATGGCGTCGGCTACTGAGACATGCTCAGGGACAGTGCGCGCTGGAAAGCTCGGTTCTGCAAGCCCATCAAGGGTAGCGATGAAGATGACGCGCTTACGAAGCTGCGGAACGCCGTAGTCTGCTGATCTCAGAAGCTTCCAGTTCACGCGGTAACCGATCTTGGCGAAGTTCGCGACGATTCGTTCGCAAACGCCTCCACGATCCATCACCACCAAACCTTCGACGTTTTCGATGAGGACGTACGCCGGTCGAATCTCGGTAACCAGCTTGAGATAGTGCTCCCAAAGCTTGTTCCGCGGATCTTTCGAATCGCGTTTACCGACTGTGCTGAATCCTTGGCACGGAGGCCCACCTGCCATGACGTCAATTTGTTCGCGGCCGATGCCAAAGAACTCTTCGATGTCGGATGCCCGGAGCTTCGAAACGTCCCCAAGCAAGCACTGCCGAGGCGCGTGGTTGTGCTCGAAGGTCTTTGCGGCATCCTCCCAACAATCGACGCCGCCAAGCGGATCGAACCCTGCGCGCTCCAACCCTAAGGAGAGCCCGCCAATGCCGCAGAACAAATCAAGAAGTTTTGGGCGTTGCTCCATCGATCCCAGCTCCACTTCCTACCAAGGCAACTCTTAGCTGTAGACTATAAGTAACGCCGCCTTGCCGCACCAGCTAGCAGTGAACCTGTGTATACATCCGCTCGCAAAAACAATCAAGGGATTTGCGGTTCCTGAGCCGCACAGCGATCTAAGGCGATCGATCCTACGAGCGTCCCACCCGCACAATCTTCTTCCCAAAGTTCTCCCCGCGCAGCACGCCGATGAGTTCGCGTGGGGCGTTTTCCAAGCCCTCGGTGACGTCTTCCTTGTACTTCACCTTCCCTTCGCGCAGCCAGCCGCCGACTTCTTCTAAAAACTGCGGGTACTGCGACGCGAAGTCGCTGACGATGTAGCCGCGGAACGTGAGGCGCTTCACGAGGACTTGGTGCATCAACTGCGGCAGGCGGTCGGGGCCGGCGGGGGCTTCGGTGGCGTTGTAGTGGGCGATCAGGCCGCAGACGGGGATGCGGGCGAAGTTGTTGAGTAGCGGGAAGACAGCGGTGAAGACTTCGCCGCCGACGTTTTCAAAATAGATGTCGATGCCGTCGGGGCAGGCCGTGCGAAGGCGGTCGGCGAGGTTCGGTGCGCGGTGGTCGAGGCAGTCGTCGAAGCCGAGCTCCTCCTTCACGTAGCGGCACTTCTCGGCGCCGCCGGCGATGCCGATGACGCGGCAGCCTTTCAGTTTGGCGATTTGGCCGACGACCGAACCGACGGCGCCCGACGCGGCGGCGACGACGAGCGTTTCACCCGGCTTCGGTTGGCCGATGTTGAGCAGGCCGGTGTACGCGGTGAGGCCGGGCATGCCGAGGACGCCGAGGGCGTAGGAGACGGGTCCGAGGGCGGGGTCGATTTCTTGGAGGCCGTCGCCGTCGCTGAGGGCGTACTCTTGCCAGCCGATGGGGGCGAGGACGATTTCGCCGACGCGGTGGTCGGGGTGATTTGATTCGACGACTACAGCAATCGCCTGGCCGCCCATGACGCCGCCGACTTCGACGGGCGAGGCGTATGATTTCTCCTCGCTCATCCGGCCGCGCATGTAGGGGTCGAGCGAGAGGTAGAGGCTGCGGAGGAGGAGTTGGCCCGGGGCAGGGGAGGGGAGTTGCGTTTCGACGAGCTGGAAGTTGTCGAGGGTTGGCTCGCCGTGGGGGCGGGAGGCGAGAAGGATTTGGCGGTTGGTGGTGGGCATTGGAACTCCGGTCCGTGGTCAGTTGTCCGTGGTCAGTTGCGAGCGGCGAGTTGCGGGTTGCGAGTGAGGGAGGGTAGGGGCGTTAGAGCTTCCACATACTGCGAGCTTAGCCCTCTGCGTTATCTTCTGGCTCCCTCCCCCTTGAGGGGAGGGCTGGGGAGGGGGTTGAACGCTAGTGCACGCTGCTGCCCCCCTCCCTAACCCTCCCCTCAAGGGGGAGGGAACCTCAAGGTCTAATTTTTGGGAAGGGTGTGCATTGATGCCGAGCGTGCGGCCAATAAAAAACGCCGCTCGGGGCGTTCCCGAGACGGCGTTCGCGTCATCCACTTGTCGTGAGGGACCACCCAGTCCCGTCAGCGTCGTCGATTGTCACCCGGTTCGCTAAGTGGATTGGTTCGCTGCTCGTCCGGCTCGATGCTTCGCGTTGCTCAGCATCACTTGAGGCTGCTCAGCATGAGTGATAGGTCCCGCCGCCCTTCCTCAGCTGAGCATTGCCGGCGTCACCCGCTGACGCGGCGACGCGACTTGCGACCGCTGCTCGTGGCACCCCATTCTTTCGTGAGGGTTTCGAACACCTCGGGCGTCTCGTAGCGAACGACTCCCTTGCCTTCAGGCATCGGGCCGATCAGGCCGCGGAAGACCGGCATGCCGCGTAGCGTGAGGTCGGTGCTGCAGTCGTCGATGCCGATCTGAGTGTGCATCCGCAGGACAGCGTCCTGGTGCTCGTAGTCACGAGCGCGGAGTTCGCCGTTCTTACCGCGCGTGACGATTCGGTAAGTTTTTTCCTTCGCCATGGAGCTGCCGGGGGAGGTGAGAGGGGGTGCTTCAGGATATTGCAGCTATCGGCGTGCCGTGGCGGGGCGGGCGAAGGTTTTGCTGCTGCAGCGCGTACCAGGCATACTGCGCGAAACCGCTAGAACTGGGCGTAGCCGGCGCTGCCGGCGCAATGCGACGCAGGGCGCGGAAGGGGGAGCGCCTCGGGGGAGTTTGCGGGGGCGAGACGAGCAACTTCGCCGTGGGAAACGCCTCGCCCCAGTCCGTCGTGAGAGGCTGGCGAGTCGCAGAATTGACGGGAAAATCGGGTTGCAATGACACGGCAACGCGGGCGGACGGGGCAGGGGGGCGAGTCGTCATTGCCCGTTTGCGGCGGCGCGGCTAAATTATCTGGTCTACGCTGGAGGGTAAGCGAATTGGCCAGCAGCCTGACTCGAAATCAGGTGCCCCGAAAGGGGTTGGGGGTTCGAATCCCCTGCCCTCCGCTTCTAAACCCTTAATTCTCCAAGGGTTAGTTGTGTCTCCGCTTGTGACACGCGATGCCGCCAAATGACTCCAAATGCCGGGTCGCGTTTGCGCATTTGGTGCGCAGGCTACACCGCCTTCGGTAAAGCAGAGGCGACTTCCGCGAGATTCAGGTGCGTGTAGACCTGCATCGTGAGTTCGACAGTCGAATGACGGGCGAGAATCTGAGCCGTGCGAGGGTGAACGCCAGCCCGCGCAAGGCCGGTAATGAACGTGGCTCGCAGGGCATGAAAATCCAAGGCCCGGCCATCGGCTCGATAAGGAACTCCAGCGGCCAGCAAGTCAGCCCGCAGCATTTCAGCTGCCTTGCGATACCATTTCCCCGGCCAGATAGGTTCATTCTTAGACTTACCCCGCAGCCACTTGCCCAGTTCGGTGGCAAGTGCAGGGCAGATGGGCTGCTCAGCGAGTTCACCGTTTTTCGTCTCGTCGCAGACGATATACGGAATGGCGCCGCGAAGCTTGAATGAGGACGGAGTGAGCGAACTAAGCTCTCGCGCGCGGAAGCCGGTAGCTGCTGCGACTCTATACAACCAATACCGATCTTCACCCGAAAGACGCTCAAGCGTCGTACCCTTCCGTGCGGCAGTCAGGATGCGGCCTAGCTCGGCATCAGTTGCGGCGCGACGGATCGGCTTGTCCGCTTGCTCGACCTTGTGCAGATTCTTGCCAAGTTTGCAGTAAGGCAGGCGGTCGCTGTCGACAAGCCATTTGCAAAAGTGGCGAATTGAAGTGACGTAGGCATTTCGCGTTCGCGCCGAGATAGTCGTGAGCTTTTCCGGCTCTTTATGCTTAACCTTGCCCTTGCGTTTAGCGGCACACTTCTTGTTTGCAAGGT
Source organism: Lacipirellula parvula (assembly GCF_009177095.1). Taxonomy (NCBI): domain Bacteria; kingdom Pseudomonadati; phylum Planctomycetota; class Planctomycetia; order Pirellulales; family Lacipirellulaceae; genus Lacipirellula; species Lacipirellula parvula. The sequence continues at coordinate 4,655,064 of NZ_AP021861.1, forward strand.
GGTGGTTAATCTTGGTAGCAGCTTCCGGCCGCATCATGTCACGCAAAGCCTTGATGCCGCAGGCGGCGAACGTCGACTTGATCTGGCCAACGGTCAGCTCAATGTGCGACGCGACGCAGCCACTCGCCCGCAAGTCGGATTCAAAATCTGTGAACGGAAGTTCCGCAGACAAGTCAACTTCGTCAACGCCGTTTTGGCGGAGCGTGGCGTCCGATTCGAGCTTACGAGCAAGCTTCCGCGTCGATTCAAGATCAGGGCAGCCGACTACAGTTCGCCATCGACCGCGACTGTCCTTATAGCGAATGCTGTACTTGTCAGCTTGCTTCCCGTCCTTGCCCGTCCGTCGAAAGATGCTTGCCATCGTAGTTGCCTTGGTAGTTTTCGATGTCGAGAAGACGCCAGCGCACGGAGCGGCCAATCTTGATGGGCGGCGGGAGTTCGCCGCTGTACCACGCTCGCCGAATCGTTCGCGTGGAGAGCGATAGAAGCTCGGCGACTTGCTTGATCGAAATGAGTACGGGCGTCATTGCTAGTATGCGGTGGCCAAAATGGGCGCCAAGTTTTGGGAAGAGGGATTCTCAAAATGAGGCGCCGGCGCGTCTTCTACTCGGCTAACCCGACACCTCCTGTCAGCGCCCGACAGAATCTTTTCGCGGCGTTTCGCCGCACAATCCCACCTAGGAATTCCACATGGAAGAAATCAAACAGGTTCTCGGCTTCGATGCCGGGCAGGCTATTGCCGAGCTAACGAAGCTGGACAATGCACTCGTTCAGCTTCAGCAGCGTTTGCAGCGCGCGTCGAGCAACTTCGGCCAGTTCAACGCTTCAGCCGGTAAGACTGTCGCAGCGTTCATTCAGCTAACTAAGCATGGCTCATCGGCAGCCGGAGCTATCGCTGCTGTTGCTGCCGCGCAGGGAAACATGAACCCCGGCGCAAATATGCAAGCTGCCGCTTCGGCTGCTGCACAGTTGGCGACCAGCATGAATCAAGCCGGCATCACCGGCCAGTCGGCTAGCGTGAAGATCGGCAATGCGATGGTGCGTATTGGTAAGCAGTCGCAGCAAACAGCTAACGTCGTGCAGAACTCGTCAGTCCGCATGACGACCTCGCTGGCGCTCCTCTCGCGCGTCGTTTACACGCAAGCCATCGTCCGCGCTCTCAGTACGGTCCGCAACAGCTTCAGAGCAACTGCTAACGAGGCGGCAGACTTTCAAAAATCGATCTCACTCATCCAGACAATCGACGACTCCAAGCAATCGACAGATTCGCTAGCGAAGTCAGTTCGCGACCTGAGCAACGAGTTTAACGTACCGTTGCTTGAGACGAGCGCTGCACTCTATCAGACGATCAGCAACCAGGTGGGCGACGCCGCTGAGTCGCAAGAGTTCCTGGTTAAGGCTTTAGAGTTCTCCAAAGCAACGAACAGTCAGGCGTCGGCTTCTGTCGACTTGCTTTCTGGTGCACTCAAGAGCTTCAACTTGAACGCCAGCGATACTGACAAAATCGCGTCGCTGATGTTCAAGACGATCGACTTAGGTCGCATCGAAGCCAGCGAGTTGTCGAACGCCTTCGGTCGGCTCGGCACTATCAGCAAAGAAACCGGTCTCCGCCTTGAAGAAGTGCTCGGCGGCCTGTCGGCGATCAGCGTGCGCGGTAGCGGAACGAGTGAGTCAATTACTCAGCTCCGTGCGATCGTATCCGCCTTGCTGAAACCAAGCGAGGCGATGGCAAAGACTCTCACCGACATGGGATACGAGAGCGGCGAAGCGGCATTGAAGAGCCTTGGCTTCGTCGGCGTGCTCGAAAAGCTGCGTGAATCAACCGGGGGCAGCACTTCCCAATTGGCGAAGCTCTTCCCAAACGTTCGCGGTTTAGCTGGTGCTGCGTCGTTGACCAGCGACAACCTAGCGTCCCTCTCTGCGAACATCCGCGAGATGGACGCCGCCGGCCGGGACTTCGCACACAACAAGTTCCTTGAAGCGACCGCCAACGATGGCGAACGGGTCCGCAAGGAATTCAACGAGATTAAGAACACGTTTGTAACCGAAGTCGGAGGCGCTCTGCTGAAAGCTACTAAACAGTTCTTAGATACCACGGAGGCGACTGAGAATCTGACGAAAGCAATCAGTTTCAGCGTTCCCGTTGTAGATAACTTGGCTGCGTACATCGGCCTCTTGGTCACTCAGTTGGCAGCAGCCAAGCTGGGGGCCGTAGGATTGAGCAAAGCGTTAGGCGTTCTCGCCCTGGTCCCCGTCGCTCAAGGCGCGGGCGAGATCATCGGCGACAAGCTCAACCAGATAGCGACCGCGAGACGGAACGTGGGACTGAACGCGCTCGAAGATGCCAACGCAAAGGAACTTAAGGCATTCACCGACCTTCAGCAAAGCAAGATTGCAGCGGCAAACGCTGCGGATCAACAAATCGTAGCGAACACCCGCAAGGCCGCCGATCTTTTGAACAAAACGTTCTCGGCCGGTCAGATTGCCAATTTGCTCGATAGTGATGTAGGCGTGACCGCATTGGAAGGTCTCGTTGGTGGTAAGCAGATTGACACAATGGGAAAACTCACCGCCGCAACCGAGTCAGCTGTTTTGAAGGCAGCCGAATTGCGTCAAAAGCTCGCGGCAGCCGCAACCGCCGGGCAGCAGCTCGAACCCGTTCGCAATGAAGTGAACGAGGCGTTGAACTCGGTTCGAGGTACAGGTAACGGTGTCACGGGAGATTTCGCCGGCGGCCTGAAAACGCAACTGGAAGCTTTGAAGACTCAACTTCAGGATTTGGCGAAGTCGTCGAACATCACCGACGAGCAATTAAATGAAGTAATCGCCAAGCGGAATGAATTCGGTAAGACGGCCCTTGCGGGGGAGAATCCTTTAATTGGCAAACTCGGATTTGGTCAGGACATCAAGCAGCTTGATGCTGCTCTCACCAAACTGAGGGAGTTGAAGACACTCCAATCACAGGCGGTTGTCGATCCGAAGTTGCAAAATAGCCTGTCCCTGCTTAATGCCGTGCTGGCTGCCAACCCGACCGGTCAATTCGGCGGTGCTACTCAAGCGATGAATGGTGCAGTGTCTCCGGCGCAGGCGATTGCGACTGCTTGGGAACGCGCAGCTGCTGCCGCGAAGGCGACGGCACAAGCCGCTGCTGGCGGTGCTGCTGCACCGACGAACCAGGCATTCGGCGGCATGATGCACTTGGCGTCTGGCGGTGCTGCTCGCGGCATCGACACGATCCCCGCGATGCTTTCGCCGGGTGAGTTCGTGATGAACGCCAAGTCGTCGCGGAAGTTCTACAGCCAGTTGGTTGCGATGAATGCCGGTCAGACGCCTACATACCGTGAAAGTGGCGGCAGTGTGACCAACTACAACATCGGCGACGTAAACGTGAACGGCGTCAGCGACGGGGTAACGAACGCCCGCGAAATGATTCGCGCCATCAATCGGGAATCCCGCAGGGGCACTGAACGGCTACGATAACAACGAAGGCCCGGCAGCAAGTGCTGCCGGGCCAATTTGCTGCGCTGTGCGAAAAATGTACACATCGGATAAGATCAGTGCTGGCAGTGCAGCAATACCGATTCGTTTCAAAATGGGTCGTGTATATTGCGTTTCCGAAACGCTCCCCTACAATCCAGACCGGAGGCTCGAATGGTACGAATACTATTGGCTGCGATTATCGGACTTGTCGCAGTGCCATGCGTGGCGGAGGAGATTCCGCTGAAATCGGTCTGGGCGTACCAGATGCCCGGCACTAGGGGATTCTGCAATGGCGAGCCCAATAAGTCTCCTACAGCTGTGGACGATATTTTAGCAGCTCTCTCCGAAGGCACCCCTGCCACAAGCAAGTCAAGTCGCGGGTTCATTCTCAATGGCGCGGGGGTTGATGAGTTGAGGACAGCCAGAAGTGTCTTGGATGGCTCTGAAAAACCTCGCTATCGATTCTCCTCCAACGATGAGATTAACGTCGTGTTCTTCTCGCGCGAGTGTGGCCAAGACTTTCATATTAAGGGCGCGACTCGAAAAGGGACCCGGCTGACCGTTCATTACATCGGCATTCCGCACAAATCAGGCAATACGTCACCACAGTTTGCGATCATTCCATTTGGGAAATTGTCGCCGGAAAAGTATCACGTGGCTTTTATTCCAGCCACCGCCAGCGGCCAGAATGCCACTAGCAAAGTTCCTCCCAATGTCGTGAGTGGGTCATTCAACTTTGTCGTTGAATGACAAACGAAATGACATCGCCAAAAGGAGTATCGAAGCGATGTATAAATTCCATTTGTCCTTCGCATTAACTGCGAGTGTCATACTTGCGCAAGTCGCGAGTGCCAGCACTGACTCGACCGGTCCGAACGGAATCAACTCCACGGGGTTGCTGGGTGCCAACAACCAACCACTCACAGGCGCGGGTGTGAAGATCGGCCAAGTTGAGGATTCAAGGCCGGCTAAATCAGGCGTGGATAGTGCAGGCTACATAAACTCATCTGTCAGTCCAGCTGCCGTTTTCAAGCTAGACGGTTCCCCTGTCCCTGATGAGGACATTCTCGGTCAGAATGGTCACGCGACGCAGGTGGCGAGCGTGATGATCTCAACTGACAACACTGACCCTGACATGGATGGAGATACGCCGATCGGCGTCTCCCCTGGTGCTCAGTTGTACGCTTCTGCAACTAGTGAGCCTGTAAATCCAGCGCAGACCGAGGCGGCCGTAAGCGCCCAACACATTGCAGACATAGGAGAAATTCGAGCGGTCAACATCAGCTTCGGCGAACAAGTAGTGGATGGAAACATATTCGATGGAAACTCGTTGTTTACGCAGTTTATCGATTGGTCCGCATCAGAACACGACATTCTGTACGTTGTGTTAGGAAATCAAGGACAGAGTCTTCCGATTCCTAAGGATAATTTTAATGGCATGACGATCGGCCGATCATCAAGGGTCGGAAATGTATTTCGCCGAGTTTCCAGCGTTAATACTTACGACGAGGATGCTGCCGGGTTTCGAACGTCAATTTCGTTGATCGCTCCCGGAGAAATGATACAAGTTACTGGACTTGGCAACGTTCATGCTCGGCCCAGCGGGACTAGCTTCGCCGCGCCACATGTCACTGGCACTGTGGCACTTTTGCAAGAGTATGCAAACGAACGGATTGCCAACGCCCCATCGGCGCAATGGAACGTGAGCGGAAATGCGCGTCGCCACGAAGTGATGAAGGCCGTGCTAATGAATTCCGCAGACAAGATAGAAGATGGAAGCATTGACGAAATTAATGGCGTTGATATTCCCGTGGGCGGTTTGCTCGGCATGGAACGCACGGTGGTGAAGCAAGATGGCGTCTCCACTTGGTTTGACTCAGACGCTTACGGCGACGGAGACCTTGGGTCAGGTCAATTTGTTCCACTTGACGAGCAAATGGGAACTGGGCATTTGAACGCCAGCCGAGCACTCACGCAGTTTCGAAGCGGGGAGCAGAACTACGAAGATGGCGACGTACCCCTAATCGGGTGGGACTACGGAACAACAACCGGCGAGGGCGACAATAACCGGTATCGTTTCAGCGAGGAATTACTTGGCGGCAGTTTTGTATCAATCACTGTCGCTTGGGACCGTCACGTTGAGTTGAACGATACGAATAGCAATAATCGATTCGATAGCGGTGAGACATTCGAGAGATACGATAGTGATGGCGATCCTCCAGACGACTCTGTGATCAACGACCTTGACTTGTATTTCCTCCCGGCGTCCGCGACATCCGCTGGCTTAGCCGAAGCGGCGTCGATTTCAACCGAAGGGACCGTAGACCACATTTTTTTCCAAGTGCCATACACCGGCTTTTGGCAGTTTTGGGTTGACCAGCACGATGAGGAAGCGGCACTGGGCAGTAGCCAAAACTATGCTGTAGCATGGTGGGCTAAGTCAGCAGCCGGACCCTCGATAACAGCAGATTTCACTGGCGACGGAACAGTCGACGGCGACGACCTCGCGCAATGGAAGGGTGACTTTGGCATCAACGACGACTCCGATGCCAACGGTGACGGCGTGACAGACGGTGCAGATTTCCTCGCATGGCAGCGAGAGTTTGGAAATAGCTCGGCGACGCCAACCTCCAGTAACGTCCCAGAGCCATCCGCCCTGATGCTCAGCATGCTAGGCTTGCCGTTTCTGATGCGACGACAGCGGTAGAAATGTAACTTCGCCTGCCGCTCCTGGCCCTCGGCGGGTTTCTGCCGTGGGCCTCTTCATTATCTGGCGTTGCGGCGAGGCTTAATGCGTATGGGCGCTCACGACGTTTTTCGTATCCTCGCAGTAATCCTCGCGATTGCGACAGTTGGAATTGCTGTCCTCACAGGACGAGTCAAGAACGGGTGGCTCCCGTGGCTGGCGATCCCGATTCCCGCCTTCGTGTGGTACTGGGCAATAGTGTGCCTTTACATGGGTTACTACATGTGGCAGTCTCGCGGCGTCCGGTAGTCCTACGGCTTGACAAGTCACCTTGCCCAAGCACAATGCGATATCGCGGTAGAAATGTATCTTCGCCTATCGTGAAAGACCCTCGGCAGTTTCCTGCCGAGGGTCGTTTTATTGTTGGTGGCTTGTGACTTCATGACCCAAGTCGCCACCCAGATTGCATTTCCACTCCCGACAGAAACAGCTCAAGGTCTGCCGGCTTCAGCCTGATGATACGACCAGTGCGGACGTGATTCAGTCGACCAGTGCGACACGCCGACTGGATCGTCCGCTTCGGGATGTTAAACATCTTCGACGCCTCCGCAACCGTGATGCGGGCTTGCGGTTGCAGGTGGGGCTCCGGTTTCGGGGCGTGGCCCAACATCGCCTCTGCGAGGACGAGCGAGGCGGCGGCACTAGGGTCACCGGTGAGTTTCAGGTCGCGGCGATAAGTTGATTCAATGTCCACTGCTCGAAATCTTCCTCCGTTTGCGCGTACCGCGCCGCTCAGATTTTGCGCACGTCAACATGGTCGAAAGGGCAGCGAACGGCGCGCCCGCAACGGCCGGTTGCAAGATCGAACTTTGACCCCTCCCGCCTAGCACGCGAGCAAACGCATCACCGCTGTAGCACTCCACGCCTTGCCGGTGCGGGTGAGGATGCCGCCATCGGTTAACCGATCGGCAATCACAGCCAACGATTCCCCAGCAGCACGCAACTTGCAAGCAAGGGGCAGGGCACGGCTTGCGTACAGGTGAGCAGCTTCCACGTTGGCGGCGGTGCCTTTGCGCCGTGCTGCCTTAGTGAGATTGGCAGCGCTGCCGAGCGCAGTTCCACGTGCCTTTGCGGCGGCAAGGGCGGCTTTCGTTCGCTCACTGATTCGCTTTGCCTCATCTTCAGCGACAGCGGCGAGAATATGAATCGTAAGGGGCGTGGCATTGGGATTGTCGCAGCAAACGAAGGGTATGCGCGCCTCCATGAGCCCGGAAACGAAGTGGACATTGCGAGCGAGCCGGTCAAGCTTGGCAATCACTAACGTCGCACCGTGACGGCGGCATGCAGCCATAGCGCGAGCAAGCTCTGGCCGATCGCAGCGTTTGCCAGTTTCCACCTCAGTGAAGTTGGCGACGATCTTGCCAGTGATGGCGAACGCCTCCACGGCGGCCTGCTGAGCTTCCAGGCCAAGGCCGGAAGTGCCTTGTCGTTTCGTGCTGACGCGATAGTAGGCGACGAGTTTCATCCGAAGTTCCCCTTTTCTACTCAATTTTACATCGCATAAACGTCGGTTTAAGCGATGTAACGCCAAGAAATACCAGATTCACAGGTCTAGTTATGTCGAATTTCAGGGGGCCGCTCGCTGGCTACCGCTGCTACGAACTGGTAGACCCGCGAGATGAGCAAGTGCGATATGTTGGCTGCGGCAGTGGACCGACTCCGTGGCTAATGCCGCGTGTTCACGCTCAGTCCGACGTGGTGCGATGGCTCGGCGAGCTTGCAGCGACAGGGCTGACGCCGTCGCTCAGCTGGGATGGCCTGCCATCGTGCTGGATGCGAGCTGACGCGGCCCGTTGGTTGGCGCGATCGCGGCGGCAGGCGCTGATTGCAGCGGGTTTTCGCGTCGTGAGCCACGGCGGGCCGACCGGCCGGCCGCGCAAAAGGCCATCTGAACTTTAGCATCAACCGTAGGGCAGAGAGCGTGTAGATTTGCTTTGTGGGGCTCTGTGAGGCCCGTAGGCGAGCGCCGAGCGACGATAGGTGTCTGGAGAGGCCGGTTTTACTACGGGCCGGATGTAAGTGTCCGATATGCCGCGTTAGTGAAATACCATGCGTCGGATGTTAGTTAAGGCGCGCCGTGCCTTAACTCGCCTAAAAGGAAAACTGCGCGCGAAATAGCCTGCAAATCACGGGGTCTCGCGGGTTTTACAGTTTTCGCAGTCGAAAAAGCAGTTGTAGCCCGTATTACATCTTCACTACTCACGATTTCAATATTACCCATTAGGTCAAATAAAGATGTAAAAACTGCAAAACCCGCGAGACCCCGTATTTTATAGGGTATTTCGCGCGCAGTTTTCATTCTGCATGAGTTAACGCGCGACGTGCGTTAACTCACAGTGGTCGGGTGGTGTATTGGGTTTGGCGAAAATCCGAGAATCTGTGAAAAATGGAACCGTGCTGCCTGAACTGTGAAGTGTCGGGATATCTCCCTCTCCCGTAACCGCAGCAGCGAGCCAACGCGGCGAGCAAGAGTTTTAGAAAATTGTGAGAAGCTCTGAAAATCCAACCCTTTTTGGTGGAACTGTGAAGTGTAGGGATATCTCTCCCTATGTGTGAACCAAGGAACAAAACATGACCGTCACTTATCATCCCGAAGCTCCGCGCGGCCGGCAGTGGTCCGTTGCCCACGACGGACGCATGATTGCCAATGTAAGCCGCATTGACGCTGCCGCAGCACTGCGCAGCCAAGGCCGCTCGATAAACGAAGCCAGTATCGAACTGGCGAAAGCCAAACTGCAAGTCAGCCGCGCCTGATCCGCGACGGCATTCTGGGTAGTGCGTTCGGGCCGGGCGCACTACCCATTTCCTTTTCTCACGGCCCAAATGAACGGCCCAATGCAAGATGATTTTCATTCCATCTGTCGCAAGGCAGGTGGAGTCGTGACCCTCAAGGGTTACGAGTTCGCCCCCGTCACGAAGTTTACCGCTACTGGCTACCTCACCACGATTCCGACCTGCCTTGCTGACCGTCCCGGCGTGGTAATGCTCCGCGCAAACAGCCTCGTTGTGCAGGTCATTGCAAAACCCGGCGACGATTGCCAATGGTCGCAGACTGAGCGCAAAGGATACTGGACGCTCGTTCTTCCGTTCGACTCTGAACCGACCGATCTCGATTTTATTCGCGTGGTTGTGTACGGCGACGGTGCAATCCAGCAACCCGACGGCACCTACCATAAGAAGAAGGGCGGCGGGTTCACTCGTAGCAGCGACACGACGGCCGGGCGTGTGATTCGAGCCAAACTTGGGGTGGGCAAAAGCGAAGCTGATTGCCTGATTGGTGAATGTCACCTCATCCCGTGGCAACGGGTCTGCATCCCGTTTGCTGGAGAATACCCCGGCGATAGACAGTGGAATATCGGGGCACCGCAGTACGTCTATCAGCCTAGCTGTGGGCCGCATACTAGCTGGGATGCGATCATTGATCACGTCGGCGAAGCATTGAAGATGCCGCCGGAACTTCAAGTAATCGGCATTCGCAGCGGCGGCGACTACCTTCGCGCGTGGTTTGCGTGCATTCTTCGCGATCCTGCCTGTCGCCTACCTTATCTTTTCCTTTTCGGCGACGAGAACTGTGGCAAGTCGATCTTGTGGGAAGCATTCTCGCTTCTCGTTACGGGTGGCGTCGTGAAAGCCGACCGCGCCTTGAACAGTGACTTCAACGGCGAGATCGACGGAGCAATTCTCTGCGTAATTGAAGAGAAGGACGTTAGCGGCATGAACACGCTGCCGCGAATCAAAGACGCCGTAACCGGCCTCACGCTCGCGGTGCGGCGGATGCACACCGACGTTTATCACGTCACTAACTACACCCACTGGATTCAGACGGCGAACAATAGTGGCGCTTGTCGTATTCCGATTGGCGACACTCGATTCGTAGCAATCCACGTTAAGGCACTGACGAGCGAAGTTCCCAAACCTGAACTGTTGGAGCGGCTGAAGGCTGAAGGGCCGGCGATTATGCACACGCTGCTCAACATGACGCTGCCGGAGCCGCAAGGCCGGCTCGCGTTGCCGGTCATCGCGACTGATGCGAAGGCAGGCATTCAGGAAGAAAACCTTGACCCGCTCGCTCACAAGATTGTGGATTTTATGTCGAGCCGTATCGCTTGGGAGGGAAGCGCGAAAGAGCTTCGCGATGCGGTCGGTGGCGCGCCGGGCAACATCGCGGGTCTCAAATCGGCAGTCAGTGGCTTCGCATCGTACCTTCGCGAGAATCGCATCATCGTGAAATTCCCGAAAAGGCAAGTGGATAGACGTTACATCATCAAGCTGCGGAGGGTTGCGTGAACCGCCTAGTCTGGACCGAAAACGGCAATCAGTTCGCGATTCGCGATGCTGACGGCTTCCTCCACTTCCCGAAAGCAACCGAACTCCACGAGTTTGCTAGCACGAAAGAGATCGCAGAAGCTCGCCATCGCTACGAGGCGTCGCAGACGCCGTTGCCTGTCTATGACGTGGCGGCCGACCTCTATCACTGGGGCGACCCGACTGACCTCTGGCCAGCCGAGGACGTAGCCGAAGATATCAGGAAGCTCTGGCCGGGAATGCCAGTTGAGTTTTTACTTGAATCGAGCCGCCAGATGGCAAAGCTCGGCATCACCGATTAGACGGCGGGGCTCTTGCGAATTCCCTCGTCGTCTCGCTCCCCGCCCCTCCACGGGGTGAGCGTTACGCGGGCGCGGTGGCGGGTATCACCGCGCTCGCATTTTCCATAGGACAACAATGAGTACCAATCAGCTAATTCGCCACTGCGCGGCGTTAGGTTTTCGCGACGCGATCAAAGCCGCAACCATTCTGAAACATACCGTCAAAGGATCGGGAAACCTTGAAGCGGCTGTTGAATCGCTAAGGAAGAACGCACCTCACCTCTTCAAATGACACCAAAACCATTCTGGGCAATGCAGCCCGGCGAGCAGCGGCAGCAACTGAAAGTTCGCTACTACGATTACCACGACGCGCGAGACGCTAGTCATTGGCTTGCGACTCACTGCAAACGCTGGGGCATCTTGATGCCCGATATCGTTGAAGCTCGTCATACCGACGACGGGAGAATCCTCCTGCGTCGCGGCGACGGGCGCTTTGAAACAATCAGCAGTGACAGCACTCCTGCCATCCTGCGACTAGTTCTTGAACATTTAAGTCGCGTGCCGCGAGTGCCGGCAAGCGATCAAACCACGGAGAACCCAAATGACTGACTATGCGCGCGGCACCGATGGCCGCTGGTTAAGCAGCGCTGAACGAGTTCAGCGTTATCAAGCTCAGAATCGTTCGCAGCCTGCGAAGGTGACTGAGCCGCTACGGAAACTGTCTAGCGAGCAAATCTCGGAAGCTCAAGAGGCCAAGAGGCAAGGTAAAGCTGAAGCGGCGGAGAAGTTCCGCGAACCGCAATCGCCGAATCCTTGGGAGCGGCAACGGCGGCAGCTGGAAAAGACGGCCGCCACGCCTCGCGACTTCGCGCAGCTGAAGCGATTCGAGCGGCATGCAGCACAGTGGGAACGCGACAATGCGGATCGCCTCCAGCGTGAAGCCGTTGCTGAAACTCGCCGTTCAGACCCCGCCTATAAAAACGCGGTGGAGCATAGCGACGCATTCTTGCGCACCATCGCCCCTGACTTCTTAGCCGCCGCCAGCAATGCCCGTGGTTATCTCGAAGCATCCGGCGACTTCGATGGTTATTGGGCCAAGGTGTCCGCCATCGAATCTGAAGTTTGGAGCCGCGAGGACGCCAAGACGAGCGAACTTGCGCTGAAAGCGAGCGCCTCCATGACTGAATTTAAAGAGCAATGCGACCGCAGCAATGAAGCTGCGGCGCGATTGCGCACTGCCCAATCCCTAACTGGAGAGAGTGAATGAACCCCTATTCAATGATCTTGAATAACATGAACGGTCTGCCGTTTGATGCTGAAGAGGCGATGATCCGCAACACGATTCGCCTGCTTGAAGCGAGCTACGCAAGCGGATACACGCCAATCAGCGGGTATCCCCCTGAAAAGTATCTGGTAGAGCAACTTACGGCACGCTTTGGCGAGGCTGATCTTGCCGTTCGACGGATCACTCGGCGCTTCGCCGGCCCTCTCAACGCGACCTTCAGCTATCCAACGGGGGCGTGATGCAACAGCAAATCAGTCAGTTCCCCGCTCCCGGCACTCCGCTCTACGCGGAGCTTTGCCGGCGGCAGGATGCGATTATTCGCAGCACTGCCATTATTACCGATGAGGAGCGCAAAGCGCTACTCAGCGATGGCGTGGGGCTCTGCTATGTCCCCGACGTACCCCGACCGATTGAACGTCCTCGCTACACTCCCGACGGCGTGATGATTGTCACACCGTCTATCACCGTATTTCCACCCCCGCCACGGCCGACGAAAAATCCGTGGTACTGGAGGCTTATCTATGCGATTTGAGACTACTACGATTCTCGTCGGCAGCGTGCCGACGAGAATTGAGCTAACGGCGTCACGCGAAGTGTGGTTGCGTCCCGCGCCTGATTGCGAGTCTGACTTGTACGTCAGCAACCGGCTTGGCGTCGAGGGATTCCCCGTCCCGTCAGGCGGAATGCGCTTCAACGTGGAAAAAGAAGGTCATCACGTCGTTCTGTACTGTGTTGCGCGGAACGACTTCACCGACAATCAGCTTCATATTCTGGTGCGATAGATGGACCTAATCAAACAAGCGACATACGAGTGCTTAGGGCACGAACGGATTGAGAATCTGATTGAGAGTCAGCCACTGCCGAACATCCCTGCTGGCGCTCGCTGTTGTCTGATTCAACCGACTGCAAACTGCCTACTTTGGCACAGCGCTGGCGAAGACGCCACGCTGGAGAATGGAGCGCATCGGCTCTGCTCGCCGGAAAGCATCGTGCTACAAGTTGAATTGGGCAGCGTTCGCATCGGCCCTGCCGATACCACGGCTGCCGTGTCAATCAGCTACTACAGGTGATGCGATGGAACTAATTCCGAGTGAAGAGAACCCCTACGGCGTTACTGGTCCCGTAGATTGGGCGAGCCTAGACCCACTCGACATCAAGCATGAAATTGCATTGGTGCGAAGCCAGCTTGCGAAGGCGAAGGCGGAAGGCGCGCCGCCGACGATCATCGCGCAGCTAGCGGCAGTTGTCGGCAAGCTCAGTCGCGACTACGCGATCGCATGCGTGAGAAATGGCAAGATGATCCACATTGACCGCGTGAGAGCATTTCTTGGCGATATGGCTGGGCAATTAGCCGTGCAATTCAGCGATGTGCCTAACTGGGAGTCGCGAATTGACGCTGTTGTGGCAAACTTCACACTCGGCAACACGCCGAAGCAAGTGACCGACCTAATTGGCCGCGCAAAATGAAATGAGCCCCTGCCCAACTGGGCAGGGGCTCTTTAGCTAAGCCGATTTAGGTACTTTGCCCTGGAGCCTACCCCAAGATGCCGCCTCAACCTCGGCAGGCGTGAAAGGGGACTGGTCGGGATACTGCGCGAAGAGGGCCGCCTTAGTTAACACTTCAAACGCAAGGGCACCCATCATTGAACGCATCCACGGATGGTTCGGGAACATCGTGAACTCCTCGCCGAGATTAGGCATATAAGCAGGCCACTCGTCAGTGGCGTTCACGCAATCCCAGACGATCAGCGGTAGCAGCTTCAGCACTTGCTCGCGCTCGTGGGGCGTCAAAGTCCAGTGAGTGTCTAGTTTCTCCACAAGGAAGTCGTGGTAGGGGATGTCGATTGTTGGCGTTGGCTGACCCTCAGCGGGAGGGCGGAAACGGATACATTTCATTGGTGTGTCTTAATTATGCAGCGATGGGGTGCCGGGTATAGCCGATGATCCGGACTAGCGAGAAGCGATCCAAGCTGTCGCAAGCGATGAGGAAGTCCGCAGCAGCCTGACCTGAGCTTCGGGCGATTCTGATGCCAGATTGGTGACACAGCTTTACTCTGGCGTACCCTTGCACGAGGGCAACATCGTTGTCACTGAGGGCGTCTAGGCGGGCGAACAGATCGTTCATGGTGAGGACTCCAGAGAAGAGTAGGGCACTACTCAAACATGCAGGCGCCTAGCATCGGCGCCAAATCCGACTCGGGAATAAATCCTCATATTCGAGGCCCGTTTGGCGCCAATTTGGCGCCCGTGCCGGATATGCTGCTATAATGCCCGCATGAAACCTCACATCGTCGGCATGCTGGCTGGATGGGCGTTGTGGGCTGCGTTTTTCGCGGTTGCCTATGTGGTGATGCAGCGGGGAACGGCGATTCTTCCAGAGCCGGGAGTATTTAAAAACTTGATCAGTGTGATAACGATTGCCGCGATGCCGATCGCAATTGGGGGCTTCTTGTTCGTGTGGGGCGATGGAGCTGGGCAGCCGCCGCCGTTCATGACCACGATGTGGTTCAACATAGTCTTCGGCCTTATCCTCTATGGGGCGCTTGGGGCGATGGCTGGGGCCATCTATGGCCGGCTCCGCAAGAAGCGATCGTAGGCTCGTTTGCGCATTTGTCGCGCAGCTTGATATTTTCCGGTGATTACGCAATATTTTTGCAGACTCGAAATCAGGTGCCCCGAAAGGGGTTGTGGGTTCGAATCCCATGCCCTCCGCTCTAGAGTTCGTTGCTCTGCAACGACTTACGCTCTTCACTCGCAGCCGCGCTCGTCGCGGCTGTTGGCGTTTCTGGGGGAATGCTACCTGAAACGTTACCCTGCCAGTTCCAAAGGTCCGCCGAAATGTCGTCGGCGTTGTGCTCCACGTAGTAGCGCATCGTCGTCTCGATCGACGCATGGCGCATCAGCCGCTGGAGCATCACTGGCATCACCCGCTTTGACCACCGGGTTCCGAACGCGCGGCGGAGGTCGTGAGCCGTCGCGCACTTGGGAACCTTGGTGACGGCGCCGGTCTTTTTGTGGACTCTCAGCCGGACGACGTTCGGGTCGACTACGACGAGCGCTTCCTCGCCGATCTTGGCCACGATCCGGCTGGCCCGCTGGGTGTCGATCGGCTTGCCCCGCACCAGCCCTTCGATGCCGAACACCAAGCCGCTGCGTTCCGCCTCGGGAACCGCCAGCAGGAACTCGCCAAACTCCGGCGCGATCGGCAGCAGGGCGTCGCGCTTCGACTTCTGAGCCTCGCCGAAGATCCGCAGCATTGGGTAGCGACCGCCAAGCCGAACGGTGATCGCCGCGTCAGCGTCCCACGACAGCTGCAGCGCTTCGCTGAGCCGCAGTCCCGACAGCCAAAGGCCCCGCAGTAGCCGCTTCCAGAGCTCGGCGTCGCCCTTGCGCACGTTCGCGACCTTTGTCAGCATCCGCTCGTATTCCTCCGCGGTGATCGGCCGGCCGCGCATCGTGCGATCGCCCTTGGTGAGCTTGGGCATATCCACCCGCGGCGCCTTGGTGATCAGCGACCGACGCTCCGCCCAGCTGAACGCGGCGCGCAGCGATCGTAGATGGCTGGCTAGCGTGGTTTGCTTCATACCTCCGGCGAGCAGCTTGGCCTGAAACTGGCTCAGCACGTTCGAGTCGACGGTCGCGAGCAGCTTCGGCGAGACCACCCGCTCGAGGTGATTGGCGGCAGCCTCCCAAGCCGCGAGCGTCTTGCCCGACAGGGTCGCCATCTTCTCCTCTTCGTACCGTTCGCGGAACTCCGCCCAGGTCATGCGGCTCTGACGCTGGTAGCGGCCCTCGCGCAGCTCGGCCTCCCACTTCGCCGCGGCGCGCTCGGCGTCCCGACGGCGCGAGGTCTTGGCAGACTTCGCCACCTGCTTGCCGGTCACAGGGTCGACGTACCGCAGCACGAGGTTAGGTCGTGACTTGTATTTCACGACGTGGACTTTGATCTGGTCACTCATCTGGTGGGTCTCCAAAGGGTTAGGGGTGTCTCGGCATAGCGTTCGCATTGCTTTGCAAAACGAACCTAAGATTCCGAGGAGTCAAAACATGAAACTGCTGCTATCACTTGCCGCGCTGCTCCTTGGCGTCGCGCTATGCGGCGGCTGCTCAAAGTCGGAAGCGCCTGCTCCTAACGACACAACGAGCGGTTCTTCAAATCCGGTGACTGCCCCCGGAACGGGGGGGACGACTAGCGGACAGACGACGCCTGGCGGCGCTGCTCCGAGCAACTAGCTGTGCTCCGTATACCGCCACGATGAACGACTTCTAACCGATCCAGTTCGACGCTTCGTCTCAAGACTGCTCCTGGCTGGGACAAAATGAGGCGAACGTCAAGAGCGGGGAGTCGCCCTGAACCGGCTCTCCGCTTTTCCAATCCTGCCTCGCCGGTTGGCCGTTGCACTTTGGTCCAAGTCCCACCTCGCAACGGCCGCCGGCGAATTTTTTCTCTGCCCGGCAGCTGCAAACTTCTCGTGACAAATTCGCGGTTTTCTGCGATACAACTGCTCGCTTCCGCCGGCGGGCCGCTGTAGATCTCTCAGGCGAGTCTGTGGTGGCCGCCGGTGGTCGCACTCGGACTTCGGTCCCTCTCGATTCGCGGGCTTTTCCCAGGCTTTTCTGCTCGACGTCAACGAAAACGGGCTGATTCGGTCCCGGTTGGTCTGCACCGCTCACTGAGTGGCTTGGTCACCACGCTAAGTCGGATGGTCACAACCGCTTAGCTACGCTCGGCGGTCGTTTGGTCACCGGCACGAGAAACGTAGATACTCCAGGCCCGTTGGTCGATAATTCGCTTCATGGCCGCTAACCGATACTCTCCCGACGAATGGCAACTTCTGATGGCCGCTGAGGCTCGCATTGATACGGCGATGGCCAACCCGCCGGATGCGTTCGATCTCGCGAGCCTTGCACAAATCGCTCCTCTTGAGAGGATTCGAGTCGCTTCCTTTATGGCCTGACGTTCCGCAGCAATCCTTTTCTTGCGTCCAGTCCGACCCGCAGTAGTCGCACTTGTAGTAGACCAGCGACGGCCGAAGCGAAATGTCCTCCCAGGTGATCTCCGATTGCCGCGACATTGCGGAAATGAGCTCATACGAGACGGCAATCGCATAGGGATCGTTGTCGTGCTCACGGCCGCTGGCCATCGTGTCGACCTCCGACGTAGTCTCCCAAAGCAGCTTGAGTTCGGTTAGAACGCGCCCCGACGGCACCTCGATGATCCGATAGCGATCTTCAGTCGAAACGGTGACCGACGAACCGTCGGCGGCAACTTGTTCTACGGCATGGCCCTCACCTGGCTCATCGCCGAGCATCGTTTTCTTGCCAAACCACCGTGGCCAGTTCCTCGGCTCGTATTTATCGTCGCCCTGCGGCTCTGGTCCCAACGCTTCTAGCGCCTGGGCGTAGCTCTCCGGGCTATGGCTAAGAGATAAAGCCTCGCGACCGGCGGGGATTGGCACAGCTGCAAATGATGCTGCTTGGCCAACGGCTTCAGTAACAAACATATCAACTACCTTTCAGAGTCTGCCGCGGTGGAGGCGAGGTACAAAAGCCGGAGAGTACGCACAACGGCCGTCCCCAGGCCTCCAGCGGCACACCAAACGAGGAAATGAGATCGTTCAGTATGATTGGCGTGAGAGGCCGAACTCAGGAAGCGTGTTGTTTCTGCGCTGAGCGAAACGGGCGTTTATCCTCACTCTTCGGCTTAAACAGCTTCACCGTCTCAAACCGCTTAGCCGGGCCAGGTAGCAAGCGACCAAGCTTGAAACCCTGCGCACGGTGGTAGACCTTCCGTCGCACTTTGACGGTGTTCTCGTCAGCGTGTAGTCCGCTGCTGAAGTGGTGAACCTGATACGAGCGCTCGCGCGGATCGTCGGACAGACCGCGGTTGTCGAAGTTCAGTACTTTTCCGGTCTCGTAATCGACGGCTTCAATCCACTCGCCCTCTTGGCAGAAGACCTGCAGCGCCACTTGCTGGTGGGCGAAGCGTCGAGTGACAAACTCAGCGAACACCTTACCCGACGGACGTTCAACGAGTCGGCAAAGACCTTTAACCGACACGACGGCCTTCGCATCAGGCAGCAGTCGGGCGACCGTGAAACGTCCTTGTAAGACCTTGCCGCACGCGCCCCTCAGAGTGGCGGGAAGCTTGGAACCAGCAGCCATGAGTTGCTCTCCATGGCGCCGCTCGGATAGTCGCGAAAAGAAGCCGCCCCAGCGGGGCGATCGCCCCTATCACTGAGGCGACTCTGACAACCCGATGACGACGCGAAAAGACTGTAGGCCCGGTAATGCGGTTCAGAAGGAGCTATGAGACTCCCGCGCGTACCTTGCTCCGGGGCTACCCCCTTCACAGCTTGGCACGCACACACACTACCGGGCCTACGGTCTGACGAAACAGTCATCGAATTGTCCTCATAGATCGGCTTCTGACGGCCGGTCAGCGGTATGCTGACAGGGACAGTATGGACTGCCCCAATGCCCAGTGTCAATATTGCCTCGGCCGCGTTCCCCCTGCGATGGAGAGCACAGTGAAGAAAGACAACCACCCCCGGCACATCCAAATCACCGGGCGCCACATCCGCTGCGACACAATCGACGACCGCGAATTGTTGGCGCAAGCGAAGTCGATTGCTGAAGACCCCTCGGCCGCCGCCGGCATCTCTCTGGCTAACCTCTACGCCATTCGCGATACCTGTCAGCGGTACGCTCTCGGGAGGGCTCAGCGAGCATCGAAAATCGCGATCGACACTAGGTCGCCTACAGGGCCGCGGTAGCGTGACCTCGACTAAGGTGACTCCGCGGTCAGGCCGGCCGCTCCAATCGCACAGAGCGACGTGTCCGGCGTTCACTTTTCTACTCGACTGCCGTTTGGAGCTGGAATGTCGGAACTCATGCGAGCCATGATTGGTTGCATCACGATCACAACCGTCGTGATGGGGACACTGACGTTCATGATGCGATCTTGGCTGCTCAGGCGCCTGAAGGCTTCGCTCCGGTCCGAATTCCAAACCCGGCTCGACCAACTTCGCTCGGAAATGCGGGAGGAGTTCCGTCAACTGCGAGTTGAATCAGCGGAAACTGGACGACGTAACAGGCCGAAGTAAGTAGCCCTCTGGGTATCGCGTCGCCGTAACCCGTTGCCCTACAATGCTCGTCGCTCTGATACGGGATCAGGTGACCTTTTCCAGTCCAGCGGTGCCGAATGATTTGGCTCGACGCAACCCAACGCCATCACCTGCTTCGCATGGAGCCCGACGACAGCGTCATCGCATGGCGCATCAGGCTGCGTGCCCATACGGCTCTTGAGCTGATCGACAATGGCCCCGAGTCGTTCGTTGTCGGCCGCATGCTCGCCGACGAGATCCGTCGCCATGAAGTGACCGAATGGGGCGAGGAAGCATGGGACGTGGCCGACGCTGACAGCCAGGGCTGGGCTGATCTCTACAACTCGTTCCTTAATGCCGACGGCGATTTTGGTGTAGACGAACTCGATACCCTAGCGGACCCGATCGTCTTCCTTTACCGCTTCGACGTGCACCCTGACTTCGCCAACTGGAAGATGGCGGCACTGGACGCCTTTTGCCGGCTCTTTTCGACAGACGCGATCATCGTCGCTCTCTACCGCCAGGCGGAGTTGTCGCTAGAAGAGTTTAAGGCCGTTGGTTTCAACGTCTGGGAAGGCGTTGGGATCGAGCCGCCGATGGAAGCTCGCGAGATCCACGAGACTGCGGTCTGGATGTTAAGGGACAATAGCCTGATGACACCGCTGGCCGTGACGGACTACCCAAAGGAATGCCCGGACGCGACGCGTGAGCACCAGCGATGGGTGAGGGCGCTAAGTGAGAGGCAGGGCTAGGCGCGGCGGGTCCCGCTGGCTGGAGCAGCATGGGCCTTGGCGTGAGTGAGGGACAGTAGTAATGGCGCGGGGGAAGAAGGGAAAGCGAGCCGAGATTTGCGTATACTGCGATCGAGTTGCAGTCACTCGAGATCACGTGCCTCCCAAAGCCATATTCCCTAAGCCGCACCCCAGCACGCTTGTATCAGTTCCTTGCTGTCGAGCTTGCAATCAAGCATTCTCGGCGGACGACCAGTACTTCAGCGTCACTGTGCCGACCAGGCATGACGTTGAGGGAAACGAAGGCGCGTTACAAGTCATGCAAACCGGCCTCCGTGGTCTATTCAGGCCGGAAGCGAAGGGCTTTCGCACTGCAATCCTATCGAGATTGGAGACGGTCAATCTCGTAACACCATCGGGAATTTTTCTAGGTGAAGGGCTCAGAACTGAGGTCGACTACGAACGTCTTGACCGCGTTGTTCGAAGAACCGTCCGCGGGTTGTATTTTCGCGAATATCACGCGCGACTGCCGAAAACAACTCAAATTTCCGCCATGATTGACTCTTCATTCAACGAGGCAGAGGTAGCCGCAAGGAATGGGCGCGATAGAGTTGTCGATTGGCTCCGGGAGTGTCCTCCAAGGGTGATTCAAGCCGGCGTCTTTCATTACTGGCATCGCCTAGATAATGACTCCCCGGAGAACGGCGCCTGGCTGTTGGTGTTCTACGACCGAGTCTGGTATTTAGTGACGACGGCTTCCAGTGAGCGAAAACAGTAATGCCTAATGACCATTCAGCGCCGGATCGATTCGTGATCCGCCGTAGCTTTTCATCGGAAAAAGACTTCGTTATCGAACTAACGAAAGAAGAGTTCACATCGCTCCACGCGGCAAAGAAAGGCGTCTTCGTTGCGCTGGACGTCGAAGAGAAGTACAGCTATATCGTCGGCAATTTTCGCGAGTTTGAACTTGCTCTATTGGAACACTCCCTCGACGGCTTGCTTCGGTTCGAGACCGAATGGAGTCACTTGGCCGGAAACATCCATCGATTCAATCGCCTGCTCGTCAACTTCCTGACAGCGTGCCGGCTTTACCATGACCAAGTAGACCGAGAGATATGTCAGATCTTTGGGCATGAGTCATCTGAACGTGCAAAGCTGAAAGCGGCTCGCAACGAAGAATTTGACGCTAGTGCGTCGTACAGAGTCATGGAGGGCCTGCGCAACTACCTCCAGCATCGCGGATTGCCTCTGCGTCGGGTCAACATGGATATGTTCCGAAACCCTGACGCTCCGTCTGACACCGAATGGAGGTCAATTCCGTACCTTGATGGTCCTGCGCTTGTGGCGGACGGGGGCTTCAAAAAGCAAATCGCCGATGATCTAACATCGCTGGGCAAGCGTGTAGATGTGCGCCGACTTACACGTGATTACTTTCAGTCGATGGCTCGCATTCACCAGCTCGTGCGATCTCTAATCAAGAGCCAAGTAACTATTTGGGTCGAAGAGGTGCTAAGGGGGTTACAGCGTTACGAAGATAAATATCAGCACCGGAAGCACGTTGAGGTAGCGTCGCTCGCGGACGGTAAGTTGGTCGAGCGGTTTGCCATCTTTGAGGAGCCAATCAAAGAACTCAATTCTCTCAATAAAACACTAACTGCAGCCGCAAACATATCTGAGCACTTCGTCAGCAGCCGCCTGTGCCGATCTGGGCCGAGCGTTGAGGAGATTGAAAGAATCGCTGATGAGCGACGATGGGAGCAACTCCACCGTTGGCACGGAAATTTAGGCACGGATTAACACGCCGGCGGTAGCGAAACGAGTAACGACGAGTTTGGGGTTGCGGTTGAACAGCAAGTTTCTTGTGCAAATCGCCTGATCATCAATCAGGTGGCCGACCATTCGCTCGGCAGTCAACAACTATTCGTGAAGAGACGCAAAATTCTTTTTAAGGATTAAGCCACCCCCTCTGTCCAGAAGGAATTGAAATGGAATCCGGAGCGTCCGCCAACAACACGGGTAATCCCATAGGTGGGGGTGAAGGCTACACACGACGCGTAGACCCTGCTCAATCGCAGGTGGTACGGACGTTAGATGAACTCGCAGACGCTCTGCATGCGGCCGATGGCACGCCGCAGATCATTTACGTCGATGATGCAGCAACAATCGAAATCCCTTGGGCGCTAAAAATTCCAGCCAACGTCACCCTAGCTAGCGGACGTGGACTGAATAACTCGAAGGGAGCTTTGCTGACTCGCACGCACGACTTAGAAGACAAGCAGCTTCTTATTGTTGATGGCCCCAGTGTTCGAATCACTGGTATTCGCGTTTGGGGCAGGGATGAGAAAACTGCAGAGTCGCCACGCTCGCGGATTGGGGTTATTAACCAAGAATACGACCGTTTGGAGATAGACAACTGTGAACTTTACGGTTGGACACATGCAGCGATCTTTCTCGGCGGTTTGGATACGATTGGGCCGACAGCCAGCGCTGAGATTCACCATTGCCACATCCACCACAACCAGAAAGATGGCAACGGTTACGGAATCGCCCACAGCAAAGCGCAATCGATCATCGTAGCAAATCGTTTTGAACGAAACCGACATCACATCCAATCAACTGGAACGGCTGGGTCAAATTACACTGCTTCCTTTAACACGTTCCACGCCCGTGGACACAAGACCAATTCCACTGCATGTGACGTGCATGGCGGGTACGACCGACGAGACCAGTCCGATCAAGCCGGCGACCAGTTCGCAATTCAATACAACGATTTCAATGTCCCGAATAGTGATTCCGAACCCGGTGATACGCCGCTGCCGTCAGCGGCGTTCTACCCGCGCGGCAGGCCAAGCAGTGGAGCAGTGTTCTCGAATAATGCCTGCTATGGGTATCGTCAACCTGAGGATGCAATTCGACAGCGATTTCATTTTGGGAACGTTGAAGCTTACAGGAACGAGTTCAACTCACTTAAGCCAGGTTGGTTCGTATCTTGGGGAGGGCGAAGTCCCTGGCTTCGCATTTTCACACCTGGTGATAATCTCGTTGATCCTGGGCAAGCTGCATTCGGCCGGTTTGCGTCCTTTCCTGACCGTCGTCCAAATTGTCAACTATTTGTACGTGGCGAGCGCGTGTCATCTAGTAGCGAGGCGCACTACTGGTGGTGCCTGAGATTTCGTCCCGATTCAGGTGCGTTTGACGATCGCATCAGGTTAGATCTCCACAGTTCGCCTTACCCGGTAGCCGATTTTCTTTTTGGCGACTTCATGGCCGCGGGGTCCACGGGGATACTCAAACTACAAAATGATCGTTTCTATATCACGACGTCATTGAGGCAATGGGATTATGTCAGCCCCGTAGGATTCTCTGTGGGAGTAGATCGCTCCCAGCTTCAAGTCGCTAACGTCGACCTTGATGGGTACACGCGGGTCGTGAAAACGGAGCCTAATTCCACAAACGGCTGCACAAAGATCATGACCTGGAGTTCCGACAACACAGCCGCAGACGGGCCTCGAAATGACTCACAGTGGAAACTGCTTTTCGAAGATCCGTCGCTTCCGAGCATCAATGACATTGCGTTTGCGGATTGGTACGGAGATCGCATATCGCATGCAATGTGGTCGGACGGGAACGAATGGAAGGCGCACTGGTCTACACGGCCTAGCAGCAAGACGGCCACCCTCAAAAAATGGGATCGGCCGTATCCGCTTAGCGATTTAGGCGTCGGACGCTTTTTCCACGACCGGATCGCAGACGTATTCAGGATAGATGGAAATGACTGGCTTGTTTCTCGTGGTGCACGCGAGGACTGGATTAAGATCAACACTGTCCATGCGACTTACAAACCGTCGGATTTTTATTTTGTGGATTTGGACGGCGACGGGATAACTGATATTCTTCGCTTTGGAATCGATGAGCGGATCTAGTGAGGCGGGTCGCCGCAAGGCGGAGATTACGCTGCCAAGTATCATTCGAGGTAGCGTGGTCGATAAATCCTGAATATATCGTGGCGCTATTTAATCCTCGACACCTGATTCGGTGTCAGGCGACCAGCAAAAAAACGCCCCGCGCGATTCGCGACGTCGGCGGGGCGAGTAAGATGTCAAAGAGCGTCAGGCCGGGACCGCCGGCCGCGGGCTGCGAGGATCAAGCTATGTCGACTGTGCCGCCGCCAGTTCAGCCTGCCACGCGTGTCGTCCTGATCGACGGCGACATGCCGTGGCGTTCGGTGTTTCAGCTGACTTGGAAGTTCTCGATCGCGTCGCTGGTGATCTGGACGGTTCTGCTGATTCCGATTCTCACGATTACCAGCGCAGTGCAGTCGTGGCGCGACGCCGGCCGAAGAGCTGATCTTCAGCAGAAGATACGAGACATTGACGCGACGTTCAGGCTTGACCGTTAGTATCCAACCATCAACGCCATCTGAATCTCTGCCATCGCCGCGTTGTTCAACTTCAGTGTTTCGATCATCGAGTTAATCAGGTCGATCTGCTCCTTCTTAAATTCGCTGAACGCCTTCTGAAGCTCCTTCTTCTCGTCTTCAAGTTTGGCGATTGCTTCGGTGCTCGAGAGCCCCTTGGTAAGTTCTTTGAGGGCGGCGGTCATCTCCTGAACGGCAGTCGCCGCCTCCTTCATCGCACCACCATCACCGCCAAGGAACGTGTTACTGTCGATGCCTAGCGAGTCGAATCGCTTGGCGTTGATCTTGTCTGCCTCGCGTCGACCTCGATCACCGCCGTTTCGTTGCAGGGCTTCCATCTCGAACGGATTCAAATCGACGCCCGACTTAAGCTTCATGTCGATGTCTTTGAGTTGGTCAACTTCCATCGGTGACAGCGCGCCGATCTGAGCCTTGAACGACTGAAGCTTCCGTTCCTCCAACTGCAGCTGCCGCTCAGCGTTTGCCAGCATCTTCTCTTGCTGCTGAATAGCTTCAATAGCCGCGTCGCGCTCTGCCATTCGAGCTCGCGCGATCTCTTGCCGCAGGTTGATCTCTTCCTGGAGGTCGCCAATTATCGACATACCTTTCCGGTTCTCAGATTCTAGAATCTCAGCCGCTGCAGCTGGGGCCGATGGATCAGAGAAGGCATTGTCGCGGGCATGCGCACCTTGAAGTCCCAGTCTGGGTCGTCGATGTGGAATCCGTCACTCGCCCCATAGAGCCCGATCTTCATCGTCTTACACATTCCGGCGAGCTTCCATGCTTCTAGATCATTGCGGCTCGCGCGGTCGAAATCGTCGATGATGATTGCTTCGAGCCGTAAGGCTTTGATGCGAACAATCTTCAGCAGATTCTCGAATCCCTGACGGTGGCCTTGAGTGGCACGGCGACCGAAGTCAGCCACAATCAGCCCCCATGGAATAAATAGCCCTCGCGATTTTGCGAACGCAATAGCTTCACGCACCTGGTCTGCGATACTCTTGGGCTGCGAGTTGTGGTCACTGTAGCGGGGGTAGTTCGCCGCAATCTTTAGCCCAACTGTTGCTAGCCGATTCATCGCCTCAACGTCAACTTTGCCGGTCATGTGCCGTTCTTTAAACTCGGCGACCATCGATCCGACAACCAAACTGCCAGCATGAGGGACGTAGCCGCTCGCTAAGTGCTCTGGCCACGCGGCAGCAGCTAGCCGGAGATATTCACGCGCCAGCGATTCAAGTTCGCTGTCCTCCGGTAGCCCTTGCTCTTCGCGGGCTTTGCGGTGCTTCCGAATCGGGCGAGGCAGAATGTCGTCTTCACGATCTGGCGATGAGCCGCCAAGCACTGCCGCGAGGACGAGCGCTAGCAGAACTCCCATCGCACGATGCGCCAAAAAGTTGTCCCGGTTTTGTCCCTGTTGCTGACCTCCACGACGGGATACAACCGGATTTAACGAGAGATGATGGTTACGGCGCAAACCGTTACCGGTATCGACGTTAGGCCCGAAACTGTTCGCCATTAGGCGGTTACGAAAGCGAGGGGGGTAGAATCCCATGCCCTCCGCTTCGTTTCTTCGAGCGCTTCGTTGCAGCGCGTTGAGCTTCTCCCGCACGGTGAATGCGGTTTGGCGAACGGCCCCTTGGGTGTCGCCTCTCTTCTTACCCCGCCCCATAAGCAGCGACCCCATAAGCATCGACGGGCGGTAACGCATAGAAAGCTTGAGAAGCCGGCTTGGCGTCGTTTGAACTCGCCACGTCGATAACGTACCGGTACGCCAAACTGCGAATTGAGACTTACCGATTTTCCAACTACTATTTCCAAGGCGCCGTATTTTCTAAAAATATACATCCACCGGGGCTGATTTGATGCCAGGCGAGCTAGTGACGCGATACTGTCCTTCTTGCGAAGCTCGCGTGAAGGCTCTTGAGCAAGCGTTCTCGCAGCCGCGCAAGTGTCCGAAGTGCCAAACCGTCGTCACGTTTTTCGACTATCCACGGGACGTCCGCGACGCCGTCCCCATCCGCCGGCGCCTGCTCAGACGGAGTGGTTTGATTACGCTCTTTACGCTTCTTTCGCGGTAGCGCCGCTCTTCCTGCTGATCGCGCTCGTTTGCCTCTTGTTCGGCATGGGCGATTTGGCGATGTTTCTGGGGGGGTTCTGCTTCGCCCTGGCGCTGCCGCTGACGCTGCGGTTCGGCCAGCTCAATGCGTCGCTGCTGCTGATGCGGCGGGAACGCGATGAACTTCGCGCCGACAACCTTCAGTTGCGCGATTCGGTCGCCGCCGCCGCTTCGCTGGCGAGTGGATTTCGCAAGAACTTCGATTCAGTGCTCAGCGACTACAAGGACGAAGTCCGCAAACGCTACGCGCGAGCGGAAGATCTGTTCGCCGCCGCGGAGGAGCGGCAGCAAACCGTCGACGCCCTGGGCAAGCGATTTCTCAAGGAAACGGTCGCCAACCTTAGCAGCCGGCTCACGGCCAACAATTTCAATGCTTCGGCCGAACGGCTGCGCAAGACGATCGAGTTCTGCCGCAAGTCGCGTTTCGAGGTACCCGCCTCGCAGGAGCATCAACTCCTGGAAGAACGCGGCACTTCGTGCTTTACAACCGCATCAGCGTCGCGCTGGCGAACCTGAAGAACCTCGGCCGCGTCGGCGACGTCGACGAGATCCTCCGCTCGCAAGCCGAAAACGACGAAGCGGCGCTCGAAACCAGCTACAGCGTCGTCGCCGGGTTCGTCTGGGCGATTCCGGTGCTCGGCTTCATCGGGACCGTGCAGGGGCTGTCGTCGTCCATCGGCGAATTCGGCGGCGTACTGCAATCGGCGGAGAATTTCGACGTCGTCACTTCGAAACTACGGAGCGTGACGGCTGGTCTGACAATGTCGTTCGAGACGACGCTCGTGGCGCTGGTGGCGGCCCTCTGCATCCAGCTGCTCCTGACGTTCATGAAGAAATCGGAGCAGGAATTTCTGGACGAGTGCACCCGCTACTGCGTTTGCTGGCTTTGTAATCACCCCAGAACCGACCAGTCTCGGCCTCGGTGGCGTAGGGGCTATGGCTACAGTCTTACTAACGCGTCGCCGACGGTGAGCAGGCAGCGTGTTTCATGCCATTCTACAGCGGCGGCTCTGATAGTCCCCAACCCGCAGTTTAGTTGGGTGGCAATCTCGTTCACTAGTAGGTCGTGCTGCCACGGTTCCATATTTTCGCTCATCAAGCGCTTGGCTGCACGTTGTTGAGCGACGCGATTTTGGAGCGATCTCCCATCTGGCCGCGACAGACCGTTGGCTTCACACCAGCGCTTTATCGCCTCGTCGACGACTGTATAACTACAGCGATACTTCCTTTCGATATCGCTGATCGATAACCGCGCGTCGAAATCCGACTTGATCTTCTCGGCTAAGAGTTCTTCTTGCGACGCCTCTCAGACGTCAAGTTCGATCTCGCGTACGTCATGGGTGAAGTCGTCTGCGGCAGCGGCGGGCTCAGCGCCGCGTTGAGGCCGACGTTAAATTCTAAGCGATGAAAAGTCGGCATTTGTCAAACGCTCGATTTCAAATACTTATAGGTACGAGAGTTGCGCAATGAGGCTCGCGAGAGTTCTCGTGGTTGACGTTTTCACGTCAGACGCCTCCAGCCGTTGAGTCGTTCAACGAGCGAACGGGAAGAGAGAACTCACGGGCACTCGTCACTGTCGAAGGGCCGACAAAGTACCGTGTAAAGAGCCTGCCCCTGTCATTGTGGTATATTGCCGGTGGAAATAGTAGTGCTTGTCGAATCCCGCAAAGCTCGCAGGTGGAAATACGTTTGAGCTCGCCGCGAGATGCATGCCGACATCGGGTAACCGTTAGACGTGAACGCTTTCCGAACGGCGCTGAAAAAACACGAGCTGCGCAACCATCTGACACGCTCAGAGACGCTTAGCCCAATATGATTACAACAACGAACCTCCACGCACAGTCATGCCTTCGCATGGGCCGACAAGCTCTTCAAACGGCCGCTGCTTTAGTTACAGCGACCTTACTGAGCATTGGTTGTAGTACGACTGCGCCTGTCATCGAGCAGCCGACGCCGCAAGTCACGGTCGCCGAGACGGCGACGCGAGAAATCATCGATACCGACGAGTACACTGGCCGCACGGAAGCGTCGGAGATCGTCGAAATTCGCTCACGGATTTTTGGGTTCCTGAAGTCGATCGACTTCAAAGACGGCAACTACGTGAAGGAGGGGCAGACGCTCTTCACGATCGAGCCGGATGAGTATCAAGCGATTCACGAGCAATCGTTAGCCAAGATCGCCGTCAACAGCGCCAATCTCGAGCTCTCTCGCAGCAAGTTGGCGATGAAGGAAAAGCTGCGGCCCAACGGCGCCATTTCGCAAGAAGAGTATGAGGAAGCCGTAGCCGCGGTGCACGAGGCGGAGGCGACCATCGCGGCGGCCAAGGCCGATGCGAATCGGACCGCCGTCGATTTGAAGTACACCGAGATCAAGGCGCCGATCAGCGGTCGCGTCGACCGGGCACTAGTCAGCAAAGGGAATCTCCTCACTGGCGGGCAGAGTTCCGGCACGTTGCTCACAACGATCGTCAACGAACAGCCGATGTACGTCTATTTCGACGTCGACGAACGTTCGCTGCTGCGCTACATGCGGCAACGCGCGCCCGAAAAGGCGTCGACCGGCAATCTCACCGAGCAGGGCGTGGCGTGCTTCGTGCAACTGGCCGACGAGAAGGATTTTCCGCATCGCGGGCTGATCGACTTTGCATCGGCCGCGGTGAACGCGAGCACCGGCACGGCGCGCCTGCGGGCGGTGTTTGAGAACGCCGACCACGCTCTCGCCAGCGGATTGTTCGTACGAATCCAGATTCCGGTAAGCAAGCCGTACGAAGCTCTGCTCATCCCTGAGCGGGCGCTCTCGACCGATCAGAACGTGAAGTTCGTCTACGTCGTCGGCGACGACGGCGTCGCCAATCGTCGGGTTTTGGAGCTTGGGCGGCGCGAGGGCGATCTGCGCGTAATTACTTCTGGGCTTTCGAAGAGCGACCGCGTGATTGTGAAGGGGATGCAGCGCGTGAAGCCTGGGCAGCGAGTCGAAGCCCAAGTGGAGCAATAAGTTGGAGCCTGGCTAGCCGCTGGCTTCATGCCAGCGGCTAGCCATCGAACGAGTTTGTAAGTAGTTGACGAAGCCGACGCCCCTTGTCTGTTCGATAAATCTTCATGGCGAAATTCTTTATCAACCGTCCGATCTTCGCCGCGGTCATCTCGGTGATCATCACGCTCGCCGGAGCCATCGCCGTAACGGGGCTGCCGGTGGCGCAGTATCCCGAGATCACGCCGCCGACGGTGCAGGTCAGTTGCTTCTACCCCGGCGCCAGTTCGCAGGTGGTCGCCGAGACGGTGGCCGCGCCGATCGAGCAGCAGGTGATCGGCGTCGAAAACATGCTCTACATGAGTTCGCAGTCGACGAACGACGGCGGCTACAACCTAACGGCAACGTTCGCCGTCGGCACGAATCTCGACATGGCGCAGGTGCTGGTGCAGAACCGCGTGAACCTCGCGTTGCCGACGCTGCCGTCTGAGGTGAAGCAGACAGGAGTAAGCGTCAAAAAGAAGTCGCCGAGCATTTTGCTCGTGGTGAATCTTATCTCGCCAAAGGGAACTTACGATCAGCTCTATTTGAGCAACTATGCGACGATCAACCTGCGCGACGAACTCGCACAGATCACCGGCGTCGGCGACGTCACCTTCCTCGGTCAGCTCGATTACAGCATGCGGGCGTGGCTTGATCCAGATAAAGTCGCCGCCCGCAATCTCTCGGCAAGCGACATCGTCGCGGCCCTCCGCGAGCAAAACGTCCAAGTCGCCGCCGGCGCCCTGGGCCGTCCGCCGATTCCAACCGGGCAGGCGTTTCAGTACACGCTTTCGACGCTCGGGCGCCTAACGACGCCGGAAGAGTTCGGCGAGATCGTCGTGAAGACCGGCGGCAGCGGCGAGACGACGCGTCTGCGCGATCTGGTGACCGACGTTCGCACCGACGACGCGGGCGTGGAATTCGGCGGCATTCAGCTTGGCGCCAAGGTCGAAGACACCTCTTGCCGACTCGACGGCCAGCCTTCGGTCGGCTTGGCGATCTTCCAACAGCCGGGCTCGAACGCCCTCGACACGGCCGACGCCATTCGCGCCCGGATGACGGAGCTGAAGCGGAGCTTTCCGCCCGACGTCGACTATGCGATCGTTTACGACACGACGCCGTTCATCAACGAGTCGATCCACGAGGTTTTCAAGGCGCTCCGCGACGCCATCATTCTCGTCGCGGTGGTTGTGCTGGCATTCCTGCAGTCGTGGCGAGCGACGCTCATCCCGCTCATCGCCGTGCCAGTCGCGATCATCGGCACGTTCGCCGTGATGATGGGGCTAGGGTTCAGCATCAACAACCTATCGCTCTTCGGGCTCGTGCTGGCGATTGGCATCGTCGTCGACGATGCGATCGTCGTCGTCGAGGCGGTCGAGCATCACATCGCCCACGGCCTCGCGCCAAAAGCGGCGGCAGAGAAAGCGATGGACGAGGTCACCGGACCGATCATCGCCATTTCGCTCGTGCTGATGTGCGTCTTCATTCCCTGTGCGTTTATCTCCGGCATTACTGGCCAGTTTTTCCGACAGTTTGCCCTCACGATCGCGGTGTCAACGTTTTTCTCGGCGGTGAACTCGCTGACGCTTAGCCCGGCTCTTTGTGCGTTGCTGCTCAAATCAAAAAGCGAAACGCCCGATTCGCTCACGCGCCTGCTGAACCTGGGCCTGGGGTGGTTCTTCAAACTCTTTAACCTAGGCTTCACGAAGGCATCGGACGTCTACGGCCGCGTCGTCGGCATGCTCCTTCGCGGCAGCGTCGTCGTGCTGGCCGTGTACGGCGGGCTGCTCTACTTCACCTACATCGGCTTCACCAGCGTGCCGACTGGGTTCATCCCGAACCAGGACAAAGGCTACCTGCTCGTCGATGTGCGGCTGCCCGATTCGGCGTCGCTCGAACGGACGATGGCCGTCATGAACCAAGTCGAGGCGATTGCCCGCGGCGTTACGTCATCGGCGGCGGACGCGTCGCCTGACGAAGCCGCGCCAAACCAAGTCTCTCTGGTTAACCACGAAGCCTCAGACGAATCGCACGCCCAGGCCAGCGGCGGTATCCCCGGCATCGCCCACACCATCGCCATCTCTGGCCAGTCGATCGTCCAGAACGCCATCGGCTCGAACTACGGCACCGTCTACGTTATCCTCGACGACTTCCACCATCGCCATGGCGCCGAGCTCAACGCCGACGCCGTCGCCGCGAAGCTCCGCGCCGCCTGTTACCGAGAGATTCAAGAAGCGAACGTCGCCGTCTTCGGCGCCCCGCCGGTCGACGGCCTCGGCAGCGCGGGCGGATTCAAGTTGATGGTCCGCGATCTGAGCGCGCTCGGTTTTGAACCGCTCCAAGAAGCGGCCGACGGGCTCGCCGCCGCCGGCAACCAACAACCAGGACTCGTCGGCCTATTCAGCGCCTTTCGCGCCCGCACGCCGCAGATGTTCGTCGACGTCGACCGCGTCCGCTGCAAAGCGATGGGCGTCCAACTCAACGAGGTCTTCCTCACGCTGCAACTCTACCTGGGCGGCTACTACACGAACGACTTCAATCAGTTCGGCCGCACTTGGCAAGTGAACCTGCAAGGCGATCCGAAGTTTCGCCTCAGCCCCGAGCAGGTCCGTCAACTAAAAGTGCGCAACCTGAACGGCGAAATGGTTCCGATCGGCAGCGTCGCCAGTATCCAGGAGATCGCCGGCCCTGCGCTCGTCGTTCGCTACAACGGCAAGACCGCCGCCGCGATCAACGGCGGCTCGCTTCCCGGCGTTAGTTCCGGCACGGTCATCAGCACGATGAACCAGCTTGGCGTTCAAGAACTGCCGCAGGGCATGGACTTCCAATGGACCGAACTAACGCTCCTGCAGATCCTCGCCGGCAATACGGCCATGATCGTGTTCGCGTTGGCGGTGGTGCTGGTGTTCCTCGTCCTAGCGGCGCAGTATGAAAGCCTGACGCTCCCCTTCGCGGTGATCCTCGTCGTGCCAATGTGTTTGCTGTGCTCGGTGATCGGCGTCGCTCTCGCGGGGATGGACATGAATATCTTCGTGCAGATTGGCCTGGTCGTCCTGGTGGGCCTCGCCAGCAAGAACGCGATCCTCATCGTCGAGTTCGCCAAAGAGAAATCGGCCCAGGGCGCCTCGCCGCGCGACGCGACGATTGAAGCCTGCCGTCTCCGCCTGCGGCCGATCATCATGACCTCGCTTGCGTTCATTCTTGGCGTCGTGCCGCTCGCCATCGCCGTCGGGGCCGGCGCGGAAATGCGCCGCGCACTTGGCCTCGCCGTCTTCTCCGGCATGCTCGGCGTCACGCTCTTTGGCATCTTCCTGACGCCGGTCTTCTACTATGTCTTAGCCCGCCGAGCGCGGCGGCCGATGATAGCGACCAACTGATCCGACTGAGCGGAGGTCTGTGCTCATTGCAACTGGCAACGCCGCCTTGTTCCGCAAACCGCCCACAAACCTTGGCCTTGTACGTCTAACTCGACTTGGCTCCAGTGCCGACGCTGTTGAGCGCTTTGATGAATTAAGCAGCGATTTGCGATGTCGCCATCGCGTGGCGCGCTAACGCAGGCCGGCCAACCGAGGGCGAGTCACCGTACTCCATGCTTTCTGTGGGCATCGGCGCCCGGGGGCGGGCCCTCCCCGCTCGCTTGCGAGGGGAGGGCCCGCAATGGTGGAAAGGTGCAAGTTGACGCAAAGACTTAGGTCGAACGATTCCATCCACTTAGGATCTTGCATTGCGTGTCTTCGGCAGCGGATGCGGCTACGTCGCTGGCTAGCTTCGCCACATGGCTGTGGTGGGTGAAGAGCAACACCTGAGTCCTTTTTGAAAGCTCCAGCAATGCTTCAACCGCTGCGCTGGCGCGCTTGTCGTCAAAGGTCAGCAGGACGTCGTCGACGACGAAAGGGATTGGCTCGTGCCGCTCAAACCAGTGTTCTAGCGTCCCCAATCGCAGCGCCAGATAGAGTTGATCGCGCGTCCCTTCGCTCATCGCTTCTACAGCGAGCGCCATGCCATTCTCACGCACGCCGATCAACACCTCCTGGCCGGCGTCGTCGTAGTCTGAACGGAGAGCTTTGAACGCACCGCACGTCAGCTTTGCAAAGTACGTTGAAGCTACTGCGAGGACAGGCCCTTGAGACTTCTCTCGGTACCTTTCCACGGCGAGACGAAGCAGGCGACCGGCAACAGAGGCGATGGCGTACTCTCGCACATCGTCCTCCAGTTGTCGTAACAGGAACTGCCGTTCGTCGGCCTTCTCCGCAGCCGCCGCGGCGCCGGCAAACTGCTGAAGTTTTCCAGTAAAGTTCACGATCGACTTGATCGCTTCGTCGCGTTGCTCGCGTAGCGAAGCGATCTCCGTCTCCAGGTCGTCAATCGCCGACTCCAACCGATCGGCGTCCTCGGACTCCGCATCGGCGTTAAACTCGTCGAGCGTCTTGCCGGCGCAGAATGGGAGCAGTTGGCTTTCAATATCCTGTAAACTCGCTTGTAAGCGGGCTTTCGCGGCGGCGTTCGCGATGGCGGCGGGCAAGTCCGCGAGCGATTCGCACGCCGCCTCTTGGAGTAGCGTCTGAAGCACCGCTCGCGAAGCCCTCAAGTCGCTTTCCGCCTCGCTCAGCTTCCGCCGCTCGGCAAGCAACTGCTCCTCCAACGACTTGCTTTGCTGCAGCGACTCTTTTGCCGAGGCCAGGCGAGCGTTGAGGGTCGCCGCAACGTGCTCGACAGGGGCCGCTGACAGGTCTGGGGCAATCGCCGCGCAGAGTTCTTCGGCAGCTTGAGCGAACTCTTTGGCGGTTTTGTCAATTCCGAATATCCGCGACTTATAACCGTGGGTGCTGTCTAAATTGCGGAACAGCTCATCAAGATTTGCGAGGACCGCTTCTGCCTGCTCAGGAACCGCCTCGGCATCGAGTTGCAGAGGGACAAGAGCGACGCTCCATTCATTTTTCCATGCGATCAGTTCGGCTTGAGCGGCTTCGGCGTCGCGGATGGCGTCGGCAACTTCCGCTTCAAGTCGCGTTTTTTCCGCTTCGCGACGGCAACGTTCTTGGTGCAAGAACTCGACCTCGTCGACGCGGGCTCGCGCGAGCGCCTGGAGCGAATCAAACGGAGTTCCCTGCGGCGGTTGAATGTCGCAGGCAAGCAGTTCGGCTGAGAGGCTCGAGTGCATGGCGTCGATGGACTTCTCGTCCGCTGCCAGCAAGGCAGCTGCAGCGGCCGACTCATCCGCGAGAGTCAATAGTTGGGTATGATTGCGAAGCCAAACCCGCATCTCGCTCGGCGTCATCGGGATGATGTTCGCTCCGCGCCAACTTTGGTTCCACTCCGCTTGCCAGCGAGCTTGCCGTGCATCGGCCTCCATGATCTCGTGGTCGAGCGTTTCGGCCTCTCCCTCCAGAGCGTGGAGTTGCGCCAGCAAGGCGGATTTCTTCGCGACTCGCGCCGACTCGCGACGCAGGCGGTCAACGAGGGCGTCGGAGTGGCGAACGCTCGGTTCCAGCGCTGACGCGACGTCGTCGCCCTCGGCGACGTCGTTGACGAAGGCGGCGCTCGCAGTCGGATCGATTTCCTGCCCGTTCAGCGCCTGCACCGCCATGCGAATGCCGCGATCACGAACGGCTCGCGCCGCTTGCAAGTCTTCTTCTGTTGGCACAGATTCGGCCAGCTCAAGGGCCTCTAACTCTTGGCGCACGCCTTGTGAATTGGTTTGGCAGGAAGCTCTCTGCTTCTGCAACTGATTGAAGGTTCCTTGAATCTCTCTCAGCGATTCGTCGAAAACGTCGGTCGTCTCGATGCTGGGAACCTTGAGCAAGCGAATTTGATCGAGCGAGCCATCGCACAGAGGGAGTCGGGCTGCTGCATCGTTCGCAGCGCCTTGCAACTGCGCGACTCCCCGACGTCGCTCGTCCAAGCGACGGTAGGTTTCCATGAACGCCACTGCCGCTGTCAGCGACTCTTTCAAGGCAGGCGTCGAAGACAACGACGGCATGCCCGCATACGCGATGGTGCACGCTTCTAGCCGACGCCTTAAGCTTTCGACCGCTTGTTGTTGAGAAGAGCAACGTTGCGAGACCTCGCCATGCTTGTGCGCCAGCGCACGCACGCGGGCTTTCTGATCATCGGGCAGCCTACGCTGGGCGGCGTCGTCGAGTTTCAGATCCCACCCCAGCTTCTCGATGGAGCGTTTCGCATTGTCGCGAGCCGTGCGCCTCTGCCCCTCGAGCACGGCTCGGTCGGCAATGGCTTTCTCGTGGCTTCCCAGCCGTCGGTACAGGCTATCGATCTCAATGGCCTTATCGAGCAGGCCGACTGGCACATGAACGGCGTCCCGCCTCGCTTGCAAAAGCTCAATTTCTTCCTTTGTTTGCTTCTCAGCGCCAACAGCGAGAATTTCTTGTTCGCGTGCGCCTTGATAACGCTCTGCCACATCAGCAGACAGGGACACCACATGGGCGAGCGCCGCTAACTCGCTCTTCTTCTGTTTCCAAGAAGCAAGTAAACCGATCGCCGAGTAAATCCTGCCGAGCCGAGCCTTCTTAGCCTCAGATTCGTCAAGCCTCGACTTCAGCGAGCGTTCTAACTCGGTGGCTTGCTGGAGATCTGCGTCGAATTGCGCCCACTCTTCCGGGGAGCGTTGCAACTCGCGAATCTCGTCGTTGAGTCGCTTAACTTGGGAGAGAGACGCATTGATGCGGGGATTTTTTCCCGCCGGCTTGTAGAGCGAATTCGCGGCCTCTTCCAAAGCCAGTTGCTTGTCGCGCAGATGGGCGACGCCGCCAGCGGCAAACAACAGTTCGCCGATCTGGCCTTGCCCGCGCACCACATCCTGGCCGCCTTCTCTGAGGCGCGCATGGTCGATACCGAAAACCGTTAAGAAAAAATCCTCACTCACGCCGCCGAGCATTGACTGCAACAAGGTTTCGTCGACGGGCTTGTCATCGGCGCTGTCCCGGAGCGTCGTCGTGCGGCCTTTCCGTCGAACGCATTCAAGCCGGTTTCCTTGGGAATCGACTAAGACTCCTCCGACGCGCAATTGTTGATAACTGTGAATAAAATTGTCGGTCGTTTTGTGATCGAACCCGAACAAGAGAGAACGAACGGCGCGCAAGGCGGAGCTTTTTCCCGCCTCGTTCGGCCCGTAGAGCACGTTCATCCCTGGATGCAGCGCGATCTTGCATTCCGTGAATGGACCGCACGCGATGAGTTGAAGCTGTTCCAGTCGCATGCAATTTAACCCTTCAACTCGGCAAGCAGCTTGGCTTCCGCATCCGCCAGGATTTCGCGCCACCAGTGGGGATCGGCGGCGAGAATCGTTTCTTTGATATCCACTGGAAGCTTGCGTTCAAGCTCAGCCAAGTCGATGCCGAGTTCGCTGGCCGCGTTCTCCGACGCCGTCAACCGCGCAACGATGGCAGCCACCTCGGCGAGAGGAGAATCGTCGCCCTCGGCTAAGCTTTGTTGCACGGGCATCGAGACTTCGTGCTTCACCTTTTCGACCCACAGCTTCTCTGCGTCAACGTCGATGGCCGTCGCACGAACGTCGGCGTTCCACTGGCGAGAATTGGCCGCAATATCCGCGGCGAGCGGCGTTGTGCCGGTCAACACGATGCGGACCGCCGTCAAACGATTCTCGGAAGCTTCCACGACGCGACGCAAGGCGTCGTCGACGCGTTCTAAAACCTCGCTTTTCGCTTCCGCTCCATCCAGCGGCACCGTCGCCGTCGTCCACCGCAGGACATCTAATGGCACGAACTCCACGGTCGCCTTGTTCTGATCGTCCACCAAGACGCGGAGGCAGCCCTTCGGGCCAGATTCTCTGATGTGCCGGCCTTGGATGTTGCCGGGAAACGCAATCGTCGGCCTTCCTGGCAGCACTTCGCGTTGGTGCACATGTCCGAGCGCCCAGTAGTCGTAGCCGCTCTCCCGCAAGCAAGCTTCCGAGCAGGGCGCGTAGCTCCCGTGCCCTTCGCGGCCGCTCATGCTGGTGTGCAGAACTCCGATGTTGAACCATCCGGGGACGGCGGCGGGATAGCTCCTCGCCAAATCAACGGCCGTGCATTGGCTGGCAAAACTTTGGCCGTGAATAGCAACGTTCAGCTTCTCGATACGCTGCGTGGAGGGAGCGCTCGTCGAAAAGATGTGAACATTGGCAGGAAGCCGAAGGCTGCGAGTAATCTTGCTCGCCGCGTCGTGATTCCCTAGCACGCCGAACACATGGATGTCGGCTTTTCGCAGTCGGCTCATCTGCTCGACGAAGAATAGTCCCGTGTCGAAGTCTTTCCAGTCTCCGTCGTATAAATCGCCTGCCAGAACGACGAAAGCGACTCGCTCGCGGATCGCATACTCAACCAGATTCTCAAACGCTCTTCGACTAGCGATGCGGATCTCTTCAACGGGCGCGCCTTCATAACGATCAAGCCCTCTCAGGGGGCTATCGAGGTGGATGTCGGCGGCGTGAAGGAAAGTGAGCATAACACAGGGCGGGTATCGTGGTTTTTCCGGGGAAAATATTCAAGATGCGGCGAGTATTTCGCCCCACGCGAATCAGTTCGAGGACGCATCGGCAATCAACTTCGACAACCGCTGCAAGCGGCAACCTCCTTCTAGATCGCAAGTTCAATGTAACGCCTCGGAGGCTGTTCGGGCAGCAGGACTGGCGAGCGCCTGCAGGCCAGCCGCCGGCCGTTGGTAAGAATGAACATCCCGGCAGCCGACATCGCGACGCCAAATACATCGGGCAACTTCGCTTAGGGCGCCTGCAACTCGCCGGCGGCTCTTGCGTACGGCTATTTCGGCCTACCAAGATCATGTATGGAGCTGCGACTTCGTCACCGATCAGCGGCGCGATGTTGGCGCGTACGGAGTTCGACGCACTACTGGAGGCGAAGATTCTGATCGAACGGCGGCGCTTCACGCCGGCCGGCCAGAGAGCTCATTCGGCCGTCGAACTCACTGATCAACCGCAAGTTAGCGATTGGCGAACGACCCTGGAGAAGTTGGTTAATCGCTGGCCGCGCAGTCGGCAAACGACGAGCGTCCATGTCGAGCAGGGCGATGGTCGCGTCGATTTACTGAGCTCTCGCACGCTGTTGGTTTAGCACGCTGACCGCTAGTGCGTTTGAGTAACGACGCCATCAAAGGCTTCAACGCGCGATCATGGATGGCTGAAGCGCGTGGCGACTTCAGTCCTCTGGCATCTTGGAGTCTTGCATGCGTGTAGCGGCAGTTAGGGGGCCGGAGTATCAGCGGCGGCTTGCTGCGGTTGCTTGAGCCTCACAAGCAACCACTGCTCGGTCTGATTTTTACCAAGGTGAAGCAAGCAGGGCGCTTCATCCTTTGTAAGGTTATAAAGCCCAGTCTCAATCACGTTCGTTTTGTTGTCGCCGACGGTGAAGGCGACCCGTTGCGTCTTCTTGTCAATCGAACCTTGGACGACTTGATTCTGCTTGGTCGCTGAATCGGTGTAATTTCCGCGGATGACGCCCTCCTTATTCACTGCCAGCTGAATGCTGATGTCGGAATTGGTTTGGTCGGGCTTCATGAAGGCGAAGACGCCTAACGGAAGCCAGTCTCCGTCAGGGGAGGCACTTGCCGCGGCGCCCGCTGCGGCAATCTGATCGGCCTGATCGTAGTACTGCTCAGACGTGCCGGCGTCATCGCCGTTGACGTAGACGTTGCCGTCCTCGTAGGTGACGTTGTTACCGTAGTCGTAGTACGTAGGCGGCACGTCGGAGTAACCGCAGTAGGCCGACGCCGAGTCCCAGGTGCAGGCGTTCCACACAGCGCCCGCCGCCCAACCGGCGGCGAACCAGGCGCCGGGATACTGAGCGTACCAGCCCCGCCCGTAGACGCCCCAGTGCGAGAAGTTGGTTCTCACTGCGGCCCCGGCCACATATCGACCCGACGGCGTGACGCGCGCAAACCCTGCCGCTGCGCCGCGCGGTCCGGCGGTCGCTCCGCGAACGGCGGCTCCCCCTTCAGGACCGCGCACGCCGCCGACGGCAGCGACTTGGCCGCCGGGGCCGACGCCCACCGCACGCCCTGCCTCCGCGCCGCCGGCTCCTTTCACGCCACCTGCCGCGGCGACGCCGCCGCGCGGTCCTTCAGCGACGGCGCGACCAGCCGTATTCCCGCGCGGCCCGGTGACCGAGATCCCCGCCGCTTCGCCGCCGCGAGGTCCCTCCGCAGTTCCCTTGTTCACATCGAACGCGCCGCCGTCTCCCGCGGGAAGCTGACTCGCAGAACGGTTCGTGCCGGCGCTTCGCCCTTGCATGCCTTCATCGGACGGCAGTCCCAAGAAACTGCTGAGCTGATCGCGGCTCGGCGCGGAGTATCGATTGCCCGCGGCGCCAGCGCCGGCTCCGCCAAATTCTCGGCCCGCCGCGCCCCCACCCGCGCGCTCGCCCGCGGCGCCAAAGTTCGCGCCCCCGCGGTTCTGTAAGCCACCTCCACCTGGATTTGCGAGTCGCCCCGGCGAGGGGATCTGCCCGCCGCCAAAATTTGACGGGCCAGGTCGCGCTCCGCCTCCACCGTACGCGCCACCGCCGCCGTAACCGCCGCCACGATATCCGCCGCCGCCATAACCTCCTCCGCCGTACCCGCCGCCAGGCCGCGCTCCGCCGGAGAAGCCGCCGCCTCCGCCGCGACTCATACCGCCGCCACCACCGCCTCCGCCGCGGCCGCGCCCCCACGTAAGATCTGTCGGCAGCAGGCACATCGCGACGCAAACCAGAGTCAGCGCGAATCGAGAAGTCATGGAGATATTCCCAATGAGTTTGTTAAGCATTTGGCAAGCGATCTGCTTTTCAACGTCTTACTTTTGAACGTGTCACTTTTTTACGTTGCGACGCACAATCACTTCGTCGCTGTCTGGCAGCGAAGTTGCGTCGAGCGAACGATCGACCGATTGCCAAGAGTATGCGTTGTCGTCGAGTCGCTGCAGTCGATTGATGGCTGACGTCGTGGCGCCATCGACCGTGACGCCGCTGACTGACGCTTGCCAGCCTCCTTCGGTCGGCGTCCAGACTCCGACGGCGAACGAACCGTCGGCGCCAAAGTTCCACGACTGAACATGCCCCGCTTGAGCGTTCCAGCCGATGATTTGCACGCCGCTGGTCTCGACGCCGTCGGCAGCCTTCGTCGTGTACTTTCTCTCCACGAAGCTCTTGTCGCCGATCCACTTGCATTCAGACTTCGTCGTCACGCCTCCTTCTTCGGCGGTCCACGAACCGATCAGCCACTGCATATCGGCGATGTGCTCGTGAGCCGTGCCGCCGTCCGTACGCGCCTCGCGCACGGAGGCCATTAACCAACGTCCGTCGACTTTGGTGTGGACGACCGAGTAGTCGCTACTCGTCGATTCGCCCGCAGGAGGGAGCGTCAGGACTGTATGCCCATCTTCGATGGCTACCGTCGGACTGACGAACCGCACCGAGTCGATCGCCAGCGCGAGCGAAGCGCCAGGATTCGCCTTGAAGAAATCGGCGTAGCAGCTTTCGATCGCCGCTTGGCCGGCGTGCTCGTTCCCCGATTCGTCGACGTACTCGCCGTTGGCCGTCCAGAGTGCTGCGATCGCCTTCGCATCGCCGCGATTGAATGCGTCGGTAAACGCGTCCGCCGTCTTTTGGATCGCCGCCACGTTTTCGTCGACGGCTTTTGCCGCCGGGGCTGCCGCGCCGCTCGCCTGCGGTTGCTGCGCTCGAGCCAACTGCGAAATTGTTGAGCACGCGACAAGCGAAGCGGCTACGGCTACGGTCCGGAAATTCATGAGAGTGCCTGAAGGAAAAGTCAGCGTCGTTCGGGATCGAACGACTACTTAGATCGGATAGACTGCCGGATGCAGTTTGTTTCAAGCTAGCCGCCGGCAGTCTGGAATACAAGGAAATGCCAAGATGGGGCATGGAGCTCCTAGGGAATCTCTGGGCAGATTCCTGAAAGGACGTCCCGGACGAGCGAAGAGCCGGAGACGTGCAATGCCATTGGGCGGCAAGCGACAACTCCCCTAGCCATGACGTTTATGGTTAAGATTGAGTTTGCGGCTCTGCCATCCCTTGGAGCTGCTCAATACGAGCAACTGCGAGCAAAAGCTCGAAACGACCGAGAAACTGTTAGCGACGCTCCTCAACACCAACAACCGGCGCTTCTATGAGCACTCAACGCTTCATTCAACGTGGCCTTGTCATCCTCGCGCTCTTCGCGACGCTCCGCACAGCGGCAGCCGAAGAAACCGTTTTCGATGCCGTTCCTTCCGGCATCGAGGCGTACATCTACGGCTATCCGTTGGTGACGATGGAAATGACTCGGCGGGCGATGACCAACGTCGAGAAGCCCGCCGGCACACGCGCGCCGATGGGGCAGTTCGTTAGGATGCGCGAGTATCCCACCG
This sequence comes from Lacipirellula parvula, assembly GCF_009177095.1. Taxonomy (NCBI): domain Bacteria; kingdom Pseudomonadati; phylum Planctomycetota; class Planctomycetia; order Pirellulales; family Lacipirellulaceae; genus Lacipirellula; species Lacipirellula parvula. The sequence continues at coordinate 4,696,919 of NZ_AP021861.1, forward strand.
CTCAGTTCCGCGATGTGACGGCGCCCAATGCCGACACGCTATATACCACCGCATGGATTGACGTGAGTAAAGAGCCGTGGGTGCTGAGTTTGCCCGATGCCCACGACCGGTACTACCTCTTCCCGATGCTCGATGCTTGGACTAACGTCTTTCAAGTGCCCGGCAAGCGGACCACCGGCACGGGGGCGCAGAAGTATGCGATCACCGGGCCAGGTTGGAAAGGAAAGCTGCCGGCAGACGTCATTGAATACAAGTCGCCGACTTCGATCGTCTGGCTGCTCGGGCGGATCTACTGCACGGGAACTCCGGAAGACTACGCGGCCGTCCACAAGCTGCAGGATGAAATCTCGATCGTGCCGTTGAGTTCCTACGGCAAAGCGTATACGCCGCCGGCCGGCAAAGTCGATCCGAGCGTCGATATGAAGACCGCCGTGCGCGAGCAGGTCAACGCATTGAGCGCGGACGACTATTTCAATTTGCTCGCCAAGTTGATGAAGGACAATCCGCCCGCCGCGGCCGACGCACCAATGCTAGCGAAAATGGCCCGGCTGGGGATCGTCCCCGGCCAACCGTTTGACAGCAGCAAACTTGGCCCCGTGGCGAAGGAAGCGTTTTCAAAAGTGCCGAAGCTCGCCAACGAAAAAATCATGCTGTGGCTGAAGGAAGGCATCGTCGCGGGCGACATGAAGCTAGAGCACGGCTGGCTCTTCACCACCAAAACCGGAGAGTACGGCGTCAACTACATTCAGCGGGCATTGATTACCGCCATCGGCCTCGGCGCTAACCGCCCGCAGGACGCAGTGTATCCCACTTCCGAGGGACCGAACGTTCTCAAGTCGTACACCGGCGCGAAGAAATACGTGATGCACTTCCCGAAAGGCCAGCTGCCGCCAGCGCAGGGATTCTGGTCGCTCACGATGTACGATAAGGACTACTTCTTCGTAGAGAACCCCATCAACCGGCAGAGCATCAGCGCGCGACAACCCTTGAAGTCGAACTCCGACGGTTCTGTAGACCTCTACATTCAAAACGAAAGTCCCGGCGCAGAGTTGGAATCGAACTGGCTACCGGCCCCCAAGGATAAGTTCATTCTCATGCTGCGGCTTTATTGGCCGAAAGAAACGCCGCCGTCGATCATCGACGGCTCGTGGGAGGTTCCGGCAGTTAAGGCGGTGGACTGACCGCCGATCGTCGCGGCATACGCCGTTCCGATTTCCAACCTCTCAACGATCCGCGGTATCGCTTGGCGCATGAACACCGTAGCCACTTCGCTCACCGTTTTTGCATGCGTTTTCGCCGGGGCATTGGTCGGCATGCGCCTACGACGCACGCTGCCGGAACACCATCTCAGTTCGGAGACGAAGGAGACGGTGAAGCTGGCGATGGGTTTCGTGGCGACCATGGCGGCGCTGATTCTCGGCTTGCTGGTCGCATCGGCGAAGGATTCGTACGACACGCAGTCCAGCGGCGTGACGCAATTAGCGGCGAAGGCCGTTTATCTTGACCGGCTGCTGGCCAACTTTGGACCCGAAGCCAACGACGTGCGTCAACTCTACCGTGGCGTCGTGGAGCGGATTACGCACCAAATGTGGCCTGAGCAGTACGCCGGGGAATCTCAACTCGACCCGAGCGCGATGCGAACGGAAGAGCTGTTAGTCGCCATTCAGGCGCTGGCGCCTAAGACCGACTTGCAAAAGACGCTGCAAGCTCAAGCCGTTTCGACGAGCTTGGAAATCGGGCAGATGCGCTGGCTGCAATACGAGCAAGCGGGCACGACGCTTTCGAAGCCGATGCTAGGCATCTTGGTGTTCTGGATCGCCGTACTGTTTGGGAGCTTCGGCCTGTTCGCTCCGAGCAACGGCACGGCGCTAACAGCGCTGCTGCTGGCAGCGCTCTCAGTGGCGGGGGCGATCTTTCTGATTCTTGAATTGCAAAGCCCGTTCACGGGACTGCTGCAGATACCCGACACGCCGTTCCTTGACGCGATCGCCCATCTCGGGCAATAGCGCATCAGGAATTATGATCCCAACATCCGCCCGTTGATCACATGCCATCCGACGAACTCCCAGGCAATCGAACCGTGCGTCCTGACGTGACGATGGACTACGTCGGGGAGCACGATACGTCCACAGCGCCGGGAGATACCTCAGAAGCAGGTCCCGCCAATCTGGGTGATCGTCTCGAAGCTGGCAATCGAGCCGACAAGAAAGCCCGAACTCCCAAGCGAATTGCATCCTACGAAATTCTCGCTGAGATCGGCCGCGGCGGAATGGGAGTCGTCTACAAGGCGGAAGATCCCCGGCTCAAGCGGAACGTCGCCTTGAAAGTGATTCTCGCCGGCGGTCATGCCGGCGACGTCGAACTCGCTCGGTTTCAGATCGAAGCCGAGTCAGTGGCTCGGCTCAAGCACCACACCTTCGTCCAAATCTACGAAGTCGGCGCGGACGAAGGGTTGCCGTTTCTGGCTTTGGAGTACTGCGGCGGCGGTAGCCTGGAAGACCGTATCGACGAGTCGCCGCTAGCGTCGCGCGAATCGGCCGAGTTAGTGGCGAAACTTGCCGAAGCGATGGAGTACGCGCATCAAGCGGGCGTCATCCATCGCGACCTCAAGCCAGGCAATGTGCTGTTCGACGACAGCGGCGAGCCGAAAATCACGGACTTCGGACTGGCGAAGAAAGTTGGCGAGGATGACAGCCACACAAGAACCGTGTCCGTCATGGGCAGTCTCGGCTACATGTCGCCTGAGCAAGCCAGCGGCCACACGCGCGAGGCGACGCCAGCGGTCGACGTGTACGCCCTGGGGGCGATACTTTATCGTTTGCTCGCCGGGAAGACGCCGTTCGAAGGATCGTCGACCGCCGAATCGTTACAACTGGTGATCAACGGCGTCCCCGTACCGATTCGACGCCTGCGGCCCTCGTGCTCGCGAGACCTAGAAACCATCTGCTTAAAGTGTCTCGAAAAGTCGCCCGCTAACCGTTACCAAACGGCCGGCGACTTAGCTGACGATCTGCGTCGCTTCCTCAAAGGAGAACCGATCACAGCCCGCGCGGCCACTCCCTTCGAGCAACTCGTCAGCTGGGCCCGACGCAATCCGCTGCCCTCAACGATTGCTGTGGGCGGCGTCGTCATGCTGGCGTTGCTGGCGGGTGCGATGGCATGGACGACCTATCGCAACTATCGCGTGATCGAAGCCATTCAGCGCCATGAAATGCGCGTCCAAGACCTACGCGCCCAGATACTCTTTCTGGACGAAGTGCTAACCAATTCGTGCTCGCTGGCTGCCGCTACCGGCGAGCCAAGATGGGAAGAACGTTACCGGCGCGTTTTACCCGAACTCGACGCTGCGATTGCCCAAGCAATTGAACTAGTTCCCAGCACACAGTCCGAGCTGGCGGCGGTCGGTGATGCCAACGCCGCCCTTGTCCAATTGGAAGACCAAGCTTTCGCGTTGGTGCGTCAGCATGAAGCAGCGAAGGCCTGGGAACTATTGAACGGCGAAGAATACCTGGGCAAAAAGCACGAGTATACGGACGGACTCGCCGCATTCTCCAAGCGGCTGGAGGAGCTTTCTGAGGTAGCGATCCAAGCGGCGCATCGCGAAGCCATGTCGTATCTCATTGCGGCGCTCGTTTTAGGCGGGGTAGTCGCGCTGATTCTGCTGATGGGGTTTATCAGCCTGTTTCGCGTTCTTCAGCTGCGATCAGTAGTTGGCATGCGTTAGGCCAATCATCTCCGTCGGGTTCGCGCTCTTAAACCAGTTTCAATGACGCTACCGGCGCTAGATTTCTTGCGAGCGTTCTCGCGAAGCAAAATCGAAGAAGAATTGTGTTCTGGAATTCGCGCCGTCTGCATTGGCTCTTCACAATCGTCGGCTAACTTCCATCGAAAGTGGCGCATCGACGCGCACGCTCAGGGCTTTTTAGAGCGCTGCGTGGCACTCTTCGCAACTTTCCTCCCGCGTGTCGGCGCCAACCGTCGGAGGGGCTGCTCTCTACTGCCGGGGCTTCAGATGACCGTTTGCACAGACTGTTACGACACTGGCTGCTGTCGCGCGTGCGGCGGCCGCGGATCGAAGCCTTGCCTCGGGCCGCGCGGTGCGAAACGCCAATGCAGTGTTTGCATCGGCAGCGGCGAATGCACCGAGTGCCGCAGCTTCGATCCAGTAGACCCCGTCCATCTTTATGCCAGGGCGTTGCTGCAAATGGCCGCCGCGGCCGTCCAGAATCGCTCGCCGCTTACGCGCCGCTGAGAAACTCCGCTGATCTTCGCTTGAATCAGTTGGGCGCTTCGTAAGCGACGAATGGCGAGTTGCGGCGGTTCAGCGCCCTTATGGCGAATAGCATGGCAATGAGCGTGAGCGTGCTCGGCTCGGGGATTGAGGCAGCCGCAGTTGCTGACAGTCTCATTCCGGCTTGCCGCTGCCACAGCATGAAATCGGCGCCATCGACGCGGCCGTCTGCATTCGCGTCGCCCTGGGCGCGGCTAGGAGAGTTGGCGCCGAAGCCCGCTTTCCACGCCGCCAGGTCGGCTCCATCCACTGCTCCGTCTGAATTGAAATCGGCTTCGAGCTGCGCGACGACCAATAAGACGCCGGTGGTGTACAACTGCGAACGATCCCAGAACAGCCCACTGAGCTGCGGCAATTGGAGCGACGCAAACTGACCGCTGAGCGTCGCCCAGTTCAGCAGGTCGAACGATTGGCCAGCGGTCGGGGCGAAGTCGCCGAGGAGCGACACTCGCAAGACGCCGTCAAGCGATAGAGCTCCAGCAGCGTTAAGTTGATCGAACTGCGAACCAGCCTCCATTCCGCCAATTTCGATGTCTAGCCGAGAATTCGCGGTCAGCGCTAGATTCTCAAAATTAACCGCAGTTATCCCAAAACCGGGGCTGTAGCTGCCGTCGAACCGAACGTTCCCTGCGAAGCTGCCTGGCCCGCTGACGGCGCCGGTGAACAGCAGGACATCTTCTCCGCTGCCGCCGGTGACGGCGCCCTGATGAAGAAATGCCCCTTGAACGCTACCGAAGCCCGTGAGACGGCGACCGGAGAGGAGATTTAGCCCGTTGAGACTCGCCAACGTTCCGCCGGCGAGCGTGTTGAGCGATCCCAAATTGGCGAATCCGCCGCTCAGCAAATTCAATTGATGAGCGCCCGCCGCCAACGTTCCGTTGAAGCCGCTGAAGCCGTTGATGTAACGGGCATCGCCCAGCGTAAGCGTGCCGCCTGAGGCGGTCCACGACGCACCAACCGGTCCAGAGACCGTGCCGATGACCGTGCCAAAGCCGCTCGCGGCGCCGTTGACGTTCACACCTGCGTTGGCCAGCACGTTTCCCCCCAATATTGTGAGTGCTCCAACGGTAAGCGCTTGCGAATCGCTTACCAAGGAGTGGTAGCCTACAGTCAGCGCCCCCGAAAGCGTTGTATTGCCCTTGAACGTCGTCGCGCCCGTTAGCACTACGGAACTGCCAGGCGCGCTGGCGAGGTCGCCGACAATCATTCCGGCGGCTTGCAACGTGCCGCCGTTTACTTGAACCGCAGCGGTCGTGACTCCCTGGTTTAAGATGAGCGTCCCCGCGCTGACCGTCACCAAACTGGCCGTGAGCGGGGCGTTGACGGTCACCATGCTCGCAGTCGTCTTGCTGACGGCGCCGCTGCTGATTGTCGGCGCGGCGAGCGTGCCGCTTTGCAACGTCATCGAGGCCGGCAATAAGAAGGCGGGAGAGCTGGTGTTGATGGCGCCGCCGGCTAGCGTGACCGCGCCGGTCTTTTGCATGTTGCCCGCGAGTTCGAGCGCGCCGCCGGCAATCGTGACGGCCCCCGTCGTCGGCAGGGCGTTGCTGACGCCGAGCGTCAGCGTGCCGGCTTCGATGCGGGTGCCGCCGGTGTAGGTGCTCGTGCCGGCGAGGATTTGATTGCCGGCGCCAGTCTTGCGAATGCCGCCGGAACCGCCTGGGACGTCGGCGATTGCGCCAGCGTAGGTGGTGGTCGTCGCGACGTCGTCATTGGTGATCTGCAGCGCCGCCGTTGAACCCGCATTCGCTAGCTGAATCAACGGAATCGCGCCGACGTACGTCCCGAGGCGCGGCGTCGTGAACGTTGCTCGATCGACGATCAGCGTGCTGGTCGTGGTGAAGAACCGGGTTTCGGTATTGGCGATCGCCTGGGCGTTTTTGTTCACGGTCATCGTGGCCACGCCGCCGTAGGCCGCGGCGTGATACCCGCCAATCAGGATCGAACCGGCTTGGACGAGCGTGTTCGCATCGGAAACGGTCACTGTTCCGATCGATCCAGCAGAGCCGCCAATCGAAAAAGCGTCCGCGGTCAAAGTAGCGCGCTCGCGAATGGTGGCGGCGCTCCCCAAGGGGCCTTCGTCGTCGATGCCGACGATGAAGATGCCGGTCGAGACGGCGGCGCGATTGCGAATGTCGACGACTCCCGCACCGCCGCCGTGCCCCGCCAGGAAATAGACCGAGCCGGTGGCCGTCGTTCCCTCGCCGTCGAGCGTCAGCACGGGCCGCCCGACGCCTCCGATTCTCAGGAAGCTGGCCGGGGCGTTCGCCAGCGTAGCGCCATGGGTAACGTTCACGGTGGTTTGAAAGTTGAATGCGAAATCGTTCACCAGCCGCGTGCTGACATTCGTCGCATCGATGTTGAGCACGCCCTCCGTCGCCGCAAGCGAGTGGAGGTTGGAGGTTTGGCTTGATAACGTCAGCGTCCCGGCGCCGGTTTTTATCAAGCCGTAGCTGTTGACGCCGTCGGTGACTCCTCGCTCAATCGACAGCGTGGCAGGACCGGCAACGTTGAAGACGCCCGCCGCGCCGAGCGTAAGCGGCGAGCGGATGTCGTGAGTGACCGCCGTGGCGCCGCCGTTGACGTTGATCGCTCCGCTGGCAACCGTGAGCGTTCCGCCGGTGAGGACGTAGGGCTGCGTACCGCCGAAGGTCACGTCGTTGATCGTGCGATCGGTCTGCAGATTGACGGTGGGAGTCGGCGTGTTGGTCGTGAACGCGATCGACTGCGATGCCGAGGGAAGTGCGTTCGGCGACCAGTTTGTGATTAGCCCGTTGAGTCCAGACCACAGACCGTCGCCTGCCGCTCCCGTCCAGGTGTAGGTTGCAGCATTCGCGGAGGAGACGACGACAGCCGTTGCAGCTACGAAGCAAGTCAAACTTAGTGAACGCGTGGCACGGACAAGAAGCATCTGCCGCTGAGAATGAATCATTACTGCTTTCGCGAACCTTGAGATACGTTAGTGAAAAGCCGAGATGCTCTGAGCGAACACCGAGAAAAGCCGCTGTGGACGCTTGCAGGAGAGCAGTATACTCAGCGTCCGATCGTGCGTCATTGCGATTGCGGACCTTGAGTCATTCCCCTCCCAGCAGGGGCGGTGCGGCATGGCGGGTCGCCGACGACTGAAATTTCGCCATCCCGCCCTTATCGATGGTTCGCAAGCCCGCGTCGCGAACCGCTCAGGGCAGGGCGGTGGTTTGAGTGCACGGCGGTCATCAGAGTCCGATAGCGTCCTGCATGCTTCTTAGCGCGACGCCACACGACGACAACCATGGCTCGAAATCCCAATTTGCACCAGAAGCGCGCCGCCGTGAGCGTGCCGGATCAATTCATTCGAGTGAGAGACGCTCGAGAGCATCATCTCGAGAAGATCGACGCCGATATTCCGAGAAATGCCCTGATCCTTTTCACGAGCGTTTCCGGCTCCGGCAAATCCTCGCTGGCATTCAGCATGCTCTATGCGGAAGCTCAATGTCGCTACTTGGAATCAGCGGCGCCGTACGCCCACAGACTCTTTCGTTCCGCAAATCGATGAAATCAACGGACTGCCTCCGACGGTGTCGCTGCAGCGACAACGCGGGACGCCAACCACTCGCTCTTCAGTGAGAAGCGTCATGACGGCGTCCAACTCTCTTGCGAATGTTCTACTCAAGAGCCGGCGATAGAGCTTTCGGGAGTGGAGGCGCAGCGCACCAATCTCGCGACGGAGTTGCAGCGAGCGCAGCGCGGCCGCTAGGACGCGCATTCAGCCGCTACTGGGAGCAAAACTCTCCGCTCAACGCGCCAACCAGCGTTCCAGCAGCGCCATGACGACGCTCATTGACCCGCATAATGTCATTCCCCACGCGACGTCGACGAGGGTCATCCTTACCGTCCATTTCTCAAGCGTCGCCAAGTTTGTGAAGTCGTAGACGCCGTAGAGTATGAAGCCGAAGATGGCTCCGTGAATCAAGGCCGTGATCAAACGGCTTTCTTCGGCAAGCAACGGGCGGACGAATAGGATTAGGCCTGCTGGAATGACCAAGTAGACAAGGAGAGCCGCCCCCCACCTCGGCGTCAACGAACCGCCTTCGCGGCGCGCGATTTCTCCGATCTGGCCCAGGTAAAAGCTTTTCATGAGCACGCCGATCCACAACACGTCGACAATGATCGTGATAGGCGCCAACGCGGCGAACAATTTGATGGAGCTCATTCTTGTTTCTTCGCTAAGGGCGAGACGGATCTCATCGAACGCATGGCGCGCCGTGTAACGCTGCGTTTTAGATCAATCCGCGTTGGAGGGTGTTCGCGAATCTCTCCAGTTGCTGCATCGTGTCGCAGGCAGCGGAATAAACCATGGCGGTTCGAAGTTCGGGCGTGAGTGCTCGGCCGCCGACGACAAGAGCGACGCTCTCCTCATTGCAAGCCGCCGAGAGCCGTGCAAAACCTGTGAGAAACTGCGCGGCGTCGGGCACGTGCGATACGCTTAACCAGAACATCGCCGGCCTGTGCGAACGAACGGCATGAATGCAGGAGTCCGCGGGGATTGACGTCCCGAGCGCAGTCGCGTCCAGGCCGCAGTCGCGCAGTACGAGTTCTGCCATCGTTGACGCCAAGGAGTAGTGGTCTCCGTCGAGCGTCGCACCTAATGCAGACGCGGACGCCGAGGGGGTTTGCAGGGTGCGGATCTCAGCGAGGATGCGGTGAAGGATGACGCAGGCACGACGCTCCTGGTAGACGTCCGCTTCCTGGCATGCCCAGCGCTCCCCGATGATCGCGAAGGCGCCAGCGATCACTTGGTCGCAGAGTTCGCTCAGCGAGTACTTGCTCGCGAGCAGTTCGAAAATAATCTGCCGCACCGATTCGTAGCCGCCCGAGAGGAGCGCAGTAGCCATGGCGTGGGCTTGCTCGGATGCATCGCCGCCAGCGAACTTGCCGCGCGGCGGCAGGCCGACAAGTTCAGGAGCGGCCAAGGGTCGGCCTTGGAGTCGCGCCAGCCTCAAGACTTCGTTAACGGCCAACTTGCGGTGGCCGCCCGCCGTCCGCGTGACCTTTACAATCTCGCGGTCGCACCAGCGCTTGAGCGTCGACTCGCTGACGCCGAGCGCGCGGGAAGCCACTTTTGGTGAAACGGAGGATTCGGGCATGTGGAGCTTAGGCGGCTGAGAACCCGGTTGATATGAACGATTTTACGCCATCGCTAGCTCGGAAGCCACAGATTATATCCGGCGGACTAAGGAATTATTTTCGCAATTTCTCTGAATTATGAGCGAGGAAATCCTTGGCGGCGGCATTCGCCTCCCGTAGGATGAATTGAACGTTTTGAACGTTTTTAAACTCACCATGAGCTGGTGATCGTCCTCCCATGAGAATCGGAATCATCGGCGCAGGTGTTTCTGGGCTCGTCGCTGCCTACAAGCTCGGCGAGCAGCACGAAGTGACTCTCTACGAGGCCAACGGCTACGCGGGCGGGCACGTCAACACGGTCGACGTCGAGGCGGAGGGCGTCTGTCACGCCGTCGATACCGGCTTCATCGTGTTCAACGAGGCAACGTATCCGCACTTCAGTGCGCTGCTCCGAGAACTCGACGTCGCTTCGTCCCCCACCTCGATGAGTTTCAGCGTCGTCGACGCCGCAACGGGGTACGAATACGGCAGCCGCACGCTCTCGGCTCTTTTCGCCCAGCCGCGCAACATCGTCGACCCTGCGCACTTGCGCATGCTGGCTGATGTGCTTCGCTTCAATCACGTTTCACAGGCCGAATTCGCGACGCTGACGGATGAAGCGACGGTCGGCCAATTCTGTGAGCGCCACCGCCTGTCACGATACTTCGTCGATCGCTACCTTCACCCGATGGGCTCGGCGATCTGGTCGTGCCCGCGCGGCGCGTTTCAGCAGTTTCCCGTGAAGTTCATCATTCAGTTCTTCCAGCAACATGGTCTGTTAGCGCTTCGAAACCGGCCGCAGTGGCGCGTTGTCGACGGGGGCTCGCGGACCTACGTCGAGGCCCTAACTCGTGGATTTCGCGATCGCATCCGATTTGGCTCTGCCGTTGTACGCGTCAGCCGCTCAGCCGACCGCGTGGCGCTTACCCTCGAAGGCGGAGAATCGAGAAGCTTCGATCATGTGATTTTCGCATGCCATAGCGACCAAGCGCTGCGTATCCTCGGCAACGACGCGACATGCGTGGAACTTGAGATTCTCTCGGCTTTCCCTTACCAGCGAAATCGGGCGGTTTTGCATACTGACGAGACGCTGTTGCCGCGCTCGCCACGAGCCTGGGCGAGCTGGAATTACCGCATTTGCAAGGAGGATGCGGCGACCGTCACCTACAACATGAACCTGCTGCAAGGGATCGAGTCGCCGCGAACTTACTGCGTCACTCTCAATGATTCGGGGGAAATCAATCCGTCGTCAGTCATTCGCACATTCGACTACGCGCACCCTGTATTCACGTCAAACCGAACCGCTGCGCAGGCTCGCCACCGTGAACTCCTAGACGCGAATCGGACTTCATTCTGCGGGGCGTACTGGCGAAATGGCTTTCACGAAGACGGCGTCGTCAGCGCCCTGTCCGTCGTCGAGGCATTGCAGAGCCGCCTCGGCAGCGTGCCCCAGTGCGTGGTCGCGGATGCTCCCGAAACACTCGTCGCGGAGCATTCCTGATGGTCCGCGCTAGTTGCCTGTACGAAGGCGTTGTCCGACATAGGCGCCATGCGCCGTTCGCGCATGAGTTCGCTTACAAGCTGTTCATGCTTTACCTCGATCTTGATGAGCTACCCACGCTTTTCTCGAACCGCTGGCTGTGGTCGTCGCGCGGAGCCAACGTGGCGTGGTTTCGACGGGACGATCATTTCGGCCCGCCGGCAGAATCGCTCGCTTATTCAGTCCGCGAGCTCGTGAAATCGCGACTTGGCGTCAGGCCGGCTGGCCCGATTCGGTTGCTGACTCACCTAAGATACTTCAGCTTCGTGATCAATCCGATCAGCCTTTATTATTGCTTCGACGCGGAGGAGCGATTAGCGGCGGTCGTGGCTGAGGTGACGAATACGCCGTGGGGCGAGCGACATATCTACGTGCTTGACGCCGGCCAAGTGCAGAACGGCGCGCTTCGAGCGGCGACCGCCAAGCGGTTGCACGTCTCGCCGTTCTTGAAGATGGAGTACGAGTACCGATTTCGGCTAACCGTTCCTGATCACTCATTGGCAATCAAGATTTCGAACGCCAGTACGGAGAATGTTCGAGCGAAGCCGGCCCTTGAAGCGACGATGGTTCTACGCCGCCGCGCGCTGACGGGCTTGGCGCTCGCCCGCGTGCTATGCCGCTACCCGCTGATGACAGTTCAAATCGCCAGCGGAATCTACTGGCAAGCATTGCGACTGTGGCTGAAAGGCGCTGCCTACGTGCCACATCCCAAACACGGCGTGCGGAACGAAATGGCGGGCGCCAGCGACTTCATCGCCGACTCGCGGTCGTCCTCCTCGAATCCAGAAGTGCAAACTCAGGAGGTTTCTTCATGAGCGGCTTGGCTCCGACGTCGCGCAGCCCAATCGGTCCTCAGCGTTGGATCAACGCAGCTGCCCGTCGCCTGGCGTTTGATCGCTTTGCATGCATCGACGACGGCCAGTTGACGTTACGCCTGGGAGACACCGAAACGCTCTTCGGACGCGCGACTGACTTACGCGGCGAGGCGACTGTTCATGACGAGGCGATCTTTCGCCGAGCAGCGCTGGGCGGCAATTTGGCGCTTGCGGAGGGTTACGTCGACGGCGATTGGGATTGCGACGATCTGACTTCCGTGCTGCGAATCTTCGCAAGAAACGCTGCTTCGCTGTCCGCCACCGAGAGTGGCGTCGTGGGAAAGCTCGTGAACCTTGTACGAAGGTTCCAAGCCCGGCGCGAAGACAATTCGCTGTCTGGCAGCAAACGGAACATTGCTGCGCACTACGATCTCGGCAACGAGTTCTTTCGCCTCTGGCTCGACAAAACGATGGCGTACTCATGCGGCGTGTTTCCGGCAGTCAGCTCATCGTTGGAGGAGGCGTCGGTGGAAAAATTCGATCGCGTCTGCCGTAAGCTCAATCTGCAACCCGATGACCGCGTTGTTGAAATCGGAAGCGGATGGGGCGGCTTTGCCATTCACGCTGCCAGTAACTACGGCTGTCACGTGACGACGACGACGATCTCGCCAGCTCAGTTCGACTACGCAACAAATGCCGTTGCCGCCCAAGGACTCCAGGGGCGAGTCGAACTGCTTCAGCAGGATTATCGCGACGTCGCGGGACAGTTTGATAAGCTCGTTTCGATCGAAATGATCGAAGCCGTCGGCCACCAGCGCCTCGACGAATACTTTCGCCGTTGCAGTCAGTTGCTCCGCTCCGACGGCTCGATGCTCATCCAGGCGATCGTCATGCCAGAGCAGGGGTACGATCTTTATCTGAATAGCATCGACTTCATCCAACGGCATATTTTTCCTGGCGGCTGCCTCCCGTCGCTTGGCTCGATCCTCGCTTCGGTCGGCCGAGCGACTGATCTCCGCGTTGTGCACGTCGAGGATTTTGCTCCGCACTATGCGGAGACGTTGCGTCGCTGGCGCCAAACGTTTCGCGACCGACTCGACGAGGTTCGCGACATCGGCTGCACCGAGCGGTTCATACGGCTATGGGATTTTTATTTAAGCGTCTGTGAGGCGGGGTTCGAGGAGCGGACGATTGGCGTGCTGCAAGTCCAACTCGATAAGCCCCGCTGCCGGCGCGAGAAGGCTGATCTTTCGACTCGCATCAGAACGGATGCCGCCTACCAGCTTGCATGTGGACGGCAATCAAACGTTGGGTACGCGAAGATTGACGTTGAACAAAGCGAGATGCGGGGGAACACCGCGCTTTGCGAGAGTTACTCGAACTTCTGCTTCTTAACCTCGCCATCGTCACGACGGCGTCGCTGATGCTATGGGCGGTCAGCGTCCGCCTTCGGGATGCGAGCATCGCCGACGTCTGTTGGGGCTTGGGGTTTGTGCTGCTCGCATGGACTTCGTGGGCCTTTGTCGGGGCGACAGCATGGCGCGTTAAGTGGCTGGTCGCTTTGGTTACCCTGTGGGGGATGCGACTGTCGATCCACTTATTCTGGCGGAAACGCCAAGAACCCGAGGACCGACGATATGCCGCCATGCGGCAACGAGCCGCCGCGCGATTCTGGTGGTCTAGCCTCTTTAGCGTCTTTCTCTTGCAGGCAGCGCTCGTCTGGTTTGTCGCCCTGCCTGTGCAATTAGCGGCTTGGCTCGACGACCGATCTCAATTGAGTTGGCTCGACGGAGCGGGCGCCGTGATCTGGCTGATCGGATTCTGCTTTGAAACAGTTAGCGACTGGCAACTTGCTCGATTCAAGAGCAATCCGTCGAACAACGGGCGCGTGATGGACCAAGGACTATGGCGCCTCACTCGGCATCCAAACTATTTCGGCGACTTCTGCGTCTGGTGGGGAATTTATCTGATTGCTGCAAATGGCGGCGCTGCGGCGATGATCGCGAGCCCGGCGCTCATGTCGTTGCTGTTGCTTCGCATCTCTGGCGTTGCGCTCTTGGAACGGACGCTCGTTGATCGCCGGCCCGAGTATGCAGACTACCAACAGCGCGTTAACGCATTCTTTCCCGGCAAGCCTCGCCGGTGACGTCGCTGCTCCCACGTCAAGAGTAAGGTTCTAACCAGAGATGGAGCGATTCGAGTCGAAAACGATGTTGCATTGAGCTTCGCTGCTAGTCGATTTCGCAAGGCGCCGCGCCAGCGACGCGCAGCGAAATTTGGCGAGGTGGTCCGTTTCGACGTCGGATGAAGGGCAACGAGGATTCAACTTAGTGATGTTGCCTAGCCGCAGCCTGAGCGGTTCCGGCGGGGCCGCCGCTTCGGGCAAACCAGCTTGGCAAACACGCCATCGTCCCGGTTTTGAGAGTCCTGCCCGGAGGACTAAAGCTCTTTCTGTAGCGGCATTGCCGCCGAAAACAGGGCAGGCGCCGGATTCTTTGCACAATTCCGGAGCGCCAATGCAAAACGGAGTAATCGTTGCTCCCGCCCACCGCTCGCCTTATAGTGGCATGAAAGCGCTCTCATCGCCTGGGGAGCGGGCGGAGAAATCGCGATCGTGCCTATTTCGATTCAAGACGTTGCCAAGAAAGCCAATGTGTCGATCAGCACCGTTTCACGGGTGCTGAATCGTCGCAATATCGTCAATGAAGAGACAAGGAAGCGCGTCGAATCGGCAATCAACGACCTCGGCTACAGCCCGAACGTCTTCGCACGGGGATTGATGCTGCGCCGCAGCCACATCTTAGGCTTGGTGCTGCCCGATCTGCATGGCGAGTTCTACTCCGAGATCATTCGCGGCGCCAACCTGCGTGCGCGGGAACTCGGTTACAAGCTGATGATTTCTTCAGCCGTAGCGAAGGACGACGGCAGCGAGTTGATGGCGGCCGTCGCGGACCACGGCATGGTCGACGGTCTCGTCGTGATGATCTCCGAGATCACCTCTCGCATCCGCGAAACGCTGCGCAAGGCGACGGTTCCGCTCGTCATCCTCGACGGAGACGTCGACGGCGTGAAGCATGACAGCGTGGTGATCGATCAACGAACCGGCACCATTGCGATGCTGCGGCATCTCCTGCGGCGTCGTGATCTGCGGCGCATCGTCTTTGTCGGCGGTCCCGTGACGAACATCGACTCGATGGAACGCCTCAACGCCTACCACGAGGTGACGGCGGAATTCGGCATTGAAGTCGGTCCCGACGACGTTCACCATCTTGATTACCAATACGACACGGCGTTTGACCTCGCGGCCGCGAACGTCGGCGAGTGGGCTCGCCGTGGCGCAGCAGTTTTCGCGGCCAACGACGAAATGGCTGCTGGCGTCATCGACGCGGCGCTGGCGGCGCAACTCGCCGTGCCGGCCGATTTGCCGGTCGTCGGCTTTGACGACACCCGCGTTGCTTCCATGACCAGACCGCGATTGACCACCGTTCGCGTCCCGATGAGCGAAATGGGGGCAGCCGCGATTGATCTGCTTTGCCAACGTTTCGACAACGTGGAGCAACCTCCAACGAAACTTGTCCTGCAATCCAAACTGATCGTTCGCGATTCGTGCGGCAGCTGATTGCCTGCCATTGAGAAAACGCCCGCTCGCGTCAGTAGGCCGGAGACGATCCCGCCGGCCGCAGCGGCAAGCGTTCGGCGAGATGCACGCCTGCGAAGGACCGCGATAATTCCCCTACTTTGACAGTCGATTTCTCCTCTTGCACAGCGACGTTAATTTCTCTTCGTAGCTACTCCTTGAACCATGCGACCACTCCTTCTCTTCGCGTTCGGCGTGATGGCTGCCGCTCCGCACTTCCTCGCGGCGCCGCGAGCAGCGGCGGGCGATCTGGCCGTTACGACGCTATTTGACGGCGAGCGAACTGGCCAACTCGGCGCTTCGCAATTTCTCAACAACTGGGGGGGCCCGTTCTCCGCCGGCAACATTTCGGGCGTCACGCGCGAGACGGGCGTCGTCCACTCGGGCGCCGCGTCGATCCGCGCGAACCTCGGCACGATCGCGTCGGGAGGATTTGGCTTCTTCCAAACCTTTGCCAGCCAAACGGCGGGGCAAAGTCTTCGCCAGACCCGCGACCTCACGCGCTACGACGGCTTCGAAACTTACGTGCGCAACGACACGGGCGCGCCGCTCAATCTCAAGTATGAAATCAAAGATTATCGCGACAACGGCGCTCACCAAGCCTACTACAACTTTAGCGTCCCGGCCGGACCTGGTTGGACGAAACTGTCGGCGCCGCTCGACATGAATTCGGCGGGTTGGAACGTCACCGGAACGCCCGATCTCTCGCGAACGTATGTCACGAGTTTCGTCGTCACCCCGCAGTCGGGCAGCGTTTCCGGCTCGATCTACCTCGACGACTTCAAGCTCCGCGAGAAGGGCCCTGCGATTGATTTGCAAACGGCTCCGATCGCAAGCATTGCCGAGCGACTGGCCGAGCGGCAGTTCAGCGGACTTTGGACGGCGCGCAACCGCGCGACCGGCCTCATCTACAACACGTCCAACGACGCCAATGTGGCGGCGATGAACACCACCGGCGGCGTCCTGTGGATGTTGCCGTCGGCCGTCCGCCGAGGTTGGGTGAGCCAAGCCGACGCCGACGCCTTCGCCACTCAAGTCGCGGCGTCGCTGAACACCAACCTCAATCTCACGACGAATGTGCCGACGCGTTTCATCAATCCAGCGTCGGCAGGCCTGCCGGGAGGCGCCAACGAAGAGTCGAGCATTGATGCATCGTTCATCGCGTTGGCGCTTCACCGTTACAAGTCGCAGCCGACGACGCCCGCGCCCCTGGCGGCAGTAATCAATTCGGTCGAGAACAGATTCAAACTCGACGCGTTCGCCGCGCCCAACGGATTTCGTCTCGCCTATCTACCCGCGTCTGGTTTCACTGCTGGCACGTACGATGGCTACACGAACGAAGGAAAGACCATCTCGCTCGCAGCAGAAGTCTCCGATGCACACCATGTGCCGCTGGAGAGCCGCTGGAACGCCGATACCCATCGCTCGCGCGTGTTCCTGGTGAACGCCGACGACGCCCATCTCACGCACAGCCAGTCGCAGTTTCGCGCGCCGTTCGAACAGGCGTTGCTGAACTTGTTCGTCGACACGTCGGATCGCGGCGTCGACAACTACCCGAACCGCTCGTTGGCGACGAATCCCTGGCAAAACTTCGTCCGCTACGAACGCGAAACGGCTGCGAAGCTCGCGCAACTCGGACGCACTGAACTCTTCCAGCCAGATGCAGGCGACGGCGGCACGGGGGGCTATCAGCAGTACAGCCTTTACAACAACTTCGGCCAGTCCGATCTGTTCATGCCGTGGAGCGTCTGCTTCGCGCTGCTGGCCGGCGCTCCGGGCGCCGAAGAGGCGCTCCGCACGCTGCTGGACGACGGCAACTTGCACGGGCCGCTGGGGATCGCCGACTCCGCGCGGTGGGCGACGGGGGCGTCCGGGCCAACGAATGTTCCCGCTTCGCAAGACAACTGGAACGTCGTGTTGTCGACGATGGCCCTCTTGGAGTACTTGGAAGGGGAGCAGAGCGCTTCTCGAGATTTCGCGAATTTGCCCGGCGTCAGGTCAGCCCTCGACGAGGTATTCGTCGACGGCGATCTCAATGGAAATGGCGTCGTCGATGCCGCGGACCTCAGCATTTGGAAAAACGGCTTTGGCGATGCAGCGGGGGCGACGCCAGCTAACGGCGATACAGACGGCGACGGCGACGTCGACGGGGCAGACTTTTTACGCTGGCAACGGGGCTCTGGGAGTGGAGCAGCGAGCGAAACCTCTAGCCAGACCGTTCCGGAGCCTTCGGCCGGCATCATTTTAGCTAGTCTCGTGGGCTGGGCAGCGAAGTTTTGGCCGCGCCAGCACCTTGTCGTATCTGGGATCCATTCGGAAAATCCCTAGAAAAATAGCACTGAAAGCGCTTGCAGTATTCATATCGTCGGCGTAGGTTAAGGGTCAGCGGCAAATCTCATCCAAGCAAGTCTGTTCGCACACGGACGCCTACCCGATCGCGTTCGAGACAATCGATGCGTTGCATCGCGACGAATCAAAACTTTTCAGCTGGATTGAATTGCTAGCCGCTACGTCAATGCGGCCAACTACTCTTTTCGACTCAGCCACTCTTCGAAACCAATCGCTCATCCTCAATTGAGTTCACCGTTAACGGCCGCCCGTGAAGCATTGCTCACGAGCGTCGCGCCGTCTCAGGAGATGTCACCGATGAAACGTTTGCTTCCCTCATGCTTGATCGCTTGCTCGCTCATCGCCTGCGTCATTTCGTCGCCGGTTCGCGCACAGAATCTCTTGCTCAATGGCGATTTGGAAGTTCAGTCGATCGAAGTCCCGAATTGGACGCTGCAAGAATTCCGCACAGGATCATCGGCTGAAGTCAATTCCGTGACTCGCGAGGGCTTTGCCAATCAACCGGCCTCGGTTACCGGCGAGTATGGCATTTGGTTACGCCCTTGGGCCGCGGGCGATACGTCGACGGAAATGGTCAACGGCGTCATCTCGCAAATCGTTCCCGGCGTTGCCAGTGAGAACTACACCTTTACCGGTTGGTCCAAGTTCGAGCAGAACTATGCGGGCGGCGTGACCAATCTCGACTTCTTCTCGCCGCTGGACCCGGGGCAGACCGGTACGGTGCCTTCGCCGACTAACACCCTGTTCGAAATGGCATTCTTGGATGCCAGCAACAGCGTGATCGGCACTCCAATCACCATGGATCTACGCACGGCGCGCGGGCCTGTCCCAAATAACAACACGTGGATTCAGCACACGCTGAGCGGTGCGGCGCCTGCCGGCACGGCAAACATCCGCGTCAGCGCCTCGATGCTCAACGGCGTCTTCAACACGAACCCCAGCCAATCGGCCTTCGTCGACAACTTCTCGCTGACGGGATCGAGTGCGCCGACGACCGAGAAACTCGCGAACCCGAACTTCAACCTGTTGCCGCCCGAGTTCCCCGGCTCCTTCACGCTCACCGAATCGCCCAGTGGTCGCGACACGGCAGGCGGAGCGAGCTTCGCCAATCGTCAAGCGCCGGGCGCTAACGGCGTATGGCTCAAGGCATTCTCCGGTTCGCTGGCCGATCCTTCGGACGCCACGCTCTCGCAAACTGTTGCGGCCACCGTGGGAGGCAACTACACCTTCTCCGCTTGGTCGAAGTGGGAGACGAACTATTCAGGAGGACTGGCGGCGATTTCGGGCTCGCCTTCGCCGACGCAAACGTTGATCGAACTCGCCTTCCTCGATGCAGGCAACGTTGTCATCGGCACGCCAGTGACGGTTAATCTGAAGACGGCTGGTCAGTTGAATGACAATACGTGGCGTCAATACTCGGTGAACGGCATCGCCCCCGCGGGCGCGGTGAATGTACGCGTCTCGGCGATCATGAACGACGGCGTCAACTCCGGAGCCAATCCGCAAAGCGCGTTCTTCGACGATCTGTCGCTGACGCTGGCGGCGGCGCCGGCGAACGATGCAGACTTCAACAACGACGGTATCGTCGACGGCAAAGACTTCTTGATTTGGCAGCGTGGATTCGGCACAGCCGCCGGCGCGACGAATGGCGTCGGCGACGCCAATGCGGATGGCGCCGTCAATGCGGCTGACCTGACTGTTTGGAAGGATCGCTTCGGGCAGCCGTCGGCTGCCGCGGCGGTGCAGGCGGTGCCTGAACCTGCCTCGCTTGCTGGCGCATGCGTTGCGTTGGCACTCATCGGCTATTCCTCGCGCGGACAGCGTGGGCGTCGCAGCAACTGAGCGACGGCGACAGGGCAGGGTAAAAGTGCGTCGGAAACGAAGTGACAGAGAAGTGGCTTTTGGTCGAGGAACTTGTCATGGGACGTCAATTCCGCTCTAGGATTCGCGGCTTCACGCTAGTGGAGCTCCTCGTGGTCATCGCGATCATCGGCGTGCTGGTGGCGCTGCTATTGCCGGCGGTGCAAGCCGCGCGCGAGGCGGCGCGGCGCACTGACTGCGCCAACAGATTGAAGCAGATGGGCTTGGCGATGCAGAACCATCTCAGCGCACAGCGTATCTTCCCTACGGGTGGCGTTGGACCGAACCCCGATATCGCCAATTTCACGAGCGGCGGAACTTCGAACCCAGGCACGCCCAACGGCGCCAACAAGCAGGGGCTCGGCTGGGCGTACCAGCTGCTGCCGTACTTAGAACAAAATGCGGTGAAGGGACTCGTGACCAACGCCCTGCTAACAAAGACAGTGGTGCCGGCCTATAACTGTCCGTCGCGTAGAACATCGACCGGCGGTTCAAACAACGCGTTGATGGACTACGCCGCCGCGCAACCGATGACGCTCAGATGCCCACAGCTCGGCGCCAACGCTGGAGTAAGATACGCACTGTCCCAAGTCAATCCATTCAAAGGCGGCACAGAATGGACCGTTGCCAACGAGGCATTTTGGTGCCGTAGCAATGGGCAACCAGATCCTTCGTCCGTCTTCGACGGCGTCATCGTCCGCACGCCTTGGAAAATGACGACCGCCGCCACAGCGAGCGCTCCAGCCGTTGGCGAACGGCCCAACGGCGCGCCTTCGGCCACGAAGGTCCAAGAAATCACCGACGGCCTCAGCAACACGCTGGTCATCAGCGAAAAAGTCGTCCGCAGCGACCTCTATGAAGGCAATATGGACGGCTCCGGCAACGGCTCGCGATCCGACGATCGCGGCTGGTCGGATGGCTGGGATCCGGACACCATCCGGCTGACGGCCCTTCCCCCGCTGAGCGACGGCGATCTATCAGTCTGCTTCAACGGCGATCCGCAAGTCTCGCAATACTGCACCGGGGGCCAAGACGTGTTCTTCTTCGGCTCCGCTCACACCAGCGGCATCAACTCGGCGTTTGCCGACGGCTCGGTGCACCAGCACAGCTTTAATATCGACGTGGCCGTGTTCAACGCTCTCGGCAGCAAAAATGGCGAAGAGGTCGTCGATGCGAGTCAGTTGTAACTAACGATGCGACGTCTCTTCACCATGCGTTCGCATGGGCGTCGCCGCAATTGTCAGCAGTGGTCAACTTCATTGATTGGGGAGGATCGAATAATGAAAAGAATGTTGGTTCTGTCAGCCGCGATAGCGGCTTGCCTCGGTGCTCAGGTCGCCTTGGCCGGGCCCGCAATCAACGGCCTGAAACTGTCGACGCGAGTCTTCAACGACTTCACGACGACGAACCTCGTCACCGCGAACGGCAACAGCGTCAATCTCGGCGCCCCGAGCACCGTGACGATCAACGAATCTGGATTCGTCAACGACGGCGTCGGCGGCAATTTCGCCAATCGCCACGACGTCACGCTTTCGCCCGACCTAGGCGCCAGCAATCAGCTCTTCAGCATCGACGATTCGTACACCGTGTGGACGACCGTCACGCTCGCCGTCGGCTCGAATTCTCCGCGTAAGGAAGCGGGCTTTCACATCGACAGCCAAATCACGGGCACCGCGTCGTTCATCATCAATTCCGACGCCGGCGAAATCGTCGCCTTCGGCGGCGGGGCTCCCTTCAAGCTCTTCGGCAAGCTCTCCGACGGCAACGGTTACGTCGCCGGCACGCCGATCCTGATGGGCTTCACGATGCGGGCCGCCGGCGACGGCAACGGCCCAGCTCAAAGCACGATCGAGTACTTCATCAATCGCGGCTTGGGGCTCGAAACGAGCGGCCAGCTTCCCTACGCCAATCTGGAAGGCGGCCCGGTGAACTACTCGGTGTCGATGTACACGCAGACGGCTCCGAATCTCACCAACCCGAATGAATTCGCGAACACGACGTTCGCCGACATTCACTATTCGTCGGCGCCCGTGCCGGAACCAGCCTCCATTGCAATGGCGGCGCTGGCTTCGCTGGGGCTGATCAGCATTCGCCGTTCGCGAGCATAAGGGGTAATTGCTCGCAACGATGAACCGAGCGAGCCCTTGCGCCGATGGCGCGGGGGCTCGCTTCTTTTTTTGGCGATCACTCGATTGCCGCGATTTTACTTCTGCTCTTCCTGATCCAACCACGCGCGGTTGAAACGAACCAGCGTCAGCGTGGCGGGGATGAAGGGGCCCTTCGGCTCCAAGCTCTTCGCTTCGTAAAATAGGTAGACCGTTCCATCGGGATCTACCGCAAGGTCGCTGTAGCCGCTGGGGCCGGCGTCGACAACGCGCGGGACACTCCAGGTCTTACCATCGTCGCCGCTAAGGCGGACCGACAGATTGCGGCGTTCGCGGTTGCCCTCCTTGCCGGTCGGGCCAGTGCCGGGACCGCTGTTCGGATAGGAGTAGAGCAGGGCGGTCGTCTTGCCGGCGTCGTCGACGAGCGTCGCGTTCCCACCCATGCAGATCGGCTCGTAGAGAGCTTCTTGGAACTCCGGCTTGCTCCACCCCTTGGCGCCGTCGGCACTGGTTGAGAAGAGCCGGCGGTGGCGTTTCGATTCGTTGCGAACGTTGGCAAGAACGCGGCCGTCGGAGAGTTCGACCAGTTCCGTCTCGCTCGGGTTCGGCGTCTCGTCGGTCGTGGCGACGATTACGTCGCCGGCATGCCAGGTCTCGCCTCGATCGTCGCTGTAGACCGTCGTCGAAATCGACGGGCGATGGCGTTTGTCGGTTGCGAGCCATACTGGCACGACGAGCCGGCCAGTTTTGAGCGTGATGCCGTGGCCGGGGCCCATCGCAATCACTTGCCACTCGTAACCGTCGCGGGTGCGGAACTCGTCGAATGCCGACGTGATCTCGTGCGGGGCCGACCATGTGGCGCCGTCGTCGCGGCTCGTCTTCAAATAGGCGCGCTGGTAAGCGACTTGGTACATCAGGTGAACTTCGCCGTTCTTGGCGTCGACGATGAAGCATGGGTTGTCGACCGTGTTGACGCCATCGTTCACGAGGACTTGCTGCTCGTCCCAAGTTTGGCCGGCGTCGGTGCTGCGGCGGAGCATGAGGTCGGTGTTTGACCAATCGCCGTGGCCGTTGAAACGACCGGCGGCGGCGGCGAGGATCGCCCCCTTCGGCGCGACCGCGATCGCGGGGATGCGGTAGCAGCGATAGCCGTCGCGGCCGGCTTCAAAGAGGGGCTGCGTGTAGAAGTAGGGCTCGGCCGCCGCTGCCGCTTTCGTTTCTGCGGCGATGAGCGGCGCTGGCGCGAAGCAGGCCGAAGAGAAACAGAACGTCGTGGCCAGCAGGGCGCGCGTTACATCAAATAGGCGAAGCATCTTCATAGTCTTGATCAGATTATTGTCTAAATGGCTAAAGGCTGGCGGAAAAACGTTCGGCAGCGAGTTCCTCCGACCACCAATCGCGGAAGTCGGCGGCCAGTCGCCCCGCATCTACGGCCGGCAACGGCTGATAGGGCGAACGCGTCCGGCCGTTATCCTCCAGAAATCCGCTCGCCGCCGCACGGGCCTTGCCAATGATGCCGTGGAGATAACCGCGACGAACGTATTGCTCGACGCACGAAGTTTCCCAGAGGTTGAACTTGCGCTGCATCGCCGACGCCGTGTCCCACTCGCCCCGTTGGCAGAGGTCGACAAGCCGCCTCTGCCATGCGGGAAGCGAGTTCACCCAGAAGCTGTACGTGCCGCGGCCCCCCAGCAGCATCCCGGGGACGACCGTGAAGTCGGTGAGGATGTGCGAAAGCTGCGGCGTGGCGCCAATGATGTCGGAGAGCTCGAGATAGTTCTGCGTGCCGAGCTTCGTGCCGATGAATTGTTCAGGAAACTCGGCGACAAGCGCGCGGTACTCGGCGCCAAGCATGCGAACATGACCACGCGGCGTGTTGTAGTGAATCCAGCGCGCCGCGGGCGCCGCTTCGGCCAGTTCGTTCCAAAACCGCCGCACGTCGCCGGCGTTGAGCGGCATGAAGTAGGGGTAGCAGATGTGGAACGTGTTGATGCCGTGGTCTAGGCAAACTCGTATGCGATCGATGATGCCTTGCGTGTTCGTCCACGTGACGCCGACTTGAGCTCGGCAATCGACGCGTTCCATCGCCCGCGCGAACTGAACGATGATCGAGCGAAACTCGTCGAGTTCAATCGCGTAAAACTCACCGTCGGCGTCGGTGGTGTAAATGCCGTCGACGCGGGCCTCCGCCAGCCGATCGACGTTGCGTGCGAAGATCGCTTCGTCGAGTCGGCCGGCGGCATTCCACGGCATGGGGATGGCCGCCCACAATCCTTTCACGTCATCCGCGACGTTGATCACTTTCATACGAGCTAACCATTCTTTCGATGCCAAGCCAACGCAACCAAGCCGATGACGCAGAGCGAAGCCGTCGTCGGCTCCGGCACATTGAGCGTCTCCATCACCACCGAACGGACATAGAAATCGGCGCCGCGGTTGGCTCCCGACTGGGCTCCGAAATAGAGAGCGGATTCAATCTGCGTCGGCGAGGGATTGACAATGATCGGCAGCGCGACGCTCGCGCCGCCGTCGACAGTATACGAAAATTCGAAGTTGCCGGCGTTCATTTGCCCGCTCACGACCAGCGTGTGGAAGGCGCCGTCGATCGCAGCGAGCGTCGAGCTGAACCCGAGGACTTCGATCGCCTGATCAGCGCCAATGTTGGCGGCTTGCGTTTCGAACTCGGTGCCGTTGAAGCCGAACCGCAGGTTGCCTTTGCCTGAGCTGGTGGTGGCGAGCCCTTGCCAGACCATCGTGAACTTCAAGCCTTGCGTCAGCAACGCCTGCTGCTGGGCGGACGTCCAGGCGTAGTAGTAGTTGGGAAGATCGACCGACGCGTCGGTGAGCGTGTCGCGGATGTGGAGCGCTGGACCGCCGGCGAGCGTCTCCAGCGCGACGTTCGCGTTGTTGGCGGTCGTCCCGCTGCCATTCGCGGCAGTCAACGGGCCGTCGAGGTCGACTTCGTAGGCGAGCCAACCTTGGTCCGTCGGGAGCTGTCCGGTCGAGGCGTCATAGGAGAATAGAAACGCGGCTGATGCCGGCGGAGCACTGAACGCCCCCACAAACACCGCACAAAGTGAGGCGTAGAGAAGCGTGGCACGGGTGTTCATCATTAGTCCCTCGCGGTGGGTTCGAAGTGATGCAGAATTGAAGAGGCGAATCAAGCGTGCTTACTTACTGGTGAGTTGAAAATCTTTTGTTTCAGTGTCAGGCTCGATCGTGGCGGTGAGCGTCGTTTGCGCGTTGTAGCGGGCGTCAAGAAACTGCTCGGCGGCCCCCCCTTCGGCGCTGGCCGTCTTACTCTTCGGATTCGCGCGGTATGCCTTGATCTCGACTTGGTGCGTGCCGATGGGGACGCCTCCTTTAGCTTGAGCGGTGTAGGCTCCATCCTTGATCGCCCCGCCGGAGACTGGTCCAATCGTCCCCGAAGTGGGAATGAAGCGGATCTCGCCGTTGGAAATTGGTTGGCCGTCTAGCGTCACGACGCCGCTAACGACGACTTTGTCGATGGCGGAAGAGTTTCCGCATCCGACGGCGAATAGAAGCGAGGAAGCGACGGCAAGCAGCGACATCCCTGTCGCGCGGACTTCTTGTACTGATAACTTCATGGCTGTTGTTGAGAGGTATGGCGAAACAAATCTGCGTAAGTGCAGGAACGCAGGCTTAGCGCGGCGGCGGGTTGCCGCCGCCAACGCCGTCGCTGCCGGTGACAACGCCGCTCGCTGATCCGCCGCTGACAATGTCGTCGTCCGCTTTGGTGGCGTGAGCCCAAAGAACGAGTGCATCAGTGTTTTCACCGAAAAACTGGACGCTGCCATCGGCGAACGCAAAGTGCGCGCCGCCCGGATGCCAACTCGCAAAGCCATGCTCGCGGTGGAATTCGTCATGGCGATTGCCGCCGTCGCCGTCGAACGGATCGACCGTATCGTCGCGGCCGCCCGGCACCGATTGCGGACCGTTTACCCCCTGGCCCAAGTCGGCGACATTCCGCGTGATCCAACCGTGAGCCACCCAGACTTTTTGCCCAGCGGCGTCGATCCCTTCGGCAGAAACCATTTCACCGATGATGAACGTGTTGCTCAGGCCGTCGGTCACATGGCGGGCTTCGACGGCGCTGAAGTTGTAGAGAATCCCTTTGCCGAACGGCGTCGGCACGAACGGGTGATTTACGTCATCGTCACGTCCAGCCGGCTTGCGGCTGAACGCCTTCCGGCTATCGGCGACGCCGGCCATGTTCGTCATTCGCCAGTCCCACGCGGGAACGCCCGCGTGATCCTTATCGGTGCAACAGTCTATCCATGCTTCCTGATTCCGCTCGCTCGGGCAGATGAAGCTGGGGATGAGCGTCGCCGCCGCTTCCCACGATCGCGGTGCAAAGTTTCCTTGAGCATTGTTGAAGTCAATCATGCTGAAGACTTGCTGCTGCTCCATGTAGGGAAGGATATATGCGCCCCAGCCCATACCGGGATAACTATTCGCGTTGGCGCCGGCCGGGATGCCTTTGGTCGGCGTGAAGTTGTAAACGCCGTTAGTATCGGCCGTGGTGTAGCGTGTGCCGTCTGGAAACGCACCGTGAGCGCTATGGTAGTTCTGCAGCGCGACGCCGACTTGCTTGAAGTTGCTTTGGCAGGTGGAGCGTCGCGCCGCTTCGCGGGCCGCCTGCACCGCAGGGAGGAGCAGCGCGACCAGGACGCCGATGATCGCGATGACGACCAGCAGCTCCACCAGCGTGAAGCCGGCTAGACGAGCAAAGCGGTTGCGGCCGAGTAGTGGCGAGTGCATGTGAGACCTCTTCATGTCGAAACAGGGCGTCCGTGCGACGCGAGATCGAATGGGGGAGTAAGAGCGTTATTGGGCGGAAGATTTCCTGCGACGGCGTGCGTGTGCAATGGCGAGCAATCCCACAGCGGCCATGCCAAGCGTCGTTGGCTCGGGAACGCCGGCAGCAAACACTTCCATGTTCAGTTCCAGTCCGAGTCCCTTGAATGCCTGCCGCAACATAAACGCGTCGTAGAGGTCGACTTCACCGTCGAAGTTGAGGTCGCCTTGCTGCCGCGTCGCCCAATCGCCGAACTGGACTCCGTTGACGAGCTTCGTCGTCCCCCAGCCTTGGAGCATCTTCGTGACGTCGTCGGTCGCGGCGGGGCCCGTCCCTGTTCCGGAGACCACGCCGTCGAGGTTGACGTCGGCGAGCGGCTTGCCGGCCAGCTGCGTCGCGATCCACTCATTGTCGGTGGCAAGGTTGAGCGTGCCATAGTTCGCGGCGTTTGCGGAACTCGTTCCCCAAACCGAGACCTTCACGTCGTCGATCACCCCGCGGAACGGATTGGTTATGGGCAGATCTTGCGTCACCCGCGAGCCGCCAACCGTTAGCAGCTGGTTGACGTTGAACTCGACCGCGTCGTTGCGCGCCGCGACTGCAACGCCGTTGATCAGCAGCGCGCCGCCGACGTTGGACCGGCCGTTCACGCGGTCGCTGAACCCGCTGATCATTTGCACGTGCGACCACTGATTAAAGCCGACGGCGGCGCCGGAGTTGATCACCGGTTCGGCGTCGGAAAGGAGGCCCCACTTGTTGTCTTCGGTGATAACGACGCCATGCTCGCCGGTGTTGTTGATAATCTCCTGGCGAACATTCTGCTGAGCGCTGTTGGGCTTCACCCACAGCTGCATCATCTGGCCGCGAATCCCCTCGTAGTTGTGGGGGAAAGGCGTTGAGGGAAAGAGCGTTGTGCTGTCCCAGACGTCGCTCGGGACAGCCAGATGGATCGGCGTCCACAGATAGTCGTCGACTCCATCGAACGAAGCCCCGCGCGTGCTGCCGGCGCCAGGGCGATCGCTGACGCTAATGTACGTCGGCCCGCCAGCAACATTGAGATCCTGGAGGTCACCGGCGCCATTCGTGCCTGCGCTATCGAAGGTTGAACTAAACCCGTTTCCAGAGCCGAGCACTGCGCCAATCGAGGCGCCTTCGGCTCCGTCGTCGCCGAGGCGGTAGTTGCGGTCGACCGTGACAGCCGCCGTGGCCGTCGTTACCGATAGGGCGAGCATGGCCGCCGTGCCGCACGCGACCGAGCGAGCCGCCGCCAAGCGTTTAGGACGCTGATGCACGACGAGGATCGCCGCCAACGTCAATGCCGCAAGGGCGAACGTCGCCGGTTCAGGTACCGCGGCGACAGTGCTCGTGGCGCTGCCGGGCGTGCCGAACTGGGTTTTCCACACGGTAAGGTCGGCGGCGTTGACGTTGCCATCGCCATTGGCGTCGCCTTGAGCCTTCGTAGCTGACCCGTTGCTGATGCCAAAGTTGCGTTGCCAACGGAGGAAGTCGGCCCCGTCGACGATGCCGTTCGCATCGAAGTCGGCTCCCGAGGCTCCGCCGGTCACATAAGAGACGGCGCCAGTGTAAAGAACCGTCTCGGGCGTCCCAGCGACGTGATATTCGAAGACCAGATCCTTTGCGTTGATCGTCTTGTTGTAGAGCGTGCCCAGGCTGACGTCGGACATGCCAGTCGCCAACAGCGTCGACTCGCCGAAGGCGCCTTCCGAGACCTTGCCAGCCGTCGCCGCGAGTTCGCTCCAGACGTTCGAATCGAAGCTCGAGTCGTCGAGGCTCAGCCATTGCCCAGGAGCCAGCGAGTTGCCGGCGCTGCGAACGCGATAGAGGTCGACGTCGAACGCGACGCCCGACGTGTTCACCAGCGACACGGCGCCCGTCGTCTCGTTCACCTTAAGCGCCAGCTGGGCCGTGAAGGGCGTCGCCGCGTTGATCCCGTTAAGGCCGGCGAGGTAACGGTTCTGTACTTCGCCGTTGGTGAGACGGCCATTCCATACGGCGAGATCGTCGATGGCGCCGTTTAGCGCCCAGGTGTATCCCGGCGTGGTCGTTCCCATCCGGTTGTGGGCGCCAATGGTGACGATGTTGGCGCCAATCGCCGCAGGACTGGCCAAGCCATCGGCAGCGACGCCGCTATCTTCCAGCACGCCGTCGACGTACAAGCTCCAGCCGGAGGTGTTCTGAGCGTAAGTGAGAAATCGCCACTGGCCAGTGTTCACCTTGCTGACCGTGACCGCTTCGCCGGTGCCGACGGTAGGCCGGCCCGAGAAGTCGGCGCTCCCCGACGCGATGCCCAGCGGGCCCTGATCGCTGACGGCCCGGAACATTACTTCTTCGTTCGCGACGCTGTTGTCGGAGATGCTGAACATCGTGCCGAGCGTGGTCGCGGAGGTCTTCACCCAACCGGAGACGGAGAAGTTTTCCCCGAGAGTGAGCAACGCGTCGTTGCTGGCGGAGGTGGCGACTGCTAGATGGTCGGCCGTGGTTCCGCCAAACTGCCAGGCGCTGCCGATGATGCCAGCCGCGCCCGAGTTGACGTTGCCCGCTTTCGTGGCGTTGTGAACGCCGCCGATCGCGTCGGCCGCGGTCGTAGCCCCGGCTGCTTCGTCGAACTTCCAATGGGCGATGAGGTCCGCAGCATTCGCGCCGGTGCTGCCGGTGACGAAGATCGCTGCCGCGACTGTTGTTGCGATCGTTGCCGCTCCGGCACGCCGGGCACGCCCCCGTGCGCGACGGCCGCAAGCGAGCAACATTGCTCCCATGGCCAGCAAACCAGCGGTGGCGGGCTCTGGAATCGCGAACGATAGCGGCGCTGCCCCTGGATTGGCCGCTAGGTACGCGCTGTTAAGCTTCAGAAAGTCGAACTCGTCGACGATCCCGTCTGAGTTGAAGTCGCCCGCCTGATAGCGTTCCGCTTCCGACTTAGCGAGCGTGTTGGTGCCGAAGCTGAGGCGAAACTTTGTTTGGAAATCGGCGACGTCGAAATCGCCGTCGAAGTCGAGATCGCCGAACTTAAAGCGTTGATTGCCGTTACCGTAGTAGCCGATGTGGACTGGCACGACCGATCCATCGGCGAGCAACAACTCGACGGCTAGGTCTTCCGTCGGGCTCTGCACCCAGACATTCCCGAGATTGATCGTTTGCCCCGTGGCAAAGTTCGCGCCGTCGCCGTCCGGTTCGAACTCGGCAAGGTTGTTCCGAACGGAGGCGCCGCTCAGCTTGGCCCATTGATCGTTGGGATCGACCGACTGATTGCCGCCGGCGTCGTAGGCGTCGGTAATCGAAGTCCACCCCGTCGGATCGAGGCCGCCGCCGGCGGATGCGATCGAATAGCCCACGATGTTTAGCGGCGTCGAGTTGTTGACGATCTTCAGCGTGCCGCGCGGGCCGGCGTTGCGATCGATCGTCGCCGTCAGCGGCAACGTCTCCATCGTGATCGTGCGAACAAGAAAGTCGGAACCGAGGCTCGCGCTTGAGTTGCCGCCAAAATAGACGGCCGATTCGAGCTGCGTCGGCGCAGGGTTGACGATGATGCTGCGAGAAACTTCTGCGGCGCCATCGACGCTCAAGCTAAAGATGAACTCCGTGCCTACTTTGCGGCCGTAGATCGTCAGTGTGTGAAACTGGCCATCGAGCGGCGCAAGCGTCGAGCTGAAATTCGTCACCTCGATTGTGCGGTCGGCCGGAATGTTGCTGTTTTGGGCTTCGAACTGCGTGTTGTTAAAACCAAAGCGAACATTGCCGTTGCTCGCTCCCGCAGTGAGGCCTTGCCACACCATGGTGAACTTCACCCCTTTTTGCAGCAGCGTCTCCTGTTGTTGCGTCGTCCAAGCGTAGAGGTAACTCGGCAAGTCGAAGCCGGTGTCGCTAAGCGTGTCGCGCATGTGGAGCGTGGGCACGCCGCCGACGGTTTCGATCACCGCATTGGCGTTCGCTGCTGCCGTGCCGGCGACATTCGCCGCCGTGAGCGGCCCTGTCGTATCGACCTCGAACGCCGTCCATCCCTGCGCCGTCGGCAGCGTGCCGAGCGAGGAGTCGTACGAGAAGACGGCTTCAGCCATCACTGGGTTAGCGATGAGGAGAGTGATCGAGGTAAGGATCGCCGCCGTGAACAATAATTTTGGTATGCGAGTCATCGAGAGTATCCTTGATAAGTCGAAAAGCAGTGCGCGGTCGCCGATTTGCCGTCAGCGCACGCCGCACAGGCCGCACTCTTTGGTTGCCGAAATTTTTTCCACACTGCGTGACGTCGACTCGTCCGGTTGCTGGCCGGTCAAGGCGTGCCGCGCAAGGCGCAGGTGATCAGGCCGATCACGAACAACTGCAGGGAACTGGCTTCAGGGACTTGCGTGAGTTGAGCCAGCCCTTCAGCTGAAAGCCCGCTCGCGATAAGTTGCTGACGAAGTTCGAACACGTCGGCCAAGCTCAGGCGGCCGTCGAAATTAAGATCGCCATTCGCGTAGCTGTCGACGCCGCCCAAAAAGTACTCGCCCGATAGCGGAGTCCAGGCGGCGATGAACGCCGACACGTCTTGCTGATTGAAGACGCCGTCTTGATCGACGTCGCCGTGAACTCCGTTCCACGGCGCGGGATCGAGATCGTCGTAATCCATGTAGGCGAACAGAATCTCGTCGTAGAGCGAATCGCCCGCCTCGAACAGGACGCCGAACCGCTCGTCATTGAGCTTCACGAGATCGGAGTAGGCCGCGGGGCCCTGGTGAATGACTGTCGACTTGCTCCAAGACGCCGTTTCGTCGTTGCTGACGCGAATCGTGAGATCTCGCCGAGCCGATGCATTCCCGGGGCCCGAGTAAAGAATGACGTTCTCCGCATCGCCTTCGTCGACGGCGCGGAAGCGGATTCCGGAGTTCTGCACGACCGGCGTCGTGATCCGTGGATCGTGGACGAACTGCGGCTGATCGTACGTCATTCCGCCGTCGCTACTGTAGGCGAAGACGCGATTGCCAGGATTGTCGGCATGGCCATCGCGAGCATTGAAGTAAACGCGTCCATCAACAAGTTCGACGGCGAAGTTTTCGTTCGGCGACGAGTCGGACTGGCTTCGGACATTCGTGTCGACGGCGCCGATTTGCCACGTTTGGCCGTGATCGTCGCTGTAGAGGACGTGAGCGCCTTGCGCCGCGTTCGGGGCCCCGTGATCGGAGGGGATGATCAGGCGACCGGCGTGATCGCCGCGTGTTAGTTGAATTCCTTGCACTGGCCCCGTCGCGTACCAATCCCACGTTGGATTCTTAGCAGTCGACGTGATTTCGACCTGGTTCGACCAAGTAACGCCATGGTCGTCGCTGTAGGAAATGAAGACGCGATCATTCTCCAGCGTGAACGGCAACCAGATCCGGCCGGGGTGGGCAGGATCGAGCATGTCGACCACCGGCGATTGATTGCCGACGGTAATCGGCGGCGGCGTTTGGCCGGCGGGGAAATATTGGCGAAAGTCGGCGTTGTCTTGCACGACTTCAAGCGGGCTCCACGTTTTACCAGCGTTCGTCGAGCGTTTGACGACAATGTCGATCTCACTCGCGTCGCCTCCCTCGCGGGCTTCGGCGAAGGCAAGCAAATCGCCGTTGGCCGCCTTCACCATCGTGGGAATGCGGTAGATGTTGTAGCCCTCGGTTCCCGACTGGTAGACCGGAACTTTGAAGACGCCGGCAGTCGCCTGGGGCGCCGGCGCGCAGGATGCGGCGACCACGCCCGCAACGACGGCTAGCTTTCGGCAAACAACTTTGCAGACGTGCAATTCCACGCTCATCAGTTCCTTCGTCATGCGAGCAGCGCCTAGGCGCTCGCTGCCGGCCGGGTCGAGCCCGTGCCCGCGTTTCAACGGTCCGCTTGGCCGTTGGGAAAAGTTCGTGCTAGACCGACCGCTTCAGTCCTGCGCTGTCGTCGCTCGCCGCTGCCATTGCATCGAGCTCGACGGGAATAATCTGGTCGCCGGCAGCCTCGCCGCGCGACTGCGCCGCCAGCAGGCGGGCCATCCGCTTGCCTTGCTCCTCGGCCGAGTAAATCGGACGCGGGAACACGTAGGCAGGCTGTTGATTTGGTAACAAGTAGTAGTCGCACACCACGACGTCGACGTCGCGGTAAAGTTCCAACCCTTGCTCCGCCACGACATTGGCGACGGCGTCGGCCATCAGCCGCGAGCGGCAGATAAATCCTGTAGGTCGATCATCGCGAGCCAGCAGATGGCGAACCTCGGCTTCACAGACTTCCGTCGACGAGGGAAGGAACCGCTCGATGAGCTGGTGAGCCAGGAGCCCGCGCTCGCCGACGCAACGCCGGAAGGCGTCCATGGTGTCGTGATCGCCCGGCAAGACTTGCTGGCGTGAGAGGTAACCAATCTGGCGGTGGCCGCGTTCGAGTAGATAGTTCGCCGCCAATTCGCCGATCGCCGACATATCGCGGTCGAACCGCGTCAGCCGCGTGATGCCGGGGTAGCGGGCGCCGTAGACGACTCCCGGGACGCCGCGATCGCAAACGAGCTGCTGCACATCGTGCGGCGTACGGACCAGGATGAATCCGTCCCGGGTCTTCGCCGTGAGCGAATCGTCGATCAGCTCGGCGACGAACTCCTTCGCGTTCATCGTCGGCAGAAAGCTGATCTGCACGTGCACGCCAGGAAGTTCCTCTTGAATCCCGAGAAGCACCAAGTCGTTGCCGATGCCTTCGGAGGTGAGGTAATTCTGGTGAACGAGAAAGTGAACCCGCCGCAACGGGGCAGGGGAGCTTTGCTGAACGGGCCCGGAGATGAACGCCCCGCGCCGCTGCTGCCGCGTGATCACTTGGCGGCGTTCCAACAGCTGCAGAGCGCGATTCGCTACGCCGTTGCCAACGCCGAGCATCCGCGACGCATCGGCCGTCGTCAGATAACGATCGCCCGGCTGGAGTTTCCGCTGGTGGATATCGGCCACCAACTGGTCCGCCAGGTCGACGATCTTCGGCGTTGTGGTAGCGACTTCAGCCATCTTGAGCGGCGTCGGCGGAGGGACGGAACCGGAAACGCAAGTGGACCGGGGGCATTTGGAATCCCACTTCCGAAAGCTTACTTGGGCTCAGTATGATTGTCGATGGAATATTACTGGATTATTGGGAATTTTTAGTTTAAGTTAGATTTCGGCCGGAAAACGGGGCTTTGACGCCTCGCAGTCGGCGGCTTCGCTCCCGTTTGGCGGCGAAAAAATACCCGTCGTGCGAGTCCTCCGCGAAAGATTCGTGCATTTTCGACGGCCAGTTCAACTACCCTTAAAACCAATCTCGCCACGGCCATTCCGGGGATTTTCCCGGCAGGCGGCTGTGGTTCTTGCATCGGAGCTCGATCGGACATGACTCAACCCCTCACGGGATTAATTGCTGCGACCTACACCCCGATGCACGAGGATGGTTCGCTCAACCTCGACGCCGTCCCCGCGATGGTCAACCACTTGGAACGCTCGGGCGTCCGCGGTATCTACATCTGCGGCAGCACAGGCGAAGGGGTCTCGCTTACCGGCGTTGAGCGTTGCGACGTCGCCGAGGCGTACATCAGCGCGGCCAAGGGGCGGCTGAGAACGATCGTGCAGGTCGGGCACAACTCGATCGCCGAGGCCCGGCAGCTGGCGAGTCACGCCCAGCGATGCGGCGCCGACGCCTTCTCGGCAATTCCGCCCTTCTACTACAAAATCGAGACGATGCAGATGCTCGTCGATTGCGCCGCGCAGATCGCCGGCGGCGCGCCGGAATTGCCGTTCTACTACTACCACATTCCGGCGTTCACCGGCACTTCGGTCGACATGGTCGATTTCATGTCCGCGGCGGGCTTGCGGATTCCTAACCTGGTCGGCCTCAAATACACAGCCCACAAAGTTTTCGAATTCCAAGCATGTCGGGAACTCAACAACGGCCGCTTCGACGTCGTGTGGGGCGCCGATGAGATGCTGCTCGCTGGCCTGGCAGTTGGCGCTCGGGGAGCGATCGGCAGCACCTACAACATTGCCGCGCCGCTCTATCGCGACATCATCGACGCGTACGATCGCCAAGACATGGAGCTTGCGCAAGAACTGCAAATGCGTTCGGTCGCGCTCGTGCGGTTGCTCAACAAATATCCGTTCCATGCGGCGACGAAGGTGGTCCTCGAACTGTACGGCCTCGAAGCGGGACCATGCCGTGAGCCGCTGGCCTCGCTTAGCAAGGCCCAGAAGGCTCAGTTGGCGATCGATCTTGAAGAATCGGGCTGCTGGGAATGGCTGCGGCCAGGCGAAGCGGCCGCCACGAAGCCGAAGCACGCTGTCTCCAACGGCGTGGCGGCGCGCGAGTAGTCGTCGAGCTTAGGCGGGCGCGACCACTCTCGGTCGCGCCCGCACCTCTCTTCTTGCTCTTCTCTTCCAGGCAGTGTCACGATGGCCCCATCAGTTACCATTGCTGTCGCGCGGCTGCAGCGTTGCACCGCCTTCGTCTGCGGGGCGGCAATCGTCTGCCTTGCATCCTTACATTCCGCCGCAGGAGCTGAGTTGCCAAAGTTCACGCAAGCGCCCATTCGGTGGGAGCAACTCGCTCCGCTGCCCGACGCGGTCGGATTCGCTGGTTCCGTGGCGGGACTTGATCGCGGGACGCTGCTGGTCGCGGGCGGTGCGAACTTCCCACAAGGGCGCCCCTGGGACGGCGCGACGAAAACCTGGCATGATCGCGTCTTCGTCCTCCGTGCTAACGCGAAGGAGTGGGAAGAACTTGCTGCCCGCCTACCGCGGCCGCTCGGTTATGCGGTTTCAGCAACGACGCCGTATGGCATCGCCGTGGTCGGCGGCAACAATGCCGACGGAGTTTACAGCGACGCATTCTTACTGCGGATTGAAGACAATGATTTAGTGACCGAACCGTTGCCGCCGCTACCGCTGCCGCTCGCAAACGCGGCGGGGGCGATGATCGGCGCGACGCTCTACATCGCCGGCGGGCAATCGGCGGCGGATGCCAACAAGATCGAGTCCTGTTTCCTCTCGATCGATCTCGCCCAACCTGCCGACAAGCGTGCGTGGGTTGAACTCGAAACATGGCCCGGTCCGCCGCGGATGCTGGCAACGGCCGGCGTCCAGGAAGGAGCGTTTTACCTCTTTGGCGGCGTTGAACTCTCCGCCGACGCAGCCGGCACGATTCAGCGGCGCTACTTGAAAGACGGCTACCGTTACCAGCCGCAGCAAGGGTGGCGCCAGGTCGCCGACATGCCGCGACCAGTCGCCGCGGCGCCGACTCCGGCGCCGGCGCTGGGAACTTCGCACCTCTTGATCGTCGGCGGCGATGACGGCGAAAACGCCTCACGAGTAGCGGAACTTAAGGACTCGCACCCCGGCTTCCCCCGTGCGAGCTTGGCTTACCACACCGTCACCGATCGCTGGGTATCCGCCGAGGAACTTCCCTTCTCGCTCGCCACGACGCCGACGATCCGCGACGGTGCGAGCGTCATCATCCCAGGCGGCGAAACTCGTCCCGGCGTACGCACCAATGAAGTGT
This sequence comes from Lacipirellula parvula, assembly GCF_009177095.1. Classification (NCBI taxonomy): domain Bacteria; kingdom Pseudomonadati; phylum Planctomycetota; class Planctomycetia; order Pirellulales; family Lacipirellulaceae; genus Lacipirellula; species Lacipirellula parvula. The sequence continues at coordinate 4,732,993 of NZ_AP021861.1, forward strand.
GGCGGGGTACGCTCACCCCGCAGCGCGCGGAGTTCGGACTTCTCAATCTTTCCGTCCTGGGCGTGTATCCGCTGATCATGCTCGGCATCGGAGTGTGGTGTTCGCGCCGATCGAAAGACGCCGATGGTTTTTTTCGCGGCGGCCAGAGAATCCCGTGGTGGGCCGCCGGGCTGAGCATCTATGCCACGATGCTCAGTTCGATCACGTTCATGGCGATTCCGGCCAAGGCCTTCTTTAGCAATTGGTGGTTCATCTTCAGTCAGATATCAGTGATCGTGCTGGCGCCGGTGATCATTGCCGTCTACTTGCCGTTTTTCCGGCAGCTCAATCTCACGAGTGCGTACGAATATTTGGAGCATCGCTTCAATCTGGCGGTCCGCTGGTTCGGTAGCGCTTCGTTCATCGCGTTTCAGATCGCTCGCACTGGCATCGTCCTCTACCTGCCGGCGCTGGCCCTGTCGACGGTGAGCAGCATCGACACCACCACCTGCATCGTGGGAATGACGCTGCTGACGATCGTCGTCACCTACTTCGGGGGAATGGAGGCGGTGATTTGGACCGACGTCGCGCAGTCGATCATCCTCCTCGCGGCGGCGGCGCTATCGCTGGCCGTAATCGCCTGGCAACTCGATGGCTCGACGATCGACTTATTTCGCGCGGCGGCGAGCGATGGCAAGTTTTTCCCCGCGATTCCCGTGTCGCCTGATTTCGCCATCGAGTCGGTGTGGGTGTTGGTGCTTGGAACATTCTTCGCCACGCTCATCTCCTACACCTCGAACCAAGAAGTCGTGCAGCGATTCATGACCACCAGCGATGAAAAGCAAGCCGCCCGCGCGATCTGGGTAAACGCCTGGCTGTCGCTGCCGTCGGGGATGCTGTTCTTCGCCGTGGGCACGGCGCTCTACCTCTTTTATCAGCAGTTCCCTGAACGCCTCGACCCGGGCCTCGCGCGGAATGATGCGATTTACCCGTTCTTCATGGTCCACGAACTTCCGCCCGGATTGGCAGGTTTTGTGGTCGCCGGTATCTTTGCCGCCGCCCAGCCAACGAGCAGCCTCAACAGCGTCGCCACGGCGGTGGTCACCGATTTCTATCAGCGGATGCGGCCCGCAGCGAGTCCGAAGAGTCGCGTCCGCGTCGGCCGCGCGGCAACGATCATCACCGGGCTGGCCGGCATGGCAGTCGCGCTCACGATGGAGCAGTTTCCCGTCGAATCGCTTTGGGAATTGTTCCTCAACGTGCTCGGTTTAACCACCGGCATACTGGCAGGTCTCTTCTCGCTTGGCATTCTGACGAAGCGAGCTCATGGAACGGGCGCGCTACTCGGCGTCGCGGCGTGCATTGCGGCGATGTGGGCGGTGTCTGAGTACGGAGACGTTCACGCGATGATGTACGGCTGCTTGGCCGTCGTCGTCAGCTTTGGCGCCGGCTATCTTTTTAGCTTGCTGCTCCCCGGCGCCACGAAGCAACTGGAGGGGTTGACGATTCATACGCAGCGATCGATCGCGTCCTCGCCAGTGTCGGCATCGTTGGCTGCGCTTGCCGCGCACTCCTAGCCTGCCGCCAGATGTGCCTATTGGCGGGTCGCGCCGCAGCGACTGAAGAATCGAGAGGCGACGTGACAACCACTCTCAGTCGACTGACTAGCATTCTCCTAGTTCGATGAACCGGCCTGGGTGAAAATTTGAGGAGTCTCCTCACCCCGACGGAACTCTTCGATGGCATCACGCAACGGCTTTTTCCCGATTTGCTGCGCAAGTTTTGTTCTGCTGTCCGCGAGCTTCTCGCTTGCCCAACCGGCGACGATCCGCATCGACGCAGCGAAGGAAATCCACCGCCTGTCGCCGCTGCTGTCCGGCGCGTGCATCGAAGACGTCAACCACGAGATCTACGGCGGGCTCTACAGCCAGATGATCTTCGGCGAGAGTTTCCAGGAGCCGGCCCTTGCTTCTCCGATTGAGGGGATGGCCGCGTACGGAGGCGACTGGAAAATCGCCCACGAAATCCTGCAAAGCCCCGCGGGCGACGGGAACAAGATCGTCGCCAAGGACGCTACGTTTGCCGACGGCGAAGCGAGCGTTGAGATCTGGTTCGACGACAACGCCGCGGGGAACGCCGGTCTCATCATCCGCACATCGCAGCCGGGCATCGGCGCCGACCGCTTCGTGGGATACGAGATCGCTCTCGATCCAGAACGGCAAGTCGTGCGACTCGGTCGCCATCGTCACGATTTTACGTTGCTGCAAGACGCCGCGTGCGACGTGCCGACGCAGGAGTGGGTAACGCTTCGCGTCGTGGCTGAAGGGTCGCAGTTGGAAATCTTCGTAAACGGCCAGAATGTTCTCACCTACGACGACGCCGATCCGCATGCCATCGAAACCGGGGCTGTTGGCCTCCGGCAGTTTCATCGCGCGGCACGCTATCGGAACCTCCAAGCGGGCGCCACTGGGCAGACGCGGGCAATTCCCTTCACGCCCGCGAAAGCGAATGGCCAGGCAATCAGCCGCATGTGGCAGCCGATTCGGACTGGCGACGTGCAGCCGGCGTTCGAACTCCCGCGGACCAATCCATTTGTCGGCGTGCAAAGCCAGCACATCAAGTTCACCGCAGGAACCGGCGAAGCGGGCATCGCCAATCGCGGCCTCAACGGCTGGGGACTCCATTTCGAAGCAGGGCAGCCGTACGAGGGCGAGTTGTACCTTCGCGCCGACGAACCGTGTGAGTTGTACGTTGCGCTTGAGAACAAGGATGGTTCGCGAGTCCTCGCCGAGCAGACGCTGCATGTCGCGGCTGGGAATTGGAGGAAGCTTGACTTCAAGCTCACTCCCTCCGCCACCGTTCGCGATGGGCGGTTTACGATCAAGCTGCGTCGGCCAGGTAACGTCGTCGTAGGTTACGTGTTCCTGCAACCGGGCAGTTGGGGTCGGTTCAAAGACTTGCCAGTTCGCCGCGACGTAGCGGAGCTCCTGCAACAGCAGGGAATCCGGCTGCTTCGCTACGGCGGCACGATGGTCAACAACGACGAGTATCGCTGGCAGAAAATGATTGGGCCGCGCGCGACGCGGCCGCCGTACGACGGTCACTGGTACGACTACTCGACCAACGGCTGGGGAATCATCGACTTCATGAACTTCTGCGAGGCGGCCGACTTCGAGTACGTGCCAACCTTCAGCATGGGTGAAACGCCGGAGAGCATGGCTCAGTTCATCATGTACGCCACGGCGCCGGCGGAGAGCGAGTGGGGCGCCAAGCGGGCGCGCGACGGGCATCCGGAACCATACCGACTGAAGTATTTGCAATTGGGCAACGAAGAGCGGGTCGATCTGGATTATGCCGCCCGCTTCAAGGAGCGTGCCGAAGCGATCTGGAAGGTCGACCCGAACATTCAACTGATCGTCGGCGACTTCGTCTACGATCACCCGATCACCGATCCGCAATGCATCACCGGGGCCGCCTCGGGGATCACGACGCTCGATGGTCAACGGAGCATCCTGGAGTTCGCGAAAGCGGCCGGGCATGAAGTTTGGTTCGACGTCCACGTCTGGACCGACGGGCCCGACCGCCATCAAACGCTGGAGGGGATGTTCTCGTTTATAGACGCCCTGGAGAATCTGCAGACAGGCGCGGACTTCAAGGTGGTCGTCTTTGAATTCAATGCAAACAATCACGACCAGCGGCGTGCGATCGGCAATGCGCTTGCGCTCCACTCGGTGGAGCGCGACGGCCGTATTCCGATCGCCCTCTCGGCGAACTGTCTACAGCCCGACGGCCAGAACGACAATGGCTGGGACCAGGGACTGCTCTTTCTCAATCCCTCACAAGCCTGGCTGCAGCCGCCGGGGTATGTCACGCAGATGTATTCGCAAGCGGCCCAACCGCGGCTTGTCGCGTGCGAGGTCGCCGGCGCCGAGTCGCTCGACGCCAATGCGAAGCTGAGCGATGACGGCAAGTCGCTCACTTGCACCATCGTCAACTCAGGCTCGGCCGCCGTCGGCGTCTCGCTGGTCATCGACGGCTATCGACCCGCGAGCAAACAAGTCGTCGCGACCAGCCTGGCGGGGCCGCTCGCCGTGGCGAACACTGCCGAGCAACCGGAGCGCCTCACGCCGCAGCGGCGGGAGTGGAGGTTTGGCGATCTATCGACAGGCGCGGAGTTTCGCTTTGAGCCTTACTCTGTCACGACGATCGAGTTCAAATAGCGGTGCGTCTGCAGCACTTCGGTCCGTTAGTTGACGCCGCAACCGATGAATGGCCTGGAACGCCGCACGGAGACGCCGCAAGGGGCATGGCTGACGGCGTCGACGACGGATGTTCCAGCTCGCAAACCGGCCGGTTCCAAAAGCCGAGCGTCTACTGCATAATCTTAGGTTCCTTCACTTCTCTCTCCTCAAGGAACTGCCGCAGTGCCGCTTCACGTCCTCTCGCCAGACCAGTGCCATTTCGATTGCGTCGCACTTGGCGAGGTGATGCTACGGCTCGACCCGGGCGAAGGACGTATTCGCCGCACGCGCAGCTTTCAGGCCTGGGAAGGGGGAGGGGAATACAACGTCGCCCGCGGACTGCGTCGTTGCTTCGGGTTGCGAACCGCCGTCGTCACCTCGCTCGTCGACAATGAAGTCGGTCGGCTGGTCGAAGACCTGATGCTGCAGGGCGGGGTCGATCTGAGCTACCTGCAATGGCAAGCCGACGACGGCATCGGGCGGCGCGTGCGAAATGGCTTGAATTTCACTGAGCGCGGCTTTGGCGTTCGCGGCGCGCTGGGCGTTTCCGATCGCGGGCACACTGCCGTCAGCCAACTCACCGTCGGGTCCGTCGACTGGGATGCGCTGTTCGGCACGCAGAAAACTCGCTGGTTCCACACCGGCGGTATTTTTGCCTCGCTCTCCGACTCGACGGCTGAAGTCGCCATCGAAGCCTGCAAGAAAGCGAGCGCCAACGGCGCCATCGTCTCCTACGACCTCAACTATCGCCCCAGCCTCTGGAAAGATCGCGGCGGCGTCGAGCGTGCGCGCGAGGTGAACCGGCAGCTCGCGCCGCTGGTCGACGTGATGATTGGCAACGAAGAGGACTTCTCGGTCGGGCTCGGCATCGAAGTCGGCGGCGCTTCGGAATTGCTCGAAGGCGAAGGAGACTTCGCCCGGATGGTCGACGCCGCCACTTCGGAGTTTCCGAACTTCAAGCTCGTAGGGACGACGCTGCGTTCGGTGAAGTCGGCGACGGTGAACGATTGGTCGGCCATCTGCTGGTACGACGGGGCAATCTACCGTTCTAACAAGTACCCGGCACTGGAGATCTTCGACCGGGTCGGCGGCGGCGATAGTTTTGCGTCCGGTCTGATCTACGGATTCCTCAGCGGCCAAGCGCCGCAGACCGCCGTCAATCTCGGCGCCGCCCATGGCGCATTGGCGATGACGACGCCCGGCGACAACTCGATGGCTTCGCTTGCGGAAGTTGTGAAGCTTGCCGCCGGCGGCAACGCTCGCGTCGTTAGGTAACCGCGCTCGTCGTTGCTTGATTCGTGCTAGAGCGGTTTCGAATGCCGGAGAAGCGGCAAACGCGACGCAAGATGGAATTACGCCTCGGACTGCGAGAGGAACAAGTCGAGTCCGAGACTCTGCGAGAGACGCCGCGCGACGAGTTGGCCCTTCACGCTGTTGCCCGCGGCGTCGAGCGGCGGGGCGAACGTCCCTAGGCCACCCTTGCCGGGGGAAACGGCCACGATGCCGCCGCTGATGCCGCTCTTGCCGGGCAGGCCGATCTCGTAAAGCCAGTCGCCGGAGGTTTCGTACAGACCCGCGGTCGCCATCACCGCGAGGACGTAGTGGCAGACAGCGGGGTCGACGACGCGCTCCCGCGTGATCGGGTTCACGCCGCCGTCGGCGAGCGTGGCCCCCATCACAGCGAGATCCTTCGCTGTGACGTTCAGGGAACATTGCTTCGTGTAGAGATCGATCGCCGCCGCCGGATCCATGTAGAGGCGGTCGAAACTTTGCAGCAATCGCGCGAGGGCCTGATTGCGAAAGTTCGTCGCGGTCGCTGAAGCGTAGACTTCGTCATCGAGTTGCAACTCGCGCCCGGCGAATCGCGAGAGCCCTTCGTGGATGAACTGCCATTGGGCTTCGGGCGAGTCGCCGGGAACCAAGCTGGTCGTCGCGATCGCGCCGGCGTTGACCATCGGGTTCGTCCGGCCGTCGTCGCCCGCTTCGACTGCTGCGAGCGAGTTGAACGCGCGGCCGGTGGCGTTGACGCCGACCTTCTCTTTGAGTTGCTGCGGCCCCAGCAGTTGGCAGACGAGCGCGAAGACAAACGGCTTCGAGACGCTCATGATCGTGAACTCGTGCTCCGCGTCGCCGGCGGAGATCACTTCGCCACTGGCGTCGACGACGCTGATGCCAAAGAGCTCGCTCGGCACGCGGGCAAGGGCAGGGTAGACCTGCGAATTTTCTCCCTCTGAGTTCGTGCGATAACGCTCGTAGGCGCTCTGCACCAACTGCGCGACGCGATCGCGCGGCGGCAGTCTGCCGGTGGAGACGAACGACTCGAAAGCGTCTTCATTATTTGCTGCGTGCGCGAACATGCGCGAACTCCTGAAAACTTCTCGACGCGTGAGATCAATCCGCCAACGTCGCCAGGGCGATTGCCAGCCGGCAGCCTTGGGCGAACTCTGGCAAGTCGACGTACTCCTTCACGGTGTGAATTTCATACTGCCCGGCGCCGAACGTCACGGTCGGCATGTCGTGGTTCACCAGCCAATTGGCGTCGAGCCCGCCGTTGGAAAACTTTGTGTTCGGCGTTAGACCGAGCGACGCGACGGCACGCTTCGCTCGGGCGACGACCGCGGAGTCTTCGGGCAGCTTGAACGACGGGTACGACGGCTTGCTGGTGAACTTCACTTCGGCCGTGGCGCCGTCGGCGTCGGCGACTTCTTGCCGAGCCGTTTCGAACGCCGCGCGGTACGCGGCGGAAATCGTCGCGGCGAAACTCGCCTCGGGGCTGCGGGCTTCGCCGACCATCCGCACGTAGTCGGTGACGACGTTGGTGGCTTCGCCGGCAGGTTGGCCCGGCTTACCGCCGAAAACGCCGATGTTGCTCGTGCCGTAGCCCTCGGGCTTCGTCACCTTGCCGAACCAACCGCCGCGCTTTGCTTCGGTGAGGGCGATGGCGCCGACAAGCGTGGACGAGATCCCTTTCTCCGGTGCAACGCCGGCATGCGCTGCCTTGCCGATGATTTCAGCCTGCCAGCCCTCTTGAGCGACCGCGCCGATCACAAGATCCGCCGCCAGCTTCCCGTCAAAATTGAAACACATTGCAGCGCCGCCTAAGTCCGCGGTGTTCAACTCGCGGGCGCCGTGGAGGCCGCTTTCTTCGCGAACGGTGAACAGCAAGGTGAGCGGCGGGTGAGGGATGTTGTGCTTTAGCAACGTCTCGACCAAGGTGACCAGCACCGTGCAGCCAGTGCGATTGTCTCCGCCGAGGGCCGTCGAGCCATCGGTGCGGATGCGATCGCCTTCGCGAATCGGCTTGGCGCCAGAGCAGAGGGGAACGGTGTCGAGGTGCGTTGAGAAGGCAATTCGCTCGCCGCCGGTTGTGCCGGGGAGCGTGACGATCAGGTTGCCAGTTTCGGTCGGCAGCGGGATGCGCTCGTTCGCGTCGTCGAACCGAATGGCCTCCGCGGGGACGCCGAGGCTCTTGAGGTCCTCGATGACGACGGCCGCGATCGCCGCCTCGCGACCGGTGACGCCTTCGACGGCGAGATACCGCATGAGCCGCGCTTCGGCGGCAGCAACGTCGAGGAGTGAAGCTGGTTGGCTCATCGCGAGGCAGGTCCTATCAGTGAAGTTGCTGAGCATGGTTTGATATTCGCTTCGAACGTCGTCGCAGCATCACGGCGGCAGCAACCACGGCACGAGCGCGACGCTGACCGCCATGACGATGAGACTAAACGGCACGCCGATGCGGACGAAGTCGCCGAAGGTGTAGCGGCCAGGCGTCACCACCAACGTGTTGACCGGCGACGAGACGGGTGTCATGAAGGCAGTCGATGCGGCGAGCGCGACGATCATCGCGAACGGTTGCGCCGAGAGACCGAGCTCCTCGGCAATGGTGATCGCCACCGGCGCCATCAGCACCGCGGTTGCGGTGTTGGAGATGAACATGCCGAGCAGGGCGGTGATCGCAAACAGCGCCGCCAGTACAACGCGAATTCCGGAACCGCCGACGGCATCCATCAGTAGATCCGCCGCAAGCCTCACGCCGCCGGTACGCTCGAGCGCGATCGAAAAAGGGAGCATGCCGACAATGAGGACGAGCGTCTTCCAGTCGATGCTGCGGTACGCGCTGTTGAGGTTCACGCAGCCGAACACGCCCATCAGCAGGGCGCCGATCAGCGCCGCCTGCACATTGGGGACGACGCCGCTGATCATCAGGCCGATCGCGATCATCAAGCAGACAACGGCGTGCAACGCTTTGCCTTGTACCGGCAAGACTTCGTCGAGTTCGGCGGGAAGATTGAACGCCACCAGCTTCGAGGTGACTTGTTGCAGATTGCCAATCGCCTTCCACGGCCCGATAACGAGCAGCGTATCGCCCACGTGGAGATGCTCGTGACGCAATACGCCTTCGAACGCCTCGGCGCCGCGACGGAGGCCGATGACGTTGAGGCGGAACCGCTCGCGGAATGATGCCTCGGCAAGCGACTTGCCCACGAGCGGCGAGGTCGCGGGGACGATCACCTCGGCCATGCCGATCTGTTGCGACATGTCGGAGAAGTAAGCCCCAGTGAGCGGCAGTTCGTCGAGCCCGAAGCGACGCCGTAGCTCCGCGACGTCGGGCTCCGGTGCGAAGAGATCGACCAGCAGCACGTCGCCCGATTGGAGCGTCGTCGAGCCTTCAGGCTGAATGAGCGTTCCTGTTCGTTCGATCGCCACGAGATTGGCGCCCGACACGTCGCGCAAGTTCGCCTCGGCGACCGTTTCGCCGATGAGCGGCGATTCGGGGCGGACGCGAACGCGATGCTCGCGGGCATTGAGCTTGTACTGGTCGATCCAATCGGCCATCCGCGGGCGGCCGAGGCTGGTGGCGTCTTCGGCGGTTTCCGAGGAAAGCCAACGACTGGCGAACTTCATGTAGAGAATCGCGAGCGCCAGCACCGGCAGTCCGAAGGGCGTGAAGCTGAAGAAGCGGAAGCCTTGCTCGCCCATGCGGATGAGTTCGCTGTTGACGACCAGATTGGGCGCTGTGGCGATGAGCGTCATCATGCCGCTGATGAGGGCCGCCATGCTGAGCGGCATCATCAGTCGGCTGGGCGAGATCCGCATGCTTTGCGCGATGCGGAGGACGACTGGGATGAAGATCGCTGTGACGGCAGTCGAGCTCATCGTCGCGCCCAAGCCGCAGACGACGACCATCAGCAGCACGAGCAGTCGGGTTTCGCTGCCGCCCGCCTTATCGGCGAGCCAGTCGCCGAGCCGCCGCGCGACGCCGGTGCGCACCAAGCCGTCGCCAAGCACGAACAGCACGGCGATGAGGACGATGTTCGGATCGGCGAAGCCGGCGAGCGTTTCGCTGACGGTGACCGTTCGCGTGAACGGCAGCAGCGTCAGCATCAGGAGCGCCACGGCGTCCATCCGCGGACGGTTGATTGCGAACATCACAATCGCCGCCGCGAGCAACGCGACGACGACGAGCAGTTCCGTATTCATCGACGGCCTCCCAATCTATCTGCGCGGCGCCCGGGGGCGCCCATTCCAACGTGAGGCATCATCGAAAGCTTTTTTCCGCAGCTAACTCTGTCCTAACGCGTGACTTGCGACGCATTCGCATCGCGTCCTGGAAATTGTAGGGAAAACGCGGGGAGATACGATTGGGCTGGGCGGGTTGGATGTCGAGTTTTTACCCGCACGCGGTGGGGTAGGCGGGTCGTGTGTCGCCTCGTGTCGCCTGATGTCGCGTCGCTTGTGTCGTTTTTTGCATTTTTGGCGACACTTGAGTTGAAGCTGCGTAGGTTGGGTGTTTTTTGCTTGAGTTGTGGTGTTGATGAATTCGGCGCGCAACGGTGGCGCCGAGTTCCCCCCGGATGAACCGGGGGGCTCGCATTTGAATTGGTATGGGACAGCAGGAAACTGGCAGTGCAGCATGCACACTAGCGGATTGGGTGGCCCAGTTTCAACAACTAAATTTGGCCACTGCTTCTTTCCAGCGAGTACGTCTCCGGCTGACGAAATCGCGAAACAAAGTTCGCCGCTTCGTGTTACACTAAACGCCCGTTCGGCCAGCGGCGCTGGCGGCGACTCTTCCGCTTTCTCTTTTCGATCTGGTTGGCAGCGAGTTTTCAGGAGACTTGCATGGCGACGCTCTTATCGGCTCCCGCGACCGAGCGGCCATTAGCGGCTGCGCTGTTTGAACACCTCGACGCGACGCCGGACGTGACGGCGATCTTGCTGCCCGGCGCCGGCGGGGTTCGCGAAGTTAGCTGGCAGCAGCTTGGCGACGACGTCGCGCGGATGTGCGTCTTGCTGCAGCGGCGCGGGATCGGCAGCGGCGATCGGCTGATTTTGTGGAGCGACAATAGTTACGAGTGGATCGTCATTGACCTGGCGATGCAACTTGTGGGAGCGATCAACATCCCGCTGCATGGGTCGTTGCCGGCTCCGGCGGCCGCGGCGCAGATCGCGCACGCCGAACCGCGGTTGGCATTGATCGCGACGGCGGCGCTTGCCCGCGAACTGGAGAAGCATTCGCCAGGGCTGATTGCTCATGATTCGATTGAACTGATTGCAGCGGCGGATGGAACGCCGCCGCTGCTCGAACGGTTGCAGCAATACTCGGTCGACGACGGCCGGCAACTCATCGAGAGCCGGCTGGCGACCTTCGATCCTGCGACCGTCGCGACGATCCTCTACTCGTCGGGGACCAGCGGCGAGCCGAAGGCGGTGGCGCTGACGCACGCCAATCTCAGTTCCAACGCCTACGCCGTCATCGTCGGGCTGACGGAGCCGCGAACCGAGCGGCGAATGAACTTTCTGCCGTTCAGCCACATCTACGCGCGGACGTGCGATCTGTACGCCTGGCTTATCGGCGGGTCGCAGATTGTGCTCGCGGCGAGTCGCGAGTCAGTCATCGCCGATTGTGCGCGAACGCAACCGACGCTGATCAACGGCGTGCCGTACTTTTACCAGCGGGTGGGGCAGAAGGTCGCCGCGGCCGAAGAGAGCGGGGCGGCCGTGACGCTGCGGCAACTGTTCGGCGGCAACTTGCGGGCCTGCATTTGCGGCGGGGCGGCGCTGCCGGTCGCGACGTTCGACTTCTATCACGAGCGCGGGTTGTTGCTGTTGCCTGGCTACGGGCTCACCGAATCTTCGCCGGTGATCTCGATGTCGTCGCCGGAAGAGTATCGCCGCGGCAGCGTCGGCAGAGCAATTCCCGGAGTCGAGGTCCGCATCGCGGAAGACGGCGAACTGCTCACCAAGGGTCCGCATGTCATGCTGGAGTATTGGAAAGATCCGGAACTGACACGGCAGACGATTCGCGACGGTTGGCTCTACACCGGCGACCTTGGCGCCATCGACGCCGACGGATTTATTTCGATTACCGGCCGCAAGAAGGAACTGATCGCCCTCTCCACCGGGAAGAAGGTGGTGCCGCCGCATATCGAAGGGGTGCTGACGCGCGAGCCGCTGATTTTTCAGGCGATGGTCGTCGGCGACAATCAGCCGTATCTGGCGGCGGTGATTGTTCCTGATTTTGATTTGCTCGGGCAGTGGGCAGCCGCGCATAGCGTCGGCGTCTCGTCGCCGGCGGAGTTGATTGAGGAGCCGGTGATCGTCGCCTTTTATTGCGAACTGGTGCGCAAGCAACTCGAAGGATTGCCGCCGTACGAGCAGGTGAAGCGGTTCCGCTTGCTGTACGAACCGTTCACCGTCGCCGAGGGGCTGATCACTCCCAAGTTGAGTTTGCGCCGCGAGATGATTTTGCGGAAGCATCAACCGGCAGTCGCCGCCCTCTATGCGGGGGGCGGGGTTGCGGTAGAGTACTGCGATCGGCACTAACCGCGTTCGCATGTTTCGCCACAATCGTTGCGGCGGCATTGCACCGCCTCACGGTCATCGTTCACTTCGGAGCTTCTCGATGCGTTTCAAGTTGACGCGCGTGCTCGCCTACGTTGCGCTGTCGTTCGGCCTGCAACCATTTTGTGCGGCGAAGGAAGCCGCGACCGCGACCGCTTCCGCAACGTCGCCGCTGATTGAGTACGTCCAGCAGGCCGATCCCAACTTTAAGTGGGAAGTCGCGAAGAAAATCGAGGAAAATCCGAGTGAAACGACGGTCATCAAGCTCACGTCGCAAGGGTGGCGCAGCCCCGAGGAAGTCGACCGGACGGTGTGGGAGCATTACCTCGTCGTCGTGAAGCCGGCGAAACTGACGACGAACAAGGCGTTCCTCATCGTCGCCGGCGGCGGCAACGATCGACCGGCGCCCGACGATGCCAACATGGCGGTGCGGATGATCGCCGAAGCGACCGGCAGCATTGTTGCGGAGCTCAAGATGGTGCCGAACCAGCCGCTCATTTTTCACGGCGACGGCAAGCCGCGGAAGGAAGACGACCTCATCGGCTACGGCTGGGCTCAGTTCCTCGAAACGGGGGACGCGAAGTGGCTGCCGCGGCTGCCGATGGTGAAGAGCGTCGCCGCCGCAATGGATTGCTTGCAGGAGTGGTCGAAAGGGGAGGGGGCGCCGATCGAGAAGTTCGTCGTCGCGGGGGCGTCGAAACGGGGTTGGACGACTTGGATGATCGGCGCCGTCGACCCGCGCGTCGAAGCGATCGTGCCGATCGTCATCGACGTCGTCAACTGCGAGAAGACGATGCAGCACCACGCCGCGGTCTACGGCTTCTGGGCGACGGCGGTTGGCAACTACTACCAGCACAAAATCCTGCAACGTTCAACCCACCCGCGGATGCGCGAGCTCTACGCGATTGAAGACCCATATTTTTACCTCGACCGATTGACGATGCCGAAATACATCGTCAACGGCAGCGGCGATCAGTTCTTCTGCCCCGACTCGTCGCAGTTTTACTTTGACGACCTCAAGGGGGAAAAGCATCTGCGTTACGTGCCAAACGCCGATCACTCGGTCGACGGCAGCATCGATGCGGTCACGAGCATTGTTGCGTTTTACCAAATGTTGCTCGCGGATCGTCCACGCCCAGAAACTAAGTGGACCTTCGAAGCAGACGGCGGGATTCGCGTCACTACCGACCAGAAACCGCGGGCGGTGAAGCTGTGGCAGGCGGTTAATCCCAACGCCCGCGACTTCCGCGTGGTGACGATCGGCAAGGCTTACCAAAGCACCGACATTCAGCCCGAGGCCGACGGAGCGTACGTGGCGAAGATTGCCACGCCGGAGAAAGGGTGGAGCGCGTCGTTCGTAGAGCTTGAGTACGATTCCGGGGGCACGTTCCCCTTCAAGGTCACGACGAGCGTGCGCGTGCTGCCGGAGACGCGACCGTTCGAAGGGATTAACCTCGATGACGTTCCTTACGAGCCGATGTTGAAAAAGGACGGCAAGTAAGGCGTCTCATCGCTTGCGGTGCCCATTTGTAACGCTAGTTACTCGCGGCGGAGCGTCGTTGACAGGTTGTAGGGGAGGGCACCCTGTTTGTAGGTCGCTTCGCCGAAGAGGGCGATGTGACCCTTCTCCGGGCGTGCGACGACGCCGACGTACTCCGCGCTGTCGCCGTCGACGGCTAGCTCGGTCGCTTCCCACTTGGCGTTACGGAAGTCTTTTGTGTCGGACCGGGCGACCCACAGTCGCACCGACTCCGGTTGCGGCGTCGAGTTGATCGTCAGCCGCAGTTCGCCATCGTCGCCGGCGTGCTCCCACTTGAGTTCCGGCAACGGCTCGCCCTCGGCCACATGCTGCGCGAACGCGGCGAGCGTCATCAACGCCGCCTCGCGGCCGCCATCAAGCCCATGCCCGGCGTTCGGCACGTAGCGGACGTGCTTCTCGCCGATGAGGCCGTCCCAGTACAGGTTGAGCGCATCGACCGTCCAGTACTGATCATTGGTGCCGTTGATCAGCAGTTTGGGAAGCTTCAGTTCGCTGCGATAGGTGTAGGGATCGACCCACTGCCAGAGCGGGATATCGGGACGGTTCTGCATCACGTCGACGAGCCCCTTGCTCGTGTAGTCGGCGATCTGCTCGCTGTACTCGCCCCAGGTTTCGAGTTGATACTTCATCTGCGCGGGCAGGTTGAGCGTGTCGATGACGATCGGCGCCACGCCGGCGACGCGATCGTCGGCTGCGGCGGTCAGCCAGCTCGTCCAGCCACGTTTCGAACCGCCGGTAACGACGAATTGCTCCACGTCGACGTCGTATTGCGTCTTGCCGAAGTCCTGAATCGCCGTCATCGCGGCCGTGGCGCTTTTCACCATCGGGAAGAGCAGGGGCCAGGTGGGGTCGCGGCTGTCGACGTAGCGGAGGAAAGTTTCGGAGATGAGATCGTCTTCGACCTTGTCGCCGAGCAGCGGCTGGTTCGGCACCTGATGAAGATAGGCAACCGGCATCGCCGCCGCTTTCGCGAGGCTGGCCCCCAGCTTCATGTCGTCCATGCTCGGCGTGCCGCCGATCCGGCCGCCGGTGATGAAGAGGAGCACTGTTTGTTTGTGTTGCACGTTGTCGGGGACGTAAATGTACAGGGCGTGCTTCCAGGGAATGTCGTGCCACGTTTGTGAGGTGAGTTCCAGTTTGTGGACGGGGGAGCCGTCGACTTTCTCGGAGCCGACGACCTTGTAGCCGTAGCTATCATCGGGGGCGGTGACGTAGTCTTTCAAAGCGGCGGGGATCGACTCCGCCGCCACGGGAGCGGTGGCTACGACGGGCTCTCGAGCTGCACCCACTCCAGCAGAAACGATCGCCCCAAGAACGATTGGCAAAGCTAGCCAGCTCAAACGCATAGTTGTACTCTTCTAAAATTCAAGTTCATTCAAGACCGGCACGTCTGGCGGCTTTAATCGGACACAACCTCTTCGCCGGCGATCGTCGATCGAGCTCGATACGTCGTCATGTCAATTCCTTCGACCAGAAATCGAACCGATCCATCTGCAAACAGGAAATTACATCCGCCCGGATGATCGCTGCGATAATTGCTGGCTGAGTGCGACCCGCCTTCAAAGCTCGCTTTGCAGTAGTACCCGGACGTCCCTTTCTTGAACTCGTTGGCGTCGATGCCGAACTGCGTGAAGCTAATAAATGTATCCGTCACGGGATACTTATTGATGGCTTCGACGGTGCAACCGTAGGATCCCGATCTTGCTCCAAGCGTCTCAAAGAACTGCCTACTATTCGGCTCTCCGATAATCCAGCCCATTGCCGCGGTCGGCAGTTCGCTTCCGCCGGGAATGGGAACCAAATCTTGTTCTCCGCACTTCGCTCCGTGACATACTTTCCAGCGAGGATCTCCGCTGCAATCTCCCATGGCGATGGTGTTGCTCAGCCCGTCAGTGATTTGCTTCATCGAAGCGCCCCACGAGGTATTGAACATGCCATTCTGCGACGCTGGGATATCGCCCTCCTTGCCCCCATTACGGGCGCAGAAAGCATCTGTGTATCCCATGCAAAAGCCGTACTCGCCTACCCCAAAGGACAGCCGCTCGATCGCCGCGAAGAGCTGCGGGTCATCGTAGGGGTTCAACGCCGAAGAAGAAGGGCATTTGAACATTGCTATCGGCGTCGCGATCGTTTCGACCGTCTGGTCCTCCCACTGAAGGTTCTGGTTGTATAACGAGTTCAAAGCCGCTTGCTCGAAATACGGAAGCAAAACGGCGTTTGCATTCGCGTAGACGTCGTTAAGCGAAGAGGGTTTAAGCAGCGAGCCTTTAGGGAATGCTCCCTTGACGGACGCGTAATTCTGCAGAGCTAAGCCGTACTGCTTCAGATTGTTTACGCATTGCGCGCGCCGCGACGCTTCACGCGCCGCCTGGACCGCGGGGAGCAGTAGCGCGACCAGCACGCCGATGATCGCAATGACAACCAGCAATTCAACCAATGTGAAGCCGCGAGCCAAGCGAGAACGAGCATCCATCATCTTTTTCCTCATCTCTGTGCGAGCGCGCCACCGCCTTTCTTAAATCCCGTTTAGCTCCGGTGCAGACATCCCGTCCCGCACCGCACGAGCGCTCCCGCAGCCAGCAGGGCGGGCATGATCAACGCCAGCGTTGCCGGCTCGGGAACTGCAGTCGCTGCCGACGCCAGCGGTGCGCCGGCTCCAAACGCACGCTGCCAAATGAGGAAGTCTTCTCCATCCGTCACATTGTCTCCGTTGGCATCGCCCACGTCCGTTTGCCCGTATGCAGCTTTCCAGATGACGAGATCGTCGTTGTTGACGAGCGTATCGCCATTGAAGTCTCCAGGGATCGCGTTGCTGGGAGCTTCAGAGCGAAAGTTATCAACCGTAAACTCAGCGTAAGCGTGACGCGCTGATCCAGAGTAAGCGAAGAGACCGGAATGCCCGCTCGTGTAGGGATTCGTTAAATCGGTCGCCGTCTTCTCTGCGACGACCCCGCCGCCGATCTCCAAAACCTTTCCATGCAACTGGTTGCCGATGATCTCCAGGGAAAACGTGTAGTCTTTATTGGCGAGATCGAGCGTCACCTGCTGCGACCCCATGTCGTGCAGGTTCAAACCCGTCATCTTGAACAACACCATCTCTCCCAGGCCTCCCGCGGCGAACGGCTCGTACATGTAACCGTACCCCCGGAGTTCGTTGAAGGTGTTGTTTCCATCGATGCGGGCTGTGATTCCGAACGCCGACGCGGTCGCTGGCTCAACAAAGTCAGCGGATACTTTGACGTCGGTAAAGCTCGAATTGACGTAGCTCCCGACAAATCCCAAGTCGCCGTTGGCGCCTAGAGTGTACCCGTTGGTAGGTCCTCGCAGCCGATAACGACCTGTAGAGGCGTCCCACGTCTGGCCGTCAGATAGAACTAGTCCATCTAGATGCGTCCATGCGGGATTGGCGGTGTCGTTCAGATCCGAAAAGTCGTCGAAGACTTGTGCGGCGGCGCGATTCGCCGTCCCTGCTAGCGCGGCGACGCTCAAGAAGAAGGCGGGGACGATTCGTCGACTCATGCTGTTTCGCATTCGTTGAACTCCATCTAGGGCGTTTGGAAACGTGCTCATCATGTCGTTGGATTCGCCGCCGCGCGGTCACGTGAGTTTCCGCCGAAGCGCGCAAGCGAACTGCAGCCGTCGCGTCGATTCACGCCACGTCGGCTGTTTTGATCTGTGGTTGAAAGCTCACGGCCCCAGAGAAAAGCTGCTGGAACCATGCGGGCGATGACGTACCCGCAGGCGTCACCGTACCGTCGAGACTTGTCGACTCACCGAAAAGTGGTCTGAAAAGGAGGCGCGCCCCCAAATGAGGGGCTAGATGTTCGGCAAAATAGCGAACTGACAGATTGATGTCAACTTTGCGCAGATTCTGCTGGCGCTAGCATCAAATGAGCAACGCAGTGGAGAGCGGAACACGAGCGAGTTTCCAAGCGGGCGGGACCGTTCAGGATTTCGCCGGCATCCGCGCCGTATTGTTTAGCGTCCGTTGCGCAGCCGCAGGTAGAGCTCTTGCAAGGCGCCCACGCAGCTGCGGCCATCGGCCGCGAGTTGTTCGCACCGCGCTGCGGTCTTCGCGCGTTCCATGTTCGCCCGCAACCGCGTCGGAACCTCGTCGGCCACGTCGGCCGCGACGTCGTCGTAGTTCAGACCGAAGCAGGCGCAAATCGGCGCGTCGAGATCCTTGGGGTAAACGGGCGTCGTCAACTCGTCGATGCTCACGACGGCGTCGAAGAGGTTGAAGTACGCCGCGTCGCAACGGGGGAACGCGCAGAACCAAGCCGTGTCGCCGAGCATGCCGCGCGATTCAGGCCGGATGTAGCGATTGAGCACCTGATGCTCGACCGGCGATCCGAGCGCCCCGCAGCGGGGGCAGAAGGCGCGGCCGTCGGGTTCTGGCTCGCGGACGAAGGCTTTGTTCATGCTGACGGCGTCGCTAGTTCAACGGGATCGTTGCTCCAAGCGTCACTTTATTCATGATGAGCCCGCACGGGGAAGACGAACGGTCGAGCGAAAACCGAAAAACGCGAACTCCACGAAAAAGACGGCGTCGGTTTCATCAACCGACGCCGTCTTCAACTGTACCGCTCTTATCCGGCGCTCAATCGCTAACCGAGATGAAGCCCGCTCTGCTAGGGGCGGGGTGGACCAGTAATTGCAAAGTCGAGCGTTTGGCCGTCGCCGGTGACTTCAACGCTCTTCCCGTTGCCTTCTGCTTTTCCAGGGATGTAATTCGGCGACGGAGCGTTTCTTCGTTGTTCGGATTCTTCACGGGTGCGAGGAGCGGCGTCGCCGGCGTTTGCGCTAACCATCGCAATGAACGTACCGGCGTTCGCCTTCTCGGTGGTATAGACGCCAGCCACGATCCTGCCGCCGAACGGAGTACCGGAACCCTGGGGCATGAAGCTAATACTTCCAGACTCGACGGGCGCCCCATTGTAGGTCACGCTCCCCGTCAGCGAAGCGTCGCCTGCGCCGCCACATCCAAGCAGCGGAAACGACGCGAGCGCAATTAGCAAACTCTGCCAGCCAACCTTCACCATATCGAGCTCCCAGGAGGCAAAACAAGCGTTCCTTCGCGCGGAAGTTAGCTTCCGCCAACCCCGCAATCCGTTAAGGAAGGTCGAGGGTTTCATCAAAGCTGATCGTAGCAACGGCGCGCCAAGCCAGCTGATCAATTCCATCGGAGACGAACTTGATGGAACCGTCGACCATCGACGTGTTGACGCCGCCGGGGTGCACGCCGCGCGCCGCCGCATATATGGTGGCTCCAGCTTGTTTCCCCGATTGAGAGCCGGGAGCTATTGTTTTGCACAGAGGCAAATAACCCGCGTCGATGGGCGGGCAGTCGCCGGCAATCACATCCTCTGAGCTATTGTTGGGCGTCGTATAGTTAGAAAACAACGCGCCACCCATGTTTCCATAGATCGTCTCCCCAATGGCGCCGCCCCAGGCGGTCGTTAAGGGCACGATACCTTCGGAAAAGAGAACCGTTCGCGAAGTGCCGTCGGAGATTTCCTTCAAACGGACTCCGGGATTCAGAGGCACAGGAGAATTGGCCGCTGAAGAGACGGGCACTGGCACGACCCCCATGGCCCCCTTCCATCCAAACTCGGGGACGACTCCATCAATAAAACCAAGCTTGTTTCCGTACATATCGCCGGCTCCGACGCAGCCACGATACGAGCCCCGCCAGAAACCGAAAGCCGGCGTATCCATTTCATTCGCCGCTGGCGTGATGTCGCTCGGACAGTAGAAGAGCGGAACTTGCGAGTGCCGAGCCTGCCGCAAACGTACCTCATCGCCAATCGGCCCATTCGCGCCAGGAATATTGGTCGTGTACACAGGATCAGGAATCGTCCAGTAGCCCTGATAGACGGCTTGCTGTTCGATGTAAGGGAGAACGAACTGCGTCCAGGTATACGTATCCCAACGGTCGAACTTACGACCGGGCGGGAGCATCTTCTTCGACGATTCGTGGTTCATCGACCCGAGCGAAAGGTTTTTCAAATTATTCAGGCACGACGTCCGACGCGCCGCTTCGCGCGCCGCTTGAACGGCAGGCAACAGCAGGGCGACCAACACGCCAATAATCGCGATGACGACCAGCAGTTCAACAAGAGTAAAACCAAGAACACGCCTGGGGGGGCAAAGACGTTTCATGACAAGCTCATTCCTTTCCGAGAAGAACTAACTTTTGCATTCTAGGCCCGGCTGATAGGCAGGGCGAGGCGTCCATTGCTGGTCGCTAGCGTATTGTCATTTTTCTGCGATTTGCCGCCGCACATCGCTAAGTGGTCTCAAAAGACATTTGAGCGTTTACGGCAGCCATGCGTTCTTGCTGGTTGTTCGTCTACGGATGTCTAAGGCATTCAGGGTCGCGACGATTGTGCCTCTTTTGCACGGCTCGGAAGGGCCCGCCTTGCACCCCGTCTGAACCGTCGACGACATTGGCAAACCGAAGCGGCGTCATGCCGCTTCGGTCTGCCGTAGTCGATTGCGACTTACCGCTGGCGGCGCGTCGCGGCGAGCGCGATTCCCGCCATGACGATCAAGCCGAGCGCGGCCGGCTCTGGGACCGCAGCCGCGGCGACTTCCGCGGCGCCGGCGCCGAAGTTGGCCTTCCACGTCGCCAGCGAGGCAGCGTCGTAGCCCGGCTGACCAAAGTTGCGTTGCCACAACAGGAAGTCGGCGCCGTCGACCTTGCCGCTGTTGTTGAAATCGCCAGGCAGCCCGGCGACGCCAACGTAGGAAACCGTGCTGGTGATCAGAGCGCCGCCATTCAGGCCGAACTCCAACACCAGATCGCCGTCGACGCCGCTGCCGAAGATCGACGTGTTGAACGCGTTGCCCAGGCTAATCGAGGAATTAGCCGCGAGCGTCGAACCCGCAGCGCCCAGGAATTGCTCCACGAGTTGGTTGGCGTTCGAGCCAGCAGTCGCCTTATCCCAACCTTCGCCAGCGGAGTCGCCGGCGACCGAGCCCGCATCCGGGCCGTCGACGGCGCCGAAGTTTTGCGTGTCGAGGCTATTCCAATTGGCGGTGCTGAGGGCGCCGCCGACGCTGCTGATCCGCAGGAAGTCGATGGCCAACGGAGCCGAAGCGGTGTTCTTCAGCGTGACGGCGCCGGTGTTCTTGTTGACTTCAAGAACCACGTTGCCGCCCGGATTCAGCACGTCTGGACCGAACACCGCGTGCGACAGCGCATCGGTGGCCGTCATCGCCGTGTTGTAAACGCGCAGTTCGTTGATCTTGCCGTCGAAGATCGAGTCTGGCCATTGCGACCGACCGAGCCAGATGTTGTTGTCGACGAGCGTCGACAGGTTAAATCCAGCAGCCATCGGGTTGGTGCCGGCGAGCTTGCCGTTGACGTACAGGGTAATCGTCCCCGGCAGCCCTCCGCTTTGATCGTAGACCGTCACCAAGTGCGTCTGATCGGTCGTCGACATCGGAACGTTGAAGTCGACGAAACCTTCCGTACCGACGTTCTTCGTGTGCGTCGTCGTGCGGATGACGTTGGTGGCGCCATTCTGCGGAATAATCTGAATGTAGTCGGCCGCATTGCCGCCGTCGGAAACGCCTTCGCCGCCGTTGCTCGTGCCAGCCGAGAACAGGGCGGCCCAACCGCGATTCGTCGAGGAAGTGGCCCAGGTTTCGATCGTCAGTTGCCCAGGCGTCCCGCCGTTAGCCGCAGCCGAGATGATGCCGTTCGGAAAATCGACGTAGGCATCTTCCGAAATGCCGCTATTCGATCCTTGTCCGGTGTTGGCCGACATATCGAACTGGCCGCCGGCAAACACGCCAGTGGGAACGCCGGCGTCGATCACGGTGCCGTTGGCCCCGCCGATCGAATCGTTGGCGTCGGTCGTGAAGCTATAGCGGTTGGTAATGGCTGCGCCGGCCTCTTGGAGACTGGCGGCCGACATGGCGCCCGTCAAGAGGAGCATGGCCCCAGGGATAAGTTGTCGCCGTTGCATGTTGAAACTCCAGATTGAAGTCAAGTTTTGATCGTTGTGAGAAGTGTTTTCGTTAGCAGACGCTACGACTGAGCCAATTACTTTCCGGCAGCGCGGCGCCGGGCGGCGACGAGCGCGACGGAGGCCAGCCCCGCGAGGCCAAGCGTCGCCGGCTCGGGCACGGCGGCGCCGAGTGCGGCGAAAGCAGCCTCGCCGTTGGCGGCGATATAGTCTGCCTTGAAAAGCTTGAAGTCGGCGTAATCGTTGTCCTTATCGCCGTCCAGGTCGCCTTTGAGGTAGGCCGTGACGGCGGGGTCCGTAGCGAACGCGGTGGAGGCGTTCGGGACGAACACCGCCCAGTCGGCGGCGTTCACCAAACCGTCGCCGTTCAAATCGCTGCGTTTGGCCGCCGTGCCGGTGTAGACGATTTGTCCCGCTCCGGTAGCGCCGCCATTCATCGTGTAGTTGAAGGTCAGATCTTCAATCGGAGTCTTCTTCCAAGCGGCGCCGATCGAGGCCGAGCCGTTGCCGGCAATCGTGCCGCCGTCGAGCGTTCCGCCGGTGACCGATTCGGCAATGCTCAGGTTCGTGGAAGAGCTGCTCGTCCACGTTCCGTTCGGGTCGAACGTGTTGCCGGCGTCGATCGACGTCCAGGTCGCGGGGTTCAAACCGCCGCCGACGGAGCCAATCGAGTAGCCCGTCACGTTGATGCCGCCGCCAGACTGGTTGCTCAACGAGATCACGCCCGTCGACCGGTTGACGGTGAGCACCGGCACCGGTGCGGGCTCAGGCCCGGCGGTGAAGGAAGCCGCGACTTCACCGGCAGTCAGCGCGTTGTCGTAAATCCGGAACTCGTCAATGAGTCCGTCGAACAACGGATCGGGCCACTGAGCGCGTCCGAGCCAGTTGTTGTTGTCATTCAACACAGTGAGGTCAATTCCAGTGGGAATCGCCGCGGTAACTGGGGCGCCGTTGTTGATGTACAGCGTCAGCGTCCCGTTCGGGCCGGCAGTCGTGTTCGTATGGTCGAAAACGGCGACCATGTGGCTTTTGACGCCGACGGCGAGCGGCGCCCCGCTGTGGGCGAAGTTTTCAACGCCGCCCGCGGTGTGGACCGACGCCGACGCTTGGCCATTGATGCTTTGCTGGGCAGTCATCAACACGTAGGCCGACGCGCCAGCGCCGCCGGAGGTATTTTCACCGCCATTGCTGGTGCCGAAGTCGACAAGCCGGGCCCAGTTGCGGTTTTCCTGCGGAGTGGCCCAGATTTCTAGCGTCGCCGCGCCAAAGCTACCGGTGTTCATTGCCGACGAGAACACGCCGTTGGGCAAATCAACGTATGCTCCGACGGTCGTCGGCAAGGAGAAGTCCTGGTTCGAGTTGGCGTTGTTGTTCCGCGTCAGATCGAGTGCACCGCCGGTGTAGCTGGAGATGCCGGTGTTATCGATGACGGTGCCGTTCGCGGTGCCGACTGAATCGTTGGCGTTGCCGTTGTTGAACGTGTACTTGTGCACCAGCACGGCTTCAGCCGGTGCGGCAAACATGGCGAGCGTCCCAGCGGCTAGCAAAAGCCGACGGGCCGCCGATTTCTTGGATTGTCCCACGGTGTTCATCAAACGTCCTCCAAAGAGAGTTCGGGAGAGGCTGCGAGAAGCGGATGTTGATTGCTGCGGGCCGCGAGGGCTCATGAAGGTTCCTTTCAAAGGAGATGCGTCCTAACCGAGTTGACGAGTGGCAGCGACCGCCAGGCAGCGCTGCGCTGTGAAAGCATGAGGGGATCGAACGAGAAGCGTGGCCGCCACGCAGGCGACGCTCAACAAAAACGCCGCACTTGGTTCGGGCACGATGCCCGACATCGCGACGAACGCGCCAACGCCGTTGACCGCGTCGTAATCTTGCTTGAACAAACGGAAGTCGACGAAATCGCTGTCGCCGTCGCCGTCCAAATCGCCGAGGGCGTATGACTCGGCTTTGCTGAGTCCCGAAAGATTGGCGTAGGCCCCGGTGAGGAAGACCGCCCAATCGGCTGCCGTCAGCGTACCGTTGAAGTTGAGATCGCTACGGCCAAAGGCGTGGCCGCCGTTACCCGCGTAGGCGACCGTGGTCGCCAGCGGCGAACCGTTCACCATCAGGCTAATCGCCAAGTCTTGCGTCGGCGATTTCAACCAACCGCCGCCGGCTGACAGGATGATCTGCTGGCCGACGCCCAGCGTGCCGGCGTCGCCAGTGGTGACTTCGGTGAACGTCAGGTTATTCCCGGCGGCTGAGGTGATCTGCCAGGGGTTGTTGCCATCGACCGAGCCGTTGCCGGTCGAGTCGTAATGGCCGGTGATCGACGTCAGCGCCGTTGGATTGATCGCTCCAAACGGCGAGCTGATGGTGAGTGCCGTGAGATTGACGGCTGCCGTCGTATTGTTTGTCAACGTGATCGCGCCCGTGTCGCGATTGACCGTCACATTGATGGCGGCCGCCGGCACGATGCGGAAAATCTCGCCTTGGCCGAGCGCGGGGAAGAAGGCGTTCCCGAACTTTACGATGTACAAATTGCCGGCGTTGTCTTCGCCGAACGACGTCACGAACTGGATGTTCGCTCCGCCGCCGATGGCGGTTTCGAAAGCCGTCGTGTGGTTCGTCAGGCCAGTGAGATTCGTACCGTCGTAGCTAGACGTCGGCGTGCTTGTGTTGAAGTTGCCTGAGTAAACGTTGCCGTTGGAAAAGTCGGAGAAAAAGTAGCGGCCTTGAAGTTCCGGAACAGGGCCGCGATACACGTAACCGCCGGTGATCGAGCTGCCAACAAGTTGCGTCGGGTGGGGCAGGGGGTTGCTGTAGTGGGCGTAGTCGAAGATGGGGTTGAGGTCGCCGGGCGAGCCGGGGCCCCCGACGCCGGGTTGGGTCGTCGCGATGGTGCCCTCGCGCGACGTCCAACCGAAGTTGAGGGGCGGGTTGGCGGGATTGGCGAAGAAGCTGCTGGGGACGTAGTTCACCTCTTCGGCGGTGTTGAACCCGACGTCGCCGATGTAGAAGTCGCCCGTTTGGCGATCAAAGCCCGAGCGGAACGGATTGCGAAGCCCCGTCAACGCCACGCTGACGCCGGCATGCGTGGCGTCCGTAGCCGGGGTGGGGAAGCTGGCCGTCAGATCGAACCGCAGCATCTTTCCGTAAACCGACGTTGGGCTTTCGATGAGCGCGGGGTTGAATCCTGCTTCATCGGCCTGGGTGCCGCCGTCGCCCATCGTGACGAACAACTCGTTGTTGTTGCCATTAGGGCGGAAATGAACTTGGTTGATCGTATGGAAGACGTTGTTGAGGTTCTGATATTGAAGCAGGCGGCGCTGGAGGACGGGCGTACCCGAGACGACTTTGTATTCGTCGAGGGCGTTCGTGCCGTTGTTGTTGCTGGTCGTATAAAAGAGGCCGTTTGTTTGGTAGTCGGGGTTAAAAGTTAGGCCAAGGAGTCCGCCATCGGAATTGATCGATCCGGCAACGTCGAGAAAAGTGCTGAATGTTTGAGTTTGCATGTCGAACTTACGAATGCGACCAAGCTGGTTGCCTGTATCGCTCCGTTCGACGATGTAGAGAGAGCTATTGTCGCCGGGCGCCTGTGTCATGCCGACGGGCTGATTGAGACCGCCGACAACGCGTTCCACCGTGTAGGCGGCGCGCGCCGACTCGCCCCAGCCGGCGGTTAGCCAGCAGGCGACGAGCAAAGCGGTTATCAGCGATTGTTGATGCATGTTGTTGCGGCAGACAAAAACTGGGGCTCAGTTCGGTTCGCTAGATTGGATACGTTTCGTTCGGCAGTTCCAGTTTCACGCGTTCTTAACGTCGTTGTCGGCTCGGTTGCTTGAGCCTTTGATTTAAAGGGGCGCCGCTGTCGACCGCACCTTCCTGGCTGCCCCCCAGGCAGGCAGGCTGCGGATCGACAGCGGCCCCGATGCTTCGCTATCCCGTGAGCTCGATCTCCACCGCGCTCACCGAGGCCGCCGGGAATTCCCACTTCCCGTCGTTCGAGAGCGTCCGCTCGGCGATCTGCATCACGTCGTCACTGTTCAAATCGGAGACCTCGACCATCGGGTCGTCCGCGATTTCAAACGCCGTCGCACGCTTGATCGTCGCGCCCGCGAGGTTTAACTCTGCGGACGCCGCCCGATCGCGATTCGTGTTCACGACGTGCAAGAAAAGTTTGTCGCCGGTCCGGCTTGCCACAACGTCCAAGCCATCCGGAACATCAGTCACTTCCACCGCCTGCTCGCCGATGTGATGGCGGTAGAGCTTCATCACCCGCGCGACCGGCATCAAATACGACTTGCCGTGCGGCGTCGGCATCATCACCGCGTTCACCTGCCACCGCGTGCCGCAAAAATCGGCCGCGGTGGCGATCTTCAGCACGTCGCCGTGCCGCTGGTGGTTGTTCAAAATCCGCCCGTAGGAAACCCCCGTCGCCCAGGTGGAAAGAACATCGCAGCGGTTACGTCCCGGAATCGCAAAGTGGCACTCCGTCATCGCCAGCGGCACGTCGCGGCCCTTTAGTCCGTCGCGTGTTTCGCGAATCTTGCGGTCGTTGATCTGCCAAGCGTTCATCAGGCAATCCCACGTCGCCGCCGGATCGCGACGGTAGAGTTCGCCTCGCAGCACCGGACGCTCATCGCTATCCGGGTTGAACATCTGATGGAACGCGAGCATGTCGACGTGGTCGCCCGCTTGCTCGTACATGTCGGCCGCCCACCCCGAATCGCCCCAGGCGATCACTTGAATGGAGGGATCGACCTGCCGCATCGCCTTTGAAAACTCGATCGTCTTGGCGATCGCCTCGCCCTTGTTGAAGCCTCGGTTGTCGTACGAGGTTTCATTTCCCAACTGCCAGTAGCGAATCGTCAGCGGATCGGCGAATCCGTGGCCGCGGCGTTCGGCGTTATCGGGATCGTTGCAGTAAGCGACCCAGTCGGCCGCTTCCTGAGCGTCGCCCCACCGCATGCTCCCCTTCGCTTCGCGATACTGCTTGCGACCGTCGCCAGCGAAATTGACGCACATCAGCGGCTCAGACTTCACCTGCCGGCAGAAGTCGATGAACTCAGCCGTCCCGATCTGGTTTGATTCGAGGCCGCCCCACATGAGGTTGACCATCGGGGGACGCTTGTCACGCGGCCCGACGCCTTCGCGCCAGCGGTAGAAATCGGTAAAGATCCCGCCCCAACGCATCATCGTCGGCGCCAAATCTTGCGTAGCGGCGATCAAGTCTGGCCGCCAACGATCTTGCAAATGGTCCCACGAAGCCTCGACAGAGCTGTCGGTGACGCCCAACGGCTCCATGAATTGCATATAGAGATAAGGAGACAACTCGAATCGCGGCGTCAGATCGACCTGTAGCAGCGATCCTTTCTCAGCCGCGGCATGCGCGTTGCGCGCACTCGCTAGCGTCGCCGCGGTCGCGCCAACGACCAACGACTTCACCGCATCGCGGCGAGAAAGTTGCCGAGCCATAAGAACTCAAAAGCTGCCGGCTGGTAAATGACAGATGAGGGCCGCCATGACCAAAACAGTCATGCCGCGCCGCTGCCTACCAGCGTGGGAAAAGTAGTTCGCGAATTGCCTGGAAGTAGTAGTGCCGCCTGTCGAGCGTTGCAGCCAACGCCGCATCCATGAAAAGCGAGACGTCCTTGCCGGCCGCGCGAGCGCGGTTCCTTAATGTCTCTACCTGCTCGACAGTGTTTCCATTTTGCTTGGAACCGTAATTTCCAACAATGAGATGGAGCGTCTGCGTCATTGAGATATATTGCTTATTCAAATTGAGATATATTCCGGCCCCGCTTCTCTTGGTTCCGCCGGCCCTCCGGACTAGAATTTACCGAAGATCGCAGCCGTTTCCAGCCCTCCATGGCATAGGCCGACTGCGAACTTCGGACGGATGGCGGCCTTCTTTTCATCCGTTCCGCACCATTCTTGTCGCTCCTTATTGAGAAACTTGTTTCTGGCCGCCATGCTTTGTGCTGGTGCGGCCAGCGCACCTTGCGGAATCTTGGCCTATGTCCGAGCGCCTACGCGTCGCCCTCGACATTGAAACGTCCCTCGTTTACGGACGGCGACTCCTGGAAGGAGTCTCGCGCTACCTCCGCGCCAACCGGCCTTGGTCGATCTATATCGAACAGCACGAACTCGGCAGCGACCTGCCCGGCTTCCTCAAACGCTGGAACGGCGACGGCATTATCACCCGCCAAGCGAGCCCCGAGTCGATCAAGCTCCTCAAGCGGCGTCATCTCGCCGCTATCGATCTCGGCGACATCCATCCCCATCTTGGTTTGCTGCGGATCGGCTCCGCCCAAGTCACCATCGGGCGGATGGCGGCTGAACACCTATTGGAGCGAGGCTTCGAGCATTTCGCCTGCTGCGGGTTCGAAGGCGAGCATTGGTCGCAGCGTCGCCGCGACGGCTTCATCGCCGAGATCGGCCACGCCGGCTTTCAAACGAGCGTCTACGAGTCGCCGAGCGCCGGTCTGCAGGTTTGGAAGCGCGATCAGCAACGGCTCGTCGAGTGGATCAACTCGCTGCCGCGTCCCGTCGGCGTCTTCGCAACGAATGATATGCGCGGCCAACACATTCTCGACGCCTGTGCCCGGCTCGATCTCGCGGTCCCCGAACAAGTCGCGGTGATCGGCGTCGATAACGACGATCTTGTCTGCAATCTCTGCAACCCGGCTCTTTCGAGCATCATCCCCAATCCGGAGCGCATTGGTTACGAAGCGGCTGGTTGGCTCGATCGGATGATGCAAGGCGAAACGCCGGCCGCGCTCGACATCGAGATCCCGCCGCTCGGCATCGCCGTGCGGCAGTCTTCGGATGTGTTCGCCGTTTCCGATCCAACTCTTGCGGCGGCGCTTCGCTTTATCCGCGAACGGGCCTGCGACGGCGCCACGGTCACCGATCTGCTGAACCACCTGTCGGTGTCGCGCAGCTGGCTCGAACGAAACTTCCGCAAGTTGCTCAACCGCTCGCCGCAGGCCGAGATTCGCATGGTGCAGATTAAGCGGTGCAAGGAACTGTTGCGGACAACGAACCTCTCGCTCGAAAAGATCGCCGGCCTCGCCGGATTTGAACACCCCGAATACATGAGCGTGGTGTTCAAGCGCGAGACCGGCCGCACCCCCGGACAGTATCGCAGCAATGGGTCGGCCCCCGTCGGCGCAGCGGCTGCGGGCGGAAACTCGATCAGCGCGGCGAACGCCATCGACGTAAAGAAGCGAAATGGCATGATGATATGAGTGACGAGCAGACCACTGCCGACGTGCGTACGACGCTGCGACGCGCTGCGACCGCTGCACGTCTGTTGTCGGCGATTGCGTTCCTCGGCTTGTTAGTCGGCGACGTCGAGTCGTCCCATGCGGCTCCAGTAAACTTCTCTCGTGAAGTGAAGCCGATCTTGGCCCGCCGTTGCTTTGCCTGCCACGGTCCCGACTCGGGCGAAGGGGGCCTCCGGCTCGACAGCCGCGAGCACGCCCTCGCGGAGCTTGATTCGGGCCTACTTGCGATCGTGCCGAAGGACGTTGATTCGAGTGAGTTGCTCGCAAGAGTCACTGCAGAGGATGAGTTCACGCGGATGCCGCCGGAAGGTAAGCCGCTCACGGAGCACGAGATTGACGTGCTCCGTCGCTGGATCGCCGAAGGTGCGGAGTATCAGAAGCATTGGGCGTTCGTCGCTCCAGAAAAGCACGAGCCGCCGGTGATTGAGGGCGAGAATAAGGCGTGGGTGCGAACGCCAATCGATGCATTCATCCTCGCGCAGCTCGAGGCGAATAATCTGCAGCCGGCGCCGAAGGCGGATAAGCGAACGCTCTGCCGCCGCGCTTACTACGACCTCACCGGCTTGCCGCCCACTGAACAACAGCTTGAGGAATTCCTCGACGACGAATCGCCCGACGCTTGGGAGAAGTTAATCGACAAGCTGCTCGCGTCGCCCCATTACGGCGAGCGTTGGGGCCGGCATTGGCTTGACCTCGTCCGTTTCGCCGAGACCAACAGCTTTGAGCGCGACGGCCAGAAACCGAACGCTTGGAAGTACCGCGATTACGTCATCCGCAGTTTTAACGACGACAAGCCGTATGATCAGTTCATCAAAGAACAGCTCGCGGGCGATGAACTTGACGAGGTGACGCGTGATTCGATCATCGCCACCGGCTACTATCGCCTCGGAATCTGGGACGACGAGCCGGCCGATTCAGTCCAGGCGCGCTCGGATGAGATGGACGATCTCATCGCGACAACCAGCCAGGCGTTCCTCGGCCTCACCGTTGGGTGCGCCCGCTGCCACGATCACAAGATCGATCCGATCCCGCAGAAGGATTACTACGGAATGGCGGCGTTCTTCGGCGACGTCACCTCCTACGGCGATCGCGGCGACCAGACCTCATGCAATCAGTGGGATCTGAGCCCGCCGGAGACGGCGGCACGTCGTCGCGAGCTCCGCGAGCAGGCCGACCTCGTGAATCGTGAAGTGGTCTCGATGGAAGAGGTCGGCGTCAAGCGGATGGAAGCTCCCGACCAGCGCCGGAGCGAAACGCACGATCGCGAGCGACTGCTGAAACGTAAGCTAAAAAAGTATCTCAACGCGTCGGAGTGGGAGCAGTACCAAGCGACGCGGCAGCGGCTCGACGCGGCGCACGCCGAGCTGCGCGAACTCGGCGAACCAGAGTCGGCCCTCGCGCTCGCGCGCTGCAACGCGCATCCCGAGCCAACGCACCTCAACGTCCGCGGCAACCCTCACGTCCCGGGCGAAGTGGTCGAACCCCGCTTCCCGCAACTCTTCGGCGTCGAGCAGCCGACGATTCCCGCAGCGCCGGCAGGCGCGCGTTCGGCCGGCCGGCGCAAGGTGCTCGCCGACTGGATCGCGTCCAACGACAACATGCTCACGTCGCGGGTGATCGCGAACCGCGTCTGGCAGCACCACTTTGGCCGCGGCCTCGTCCGCTCGGCGAACAACTTTGGCGAGCTCGGCGACGTGCCGACGCATCCCGAACTATTAGATTGGCTCGCGATCTGGCTCACCGAGCATGAGTGGAAACTGAAGCCGCTCCACCGGTTGATCATGACCAGTAGCGCCTACCAGATGTCGAGCCAGGCCGACGCCGTCGCGCTCGCCGCCGATCCGCTCAACGACAATCTCTGGCGATTTGACCTGCGCCGCCTCGGCGCCGAAGAACTCCGCGATGCGACGCTTGCCGCTAGCGGGAAGCTGAACCTTGAGATGTACGGCCCGAGCTTTTACCCCGAGATGTCGCCCGAAGTCCTCGCCACGCAGTCGATGCCAGGCCAAGGCTGGGGCAAGTCGTCGTCCAAAGAACAATCGAGACGCAGCGTCTATATCTACGTGAAGCGCTCGCTGCTGACGCCGCTCCTCACGGCATTCGACTTCCCCGACGTCGACGCCAGCTGCGAAGCACGCTTCAACACAACCCAACCGGGCCAAGCGCTGTCAATGCTCAACGGCCAGTTCGCCAACGAGCAAGCCGGCTACCTCGCCAATCGCGTCCGCACCGAAGCGGGCGACGATCCGAAAGACCAAGTCGCCCGCGCGATCGAAATCACCTTAGGCCGCGAAGCGACCAAAGAAGAAATCGCCGACGGCCTCGAGCTATTAAATCAACTCACAAAAGAACACAACCGCGACCCGCAAGAAGCCCTCCGCTACTGGTGCCTAGTCGCGCTCAACCAAAACGAATTCCTGTACCTAGACTAAATCTCCCCCGCATTCCTTTGCGCCTTCGCGCCTTTGCGTGAGACCATCTTCATTAAGATCTCACGCAAAGGCGCGAAGGCGCAAAGAAGACGAAGAGAAAGCAAAGCGATGACTAATCACATGCACAACTTCTGCGGTCGAACGCGGCGGGAGTTTTTGTGGGAGAGCGGCTGCGGGTTCGGCGCGGCGGCGCTCGCGTCGCTGCTGTCGGCCGACGGAGCCCTTGGCGCCGCGGCCAATCCGCTCGCCCCGAAGCCTGCCCCCGGCTCCGCGAAGGCGAAGAGCGTCATCTTCTTGTTCATGTACGGCGGCCCGAGCCACATCGACACGTTTGATTACAAGCCGACGATGGTCGGCATGGACGGCAAGACGATCGCCGTGAAAACCCACGGCCGCGGCGGGCATAAGAACGAAGGCCGCATCGTCGAGCCGCGGTGGAAGTTCAAGCAGTACGGCCAAAGCGGCAAGTGGGTGAGCGATCTGTTCCCGAACCTCGCCCACTGCGTCGACGACATCGCCTTCATGCATTCGATGACGGCCGAGTCGCCGATCCACGGCTCGGCGATGCTGATGATGAACTCGGGCAAGCTGCAAAGCGGCAGCCCGTCGATCGGCAGCTGGGTCAACTACGGCCTCGGCTCGGTGAATGAAAACATGCCGGGCTACGTGGTGATGCTCGATCACACCGGCGGCCCGATCAGCGGCGCGAAGAACTGGTCGAGCGGCTACATGCCGGCGACGTATGCGGGGACGGTGTTTCGGCCCGACGGCTCGCCGATCAACGACCTCAAGCTGCCCGAAGGCACGACGCGGCCGCTGCAGCGCGACCTGCTCGACACGCTGGCGAAGCTGAACGAACGTCATCGCCAGCCGCGGCTCGATCAAGCCGACCTCGCGTCGCGGATCTCGACCTACGAGCTCGCCTACAAGATGCAGCAACACGCCCCCGAGGCGGTCGATCTGAGCCAAGAGACCGAGCATACGAAGAAGCTCTACGGCCTCGACAACGAGCAGACCCGCCAGTTCGGCACACGGTGCCTCTTGGCTCGCCGGTTAGTGGAGCGAGGCGTCCGCTTCATCCAAGTTTACTCGGGCGGTTCGCACAACGACGACAACTGGGACGCCCACGGCGACCTCGTTGCGAACCACACGAAGCACGCCGGCGCGACCGATCTGCCGATCGCGGGCCTCTTGAAAGATCTCAAGCAGCGCGGCCTGCTCGAAGAAACCTTGGTCGTCTGGGGCGGCGAGTTCGGCCGCCAGCCGACGGCCGAGTACGACGTCGGCACGGGCCGCGACCACAACTCGATGGGTTTTACGATGTGGATGGCCGGCGGCGGCGTGAAGGGGGGCGTGAGCGTCGGCCAAACCGACGAAATCGGCAGCGTCGCGGTCGACCAGCCGATGCACGTCAAACGGCTGCATGCCACCGTGCTCAACCAACTCGGCCTCGATCCCAACGCCCTCAGCTACTTCTTCCGCGGACTCGATCAGAAACTTGTCGGCGTCGAGCATACGGAACCGATTAAAGAGATTATTTCGTAATTTGTGAGAAACTTTTCACTCATCTCGTATTAACTATTAGTACGTCTTCACTCGTCAGCATCGAAAGATATCAATCATGTCCAACAACGGCAGAGCCTTCCGACTCGACGGACGCGTCGCCCTCGTCACTGGCAGCACTCGCGGTCTCGGTAAGCAAATCGCGTTGTCGCTGGCCCAAGCTGGCGCCAAGGTGGCGATGAACTACGCCAACGACCACAGCACGGCGATGGCTGCGTTCGCCGATCTGCAATCGGTCTCGCAAGAGTCATGTATCGTCCGCGGCGACGTCACCGACGCGGCGAACGTCGACCGGATGTGTCAGGAAGTCGCCGACACGCTCGGGCCGATCGACATCCTTGTGATCAACGCGACATGCGCTCAACCGGAGCTGCCGTTTGAAGAGTACGAATGGGACTTCTTCCAAACGATGCTCGACTTCTTCGTGAAGAGCCCGGTGCTGTTGATGAAGTCGTGCCTGCCGCACATGAAGGAACAGCAGTGGGGTCGCGTCATCCACATCACGAGCGAGGTCCTCGCACTCGCTTCGTCGCCGTTCAGCGCGTACGTCGCTGCTAAGGGTGGCCAGACGGGCCTCGCGCTCAGCACCGCTCGCGAACTCGCCGGCTCCGGCATCACGGTCAACATGATCGCTCCCGGTTGGATCCCCGTCGAACGACATGCCCACTACTCGAAGGAGCAGATGAACGGGTACCTCGAAAACGTCCCCGCCGGCCGGATGGGAACTCCCGACGACGTGGCGCCGACGGTCATCTACCTCGCCAGCGAGGAATCGCGGTTCGTCACCGGCCAAACGCTTTCGGTCAACGGCGGCAACACGGTGCTGAAGAGCGTCCTCAGCGAGAGCGGCTACATGTTCAGCGGGAACGCGAGCGAATAGTAAGCGAGTTTTTTGGCGTCGCGTTAGATCATGCTTTGAGAAGAGGCGGCAAACAATGAACGGGCAGACACAGGCAAGCAACGGCGAGCAGCAGTCGCCCAAGCGTCGATTGACGCGATGCCTTGAAAATCATGTAAACACGGCGGCTGCGGGAGCTAGCGCGATTGCTGATGCTCAGCCAGCGCTTGACGCAATTGCGCGCCTGCTTGCTCCAGCGTCGGGAGGGCGGCGTGCACCGCTGCCCACTCTTTCCGTCGCGACGCCTCTTCAATCGTAAAGGCCGCATCGACCGCCAGCAGGCCGTCGAAGTTCGCCGCCAGCCCCTTCAAACTGTGCGCGACTCGCTCGGAGGCCGCTGCATCTTGCTTCTCGACGGCGCCGCGCAGCCGCGTCTCCAGCTCAACGCTATCTTCTAGATAGACCGTGATCAGCATCCCGAGCAAATCGCCGTCGCCATCGAGGCGTTCCAACGCCGCCCTTAGGTTGCAAACACGATTGGCCGCCGCCTCGCCTTGGGAATTCCCCGCCGCTTTGCCGCCCGCAGCGGCCCCTGATGATTCCGATTGCATCGATTGCTCTGTTCCGGAGGAGCGTGGTGGCGTCGCGTTCCCATTGTGGAGCATCCTGCCGCACGACGCAATTCGCCCACGCGATTCAGCGTTCCCGTGCCGTCATATCGAATCGATCGCGGCAAATGCAGGCGTTTTCCTACATGGAGACAGCGACTTTGCAAAGCGCCCAAAGCATCGTAGAATCGTGAGTCTCGCCGCGGACCAGCTGCGGCGAGTGAGTCGTTCGCGACGGGGCCATAGCTCAATTGGGAGAGCGCTGCTTTTGCAAGGCAGAGGTTAGGGGTTCGATCCCCCTTGGCTCCACTTCTTCTCGTTCGCATGGAATCGACGGTTGCAGCCGTCGCTTCCAAGCTGATTCATCAGGTAACGGCGTCAGTCAGATGAATCCCTCCACTTGCGACAAATGCGGCGGCAGCGATCTACACGAGGGAACGGTTGACGCGTTCCAGCCGATTGTCTTTCGCCCAACCGGCCCCAACGAATACCTGCCGAAATCCGTGACGGTCCTGGCCCGGCTCTGCGCCACCTGCGGGGTCATTACGCTATCGGCGGACGCCGCCTCGCTCAAGGCGTTTCATTTGAAGCCGTAATTCGGACGGCACGGCATTCGCTCCTAGCGTTGGCAGTCCATTCAACGCCTGCCAACAATTCTTGAATTGGAGCGATGCGATGAGTCTTCTTGCTGATTTCGTGGCGCGTACCCTGCAAACTGCAGCCCCGGCTACTGCTGCGACGACGGCCGCGGTGGCCGCCTGCGGCGCGCTGGAAAACGATAGCAGCGCCGCCCCCGTCAACGCGGTGAGCCACATCGCCTGGGGCGACGAAGCGGCGGAGCACGACGAACTATCTGCGAAGTATACGCTTACCGGCGCTGCCTTGAACGCCGCGGCGATCACGTCGTGGGCGGCTGTTTACGAACTTGGCTTCGGCCGAGCCGCCCGGAACGGGAATGTTTCGCGAGCGCTTCTCGGCGGCGTCGCCACGGCCGCAGCGGCTTACGTGGTTGACTACCACGTCGTGCCGCGACGGCTCACGCCAGGCTTTGAGAAGCGACTCTCGTCGCCGTCGATGTTCGCGGCGTATGCGGCGCTCGCCGCCAGTTTGCCGCTGGCATCGCTGATGCGTTCCAAGCAACGCTAAATAAGCGCCGCTCGCTTCGCTAGCAGGCTGCAGCGACGCTACTTGTGATAATGGTTCGCTGCCGGCAGGTTTGCCTCGCCACGGCGACGCCAGGCCTTCCGTAGCGGAACGAACGTTAACGCCACCGCGGCGCCCAGCCCAAGCATACGCCGATCGCGGTGGTCGTTAGAATCCGCATGAACATCCGCCGACGCGAGGGAGCCTTCGGTTCCCCATTCCGCGAAGGCAGCGTCGTACTTAGCGGCGTCGCTCTGAGAAGTCCCGTTCAACATTGGCGCGACGGCCACGTCGTCGCCGTTCAGGCTTGAGAGTTCGATTGCCTCCAAAAAGTCGACGACTTCCGGCGGCAGGCCCGCCTCTTCGGCAACCGCCGCTTCTTCAGCGGCGGCTGGCGTCGCTGGTGCGTGAGCGGCTTCAGCCGTCTGCTGCTCCCGCTTGTTGAACGACGCCGGCGATAGCGTTGTCAGGGAAGCCAACTCGATTTCAGCACGATCGTCCGCAGGGACGTCGCCTTCGGGCTGATCCGCAAAATGCAGCCTCGTACTCGCGGCGTCCGCTACTTCGTAGACCACGGCCCGGCCGCGCAGACCTTCGCTGCGAATCGCCTCGTCGCTGCGCGCTTCGCCACGGCCGCTAAGCTCTTCGAGGCGAGACTTCGCCCGCGCAATGCCCTCTGTTCCGTGCCCGTTCGAGAGCGTAAGACCCGTCGGCGCCACGAACGGCGTCAGCGCGATTTGCCCTCCCTCGTTGCTGCCATGACTCGGCTGCTCCGACGGCATTGGCGTCGGGATTACGGAGAGGTCGCTGTTGATAGACGGCGACGACTGCTCCGGCGATTGCAGCGTCAGATTGTAATCGCCGTCAGCCGTCAAGCCGGGGACGTCGAACCCCTTATTGTTCGATAGCGATGATTCGCCGAACGAGGTTAGGGTTCCGTCGTTGAACTCCCTCGTCACGAAAATATCTTCGAGGCGGCCTCTGACCACGCTGACCAGCGCTTCGCCGCTAATCGAGAGCGTGCCGTTTGTACTGAGAATGAACGTCTGATCGCGGAGATCTTTGAAATCTTCCACGTTGAACGTGCCGATGGCGCTTTCGCTCGCGGCGACAGTGCTGAAATCGAAGGAAAGAGAGATCAGCCCGCCATCAGTCGCCGCGAACTGCTCACTCCCGTCGAACTCAGTCTTCAAATCGCCGACGTTCGTCGACAGCGCGATCCGCGATTCGCAGCGCTCAAACCGCAACCGACGGCGCGATAATGCTGCGCTCCGCGCGTTGGCGGCGCGAGCAGTCGAGACGGAGCGAATCCATTGGAAAAGGCGACCCATATCGTATGGTCCGAAGCTGGTGGCAGCGGCGACATCCTGTCTGGCGGCGAATCGCTACGGCGATCCGTCGAGCGGCTGGCGAGGAGTTTCTAATTTAACCCAAATCGGGTGATCGTGCAAAAAAGCGAACGCGGCCTCATTTTTCAACGCGGCTAGATCGTTCCCTTGTTCCGCCGCTTGGCGGAGAGTTTCAACGGTGGCCGTTTCCACAGCTGCGAGCGACTCTGGTTCGTCCGGCGTTCTCTCGCCACCGGCGTCCATTTCGCGCAGGAGCGTAGCTGTCTCTGCTAGCTCGCTCGCAACTTTGCCCAGATGTTCGCCATCCTTCGGCCATAGCTGCCGGCGCCGTAGCGTCACGTCGGCCGCATCCTGTAAGCGTCCGGCTGCGCGGAGCGCTCGGGCGTAATTGAAAAAGTGCTTGCTGAGGAATTCGCGATACTCGGCGATTTGCGGAGCGGCGTCGAACGCGATTTGCTGATGCTTGATCGACGTCTGGTACACGGGAAGCGATTCCTCCGCGCGGCCCGACGATTCGATCGCCATCGCGCGGTTGTTCAACACCGCCCCTGCCAGGCTGCGGAAGGTGAGCTCGCGCGGATAGTCTTGCGCGAGCTGCAGCGCGATTTCTTCCGATGCGGCGAACGATTCGATGGCGCCCGAAAAGTCTTGCAGTTCCTGCTGAGCTTGGCCGAGGTTGTTCAAGAACACCGCCAAGTCGCGGCGGTAGAGCACGACGGCGCCCGACTTCCGCGCCAGCTGCCGCTGTAAATCGATCGCTTTACGGTACGAGACGCACGCTTGTTCCCAATCTTTGCGGTGACCGAGGATGGCGCCGAGATTGTTTTGGCACAGCGCGAGGTCGCTGCGGAACGCATCGCGCGAATCGTTCTCGGCGACAAGCTTGTCGAGCAATGCGATCGCGTTCCGGCACGATGCTTCGGAGTGGCTCCAGTCATCGCCGCGCTCGACGAAGCTGAGGTTGTTGAAGCCAATCGCCAGATCGTGCCGCAAATCGACGTCGTTTGGTTTTGCCTCAAGCAATTGTCCCAGCAAGCGGATCGTCGCACTGAGCGATTTGCGAGCGGCCGGCTTCTCGCCCAATTGCCCCTGCAGCAGGCCCAGGTTGCTGTAGGTTTCGGCTAGCGCTTGCTCAGGTGCGTCGGCGCCCGGCTCGCGGTCGGCGATCGCTTGCTGCAAGGCGACCGCCTTCGCGTAGGAATCTAGAGCTTCTTGCGATTCGCCGATCGCCGCCAGCAATAGGCCGAGGCTGTTGTAAGTATTTGCCTGTCGGGCGCGCAGCGACTCATCCTCGGGCGCCGCGGCGATGAGTTGATCGAACAGCGCGAGCGACTGCCGGCAGAATTGGAGTGCATCGTCGCGTTCGCCGAGGGCCTCGGCAATGACGGCGGCCTTGTTGTAGGCGCCTGCCATATCTGAGGCGAGCAGCGCGTCACCGTTCGCCCGCGCAATGAACTGACGGTAGTACTCGAGCGTGTCATTGAGCAGATCGCGCCGCAATGGTTCGCCGCCAGGAAGACGCGCCAGATCGTTCGCGACCGTGCCGAAGCGATCGACCACTTGTCGGGCTTGCTGGTAGTGCTCTTCCGCTCGTTGGCGGTTCGCTTCCGAAGCGGCAAGCGCTTCCTTGGTACGACGCTCGCCCTGTGCGATCATCAGCGCCGAGGTGGCGGAGACGCAGGTGAGCACTACAAGGAACGTGGCGGCCAAGGCTACCGACCTGCGGTGCCGCAACGCCCACTTGGCGGCACGGTCGGTGAGAGTCGGCCGGCGGGCTTCGGTCGGTTCGCCGTTGAGGAAGCGACGCAAATCATCCGCCAGGGACTTCGCCGTGGGATACCGTTCGTCACGCGACTTCGCGAGGGCTCGCAGCGCGATTGTTTCCAAGTCGTACGGCACTGCTGGATTCAAACTGCGCGGCGAAACGGGTTCCACCGATTCAATCTGCTGCAAAATCTCCTGGCGGCCGCTGCCGACATGCGCGGGACGAAGCGTCAGCAGTTCGTACAGCGTCGCGCCGAGCGCGTAGACGTCGGTACGGCAATCGACGAAGGCCGAGTTGCCTGCCGCCTGCTCGGGGCTCATATAGCGGATCGTGCCGACGATGTCGCCGGAAATCGTTACGCCTGAATCGGATTGAATGCGAGCGAGCCCGAAGTCGGTGATCCAGAGCTTACCGTTGCGGTCGAGCAGCAAGTTCGACGGCTTCACGTCGCGATGGATGACGCCCAACTGGTGCGCGTGATCGAGCGCATCAGCCGCCTGCAGCATCAGTCGGGCGACGCTATGGCAGTAAGTGCGACTATGCGTCGACACTCGCGTGGAGAACGCCGAGTCGATCGCCGTCTCTCGTTCACGTTCCGCGGCCTTCATCACCGCGGCGGCGTGCGAGTGAGAGATCGTCGGATCGCTGGGAGTTGCGTAACCACGCAGGTCGTCGATGGCGTGCTCCAGCGACTGCCCAGCGATGAACTGCATCGCAAAGTAATGGACGCCCCGCTCTTGGCCGACGGCGTGAACCGGCACGATGTTCGGATGATGGAGCTGCGCGGCCGCTTGCGCTTCGGTGCGGAAGCGCGCGATCTGCCGCTCGTCGAGCATCGCCGCGAATGGCAGCACCTTCAGCGCGACCTGACGATTAAGCGAGAGCTGCCGTGCTTCGTAAACGACGCCCATGCCGCCGCGGCCGACTTCGCGAATGATTTCGTAGTCGCCCAGCCGCTTGGGCCGTTGCCCGCCCGTCATCACCTCGTCGGGCCGCGTCGCTGCAGCGGGACGGAGGTTCGTCGTCATCTGGTGGAGAACTTGCAAGCTATCGGCGTACGACCGCAGCTCATCCGCAAGGTCTGGATATTCCGCCGCGAGCCGCTCGACGTCGGGCGGAAGCCCTGTCGATTCAAGCTCGCTCATGTATTGATCGAGGATCGTCGCCAGTCGTTCACTGTGCGCCTCGATCTGGGGGGAGACGATCGTTTCGTCTTCGTTGCCGCCGGCGGTCATACCACCCCCCGGGCGCCGAGCCGCTCACGAAGTTGCTTCACGGCCCGCAGCCACAGCATTCGCACCGCGCCAGACGAGCGTTCCATGCGGCGGGCGATCTCTTCGAACGGCAACGCCTCGATGTGCCGCAACACGATCACATCACGGTAGTCGGTTGGCAATTCCGCGAGCTGGTCGGCCAACACAAGCTCCACCTCGCGGCGATGGGCGCCGGCGCTTGGCGAAGATCCTGGATCAGGAATCACCGCTTCCAGCCGCGCGGTCGATTGCTCAAGCGCCGTGGCGAGCCGTTCCAATGACACCTCGCGGCGAACGTCCCGCTTTTCGGCAAGGACGTGCTGCTCGACGACGCGACAGAGGTTGTTAACGAGAATCTTCCGCAGCCAGGCGATGAATTCCGCCGAGCTCTGCCCGCGGAACTGGGGGAAGTCGCGGTGGGCTTCGAAGAATGTTTCCTGCACCACATCGGACGGACTCACCCGCACCCGCAGATTCTTCTCCAGCTGGGCGAGGACGAGGAGCTTTAGGTAGTTTGTGTAAAGCTGCAGCAATTCGCCCAACGACTCGACGGAACCCGTTTGGGCCGCGGTGAGGAGTTCGTCGGTTCTGGTTCGG
The DNA here is from genome assembly GCF_009177095.1 of Lacipirellula parvula. Taxonomy (NCBI): domain Bacteria; kingdom Pseudomonadati; phylum Planctomycetota; class Planctomycetia; order Pirellulales; family Lacipirellulaceae; genus Lacipirellula; species Lacipirellula parvula. Next base: position 4,773,396 of record NZ_AP021861.1, read on the forward strand.
CTGTGATGGGGCATAAATGGGCGCCATTCCTTTCAGTATGGAACTGGCCGCTTGGCTGGCGAATTGTCACCAGCTTTCGAACATTTTTCCTGATTGCCGAGAAACTGGGCGAATGGAGGGGTAGGGGAAGGGATTCGCCCTTATTTTGCCCCGTCGCTCCCGTTCGATTATAAACGCCGTACGACTTTTCGCCCGCGCCCTGAATCTGACGCAATTCCCCGGGAAAAGCCCGATGCCTGGTCTCCGCTGGCTCTGTTCGACCTGGTGCCTGCTCGCCGTGCTGGCAGCCGATGCGGCAGCGGATGATCAAGCTGCTCCGCCAACGGCCCCCTCGATCCGCCTCAACACCATCGGCTACCTGCCTGGCAAACCGATGGTCGCCACGGTCGCTGCAGTCACCACGGACGGGGGCAAGTATCAGATCCGCCGGCTCCGCGACGGGGCGGTCGTGTGGGAGGGCGATCTGTCGGCGCCGCAGCCGAACGCCGACACCGGCGAACAGCTCGCAACTGCCGACTTCACGAAACTCGCCCCCGCGGCGGGTGAGTACGAAATCGTGCTCGTCGACTCGGGCGAACGCACAAGATTTCACGTTGCAGAGAACCTTTACCACGAGCCGTTCCGCGTGGCGACGCGGGCGATGTATTTGTGGCGCTGCGGCATGCCGGTCTCCGGCGATCACCAAGGCGCCCACTTCGAGCATGGCCCCTGCCATCTCGAGGACGCTTACCTCGACCATGTCGGCGGCGGCCATGTACAGCGGGCGAGCGTCGGCGGCTGGCACGACGCCGGCGACTACAACAAGTACGTCGTCAACGCGGCCGCGACCGTGGGGATGATGTTCCGCGCTTGGGAAGATTTTGGGCCGGCGATTCAACAGATCAAACTCGACATCCCGCCGACGGATTCCAAGCTGCCCGAGTTCCTTGCCGAGATCAAATGGGAACTCGATTGGCTGCTAACGATGCAAGCCGACGATGGCTCGGTCTATCACAAGGTAAGCGCGCTGAACTTCGGCGGCCTGATTGCCTCGGACCGCGACAGCGATCCGCGTTACCTCGCCCCTTGGAGCAGCGCGGCGACCGCCGCGTTCACCGCGACGATGGCCCAAGCGGCGCGGCTCTACGCACCGTACGACGCGACGTTTGCTGACCGGTGCCGGGCGGCTGCGCTCCGCAGTGCGGAGTTCTTGCGAAAGCACCCCGAAGACCACGAGGCGGACCAATCGGCATTCAACACCGGCGGCTACCATGCACCAGACGGCGACGACCGCCTGTGGGCCGCGGCGGAAGTGTGGGAGACGACCGGCGATGCTGCCGCTTTAGCTGAACTTGAAGAGCGCCTCGCCGCTCATCCGAACTTCGACGTCGACTGGGATTGGCAGCATCTTAAGAATCTCGGACTGCTGACTTATCTCTTCTCTGAACGCGAAGGGAGAAACCCCGAGCTCCTCGAGCGATTGCACAAAGGCGTCATCGCCGCGGCTGATGAGACGGTCGCGGCGGCGGCGAGTCATGGGTACGCGCGGCCGTTCACGAAATATTACTGGGGCTGCAACGGCACGGTCGCTCGTCAGGCGACCGGACTCGAGGCCGCCTACCGACTCTCCGGCAACGAAGCCTATCGCCACGCCATGCTCGACGGGCTCAATCATCTATTCGGCCGCAACTGCTTCGGCCGCTCGTTCGTCACGGGCCTCGGCGGGCAACCGCCGCTGTTTCCCCATGATCGTCAATCGGCTGGCGACGCCGTGGCGGCGCCGTGGCCTGGCTATCTGGTCGGCGGCCCCAACCCGAAGGCGACCGATTGGTCCGACGCCACGGAGGACTATCGAACCAACGAAATCGCCATCAACTGGAACGGGGCGTTGATCTATGCGCTTGCTTCGCAGTTGCTGCCGGTCGACCACTCCGCAACATCACGCTAATTCGCAGTGAGACTTTTGCCATTGCGTGCGGAGTCATTCCGAGCGGAGCGAGGAATCTAGCAGCTAAGTGGCGCTCGAAGATTCTTCGCTCTCCCTGCAAAACTTCTCGGCCCTTCTGCCGCCCGTTTGCAAAATCAACGAACGGGCTGGAAATAGAATTGACACCGGTGGCACATTCGACCAAATTGCCATCGGTGGCAACTCATCTTTTCGGCTTTTCTTCGGGTTTATTCACTGGAATACGCATAACCGGCCCCGCACCTGCGACCGGTGGCATATAGTTGGCAAACTGACCTGCCAACTGAAACCCCAGCGTCTTCCACAGAACCGTGACCAAGATGCCCGCAACGATTTACGACATCGCGCGCCAGGCTGGGGTTTCGAGCTCCACAGTCGCCCGCGTCCTCCGCGGCGACACGAAGGGCGATCGCAAGGACAGCGCCGAACGGGCGGCCCGCATCCGGCAAATCGCCGACAGCCTCGGCTATCGCCCGAACCTGCGGGCGCGGGCCTTCTCTGAGCAACGCACCAAGGGAGTCGGCCTCCTCTACACCGACGACGCGTGGGTGTTCGAAGGCGTCAACGATAAGGTCTTGCAAGGCCTCGTCCGCGAATTGCGGAAGCACGATCATCACCTTCTCCTCGTCCCCGTCGACGAAGGGGGCGACTGGGAAGAACTGCTGCTCGGCGGGCACGTTGACGGATGCGTCACGTTCCAGCCACTCTCGGAACCAGTGCGCAACGGCATCCGCCAAGCTGCGCTCCCCTGCGTGCTGCTGGGCGACAACTCCGACTGCGATCTGCCGCACATTGTCGTCGACGACGTCGCCGGCTCTTACTCCGCGGCCCGTCACTTGATCGCGCTCGGCCATCGCCGCATCGGGCTGTACGTTCACAACACGGTCAAGCCGCACTGCAGTATTCAAGAACGCTTCCAAGGTTTCGAAACCGCGATGACGGAAGAGGGGCTGGAGCCCAACTTCTGGCATTGCTCGGAAGACGAAATGATCTCGGTCCTCACGCGCGGCGGCGCTAGGCCGACGGGACTCATTTGCTATAGCGATCTCGAGTCGACGCTTATCGGCCACGCGATGTGGCAATACGGGCTGAAAATCCCCGCCGACCTCAGCCTGATCGGCTTCAACGATAAGTTCGCGACGAAGTACATGACGCCGCCACTGACGACGGTGGGCTTCGACGCGAACCAGATCGGCACGCTTGGCGCCGAGTTGATCATCCGCAGTCTCACGAGCGACGGTTTGTCCGAAGATCAACCGCCGACGTCGATCCAAGTGAAAACGCAACTGATCGTGCGCGGCTCCACCGCCGCTCCGCCCAAGAACGCCTAAATCCAACAACCCGTGAGGGATATCGAATTAACACATTTAACCGTCCCCCAAGGACCCCGCTCTCCTCTGATGAATCAGCCTGAAGCGAACTTCTTTTCTCACTTCTCTTGAAAGGCGACTAATGATGCAGCGAAGCAAACTCCCCGCGCATGTAATTGGCGCAACCCTGGTCGCATTGTTGTACTCAGCGTGTCCCGCACAGGCCGACATGTTGCTCTCCGGATTCGAAGGAGACCTCACGTCATCCGCGGGCCCCGCCTGGGCGACGAATCTGACTCGTAGTTACACGGCGGTCGGAGCGACGCAGGGCGCCACGGCGCTACAACTCACGCACGGCACTGGTTGGACGCAAGACTTCATTCTCGACGGTGGAGCTGTCGCTCCGCTGGTCGCGGCCAGCACGAAGTTCACGCTCGACGCCACGACGCCGGCCACCTCGGAATGGCGGCAGCTTTTCATCGTGATGCAAGGCGCCGGCCTCGGTTGGTCGCAACGCGGGCCGTGGGAACTCCCGGCCGGCGTCACGACGCCGGTGACGCTCGACCTGCAAGCCGAAGGTTTTAACACGGCAGCCGCGGCGGGCGACAAATCGTGGTGGCAGATCGTGTTGATCGTCCAAGGCGGCGACACGGGAGCGCCGTCGCAAATCACCACGACGATCGACAACATTCGTTTGAACCCTGTGCCCGAACCAGCGACTGTCGGTTTGGCGCTCGGCGGAATGATCGGCATGGCGCTCGTCCGTCGACGCCGTGCTGCGTAAGAATCGTTCGCAGGCGGCGTCATCGGCTGCGGGCCGATGGCTCCGACTTGCGAGCCGCGCGACGCCGGCCTGCCCTGCGCCTTGGGGGGCAGTGGGGCAGGTCGGCCGCGGGGCGAAAACTGCTTTTCGAATTCTTTTCAACGGGTCTGAAGCATTGGTCTGAACGATCGGCGGCGCCGCACGAACCGCGGCGCCGCCATCGACGAGAGTCGCATGACCATGGATGCGTGGTCCATGAGTCGCGTCAAACCGGGCAGCGCGGCCGTGCGATTTAGTCACCTACACCTCGATTTCAGGAAAAGGGCGTGGAAATGAACCGCAACACTCTTCGATCCAGCAGACGCCTGGCCGGTTGCATCGCACTAATCGCAACCATCTTCTTCGGCAACGCCGCCGTCGTGAACGCTGACACGCTACTCTCCTCGTTTGACACAGATCTGAGCAGCTCGCTCGGCGTGAATTGGGAAGTCTTTGGACCGAATTGGTCAACCCAGCATGTCGCCCAACTGTCTCAAGGAACGGGGGCCCTCCGCGTTCAACACAACCCAAATTGGGAAGTCGGCCTCAAGCTCGTCGGCGGCGAAGCCCTCGCGCAACTGATCACCACGAGCGATCGACTCGAATTCGACGCGATGGGAGCGTACGGCATGGCTTGGCGTCAAGCATTTGTCGTCCTCAATGGAAACAATGAATACGTTGGCTTTCAACAAACCGAAGAGTTTGGATTGCCGGTTCCAAGCGACCCGTTTAATCACATCGTCATCGAATTGACCGATGCGAACCGCAATGCCGCTGGCGCGCAGAATTGGAAGGCGATGGCTCAAGCATGGCTAAACGCTCCCGCCGGCAATACGAAAACTTACTTCGAGCTGATGATCGGCTTCCAAGGAGGCACCAACGCGCCAACAGCCGACTTCAACTTCGATACCGCCGTCGATGGGAAGGACTTCCTAATCTGGCAGCGCAACTTCGGCAACATGGAAGCAGGGCCTGAGCAGGGCGATACAAACTTCGACGCAATCGTCGACGGCGTTGATCTGAACGCCTGGAGTACCGAGTTCGGTCGGCCAGTCACGTCCACCATCGACAACATTCGCTTCACCACGACGCCGGCAATTTCGGCCGTGCCCGAACCGGCGAGCGGACTCGGCTGCTTCATGGCTTTCGCACTCACTGCGGCGGCACGGCGACGTCACCGATCTCACGTAAGCGCATAAAGGACGGTGCGATGAGAAGATCCGACGACAAGCGTTGGCGCTTCATGTACGGCAGCTGCTCCATGAGCGTTCTTGGCGGAGCAACGCTCTTGCTGCTTCAGCTCGGGTGCTCCGGAAGCAATCCGTATGACTTGGTGAACGTCTCCGGCAAAGTGACGTATGAAGACGGATCGTTGATCCCTGCCAAGTCGATCATGCTCAAGTTCAATCCGGAAGTAGCTGCGATCGATACGAAGACGCACCCGCGAAAAGGGTTCGCCTTAGTGAATGTGAGCGACGGGACGTTCGAGTACGCCACGACGCACACGCACGCGGATGGACTCGTGGCTGGTAAGCACAAGGTTTTGATCGTCGCCTACGGCGAAGAAGGTAAATCGGCGAAAGTTGTTCCACCGGAATACCTCCGCCCCGATACGACGCCAGTTGAGATCGATACGGAAAATGCGTCTCTTGAAATCAAGGTGAAGAAGCCGAAAGGCGCCTGACAGGGGCCGCTTCGTTTTTCAAGTCTCAAGCGATTCGCGCCGTCCCGGACGACACGAGCACTTTAGATAGGTAGGTTACCATGAATCGCGATCTTCCTAGTCGCCGTCGACGCGTCTCAGCAGTTCGCACGCAACGACACGGCTTCACGCTGGTGGAATTGCTCGTCGTGATTGCCATCATTGGCGTCTTGGTCGCGCTATTGCTCCCGGCGGTGCAGGCCGCGCGCGAGGCCGCGCGGCGCTCGCAATGCACCAATAGCATTCGGCAACTCGCGATCGCGTGCGTTACCTACCACGACGCGAAGAAGAGCTTCCCGCCCGCGCTGACTTATTCTGAGGCGGCCCTGAGGGCCCGCGGGAACACCCCGACGGCGAACGGCATGAGCGGCGTCGACGGCAACCCGTACCACGGCCCGAATTGGGCCATCATGATTCTTCCTTACATCGAGCAGCAGCCGCTGTACTCCCAATTCAATTTCAAAGAATACATTTCCGCTGACGTCAATCGCGAGCCGCGCGGCGCTAACCTTCCGACGATGCTGTGCCCGACCGATTCGGCGTTCAACACGCAAATGTACAGCGCCGTTGCGGCTCAGGGCGGCGACAACTGGGCACGCGGCAACTACGGCGCGAATAGTTCGTTGTCGCATTGCAAAGACGGCAACTTGGCATTCTCGCCCACGCAAACCGAGCCCGCTCACATTTGGTTTGGCACTTCTTCTTGGGGCGACCTTTCGTGGACGCGCGGCGTGATGGGCGGCAACACAGCGCTGTCGATTAAGCAGATTGCCGACGGCACGTCGAACACGGTGCTTTTGACCGAACTGCGTGCTGGCCTAAGTCCCGGCGATCGTCGCGGCATTTGGGCAATGGGCATGGCGGGAGCGAGCAGCGTGTGGGCTCACTCGACGGATGACTGCATTGGTCCTAACTCATGCATCGCGGGAGCCGACAATATTCTCGGCTCCAATCGAGCCGTGGCCGAGGCCGGCGAGGGAACGCTCCTGCAAAACTGCATGGGCGTCAGTAGTGGCGGCAGCACCAGTTTTCAAGCGGCGCCGCGTAGCCAGCACGTCGGCGGCGTTAACGTTGCCTTCGCGGATGGGAGCGTATCGTTCATCACCGAGAATATTGAAACGCACCATGGCGCAGGCGAGAACATTGCCTACGAACTGACGGGCTTCCGAGATCTTGGCGCTTGGGAGAAAATCATGTGTTCCTCCGACGGCGGATCGTTCAATCGCAGCGAGTTCTGAAAAAAGCTAGCAGCTAGAATTGGCGCCCCGACGCTTGTTGTGACGATCGCCGCCAACGCTAAGAATTGAACGCATCGCCATGCGAAGGCGCAACCGCGCGTCAACGCATGGCCCGGCTGATGACTCCACCCGATGAGGCGACGACGCATGACGTTCAATGCTTGGCGCGGACTTCTCGCCATCGGCGCACTCCAGGCGGCGCTCTCTCTCTCATCGACGCCGGCCCGCGCGATCACGCCCGACAATCCCGGCGCCGCCGACGTACGGCTGACGGTCAACTCGCTTGCCAAGCCTGCCCGGCCAATCTCGCCCTACATCTACGGCATGAACTTTTTCGCCGGCTCGTCGCTGAGCAATCCGGTGACGCTCGACCGGCTCGGCGGCAATCGCTGGACCGGCTACAACTGGGAAACCAACGCCTCGAACGCCGGCAGCGATTGGTATCACCAGAGCGACAATTTTCTTACCAACGGCCAAAGCAATACGGCACCCGGCTTCGCGGTGCTTGGCTCATTGCAGTCGGCCGCCGCGCACGATCGGGCCCTCATCGTCACTGTGCCGACCGCCGGCTATGCCGCCGCGGACGCATCCGGGCAAACGGTTACCGAAGCACAAGCGGCTCCGTCGTCCCGCTGGAAGGAAGTCGTTGCGCAAAAAACGACGAAGTATCCGGGGGCGTCGCTATCGCTCACGCCGAACAAAACCGACGGTTACGTGTTCACCGACGAATTCGTCAACTGGGTCGAGAAAACGAAGCAGCCGGGGCAGGAGGTTTTCTACAGCCTCGACAACGAGCCCGGCTTGTGGAACAGCACGCACGCGCGACTCCACCCGAGCCAACCCACGTTCGCTGAGCTCCGCGACAAGACGATTGCCCACGCGGCCGCGATCAAGAACGTGAATCCCAACGCAAAAGTCTTCGGCGGCGTCGGCTACGGCTGGCAAGACTTCGTGCAGCTACAAGACGCCGGCGACCGCGTGACGTCACCCTCGCATCCCGGCGGCGACGAGTCGGGCGAACTTCATTTCTACGAGTGGCTGCTCAAAGAGACCGCCGCCGCGGAAGCGGCGCAAGGCCGCAAGCTGATGGATGTGCTCGATTTTCATTGGTACCCGGAAGCGACCGGCGGCGGCGTCCGCATCGTCGAGAACAACAATTCGCCGGCCGTCGTCGCGGCGCGTGTCCAGGCGCCGCGCTCCCTGTGGGATCCGACGTACGTTGAAACGAGTTGGATCAGCCAATGGGGCACTTGGAGCGGCAGTCCCGGCAACCCGGGCCCGATTAAACTGCTGCCGCGCGTCCAGCGCGACATCAACGACTTCAACCCCGGCACGCGGATCGGCATCACTGAATACAACTACGGCGGCACGAATCACATTTCGGGCGGCATCGCTCAGGCCGACGCGCTCGGCGTCTTCGGCGTGCAGGACGTTTTCGCGGCGACCTTTTGGAGTTTGCACGGCGATAGCCAATCGCAGTACGCCGCCGGGGCGTTCAACATGTACCTCAATTACGACGGCAACGGCGGCAGCTTCGGCGACGAGTCGATCACCGCCGCAACGAGCTCGCTCGATCAGTCTGCGGTCTACGCCAGCCTCGATTCAGAAGATCCGAACCGCATGGTGCTCGTCGCGATCAACCGCACCGCCGCGGCGAAAACGACGGCGCTGGAAGTGACGCACGACCAACGGTTCGATCTCGCCGAGGTTTACCAACTCACCTCCGCCAGCGCGACTCCGCAGCGGGTCGCTGATATTCCAATCGAGCTGGTCAACGCCTTTCTCTATACAATGCCCGCCTACAGCGTTTCGACGATCGTGCTCCGCAGCGGGGCTGACGGTGATTTTAATCTCGATGGCGTGGTCGATGGCGACGATCTCTCTGTTTGGAAAACCGGCTACGGCACGCCAAGCGGCGCGACCTTCCGCGATGGCGACAACGACCGCGATGGCGACGTCGACGGCGACGACTTCCTCGCTTGGCAACAGGCCGCGTCGGGCAGCGGCTCTACGACTGTTCAAGCCGCCGTTCCCGAACCTAGTTGCGTCGCGCTGTCGCTCATCGCGCTCGGCATGCTCAGCCAACGGGGGCGAAAACCCGCAGCACGCGCGGCAACACGGTGAGCTTCAGCTCGCGCTCGCCTTCTTCCGGCCGCAGCCACGGCTCGCCATCGACATGAGCCGCGAACGGCAAATCGCTCTCGACGGTCATCGCCGAGAACTCGCCTTGCTCAGCCCATGCGCTGGCCGCGCGTTCGCGACCGAGCGAGCGGTAGATTTCCCACAGCATCCGCAATCGCGACGCCGGCCGAGCGACCAAGTAGTCGAACCGCCCATCGTCGATTTTCGCATCGGGCATGAGGTAAAACTTGCCGCCCGAGCGGCACCCGTTGCTGATCGACAAAATCGCCGACTCGCGTTTGAGCCGCTGGCCGTCGACCGTCAGTTGCAGCCGGGCGATCGGCGGACGGCGCACCAGCGTTTGCAGCGCAGCGCGTAAATACAATCCTGAACCGCGCGGCCAAGTGAGCCGGTGGCTGGCGAGATTGATCTCGCCTTCTAGCAGTGCGCCAAGGTTGTTGATCGCATACCGACGCCGCCCCGTGGCGGTTTCGACGATCGCCGCGTCGACGGCGCGCGTTTGGCCGTCGGCCAGCAACTTAACATTCCGCAGCAGATTCTTCTCAATTCCCAGCGCAAACGCAAAATCGTTCCCCGAGCCGGCTGGGATGACGCCCAGCGGCGGCCGTTCACTATCAGCAATCGCCAACAGTCCATTGGCAACTTCATGAACCGTGCCGTCTCCGCCAATCGCGACGACGCCGTCGCATCCTGCGGCCGCCGCTCGCGTGGCAAGTTCCACCGCCTCGCCACGACATGTCGTTTTCAGGAGTTGCAACTCCACGCGACCAGCGAGCGCCTGCTGCATCTGCTCTGCGAGTAACGCCGTGCGTCCGCGATCGGATTGCGGATTCAAGATGGCGGTGAGGCGGCGCATCTGGCTAGTATCGACAAGCATTCGCGACTTTGGAAGCGAGAAACGCCGCGTTACGTGCGGCGGGGACGTGCCGCTCCGAGTTGCTTTCACCCAGCCGCCCCTCTAAGCTGTTGTCGATAGGATTGCTGGAAGATTGTCCAGTCGTAAGCCGCGCATGAGCGAACCATCGCCGATGATCAAATACGAGGTCAAGAAGCTCGGGGTAGGGGGCGTCCTCGATCAGGCGATCGCGGTGCTGCGCGACCACTTCGGCGTGCTGCTGATCACCTCGCTGATCGTCGTCGTGCCGCTGGCTTTGGTCAACGTGGTCGTCGCCTATTGGCTCCAACCGCAGATTCCGCCTGAGCCGCGTTCTCCTGACGAGCTCGTTGAATTCTACGAGGCGATTTTCACGCCGCTGCTCCCGCTGATTCCCCTCTGGATCATTCTCGCGTTCATCGCCTCGCCTCTCTCCTACGGGGCGGTGGTGTACGCAGCGTCGCAGTTTTATCTCGGGGGGGCGGTCACGTTCAAATCGGGTTGGAAAAGGGCGTTCGAGCGCAAGTGGGCGTTGATTGGCACTTGGTTGCTCTACACCATCCTGCTCACAGTGGGCATGTTCCTCTGCATGGTTCCTTATTTCATCTTTCTCTTTTGGTTTTTTGTTTTCGTTCAAGTCGTCGTGCTCGAGCGCAGGGGCGGCGGCGGCGCGCTTGAGCGCAGTAAATCGCTGATGTCCGGGCACTACGGCGAAGCGATTATTCTGTCGCTCATCGTATTTTTCATTACCACGGCGTTGTCGATGTTTTCGCACCTCTTCAGCAATCGGCTACTCGCCGGCATCCTCCAAATCATCGTGCAATCGGCAATGATGACGGTCGGAGCCGTCGCTACAACCGTCTTCTACTACTCGTGCCGTTCTGATCGGGATGGATTCGACCTGCTCTGGCTCGCTGACATGGTCGCGGCTCCCGACGAGCCGGCGCCAGACGCCAATCAGCTTTGGTAACCCTTCGCCTCGCCGCCGTTCGTTTCACGCCGCTTCGTCTGCAACCGCATGCCCAGCGCCACGCTCCCCGCCGCTGAAGAGATTCGCAGTTCCGCGCGACTGATCCTCGAGCGCCCTGAGTTCCAGGTTGAAACCGCCCCGCCTGGCGGCAGCGAGCTGGTGCGCTTCCTCGAATGGACAATCGAGTTACTTCTCGCGCCTTTTCGCTGGCTCTTTAACGCGATGGATGGGCTGCCGGAGCTGCTTCGCTGGATCATTGTGTTCGCGCTAGCTGGTCTGCTCATCCTGCTACTGGGGCATATCTTCTACACGTTCGCGACCGTCCTCAGGCCATCGACTCGACGCCGCACTGCGGAAGAAATCCTGGTCAGCGATGAGCAACGGCCCGCCGATTTCGAAAAACTTGCCGACGCGGCGGCCGCCGAGCGCGACTACATCGGCGCCATCCGCTGCTTGTTCCGCGCGGCGCTACTCAGCCTGCAACAGCGTGAGCAGCGCCGCTTGCGGCCCGGCATCACCAATCGCGAGCTGTTAGCGCGGCTGCGCGACCCGCAGCTACGCGATTCGCTCCGGTCGTTCGTCGAAGTGATCGACGCCGGCTGGTACGGCCGTTTGCCATGCGGCGCCGGCGAGTATCACCGTTGCCGCGAGGCGTACCAATCGATCCGCGCCTACAGCGAGGCGAAGGTCGATGCTTAGCGCACGCAACGTCATCGTCGGCGTCATCTTGCTGTTGCTGCTGTCGCTGGGCAGCGCGATTTGGATGGCGTTCACCAACGTGCCTGGCCAGGATGGCTGGGGCGCCGACTCCAGGGGCGTCCGCGCCGGCGGCTTCCGGGCGGCTCACGACGTCTTGCTATCGCTGGGCGTCGCCGTCGACCGCCAGTTGATTCCGTCGATGACCGACGCGGAACACGATTCGACGTTCGTCATCTGGGCGCCAATGACAACCTTGGTCGACATGGAACCGGCCCACCTGACGCAGCTCAGCCGGTGGGTAGAGCAGGGGGGGCGCCTTGCCGTCACGCGGCCAGCGGCGGATCGCGGGCTGTTCGCGAAAGCTCGAGCATCGGCGAACAAAAATCCCAAGGACGTCCTCACCGAGTTAGGATTGCCTGATGTCTTCTTCCTCGAAACCAATGTGCTACCGCAAGGCGAAGTCACTGATCTGGTCGACGAAGCCGCAGGTCGGCCTTGGCGTCAAATCGGTAAGAATTGGCTACAAGAGAAATCGACCAAGGTGCGCTACGTCCAAGTGAAGCTTCACGGCAGCTGCCGCGAGTGGGACGGGGTCAACGCGATTTGCGTCCCGGAGAAGGAGGCGTGGTCGATCTCGTACGACGAGCCGCAGCCCGTCGGCCGCGTGACGTTCGTCGACAAGGACGACGAGCGCCGCACGCTCGCGGCGATTTTCCCCGTCGGCAAGGGAGAAATCGCCGTCATGGCGTCGCCAGCGATCGCCTCGAACTGGTTGCTCGGCGAAGCCGATAACAGCGTCCTTGCCTTCCAACTAATGACGCTGGGACGCTCGCGCGTCGTCTTCGATGAATTTTATCATGGACTCACCATCCGCGGGAACGCCCTCTGGCTGTTCACGCAGCCCGGTTACGCGGCGCTCGCACTCGCCATCCTCGCCGTCGCGGGTTGCTGGATCTGGCGGAGCGCGGTTCACCTCGGCCCGCCGATCGCCGATCGCCCTGTATCGCGGCGGTCGATTGCCGAATATGTCGAAGCAATGTCCCGCTTCATGCTCCGCGGCCGTGGCAGCGATCGGCATCTTCTCAGCAAACTGCGGAGCGGCACGTTATGGTCGCTGGCCGAATCCTCCGGCCTGCCGCCCGACCTCGACGACGTCGACCGCATCGCCGCCGCCATCGCCCGCCGCGATGGGAAGCGATCGGCAGACTTCACGCGCGCGATCGATCAGGCCGATCGCGTCCTCGCCGACGCCAAGGCCAACCCCGCAGCCATCCTCGACGCCATCAGAAAGGTAAACGCTTGTCTCTCGAACTAACCTATCGCGCCATCCGCGAGGAGATCGCCAAGGTCGTCTTCGGCCAAGACGAGACGATCGAGCTGTCGTTGGCTGCGCTCTTCAGCAGCGGGCACATCTTGCTCGAAGGGCCGCCCGGCGTGGCGAAGACGCTGCTCGTTCGCACGATCGCCGCGGCGATGAACTTGTCGTATCGCCGTATCCAGATGACGCCCGACCTGCTGCCGAACGATATCACCGGCTCGTCGATCTACCGGGAAACGTCGCGCGATTTCGAATTTCGCCCGGGCCCGGTGTTCACGAACTTCTTGCTCGCCGACGAAATCAACCGCGCGTCAGCCCGCACTCAATCGGCGCTGCTCGAAGCGATGCAGGAACAAAGCGTGACCTACGATGGCGTCTCGCGGTCGCTTCCCGATCCGTTCATCACATTCGCAACGCAGAACCCGATCGAACAAGAAGGAACCTACCCGCTGCCACTGGCGCAGCTCGATCGGTTCATGTTCAAGGTGATCGTGACGTACCCCGACACGCAGGATGAAATCCGCGTGCTCAAGGAGCATCACGCCACTGGCGGGCGTTCCGATCCGGCCCGCATGAATGTGCAGCCAATCGTCTCGCCTGAAGACATCGTCGCAGCGCGGCTGGAGATTCGGCAAACGCACGTGCGCGACGAAGTGGTCGACTACGCCTGCCGACTGCTGCAAGCGACGCGTAACGACGACTCGCTCGCCGTCGGGGCGAGCCCTCGCTCGGGCCTCATGCTGCTGATGGGGGCCAAAAGTCTCGCCCGCTTCGCCGGCCGCGACTACGTCACGCCCGACGACGTGAAGCACGTGCTGCTCCCCGCGATGCGGCACCGCGTGGTGCTCAGCGCGGCGGCGGAACTTGAAGGAGCGACGACCGATGAAGTCCTCGCCAATCTTATTGAATCGGTCGAGGTTCCACGGTGACCATCCGGCCGGCGCCACGACTGCTGGGGGGAATTTTCGCAGCGGCAGCACTCGCGCCGCTGGCGTTCGCGTGGCCGCCGATTCTTGGCGTCATCTGCGGTCTGTGGTTACTCCTCGCCGTGTTAGCGTTGCTTGAATACCGAAACCTCAAGCCGATGCTTGCTGGAGTAAGCGTGCAACGCCGGCTCCCCGCGAACGCCGCGCGGGGCTTGCCGTTCGTCTGCGAAACGACAGTTGCCAACAGCGGCTCGCTCCCAATTCATGCCGTCGTTCGCGAGGGTGTTCCGCCCGCGGCGTTGCAGGGGCCAGCGTTCGTGCCGCTTGAACTCGCCGCCGGCGCCAGAAAGACGATCACGGCGAGGCTGACAATCCCTGTCCGCGGCCAGCATTCGTTCGGGCCAGCTTGGGTTCGCATTCGTGGCCCTTGGAAACTCTTGGAAGCGCAGCAAGGCTTCGATCTCTCAGGTGGAATCAAAGTCCTTCCCGAGACCTATGCCTCGCGCGAGACGCTCAGCCAAGACCAACGCGCGCGGCTAATGCAACTCGACAAACTGACGCGCACCCGCCGTCACGGCGCCGGCAGTGAATTCGAGTCGCTCGCCGAGTACCGCCCCGGCGACGACCCCCGCCGCATTGATTGGCGCACCACCGCCCGCGTACGCCGCCCGGTGATTCGCCGCTACCAGGTCGAGCGCCACCGCGACGTGATGATCGTCATCGACTCTGGTCGATTGATGGGCGCCTCCGTCGGCAATGGCACGAAGCTCGACTGCGCCGTCGACGCCGCGCTGATGCTCGCCCGCGTCGCACTACAAACCGGCGACCGCTGCGGCATTGCCGTCTTCGACGACGCGGTTCGCGGCTACCTGTCGCCGGTCGCGGGGGTCAGCGCGATGGGACCGCTCGCCGATCAAGTCTACGCCCTCGACTCCCAGATGCGCGAGGCAGACTTCGGAGCAATGTTCGCCGAACTGCAAGTCCGCCAGCCGCGACGCTCGCTGATCGTCGTTCTCTCCGATCTCGTCGACGAAGAGACTTCGCAGCGGATGCGAACCTCGATGATGCGCTTAGCGAAACGGCACGTCGTGCTGTTCGCCGCGTTGCAAACGCCGCTGCTCGCGGCGGCGCTACGCGGTGAAGTGAATTCCCTGCTCGACGGGGCCCGCAAAGGGGTCGCCCTCCGATTGCTGCGGCAACGGCGCCGCGCCCTGCACTCGCTGCGTCGCGCCGGCGTCCACATTCTCGACGTCGCGCCGAGCGACCTGTCGATCCCGTTGATCAACCAGTTCATCGAACTGCGTTCGCAAGACCTGCTCTAGCGGCTAAGCTTTCCCAGCCGGCAAGAACGCCGATGCCAAGTCCTCAGCGGAAAGCGCGAGCATTTCCTCTCGCCAGCGACTACGGCGTTCGCGAATCGCCCCGTGCGCCAAATAGAGAATCCAGAAGACGCCGCTCGCCGCCGCGAAAACGAGGCGACCGTCGGTGGAGAGATGGCTCTGCCGCAGAAAGCTTTCGATGGAGGCCGCCGCGACGAGCATTCCCGCCACGCCAATCGTCATCGCTCCCGCTTCAATGCCGGCGCGTCGCAAGCTCTCGGTGCGCGTCAGCATCCTCGGGCTCACCACCGCCTGTCCCAGCTTCAGCCCGATGCCGCCGCACAAGATGATCGCCCCCATTTCCGTGATGCCGTGCGGCAGAATCCACGCCCACATCTCGGTCGTCAGGCCAGCGCGATAGTGAACGGCGATGAACGATCCCAAAATCATGCCATTCAAAATCATCAGAAAAATCGTCGGCACGGCAGCCAGCACGCCGAGTCCGAGCGCCATGATGCCGACCTTCAGATTGTGCGAAAACAGGAACGACGCGAACACAAACTTGTCGCCGCCTCCTTTTTCCCGGCCACTGCGCAGCACTTCAATCAGTTGATCGCGACTCGCCCCCGGCTGCCTGGGGTCGCCCGCCGGCATGAGCGCATAGGCAGCGACCGGATCGCTCAGCGACGCGAAAAACGCCAACAGCGCCCCGGCGATCAGCAGCGCCGCTGACGCCGCATGGAAGCGCCAGTTCCGCACGATCAGCCGCGCGAACCCTTCGTTCACAAACGTCCAGGCTCCGCGAAACATCGACTGTTGCGGCGGCAAGTAGATGACGCTGTGGGCCGCCGACGCCAAACCATTCAGGTACTGCTGCAACTGCCGATCGCTGCTCCGCGTTCCCGCCTGCGCAACATGCACGGCGACGCGGCGATAGAGGACGTCGAGCCGTTCCAACTCCGCAGGCTCAAGATCCCGCGGCGAGCGACGCGCACGCTGCACCAATTGGTCCAGTTCGTCCCAAAGCGGCTTGTTGCGGGCGTAGAAATGGCTCATATTCGCTGATCCCCCGTGCGACGGGGAAGTTCGCGTCCTCGCGACGTCGGAAGCTAATTAACTCCGGTTCTCCGGCTCGGCATCATACCATGAATCACCAGGTCGCATTCGAAACGCCCGAGAACATTCATGTTTCGTATCGCCTGGCCGGCGTCGGCACGCGATTCGTCGCGTGGTTTGTCGACCAACTCATTTTGACCGCCTTCTGCATCCTGTTTGCAATCGTCTCCCTAATTGTCGGCGCATCGCTCGGTTGGTCGCTAGGCGGCTGGCTGCCGAAGCTCGATCCCAAAACTTCCAGCGATCCCGCTGAGAACGCGCGGCAAATTGTACTCATTGCCGGCGGCGTCTCCATGGCCGTGTGGTCGCTCGGAGGGTTTGTCTACTTCGGTCTCAGCGAGTTAATTCTCCGCGGCCAGACGATCGGCAAACGGTTAATGCGCATTCGCGTCGTCAACACCGATGGCTTTAGTCTCCACCCCGCAGGCGTGCTGGTCCGAACGATCTTCCGCCTCATCGACCAGCTGCCGGTGCTCTGGATCGTGCCGGTGATCACCAAGCAGCAACAACGCTTCGGCGACATGACCGCGCGTACGCTCGTCGTCAGCGACGAGACCACTGAATTGAGCCCCCTGCGCGAGGCTCTAGCGAATCACCCGCCCGCTGAGAGTCGCTTCCGCTTCGATGCGACGATGCTGAAGAAGTGTCGATCGATTGACTTCGAAGCTGCCGAGCAACTCGTGGAGCGCTGGAACACGCTGGCCGAACCGCTGCGAGACACCGTCGCAGAAAAGATCGTCACGGCCATCGCCGGTCGCGTGGGGACGGAAGCGCCGCCGCCAGCGGAGCAACGGGCGTTTCTAATCGACTTGCTCGCCGCAGAGTTCCGCCGCCAAAGCCGCAGCCTTGGTTAGGCAAACCGATTCGGCGATCATCGAACGCGTGCTTTAGCCCTTGCGACTCAATCCGCGGACGAAGCGGCCGCCCGATTCATACACCGGCCCCAGGCCGCGGACGCGCACCAGCTTCACAATCGCCTGCCGAAGCTCGAGCCCTGCGATCGAAAAATCGAGCGCGTAGTACGGCGCCCGCAAATACTGCGTGTGAATGAGACCGATGCCGTCGTGCGAAACGTTGGTCGTCGTCATGCGAATCGGTTTGCCGGTGACGCGAAAGTCTTCACCCAGCGGTACGGCCACGACGGGCGCGACCGCGGCGTATCGCTTGTAACGCCGACGTTCCACGCCCTTAAACTCGCGGGATGTCAGCATGCGCACCAACCGCTGCAGATGCTCCGGCGGCGTCGAATCGACTGGTTCCTCGGGAGCATTCCCCAAATTGGCAATGAGTCCGTCTTCCGCGGCAAGCAGCGTGACGCCGCTGTAGTCGGCGAGATTTTCGGGATCGAACGTCGCGTAGACGATGGCTCCGCAGCTCTGGCAATACCAAGCCTGTGCGTTCGCCCGCGGCGTTGGCGCACGAAACGCATGCCAAGTCGCACAGCCGGCGCAGTTGCCGTGGCCGAGAACGTCGGCCGCCTCAAGTTGTTGATCGGTGGCAGCCGCGGTTCCGATCAGCGCGCTCGATACGGCGCCGCTCGTAGGGCACTCGATGACCGCTTCTTCAATCCCCTGGCCGCGCAGCGTCTGCAGTTGTCCCGCATCGAGCTGGGCGCCCTTCTCCAACAGCTTTTCGCGCTGCCCGTCGTACAACGACGCCGCGAGAATGCTGCCGGGAGCAATATCCTCAAGTCGAACTTTGCGATAGGCAACCATTGCGATTTCCTTTGTGCCGATGCGAAGGAAGTTTCGCGCGGATGAGTCGGCGGAACGAGACTTCTGACGAGACTGCACAACCCTATGCCACTGTTCCCGCCTGCGAAGAATCTCTGCGGGTAAACGCACCGGTCTATCCCAAACTTGCGCTCGGTCGCAGCGGGAATCGCCCGCATGATCGCGCGCACCTGCACGATCGTCATGATGCGAACCATTGCTTGCCGCCGCCGCGACAGCCAGCGGCGCCGTCGGCCAGCGCGAAGTCTGTCGTTCAACACGGCAAATCTCAAGAAACAGTGAGATTCGCCGCTCTTAAAAGTGTCGCAAAAACGCAATTCCCGCGGGTTGTCGCCCCTGCGGGCTTGGCCGACAATCGAGTGCTGATCGTCTCTCTTCGTTCACCCAGGCAGACCCCTCCCATGAAGCTCATACCGCTACCTTCGCGTCATTTCTCTTCCTGCAGTTCGAGCCTCTTTGCCGCCGCTATGGCCTGCACGCTGCTCGCCGCCTCAGTCGCCGCGGCCGGCGAACGCTGGTCGGCGGAGAAGGCCAATGAGTGGTACGGCAAGCAGCCGTGGCTCGTCGGCTGCAACTTCTCGCCGAACACCGCCATCAACCAACTCGAAATGTGGCAAGCCGAGACGTTCGACCCGGAGACGATCGACCGAGAACTTGGCTGGGCTGCGTCAATTGGTATGAACACCGTCCGCGTCTTCCTACACGACGTGCCGTACCAGGACGACGCCGAGGGTTTCTTCAAGCGCATTGATCAGTTCCTCGACATCTGCGCGAAGCACAAAATCCGACCGATGGTCGTCCTGTTCGACGGCGTCTGGGATCCAGATCCCCAATCGGGCCCGCAACGTCGCCCGCGCTTGGGCGTCCACAACAGCGGCTGGGTCCAGGGTCCGGGCCGCGTCATCCTTGCTGATCCCAAAAAACAAGACGCGCTGAAGGGTTACGTCACCGCCGTCATCAAGCGCTACGGCCAGGACGAACGCGTCCTCGCGTGGGATCTGTTCAACGAACCCGATAACCCCAACTCGAACAGCTACGGCCCGCTGGAATTGAAGAACAAGGACGAAGCCGCTGAGCGGCTCGTTCGCAAGAGCTTCGAATGGGCCCGCGAGGTGAATCCGTCGCAACCGCTGACCGTCGGCGTCTGGCGCGGCCCTGAATGGGACGCTCACGACAAGCTGAACCTGGTCCACAAGGCCGCGCTCGAACTGAGCGACGTTATTTCGTTCCACAACTACGACGGACCCGAGATTCTCAACGGCCGCATCGCCCAGCTTCGCAAGACCGGCCGCCCGCTCATCTGCACCGAGTTTCTCGCCCGCGGCAACGGCAGCACGTGGGAAGCAGTGCTGCCGATCTTCAAGAAAGAAAAGATCGGCTGCTACTGCTGGGGCCTCGTCGACGGCAAGACGAACACGAAGTACCCGTGGCCGACCTGGGCGATGCCGGAACTGGGCGAACCGAAGCCTTGGCATCACGAGATCTTCCACACCGACGGCAAGCCCTACAGCGACGCCGAGGTGAAGTTCATCAAGGGACTCACCGGAGCCAAATAATTGCGAACAATCGCCGCCTGACGGCGATTACGAATAGACGACCGAGCCGGCGGAGGAGCCTTTCCTCCGCCGGCTTTTTTCGTGGCTGCTCGATTGGCTAATCGCGGGCGCTGGAGCCGCCAACCACCGACAGTGGTCGTCGACTAGGATGAGGTGCGACCGCCACGCGCGGCGAACTCCTTCCCAGGCGCCCGATGCATGACGTTCAGCAGCCTCAGCTTCTCGCTTCACGCAACCAGTTTCGCCGCCGCACTGTTGATCGCATGCTCCGCCGGTATGACGGCCCATGCAGACGACCCCACGGCGGAGCAGGGGAGCGGACTAGCACTTTGGTACGACGCACCAGCCGAGCGTTGGACTGAGGCACTCCCCATCGGCAACGGCCGACTCGGCGCTATGATCTTCGGCGGCGTTGCCGAGGAACGGCTGCAACTCAACGAAGACACCCTCTGGACCGGCGGCCCGCATTGTTACGATCACCCCGGCGCCGCCGAGGCGTTGCCGGAGCTTCGCCGGCTGCTATTCGCCGGCCGCCAACGCGAAGCGGAAGCCCTGGCGATGGAGCGATTCATGTCGATCCCGCTCCGCCAGCGCGCCTACCAGCCGCTCGGCGACCTCAAACTCACGTTTCCCGTTCATGGGAAGGCCGTAAACTATCGCCGCCAACTCGACCTCGACGCCGCCATCGCAACTACGGAGTACGAAGCCGACGGCTTCCGCTACCGCCGCGAGATTTTCGCCAGCGCCCCGGCACGGGCGATCGTTGTACGCCTCTCCAGCAACCGCGCCGGACAGTTGTCGTTCAACGCTGCGCTCGACAGCCCGCAAACCGATCTCGAATTCAGCGAGGTGCGTTTCGGAGCCTCGCCCAAGCCAAGTCTCCGCCTCACTGGCCGCGTCCGCGATCAAGTCGATCAAACCGGCGCCCCCGTCCCTGGCGAAATGAAGTTCGCCGCCAACGTGACGCTCATCGAAACTGACGGCAACGTCTCGATCGACGCGCGAGCGCTCCGCATCTCCCACGCCACGCACGCCACGCTGCTTGTCACCGCTGCGACGAACTTCGTCAATTTCCAAGACATCTCCGCCGATCCGATCAAACGCAGCGACGAGGACGCTGAACAATCCGCGCGTGACTCGTTCGAAACGCTCCGTCGCGATCATCTCGCAGATTACCAGCCGCTGTTCCGCCGCGCAACGCTGCAACTCGGCCCGCCGGCCGGCGACGCCTCACTGCCGACCGATCAGCGCATCTTAAACTATGCGGAAGACCAAGATCCGCGACTCGCCGCGCTCTTTTTTCAGTACGGTCGGTACTTGCTGATCGCCTGCAGCCGTCCCGGCGATCAGCCGGCTAACCTGCAAGGCATGTGGAACGACCGGCTAAAACCGTCGTGGGATAGCAAGCATACGACGAACATCAATTTTGAAATGAACTACTGGCTCGCTGAAATCGCCAACCTGCCGGGGTGTGCGGAACCGCTCTTTGCCGCCGTCGACGACCTCGCCGTCAGCGGCGCTCGGACCGCACGCACCCACTACGACGCCGACGGTTGGGTCGTCCACCACAATTTTGACTTGTGGCGCGGTACGGCGCCGATCAACAACTCGACGCACGGCATCTGGCCGACCGGCGGCGCGTGGCTCTGCCACCATCTGTGGCAGCACTATCTCTATACTGGCGACAAAACCTTCCTACGCGAACGCGCGTACCCGCTAATGCGCGGCGCTGCCGAGTTCTTCGTTGACACCCTCGTCGAAGATCGGCGCCCCCCAGAACATTGGCTCGTCAGCGGCCCCAGTAACTCGCCAGAGCAGGGAGGCCTCGTGATAGGTCCGACGATGGACCATCAACTCATCCGTGACTTGCTGGCGAATTGCGTCGCAGCGGCGGCGATCGTCGGCGACGATCGCCCCGAAATCGCGAAGTGGCAAGCCATGCAGCGCCGCCTCGCCCCCAACCGCATCGGCCGGCACGGTCAGCTGCAGGAATGGCTCGAAGACGTCGACGATCCGCACAATGATCATCGCCACGTTTCCCACCTCTGGGGACTCTACCCCGGCAGCGAAATCACCGTGGAGACTCCCGAGCTACTGCAAGCCGCACAGAAGTCTCTAGAATTTCGCGGCAACGAAGGTACGGGCTGGTCGCGAGCCTGGAAAATCAACTTCTGGGCGCGGCTTCGCAACGGTGATCGCGCCTGGCACGTGCTCAACGGCCTGCTCACGCTTACCGATTCGCCCAAAACGAAGAACCGGGGCGGCGGCGTCTATCCCAACCTCTTCGACGCCCATCCGCCGTTTCAGATTGACGGCAACTTCGGTGCGGCGGCCGGCATCGCTGAAATGCTGCTGCAGTCGCATCTCAGCGGACCGGACGACTCTGCGATCATCGAACTCCTGCCGGCGCTGCCCGTCGCTTGGAGCGAAGGCGAAGTCGCCGGCTTCCGCGCCCGCGGCGGTTTCGAACTCTCCTTTGCATGGAAGGGCGGAAAGCTCGCGCGAGCGACCGTCAAATCTTTGCTCGGCAAACCACTCACAATTCGCTGCGGCGACCACTCGCTCTCGCTGCCAACGAAAATCGGCGCCGAGTATGAACTCGACGCCGATCTTCAGTTGAGTACTGCGAGCAAGGAGTAACCTCGAATTCAAGGTTGCTCGTTCGCGACTAATGTTGCCGCCGTCGCAGCGCTAGCCCCCCGATGCCGATCAGCGCGAGCGCCGCAGCCGCCGGTTCAGGCACTGCCGCAATCGCCGCGGCTACGCTGATCGTCCCCGTCGTCAGCAGCTGCGAAGTATTCCATGCCCGCCCGCCGCCGAGCGCCGGCAAGCTGAGCGTGAATGTCCCCGTCGCCGTCGTGAAGTCGAGGATATCGAACGAATTGCCAATCGACGGCGAGAAGCCGTTGATGAAGTCAATGTCGAGCGTGCCCCCTGCGGCGAGCGTGCCGCTGAGGCTGAGCTTGTCGTACTGCCCCGCCGTGGCGCCGCCGAGTTCAAACAGCGCCGTCGAACCCGTATTAAACGCCGCGTTGCCGTTGACTGTCAGCGTGCCGGCGCCAGTCGTGCCCGGATTAACGACGCCACTCACCGTCAGCGCGCCGCTCGTCGCGCCGGTTCCACCCAGGGTGGCTCCTGCGGCAACCGTGTACGCCCCGCCGCCAGTATGCGTACCGTTGACGAGCAGTTTGCCGCCGGCGACGCTCGTCGTACCGGTGTACGTGTTGGCGCCACTGACCACCCAAACGCCGCCGCCGGTCTTCTCCAGATTGACGACGCCTCCCTTGGCGGAGTTCGTAATCGCCGATGCGAGCGTATTGTCGTTCGCGTTAGCGCCAGCCAGCGTGAGCGTCCGCGGCGTCGTGCCGAACACGATCCGCGTGTTGCTCTTCAAGCGAAACCCGTAGCTCGCGCTAAGTCCCAACGTGCGCCCGTCGTCGCTGATGCCGGTGACCGTAGTTCCCGCCGGAATTAGCGGAGCGGTCAGCGGCGGGGCTCCGATGCCGCCGGCGTCAGGATCGGTCGCCGTCATCCCGACAATGATGTCGCTGCTGTCGGCGACGTCGTAAATGCCGGTCGGGTCGCGGGTGAAATCGTCGAGCGTGCCGTTGCGATCTTCCGCATCGTCGCGGCCGAGCGCCCCGGCATTCGAGAAGACCACGGCCCCGGTTCCCGACGAATCGATCGTCGCCCCGCCGGTACCGATGGTAAAGAGCCGATTGGTGGAATCGCCCGTACCGACGTACTTCAGCGTGCTCCCCTGGATGAACAGGTTCGCCGCGTCGCTCGTCGCCGAGCCAATGCTGCTCGCCACGCCGCCGTTCGAGAGCTTGTCCGCCACGAGCGTCGGCGCCACTTCTTTGTAATAGGTCGGCCCGACCGACAGATTGTTGTTGCTCGAATCCGCGGCCGCTTGGGCTTCAGAAGTCGTGGTGTACTTCGTCAGGATCGTCGTCGAGCCGGTGTAGGTGTTGTCGCCGAGCAACTGCACCGTGCCACCGTTGCGAACCTCTAGGCTGTTGCCGCCAGTGAGTTGCGCGTTCGGCAGCGTCAGCGTTCCGGCGCCGCCGCCGAGGTGGTACTTGCTGTTCGCAGGCGTGATCGAGCCGGTGAACGTCAGCCCCGTTTCCGGCGCGGCGACGGTCATGTTCGCGGCGTTCGCCAGCACGCCGGTGAAGTCGAGCGTCGCCGCTGCGTCGCTCGCCGCGAGCATCAAGCCGCCGCGGCTCGTCGGATCGATCTTCGCCATGAACGCCGCGTTGTTCGCGACGCCCGTATCGACGCCAACGGCGCCGCCGCGGGCGACGATCAATCCCGCCCCGACGTTGAGCGAGTCATTGTTCGCATAGTGCAGGTTGCCCATATCGATGATTTCAGACCCGGCGTGAGAATTGTTCCCCGCCGCGACATTGATCACCAGCACGCCGCTGCCTGTCTTGCGCAAGCCGCGGTTTTGCCCCGAGTTCAACGGGTCAGGGTGAATGCTGCCCGTGATCACCGTCTTCCCGGTCCCGTCGAAGACAAAGCGACGCTCAATATCTGGCTCGTCGTTCTCCCAAATATCGAGCCGACCTGCGACGGTAAACGTCTTGCCCGCCGGCAGCATGTTGACGATGCCGCGGTTATTCGTCTGGGTGATGTTGCCGGCCCAGGTGAGCGAATGGTCGCCTTTGATCGTCTGCCATTGGGCGACGATCATGTTGTTCGAGATCACCCGCGCGTCGTCGGTCGAGAGCAGGTTGTAGCCGAACTGGTTCGCCGGCCCCGCTTGGCGATAGCTCGACAGTGAATCGTCGCTCGGATCGCTTGGCAGCGCTCCCGGATTGCGCCCCAGTGCGTTGTCGTGGCCAAGCACAAGATTGCCGCGGCCCGCGCGAACGCTGCCGGCGTAGGTATTGTTCCCGTTGAGTTCCACTGTCGACAGCGGCAGCCGCGCCCCGTTGCCTTGACCGCCGATCACCAGATCGCCGGCGCCGCTCATCACGCCGTTGACGATCAGTTTGCCTTGCGAACGATCGCTGTCGTTGATCTTGAAGTCGATCGCCGTCAGCGCGTCGGAGTTGTTGATCGCCAACCCGCCGTTGAGCGTGACCGTCACTTCCGGCGCCACAATCCGGAGCGCCGAGTTGCTGACGCCGCCGGCCCCAGGATCGCCGGTGTAGCTCAAGCCGCCGTTGATCGTCAGGTTCCGCGTGCCGGCAATCTCCAATTGCTCGTTGTCGAGGAAAACGTTCGCGTCGATCACATTGTTCGAGCCCGCCACGCCCTTCGTTTCCACGAAGGCCGTCCCCGCCGTGAACATTTCCGAACCAAGCCCGAACTGGTTCTTCCAGATCGTGAGATCGGCCGCTTCGACGATCGTGTTCGCGTCGGCGTCGCCCTTATTATTGTTGCTTTGCGCCGTCGTCCCCAGATTGCGCTGCCAGATTAAAAAATCGGCGCCGTTGACGTACGAGTCGCCGTTGAAATCCGCGTTGCCGACGAGCGTCGGCGGCACGAAGCCGTTGCGGAAGGTCAGCGTCCCGCCGGAAATCTGCGTCGTCACCGCCGCCGAGGATCCGCCGATATTGAGGCCCGCAACCGTGACCCCGCCGCCCGTGTTGACGTTCAAGTTCGCAGCCAGCGCCTGCGACAAGTTGGCCGTATGGAGCGGATCGTTCGGAAAATTCGCCGTCTGCCAGTTGCCGTTCAGCTGCCACGTTTGGGCGCCGGTTTTCGCTGGACTCCAAGCGAACTCAATCAGCGGGCTCTGGGCGAACGCCGTCGTCGGAATTGCCGCCGCAGCCGTAGCCGCGGCCCACGTGGAAAATCGCCTCACTCTGCTCATGGTCGCTCAATCCTTCTCCATTGCAGCGCGTCGCACGCCGTGCGAGCAGCCTGGTGCAGGGGCTGATCGCGCCGTCCAGCGCGCAGCCGATAACTCGATTGATTGCCAGTCGTCAGTACGAACGTTGAAAAGATCAGCGCCTTCGCCAGCAGCGACGGCGCGAAAAGGGGGCGTCCGAGCGACCGCGGAGCCTCCGCGGCCGCTCGTTGCCGAATTCACAGTCGTGGGAATGGCCGTTCGCCGCCCGCCTAGCGACGGCGAACCGCCAACATTCCCAAGGCGCCCAATCCGAGGAGCGCGAAGCTCGCCGGTTCCGGCACGATGAGCAACTGCGGCGAGAAGGGCGAGTAGCCGTTCGCGTCGGTGGCGTTGCTCGCTCCCGACCACGGACTGCCGAGCGGATTGCTCGGATTCGTCGTGTCGGAGTCGTAACCAGTGTCGACGGTGAGCGTCGTCATTTCCTTCGGATTGAACAGATAGTTAAAGTTTTTCCAGTCATTGATCGGAATCTTGCCGTCGTGGGCGATGCCCGCGACGATCGTCACGGTCGTCTTTCCCTTGGACAACGCGCTGGCGATGAATTGGTCGAGCGCAGGGCTGTCAAATAGCATCTGGTCGCCGACGGCTAAACGATTCTGCGTCCCCAAGGCGCCGAATAGCTCCACACCCAGCGGAATCAGCGGCTGCACCAGCGGGCCGGCCCCGTCGGGATCGACCGTGTCGTAATCCTTCGTGCCGTTGTTGAAGTCCGGCGTTAATCCTGGAGCCGTCAGGTAAGTGATTCCGGTTTCCGTCCAGGTATTGCCAGCGTGGTCTGGATGCAAACCGTAGAACGCGATGCCCGGCCGATTCGCCGGATTCGGCGTCGCGGTATCGGTGATGCGGTTCGGCGTGAGATTCGTGTTGCGGTACGTCAATCGCACCGCCGTCTTCTTCGTGCCGAGCAGCGGCTGACCGGTCAAATCAAACTTCAAATAAATGAAGCTGTTACGGTCATTGCCGTCGTTGGCATTTCCCAGCGGCCAGTTGTCGACGATACGGGTGGCGATCTCGTTGCTCGTCCCGCGGTTCGTGGTCGGCGTCTCTTCGCGAACTTCCGCGTCGGCGCCGACGCCGAAACTTGTCGGGATGACAGCGGCCTGCGTCGACGTCCCAACAACTAATAGCGCCCCGCACGCGAGGCAAGAGGCGAACCATCGCTGCAACTTCATTAGACGATTCCTCCAAGCACCAGTAAGGCGGGCACAGCGAACGCTTCGTTCGCCGCGCCGCAAGATCAGACGAATGAGAAGAAACGAAAAGCTTGGCGGTTTGGCGACGACCGACGTTCTGTCGCACCGACGCCGCCATAACGCGACTCTAAACTCTTTTATCTCTTGAACCGGCGAATCAGGCAATCGACGTCGCGCCGAGGCTCGACTCAGTTCAAGATCGTCGTTGGCTGCGTCGCAAGAGGGCCAGGTGGCGAAATGGAAGCATTTCGTCGTCGACCCCCTAGAAAACGCAAACGTCGGACGATTGCGGACGAGATTCGGATCGCTCGCATCCTGCAAACAACCCTCTGCCATCCACGAGTTCTATTGTCATTGAATTCCGTCTGAATTGACTAGACAAACCGGAAATCCCCCATTCGCATGCTGGGAAAACGGGTTTTCATGCCCGCGCCGCATTGACGAGAACGCCGCAACGAGTTGACTCGGCATTCCCCGAGGGATTTCGCGCGCCGGCGATCACAACAACACCTTTAGTTGCGTTCTGGCGGAACTTGCCTGCGTCAACCAGTACTACGATGCAACGAAGCGGCGAGATACGATGCAGGCGTGGCAACGAAATCTTCGTCGCCGCCTCATCAGTTCTGAATCGTTCGCTCTTCCTGATTCTTTCGTCGACTGGAGCCTTCAGCACCAGTCGACGACCGCACGCAGAAAAGCCGTGACCGTCCCGGGCAGTCGCGCGGCGACCCCGACGACGGCCGATTGTACGACCGCTTCGCACCTTGCTCTCCCAGCTTCTTTTCGAAGGAATAGTACGGTGACCGTAACGACTCCCCGCCGTCCGCGATTGATCGGTTTCACGCTCGTCGAGCTACTGGTGGTGATCGCCATCATCGGCGTGCTGGTGGCGCTGCTGCTCCCCGCAGTGCAGGCTGCGCGTGAGGCCGCACGCAACTCGCAGTGCAAAAACAGTCTGAAGCAAATCGGGCTGGCGATGCTCAACTTTGAAAGCGCCAAGAAGGAATTCCCCGCCGGCGGCTGGGGCTTTCGCTGGATGGGCGACCCAGACGCTGGCACGGGACCGCGGCAGCCTGGCGGTTGGGTCTACCAAGTGGCTCCTTACATCGAGCAGGCGGGCGTCACGCACATTGGCGGCGGAACGAAAGGCCAAGTCAAATACGACGCCCTGGCCGCTCAGCGCGCTGTCGTCGTTCCGATGTTTTACTGCCCAAGCCGACGCCCCGCCGACGCCATGCCCTCGGTTGAAATGTGCTTCAACGCGGGCAATCCCGAGACCGAAGCTCGTACCGACTACGCGGCCAACGGCGGGGCCAGATACGTCTCGACGGCTGCAGGGCCGCCGCCTAACAATGACTTCACCGACTGCGTCGGCGGATTCCCAAACTGCGCGTGGACGCAGTCAAACGATACCATCAACGCCTTCACCGGCGTCGTCACCGCGCGATTAGGCGCGAAACTCCGTCAGTTTTCGGACGGCTCCTCAAACACGTTCATGGTGGGCGAAAAATACGTCCCGGAAGCTTTCTACAACAACGTGTCCTACCGTCCAATTGTCGTCGGATCGCCGAACGCCGGCGACGACAATCCCGGCGATAACAGTTCGATGTATCAAGGTTACGATCAAGACACGGTGCGGTGGCCCAGCGGCGAGATCGACAACAACGGCATCGCTAGCGGCAATCTTCCCTTGCGAGACTCGCAATATGGCGCCAACCCGCAGACCTATGCTGGCGGCGGCCATCAAAGCATGGGAAGCGCCCACGCGGGCGGCGTGAATCTTGTTTATGCTGACGGGTCAGTGCATGCCATCGCGTTCGACGTCGGCCCGCTCGTGTGGAATGGTCTCGCGGATCGACAAGACGGCAACGTCGCTCAATAAACAGGATTTGCAAACAGGATTTGCGTTCGCTTCTCGCGCGGAAAAAGCCTCCATTGCAAAGCAGAATTCTACTTCGAAGCAGCGCGGCAATCGCCGCGCTGCTTTTTTCGTTCCAGCGCGTACCGTCAGCGTCGGCCGCGGAGGCGCCATCGCCTTGGCTAGCCGCCGAAGCGTCATCCTACAGTGCGGAATTCAACACTGCTGACGCTGCGTCAAAGGCTGCCGACCTCATTTCCAATCGCGAGGCCGCCGCCTGGATCGCCGCCAACGCCCCTGCCTTTGAGTGCCCCTCGCCGCAAATCGAAAAGATCTACTACTTCCGCTGGTGGACCTACCGCAAACACATCCGCCAAACGCCCCACGGCCGCGTCCTCACCGAGTTTCTGCTGGCCGTCAGCCACGCCGGGCCGTACAACACCGTCTCGTGCGCTCTCGGCCACCACATCGCCGAAGGACGCTGGCTTCGCGATCAGGCGCTGCTCGACGAGTACATCCGCTTCTGGCTCCGCTCCGGCAAGGACGGCGGACCGCCGCCACATTTCCACCAATTCAGCAGTTGGCTCGCGAGCGCCATGTGGGATCGCTATCTCGTCACGGGCGATCGTGCCGGCACGATCAACTTGCTCGATGATCTCGTCGCCGACTACCGCCAGTGGGAAGTTGAGCGCCAGCATCCCGACGGCCTCTTCTGGCAATACGACGTTCGCGACGGGATGGAAGAGTCGATCAGCGGCGGCCGCCGCGTCGAGAACATTCGCCCGACGATCAACGCCTACATGGCCGCCAACGCCCGTGCGATCGCGGCCATCGCCGAGCTAGCGGGTCGCCCCGAACTTGCCGCCGAATTCCGCGCGAAGGCAACATCGCTCCAAGAAAAACTTCTCGCCGCGCTGTGGGATGAGGAAGCGCAATTCTTCAAAGTCCGCCGCCCGGATGACTCGCTCAGTGATGCCCGCGAAGCGATCGGCTTTCTCCCGTTCACCTTCAACCTTACGCAACCCAAACACCTCGCTGCATGGCGACAGCTGAACGATCCCCAAGGTTTCAAAGCTCCTTGCGGCCTCACCACCGCAGAGCAGCGCCACCCGCAATTCCGGACGCACGGCACAGGGACGTGCGAATGGGACGGCGCCGTTTGGCCTTTCGCTACTAGCCAAACGCTGGGCGGCCTCGCGAATGTGCTCCGCGGCCCGTCGCAGCTCTACGTCACTCGCCGCGATTTTCTCAAGCAGTTGGAAACCTACGCCCGCGCACACGAGCGCGATGGCCACCCCTACATCGGCGAATACCATGACGAACAAACTGGCGCGTGGCTCATCACCGGCCCGAAGGCCGAACGGAGCCGGCACTACAACCACTCAACGTTCAACGATCTGGTGATCACCGGCTTGGTCGGCCTCGTCCCGCGCGCCGACGCGACCGTCGAAGTCGATCCGCTGCTGCCTTCCGACGCTTGGGACTGGTTCCGCTTGGAGAACGCCCCCTATCACGGCCATCTCGTCTCGATTGTCTGGGACCACAACGGCACGCGCTATCACGAAGGAGCAGGACTGGCGATCTGGATCGACGGCCGCGAAGCCGCGCGATCGCCGACTCTTCAGCGGCTCACCGCTCAGTTGCGCGAAGACGGCGAACAGCCTTGATTGGCGGCCGCGTTCGCACTCCGCTATGCTGTCCCTCAGTTTCGCCGTCAGCCCACCCTCGCCGCGGAATTCCCCTCATGCTGCCATCGCGCTCCATCGGCTGGCTACTTTCGGCGCTCCTTTCGCTTGGCGTTGCTGAGCAACTTCGCGCCGCCGATCTCGCCAAACAGCCCGGCTTCGTCAGTTCCGAATTCATCTACGAATCGGCCCCGTTCCCCTCCTGCCACGCCTCGACGCTCGTCGAAACGGGCGACGGACTGCTCGCCGCGTGGTTCGGGGGCACCTACGAACGCCATCCCGACGTCGCGATTTACACGTCGCGCTTCAAAGACGGCAGGTGGTCGGCGCCCGTCGAAGTTGCCAACGGCGTCGAATCCGCCGAGGTCCGCTATCCCACATGGAACCCCGTCCTCTTCCAACCGAAGTCGGGGCCGCTCTGCCTCTACTACAAAGCTGGCCCCAGCCCCTCGACGTGGTGGGGGATGCGGATGACCTCGACCGACGATGGCCGCACTTGGTCGAAGCCCGAGCGGCTCCCCGACGGCATCTTCGGCCCCATCAAGAACAAACCGGTGCAACTCGCCAGCGGCGACCTCCTCGCTCCCACCAGCAGCGAGCACGATGGCTGGCGCGTCCACTTCGAACGCTCCACCGACGGGGGCCAAACGTGGACCGCTACCGAGCCTGTGAACGACGGCGAAGAGTTCGCTGCGATCCAACCAAGCATCTTGTTTCATCAAGACGGCCGACTCCAAGCCGTCGGCCGCACGAAAGAAGATGGCGTCTTTACCACCTGGTCCGACGACAACGGCAAAACGTGGAACCCCATGGAAGCCACCGGCCTGCCGAACCCCAACTCCGGCACCGACGCCGTCACGCTTGCGGACGGTCGGCAACTGCTCGTCTACAACCACAACTCGGTGAAAGGCGACGCGGGCCGCACGCCGCTCAACGTCGCGGTCTCGGAGGACGGCAAGCGGTGGTCCGCCGCGCTCGTGCTTGAAGACGACGCGACGCGACACTTTTCTTACCCGGCGGTCATCCAAACCGCCGACGGCAAGGTTCACATCAGCTACACCTGGAACCGCGAGCGGATCAAGCATGTCGTCGTCGATCCGGCAAAGCTTGCTGTCGCGCCAATCGTCAACGGCGAGTGGCCGAAATAGCAGGAGCCGAACCGAACGCGGCGGCCGGCAGGGCTTCGCATTCGGCAGCTTAAGCGAAAGCACGAAGCGACGTTACGAAATTGCGTATTCCGACGCGGCTTTAGTCCACTCGGCGCCGACGAAAAAAGCGGAAGAAATCCGCCGAATTCAGCAAAAAAGTCTTTCTCGCTGCGCGTCTCAAATCACGGGCATTTCGCTGCCTCCTGACGCCGTCGTACGGTTGGTCGCGCCCCGCTTTTCTACTAGGATGGATTGAACACGCACGTCCAATCCCCATGGCGGCCTCCGATCCATGACGTTTCTTCGGCTTCGCTTCTTCTCCCTGCTCACAGCGCTGCTCGCCGGCGGATCATCGTTCGGCGCGCTCGCGTATGGCGCTGACGTCGACTTCGCCCACGAGGTGATCCCGCTGCTGCAAAAGCATTGCGCCAGCTGCCATACCAACGGCACGTATAAAGGGGGCATGTCGCTCGACACCCGCGAGTCGCTGCTCGACTCCGGCATGGTCGAAGCCGGCGACAGCTCGGCGAGCTACTTAATCGACCTGGTCACCAGCGACGACCCCAAAATGCAAATGCCCCCCAAGGGCGAACGGCTCACCGCGGAGGAAGTCACGGTTCTGCGTCGTTGGATCGACGCCGAGCTTCCTTGGGAAGCAGGCTTCACGTTCAAAACCGAGACCTACGACGCCCCGCTCAAGCCGCGGCGGCCTGAGCTGCCGTCTTCGGTTGCCGGCGTCGAGAATCCGCTCGATCGCATCATTTACGCCTACTGGCAGGAACACGGTCTGCACGTGCCGGCGCCCCTCAGCGACGCCGAATTTTATCGCCGCGTCAGCCTCGATCTCGTCGGCCTGCTCCCCAGCGCCGAAGCGGTCGACGCCTTCGTCGCCGACAAATCGCCCGACAAGCGAGCCATCCTCGTCCGCCAGCTCCTCGACGACGACGTTGCCTACGCCGATCACTGGCTCACCTTCTGGAACGATTTGCTCCGCAACGATTACGCCGGCACCGGCTACATCGACGGCGGACGTTCGCAAATCACCGGCTGGCTCTACAACGCCCTGCTCGACAACAAACCCTACGACGACTTCGTCCGCGAACTCATCTCCCCCACGAAAGAGTCGGAAGGTTTTGCCAAGGGCATCATCTGGCGCGGCCAGGTAAACGCCAGCCAGCGGCCGGAACTGCAGTTCGCCCAAAACGTCGGCCAGGTCTTCCTCGGCGTCAACTTGAAGTGCGCTTCTTGCCACGACAGCTTCGTCGACAACTGGAAGCTCACCGATTCCTACGGCCTCGCGGCGATCACCAGCAATGAGCAACTGGAAATCCACCGCTGCGACAAGCCAACCGGCGAGATGGCGAAGGCTTACTTCCTCTTCCCGGAACTTGGCGCCATCGACGGCACGGCCCCGCGGGAGAAGCGGCTCGAACAGCTCGCCGGACTGATGACCGCCCCCGACAACGGCCGGTTGACGCGCACGATCGTCAACCGTCTCTGGCACCGCCTGATGGGTCGCGGCATCGTCCATCCTGTCGACTCGATGGGCGCCCGCCCGTGGAACGAGGATCTGCTTGATCAGCTCGCGATCCAACTTTCCGACTCGGGCTACGACCTAAAGAAAACGTTGGAACTGATTGCCACGTCGCAGGTCTATGGCCTCAAGAGTGCTCCGTGGGACGAGTCGGCCCCGGTGGAAGATTACATCTTCGCCGGCCCGGCGCCCAAGCGGATGACCGCCGAGCAATTCGTCGACGCCCTCGCCGAGGTCGGCGGAGTAGCGCCGGAAAAGTCTGAGAATGACGCGATCTTCGTCGAAGCCGTCAAACAAGTCAGCGGGGCAGGGGAGCGGCCCTTCGTTCGCGCCTCGCTCATTCAATCGACGCCGCTGATGCGGACCCTCGGCCGCCCCAACCGCGAGCAAGTCGTCACCACCCGCCCCGGCGAAGTGACGACCCTCGAAGCCCTCGAACTGAGCAACGGCGAGCCCCTCTCCGATCTGCTTGCTGCCAGTGGCCAGAAACTGGCGGCTACCTATGCCAACCTTTCGGCGGCCGAAATCAGCCGCGCGCTCGTTCGCGCCGCATTGTCTCGCGAGCCGACCGACGAAGAATTGCAGTTGCTGGTCGAAACCGCCGGCGAATCGCCGACGCCCGACACCCTGGCCGACGTGCTGTGGTGCATCGTCATGCTCCCCGAATTCCAATTGGTTCGTTAAACGATTTCCATTTCGCTATGAATCAAAAACAACTCGATCGCCGCAGCTTCCTCCAAGCCACCTCCGCCGCCGCCATCGCCACGATGGGGATGTCGGCGCCGCGGCTCGCCCTCGGCAGCGCCGGCGAACAACTCGTCCAGCCGATCCCCAAGGCCGACGCCTGCATCCTGCTCTGGATGGCCGGCGGCATGGCGGCGCCCGACACCTTCGACCCCAAGGCGTACCTGCCGTTCGAAAAAGGCCTGCCGGTCGAACGCGTCCTTAGCACGTTCCCGGCGATCGACACGGCGGTCGACAACATCAAGATCACCGCCGGCCTCGAGAACATCGCCAAGGTGATGGACCGCGGCACGCTCATTCGCTCGCACGTGCAGCCCGACCTCGGCCACATTCTCCATAGCCGCCATCAGTACCACTGGCACACCGGCTACGTCCCGCCGCAAACGGTCGCCGCCCCGCACATCGGCAGTTGGATGGCCCGCGTCCTCGGCGCCCGCAACCCGGTAATGCCGGCGTTCGTCGACGTTGGTCAGCGGCTCGAGGGCGTCGGCGAGAAAGAAGAACTGAAGGCCTTCCACACCGCCGGCTTCTTCGGCGGCGAATACGGCCCCTTCCTACTCCCGTATCCGCAAGACGCCGTCGGCGCCGTCCGCCCACCGAAGGGAATGACGCCCGACCGCTTCGAAGCCCGCTACAAACACTTTCGCGAACTCGCCCTCCGCGGCGCCCTCGGCAAGCATGGCAGCGATCATCAACAAGAGTCGATGATCCGCGCCATGGAAAACGCCCATCGCCTGCTCAGTTCGCCCGACCGCGTCGCGTTCGATCTCTCCGACGAACCGAAACGCAGCTACGACCTGTACAACAACGGCCGCTTCGGCCTCGGCTGCTTGCTAGCACGCCGGCTCGTCGAAGCCGGCACGCGATTCGTCGAAGTGACCACCGAGTACGTTCCCTTCGAAGGCTGGGACACGCACGAGGAAGGTCACTCGCGACTCGTAAAGATGAAGGAGTCGATCGACCGCCCCATCGCCCAGCTGATTCTCGATCTCGAAGAGCGCGGCATGCTCGACCGCACGCTCGTCATCGTTGCTAGCGAGTTCAGCCGCGACATGATGATCGAAGGCGTCCCCGGCAGCACCGCGAAGGACCAATCGCGGGCCAAGAGCGACACACTCGAACAGCCGGCCCACTACGGCCTCCACCGCCATTTCACCGGCGGCAGCAGCTGCCTGCTCTTCGGCGGCGGTTTCAAGAAGGGCTTCCTCTACGGCGAAACGGCCGCCGAGCGTCCTTGCCTCGCGATCAAGAACCCCGTCTCCGTCACCGACCTCCACGCCACCATCTTCCACGCGATGGGCGTCTCGCCGAAGACCGAGTTCACCATCGAGAAGCGCCCCTTCTACGCCACCGAAGACGGCAAGGGCCAAGTCGTCGAAGAGCTCTTCGCGTGAGCGGGCGAACTCGCTTGCATTCGGACAGGATAACAGGATTGCTCAGATCAACATGATCTGGCGAGAGCGAGCTTCAGTTAAGCGTAGCGTCTGTCATCCCGAGCGGAGCGAGGGATCCAGTAGCTCAAACGAGCTTTCAGATACTTCGCTCCGCTCAGAATGACGCTGTCGTTTGATATTAAAAACCAATCCTGTCGATCTCCTACCCATCCTGTGATCCTGTCCAGTCTTAACTAACCGGCAGCCACTCACCCTATTCTGCGCGACCTCGCCAAACCCCCGCGAGTACGGCCCCACTGGCCCGTCAATTGCAGGAATTTCAGGCTCCTCCGCGCGAAACAGCGAAGATATCCATTGTTTTGACGCTGCATACCGGCTATCGTCCCGGCGCACGGATCCCTTTATTTCTCCCGGCCGCCCGTTTGCGGCCCTGATTGCAGGAACGAGACCTTGGCGAAACTCCTCCCGATTGGCAGCCTGCTGGCCCTCGCGCTCACATGTCTACTCCCGTCGCTGGCAACGGCGGCGGTCCCCAGCGACACCATCATGTCGTCAGCGACCAAAGGCTTCGCCTCTGTCGCCAACGCCAAGCAGCTTGAGGCCAACTGGAACAAAACCCAGATGGGCCACCTCGTCAAAGACGAGGCAATGCAGCCGTTCGTCACCGATATGAAGCGGCAGATTGAACGCAAACTCTCCGACACCCGCACCAAGCTGGCGATGACTGTCGAGGATCTCCGCGACGTCGCCACCGGTGAAATCGGCCTAGGTTTGGTCGCTCAGGAATCAACTCGCGCCGCCGTGGCCATCACGGTCGACGTGACGGGCAACGCCCCGGCTGCCCAAACGCTGCTCGGCAAGATCGACCAAGAACTGGCCCGCCGCAAGGCAAAGCGTTCCGACGTCACCGTCGGCGGCGTGAAGATGGCCGTCTACGCCATCCCCCCGCAACACGACAAGGACATCGCCCGTGAGGCGGTCTTCTTTATCAACCAAGATCTGCTCTGCGCCACTGACAGCCGTGCCGAGGCCGAGGCGATGATCGGACGCTTCGGCGGCAAAGGCCAGTCGCTCGCCAGCGTCAAACCGTACACGACCACGATGGGGCGCTGCGCCGCCGAGGCGGACAATCTCGTCCCCGAACTCCGTTGGTACATCGAGCCCTTCGGCTACGCGAAAGCGAGCCGCTCGCTAGCCCCTGGCGAAGAACTCGCCAAGCAGGGCAAGGACTACGTCAACATCCTCGAGAACCAAGGCTTCGACGCCATCCAAGGCATGGGCGGGTTCGTCAATCTCGCCGCCTACGGTTCGTTCGAAGTTCTCCACCGCACCTCGGTCTACGCCCCCGCGGTGACCACCGACCCCACGAAGTACAAGCTCGCGATGCGGATCATGCAGTTCCCCAACGCCGAGAAGATGCCCCCCGAGCCATGGATTCCGCGGTCGCTCGCCAGCTACCGCACGTTCAACATGGACATGCAAAACGCCTACTTGTACTTCGGCTCGCTCTTCGACGCGATCGCCGGCTACGAAGACGCGTTCAAAGACGTGATCGAAGGCCTTGAGAAAGATCCGTACGGCCCGCAGGTGGTCGTCGACAAAGACTTCGTCGCTCACCTCGGTCAGCGCGTCTCGCTCTTCACCGACTACGAACTACCGATCACCACGAAGAGCGAACGGTTCATGTTCATGGTCGAACTGAAGGACGAAGCGGCCGTCGCCGCGACGGTCGAGAAGTTCATGAAAGCCGATCCGAACGCTCAGCAAAAGGAATTCCAAGGCAAAGTCGTCTGGGAGATCAAACCCGCTCAGGAAGAGATTCCGGAGCTGGAGATCGACCTTGAACCAGCCGGCGAAGAAATCGACGTCGTCGAAGACGGCAGCCTGAAGCCAGGCGCCATGAGCACCTCGGCCGTCTGCGTCACCGACGGCCATCTGCTGGTCGCCTCGCACCTGTCGTTCCTCGAAAAGATGCTGGCCGCCAAGGCCGCCGGCGACAAGCTCGCCGATGCGACTGATTTCCGCGAAGTTGAAGCCTCGCTCAATCAGCTTCTCCCCGGCGCCGTGGCCGTTCGCTGCTTCCGCCGCACCGACGAAGCCTACCGCCCGACCTATGAACTCCTCCGCCAAGGCAAAATGCCCGAATCGGAAACGCTGCTCGGCCGCCTGCTGAACCGCCTCCTCACCTCGCCGGAAGACGAGGAAGTCGGCGCTCTGCGGAAGCAAAAGATCGACGGCCGCCAATTGCCGCCGTTCGAAATGGTCCGCCGCTACTTCAGCCCGGCCGGCATCGTCGTCCGCTCGCTCGACGACGGCTGGTTCGTCGTCGGCGCCACGCTCACCAAGCAAGGCGCCGTCGCCAAGCTTGGCGAAGCGAGCAGCGGCGAAGGCGCCCAAGTTCGCTAACTGCGAATTGCACGGCTCAACGCAAACCAAAAAAGCTCCCTGGCATTCCCAGGGAGCTTTTTGCGTTGAAGCGTGTCGCCGCTTCCCTAGCCCCGGGCTCCGCCCGGGGGTCGGTAACCATTCCGCTAGGCATCGCCGCACGTTACGCTATCCCACCTCCGGGCGGAGCCCGGGGCTAGAAAAAAGAGCGTCGCGCCACCTACCTCGGCACAACCATCTTCGCCCAAAACGGCCGCTGCCGATCAGCCCGCGTCCGCACATCCTCCAGCAGCACCGACGCACTCGGCTTGATCCCCCCTTCGGGGTCGGGCAACTTCCGGTTGTTCAGCGTCAGCCGCATTGGCTTGTTGAAGTCGACGTAGTCGGGGCTCAGCCACAACGTCACGCCATACCCACGCGCGTCGGCGGTGAGGCGATTGTATTCATTGTCCGGCGTGATCCGCCCCTTGATGTGCGCCGGCGTCACGCGACCGCCCGACCAATCGGTCGGGTAGATCATGAACTGGTTCTCCAGCTCATCGACCTCAATCCACCAAAAGAAGTTGTCCCACGGCCGTAGGGCGCCGCAGTCGAACTTCGCCGGCGGCCCGCCGCGCTTCTTGAAGCTCATCCAATCGAACATGTTGAGGATTTCGTCGTGGAACGGCTCGTGCCCGCGCCCCTGGTACTCGGCGAGCGTCGTGTCGAACCGCTTCAGCCGCAGATACTTGTTCCAAACCTGCGCGTTCTCGGCGATCGTTCGCCCATCCAACTGTCCGGCAACGAAGTACAGCGGAATGTATTCCGCATTCTCCCACGTGTGGGCGATGTATTTCTGGTCATTCTCGTAACGCGGAATGATCGGAATCGCCCCCGCCCACATGTCCGGATGCGACTGCCCCATGTCCCACGCCGCTTCGCCGCCGATGTCGTGGCCCGTGAGATAGACGCGATCGGTATCAATGCTGAACCGCCGCATCGCATCGCGCAGCGACGTTAGCACGGCCAGATGCTCGCGGCCCGAATACTCATAGTCGTACTGGTGCGGCTTCTGCCACTCGACCGCGATCGTGATGTACCCATGCCGCATCGCCTGACCGCGCCGCACTCCCTCGGCGCTCCCCTCGACCGGCAGCGGACTCCCCGCCCAAAAGTCGAGTTCTTGCTCCGGCGTGTTGTACGAACCGTTCAACACCAGCAGCGTCGGGTAGCGGCGATAGGGGTCGTACTCCGGCGGCAACTGCACGTGGTAGGTAAAGTCGCCATCCTCCGTCTGCCCCGGGGCCAGCAGCGTCAGAAACGCCCCCGACGCATTCTTCGCGTACTCGACGTCGTGCCACGGCGGCTTCATCCGTGCGACGAGCTTCGCCAACTGGTCGACCGACGAACCTTCGGTGCTTTCAATGTTCTGCAAAATCGGCCCGCGATCGGCTGCCTTCGGCTCGCGCAAGTACCGCACGACGCCGTCGCGCAGCTTGATCAGCGCGAGCGCCGTTTGAATTTCCTGCTTCGCCCCCTCGGCGCCCAACAGCCAACCGCTGATCGCCAGCGATGATTTCTCCTCGGCCGTCAGTGAATTGTCGTCGAGCAGCTGCACGAACGGCGCCATCCGGTCGACCGTGTTGTGGCTCAGCTCCTTGACGACCTCCTCGGCAATCGGCGCCATCAGCCCGCGCTGGTCGGGATCCTTCATCTCCGCCACGGTTGCTTGCAGCAGTTCGCCGATCTGCTTAATCCGCCGCTGCTCCTGCTCGTAGCTGGTCATCATCTCGCGGACTTGAATGAGCGTAGCGCCCGAAACTTCCTCCGCGGGAAAGATCTCCAACATCTCGCCGACCAACTTGTGCTGTCCCGCCTTGCGCCGCAGCTCAAGCTCGGTCAGCATCTGCCGCGCGCCGCTTTGCCGCAGCTCGCCGACCATCGACTGCAAATCTTTCTTCTCAGGAAACTCCTCGATGATCCGCTCAAGCTCCCGACGTGCTTCCGGAAAGCGACCCGCTTGCTGATAGAAGCGCACCGCCTGCAGCCGCGCTTGCCAATCGTTCTGCGGAATCGCCTGGGCGATGATCCGCGCGAGCGTCTCGGGCGGAATCGAAGAAGTCGCCATGCTCGACTCCCACGCCACCGATCGCTCGGGCCCATGCAGCGACGCCAACTTCGCGTAACGCGGCGTTAGTTCGGTGATTCCTTGCACGATCGACAACGGCCCGTCGATCGACTGCATCTCGTAGATTCGCCGGCCATATTCGTCGAACGGCGTGATCGCGATCGCCGGCCCGACGGCGCCGAGCTTCGACGCCCCCTCGGCCGGATGCTGCCAAGGCTTGATCGCGAGCAACTGCTCCGGCGCCTGGTCGATGATGCCGTTCTCGTTGACGCGGTGAGCACACACGAACGTCCGCCGCAGCCCGTCGTCGACCACCAAAATTTGCTTCGTCGCGACGGCGCCCGCCTGGCTCGTCGGCTTCTCCGGATTGTCAGCCACCCCGGTCGTCCGCGCGACGACGCCGCTCAGCACGCGGCCGTCCATCAGCTGCACCTTCTGGGCATGGCCATTTGCGGCGACGCCGCAAATGGCCACCGCCGCCACAGCTGCGATGAATCGGGAAACATACCGGCAAACTGGCTGGCGAACGTGCATGCTTCCATTTTGACCAGGGCAGGGCGAGGGTCAAACTTTGCGGCCGCCCCCGCCGCCCAACTTGCCTTGACACTCCCCCGCCTGGGCGGAAGATGGGGCGGCTGGGGTCGATTCTGACGGTCGCATCGGCTAAAGTCGGCGTCCCGCAAGCAGCCCCCAGCGAACGCGATGCAGAGCAGACGCCAGGCGGAGAAGGAACGAAGTACCCGAGCGATGACGATACGGACCGCCCTCAAAACGCTGCTCGGCCTGACCCTCGCGCTGCCGATGCTGCAGTCGCTCCTCTACTGGGTCGCCGGCCTGCTCGCCTCGATGGGCGACCACGCCGCCGCCACCGCCTTCCAACGCCTCCACATCGGCGTCGGCGTCGCGTGGATCATCTGCCTCATCGGCCTGGTGATCGCGCTCGCCCTCAAGGCAATTGGCGATCTCTCGGATGATGCTGAGGACCTGCATGAGTAGCGGCGCTTGTGACTCGTGACTCAGTGGGCAGTGAAAGCCTCTCACCCGCGAGCCCCCATCTGGGCGGAATGTTGTAGCTGGGAGCGTAAACCCTTTTTATAAACGCTCTGGCTCCCTCCCCCTTGAGGGGAGGGTTGGGGAGGGGTTGAACTGCACCCACGGCTGCCATCATCAACTTCGAGGCGCCAGCACGCGCACTTCGCTCTTGAGCCCCCGCGCCGCGATCCCGTACCATCCCGCCGCGTCTCTTCCTCCACGCCCATCCGCCGCTGCCGCGTTGCAACGACTGGAGATATGCCATGCGCCGCCATATCGCTTGCCTCGCCGCCGTCTACCTCGCTGCGCCTGTTGTGCACGCTCAGACAGCGCAAAGAATCCCGGCTACCTTTCAAGCTTCGCCGGCGGCGCACGCAGAGACCAACTCACAGGCGGTCGACGTCGCTCTGCAACAAAAACTCGAACTGCTCCAACAACGCATCGCCGAACGCGACCGCTTGCAATACGAAATCGATCGCCTCATCGTCGAAACGCAAACACCGCAAAGAATGACCGTCTACCTCGACTTGGTGGAAATCGACGTCACTGCCGCCGAGAAGTCTGGCTTTAAATCGTCGACGCCCGGCGTGTGGAACGCTGCTCAGATCGAGGAACTTCGCAAGCAGGGCGCCGCCCGCTCGATCGTTTCTCCTCAATTAAACGCCGTCAACGGACAAGTCGCCACGTCGACCTACGGTTCCGAAGACAGTGCAGTCGAAGGCCCCGTGACCAAAGTTCAAGTCCAGGGCGACTCGCTCGGGAACAACCGCGTGCGCGTCACGTTCCGGTTGCATCGCATGACTCCAGACCGCAGCGGCAAAGCCGTCGGGCGCACCAACGAATTCGTCGTCGACACGCAATTGGAAACTTCGTTTGGCGAACCGCAAACATTGCAAGGGTTGCGGTCGACGCGCACGCGCACCACGCGGAGAGCGCTGGGACGCGTGACGGAAGAAGTCGCGATCGACACCGTGCTGATCGTGAGAGCCGACGCCGAAGTATCGAACGTGGGCGCCATCGTCCCCGCTACCGCGATCTCCCCGCGCTAGCCTCTAGCCCCGGGCTCCGCCCGGGGGTCGGCTGCCACGCCGCAAGACGCCATCGCGCGAATCGCTACGTTGACCGCACCCGCATCACCGTCCCAGCGGGACGACCGACAATAGCCCAGCAATTTATTGCTGGGTAAAGAAGCCGGCGCATGATGAAGTCCCGTAGGGACGACTGAGTGACTCCGGAATTCAATTGTCCCTACGGGACATCGGTCCCGGTGGCGGAATCATGACCCAGCAATAAATTGCTGGGCTATTGTCGAATCTCCCTCCGGGAGAAAAAGACGCAACTCGCTCGAAATACACTTTTGGGCCAAAGCCTAGGCTGCGCTGTAATAGGCCGTTGGCCAATTCGACAACTCGCAACTTGCCACTCTCCAGAGGGGTGGCCGAAAATCGTTACTCCACCACCTCATCCTCTTTTGCTAAGCTGCAACGGTCTGGCCGCCGCTGCGCGCTAGCATGCTCGGCGCGGGCGACAGACGACGCTGCGCTTCGAGCACGCGAATGCTGCAACCAGCGCATAAAGCGACGCGAATGGCGCGTCGTGGCGTGACACGACATCTCGCAACTCGAAAAACTGCAGCACCTTACGATTAATGTCGCCA
Organism: Lacipirellula parvula; assembly: GCF_009177095.1. Taxonomy (NCBI): domain Bacteria; kingdom Pseudomonadati; phylum Planctomycetota; class Planctomycetia; order Pirellulales; family Lacipirellulaceae; genus Lacipirellula; species Lacipirellula parvula. Next base: position 4,815,649 of record NZ_AP021861.1, read on the forward strand.
AAAATCGCATCACGCGACATTAATCGACGACAGAAAGACGCACGGCGTCCAGCGGTAACCGCTCCGGCGACTCGTTGAGCCGCGGCTACTGCTGGCGACTACTCGGGGCTACGTCGTTGTGAAGCGGCTGAGGATCGCCGCTGCGTGCCACTTGAGCATCGTGAGGTGCCCGGCCCGAGGATCGATCGTCAGTTCGCTCCCGGCGACGTGCCGCTGGAAGTAGTGGCCCATCGCAGGCGGCGCGATCGGGTCGCACCCGCCATGCCAGAACGAAATCGAAGACGCCGGCAGCGAGTCGAGGCTAAAACCCCACGGCCCGCCGAGTAGCGTCACGTCCGTGACAATCCCGTCCGGTCCGCACCGCGTCGCCTGACTGAGCGTTTCGATGGTGGCCGCGCGATACTCGGCGTTACACAAAATGAGTTCACGATCCGACGCCGCCCAGTGCGACGCGATTTGCTCAAGGGTTCGATCAGGATGCTTCCGCAACCGATTCGCTTCGATCTTGAACGCCAACCGCGCGAGCCGCGGCCGCCGACCGACCCACGCGATCGTGCGGTCCTCGCTCCCAGCCGGGGCGCCGGCGACGCACAGCGGCGTATGGCCCGAGACGATCGCAATCTGAGTGAGCCGCTCCGGCATGCAGCGAATGCAACTCAGCGCGTAGGGAGCTCCGCCCGAGAGCGCGAGCACGCCAAAGTTCGTCCCTGCGTAGCCAAGCGCATCGGCCACGCAGGCGACATCGCTCGGCCAATCAAGAATCCGCCGGCCCGATTGGTAGTCGGAAAGCCCGATCCCCGGCCGCTCGAGCGCCATCAATCGGACGCCGGCTGCCGTCGCTTCGTCGGCGATCAGCCCCGCCTCGATCCGGGCGCCCGGCGTTCCGTGGAAGTAGAAGACAGGGATGCCCGCCGGGTCGCCGAATTCGGCATAACCGATCCGCCGTCCGCTCGCGGTGCGAATCTGGCCTTCAATCGGACGTGGACGTGCGGCCGCCAGCGCGCGGCCGCTCAGGGCAACCGCGGGCAGCAGGGAGAGTCCGGTCAACAGCGCCTGGCGGCGAGTCTGCATAGCAATCAACGGGGGGCGGGCGTTCTCTGTTCGGGCTTATCGGCGACATCGTCGCCGGGGCTCCCCATCATGCAGTTTTTGTGCCCGGGGCGAAATGACCGGACCGCGCCCACGCCCGCAATTGGCGAATTTTGCGGGTCGCCCCGCCGCCCGCTACAGCAGCGGGCTCAGCAATCTCGCGAAATTCTCGCCAATCCGCCGCAGCTGCGGCCGCCGCTGATAGCGGGCGAGATCCATCATGTGCGAGCGGTCGATGTAGTGCTGCTGCAATTCTCGCAGCTCGCCGGTGAACTCCGGGTCGTACAATGCGAGCAAAATCTCGAAATTCAGCCGCATACTCCGCGGGTCGAGATTCACCGACCCGAACAGCGAATACGAGCCGTCGACCGTGATGCTCTTCGTATGGAGCAAGCCATCGCTGAACAGCATGATCCGCACGCCAGCCCGCAGCATATCGCCCTTGAATGCCCCGCTCGCAAATCGTACCAGCAGCGAATCGACGCGAGCCGGGATCACCAGAATCACCTTCACCCCGCGCCGGGCCGCCGCAATCAGTGCGAGGCTCAGTGGTTCGCTCGGCACGAAATAGGGCGTCGTCAGCACCAGTTCTTCGCGGGCGGCGTAGATCGCGGTGATCAACATCTGCTCGACGGCGTCGGTCGCCAGGGCCGGGCCCGACGGCATCACCTGCACGGTGCAGTCGCCGCGACTTGGCTGCGGGTGGGCGTCGCCGGTCGCTTGCAGTTCGGTCAGATCGGAATTCGTTTCGACGAACCAATCGGCCAAGAAGGTGATCGCCAGCGCCTCGACCGCCGGACCTTCGATGCGGACCATCGCATCAACCCATTCGCCGACGCCGGCGTCCTTTTTGAAGAACCGCGGATCGACCAAGTTCAAACTGCCGGTATAAGCGACGCGGCCATCGATCGCGACGATCTTCCGGTGGAGCCGCAAGTCGAACCGCACGAACGGCGCCCGCAGCAATCCGCCCGGCAGGGCCGCCTGCACATGGACGCCCGCTTGCCGCAGTCGCGCCGCTTGCTCGCTTTTGAGGAACGCGCGACTGCCGAGCGCATCGACGAGCACCCGGCAGACGACCCCGCGACTCGCCGCCTCGACGAGCGCGTTGCCGACCTTATCAGCCTCGCCGCCGTTGCTCCAAATGTAGAACTCCAGATGGCATGTCCGCTGGGCCGCGTCGATATCGGCGATCAACCGCGCAAAGACATGCTGCCAATCGTTGATCAACTCGACCTGGTTGCCGCGCAGCGACGGCACGCCAATGAGCGACTGCCCCAACTGCGAGAGCGATTCGAACTCGGGCGAGAGCCGCGACCAATCGACGAGACTACGCTGCGGCAACTCGGCAAGCCACTTGCGAATCGGCGGATAAAGTTCGACGAACCGCTTCGCTCGCCGGCGTCCCAGCCGCAGCTCGCCGATCGTGAGATAAGCGAGCGGTCCGACGATCGGAAAGCCGAAAATCACCATCACCCACGCGAGCGACTCGCCCGTCGGCCGCCGCTGCATGATCACCCGCCACGCGAGCGCCACCTGCAACGCCACATGGGCCGTCGCAATCACCCAGGCCCAGAAGGTCCAGGAACTCAGCGATTGGATGATAGCGCTTGGCGGCATGTAGGAACTGTTCAGTTGGCAGTTGGCAGTTGGCAGTATGTGCATCTTCACCAGTTGCGCAAGCCCTCTTCTTCGCAACTGACAACGGACCACGGACAACTGGCAGTCTTCACTTAACTTCAAAGTCCACAATCAACGGCAAATGATCCGACGCCCGTTTCGCCAGTCCAGTATGACCTCCGAACGCAGCGAGCGAACTGATGGGGCCGCGACAAAAAATCCGATCGAGCCGCCGCAACGGGGCCGCCGCGGGGAACGTGCGGATCGTCCCGCTGGCCAGTTCGAAGCCGGCCGGGTGCATGATCTTCTTGCCGAGGTTCTCCCACACGTCGTTGAAGTCCCCGCCAATCACCAGCGGCGTTTCCGCCCCCAGCTTAGAGAATAGCTCGCCCCCCAGCAGACGCCGAAGCTGGATTTGCCGCTCGAAACCTGCGAGGCCGAGATGAACATTCGCCAATCCAATCGTCCGCGCGTGGCCGCGCACCTCCGTCTCCACCTGGCAGACGAGCGCACAGCGCCGCTTCTTCAGCGGGATCGTGAGATCGACGTCGACCGCATCGATGATCGGCCAGCGGCTCAAGATCGCGTTGCCGTAGTGGCCAACCGAGCGGAGCCGCACGTTGCGCTGATAAGCGCGATGGGGAAGCTCGACCGCTTCAGCAAGCAAATCAACCTGGCAATCATGCCGCGACCGCTTGGCCCCGTCATCAACTTCCTGCAGGAAGGCAACGTCGGGCTGGTAGTGCCGGATCGTTTCGATGATCCGCGCGAGGTCGTAGCGACGGTCGAGACCGCCGATCCCCTTGTGGATGTTGTAACTCAGCAGCCGGAATTGCATGCCACAAGACTGAGGGGAGGGGGGCGCCGAGTCAAGTGCGGACCGCCCATTCCGCTAGTTATGCGAAATGTTCCCCTTCGACTCGCCATTCAAATGGCGCCGGAGATAGGTGGCCCGTTCGATGTTGCGATCCGCCTGATCAAGCTCGACGCCCGACAGCTTTTGCAGGTGAGCCGGCTGCGTGTGGATCAGCAGCTTGTTAACCGTCGGGATCGACAGGTCGTTGATCAGCCCCAGGTTGATCCCCATCCGCACGCTCGAGAGGAGATGCATCGTCTCCTCGCTGCTGATCGTTTGCGCGGTCCGCAGAATGCCGTAGGCGCGGCTCACGCGGTCGTGGAGCGTCTCTTGGCTGTTCTCAATGAGGAAGCTGCGGGCTTGGCGCTCGTAGTCGATGAGCACCGGCACGACATCAGCTACCTTCTTACCGAGCTCTTCTTCCGTCTGCCCGAGGGTGACTTGGTTGCTGATCTGGTAGAAGTCGCCGGTCGCCTGCGAACCTTCGCCGTAGAGGCCGCGGACGGCGAGGTTGATTTTGTGGAGGCTCTTAAACACCTTCTCAATCTGACGCGTGATCGCCAGCGCTGGCAGGTGGAGCATCACGCTCACGCGAACGCCGGTGCCCGTATTGGTGGGGCACGCGGTGAGGTAACCGAGCCGTTCGTTGTAGGCGTAGGTGACCTGCTCCTCGATCATGTCGTCGAGCTTCGTCGCCTGCTCCCACGCATCGGCCAGCGCGAGGCCGCTATGCATCACCTGGATCCGCAGGTGATCTTCCTCGTTGATCATCACGCTGAAGCATTCCGACGGATCGACGAACACCGCCCGCGCCCCTTCGCTCGAGGCATGCTCGCGGCTGATCAACTGGCGTTCGACCAGGAACTGCCGATCGACGTCGGCGAGATCGTTGACGTTCAGGTAGATCGATTCGCCCGGCGCCTTGCCGGAAGTGCGCAGCGCTTCGACGCGGCCATGCAGAATCTTCTCGATCTCAGCGCGATCGGCGTCGGTAGCCCGCGAAATGAACGGGAAGTCGGCCAAGTTCCGCGCCAGCCGGATGCGGCTCGAGATCACGATGTCGGACTCGGGGCCGGAGCCGCGGAGCCATTCACCGCTCGTGCTGGCGAGATCGTCGAGAGTCATAAGGAGGCGTCAGGTGCTAGTTGTGGTGACTTGGTAGCCGCGGGTCAACGACCCGCCGGAGCGGCGCTCAAACGGTGCAACAGTGGAACTGCTAAGCATCCCGCTCAGCAGCACAACTCGCTATTGCTCGCCTTTCGCTTCGCGAAACCCCGCTTCAATCTCACGGATCTTATCGCGAATCTCCGAAGCTCGTTCGTACTCTTCCGACGAAACGGCTTCCTTCATCTCGCGGCGGAGGCGAATGAGTTGCGTTTGCTGATCGGCGCCATGCGGGCAGCGTTTGGGGACTTTGCCCATGTGTTGCGTCTGATCGTGGATGCTCATCAGCAGTGGCTCGAGATCCTTCTCGAAGAACACATAGTCGTGCGGGCAGCCGAGGCGACCTTGCTTGCGAAACTGCAGGAAGGTGATCCCGCAGACCGGGCAGGCGCGTTGATCGAGCCGGGCCAGATCGTCCGCCGTTTCGCCGACGGCCAAATGCTGAGCAAGCAAACCCGCCATGGCCGGCATCCCTTCCACGTCCTGGGCCTCTTCCTGCGACGGCGTGAGGAACGACTGCGCACATTCCTCGCAGAGGTGAAGTTCGCTCGGTTCGCCATCGACCAGATCGGTGATGTGAAACGTAGCGGGGCGATCGCACTTTTGGCATTTCATGGCAGCGTCTCCTGGCGGGCGGGGCGGCGTTCCTTCGGCGGCAAGCCGGGCGCCCTGCGATCCAAACAATCGAGACGCCGACGACCGAACCTTGAGCAGGCGTCGCGCCTCTCCCAGAAGGAGTGCGCGATCGAACCGAAGGCTCGGTCCGCGCTGAAGAAACCGCTCCACGCTATGGGGATTCTAGCCGTGGGGGGGGTAGTGTCAAGGTAAGCGTCAGCAGCGATAAGCCGTTGTCCCGTTTGGACATGGGTCGCCGCCGACAGCGAAGTTGTGGGCCCTCTCTGGGGGTGATAAAGTGACGCTTGCAGACCGCGGAACGTGGGAAGTCGACCCCTCGGGCCAAGGCGCCGCCGACCGCTGGCGAAGCGCATCGCCGAGCGTTCGCCCCTTGCCGTCGACTCCCGCTACCCGCCCCCATCAGGTTTGGACGATTCATGGCCCATCTTCCCTCGCTCGAGCGGTTCGTCGAACTAGCTCAAGGCGCCGACTTTGTACCCGTCTATCGTGAGCTACTGAGCGACGCCCTCTCGCCGGTGCAAGCGTTCAATCGCCTCGATCGCGGCCAAGCCGCCGGACTATTCGAAAGCGTCATCGGCGGCGAAAAAGTTGGCCGCTACAGCTTCGTGGCCAGCGATCCCTTCCTGCTGCTCGAAGCTCGCGGCACGCAAGTGAAGGTCAGCCGCCGCAGCAACGCCGGCGGCAAAGAGGCGTGGGCGACCGAAGAACAAGAGGTCGCGAACCCGCTCGAAACGCTCCGCGAGCTCGTGCAAGCAGTCCGCGTCGTGCATCTGCCAGAGCTCCCCCCGTTCATCGGCGGGGCCGTCGGCTACGCCGGGTACGACACCGTTCGCTACGTCGAACGCCTCCCCAACGCCCCGACCGACGACCGCAGCCTGCCTGACCTCGCGTTCGGGTTGTTCGACCACATGGTGGTCTTCGACAACGTGCGGAAGACGGTCCATGTTCTCGTGCTGGCCGACCTCCGTGACGCCGAGGATGACGACGAGATCGCTCGCCGCCATCAGGCCGCGTGCAAGCGGGTAGACGGCTACATCGCAGCACTCAACACGCCGGCCGACGGCCTGCAGCTGGCCGACATCGACGCCCGCGGGCCGGTGACGCTGCCGTTCAAATCGAACTTCACGCAAACTGAGTTCGAGCAAGCGGTGCGGAAGTGCGTCGAGTACATTCGCGCCGGCGATATCTTCCAAGTGGTGATCTCGCAGCGGCTGGAGGTCGACTTCGATTGCCCGCCGTTCGAACTCTACCGCACGTTGCGGGTGGTGAACCCGAGTCCGTTCATGTTCTACCTGCGGATGCCAGGGACGACGCTCGTCGGTAGTTCGCCGGAGATTATGGTTCGCGTCGTCGACGGACTCGCGACGGTCCGCCCGCTCGCCGGCACACGGCCCCGCGGCGCCAACGAAGAAGAAGATGCCCGCCTGGCGGCCGACTTGCTCGCCGACCCGAAGGAGTGTGCCGAGCACGTGATGCTCGTCGACCTCGGCCGCAACGACGTCGGCCGCGTGGCGGAGTTCGGCTCGGTGGAAATCTCCGACGTGATGGTGATCGAGCGTTACAGTCACGTGATGCACATCACCTCGAACGTCACCGGCCAGTTGCGCGACGATTGCGATGCGTTTGACGCCCTCGCCGCCTGCTTGCCTGCAGGCACCGTCTCGGGCGCGCCGAAGGTGCGGGCGATGGAGATCATCGACGAAATCGAACCCCACCGCCGCGGCCCGTACGCAGGCGCCGTGGGGTACATCGACTTCGCCGGCAACATGGACACCTGCATCGCGCTCCGCACGGTGGTGCTGAAGGACAAGAAGGCCTACGTCCAAGCAGGCGCCGGCATCGTCGCCGACAGCGTCCCGGCGATGGAGTACCAGGAAACGCTCAACAAAGCTCGGGGAGCGTTGAAGGCGATTGAAGTGACGAAGCAGCGCAATCTGCCGAACAACAAGTAGCCCGTTAGAATTGGCTATACGCAGCCTGATACCAATGCGTCCGTTGTCAGTGGTCAGTGGTCCGTTGCGAATTGCAAGTTCGCATTTACATCAACTGACCACGGACAACGGACCACGGACAATCCGCCATGAAATCACTCGCCGGTCAATTCCTCGTTGCGTCTCCGCATCTGAAGGATCCCAACTTCTCCAAGACCGTCGTGCTCATGCTGCAGCACGAAGAGCAGGGCGCCCTCGGCGTGATTATCAATCGTCCCGGCGATAAGACCGTCGACGACGTCTGGAAGATGATCGGCAACGATCCGGTCGACAGCGACATGCCGGTCTACGTCGGCGGACCGGTGCCTGGTCCGCTCATCGCGCTTCACAATCAGCGCGAGTTCGGCGAGAAAGAGATTCATCCGAAGCTCTTTATGTCGATGCAGAAAGACACGATCGATCTGCTTGTGCGCCGCCACGACGCCAAGTTCCGCCTCTTCAGCGGCCACTCCGGCTGGGGCGGTGGGCAGCTTGAGGAAGAGATGGAAGTCGGCGGCTGGCTCACCTCGCCAGCGCGAGTGAGCGATATCTTTTCCGATCCCGAAGGGGTCTGGAAACGCGTTTGCAGTGAGATCGGCCTGCGGATCTCAGCGCCCAACCTCTCGCCTGATCAACGTCCGCCTGACGTTAATCTGAACTGAAGTGGTGAGAAGTCTCTCGCAAAGGCGCTAAGACGCAAAGAAGACGGAATACATAAGTAGCTCCGTCTTCCGATCTGAACTCTGCGCCTCCGCGCCTCTGCGAGAGTCCGTAATTAACAGGCTCTCGCAGAGGCGCGGAGACGCAGAGGCAGTAATTCGGCCCGCCACTCGCTTGCTTATTTCTTTGCGTGTCTTTGCGCCTTGGCGACTTTGCGAGACAAAAACAAGCATGCAGACCGCGATTCATCGCCCAATCGCGGCGGTAAGATGCGCAGATTTCTACATCGTTTGGCGAGAAATGCATACTGCGATCGCTACGACCTGCGGCCATCAGCGGGTATGATGGAGCATATGGCAGCGGCCGCGTCACACGGCGGGCCGACTGAGACTTCCGACTCCACTCCGAGGTTTTGCGGATGGTGCGTCGAGGGACTTTTCTCTTACAGCAATTCGCCGCTGCGGCGGCGATCTGTTCTTGGTTCGCAGTGAACCTGGCTAGCGCGAGCGATGCGCTGCAGTTCAACCGCGATATCCGCCCGATCCTCTCGGACAAGTGCTTCGCCTGCCACGGCCCTGAGGCGGCGTCGCGCGAGGGAGGCTTTCGACTCGACCTGCGCGAGAGCGCCGTCGGCGAGGCCGATTCGGGTTCGATCCCCGTCGTGCCGGACCAGCCCGACGCCAGCGAGTTGATTGCCCGCATCACCAGCGACGACGAATCGCTGCGGATGCCGCCGGCCGATAGCCACAAGACGCTGACGCCGGAGGAAGTCGACACGCTCCGCCGCTGGATCGCTCAGGGCGCCGAATGGCAGCAGCACTGGTCGTTCACGGCTCCCGTCCGCCCAGACCTGCCGGCGGTGGAACACGAGAACTGGCCGCGCGGGCCGATCGATCGGTTCATCGTCGCGCGACTCGAACAAGAACAACTCGCTCCCGTCGCCGAGGCCGATCGCACCACGCTGCTGCGGCGGGTGACGCTCGACCTTACCGGCTTGCCGCCGACGCCCGCCGAAGTCGATGCCTTCCTCGCCGACAATCGTCCCGACGCCTATGAGCGGGCTGTCGACAAACTACTCGCCTCGCCCCGCTACGGCGAGCATATGGCACGGTTCTGGCTCGACGCCGCCCGCTACGGCGACACGCATGGCCTCCATCTCGACAACTACCGCGAGATGTGGCCGTACCGCGACTGGGTGGTGCAAGCCTTCAACCGCAACCTGCCGTTCGACGATTTCATCGTCGAGCAACTCGCCGGCGACCTGCTGCCGAACGCGACCGATGACCAGTTGATCGCCAGCGGATTTAATCGCTGCCATGTCTCGACGAACGAAGGGGGCGTGATTCCCGAGGAGGTCTACGTCACCGCGGTGATCGATCGCGTCGACACCTTCGGCACCGTGATGCTTGGTCTCACGGTCGGTTGCACTCGCTGCCACGATCACAAATACGATCCGCTCACGCAGGGCGATTTCTACTCGCTGTTCGCGTACTTCAACAGCCTCGACGGCAACGAGATGGACGGCAACCGCGAAGACCCGGCGCCAGTGATTCGCGCGCCGCTGCCGGAGCAAACGGCCCGGCTGGCGGAACTCGACAAGCAGATCGCCGCCGCCGAAGCGAAGCTCGCGGCCGATTGGCCGGAACTCGATGAGCAGCAGGTCGAGTGGGAACGGCAGTTCGCTGCGGATGAGCCGAAAGTGGAGTCGGTCGGCGGTTCGAACACCGAGCCAGCTGCCGCCGCGCCGAATCAAGCCACAGAAGGCAAGACCTATCTCGCCATCAGCGATTGGTACACCGTTGGCCCCTTCTCCGATCCCGAGCGTTACCTGAAGAGCAAAAAGCATGGCCCCGAAGGGAAGCCGGTGAAGCTTGATCGGAAGTTCAAGCTCGCCACGGGCGCGGAGATCGGCTGGGTGCGCAAGCCGGAGTGGGTCGACGGCGTCGTCTACAACGATCTGCCAGGCGATCCTGCGGCGAACTTCCTCTACCGTTCGATCACCGTCGGCAAGCCGCAGCAGCTTGAGATCTCGCTCGGCAGCGACGACGGCGTGCGGGTCTACCTCAACGGCAAGCTGCTCCTTAAGCGAGATGATCCACGCGCGGCTGCGGCCGATCAAGAGAAGCTGACGCTCAAGCTGAAGAAGGGCGAGAACCAGCTACTGGTGAAGATCCTGAACTTCGGCGCGCAGTCGGGGTTCTACTTTGCCGCGAAGACCGATCAGCCGATCATGCCGCCCGACGTGCTCGCCGCGGCAACGAAGCCGGCTGGCGAACGGAGCGAGCAAGAAGCTGGTTTGGTGCGGCAGTTCTTCCGCAACACGGCCGCCAAGTCGCCGGAGCTCGACCAACTGCGCACGCAGCTTGGCGCCGCCCGCAGCGAACGGACCGAAGTTGACCGCAACGTGGCGACGACGCTCGTCTTCAAAGAGATGGCGACGCCCAAGCCAGCATACATCCTTAACCGGGGCGAGTACGACCAGCATGGCGCGGAAGTGAGCCGGCGAACGCCGACGATGCTCCCGCCGATGGACGCGGCGGCGGCGAACAATCGTCTGGGCCTCGCGCAGTGGGTGGTGGCTCGCGAGAACCCGCTCGCCGCCCGCGTGGCGGTGAATCGTTTCTGGCAGCAGTTCTTCGGTGTGGGCTTGGTGAAGACCTCGAACGACTTCGGCGCCCAAGGCGAGCCGCCGAGCCATCCGGAGCTGCTCGACTTCCTAGCGGTCGACTTCATTGATAGCGGCTGGGACGTCAAACGACTCGTTCGCGAGTTAGTCACATCGGCAGCTTACCGGCAGACATCGCACGTCGATCCTGAGCTCTACCGCCGCGACCCCGAGAATCGCCTACTAGCTCGCGGCGCCCGCTTCCGGCTCGACGCCGAGATGCTCCGCGATCAGGCGCTCTTCACGAGCGGGCTGCTTGTGGAGCAGATGGGGGGGCCGAGCGTTAAACCGCCGCAACCGGCTGGGTTGTGGGAAGCGGTCGGCTACTCGGGTTCGAACACGGTGAACTTCGTCGCCGACGAAGGGAAGGAAAAAGTTCATCGTCGGACGCTCTACACGTTCATCAAGCGGACGGCCCCGCCGCCGGAGATGAACACGTTCGACGCCCCGTCGCGGGAGTCGTGCATCGTCCGCCGCGAGCGGACGAACACGCCGCTGCAAGCGTTGCTCCTCCTCAACGATCCGCAATATGTGGAAGCGGCTCGCGGGTTGGCGGAACGAACCCTCAGTGAAGGGGGCGACTCGATCGAACGCCGCGCGAGATTCCTCTTCCACACCGCCGCGTGCCGACAGCCGAGCATCGACGAACTTGCTAACTTGGTGGAGGCGTACCAACAGGAACTTGCCAACTATCGCGCCGACGGCGCCGCCGCGGAAGCACTACTCGCTGCGGGCGGCGCTCCGGCCGACGCCGCGGTGGATCGCGCAGAACTCGCCGCCTGGACGATGGCGGCCAACGTGGTGCTGAACCTCGACGAAGTCGTCACCCGCAACTAACGGTGCAACCGAGACTGAATTAACCGACACGCCCATTTAGCCGCGGGCGATAGCCCGCGATTCCCGCCGCAAGCGGCAGGGCTAAATGGCCCGATAAGGACGTAACGCGATGTCCGCTTCCAATCCCATCCAGCAGTACGGCAACGCGCTCACGCGGCGGCACTTCTTCGGCCAAGGCGCGTTCGGCGTAGGCGCCGCTGCACTCGCGTCGCTGCTGCCGTCGTCGATCTTTGCACCGGGCTCGGCGCACGCGAACTCCGTTGCCGCAGGCGGCTTGCCGGAGCTTCCCCACTTCGCCCCCACGGCGAAGCGGGCGATCTACCTTCACATGAACGGCGGCCCGAGCCAAATGGACCTCTTCGACTACAAGCCGAAGATGGCCGACATGTTCGACGTCGATCTGCCTGAATCGATCCGCGCGGGTCAGCGGCTGACGACGATGACGTCGGGGCAGACGCGGTTCCCGTTGGCGCCGTCGATTTACAAATTCCGCCAGTACGGCCAGCACGGCGCGTGGATGAGCGACCTCATTCCCTACACCGCGCGGATGGCCGACGATCTCTCGATTGTGAAGACAGTCTGGACCGAAGCGATCAACCACGACCCGGCGGTCACCTACATCTGCACGGGGAACCAGTTGCCGGGCCGTGCGAGCCTTGGCTCGTGGCTGAGCTACGGCCTCGGCACGATGAACGCCAACCTGCCGGCGTTCGTGGTGATGACGCCAAGCTGGTCGTCGAAGACCGACGCGCAAGCGATCTACAACCGCCTGTGGGGCAGCGGCTACTTGCCCACGCAGCATCAAGGCGTCGCGCTCCGTTCGCAAGGCGATCCGGTGCTGTTTCTCTCAAACCCGCCCGGCGTCGACGCCGCCACGCGCCGCCGCACGCTTGATCGCATCGCTCGGTTCAACCAACGGACCCTCGCCGAGATCGGCGATCCTGAAACGCAAACGCGCATCGAACAATACGAGATGGCGTTCCGCATGCAGACGTCGGTGCCCGAGCTCACTAACCTCAACGATGAGCCGAAACACATTCTCGACATGTACGGCCCCGACGTGTTGAAGCCGGGGACGTTCGCCGCAAGTTGCCTCCTCGCGCGTCGACTCGCCGAGCGTGACGTGCGGTTCGTGCAGATCTTTCACCGCGGCTGGGATCAGCACGGCAACATCGCCGGCGACCTGCCGCGGCAATGCCAAGACGTCGACCAAGCGGGCTGGGCGCTCGTGCAAGACTTGAAACAGCGCGGCCTATTGCAGGACACGCTGGTCATTTGGGGTGGTGAGTTTGGCCGCACGATCTACTGCCAAGGCGGCCTCACCCGCGAGAACTACGGCCGCGACCACCATCCTCGCTGCTTCACCATGTGGATGACCGGCGGCGGCGTCCGCCCCGGCGTCGTCTACGGCGAGACCGACGACTTCAGCTACAACATCGTCGACAAACCGGTTCACATTCACGATCTCAATGCGACGATTTTGCACACGCTGGGGATCGACCACAGCCGGTTGACGTTCCGGGCTCAGGGCCTGGATCAGCGGCTGACCGGGGTTGAAGAGCACCACGCGGTGCGGGAATTGTTGGTCTAAGGGCGAGAACGGCGCCGAAGGCTCACACTCACTGAGCTAGGACGCCGCATTGGACTGGTCGCTTAAGCGACCAGTCCGCACGGGTTCGCCCCCGCGCGGGAGAGCGAGGCGGGGCTGCGCCCCTTGCGGGGCGTTGCGGTCGAGAGGCATAATTGCCGATTCGTTTTTCCTCGCCCGCCTCCGCTATCTGGTTGCAAGTCCATGTCGCTGCTCGTCGTTGGTTCCGTCGCGATTGATAACGTCGAAACGCCTCTTGAGCGGCGGGATAACGTCCTAGGCGGCTCGGCAACCCACTTCTCGATCGCTGCCAGCTTCTTCACCGGCGTGCGGCTCGTCGGCGTCGTGGGCGACGACTGGCCCCAACAGCACACGGAACTGCTCAACGGCCGTGGCATCGATACCTCAGGCCTGCAGATCGTGCCGGGTGGCAAGACGTTCACCTGGACCGGCCGCTATGAACCGAACATGAACGATCGCGAGACGCTCGACGTTCAGTTGAACGTGTTCGGCGAGTTCGACCCGAAGCTCCCCGAGTCGTACCGCAGCGCGAAGTACGTCTTCCTCGCCAACGGCGTGCCGGGCGTGCAGTCGAAGGTGCTTGAGCAGGTGCCGGGACGCCGCCTCGTCGTGGCCGATACGATGGATCTGTGGATCAACATCATGCGGGCCGATCTCGATGCGCTGCTGAAAAATCTTGACGGCCTCGTGCTCAACGACAGCGAAGCGAAGCTGCTCACCGGCTCTCAGAACCTTGTCGCCGCCGGTCGCGCCGTCCAGCGAATGGGGCCGAAGTTCGTCGTCATCAAGAAGGGCGAACATGGCGCCATGTTCTTCGGCGAACACGAAACCTACGTGCTCCCGGCGTACCCGACGGAGCGCGTCGTCGATCCAACCGGCGCCGGCGACACCTTTGCCGGCGGCATGATGGGCTACCTCACTGAGCAAGATTCGTTCGACGCCGAGACGCTGAAGACGGCGATGGCCTACGGCATCGTCGCCGCCAGCTTCAACGTCGAAGGTTTCGGCACCGAGCGGATGCAGCAGCTCAACCGCGAAGACATCGAAAAGCGGATGGGCGACTACCGGAAGATGCTGAGCTTCTAATGGCAAAGACTCGCACCTTTATCGCCGTCGAAGCCGTCGACCAGGTTCACGCCTCGGCGCTCGGCGTCATCGATCGGCTTCGCTCCGCCACCGACAACGTCAAGTGGGTGGAGCCCGACAACCTCCATTGGACGCTCCACTTTTTGGGCGACCTTGGCGACGTCGAGATGGCGGAAGTCTGCCTGCGGACCGTGCGAACGGCGGCAAAGCACGAAGGATTTACGCTCGAAGCCCGCGGAATCGGGGCTTTCCCGACGATTGAACGTCCGCGGGCGCTGTGGCTCGGCGCCGGCGAAGGTCATGAGCAGCTCTGCGACTTACAGGCCGACATCGAACGAGCGATCGAATCGCTCGGCTTCCGCGCAGAGCGGCGGCAATTCGTCCCGCATCTGACGCTCGGTCGGGTAGGGCAGGGGAGCCACGGCGGCTCGTTGCTGACCGAACGACTGGAGAAGCTTACCGACTTCGATGGCGGAGCGATGGGCGTCGATTCGGTCACTGTTTACGCGAGTGAGCTGACGCGCGAGGGGCCGACATACCACGTCCTCGCACGGGCGCCGCTCGGCTGAGAACGCATGCTCAAATTGCGTCGAGTTCTGCGAGCAGTTCGTCGGTCAGTTTAAGTTCGGCAGCGAACTGCGGCTCGTTCGGGTGCTGCTCGACGAGTTCCCGCAAGATGCGCTGCGATTCTTGCAGCTTCGCCCGCGCGTCGTCTGTGCGGTAAATGTCCGCCAATAATTCGCCGGTCGCTCGCAGTGCGACGCCCAAGTCGCACTGGTGGCGGGGCGAGGCGTCTCCCGCGGCTTGCAACGTTTGCAACCGCTTCGTCGCTGACTCGAGCGACTCGAGGGCTCCGCTCGTTTCGCCGTCGGCGCTGAACTGCATGCCGAGGTTCATTTCGATCCCGGCAAGATCGGCGGCGTACTCCGGGACGCTCGGATTGCGGTCGGCGAGTTCGCGCATCGCCGCGCGTGCGGCGCTGAGCGCCGCGACCGCTTCTTCCGGACGGCCGCTGGCTGCTTCGACGTCTCCGAGCATCCGTTGGCAAAGGGCGAGCCGCCGACTGTTTTCGAAGTCGGCGGGATTGGCGGTTGCCAGGGTGCCGAACGTCGCGATGGCCTCCGCCAGATTCTGCTTGGCGCCGACGAGATCGCCTTGCTGGATCCGCACCTGCGCCAAATTGAAATCGCCCATCCCAAGATCGCGGCGCAGCGTTTGGGGAGTTTCATCGCCGTTGAGCTGCGCCCGCCGCAGCGTTTGCGCCCGCTCCAACTGTTTAATCGCTGCTGCAGCATCGCCAGCAGCCAGATCGAGCAGCCCTAGGTTCATCAAACTGCTCGCGAGCGTTCGAGCGGCCTCGGCGTCATCCGGGCGCTGCTTGGCGATCGCTTCGCGCAACTCGGCCGCTTGGGTGAAGTACCGCCGAGCCGACTTGTTTTGCTTGAGGTTCTGGTGCGCCCGGCCGAGTGCGTTGAGCGTTTGTGCATACTCGACTTCCAATTCAGTCCGCACGCTTCCCGAGCTTTTCGCCACGAGCTGCTGCTGAACCTCCGCAGCTCGCTCGTAGTGCTCAATTGCCGGCGTTGCGGAATCGATCGTCTCGATCATGCGGCCGACGAAAAACTCGGCCTGCGCCACCTCTTGCCGCAGTTGCGGATCGTCGCCCCGCTCCTTGAGGAACTCTTGGTAGTACTCCAGCGCTTGCTTCAAGAGCGCATCGCGGAGCGGTTGCATGCCAGGCTGATTGAGCAGCGTCTCTTCGCTCACGCGAATGTAGTACTGCCGCACGGCGTCTTGCGCGAGCTGAAAATTCCGCTCAGCCCGATCGCGCTGCACCTTGAGCAAGCCGACGCCGACGGTCAAACCGGCGATCGCGAGCAAAGCGACGACGGAGACACTCGTGACGAACGATCGATGACGCCGCACCCACCGCCAACTCCGCGCGGCCAGCGATTCGCGGTGGGCCGCCACCGGTTCGTCGGCGAGGTACCGCTCGACGTCGAGAGCCAGCGCCCGGGCCGAAGCGTATCGCTGCGACGGCTGGCGGGCCATCGCCTTGAGGCAAATCGCTTGCAACGGCCGCGGCGTCTCGGCACGGACTTCCCGCGGAGGTTTGAAACGGCCCTGCTGAACGCGGAAGACAACGTCCTCCGCGGCGCCGTCGAACGGCGGTTGCCCTGTGAGCAAATGATAGAGCGTCGCGCCCAGTCCGTAGACGTCGCTCGCCGCGGTGAGCTGATCGAGCCGACCTGACGCCTGCTCGGGACTCATGTATTGCGTCGTGCCGACGATCCGCCCCGCTTGCGTTTGATCGGTTTGAGCCCGATGCGACGGCGTGACCGGCAACAACTCGAAGTCGTCGGCCGCCGCTTTCCCATCGAGCGTCTTCGCCAGTCCCCAATCGACAACGAACGTTTCGCCGAATGCGCCAAGCATGATGTTGCCCGGCTTCAGGTCGCGATGAATCACATTGCGACTGTGGGCATAGTCGACAGCTTGGCAAACCGAGACGAACCGCGCCAGCAACTGGCGAAACTCAAGTTCCTTCTCCGGCCGACTCGCAGACTTGTCGAAGTAGTCTTCGATCGCCATCCGCAAATCAACGCCGCGGACGAACTGCATCGCGTAGTAAGGCCGACCGTCGGCAAATTCGCCGAGACTGTAGACCGGCACGATGCCAGGATGCTCAAGGTTGCCGGTGATCTCCGCCTCGCGGACGAAGCGGCGGCGATTCTCATGGTCGTCGGCGTACGCCGGCAGAATTTCCTTGAGCGCAATCTCGCGATTCAGTTCGCCGTCTTGGGCGATCATCAACCGCCCGAGGCCGCCTTGCTGGTGGAGCCGCAGCACCGTGAAGCGCTGCCGCTCCGCCGAGTAGGTCCACGCATTGGGGCCGTTGGGGTCTTGCGTGTTGAAACGGTCGTCGCGAGTCCGCGAATCGGCGCGATCGTTGGTCCCGCCCGAATCAGGATCATGCTGAGCAGGATCGGCCATAGAGACGCTCAAGTGCGGAGTTGGATGCAGCCGCTAGTTTCGCTTCGCAAGAGAAGTTGTGGCTCCCTCCCCCTTGAGGGGAGGGCGGGGGAGGGGGTGGAACCCTGGTACCCGCTTCTGCCACCCCTCCCTAACCCTCCCCCTCAAGGGGAGGGGACCTCAAGGTTCCAGCCGCCGCTAGAACCGCCGCTGCACCTGCGTATTGTACTCGAAATCGAACCCGCAACAGTTCTGGATCGGGGCGACCACGCCGTTCGTGAAGACCCAATTGCCGACTTCGATCGAGACGCCGGTCGCGGCGTTGAGGATGTCGACGCGGTTATCTTGGTTGCCGATCGTAATTGTCTGCAACGGGACCGTGCCGATTGAGGATTGGGTGGTGAGCGGAATGTTCGTCAGGTTTGCGTCTTGCAATGTCGACGTGTAGTGAAGTTCAAACAGCCCGGAGACGCGGTGGTAGCGGTTCGGGTTTTGGTTCTGGCTGAAGATGTAGCCCCAACCTAGGTTCAGCCGCATCAGCGTTTGCGAGAACAACTCCGCCCGCACCGGCACCGGCGTGTAGTAGTCGTAGAACCCGATCGGGTTGCCGACGCTGTCGAGGAACAGCGTGGCGCCATCGCCGTTTACCGTCACGCGGGACGGATTGGCGGCGACTTCGACCTGGAAGAAGCCTTGATGGAACCACCGCGCCGGCGGCGCATAAGCCCAGGCAAGGAAGGGGGAGATGTAAACCGTCTCGTTGGCGAATACGGATTGGAACGCTACGGCCTCGTCGGCGATGACGCCGGGCGAGTTGGGAAATTCCACTTGGCCATCGACGGCCAGTTGGTAGTTCACGTCGCGCGCCGTCGGCAATGTGAACCCGACGCCGCCTGAGAGCGCGAACGTCTCCCGTTCCGTTAGCAGCATCTTGAAGATTGCGGACACGTTGCCTAGCGCCACTTCGCGGCCGCCGCTGTCGCTCACCAATGGATCGACCACGCCGAAACTGGGCGCGATGATCGAGTAGATGTCGGACTGCATCTGGTGCTGAATCGGGACGCGAATCTCTAGCGATCCGGTCCGATCCCAGAAGGTATTTTCCCACGCGAGCGTATGCTGGTCGAGGTTCACCGTCTCGTTGAACTGGTACGCCGAGACCCGCGACGCATTCTGGAAATGACGGTAACTCCAGTAGACGCGATCGGTGGGAAGCGGCGAGTTCGCTTCCGAAATATTGAGCCGACTGCAGGCAAGCGTTGGGTGAGCGAGGTCGGCGGTGACGAGGCCGTCGAACCCAATGCACGAGCCGGCGCCCGTGTCGCCAATCATGTAGGGCACGCTGGCCAAACCAATCGCCGTCGCGGAACGGAGCGCGGGGCGTTGCATCGTCGCGGGCGTTCGCGTCGGCAGCGGCGGCCGCATCGCTGGCGGCTGCATCAGCGGCGAGTAGAGCATCTGGGCCGGCGCCACATCGGGATCGATCGCCAACTCGGTGGGCGCTCGGTCGCTCACCGACCAATCATGCAGCGTCATGGCCCCAACGGCCCAATCGTCAGCGGAGCTCTGCTCGCCGCACCAATAGTCGGTCGTCGTCGCCTGGAGATGCGACGACGCAATGCCGCCTTGCAGGGCTAGCGCGCACCCTAGAAACGATGCATGAGCACGGCGAAACATTGCTCAACTCGCGGGACGAATAATGC
This sequence comes from Lacipirellula parvula, assembly GCF_009177095.1. Lineage (NCBI taxonomy): Bacteria > Pseudomonadati > Planctomycetota > Planctomycetia > Pirellulales > Lacipirellulaceae > Lacipirellula > Lacipirellula parvula. Next base: position 4,834,517 of record NZ_AP021861.1, read on the forward strand.
GACACCTGACGCATCATCGGCTGGCACGGGGAACCGCAATCAGCCGGTTGTAACGCTGGCGCCGATCTTGGCGACATCGAAAGGTGGGGTTATACCGGTCTTACGGTCTGTAGTAGCCAGAATTGGTTCCACGGAGAGCGAATTGCGTACGACCCCATCCAGCCCTGAGCAGCCAGCAGCAACGAAACCTACAGCGGGGGGTTGGCGACTGCTCGTGTTGCTCGGTCTCCTGTCGGCTTTCTCGCCATTGGCGATCGACATGTATCTGCCGGCATTTCCGCAGATGGAACACGATCTCGCCGCGGCGCCGGGGCGAGTGGAATTGACGCTCTCGCTGTTCTTGGCGGGCCTCGCAACCGGGCAATATGTCATCGGCCCCCTCAGCGACCGGACTGGCCGTCGCGCGCCGCTGCTCATTGGCTGCGGCGTCTACTCGCTGGCCGCGCTCGGCTGCCCGCTCGCGCCGACGGTCGAGTGGCTGATCGTGCTGCGGTTTGTGATGGGCTTTGCCGGAGCGGCGGGACTTGTCGTCTCCCGCGCCGTGGTGCGTGATCTGTTTGATGAAAAGCGCTCCGCCAGCGTTTACTCGCTAATGATGATGGTGACCGGCATCGCCCCGATCGTGGCGCCGCTGATCGGTGGTTTCTTGCTGGGGCACTTCACTTGGCACGCGATCTTCTGGACGCTCGCGGCGATTGGCATCGCCAGCGGGGCCGCGGTGGCGTTCGATCTGCGGGAATCGCTGCCGCCGGAGCGGCGTCTTGCTCAGCCGCTCGACGCCGTCATCCGCCGCAGCGTAACAATCCTCGCCGATCTGCGGTTCATCGGCTACGCGCTCGCGATCGGATTTTCTTACGGAGCGCTGTTCGCGTATATCACCGGATCGCCGAAGATTTACATCGACTACTTTGAGACGACGCCGCAGGCATTCAGCGGCTTCTTTGCGAGCAACGCCATCGTGCTGCTCGCGACGGCGCAGCTCAATCGCCTGCTACTGCGACGATACTCGCCTCACGCGCTACTTCGTTTCGCCGCTATCGTGGCATTCGTCGGCGGCGTGACGCTCGTCGCGTTCACGCTGGGGAATGCTGGCTTCTGGCCATTTCAGCTCACGCTCTGCATTTGCATCGCGACGCTCGGGCTGATCTTTCCCAACGCCACCGCTGCGGCGATGGCTCCGTTTGGCCGCGAAGCTGGTGGCGCCTCGGCCGTGTTGGGATTGCTGCAGTACATCATCGGCGCCTTCGCCGGCGCTGCGGTCGGTTTACTGAGCGGAACGACGCCGCTCGCGATGGCCGCCACCCTCACCGCTTGCGAAGCGGGCGTCTTCGCCGTCATCTTCTGGAGCGAACGCCACCGCCAGTAGCCGCGGGTCAACGACCCGCCGGAGCGGCAACGAGAAATCGCCGCCAATCGCTTGCGAAGAGTAAATCGCGGATGGCCGACGCGGAGCCGACTCAATCCCCCCGGTCACTGACCGGGGGCTAATTTTTCGTCCGGCGAATCGTCCTTCACCGCCCCGCCACTCTGCGGATCAACCGCCAATTGCAGATTTTCGTCATCCACCGTGTAAAACACATACCCGTACATCATCTCTTCGAACGTCTGCTGCCCCTCACGAACTTCCGCTGACGGATCGGGGTTGTACGGATTAAACGCCGAGTTATCGAAGTGCGCAACCGCTTCGAAACGCGTGCCGGCGGGGAACCGTTTGGCGCCTTTCGGCAAGTAATACGGCAGTTGCCAATCAAAGCTGTAATTCGGAATCATCAACAGCGTCTGCGGCTCACTACCCGGCGAGTGGGCGCGGAACGTCACGTCTTTCCCGCGCACGTGCATGTGAGCGAACATCCCATACGCGGTCACGTCGCGGTCAACAGTGCGGCTCGCATCCAACCGGTGGAACGGCGCGTGCGGGGGAATCTTAAAACCGTGGCTCGCCAATTCGACGTAGCGAAGTTCCTTCGTTACGCGCTCGCGCGGAAAACGAAAACCGACGCGAATGCGACACTTCTCCGGCTTGCCGGTCGTCGTGAGATGGACCTGCAGCCCCAACATCGAACCGGCCGGAATCTTCCCCGCGACGCCGTCGCCCAGTTGCATCGGCCCGCCGCCCGGCACGTAACCGGTGACCAATTTGGCGTTCCGGCCATCACCGCCAATCGGGATGAGGCCGAGATTGCAGTGATGGACGACGCGCGGGTTGTCGGGCAGCACTTCGGCCGCTTCGAACCACATGTCCTGCGTGAACAGCTTCGGCAGCACGGCATAGCGATAGTCGACGTAACCTTCGGCCGGCACATCGAATTCCGCGAGTGCCGTGAGCACCAGATCGGGCTCGCCGATCGACCACTTGCGATTGGCCCATGTGTCGTCGCTCGATGCGTTATCACTAATGGCGGCTTCATTTGCCGCTGGGTCGGGTTTGATGGTAACGTACCCCGATGGCTTTGCTCGCCCGAGCGGCATGCCGCCGCGCACCCAGGCGATGATCGCCTCACGATCCTCGGCCGGCATCTCGCGGCAGTTCGTGAACTCGCCATGTTCGCTGGCCGCATACCACGGCGGCATGCGACGCTCGGCCACGACCTCGGCAATCATTTCGCCATTGGCCGCCACTTCGTCGAACGTCTCCAACGCGAACGGCGCCGCAGTATTTTCTTGATGGCATTCGGTGCAATGCTTCGCCATCAGGCCTGCAATTGATTCAACGTACGTAGGCGGTTGCTCCGGCGTATTGGCGGGCAGTGCTGTGATCCGGCAACCATCCACCGGCGTTTCCGTAACGGCTATTGGGCGATCGGCAAGCAGAGCGTCAATCGCGTCGCGAAGCTCCTGCTTCACTGCGCCGGCAGTTGTTCCGCTCAGCCGAATTTGGTTGTCGATTCGGCCTCGGTACCTCAGCCGCCGCTCGGCGTCGATCACGACGACCTCCGGCGTCCTATCGACGCCGCAGGCCGCCACGCACTGTCCGTCGGTATCTTTCACTAAAGGGAACGGCACGTCGAACTCGACTCCCTGCGCCGCCACGTCGAGGATCGAATCTTCCGCTCCAACGTTGACCGCCAGAAACTGCACGCCTTGCTCGCGGTACGCGGCTTCCAATTCCTTCAACCGCGGCCAATAGCGCTGCACGAGCGGGCAAGTCGTGTTCGTGAACACCAACACGAACGCCCGTCGCGGCGTTGGAAAGGTCTTCGCGCTGAAGTCGTCTAGCGAACGCGGCAGAAACCACGTGTCATGGAACTCGAACCGCACGACTTCGTCACCTACCTGCGGACGCGCGGGCGGCTCACCGTCACTCCGCAACTCGGCGGCGAAAGCCGCGCCGCCGATCGACGCCAGCGCCCACAGAGCCGTTAGGGTGCACAACCTTCTGAACATTCGAACCACGACAGCGCGGCCATTCATCGGCAAAGCACTCGCGAGGGGAGTTGAAGAGACGGCCCAGACGCGCGGAGCGCCTGCCAAGAATATGGTAATCTCCTGCAGGCGACTGGGCCTAGCCGCTAAAGATCTCATGCTCCATGTAAAAAATGAACGCTCCGAATCCATATCGTAGCTTACTCGCCCGCACGGCCGTCGCGCTGGCGGTCTGCATTCCACTGGTAGTTGTCTGCTATTTCTTCGTCGACAAACCGGTCGCGTTCTTCGTCCACGATCATGGCATCCCGCAGACGCCGACCATCAAGTGGCTCACCGAGCCGCCGCCGCTCGTGCAAGGCTGGGCCCCGTTGTTGGTAGCAATCATGCTCGCTGCGTGGGCATGGTGCACGCCTAGCTTGTGGCAACGAACGCTGGTAATCGCGTGCCTGAGCCTCATTGTCGCCGATCAGTGTCGCGAATCTCTCGGCGACGTCTGCGGTCGTTACTGGCCCGAGACGTGGCACGACAACAATCCATCGCTCATCGGCACTGGCGCCTACGGTTTTCATCCGTTCAAAACGGGCGACGACATCGGCAGCTTTCCATCAGGCCATGCATCGCGCATCGCTGGCTTCGCGGGTGTGTTTTGGATCGTCTATCCGCGGCGTCGTTGGCTGTGTCTGGTTGTCGCCGCGCCGATGGCGCTCAGCCTGATTGCGATGAACTACCACTTCGTCGGCGATGTGATCGCCGGCAGCTTCCTAGGCGGGATTGTCGCCACGTACGCAGCCACGCTGGCCAAGCTAGATACGAAAAGCTAAACGAATGCATCTCGTTGTCGCTCAATGATTTCGCGTTATTGAGACAACGCGCAACTCGCTAAAATCGCGGCGGAACGGACGCATTCGTCCAATCGTAGTGGACATCTCTAGGAGCGCGCTGCGGATATGATAAAATGATGCCCAGTGTCACTTTTTTAACGTGTTTTTTATAGGAGTGTTCCGTGAGCCAAGAAACTGGTTCGGACAGCGACAGTGAAGACCATAGTATGGGCGGCGTCTTGGGCCACGAGCCGGGGACGCCGCGGAAGCGAATCGTCGGGCCGGCGTTCAAGGCCGTCTTTCAATTCGCGAAGTTCATGATCACGCTGCCGATCATCCTCGTGCGTGGACGCCGAGGGAAAATTGAGGAAGTGACCGTTTACTCGGCGCATCCTAGCTTCTTCTTGTGGCTGCTAATTGCAGTCGGCTTTGCGTCGAGCGCCGTCGTCGCTCGATATCCGCAAGAGGCGGGCCTTTTCGGCTGGGTCTATGTCTGGGTATTGCTCTACTTTCTCGTGACGCTGATGTATGACGTCAGCGCCCGCAAGTTGGGCTTCTGGACGTTGATCTTTGCCCTGCTTTGGCTCGGTTCGAAGTATGTCGAACATATCAAGAATGTCGCGGTACTTGGCTCGGTGTTTGAATATCTGGCGGATCTTAAGCCGGAATTCGACGTCGGCACGGCGACGGCGCTGAGTTGGTTATTGCTCCTGCCGTGGATCGGTTCGCTGCTCCACATGGCCCTCAACGGCCGCAAGCGGTTCACGCCTAATGAAATCGGCGAGTTCCACTTTGGCGAGGGTAGCGAATTGACCGACCGGACGGGGCTCCGCTTCCGGACGCGCTATCGCGACGTACTGGAAACGATGCTGACGTTCGGCGGCGGCGACCTCATCGCCGTCGACAACCATCAGAACGTCATCAAGCGCTGGGACAACATCGTAGGGCTCTACTTCATCTGGAAAGATCTCGATCGCGTGCTCCATCAGCGCGCGGCGGTGGTCGATCTGGGGGATGATAACGCTGCGAGCGAGCAACGCTAGACTACCGTTGCCTCGCCTGTTGTTCGCTTCTACTTTTGTCGTTGCAAACTTAGGGGGCCGCTGCTGTCTGGCAATCCAGCTGCAGCGGCCCTGATGAATGAATCAAATGAATTCGAGCACCGCCCCGTCGCGGGCTCATGCCTGGCCGTTAGTTCTGTGCCTAGTCGGCGTCGACTATTTCAGCACGCTCGCCTACCTGCCGTCGATGGCGGTTGAAGCCGCCGGCTCGCTCGCGCCGATCGCCGCCGCCGGCGTCGTCCTGGTGACGTTCGTGCTGGCGCTGCCGATTTACTGGTACGTCGTGGGGCGCTCATCAGATGGTCGTGGCGCCACCGGCCTGCTCGAAGATCTCACGCCCGGCTGGCGCGGCAAGATGATCGTGCTGACGCTGCTCGGCTTCGCCGCGGCCGACTTCGTCATCACCCGCAGTTTGTCGCTCGCTGATGCGGCGATTCACCTGATTCACAACCCGCATGGCCAGCGCTTGCTGGAGCGGTTGCCGCAAACCTTCTTGGGCGAGGATCCGGCCTCATGGTCGTGGTGGGAACGCGCGGCCTCGCTCGTGATGGCACCGCAAGTGGCCGTCACGCTGGGGCTGTCGATCGTCTCGTTCGGCCTGTGGCAGTTGATCAAGAACGGTCTTTCACGGCGCATGCTGTGGACAACCGCAGTTGCGACCGTGCTCTACCTTGGGCTTGTGGCAATCGTCGTCGTTAGCGGCATCGTTTATCTTGGCCGTCATCCGGAGATTATCAGCGATGAGCTTGCCGTGCTGCGGTTCGACGACGGCGACGCTGCTGCGAGCGTTTCGCTCGGTTGGCGTTGGGAGTGGGTGCAAATCATTCTCTGGTCGTTTCCGCAGATGGCTCTCGGCCTCAGTGGATTCGAAATGCTGATGACCGTCGCGCCGCAAGTCGCCGGCAATGCCAACGACTCTCCGAAGCATCCTCGCGGACGGATTCGCAACACGCGCAAGCTAATGCTGACCGCGGCGATCATCATGTCGGTCTATCTCGTCAGCGCGGTGACAGTCACCTCGATGCTTGCTCCGCGCAGCGCGCTCGCACCGGGCGGCGCTGCGGAGCATCGCGCACTCGCCTATCTCGCTCATGGTTCGCCATTGGCCAACGGCGAGCCTGGCAGCGCACTCAATCCGCTGTTCAGTCACGATTTCGGCGATCTGTTCGATCTTTCTACTGCGTTCGTGCTCTGCCTCGCGGGGATCAGCGTCACGTTAGGGCTGAAGAACCTGCTGCCGCACTATCTTCATCGCCTCGGGATGGAAATCGGCTGGGCCGGCAAGGTCGGAGCGATCCTCCACCTCCTGAACGTCATCATTCTCGTCGTGACGGTCGTGTTTCACGCGAGCCCCGCCTCGCTGCAGTGGGCCTACGCCACGAGCGTGCTGGTGCTACTCGCCGGGGCGGCGATCGCAGCGTCGCGCGATCTCTTCAGCCGCCGGCCCCGCACCATCCGTCGGGTTGCGGGCGGCTCGGCCGCGGCGATCGGCGCGGGGCTGTTTCTTGCTCTCACCGGCATCACCTTGCTGATCAATCACTCAGGCATCACCATCGCGTTGGCGTTTGTGACGGCGATCGTCCTCAGTTCGTTTATCTCGCGCTGGATTCGCAGCACGGAGTTGCGGTTCGAGGGATTCGACTTCGCGAACGAACACTCGCAAACCCGTTGGCGTGAACTCTCGAAGCGCGGCCCTCGTGTGCTGGCGCCGCACCGACCCGGGCTGATGTCACTCGCGGATCGCCGCCACGCGTTACTCCGCGACTATCGCCTGGCGGCCGACGAAGCGGTGCTGTTCGTTGAAGTGACCCTCGGCGATCCGAGCGACTTCTACCAACGGCCGCTCATGCGCGTCGAGTGTGAAGAGAACGTCGAAGTGCTACGGGTCTCGCACTGCGTGAGCGTCGCTCACGTGTTGGCCGCGATTTGCCTGGAGATGTGCGACGACGAAACGCCGCCGCCGGAGATTGTCTTCGGCTGGTCGAACGAGGCACCCCTCGCCGCCAACTTGAACTTTCTGTTGCTCGGCGAGGGCAACGTTCCGTGGATGGTGCGAGAACTAGTCCTCAACGCGGGGTTGCCCGCGCATCGCCAACCACGAATCCTCATTGGCTAGGCGACTCGGCGGGAAACTGCGCGACGAGTCACGCCGACCAGGGCAGTAGCGCCAAGAATCGCGAGGCCAATCGCAGTCGGCTCCGGCACTGCCGCGGCCGTTGGCGTCGCGGAACTCTTGCCGTAGTTGCGTTGCCATTCGAGGAAGTCGGCGCCCGTCATCGATCCGTTGGCAAACCCTGTCTTCCACACGGCAAGATCGGCCGCGTTGACGGCGCCGTCATTGTTGAAGTCGCCGGCAATCGGATTCGCGGGCGAAGGAATTCCCGCGAAGAACAAATTGCTCGAAATGTTGGTGAGGCCCGTGTTCAGTTTGATGATGTCGGCGAGCTTGATCGTGTTCAAATTGATAATCGACGCGATGTCGGCGTTCAGCACGCCGCCTGTGTAGAGCCCATTGTAGTCGCCGGTGTAAAAGAATCGATCGCCGTCGCGCGACCGCGTGAACTGATCTTTGAAGATCTCGGTCATTAACGGGCCAAGGCTGGTGCCGGCGATATGATTTTCCGCCAGAGCGCCCACCAGAGCGTCAACGTTATTAATGTTGTTGCCATACAACGTCCTGATTGCATTCCGATTCGCGGTCGTCGTATCCATTGCGTTAAAGTTGGCAAGCGACGGCAAAAAATACGCGGCTCGCAGTTCGTTGTAATCGACGATGCCGTGATCGCGTCCGCGCTGGATATCCACCGCCGCGAGGTCGGTGCCGCCCGCGCCGGGCGGGCCGAACATGACATTCCGGACCGAGTCGTTGAACAGCAAATCGATCTCCTGCGACTTCTGCAGCGACGCTCCCATCAGCACTTTGTCGACCATCGTCGGGTCGTTCGTGATCAGCGCTGGATTAAAAAATGCGTTAGCGAAGGCGACGTTGGCGACTGTTTGGCTGTTATTGTCCGCCAGCAGCAGCGAACTGCCGACCGTGCTATGCCCGAACCGAAACACCGCGCTCGAGAACGAGTTCGTAACCGTTCCGTCCTTCGAGGCGTTGTAAACGAAGTCTTGCGGCTTGGGAGCGGCCGTCCCCATCAGAGCAGGCAGAAACTCTTTGTAGGTAATTGCCTGCACCTCGGCGCCGACGATCTTTCGCGCGAGGTTGTATTGTTCCTGGGCGTTTAGGCTTGGCTTCTGCGCCGCGATAATATCGACCAAGCGATTGTGCTCGCGGGCGAATACAGTCTGCAGCGACGTAAGCAGCGAGTTTTCGTTGGCGCGAATATCACCGGCGACGAACAGCTGGCTCGCGGGCGTCGGGCCATTGTTTTGGTTTGTCAGTCCCGTCGTATTGTATGGGAGGAGATTATTGGCGCTCGTCTGCAGTTTGGCGCCCGATCCGTTGTTGGTTCTCAGCGCCTTCGCACGAGCGTCGTCCGAGCCGTAGATTTGCGACCCGTCGATCCAAGAAGTCACTTCATTGACCTGTTCGCGACCGCCGTTGATCACGTACTTCGAGCGATTGAAGGCGATCGGGTTCGGACCAAGCGGATCGTTGGGGTCGAGGATATCGATATTCGCGACGCCGTTCACCGACGAGTTAAGCGTCAGCCCCATGTCATGATCGAGGAATTGTCCCCATCCCATGATGTAGTTGCTCAGCCCGCGGACGCTCGGCGTGTCGGCCGTTTGCTTAAAGATGGTGTTCGAGATCGTACGCGCATTGGGACGCACCGGCGGCATGATCATCGCGCCGCCTGCGGTGGCGTAGTCCGTCAAATAGTTGACGCGAATGATTTGAGAGCCGGCTGAACCGCGCTGCCAATCGCTGAAGTGGTTGTACGTTCCATTAATAAACCGATCATGCGTTTGGGCGCAGGCGACGCTGCACTGAGCGCTGATCGCCGCCGCAAGCAGAGCTGACAGGGCGAGCCGCTGGAAAGCAAGATGCAACACTTCAAAGTTCCGCGTCAAAGGTGCGAAGCAGGCTTGGCTGGAGAGGCATTGCGGGGCGTACTCTGAGCCCCCCGCGACGAGAGAACCTCTTGGCGACCAACTTTCAGTCTAGTTGTCCTCGCCGATCGAACAACGAAAATGACGCCGACCCGTTGCTTCCGAAGGACCGATTGTAGGGGCTGTGCCTCGACAGAGGCGGCAATACAGCCGCATTCACAGCTTTTCGCGGAGATTGGCGGGGTCGGCCGATGGACAGGAGCGCCGCGCGCCGCCCAGGCATGGATGGTAGCTCATTTGGGGATTGCCGCACCTTCTCGGCGGCCAAGGGGTGGCAATCGGCAGGTTTGCTGATGAAATGGGAGGACCGTCCTGTTCGAAAGGTTCGAATCTCAGCACCTCAAGCGTCGTCGCAGCGCCCCAACTCACTCACTTGTGTCCTAGCATCGCCTCAAACCATGTCTACCAGTTCCGCTTTCAATCGCACTTCGCTTCTCTTCGCAGCAAGCCTACTTGCCGTCGTCTTCAGCTCGTCCCAAGTGGCGGGCGCCGATGCGGTTGGCTCGGCAAGCAGCGTGAGGTTAAAAATATTGAGCTGCAATGTTCGCGTCCCGCAACCTGAAGACGAACAGGCAGGCGACGGCTGGGAAGCGCGGCGGCAACTATGCGGCGACGTCATTGTCGCCCAACGCGCCGACGTTGTGTGCCTGCAGGAAGCGCGCGGTTATCAAGTCGACGAACTGAAGCGTCGGTTACCAGACTTCGACTCGACCGGCATGTCGCTGCCCGTGCGAGAGGTAGTGCAGAACAATGCGATTATGTATTCCCGCAAACGATTCGAGCTTATCTCCTCGGGCGGCTTTTGGTTTTCTGAGCAACCCCATGTTGCCGGCAGTTTTGGCTGGGACACGAAGTCCCCTCGTCACGCCAACTGGGCGCGTCTCCGAGATCGCGACAACAGCGCCGAGTTCATTGTTTGGAACACTCACTTCGACCACATCGGCCAACAGGCGCGCGAAGAGCAGGCCCGCATGGTGATTGAAGCGTCGGCAGCGTTCGATCCGGTTGGCATTCCACAGGTCCTTACTGGCGACATGAATGCAAAAGCCTCGAACCGTGCCATCGAAGTTCTGAAGGAGGGCGGGTGGCACGACACCTACGCCGCGCTCCACGGCCCCCGAGACCCTGGCTTTACGTTCCATGGATTCAAGGGCGAAGCCCGAAAGGCCAAAGGGGGCGGCGGCAAGATCGACTGGATCTTTACCCGCGGCGACATCAAACCTCTTAACGCGGAGATCATTCGCGACGGTCGCGACGGGAGGTACCCCAGCGATCACTACTTTCTGTCGGCCACGCTCGAACTGCCGATAAACGCTAAGTAGAAGCGACAATCAGTCCACCCTAACGCGCCGCATCGCCCCCAACGTCGACAGCGGCGAATGATCGCGAGCGCGAACGCCGCGAGCACCGCTGCCGCAGGCTCAGGAACAGTCGTACTCGCATTGTCGCTTCCCGTGTACGCCCGCTGCCACGCCAGAAAGTCGGCGCCGTCGACGACGCCGTTGCCGTTCGCGTCCCCAGGCGACAGCTTGCCAAATCCGCTCTTCCACTGGGCAAGATCCGCGGCGTCGACGTCGCCGTCATGGTCGAAGTCGGCGGGACTCACAGGCGCCGTCGCGACAACGGTGAGCGCGAGCGTGTCGACGCTTCGCGTAGCTGACCACGCGCGATCGCTCGGTAGCGCGGGCAGGTTCATCGCGTCGAACGACGTGAGTCCGCCGGTCGCTTTGAGAATCGGAAATTTATCGCCGATTGCTGGGACGAATCCCCCCACCAGCGAGACGTCGAGCGTTCCGCCGAGCGTCGCCGCTCCGAACACCAGCAATTGGTCGAACTGGGCGTGCAACGGGCTAGAATTATCGACGCCGCCGAGTTCGATCGACAGCGTTCCCCCCGGCTGCTGCACATAGCCCGTGATTCCTGCAATTCGGCGGGAAATTTGAAGGGCGAGCACAAAAGCGGCGCACGATGCGGCGCACGACGGGGCAGGGCGGCTCCGGTAGAATGAATCTTCGCCGAGTTTGGGACCTCATGAATCCCACAGGCCGCCATCCGTTTCGGGACCACACCCCCGGGCGGTTGGCGGCCGGCTCGGCTCTTTTTGCAAAGGTGTGGTTTTTCATGCACGACTTCCATCGTCTGCTCGCGTTCACGCGGGCGGCGGAAAACTGCTATGGATTGGCTCGTCAAATTGTTGACGGCTACAGCGACGCTCCCGAGTTCTCGCGATTTTTGAGCGTTGAGGGCCGTCCATACTGCCAGCCCACCGCCAACTGGCAGGCTAGATCTCACATGGACGGCGCCGAGAAAGACTTCGCGGCACTTGAAGACGCTGTTCGCGAGTGGGATGGGGCGGCCAGGGTGGCTGTGGACTACGTTCAGAAGGCAGCTTCAAACCAACACTTCCCGGTCATTAGCGTGCTGGGTTCCTCTTGTGCGTCGGCCCACGAAGCGGCGCGTCAATTCGCCCAGGCAGTCCGCGGGGTGTTCTCCAAGGTCGCAGGCGACGGCGACATTGAGCAAGCGTTCGATCTTGCTCGACTGCTCGTGGAGTTCCGCACCGTGCCGGATTTCAGCGCATTCATCGCTCGGGAGAGCTTGGCAGCCGAAGACCTTACACCTGCGTTGCCGGACGATGAGGAGCCCGATGAGGTTGAAGTTGTCGAGCCGCTAGAAGCGGACCCCGCAGCTGTCTACTTCCCTCGGGAACTTCACGAAGAAATGGGCGTTTCCGCTCCGACGTGGAACACCGCCGCCCGTGGGGCTGGTGTGACGCCGTGTCGTCGCGGGCAGCGCGATCATCGGTATACGAAGGCTGAACGCTTGGCGGTGCTGAAGTATTTTGCGGACAACAGCCCGACTCTGGCCAATAAAAAACGAGCCCAGGAACTGCTGGAAATCGAAAAGAAATCAAAATGAAATCGAAAGATAGAGAAGAAATCGAAAGCCAGTTTTCTTAGATTCTGCGGTCTGTTTTGCGGCGGTAGCATTCGCCCATGCAAGCCAACGACGACGCGTTTGTCGTCACGGCAATTCACGCATGGAGCGAATCAATGCAAAAGACTGCCACGCCCCCACCGGCACCGTCACCGTACCGGACGAAGGCGGAAGCTGCGGAATACATCCGCTGCTCAGTCCGCACTCTCGACCGCCTGGACCTCCCCCGCATCAAACGCGGAGGCCGGGTTCTCTTCCACATCAAGTCGCTTGACGCGGCGATGTTGGCCCTCGAATCGAAGTAAGGGGCCGACTGATGCAGGAAGCAACGATCAATGGTCACGACGTTCTCGACGACCTCTTAGAAGAGGGCGAACGGCTGATTGCCCGCGGGTGGCGAATCATCCCCTGCAACGGCAAGATTCCCTGCGACTACCGCGGCGAGCCGGCGAAGGGATGGAACAAGCTGCCGGCGACGGTCGAACGGCTGCGAATCGGCCTCAAGGCGGCAAGCGATCCTGGCATCGGGCTCGTCATGGGCGCCGACTCCAAGAAGATCGACATGGAAGTCGACGACGACAGCGAGATCAAAGCCCGCGACCACCTTTGGCGAGATGTTGAACGCCCCGTGACGCTGGCGTTTCAATCGAAGCGAGGCCGCCACGATATTTACGCCTTCGATCCGCGGCTGGCGTCGATTCCGTTTGAGGTCTTGGAGTATAGCGACGGCGACGGCAACAAGTTCAAGATTCGACTGGGCACGAACGACGGAGGCGCCCAATCGGTAATCCCGCCGACAGCGCCGCGGGCTTGGATCGAAGGACTTGGCCCCGACGATGTCGACGCCGCGCTGCTCCCTGATGTCGTCGTACTGCGCTTGCTCGCGTGTGCAGAGGCTAAAAAGCCGAAACAGACTCGCTCGCGACCAACGGGAGTTGGTATCCGTCATGACGCCCTCGACGCAGTCCGCAAGTCGACGACGAACATGGAGGACGGCGGCGACGGCAGCAAGCGATTGTTTACGGCGGCTTGCCGGTCGGTCGAGCTCAACTGCAGCGACATCGAAGCGGTTGCGACCATCAACGCCTACGCGGCCGAACGTCCGTTCCCCAAGGGATTCACTGATGCCGAAATCCTGCAGCGAATCCGTGATGCCGAGGGGGTGGTGCAGCGCGGCGAAGCGTTGGCGATTCGCAACTACGAAGAGGTGGAGATCGAAGAAGAAGGCGAAACCAAAGTTATTAAAGTACCGTCCCCAATTGGGGATGTAGTGGCTGCGGCGAAGTTCGTCACGGGCAACTGGCCTCGCCGTAGCGGTGGCACGCTGTTCGTCGACGACAGCCATGGCCTGGCATTCCTCGAGAAGAATCCGACGCCAGCGCTGTTTGGATTCCTCCGCAGCCGCTGCAACAACGTTGATTGGTACTCTAGCGGCAGGTTTTGCACGCAATCGGAGTTCGCGAGCGAGTTCACCCGCACGGCTACCACCTATGACTCGATCGAGAACACGCCGCACGAACCGGCGCGGCCCGCCACGTACTACCGCTGCGACGTTCCGCCCGCTGGCGATGGGCGATATCTCCGCAAGTTCCTCGACCTGTTTAGGCCCGAGACAACGATCGATCGCGACCTGATCCAAGCGGCGGCCATGTCGCTGCTGTGGGGCGGACCGTTCGGCGCAACGCCAGCCTTCGCGGTCACTTCCGACCACGGAAGAGGCGTCGGCAAAACGAGCATGGTGCAATTGCTCACGCGAATCGTCGGCGGGTCGATCGACGTTTCGGCGAACGAGGATGGCGACAAGTTGACGACGCGGCTGCTGACTCCCGCGGCTCGCACCAAGCGAGCGGCCCTATGGGACAACATCAAGTCGATGAAGTTGTCGTCGGAGAAGATCGAAGCACTCATCACGGCGCCAGAGATCAGCGGGAGGCAGTTGTACGTCGGCGAAGGCACGCGGCCGAACAATTTAGTTTGGTTCCTGACGCTCAACGCTCCAAGCATGAGCACGGACTTAGCGCAGCGGAGCATCCCAATCAAGTTGGTTCGCGGCGACAACTCAGGCCCGTGGCTCGAGAACGCCAATCGGTTCGTTGACGACAACCGCCAACGCCTTATCGGCGACATCATCGGCGCGCTGCGGGCCGAGCCATTCCCGCTTAGGACGTTTGGCCGCTGGGCGGCATGGGAGCAAGCGATCGTTTCCCGCCTCCCTGAACCGGGCGAAGCACAGCAAGTGATCGCGGAACGGCAAGCAGCGATCAACACCGACCTAGACGAGTCGGAGATCGTCGAAGAGTTCTTCTGCGACCAACTCGCGAAGCTCGGCTACGACGTGCAGCAAGAATCAATCCGCATCCCCTCAGCCGTCGCCGCTCGGTGGTATGGCTGGGCGATCAATGAGCCAGTGCGGTCGACGGTGGCGTCGAAGCGGATGCACCAACTTTCCGCCGAGGGGCAGATGAAGCGGTTGGCGCCAGAGCCGGGGCGGTCGCATGGCCGTTGCTACGTCTGGACCGGCCCAGCTGCGAATGTGTTTTACGCAAACATCGCAAATGACCTACTTCACCGGATTTCAGCCAATCGGGCGGACACTCAGGACGGGTAGGACGGCAGTTCAACACTGTATCCCATACGCGAGAGCTTTTTCTAATTCAGTCTCTATATGTCCAGGGGGACACAATGCAAAACTCCCGTCCTACCCGTCCTCGTTGTCCTCGTGACGAGTCAGTCGCCGATCGCATTTCAGCCCTACTGGCGAGGTGTGAGGGTGTGCGTCTCGCCCGCGACCTGCCCACCACGTTCGATGCCAAAGGCGAGGCAGCAGCGAGGCGGATCGCCGAGGCTGAGGCTGGACGGACTCTCTGTAAAACGTGTCCGATGCAAGCGGTGCGACCGGGGTAGGGATGGACGGAAGGACCCTGGTCAAATTTTGACCAGCTTTTCCAGGGTCCTTCCGGCCAGTTTCTGAGCCGGACGCAGCTTGCATCGAAGGCACTTTACACATAGTCCGTCCGACCCCGAACGAACCGTTTTAGCCCCGCAGGAGCCACCAGATGCCCCACAACACACGATCATCCTCGACACGAACCGAATGCTACGTAACATCGCCGACGCAGCAGCGCGCCAGCACGGCGCTGCAGTCGAACGCTCCAAATTCTTCCGAGAGCAGGAACGAACGAGCGCGTTAGCTGAAGCCCAGTGGGTTCGCCGCCGCGTGGCTTCGTTCGCGGCAATGGTGCTCACGCCGTCGCAGGCGAAGCGGCATCAGCAGGCCCTCGTCGAAATGGGCGCCGATGGCCTCGTCGAGCTCACCCCGTC
Source organism: Lacipirellula parvula (assembly GCF_009177095.1). Taxonomy (NCBI): domain Bacteria; kingdom Pseudomonadati; phylum Planctomycetota; class Planctomycetia; order Pirellulales; family Lacipirellulaceae; genus Lacipirellula; species Lacipirellula parvula. The sequence continues at coordinate 4,850,085 of NZ_AP021861.1, forward strand.
GCACGTCCGCGTGACCGACAAGGGCCGGGAGCAACTGACCAATGCCGGTTGATTGGACCAACGTGCCGACGGTCGAGATCCCGCCCCCGCCGAAGGCATACTGCCCGGCGTGCCAGAGCGGCGACTTCACGATCGTTCGCTCAATGGGCGACCAGGGCGACGGCAGCGTGTTCCGTCGTTGCGTGTGCCGCAGCTGCAGCGCGCCGTTTCTCGTCGTCGTTGATCCGATGCTTGCCAGTGACTGGCAGGATCAAGTGGACACCTCGGTAGAGTACCAACATCACCCGAACCGCGAAGGTAACAATGTTCGCTGAACTCCACCAAATGGCCGCCACGATCTACCCGGAAGCGAATCCGAACATCGTCGCGCAGCCCGACGCGTGGCCGACGCCCATTCACTGCTCGGCGTACTGCGTGCCGACGATTACCGCGACGATGCGGGAATACCTGCAGAGCGCCGGAGCGTGGACAGAACCACGCCCGCTGATCGTCATGGTCGACCCGACCGACGACTCCGCGGCGTCGCGCGGCATCTTCATTCACGAACTTGCCCACATTCCGGGCGATTTGGAGCAACCTGCAGAAACGCCGATCACTGCCGATCGCAGGTTTCGACAGGACGCCGAGTTCGCCTATCTCGCGCTCACCCCGATCATCACCGACGAACCACCATGGGCCGGACACGACGCGGCCTTCATCCGCCGAGCATTGCACCTGCACCATCGCGCTGTTGGCCACGGCTGGGCGCTCGGCGTGCGTGACCTGTCGATCGCAGGTCTCCGCTACGGATTAAGTTCCGCATTCGACTACTGGCTCGCGATTGGCGACGAGCCGCTTCGCTGTGAATCGATGCTACTCGCCGAGATTGAACAACTTCCACCACCTGCGGACTTTGCCTCGCTATGGGAGCGCGACCAAGCCGCCTACTACACCCATGCTCGAAAGGAAAACGCATGAGCACCGCTGTCTTTGACCAATTGGAACAACTGAAGGCGCAACGCCTGGAGGCGTTCGAAGAACTCGCCGTGAGGCTCGCCGCCGACGAGGAAGTCGACGTGGCCACGATCGAACAGGTTTGTCGCGAAGCCGATCGAGAGCCAAGTTCGCTTCGCTCGCTCGTGACCAAGTTGGCGGAGCGACGACGACTCCGTGAAGAGCACAAGCGTCTGCCGGCCGTGATCGCGCAACGTGAAGCCCTGCAGGCTAAGATCGACGAGGCAAACGCCGAACTCGAGGCTGCGGTTCAGCGGCATCAGGTTGCCTGCCATCCGCTGCAATGGGAGCAGCGACAGCTCCTAGACGACATGATTCGCCTGGAGCAGATTCCCGCCAAGCTGGGCGTGGAATGCCCGCTGCAGCATCTTCACCGGCGCCAGAGCTCGCTGCAACGTCGTCAGCAGTCGCTTGAGCGAGCGGTGAACGATGCGGAATACACGCTCCGCGGTCACCAATCGACGCTGGCCAACGCTGCACGCGAACGGAATCGAAACATTCCAACGCCCTGGCTTCATTCCGATGCGCCGCCTGAAGCGTCGGAGATCGAGAGCAATGACCCGCTCCGTGATTTGAAGCTGGCTGTCGTGCATGCGGCGGCGATGTTAGCGAAGGCGCGCAAGGCGAGTTCCGAGGCAGCGGCCGAAGCGTCACGCACTTGGGATGAGATGGTTAACTACTAGCCCTGCGGGGCGGAAAGGAATTCACGTGTCAGGAAGATTTCTCTACTTCGTCGGCGGCGATCAGCGACCGGTCGATTTTGAGAAGCTCGCCAAGTGGCAATTGAGCTTCGCGATCGAAACGTCGATCGAGAACCGGCCTGTGAGCACGGGGCCGAGTGGCGGGGCCGGCAACGTGTTCATGGAGGATGCGCCGGGCGTTGACGCTGGGTATTATCCTGACGACCAGACATGGTCGAAGATGCCCGCCGTCGAAGGCCGCCCCGAGCTGTGGATCGGCTACTGGAACGATCGCAAGCCGACGCCGCAAACGCTCAAGCGTGCCAAGCTTCTCCGCGGCCCGGTGCTCACGCTCGCTGACGGCAACGAGTGGCAAGTGCCGATCGTCCGCCGCTACGACGGGGCCGCGCAGCAGTGGCAATGCGAGTTGCCGGCGTACCTCGCCTTCGATGGCACCGGGAAGGTCGGCCCCGGACGCCCGCTGGCGAAGTACGCCCACCTCTGGGATGCGACCGCCACGATCGCAGAACTCCAGTTCGCCAAAGACGCCGGCGACGAAGCCCGTGAGCCGACGCAAGATGAGTTGTTGGCGGCGGTGTCGGCGCTGATGGGGGCGAACTACCGCGTCAGCCTGCCGGAGCTGATCGCCCTGGAAGCCCTCGAAGAGACTCACTTAGCGCTGATCGTCATGGTCGCGGTCCGCTACGAGTCGCTGGTGAACTGGCTGACGACGGTTCAAAAAAAAAGCAGCGACCTACCGACCCTGAGTGGTGCGACTTCATCCGATGGCGAAGCGGCCTAGCCCCGAACTACCAACCGACCTGGGCCGATCTCAAGGGCCTCGCACTGGAGCTTTAACATGTCAGCGAAATTCACCATCTCCGGCGACTCATCGTCCGCTGTCAAAGCCGTCGGCGATCTCAATAAGGCGCTCGACGCCGCCGAGGAGACCGCGCAAGGCGCCACGAAGGCGACGACGAAGATGATCAACGAGGCTTCTCGAATCAAGGAGAGCCTAGACCCGCAGCTCAAGTACAACAACGCCGTCGAGAAAATGGCGGCGTTGGTGAAGTCGGGCGCGCTGAGCCACGACGAAGCGGCCCGCAAGGTCGCGCAGTACCGCAAGCGACTCGACGAAGCCGGCAAATCCGGCGACGACGCATTCGGCGCGAAGGCGTTGTCGTCGCTCAAGAGCTTCGCGGGCGGTGTGCTGTCGGCCACGGCGATCGTCTCCGAACTTCGTTCTCAGCTCGAAGCGGTCAATCGCGAGAATGAAAAAGCGGCGCAAGCCAAGCTGGGGGCGGCCGACGCCGAGGCGGCATTACGGGAGAGCACGTCTAAAGACCCGAAGCGGAATTGGATCGTTGCTCAGGCGAAGCAGATTGCGCAAGACCGGAAGATGAGCGAAGCGGGCATCTACCAGATGGTGGAAACCGCTTACGCCGCCGGTGGTGATCCTGATCTTGCTATTAACTCTGTTCGCGAGGCGACGAAGCAGAGCCGGAACATCGAACGCGCCACGGCGACCGCTGGCGGCATCGGCGATATCTACAACTCGACGAACATCAAGGACGTTGAGGAAGCGGCCGGCTACTTGGCGATCACGCAGGCTACCAGCCGCATCAAGGGCGAGAAGGTCGCCAAGAGCATCGCCGGCACGGCCAGCAGTTACACGTCGCAAGGTGGCAGCGAAGCCGCAGCGGCTGCGGTCCTCTCCGCGTTGTCCGTCGCTGGCGCCGACGCCGAGGGCGACATCTCCCGATCGGCTGCGATCGGCCTGCAGACCAAGTCCCGGGACTGGTTCGCAAAGAACGGCAAGAACTTCGGCCTCACGGACGCGAGCCAGTACGACATCATCGACGAGCGCATCGCACTGCTGCAGTCGAATCCCGAGATGGCGAAGCAGTTTCTCGGCAGCACGAAGTTCGAAGCCGCGAGCGAAGGCGCCATCGCCAAGCTGCTGCAGGATAAGGGGACGATCGACCTGTATCGAAACGCCTATACCGCCAACGACGAAGCCAGCGAGCGCATCGCCGCTGCTCGCGATCGCGCCAAGTTCGTTGGCGAGGGGCCGCTGCAAAACTACGCGATGACCGAGCAGGCGATTCAGAACGAGATGGACCAGATGCGCATCAGCGGCGACGCCGCCTTGAGTGAGGAACGTCGCAACGATGTGTTCGAATTGAGTCGACGACTCGAGGGCAACGGTCGCGGTCACGCCAGCTGGCTCAAGTTCATGGCAGAGACCGGCCCGACGCTCAGCAACGACGAAGCGATCGATCAGTTGAAGAAGGGCATGGCGATGCAAGATTGGCGCACAGGCGGCATGGATGCCATGCGTGAGAGCGGATCGCCAGCAGCCATGGGTGAAGTCGCGCGTCGCGAAACTGCCGAACGATTGTTGGCGGAACTTGAGAAGCAGACGCAGGCGCTCCAGGCAATCCAAACGAAGCAGAACTCACGAGTCAGTGCTCAGCAAGAGTAGTCACCAACCCCAAGGAGTTTGAAAATGATCTTCACCGTAACCGTTAGTTCCGATGTCTCGGTCTCGCTCTTCGACAATCCCGAGTACTTGATGACGGCGCGGCAGATTGCGCGCGACCCGCGGTGCGCCATCAAGGGCGTTGTCTGCGAAGTCGGCGAGCCGGATGGCTAACCCTACCAAGTCGTGTTCTCGATCGAGGCGCCAAGCTACGACGAGGTTGGTTTGGTGATTCGCGCCGCCATCGAGGGGAACCTCGGATCGGTTCACCGGTCGGTCAACGACCTGGCCGGGCAGGCAGCGCTGGCTGCGACGTGAATGCAGTCGAACGATCCATCGCCGGAACAGATCGAAGCCGCGACGGCCCAGATCCGCGCGACGAGCCCGCGGTGGGGGCGCCGGAAGTAGAAGCTGACGAGTTGGGCGAATAGCCTGGCTGTTCTTTGACAATTCGAATTGGCCCGCGTCGCGTGAGTAGCGTCCCGGCGCGGGCGGTGCGAATCTATTGCGCAACTCCTGCGCATAAAGATTGCATATAACTCTGACAAAATTGAAATGCTTATGAAGCAGGTGCTGGAACCGGCCATTACTGAGTTTGCGGCATACCGGTTGCTATCACCGGTCGACGGCCGTACTGGCAACTCCATGATCCACTCCATGGCGCAAGCGAATGAAGCCATGACGGTCTGAACGTGACCGTTTCTATTGCCTCGGCTTTTTTACCAGTCTCCGAAAAATTCTCTTACTTAGGGCACTGGATTTCACGAACCGCCAGCCAACATCAGCTGGTATGGGCATCCTCTCGTTTTGGAGTCTTGCAGAATGTCAATGACGCATTGCAGTTTCAACTGGGGTGGGCTCAGGCTGCGACGATTGTCCGTCGCGCTATTCGTCCTCGGCGCGATTGTCGCAACTCCGTTGGTTGCGATATCGCAAGAAAGTGAGGAACCGCCCGCACCCTCAGTTGAAACTGAAGTGGCAGTCGAGGAAACCGAGGTCGCCTCGCCAACGTACCTTGCGCCAGCTGCGGAGGGCGGCGCCTGGCCGGATGCTGGCGGGGGCGCTGCTGGGTACTGGACAACTCCAGGAGCGGGGCCGGTTGGCGACGGCGCCCCGGCAGAGATGACGCCGGATAAGCTTTACGATCGAATTTCACACAACTTGTTTTCGATCAACGTAGTATGGGTGATCATGGCGGGATGCTTGGTCATGTTCATGCAAGCCGGATTCATGATGGTGGAGACCGGTTTGTGTCGCGCGAAGAACTCAGCGCACACATCTGCTATGAATCTAATGATCTACCCGCTCGGATGCCTCGCATTCTGGGCTTACGGCTTTGGGATTGGTTGGGGCAATTGGTGGAACGCTCCAGTAGCCCCCGGGTGGTACTCCCCAATTGGACCGGGGACCGTTGCACTCGACAGTGGGTTCTCAATTACAACTGGCGAAGGCGATGCGGCGAAGAGCTTCGGAATTTGCGGCACCGAAGGATTCTTTCTCTCGGGAATGGATGACGTCAGCATCATGACGCTGTTTTTCTTCATGATGGTGTTCATGGACACGACGGCAACGATTCCAACTGGAACTCTTGCGGAGAGATGGGCTTGGAAGAACTTTGTGCTGTTCGGCCTTTGGGTCGCGCTTCCTTACTGTCTTTACGCTCATTGGGTGTGGGGCGGAGGATGGCTGGCTCAGTCCGGTAAGAACTGGGGATTAGGTCATGGTGCAGTGGATTTTGCCGGGTCGGGTGTTGTCCATTCGATGGGCGGAATCATCGCGCTGGTTGGTGGGATAATCATCGGCCCGCGGATTGGAAAATACGTCGATGGAAAGCCGCGCGCTATCCCAGGCCACAACATTCCGATGGTAGTCGCAGGAACGTTTGTGCTTGCGTTCGGGTGGTTCGGTTTTAACGCCGGTTCCACTTTATCTGGAACGGATTTAAGGCTAGCCACCGTCGTCGTGAACACCATGCTGGCAAGCGTAGCCGGTGCGATCTCGTGCATGTTCTACATGATGCTGCGAGGCCTGAAACCAGATCCGTCAATGATTTGCAACGGCATGTTGGCGGGGTTAGTTGCAGTGACAGCTCCTTGCGCGTTCATCGATAGTTGGGCGGCTGTCGTCATCGGCGGTATCGCGGGCGTCCTTGTGGTGATCAGCGTGTTCTTTTGGGATCGCATGGGTATCGACGACCCGGTCGGCGCGATTTCTGTTCACGGCGTGAACGGCCTGTGGGGCGTCTTATCGCTCGGACTCTTTGCCAATGGCAAATATGGGATGGGATGGAATGGCGTCGTTAGAGAGAAGTGGGATTCAACACTCGATTCTGATGGCGTCCTGACTGACGGAGTCAGAGGACTGTTTTACGGCGATTCCTCCCAACTCATGGCTCAAGCGCTGAGTGCGGTGACTGTTGTGGTATTTGGCGGTGTGATGGCCTACGTGTGGTTCAAGGTGAGTAACTTGATTACTCCGCTGCGTGTCCCGCACGATGTTGAGGTTGGCGGTCTCGATATACCTGAGATGGGAGCGATGGGCTATCCAGATTTCATGCCATCTCCTAACGCGTAGTGATTCGGATGAGTAGTTTGACCAATGCTCGCTTTCGGCCCTCGTAGGGCTGGAAAGGATGCCCATCGGCCTGGGCAGTAGCGACACTCTGCCCGGGCCGTGGGTTTTGATATTGCAATGTCATTAGCCCACCGGTGTTAAGCATATGAAGAAAATTGAAGCAATTGTTCGCCATCATAAGGCAGATGATGTAAAAGCGGCTCTAGTTGCCGCAGGACTTCAGGGCATGACCGTCAGTGAAGTTCGCGGCTTCGGCCGTCAACGAGGCAAGACGGAAACCTACAGAGGCGCCGAATACACGGTTGACTTTGTCCCGAAAGTGAAAATCGAAATTGTTGTCGACGATTCACTTTTGCAAAGCGCACTGACGGCAATAGTCAGCTCAGCCAAAACTGGGCAAGTTGGCGATGGTAAAATTTTCGTATCGGCGCTATTGGATGTGATTCGGGTCCGCACCGGCGAGAGTGGGATAACCGCCATTTGAATTGCAGAGTTGCCTTCCTCTCCCACCCGCCTCGGCGGCGGTTAGAATGGGCGGCATGATCCGACAGAAACGCCAAATTTCACTGCGGCCGCTGCTCATCTCGGCAGGTGTTGCGATAGTGGTTGGATTCGCTGTCGGCAGCGTGCTAATCGGCTGGTTTGCAGGTTTGAGCGTGGCAATCCTTTTCGGCCTGCGAGACGAGGACCCGCCCAGTAGCGACTTACCTCAGCGGCACTAATCCGCCCCGGAATCCGGCGGCTAGGTCTGCTTTCGCTGGGGAGCAGCGGGAGTAGAATGTGGGGTATGGGCATCGTCGAGCGACTAATGATTGAGGCCGCGGCAAAACACCCCCGGGGGCTTACCGAAGAGGAGGCATTGGACGCGATCGTTCCTCCCGACGCCCCAACGCTACGATACCTACCAGCGTACAAGCATTGCTTCAAGCGACTCGAGCGGCGCGGAATGTTGGAATGGATACCCGCAATTAGAAACCCCGCACGCTACAGCCCGTCGACAAGGGCCCTGGAGGAACTCGCTCAACTCTCTTCGAAGCCTGACGCTGGATCAAACGACACAGCCACCTAGGTTTCGCCCCGCCCGTCGCCAGCGGGCGTAAGAGGTGGCATTGCAACGGCGACTCTCCAATCGCTAATCTTTCAGGTAGTTGTGTAGATTTAGAGAGTTTCAAACGGAGCGACGCTTTGCTATGGATGGCTTCCCTCCCGCCTTGCTAGCAGCGTTTTCGGTTAGCGAAGGCGAGGCAATTCGCAGCTGGTGGGCGACTCTCGGTGACGTTGACCGCGACCGCATTATCGAACTCTGGGATGAACGCCTAGAGGTCTGTTTCTTTGCGCCGCAAGCGGACGAAGCAGGGAGGGCGGATGAGTGGTCTCAATTGCCGGAAGTTGAGGGCGGCCGCTTTGTGCCGCACGATGACAGCGGGGCTCGCGAGTGGGGGCCAGGATATTTTGAGTACTTGCTCCAGCATCCTGAATTTGTCATCACATACGAACCTGAGCTGCACAAGCTTTATCCAACCTGCACTCAACACGCTGTGGCGAGAGCCTGCGTGACTTCTGGCTCGGTGCCGGTCCAATTTTCATGCCCAGTTAACATGCATGATTGTCCCCTGCTTCGACTACGTGGCGGCCGGCTAACGCGTGCTAAGGTGAATTGAGCTATGCCGCTTCGCGATAGTAGTAAATGCGTCGCCCATAACCGGCGCAGAAAACGGCAGTCACGAATCGCACATCTTGCGGCCAGCGGCGGGGTAGGGAACTAGGCGGGGGCAGAAATTCTGAGATTCCACGATTACAATTCGCGAATGGCACCATCTCTTATTGTCATCGCGACTCTGATAGTCTTAATCATCTTCGTCTCACTCACGCAGGGGCCTGAAGCCGGTTTAGGAATTAGCGTTCTTGTCGCAGTGGTGGGGGCCATTGTCCTGCCACTGACTTCTCGCCTGCGTAGCCGCTCGATGCGTAACCTTCGACGCGTCACGCTGTTGATTTGGGCACTGACGCTTTACTGTTGGTATCAAGCGGGTGTTAAAGAAGACGTTAGGTTGGGGATGTTGACCCTTCTAGGCCTTATCGTTGCCGGTGTGCTGACCGTCGCCTACTGGTCGGGACGGTCGGACGGGAATGACTCCGTGTAACTGAGCAATGCCGGGTTAGTTTGCGGCCGGAGAGCGGGAGCGGTAGAGTGGCGGGCATGATTGGCGACGACTGGATCACCGGCTGGATAATTGACGGCTTGGCGAAGCGATTCGGCAAGGGGACCGTGGCCGGCTGGATTACGATCGTGGCGATGTTGGTAGCGGTTGTTGCCATCGCTTGCTTCGCTGCCGGCATTACCTGAGGCACATCCGTTCCCTTGCGGCCTTTCTTTCGCCCCGCCCGTTGCCAGCGGGTATAGTGGGCGGCATGAAGCGACCTTTCCGATACAGCTTAGAGTCTTTGCTGTACGCGACGGTGCTGCTCGCAGTGTTGTTGACGCTGATTCATTTGGCGTGGTCCGCCTTCAAAGCAACAGCCGACTGCTAGAACAACCCACCCATTGCCTCAACCTCCAGCGACCCATCCGTCAGCGGCCGCATCAACTCGAGGCGGGCAGCGGCCGGCGGGGCTACATGTGGCCGGGGTTCTCTGCGGTGCGTTCCGGCATTGTGACGACAAAAGCTTCGATCGGAAGTGCCGCGGGGACGTTGCGACTTGGGTTGAAGCAGACGTGCGTATGTATTTTGCGACGATTCGCTTCCAATAAAAAGTCAACGCAGCTTGTGGCGCTCATGGGGAATGGCTGCCATTCGACACCAAGACTTCGACTCTCAATGTATTCGCCACACAGCTGGGTCGATGAGAAGAGCAGGACTGCGTTGCTACCCGCCGGCGGTGGCTCAAGCGGTCCGGACGCAGGGTGCGTTAGTGGCATAGAAAAGAATGCCGCTCGCCCTGGTTCGTCGCCGAGGGCAGCGATGGCAAGGTATTCTTGAAGTGGAATGTTCATGCCGCCCAATCTCGCCCCTCCCCATGCAATTTGCAAGCGTTGGGGATCGCTATTGCAGGAGAAGCCGGAACGCCCCGAGTAAGACCGCCACGCCCGTCGTGATCATGACAAGAAGCCTTAAGCTCACTCGGTCCCACTTCGCTCCCATCGCCACGCACACCACGGCGACCTGACCGGCGAGCACGATCGCGAGCATCAAGCCGACAGCGACTAAAGTTCTCATGGCTTTGATTGTAATCGACTGAGAAACGGACCTCGCCAGCGCCACGCTCGTGCGTCTCCGCCGCTCCGCCCGACCGTCGAGTCGCGAAACGCGGGAAGCTGCTAGCGGGGCAGCAGGCGGCTTGAGAGGCGGATGGGCATCGCCAGCCCCGCAACGGCTGCCACAACTAACGCCCAAGAATGTGGCTCGGGTACAACTTCAATCTCGAAGCCGATATTGTTACGCACGCCTAACACCTGTCTCGCAACAGGTGGCGAACCGATCCACAGATTACTCCCACTCGCACCAATACTCGGGTTGCCAAATAGGACAACTTCGATGTTGTGCTCTTGATGAAATGCTACGCCCAGCTTGGAGTTTGGGGGTAAACGGATATTCAGCGGGCGTAAGTCAACAGATTCTATCAACTTGACTTCCCCGTGCGGCATCGGGGTAGAACTGCTGACTTGAATGCGGCCGAGCGAAGGGCCGTTGGGCAGCCCCGTTGCACCGTCAAACAGGTGGAATTCGATGCTTGTAGTGTAACTCCGACTGCCGACTATATTTTGCTGACCGTAGAAACGGAAACGCGATAGCGTGCCGCCGCCGACGATTTGAGCGTCGTCCCACCATACTGCACTTCCTACCACCCAATGTTGGCTGGCCGTTAAAGCGGAGTAGACCGTTGCCGCTTTCGACAGTGAGCACTGCCACAACAATAGCGCTAAGAAAAGAGCCAGTTTCAGTTTCATTATCAAGCCTTCCTGATGCCCCTGGCCAGTTTCAATATAGCTAATCGCCCGAATCGCACCACAGACTGAAGCGTTGATATTCCTCAGCTGCTTCTATTGCAAAAACTCGGCACTCGGGCACAATGGCGAGCGTCGTTTCCCTAGTTGCACCGCGTAACTGGGGGAGAGGGCGACCTGGGCCTGAATAACCCAGCGATCCACAGTTGGCCTGTTGGCTGACTGAGCACAAGCGTCCGGCGCCGCATTGCGCTGGTAGTTGGTGAGACAATCTGATGAACGCCACATCTGACCTGAGGCCCGCGCGCGAAGGTCGCCTATCAAGCTATGAACCCGGTAGCGGGGGAGCAAGACGGCGACGGGGACTTGTGCCCTTATTCACTTCGTTCGCGGGCCTCAGGTCATTTAGAAGCGAGCGTTGGATTGTCAGACTGGCGCCCCAGCCACGGGGGCGTCGGCCCCACCTGGGGCACCTCTCTTCGCTACGGCATTTGCCGCGCTCGCCATGGAAGGTTCTCTTGTCATGGCTACGATCACCAAGCCCCGTCGCGCCGCCGAGTACATCCCGACTCCCGAGCAGATCGCCGAAGCCTGTGCTGAAATCCATCAGCGTCGGCTAGCGGCGTTTGATGACGATTCGCCGGTAGATGAAAAGAAGCTTAAGGCGCGATTGAGATCGCGTCGGCGACTTGCTGCCACGAAAGCCGCCGCCAACCTCGAACTGCAGCAGACCGACGAAACCGTCACCGAACCGGCGGACCTCGACGAGCACCGCGACCCGCGGCAAGTCGAGCAGTGGATTCCCGTGCCGACGGTGGATGAGCCGAAGTCGATCGGCCGGCAACCTGCAGCACAGCGGCATCGCAACGAGTTCTACACGCGGTTCTTTCCGAACTGGGCGAAGCTGACGACGCGGCACGAACGCGCTGCCCGCAACGAAGCGCTACAACGGCGCCGTGAGCGGCCATACCACGGCCCGCAGACCGTGCCGACGTGGACGATCGAAGCATCATTCGGCGATCGCACGGCCCGCCAACGGATCGACGACGAACTGCAGGCCCTGGGCGTCATCCGAGGCGCCGCCGCGGAGATTGCGACGATGCCGTGCTATCTCGCACTGCAACGCCGCATCCTCGCTCGCTACCTCTGGGGCATGAAGCGCGAAGGCCGCAAGGTTCCACGCAACCGGCCGACCAACTGGGGCTTCAAGCTGGCTAACCAGCTGATGCAGGAGATCGAAGAGGGCGAGCCGATCGACCTCGACGACTGCTGCCCGGCGGCTGTGCAGCGTGTGGCTGCTGACGCGTGCCGTGTTCGCGTGAAGCGGGATGTGATTCCGTTTCGGGCAAAGCGGCGCTAAGCGAATGAGGCGACCCGTCGCGGGCAGGCGGCGGGGTTATTTGCGGCGGCGGAGGACCGCGAGGGCGACAAGTGAGCTGACGGCGAGTGTGCAGGTCGTTGGCTCAGGCACCGCCACCGCGGATGCGTCTACGACTGTGGCAAGAATTGCGCCGACGCCTTGGGTGACGAATCTCATCGAGGGCCAGGTCGCGTCCTCGAAATCGAAGGGTTTGGGATAGAACGGATGTTGGCCATCGAAGAAAGTGCTTGCGAAGTGTGGCAACAGAATTGAAGACTCGACCGTCTGCCCGCCAATCTGGAATCGCATGACCGGAAAATGGAGTGCATCACCCAAGCCCGGTGAGTCGTTGTCGATGATCCACGTTAGGCTTGGCGAGGGAACGAACGACGCGGCGTAAGTGCCATCTGCCGCAGCGGAACCACTAACCGTCAATGAGGCGACAGTGTTTGTGTTGATCGGCCAAAACGTCCCTGAAGGACTTGAGGCGATTGGCGCTGTGGCCGCTGCGTCCCACGTCAGGTTGAGTTGTAATTGGGCGTTAGCTAGTAGATATCCCGGTGCCTGGGGAGTGGCCACCAGATCGATTTTGTAGTGCAAAGGCGCAGCCTGAATCGACGACGCGAGCAATCCAACGACGGCCATCAAAGCCAATCCCAGTCTTTCCATGCGCCTCTCCTATTTAGTCAGTCTCTCGAGTGATTTACACGTCGCCAGCATTCTAATTCCACATCCTGAATAGTGCAATTTCCCCCTAACCCTTTGGAGACCCACCAATGGCAACCCTTTCCGAAGACCCCGGCAAACGGGGCAACACCTTCCGCGTCGGCTTTATGAACGCCGACCGCAAACGCAAGACCGTCCGCCTCGGCGCCATGCCTAAGAAGAAGGCGGAGAACATCCGCGGGCACGTCGACCAGCTAGAGGCGTGTCTCTTCGACGGGAGCGCGCCGCCGGTGAAGACCGCGGCTTGGCTGGCCGACGTGGGCGACGTGCTGCGGGGCCGGATGGAAAAAGCTGGGCTCGTCGGTTCGTCCGAGAAGATCGTGATCCCGACTCTGGTCGCTCTTATCGACCAGTACCGATCGCGGCCGGCATGGAAGTCGCTGAAGCCGGCGACGGTAAAAGCCATTACGCAATCTATTCGCGACCTGCTCCTGTACTTCGGTTCGGAGCGGCGGATTGACCGCATCACCGAACTTGCGGCGGAAGACTTTGCGGCCCATCTACTCGCCCCGAAAGAGGCGGGTGGGCGGGAGCTGGCCAAATCGACCGTACTGCAGATCGACAACTTCGCTCACCGGCTGTTCCGCTTCGCAATTCGCCAACGCTTCATGGACTCAAATCCGTTTGAGAACGCGCCGCGTGGCAACTGCCTCCGGGGAAACAACGTATTCGTCACCCGCGAAGAAGTCGCGAAGGTGATGGCGCAGATGCCGAACAGCGAATTCCGCCTGATGCTCGGCCTTTCGCGGTTCGGCGCCTTGCGCGTGCCGTCAGAGACCAACCGTTTGCGCTGGGCGGATGTCGATTGGGCTGGAAAGAAGTTCCTGGTGCGGTCGCCGAAAACGGAGCGCCACGAGGGCAAGGAAAGCCGCTGGGTGCCGATCTTCCCGGAACTGATGCCGCTGCTCCAAGAGCGATGGGACGAGGCAGGGGAGGGCGAGGAGCTTGTGCTGCCGTCGATCGCCAAACACCCCAACAATTCGGGCACGGTTCGCAACGCCGTCATCCGCGCCGGCCTCCGGCCATGGTCGAGGCTTTTCCACAGTTGCCGAAGCAGCCGACAGACGGAACTCGAGCAGCAGTACCCAACGTATGTCGTCTGCGAATGGTGCGGGAACAGCGTGAACGTGGCGAGAAGGCACTACCTCCAGGTCACGGAATCGCACTTCGCGACGGCGGCGCAAATTCCGGCGCAGACACCGTCCGCCACGGTGCGACACGGCGAGCCAATCGCTTTTGCAGCGATGGCGAAATAGCCGAACTGTCTAGCGTTGTCGCCGCGTGGCGTGTTGTGTCTAGGAGCCTAATGGCTGCTGCACATAGCCGCCGTCGATCGCGAGGATGCCAGTCGAGAGCCCCGGACTCGTCGCACCCGCGCTAATGACTTGGCCCACGAGCGTCCCCTTGCCAGCCAATCGACCGTTTGCAGCCAGGTGAACGCCATCGGTCACCGTGAGAACGCCTGATTCGGGAAGTTCGAGCGTCATTTGCCCCGCGCCGCCCCCGAGAGTTAGTTCGCGAATGGTGACGCTGCCGGAAGGTCCGACGACGGTGGTCGCTTGAGCGCCGACAAGATCGATGCGGTGAACGCTTGAAGGCGCGATGCCGAGCGTCCAGTTGGCTGCGGCGTCCCACTGACCGCCGGTGGAGCTTCGCCAACTCAAATTGGGGGTGTACAGAACCGCCGCCTCGTCCCCGCCGACAAACGTTGCCTTGTAGGCAAGTTGGCCATGGTCGTTGAGTGCACGCTGCCGGCCGTCCCCGCCGCCAGCACCGCCGACGAACTCCAGCGCAGTGATCGTGCGACCAGCCATGACGTCGCCAGTGCGAGCAATGATGCGCCCGTCGCCCGTCGCGTCCATCATCCACAAACCTTGGTTGTTCTCGTCACCGACTCCTCCGGCGCCGTTCTCAAGCGTCGCCGCGAACGCCGCCAGCCCGTCGTTGTTCGAAGCGAGAGCTCCGAACTCGGCGAACTTTGTCGCAGAGGCGCCCGGTACTCCCCCGACGCCAGAACGGGCGATTAGCGCTCCACGGGTCTCGTCGACGGCCCAGATTCCGCGCGAGGTCGTTGGCGTGACGCCGCCGACGCCGGTTCGCAACGTGCCGCTGAAAAGCGTTGGACCTGAATCGCTCAACACCGGCGCGCCGAGTGCGTCGAATTCACTTTGCGGTACGCCGGGCGCCGCGTTTCCGGTCCGCGCAACCAGTTGGTTCACGCCGTTGAACGTCCAAATGCCGCGGTCGTTTGCCGAGGTCACCGTTCCTTGGAGAAGAAGCTCGCCGCTGTAGGCCAACTTTCCGGCGGAGTTAATTCTTGAGTCGCTCAAGCCCCGAAAGGATGCACCGGGAACCCCGGCGACGTTGCCCGAGCCCGTGCGAGCCACGAGCACGTCGCCCGTCGCGCCGCCCGCTCGCCACAAAGCGAGGGAATCGTCTGGCGTGACGCCGCCGGTTCTCGGAAGCATCGTCCCCAAAAACACGGTTTGACCAACGCGGTTCACTCCTTCGACCGAAGGGACTAAAAGCTGTCCGCCGTCCGTCTGCGGAATCGTGCTGGTTCCTTCACGAAGGAGCATCTCCTTCGCGCCGTGGGCATCCCGCCAAACGCCGCGAGAAGATGATGTGTCGACGCCGCCCAACGAACGCTTAAGTCGCGCGTTGTATACCAGAATATCGCTGGACGAGTGGAGTAACAGAAAACCAAACGTGTCGAACTGCGCGCTCTGCAATTGCGGACCAGGTACGACGCCCGTCGTCGCTGTGATCGCCGCTGTGGTCATCGAGCCGTTGGCCGAAACGCGCCAGAGCCCTTGTTTGCCGCCATCGGTGGCGCCGCGGAAGACGACGTCGCCGTCATCGGCAATGGACGCTGCGCCGAATGCCGAGATGCTGCTCCCGTCGCCAAGGTTGCCGGCTCCCTTTCGCACCAATAGTCGGCGCGTGCCGCCGTCGATCACCCACAGGGCTGCGTCATTGTTGGGCTGGACGCCTGCGACTCCTTCGAGCAGTCGCGCTTGCAGCAGCACCTGCCCCGAGTCGTTCAGCGTCGGTGCAGAAACGCCGGCTAACATAGCGCCCGAGCCTCCCGGCTGCAGGTCGCCGCTCATCGCGATGATCTGCTGTTCGCCGAGCGCTGACTCGACGCCGCACGCGAATGCCAAGACCGCCAAGGCAATCGTGGCCGCTTTCCTTGAGAGTGAACGAGGCGACGAAAACAATCGACGCAGCACCATGCTGCGCAACAAACGAGGGCTCATGTAGTGACTCCATGGAGCGCACGGCTTGAGCCTTCCATGGAGCGTACAGAGAATCCGTCCGCAACGACAAAACAGATCGTCGCCGCTTATTTGAGATTGCCAGACTAGCGGCCTATACGCCATATATCAAATGGTTTTTAAGGATTTTCCTGAGAAATCCCTTGATGCTCAAAAAGCCGCAGAAGTGCAGGCCGTTTGCAATATATTGCCCGTCGTTGTGAGGTTTCTTGCAGTCGTTTACCATACTTCGAAGGCAAAATGGTCCGCAGTGGTAGTGCAAATCACTCATTCAACGCGACTGAAAACGTCCGCGACTCCAGGCAAAACACTCGATGTCCTCTTCCTCCGCTCCGACGCACCAGGACGAATTCCAGTCTCCCTCGCTGCCCGACCAGGTCGCCGCTGCGAAGGGACGCTACACGGAAGTCTTCGGAAATCCACCCCATTGGGTCGTCGCCGCTCCGGGACGCGTAAATCTCATCGGCGAACACACCGACTACAACGCCGGCTTCGTCTTCCCGCTTGCCATCGAACGGTACACGGTGATCGCCGCTGGTCGGCCGCTGAAAACAGCTGCCAGCGACGCTGTCCGCGTTCACAGCACGCTGTTTGATGAAACGGCCGAGTTCTCGTTGAGCAACCTTGAACCCAAGCGTCGCGATTGGACCAGTTACCTCCGCGGCGCCTTTGCCGGTTGCATTGAGCGCGGGCTCCATCCCGGCACGCTCGACCTAGTCGTCGACTCGAAGGTTCCGCAAGGAGGCGGGCTCTCCAGCAGCGCAGCGCTCGAAGTCGCCACGGCAACGCTGGTCGAAGCGGTTACGGGACGCACGCTCGATCCAGTCGACAAGTCGCGGCTAGCGCAAAAGGCTGAACACGAGTACGCCGGTATGCCGTGCGGGATTATGGATCAGTTCAGCTCGGCCCTCGGCGCCGCCGGCAAGCTGCTGCTGATCGATTGCCGCACAGAGACGGCCGAATTAATCCCGCTCGATGATCCTGGCGTCGCGGTGCTGGTGATCAACAGCAACGTGAAGCACGAACTCACCGGCAGCGAGTACCCCGAACGCCGCGCTCAGTGCGAGCAGTCGGCCAAGCTACTTGGCGCCGCGACGCTCCGCGACGTCAGCTCGGAGCAGTTGGAAGCAAACCGTGCGAAACTCGATCCATTGCTTTATCGCCGAGCGCACCACGTGGTCGGTGAAATCGAACGGACCACCCGCGCTGCGGCAGCACTTCAGGCGGGCGATTGGCCGTTGGTCGGCGAGCTGATGTATGCCAGCCACGCCTCGCTGCGCGACGACTTCGAAGTCAGTTGCCCGGAGCTCGACGTTCTCGTAGAAGCCGCCCAACAAATCGGCGCCGAGGGAGGCGTCATCGGCGCCCGCATGACCGGCGGCGGTTTCGGCGGCTGCATCGTCGCGCTCGTCCGCGCGGGACGGGAACGCGAAATCGCCGATCGCATCGGCGCCATCTACCTTGAACGAACTGGGCTCACGGCGACGCCATTCGTGACGAAACCGGCTCGCGGGGCGCACATCGTCGAAGGGTAGGGGAGCGCCTGCGCGGCATCAACCCGCGAAGGGTGTCATGGCCGCAGCGGCACTCCACACTGCCCCTCAGCGCTGCTGAAAAACCACCAAGCCGAAACCAGGGCAGCATGCTCACGCCTAGAGGGGCGAGAGCATGCCACCCGAGATTTCTTAGCGGTCACTCGCTACTTCTTTGATCGGAACGGCGAAGCCGGCAACCCTTCGGCGTTGAACAGATTCCCTTCCGGGAACGCCGCCCAATTGTATCGGACCACCTTCGGCTCGTTGACGCCATCGGCCGAGACAACGACCTCGGCCCCTTCGATCACCGCGTTGGCGGGCACGAACTTTCCGTCGTCGCCGGCCACCTCAAAACCCTTGAGGGCGCCATCGGCCTTCAAGCCGCCGCCGATTTCCGCGAAGGTGACGTGGGCCTTGCCGTCAGTGACCTTCAGTTCCTTGAACATTGGCCCCGAATAGACGAGGTCTTCGCCGTAGGCAACCTTGCGAGCGGCCAACGCGAGCCGCTTGCCGACGTCTTGCTTGTTGCGCGGGTGAATGTCCTTGCGGTCGCCGATGTCGGTCGTCACGGCCATGCCGGTGTTCGGCGACTCAAGCGTTTCGACCTGGGCTTCACGCAGCGGCGGCCAGCTGTCGCCGCCCGGTTCGAAGGCGGCGAGTTGCACCAACAGGAACGGGAATTCGCCCTGGCCCCAACGATTCCGCCAGTCAGCAATCATCAGCTTCGAGAGTTCAGCGTACTCCCCATGCCGACCGGCGTTGCTCTCGCCTTGGTACCAGATGGCCCCGCGAATGCCGTACGGAATCACCGACGACAACATGCCGTTGAACAACGACGCCGGCTGATCTTGCGGACGCTCTTGGCGGTGCTTCTTCACCTCTTCGGTAGTCGGCTCCTGATCGGCAGCGGCGACCGCTGGTTTGAACGTGTCGCTCGACTCGAGCGCCTCGCGGCTTACCCAGGCTTCCATCTGCGTGCCGCCCCAATTGCAGCCGATCAGGCCGATCGGCACGTTTAGCTCTTTGTGCAAATCGCGGGCGAAGTAGTACGCCACGGCCGAAAACTCAGTGATATTTTCTGGCTTCACTGGCTGCCAGCCGGCCGACTTGAACGAGTCGAGCGGCTTGGCCGAGGTGACGTTTGGCACGTCGACGAACCGAATCTCCGGCCAATCGGCCGCGGCGGCTTCGCTCTCGGCGTCCTTCGACGCTCGGATCGGCCACTCCATGTTTGACTGTCCTGAAGCGACCCACACGTCGCCCACGAGGATGTCGGTCATGTGAGCCGTTTCGCCATCCGACGCGACCGACAGTTCCAGCGGTCCGCCGCCCGCCTTGAGCGGGGTGAAGCTCACCGTCCACTTGCCATCTTTATCGGCGGTGGCTTCTTTGGTTTGGCCGGCGAGCTTCACTTCGACCTTGGCTCCCGGCGCCGCGGCGCCCCAGATCGGCAACTTGATGTCGCGCTGCAGGACCATGTGATCAGAGAAGATCGATGCGAGCGAAAGTTTCTTCGCAGTCGCCGTCTCGGTGGTCGCTTGAGCGAACGATTGCGAGCTCGTTGCCGAAATCGCGAGAGCTACCAATGCCGAGACGAAAGCGCGTGCCGCTACATTCATGGCGAGAACATCCTCGGGGCCGAACAGTGGAAAATGGCTGGTCGCCGAAGAGTCGCACGAGCGCGATGACCAGCCGGCCCGCATTCTAACAGGTCCGGCAGCGAGAAGAAAACTAGCGCCGGCGAGGCGATCCGCTCGAAAAATAGAGGCTGACAACGCAGCTCGCGGAGCTACGCAGCCCGGCGGCGTTCATCCGGCGTCGCGACGCGCGGCGCGTCAACAGCCCTTTTGCGCCGACGGAAGCGATTCCCGAGATCGAGCAATCCGGGAGCAAACCGCTTCACCCAGTAGGTGAGCCGCGCGTAGGGCTGCATCACCACGACCGCCTGATTGCGATAGATGGCTCGCACGGCGCGGTTGGCGATTGCCTCAGGAGTCGCCAACAACCACGCGGGCGGTCGTTTGTTCTCTCGCAGATCCTCGCCTCGCGGCGCCGCAGCGAAAAGGTTCGTGTCGACCAACCCGGGGCAGAGCGCTGTGACGCCGACGCCTTGCCGCCCGAACTCCGCGCGAAGTGATTCGCTCAAGCCCACTATCGCAAACTTGCTCGTCGAGTATGCAGCGACGCGGCTTAGGCCCACGAGACCGCAAATGCTTGCCACGTTGAGAATGTGCGACTCTTGCCGCGACAGCAGCGTCGGCAACAGTTCGCGAATGAACTGCACGGGAGCGTGCAGGTTGATCGCCAGGAGCTGATCCCAATGCTCGGCCGACATTTTGGTCGTGCGGCCGTAATAGGTGATGCCGGCGTTGTTCACCAGCAGGTCGACGCCGCCCCACTGGTCGAGCAAGTGTGCAATGGCCGCACTCACCTGCGCGGGCTGCCCGACGTCGCAATGGCGACCGATTACCTCGACGCGACGCTGCTTCACTTCCGCGACAACGCTGGCCAACGCGACGGCGTTGACGTCGAGCAGGTAGAGGTTCGCCCCTTCCTCGGCAAGCCGCAGCGCGATCGCGCGGCCGATGCCCGAGGCAGCGCCAGTGACGAGTGCAGATTTTCCGCGAATCTGGCGCATGCTAGCGAAGGCCCCCCGGCCCAAAGCTCCCACATCGAGTAGATCGTCGGCTATCTCTATTTCGGCATTCTGAACCAACAAAAACAGCCCCGACCATAGCTTGGTCGGGGCTGTTTCGTTTCCGTTATCCCCGCCCTCGAAGGGACTCGAAGGGAGGAGACATGCACTAGGCGGCCTTACGCAGCGGCAAGCCTTGCGAATCGTACGACGGATCCGCCAGCTTCCGCGTGCGGCTCAGCATGTAGCGATCCTCGCCGCGGAGCGAGACGACGCCCCAGTTGTCGAGGTGGTACTTGCCGCCGTTGTACACGCTGCGGTACTTCTTCACGCCGGGGTACACCGCGAGGTTGGTCGGAACGGCACGCAGGTTGAACGCCAACCGGTGACGGTCGGTCGTGTTCGCTTGCGAGCCATGGATGCAGCGTTCCATGAAAATAATGAACTGGCCCGACTTGCAAGGGACGCGAACGACCTTGCTCGGGTCGCGATCGTATTCAAGGGAGTAGGCGGCGTTGTAAAAGCCTTCTTCGCCGCCGAACTTAACCGTGTGAACCTGCTTGTGCGAACCTTTCACGAAGTCCAAGCAACCGTTCTCGTGGGTCGCGTCGTCGACGGCGATCCAAACCGTCAGCTGGAAGATTTCATCGCGGTTGGCCGGATGAAGGGCCGGAACCTGATAGTCTTCCACCATAAAAGTGCTAGCTTGGTGGAACTGAATCGCCGGGGCCTTCGGCGGCTTATGGAACATCTGCGTCCGCCACACGTTGAGGTCCGGACCAAGAATCTGGGCCAAACGCTCGGTGATCGCCGGGTGCTTCATGTAGCCCCACAGGCGGGGATTTTCGAAGTGACGGTCGCGCGGCGTAACGAAGCCGTAGGTTTGCGACACCGACTTCTCCGCGTCGAGCATGTCTTTGCGGAAGTCGGCCATTTCTTCCGGGGCGAACGCGTCGAGCGGACCAATGAAGCCATCTTCGTAGAACTTACGCAGTTGCTTCTCGGTGAGGCGCCACTTGGGGTCGACGACGACCTTCGGTTCGCAATTGGCCGGCACTTTGAATTCGCACGGCTGATCGATATAAGCGCGGGTCAGGCCCGAGCTGATGAGAACCCAGTAAACCTTGAAGTCCCAGTTCTTAATGATATTGCGAATGTCGCGGGGCAGGAAAAACGTCGGCAGCCGCGTCGCCTTATACGCCATCAACAAGGTGAGAATCGGGAGCGCGATTGCCCGTTGCCAAAGCGGCCGGACCTTCGGATGGAGATTCATGGACTTCGCTTCCTTGCGAAAAGTGGGGGGAGAAAAGACGCCTGCCCATCGCCAGCGATGCTATCACGCGACCTGGCCGCCTAGGCAAAATTTTCTACATGAATCAACTATCGGAGGATCGGTTGCTTCCGATTCAATGATTTCCCCCGCAGTCAGCCTGATGACGCAAAACTGTATGCGGCGGGTGCAAAAAAGCATCTCGATTTGCAATCTGCCGGCGTAAAGCAGCTCGTAGGCTCAAGCTCCGGCAGCGCTGCTATCAATATTGCCCGTGGAAATCCACGCCGAAGCGCTTCTCGGCAATGCTGGCGCCTTCCACACAGACCTGCCCCGAAGCGCGTAGTCATTGATTTCCGCCCAAATCACCAAAAAGCTATCCGCTTGGCGCCAGTCTTGTTACAATCGGCCCCGGATTGTTGCCCGCAGGAAGCACTCGGGGCGCCCGCATCGTCTCTCCTGCGGCCCGGCCGATGTCCAATTCTCCCGCCGAAGGCGCCTCTGAGGCCGAACTGCGCAGCTTCGTTCTCGAAGTGACCGCGCGGCAGCCCAATGGCGTCGCTGATGCAACCGATGCGTCGACGTCTCCGCTTAGCATTCCGACGGCTCAGTCGGTCGAAGTGAAGCGCCGCCGACCTCGAACCAATAGCGTTACGTCGCCAATCGCGAGTGATGCAGAAGCGACGCAAGAAGCCGAAAACGTCGGCGTTCGGATCGACGCCGCGGCCGATGCTTCGCCCGTGCCTCAGCCATCGCATACCGTCGCCTCAGCCCCTAAGTCCGCGAAGGCTGAAGCGAACTCCATCAAACCGACAGCAGCACCAGAACTCATCCGACCAGTCGAGCCCATCGCTCCCGCTCCACCTCAGCGTTCGCTCCCCGCTTGGTTCGCCAGCCTCAGCGTCCACCTGACGATGCTTGCGGTGCTCGCCACGGTTAGCCTCGCTACCGTCGATCCGCCGCGCCAGCTCGAAATGATCTTCGACTCCGCGCCAGCCTCTGAGGTGGAAGAAGTCGTCTTCGAAGAGCCTGCGGAACCGATCGTCGATGCGACGGCAGACGTGGGTGCACTGGTCGCCGACGAGATCCCCTCGGAAGTGATCGACCCCGGTGCAGCCGCATTCGGCGGCTTCTCGCTCGACGAAGGCCTCGGCACGGGCCTCGATACGCCGGGCGGTACGGCGCCCATTGGCACGCCCGGCGGGGGCGGGCTGCTTGGCGAAGCGGGATCGCTCCTCGGCGCGGCCGGCGGTACAGGAACTGGAACCTTCGGCAGCGGCCTGGGCGCGGCGCCAACCGCCAAGTTCTTCGGCGCCGAGATAGCTGGGCGCCGAATTGTCTTCGTGCTCGACAACTCGGGCAGCATGCAGGGGGGCCGACTCGAAACTGTGATCGCCGAACTGCTTAACTGCCTCGATCGCCTCCGCGACGACCAGGAGTTTTACATTCTGTTCCACAGCGACGCCGTCTATCCGATGCTCTATCCCGATCCGATCGATCGCTACCTCCGCCCGACCGACGCGAACAAGCGGATGGTGGCCGCGTGGCTCGACACGGTCGAACTCTGCCTGGGAGATTCGGTCGAGGACGCGATCAACGCCGCGGCGATGATCGAACCCGACACGGTCTTCCTGCTGAGCGACGGCCGCATCCAGGGCGACAACAAGTTCCGCGTGCTGATGAACGGCAACGCCCGCAATTTCCCGATCCATACGTTTGCCGTCGGCATGAACGGCAGCGTCGCGGGCCGCAAGAATCTGCAAATGATCGCCGACGCCAACGGCGGTGATTTCACGGAGTCGGCAATCCCGCCCGAGATGCGCGACCTCTCGCGCAACCACTTGCGGCCATACCACAACCAGACGCCCGGCCTCGTTTGGGGCCGCAACGTCAAACCGTTCAAGTTCGGCAAGTGACCCTCGTTCCCACGCTCCGCGTGGGAACGCCTACAACGCCGCTCCGCGGCGCGCAGAACAGGCATGCAGCCGACGAAAAGATCGCCGACCCGCTAAATTATCCGTATGGACGACGAAACTAAGACGCTGCTGCGAGAGATCCGCGATCTGCAGCGTGAGCAACTGGAACTGACGCGAAAAATCTATTCCGGCGTCCCGCCCTGGCTGAACTGGCATTTCAGCCTCCGCCAAGTCCTGATCGTGGTGACGGTCGTGGCAGTCGTGCTGGGCACTCTCGTCATGGTGAACCGATGAAAGCCCAGCGAGAAAGATGGCCGCCACAAGCTATAATTCCAGCATGAAACGCCTACCCCCTCGACTCCGCTGCGAAGTCTGCGGCGACATCGCGACCGTCCTCGCCGACAATCTGCGCGTCTGGAACGAAATCTGCGCCCTTCCCAACGGCGATCCACGCCGCGCTGAAGGAGTCTGGATGGACACCGAGTGCCCCAACTGCGGCATCAATCGCCAGGTGATTTACCCGCCGGAGAAGGAAGACAACCGCGAGATCATCTTCTAAAAGACGAACCACTAAGACGCCAAGGCACGAAAGAAATCACGAAGAGCGCCGAACTCAATTCTCTCGGAGTTACTTCGTGCAGCTCTTAATTCCTTCGAGCCTTCGTGGTTGGCATTCCCACCAGCGCAAAAAAAGCGGGCCTCGAACGAGTCAAAGACACTTTGACTGCGACAGATCGGTCAGGGGCAAGTGAACCGATCCGCCAAAACTTCGTTCGAGGCCCCGCGGGCCAGTGAGATTGGGTCGCCCGGCAGCTTTCACCGTCAGGCGACGCACCTATTAGATGCACGCGATGTGCCAATGCTTGCGCGACGTCGCGCGCCGCGCGTCGACGCGTCAACGCAACCGCTGCTCGCTACTCGCTTTAGCGTGAGACAAAAGAAACGTATTCAACGCTTTACGGCGGCAAACGCCTACCAGCAACTAGGCGATTTCGCTACGGCGTTCTTCCCCACCCTGTCTCGTCCCGCCGCATTCGCACCTCGCGTTTCAATCCGGGGTCAAACTCCACCGCTTCGCGTCCCAAGTTGAGATTGCTCGTCGCCAACGGCCACCGTAAAGTGATTCCAGCAGGCTCCTTACAGCGTTTGGTAAAATCGCCAAACCCTCATCTCCTGCTGACCGTAAATAGGAAGCGGGCTATATTGCCAAGCTTTCGCCGCCCGCGCCATCGCCGCTTGCGGCTTCGCCTCCATCGTCGTCCGCAGGAATCGTCGCCGTGCCCCACAATCCCGCCCGCATTGGTCCCTATCTGTGCGGCGCCGGTCAGCCCCTCCTGTGGATCGCCGGCCCCTGCGTCCTCGAAGATTTCGGCGCCGCCCTCCATATCGCGGAGGAACTGAAACGCATCGCAAGCGCCGTCGGCGTGCAGCTCGTCTTCAAGGCGTCGTTCGATAAGGCCAACCGCACGAGCGTCAATTCATTCCGCGGTCCTGGCCTCGCCGCCGGCTTGCAAATCCTTGCCGACGTCCGCGACAAAACCGGCTTGCCGATCACCACCGACATTCACGAGTCGTCGCAAGCCGCCCCCGCCGGCGAAGTGGTCGACGTGCTGCAAATCCCCGCCTTCCTGGCGCGACAGACCGACCTGCTCGTCGCGGCTGCGCAAACCGGCAAGCCGGTCCATGTGAAGAAGGGGCAGTTCATGGCCCCCAATGACATGCGGCATGTGATCACGAAGCTAGGGGAGGGGGGCTGCGAAGACGTCCTCCTCTGCGAGCGCGGCACCTTCTTCGGCTACGGCCGGCTGGTGAGCGACATGCGTTCGATCCCGCAAATGCAGGCCCTAGGCTGCCCGGTGGTGTTCGACGCCACCCACAGCGTGCAAGAGCCAGGCGGCCTCGGCGATAAGACGGGCGGCAACCGTGCGATGGTTGAACCGCTAGCCCGCGCCGCGATGGCCCTCGGCGCCGACGGCCTCTTCACCGAAACGCATCCCGAACCCGACAAGTCGCCCAGCGATGGCCCCAACATGATCCCCCTCGGCGAAATCGAAGCGGTGATGCGGCGACTCCTGAAGATCCGCGCGGCCGCGCTTGGTTAACGTTCCGTTTGAACCGCCAAGACGCCAAGAGCGCCAAGGAAAAATACATAAGAATGCTGGAACCGCGGATGAACGCCGATGAACGCAGATAGGATGGGGATCTGTTATTTTTCACCTGCGTTTATCTGCGGTTTCCAGTTTCTTCCTTGGCGCTCTTGGCGTCCTTGGCGGTTAAATCTCTTTCATTCCTAACGACATGAAAAATAATCCCTGGGTCTGGATCTCCGCCGTCGCGGCCGTGGTCGTCACGGCGCTGATCGTTTCCAGCGCGAATCGCTCCGCTCCGACTCGCGGCCGCACGCTGGGGCGAGACAGCGTCGACGGCGGGGCTTTCCTCCGCAGCGTTGCCGCGACGCTCAACGATCTTGCCAACAGCGTCGACCTGGAACTCCAGCCCGCGCAGCCGATTCTCACGGCCTCAACCAGCAGCGACGGCAAGGAAGTCCTCGCCACTGTCTCCGAGAACCCCGCCTCTCCCGACGGCCAGTACAACTACCTGCTCGCCAACAGCGGCAATGCGAACTTCCTATCCGTCGGCGTCGAGCCGGGCGACATCGTCCGGTACTACGTCAACATGGATGAAGAGTCGGCCGAGCGCGGCATCGACCAGAAAGCAGCCGCGCTCGAACTGCGCGTGCGCCGCCTCGATTCGCGCGATCCTGAAAACGCCCTCATCATCGAAACGCCGCTGAACGGCCCCTCGCCGACGCCGGCCCGCGTTGAAATCTGGCGCTATTCCGACAAGCGCATGGATGCGATTCGCTCTGCTCTCAACCGCTATAACAAGCTTCGTTTGCCGGCGCTCGGCTGGGAACCGGCTCCTGACCTCGGCGCGTTGCAGCAGATTGTCGAACGCGCGAACCAATGGTTTCGCAGCCGCCCGCTCGCCGACAAAGACTGGAAGCGCGAACCGCTGCTCGTCGGCGTCGTCGCTGAACTCCCGAAGCCGACTACCGAGCCACAACAACGCGCTTTCGCCAGCCTGGAAAAGATGCTCTCCACCGAGGAGCTGCGCGACGGCGTTTTCGCCGACTGGGAAGGCCGTGCACTTGCCGAGGCGGTATGGGCCCGCGACGTCGCTCTGTGGGCCCGCGGCACGGCCGACACCGACGAGAAGGTAGCCGCCGCGCTGTTCGACTGGACGGTTCGCAACGTGCAGCTCGATCCCACGCCGACGCTGTTCGCCGACCGGACCGCGGGCGGCGAAAACAAAACCGAGGCCAATGCAGAACCGGCTGACTCGATCCACCGACCATGGCAAGCAATGGTGTTTGGCCACGGCAGCGCCGCTCACCGCGCGTGGGTCTTCGTTGAATTGCTGCGGCAACAAAACATTGCCGCGGCAATCATTCGCCCGTTGGAAGGCGATCCCGCCAAACTGCCGCTGCTCGTCGGCGTCTTCATCGGCGACGAAGTGCAGCTGTTCGATCCGCAACTCGGCTTGCCGCTCCGCAATAAGGACGGCGGCGTCGCCACGCTCGCTGAAGTCTCCGCCGACGACTCGCTGCTGCGTCAGTTCGACGTCGACGGCGAGTACGCCTACGGCGCCACGGCTGAACAAATGGCGGGGGTCGAAGCCTTCATCGTCGCCAGCCCGCTGCAGCTCTCTCGGCGCGCCCAGGAATTAGAGAAGGCACTGGAAGGCGAGAACTTCGTTCGCCTTGCCGCCGATCCGCAGGCCGTCGCCGCTCGCCTCGCGAAAGTCCCGCAAGTCCAACAAACCAAGTTGTGGACGTTGCCCTACCAGTCGTACCTCGACGAACAAACAATCGGCCCGAATTCACGCGAGCTGTCGATCAACGAATTCGCGCCGTTCGCCGAGCGCCCGCTCCTGTGGAAGGGACGCGCGCTGCATCTGCAAGGCAACAAAGGGATTCGCGCCGAAGAACGGAGCGACCCGCTTGCTGAAGCACGGCAAGGCCATCTTGAAGCGCTGGTCCTCTACCAAGACGGCTCTGTTCGTCCCAGTAATAAGAAGCTCGACGCATTCGACGCGCTCAAGGACGCGAAAGGACCAGTCTACTCCGCCAGCAAAGCCGCAGCCGGGTATTGGCTCGGCCTGTTGAGCTACGACCGCGGCAACTACGACGTCGCCCTCGATTGGCTTGGCGAGCGCACTCTCAATCAAGAGCGCTCCAGTCGCTGGGCTAACGGCGCTCGTTACAACCTCGCCCGCACCCATGAAGCTCTCGGGCATAACGACGAAGCAGTGAAGCTGCTGCAATCCGACCCGAAGGATGCCCCGCAACGCCACGGCAACTTGCTGCGGGCGAAGCAACTTGCCGCCGGGGCCCCCGCGGCCGATGAACCGGCTGACGCGGCAGCTGAAGAGGCGGACGCTGAGCCTGCCGCAGATTCAACTTCGCCCGAGCCAACGGAACCCGCAGCAGACGCCGCCACGAAGTAATGCTCACTGAGTTACCAGGCTCGCCTTGCGGAACAGCATGCCATGAACGTCGATCTCACGCCCACGCTCGTGGAGATGTACCGCGAAACGTTCGAAGGCGAGGTCCACCCTGGCTGGACTTGGATCGTCGGCGGCGCGCCTGAAGAATCCGTCCTTGGCACGCTGCAAGCGCTCACCGCCGAGCAAGCCTACGCCGAGCCCGCGTCCGGCCGCCAACCAATCGCTGCCCATGCAAACCATCTCAAGTACGCGCTCGAACTGACGCTTCGTCGCCTCCATGGGGAGAACCCGCCGACCGACTGGCCCGGCAGCTTCAACCCCGGCCCCGCGTTGCCTGCCGCTTGGGAGAATCTGCAAGCCGACTTGCGGCAGGCCTACGAGGGCGTGCTGGACTTCTTCAACGCGCTGCGCGACAAACCGATCGCCGAATGGCAACCGATCCATGCCGTCGGCCTCTCGGCGATGATCGGCCACAACGCCTACCACCTCGGCGCTATCCGGCAGCTGCTGCCACGTTCGTGATACGTTCGCCCATACTTTACCCGCAGGTATCAGTTCTCCCTGCTCCTACTCCCGCGGAGTAGCGTCCACCTGCGGCCAGCGTTCCCACCAGTGGTCATCCACGGCGTGGTCGCGTGGGCCGTGATACTTCCAATGGACCGCTTCTTGGAGCGTGAGTTTGCGAATTCCACAATTCGAGATGCTGCATCCCGAGGGTGTTCCGTCGACGAGCGAAACTCCGTAGACGCCGTCCAAATCTTCCGGCGAATTGCCTTCGATGCACAGGCAAGGATGGAAGCGACAATCCTCGTAAAGTTCTCCCGGCAACAATTCGCCCGGTTGGCTGATCAAGGTTGGCATCGCTTACTCACGTAGTAATCAGTAGAAGACGGCGGTTGTGATCGGAGCGAGTTTAACCGCCTTCCCCCGGCACCATCACCATCCAGCCGACGCCGAACTTATCCGTCAGCATCCCGTACTTCGGCGACCAAAACGTCTTCGCGAGCGGCATCGTCACTTTGCCTCCCTCCGCCAGCGCCGCAAACGCCCGTTCCGCTTCTGCTTCGCTTGCTGTTTGAAAGACAAGCGCGAACCCTGCGAACTTCGACTTGTCGTCGCACCCGTCGGAGCAAAGGACGCGCGTCTCGCCGACCGTAAACTCCGCATGCATCACCTTCGTCTCGAACCCGGGCTGCAGCATCCCCGGCGGCGGCGGGGCAGGGCTCTCGTTGAACCGCATCAGCATCCCCGGCTTCGCGCCGATCGCCGATTGGTAAAATGCAATCGCCTCGTCACAGCGGCCGCTGAAGAAGAGGTAGTTCAACACTTGGGGAGCGCTCATATCGGCCTCGCGGAGTTAGAAGCGTGCCAGTTGATTCGTCTTGCTAGCATTCACAGCGACCGATCTTAGCTGAATTCATCCGCGAAATGAATTCTCCGAGCGATTTAATGGTCTCGCCTCTCTAACAAAACCGAAAGAAAGAAAACGGCTGCGTTTCGTTGCAGCTCGCTCTCATCGCACGACTCTTCTTCCTCATCTCAGCATACTGCTCATGCTCATCTGGATGCGAACCCGCATCTTGCTGGCGGCGCTTTGCGGCGTCTTCGCGGTTGCGGAACTGCGCGCCGAAGAAACGCCAAGCGACGTAACAGGGCAGGGGAGTTCCACCGCAACCTCCGCCGCAGAGACGAGCGAATCGCCTAGCACTCCGCCGCTTGTCACGCTCCCGCCGATCGACTCAGC
The DNA here is from genome assembly GCF_009177095.1 of Lacipirellula parvula. Taxonomy (NCBI): domain Bacteria; kingdom Pseudomonadati; phylum Planctomycetota; class Planctomycetia; order Pirellulales; family Lacipirellulaceae; genus Lacipirellula; species Lacipirellula parvula. The sequence goes on from NZ_AP021861.1 coordinate 4,879,733, forward strand.
GAGGAACGCTCCGCCGGTTGCGTCTCCCGCCGGCGTCGTGACGCCCGCTGCGGCCCACCAGCTCGTCAACCCGGCCGACCCGTCAGCGTCGTCCGATCAACTCCTGGTCCCCACCGAGCGTCTCACCGCGCTCGAAGATCGGATCCAACAGCTCGAACAAGACCTCGCCACGCAACAAGCCGAATCAGCTGAAGTCGAAAAGCTCGACGTCGACAACCTCATGATCCCCAGTTGGGGCCGCGAAGGCTTTCAAGCCGAGTCGCCCGACAAAGAATTCAAAATCCACGTCGGCGGCCGCGTGCAACTCGACGGCGTCGCCCTCTCGGCGCCCGACCTCGTGCTCGGCGGCGTCGGCGATCAGGACGCTGTCGACTTCCGCCGCGCCCGCATCCGCATCGACGGCACGATGTATTACACGATGCAGTGGGCCGCCGAGTTCGACTTCGTCAACGCCTTCGACGCCGATCCCACGAACCCCGCCGACTACGTCAACGCCTTCGGCGGCGACGCGATGCACACTGTCGTGCCGACCGATCTGTGGTGGGACTTCAGCGAGATGCCTCTGCTCGGCAATGTTCGCATCGGCAATCAAAAGGATCCCATCGGCCTCGAGCACATCCAAAGCAGCCGCTTTCTCGACTTCATGGAACGCTCCTACCTGCAGGACGCCTTCTTCGGGCCGTTCAACAACGGCTTCTCGCCGGGCATCATGGTTCACAGCTACAACGAAGCTGAAACGGTCACTTGGCAATACGGCATCTTCCGCAACACGCAGAACTCGTTTGCGTACGACATCGGCGATAGCCAGTACGCCGCCACCGGCCGCATCACCTGCGTCCCATGGTCCGACTGCGACGATCGCGAGCTCATCCACCTCGCCGTTGCCGGTTCGTACCGCGGCCTCGATCAGGAAGAGGAAGTCTCGACCGGCAACATCCGCGTCCGCAGCCGCGCGTCGCTCCGTAACGGCCCCGGCCCGCTCAACCCAACGATCGCCGACACCAACTTCGCCGGCCGCATCTTTGCTGACAACCAGTTGCTGCTGAACCCCGAGTTCGCCTACGTCCACGGCCCGTGGCTCTTCCAGAGCGAATACTGCGGCGGCTGGATCAACGGCGGCACGTTCACGCCGATCGGCGGCGCCCCCATCGACCCCGGTCAGGTCTTCTTTCAAGGAAGCTACGTCAACGTCCTTTACTTCCTCACCGGGGAGCACCGCGCCTACGACCGCCACGAAGCCCGCTTCGGCCGCGTGATCCCCAACGAAAACGCGATGCGACTCCGCGACGGCACGCTCACGGGCCTAGGCGCCTGGCAAATCGGCGCCCGCTACGGCTTCCTCGACCTCAACGACGCCGGTATCGCCGGCGGCTACATTCAAGATTTGACGCTCGGCCTCAACTGGTTCCTGAACCCGCACGCGAAGCTGCAGTTCAACTACATCGCCGACCACGTCGACAATCGCCTCCGCAACAACGCCGGCGTCGTCACTGCGGTGAACGACGCCTTCCTCACCGGCTTCGGGGTGCGGTTCGCTTGCGATTTCTAGCGGCAACCGACGTCTGAACGGCGGTATTAAACTCTCCGCGAAGTCGAAGCCGCGATTTCATCAAACCAGACTGACGACAGGCGTCGTCCATCTGATCCGCGCGCAGCCGCACTCAAGCCGGTCGGACCGGTAATTCCGCCTTGGCGCTTCTGCGCGTCTGCCGACCATGAACATGGTTGCACGACGCTCATGCTATCGCGCTTCGCTCGATTGAGCATGAACGCTAAGCGCTCACTCGTCGCACGTCGCCATTTGAACGGTCGGAAGCCCCCTCCGCATTTCAGTGCGGCATAGCCGTTGCTCCTAATGAAAACGAACTGATGTCGTGCATCAGCTCGTGTGAAGCTTGCCTCGCAATCGACAGCGTGCAAGACGGAACAATGCAACAGACCAACGACAACGACTAGGGAGAAGCGGCGATGAAATCGAATACGACCAAGCGACTAGGATTTATCTTCGCGGCTGCAGCCGCCCTGCTCATGGCGACGCCCGATTCCGCCTTCGCGCAACGCGGCGGCGGCGGTGGGCGTGGAGGCGGCGGACATGGAGGAGGCGCCCATGGCGGTGGCCCCGGTCGCGGCGGCGGTGGAGGGGGCGGCGGTTTCCACGGCGGAGGTGGGGGCGGCCCGCGCGGCGGTGGTAACCACGGAGGCGGCAACCACGGCGGCGGAGGTCCGCAGGGCCCATCCGGACCAGGCGGCCACTCTCACGCGAACCCAGGCGGGCCGGGCCGCGGCCCAGGGAACGGCAACCACGGCGATCCTCGCGGAGGGCATGGCGGTTATGGAAACAATTGGAACTCCGGCCCAGGCCGCGGCCTCAGCAACTTCTACGGCGGCAATTTTTATCGCTCGCCGTACGGCTATGGACCGAACCGTTACGGATCAGGCTACCGCGGCTACGGCAACTTCGGTCGCCCTGGCTACGGCATGGGCCTAGGCGTCGGCTACGGAAACTACGGCTACGGCTACTTCCCTTGGTACGCCGGACTCGCCGCGTACGGACTCGGCGCAGGACGGGGCTACGGCAGCGGCACGTTCATTGGGCAAAGCTACTCGACGAACTCCGCTCCAGTTGTGGTTGAGCAAGCCCAGACGGCGCAAAGCGTCGCAGCGGAGAACGACTATGTGCCGCAGTTCAACGACACCGTCGCCGAGCTTGGCACGCGCGTCGACGGCGGCGCGGCCTTGGGCATCACCATGGATCCGGAATACCCCAACGCGGCTGTGGTCAGAACAGTGACGCCTGGCAGTGCGGCGGCGAAGGCTCGCCTGCAGCCTGGGGACATGATCGCGTCAATCGACTCGATGCAGATCAGCAGCCCCACGGATGTGACGAACCTGATCGGAAGCATGCAACCGGGCGCCCGAGTCGGAATCCAGTTCGTGCGTCCGATTTTGCGATCGGAAGTTAGAGAGGCGGCGCCCGAGCGATTTCAAGCGCCTGCTGCTGTCGCGGCGCAGCAGCCCGAAGCCGCGCAGCCAACGCCCGTTCCTCCGTCGGCCCCGCAACCAGAGGAGCTACCTTCGCAATAGTTCCACGAGCGTGAACTAGCCGGCGGTTCGACTTGAAGCGTGTGAGCCCGGGACTCTCAAAAGGAGTTCCGGGCTTTTTTGCTGCACCGCTAACTGAGGCGATGCTTGTCCCCGCCTTCGCAGGAAGCCAACCGGAAGCGTGCAGATTTATGTCTACGTAACAAAAAATGGGGGCTCCGGATCACCGGAACCCCCATTCAAAAGTCGGGCCGACAGGATTCGAACCTGCGACCTTTTGACCCCCAGTCAAACGCGCTACCAGCCTGCGCTACGGCCCGAACTTTTCTAGAAATCCCTCGACCGGCCGGCTCGCAGATCCAGCCAGCGAAGGACGGCCCAGCACGGAATGCCGGGCGGCGTGTAGTCCGGCTAGTTTATCAGCGGCCCGGTTTGCCGGCAATGGAGGGCTGCCGGCGGGTGTTTTCGCCAGCGCAGGGCGATTACAATCGGTCCATGCCTCAAGCGGCCCCTTTTCCGAGGTAACTTTCAGATAACCGCCTCGCACCGGCCGTTCACTCGCCTTCGATTCGCCCCGGAGCCGTTCATCATGCGTCGCCCCGTTCGTCTTCGCGTTTGCTTCTTGCTTGGCCTGCTATCGCTCCCCGCTGCCGCTCGCGGCGACGACAAGATCGACTTCGCCACGCAGATCCAGCCGATTCTGGTCGCCAAGTGCGCCGGCTGCCATGGCGAAAAGAAGGCGGCCGCCAAGCTACGGCTCGACTCGGCCGACCAGATCAACGCCTTTGGCGAGAAGGACCACCTGCTCGTCGCCGGCAAGCCGGATGAAAGCGAACTGTACCAACGGCTCGTCCTGCCGGCCGACGACAAGAAGCGGATGCCCAAGGGCCCCGACGGGCTCCCCGACGCAGAGATCGCGCTGATCAAGCAGTGGATCGAGCAGGGCGCCGTGCTGGCCGTGGCCGCCGCGGCGACGCCAGCCCCCGCTCCCGCCGATGCCCCGATGGCTGCGGACGAAGCCGCGAAGAAGAAAGCGGCCGAAGAAGCTAAGGCTGCGGAAGCAGCGCTGAAGGCCGCCGACGAAGCGGAACTCGCCAAGGTGACGGCCGCCCCGGCCGAAGCCATCGAGAAGGTCAAGCAAGCCGGTGGCAGCGTGATGCCGCTCTACGGCGAGAGTCCGCTGCTACAAGTGAGCTTTGCCCGTTCCGATTCCCCCGCAGGCGACGCGGCCCTCGCCGCGCTCGCAGGCGTCGCCGACCAAGTGGTGTGGCTCGACCTGAGCGGCGCCCAAGCGACCGGCGCTGGCTGGGGACAAGTGGCGGCGCTGAAGAACCTCAATCGCCTCCATCTCGAAAAGTCTAGCGTCGACGATGCGAGCCTCGCCGGGATCGCAGCACTGCCGCGGCTGGAGTACCTCAACCTCTACGCCACCGGCGTTACCGATGCGGGGCTTGAGCATCTGAAGGCCGCCAAACGACTCCGCAAGCTCTACCTATGGCAAACAAAGGTCGGCTACGATCCGGCCCTCGCGCTGCAGGGGGCGACGCCTGGCCTCGAAGTGAATCTCGGCTGGGATCACCCTGGCGTCGTGAAGGCGCGGCTGACGAAGGAACTCGAAATCGCCAAGAAGTCGGTCGAGGAATCGACCGCCAAGGCGACCGAAGCTCAGAAGACGCTCGAAGCGGCCAACGCCGAGAAGACGGCCGCCGAAGCGAAGCTGAAGGAAGTCGACGACCAGCTGAAGGCGCTCGAAGCACCACCGGTTGCCGAAGCGACGACGCCGGCCGCAGAAGCGGCCGCCCCAGCGCCGGCGGCTGAAGCGGCGCCTACTGCGGAAGCAGCTCCAGCCGAGCAAGCCGCGGCGAAATAGCGGCGATCAAACGTGCCGTTCGCCAACTAGCCCCGGGCTCCGCCCGGGGGTCGCCTTCCATTCCGATAGGCTGCGTCGCGCGTTGTGCTACCCCCGGGCGGAGCCCGGGGCGAAAAAAGACGCGCTTCCCCACGACTGCTCGTTGTACGCTGCCGATCCCCCACGGGGGATGGTGAGCGTCGTCCACTGCTCGCCCGCCCAGTGCCGCGCTAGGATCACGATCTGCCCCACATGGTACGAGGCGTGCGCCAGCGACCGCTGAATTGCCAGCGGCACGGAGTGGGACTCGCCTCGAACAGCGACTGTTCGCTCCAAATCAGTCGGCGAGAGCGCCGCCAGCGTCGTAAACAACTGGTTCCAAGCCGCGTCCCACGTGGCAAGCAGTTCCGCGCGTCCGACGTTCGCATCGACAAACTCGCGGTCGCGGTTCCGCCACGGCTTTTCGCCGTCGCTCGTGAGGAAGTCGGTCCAGCGCGAGGCGAGATTTCCCGACAGATGTTGCACGATCAGAGCGATCGAGTTCGTCTCGGCGTCGAGCGTGCGATGGAGCGCCTCGTCGCTCACTTGCACGATAGCCCGGTCGGCCAACGACTTGTGGTATTGAAATGATAGCTGCGTTGCTTCCAACCAATGCAACGCGACGGCGGATGAATCCATTTTCGACCTCGACGATGCTCGGCGTTTTTCAAAGCGTAATTCACCACGCGCCAGTCGAGAGTAGTCAAGTCTGCAACGCGCGCCAGCGACGCGAGCCTGCCAGTGTCGCCAACGCAAACAGCATGGCTCCCCATCCAGCCGGCTCAGGCACGCTCGCCGGAATCGCACTTCCAAACTGCGTTCCAAGCGCCGTTCGCCACGAGACGAGGTCCCGCCCGTTAACGAATCCGTCTCCATTCGCATCGCCGGCGCCATTGTTTACTTGGCCGCTAAGCCCGCTGTTGCGTTGCCAAATGAGGAAGTCGGCGCCGTCGACGACGCCGTTGTAGTCAAAATCAGCTGGCCCCGCGCTTGCCGCGTAGGCGGTCACGTAACTCGACGCACGCCAATAGCCGTAGCCGCTGCTATCGCCCGGGCGAATGCCGTCGATCTGGTACTCAACCGTGTGCCGCTTCCCAGGGGTTAGGTACTGGGTGACGTCGATTTGAATCGGATCGACGTCGTCGCCAGGAATCCAGCCGGCGCGATCGAGGTCAGACGACCACACGTCGCCCCATCGCCCCGAGGTCGGATTCACGCTGCGAAAGTTGCGACCGTCGGTCCGCCACGGGATGCCCTGCCAGACTTGCGTCCCGTCGATAAGGATGCGGTGGGTCCGCTGCGTGAATTCGTCGCCGCCGTTGCCGTCGCTGGCATGGCCGGAGGGAAGATAGTTGAGAATCACTTTGCCAACTGAATTCGGCACGCCGATGAAGCTCACCGAATTCCGCCCGTTGGGATACTCCCCCGCCCGCCAGTCTTGATCGTTCATCAGCGGTCGGCCCCATATAGGAGCGCGATTCGCCGTTTCGTCCGTTATGGTCAAACTAAAGTCGAGGGTACGTGCGGCTTGCACCCACGTGTCAACGAACGCTCTGATTTTGAGTTGTCCGTTCCGCAACGTGGGAATCAGCGCGGTGATGTCTTGCTGGTGGGTCGTCGTCCCGCCGAACGCCGTGATGAACTTATGCAGTTCCACGTCTCCCGCGGCGGTGGCGACGTAGATGTTGCCCGCGCGATCCCAGGCGTCGCTTCCGGCGGTGAGTTTCAGATTCGTCGTGACGCGCGAGAACGGACCGAGTTCCGGCAGCGTGATCGTCCGCTCGATAATCCGGCCGTTATCAAGAATAGACACGCCTGGTTGCGCGTTCCAACTGGCATTGCCGCCGAATTGGATGCCGGCGTTCTTGAAAACGTCAATCGTGGTCTGCGCCGCGTTGGCCGTCGCCGACCATGTCGATCCGATAGCCGCCGCGATCAGCGCGAAGAGCCTCGCGCGAGTCTTCCTGTGAAGTCTCATGTGCCGCCTCTGACTGCCGAAGAGATGCCTGTTCCGAGGCTGCATTTTAGCTGCCGTCGCTCGACGTTGCATCACGTCGTTGTGGCTCAATTGGCTTTGCGATCGGTTGGCATTCGCGTTCTTTGCGCGAGCGCGAATGGCATCGATTCTAGCCCCGGGCTCCGCCCGGGGGTCGGCATCCATTCAAGTGGGCTCCGTCGCGCGTAGTGCCACCCCCGGGCGGAGCCCGGGGCTAGACTCGACGGCAAACTTGGCGTCTCTCAAACGACGACCTCGCCCGTCGTCGCCGTCAGCTCGCGGAACAGCTGCTGCAATCTCGCAAGCACCGGCCGCTCGTTCGATCGCCCGATCGCGCGGCTGTCGACCTCCACCACTGGCGTCAGCTCGCCCATCGTGCCAGTGCAGAAGGCTTCGTCGGCGCGGTAGAGTTCCGCCAAACTAAAATCGCCTTCGCGAGACGGGATGCCATGCTCCGCGCACAGTTGCAAGACAACCGAGCGCGTAATCCCTTCGGGACAAGCGACCGTCGTCGGCGTCTGCGCGACGCCATCGGCAACGAAGAAAATGTGCGTCGCGTTCGTCTCGGCGATAAAGCCTCGGCCGTCGAGCATCAGCGCATCGTCGGCGCCGGCGAAGTTTGCTTGGATCTTCGCGAGAATCGAGTTCAGCAGATTGTTGTGGTGAATCTTCGGATCGAGCACGTCAGGCCCCGGCCGGCGATAGCCCGACGTGATCAGCCGAATCCCCGACTGGTCGTAGACTGGCGGCTTGAACTCAGCCAATACGATGAGCGTCGGCCCCGCTTGGTTCAGCCGGACATCCATCCCGCTGGTGATTTTCACGCCTCGCGTCAGCGTCAGACGAATGTGCACGCCATCGTGCATTTGGTTCGCAGCGAGCGTGCGGCGGATCTCCGCGATAATTTGGTCGTGACTCGGTATCTGCGCGAACGCCAACGCTTGTGCCGAGTGCACGAGCCGATCGAGATGCTCGCGCAGCTTGAAGATCCGCCCGTTGTAGAGCCGCAGCCCTTCCCACACGGCGTCGCCTCCTTGCACCGCAGAATCAAAGGGACTAATCCCCGCCTCGTCGCGATGAACCAGCCGGCCGTTGATATTCACCTGCAAGTTGCGGTTGCGTTCGTCATATTTCTGCAGCATGGCGTTGCCCTGAAAGCGAATACTTTTAACCACGAAAAGGACGAAAGGAACGAAAGGGGAGGTGAGAAGAAATACTTCTACCGCGAATCACGCGAATTGACGCGAATAAAATGCGATTGAAGTTACCTACTCATTATTCGCGCAGATTCGCGTAATTCGCGGTCCCCTCTTCTGCATTTCTAACTTTTCGTTCATTTCGTGTGTTTCGTGGTTAAAAACGCATTTCAAAAACTCAACGCAAGCGATGCACATACAGTTGCTGATAAAGTCGCTCGCACTCGGCCAAGACGCCCGCCAGTCGCTCCGGCACCTCGACGCCCTTCGACTTGTATGGCGCGAACGTCGTCGTCTCGTACACCTTCGCGTACCAGAATGGCGCCCACGCGCCGTCGGTATCGCGCGGCCCCGGCGCCCACTGGAGCATCTCCTCGCGAAACGGCACGTCGACCGCATCGCAGAGCAGTGCGAGCATCCGCCGCGGGTTCCGCAACACGTCGGCCGCATCGAGCACCGGCGGCGTCAGCCCCGTGCGAGAGCGGACGCGCTCGAACAGCGCCGCCTGCTGCGGCAGGCCAGTGTCTTCGACGCGGGGATCAGGCAGAAACTCCAAGAGCGACGTGAGCATCTCGCGCGGATCGCGAATCAGAAAAGCGCTGGTGAGCCCGTCGATCCACTCCAACTCCACTTCCGGCAACAGATGGTGGGCCATCTGCTTCTGATAGAAAATCGGCCGCTCCTGCGGAATGGGCCCTGTGAGCCAGCGAATGACGCTCAAGAGTTCCGCGTCGTGGTTCGCAAGCGTTTCGTCGTAGCCGGGATGCCGCCGGTCGGCCGTCCTCGCGAGATAGTGGGCGTAGAGCGGTTCGTCGCACACCACGGCGTCGGCCCGGCTCCCCCAGGAGCGCATCATCGCCGTGGAAATGTTCCGCGGTCCCGACCACATGGCCAAACGAAGCGACATGCGTTCACCCCAAACCAGTTTGCGCAACGAAAAGCGGCAGACATTAACGACTAGCGAAACTCCACCGGCCAGTCGAGCGACGGCGAGATATCGCCTTTCGTCGTTCGGGCTTCGGCATTCGTCATTTCTGCCCTCGCCCCGACTTACATCGCCGGGGCGGGGAAATTACACTTTTACCCATTAGCTAGCAGCGCCGGCAATCTGCGCGCAAAGGATTTGCGCAAATGCCAGCGCGGCAGCCGCCTCGCTCCTCCATCCCGCACAAGAGGATGTTGCTTTGGTCGCCACTCGCCTATCGATCATGATGTTCCTCCAGTTCTTCACCTGGGGGGCGTGGTTCGTCACGCTCGGTCAGTGCTTGGGGGAGAATGGCCTGAAAGACTTCGGAGGCGGGGCCTATGGAAGCGCCCCGATTGCGGCCATCGTGGCGCCCCTCTTCCTGGGCCTCATCGCCGATCGCTTTTTTGCCTCTCAGATCGTGATGGGCGCGCTCATGGTGATTGGCGGCGGCATCCTCTGGATGGCGCCGGAATACGCCGCCGCGAAAAATGGCGACGCGCTCGTGTGGATCTTACGCGGACACATGCTCTGCTATATGCCGACGCTAGGCCTCGGCAACACGATCGTCTTCTCCAATGTCGCCGATCAATCGCAGTTCCCCAAGATTCGCGTGTGGGGAACGATCGGTTGGATCGTCGCGGGTCTTACCGTCGGCTATCTGGGGTGGTCGTCGAGCTTCAACATTTTCAAACTCGCCGCCATTTGCTCAGTCATCTTGGGCGTTTATTGCTTCACGCTGCCGCACACCCCGGCGCCGGCGAAGGGCAAGCCGATGGACATTCGCTCGCTGCTCATGCTCGACGCATTCAAGATGCTCACGAACGTGCCGTTCTTTGTGTTCATCCTCTGCTCGACGCTGATCTGCATTCCGCTGGCCTACTACTACGGCAACACTGCGAACTATCTCAGTCAGATTGGCTTCAAAGAACCAGCCTCGACGATGACGCTGGGGCAGATGAGCGAAATCGTTTTCATGCTACTCGTTCCCTTCTTCTTCCGTCGCCTGGGCGTGAAGTGGATGATTGTCGTCGGCATGGCCGCGTGGGTCGTTCGTTACTTGCTCTTCGCATTCGGTGCGTCTGATCAAGTGATTTGGATGATTCTGGGCGCCGTCCTGCTCCACGGCGTCTGCTACGACTTCTTCTTCGTCACCGGCTTCATGTACACCGACAGCAAGGCCCCGAAAGAAATCCGCGGCCAAGCCCAAAGCATGCTTGTGTTCTTCACCCAAGGGATCGGCATGTTCTTCGGCTTTTGGATTGCCGGAGCAAAATTTACGCAAGCAGTCCCTAAGTACGAGGAACTAGTCAACGCGATCAAAGCGATTACGCCGGAGTCGAAAACGACATTCCTCCAATCGCTGACGCAAATGTTCTCGGTCGCCGATCGCAAAGGGGTCGACGCCGATTTGCTTCGCGAAACGATGCTCCAGTGGCGGGAATTCTGGCTGCTACCCGCGGGAATGGCCGCCGTCATCCTGGTCATCTTCCTCGCGGCGTTCCACGATCGCGACACCACGAAGCCGATCGACACGGAAGAAACGGCGTAAGCAGTTTCCGCCCCGCTGCCGCAGCAAGATCGACGGTAGCACCTGAATCGCTCAAAAGCCGCTGGTTTTCCCGAGAGAGGGACCAGCGGCTTTTTTCGTCCTGCGAACGCGGCGGAGCAAGCTCCTGAAGCCAAAGACGCGGTGCGATGGACACGGCGCGCTCCTAACAATCTAATTGGGGAATCTTAGCGGCAATAGCGCCGCCTTTCCGCCAGTTTGCGGGCCTCGCGGAAGCTCGGCTTGCTCCCTGCGTTAATCTATCAGGAACAGGAACGCCTCGATGACGGATCAATTGCGTGCACTGAAACTGGCGATCTCGTTACTCGCGCTCGCCTCGGTAATTAGAGGGACGCAGCCTTCTAACGGCGCCACCATCGATCTCTCAGTCACCGCCGCGCTCAACTTAGTGAGCGTCGTGCATCCCGAAGTCGAAATGGAATCGCCCCCGCACGTGTTGACGTCACTCGAGATTCCCTTGCCGGCGGTAACGCTAACCGGCGGCGACACGCTGCGCGTCGCCGTCGACTTCGCAGGCGGCCAGTACTTTCAGCGCATCGCTCCGCCAGACGGCGGATTCTCCGTCTTCTATTATGGCTTGTCTCTGCAGAACGATCGCCCCGAAGGCTCAGTGTCGATCGACGTGGGCAACCCCGGCCGACGGGCCGACTGGTTCGACGCGACTGGCAATCTCGCCTTGCAATCCCAGCCGTCGTCGTTCTTGTACGTCAACCCGTCGAACAACGATCTGTGGAGAGCGGAGCTCCGCGAGGAAGTGGCCAGCAACTTTGCGGAACCAACGCCGCAGGCCGGCAGCAAATTCGTCTACGAGTGGACGATGCCGACGCAAGTGCCGGTCCATTTCATCATCCCCAATCCCCCGGCGTTCGGCACGCGAACATTCTCGAACAACAGCGTAAAGCTCTTGTTCCGGATCTCGAGCCCGTTCGGCACGACCCCGCTCCCGCATGCCGCCGTAGCGGTCCCCGAGCCAGCGGCCTGGTGGCTCGCTCTCGCCGCGTGCGGAGCGTGGGCAGCCTACTGCCGCGGCGCAGTACGTCGCAGCGCTTTAGCCCCGGGCTCCGCCCGGGGGTAGCACCACGCAGGACGACGTCCACCGGAATGGTCGCCTACCCCCGGGCAGAGCCCGGGGCTGCTAGCACGCGCCGCGCGAAGTTGAAGTTCGTAAACCCACCAGCGGCGCAAAAACGAAAAAGGGAGTTACGCCCGTTGGACGTAACTCCCTTTTTCTATAAGAGGCGCCGGTGAGAGTCGAACTCACGATGTCGGATTTGCAATCCGATGCCTTAGCCACTTGGCTACGGCGCCGTCACTGACTCTTAGGAAATTATGCAATCTGCCCGACCTGGTCAAGTGCAGGTCTTTTGCCGGTTGCGGCGACTTGGCAAACAGGGTTCGCCTTGCCGTGCGTAGCGGTAGTGCTTGTTTATCGGATTGGTTTGAAGCAACACATCACAAAAATTCGATGAGCAATCACCGGAAAGGAAGCCCGGCCGAGGAACGCCCGTCGTTCCCCGGATTTTTCTCGAAAGGATTTCGCACGATGCTCGAACGATCCTTCGGAGTGGCGGCGCGGCGGCGCCGGACCCTCGACGCCCTCGTCCGCCATGTCGCCGAGGCCAGCGTCGAAGCCATCTGTCGGCTCGTCCAAGAACGCGTCGAAGCCATGGGCCCCTGCGAGACCCGCGGCTACGTCCGGGCCCGGGCCGCCCGCGAAATCCGCCAACAGACGCGGCTCGCGTTCTCGCAGCAGCCAGGCGTCGATCCCTCGTGGGAACTGCTGGTGGTTGTCCGCTCGACCGAGCGGGTCGTCCCGCTCGCCATGCGACAACTCGCCGCCGTTCGCCAGAACTGCGAAATGCCGCAACGCCGCGCCGCATAGACTCCGCCGCAGATTGCCATGGATACCACCGACTACCCCTCGCTGGGGCGGCTGGCCGTGCTCAATGCGCAGCTAGCCCGCCAGAACCTGTTCGTCAGCAGCATCGTCGACGAACAGCTCGACGGCGTCGAGCGGCTGTTTCGCGCCGCCGCCGTCAGCGACTGGCAGTCAGTCCTGACGATCAGCGAGCACTTGATTGCCCGCCTCCAAGACCCCGCCGACGCCGGCGTGGTTCGCTCGGCCGAGCAACTCTGCGATCAGCTCCGCCGCGATCCCGATCCCTCCGGAGCGAAAGTCTCCGTTCGCTTGGCGGAACTTCTCTCCGCTTGCCGGAGCCGGCAGTCGAGCTTCCCCGCGTAGTTCAGGCTTTTCGCCTAACACGCCGTTCACTCGCAGCAGCGTTCTCGGGGCCCTCGCGCGCTCCATTTAAAAGCCACCGGCTCCGCCGGTGGACGAAGCGCGAATTCGCCTCGTCTTTCGAACGAATCCACCGGCCAAAGTGAAAATCTTCACTCCCGCCCCGTCAGGCAAGAGTGCCCAACTCAGAAAACAAAAAAGCCGCCGGTCAAACGACCGACGGCTCGAGGGGGTGAATTCCTGCTCTTCGCGAAGCGATCCGCTCGTTAGCGGACGACGCTCTCGGCGCCGAGATTATAGATCATGATCGGGCGGCTGCTGGTGTACCAAGCGAACGGCCGTCCGCCCGGTTGCTGCCACGCCGGGCTGTACATCGTGGTGAACGGCATCCCCGAGGCGGTGGGGCGGCTGGCGGAGAAGCCGTACCAACGCATCGAATCGAGCCGAGCCATCCGCTGGGCGGCCCGCTCCATCGCCTTCTGCTGAGCGATGGTCGGCTCCATGCTCCGCTTGTAGGTCGACGGGTAGAACGAATCGGGGGCCGTTGAGGTCGCCTCGGGCGCCGCCGGCTCGTCGAATTCCTGCGCCACAGCCGGCGATCCGGTGCTAAACGCGACCAATGCGGAGATCGTCGCGAGCTTGAGCCCGAAAGTACGGAGAGATTTCATGGGACGGAGCGTCTCCTGCCAAGATATCGAAGGCGGGGGCGAACTACCCTCGGATGGATTCCGATTGGGTCGAGGCGGGGGCGAATCTGGGTCGCGTAGGATCCCGACATTGGTTCGCTAGACATTTCTTCGGTTGCGAGCGGGCATGGCGCTCAGACCGATCGCTGCGACAGGCGCAGTTTCCCAACCTTGACCCGATGGCCGTTCCGCTTGGCGAATCTGGCGGAACTTTGCCGCGCCGACAACGGCTTTCGGTCCCGCGTGCGCTCCGCCCCGGCGGTTCGTTCGACAGGGCAGGGGGCCGCAAAGTTTGCGCGACTGGACGTTCGCCGCCGCTGGATCGCGGAGAATTCGTCGCCTCGCCGGCAGGTGCGCCGGAGGCGGGTATACTTACGCAACGACGGCATTCCGCACGAAGCCGTCCCATTCAACGAGTCGATTTGGTTGCCCCTTTCGGGGCGCTCACAAACAGGAGTTTTTTGGTATGAAGACGTTCGCTTTGCTCGTGTGCTGCCTGACGCTGACCTTCGCGACCATCGGCTGCAAGAAGGAAGAGGCCAAGCCAACCGAACCAGCCGCCACCACGACCCCGGAAGCGACCCCCGCCGCTGAGCCCGCCGCCGAACCGGCTGCCGAAGCTCCGGCTCACTAAAGTTGGTTGAACATCTCGAAATGCAAACGGGGCGGCTTCCCTCTGGAAGCCGCCCCGTCGTCGTTTGCGGATTCGCCGCTAGCGGGCCCTAAGCGTTCTTCTTCGGCCGTGGCACGCGCCCCTTGCCGCCGCGCCCTCTCCCTTTCGGTTCCTTGATCTTCACCGAGTCGACCGACTCGCCAATCGAGCCCTGCATCTTCTCGATGCGATCGCGAATCGCCGCCGCCCGTTCGAACTCCAGCGCATCGGCCGCCGCGAGCATTTCCTCCTCGAGTTCCGCCAAGTACTCCGCCGTGATGTACTGCGTCTCGTCCGTCCGCCCCACGGCGGCGTTCGCCTGGGCATGCGCCGCAGCGACCGATTCAATCCCGCGATGAATTGCTTTCTTGATCGTTTCGGGCGTGATGCCGTTCGCCGCGTTGTACTCCTGCTGCAGTTTGCGGCGCCGTTCGGTCTCGTCGATCGAGCGCTGCATCGAGTTGGTCATCCGGTCGCCGTACAGAATTACCTTCGCGTTGACGTTACGAGCGGCGCGGCCGATCGTCTGCATCAACGACGTTTCGCTGCGGAGGAAGCCCTCCTTGTCGGCGTCGAGAATCGCCACCAGCGAAACTTCCGGCAAGTCGAGGCCTTCCCGCAACAAGTTAACGCCCACCAGCGCCTCGAAGCGGCCTTCACGCAGATCGCGCAAATGCTCCACCCGCTCGAACGCATCGAGCTCGCTATGCAGCCACTTGCAAGCGATGCCTTGCTCGACCAAGTAGTTCGACAAGTCTTCGGCGAGCCGCTTCGTCAGCGTCGTCACCAGCGTCCGCTCGCCAATCGCGACGCGAGCACGAATCTCCTCCAGCAAGTGCGGCACCTGGCCTCGCGCGGGAACGACTTCGATCACCGGGTCGAGCAGCCCAGTCGGCCGCACGACTTGCTCGATCACCTCGCCGCCTGTCTGCCCAAGTTCGTATTTGCCCGGCGTCGCCGAAACATAAATCGCCTGATCAACCCGCTCTCGCCACTCGTCGAACTTCAGCGGCCGATTGTCGAGCGCGCTGGGCAGCCGGAAACCATGCTCTACCAGCGTTTCCTTGCGGCTTCGATCACCAGCGTACATCGCGCCGATCTGCGGGATCGTTGCATGCGATTCGTCGATGAACAGCAAATAGTCCTTCGGAAAGAAGTCGAACAGCGTCGAAGGCGCCGACCCCGGCGGCTTGCCGCTCAGCGGCCGACTGTAGTTCTCGATCCCCGGGCAATACCCCACCTCCATCATCATCTCGATGTCGAACCGCGTCCGCGCGTTGAGCCGTTGTGCCTCAAGCATCTTGCCGTTGCTGCGGAACTGTTCGAGTCGATCAGAGAGTTCCTTGCGAATCGAATCGACCGCATTGTGAACCCGCTCTTCAGGCAGCACGAAGTGCTTGGCCGGGTAGATATACATCTGCTCCAGATGGCTTACCGCCTCGCCGCTCACCGGATTGATGATCGACAGCCGTTCGATTTCGTCCCCCCAGAACTCGATTCGGTAGGCGAACTCCTCATACGACGGCCAGATCTCGACGCAATCGCCGCGGACGCGAAATTTGCCGCGGGCCGGATCGGCGTCGTTGCGGTCGTACTGAATATCGACCAGCCGCGCGAGCACGTCGTCGCGATCGAGCGTTTGCCCCACGCTCAGCCCGACCATCATCTGCTTGTAGTCTTCCGGCGAGCCCAAGCCATAGATGCACGACACGCTCGCGATGACGATCACGTCACGGCGACTCACCAGCGAACTGGTCGTCGCCAACCGCATGCGGTCGATCTCTTCGTTGATCGACGCATCTTTCTCGATGTAAATGTCGCGCTGCGGAATGTAGGCTTCCGGCTGGTAGTAATCGTAGTAGCTGACGAAGTAGCTCACCGCGTTGTGCGGAAAGAACTCTTTGAACTCCGAGTAAAGCTGCGCCGCGAGAGTCTTGTTGTGCGACAGGATGAGCGCCGGCCGCTGCACTTGCTGAATGACGTTCGCCATCGTGAACGTCTTGCCCGAGCCGGTGACGCCCATCAACATTTGCTCGCGCTGGCCATCCTTCAGGCCCTGCACCAGCGCTTTGATCGCCGCCGGTTGGTCGCCGGCTGGTTGAAACGGAGATTCGAGTTGAAACTGCACGTCGTAATCCTTCTAACGGCGTTGCCCGGCGCTTAGCGACTGGCAACCTCCGATTCATCTGCAATGGGCAGGAGGTAGGGTCGAATCCGATCGATGGTCCGCGGACCGATGCCGTCGACGCGGCTCAATTCTTCCAAGCTGCGAAATTGGCCATGCTCTTCGCGCTCCGCGACGAGGCGCTCGGCGAGCGTCCGGCCGACGCCCGGCAGCTGAATCAGCTCGGGCCAATCGGCCTGGTTGACGTTTACTTGGAACTGAGCCGTTAGCGGCGGAGCCCGGTCGATGTCGATCACTCCCCCAGGTTGCCCCGAATGGCGCCACCAGCCCGCCGCCAACAACGCCAAAACACCGGCCGCCAACACGGTCGCCGTACGGCGTTCCGCCGGTCGAATGAGCAGGTCGTTCCGCGGTGGGGCAGGGGAGGGCATTGGGCCGGTCGTGGACGCAAGCATTCCGAGCGCGGTACAAAATCGAATCTGCAATTATAGCGAACCGCCCCTGCGAAGTGCGGAAGGGGTCGGAGGCATTTTGCCACTGGCGGCATTCCCAAGAGAAGAGAATCGCCAGTGGCAAAATGCCCCCGACCCCGCCTCTGCCAACCATCTCAGAAAGCCCCCCCGATGAAACGCGATTTTCAACAAATTGAATGGGACGCCGCCACCATCGAGGATTGCCGGCAACTGGTGCGGCTGGCGGTTCGCGAAGATCTCGAACGCCAACAAGACTGGACGACGCTCGCGACTGTCGCCCCCGAACGCCGCGGCGCCGCCGATATTGTTTCCCGCCAAGCCGGCTACGTCGCCGGCATCCAAGCGACAGCCGTTGTCGTCGACGAGATGGGGGGCCGCCTGACGTTCGAAGCGTTCGCCGCCGATGGCGACCGCATCGAGGGCCGCACCACGCTCGGCCGCCTATCGGGCAGCGTCCGCGACCTGCTCACCTGCGAGCGGATCGTCCTCAACATCCTCGGCCGCATGATGGGCGTCGCCACGCTGGCGAGCCTGTATGTTGAGAAGGTCGCCGGCACCAACGCCCGCATCTACGACACCCGCAAAACAACGCCCGGCTGGCGGCGGCTCGAAAAATTCGCCGTCCGCTGCGGCGGAGCCCACAACCACCGACTCGGGCTCTACGACGCCGTGCTCATCAAGGACAACCACCTCGCCCAATTCGCCGCGGCAGGCGAATCGCAATCGGCGACGGCGGCGCGAGCGGTGCAGCAAGCACGCAAATTCCTCGCCGAGTTGGGCGACATCGAACCTCTCCCTTCCGGTGGCCTCATCGAGATCGAAGTCGATTCCCTCGAGCAACTCGCCGCAGTGCTGCCCGAGCACCCGGAAATCGTCCTGCTCGACAACATGAGTTTGGAGCAACTGCGATCCGGAGTGGCGCTACGAAACTCGGTAGCTCCCGAGGTCGAACTCGAGGCATCTGGAGGCGTGAACCTGGAGACAGTCCGCGGCATCGCCGAGACAGGCGTCGACCGCATCAGCGTCGGCGGCATCACCCACGCCGCCAAATCGCTCGACGTCGGCTTAGACTGGCACGCATAGGCCGGACGCTCGCAACATCCCCCCGGACGACCGGCACAATTGGCATCTTCACCCCCATCAGAATTCGTACCTTGTCCGCTACATTCTGGTTGACACTCCCCCTTTCCCCGAATATCCTAGGCAGAGTGTGGGCAGCAATCCGCACGTATTCGTCAAACGTTTTATTTTATCGTTCTGATCGGGAAGTGGACCTCATGAACATTCGATCGGCGGCGAGTCGTCAGGACTCGGCTGCTGTCCGAACAGGCAACTCAACCTCGCCTGGGTCCGCTTCACCTTCTTGGAAGAACGATCGTTAGTCTCACCGCTTCCTCGAGGCTAACTCTCCGAAGTATCCCTGCGTACAGGTCGCGTTGCCGCCAATTCGTGAGCTGCGAAGACTTTCTTCGCGTTCTGCCAGGACATGCGGCGCACCACTACCTGACTGCTCGGCCCCAACTTAGCTCGCGCATCTAGCGATGCGCGCTCGAAGAAGCTCCGTCGCTATGCGGCGCGGCTGGCCGATCGAATGCGGCCCCACTCGGCATGAATGCCGTGAGGGCCATCCCTGAGACCCGCTCCTGATCGCTTCCGTGCACCGGAGTGATCGAAGACTGCCGTATCAGCGCTGCAAGGCGTCGCAGGTGATTGGCAGTGGAGTAGAGGACACCTCACTATGTCGCGAGTCAGCATCTTTGAATCTGTACGTTCGTTCGCGTTGCTCTTGGCGGCCGCAGCCGTCATCAGCGTTGGCCTCGGCGCCGGCGAAGCGCGGGCCGTCGTCCCGACCCCGACCGGCTTCACGCTTAACGTCTCTCCCTATGCTCGCGTGCTCGATTACCTCGGCACGCCGCAGTTCATGGACGTGCTGTGGGAAGAGTCGTGCGACAATCCCCACCTCCGCGTTCGCGCTCGCAACAAGCCGGCGATCATGCTGTCGAACAACGCCGACTCGGCGGCCCCCATCACCAGCTTCACGCTGAGCATGGATTCGTCGCAGCCTTACTTCTTCGGCACCGGCGACGCAGGCACGGACAACTTCACCGCCTACATCAAAGACACGATCTACACCGACGCGGGCGTCTCGATCACCGGCAGTTCGATCTCGCCCGACGGCAAGACGCTGACGGTGAACTTCGACGGCCTCACCGCCGGTAAGAAGGCGATTTTCAACGTCGACTTCGACGCTGAAGACCCGGGCATGTTCCCGTTCCCCGACTACCGGATGGCCCTGCTCGGCGCCCCGTACCCGGGTGAGAACCCGACGACGCCCGCCACCTACGGCGCCACCTTCACGAACGCCGCCAGCCCGGTGCCGAACGCTCAAACCCTGTCGGCCAGCTTCACACAGATGATCGAAACGCCCACCTATCACGACCTCGTGATCCGTCCCTACGGCGTCATGGACAAGGTCGAGATCATCCCCGGCGGCGGCGGTGAAGTTCCGGAACCGAGCAGTCTCGTGCTGGCACTCGGCGGCCTCGGCTTGCTGGCCGTCCGCCGTATCCGCGCGACTGCTTAACGCGACCGCAGGCTGAGTCCCAGACGCCACGGGCCGGCGGAACTTCCGCCCGCCTGCTAGCGACCAGGCCTGAAACCGATCACTCCCGAGGCGGGGCAGCACTTGCTGTCCCGCCTTTTTTTGTTGCGCTCGCCACGCGCTCGCTCATCGCACGGCATCCAAGCCGCTAGCACGCGCCCAAAACCCCTCCGAGTTCCGGTTAGGAAACGCCGGTAAACTTTGCGGCTTCAACCGGTCGAAACGGTTGCTCCTAGCGTGCCGTTTCTGCGGATTTCTCCGGAAATGCGACAAGTGCGGCCTTCGCTCGTTCCGATTACTCGAATGGGCAAAACGTAGGTCGCGCTGCGAACCCGTAATCGCATCGAACGACGACCACGGCCCTGACGACGACTCGGGCGACCCTGCATCGAGTCGGGGGAAACGTCAGGGCTGATACGAACTTTTAGGGGGGGGAATTTGGAATGAAACTTCTGACCTGGGGGAGCGCTGCGCTCGCAGTTTGTCTCGCCATGGGAAGCGCTGCGCAATTGCACGCTCAAAGCGTGGGCGGCGTCGGAATTGGCGGTGGGGTTGGCGGCGGCGTTGGCATGGGCGGCGGCGGATCGCTTGGCGCCTCCGACTTCGGCTCGGCCATGGACGACTCCGGCTACGGCTCGTATAGCTCGGGCGGATCTTGCTCGACCGGCGACTCCGGCTTGTTCAGCCTCGTCGACCGCAACGCACAACTCGTCTTCGGCGCCGAATACATCTATGCTCAAGCCACCTTCAGCGAAGCACTCGCTTACGTTGAACAGAACGCCATCGACGGCGGCGAAACCTGGCACCAAATCGACTTCAACTACAACTCGTCGTACAGCTTCTACGGCGGCGTCTATCTGCCCGATTGCGGCGGCTCGGTCATCTTCGACTTCACTCGCCTGACGAGCGACGGCGACTACTCCGCCAGCGAAACAACCGGCGTCGACATCTTCGGCCCCTTTGAAATCGACGGCAACATCAACGGCCACGCCAGCGTCGACCTCAAGTCGTACGACTTGTCGTTCGCCAAGACGATTCCGCTCGGCTGCCTCCTCGGCGGAGCCCCCTGCGGCGACTGCTGCGACGACGCCTGCTGCGGCGACGGCTCGTGCGGCAATGGCTGCGGCGGCGGATGGTGCCCCGCGTGGGACATCACTTGGTCCGGCGGCATTCGCTATGCGAACGTCGGCTGGAACAACGGCCTCACCGCCACCGACCCGCTCAGCGGCGCCTTTATCGACTCGGCCAATACCTCGCTCAACTTCGACGGCTTCGGCGGTCGCGTCGGCATCATGGGCCGCCGCTACATCGGCAAGCGTGGTTTGTTCAGCGTCTACGGTCGCGGCGATTGGTCGCTGCTGCTCGGCGACGTCGACATCAACACGACCATCACCAACCAAGCCGGCTCGGCCTTCCTCAAAACCAGCAACCAGATCACCGTCCCGGTCACCGAAATCGAACTCGGCGCCTCGGCTCACCTCGGCCAACACGCCACGCTCTCGGCCGGTTACTTCTGGTCGGCGTGGCATGATCTCGGCATGAGCCCCGAGTACAACTTCGATCAGTTCCAGATCAGCCACTACGATGATTCGAACATCCTCGGCTGGAATGGTCTGTTCGGCCGCGTCGAAGTCGCGTTCTAACTTCGACCGCCCTCAGCTGACGGGCCCAGCCGACAGCTGAGCTAACGATCGCAAACGAAAACAGGGCCAGTCGCTCCGCGGGAGTGACTGGCCCTGTTCGTTGTTTCGTATTTCGCGACGACGGACGCTTCGCGGCCATCGGGCGCGCAGCAACACAGCCGACGATGTTCGCAGAAGAGTGTGCGACAGATGCTTAGCGAGCGGTCGACGCCATCAAGCGGTCGCGGTGAGCGCGACGCTGGGCGCGAAGGCGGGCGCGACGCTTCGTCTCGCTCGGCTTCTCGTAGAACTCGCGGACGCGGATTTCCTTCTTGATCCCGCTACGCTCTACCAGCTTCCGAAACCGACGGACAGCCTCTTGGGCCGTCTCTTTGTCACGCAGTGTCAGCTTAACCACGCCGAATTGCCTTTCGTCCGAATCGACTTCACGCCGCCAACGCGCCCTACCGAGGGCTAACCCGTTGACGGGAAACTACTAAGGTAGCATCGGCGCTCCAGACCGTAAAGCCCGAGGAAACGCCGACCGCCGGGCCCCCGCCGAAAACTCCCCGCAGCCGGAACAACCGGCATTTCCCGGGCGGAACCGAAGCGCACCGGGGCCAGTTCGAGTTCTCCGCCCGTCGCGACCAGGTCGATTCAACTCACCAGCCGGCGGTTGCCTTACCAATCGCCATTCCCCAAGCGGAAGCTGGCGATGAGCGACTCCGAACGCCTTAACCAACTGCATCAGCTCGACTTACGCCACGACGAGCTGCTCCAGATGCTCGCCGACCTCGATCAGCAGGTCGAAGCCGCGATCGCGATCATCCGCCCGCCAGCGGCAAAAGAACAGCCCGCCCAACCGCCGCGCAAAAAGCCCGCAGCCGCGTAGGCTGCTTCTCGCAACTCGCAACTCCCGGCTACCGCCGGTCGAGGTGCCCCGACTTATTAATCGCCCGCAGCAGTCGCAGCCCCAGCATCCCACTGAGCACCATCCCCGCGACGCCCGGCGCCGACACCCCTTCGATCGGCCAGAACCAAAACGGCCACACGTTGTTCGTCACCAGCAGCACCGAGCCGATGAACAGGGCGCTCGTCATCATCCCCAGCACCAGCCGGTTGACCGAAGGCTCTAGCCCACGGTGATCAAGGTGGACGTCGAACCGCCCCGTCTGCACCTGCTGCAAAATATCGCGTATCCGCCGCGGAAAAACCTCCGCGAGTTGCTCGAGCTCGTACGCAATCTGCCGCGCTTTGCGGAATTGCCGCTTCGGGGAAATCCGCCGTGCCATCATCTTCTTGCGGTACGGCTTCAGGATCTCCATCAAGCTGAAGTTGGGGACCAACCGCCGGCCGGTTCCTTCAAGCATCACCAACACCTTCAGCAACATCGTCATCGGCGCCGGCAGCACGATGCGGTGCCGCCGCATCACTTCGAACATCTCGCGCAGCGCCGCCGCGAGCTCAAAACCTTCGACTTGCTGATGCCCAAACTGGGCGATGAAATCGGCCAGGTCGATTTGCAGCGCTGACTCGTCAAGCCCCGGCGGCGTGGCGCCGACGCGAATCACAATCGTTCCCAACCGCTGGCTATCCTGCTCCACGATCGCCAGCAGCAGTTCCTCAATTTCTTCCCGCAGCGAATCGTCAATCCGCCCAACCATGCCGTAGTCGAGCAGCCCGATCCCCTCGTTTCGCAGCAGCACCAAGTTCCCCGGGTGCGGATCGGCGTGATAAAAGCCGTTCTTAAAAATCATCTCCAGGTACAAGTCGGCGCCTTGCCGCGCAATCGCCGAGAGCTGGATGTCGCACTGCGCGAGTTTCTGCGGCGACGAAAGCGGAATCCCCTCCAGCCACTCCATTACGAGCACGCGATCGGTCGAGTAGTCGGCGAACGGTTTTGGAATCCGCACGAGCGGGCTGCCGTTGAAGTTTCGCCGAAACTCCTCCATGTGGCGGCGTTCGCGATCGAAGTCGAGCTCCCGCCGCAGCGCTCGTTGAAACTCCGCGACGCTTGCCACCGGTTGGTACGGCGCGAGTTCCGGAATCATCTCGGCGAGTTGCGCAAGCCCCTGCAGAATATCGAGGTCCACCCGCACGCGTCGCGCGATGTCGCGCCGCTGCACTTTTACTGCCACCTCTTCGCCGGTGATCAGCCGCGCCTGGTGCACCTGCCCAATCGACGCCGAAGCAACCGGCGTCGTATTAAACTCCGCGAACATATCCGAGAGCGCGCAGCCCAGCTCTTCTTCCACCAGTTGCGTCACCACGTCCGACGCATCGGGCGGCACGCTCGTCTGCAGCTTCTCCAGTTCTTCCGCCAGTTCGGCCCCCACCATATCGGGCCGCGTGCTCATGATCTGGCCGAGCTTGATGAACGTCGGCCCCAGCTCTTCCATCGCGAGCCGAATCCGCACCTCGCGACTCGCATCGGCGAGAACCTGACCTTCGCGGTTTTTCAGCAGCCCGCGGCCGAATGAAAATTCAAAACGACTCAGCCAACCGGCGAGGCCGTACTTGCTGAGGATCGACAGAATCTCCCGCCAACGATTGACGTTGCGATAAACCTGGGGGATGGCGCCGATACGCATGCGATGGTCTCGTGTGGGCTCCACGGCTTGCACGCCGGCGAGCGATGGAATCCATTGTACTCGGCTGGCCGTGGGGTCGCTATTTCAGGCCGTTGCCGATCGACTTGTCTTCGAGGAATCCCGATGATTACGAGAATGCTCCCCATACTCGCGGCCGTTACGGTTCTCGCGATCGCTTCTACCGCCAACGCCGGCGAGCCCCTCAAGGCGATGACGTTCAACATCCGCCTCGCCACCGGCGACGACGGCGAGAATGTCTGGTCGAAACGCAGCGATCTGACAATCGGCGTCATTCGCGACGAAAAGCCCGCCGTCTTCGGCGTTCAAGAAGCCCATCCGATCCAGATTGAAGAACTAAACGCGTCATTGCCCGAATACATCAACGTCGGCGTCGGCCGCCGCGCCGACGGCAGCGACGAATTCTCCGCAATCTACTTCCGCCGCGACCGCTTTCACCTGAGCGACGCCGGCACGTTTTGGCTCTCTGACGAACCAACGGTGCCCGGCTCGCGGTCATGGGGCAACAACCTGCCGCGCATCGCCACCTGGGTCCGGTTGCTCGATCAGGCCAACAAACGTCGCATCGTCGCCCTCAACACCCACTGGGATCACGAGTCGCAACCAGCGCGCCTCAACAGTGCGAAGCTAATTTGCGAGCAACTGAAGAAAATCAGCGGTGACGACGAGCCAGTGATCATCATGGGCGACTTCAACGCCCAACCAAACAACCCAGCAATGGTCGCGTTGGTTGAGCAGGGGGGCCTGCGCGACACGCTGAGCGTCGCTCACCCGGACGAAAAAAACATCGGCACGTTCCACGGCTTCGGCCGCGTCGAGAAGGGACCGAAGATCGACGCCGTACTCGTCTCGCCGCAGTGGCAAGTAAAGGACGCCACGATCATCCGCACGCATGACGGCAGTCGTTATCCCTCCGACCATTACCCCGTCACGGCGACGCTTGAGCTGCCGTAGCTCGGGCTTTCAGCCCGGCGACCGCATCCAAGCCACCGGCTCCGCCGGTGGACGAACTGCTAACTCGCCAACCTTCTCGAGAGAAATGTTTTGGCTCCCTCCCCCTTGAGGGGAGGGCTGGGGAGGGGGTAACGAACCCTGGTACCAGCCGCCGTCACCCCTCCCTAACCCTCCCCTTCAAGGGGAGGGGACCTCAGGGTTTCATTTTCTCCGTGCTTCCCGCAGCTAGCCGTTGAGCAAGATTCTCTGCCGGTGGCTTCAACGAGTAGCTCTCCAATCACAACTTCAAATAGACCCCATCCTTCTCCAACTTCCGCAAAAACGCCCACGTCACAGCAAAGTAAATCACAAACCCGCCCAAGACATACCACCCCGGCGAATCCCCCGGCAAAAATCGCTCCACCGAGTTCCCCACAATCCCGTGGAGCACATACGCCGCGAGCGCATTAGTGCCCAGCGTACGGAACAGCCCCAACCGCCAGCCCCACTCGTCGCACGCGATGAGAAACAGCGCGAACACGCCGAGCGACACGCCGGCCGCGAACAGGTGGTAACTCAACGTCGCCGCCCGCTGGCTCATCATCCAAAAATTCTCTTCCCGCAGCTCCGGCCCTGGCGGCGGCACGAACGGTGGCTCAATCGCCCGAAGCGAGTGAGTCGCCCACCGCTCGGCACTCGGCGCCATCGGGTCGACCGCCCACGTTTCCTGCGGATTCGAATCGGGCCGCTCTGGCGACACGTCGTATAACGACGAACCGCACGACAACAGCCAACCGACCGCCATCAGCGCCACGCTCCAGCCGAACAACTTTCGCAACCGCCCAGCGGAATCGCCGCCCACCACGGCATCGCACGCCAGCGTGCCGACGATCATCGGCGTCGTCCACGCCAGAAACCCCAGCACCCCGCCGTCGATTCCGCCACGCTGCACCCACGCGAAGTAAAACCAGTGGGATAGCGCCGCGAACGCGATGGCCGACGCCACGGCATACGCCGCACGCACCAGCGCCCCGCTGCGAATCACCGGCAAGATCCACAGCGACGTCACCGCAATGTGCATGAGCGTCTGAAACCACGCCCGCACGCCGCGCTGCAGGACGCCGAGCGGCCCCAGCGCCACAAGTTCGCTCCAATGCTCCGCCACCGTCGGCGCCGCGCAAATCGCTAGCGCCACCAGCGCGAGCCCCAGCAATCGCCGCACCACATGCCCATACGCTTGCCGCAGCCCCGCGGTCTGCGCGCGCCGCCCAAACGTCAACCGAAACGCAAACCCCACCGCAAAGAAAAATTGCGGCATGATCGTGTCGGCGTAACTGCAGAAGTTGTTCTGATGCGTAAGCGCCACCGGCATCGCGTCATACGAGCCAAGGAAGTTCACGACGAACATCCCCGCCACGGTGTACCCGCGAAACTGATCAAGCGATTCAATCCGACCAGCGGCTGCCACAGTTTTTCCCCCTCCCTTGAAGGGAGGGGCCAGGGGAGGGATTTATCACTTCGCGTAACGACGCTCTGCGCGGCACGCGTGCGATGCCTTCACGCCGAGTATCATCTCGCATGCCGATACCCGCAGCCACAGCAATTCCCATCAGCCCGAACGACGAATCCCGCCGCGATCCTGACTCATCGGCCTGAGTCGCTTCAGCGACCAGGCGGCGCCACGCCCAGTTCCCCATCGCAACGCAGAGCATCCCCTGCGCACCAGTGAGAGTGCCCCCCACACCCCGCCCAAGTAAACTACACCTGTAGTTTCCCTGATCGACGCCGGCGGCTCCGAGGTCTCGCATGGTTCAACGGTTACGCCTTCTCGCACTCGCCGCAGCGATTGTTCCCGCCCCGGCAGCGCTCGCCGCCGACTTCGGCTTCTTCGGCCGTAGCGGCGACGCGATCGAAATCAATCTCGCCGGCCTCCCGGGAGTCTCGCCCGGTTCGACGTTCTCGGATCTCAACCTCAGCAGCTTCACCGGTCATACGGTGCTCACGAGCGACCTCCTCACGGCTCAACCATTCGCCAATTCCGGACGATTTTGGGTCTTTCCGAACCCCGCCCGTAACACGGCCGCACTCGGCGATGTGAATACAACGGCGCGCGGCTTCCAAGGCGTGCTGAATGGCAGCCTGCTCGTCAACGGCGTGTCGCAAACGTTCAGCGTCACCGTGCAACCCGGCTATACGGGCGCCGGCGCCGGCTCGGTTGGCCAAAGCTCCGAAAGCCAAGGGCGGGCCGCAAACAATCCGCTCTTCGTCGCTCAACAGCAACAGCGGCTCCGCTACTTTGGATTCGTCAGCGAAGGGGGCGCCCCGGTCGCCGTCGACGCCGACTTCGGCGCAGGCACGGCCACGGCGCTCAAGACCTTTCAGGGCGCCTTCATCGGCGGCATCAACACGACGCAAGCCAACGCCGACGGCATCATCGGCCCCACCACGGCCGGCTGGCTGAACGCGCAGAACGCGCCGACCTTCCAAAAAATCGTGCCGACTTCGGCATACACTGTCTCAGCCGTGTCGGAAAGTTACGCCACCAGTTGGACGCTCGACCTGATCGCCAAGGGATCGATCAACGCGAAAGCCGCGACGGGAATCACGCAACGCATTACTGCTCTCTCGACGGTCGACGGCTATGGCTCGTCTCAGTGGCACTCGACGCATCTCGTCGGCACCGACATCGATCTGGCGACGGCCGCTTCCACCCACAACTGGGGCAACGGCGTTACCAGCACCGACGAAGCGAACGTCATCAAGCACGCCGTCGCGTTCGCCGACACCGTGGCCAGCGGCCACGTCATCCGCTTCATCACGTCGAACCAAGACATTTACGACGGCATCCACGCGGCCCGGCCGAGCGTACCGTTGTACTACGACACCTCGGGCGGCCATCAAGACCACCTCCACATCGACGTCGGCCCGCCGACGCGCGTCGCCGGCCGCACGAACCTCATCGGCGACTTCAATCTCGACGACGTCGTCAACGCGCAAGACCTCGCCGTTTGGGAACAGTACGTCGGCGCCAACTTCACGGGCGGCGACTTCCTCACCTGGCAGCGAAACTTCGGCCGTAGCCAGCCGGTAATCGGCGCTGAAGTAGCGGTGCAAAGCATCCCGGAGCCGAGCGCCGCACTCCTGCTCGCCCTCGCCGCCCCGCTGCTGGCCACGCGTAGGTTGGGCTTTCAGCCCGACAGCCCCTCCGCAGCGTCCTCCCCCTGAGTCCGCAAACGCGTATCAAGCTCCCCGTGAAACCTCGCGTCACTTTCATCACCCTTGGCGTCGACGACCTCGAACGAGCCGTCGCCTTCTACCGCGACGGCCTCGGCCTCGCGACGCCCGGCATCATCGGCCAAGAATTTGAGCATGGCGCCGTGGCGTTCTTTGACATGCAGCCGGGCCTGAAACTCGCCCTCTTCCCGCGCGCCAGCCTCGCCCGCGACGCCACGATTCCACAGGGCCCGCGCAGCAGCACGGAGTTCGCGCTCGCGCACAACGTCGCCTCGCGCGAAGAAGCGGACGCGCTCATGCAGCAAGCCGTCGCCGCCGGCGCCGAGATCATCAAACCAGCCCAAGACACCTTCTGGGGCGGCTACGCCGGCTACTTCGCCGACCCCGACGGCCACCTCTGGGAAGTGGCGTGGAATCCGAATCTGCTGCCTGACGACTGAGGCACTTTCACTCTCCTTTGGGTGCCACTGGCATCTTGCCAGTGCTGACGCGCCGAGTGAATTCTCACTTCAATTCAGATAGCGTGCGATAGCGTCCACACAAACGTCCGCGACATTGATCAAGAAATCCCAATCGCCTTCATCGCCAGCGGAATCAGCACCGCCGCCGCCACGGCATGCAGCCCGATCGCCAGGCCCGCAAACGCGCCGGTTTCATTCCCATCTTGAAACGCCCTCGCCACGCCCGCCCCGTGCGCCGACATCCCCAGCGCTAGTCCCTCCGCCGCCGCCGACGGTGGGCCGAGAACTCGCCCCGTTACGGCCAGCACGCCCGGAATCGTGATCGCGCCAAACACGCCGGTGATGATGACGATGCTCGCCGTCAGAGTTGGGTTGCCGCCGAACTGCTCGGCCACCGCCATCGCGACCGGAGTCGTCACGCTCCTGGGCGCCAGCGACGCGATGAGCGACTTCCCCGCTTTCGCTGCCAGCAACATCCCGAGGGTGACGACCAAGCTCGTCACCGCGGCGGCCAATGTCGCGCCCGCCAGCGGCACGAGCACCGCTCGCACGCGTTGTCGCTGCTCGTACAACGGCACCGCTAGTGCGATCGTTGCGGGCCCTAACAAGAAGTGCAGCAACTGGACGCCGGCAAAATAATCGCGGTACTCAATCCCACGCAGCAACAGGCACGGCACAATCAGCGCCACCGCCCACAACAGCGGATTGAAAACCGCGCGCCGCCCCGACCAGCGGAATAGCGCTTCGGCAAGTTCGTAACAGACCAGCGTGATGGTCAGAGAGAACAGTGCGAGCTGCGAAATCACGAAGCCCCATCCTTTCGCCGCCCGCCAAGTGCATCAAACGTCAGCGCCGCTGCCAAGGCCGTCGCCCAGGTGGTCGCCACCAGCACCGCCAATAGCAGCGGCCCGTGGCTGGCAATGTCGCCGAAGATCGCCATGACGCCGACGCTCGCCGGCACGAAGAATAACAGCATGTTCCGCAGCAGCGTGTGCGAAAACGGCGCGATCCGCGCATGCAATCCCGGTATGAGGCAAAGGGCCACGAATAGGCCAACGCCGCCAATCACCGTCCCCGGCACAGGTAACCCGCTGGCGCGCGCCGCCAATTCGCCGGCATACTGCGCCGAAACCAGCACCATGAACGGGAACACCGCGGAGAGATTCATGCCAAGCGGCCTGAGGCGGGGGAGGGTAGGGGAGGCGGGAAATGATCGCGTGCAATTGTCAGCGGAGATCGTACAATGAACTTTATGCAAAAACAAGACGCATCGTCTCGTAATGCGGTTCGCCCCGGCCGCCCCCGCAGCGTTGCCACGCAGGAGGCCATCCTCGCCGCCTCGCTACGCCTCACCGAACGAGTCGGCTACGCCCAACTCACCATCGAGGGAATCGCCGCCGAAGCTGGCGTCGGCAAACAAACGGTCTACCGCTGGTGGCCCTCGAAGGCGGCCGTCGTGCTGGAAGCCTTTGCCCGCGACGCCCGCGCCGTGGTGAAGGTCCGCGTCACCGGCAACCTAGAGATCGACCTCGAAAAGTTCCTCATCGCCGCGTACCGCCGCCTCACCGGCCCCCGCGGCGTCGTCTTCCGCAGCCTTCTCTCCGAGGCGCTCATCAACTCCGACTTCGCGCAGCAATTCTACGACGAGTACCTGCAAAGCCGCGTCGACGACCTCAAGACGGTACTGTCGAGCGGTGCAAACGAAGCAGAAGGGTTCGAAGTCCCCGCGGAACTCGTCGAAATGATCTACGGCGCCATCTGGTACCGAATGGCGACGAACCAAAAGCTAACGCCCGCGGCCGCCCGCCAAGTCGCCGCCGCCGCCGTAAATCTGCTGAGAGAAACATAAGGGTGCCACTGGCGTGTCGCCAGTGCAGAAGCACCACATCGGCGTGCCTAAGAACCGACCCACAAGCAGCCCGCAGTGAAAGGCATCCTGCTGCCTGCTAACCTTGTCACCGCCTCTCACTGGCAAGATGCCAGTGCCACCCACTGCAACAGGACGGCACAGCCGCAAGAGGCTGCTCAACTTCACCCCGGACGCCTACTCCCCATAAAAATCAACCCGCTGAATCCTCATCCCCTCCGCCGGCGCCAGCGAAAAGAAGACCACTGACTCGCCACTCACCTCGATTCGTCCCGCGAGCCCACGCTCGGCCCGTACCTCAATCGCCGCCGTGTGAACTGCCAGTAGGGCCTTTCGCAGTTTCGCTAGCAGTTCCGTCAGATCCATATCGAGCGGCACGTTGTAAGCAAACAACTCCGCTGGCAGCGCCGCCGCATCGCTCCGCACCGCCGCCACAAGCGCCTCGCCGCGCCGCAGCACCAACTCTTCCCCATGCACCAGCGGTGCAATTGCCCGCGGCGAGTCGGCTTGAATCTCCAGCCACAACTCGCGACACAATTCATTCGCGGGGAAGTAAGTGACGTTCCCCAGCGCGATCACGCCAATCCCGCGCGTCTGCGACCAGCTCATGTGGCTTCCAAACCCCGGCAGCCCGCCAGAGTGCCCCACGAACCACTCCTGCCCGATAAAGTTTCCGCGCAGGCCGTAGCCATAACCCATCGCATTCGTCGCGCGACCGACCGAATCGATCGGGTGCATCACGGCCGTTAGCCGCTCCATTTCTCGTCGTGAACTCGCCGCCAGCACTTGTTCGAATTGCGAACTGCGAGCGCTGTGCATTTCATGCGCATCAGTGAAGAACCCGACCCACCGCGCGAGGTCGCGCGACGTCGAACAAAGTCCGCCAAACACAGCCAAGTCCGACTCGACGTGAAACTCCGTCTCCGCCCGAAACCCCTCGCCCGCCCGGCGAAACCCGGCGGCGCCGCGCGGCGTCCTATTGTCGCCCGTCGCATACTTCCAACTCGTCTGCTCCATCCCTAGCGGCCATAGCAACTCTCGCTCGATGTACTCAAGCGCACTCACCCCCGCGATATTCGAGATCACGCGACCGAGCAGCATGTACCCCAAGTTCGAGTACTGATACTCCTCGCCAGCGTCGTTGCTGAACTGCACGCCAGCGAACAGCTCCGCATTTAGAAACGCATCCGGCTCTCCCAACTTCCGATCAGCCCAAGGATCATCGGCCGCCGGCAAGCCGGAGCGCATCCGCAGCAGCCGTCGCACCGTCACGCGCTTCCACCGCTCATCAAGCCGCAACTCCGGCACATACTCCGCCACGCTGCGATCGAGCTGCAACCGCCCCGCATCCCGCAATTTCAATATGGCCGCCGCCGCAAAACACTTCGTCATCGAAGCAATTCGAAACGGCGTCCCCGCGGGGTCGGCCAACTCGCCGAATTCGGCGTCGCTCTTCGACGCCACCTCCAGCAACTCGCCGTTACCACAAACCGCCGCCACGGCATGCGGCGCCGGATGCTTCTGCAGGAACTCGGCAAGCTGTGTTTTAAGAATCATCAGCAGGTTCGGCGCTCAGCCTGAGCATAGCACGCAACGGCCAGCGTCATCGCTCGGCGTCTTCATTACGAATTGGAAGCCCGACCGACGCCCTCGCCATTGCTCGAAGAAAAACATTAGGGAACCGCCGCTTCCGGCGTGGCCCGATTTTCGATCGCACGCCCGAAGCGGTACTTCGAGTACCACAACCAACTGCTGAAGGTGAACGCTAAAATCGCAATCAACGCGATCGTGACCTTGGTTGATTTTTTCATCGCTTTCCCACAAGTAAAAGATGAATCATCCGCGAGCGGCATGAACTCAGCCCGCAACTCGCTACTCGCTACTCGCAACCCACACCAGCCCCGCCAACTCCGCCGGCAATGGCGATTCAAACCTCAGCACTTCCCCTGAGACCGGGTGCGGGAACTGCAGCATACTCGCGTGGAGCGCCAGTCGCCGCACCGGATTGGTGCGCGCGCCATATTTACCGTCGCCGACGACCGGACATCGCTCATCGGCCAAGTGGACTCGAATCTGATTCCGCCGCCCCGTTTTTAGAGTCAACTCGACGAGCGCGTATTCCTCGCCGCGCTTCAGCACGCGATAGTGCGTCACCGCCGGCCGCGTCTGCTCGTTGGGTTGCCGCACGCTGTACACAAGGTAAGGTTGGCTCTCGTCCAAGTGCGACGAGATCACCCCCGCGCCAGCCGCCAGCTTTCCTTCGACAACCGCCAGGTAGCGTTTGTCGGCTTCATTCCATGCCCCTTGCAACGCCTGCTTCATCTCCTCGGACCGCGCGAAGACCATCAGGCCCGACGTCTCGCGATCGAGCCGATGAACAATCCACACCCGCTCCTGGCTGCGGGGCGTACCGTGGCGTACATACTCGATCAGGTGAGCGTAGGCCGTCCGTTCCCGCTCCGTCTCGTTCGCCATGCTCAACAAACCAGCCGGCTTGTCGATCACAATCAACGCCGCATCCTCGAACACAATCTTCATGCCGAACGGCAACAAGGCTTCGGCGCGAACTTCTTCCTTCCCCCGAATCGAGACCACATCCCCCGCCTGCAGCGGATGATTGAAACGAGTGGTCGACCGACCGTTCACCTGCACCGCCCCATGCTTGAGCCACTGCCGCACCTTCGCCTTTTTCACGTCGGCATGGCTCGAAAACAGAAAGGCCAACAGTTCGGCAGGTTGGTCAACAGTCAGAGGCGCAGGCATGGCGGGTTGTGGAGCGAGGCAGGGCAGTGTGGTGGCCGGCGAGAGCTTACCAACCGGCAAGCGATCCAGTCTAACCACTCAGCCGCTCTTTTGCGTCGGTACGATCACGGCTCTGACCGGGGCGTCGGGTGCCACTGGCGTGCCGCCAGTGCGGAAGGACCTCAACGGCACGCCTAACGACCGATCCGCAAGCAGCCTGAAAGACGAGGTCTCCTGCTGCCTGCAATATAGGGCAAGCATTACCCCGTTTCTCACTGGCAAGATGCCAGTGGCACCCGAAATACCTCAGCCAATACTTCACCCAAACTCCACCGATGGTGGAGTCAACGCACGTCCTTGCATTGAGCGTCGCACGGCCTCACCACTAGGTGCCACTGACGTGTCGCAGTGCATAAGCCCCCCAACGACATGCCACTCGATTGAATTGCGAGCAACCCGGAAAAGCTATCTACGTCTCACCGAAAGTTTTCGACGCCCCATTTCCTCAATTTGACGTGCGACACTCAGAACGCGATCGAGGCTAATATGTGGCACGTTTCTATTTTTGTCGCAGTAGCTTGCTAGGTACTCGTCGGACTTAGTCTCCAGACCAATTCGTTTGCAAACCAGATAACAAACCGACTCCGCCTCAAACTCCTCCACATCATGCGAGAGGTTGCCGCGATCGGGCCACCATTTTGGATTTGGCGTCCCGAGATGGCCGCAATATAGGTGGGCCAATTCGTGCACAAGCGTCGAATACCTGGAAGATTCGTCGTGATTGGCGTTCATCAGTAGCTCGTACCTGAGCGGCACTTGAGTCTCACGGAATTCCACCGCCCCACCGTCAAACTGAGCTCGACGTATTGATCCCGCCATTTGTGAGCCGTGTGCTGGCTGCGCCACCCTAACCCCATCTCGTCTTGCGTTCTCGATAGTAGAACTGAGTTGCGAACTAATTTTCCCTGATCGAATGCTGAACGGGGCTTCTACTTCAGCAGGTAGCGGAGCGCCCTCAGTCTCACTAACGTCGAACACAAACATTACTGGCCCCATCGGCTGCAGGATTACGAGAGGCTGAGCATCGGGCCTGATTGTTCGTTTGTAATTCTTTCTCCATTGGTGAGCCGGCAGCACAAACCGCGCCCCTGGTTTTTGCACATGAACAAGCATCGCATTGAATGGAGCGTACTTCCGAAATTTTGCGATGAACGCCATTAACTCGCGATAGCTTTGCGTCGTTCTATACTTTGACGCATTACTGAAAAGATCATCCAGTGCGCGCTTTCCTGCATCCAACTCGTGCTCGCTAAGTGGAAATGCGTCGTTACCGCTAGCCTGAGACTGCCGTGCGCTTCATGCCCACTATCTTGGCGGGGCTGTACTTGCGTTGTTCTTCCTTGCCCTGGCTGCCGAATATCTTCACCACTTGGCCGTAGTCGACCCGTTGGCCGAGGTTCCAAGCCACAGCATGCTCGTAGGGAGCAAACCCATCGGTGGAGAGTTGGAACCGGCCCGACGTGGCGACGTGCAGCTTGCGGCAGAACGTGTTCGTGTCCTCCATCGTGCGGCGGCCCGAATGGAACGCGATCAAGAGTTTGGTGTGGCGTTCGATGGCCGTGAAGCAGTAGGTATCGCCGCAGCCGCCGACGTAGTTTTTGCGGGCGGCGGTCGCCTGCTTGCATAACACGTAGCTCCAGATTTCGTCTACTTGCACGTCATCGACCGGCACGCTCTTGATCTGTTCGGCCATGAACGCCTCGCAGCGCTCGCCAACGAGCGTCAGGAGCGAGAGGATGGTTTTCTTGCTGGTGTCCGTGATGCGCTCGATCGAGCGGACCGATATACCCTCGCAGAGCATTTCGACGATCTGGGCAGCGCGGTCGAGGCCGATGCGGAGCCCGCCGAGGGTTTCGGTCGATTCCGTCCAGCTCTTGCCGCATTCCTTACAACGGAATCGCTTGGCTCCAGAGGCGGTTTTGCCGTTCGTGCGGCGGTTTTCGTGCTGACAAACGATGGCTATCACGGCTGACTTCCCACGGTTGGGAGCCAACGCCATAATTCAGTTCTCTAGGCTGGAATCAGGCGTAAGCTCGATTTCGGACGCCCCGTTGGAACCTTGCCGGGTTTCAGCGGGGTTTTTTTCGTGGTCTTGCCCGACCACTTGAATGCAATTATAGTAAAATCAAGTTGCACCGCAACATGAATTCGCTAATAATTATTTCAAGGGAATGTCATGGCTAAAAAAGCGCAGCATGGCGGTGCGCGGGATGGCGCGGGCCGGCCGCCCAAGCAGGACGGCAAGACGGTGGTGGTCTCAGTTAGCGTCCCTGAGGGGCTCGCCCAAGACCTGGCTGGCTACGCGGAGGCGCAGGGGCTGTCCAAGTCGGCGGTGGTGACGGAGGCTCTGAAAGGCTTCCTCGCTCGCAAGAAACGCTGAGCGGAGAGAGAGGGTTACGATCCCAGTCGGCGCATACCGACCCCCTACGGCAACTTATAAGGTTGCTGCGCCGCCAAGACGCGGGCCGCTCTCCAGAGACGGAGAGCAGAGACTAGGTAGCGGGGCTAAAAGCAAAATAGTGACATGATGACGTGAGGACAGAGGACTGCCTAAGACGGTTCACTTAGTCATCTTTGGGCAGGAGTTTTCTGCGACGCTCAGCCGACTCGTCTTGCGCAGCCTTTCTGGCGGGGTCGAAGACATCGCTATTTAGCAGTTCCAGAATGTCATCGTCAGGGACGACAAGAGCGATGCCCATATTTATCTGCTTTGAAACGTCCAAGCAATCTTCGATGTCATAGTGGCTCTTGACCAAGCCCAAAAAATGAATCGGCGTGGTGTAATTGAGGCCAAGATGAGTGAACACCGGCGACCCACTCAGTCCTCCAATCGATCTGGCTTCAGCAAGGTATGCCCTTACAGTACCTTGGTCCGTCTCAATTGGCTCGATGGGCATGGCAGCAATGGTACCTGTCCGAATGATGGGGATATTAGATTTAGTTCCCTTATGCCGAACGAATAAACCGGGAAAAAACAGATCGGAGCCAGGGCCGATGCCGTGGGCGGTTTCCTGTGGATCACTGACAAACATCTTTTGTGGAATGCTCAAATGATCGTAAACCAAGAAATCTAAATCAATCGTGGCGATAGCGACATCAGCGCTGGTTTTCGGATGCTTAACCCAATCCGTTACTGGGATTGCCACATACTCCGCGTTTCCGTCTTTCCTGTTCAACCTAAAGTAAACCTTGCCATCGGTCCCTTTGCTCTTGGCTTTATCGATTACATGCTTAGCCGTCACTGCGAATAGAACACCTTCACCGGGTTGGCCGCCTGGAAATGTCTGCGAAACAAAAAAGGCCGTCCCCCTGTCTTCTTGGCCTGCTGCGGTGAGGCACGATAGAAACGCGACGCACTTCAGGATTTCGTCAGATACCTGCATCAGAGGTTCGCCCTGAGGGTGGAAGATACGGCGAGGACACCCGCCGAGGCGATTATCGTCGACTACCACCAAGGTGCGAATGGGGGAATGCTGCGATTCATTCATTGGTTTTCCTCCCTAGTTCTGGGGGTCGCACACTTACGACCCCACGACCCAATTTTGCCTCCCCTCCAAAACGATCCGCGTCCATCCGCCCAACCCGCGAAAAATCCGCGTTCCGTTCTTCGCTTCCTGAGTTCCCTCGCGCTGACCGGCTCGTGCGGGAGGCGCTCCGGCGGGTCGTTGACCCGCGGCTACAGGATGCTGCTAGCGTTCCAACAAAAAACCTGAATTTCTCTTGCACTAGCCACTGAACACTCATATAGTATCCGTGCGTACAGTACAAAGATGAACGCCCGGCGGTCGTAGCCGGCCAATTCCGATCTCCCTTCTATTCTGCTATTAAATAGGGACCCCAAATCATGGTTGCCGCTACAACCGCCAATCCAACGACCGCATCGAGAAACGGCATGGCTAAGAAGGAAAAAGAAAAGGCTCCCGCCAAGAAGGGCGAAAAAGCTGGCAAAGGAGCCGTCGACAAGAGCGCCAAGAAATCGGCCGCCGACATCATGCTCGAGGCCAGTTCGGAGCTTCGCAACACGGTCGCCGCTATCGAAAAGCAGTATGGCGAAGGCTCGATCATGCCCCTCGGCGCCGACAAGCAGCGGCGGATCGAGGGCATTCCGACCGGCAGCCTCTCGGTCGACCTCGCCCTCGGCGGCCAAGGCATCCCCCGCGGCCGCGTCATCGAATGCTTCGGCCCTGAATCGAGCGGTAAAACTACCCTCGCCCTCCACGTGATCGCCCAAGCCCAACGGGCAGGGGGCATCGCGGCGTTCATCGACGCTGAACATGCCCTCGACCCTACTTGGGCGAAGAAGCTCGGCGTCGACCTGGAAACCCTCCTGGTCAGCCAGCCCGACTCGGGCGAAGAGGCCATGACGATCACCGAAATGCTCGTCAAAAGCAACGCGGTCGACGTCATCGTTGTCGACTCGGTCGCCGCCTTGGTGCCGAAGCGTGAACTCGAAGGCGAAATCGGCGATTCGCACGTCGGCCTGCAGGCCCGTCTGATGAGCCAATCGCTCCGCAAGCTGACCGGCGCCATCGCGAAGGCCAAAACCTCGGTCATCTTCATCAACCAGATCCGCGAAAAGATCGGCGTGATGTTCGGTAGCCCCGAAACCACCCCGGGCGGCCGTGCTCTGAAGTTTTACGCCTCCTGCCGTATCGATGTCCGCCGCATTGGCCAGCTGAAGGAAGGCGAAGACGTCGTCGGCCAACGGGTCCGCGTGAAGATCGTGAAGAACAAGGTCGCCCCGCCGTTCCGCGTGGCTGAGTTCGACATGATGCATACCGACGGCATTAGCTACGAGGGCGATATCCTCGATCTCGGCATGGAGAAAAAGTTCGTCGCCCGAACCGGGGCCTGGTTCCGCTACGGCGAGATGCAACTCGGCCAAGGCAAGGAGAAGGCTCGCGAGTTCCTCAAGCAGAACCCGCAGATTGCCGAGGAGATCAAGCAAAAAATCATGGCTTCCGGCGGGATGGAAGACATGCCCGTCGGCAAAGGATCTAGCTCCAACGACGAGGAAGACGCCGGCGACGAGTTTTAGTATTCGTCCGCGCCCGCGGAACCTTGGAAAAATTCGACTGCGAAACCTGCCAACGGGCGGGGGGCGACCAACGCCTCCCGCTCGTTCGCTTTAATCCCCCCGTTTTAACAAACGCCGCAGGCGCGGTTGGCGGTAGCATCGCGGACAACCGAACCTGCCTCACGCTTGCCCCGTACGGAGACCGAGCCCCTATAATGTGGCAAGGACGTGACGAAGTAGCATTCCCGACAAGTTGACGCTTTCCTGCTTAGGCACTTCGCCGGCATCGCGTCATCCTATGCGGAGTTCTGAACAGAGAATGATTTCTCAAACCCTCCGGCGCTGGGCGCTGTTCGCCGCGCTACTTTCCATGCTTCCCATGGGCGCCACGTCCGCCGATGATGCGACGTCGGAGGTCGCGATCGCCGCCGATGCTGCTGTCCACCTCGCCCTCAAGGTCGCCGACGACGTTGAGGCGACTTCCTCCGATTCCGAGGAGAGCAAAGTTCTCGCCGTCTCGCAGGCCGTCGTCCGCGAAGCCACCGACTACAGCTTCCGCCGCTGGCTCCGCACCCGCGTGTGGGACGAAGAAGACGAAGCCCGCTACGGCATGACCTTCGACGACGATTGGGAAACAAAGGCCGCCGCCAATCCCAAACTGCCGCTCGTCGTGCTAGTCCATGGTTACAACTCCAACCCGCTCAAGAACGCCGCCGTCATGGAGCCGGTTCGTAAGGCGGGCTATCCGTGTGCGACGTTCGCGTACCCCAACGACTGGGAGATCACCGAATCGGCCGCCCGACTGTCGCAGCGGCTGAAAGAGATCGCCGCCGAACATCCGAACCAACGACTCGCGATCGTCACCCACTCGATGGGCGGCCTCGTCGCTCGCGCCTGCCTGGAAAACGCTGAGCTTGATCCCGGCAACGTCGACCGCTTGGTGATGATCGCACCGCCGACGCACGGCACAATGCTCGCCCACGTCGCCGTCGCGACCGACGTGTGGGAACACTGGCTCGGCCGTTCAGAAGGGGGCGGCTGGACCCGCTGGCGCGACTCGGTGATCGACGGCCTCGGCGAAGCAGCCGACGACATGGTTCCCGGCTCGCCGTTTCTCACCGAACTCAATGCTCGTCCTCGCAATCCCAAAGTCCGCTATGCGATCTTCCTCGGCACCTCCGCCAAGGTCACCGACGGCGAAGTGAAATGGATGCGCACCGCGCTCCAAGAAACCGGCGGCCGCTGCCCCGGCTTTCGCGACTGCACCGGCCGCGTCGACAACCTCCTTGCCGACATGGAAGAGCTCGTCGAAGGGAAGGGCGACGGCGTCGTTGCCTTAAAACGGGGCCGTCTCGACGGCGTCGACGACGTCGTCATCCTACCGTTCGGCCACCTCAACTGCACCGGCGTGTGCGACTGCGAAGCGGTGGAGCAACTCCAATCGGAACTGCTCGCTCGGCTTAAGTGATAGCCAACGTGATTCGCTTTTAGGAGTTGCAAGCCTGGAACAGCCTCCGCTCCCGCCGAAGCGCCGCTGGATCCGCTGGGGCGTTGGCGTCGCGGCAACGCTGCTGTTGGGAACGCTTGCCACCGCCTGGTTTCTGGGAGGAAGCCTCCTCGCCTCGGCCAATGCGATCGTTGGATCGCCTCCGGCTGAACTGCCGTTCGAAACGCTGCCCCTTACGACCGCACGGCAAACTCCGGTGGCGGCGTGGTACCTAGCGGCGCCCAACTCGACGGCGACTGTCATTCTGCTCCATCCAATCCGTGGCTCGCGGCTCACGATGCTTAGCCGAGCGAAACTGCTGTATCAGCATGGCTTCGACGTGTTGCTGATCGACATGCAAGCCCACGGCGAAACGCCGGGGGAAAAGATCACCCTCGGCTACCTCGAAAGCGCCGACGCAGTCGCCGCTGTGGCCTATGTTCGTAGTCGCATCCCCGGCCATCGAGTCGGCGTCGTC
Organism: Lacipirellula parvula; assembly: GCF_009177095.1. Lineage (NCBI taxonomy): Bacteria > Pseudomonadati > Planctomycetota > Planctomycetia > Pirellulales > Lacipirellulaceae > Lacipirellula > Lacipirellula parvula. The sequence goes on from NZ_AP021861.1 coordinate 4,919,675, forward strand.
GGCCGATCGTTGGGAGGGGCGGCGGCGCTGCTTGCCTCTCCGCTGGGCATCGACGCCTTGGTGCTGGAATCCGTCTACCCGACCATTGAGGAAGCCATCTACGACCGGCTACGCATGCGGCTTGGGCCGTTCGCGGGCGTCGCGGCTCCGCTACTGCTCTGCCAAGTCGAACCGCGGTTGGGCATCGCCTGTTCGACGCTGCGTCCCATCGACCACATCGCGGCGGTCGGCTGTCCGGTGCTCATTATGTCGGGCACGAAAGACGAACATACGACCATCGCGGAGACGCGGCGGCTCTACCAAACGGCCGTAGAACCGAAGAGGTTGGTCGAATTTCCCGACGCCGCCCACGTTGACCTCTTCGCTGCCGATCCCGCGCTTTACGAAGAATCGGTTCTCCGTTTTTTACGTCGCTGGCTAGAAACTGGCCCAAATTAGGCACTGCTGGGCAACGGTCCGCCTCCTCGAAGGGACCTGTCAGAGTTGCAAGTGTGTCAAGAGCGAATCCCGAAATAGCCGCCATCTGCTATCTATCCAGGGTGGTAGCGGCCGTTATACTGTCGGTCTAGTCCGCGGCATGGTCCGAGGCACGGTTTTTCGTTTTTCTCAGGGAGTCCCAATCATGGGCAAGAAGTTATACGTAGGCAACTTGGCCTACGGTATCAGCGACAGCGATCTCGAGCAGCTCTTTTCGGCCTACGGCACCGTGCAGTCTGCTCAGGTGATCATGGACCGCGACACCGGTCGTTCAAAGGGTTTCGGTTTCGTTGAAATGGGTTCGGACCAAGATGCTCAAGCTGCGATCACCGGCCTCAACGGCATGGAATCGCAAGGTCGCGCGCTGACGGTCAATGAAGCCCGTCCGAAGGAACCCCGCAGCGGCGGCGGTGGCGGCGGCTACGGCGGTGGCGGCGGCTACGGCGGCGGCGGTGGCAAGCGCGGCGGCGGTGGCGGCGGCGGTTACGGCGGCGGCGGTGGCGGCGGTCGTCGTTACTAAGCGACGCCTGCTACTGAGCAGCCTACTGGATATCGCATCGGCCTCGGGCAGTGGCTGAAAGATTGAAAAACCAAAGAACCGCCTGCTGGTTTCCAGCGGGCGGTTTCTTTTTTTGCGCTGACGGTTTCACGTCGCCGGCTGCGTTGCAATAGCCCCGGGCTTCGCCCGGGGGTCGGCCTCCATACCAGTAGGCGTAGTCTCGCGTACTGCACCCCCGGGCGGAGCCCGGGGCTATAACTCGCGAGACAAAACGCTCGCAACGCCGGCCTACCTGATATAGGATCAAGGCATCAGACTTATCCCCTCTTCAGGCGTCGACCGCAGGCAGGCCGGATGCGACTCACCACGCGTGACTTGTTCGTCGCCATTACCTTCGCGGCCGTGATCGCTTGGTGCGCGAGCAAGGTCGGTTATGCCAGCCCGGAGTTTTGGCTCTCAGCCGCGGTCGCGTTCATGTTGGCTGCCGCGTTCGTTCGCTGGACCGCCGCGGAGCGAAGACAAACGGCGGCGATCTCCGTCGCGCTTCCCTTTATCGGCTTCTTCACGCTTTGCATCGGCGCCATCGCCACGCTCGTCGCCGCCGTTTTCTTGGTCGTCGCGGCGATTATGCTGGCATTCAGACCTCCGTCGTCGTTCAGCGCGCGAGTACGCATCGCGATGCTCTGCGTGTCTGTCACCTTCATTTACGCGTATATCTACGGAAACAGCAATGTGCGCCGCATTCTGGCAGCCCGCCAAGCATTTCCATTTCAATCGGTTGAAGACCGCTTGAGCTATGAAGTGCCGCGTGCCACTGCAAACACGCCGCCTCTCAGCGATGCTTCGATTCTCTCGACACTCAACGGCGACGAACAAGAATATGAAAGCAACGGCTGGCGGGCTCATCAACTGCGGCTCATCCATAGCGTGAAATATGAGCAGTTCATGCGTGCCGCAGGGTTCGGTCCGGTGCGGATGATCAGACCGCGTACGGAAACGCTCGTGCGCGTGCCCTTACGCGACATCGGATTCGACGACGCGGAGTTCACGGACGACGAATTCACCCCCAACTGGCGCGCCGGCGGAAGAGGCCTCGCCACCGGAGCGGTTCAGTCAGCGCACGAAGTGAGCCGCCGCGACTTTTTGGACGCCGAAGGATTTGGCTATGTTCAAACGCCTCGGACCGCGGTTGCGGGCTTCGTCGAGCATGCCTTCCACCAGAACCCGTTAGCTGGCGACAAGCTGTTGTCCAAGTGGCGATTGCAGCGGCTGGAGCTTGTCAGTCTCCTCAAGTTCGAAACGCCGCGCGTCTATGTGCTCGATCACCTGCCGCGAATGGATCAATTGAATTCCAACGACATCCCAACCCGGGCTTCGGACGAGTTCGAAAGCGACTCGCTCGCGAAGCTGCAAGCGAACGCCGACGTCATCGTTTCCCACGACGGCAATGAGTACCGGATGCTCGGTTCGCTGAGAGCCGCGAAGCAGTGTCTTGATTGCCACAACGTGCAACGCGGCGAGTTGCTGGGAGCGTTTTCTTATCGGCTGACGCTGGCGGATGAAAAGAGCGAGGAAGCGCCGCTAGCGGTTTCTGATACGCAGCCTTAAGGCTTTCCCTAGCCCCGGGGTCCACCCAGGGGTGAGCCTCGATACCAATAGGCGTCGTCTCGCGTACCGCAACCCCCGGGCGGAGCCCGGGGCTAGAAGGTGGGGCACTTCCTAAGCCTTCCGCTGACTAAGAGACTCAATTCGTTGGAGACTCGCTGAGGATAAAATACAGGGTGCAAACATCCTCAGTCCAGGCGGAAGCTCTCCTCATGGTTCGATCATATTTCTGTTTGGCGCTCGCTCTGCTCGCGGTTCCAGCGGCTGCCGCGGAGCGGACAGGTTACCCCGTGACGCCAGCTTCGTTTGAAGCGGTCACGCTCACCGACGAGTTCTGGCTGCCGAGATTGCAGACGCAGCGCAAGGTCCTCGTCCCTTACTCTTTCCAGCAAACGGAGCAGGCGCTCGGCGATCTAAAAGTCGCGGCCGCCATTCTGGCTGGCGACAAACCGGAAAAGCTGCCGGCCCCGGAACGATTCCGAACGTCCGACCTCTTCAAAGTGATGGAGGGAGCGGCTTACCTGCTGGCTGTCGAGCGCGACCCGGAGCTTGAGCGGCAGATGGATAAGATCGTCGAGGTAATTGCCGCAGCACAGGAGCCCGACGGTTACCTTCACCCGGCCCGCACGCTCTACCCCCATCTTCAAATCGACATGATGGGCGACGGCAAGTACGCCTACGAAGACCATAGTCACGAGCTCTATATTTGCGGCCACCTCTACGAAGCCGCCGTGGCTTACTTCCACGCGACGGGGAAGCGAGCGCTGCTCGATGTCGCGGAAAAAAATGCGCAGCACGTCGAGCGCGTCTTTTTCGCGGGCGACCCGGCTTATAACGACGGCAAGCCAGTAAACCAGGCGCCAGGGCATGAAGAAATCGAGCTGGCTTTGGTGCGGCTTGCGGAAGCAACGAAAAACCCTCGCTATCTAAAACTCGCCCAGCGGTTTCTGGACATCCGCGGCGTAACTCATCGGCCGGAAGGGGAGGGCGTCTTCTCACCGACGTACGCCCAGCAACATGCGCCGGTAACGAAACAGACGGAGCCGGTGGGGCATGCCGTGCGCGCGACCTACCTCTACGCCGGGATGGCCGACGTGGCGGCGATGCTTGGCGTTAACGCGTATGACGAGGCGCTCGACAAAATCTGGACGAACATCGTCGACACCCGCATGCACATCACCGGCGGATTGGGAGCGGTGCACGGCATCGAAGGCTTCGGTCCGGAATACGATCTCCCTAATGCCGATGCGTTCAACGAAACGTGCGCGGCCGTGGGCAACGTCTTCTTCAACTTCCGCATGTTTCTGCTCGAACGCGACGCGAAGTATCTCGATGTGGCCGAGGTTGCGCTCTACAACAACGTCCTCGCGGGGGTGAACTTCGCCGGCGACCGTTTCTTCTATGTCAACCCGCTCGCCGCGGACGGCGCACGGCCGTTCAACCATGGGCACGCCGGTCGCGCTCCGTGGTTCGGCACCGCTTGCTGCCCGACGAACCTCGCGCGCCTCATTCCGCAAGTACCGGGGATGATTTTCGCTAGCGACGACTCGGGGCTCTATCTCGGCCTCTACGCCGCAAGCCGCACGAAACTCTCACTTGCCGGCACGCCCACGGAGGTAGTCGAAACGACGAAGTATCCGTACGATGGCCGCGTCGAAGTCACGCTGCGGCCCGAGCGGCCGACGAAGTTCGCCGTGCGATTGCGCGTGCCAACATGGACGGCCGATCGTTTCGTTCCAGGAGAGCTGTACCACTACGCAAACTCAAACGAATCCGCCCCGCCGATAAGTGTCAAAGTGAACGGCGCGGAGGTGAAGTTTCAAACGACAAAGGGCTTTGCCATCGTCGAGCGCGAGTGGCAGGCCGACGACCGCATCGAGTTGCTGCTACCGATGCCGGTGCGTGCGAGTCGCTGTCGGAACGAAGTCGCCGCCGACCGCGGCCGCATTGCGGTGACGCGGGGGCCGCTCGTCTACTGCGCCGAGTCGCCTGACAACCAGGGGCACGTCTTTAATTACCTCGTCAGCGCTGAAAACGTCGCGGACAGCGCAAACGAGAAGTTCGTTTCGATCGCCGGCGCCGAAGTTCTTAGCCTTTCGGTTGATGCGATACGTTCCACCAAGGCGGAGTCGCTGGAAGCCGCGCGGCTCACGCTCATCCCTTACTTTGCGTGGGACAATCGCGGGACCGCCTCGATGGAGGTATGGATCCCCGCCAACGAGGCGACGCTTCGCGCGAACGAAATCAAGGTGAGCGACAACGCCGAGCAATTTAAGTCGGCCCACGCCAGTCACACGTTCGATCAAGATCGCGAAGCGGCGATTATCGACGGCCGACTGCCGAAGAATTCATTCGACACGACCATTCCCCGTTGGACGAGTTGGCCCGAGCGAGGCAAGCCGCAAACCGTGGAGCTTGAGCTAGCCAAGCCGACCGACATTCGCACCGTCGAAGTCTACTGGTACGACGACCGCGGCGGCGTTCAGGCGCCGGAGAGTTGGATGATGGAGACCTACGCCGACGGGCAGTGGGCGCCGTTTGCTCTCTACAACACCGATGCCTATGGCGTGGCAACCGATCAGTTCAACGTCGTTCATCCTGCCGCGCCGCTTACAGCGGAGCGGCTGCGGCTGAACATCCAGCCACGGCCCGATGCGGCGGCGGGAATCTTGGAAGTGGTCGTCACGCCGGAGAACTGATCCGTAGCGCTGCCGCCCGCGATACGAATCACTTCGCGAGCGGAAATTCAAATCGATTCTCACCGTCTACCGTCACCTTGGCGCTTAGCTCGCTGGCGTCGGTCGTCGCATATTTCGGAGGCAAAACATTCTTGGGAGGGATATTTGGCGCTGACTGCTCCGGCGTCGCTTGCAGTTTAGTAATAGCGACTTTGTAGTCGCCAGGCGGAAGACCTAGCTTCGCGGTCTTTCCCATGTCGAGATTGATTTTCATCTCAAACGTTCCGTCGGGCCGAGTTATTGTCTGAGCACCGGAAATACCTGCGTCAGGCGACGTTGGCGTAAATTGTACGATCGCTCCATCGACGGGAGCGCCGGCGAGCGTGACCACGCCGGTGACAGGATACGTCTCGGGGCCAGCGGATTTTGCACCGCACCCAATCGTAGGGAGTGTGATCAGCAACAGTGACAGTAGCGTCCAGACGGCGTCTCGCATCGCTTCTCCCAAGCCGCTTGGCTTCCCGTTGATACGTCCGTTCGGCGTACAGATCAGAACGATTCTGTAACGTTTTCGCTATCAGAACGAGCGCCGAGCCGTTGGTAATTCGTATAGTCGATCGATTCGCTCAGAAAATGAGTCGACCCGTCGCAGAACACGAAGTTCGCCCCGCCGGCATGACGCGACTTGAACCCGTGAGCAGTGCTGAAGTCCTTATCCCACCGACGGCAAATCTCCGTCCTGCCCACGATCTCTGGATCAGTTTCGAAGTTGATCGGCCCGGTCGTCGCAAACCACATTCCCTCTGAGAGCGTCCAACCGTGAACCCAGTTGAAACCCGACGTCGATGGGCGAATCTCGCCCATCATGATCGTATTGGAAGTTCCATCTTCGATTTCTCGAATTGACGCCGCCCAGGCACTGCGGCCGAAGACGCCGCTGATCGTCGCGGGGTCCGGACAGTCTCCACGCGGATTGCCTGTTTGACCGCAAGCATTGGGAAGAGAGGTGGTGTTGAACCAATCGTCGCCGGGATAGATAGGGCTCATTCCGTAGACGCTTCCCGAGTAACCGACAAGGGTCTTAATATTGCACCCTTGCCACCCCATCAACTGAGCTCCCATCGAACCGCAGTAATTTGTGGTTGCGACGGGGCCCGGGCGATTATCAGCAAGGTAGAGCCAATCGTTCTCAAGGCCCGTGCCTCGATCAGGCAAAACGACGCCTGTCTTGTCATCGCTCGGGCAAGTAAGAATTGCGAGCGGCAGTTGCCTCAGAGGCACTCCCTGCACCAATTGATCTCCCGGAACGTTCGCCGCCTTGGGGCTCAAGTCGATTTGACCGTACAAGCCAGTTGCTTCTACGTACGGCGTCACCATCACGAGATGGGATGCCAAATCACGCCGGCCGGCCGTGCCGTTCTTATTCCACACGTATTGTTCGTTCTGAGCAAACCGCTTTTTCGCCGACTCATGGTTCAACATCCCCAAGCCCAACTGCTTGAGGTTGTTCGTGCACTGGCTTCGCCGCGCCGCTTCACGCGCGGCCTGGACCGCGGGGAGCAGGAGTGCGACGAGCACGCCGATAATGGCGATGACGACGAGTAGTTCAACGAGCGTGAACGCCCGCGACCGCTGCTTCTCGCGTCCAACGCGTGAAATCAACGCAACACTAGCGGATGAACAATACGGAAACGCGACCATCGCTTGCACTCCAACTGAGGGGTGATTTGCAAACCGAGGCCGCTTGCATCACTGCAAGCGATGATTCGAAGAGAGTTGAGCGATCATTCGCTCGTATGAACAGACGCCGAGAAGACGCTCTTCATTATAACGAAACCATTGCTATCGCCAAAGGTTTCGCATTGTCGATCCGTCGCGAAACAATTCCTTTTAGTACGCTATTAATCGAGAAGCGCTATCGTGCGAGCCCTGCATTGCGAGCAAATGCGGTCACCCACCTTGCGATATCAGACAGAGGTCGCGCCTGCCGCCCCAATCTGGCATGGACAGTTCGCCGTATTCAAGCTGCTCCACAGTGCAGATGCAGCGAAAGATGCTCTGGCCGCGGGCGGTTCCGTCTAATCCGGAATTTTGCCGAATCTTGGAATATTCAATGTAAGAGGAGGGCAAGCAGTTGCACATGCTCACGCAACTGCCTACGACGCGGCCGCCTCAACGGAGCGGCGTTCGACCGACGCCTGCCCCGAGGGGTAGGCCACCAATACCCGGCATGGCGCCGTTTGGATGACACGGAGCGTGACGCCGCGGCTGAGGCGCCACGGACGGGGGCGATCGCTGGCGCCGAGCACAATGACGTCGATTTCTTGCTCCAGAGCGTAGGCGGCAATCTCCGCCGCGACTTCTCCCGACCGCCAAGCGAATGACGCCTGCAGTTTGCCGCTCCAGGCGTCGGGAATCATCCGCTTCATTTGGCGGATGGCGGAGCCTTCGAGCCGGCGAAGTTGCAATTCCTGATCTTCGTGTGAAGCGGCCGGTCCCGCCGGCGTCCGCAGCACGGAGTGGAGAAGGCCGATCGCGTCGAGCCCTGTTCGTTCGGGGACGACCAGCGGCGTCCTCGGCGAAACATGCAGGAATGTTACGTCGGCGCCCCACTGAGTCGCCAGTTCGATGGCCGTCAATCGCGACCGATGCGAGTCATCGTCGAAATTGACCGGCGCCAAAACCTTGAGCGGCCTCGGTCTGCTGGCTTCGTCACTCCCGGCAGAATTCCAGTCGACGATCTCGTGCGAGCGGGGCATAGAAACGCTTCCTAGGAGCAGCCTCGACTCGTCAGGCATCGTCGATGGGCGCGGCAAAAACCAATGGAGAGGAGCGGCCAGTCGTTTAGCCGCTCCTCTCTTCTAAACTTCTAGCGACCGGCGGAAGCCAATTGGTGACCGACCCCCTGGCTGTCGGCATCGAACTTACGGCGGCCGTTCTTCATCGAGACGACCGCGTCGGCAGCGTCCTCTTCTGACGATCCGTCGTCGGCATGCTCCAGCGCCATCACGTTGCGCTGGATCTTGTCGCCAATATCTCCCAGCGGGAGATGGCTCAGGCGACGCACCGAGAATGGATTCTCAAGCTCAATGCCGATCTGGTCGAGCGACAGTAACGGGAATGCGACCAACATCGTAAGAAACGGAGTCAGCATCCCGGACTTGTCGACGATCGCCAGCGGCAACATCGCGAGATACAAGAAAATGAAGTGGCGGACCTTGATCGACATCACTTTCGCCAGCGGCGTGGCAAGAATCCGTTCGCAGGCGCCAATGTGGTCAATCAACTGCGCCCGTTGGTCGTCGGCGCGCATGAAGGCAAAGCCGTCCATCGCTTCGCTCTTGCGGGCGGACTGCAACATCTGCGCAACCTGGAGCGAGCAGTAGAGGGGAGCGTGATCCGCCCGCTCCAGCTGTTCGATCTCTTCCGGGGTCATCAGATCGTCGATATCCGAGAAGTCAGTTTCGCCGCGCAACGTGTGGCGCGCCAGATGAGGGAACACGGCGGTCCAGCGGAGGAACCGATTACGCCAGGCCGCATCGTCGGGCCCGTAGGCGATGCCGACGACGCCAAGGTTCCGCGATTGATTGACGATGCCGCCCCACAACTTGCGACCTTCGTACCAACGGTCGTAGCCGGAGTTGGTGCGCAACACGAGCACGAGCGCCAGAATGGCGCCAATGATTTCGTACGGCGCGACGCCAAGCCCGGTCCGGACATGGGTGTAAGTGGCTACCCACCACACGAGGGCGCCATACAACCCGAAGACCGCCACTCGCTTCAGAATGAACGGCGTGACCGAGCCGCTGAGAGCTACGACCTCACGCCAAAAATCTCTCCGCTCCATATATCTATCCGCCCGTTGCCTGGTTCAGTTTTGTTGAGCCCGACCAGCTGCATCATGAAGCGACGCTGAGCGGGCCGGGGTGGGTTTAGAACGCAACGCAGCAATCGTGCCGATTTGCGAAGGGCTAGCGGCGCCCGCAAAACCTGCGATCTAGGCTTCGCAAATTGCCGAAAAGCCTCGGATGCCTGGGGATCCGCCGCTGTGAACCGCAGCGTGTGAGCATTCAGATCGCCAGAATCTGTACATCGCTTCGAGGGCCTGTACAGATTCTGGTCGCGCCTCGGGGGCGCGGAATCAGCTCAATCGCGGGCCGTTTCAGGACGCGAAGGTACGCTTCCGCCAATTTCGAGCTCACTGAGCCGGTTGCGGAGCGTCGTCCGCGAGATGCCCAGCACCTGGGCCGCCTGCACCTGATTGCCGTCGACGTGGGCCAGCACTTGGTCAAGCAAAATGCGGTCGACCGCGCTGTGGATGTCGCGGTAGAGATTGCGATCGGTCCGCGCGAGTTGGTCTCGCACCATCGAGGCGATTGCGGCGACGCCGTCGGCGGGGCCGGCAGTCGACCCCGTTTCGTCATGGTCGCCGCGCACGATCGGCGGCAGCGAACCGGAAGTGATCGCATCGCCGACGGCATGGAGTAGGGCGTACTTCACGACCGCCTGCAATTCGCGAACGTTGCCGTACCAGCGGTACATCTCCAGCCGCCGCATCGCTTCGGGCGAGACGACGCGGACTTGCCTTCCCAGTTCGCGGTTAAAGATAGAGACGAAATGGGAGACGAGCGGTTCAAGATCTTCCAGCCGTTCGCGTAGCGGAGGAACGTCGATGACGAACCCGCGGAGCCGGTAGTAGAGGTCTTCGCGGAACGTTCCTTCGGCGACCATCGCCTCGAGGTTGCGATTAGTGGCGGCGATAATGCGAACGTTGGCGCGGAGCGTTTCGTTGCTGCCGACGCGCTGAAAGCTGCCGTCCTGCAGCAGACGCAGAACCTTCGCCTGCATGACGCCCGACATGTCGCCGATCTCGTCGAGAAACAGCGTGCCGCCGTCGACTTGCTCGAACTTGCCGATGCGGAGGCGATCGGCCCCGGTGAACGAGCCCTTCTCGTGGCCAAACAGCTCGCTTTCGAGAATCGTCTCGGAGATGGCGGCGCAGTTGATCGCGAGAAACGGGCCGGCCGCGCGGGCGCTGTGCGCGCAAATTGCCTCGGCGATCAGTTCCTTGCCGCAGCCGCTTTCGCCTTGAATGAGTACGGTGATGTCTTGCTGCGCAACGCGGCCGATCGCTTTGAAGACTTCTTGGATGGCGGGGGAGTGGCCGACGATCCGCTGCTGCGAACGGGGCTCCTCGTTGGCGAGAATCGTCGATTCATCATTCGTGCGACTGATCTCGAGCGCACGTTCCACATGCTCGCGGAGCTTGTCGAGTTCGATCGGCTTGAGCAGATACTCGTACGCCCCGCGTTTCATCGCCTCGACGGCGGTTTCCATGCTCGAATACGCCGTGATGATGATCACGGGGATGCGGGGATCGATGGCATGGATCTCAGTGAAAACGTCGAGCCCCGAGGCGTCGGGGAGACGAACATCGAGGATGACCGCATGGGGCTGCTCGGAGCGAACGAGTTCGATCCCCTGAGCGGCCGTGCCTGCATTGAGCACTTCAAGCGAGTCGTGCCGAAGCGCTTTGGTCATCGAGTAGAGAAGGTTCGGCTCGTCGTCGATGATGAGAAGTTTCTGAATCATGGGGCCTCTGCAGCGTCTCCGGTCGCACTCACGATTTTACATTCTCATTCGGCAGCGGAAGCTCGATCACCAAGACCGCGCCGCTATAGTCGCCGCGACCGAGGGCCAGTTCGCCGCCGTGCGAGCGGACAATTCGTTGGCTGACGGCAAGCCCCAATCCCATGCCGGTCTCTTTCGTGCTGTAGAAGGGCTCGAAAATCCTGGTCGCTTCGCGGGGGCCGATGCCAGCTCCGTCGTCAGCGACCTTGATACGACAGGCGGGGCGTGTGCCGTCGGCGGTCGACTCGATGGTAATCCAAATGTTGCCCCCGTTCGGCGCTGCGTGGATCGCGTTGATCAACAGATTGAGCACCACCTGTCGAATCCGCGTCGCGTCGATCTCAAGCATCACCGGCTCCGCCGGCAGGTTGCAATGGAGCGATACGTCGCGTGCATCGGCCTGCCGATGAACGAAGTCGACGGTGCTTTCGACGATACCGCGGACGTCGACGATCGCCCGCTGAAGCGGCGTCGGACGGGCGAAGTCGAGAAACTCGGTCAGTAACTGCTCCAGTCGGCGGATCTCATCGTCGAGAATCTGCAGGTCGCGGCCGTCGAGACGCCCCGCGTCTTGCTGCTGTCGAGCCGTTTGGACTAGCATCTTCATCGCCATGAGCGGATTGCGAATCTCGTGCGCCAGGCCGGCCGCAAGTTGGCCGAGACTCGCCAGCTGATCGGCGCGAACGATCTCGCGATGCCGGGCATGGAGTTGCTCGACGACTTCAGTCACTTCCGTGGAGACGCGTTGCAGGGCAGGGCCGAGGTCGTCGAGGTCCAGCTTGGTGGAAACGACGACGTCGCCAGCCACTTCGCTTAGTTTGCCCGCGACGTTCTGCATGGGGATGCGGAGTTCGACGAGCGATTTGTGGATCGTTCGTGCGATGGCGTAGCCGGCGGCAAGCGCGGCTAGGGAACCGAAGACGCCTAAGAACAGCAGCATCCGAGCGAGCTTCTGCGATTGATTCGCCGCCTCCTGACGATTGGCTTCGAGAAGGGCTTCGTCGGCGCTCAGATACTCGCGAGCCGGGGGCAACACGTGCTCGGCGAGAATTGCTTCAGCCTGTTCCGCGAGCGCAATTTTTTCATCGTCCAGGCTCGGCGTCTTCGCCAACAGGTCCATATGCCGATAGAACATCCCGAGCCCGTCGTGGACCTGCAGAATCAACTGCTCTTCCTTGCGTGTGTGGGCCGCGGCTTCGGCACGGTGGAGCCAGACATCAATGTCGGCACGTTCCGTCTTGAAGGCTTTCAGGTCGGTGAACTTGGTTTGTTCAAGTTCCGTCAGATTGTTTCGCCAGAGGTACAGGTCGAGTTGGTGGCGGAGCTCCTGAATGTGAAGTTCCAATTCCACCGCAGCGCGAATGCTCGCGACGTTCTGCGAAAGTATTTCCTCCGAGCGATTCTGCAGTTGCTTCACATGCCACGCACCATAGCTTGCTAGGACCAATAGCAACAAGCTGACGACGATGATCAGAACGTTGATCCGATCAGCGGTGCGAATTCGTTGGCCAAGTTTGTATGTGAAGGGGTTCATCAGCAATCCTCCACACTAGGTCAACGAATAGTCCGCAGCGCTGCTCAACTTCGGCAGAACGCTAATTCTTCCGCTTCCCGGCTGCTGCCTTACCAGGTACGCGCGGATCGTGGACGCCGATGAACTGCCCCTTCTCGTCAATCTCGATCGCCTGCGCGACAGCGCCGGAATCGATCAGATCAATTTTGTGTCCGCGCTTCTCAAGCTCTTTGACGATCTCGTCGGGCATCTTCTTTTCGACCGTCAGCACATCGGGCATCCACTGCTGGTGGATACGCGGCGAGCCGACGGCATCGGCGAGCGACTGGTCGAAATCGAGCCGCCGTAAAATCGCCAGCAGCACGGAGGTAATGATCTTCGGCCCGCCCGCGGCGCCGACGGTCATCACCGGCTTGCCGTCTTTGAGCACAATCGTCGGAGTCATGCTCGAGAGAGGCCGCTTGCCCGGAGCCACCGCGTTGTTCTCCGCGCCGATCAACCCGAAAGCATTCGGTTTACCCGGCTGCGCGGAGAAATCATCCATCTCGTTATTCAGCACGATGCCCGTGCCGGGAACGATCACCTTCGAGCCGAAGGTGGTGTTCACGGTCGCCGTGATCGCCACCCAATTGCCATCGCTGTCAGCGGCAGTGATGTGCGTGGTGTGCTTCTTGCCGAAGACGTCTTCAGCCGCGGCGGGCGGCTCGCCGTGGCTCGGAACCGCCGTGGCTTTCTTCGGGTCAATCCGCTCGGCCAGCGCGACGGCATACCCCTTGTCGATCAGCCCGCGCGGCACGCCGACTTCATCGGGGTCGCCCAACCAGTAGGCGCGGTCGGCGAACGCGAGTTTCATCGCCTCGGCGATCAGATGAATCGCTTGGGCTGGGTTGTCCTTGTATTCCTTCTTCAGATCGAACGTTTCCAGCATGTTCAGCATCTGGGCGACGTGCACGCCCCCCGAACTCGGCGGCGGAAAACCGACGATTGTCCAGTCGCGGTAGGTCGTCTTGAGCGGCTCGCGTTCGACTGGCTGATAACTAGCGAAGTCAGCTGCAGTGATAATCCCGCCGTTGTCGGTCATCCACCGGGCCACTTTTTCCGCATATGGGCCACGATAGAACCAATCGGTTCCTCCCTCGGCCATCGCTCGGTAGGAGCGAGCGAGATCTGGCTGCTTGAGGACGTCTCCTTCTTCGTAGGCGCCGCCATCGGCTTGCAGCAACGCTCCACGGCTGCCGGCGAACTTGTCGAGCGTTTTGGCCGAGGCGCTGAGCTTGCCGGCGTAGATTCGATCAATCGGGAATCCGTCTTCCGCAATCTTCGCGGCAGGCAGCAGTAATTCTTTGATCGGCAACTTGCCATATTTCGACACGGCTAAATCGTAAGCAGCGAAGGCTCCCGGAATGCCAATCGCGAGCGGCCCCGTCTGGCTTAGTTCAGGCACTGCCTCGCCATCGCGGAGGAACATGTCGCGCGTGGCAGCGGCTGGCGCCTCTTCACGACCGTCGATGGCGACGAGCGTGCCGTCCGCCAGATGGATCAAGATGAAGCAGCCGCCGCCGAGGCCCGAGTTATGGTTATCGACGACGCCCAGAGTCACGGCAGTGGCAACTGCGGCGTCGATGGCGTTCCCGCCGGCCTCGAACGCCGCCACTCCCGCTTCGGTCGCCAGCGGCTGCACCGAAGCGACCATGCAAACCGCCGTCTTTTCCGAGGCGGCCGCTGATGCGGCAGCCTTCTTCTCCTTCGGCGGAGCAGCCGACTGCGCACAACCGCAGACGAGCAGCAGGGAGGGAAGAATCAAGGCGATCCGCACAAGAGGCGACGTGGCTGCGAGTTTCATCACGGTTTAGAATGATCCTGGGGGCGACGAAGACAGGTGCTGGATTGTAGGCGATACGAGCCAAGGCTGAAAATGACGCGAATCATCCTAACGTGCGGATTGCTGATGCTCTGGTCGCCTGGCCTCGCGCCGCTACAAGCGGCGCAACCCGCAAAACCGGGCGACGACGTCGTGGCAGCAGCACGAGAGATTCCCGACGGCGGGACCTACGTTTGGGCCGGCGAAAGCGGCGTTCCGCACGACATTCGCCACGACGGCGCGCTGATTCTCAAAGCCCAAAAGAAAGGGACGTTCTGCAGCGGCTTTACCTTCACGGTCGCTATGGAGGCCGCCCGCGACCGCGGATTACTCCGCGGAAAGAGCGCCGACGCCGTACGACAATTCCAACAGGAGTGGTATGGCTCGAGCGAAGAAGCGGCTGAACGCCAGTGCGCTCTGGCTGTCGAGCGGCTGGGCATCGGCCACGAAGTGAAGTCGCTGGACGAAGTCCAGCCGGGCGATTTCGTCCAAATTTGGCGGACGAACAAGACAGGCCACAGCGTGCTCTTTCTGGAATGGGTGCGCGAAGGGGGCGAAGCGGTGGGCATCAAGTACCGCAGTTCGCAGAAGTCGACCGACGGCGTCGGCGACCGCGTCGAGTACTTCGCCGACGCCCAAGGGCACGACGGCAAGGTCGATCGCCGGCGGATCTACATCGCCCGTCTCGACCCGAAGCTCGAGTAGCCGACGGGCGAGTTGCACTTCACCGCAGCGGGCTGAAAATGCGCATGTCGCCCAAAAGGCTGCGCAGAAGCGAGCAATTACTCGCGTTCTTTTGTTTCGAAAATGGCCGCGGCGATTACAATGCGCAGTGGGTCGTTGCGCAGCCGTGCGGCGATCCCTTCTCGTTTCGGAACAGACAGAGGAAGGCACGACGGCATGGCTCGTTCGTTTAATCTATTGAGTTTTGCTGCGCGCGGTCATCGTCGGAAACCGCCGACAACGGCCGCCAACCACAGCTTTCGCTTCGAAGCGCTTGAGCCGCGAATCGCTCTTGCCGCGGACGGTCTCGTGCCGGTCGGTTACCAACCAACAGGGCCGCTGACGGGCAAGATCGTCTACACGTCGGGCGGCCACGGCATCGAGTACGAGGGCGGGTCGACCAACAACGGCTGGCTCTCCGACCGGCCAGACTACAACGAGATCGTTGAAGACTTCGGCAATCAGGACCAACTCACCTATTTTGCCGACTACCTGCTCCGCGCTGGAGCGACGGTTGTGCCGATGCGACCGGTGGGGCATCAACTAAACGAAGTGGTGCTTGATAACGACTTGCCTGCGGTGACCTACACCGGGACGTGGTCGAATAGCAGCAGTACTAGGTACTACGACGAAGACTATGGTGCAACGGCCGATACGGTTCCGTACCGTTATGCGAGCACCGCCGTCGGCGCTGAAACCGCCGTCGCTACCTATACCCCGAACATCCCCGAAGAGGGTTTCTATCCGGTTTACACGTGGGTTCTCGCGGGAACGGATCGGACGTCGCAACTCTATAAAATCAATCATACGGGCGGGCAAACGCAGATCCGCGTCGACCACAGCAAAGTTGGCAGCGGCTGGGTCTATTTGGGAACATACCACTTCGATGCAGGCAGTTCCGCCAGCATGGGCTCGGTCCAAATCAGCAACGAGGGTGCGGCCGGGAAGGTCGTCATCGCTGACGCCATTCGATTCGGCAACGGCATGGGCGACCTCCGCGAGGGCGCCGGCGGGTTCGGAACAGGAACCGTTTCGGGCTACCCGCGCGAGGACGAAAGCTCGTATTTTTGGCTCTACCGCAGCATGGGCATGGGGATCACTCCCTCGTCAGTGTTAGGAACGGGCAATGTCTCGGCGCCATCAAACATGGCGCAGTACATGAACCAGAACTCCAACCCGTTCGGAACCAGCGTTTACATCAGCTTCCATTCCAACGGCACGACGGGCGATCCGGCGACGGCGACCGCCCGCGGCGCCATGGGGCTCTACGATTCCAGCGCCGCGACCCCGCACCAGACTGACTTGGCGCTCTTCACCGGCCGACAAATTAACCAGGATCTGCAGGCGCTCAACGGCGTCTTCGAAAACAACTGGAGCAATCGAACCACCCACTCTAGTTCGGGCGACTTCGGCGAGATCGATCTCGGCCTCTCCGCCGAGATGGACGCCACCATCATTGAGGTTGGCTTCCACGACAACACGTTGGACTCGCAGATGCTCCGCGACCAGAAGGTTCGCGATCAAATCGGCCGCTCCACGTACGAAGCCGTTCTCGAATACTTCGACGCCTGGGGGGGATTGAATGCTCCCACCACGGTGGCCTCGGCGCCGAAGATTGCGTCCGCCGTTAGCAACTCGGCGGGCGAGGTGACGCTCACTTGGTCTGCCGGGCCCTCTGGAGGAGTATATGGCGCAGCGGCCACAGGCTACCGCATTTACGCCTCGGTCGATGGCTACGGCTTCGATGGCGGCACGCTCGTTTCAGGCGCCGGCACGACGACCGCAACGCTGGCCGGGTACGATCCGACCATTCCGTACTTCTTTAAGATTGTCGCCGTCAACGCCGGCGGCGAATCAAAGGCATCAGAAGTCCTGAACGTTCTGCCCAGCGGCGGGCCAAAGCAAATTCTCGTGGTCAGTGGTTTCGATCGTTTCGATCGCACGCAGAACGCCCGCTACCCGTACTACTCGCCGGCCGGAAACTTGGTCGATCGCGTTTGGGCCCGTTACAACAATAGCTTCGACTACACCGTGCAAGTCGCCGAAGCGATTCAAGCCTCGACGAGCGGCGTGCACGTCGCGAGCGCTAGCAACGAAGCGATCATCAGCGGCGCCGTCAATTTGGCCGACTACGACGCCGTGATTTGGATTCTCGGCAACGAGTCAACGACGAACCGCACGTTCGATGCGACCGAGCAAACAAAGGTTGAAGCGTTCATCGCCGGCGGCGGGCATCTGTTCGTCACTGGCAGCGAAATCGGCTGGGATCTCGATCAAGCCAACAACGGCCGTAGCTTCTTTGAAGGAACGTTGAAGTCGAACTACGTCGCCGACGATGCGAACACGTACAACGTCGTCGCTCCCGTTGGTGGGATATTCGCCGGTCTGACCTTCTCGTTCGACAATGGCGCGCAGTACTACAACGTGAGCTACCCTGATGTGATCGCGCCGCAAGCCGGAGCGATTTCCGCGCTGACGTACAGCGGCGGAACCGGCGGCAGTGCAGGGGTCCAGGTCGCTGGAACCGGCGGTCGCGGCAACATTGTCGTCTTCGGCTTTCCGTTTGAAACGATCACCACCACCGCTAACCGCGCCGCGGTGATGGACCGCGTGCTCGACTTCTTCGGCGTGGGCGCCGTCGTGCCGCCGACGCCCACGGGAGATTTCAACGGCGACGGCATCGTCGATGGGGCCGACTTCCTTGCGTGGCAGCGCGGCTTCGGCGCCGCCGCTCCGACGCTGGCCGAAGGCGACGCCGACCAGAACGGCGTCGTCGATGGCGCAGACCTGGAAACCTGGAAGACCCAGTATGGGAACGTCGCGGCCCCTCCGGCCGAGTCGTTCGCCATGAGCGGTGCTCAAGCGGCGCTGATGGCGGAGACTGACGTTGAAGAGCAAGCGGCTGCAGCGTCCGCCATCCCGACGTCCCTGGGGTGGCTTAGTCAACGGCCTTCGACGGTCGAAGTCGCGGTCGCAGAAGTCCCGCTCGCACTGATGAAGAGCCATCATGCGAAGGAAGTCCCCGCGCTGCAGCAAGTCGGCGAGGCGAAGGAGTCCGTCACGCCGCGACGCGCCCGAGGTTTCGAACCAGCGCGTTCCGCTGGCGCAACCGGCGCGAATGCCGTCGACCTCGCTTTCGAGGATCGATCATTGGACGGTGATTGGTCGCTGTTTCGCTAACGCTGACATTGGTCGAGTTACAGGGAATCTCGCGAATCCCTCACACCGTGCCGTCGCCGCGGAATCACGCCTGAGTTGAAAAGGAAGCCACATGGGCTGGAACTGGGTCTCCAATCGCAACGCACGGAAACGCCGGGATTTCTTGACAAGCGCAACGCACGGTCGTCGATCGCGATTGTTGGCAATGGAACCGCTTGAGTGCCGTATTGCCCTCGCAGCAGATGGGCTAGTCGACGTCGGCGTGCAACCAGACGGCGGCCTTGAGGGCAAAATCGTCTACCTCAACGCAGGCCACGGCAATCAGGCGGCCAACACAACCAACGGCGCCTGGTCTTGGCAACGACCGCGGTTGCTCAACATGATTGAGGATCTCGGCAATCAGGATCAAATGTCGTTCCTGGCCGACTACCTGTTCCGCGCCGGCGCGACGGTCGTCCCCATGCGCCCCATTGGATACCAGCCGAACGAAGTCGTGCTCGACAACGTCGACGTCGGCGTCACGTTCTCGGGCGCTTGGTCGAACAGCAACTCGACGATTTATTTCGGCGAGGCAGGCGAGACGCCCTACAAATACGCTTCGACTTCGGCGACCGAGACCGCCGTCGCCACCTATCGGCCGACCATCACCGTCGCCGGCTACTACCCCGTCTATGCCTGGACCCGCTCCGGCTCCGATCGAGCGGCCGACCAGCTTTACCGCGTGAACCATTCAGGCGGCAGCACCGAGGTCACGGTTAACCACCGGATGGTCGGCAACGGCATGATCTATCTCGGCACCTACTACTTCGAAGCGGGGACGGCCGGCTCGGTTGAAATCAGCAATCGTTCGAGCGAGTCAGGCCGCGTCGTCATCGCCGATATGATTCGCTTCGGCAACGGCATGGGCGACACCGACCAAGGCGCCGGCGTCTCGGGACGCAGTCGCGAGGACGAACTCTCGCTCTACTGGATCAAGTGGCAAGTCGACCATTCGCAGGGCGTGCCCCTCAGTTCCTACCGATCGTCAAGCACGAACGTCGACGGCGAGGCCAACGTCGGCGCCAGCCCCCGTTACGCGGCGTATATGAACCGCGAGCAGGAAGGGACGCTCGCCGACCGTTTGTTGATCAGCTACCACAGCAATGCCGGCGGCGGTCGCGGCGTCACCGTGCTCCACAATACTGCGTCGGGGGGAGCCACGCCCAATCAACTCCAACTCGCGCAGATCTTGGGCACTGAAATCAACGGCGACCTGGTCGCGCAAAACGGTCAATTCGAGCACGCCTGGTACAACCGCGGCTCCGACATTACCTATCAAGCTGATTTCAACTACGGCGAGTTAAACGACGGCTGGATTAACGGCGAGTTCGACGCCACGATCATCGAAATCGCGTTCCACGACAACCAACTCGATGCCGAGTTGCTGCGCGACGCGCGCGTCCGCGACGCCGCCGCGAAGGCCAGCTACCACGGGATCGTGAAGTATTTCCGCTCTGTGGACGGCAATTCGACGCCGCTCACGATGTTGCCGGGGAAAGTCACTCAAGTTCGCACCGAAGGAACGGTCGCCGGCTCCGTGAAAATCACCTGGACGCCGCCAGCGTCCAACTCCTACAACGGTGACGCGCCGACAGGTTATCGAATTTATGGCTCCACCAACTGCTACGGCTTCGACGGCGGAACCTACGTCGTTGGCGGGGCGACGACCAGCTTTGTGATGACGGGACTCGATGCGGCTGCCGGCCCTTACTACTTCAAGGTCGTCGCGGTCAACGCGGGGGGCGAAGGAGCCGGGTCTGAAGTCGTCGCCGCGACGCCGGTTGCCTCCGCCAAGAAAGTGCTCATCGTCAACGGATTCGACCGCCTCGATCGCAACATGAACCCGATCCAGACAGCAGCGGGCGGTCCGGTCGAACGAGTCCGCCCTCTACAAAGCAATTCGTACGACTACGCGGTGCAGCTTGCCTCCGCGATCAGAGCGAATGCTCCGAATCTGCAAATCGACGCCACGTCGAATGAGTACGTTTCCTCAGGCGCAATCAATCTCTCCGACTACGAAGCCGTCTTTTGGATTCTCGGTGAGGAATCTACGACCACGCGCACGTTCGACGCCCTTGAGCAGACGAAAGTCTCCGCCTACCTCTCAAGCGGCGGCATGCTGTTCTTATCCGGCTCAGAGATCGGTTGGGATCTGGAAGCGCAAGGCGGCGGCGCTTCGTTCTACAACAACGTCTTGAAAGCCGACTACGTCGCCGACGATGCAGCCACCTATAGCGTCACTGGCGCGGCTGGTTCGATTTTCGCGGGTCTCTCGGCGACCTTCGACAACGGCGCGCAAACCTACAACGTCGACTACCCCGATCGTATCGCGCCGCTCGGCGGCGCTGCCGCGGCGCTCAACTACGCGACGGGCGGCGCGGCTGCCATTCAATACACCGATGGCGCCTCCGGCTCGCAAATCGTGATGCTGGCGTTCCCCTTCGAAACCATCACCTCCCCAGCCATGCGTAACTCGGTGATGCAACGGGTAGTTGATTATTTCAACCTGCTCGCCCCGCCGACGCCCGTCGCCGACTTCAACAGCGACGGGATGGTCGACGGAGTCGACTTCCTGGCCTGGCAACGCGGCTTCGGCAAAACTGACGCCGCCATGCAGGATGGCGATGCCGATTTCGACGGCACCGTTGGAGGGAGCGATCTGGATGTTTGGAAAGCTCAATTCGGGGGCAGCCCGCCATCGCCCCTGGTCGCTTCCGTTGCTGCGATCAGTGCAGAAGAGGGAGACGCTCTCTCGCCAGTGCCGGAATCTTCTCAAATGCCTGCCCATCAATCCGCTAGCCTCGATGGTCTCGCGGGTATTCCCAGTTTGAGGACAGCCAGCGAATCTCCACGGCGTCGGACGGCTTCGCAAGACGCCCGTTGGTCGGAAGCTTCCGGATCCTCCAAATCGATGCTAACTGACGCTGCCGTAACAACGCTGGAAGGCCGCAAGAAGCCTTTGCCCGAGATAGAACTCGCCTCCGGAAACGCGGTCGATAATGCAGCCCGTACAGCGATCTTTGAAAAATTGGGGGGCAGCCCGCTTGAGTCGGCGCTCGCGCGATAGGGCCTCGCTGGTGGGCCGCTTCGTGAATGCGCATGCGGACGAACTCGATTCGCATTTTCAGGGGGAAAACTGACAGCGCCTGCGCAAAGTAGTGAAAAAACTGCGCACCAAAGTTTCGTCTTTTTGCGGGCTGAAGTTATGATGAGACCCGTAGGCGGCTTGTTGGATCTTGCGGGGGCAGTGATCCGACAACGCGGCCGCACCAGCGGCTTCCTCAGCGATGAGGAAGCCGCCGGCGGCTTGCCGCCCCCTTTTCGACGTGCCTGCTGTGGCGGCCGGCGCGGCGGTCGAATGTGCAGTAGACAATTCGGTTCGTCGTGTTCGCCGTATCTCATATACGCCAAATCAGTCTGCAGTAGCATCGCGCATTGTCGACCTCAGCCCGTCTCGCTACGGCGCCATGAGTCGACTCGTCTCTATGACCTTTCCACAATTCTCTGCAATGAGCCAGCTCATGCCCTCGCCGCGCCGGGTTGATGGAAACGGGTGCGTTGCGAATGGGAGACGGCGTGCGGAGAACAATGGTGGTTTGCCACAGTCACAAGAGCTTCGCGGGGCGCACTCACACGCCTCGAAGCTGACAATTTGGAAAGCTATGCGATCGCCGTTTGCCTGCGAGGGCCGGCCCGCGATTTCCTACGAATCAACTCACATTTTCACAAGTCTGGAAAGTAGGGCGTCGTCGCCGAGTATCAGCGACGTGCGCGTTGTAGAAAGCTCCGTTAGCAATTAGTTTGAATAGATAGCGCGTGATCCGCACAACGAGAATTTACCGTGAAATTTGCGCAATCCTTCGTTGAAGAAATGCCGCAACGAACTGTGAAGAGCTACTACTTCGAACTCGTATTCGCATCGTAAGCCAAGCAGCGATTACAGAACGACGTCTGAGATTCAATCAACCGAAACGTGGTCCTCTGGAATTTGTCGAGCGTAAGGCCAATCCCGTCGGATCGGAGAAGTTTAAGGAGACTATGATGAAGCACCGCATCAAGTTGGTAGCCGCCGCCGTCGCGGCCTCGGGAGTGGCCGCGATCGCATCGCCGGCATTTGCCGTTTCGTACGCCTCGAACGTGACGAAGACCGGGACAACGGTCAACTTCATCCTGAATTCGCCGGCTGACATTCTCAGCTACAGCATCAATGGCGGGGCCCCGATCACGCTCGACGGCACCACCAAGGGCGCCAAGACGTTTAATCTTACCTCGGCCTCCGATACGTTTTCGATCATCGCCGATCGGACCGACGCGACCGGCTACACTAAGCTGACCGGCAACACGGTCGCCGGCGGCGGTAACGCACTCTTCACCGCCTCGCCGGAAGCGGGCCTCACGACGATTAGCGACGACACGAGCGTCCTCAATCGGTTCTCGAATCCTCGCGGCGTTAGCATCAGCAACAACCCGAACGCCCCGAACTTCGGGACGGTCTACATTGCCAGTAGCGCCGGCACCGTGACGCCGGGCACGCAAACGATCGCCGCCAGCGGCGTCTACCCGGCGCGGACGGTCACCGGCAGCGGTCTTTACGCACTCCGCTCGGACGGCTCCGATGCCTACGGCCAAGGCGACGCCGCCAAGAATCCGATGGTCGACGGCTTCCCGGCTTGGGTCGATTCGAGCAACAACAGCCCATTCCGCAACTACGTCGCTGCCGACGGCACTGTCTACGTCAGCGATTTCTCGGACGCCAACGGCAGCATTATCGCGGTTCAGCCTGACATGAATAGCGCGGCCGCAGTCCTCGCCGGCTTCGGCGGCCCGACGACGCTGCCCGTAGGTCAAAACCACGGCAGCACTCAAGCCGTCTATGTCGAAGGTTCGACTGCTGCTGGCAATTTGAAGGTCTACACTCTCGACGAAGACCTCACGAGCGCGCAGTTCGGCGGAGCGTCGACGACCGATCAAAACAGCATCTGGGAATACAACATCGGCTCCGGCCCGCTCTCGTCGACCGTGACTCCCACGCGGATCACCGACGCCGGGATTCCGCTTGCCACGAGCGACATGCAACGTGGCGCCGACGGCAAGTGGTACGTCATGCAAACTCGCAACGGCGCCCTTAACTCGCCGACGTTGTATGTCGTTTCAGCTGACGGTTCGACCGTTTTGTTCAACTCGCTGGACGCCACCCGGACGCTCACTGCCAATCCGACGGCCGATCGCGACATCTTGCAATATTGCAATGGCGTTGCCATCTCGCCCGACCAAAAGTGGATGGCAATGATCCTCAATATTGGCGACGTCGCCGTGATCCCGCTGATCGACGGCATTCCGGACCTCGCCAACAAAGCGGTCGTCAGCACCACCCCGGACATCATCTCGGGCCGCGACATCGCCTTCGACGCTGCCGGCAATATCCACTACCTCAGCAGCGGACAGGCGCTCTACCGCGTCCTCGCGCCCGGCGGTCACTCGATTGCCACGACGACCTGGAACGGCACTTCGTACGCCTTCAACGTGCAAAACATCACGACGCCCGTTGGTCTGCCTGGCGACTTCAACAGCGATAGCAAGGTCGACGGCGCCGACTTCCTCCTGTGGCAGCGCGGCGGCTCGCCGACCCCGCTGAGCCAAGCCGACCTCGATACTTGGAAGGCCAACTTCGGCACGTCGGCCGCGACGGTAGCGGCCTCCGCAGTGCCGGAACCTGCCAGCTTCGTCAGCGGTTTGACCGCGGCTGCCTTCGGCATGCTGGCGCTCCGTCGCCGGCAAGCCAAGAAGTAACGGCTAAGACTGGCATCGATTGTTTGGAGAGTAGCGGCGGCAACTTGTTTTCAACGTACTTCGTGCGTAGCAACTTTTGAGAAAGGACATGTCTAATGACTCTGAGGAATTTGGCGTTAGCCGGTGCGCTCTGCGCCCTGGCCGGCGCGTCCGCGCAAGCGGCGACGCTGTATAGCGAAAATTTCGACGTCAATGTGACGCCCAACTGGACCGTCAACAGCAACGGCGCGGGAACGAACGCGGCTAACTTCTTCTACGACTACAGCGCCATGGGAATTCCCTCGGCGCCGAACTCGGGCGGAAGCACCGTGGGCATGAAGCTGCAGGCCAACATCAGCGGGACAGGCCCGGCCAGCGGGATCATCCCGGGAATTAGCGCATCGCCGACGGGGCAATCGTTCTCCGGCGATTACAAGTTGCAGTTTGATTGGTGGCAAAACTGGATCGGCGGGACTACGGGCGGCATCGGTAACACCGCTGGCGGTTCGGGTTCGACTCAGCTGTCAACCTATGGCATCATGTCGTCGGGCACGGTTTCCAACTATGCCGGCGCCGCCGACAGCGTCTTCTTCGGCGCGACGGGCGACGGAGCTTCCGCCGCGGACTTCCGTGCTTACTCTCCGGCGAAGACGACTGGTTACATCGTTGGCGACGCCGCGGCCACCTACGCTGCCGCCAGCACGAACAGCAGCGCCGCCCTCTACCAAACGCTCTTCCCAGCCGGCGCCACGGTGCCGGCCGCTCAGAACACCGCTTTCCCGACGACGCAGTTCGGAACTTCGGTGGCGGGAGCCGCTGGTTTCCGTTGGCACAACGTCGTCATCGAGAAAGTCGGCGCCATCGTCACCTGGACGATCGACGGCACGCTCGTGGCAACCGTCAACACCACGGGAATCACAACCGGCGGGAATAACATCCTGTTCGGCATGGCCGACACGAGCCTCGGCGCCGGCACCCCGGCGGCGACGTTCGCCGCGGTTGACTTCACGTTGATCGACAACGTGCGGGTCACCAACAACGTTCCGGAACCGGCTTCCCTCGCGTTGGTCGGTCTCGCAGGTTTGGGCTTGGCTGCCGCTCGTCGGCGTCGCGCCTAATCGGCAGCCGTAGACGTAGCTCACGGGAGTCTCCTCCAAACTCGCGAGGAAGCCCTGAGCCGTCAGTGACGTTTTAAAAATCCCAGGCCGGCGTTCCGTCGGCCTGGGATTTTTTTGATTGTAGGAACCGGATGGCGCGACGTTATTCAGGCGCGTCATCTCGCCGCGCAGGTTGAATGCGGTTCGCCGTGATCTGCGCATAAACGGGTAAATATCCCGTCAATGCGAGTTGCTTGTGGCATCGACGATGAGAAGAATAAGTAATTGCTGAATGCGCTAGAAGCGCGTCGTGGCGGGCAGTTGGGCGTTGGCGTTGGAACTGGTTAGGAGCAAACAAGTAATGACTTTCCTGGGCATTCAATCTGGCCGTCGGGCGTCGCACTCGCGTCGTAACGCTGGCTTTACGCTGGTCGAGTTGCTGGTGGTGATCGCCATCATTGGCGTCCTCGTCGCACTGCTGTTACCAGCCGTCCAGGCGGCTCGTGAAGCGGCTCGGCGGTCCCAATGTCAGAACAATCTCAAACAAATGGGATTGGCTTGGATCAATCACGAAAGCGCTCAAAAGTTCCTGCCGAGCGGTGGCTGGGGATCGCAATGGTCCGCAGATCCAAACCGTGGGTTCGGCAAGCGGCAGCCCGGATCTTGGCTCTACAGTATGTTGCCATTTATGGAACAACAGCAGCTGTACCAACTTGGCAAGGGAACGACGATTGGCACTACTCAGTTTCAGGATGCTAGCCGGCAACTTCATACGACTCCGGTCGGCGCATTTATGTGCCCGTCACGCCGACCAGCACGGTTATACCTGGCGCAAATGGGCGGCTTAAGCGGCTCTTTCTCGTTTTTGGCTGCGATTGGCCAAGGAGAAGGAGTTGTCAAAACGGACTACGCCGCCAGCAGCGGCGACAGCACCTACACCGCGGCGTATGATGCCGAGCAACTCACGCAGCCCGGCGACTATGCGAACGCCGAAGTGGCTGGACGGAATGGAAGTCCTTTAGGGGGCGGCATCAACCGGTGCGACGACTCCGCTGACGGCTTTTTCCAAACCGGGGTTAGTCACTTTGCCAGCGAAATTAAATTGAAGCGAATTGAGGACGGAACCAGCAACACCTACATGGTCGGTGAAAAGTGGGTTGGCGCCGACCAATACGAAGGTACCGCTGCCACTTCCGGCCCCAACTTCAGCTTCGGCGAGAACCAAAGCGCCTATACTGGTTGGGAATGGGATCAACATCGCGGCGCCGCAAAAGCTACTGCCACAGCGGCTGTTGCGGAATTACGTCAGCCCACGCAAGATCAAGGCGGCGTTGGCGGCAACAATCCGGAAGTAAAATTCGGAAGTGCTCACGCCGGCGGTTTCAATATGGTTTTCTGCGATGGTTCCGTCCACAACCTCTCTTACGACATTGACTACAAGACGCATGGTTACTTGGCCAACCGGCTGGACGGTCAGGCTGTGACGGCTCCGTAGTAAGCAGTTGCTAATCGTCTAACGAATTGCCCAAAACGAAACGGCGGCGATGCATTGAGAATGCATCGCCGCCGTTTTTTGCTTTGGAAGAACTTGTCGTCGTCGCATCCTACTTGGTCGAAAGTTCGAAACGGACTTTTTGTCCCGTGATGGCGGGATCATCTGTTGCTACCTGCTGTCCCAGCACGGTTTCGGCGTTGTATTTGGCTGCAATCGTTTCCTGCCCGCCGGCCTTCTTCGAAACTTTCACTTTATAGAATCCGGGTTGCACGCCGGGCGGCGTCTCCTTCGAAGGCCGCTTGTCCTTCGGTATGGAAATAATCGCATTTCCGAAAGGGTCGATTTCACCGACGGCAGCTTGAACATTGCTGCCTAGGAATGCTTCTGGCTCAAGGGTCACTTCGCCGGTCGTTAACGGCTTGCCGTCAAGCGTAACGGTGGCGCGAATCAACATGATGCCTGTGCCGGCTGCCTGCCAAGCTTCAATTCGCTGCTGAATCTCAGCTTCCGACACCTTGCCGTCCTTATCGGCGTCGAGCGTCGCCATCGCCGCCTTGAGCGCCGGAGCGGCGTCGAGTTCAGCCGCGGCAATAAATCCATCGCCATCCTTATCGTAAGCCGTCATCGCTTCAGACGCGGCGCCCGAAGCGCTGATGCTCGGCGCTTGCACCCGCGACGGGCCGCTGCTGCAGCCAGCCAGCGCGGCCAGCAGGCTCACGCCCAGAGCGCTCGTCGTTGGGACGGCAACCGTCCAACGGCGGAAGAACGAAACATGATTGAACCGAGACATGACTTCAAAGCTCCTTGTGCGACCGGCAGTCGCGTCGAGGTGGGGCCGCCTGGCGTGAGAGTGATTCGGAAGCGGCGAAACGCCCATGGGCGCCGCCATCTTTCGTTGTACCCCACGCCCGCCAGTCGATCTACTCGCCCGCCAGCGTGAAACTGCGCACTTGCTTATCGCTCTCGCGCGAACGCTAGCGCAACGCCTCAGCCGCGAAAAATTGCGGCCCGCCGTAGGGATTTTACGGACATCGCTCACGCCCATTTAGTCCCGGGCTTCGCCCGGGGGGTCGGCGGCCATTCAGGCAGGGTTAGCCCTGCAATCGGGCGACCGGCGAAGAGAGCCGGTCAGGGAAAAGAGAGTGGGCGATGAGGGGCTCGAACCCCCGACATTCACGGTGTAAGCGTGACGCTCTACCAACTGAGCTAATCGCCCGTGCGAATCGCAGCCTTAACGCGGCTACCGCTGCTGCGATCGTAGTTTCCCGAGCGGGGGGCGTCAATTGCCGCTGGCGTCCGCCTCGGCGGCGGTGAACTCAATCCGCGACGGGTGCTCCGGCGAGTAGTAGATCCGCTGCTCGGCCGCCCGGTAATCCTCGGCCTTCGCCCGGGGGATATCGACAAACGTCTGCGGATTGCGGTCGATGAGCGGGAACCAGCTGCTTTGGATCTGGACCATGATCCGATGCCCAGCCCGGAACAGGTGGTTGCGGGTCCGCAGATCGATCGTAAATTCTTCGACTTTCCCCGGAGTGAGCGGCTCGGGGCGTTTCATACTGTGGCGAAACTTACCGCGCAGCACGTCGTCGGCGACCATCAGCTGGTAGCCTCCCATCTCCGGCCGGTCCGGATACTCCTCAGGGTAAACGTCGATCAGCTTCACCACCCAATCGGCGTCGGTTCCGGTCGTCGCTGCGAACAGTTTGGCGACGATTGCGCCGGTAAGTTCCACGTCTTCAGTTAGCGGCTGGGTGACGAAACTCAGCACGTCGGGACGATCGGCGACGAACCGCTGATCTTCCACTTTCCACAGCCGACCGGCCCGATCGAAGCGGGGATCGCGGCTATCCTTCAAGCCTTGCCAAAAACCCTGGATCGGTCGCTTCGAATAGGGGACCGGCTTGGTGGGATCGGAGACGAACGCGGCGAATTCATGATCGCTCGCAACGGGCCGATCCCAATCGAGCTCGCCGTCGGCATGGAGGAACAGCTCTTTCGCAACGACGCCTTTGCGCGGCGGCCAGGCGTCGTAGGTCTTCCAGACATTCGAGCCAGTTTGGAACATCGTCGCTTCGGGAAGTTCCTCCGCTGGTGAATCTTTCAACCAGCGGGCGAAGAAGGGCGCCTCGAACTTCTGCTGATAATGCGCCGTCAAGTCGCCGCCAAACTCGTACTCGCCGAGGCGATCGCCCGGGCCGCGCGACCATTGGCCGTGAAACCAAGGACCGACGACGATGCGGTTCAGGTCGCGTTTGTCGAGAGTTTCCAGCCGAGCGTAGAGGTCGAGCGCCCCGCCGAGATTCTCCGCATCCCACCAGCCAACGACGTTGAGCGTCGGCACCGCGACCTCCGTCAGCTGCGGGAGCGTGCAGCCCGCTTCCCAAAACTCGTCGTACGTCGAGTGAGCCATGAAGCTATTCCATGTCGGCGACGCATTCTTCATGTACCGCTCGTTCATCTGGCTCAGCGGACCGAGATCGAGAAAGAACTCGTAGACGTCGACCTGATCGTACGGGAACTTGGCGTTCGTCTTCGGATCGAAGTCGAAGAGGTAGGGGAGCTCCGCGCTAGGGCAGAGGCGAAAGGCGCCGTTGTGGAAGAAGTCGTCCCCCATGAAGTAGTCGCTCGGCGAAGCCTGCGGGCTAGCGGCTTTGAGCGCAGGATGCGGGTCGACAAGCGCCATCGCCACGTACCATCCGGGATACGAAACGCCGAGCATACCGACGCGGCCGTTGTTGTGCGCCACGTTGTTCACGAGCCAGTCGATCGAATCGTACGCGTCGGTTGATTCGTCGACGCTCTGCGGATCGTTACGATGCGTGACGGGGCGGTTCCAGATAAATTTTCCTTCGGATTTATGCCGCCCGCGGGCATCCTGTACGGCGATGATATAGCGCTGCGGCGCGAGTTCGCGGAACGTCGTGGCGAAATGCGTCGTGAACTCGCCGTCGGGATTCGTCACGCCGTAGGGCGTGCGGAGGAACAGAATCGGCAGTTCCTCCTGCTGCTGATCTTTGGGCGCGTAGATCTGCGTGTAGAGCTTCACGCCGTCGCGCATCGGAATCATGGCTTCCGATTTTACATACTCGACGGCTGGCTTCGGCAGCGCCGGCGGAGCGGCCGGCGCGCTCAGTTCGTGGAATAGTGAAGCGACAATCAGCAGCAACACAGGCATGGTGGTTCGAGCGCTCGTGATCAAATCGACGGGTGACAGCCCCCATCTCACTCCGGCGACAGGCTGCTGCCAAGCCTGGCTGCCCAAGATGCGCTAAAACGTCGCCGCCGCGCTGCAACCCTGCCGGCAATTCTGCCTCTGGACAGCAGAAAACGGCGCACAAAAAAAGGTTGCCTCCGCACTCGCGAGGGCAACCTTCTGGGTCGCAATCAATTGGCCGCTGACGAACGGCCAAGCCTGCCAGGACTACTTCTTTTCTTCGTCCTTCGGCTCTTCCTTCGACTTTTCCAAGTCGCCGCCCGGCAGCTTGCTCTTGGCGATCAGCTCGCCGAAGGTCGGGCTCTTGTCGTCTTCTGGATCGCTGGGCATTTCAGCGACTTTGGCCAGAGCGGCTTGGATTTTCTCCTTGTCCTTCTTGTCGGTCTTCGCGTCGAGCAATTCGGCGAGTTGCTTGCCATAGGCGTTGCGATGCGGGCCCGGCTTCTTGCCTTGGTGGCAGACGTTGCACTTGGCCTCTTTCTTGACGTACGCGGAGAATTCTTTGTCCGGGTGGTCGTTGACGTACAGCTTGTAGAACTCGACCTGGAAGGGGGCGATGGCGCTGGCCGACTTGGCGCCAATGGCGCTAAGCACGATGGCGCAAAACATCAGAGCGAACGTACGCATTTCGGGAAGCTCCTGGTCATCGATTGAACGCAGCGGGAAGGGAGGCATGCCGCCGTCGCCGCGCTAGGGTGTCGCCGTAGCGACAATCCCCGTAGGTAGGCAGCGTTCAGTAGAATTCGCTGCCAGCGGCGCGTCAAGTTGCGCGGGAAGTGCCGTGCGGCTAGGGCTTTACGGCTTCGTCGGCCGTCGCGGTTGGCACTGCGGTAGGGAGCGTTGCCGGTGGAGCAGGCGTCGACTCAACCGCCGCTTTCGACGCACTGACGGAGGACGTGGAGAGCGCCGGCGACTCGCCTGCGATCGACGGAGGCGGCGCCTCGGAACCTGGCCAGTCCGAAACGATATCCCACAACGTGCGGCCGGCTTGCCAAGGCTGCTCAAACGAGAAGGCGGGCGTCGACTCGATTGGCGTCGCCGCCGATAACGCCGTCGATCGAATCGGGTCGAGGACCACGGGACCATTCGCTGCCTCGCCGGGGGGCTGCAGCACCGAGGCCGCCGTTGGCAATGGCTCCGTCGCGGTCGCTTCAGCGGCAGTACCTGTCGCCGACTCGTCGAACGTCACTACAGGCGCACTCCGCAGTTCTGGGAAACTCACCGGCGTCACACTGCTACGGCCCGCGCGATCGGCGATAAGTCCGAACAGCAGAAGTGCAGCCAGCGGAACGGCCCACAACGCGTGCCTCCGCCAACGAGGCGCCGTCCGCGGCGGCATGGTCCACGGCAGCGTTGTCGCCGCGAAGGGAAGGGGGGCGTTCAAGCTCTCCAAAATCTCTGCGAGTTCCGCAATTAAATCGATCGGTGTTTGATGCCGATCCCCCGGCGCCTTGGCGAGCATCCGCCGTACGACGCGCGACACCGAGTCGGGAATATCCGAACGGAAGCTGCGCAAGTCAGGCGGCCGATCACTCTGGTGCTGCAGCAATTTTTGCAGCGCCGTCCCCTGCGCGAACGGCGCCTGGCCAGCCAGCATGTAGAACAATGTGCAGCCAAGCGAATAAACGTCGCTGCGTGTGTCGGCCAACCGCGGATCGCGGGCCTGCTCAGGCGAAATATAATCAAAGGTGCCGAGCGTGATGCCGGTGGCAGTAAGCTCTTGTTCCGTTTCGTCGTTGATTTGCCGCAGCCGGGCGAGGCCCATATCGACGAGCTTCGCCTGACCGTCGATCGTCACCAAGATATTCGACGGTTTGATGTCGCGGTGAACCACCTCGCGCTGCCAGGCGTGGGCGAGCGCATGGGCGATCTGATAGACGTAGCTGATCGCCTCCGCCACCGGCAGCGGGCCGCGCTGCGAAACGACGTCGCGAATGTTTTCGCCGTCGATATATTCGAAGACGATGTACGGCAGCCCGCGGTCGCGGCCGATGTAATGGACGCGAGCGATGTTAGGGTGGTCGAGCCGCGCCGTCGATTGTGCTTCAACGAGAAAGCGGCGCTGCAAATCTTCGTCGCCGACTTGCCGCGGAGCGACGACCTTCACCGCAACGATGCGATCGAGCGTGGTGTCGAGGGCTTTGAACACCACTCCCATGCCGCCGCCGCCGATGAAATCTTGCAGCAGGAAATGGCCCAGCATCTCACCGCGCAGGGCGTGCGACAGTTCGCGCGTGGTCAGCCCCAACGGAAAGACTTGCGGCGTCACCGACGACGCCGAGCCGATGACGGTAACGTCGCTTTCCAGCGAGTCGGGGAAATCGCCGTCGGCGCCAAGCGGCTCGTGGGCTGAGTCGTGGTCCATACGACGGTCGTTCGGCAGGCGCCAAGGGAAGGAAGCCGCACGCGGGCGTGGGGGCGGCCGCCTGGTTCGCGGAAAAGCTGGGAGATTCGCTCCATTATAGGCGGGGCAGGGGGAGGGGCAAACTTGGCCGTTACGAGCGGTATTTCCCGATCAATCGGCGGTTTAATGGCTCATGGAATGTTCCAGAACAAATCGACGTACGTCCGCGGCGCCGGCCACGCTTGCTTCGGAGCATTCGGATCGAGGCCGTTAAGAAAATCCTCGATGTTCGTGTAACCATCGCCGTTGGCGTCGGCGCTCGCGTCGGTTGCGTCGTTCGGATTGAGGCGGTGCCGGCGCTCCCACTCGTCCGGCATGCCGTCGGCATCGGCGTCGGCGTACGGCTCGCCCTGGTAGTCGGGATAGCCGCCGACCTGCTTCACGTCGGTGATAACTCCTTGGCCCGCCGCGTACGTCACCGTGCCCGTGCGCACCATCTTCGCGATCCGTTCGTCGACGGCGTCGCGTCGCGGCTTGGTCGCGCCGGAGTTCGCGAGCACATGCTCGAAGGCGTCTTGCGCCGACTCGATTTCTAGAAACGAGCCCGGGTAAGGTTTGTTGATCCGCACCTGCGGCAACACGATATCGGGCTCAAAGCCATCGGCCAGATCGACCTGCACGCCGCCGGCCCAGTTGTCGGCCGTGACGGCGTCGTTCCCTTCGACGATGTTGCCCGCAACGTAGGCCCGACCGAAGTCAGCGTTGAAGTGAGGACTGCGGCGCGACTCGGGCTTGAGAATGCGATAGGAAATCTCCTCCTCGCGCGGCGTCGCCGGCCCCGGTTTGAAATAGTTGTTGATGACGTTGTAGTAGCTGCGGTGGTCGCCGCCGTCGACCGTGCGATGCCGCCAGTTGTAGACGACGTTGTTCGCGAACGTGAAGTCGTAGATCATCCCCACGCTCGAATTGCGGCCCGTGTTGCACGCCCACAGGTTGTGGTGAAACGTGCTGTTGTACCCGCCGAGCGTGCTGCCGAACGAATGCTCGTAGGTGTCGAGGCATTCGCTGAAGATCGAGTTTTGAATGCTGATGTTGACCGTCGGCAGCTTCAGTTCCTTCGAGCCGTCTGGCGGCTGGTACATGTGGCGATACATCGACATATTTTCGTCGAGCCCCCAACTCGCCGAGACATGGTCGATCATGATGTTGCCGATCGGGTTGCCGCCGATCGAATCGTTGCGATCGCCGACCCAGGTCGAACCGCGGCGAAACCGCATATGGCGGATAATCACGTCGTGCGTTTCAAGTTCGACCGTATCGCCGGCGATGCAAACGCCGTCGCCCGGAGCGCTGCTGCCGTCGATAGTGATATACGGCGCACGCACGATGATCCGCTCGTTGAGCTTGACGACGCCGGCGACGTTGAAGACGACGATCCGCGGTCCGGCCGCTTCGAGCGCTCCGCGAAAGCTGCCGGGCCCGCTGTCATTGAGATTCGTGACGACGTACACCTTCCCGCTGCGACCGCCGAAGCTGTACATGCCGCCTCCCTGCGCGCCGGGAAACGCGGGAATATTCGCCTGCGGCAAATCCTCTGGCTTAGCGGCCCAAGGAATGTACGGCTTGCCTTTGGCGGCCCACTCTTCAATCGTTGGTTGAGCTGCTTTCCAAATCTCGTCGGAACGTTGCCGCAGGGCGATGAGCTTGGCGTTCGCTTCTTCCTGAACTTCCTTAGGCACTTTAGGGTACGCGGCGTGCGCCGAGAGCGTGGCGTTCACGATGAGAATACAAGCGATGGCGACGAGAACGAGCTTCATGGTCGACGCTACGTTGAGAGGTGAAGTGGGTGGCTCTTCTCCCCAGAGGGGAGAGGTTGGGTGAGGGGTTAGTCGTTCCTAGCAGCGTGAATCCCTCCCCTAGTCCCCTCCCTTCGAGGGAGGGGGATTTAGCGGGCGGTGCGATCTTTCTCGGCTTGCTTGAGATCGTATCCCGCTTGCGACAGATAGTTGTTGATCCGCCCCTTATACTTCCCGAATATGGCATGCTTCGCGTCGGACGAACCGGCGTCCATCGCATACTCGCGGGCTTCGAGGAGCTGCGCATGAATCTCTCGGCGCTGATCGGCGGTCAGCTGCGGCAGTAGCTCTTGGTACGCATTGAGCGTGAGCGGCGCCACGCCGTAGGTCATTCCATCCTTCACCGCATCGACTTGCTGCGGCGAAAGCTCGGCGCCAAGCCGCGCGAGGAAGCGGCGATGGAGAGCGTTGAGCTCCGTCGCTTCCGCGCCGCCCGCATCGTAAAGCTGACCTAACGACTGATATTGCTGTGCGATGAGATCTCGCACTCGCTCCACCTGCTCGGCATCGTCTAGCTTGAGCACGGCAACGATCTTGGCCGCGCGCTCGCTGAGCGCCTGCAGGTGAGCATCCACAGCGGCTTCGTGAGCCGCCGCCGTTTGCATGAGACTACCAACTGCTAACGCCGCGCAAGCAGCCGCCGCCACGTGGCGAAATGAAGTGAGCATGCCAATCGCTCGCAAAGCCGAAGAGAGTGAGAAGCGATAAGAACGCCCTCATTCTAGGCGAGCGCCAGGCCGCTCTCCACCTGCCGAGCGGCAGGGGAGAGCGCAGCTTCCGAATGTGCCGCATACGGCTTCCGTCGCAGCCTGTCGGCGGCGCCTACCGCTGCACGCGAGCCGTCCCGCCCTTGGCGAGGGCCTCCACCTCATGCAGCCGCGCCATCGACACATCACCAGGGAACGTCGTGAGCAGCGCCCCATGCGCCCAGCCGAGCCGCAACGCCTCTTCCGGCGACCGCCCGTTGATCAGCCCGTAAATTAGCCCTGAGGCAAACCCATCGCCGCCGCCGATTCGATCGATCACGTCGAGATGCATCGTCGGGCTGACGTAGCTTTTGCCGTCGAGCCACAGCACGGCGCCCCAGTCGTGGCGGTTGGTCGAATGGACCTCGCGAAGCGTCGTCGCCACGGCCTGAATGTTCGGAAACTCTTGGCGGACCTTTTCGATCATCGCGAAGAACACCTGCGTGTCGAGCTTCGACTTATCGTGGGCGTCGACCCTCGGCCCTTCGATGCCGAGGCTCATCTGCAAGTCTTCCTCGTTACCGATGAGGACGTCGACCTCGCTGGCGATGCGACGGAAGACTTCTTGCCCCTTCGCGGAGCCGCCAAGGGTTGCCCACAGTTTCGCGCGGTAGTTGAGATCAAACGAGCGAACGGCGCCGGCCGCCTTCGCTGCCTGCATGCCTTCGAGAATTACTTGCGACGTTGTTTCTGAGAGCGACGCGAAGATGCCCCCTGAGTGGAACCACCGCACGCCGCCGGCGAAGATCTCGCTCCAATTGAAATCGCCTGGCTTCAGCAGGGCGCCCGCTTCGTTCGCGCGGTTGTAAAAGACGACTGGCGCCCGAGCGCCATGGCCGCGGTCGCTGTAGACGGTCGCGATGTTCGGCCCGCGAACGCCGTCATGCTTGAAGCGCTTGAAGAACGGCCGCACGCCCATTTCGCGAATCTGCGCCTGCACCAATTCGCCGATGCCGTTGTCGACCATCGCGGTCGCGACGCCCGTGTTCAGCCCGAAGCAGCTGGCAAGGTTCGCCGCGACGTTGTACTCGCCGCCCGAGACATGCACCTCGAACGAACGGGCCTTACGAAAGGGCAACACGCCCGGATCGAGCCGATGAACCACGGCGCCGAGGGCGAGGAAGTCGAGGGCACAAGCATCTTGGCGAATATTGAGTGCAGACATGTAAGCTTGAGTCTAGCTGTGTGATTGAGTGGTGTAGAGAAAGCGCCGAACGACCTGGAAACTAGATCGTCGTCGCCGAAAAACCGCCGTCGACGACGATGTTCTGACCAGTGACGAACGACGCCGCACGATGCGATGCCAACCACACGGTGGCGCCGGCCAGTTCGTGCGATTCACCGAAGCGGGCCATCGGCGTGTGGCCGATGATCTGGCCGCCACGTTCGGTGTAGCCGCCATCTTCTTTGAAGAGGAGGCCACGATTCTGTTCCGCAGGGAAAAATCCCGGGCTAAGGGCATTCACGCGAACGCCCCGCGACGCCCATTCGCGGGCCAGGAATTGCGTGAGGTTGATCACAGCCGCCTTCGCCGCAGAGTAGGCGACGACGCGAGAGAGCGGCGTCATCCCGGCCATCGACGCGATGTTAATGATGCTGCCGCGACCGGCGACGACCATCGTCTCGCCAAAAATCTGGCATGGCAGCAACGCGCCGCCGACGAGGTTGAGGTCAAAGACGTTCTGCCACGCTTCGACCGGCAGCTTGCAGAAATCGCTCCCTGGCGGCAGCGTTGCATCGGGTCGATTGCCGCCCGCAGCGTTTACCAAAATGGAAGCTGGACCCAGTTGCGCAGCGATGGCGTCGCGAGCCGTACGCAACGAGTTGGCATCGAGCGCATCGGCCGATTGAAAGATCGCCGTGCCGCCGCCCGCTTCGATCGCTTGCACTCGCTGCCGACCGCGCTCTTCGCTCCGCCCGACGACCGCCACTCGGGCGCCGTACGCCGCGAGCGCGTTGGCCATCGCTCCGCCGAGAGCGCCCGTCGCGCCGATGACAACGGCAGTCTCACCATCAAGTTGAAATAGATCGGACAGCATAGAGAGCGACCTAGCGATGAGCGGATATGAAAGTCAACCGTTCCGAACCAGA
The DNA here is from genome assembly GCF_009177095.1 of Lacipirellula parvula. Classification (NCBI taxonomy): domain Bacteria; kingdom Pseudomonadati; phylum Planctomycetota; class Planctomycetia; order Pirellulales; family Lacipirellulaceae; genus Lacipirellula; species Lacipirellula parvula. The sequence continues at coordinate 4,956,472 of NZ_AP021861.1, forward strand.
CCTGTAGCGCTGCGTTCGGAGCCAGCGGTTGGGGTCGAGGATAGATGAAAGAAATTTGGTTGTCGACGGTCGGCGCTACAGAGTCGTCTTCGCTCACGCGTGAGTCGCAGCTCACCGACCATGAGATGATTTGGATCGAGAACCGACATCGTCAGCTGGACTCCGACCGCCACGCGGCGTCGCGCTGCCGCAACGCTCCGCATAATGGCCGACCCCGGCGGCGACGACGCCTCCCGTAGAATTGCCCGACGGCCAAGACTGCTCGGCTGACCCATCCGTCGCCATCCGTCGCCGCCCGTCGTCGCCCCCCAACACGACGGCCGGCTCGCCCGAAAGCAAATGGCTGTTGCCGCCCCGACTTGCCCGCACCTTGCGTTTTTTGGAAGACATTTTGCAACTAAAGCCTCCTGGATGCAAATAAACGGGTGCGTAAGATGGGTTGAAGCGGTCCAAACCGCGATCCAGGCGTAGCGCACTGTCCACAAAATCCTTATCGTGTGAATGCCCCTGGCACCTCCGAACTCGACTCAGCAAGTTCAGGCGGGCGTCGATCGGTGGCTTGGCGGCCCTCGTTCGTGGATTGGTTGATAAGGAAGATCGATGCTCATCGCGCAAAATCAAGAGAATATATCCGGCAGAGCGCAAGACCTTGCCGCACTCGAGGCGACGGTCCGCGACGCCGTTCGCGAGCAACCGGTGTGGGACTTCCACACCCACCTCTACCCGCCGTCGTTCGGCACTCCCTTCGCTGGCTCCGGTAAGGCCTCGGATCCCAAGGGGCTGATGCTGTGGGGCATCGACGAACTCCTCACCTACCACTACTTGGTCGCCGAAGTCTTTCGCGTCGTCACGCCGCAGCAACTGTCGTACGACGACTTTTGGCGGATGACGAAGCGCGAGCAGGCCGACCACATTTGGAAGCACCTGTTCCTCGAACGCTCGCCGATCAGCGAAGCTTGCCGCGGGGTACTCACGACGCTCCAGCGATTGGGTCTCGATCCCGCCGAACGCGACCTTGCCGGCTATCGCCAGTGGTTCGATGAGCAAGATCCCGATCGCCACATCGATCGCGTCATGGAAATCTCCGGCGTCTCGCGGATCACGATGACCAACGCCGTGTTCGACGACAACGAACGCCTCCGCTGGCTGGAGAATCGCCACGTCGGCGACGATCCGCGCTTCGCCGGCGTGTTGCGGTTTGATCCGCTACTGCGCGACTGGCCTGCCGCCGCAGCTCAACTTGTTCGCTGGGGTTACCCCGTGAACAAAACGCTCGACGATCAAACGGTCGAGCAAGCCCGCAAGTTCATTCGCGACTGGATCGATCGTGTCCAAGCACTCTACTGCGCGGTTAGCCTGCCACCCGATTTCCGTTACGAGGGGCTCGAAGACCCGCGCACCAGCAGCACCGTCTTGCGAAAGATCATCCTGCCGGTCCTCGCTGAGCGCGACTTGCCCTTCGCGATGATGATTGGCTCGCGCTTGCGCGTGAACCCCGAGCTCCGGGACGGCGGCGACATGGTCGGCCTCGCCGACGTCGCCAGCGTCGCCCGCATCTGCAGCGATTTCCCCCACAACCGCTTCTTCTGCACGATGCTCGCTCGCGAGAATCAGCACGAACTCGCCGTCGCCGCCCGCAAGTTCGGCAACCTGATGGTTTTCGGCTGCTGGTGGTTTGTGAACAACCCCTCGCTAATCGACGAGATTACGCGGATGCGAGTCGAGTTGTTGGGAACGAGCTTCATTCCGCAACACTCCGACGCCCGCGTGCTCGATCAGCTGATTTACAAATGGGATCATAGCCGCGACCTGATTGCGAACGTCCTCGCCGACAAGTACCGCGATGTTGCGGCGACGGGCTGGCGGCCGAGCGAGAACGAGATTCGCCGCGACGTTCGCCTCTTCTTCCATGAAAACATGTCCAACTTTCTCGGAACTCCGACGCCATGAGTGCAGGCCCCGCCGCCGTCGTTACCACCCGCCCCGCCCCCAGCCCGCTGGGAATGGAGCCGAGCATCGGCTTCGGCGACCGCTTGGGACTCGGCACGCCGGGCCACGTGGCGGCGCTGCGTGAAGCGGGCGGGCCAATCCGCGGCATCTTTGCTCAGCAGTCGATTCGCGAGATGACGCGCACCGGCCGCAGCGCGGAAACGATCATGGCGGCCGCAGTCGACGCCCTCGCGAAGCTTCGCTTCACTGATCCCTGGTCGGCCGACGGCGACCACCTGAAGACGCCGGCCGATATACGCCGCACGATGGCCGCGGGCTTCGTGATGTTCACGCTCGACCCGTCGGAGGAAGTCGACCAATCGGCCGACGATTACGATGCGAGTACGCTGACGGAAAAGTTCGCCGCCGCGCGCGAATTCGCGCCATGGTTCGACGAGTATCGCGGACAGTCCGTGCGATTGGATTCCGGCGTAATCGAGTTCGATGAGCAAACGCTCACGCGGGCGGCGGTGAAGTACGGCCGAGCCATCCGTCGCGCGATTTCCCTCGCTCAATGCGTGGAGGAAGAAGCCAACCGCCTCGATCAGCCCTTCGAAATCGAGCTGAGCATCGACGAAACGGCCCACCCGACGACGCCGGCCGAGCACTACATCATTGCCGACCAATGCCGTCAGGCGGGAGTCAGTCTCGTGAGCCTCGCGCCGCGATTCATCGGCGATTTTGAGAAAGGCGTCGACTATAAGGGCGACCTCGCGAAGCTCGAAGCGTCGATGCGGATCCATGCCGAGATCGCGCGCCGACTCGGCCCTTACAAAATCTCGCTCCACAGCGGTTCGGATAAGCTCTCGATGTACCCGGTCCTCGCGCGGGTCACCGGCGGTAAGTTCCATGTGAAGACGGCAGGCACGAGCTATCTCGAAGCCCTCCGCGTCGCGGCCCAGCACGATCCGTCCCTCTTCCGCGAGATCATCGACTTCTCACGGAGCCGGTTTGACGAAGATAAGGCGAGCTACCATGTCTCGGCCGTCGTCAACGAGATCCCGGCGCCCGACGAAGTCGAAGACTCTGTCATTCTCGAACGGCTCTACCTCGACCGCTGGGAAGACGTGGCGCCAGGACGCGGATTCACTGAACCAGGCCGGCAGATATTGCACTGCACGTTTGGCTCGGTGATCACCAATGCCAAACTCGGCCCGCGGCTCGTCTCGTTGCTGAAGGCTCACCCGCAGGAGCACTGCGAGATTCTGCGTCAGCACTTCGTGCGGCATTTGCAACCGCTGAACGCAGGGTAGTGGCCAGTCCGCTAGAAGACTGGGCAGGATCACGGGATTTCATGGATCGACGAGATGGTTGATCGCGGTCGCGCGCGATCAAACTTCGTAACGCCCAGTGTTTTCTCTAGGCCAGCCGATACGCTCGATCCTGTTATCCCGTCCATCAATCCAAACAAGTTCGCCAATCGAACTACGACAGCGTCGACTTGCGGTACTCGCGCGGGCTCATGCCGAAATCTTGTTGGAACGCGATCGCCAACTGTTTCGCCGACGAGAAGCCCGTTTGCTGGGCGATCGAGTAGACCTTCACCGCCGGATCTTCCGCCAGCAGTCGCCGCGCCATCGCGAGCCGTTGGCGGCGTAGATACTGATAAGGCGTTTCGCCAAGCACGTCGCGAAACGCATATTCCAGCCACCGCCGCGAGACGCCGGCATGCTCGGTGATTTGGTCGATCGTGATCGGCTTCTCGATATGCTGATGCAGGAACGCGAGCGCGTCGCGGAGGCGTGAGTCAGAGACCGCGAACGTCGCCGTTGATTCGCGCTCCACGACTTGCAGCGGCGGAATTGGCGCTTCTTCGAGCGAGACTTTCTTGCCATTCAGCAAGCGGTCGAGCATCGCCGCGGCACGGTAGCCTTCTAATTGGTCGTTGCGAGCAACGCTGGAGAGCGTCGGCGCCGAGTGCTCGCAAATGATTTGCTCGTTGTCGACGCCGATCACGGCGATCTGCTCCGGCACTTGCAGGCCGACTTGCCGGCAGGCATCGATTGCTTGACGAGCGCGGTAGTCCGACACGGCGAACAACCCGCACGGCGTCGGCAGCGTGGCTAGCCATTCGGCGAGGACGCGATATTGCATCAGCCATTGGTTGCCGCCAAGCCCGAACGTTGGCTTCGAGAGAAACTCGACGCAGCGATATCCAGCAGCGGTAATGCGTTCCTCGAAACCTGCCTGCCGGTCCTTCGAATACTGAACGTCGCTCAGCCCATAGAAGGCGTAGGCTTGAAATCCTTTGCCGACAAGATGATCCGCTGCAAGCGAACCAATCGCGTGATTGTCGACAATCGACCGCGGCACCGGCGATCGCTGGAGCGCACTCGAAATGTTGACGAGCGGAATTGATAGCGAAGCAGCACACGCCGCTTCCTGCGCGGTGTTGATTGCCGCCAAGATGCCGTCGCCTGGCCAGCCGACGAGATCGAGCACCGACAGCGACAGCGACTCTGGCGCCGTAATATAAGACCAATCGCACTCTTGATCGCGGGCATATCGGAGCACGCCTTCGATGAAGACTTCCTGGTGCGCCCCGCGCGGGAATGCCAGGGCAATTTCGCGTATGCGTTTCATGACGAGACTCGGCCGAGTAAATTGGCGGCGTCGAAGAGAGTAGAAGAGAAGTCCCAGCTGCCAGCTGCGATTTTCCGCCTATTATTGCAAGGAGCGAGACTGGACTGCAACCAGATCGCCCAAGCACAATGCAGAAAGATCGCTTTTCGGGCCAATCACCTCTGAAATAGGTCGATCCATGCAAGTCGCTCGCTCAAGCTGCCTCGGTATCGTTGCGGTCTTGATCTGCCGCGTCGCCGCGTGGGGAAGGGAGGGGGCTTGGGAGGAGTTGCCCGCGGTCGTCCAGGCGATCAGGACTACCGAATTCCCCAATCGAGACTTCTCGATTGCCGAGTACGGCGCTCATGAAGGGGGCGCTCGCGAGGGAGGCGCTGCCGACTGCAAGCCGGCGATCGACGCAGCGATTGCCGAATGCAGCGCCGCGGGGGGCGGCCGCGTCGTCGTGCCGCGAGGCGAATGGCTCGTCAACGGGCCGATCCATCTCCGCTCGAACGTCAATCTCCACCTGGCGAGCGACGCGACGCTCAAGTTCTCTCCGGAACCGCGGTATTACCTGCCGGCCGTGTTCACGCGGTTTGAAGGGACGGAGCTGGTCAATTTCTCGCCGCTCGTTTACGCCATCGACCAGGAAAACGTCGCGATTACCGGCGCCGGGACGCTCGACGGCCAAGCGGGGCCGAAGGCGTGGTGGCCGTGGAAGGGAAAATGGGGCGGCGAGGTCGACCATGGCTGGCAACCGGGCGATCCCGACCAGACGGCCGCCGTCGCGCGGCTGGGCAAACTGGCCGACGCCGGAACCTCGCCGACCGAGCGGCGCTTTGGCACGGACGATTACTTGCGTCCCAGTTTCGTGCAATTCTACCGCTGCCGGCGCGTGCTGATCGACGGGGTGCGGATCATCAACTCGCCGATGTGGATCGTGCACCCTGTTCTGTGCGAATCGGTGATCATCCGCGGCGTCAGCGTCCACAGCCATGGGCCGAACAACGACGGCTGCAATCCCGAGTCGTGCCGTAACGTTCTCATCGAGGACTGCGAGTTCAATACGGGCGACGATTGCATCGCGATCAAGTCGGGCCGCAACGCAGACGGCCGACGGCTGAACGTTCCGAGTGAGAACATCGTTATCCGCGGCTGCACGATGCGCGACGGCCACGGCGGCGTGACGCTTGGCAGCGAGATGAGCGGCGGCATTCGCAACGTCTACGTCGAGGATTGTGAGATGAGCAGCCCGAACCTGGAGCGGGCGATTCGCTTGAAATCGAACTCGCTCCGCGGCGGGTTTCTGGAGAATCTGTTCGTGCGCAACATTCGCGTCGGCGAGGTGAGCGATGCAGTGATTCACATCGACTTGCGCTATTTCGACGAAACGGGCGAGCATCCGCCGGTCGTGCGGAATCTGCATCTCGATCATATTACGTCGGAAAAGAGCGGCCGACCGCTCTGCTTCCTGGGCACGGCGCGATCGCCGATTCGGGACGTGGTCATTGCGAACTGCCGGTTCGAAACGGCTGCCGAGCCAAGTATTATTGAGCATGTCGAGAGCTTGCAGCTTCTCAATGTGATGCAGCCGGAGTAACGCTAGATGGCCCGCAGCAGTCAACAAGTCTTCTGATGATCGAGCAACATGATTCAACCTGTTCCGAAGACTCTCTTGAGTGCGCTCTGTTTCGTTGGCGCCCTTGCCGCCGCAAGCTCCGCGGCTGAACCGAAGCTCACCGTCAGCGAAGAACCGGACGGCGCGACCGTCTACGTCGACGGCGAGGTGTTCGCCCGCTACCTCAAACGCTCGGGCACGCGACCTGTGCTGTGGCCGATTAACGGGCCGACGGGCGCTCCGGTGACGCGTCGCTATCCCGTCGGCGGCCGCGGGCCGGGCGAGGAGATTGATCATGTTCATCACCGGTCCGCGTGGTTTGGGTACGAGGGAGTTAACGGATTTGATTTCTGGCATGAACCGGAGCCGGGCGTGAAGCGGCCTTACCCCGCGGGGACGGTTGCTCACCGCGAGTTCGTGCGGCTCGACAGCAACGATAAAGCCGCCGTCGTCGGCGCCCGCAACGATTGGCTCGACCCGAGCGGTAAGGCGATCGCTCACGATGAACGGTTGTTGGAATTCGGCGCGACAAGCGACGCCCGCTGGATCGACTTTCGGATTCGGCTGTGGTCGGCTGACGGACCGTTGACGATTGGCGATACGAAGGAAGGTCTGTTTGCGGTCCGCGTCGGCAGCACGATGCGGGTCGACGCGAAGCAAGGAGGCCGGATCGTTAACAGTCACGGGGAAACTGACGGAGCAACTTGGGGCAAGGAAGCGGAGTGGGTCGACTATCAAGGCCCGGTCGACGGCGAGCAGGTTGGCATCGCGATCTTCGCCGATCCGAAATCGAAATACGGCATGCCCCGCTGGCACGTTAGGCCCTACGGGCTCCACGCGGCGAACCCGTTTGGCAAGGCGGCCTACTCTGGCGACGCCAACGAGAAAGGCGGGCTCACCGTTCCTGCCGGCGAATCGGTCGATCTTCGCTATCGCATCTATCTTCATCGCGGCGATGAAGTCGTCGGTAATGTTGCCGAAGCGTACGAGGCGTTTGCTAAGTGAGCTGACCCGCGGGCGGCGTTTTGTCGCCGAGCGAATTTTGTCGCGAAACGCCTTTATGGCGACAGAATTCGTAACCTCTTAACGCTGCGGCATTTCTGTCCCGTGGCGCCAGCGCCAATTTTGTCGCGACAGAATTGTGTCGCCTGATGCATTTTTGGCGACACAATTCGTAAGTCGCCTTACGTATTGGAGTTGCGATTACATTTCATTGCATCGTGTCTTTGAAACTGCACGTCGCGTTGCGAGCCATGGCTGCGACTGCGCCCATAGCGAAAACAGTGACAAGCGCGCAGCGCGAGTGCTTTGCCGGCGACGTACGCGGGCGAACCTCGACTCAATGGTCATGCGTACACAGTACAGATGTCAGTGGCCGATTTCAACAAAAAAATGAGTGGCTGATTTGGTAGTTGCTAAGCTGAAGTAAAACAGCTGCTCGTGAGTACCTAACGTATGGCCGATCACGATCCACCGTCTGACCGCGAATCGGCGCGAACGTTCCGTTGGAGCCTCCGCACGTTGCTGCTCGTCGTTGTTCCGCTGTGCATCGCCCTGGCTTATGGCGCTGGCGAGTTTCGTCGCGTTTCGCGAGCCGTCGCTGCGCGCAATCTGATGATGAGCAAGGCGGCGATGTCGCCGCGTGCCCCGCTCGCCGACGGCGTCCTGCGGTTCAGAAGCGGCGCCGTCGCCGACGCGGATTTGGCCGCCTTCGTGCCCGCGTTTAACGGCGGCCTGCCAGACGGCTTGGGAACGATTCGCGTTCTCGACCTCAATGGCTCGCCCGTGAGCGAGGAGGCGATTGGACGCTTTCGCGTCGCTGTTCCCGAGTGCGAGGTGCGGCGCTAAGGGCGAACGCGTCAACGGCCGCCCCTCTATCGGCAGTGAGCGGTTTGAGGTTAGGCTGCTGAGCGGCTACCTCGCCAACGCTTCACCTTTCTCGATTTCCGCCGCCCGTGTCCCCCACCGTCTTGCTGCCGCCGCTCGCCGCGCTTGATCACGCTCAGCTTGATCGCTTCGACTACGTGATCATCGGGTTGTATCTCACGGCAATGCTTGCGCTCGGGGCGGTGCTTTCTTCGCGGATCAAGGCGTTCAAAGATTACTTTCTCGCCGGCGGGGCGCTCACGACGCCGCTGCTCATTTGCACGCTGGTAAGCTCGTACTACGGCATCGAGGCGATGTTCGGCACGAGCGAATCGGGGTTTTATTACGGCGTTGCGGCGTGGTTTTGGTTTAGCTTGCCGTTTTACGTGTTCATCACGTTCGCGGCTCTTGTCATCGCCCCGCGACTACGACGCTACGAAGGGGCGATGACGCTTTCCGATATTCTGGAACGACATTACGGCCAGCCAACGCGGGTGGTGGGGGCGATTGCGTGCTTCCTGTACTCGGCTCCGATCATCGCGATGGCGGGCATGATGACGCTGATGCAATTTCTCGGCATTCCGATCGTGTGGGGATTGCTGGCGGCGATTGCGATTTGCGCGGCGTACACGATGCTGGGCGGATTGTGGGCCGATGCGATCAGCGACACGATGCAGTTTGTGCTGATGTGCGTCTCGCTGGCGATCGCGATTCCGTTCGCCGTCGAGTGGATTGGGGGCTGGACGTTCGTTGAACAGATGAAAGCGGCGGACGAGACGGCTCACCACTTTTCTCACCACGGAGGCCAAAGCGGCTGGATGCTGGCCGCGTGGACGATGACGTGCCTCACCGTGCTCGTCGAACCGGCGTTTTATCAGCGGACGTTTGCGGCGGCGGGTACTCGCAGCGTGCAGCGAGCGCTGCTGACCGGCATCGTGTTGTGGGCTGCCTACGATTGGGGGGTGACGCTGATCGGCATCATCGCTCGTTCGGCGGTGGAGCGAGGGATGCTGCCTGCCGATCTCGAAGGCAAGGCCGCGCTGCTGACGATTTGCATGGAGATGCTGCCGACTGGGCTGAGGGGACTGATGATTGGCGGCATTCTGGCGGCGGCGATGTCGATGATCGACAGCTATTCGCTGCTGGCGAGCGGCAACGTCGTGTACGACGTCTACCGGCCGCTGTTCAACCCGCAGGCGTCCGACCGCCGACTGCTCGTGATGACGCGCGTCGGGGTGTTTGCGGTGATGATCGCCTCGGCGCTGATTAGCCTCTTGTTCGAGCGAATGCGCGATACGTGGCAGTTTATGTCGGGCATCATGGCGTCGGTGGTGCTCGTGCCGGTGATGGGGGCGTTTTTTAGCCGACCGAAGCCGGCGGCGGGGCTGGGGGGCGCGATCGGCGGGTTCATCGGGCTGATCGCGTTTTATGCGTTACTTTACGCGCGAGGCGAGTTCGACGACGGTGAAAAAACCTTTGTCTGGCGAATCGCAGGCGCAGAGATATGGCAAGACTATGCGGTGCTGTGCGCACTGCCGGTGTCGCTAGCGGGGTTCATTGCGGGCAACAGGTTTGGGAAGGAGGCGCCGCGATGATTGAGATCGTCACGTGGTTGAGCGTTGCGGTGCTGGGGCCGGGGTCGATTGCGATCTTTATTTGGTTCTTGTGCGATCTGCGGCGGATTTTTCGGCGGGATGAATAGGTTGTGTCGGCGGATTTCCCAAAGTAATTCTTGTGGGAGGCGTCTCCGACGCCGATACCGGTCACCACCACACGCGGTTAAGTATTGCAACGCCGCTTCGGGGTCGGAGACCCCTCCCACAATTTTTGGGGGCAAGGCTCTGTCGGTATGACTTACCGCGGCGTCTTTCGAACCGCCGCAGCTTTCAGCGTTTCGACGATACTGCGCGGAACCTTTAGCACCGTGCCGTGCTTGTGCCCTTTGGGGAACGAGACCTCGCCGGTCGCATCGACGAACGTCTTGAAATCTTTCGTCCGTGCGGCGCCGTAGATTTCCTTGCGATAGGCGTCGTAGTAGACGAGCCACTCGTCGCCGAGACGCAGCGCCGTGGGGCCTTCGCTGAAATGGTCGGTGAACGGCCCAGTCACGTCGCACCACGGGCCGAGCGGGGTGTCGCCGACGGCCGCGTAGAGTTGGTGGCCCTGACGCGTGTTGTTCTTGAGTACCAGGACGTAGCGGTCGCCGTCGCGGACGATCGTCGCGTCGATCACGCTGAAGCCGGGATCGCAGAAGAGTTGCGCAGGGGAGAATTCTTTGAAGTCGCGCGTCGTCGTGCAGTACATCCGCTGATTGTTGTCGTGCGGTTCGCCGTTGTCGGAGAACCGGCCGGGGATGGTCGACGCCCAGCAGACAATGAATTGGTCGTTGGGCTCGTCGTAGAACAACTCGGGCGCCCAGACGTTGACTGTCGTCGGCTCGTGCTCCATCACGGGGATAAACTGCTGCTCGCTCCAATGAATGAGATCTTTGGAGTTCGCGTAGCCGAAGCCTTGGTCGTCTTTCCAACCAGTCGTCCAGACGAGGTGGAAGGTGCCGTCGGGACCGCGGGCGAGGCTGGGGTCGCGCATCAGTTGATGCTGGCCGACCGTTGGCTTAAGGAAGGTTCCGGGGCTTTCTGCCCACTTGAGGCCGTCTTCGCTCGTGAGGAAGTGGAGGCCGTCTGCGCCGTTCTCTCGAAAAGACGTGAACAGATACGTTTCATCCGCAGCGTCTGCTTGCTGGGCGAGGACGGATTCTAATTCCGCGACGCCGCGGTTGGTCGCCGTAAGCTTCGCGGCGGCGCGTTGCCGGGCGTTCGCCTCGGCGACGACGCTCGACAGGTAGTCCTCCAGGTTCGTGTAGCCGTCGTGATTGCGATCGCCGTTCGCATCACTCAGGTCCCCCGCGGGCGAGCGGGGGTTGAGTCCGTGGACATCCTCCCACGCATCGGGAATGCCGTCGTCGTCGCTGTCCCAACCGGCTTCGCGATTGACTTCGGGGTAGTCCTCCCAACCGCCCACGTCTTTCTGCGAGTCAGGAAGCCCCTTCAATCCGCTGACGCTGCCGGTGAACGCGGCAACGCCGTCGCGGACTTCATCGATCACACGGCGATCGTGATCGTCGAGCGTTGGAATGTTGCAGCCCACATTCTTCAGAACGTCGTCAAACGCTTTCTCGGCGGTTTGCGTCGCGACGAAGGATTCGAAAAACGGCTTCTCGACGATGAAGTTGGCGTGAGGCTCGCCGCCCCGTTCGAAGACGCCCGCCAGCGGCTCGTCGGCGTCGTAGCGGCCTTCCATCACGTTACCGGCAACGAAATATTCTTGCGGGCCGAAGGCGGGGACGGCTTCGCGTTCGGCCATCAGCACGTGGAAGACGTCCGAGGCTGGGCCGGGCTTGTAGTAGTTGTTGACGAAGTTGACTTGCCGGGCGCCGCCGTCGGTAGTGCGATGGCCCCAGTTGAAGACGACGTTGTTGCGGATATCGAGTCGGCCGGCGTGGCGCGTCGCCTTATCGAGGCCGCCGGCCAGACTCCAATTGCGCCCCGAGCAGTGAGCGAGCAAGTTGTGGTGGAAGCTGCCGACGTCGCCGCTGATGCTCGCGGCGTAACCGTGCTGCGTTCCCTTCTTGTACTTCTTGTGGCCGGCGATGTTGAGGGCCTCGGAAATGAGCGTGCGTTGCAGCGTGACGTTGCGGGCGCCGCGCGAGCTGAAGGCTTCGTCTTGCGTCCAGCTGATCGAGCAGTGGTCGATGATCGAGTGGTCGGTCGAGGCCATCCCCATGCCGTCGAGCGTTTGTCCCGACGTGTCGCCGGGGCGAACGCGGAGGTAGCGGATGATCGCGTCGTGCGTGCCGAGCATGCCGAGGTTGTAGTTGGCGAGGCAGATGCCTTTGCCGGGCGCCGTTTGGCCAGCGATGGTGAGATACGGATTGCGGATGATCAGCTTACTTTGCAGGACGATCTTGCCGCCGACGTCGAAGATGATTGTTCGCGGGCCGTCGGCTTCGACCGCGGCGCGAAAACTGCCAGGGCCGCTGTCGTTGAGGTTCGTCACCTTGAGAACGGCGCCGCCGCGGCCGCCGATGGCGAAGCGACCGTAGCCCTCGGCGCCGGGGAAGGCGAGATGTCGCGGGCGAAACGTCCAGACGTCGCCCGGTGTGACGCGGCCGGCGGCGTCGATGGCATCGACCCGCCAGGCGTAGTGGAGGAGCGATTTGTTCGGGTCGACGCTTACCTCGATGCTGCTGCCGTCGATCGTGCCGAGATGCGCAGGCGAACCGCTGACGGCGGCGGCGATTGTTTCGAACGCCGCGTCGGCGGAGTCGCCGGCGGCGAAGTAGAGTTCGTACTTCACCGCGGAGGCGGGGGGGCGCCATTCGAGGCGCACCCGGCCGTCGTCCCCGTCGACGTGGGCGTCGTCGTCGGCAGGGGAGGGGGCGCGGCACTTGCGCGTGGGATCGACGGCGCCGATTTCAAAACCATTGAGGATCACCTGCGCGTCGGCGTGTGGGTTGGCCGCGGCGATGCGAATCAGAGCGGCGCCGCGGTCGCCGACGGTGAACGGGATGCAGGCGCTCGCTGCAGAGAGGTTGTCGGCCGCTTGATGCGAAGGCTCAACGGTTTGTTGGTCGGAGTTTTCCGCTGCTGCGCCGTCGACCGTGATGCGGTATGCATCGCTCGCCGCATCGTCGAGCAAGTTGTGATAAGTGACCAGCGAGTGCTGGCCGGCGGGCAAGCCTTCAATCGCGATCTCCAGCGTTGCCGCTGCGTTCGCGCCGCTGGCTTGCACGCCGTCGGTCGCCATCGTGGCGCCTTTGGCGAGCCCCTTCTTGTTCCAAACGCCGCGAAGCGCCGCCGGCGACTTGCCGTCGCTGCTCACCGCGCGCAGCGTCACCGTCACGCCGTCGAACGTTTGCGTCGCTGTGGCGCTGTCGGCGACTTGCCACTCTTGCCAGCCCGGCGTGCCGGTGTCGTTGCGGCCGGTGTTCATGCCGAGATCGACGCGGAGCGGGCGGGCCCAACTTGGCGCGGCGGCTAGGCTAGATTGCCCGCATGCCGTCAACGGAACGATGACCATGAGCGCAGCGGATGCCATGTAGACGCGAGATCGGATCATAGCGAGCGTGCTCGAGCGACCAGGAAGAGAGGGCGCCGCAAACGACATGGCGCCCGTGCCATATTCTAGCAAGCAGCGACGACGATCGCTCGTCATGCGGGCCGCGACTTAGGCAGCCACCGCGACGGAAGATGCTGCGAAATCAGACGTGCGCACTGCGGCGCGCGATCTCGTTTAGCACTTCCGACAGCGGATACTGGATGATCGGGATTTCGCTTTTCGCCACTTCATTGAGCCGCCGCCAACCGCGGGTGACGAGCCCCTCTTGCTCGGCGACGTACGCGGGATCGAGCGTTCGCTTGTCGAACGGCCCCTCGACGACGACCGGTGCGAAGTCGGGCGCGACGATGTATTGAGCGAGCACCGGATTGCAGCGGATGTGGCGTTCGGGCGTCGTGTGGAGAACTTCGGGATCGAGCATGCCGACGACGTACCGCAGGTACATGTCGCTGTCGGTGAGCTCAGGAACGTCCTGGCCGCAGACGTCGCAGAGGTAGCCTTCGTCGCATTTGGCCATTTGAGGTTGGTCCGTTGTCAGTTGTCCGTGGTCAGTTGCGAAGGCGGCTCGAAGCAGCGACAGCAGCAACTGACAACTGGCAACGGACCACTGACACCCTACAGCCCCAGCACTTCCTTCATCCCGTACATTCCGGCCGGTTTGCCGACGAGCCACTTGGCGGCGAGGATTGCGCCCTGGGCGTAGCAGTCGCGGTTGCTGGCGGCGACGCGGAGTTCGATCGTTTCTCCGAGCATGCCGAAGACGATCGTATGCTCGCCTGGGTTATCGCCGGTGCGAACGGCGTGGTAGCCAATTTCTTGGGGCGTCCGCTTGCCGGTGCGACCTTCGCGGCCATGCACGTGCTGCGTCAGCTCCATCGCCTCGGCGACGATCTCACCGAACTTCAGCGCCGTACCGCTGGGGGCGTCTTCCTTGAAGCGGTGATGACGTTCGATGATCTCGACGTCGACGCCCGAGGGATAATCCTTCAGCACCTTGCCGGCGATTTCGGTGAGCTTCATCACGAGATTGACCGCGGTGCTCATGCTCGGCGCGAAGACGATGGGGATTTGCTGCGCGGCCTTCGCGATGAATTCTTTTTGATCGCTTTCGAAGCCAGTGGTCGCGATCACCAGCGGCTTCTTGAACTTGAGGCAGTGGTCGACGATCGCGATGCCGGCGTCGGGGACCGAGAAGTCGATCACGACGTCGGCCGCGCTTTCGCCGACGACCGACAGCGGCACGCCGAGCTTCTCGCCGCCGGCGACAACGCCGGCGTCTTGACCGAGCAATCGGCAACCGGCCGACTCGAGCGCGGCGACGATTTCAATCTGGGAATCTTGGCTGGCGATCGCAACAACGCGACGGCCCATGCGCCCGGCGGCGCCGTGGATGGCTAGTTTGGTGGGCATGCGAAGTTCAACCTTAATTCAGCTGCTGCGGATTATCGACATTAGACGTGGATGGAAGCTGGCCTACAACGGCGTCGGACGACAGCCGACGAGGCGGCAAGGTAACAGATTGCTCGCTTGATAGCTCCTCCAAACGCCTCAACTCAGCGAACATGGCATGCACGTCGCCTGCAAATTGCTCAGACCATTTCTTGGCCCCCGCACGAACTTCGTCCACGATAGGGTCAGTCCACATCCTCGTACCTTCCCAAGAGGTTCATCGCAACCAACTAGCTGTTCAAGTAGTCGCTTCCAGTCACATACACAGAAACGCAAATCGATAGCCCGCACTCAGCACACAACTTCAATAACTCCACCGGGAAATCATTTGATTGCCCAATGCTCTGCTGATACGGAAAATCCCAACCAAAATCGAAATACGCCTCCTCGACGCCGGCAGCTGACGTGAGTTGCGAAATTTCAGCTCGGTGTGTTTGCAGAAAGCGGATTGTATCCGCAATTTGCTGCGGAACGCTCCCGCCATCAGCATCGCTCGCCAGAAACGTCACACCGCCATTCTCGTGAAGGCGCGTCGACCGTGTTCCTCTTGGTTCGCCCTGTCGCCACAGAGCGTAAGGGGCTAGCGAACAACTCGCTAAGGCGTGGTGGGCGTCAAACCCCTTGCCGGCGATGTGCAGTACGCAACCAGGCATCTGAAGTCTTAGCTATTGAGTTGAATCGCCTGCACGATCTCGTTGAGGTCGTTCTCCACCTTCACCGCGCGATTCGCGAACGCCGCCCGGCTAACGCCGCGCTTGCCGAGGACGCGGTTGAATTCTTCCTGGTCGGTGGTGTGATAGGCGACCGTCGCGGTTGGGTCTTTGAGTTGATGGCCGGTAAGGATGCAGACGACGCGGTCGCTGGGGGCGATGACGCCTTCCTCGCGGAGGAGCTTGGCGCCGGCGACGCTCGCGGCGCTGGCCGGTTCGCAGCCGAGGCCGTTGGCGCCGACCTGGGCCTTGGCGTCGAGCATCTGCTGATCGGTCACCTCGCGGACGACGCCGTCGCACCACTCAAGGGCCCGCAGGCATTTGGTGAGGTTCACCGGGCGGTTGATTTCGATGGCGCTGGCGATCGTGTCGGCCTTTGACGAGGCGGCGTCGAGGCCGGCGTAGTACTTGTTGATGATCGATTGATCGGGCCGGCCGCCGTTCCAACGCAGGCCGCGATCGTTGTAGAGCGAGTTGAGCGTGTTGGCGCCGGCGGCGTTGATGACGGCGAGTCGCGGGATGCGATCGATGAGGCCAAGTGCGTGGAGTTCGTGGAACGCTTTGCCGAACGCGCTGCTGTTACCGAGGTTGCCGCCCGGCACGACGATCCAATCGGGAACCTGCCAATCGAGGCTCTCGAGGACCCGGAACATGATCGTCTTCTGGCCTTCGAGCCGGAATGGATTGACGCTGTTCACCAAGTAGATGCCGAGTTCCTTGCTGACCTGCTGGACGCGGTGCATCGCGTCGTCGAAGTCGCCAGCGATCTGGATCGTGAGTGCGCCGTAGTCGAGCGCTTGCGACAGCTTGCCGTACGAGATCTTGCCCGAGCCGATGAAAATGACGGCCTGCATCAGCTTGCTGCTGCAGCAGTAGAGGGCGAGCGAGGCGCTGGTGTTGCCAGTCGAGGCGCAGGCGGCCCGCTTGGCGCCGATCATGTGGGCGTGGGTGAACGCCGCGGTCATGCCGTTGTCTTTGAAGCTGCCCGAAGGGTTCATCCCTTCGTACTCTAAGAACAGCGTGCCGGGGTTTGTGCCAACGTACTTGGCGACGCCGTCGGTGGCGATCAGCGGGGTTTGGCCTTCGCCGATGGTAACGATCTTTTCGGGCGGGGCGAACGGCAGCAGTTCCGAGAACCGCCAGACGCCGCTGCGGCAGAGGGGCTCGTTGCGGCGCGACCACTTCTTTTCGAACCAGCGCAGCGAGTCAGGGACTTGGCTCCGCTCCCAGTCGTAGGCGATGTCGAGCAGCGATCCGCACTTCGGGCACGAGGTATGGACTTCGCCCACGTCAAACGTGGAGCCGCAGTCTGGCGAAAGGCAAACTTGATGTGCCAGGTCGGTAACGATGTCGGCCGAAGTTGCCACCTGATCCGATGCTCCGCGGAGATCGAGGCCGACTGAGCCCGGCGCGTGATGCCGGACCGAGACAGACTCGCAGTAAGCTTAGTAGGGAAAACGACTTACCAAGTCTATCCGCGCAAGCGGCGACCAGCAACGGAGCGGCTGTCGCGGCGTCGGGCGTGGCGGCGGTCCGCTTGGAACGATTAGCCCGTATGCATTAGCAAACGCTCCCAGTACTCGTAGACCGCGAGGTATCCCGCCCGCACGTTGCGGCTGTACGTTTCGCTCTGGAACAGGGCCAATATAAGGATCACGGGTGTCGCGATCACCCAGCTGAGCGGCAGCACGATGCCCCAAACGAGAGGCCTGAGCAACGTCGTTCCGAGCAGGTCGAAAAGGAGTTCCAGCATTACTTCCATCCCCGGAAGCGGACTGCGGCGAGGCCGCGAAAGCGGTGAATCGGCTGTCAAAAAAATGCACAACACCATTGGCCGCAACGACTTAGAATCGGAGGGCATAGGTGGCATTAGTTTGACGGTATCGATAATTCGCTTTACAATATCGGTTCTTGGCCCATTTCGGCCGTGACGGTCGGGGGCCTCGCTCCGGAGGAACGACATGAAGAAAGCGGATATGAAGGTGTACCGAGATCGGTTGGTCGATCTTCGGGCCCGGCTTCGCGGCGACGTGACCTCAATGACGCACGCTGCGTTGCGCAAGGGTGGGGCGGATGGAGCCAGTAGTTCCAGTATGCCAATTCATATGGCAGAACTCGGGAGCGAAAACTACGAGCAGGAGTTCACGCTCAGCTTGCTCGCCAATGAAGAAGACCGTCTCGGCATGATCGAGATGGCGCTCCAGCGGATCGAGGGGGGCGAGTACGGGCAATGCGAACAGTGCGAGGGAGTTATTCCCAAGGCGCGACTGAACGCGATCCCTTACACGCCTGTCTGCATCAAGTGCGCTGAATCACGCGATCAGCGGGCTCCGCTGGACTAGTCGCGGGATCTTCGTTGAATTGATTTGTTGAACGACAACAAGCCCCGGCTTCTGGCCGGGGGTCGGCTTGCTTCCCGGAAGCTTTCCGCTGGCAGTGACGACCCCTGGCCGGAGGCCGGGGCTCCATATTTGTATTCGCAGCGTTTGTAGTCACAGCGCCCCGCCATGAACGGCAGGGCAGGGAGTCTCTATCGCGATGGACGTGCGATCTCCGCTTCCGTGGACCCGCCACCTGCTTTTCTGGTCGCTGGCGCTCGGCGGTTTGGCCATCGACCTCTGGTCGAAGCACTACATGTTCAGCCAGCCGGATTTGCTGGCTCACGACGTCCGTTGGGTCTGGACGGGGCATGCCGGGTTTCAGCTAAGCTTGAACGAGGGCGCCCTGTTCGGCATGGGTTATGGCAAAGTCTGGATCTTCGCCATCGCGGCCATTGCTGCTGCGATCGCGATTCCGGTGTGGCTGTTCATTCTTGGCGCCGCGCGCGATCGATCTGTCACGATCGCACTCGGCTGCATCTTCGGCGGCGTCGTCGGCAATCTCTACGATCGCCTTGGGTTGCCGGGGCTTCTATGGTCGGACTGGGATCCCGCGCGTACAGGATCTGTACACGCCGTGCGCGACTTCATCCTCGTGGTGCGGCGTTGGCCGCCGCAGGGGCAGTTCGACGTGTGGCCCAACTTCAACATCGCCGATGCGCTGCTCGTCTGCGGCGCGATCGCACTATTCCTCCTCTCGTGGAAGCGGCCCGCCACAGCGGATCAGCCGGAAGCGGCGGTGACAAACTGAAATGCAGAAGGCTACGTATTGCGACGAAATCTGGATGCATGAAAGTTTATTCGCATTAACTGTTTCTCGCGATTGATCTGAAAACGTCCACGTTGATTCGTAAGAAACCAGTTCGTCGGTCGCTATTATTCCAATTTATTTCCTGCGGTCTTCCGCAAAGGGTCTTGTCGCTAAGTCTAAGCCGAGCTTTGATTTAGTAACGGCCTCGAAAATTGCGATCTGAATCATCCGGCATCAGGTTTGCAATCATTCGGTGGTCAATTTCGTACCGCTTCAGTAGCGGGCGGGGCAGCGTCTTGTTTATTTGATTCGGTTTACGGAGAAGTACATTGAGAATCTCGCGCGCATCCACGTACGCACTACTCGCGACAGTTCAGCTGAGCGACTCGCCAGCCTCACCGCCCATCCCTTGCAGTCAGTTGGCCCAACTCGGCGACATGCCGGAGCGGTTCCTGCTGCAAGTGTTGCGTAACTTGGTCAACGAAGGGCTGCTGAAGTCGACCCGTGGCGTTGATGGCGGTTACCGCCTCGCGAAGCCGCTGTCGCAAATCACGATGCTTGAAATCGTGGAAGCGATCGACGGCCCGGTTCAACCAGAGTTGCCGCAGATCGGCGGCCTGCAGCCGCAATCGCAAAAGAAGCTGGCCGAAGTTCTCGGCGACGTTGCCGGCGACGCGAAGAAGCGGCTCGCCAGCGTCACGCTCGCACAGCTGAAGCCGGTCGCCGCGACGGCTGCGAACGGCTCGAAGGCGCGCCGCACCGGCTGAGCTTGAACGACCGCCGGACACGCGGTCGCCGGGCTCGTTCGATATCCTGAAAAACGTCTACTCGCCTCGGCGTGTAGGCGTTTTTTGCTGCGCGCTCGATGTTGCTACTCTACTGCGCGCTCGACTTCGTACCCGAAGTCGAGAAGATAATCGGCTGCCCGTGGGGCAACGGCCGAATCGCGAGCAGCACGCCCGCTTCCCACATCGCCCGCTTGAGCGTCCGCAGTTCGCCGTAGCTGTCGGGGTATACCCAAGCCGTGACCGCTGGGGTCGCCGTCCGCCGTCCCTTCAGCTGCCGCATGAAGGGCGACGTCGGCAGCAGGGCCTGATCGATCGTCTGGCCAATGTCTTCGGAAATCGGCAGGAAGACGCCCTGCAGTTCAACCGTCGCTTGCGGCGGCATCGGCATGCCGGGCGGCCCTTGGACGGCGACCATGTGCTTCTTCACCGACAGTCGCATGCGGAAGCCGTCGATCGGTCCATAAACATCCTCGGCCGAACTGCGATCTCGTAACCCGCTACGAATATAGTCGCCGCCGCGAGCCCGCACTTCTTCCAACAAGGCGTCCGCAGGAACGACCGCAAGTAGACCGCGCTTGATGCGGACATGGACCTCGTCGCCCTCGACGGTCTTCGCCAGCGGCGTGGGCACGCATTCGACCTCTTCGACGTCGGGCGTCTGCGAGACGAGCGATACCTGCTCCTGCGTGAGTTGCGTCAGCTTGATCTCTGCTTCGGCGATCGCCCGCTGCACGTCGAACTGGCTTTGACCGCTCGCGTCGAGCTTCGCCCGCCGCTCGGCGATCTCCTGCTCGACCGCGGCTTGGACCACGGCTAGTTGCTGCCGGCGGCCCTCCGTTAGCGCCGCCTGAACGCTCAGGTCGGCGATGCGGGCGACGTCGTTCTCGATCTCTTCCTTGGCCTTCAGCGCCTTCGCGAGTTCATCCTTGAGCTTGGACGCATCGACGAGTTGCGGCTGTTCGACCTGCTCCGTCTGCGGTTTTGGCTTCGCCTTTTTCGGCGTCATCGCCGCGTCGAACTCTTCGGGCCGCGAGGCGCGCACGCCGACGATCATCACGAGGACGATGAGGATGCCGACCATGTTACAGACGACGTCGATGAAGGAGTCTTGCCCCGGCATCGAGTCGTCGTCATCGTGTTGTTCCACTGCCGGCTCCTTCCTCGGTTCGCGCGGCGACTTCCTGGAATTTCACGTCGATGCCGCTGTCGCGGAGCAAGTCGTTGAGACGAATCGCGTGCTGTTCGGCGCCTGGTTCGACTTGCAATAGCAGCGTCGGCCGCCAGTACATGTTGTTTCCCGCCTGCCCCCAATCGGCCATCCGCTCTTTGACGGAAGCGGCGAGTTGATCGAGGACGCGGTCGGTCGGTTGGTGGAACGAGATTGCCATGGGCTGCTCGGCGGGCCCGGAGCCGCCTTGATTGGCCGGCATGACGTCGATCTGCTCGGTTTTCACCACGACGCGGATCGGCCGACTGATGGCCGAGGCGCGCCGCGAGGCGGCTTCGTTGGCCCAGTTGGCGCCGCGTGCACCAGCGGCGCTGGCCGTTTGCCCAGCCGTGTAGCTCACCACTCCTCCAGAGGCGCCGCCCTGGGCTCCACTGCCGGCCGAGCCGCTACTCGCACCTCCCGAGGAGCCGTTAGACGCATCCGAACCACCAGCCGAACCCGCTGCGCCGTTGGACGCGGTGGCGTTCGAACTCGCAGCGCCGCCGGACGCTCCCGCTTGTCCCGCAGCCGCGCCGGTTGGAGTCGACGAGCCGGCGAAGGTTGAGCCGCCGGTTGGCGTCGTCGATCCCGACGCTTCCGTACCGCCCGCAACGCCTTGTCCTGGTTGCGTGCCGGCTGGTCCTGCGGAGCCCGCAGCCCCGCCAGTTCCGGCCATTGTGTTGCCGCCTGCTTGTTGCTGACCAGCCGCCGCGGTTTGTCCGTTTTGCCCGTTTGCGCCAGTCCCCGCCGGACCAGGTTGGCCGCTGGAGTTGCCGGCCGCGCCGCCGCCCGTGCCCCCTTGGCCGCTGGTCGACATCCCAGCGGCGCCGGTTTCGGCGTACCGCCCGCCGCCGGCTTGGGCGCCGGTTCCTGTGCCGCTTCCAGCGCCGGAGTCTTGGCCGCCGCCAGCTTGCATCCAGTTTTCGCCGCTGTGGTCGCCAATGCGGTCGCCGTCGCCGCCCGGATGAGCGACGCCTTCGAAACCGCCGCCCATGCCGCCGCTGCCATCGCCGCCGCCGCCTTCGCCGGAGCCTAACGCCAACCGGCTTCCGTATTGGCGGGGCGCCGCCTTGGCGAGCATCGCCTGCCGCTGCCGCGCTTGTTCAACGGCATGCCGCATGATTTGATCGAGCCGCGCATCGGGATCGGGATACTCAAGCTTCCAATCCTCGTCGACAAACTCATAGCCGAAGTCGGCGTCCCACGAGCTGATGGCGCTGAGCGCCGCACTGTAAGCGTAGGCGCCGTCGGGACGCACGATGATCAGCGGGTAAGGATCGGGCAAGTCGGTCATCCCGGCGGCCGCGGCGCGGGCGTTCAGCTCTTCGCGAGCCGCACGAATCGCCGCCGCCAACGGGTTGCCCGAGCGAAGCGGCCCGTCGAAGTCGGCGGCCGTCAGCCGAATGCCTTCGGGATAGATGGTCACCGCATCCTTGGTGCACTCGATATAGATGGGCCGCCGCATCGTGCC
Organism: Lacipirellula parvula; assembly: GCF_009177095.1. Taxonomy (NCBI): domain Bacteria; kingdom Pseudomonadati; phylum Planctomycetota; class Planctomycetia; order Pirellulales; family Lacipirellulaceae; genus Lacipirellula; species Lacipirellula parvula. Next base: position 4,978,379 of record NZ_AP021861.1, read on the forward strand.
GTTGGCTCCTTGGTAGGGCACAATGGCGTACGACTTCTTGCCGGTCGACTCTTTGCGGAGCTTCTCGATTTCCTTCTCGGTATCGGCGACGAGTTGCTTCAGCCGCTTGAGGTTGGTCTCGGCCGACTCTTGGTCGACGCTCTGTTTCTTCTCGGCCTCTTCCAGATGCTGAAGTGCGAGACGCAGTTTCGCCAGTTCGAGCTCCAACCGCCGCTCGTGTTCTTCGAGGTGGCTGACGCGATCTTCTTCGTCCTTCACGCGTTGCGCTGCATCAGCGCGAAGCTTTTCGAGCTTCGGCATTTGCTCGCGGAGCTCCGCCAGTTCCTTTTCGAGTTCCTCGGGCTTGATGCCGTCCTTCACCTCAACGGCCGGCTTGTGTTCTTGGGCTACTTTAGCGGCCGGCTCTGCCGCATCGCTCTCGGCAAGTTGCTCCCCTTGCTCCGGCGACTTTTCGTCGGCAACAGCGGCAGGAGGCTTGGACTCCGTACCATTGGAAGCAGCGTGCGGCTTCTTGGCGTTCGCCAGCGCTTCCTCGAGCGTCACGTTCGTCGCCCGCTGCGCAAGCACCACCAGCAGCAACACCAGCGACCCCATGGTGCAGGTGAGCACGTCGAGAAAGGTGAACGACAGGACGCCGCCACCCGCTTCGCTCGTCCGTCGGCGGATCATGCTGCGTGGCTCGTCCGGGGGACGCTCATCAGGTTGATTTCATCGCGAGCCAACGTCGGTCGGCCCAGATTCGCACTTAGCAGTTGCAACGCCGCCGACAAGCTGACGACCGTTTCTTCGAAGCGGTGCGACTCGGCCAGCGTCGTCAGGTTGCTGTTGAGCGCCTCTTCCAGCCGGCGGACTTGCCCTGTGGCGTCGACGACCTTCAGTAGCACCTCGCTCTGCCGCGTCAGTTGTTCTTGATGGGCGACGGCAAGGCCAGCCGACTCGATGAGCGATTGCTGCATCTCGCGGAGCAACTCTTCGCTTTGCTTGATCAGTTTCTCTTGGCGATTGACTGCCACCAGCACCGCTTCGCCAAGCGCGGCTTCCAGTTCGCCGATGTGGCGGTGGTTGTCTTCGGCCAATTTGGTTTCGGTGTGAGCGATCACCGCTGTGTGATGCTCCAACGCTTCGGCCAAGGCGCCGGTGTGTTGGTCGATGTTGTCGCTGAGGATCTCGGCGTGCCGGACGAGGACGCCCTGCAGATCTTCGGTATGTTTGGCGACGCCGGCGTTCAGCGACTCGGCGTGACGGGTCATGCCCATCGCGAGCGCGTCGCCGACCGACTTGTGGAGTAGCGCTGCGGCGGCCGACGCGGTTTCTTCCCACCGACGGCCCGCGGTGACGAGCGTCTTGCTGAGCGAGGCGTCGTGCCGCGCGACGGCTTGCTCCACCGCGTCGAGCAGGCGCTCGCATTGCCGCACCACTGCGGCGGCGTGCGGATCGGCGGCGGTGGCGATGTAACCTGTCGCCCCGGCCAGTTGTTCGTAGGTTTTCGTGTCGACCGCATCAAGCAGACGCTGTTCGAAGCGTTCGACGCCGATGCGACTGAGCGCCAAGATGGTCGTCACGACGATCGCCTGGCCGATCGCGGCGAGGGCGAACTGCATCGCCGAGTTTCCGGCGGCGACGCCATCGGTGATGACGCTCCACGCCGGAATCGCCGCCGCGACGGCGGAAACGGCGCCCAAGCCGCCGATCGCCGGGATGGCGGCGGTGAGTGCTCGCACGCCGCCGTAGTTACTGGCGACGCTAATGCGATCGGCAGCGGAGAGTTGTTGCAGCCGAGCCGCGAGTGCCGCGGCCGGCTCGGCGGACGAACCGCCGCTCAGCCCGCTTCGCATCCTGCTGACCAGGTAGCTGTTCTGCACCGACGCGGGCAGTTCAGCGAGTTCTTGCAGGCGCTCGGTCGCCGTCTTCTGCAACACGTCGTCGTTGTCGTGCTGCCGCGGCAGCACGCTGCCGAGCGAACCGTATTGCACGAGCAGGTTGAACGCCCGCATTAGGAGCGACGCCAACCCCACGCAGAAGAGCAGGGTGACGGCTGTCTTCAGCGTAGCCCCGTCGCCGGCGAACCAGCGATAGAGATTGCCGCTCGGCGAGAGGCCGCGCACCACGAGCGCCTGAAACGCGAAGCAAGCCATGCCGCCCCAGACGAGCGGTTGGCGGAGCAGCCATTCACAGAATGCAGTGATTCGCGACACGTTCAATCCCCTTCAGCGAGCCTTAGCCGGTAGGCGCCTTAGCGGCGCGCGACGGCAGCGCAAAGTTTCTCTTCTCCATAGAATCGGCCCAACCGGCAAACTCGATGCAGTCGAATCTGATAAATCGTCGTGCTGGCGCCGTCTTCATCCCTTTGTTGTTGAAGAAAGCGACTCGCTCCGCAGCGTCGCCGTAATCCGTAAACTTTGCCACAAGCCGGCTCGCCGCTTGGTCGATAACTTCAACCGTCCAAGGGGCTTCGCTAATCGTCGCCGCTGCGGATATTTATTCGAAGGCGGTCGCATACCGGCCGTCTGATTTGGGGGGACTCTTCACTCGCCGCTTCGGCCGCGAGTTCAACGAGGACGCAGCGTTCACACGCGTGCGGTCTATCGATTCATCCCAGGGGGGAGACAGCAGCTCCGGTCGGCCTTGCGCCGACCGGGCTGTTGTTGTTTGCGCTGGCATCGCACTCGCCGGTTTAGGATTCTCTCAACTGAGGGCGACGCACTGCCGCTAAAAGTAAGGAATGACCAGCCCCAGAGGGGCGGCATGATGCAGCCAGGGGCGCGAGCCCCTGGTGAGGCGGGTCGTGTTTTCCAATTGAGCCCCGTGAGGGGCGGCACGATTCTCAACGATCGCAACGAGCGATGTCGCCCCTGCGGGGCTGGAGACAATGGCTGCAGCAGCCTCTTACCAGGGGCTTGCGCCCCTGGCTACATGATTTCGTCCCTCCGGGACTGCTTGGCAATCAAATCGCCTAGCCACTATGCCGCACTCTTGCGGCCATCGCCGCCGTGGCGGGCGGTGAGCAAGTGGATGGCGCCAGTAAGGCCATGGACCGCGTCTTCGAACTGCCGCGTTTCGTGAATGAGACGCAGGTTGTCCGAGAGCGTCGCCTGCAGTTCGAGCAGGCGGCCTTCGCCCTGGGCGATGCCTTGAATGGTGCGTACCACTTCGGAGAAATCGTTCCGCAGCAGGGCTGCTTTATCGATGGTGGCATGAATTTGCCCCATGAAACGATCTTGGCTTTCGCCGATCGCGTCAAGAATTTGCCGCAGCCGCTCTTCGCGGACGGCGTCGTAGCTTTCGTGCCGGCTGTGGAGCGTTTCGAGGGCCTGCGTCCACGCTTGGCCTTCTTGCTTCTGTCGAGCATCGAGTCGCTGCAGAATCATTTCGAACGCTTCGATCCAAGTGGCTGTTTGCGTTTCGAGATTCGCCGCCATGAGCTTGTTAGCGTCTTCGTTCGCTTCCTTGATCACGCTTAGGAACGGCGAGATGCTCGCATCTTTCAATTCGAAGCGGTTGAACAGTTCTTCTTCCACGTTGCGATCGACGCTCTGCAGGATCGCTTTTTCGATCCACTCGCAGACGAATTGGCAGAACATCATGCACATCGCCGCGGCGAGAGCGACTGTGGTGGCGTTGAACGCCTGGCCCATCTCGCTGACGACGACGCCGAGCTGGTCGCTCATCTTGTCAAGCGTGATGCCGTTCAGTGCGGTGCCGAAGTGAACCACCGTGCCCAAGAAGCCGAGCACCGGCGTGATGCGAACGACGAAGCGGATCAGCGTGTAGCTGCCATTCATCCGCTCGGAGTCGTGATGAGCGAGCAGTTGCAGGTGATCGCGGAAGTTGCTGTCGGCGCCATTCTCAATGACGTAGCTGAACGCATCGGCGTAGCGGCGGCCGATCCGCGATTCACGCAGCCACTTTGGCTTGGCTTCGACGTCTTCGAGCAGGCTCGTGGCCACCGCGGCCGGCACGCGGCGTTTGCGTTCCGGGACCCATTTTTGCCGCAGCGCCATGATTTCCCGCGGGAAACTGGCGAGCTTTCGCAGCACGTCGGCCAACCCCCAGAAAGTGAGAATGACGACGACGTATTCGACCAAATGCTCAGTCGTGTACCGGTGAAGGGTCGAGTCCTTCATCGCCGGGCTGAGGATGATCGCGTAAAAAATCGCGGAGCAAACGGCCCCAATCAGAAACGAGGCGTCGAGCGCAGCGAGGACGGGATTCTTGCGACTGCGGGACATAAGGCTTCGGACCTTGTAGGTGGAGGTCTGGCGCGTCGCTAATAGCTGCTCACGCGCGGCGGGCGGAGTGTATAATCGCCAGCCGATTTCCGCACAACCCGACCTGTCGCCGCGATGCCGCCCGAACTGCCCAGCCTGCCTCCCTCGCGTCCTGCGGAGGCGCGAGCGCTGACGGCGGCGCTGGAAATCGCTGCAGGCCGCGCGATTGAGCGGGTGCTTTGCACGACCGCGGGTAGAGCACAAGCGGCCGCGACGCTCGCGTCGAACCAGCCGCAAGCGACGGTCGATTGCTGGTTTCTCGATCAGTTTCAGCAGTCGCTCGCCCGTCACGCGATCGGCGAGGCCGCCCCTAACTTGCGATTGGTCTGCCAAGGCGATGCCTCGCCGGGGCCGTTCCAGCTAGCAGTGCTGCTGGTGTCGAAATCGGGCGAGGCGGAGCTAGCACGCGACCAGTTGCAGGCGGCGGCGCTGACGCTCGAGCTCGGCGGCACGCTCGTTGCGGCGGTCGACAACCCGCGCGACCAGTGGTTGCGCGAGCAATTGAGCGACCTCTTCGCGAAGGTGACAGTGCAAACGCACGACGACGCAACGGTCTACATCGCTCGCAAGCAGCAGGAATTGCGGAAGGTGCGCGACTTCCGCTGCGAGTTTACCTTCCGCGACCAAGGACGCTTGCTGCAGGCGGTGAGTCGGCCAGGCGTGTTTTCGCATCGCCGGCTCGACGCTGGGGCGCGGCAATTGATCGACGCGACGGAAGTAACGCCGGGGATGCGCGTGCTCGATATCGGCTGCGGCGCCGGCACGGTGGCGATTGCCCTCGCGGCGCGGGAGCCGTCGATTCATGTGCACGCGGTCGATGGCAACGCGCGCGCCGTGGAGTGTACGCTAGCGGGGGCGGCGCTCAACCAGTTAGCGAACATCACCGCTGAAGTGAACTGCAGCGGGATCTACAACGGGGCAGGGGAGTACGATCTCGCGGTCGCCAACCCTCCCTACTACGCCGATAACCGGATTGCGGAGCTGTTCGTCGATGCCGCGCACCTGTCGCTGCGTCCCGGCGGTCAGGTCGTGGTCGTGGCGAAGCGGGCCGATTGGTATGCGGAGACAATGCCGCAGGCGTGGGACGCCGTCGCGCACTGGCCGAGCAAGAACTACGCGATCATCACTGCCCGTCGGCCCGCTTAATCTTAAACGCCACGTCGTCGCCCATGTGTTGCGCGCGGCCATTCTCGTGGACGAGTTCCGGCACGGTCACCGTGAGCTTGCCATCGACAGCGGCGACCGTGACGGGGTCCATGAAGAACCCCCGCCAGGTGCGGTAGAGTCGCACTTCGTATTCGCCCGGCTCAACGCCAGCGATAGTGAATGTTTCCTTGGCGACGCCGTTCTTCGGGTTTGCAAACCAGCCGTAAATCAGCTTGGAACTGCGCATCGCCCAGGCATCGCCGCTCGACGCCGTCACTGACGCCGGCTCCCACTCGCTGCCGGCGAAGTTGATCTCCTGCACGAATCGCGCGAACGAACGAATCTGCCCGGTGACGACGCCGTCGTTAAGGTAAGGCGAATGGTTCCACCAGAACGGCGTCGCGCAGCTGCCATTGGCTAGCGCGGACCAAAGAGCGTTGTGGTACGTCGCTAGGTAGCCCGGCATGCCTGGTTCGTAATATGTGTGATCGAACCCGCACTCGCCGATAATTGCCGGCTTGCGGAACTCGCTCCACAGCTTGGCCGTCTGCTCCGCGTAGTTGCGGTAGGACGCCCGTAGCGGGTGATCGTTGACCAGGTCCGGCTTCCCGCCCGCTGGCATCGGGAACTCTTGTGCCTCATAAATCTCGCGGGCCGCAATGTCGAAAATCTCGTAGCCTTCCTTCCAGAAGTGGACGACGTGCCCGCTCTGCGTCCCCGTGGTGGCGCGGCCGTAGGGATCGTTCGCGTGGAAATAGTCGTTAATTTTGCGGCACCACGCGAGCGCCGCCGCCTCGTCGGCCTGAAAACCTTCGGTGCCGTTGATCTCGTCGACCACGAACCACATGTAAAGGGACGGACTATAGCCCCACCGCGCGATGATGTAGCGGTAGAGATTTTGTTGCTGCTTCCACGACGCGTCGCTGGCGAACCAATCCTTCGCCTCGACGACGTTGCGGGCAGGGTTGCTGCGGAAGCGATCGTTGCCGCCGCCCCACATGGCTTCGGAGATGTACGAGTGGAACACGAGGTTCCAGGCAATGTGGATGTCGCGGGCTTCGCACATGGCGAAGATTTCATCAAGGCGGCCGGCGCGATCTTGGTCATAGCGTCCGACACCCGAGCCATGCGTTTCCAGCGGCGTCGGGTAGAAGCAAATGAAGTTCACGCCCAGCGTGCGAAGTTCGTCGAGCGCCGTTTCGGTGATCTGCCCATGGCCGCGGCGGTGATAGTCGTCGTTGTACCAGAGGCCAACACCGTAGAAGCTCGAGCCGTCGGCGTACTGCAAATAGCGGCGATTCTCAGCGATCCGGACGAACCCACGGCGGCGGCTTGGTTCGACGCGGAATTCTGCCGCGTCGGTCTCCGCCGTGCCCTCACGATCGCGGACCTTCACGACGTACGACCAATTTCCTGACTCGGTCGGCGTGAAGCGGACCATCCACTCGCTGTCCCAGTCGCTGGGGTTGTAGAAGCCCCAAATCTTCCAGACTCGGCCCGACGGGGCGGTGAACTCAGCCCAGAGGTCGACCTGCTCGGGGTCGAAGGGGTTTTCGAACGTCGCTTTGAGGTCGATTTCAAGCTCGAACTTTTCGTTCTTGGCGATTCCCCGCGGGCGGACGTCTCGCCCCGGAGACTGCTGCCGGGCGTACCAGGCGTCGCGGTAGACCGTCGGCTCAACTGCGACAAACTCGGGCGGCGCCCCCCCGGCTAGGGGGGCGATCAGCAGCAGGGCGATAGTGAGCAGGAATCGGGGCATAGTGCGGGTAGCGTAGAGGGAGAGTGCAAGTTTAGGTCGGCGGAAAACAACTTAATTCAAGTACTTTAACAAAGCCGATACACACAGCCCATCAATTGCTTCCGGGCAGACGCAAGGAAGGTAACCCCTCCCCTACAGGGTTCGCTGCATCCGCGAGTGGGTCACCGACCCGAAAATCGTTGGCCCGACGCCCACGACCTCGTACCCCAGCGAGCGGTAGAACCCCACCGCCTCGTCCCGGGCGTTGAGCACCGCGTAGGTCGCCCCCCGACCGCGAGCGATTTCCTCGAGCCGGCGGACAATCAGCCGCCCCAGCCCCAGGCCGCGCTGCGACTCGGCGACCGCCATGTACCGCACCTGGGCCTCTGCGGGGGTGTTGAGCTGGATCCGTCCCGCGGCGACCGCCTCCCCGGAATCGGTAAAAATGACGGCGTGCTCGGTCCCCGAGCCCTCGGCGTCGAGTTCGTCCCGTTCGCTCCCGCGAGGCTGGCCAAACGGATCGCGCAGCACCTGCCACCGCAACTCAAAGTAGCGGGCGAATTCGTCGGGAGTGCGGGGCGTCGTGACTTCCATGCGGCTTAATGCTTGGCAGGACTGAAGTTATGGAGATCGGGGAAAGCCCTAGTATGTTTCCCACCGGCGGTTCGCCAAGGGCCTCGATTGCCATTTCGGCTCGCCGCAGGTACCGTGCGACCCATGCAACACCTTGCTCGACTCCTCCAACTCGCTGGGCTGACGATCCCGCCGCTGGCGATGGTGGCTCAGCTGATGAACCGCATTCGTGCGGGGCAGATGCTGCAGTTCCTTGTCGTAGCCGTTTGCCTGTTCAGCGCCGGGTACATCCTCCAGGTCTACGGCCCTCGTAAATCGTAGCGTTTCACGGCGTGACCGACGGCATCGCGCTCGTCAGCTCGCCTTGACCCTGTTTTTTTGTCGCTGTAAACTTTTTGCTGCGATAACGTTGCGCTGATTTTGCGCGCGTGGGCCGGACAACCGCTGTCGGCCCGCGGACGCAATTCTCATAGAATTCGTGATTCGGGCGATGGGGTCGCCCTCACTGCTTGCAACCCTTGCCAGGGCGTCGTTGCGAAGAGGCGGGTTGGATTTACCGACTCCCATCGCCGTGGAAACCCACTCGACGTTCTCGGCCGCCAAGGTTGCCGCACCGCCCAAGCCATTTCGAGCGTATTGAGTAGACGATGGAAGTTCTGGAACGTATTTGGGAAATCATCGCTGGCTTCTTCAACGGCATCCTCGGCCGGTTTGAGCGCGGCATCACGGCGCTGTTCGGCTCGGCCAACGCCCGCGTCCTCCGTCGGCTGCAGCCGAAGGTTGATGCGATCAACGCGCTCGAAGCCAAGTATCAGGCGATGAACGATGAGCAACTGCGGAATCAAACCGCAGAGTTCCGCAAACGCCTCGACTCGGGCGAGTCGCTCGACGACTTGCTCGTCGAAGCGTTCGCCGTTTGCCGTGAAGGCGGCCGCCGGTTCCTCGGCATGCGCCATTACGACGTCCAGCTCATCGGCGGCATGATCCTCCACGAGGGAAACATCGCCGAAATGGTCACCGGCGAAGGCAAGACCCTCGTCGCGACGCTGCCGGCGTACCTCAACGCGATCAGCGGCAAGGGCGTCCATGTCGTCACGGTGAACGACTACCTCGCTCGCCGCGATATGGAATGGATGGCGCCGCTGTACACGGGCCTTGGTCTCACCGTTGGCAACATCCAAGGCGGCATGGAATCGGGCGAACGCCAAGTCTCCTACGCCTGCGACATCACCTACGGCACGAACAATGAGTTCGGCTTCGACTACCTCCGCGACAACATGCGGATCGCCGCCCGCGACGACGACAAGTTCCCCAAGCGCGACCAGCAGGCGCAGGGCGTTCTCAACTTCGCGATCGTCGACGAAGTCGACAACATCCTCATCGACGAGGCCCGGACGCCGCTGATCATCTCCGGTCCGGCCCACGACGACGTCACGAAATACGCCAAGGCCGATAAGATCGCCCGCCAGCTGAAGGCCGAACTCCATTTCGAAGCGAAGGAAAAGGAACACAGCGTCCATCTGACTGATGCCGGCGTTCGCGAGGCGGAGAAGCTCGCCGGAGTCGAGAGCTTCTACACGGCCGGCAACATGCAGTGGCCGCATCTCATCGACAACGCGCTAAAGGCTCACTTCCTGTACAAGCGCGACGTGAATTACGTCGTCCAGGACGGCAAGGTGGTGATCGTCGACGAGTTCACCGGCCGCCTCATGGAAGGCCGCCAGTGGAGCGACGGCCTGCACCAAGCCGTCGAAGCGAAGGAAGGCGTCCAGGTTAAGGCCGAGAACCAGACGCTCGCCACGATCACGCTGCAAAACTTCTTCAAGCTCTACAAGAAGGTCTCCGGCATGACCGGCACCGCGCTCACCGAAGCGGGTGAATTCTGGAAGATCTACCAGCTCGACGTCATCGGCGTTCCTACCAACCGCGGCATGCAGCGGATCGAACACGCCGACGTCATCTACCGCACCGAGAAAGAAAAGTTCGTCGCGCTGGCCGAAGAGATCGAGCGACTTAACCGTCACACAACTGTTCAGCTGAAGAACGGCGAGTTCTTCATCGGTAAGCTGAAGAGCGAAGACGAAGGCGCCGTGACGCTGGAACTCGACGAGACGCGTAAGATTGAGACGATCTCTCGCGATCGCATCGCCTCGATCCAGGCGCCCGGCCGGCCGATCCTCGTCGGCACCGTGTCGATCGAGAAGAGCGAGCGGCTGTCGAGCCTCCTGAACAAGCGGGGCGTCAAGCACGAGGTGCTCAACGCGAAGCATCACAAGCGCGAAGCCGAAATCGTCGCGCAGGCCGGCCGCCTTGGCGCCGTCACCATCGCGACGAACATGGCCGGCCGCGGTACCGACATTATCCTCGGCGGTAACGCCGACACGATGGCTTGGGCTCAGCTGCAAGATAAGTATCCGACGCGACTTGAAGTTCCCCACGAAGAGTGGGAGCAACTCGTCACGTCGATCGAACGCCGCGAGAAGATGAAGGAAGAAGGAAAGTTCGTCAAAACGCTCGGCGGCCTGCACATCATTGGCACCGAGCGCCACGAATCGCGCCGCATCGACCTCCAGCTTCGCGGTCGTTGCGGTCGCCAAGGCGACCCCGGCAGCAGCCGCTTCTATCTCTCGCTTGAAGACGACCTGATGCGGATCTTCGCCGGCGAGTGGGTGAAGAACGTGCTCACCCGTCTCGGCATGAAGGAAGGCGAAGCGATCGAGAGCCGCATGGTTTCGCGTCGCATCGAAGGCGCCCAGAAGAAGGTCGAAGAACGCAACTTTGAAATTCGCAAGAACCTCCTCGAGTACGACGAGGTAATGGACGAGCAGCGCAAACGCGTTTACGGCTATCGCCAGCGGATTCTCGACGGCGACAACAGCCGCGACCTGATCATGACGATGATCAACGAGCAGGTCGACACGGCGATGACGACCTTCCTTGACGCCGATTATGGAGCTGAGTCGTTCGCCGCCGCTGCGAGCAATATGCTCACCGTCGAACTTCAGCCGCGCGATTACCGCCACGCATCGTTCGAAGACGCTTCGCGGACGGCGCTCGACGAAGCGACCCGCAAGGCAGAATCTCAAGTGCTGGACGCCATCGAAGAGAACCTGCCTGAAGAGTCGGAAGACGAACAAGACTGGAACTGGGTGGCGCTGGCTCATTGGTCGAACACTCGCTGGGGCACCAACTACCGCGACCGCGACCTGAAGAAGATCGGCCGCGACAAGCTCGACGAGCAACTGATCGAAGACGCGCACAAGGCGATCGACAAGGTCGACCTCAGCAGTGCGGCTCGCTATCTAGAGTCGGACTATGGCGTGAAAACAGCCTGTGCATGGCTGCACGACAAGTTCGGCATCGAGCTCGCGCCAGCTGAGATGAGCAAGCTCGACGCCCGCGAGTTCCGCAAGTTGGCCCTCGAGCGAGCGGCGGCCGCCTACGCCGAGCGCGAGTCGGAATTCCCGGTGCTCGCCGGTCTGTACCGCTTCTCCGGCCGCGCCGCCGGGCAGCAGCAAGGCTTCCAGCGCGAAGACTTGGTCGAGTGGGCGAAGCGCCGCTTCGGCGTTGAGCTGTCGCTCGAAGATCTGAAGAACAAGCAGCGCGACGAAATCCGCGAGGTGTTGCTCGTCCACAGCCGCGAGAACAACGTGCTGGCGACGAAGGTCGCGGCCGAAGCCCAGAAGAAGGTCGACGCTCTCTTCAGCGACGCCGGCGCTCAGGTCACGCTCGGCCAGGCCACGGGCAACAATGGCAAGCTGACCGACCTGGCGACGTGGCTTCGCGAGTCGTGCCACTGCGACCTGACGCAAGACGAGCTCGCGAAGCTCGATCACGCCGAGGCCCGCCGTCGCGTTTCGCAGCTCGTCGAAGATCGCTACCGCCCCGAGATGCGCCGCCTCGAACGGACGCTGCTGCTGCAGATTCTCGACCAGGCGTGGAAGGAACATCTCCTCACGATGGACCACCTGCGTTCGAGCGTCGGCCTCCGCGGCTACGCCCAGATCGACCCCAAGGTCGAGTACAAGCGCGAAGGCATGCGGTTGTTCGAGACGATGTGGAAGTCGATCAACGCCTACGTGACGGACCTCGTCTTCAAGATGGAGCAGCTCGACGAAAACTTCGTCGGCAGCACCTGGGTTGAGCCGAAGGCGATCAAAGAAGAGGCTCCGCCGTCGACGCCGATGATGGATCCCGATCAGCAAGCCGCGATCGACGGTTCGCAATCGGGTGAGAAGCTTGAGCCGATCCGCAACATGGACGAGAAGACGCCCCGCAACGCGCCGTGCCCCTGCGGCAGCGGGAAGAAGTACAAGAATTGCCACGGTGCGAACTAGTTAGTTTGCAGTCAGCGAAAACTTGATTGAGCAACGGTCGGGAAAGGATTCCCATGTCGCGACTCGCCGGTTGGGCGCTCAACGCCCTCTATTTACTGCTATTTGCCGTCGCGTCGCCGTGGATCGTTTGGTCGGCGGTGCGGCATGGTAAGCACCGCGAGGGATTTGGCTGCAAGTTTCTCGGGCTGACGCCGCGACGGGCTGGTGAACGTTCCTGCGCGTGGCTCCACGCCGTGAGCGTTGGCGAGGTCAATCTGCTGGCGACGACGATCGCCGAGCTCGCTCGCCAGCGGCCCGACTGGGAGATCGTGGTCTCGACGACCACCAAGACGGGCTACGACCTAGCGTGCAAGAAGTACGCCGCTCACACGGTCTTCTACTGCCCGCTCGATTTCACCTGGTCGACCGCGGCGGCGATGCGTCGCATGCGGCCGACGCTGCTAGTGCTTGCGGAGCTTGAGCTCTGGCCGAACCTCGTTGCGGCCGCCAAACGGCATGGCGCTCGGGTGGCGATCATCAACGGCCGGCTGAGCGATAAGAGCTTCCGCGGCTACCGTCGCATTCGGGCGCTCGTCGCCCCCAGCTTGCAACGCCTCGACCTGGTCGCTGCTCAGAACGAAGAAACGGCTGAGCGATTTCGGCAACTTGGCGCCCGTCGCGAGACTGTCCACTCGACTGGTTCGCTCAAGTTCGACGGCGCCCAAACGAGCCGCGACAATCCGAAGACGGTCGCCCTGCAACAGCTCGCCGGTCTCGACGCGAGCCACATCGTGTTCCTCGCCGGGAGCACGCAAGATCCCGAGGAGCAGTATGCCCTCGATATCTTTAAGCAACTCGCGCCGGCTCACCCTGGGCTGCGGCTGATCTTGGTTCCGCGTCACCCGCAGCGATTCGATGAAGTGGCCGCACTGCTCAGTTCGAGCGGCGTCGAGTGGATCCGGCGGAGCCACTTGTACGCCGATAGCGGGCAGCGATGGCGGGTCTTGCTCGTCGACACCATCGGCGAACTCGGCGCCTGGTGGGGCACGGCTGCGGTTGGCTTCGTCGGCGGCAGCTTTGGCAGCCGCGGTGGGCAGAACATGCTCGAACCGGCCGCTTACGGCGTCGCAACCTGCTTCGGTCCGAACACCTGGAACTTCCGCGACATCGTCGCCCAACTCCTCGCCGCCGAAGGGGCTGAAGTCGTTCGCAGCGAGGCGGAGCTTGCCACGTTTGTTACGAACGCCATCGAATCGCCTCCCGCGGCGATCGCGTTAGGTAAACGGGCTCAGCGGCTGGTTCTCAGCCAGCAAGGGGCGACGCGACGGACGGTGGAACTTCTCTGCAAGCTCGACGAAGCCCAAGCCTCGTCGCAAGCGAGGAATGCCGCTTAGAACGACAATCAACCCTCTGATTCCCTCTCCTTAATGGTGAGGGTTGAGTAGGGGTGATCGAAGCTTGGTACCAGGGCTCTCCCCCCTCCCCAGCCCTCCCCTCAAGGGGGAGGGAGCCGCAAAATTCAGAGAGAGCGCTCGCCTCTACATCACCCGCTTCGAGATCTCTTCAACCACCTCGTCCACCTTCACGCGCCACTGCTCCAGCGTGTCGCGGTCGCGGATCGTGACGGTGCCGTCAGTCAGCGTTTGGCCGTCGACGGTGATGCAGTAGGGCGTGCCCGCTTCGTCCTGGCGGCGGTAGCGGCGGCCGACGGCGCCCTTTTCGTCGTAAAACGCCGAGAACTTCGCCTTCAGCTTGCGGTAGATATCCTGGGCGATCTCGGGCATGCCATCCTTCTTCACGAGCGGGAAGACGGCCGCCTTGATCGGGGCGATCCGCGGGTGGAACCGCATCACGACGCGGGTTTGCAACTCGCCGTTTTCGTCGGGCTGTTGATCCTCGTAATAGGCTTCGCACAAGAAGGCCAGCGTCGCCCGGTCGGCTCCGCTGGAGGGCTCGATCACGTGCGGGACGAACTTCTCGTTCGTCACTTCGTCGCGATAGGTGAGATCGCGGCCGCTGCCGCGGTGCTTCGGCCGCAGCTTGTCGGGCTTGCCCTCGACGGGAACCATCTCGACTTCGAGACAGCCCTCGGCATTCTTGACGAGCTTGCCTTCCATGTGGCTGCGGAGGTCGAAATCGCCGCGGTGGGCGATGCCCTCGAGCTCGCCAAATTCGCCCTCCGGCAGGAAGGGGAACGCGTATTCGATGTCAGCGGTGCCGACCGAGTAGTGGCTCAGTTCGTCGGCCGCGTGCTCTCGCATGACGAGCCGTTCGCCGGCGAGGCCGAGGTCGGTGTACCACTTCATGCGGCGGTCGCGCCAGTACTCGTACCACTTGCGCGAATCCTTCGGGTTGCAGAAGAACTCGATTTCCATCTGCTCGAACTCGCGGCTGCGGAAGGTGAAGTTCCGCGGCGTGATTTCGTTGCGGAAGCTTTTGCCAATCTGGGCGATGCCGAACGGCACCTTGACGCGGGTGCTGTCGAGGACGTTCTTAAAATTGACGAAAATGCCTTGGGCCGTCTCGGGACGGAGGAACGCGGCGTCTTCTTCGGTGCCCATCGCGCCGACGATGGTCTTGAACATCAGGTTGAATTCACGGGGCTCGGTGAGCGTGCCGATTTCCTTCGCTTCAGGGGCGAAGACGCTGGCGAGGTCGTCGACCTTATCGAGCGACATCGAGGCGCCTTCCCACTCGAGGCTCTCGGCGTCTTTGCCGCGGAGGTTGAACGCCTTCAAGGCCCGCTTCTCAAGATCTTCGGCTTCTTGCTCCGCCTCAGCGAGCGTCGTGACGAAGATCCGCTTGCCTTTCGCCGTGACCCAGCGGCCGCGCAGTTGGTCGAAGCGATAGCGCTTCTTCGTCTCCTTGCAGTCGACCATCATGTCGCAGAACAGGTCGTAGTGGCCGGAGACCTTCCAAACCTGCGGGTGCATGATGATCGTGCAATCGAGGCCGGTCATTTCGTAGGCCTCGGGGGCGCCGGCGGGGACGCCCAGCTCGTCGTGGCCGCGGACCATGTCCTGCCACCACGCTTCCTTGATGTTCCGCTTCAGCTCAACGCCGAGGGGACCGTAGTCCCAAAAGCCGTTGAGGCCGCCGTAGATTTCGCTCGATTGAAAGAGAAATCCGCGGCGTTTGCAGAGCGAGACGAGCTTGTCCATGTCCATCGCGAGACTCTTGTTTTCTTATGAGAGTGTTTCACGCAAAGGCGCGAAGGCGCAAAGGAAAATACAAGTTTAGGTTTGTATTCTTTGCGCCTTCGCGCCTTTGCGAGAGATTTTTCTTCGATAAAGCCCGCCATTGTAGCTGGGCGTTTGGAGGGCCGTCTACGCCGGGCGGATTTCGCCGGTAGTGTGGTTGAGTTCGGGGACGATTGGCAGGATGTCGAGTTCCGCGCAGGCGGGGAGGTCGATGCCGTGGCCAATGGCGAGGAGGTTGCTGCCGCCCGGGGTTTGCTCCATGGCGACGGCGAACTGGTCAGAGGGCGTGCGGCCGGTGCCGGCGGCAAGGGCGAGGAGCGACCGCCATTGGTCGAGGGCGCTTTGGGCTTCGGCGTTCAGCTCCCAGCCGACGGCGTTGGCGGGGCCGAGGAGAGGGTCGACGATCGCGCCGGCAGCGAGGATGTCTTCGCCGGTGATGGCGCCGTCGGTGCCGGCGCAGAGGATATCGACCCGCGGCTCGGCGGCCACGGCGTCGGCAATGACTTGGCGGTTCAGGGCGCAGCCAACCAGCGTGCGGCGGGCCAAGCGGGCGTGGTCGAGGGCTCGCGTGCCATTGGTGGTGGTGAACAGCAGCGGCCGGCCAGCGACGGCGACGGGACTGTACTCCAGCGGCGAGTTGCCGAGGTCGAAGCCTTCGATGATCCGGCCGTGGCGTTCGCCGCCGAGGACGATGGCGGCGCGGTCGAATTGCTCGGCGGCGCGGCGGGCGTCCTCGATTTCGAGGAATGGCATCACGCAGGTCGCCCCCGAAGCGAGGGCCTGGCAGATCGTCGACGAGGCCCGCAGCAGGTCGATGACGATCACGACGCTGCCGGCCAACTCTTCGGCCGTGACGTGGGCGGGGAGGAAGTGGACGTGGAGCTTGGGCATCGGTGATCGGTCGTTTTAAATTTCTTGAGGTGCCACTGGCGTGTCGCCAGTGCAGAAGTGGGAACTCGCTCGGCACTTCACACTGGCGACACGCCAGTGGCACCCTGAAGGCAGAATTTGAGCGGCTAGCGAGGGGGACATTCTACTGCGATACTGGCGATCTCCCCACCTCCCAAGCAGCTCGACTTAGCCAGTCGGGCAGGGGACTGAATGCGGGGAGATTTAACCACGAAACACACGAAAGAAACGAAAAGAGAATTGAAGCCACCGGCTCCGCCGGTGGACGGAGTGGTTTGGAGAATCTAATGCGATTCGTCCACCGGCGGAGCCGGTGGCTTTTATTGTTTCGTTCCTTTCGTGTGTTTCGTGGTTAAAAACGATCCCGCACAGCGGTTCACCTACTGCAACGTCAGCCATCATTGAATTTGCCGCGAAGGCCTGATTGTATGACCGTCGACAAATCTGGCCCGCGCGTTCGTCGGATGTTTGGCGAGATCGCCGGCAAGTACGACTTTTTGAATCATCTGCTGTCGCTGAACATCGACCGCTACTGGCGATGGCGGACGGTGCGGACGGTAGCGCCGAAGAGCGGCGATCGGATTCTCGACGTCTGCACTGGTACCGGCGACCTCGCCCTGGCCTACCACAAAGCGACCAAGGGGGAGGCAGAGATCGTTGGCGCCGACTTCTGCCACGAGATGCTCGCCATCGGCCATCAGAAGGGGATGAAGGCGCGGGCCGGCGATCGGCTGACATTTATCGAGGCCGATACTCAGTCGCTGCCGTTTCCGAGCGACCGCTTCAACATCGTCACCGTGGCCTTTGGGCTGCGGAACGTCGCCGACACGGATGCCGGGCTGGCCGAGATGACCCGCGTCTGTTCGCCCGGCGGGCATGTGGCGGTGCTGGAGTTTTCCTCGCCCGAATGGCAGCCGTTCAAGGGGATTTACAGCTGGTACTTCCGCAACGTGTTACCGCGGATTGGGCAGATGCTCGCCCGGAATGCGGAGAGCGCCTACAGCTACCTACCGGAGAGCGTCGGCGAGTTTCCCCAGGGAGAGGCCCTGGCCGAGCGGATGCGGCGGGTGGGGCTGACCGAGGTGAGCTATCGGCCGCTTACACTGGGGGTGGCGACGCTTTATGTTGGGAAGAAGCCGTAGCCGCGGGGCAACGCCCCCGCCGGAGCGGCGAGCAAGACTAACCACCAAGGCACGAAGGACACAAAGACGCACCAAGAACGGAGAAGAAAGAAAATAATGTGGAGGGCTAGCCTCGTCGCTTGGTTTTCCGCTCTTTCCTTTCTCTGTCATCCCTTGGTGTTCCTTGGTGATCTTCGTGCCTTTGTGGTTAATCTTCCGAACCCGCGTGCGGGACAACGACCTGAAGACCACTGACACATCATGGCTACCAAACCGAAAAACATCTGCATCGGCGTTACCGGCGGCAGCGGGGCGGTTTACTCGCTGCGGTTGATCGAGGTGCTGCTCGCAACGGGTTACGATGTCCATCTGTCGATCAGCCCGTCGGGAGCCCAGGTGATTCACGAAGAGATGGACCTGCGGGTCGATCTCAACGACTTTCAGCCGGCCGACCTCATGCTGGAGGACGTGACGAACGCCTCCGACAGCAAGATCCGCATGCTGCAGGCGAGCGCCGGCATCGGCACGGCCGACAGCAACGTCCTCTCGGTCGACGCGGGACGGGTGGGGCAACTCCACTACCACCACTATCAAAACTACAACTCGCCGATCGCGAGCGGCTCGTTCCTCACGCAGGGGATGGTGATCACCCCGTGCTCGGGAGCGACGCTCAGCGCGGTGGCTCATGCGTCGTCGGGCAACCTGATTCAACGGGCGGCCGAGGTCCATTTGAAGGAGCGGCGGAAGCTGATCCTTGTGACCCGCGAGACGCCGCTGTCGCTGCCGCATATCGACAACTTGCGAAAGTCGACCGAGGC
This sequence comes from Lacipirellula parvula, assembly GCF_009177095.1. Lineage (NCBI taxonomy): Bacteria > Pseudomonadati > Planctomycetota > Planctomycetia > Pirellulales > Lacipirellulaceae > Lacipirellula > Lacipirellula parvula. The sequence continues at coordinate 4,996,468 of NZ_AP021861.1, forward strand.
GGGCGCCGTGGTGATGCCGGCGTCGCCGGGGTGGTACCACGGGGTGAACACGCTGCGGGACTTGGTCGACTTCATGGTGGCGCGCATCTGCGACCAACTCGGCATCGACAACGCCCTCATCAACCGCTGGGGCGCGGATAAGTAAGATCTCACGCAAAGGCGCGAAGGCGCAAAGAATACAGAATCAAAACTTGCATTTCCTTTGCGCCTTCGCGCCTTTGCGTGAGAAATCGCCTTTAAAAGATGCTCCAAACGATCCGCCACTTTCTTTCGCTGATTCGGTTCAGCCATACGCTGTTTGCGTTGCCGTTTGCACTGTTGGCGGCGCTGATGGCTTGGCGGATGCAGGCGATTGACTTTGTCGCTACTCACGGCGAGGACGCCAGAGTAATGACAATCGAGCCCGCCGAGCCGATTAGCCTTGAGTTTCTAGGAATTCATGTGGCAATCGCGGAAACGCGAATTGGTTTCGACGGCCCGCTGTTGAACATCCGCTGGCAGGAACTCGTCGGCATCTTGCTCTGTATGGTCTTCGCCCGCAGTGCGGCGATGGCGTTTAATCGGTTGGTCGATCGCAAGCTCGACGCCCTCAATCCGCGGACGGCGGGGCGGCATATTCCTGCGGGCTTGCTCAGCGCGGGTCAGGTGACGTTCTTTGCCTTGACGTGCAGCGTGGGATTTGTGGCGAGCACGCTGCTATTTCTGCCGAACCGGTTGCCGCTCTATTTGGCCGTGCCGGTGCTCGCGTTTTTGTGCGGCTATAGCTACGCCAAGCGGTTTACGTCGCTGGCTCATTTCTGGCTCGGGGTGGCCCTGGCGATGTCGCCGATTGCCGCCTGGATCGCCATTCGGGGGGAGACGGTCGCGCGGCATCCGGCCGATTTGCTGCCGGCAATTGTCCTAGGGGCGGCCGTCGCGGCGTGGGTGGCGGGGTTCGACATCATCTACGCCTGCCAAGATTTCGCCTACGACCGGGAGGCGAAGCTGCATAGTATTCCGGTGCGGCTGGGGGTGGCCGGGGCCCTCCGGCTGGCGGCGGGCTGCCATTTCGTGACAATAGCGTTGTTGGCGCTGCTGCCGTTAACCTACCCGCCGTTTGGCGGTGTCTGGTGGACGGGAGTCGCCGCGGTGGCCGCCCTGCTGGTGTATGAACACGCCTTAGTACGGCCCGACGACCTCGCCCGGGTGAACACGGCGTTCTTCAACGTGAACGCGATCATCAGCCTGGGGCTGCTGGTTGTTGGAACGGTCGATTTGTTGCTTTGAGTAGGAAGAGAAGATTTCACGCAAAGGCGCGAAGGCGCAAAGGAAATACAAGTTTTAATCCTGTATTCTGTGCGCCTTCGCGCCTTTGCGTGAGACTTTCAGAGCTAAAGAAGAAGCGATGCTAAGAACTTCGTCTGAAATTCTCCGCCCCATTCGCGAGAAGGTAGAAGCCGGCGAGCGGTTGTCGTTTGACGATGGGCTCACGCTCTACAGCGACGCTGCGCCGCTGCCCGAAGTGGGCGAACTGGCCAATCTCGTGCGCGAGCGGAAGAACGGCAACGCCGGCTACTACAACATCAATACCCATCTGAACCCGACGAACGTTTGCGTCTACCGCTGCACGTTCTGCGCGTTCCGGGCCGACCTCCGTTCGGCTAAGGGTTATTTGATGGACGAGGAGCAGGTGCGGGCCCGCGGGCAGGAAGCGGTCGACAATGGGTGCACTGAGTTGCACATCGTCGGCGGGTTGCATCATCAGGCGAAGTACGAGTGGTATCGCGGCGTGATCAGCACGTTGCATGAAAGCTTTCCTGAGTTGCATTTGAAGGCGTGGACGCCCGTCGAAATCGACTGGTTCTCGCGGCAGACGAAGAAGCCGATTCGCGCCGTGCTGGAAGATATGATCGACGCAGGCGTCGGCAGTCTGCCTGGCGGCGGCGCCGAGATATTCCACCCGGAAGTTCGCAACAAGATCTGCGAGCACAAAGCCGATTCGTCCCGCTGGTTCGAGACGCATCGCAACGCCCACCAGTTGGGGCTCCGCTCGAACTGCACGATGCTCTACGGTCACATCGAGCAGGCGTATCACCGCATCGATCACCTGATTCGCCTCCGCGAACTGCAGGATGAGACGGGCGGGTTCCAGACGTTCATTCCGCTGGCGTTCCATCCCGACAACACGGGGCTGTCGCACATCAAGAAACCGAACGCCCTGATGGACCTGCGGACGATGGCGGTGAGCCGGCTGATGCTCGACAACATCGCCCACATGAAAGCGTACTGGATCATGCTCGGCATCGGCACGGCCCAGGTCGCGCTCGCCTACGGCGCCGACGACATCGACGGCACGGTGCGACACGAGCTGATCTATCACGACGCCGGCGCCGAGACGCCGGAGATTCTTTCCGTCGAGCAAATTCGCCAACTGATCGAAGAGGCGGGCCGCGAACCTATTGAGCGGGATACGCTCTATCATCGGGTGGAACGCGACGGGAATAGCTGGCGAACGGGCGAGGCGATCGCTGCGGCGAAGTAGCGGCCCGTGAGCCGGCGAGCAGTTGCTCATTGCCTCTTCTGGCTCCCTCCCCCTTGAGGGGAGGGCTGGGGAGGGGGTAGAGCCCTGGTACCCGCGTCTTTCACCCCTCCCTAACCCTCCCCTTCAAGGGGAGGGGACCAGAGAGACATCGTTCAGTAACGGCTCCTCCGCGTTACGAACCGATAATCTTCACTTACTGTAGGCAAAAAAGCCTGCCATTCTTCACCCAGCCACCCCATCGCCAACTTGCGCTGGCAGGGCTAAAATACTCGTTTTCACTTTGCCGGTTGTCGCTCGTCATTCAGAGCCTCCGGCAGTCATCTGCAGTGAAGCGACCCTAAGTAGAAACTCCCACGAAGGATTCGCCATGACCCAACGGGTCTACAATTTCTCGGCCGGTCCCGCCGCGATGCCGGTCCCTGTTCTTGAATCAATTCAACGCGACATGCTCGCCCTGCCAGGCGTCGGCGCCTCGATCCTTGAGATCAGCCACCGCAGCGGCACGTTCGTCGCCATCGCCGAAGCAGCGGAAGCCAATCTTCGCAAGCTGCTCTCGATCTCCGACGACTACGCCGTGCTGTTCCTGCAAGGCGGCAGCCGGTTGCAGTTCTCGATGATCCCGATGAACCTGCTCGGCGAAGGTCAGTCGGCCGACTACATCCTCACCGGCTCGTGGGGCAACGACGCGCTTAAGGAAGCGAAGAAGGAAGGCGAGACGAGCGTCGCCTGGGATGGCAAGTCGACGAACTACGATCGTCTGCCGAAGAAGGGCGACCTGAAGCTCAATCCGCAAGCCGCGTACGTTCACTACACGTCGAACGAAACGATTCAGGGCGTGCAGTTCCAGAGCGAGCCCGAAGTCGGCGACGTGCCGTTGGTGTGCGACTCGTCGAGCGAGTTTCTGTACAAGCCGCTCGACGTGAGCAAGTACGGCCTCATCTACGCCTGTGCCCAGAAGAACGCTGGCCCGTCGGGCGTGACGGTGGTGATCATCCGCAAGGATCTGCTGAAGAAGAGCGATCCCAACATGCCGGGTTACCTCAACTACCAGATCCACGCCGACAACGGCTCGATGTGGAACACGCCGCCGACGTTCGGCATTTACGTGCTGAAGCTCGTCACCGAGTGGTTGTTGAACGATGTCGGCGGGCTCGACGCGATGTACAAGCGAAACCAAGACAAGGCGAAGCTTCTGTACGACGTGCTCGATGCGTCAAACGGTTTCTACGCCGGTCATGCTCAGAAGGAAGATCGTTCGCTGATGAACGTCACCTTCCGCCTGCCGAGCGAGGAGCTGACGGACAAGTTCGTCGGCGAAGCGAAGAAGCTCAGCCTCACCGACCTGAAGGGCCACCGCAGCGTCGGCGGCATTCGGGCCTCGATTTACAACGCGATGCCGGTCGCCGGCGTCGAAAAGCTCCGCGACTTTATGGTGGAGTTCAAGGAGAAAAACGCGAAGTAGCGTTCTTCCCGCGAGCCGCGGGGCTTGTCTCCGCGGAACGTTGAATACCGCGGGGATAAACCCCGCGGCTCGCTGTTGATCACACTCCATCTACAAACTTTCATCACGCGATAACATCATGCCCTCGGTCATCGTTCTCGACACGCTCTCGCAAGAAGGTCTCGATCTGCTGGACGCCGCGCCCGGCATCACCTACGAAGTTCGCACCGGCCTGAAGGGGGACGACCTCCGCAACGCCCTCGCGGAATTCGACGGCGCCATCTGTCGCAGCGGCGTGAAGATCACCCCCGAGTCGCTTGAGGGGAACCGCAAGCTGAAGGCGATCGTGCGGGCCGGCGTCGGTACCGACAACATTAACAGCGCCGCCGCCACGCGGGCCGGCGTCGTCGTGATGAACACCCCGGCCGGCAACACGCTCAGCACGGCCGAGCATGCGGTGACGCTGATGCTCGCCCTGTCGCGGAACGTTGCTCCGGCGTACCAAGGGCTGATCGAAGGCCGCTGGGATCGCGCGAAGTACATGGGCGCCCAGGTCGCCGGCAAGACGCTGGGCGTCGTCGGCCTCGGTCGTATTGGCCTCGCGGTGGTGAAGCGGGCCCAAGCCCTTGAGATGCGAGTGCTCGGGTACGACCCGTTCATGTCGAAGGAGAAGGCGAAGGAGCTTGGCATCGAGTGGTACGAGAAGGTCGACGACATGCTGCCGCACGTCGATTACCTCTCGGTCCACACGCCACTGACCGAAGAGACCCGCAACCTGATCGACATTCCGCAGCTCGATCGCCTAAAGCCGGGCGTGCGGCTGATCAACGCGGCCCGCGGCGGCATCTACAACGAAGCGGCGCTGGTTGAAGGTTTGAAGTCGGGCAAGATTGGCGGCGTCGCCCTCGACGTTTACGCCGAAGAGCCTTGCACCAACAGCCCGCTGTTCGGCATGCCGGGCGTCCTGTGCACGCCGCACCTTGGGGCGAGCACCGAAGAGGCCCAGACGCAAGTTGCCGTTGAAGCAGTTCAGCTGCTGACCGACTTCTTGTCGACCGGACAGATCAAGAACGCCGTGAACATCGCCTCGCTCGATGCCAAGATGCTTGAGCAGTTGCGCGGCTACCTCGACGTGGCGTTCCGCCTCGGCAAGCTCGCCGCCGGATTGATCCCCAGCGGCCTGAAAGCCTGCAAGCTGACTTACCGCGGCGAGATTGCCGGCCGCGATACCAAGGTCCTCACCGCGGCCTTCTCGGCCGGGTTGCTCCAAGGGGCGATGGCCGACGACGTGAACCTAGTCAACGCGAGCCTGCTGCTCGAAGAGCGGGGCATCAAGCTGAGCAGCGAAGCCCGCACCGACATGGGCGCCTTCCGCAGCGCGATGAGCTTCGAAATCGAAGGCGCCGACGGCCAGAAGCATAAAGCGACCGGCACCGTGTTCGGCCAATCGATGCCGCGGCTCGTGTCGCTCGACGGCTATCGCCTGGAAGCCTATCTCGATGGCTGCTTGCTCGTTTTCACCCACAAAGACGTGCCGGGGATCATCGGCGGCGTCGGCATGGCGTTCGGCGAGCACAGCGTCAACATCGGCCAGATGGCTGTCGGCCGGGCCGGCGACGTGCCGGGCGGCGAAGCAGTCGGCATTCTCAATCTCGACTGCGAACCGCCGGTGGCGGCGCTAGAAGCCGTTCGCAAGCTGGCGGCCATCAGCAGCGCGAAGGTGATTCACCTGCCGAGCGCGGGCGAACTACCGGCTTGGCTGCAGGGCTAATTTGCAGACGCGTGTTGCTACGAACCTAAGAGGGCGAGGCTTCCGACCGGGAGCTTCGCCCTCTTTTTTTGCGCCTCGCCCCGCGAAGTCGGCCTCATCCCTCTGCATACCCGTGGCGGCGCCGCGTACCTGCGCCGTGGGGTGAAAGATTTACCGCCGGCGGCCAACCACTGCATATTTAGCGTGCAGTGCTAGCGTGTTTCCGGCAAAAACGGCACAACCCGCAACTCTTTCGGATATTTCCTCGCTTAACGGGCGAGCTCTTCTGAAATCGGTTGTGAATCACAACCGATATTTCCTCATAACGCCCCAGCCAGTAGCCTCTCGGCCCCGCTCGGGCGTTCCCTCCTGAAGCTATCCCGCCAAGTCTTTCGCCCGAAACTAGGAATCAGAACATGGAAGCCGTGCTTGCGCCGCCGCGCCGCGAATTGATCGACGAAGTCCATGGCGCTCTCCGCCGCAGCCCCTATGTTTCCGGGCACGAGATGACCGTTGAAGCGAGCGAAGGCGTCGTCCGCCTGTCGGGCGCCGTGCGGTCGTTCTTCCACAAGCAGATGGCTCAGGAACTGATCCGCCGCGTCGACGGCGTTCAACGCATCGAGAACTGCCTGCAAGTGCAGTGGTAAGCAGCCGGCGATCACTTCGCCGCCTAACGCCGCCCCGAAATAGATGAATCGTTCTAGCCGGAAGGCCACGCCTTCCGGGATGGCCCCGCCGTCCCGGACCGCGTGGCGGTCCGGCTAGTTTCGTTTGCGGACGGGCCGCCGTGGCGGTGGTAGAATAGGAGCGGTTCTAACGCCGCTCCGTCTGTTTCCGGTGAACGCCATGGCCACTGTACCGTCCTCCGACTTCGCCGAGTTCTGCGACTTCGTGACGCATCTGCGGAATGAGGGGAGCGTCGACCTGACCCCTGAGCAGAGCGTTCAAGAATTTCGTCAGCGCCAGGAGCAACTGCAGCGCTGGAATGATCGCAACGCTGCGTCGATCGAGCAAGCTGCGGCGGGCGCAGCGAAGGAGCTCGATTTCGACGCCTTGATGGAGCGAGTTGAGCGGCGCGCCAGCGGCCAGCGGAGTGCCGAGTGATGCGTCGCATCTTGTGGACGCCGATCGCCGAAGAGGATCTCGAAGAAATTCTACTGTTCATTGCCGTTGAAGGGGGACATCCTGAAACGGCGCGACGCATTGGCGAAGAACTTCGAGCGGCAATCGATCGCCATTTTCGCGAGTCGCAGCCTGCGCAACGGCACGCCGCGATGCCTGAATCGTGGCGGTATCTAAAATACAAACGCTGGCTAGTTGCTTACGAACCGACGCCCGAAGCCGCAGTGATTCACCGCGTAGTCGATGCGGTGCGCGATCTGCCCAGGCAGTTCGGGCAGTAACCATCTCACGTCCAGCCTTCGCTGGCTTTACTCCCGCCCGAAGCAGACGAGGCACATGTCGTCGCTCTGGGGGAAGTCGCCGGCGAACTTGCGGACGCTGTCGAGGATGCAGGGGCCAAGGTCTTTCGGCTTGATCGTCTTGTCGGCGCAGAGTTGCGTCAGCCGCTCCATGCCATAGAGTTCGCGTTTCGAGTTCATCGCTTCGCTGAAGCCGTCGGTGAAGATCGTCAGGAAGTCGCCGGCGAGGAACTCACGCTTGTACGACTCGTACTCGTAGTCGTCGGCTACGCCAAGCGGCAGGCCGGCCTCGTCGCCGCCGATTTCGAGGACTTCGCCTTCGCCGGTCCGCAGCAGCGGTGGCATGTGGCCCGCGTTCACGAGCGTCAACTCGCACGCTTGCGGATCGACCACGGCGACGACCATCGTCACGAAGCGGTCGTCCCAGCCATGTTGCGAGAACGCGGCGTTGATCTTGGCGAGGGCCTTCGCGGGATCGGGCTCGCGTGCGAGCCAGAACCGGACGTCGCTGGAAAGCTTCGCCATCAGAATTGCGGCCGAGACGCCTTTGCCGGCGACGTCGCCGACGACCGCGGCGAAGCGGTCTTCGGGCAGTTGGATGTAATCGTAGTAGTCGCCGCCGACTTCGTAGGCAGCTTGGTAATGCTGGAAGAAGTGGTACCCGCCGACGTCGGGGGCCGCCTTTGGTAGCAGGGCCGTCTGCATTTCGCGGGCGACTTGCAAGTCGCGATGGAGAGCCTGCTGCTGCACGACTTGCTCGTGCAGCTTCGCGTTGTCGAGGGCATGAGCCGCCTGGCTCGCGACGCCGACGAGCACCTGCAGGTCGAGATCGGTAAACCGGCTCCGCTGATCGCGGGTATCAAGCTGCACGACGCCAATCGACTCGCCGTTGGAATCGACCATCGGGGCGCAGATCAGCGAGCGGATGTGGAAGTCGGCGATGCTTTGCGCCATGTTGAACCGCGCGTCGGAAGCCGCGTCGGCGGAGAGGATCGCCTTCTTCTCGTTCATTGCCCGCTCGACGATCGTGCGGCTGGGGCGGGTTTCTTCGTCGCTATCGCGGCGGGCCTTCGTCGCTACCGGCACCAGCGGGCCGCCCGGCTTGGGCCGCATGATGATGAAGCCGCGGTCGGCCTGCACGAAAATCTTGAACAGGCTGTCGAGAATCTTCGGCAGAATCTCCTTCACCTCCAGCGTGTTGCTGAGGTTGTTGGAGATTTCGATCATCGCCATCAGCTGCTGTTCAGGCTTCGCCGAGACTTGCCACGTGGCCTTCGCCTCGCGGCCGACGTCGAAGGTCGCGACAATCTCCGACGCATCCCCATCGTCCATCATCTCGGCGGCGTCGAGCGGCGAGAGCAGCGACGAACCCTCGATCGCCCCGCCGCCCAGCAGGCTCCGCGGCGCCACGTGGTGGAACTGCATGAGGACGTCGCAGATCAGAATCTGGTCGCCGTCGCGCAGCTGGGCCTGCCCGTCGATGGCGTGGCCGTTGACGATCGTGCCATTGCGACTGCCGTTGTCCTGGATGAAGTAGAGGTCTTTGTCGCGGAGGACGGCCGCATGACGGCGGCTGACGGCGGCGACGTCGAGCACAAAATCGCACTCAGGACTGCGGCCAATAACCGACTCGCGGTTGGAGATTTCGAACTGCTTGCCGACTTCTCCGCCTTGGATGATCGTGAGCGTGGCCATGGCGCGGGTTCCAATGCGGTTTTTCCCGCGGTCTTGCGGGGTTCCGCTCGATTTTAGGGGGGCTGCGCGGCGGGCGTCAACAAGCGGGCGGGGCGATGCCGCCCAAGAGGGCCTGGCGGGCCGTCGCCCCGTTCGCACTTGACGACTGCCCGCCGGGAACCTACCGTTGAGGGCTTCGCAGTAGCGTCTTGGGGCGTAGTGTAATTGGTAACACTACAGATTCTGACTCTGTCATTTAAGGTTCGAGTCCTTACGCCCCAGCTTCCGCCTCTCTAGCGTCCGTCCGTCGGCGGGCAGTGCTTGGCGGCAAAAGCAATCAACGCCTCGTGGGTGTCCAACCCCAACTTCTCTCGGCAACGGCGTAAGTGCGTGTGCACCGTCGTGAGGCCGATCTCCAATTGGTCGGCGATCGTCTGCGTCGAGTGTCCCATCCCGAGCCATTCGAGGCACTCTTGCTCGCGCTCGGTGAGTAGTTCCAAGTTCGCCGGGATGCGCACGGCGAGAACGCACACGGCCACGTCGGGTCGCAGGAGCGGCCAAACCCACACGCGGAATCGCCGGCCTGCCATGTTGGCGAGTTCGAGCGTCTGGCTTTCGCGCAACGACGACGCTCGCGCGATCGCACTTTTCGCCGGCTCGCGGTACTCAGGAGCGAGATGCTCCCAGGCGTATTCGCCGATTCGCAGTTGATCGAACGGCATGCTGCCCCAAACGGCGCGACCTTGCCAGTCGCACAGCAGCACAAATTTATCGCTGATCATCGCGCCAGGCGCCACCAGCAGGTCGTTCGACGGCGTCAGTTGCGATGACGAAGTCCGCTGCAATGGGTTCTCTTGATTCACCTGTGTGCATCTCCCAAACGATCGCGCCAGGTCTGTTTCAGACTCGGCGGAACATGCGGTTCGCCGCAGCGGTCGTCTTGATTCTAACGCCTCACGACCAAATCGCAGCATCTCCGCCGTTTAATCCCCAATGAAGTCACCCCTATTTGTGCTCAGCGAGAACATCGACTCGCTGGAGCGCCTGCGAACGGTCGTCGTCGCGGGCGGATATGAACCGAAATGCTTTGCATCCTTCGCTGAATTCCTGTCGCTGTTGCCTGGACGTCAGGCGGGATGCGTTGTCGTCAATCTGACGGGCGGAGCGGTCGACGACCCGGCGATGATCGCCGCGATACGCGAGTGCGCTCCACGATTGCAGGTGATCGTCCTCGCCACCGAGTCAGTTGAGCCGGCGTGGCGCGAGTCGGGGGCGTTCGCCATCCTGAGCAAGCCGTGCAGCAGCGAACTGCTGCTGGCGACGATCCACCGAGCGACCGCCGGCGACTAATATCGACTAGTTCTGCGGCGTACGAATGACGAGTAGCCGCGGCTCGGTCATGTCTTCCATCGCGTAGCGCACGCCCTCGCGGCCGAGGCCGCTGTCCTTCACGCCCCCGTAGGGCATGTTGTCGACGCGCCAACTCGGCACGTCGCCGATGACGACGCCGCCGACTTCGAGGCGATCCCACGCCCGCTGGATTTTGTAGATGTCGCGGGTGAAGAGGCCAGCCTGCAGACCGAAGACGCTGTCGTTCACTTCGTCGAGGGCAGCGTCGAAGTCGCTGAAGCGGTCGAGGATTGCGACGGGGCCGAACGCCTCCTTCGCACAAAGGGGCTGATCGCGCGGCACGTTTTCGAGGAGCGTCGCCTGCAGCATGGCTCCCTCGCGTTTGCCGCCGCAGAGGAGTTTGGCGCCCGCCTTCACCGAGGCTTGAATCCACTCGTCGAGTCGCTTGGCTTCGCTCTCGGCGATCATCGGGCCGATGAAAGTTTCTTCGAGTTTCGGATCGCCCATCTTGAGCGACTTGGTCGCCGCGACGAGACGCTCGCGCAGCTCATCATAAATGGAGTCATGTACCAAGATGCGTTGCACAGAGATGCAGCTTTGCCCCGATTGGTAAAACGCCCCGGTGACGAGGCGGCTCACGGCGTCAGCAACGTCGGCGTCGGCATCAACGATGCAGGCTGCGTTGCCGCCGAGTTCGAGGATCACCTTCTTCTTGCCGGCGCGGGCTTTCAGATCCCAACCGACCGACGGGGAGCCGGTGAAGCTGAGCAGCTTCAAGCGTTCGTCGATCGTGAAGAGGTCAGCGCCGTCGCGGTGGCAGGGGAGGATCGAAAAGGCGCCGGGCGGCAGATCGGTTTCGGCCAGGATCTCGCCAATAAGCAGTGCCCCGATCGGCGTGCGGCTCGCTGGCTTCAGCACAAAGGGGCAGCCGGCGGCGATCGCGGGGGCGATTTTGTGCGCCGCGAGGTTGAGCGGGAAGTTAAACGGCGAGATGAACGAGCAGGCGCCGATCGGCACACGCTTCGTCATGCCGGCGTAGCCGCGAGCGCGGGCGGAGATTTCGAGATTGAGCACCTCGCCGCCGATGCGGAGCGCCTCCGCCGCGGCGTAGTCGAACGTGTCGATCAGCCGTGCGACCTCGCCACGGCTGTCGCGGATTGGTTTGCCCGCTTCGACGCAGAGGGAGTAGGCGAGTTCGTCCTGCAGCTCGCGGAAACGCTCGACGCAGTGCTGAAGCACGGCGCGCCGTTCGTAGGGGGCGAGGCGGGCCATTGGCTCCGCAGCGGCGACGGCGGCGGCGATGCCGCGATCGATCGCCTTCGCATCGGCCTGGGCGACGCGCGTGGCGACTTGGCCGGTGAACTTGTCGATCACCTCCAAGTCGGCGTTCGGCTGCTCTGGCTTGTTGGCGAGGTAGTAGGGGTACTTGGTTTCAAGATTCATCTTGCGAATCCAAATTGTGCGTCGCAGCGTCAACCGATCTTGAGCGGACCTTCAACTTCAGTCTCTCACTAGTGAGTAGAAGCTTCTTCGCCCTGGATATAGGTTTGACCGCGGTAAAATTGAGACCAAGCAACGAAAACAACTGCTGTGGCGACCATCGCGATCGTGAACGTCCAGTAGTAATTCTCTCCCGTGAGAAAGCGATAGCCGGCTGCTTCGAACGCCTTGATTTTTCCATTCACCACCGCGGTCAGCACATTGCCGCCGGCGATGGCGACAAGCATGAAGACCCCCATCATGAACGATTTGATCTTCTGCGGCGCCTGCGTGTAAGAGAGTTCCAATACGGTGATCGACACCAGGACCTCTCCCGCGGTAATGACGATATAGGCCAGCACCTGCCAAGCAATGTGCGGATGCCCGCCGCCGTCGATCCACTTCTGAACCAACGCGCAAATCGCGAAAGATATTGCGGTGACGAATAGCCCGGCGCCAATCTTCCGCAGCGGAGTTACCGCGAAGAATCGCTCGCACGTCGGATAAATGATCGTCCCAAAGATAGGCACGAGAATCAGCACAAAGATGGAATTCACCGCTTGGAATTCCGATGGATTGAAGTCGAATCCCATCACGTTCCGATTCATCGACTTCGCTTGCTCGACCCAACGCGACTGCGTTTGATCGAACAAGCAGAAAAACATCATCGTAAAGACGAACACCGGCATCAGGTTGAAAATTGCCCGCCGGCTGTCGGGGCTGATGATTTCAGTGAAGAGTCGATTGCCGGTCGCTGGGATGTGGACGAACTCGTGACGGCCTAACCAGAAGACGAAGGTGGCGATCGCCATCAGGACGCCGGGTACCCCAAAGGCCACGCCGGGGCCGAAATTCGCAAGCAGACGCGGGGTAAGAATCATCGACCCCGCGGCGCCGAGGTTGATGGAAAAATAAAACCATTGAAAAATGCGAGGGAGAAGCTGCTTGTTCTGGCTTCCAAACTGATCGCCGACATGAGCGGAAACGCACGGCTTGATGCCGCCAGCCCCCAGCGAGAGCAAGCAGAGCGCAATGAGCAGAAGCGTTTTCGGCTCGGCGCCGGTGACCTGAGGGAAGTCGACCAATGCAAGGACCGCGTGGCCTAAACAGTACGCCAGCGAGAGCGTGATAATGGTTCGATACTTCCCGAGCAACCAATCCGAAAGAATAGCGCCAAACAAAGGCAGCGCGTAAACGCCGACCATGAACCAATGTTGCCACTCGGTCGCCGTTTCTTTGTCCATGACGGCCGGACTGCCAGCCGCACTCATTAAGTGCTCAGTCATGAAGACGTACAGAATTGCCCGCATCCCGTAGAAGCTAAACCGCTCCGCCACTTCGTTGCCGATGATGTACCCGATGCCAGGCGGCATCGTTTCGATCTGCTGGGGGGTCGTACGGTAGGCGGAGTTCGACATGGCGTGATTCGCGGTGGAGGGCAGGGGAGGGGCCGCGTGGCCAGTCTACCGCATGTGCGGCGCGATCGCAGCCTGGGTTCGAAGTTGCGGAGACGGCGATACGAAAAAACCCCCGGCTTGAAGAGCCGGGGGCTAAAATGCGTTCGGTGATGGTGAAAAATCGATCGGCGTCGATAGCGGTCGACTAACTAGCGGCCGCCGATTGCGACGCCAGTTCGCTCTCGACGTCGGGCACGACGAACGGCTTGCGATAGACGCGGGTTCGCAGCTCATTGGCCTTATCGTTGTCGACGAACTTTTCCGATTCGGGGTCGAGCGTGAGCCACTCGCCCATCGTCAGCACAGCGTCCCCGTCAACGTCGACGTCGTTTGCGCGCAGGTGGCCGAGCATCCGCTCGAACGAGTTGGAGAGCAGCTCGTTAGCGGCAAGCTGTTCGGCAATCTCGTGCGTCGGCGTCTTCGCACCGAGGCGGTACGAGACATTGCCGGTATGGCAGAGCGCGCTCGACAGGTGCCCTTCAAGCACCTCGGCGTTCAGCTTTTTCGCATCGTGAGCCGCCACGGCCTCCAACCAGTTATCGTGGTGGCCGCTGCCGCCATGCCACTCCTTTACCTTCTCGCCCTTGTTGTCGTAGGCAATGGCGTCGGAGTAGCTTGGGACGACGACGTAGCCGTTCTCGCACTGCACGACGACGCCGACGCCTGAACCGCGGAAGCGATCCATGTTGTCGCCCCAGCCCTTCGCCTGAAACTGCTTCGCGCGCGGGAGGCCGCGAACTTCGAACAGCAGCGGGGCCTTTTCGTATCCTTGCCACACGATTTGCGTGTTGGGCGTGTTGCCGGCGTCGTCGTAGCCCACTCGGCCGCCGACGCTGAAGACGCGCGGCGCGAGGCCCGACTCGCCGAGGAACCAGCGGGCGATATCCATCTGGTGGATCCCCTGGTTGCCAAGGTCGCCAGCGCCGGTGTTGAAGTCCCAATGCCAATCGTAGTGCGGGTTCTTGCCCCCCTGCGAATTTTTCTCGGGGCGATAAAACGCCACGTCGGCCGCGGGGCCGATCCAGAGATCGCGGTCGATCGTCGACGGGAACTTGAACGCGGTTTCGCTCTTGCCGATCGAGGGGCGACCCTTGTAGCAGGTGCCGAGCGCGTACTTGATCGGGCCGAGTTCGCCTTTTTGCACCCAGGCGACGGCTTCTTTCAGGCTCGGGCTCGACCGCGACTGCGTGCCGCACTGGATGATGCGGTCGAACCGCCGCGCGGCCGCCGCCAACTGGCGACCTTCCCAAATGTTGTTCGAGACAGGCTTCTCGACGTACACGTCTTTGCCAGCCTGGGCTGCGGCGATCGCGATGAGGGCGTGGGTGTGGTTCGGCGTGGCGATCGAAACGGCGTCGATGTCTTTGCGCTCGAGCAGCTTGCGGTAGTCGGAGAATTTATCGACGGTTTGGTTGTGCTTCTCTTTGAGTTCGGCGGCCTTATTGTTCAGGACCTCGGCGTCGACGTCGCACAGAGCGACCACATGCTTGCCAAGGTTGTTGATGTGCCCCGAGCCTTGGCCGCGGAAGCCGATTTGCGCGACGCGAATGTCGGCGACGTCGCTGGCGGCCGATGCGCGGCTGCTCCACACCATTCCCGCCGCAGCTGCAGCTCCGATCGCGGTTCCAATGAATTGCCGCCGTTGCATGGTCGTCGAACTCCTGTCGAATGGCCGCGAGCGATTGTGACGAGGAAGGTGCTGCGCGGAGGATGGGTCGAACATCTGCGATGCACGTTGCATCGCGTCGCGTTAGTGCGGACGCCAATGGCCATTGTGAGTCAATTCGCCGCGGGTTGCCAGCATGAGCAGGCCGTATTCTGGTTGCGATTTCGAACCTACTGCTTGCGTTTTTGCGGAGATGCTGGCTGCGGGCGGCGATTCATGCCGCTCGTTTTGCGCGGGTTTCTCATTCCGCCATTTACGAATGCCGTCTTGAGCGCCGTACAGTGCCATCACCACGATGGCTGCGATGCTCAGCCAAAGAGCGATGTCGTAGAAGCGGCTGGGGCGCAAGGCGGGGATCTCGCGACGGTAGCGGAAGACGATCGCGGCGAACACGATCACCAGCAGAATCGCCGCCGTCGCCATGCCGCCGAGCGTGACCATATAAACTGGTTCTTCGTAGGCCAGAAAGACGACCGACCATGAGATCGGAAAGAACCAGGCGAGGATGGTGATCGCGCGCCGCCGCTGGCCGGCGTTCTGAAAATCGAGCAGCCCCAACTTGCCGCCTGCGTCGGCGAAGACCCGCGTCCACGCCGCGAGTGCTGAGAAGACGGTGGAGAACAAGACGGCAAACGCCCCGAGCATAAAGATGCTACGGGCCCACTCGCCGAGGGATTCGGTATACATCAGCGTAAGCGTGTTGATGGTGGCGTAACCTTGCGGCGTTTCTCCGCGGGCATGCAGCACCGCGGCGCCCAAGATGTAGAACGCGGCCGTGACGACGGTGTAGACGACCATGGAAACGAGGGCGTCGAGGTACATCACGTTGATCCAGCCGCGAGCGCGACGTTCCCAAGCGGCGTCACCAGGCGAAGGCGGGCCGGTGCGGGCGGCGTAACCCTTCTCGATTAGCCAATAGGTGTACTGCATGATCTCGTCGCCGCCGACGCCGGTGAGGCCGAACGCCCCCATCGCAATCATCAGGTCGCTCGGCAGCTTCAATCGCAGACCTTCGACGAGGTCGCTGCTCGAAATGGCGTACTCGGTCCACTGCAGCGAGAACACACTGATGAGCGTCGTCGCCGTAAACGCGGCGACAAGCGCCACGCAAACGCGCTCGATGAAGCGGTAACTCTCGCCGCTCACCATCATCGCGGAGACGATCGCGGTGATCCAACACCACCAAAAGACGCTCACCTGCGGCAGCACGAGGTGTATGATCATCGCCACACCGCCGACGATGCCGCCCATTTGCAGCAACTTCAGCGGCTGGATCAGCAGCCAGCACCAGATCGTCCAATGAGCGCCGCGAAACGACGGGCCCGGCAGCTTGTTGAACGCCGTGAGGCAAGTCTCACCGGTGAGAATCGTGTGGCGACCGAACTGCAGCTGCAGGGCAACCTTCACGACGCAACTCGCCAGGATGATCCAGAGAGCCGTGAAGCCTGCCTTCGCCCCCAACGAGGTGGTGGCGATCAACTCGCCGGATCCGACGATCGACGCGGTGAGGACCAGCCCCGGGCCAAGAAACTTCAGCTTGTCCCGCCAACGGGTCGGCGGATCTTCGACTAGCGACGGATCGAGGGCGTAGGGATCGCGCGCAGGCATGGCGTTTGGCCGCGAGAAGAGCAGGGGAGGAAGAGTGCGAGAACGCAGGTCTCGAATCTAGGCGGCCGGGGAGCTGCCAACAAGCCGCCATGGCCCCCAAAAACAGCCCGGAAGAAGGACCAGACAGGGCCCCCCTTTCGCGATAAAATGGGGGGCTACCTCTTACCAGTTGATTCTTCGGTCCTCGGAAGGATGCGCCTCGATGGCAGCCCCCACCCTCAAGCAAGATCCCTTTCAAGCTCGCGACACCTTTGACACCGGCGCCGGTCAAGCGGGAATCTACCGGCTCTCCAAGCTCGAACAGCTTGGCCTGACCAAAGTGGCCGAACTTCCCTTCTCGATTCGCGTGCTCCTCGAATCGCTCCTCCGCAACTGCGACGGCTACGTCGTCACCGAGCAAGACGTCAAGAACCTCGCTAATTGGACCGAGAGCCGCGGCGTGCTGGCCCCCGGCAGCGACGGCGTTGAAGTTCCCTTCAAGCCCGCCCGCGTGGTGTTGCAAGACTTCACCGGCGTGCCCTGCGTCGTCGACCTCGCCGCGATGCGGACCGCCATGCAGCGTCTCGGCGGCGATCCGAAGAAGATTAATCCGCTCGTGCCGGTCGACCTCGTGATCGACCACTCGGTGCAGGTCGATTTCTTCGGCACCGGCCAGTCGCTCGACCAGAACATCGAACTCGAATTCTCTCGCAATGCCGAGCGTTACGAATTCCTCCGCTGGGGCCAAACGGCGTTCGACAACTTCCGCGTCGTGCCGCCGGGCACCGGTATCGTCCACCAGGTGAACCTTGAGTACTTGGCCAAGGGCGTGTTCATCGGCCAAGACCATGCCGGCAACGTCGCCTATCCCGATTCGCTTGTCGGCACCGACAGCCATACGACGATGATCGACGGCCTCGGCGTCGTTGGTTGGGGCGTCGGCGGCATCGAGGCCGAAGGCGTCATGCTCGGCCAGCCGATCTACATGCTCATGCCCGAAGTCGTCGGCATGAAGCTCACCGGCTCGCTGCCGCCAGGGGCGACCGCGACCGATCTCGTGCTGATGGTCACCCAACAGCTCCGTAAGCATGGCGTGGTGAATAAGTTCGTCGAGTTCTACGGCAGCGGCGTTTCGACGATGTCGCTGGCCGATCGGGCGACAATCGCCAACATGTCGCCCGAATACGGCGCCACGATGGGCTTCTTCCCGATCGACAACGAAACGCTGCGCTACCTCGAACGGACAGGGCGCACGCCGTCGGAAGTGCAACTCGTCGAGCGTTACGCCAAGGAGCAGGGGCTGTTCCGCACCGACGATTCGCCGTCGCCGGTCTTCACCTCGACGGTCGAACTCGACCTCTCGACGGTCGAGCCGAGCCTCGCCGGGCCGAAGCGGCCGCAAGATCGGATTCCGCTCGCGTCGATGAAGTCGGCCTGGTCGCGCGACCTCGTCGAAACCTACAAGAAGCCGGCACCGAACGGTCATGCCACCAGCGTCGACGTGCAACTCGACGGTAAGACCTTCCCCGTGGAGCATGGCAGCGTCGTCATTGCGGCGATTACCAGCTGCACGAACACGAGCAACCCGTCGGTGATGATCGCCGCCGGCCTCGTGGCGAAGAAGGCCGTTGAGCACGGCCTCACCGTGCCGCCGCATGTGAAGACGAGTCTCGCCCCCGGCAGCCGGGTGGTGACCGACTACTTCGAGAAGGCTGGCCTCGATACCTACCTCGACAAAATCGGCTTCAACACGGTCGGCTACGGCTGCACCACCTGCATCGGCAACAGCGGTCCGCTGCCCGATCCGATTGCCAACGCCGTCCAGTCGAACGACCTCGTCGTCTCGGGCGTTCTGTCGGGCAACCGGAACTTTGAAGGCCGTATCAATCCCCACGTGAAGGCGAACTACCTCGCCAGCCCGCCGCTAGTGGTGGCATACGCCCTCGCTGGAACGACCGACGTCGACATGGCGACCGAGCCGCTCGGCACGGGCACCGGCGGCAAGGCGGTTTACCTCCGCGACATTTGGCCGACCCACGCCGAAGTGAAGTCGGTCGTCGACGCGAGCGTGCTGCCGGAGATGTTCCAGAAGCAGTACGACAACGTCTGGCAGAAGAACCCCAAGTGGAACGCCATCCAAGTCACCGGCGGCGAGCTCTACGAGTGGGACCCCAAGAGCACCTACATCCAGGAGCCGCCGTTCCTGGTCGATCTCACCCCCGAAGTCAGCCCGATCAAGTCGATCACCGGCGCCCGCTGCTTGGCGGCGCTCGGCGATTCGGTAACGACCGACCACATCTCGCCTGCCGGTTCGATCGCCAAGGCGAGCCCGGCCGGCAAGTTCCTGGTTGAGAACGGCGTCGAGCCGATCGACTTCAACAGCTACGGCGCCCGCCGCGGCAACGATCGCGTGATGACCCGCGGCACTTTTGCGAACATCCGCATTCGCAACCACATGGCCCCCGGCACCGAGGGCGGCGTCACGCGTCACCTGCCGGATGGCGAAGTGCTCAGCATCTACGATGCGGCGATGAAGTACAAAACCGAGGGGACGCCGCTGGTGATCCTCGCCGGCGCCGAGTACGGCACCGGTTCGAGCCGCGACTGGGCCGCCAAGGGAACGTTCCTGATGGGCGTTCGGGCGGTGATCGCCACGAGCTACGAGCGGATCCACCGCAGCAACCTCGTCGGCATGGGCGTGCTGCCGCTGGAACTGCCGGCCGGCACGTCGTGGCAGTCGCTGGGGCTCACGGGCGAAGAGATCTTCGACTTCCCCGAACTGAACGACGACCTCAAGCCGCGGCAAACGATGAACGTCGTCGCCCACCGCAAGCTGGGGACCGACGGCGAGACGACCCTCACCTTCCCGGTAACGGTCCGCATCGACACGCCGGTGGAACTCGACTACTACCGCAACGGCGGCATTCTGCACACGGTGACGCGGAAGCTGCTGAAGGGGTAGGAGTTGAGAGGCGCTAGATGTTGGGCGCTAGTTCGAAGTAAAGAGATTAACGAGCGATCCTGGAGCGAGTCTCCAGGATCGCTTTTTTATGCCCCAGTCGCGCGTTTGTTGATAATTCGGTGAAGAAGATTTAACCACGAAACACACGAAAGGACACTAAAAACGTTCAACACATGTTAAGTCTCCCGCATTCCTCTGCGTTTCTGCGCCTCTGCGAGAGACTTCTTCGCAACGCCCGAAAAGACTCCATAGCAGCTGCTACAATAGTTCTTTTCACGGCATGCGGAGCGAAGAGAAGTGCAAGCGTTGACGACGCTCTTGTTGGCGGTCCATTTGCTGGCGATGAATGTCGCGTCGACCGCGCCGCTTGCCGGGGCATGGTTGAGGCGGCGGAGCTCGCGGCTGCCGAATGATGAAGGGGAACGCCGCGAGCGCCTGGAACGCGGCGCGCAACGAGCCCTCGCCGCTTCTATCGGCGCCCTTGCAATCGGAGCCCTCGTCGGCGGGGCAATGCTCCTTGCGCCGAGCGCAGGCATGCGTGCAGCACTCGCGCGATTTCCTGAAAACACTTATTGGTTCGCCGGGGCTGAGATTCTGGTCTCGCTTGGCAGCCTCAGCGCCGCTTGGCGACTGACGCGCTGGCCCAAGATGACTTGGTTCCTCGCGATTTTTGCAACGAGCAACCTCGTCTACCACTTCCCGCCGCTGATGGGCGTCATCGGCGAACTTGCAGCCAACGCCGATTGGACCGACGTGCAGGTCATCGATCGCGCCGCGCTGCTCAAGCTTTGGCAGCGGCCGGAGATCCTCTCGCTGTGGGCCCACTTCGCCCTCGCATCGGTCGCCGTGGGTTGCACGGCGGTGCTCGCGCTCGCCGGCATTCGCCCCGTCAGCGACAGTGAAGCTGATGCGACTACTGGCGACGAAGACCTCACCACGCGACGATTGGCGGCCTGGGCTCTGGGCGCGACCTTGCTGCAGATCCCGGTCGGCATCTGGCTGCTGCTCGCCAGCGACGAAGCCGCGCAGCAGTCGATGATGGGCGAGAATTGGCTGGCCACCATCGGCCTGGCGGGGGGCGTGTGGGTCGCCCTCGGCGTGATGCAGTCGCTCGCCGCGCTCGCGTGGGGCGGCAGCGACCGCCGGCAAACCTACCGTGCGTGCGCGTTGTTAGTACTCACCGTGCTGCTGATGTCGATGACGCTACGAACCAGTCGCCAAACAGGCGAATCGCCTCCAAGTGAGCCGATCGCATCTCGGCCTTAATTGTTTTTCTGTCTGGCTCCCTCCCCTTGGCGGGGAGGGTTGGGGAGGGGGGATGATGCCTGGCGCCCGCTGCCGTCACCCCTCCCTAGCCCTCCCCCTCAAGGGGAGGGAACCTCAAGAACATAATCTCATCGCACCCGCAACATCCCGCCCAGCGGCACGCGTGACGCCCGTTCCGCTGGCGCCCACGCGGCAATCACAATCGTCAGCAACCCGGCGAAGAAGGCTCCGAACGTCAGCGATGGGTGGAACTGGAAGTCTATGATGCGCCCCGTCACGGAGTAGGTCGCCAAGTTGATGAGGTACGCGATGCCCATGCCGGTGATCACCGCTGGCGCCATCGCCATCACCGCGACGATCAACGCCTGGGCGAAGATGATCTTCCGAATCTGGGCTCGCGTGGCGGCGACGACTCGCAACAGCCCGAACTCAAAGGTTTGCTCCAGCACGCTGATCATCAGCGTGTTGACCACGCCGAAGGTCGCCACCAACAACCCGAGCGCCACCAAGCCCCACAAGCCGGCGTCGACGCCCGCCATCATGCCCTCGATCTGAGTTTGCAATTCGGAGAACGACTGCAAAATCAGACCCTTGTCTTGCACGAGATCTAGAAGATCTCGCCGCACCGTTTCGATTTTCTCGCGGTCGGCTTTGACGACGTACACGTCGACGCCGCCGATATCGAGTTGCTTCTCCGCCGTGCCGCGGTCCATGTAGACCGTCAGGCCGCCCGCTTGGTAGTCAGTGACGATCGCGGCAATGCGGAACGGCTTGATTCCCTCGTCTGTTTCGAGCGGCAGCGAATCGCCGACGTTCAGGTTCGTACGTTGCGAAAGAACCGAACCGATGACGACTTCGCCGTCGGCCATTTGCTGGCGAATTTTCGATTCGTCGCCACGGACGACGTCGAACTGCTGCAACGAATCGTCGTCGAATCCGCGGACGATCAAGATGACGTTTTCATTTTTGGCCTTCGCACTAATGAGACGGATCGAGTCGATGCCTTCGACGCCGTCGACCTCCAGAATTTCGTCGCCTAGGCCGTCCGGCAAGTCGGCGGCCAAGCCGGTCGCCATGTCGGGCATCGTCGCGCGGATGAAAAAGTCGGCGATCAGCGTTTTGTTGTACCAGTCTTTCACGTCTTGGACGTTGTCGAGCACTGTGCTGGCGAGGCCGATGGCCGCGCTCGCGGCGATGAACACGACGCCGACGGTGAGCGTCGTGCGCGAACGGTGGATCAACAGCTGCCGGCTCGCGATGCGA
Organism: Lacipirellula parvula; assembly: GCF_009177095.1. NCBI lineage: Bacteria > Pseudomonadati > Planctomycetota > Planctomycetia > Pirellulales > Lacipirellulaceae > Lacipirellula > Lacipirellula parvula. The sequence continues at coordinate 5,018,305 of NZ_AP021861.1, forward strand.
CCTTCAACGCGCATCCGCGGCGGCAGGATCGCGGCGACGGTGCGCGTAATCGTCGGTAGCGCGGCGGGTAAAATGAGCACCAATCCAACGAGGCCCAGCACGCCTGCGTAAACGGCGACGCTGCTGGGAAGGAACCCGGTGATGCTGAGCGCGAGCAAAACGCCGCAGACAAACACAGTGAAAAAGCCGAGGAAGACTAACCAGCGCGACCCGCCTTCGATTTCATCCGGCAGCACGTCGCGGAGGGCGTCGAGCGGATTGAGCCGCGATGCCTTCAGCGCCGGCACAATAGCGCCTAGCAGCGACATGCCGACGCCGAACACAGCCGCCAGCAGGAACGGCTCCATATCAAGGTGGAGCGGGGGAAGCGTCGTTCCGTACATCGCTCCCATCGCCATGCTGAGGTAACGCGCGATGAGCACGCCGATGACCGAACCGACGATCGTGCCGACGACGCCCATGACGAACGCTTCGCTCATTACCAGCGCCGCAATCTGGCCGCGCGCGCCGCCAATCGCTCGCAGGATGCCAAGTTGGCGGCGGCGTTGGGTGACGCTGATGAGGAAGGTGTTCGTGATGACGAACACGGCGACGAGCAGAATGAACGCCCGCGCCATAAACAGCGCCTGGTTGGTCGATAGAACCGTCGCTTTGGCCATTTCGCTGCGGCCCGTCGGCAGGCGCAACTCGGCGTTGTTTGGCAGGCGCGATTCAATCTCTTTCTTCACCAGCGCCTCGTCGGCGTCCTTGTCCAACACAATCTGAATCGTGTCGAGTTGCCCCTTAGCACGGAACCAGACCTGCCCGCCACGCAGGGGGATCAGCAGTCCGGCGCCTTGAGCCGACATCGTCGACGTATTCGACGCGAACAAGCCGACAATCTTCAGCGGAATCATCCCGCTGCGGGTAAGGAGCCCGACCTCATCGCCAACTTTGACGCCGAGGCTCTCAGCGAGGAGCTTGCTCAATAGGGCCCCTTTGGAATCGGTCAGCGGCTTTCCGGCGACGATTTTGTACTCATGAACCTTCGCGTCTCGCTGCAAATCGATCGCCGCGGCGACGAGTTGGACGCGGTCTTTTTCCTTGACGATCATGATCGCCGGCCGCTGCAGCCGCGGGGCGATCGCCTCGACTCCCCGAATGCCGGCGACGTCGGCCGCAACGGATGCCGGAATGGCCTGGCCGATCGGGGCGACGATTTCCAGCGAAGCGCGACCTGCGAGCGATTGGAAGATTTCGTCGAACGCGGTTTGCGTAGAACGCGTCGTAAACGTCACCGCCACGAACGCCGCCACGCCAATGGCGACGCTCGCCATCGTGAGGATCGCGCGCCCAGGATGCTGACGGGCTTCACGCAGACCTAAGCGTTTGTAAATCATGGCGGGGCGAAACGCGGGAAGATGGGAGGGCGTATGGAAAAACAGGACGCAGGACGCTCCCAAACTGGAAGCGTCGGCGTCGGAGCTAACGTCTACTTACGGCGTTTCGTGGTCTTCTTTTTCGGCGTCTGCGGCGCGGGCTTCGAGCCCGTTTGCCCAATCGCCGATTTGGCGGCCGGCACCACCGACATCGGCGCCGGAACGGCGGCGATCGCGCTCGGGCGATAATCGCTGGCGATCAACCCGTCGCGCATCCGCAGCACGCGATCTGCCGCGGCGGCGATTTCATTGTCGTGCGTCACCATGACAACCGTCTGGCCATGTTCGCCGACGAGTTCGCGCAGTAGCTTCATCACCTGCTCGCCGCCAGTGGTGTCGAGGTTGCCGGTCGGCTCGTCGGCCAGCAGGATCGTTGGATTAGTGACTAGCGCGCGAGCGACGGCGACGCGCTGCTGCTCGCCGCCAGACATCTGGCTCGGCAGATGATCAACCCGCTTGCCAAGGCCGACTTGTTCGAGTCCCACGCGGGCGCGTTCATGGGCCTCGCGCTGCGACACCCCGTCGAGTTCCAAAGGAAGGGCCGCGTTCTCCAATGCCGAGAGCGTCGGCATTAGGTTGAACGCTTGAAAGACGAACCCGATCTGCCGCCGGCGGAGGAGGGTCCGCTCGTAATCGCTGAGCGTAGCGACGTCGATGCCGCCGATCAGGACTTGGCCCGAGGTCGGCGTATCGATGGCGCCGAGCATGCTCAGCAAGCTGCTTTTACCGCATCCCGAGGGACCGACGATCGCCGTCAATTCGCCTGAGTGGATCGAGACGGTCACTCCGCGAACGGCTTGGACCGCCGCTTCGCCCGAGGCGAACGACTTCTTGACCTGACGAGTTTCAGCGGCGGCAATGGCAGGCGGCATGGTGGATCCGAGGCGGAAAGTTGCGCGACGGCGGCAACAATCGAGCCGCACGCCAAGCCACTCAATTTAGCAAGGATCATGCCGGTTTAGCAGGGATGGAGCGGCTGGGTGGGATTGCCGTAAGGCATTGCGGGGCGTCCGACCGTGGAGATGTGCGCTCTGCGGGGTTTGGCGAAGGCTCTGTAGCGATGTTGCGGGACTCAGAGCGGCGCTGCGTCCGCTCCCGGCTTGCCGCAATCCACGGTGATAATGGCACGGAACCGGGGCTGGTGCGCCGTCCAAATATATCCCTGAAGGCGCACCACCCGGCTCCTGCACGGTAGCGATCGCCAACTTCAGTTGCCGGCCGGCAAGATCGGCCCCTCAGTCGTCGTCGAGACCGGTGCGGCGACTGGCTTCGCGGCGGTCTTTGCCTTCGGCTCGCCCGCGGCGTGGATCGCCAACGTGACTTGGCACTTCCCGTCGCTGCACAGCTTCTGGGCTTGTTCCAGCGCCGCCCGTTCGGCGATCTCACGCGTGGCGCCAGGAGCAAATCCAGCGACGCCGGGGCGCCCTTCGACGGTGGCAACGGCGACCCACTCGGGCCCCCACATATAGACCTTCGCGTCCTCTGAGGCGCACTCTTTCAGCGCGAGTTGATGGGCTTCTTTCTTCGATTTGGCGACTCCGGCCGTCGAACCAACTCGGCCCGTTTTGGGCGAGTAGGCGATCGCGGCGACGTACCCCGCCCGCCGTGCGGCAACGAGTTCAGGATCCCCGTCTCGCTTGAGCAATTGCCGCGGCCGCGCGCCGCTGCTGTGCGTACACAAGGCGACGCTGCATGGAACGCCGTGCGCTCGCTTTGCACATTCATCGAGCGCCTTCTCCTGAGCTTCCTCGGCGGTTTTACCGCGGCCGAAGCCGGCGGCGCCGGTCAGCCCGTCGGCAGTGGCGATCGCCACCCATTGGTCTTGCGCCCACATCCAGACCTTGGCGTCGGGAGCGCCGCACGCACGGAGAGCGAGCGACTTCGCGGCTTGCTCAGTGCGCGCCTGTCGAGCGGAGTGCCCGACCTTGCCCGTTTCTTGAGAGTAGGCGATCGCGGCGACGTACCCTGATTGCGCTTGCGCGGCTTGCGGGGCGATTGCCACGGAAGCGAGCAAACCGATTAACGAGAACGAGAGGGGCGCGACGAAACGCGCGCAGCGGCTAGCATGCGACATGAAGAATGCTCCACGGACGAGGAAAAGAGAGTCGGGAGACGGTCTGAAAAGGAGAAGAGAATGCCAGACGCCCGCTATGATAAGCCCGATAACGGTGGGGGGCAATCAGCACCGCTCCGCGAAGGCATAGGCAGAAGACTGCCCCGCGAATCACGCGAATCTGCGCGAATGAAAGAACGGGGTTCAAGTCGAACGAATTTGCGAAAATTCGTTTGATTCGGGGCTAATTCAGCGATTTCTGCTGATGGGTGGCGTGGTGGAAACGCCCCCGCGAGACTATTCCTAGTCCGCGTTGGCCGCATCGGCCGCGGCCTCTTCGTGAGCTTCGTCGGCATGAGCGGCGGCGCCATGCCCCTCATCCGCGTGCCCTTCGTGGCCATGAGGGGCATGCACTGCGTTTTCCGACAATGGGACCAACTCACGATAGGTCGGCAACGCCATGTCCGCCGGGGCGCGAGTCGGAAGCCACGAGCGAGTCAGATAGTCGGCCATCATCAGGCTCAGCATGATCGACAGCCAGATCAGTCCCGCGAACACCGCAATCCACGTGAGCCGCGGCGAGTTCAATACGTGCATGAAGATTAGCACGACGAGGATTGCCTTCGTGAAGGCAATCGTCAGCGCAACGACGAGGTTCCAATTCCCCAACGGCACGAACGCCACCGCCACCGTCGCCAGCAAGCCGACCATCAGCAAGGCGTAGACGAGGAAGTAAGCGCCGAGGCCAGTATGTTCGTCTGCGTTGGACATGACACTGTGGGATAGGTCGGAGGTTAGTGGTCGAAGGCCAGGGCAATCGCTGGTTGCTGAATCTGAACGTTGCTCACAACGCCGGCGGCGAGGTAATCGCGCGATCGACCAAATACAGCAGCGGGAACAGGAAAATCCAAACCAAGTCGACGAAGTGCCAGTAGAGGCCAATCACTTCGACGGCCAACGAATTGCCGTCGCGGTATTCGTTGCGGAAGGCCGCCGGGATGTACAGCGCCATCAAGACGACGCCGATGATCATGTGCAGCGCGTGGATGCCGGTCATGCCGAAGTAAAGGCCGAAGAAAATCTTCGTCGGCCCCGGATCTTCGCCCGCCCAGTCGAACGGCAGGTTAAGCAGCGGCGCCAAGTTGTGATGGAACTTGGTGTAGTACTCGAACATCTTGATGCCGAGGAACGCCGTGCCGAGCACGATCGTCGAGATCAACATCCAGCCGACCTTGCGGCTCTCGCCGGTATGGGCGTAGCGCACGCCGAGCGCGACCGTGAGGCTGCTCGTCAGCAGGATGAACGTGTTGAATGTTCCCAGGTACGGATCAAGCGTGTTGCTCGCGTGAGCAAACGCCATCGGGTACTGCCACCGGTAGATCATGTAGACGGCGATCGCGCCGCCGAAGAACATGACTTCGGAGACCAGGAACGCCCACATCCCCAGGACGCAGGCGTCGTACTGTTGATTCCAGTCGTCGAAGTGATGCGCGACGACCGGGCCTTTTTTAACCGTGGGCGTCGGCAGGGTTGCGGTGGTACTCATATGCCTCGAAATCGACGATGGGGGTTTCGGTGAAGTTCTCGGTCGGCGGAGGGGAGGGGGTCATCCACTCCAGACCAACGGCGTTCCAAGGATTGGCCGAGGCCTTCTCGCCGTACTTCAGCGACCAAATCAGGTAGGTAATCGGGAACAGGTAGGCGATGCCGAGAATCGAGGCGCCGGCTGACGACATGACGTTCAGCACTTGAAAGCCTTCGTCGTAAACGTGGTACCGCCGCGGCATGCCGAGGTAGCCGAGGATGAACTGCGGGAAGAACGTCAGATTGAACCCGACGAACACCAGCACTGCCGAGAAGCGGGCCCAACCCTCAGGGTACATGCGGCCGGTCATCTTCGGCCACCAGTAGTGGATGCCGCCGAGGTAGGCCATCACCGTGCCGCCGACCATCACGTAGTGGAAGTGCGCGACGACAAAGTAGGTGTCGTGCACGTGGACGTCGACGCCGAGCGTGGCGAGGAACAAACCGGTCAGACCGCCGATCGTGAACAGGCCCAAGAAGCCCAACGCATAGAGCAGCGGCGTGTGGAAGGTGATCTCGCCCCGCCACAGCGTGAGGGCCCAGTTGAAAACTTTGATCGCTGACGGAATCGCGATCAGCATGCTAAGGACCGAGAACACCATGCCGGCGTACAAGCTTTGGCCCGAGACGAACATGTGATGGCCCCAGACCAAGAAGCCGAGGACCGCGATCGCGAGGCTCGCGAACGCGACCAGCTTGTAGCCGAAGACGCGGTTCCGTGAGAACGCGGCAACCAGTTCGCTGATCACGCCCATCGCCGGCAGCACCATGATGTACACGGCCGGGTGGGAGTAGAACCAGAATAAGTGCTGGAACAACACCGGATCGCCGCCGAGGCGGGGGTCAAAAATGCCGATGCCGAGGCCGCGTTCCAGAGCGACGAGCAAGATCGTGATCGCCAGCACGGGCGTGCCGAGCACCATGATCAACGCCGTGGCGTAGTTGGCCCAGATGAACAGCGGCAGCCGGAACCAGGTCATGCCCGGGCAGCGCATCTTGTGGACGGTGACGATGAAATTCAGACCGGTGAGAATCGACGAGAAGCCGGTAATAAAAATACCGACTGCCGTAGCCATCACGTACGTGTTGCTGTAGGTACTGCTGTACGGCGTGTAGAAGGTCCAACCGGTGTCGACGCCGCCGGAGATGGTGACGTAGAGCGTGAAGCACCCGCCGATCATGAACAGGTACCAGCTCATCAAGTTGAGCTTGGGAAACGCCATATCGCGCGCGCCGATCATGATCGGCACGAGGAAGTTCCCTAGTACGCCCGGAATGCCGGGGACCAGGAAGAAGAAGATCATGATGATGCCGTGCAGCGTGAAGAGCTTGTTGTAAGTCTCCGCTTCTACGAGATCGCCCTGCGGCGTCATCAGTTCCAGACGGAAGACGACAGCCGCCGCTCCGCCAAGGAGAAAGAAAAAGCTAATGCCGGCAAGGTACAGCAAGCCAATCCGCTTGTGGTCGACGGTAAGCAACCACGAACGGACCGTCCACGCGGCATTGAGGTAGTTCTTCGGCTCGTGCTGAGGCAGCGCGGCGCCTGTTGTCGATGCGATCTCGCCGGTCATGGCGTGTTACCTTCAGTCTCGTTAGCTGCGTTGTCTTGCGAGGCGGGAGCGGCTGGCTCCGCGACAGGAGTTGCGGGTTGGCCACCCGCAGCGGCCGCCGCCGACGACGTCGCGGCAGGCGCTCCCAGCGTTTTGATGTAAGCGATCAGGTGCATGACTCCCTCTTCGCTGATCTGGCCTTCATACGTCGGCATGATCTGCTGGTAGCCGGCCACCTGCTTTTGAGCGGGGCGGAGGATCGACTCGCGGATGTACGTTTCGTCGGCGGCGACCGTCTGGCCGCCTGCGAGCGGCACACGGCTCTGGAACAAACCCTCAAGCGTCGGGCCGCGGGCGCCTTCTTCGTTCGCGGGGCGATGACAGGTGCCGCACTGATACTGCTCGAACAACTTGCGGCCCGTTTCGGCCGGCGGTTCGTCGCTGGCAGCGTCGCCGCTCATCCAGCGAGCGAAGTCGTCGGGCGATTGAACGATCACTCTGCCGATCATCCGGCTATGGTTCGTGCCGCAATACTCGGCACAGTACAGACGATACTCGCCCGGCTCGGTCGCTTCGAACCAAGTCGAGGTGTAGCGCCCCGGCAGCACGTCTTGCTTCGTCCGGAACGCCGGCACGAAGAAGCTGTGAATCACATCCTGGCTGACCATCGTCAGCTTCACCGGCTGGCCGGTCGGAATGTGGAGCGTGTCGATCTCGCGGCGGCCGTCGGCGTGCTGGAACTTCCACATCCACTGCTTGGCGACGACGGTGATCGGCATCGCATGTTCCGGAGCGCGGAACAGGAAGAAGCAAACCTTGGCGCCCCACAGGAAGATCCCCATCAAGATGGGGAACGAAATCGCCATCGCCATGAATTCGATCGTGTTGCCATGGTCGACGTACTCGCGATTAACCTTGTTCGCGCGGCGATAGTGAATCGCCAAGTAGGTGATGAGCCCGGCGACAAACGCCGACAGCACGACCGACAGCACGACGAGGAACAGGTAGAGCGCGTCGACCTGACCGGCGGCAGTGGAAGCGGCGTCGGGGAATATTTGGAATTCAGTATTCATTCCAGAATCCCCCCTCCGGAAGGAAGGGGTTAGCGTTTCCTGACGTTAGTTATCGTGGCTGGGCGGAACGCCAGACTGCGAATCTGTTTCGGATGACGTCTTAGCAACGGGCGCCGCCTGCCGATCGTGGCGGATCGACATGCCAATAAAGCCGACCATCGCAGCGACGGTCAGCAATCCGCCGGCGCGGACCAGGTTTAAAATCGCCAAGCCGTATTTGCCGTTCGATGGATCGTAGTGGAGGCAAAGCAGCAGCAACTCGTCGACTGGCGAACCGATCTGTCCCTGCGAAGCTTCGACCAGCCCGAGCCGCACGTCGCGCGTCGGGTAGTCGATGCCGTAGAAGTAGCGTGAAACGCGACCTTCGGGCGTGAGGATGACGATTCCGCTGGCGTGGGCGTATTCGTTGCTCTTCTTGTCGTAGACGTATTGGAAGCCGACGGAATCGGCGGCCGCTTTCACGGTTTCCTGATCGCCGATGAGGAAGTTCCAACCAGCCGGATCGCCGTTGCGATTGAAGGCGTGCACGACCGACTTCTTCTTATCGGCCGCAATTTCCACCGTGTCGGTCGCGTCGAAGCTGACGACGACGATGTTGAAATCTTTGCCCGCTTCAAAGTCGATCGCTTGCAGCGTCTTCGCTACGCTGTTGAGGACCATGTTGCACAACCGCGGGCAACGGTAGTAAGCCAACACGAAAACAGTCGGCTTACCATCCATGCACTCAGCGATCGTGACTTTCTCGCCGTCGGAGTTCGTGAACGTCGCATCGACGTCGACTTGGTTGTCGAGGCGCTGGTGGAACTGCACTTCCTTGATGGCGACCGCGTCGGGCGACATCAGCATCGGCGACAGTTCTTCATCCGTCGCTCCCTGAAGCGGCGCGACGCCTAGCGTGCAGGCCAGCATGGTCGCCAAAGCGGCGATGCCGTACCTCTGCAGCTTGTTCAAGTTCTTTGAGAACCGATTCATTGCGACGCCTCGCTTCCGCCGCCGACGCCTTGCGCGACGGGGGGCCAATCGGGAAGCCCGCGCTCGGCGGTAATTTCGATGGCACGCTCGATCGGAATTCGCACGACGCCGCGATCGCGATCGATCCAGGCGGTTTCATGAATCAGCTTCTCTTGCGATTCACGGTGCAGACGCAAGTCAAGCCGTTCCGCGACCTGCAGCAGCGGCCCGGGAGGGGCCGGCGGCTCGCCCGACTCGGCGAGCGGCGACGGCGAAATATCGGCCTCTTCCGCTTGGTCGAGGAAGATATCGAACAAGCCCACCACCACGACGCCGGTCACGATCATCGTGATCGCGAGCGCGGCGAGGAACATGCCGAGCGAGCTGATGCTGACGTCGCTGTCTTCATGGACGTGCGCAGCCGTCGTGTGGAGATGCGGTAGTTCTTCTTCGTGACGTTGGTCGTCGGTCTTGTGGTCGGACATCTTAGTGGTGCCCCCCCTTCTTCTTTTTCTGCTTCGAAGCAGCGGCCTCGGCCTGGGCGAACGTCTTCGGCCGGCGACGGTTAAAGACCAGCCACCAAACGCCGCCAATGGCGACCGTCAGGCCGGCGTCGATCCAGGGGAAGAAGCCGTGATGTTCTGTCTTGGCAGCGTCATGGGCGCCTTCGTGCGCAGCTTCCGCAGCGGCATGGCCAGCGTCGTGCGCCAAGTGAGCCAGATGTTCGAAGTACGCCTGGGCGGCAGGTTCGACGTACCAGACGTACATCACCCATTCCATGACGACGATCATCAGCGCCATGAAGCCGAGGCGGGCGGGATCTCGCTTCCAGTCGCGATTGAGCAACCCGAAGAACGGCACCATCCAGTGGAAAACTAGCAGCGACACCGCCACCCACAGCCAGCCATGCGCCAAGCGGCGGATGACCCACACCACCTCTTCCGGCAAGTTGCCGTACCAGATGATGAAAAGCTGCGAGAAATTGACGTACATCCAGAACATGATCAAGCCGGAAAGCAGCTTGCCGAGATCATGAAATTGGTCGACTTCGTACGGCGTCAGCGACGGCTGGCGGCGGGCGTCCCGCGTCGCGAGGAAGATCGAAAGCGCGAGGGCGCCGACGCCCTGCGCGGCAAACATGATCACGCCGTAAATCGCCGAGAACCAGTGCGGCTCGAGCGACATCATCCAGTCGATCGACGAGAACGTCACCGCGAGACCGTGCAAGCCGAGGCCGACGCCGCTGAATCGGCGGAAGCGATGGTGCGCGGGACTATCGGGTGCGGCGTTCGTACGGGCTTGCCAACTCAGCAAGCCGATCAGCAAGAACCAGAGCGTGAAGTAAATCGCGGCACGGATCAGGAAGAACTTCTGGTTGAGGTAGAAGTTCGCCTTGTACTGCAGCATCGAGTCGTCTTTGACGATCGCGAGATTCGCCCACTCGTAGATCTTGTCCAGGTTCATCGCGATCGGGATGAACAAGATCGCCATGATCGGGATCATGCCCGTCGTGGCTCGCAGGTACGGACGAATGCGATCGCCCCACTTACCGCCGGTAAGGTTGTGGAGCAGTTGCAGCGCCATGCTGCCGAGCGCGAGGCCGTTCCAGAACAGCCAGGCGACCAGGTACGACGCGAAGAATTGGTCGTGATTCTGCGTCCAGCCGATCGCCCCGACGATAGCGCCGACGACAATCGCGCCGGCGGCGAATTGCAGCGGCGAACGGGCGGCGGATGGTGGGTTCGATGCGGCGGTCACGGAGCGCTCGGCGACTGGGTGGCGGCTGGCTGGGCGTTTTCGAGTTGTTGACGTTCGGCCTCGGGGACGTCGTCAAGCTTGGCGTATTGGGTTAGTTGCAGCGCTCGCACGTAAGCGGCGATCGCCCAACGATCCTTCACTGGAATCTGCGAGGCATAACTCGGCATGACGCCGAAGCCGTTCGTGGCGACGTCGAAGAAGTAGCCAAGCGGCATCCCGCGGAGGCGATCGCTGTGATACGTCGGCGGCTTGCGATAGCCACGGAGGACGATCATCCCGTCGCCGTCGCCGGAACGGCCATGGCAGTTGCTGCAGAAGATGTTGAACCGCTGCTCGCCCCGCTTGAGCAGCGCGGCGTTCAGCTCCATCGACTCGGGAAGTTCTTCGGTGAACTGGCCGTTGACTTTGCCGCTGTTGAAGACGTCGTTCGGCGAGATGGCGCCGTACTCGACGACCCCTTCGACGAGCGGGCGCGAGGAGCGACCATCGTCGAAGAACGTGTTCTTTTCCAGCGGCTCAAGGCGCGGCTGGTCGTACATATCGCGATGGCACCCAACCAGCGCGAGCAGCGCCAGCATGGAAGGCGCCCAGGCGAGGAAAGGGCGTGCGAGTTGTCGCGGTCGCGAAACCATGGGGCGCTGGTGGTTGGGCGCTGGGCGCTTGTTGAAAAATGGGATGCGGTTAGTTGTCGACCGTCGTCACGTGCGTGGCGCCGATGCTGCGGAGGAAATCGCTCGCGGCGACTTCGTCGAACTTCTTGTCTTTCGACTCAATGCAAATGAAAAAACGGCTCTGCGACGCCTGACTGAACTCAGGAATGTTGAACAGCGGGTGATATGGCATCGGCAGCCCATTGAGCGCCAACATGCCGAGCACCGCCGTGATCGCAGCGCCAAGAATCGTCGTTTCAAACGTCACCGGAATGAACGCCGGCCAGGTGTTCACCGGGCGGCCGCCGATGTTCATCGGGTAGGCGATGACCGAGCAATAGTAGCAGAGCCCGAATCCGGCCAACCCGCCGAAGATGCCGCCCAGCAGCACTAGGAACGGCAGCTTCGTCCGCTTGGCGCCGAGCGCTTCGGCCAGACCGTGGACCGGCATCGGGGCGTAGGCGTCGGTCCGCACGTAGCCCGCTTCGCGAACCTTGTGGGCCGCTGCGAGCAGGTGGTCGGCGTCGGCGAACTCGCCGAGGACGCCGTACAGGGCGGGCGTTTCAGGAGCGCCGTGGTGATCACTCATGGTGGTGCTCCTCCTCTTTATGCAGGAGCTCGCGCATTTCGAAGATCGAAATCACCGGCAGGAAGCGGATGAACAGGAACAGCAAGAACAGGAAGACGCCGATCGTGCCGATGTACGTCGACCAGTCCCAGAACGTCGGATAGAACATGCCCCACGACGACGGCAGGTAGTCGCGGTGGAGGCTCGTGATAACGATCACGAACCGTTCGAGCCACATGCCGATGTTCGCCACGATCGCGATGCACCATAGCAGTACTGGGGACAGGCGGATCTTGCGAACCCACAGCAACTGCGGAGCAAGCGTGTTGCACAGAATGAGCGACCAGAACGCCGGAGCGTAAGGACCGATCATGCGGTTGCGAGTCAGATACTCTTCGTAGGTGTTCGCACTGTAGAAGCCGAAGAAGACTTCCATCACGTAGCCGTACGACACCATCAGGCTCGTCGCGAGCATGACCTTCGCCATGTTGTCGAGATGGCGGTCGGTGATGAAGTCTTGCAGGCCGTAGGCAGCCCGCAGCGGAATGGCGAGCGTCAGCACCATCGCGAAGCCGGAATAAATGGCGCCGGCGACGAAGTAAGGCGGGAACAGCGTGTTGTGCCAGCCGGGGATGATCGACATCGCGAAGTCGAAACCGACCACCGTATGCACGGAGACGACCAGCGGCGTCGCAATGCCGGCGAGCAACAGGTAGGCGGCGTCGAACCGGCGCCAATGGCGAGCTGAACTGCGCCAGCCGAACGAAAGCATGCCGTACGTGTACTTGCCGATCTTGCTCTGAGCCCGATCACGAAGCGTCGCAAGGTCGGGAATGAGACCGGTGTACCAGAACAAGAACGACACGGTCATGTACGTCGAAACCGCGAAGACGTCCCACAACAGTGGACTGCGGAACTGCGGCCAAATGCCCATCGTGTTCGGAATCGGCATCAGCCAGTAGAAGAGCCAGATGCGACCCAAGTGAAGCAGCGGGTACATGCCGGCGCAGACGACGGCGAACAGCGTCATCGCTTCAGCGAAACGGTTGATACTCGTTCGCCACGACTGGTTGAGCAGCAACAACACCGCGGAGATCAGCGTTCCGGCGTGGCCGATGCCGACCCACCAGACGAAGATGATGATCGCGAAACCCCAGCCGACCGGGACGTTGATGCCCCAAATGCCGACGCCGCGAGCGATCAGGTAAACGACGCTAACCAGCAACACCTGGACCAGTAGGAACGAAACCGCCAGCCCGAAGAGCCAGCCGCGCGACATCCCCTTGGTCAGCACGATCGAGCTGATCTGATCGGTGATGGAGCCGTAGCTATGGCCCGGCGCAAGAACGGGGATTTCCGCCGCTGCGGCTGTCGCCGATCGTTGATCGCTATGGGATGTGGCCATCGAGGGCGCCTTCAAATATCCGCGCTAACTAAGCGAGCGCTGGGTGGGGGTTCCGCAAGCGGACCAGGTACGTGGTGCGAGGACGAACGCCAAGCTCGGACAGGGCGCCGTAATTACGGGCGTCCTGCTTCAACTTGGCGACGCGGCTCTCGGGGTCGTTAATATTGCCGAAGACGATCGCTTGCGACGGACACGCCTGCTGGCAGGCCGTCTGCAGCGAACCGTCGACGAGCGATGGCTTCTCGCCCGAAGCGACGCCTTCCTTCTTGGCGTCGATCCGAGCGTGATTGATCCGCTGGACGCAGTAGGTGCACTTCTCCATCACGCCGCGATTGCGAACCGTCACCTCCGGGTTCCGCATTAGCTGCAGCACCGGGGTCGTCGTGTCGGAGTATTGGAAGAAGTTGAAACGGCGAACCTTGTACGGGCAGTTGTTCGAGCAGTACCGCGTGCCGACGCAGCGATTGTAGGTCATCTCGTTGAGACCTTCGTCGCTGTGGGTCGTCGCCGCGACCGGGCAAACGACTTCGCACGGCGCTTTCTCGCAATGCTGGCAAAGCATCGGCTGATGGATCGCCTCGGGATTCTCCGGGTCGCCGGAGTAGTAGAGGTCCATCCGAATCCAGGCCATCTCGCGATTGTTGAGCACCTGCTCTTTGCCGACGATCGGAATATTGTTTTCCGCCTGGCACGCCATGACGCAGGTGTTGCAGCCCGAACACTTGGTCAGGTCGATCGCCATGCCCCAAGCGAAGTTTTCCTTGTCGTAGTCTTCCCACAGGGGAAGCAGCGACGCGAACGGGCCGCGAACGGCGTCGGGCAAAATCCCTTGCGGGTCTGCCTTGAACTCTTCGACTGTCGTCGAGTGGACGATGTTGCGGCCGTCGATCTCGTGGTGCGTCTGCGTGATGGCAAGTTCCATCTTCTCGCCGGTCTTCACCAGCTTCGCGTCGCGGGCGATGTAGCCGCCGTGCGACGTACGGAACTTGTACGCGTTGAAGCCGATCTTCGAGCCGATCTTGCCAGCCAGCGTTCGGCCATAGCCGAAGTGGCAGGTGATACTGCCCGAACCGTGGCCCGGCATGATGCAGACGGGGGCCTTCACCTTTTCGCCGCCCGACTCGATGCGGACGACGTCGCCGGTCTTCAGATTCAGCTTGTCGGCGTCCGTCTTGCCAATCAGGACGGCGTTGTCCCAGGTTAGCTTGCTGAGCGGTTTCGGGGCTTCTTGCAGCCAACCGTTGTTCGCGTAGCGGCCGTCGCCGATCGTGGGATCGGGCAGCAACACTAGCTCGAACGTCGAGTCGCCGGCAGCTGCCGGAATCGCCGGCAAGCTGGCCACCGCATCGCCTTGAACGGTCGCCGTTTTCGTCTCGAACTTGGTGTCGGCGATCACGCCGTCGGCCAGCGCCTTGTGCCAGCCTTCTTCGAATCCGCCGCCGAGCGCTGCTTGCCAGGTGGCGCGGACCAGGTTGTAGCTCGACTCGATCGTCGGGTCGGCAATCGCGGCAATCACTTCGTGAGCCGTCTTGCCGTTGTAGAGCGGCGCGATCATCGGCTGCACGATCGCCGCCGTGCCGTCGTAGCCGCGGGCGTCGCTCCACGACTCAAGGTAGTGAGCCGCTGGAATGTGCCAATGGCACAGTTCCGACGTTTCGTCTTCGAACAGGCTCAGATGGACGGCGAGCGGCGTCTTGCGAATCGCTTGCGCGAAATTCAGATCGACCGGAGCGTCGTAGACGGGGTTCCCCTCAAGGACGATCAACGCTTGAACTTTGTCGCCATTGAGGGCGTCGGTCAGCTCACGCATCGAGGCGACCGAATCTTCGCCGGCGGCGGCGATCGACTCGATGTAGCTCAACGTCGGGCCAACATTGCCAAGCTCCGCGTTGATCGCGTAGGCCAGCACATGCGCCGAGGCCGGCAGGTGATCGCCGGCGATGACGATCGAACGGCCGCGCTTGCTCTGCAGGTCGCTGGCCACTGCATCGAGCCACTTCGCATCGACGCCGTTCGGCAGGTCGGCAGGTGCGGCGCCAGCGATCTCAAGCTTGCGAGCCAACGCGCGGAGAAACTGCTCCGACTGCGACGGGCTCAGCGGCAACCGATTGTCGGCGGCGGCGCCGGTCGGCGTGTAGGTGCTTTCGATGGCGTACAGGCGATTCGGCTCAACGCCGGGGTACTGCTTCTCGCTCTCGACGCCGCGGCGCGACATAAAGTCATACGAGTAACGCACCGAGGCGCCGCCGCGCGACAGGAAGTCGGAATCAATCGCGACGACCACATCCGCATTGGTAAAGTCATAGATCGGCGCGAGATCGGCGCCGAAGGCGAGTTTCGCCGCTTGGCGAGCGCTGTCGTTGCTGACCGGATCAAACTGATGCCAACGAGCCTGCGGCAACGCGGCGAGCAGCGCTTCGCGTTGGCGAGCGAGCGTCGGCGAAGTCACCGGCGGGCTGAGAATTCGCAACCCCGACCCGTTGCCGCCGGTCGGCAGCGCGCCGCGAATGGCGCCAACGAACTCGCCCCAGGTGGCGATGATGCCGAGATGCTTGACCGTTTGCGAACGGTCGGGATCGTACATCGTCAACAGCGACGCTTGAGCGAACGCGTCGGTCGCCCCGAGGCTGGCGCTATGAAGCTTGTTGCCCTCCAGCTTCGTCGGCCGACCCATGTTGCTCGTGGCGACGAGGCCGATGGCGCCGTCGCTGTTGGGCATCGCCGTGGCGAAGTAGTTCGGCAGGCCCGGGGTAATCCGATCGGGCTGCCGCACGTACGGCATGATTTGTTCGGAAGGACCGCGGTTGCACCCCGTGGCGCCAGCCAGCGCGACCGAGGCGCCCATCAACTGCAGAAAGCGGCGGCGATCTGTCGGCGATTGCTCCCACACCGAGGCCAGGCGCGGAAACTCGCGCACGAGGCGTTCCTCGAAGGCGGGATCTCCGGCTAACTCCTCGAAGCTCCGCCAGAACTTCGGCATCGACGACTCTTGGGGAGCCTCGCTCTGGGGCGGCTTATGATGGCAACTCACGACTGGTCCTTCTAGTAGCTCACCGTCGCTGAAATGGAACGACGGCCACCGCTTCTTAGTGGTGACAAACGGAGCAATGCGTCTCGCTGGCAATCTGATGGACTTGCATCAGATCGATAGCGACGTTGGAAACGCCTGATTCGGCGTCGGTCTTCTCCGGGGCCGAGGGGAGCGGCTCCATCGAAAATACTTTGTCTCGCGGGCGGATGTTTGGCTCGGGATTGCGATGGCACTCGATGCACCACTGCATATGCAACGTCTTCGCACGCCACATCAGCGGCATCTCATCGACGCGACCGTGGCACGACACGCAACCCACGCCCTTGGCGACGTGGATGCTGTGATCGAAGTAAGCGAAGTCAGGCAAGTCATGCACGCGAGTCCATGGAATCGACTCGCCGCTGCGAAAGCTCGCTCGCACCACTTCCAGCTTGGGACTGTCGGCCCAAATCTGCGAGTGGCAAGTCATGCAAGTCGCCGTCGGCGGGATGCCTGCGAACGGGCTCGACTCGACCGACGTGTGGCAGTAGCGGCAGTCGATGCCCAGGCCCGAGACGTGATGCTCGTGACTGAATTCAACTGGCTGAGGTCGCACCACGCCGACTTGCGTCGCGTAGGACGAACGAAGCAGGGTCCATATAATTCCGCCGGCGCCAGCGAGAATGAACACCGCGCCAAAAATGCTGGCGCGGGCAATTGTGTTCATGCTGGGATGAAATATCTGAGCCATCGATGCGACGCGGAGCTCTCTGTTCTGCGGGCAGGTGGGATGAATTCAGGTGGGTTGCGCCGAAGCCCTATAATGCGCGGCAAAGGGTAATGTCTGCAAGGGCCAAATGGGCCAGGAAGGCTCGACTTTCCGCGGGTTTTTCAATTCATTGCGCAAAGCCGCGAGCGACGAAACGACGCTCCGCTCACCATCACGCAACAGCCCCCGTTCTTGAGATCGAGTCTCGCTGATCGAGCGGCTGGCTCGATGCGGCGTCGAGCGACTCAGCATTACGAGCGCGTAATCTGATCGGCAAAAACCGACTCAAACGCCGCGCGCACTAAAGGAATTCAATCAGTCGTCCGCCGCAACGCCCTGACTTTAAACTTCGAGCAAAATGCGGGCTGGGTTCTCGATCGCTTCCTTGATGCTGCGCAGGAACGTCACCGCTTCGCGACCGTCGACGATGCGGTGATCGTACGTGAGCGCGAGGTACATCATTGGGCGAATCACCACTTGGCCGTCGATGGCGACGGGGCGGTTGACGATCGAGTGCATGCCAAGCACGCCGCTCTGCGGCGGATTGACGATCGGCGTCGACAACAGCGAACCGTAAACGCCGCCGTTGGTGATCGTGAACGTCCCGCCTTGCAATTCCTCGACGCGGAGGCTGCCCGTTTGGGCCCGCTTGGCGAGATCGTTGATCGACTTCTCAATGGTCGCGAACGTCATCTCTTCCGCATTGCGGAGAACCGGCACAAACAGCCCGCGTTCGCTGCCGATCGCCACGCCGACGTCGAAGTAGCGACGGTAAACCACCTTGTCGCCTTCAATGATCGCGTTGATCTCGGGGCATTGCTTGAGCGCGTCGACGGCCGCCTTCACGAAAAACGACATGAAGCCGAGACGAACGCCATGCCGCTTCTCGAACGCTTCGCCGAGCCCGCCGCGAAGCTCCTTCACCGCCGTCATGTCGACTTCGTTGAACGTGGTGAGCAGCGCGGCGTTCTGCGTCGCGTCAAGCAACCGGGCCGCGATGCGGCGACGCACGGGGCTCATCGAGACGACTTCTTCGGTCCGATTGCCGGCGCCAACTTGCAGCGACTGCGAGTAGTTGGCTGGCTTGGCGGTGTGATTGACTGGCTGCGTGGCGATCGGCGCCGGGGCAGGGGCCTTGGCCGGTTCGGCCTTCGCGGCGAGAGCGGGTGCGGGGGTCGGAGCAGGCTTCGGCGGTTCCGGGGCGGGAGCCGGCTTTGGCGCTTCGGCGACAGGGGCGGGCGCTGGAGCCGGAGTTTCGGGAGCCTTTTCCGGGGCCTTCTTCTCAGGAGCCGCCTCGACCGCATCCAGATACGCGATCACTTCGCCGACTTCGGCGGTGTCGCCCGCTTGCTTCAAAATTTTCGTGATGACGCCCGCGCTCGGCGACGGCACGTCGAGCGTCGCCTTCTCCGATTCCAGTTCGACGAGGTTCTCATCGACGGCGACCGTGGAGCCTTCGCCCTTGTACCACTGGCCGATGAAAATTTCGGAAACCGATTCGCCGATTACCGGGACCTTCAATTCGATGGGCATTTCAACTCTCTGACGATAGGCGGCCGAGCAATCGAGCGGAGCCGCGGTGGATATGTATGTAAGTCGGTTGGCGTCGAGCCAACAAAAAAGACCGGCTCGTCAGTAAACTGAGAGCCGGTCGCTAAAAGCAGTGTTTATTCACGCAGCAGAGCGCGATCGACTAGTTCAGCCTGCTCACGCTCGTGAGCCGTCTTCGAACCAGTGGCCGGCGAAGCCGATGCGGGGCGGCTAATGCACTTAAGCGGGTATTGCAGGCAGAGGCTGTCGTCCCACATCGAACGCAGGAACCGCCAGGCGCCCATGTTTTCCGGCTCTTCTTGCACCCACACCAGCGGCGTCCCCTTCGGCAGCGGAGCCAACGCGGCGAGCAGCTGATTCATCGGCAGCGGGTAAAGCTGCTCGATGCGGATGATCGGCGGCCCATCGATACCGAGTTGCTGACGACGCGCCCGCAGGTCGAAGTAGACTTTGCCCGAGCAAAGGATGACGCGGGTGTCGCGATCGCTCAGCCGGCTCGTCGACTCCGGCAACACGCCGTGGAAGCGGCCGCGCGACAGCTCGGCCATCGTCGAGACGCACTCTTTGTGACGAAGCAAGCTCTTCGGCGTCATGATCACCAGCGGCTTCCGCCACGGGCGAACCACCTGCCGACGGAGGCAGTGGAAATACTGCGCCGGCGTCGTCGGGCAAACGACTTGAATGTTGTCGTCGGCCGCGAGGGTGAGGAATCGCTCAAGCCGAGCGCTCGAGTGCTCTGGCCCCTGTCCTTCAAAACCGTGCGGCAGGAGGAGCGTCAACCCGCTCAGGCGACGCCACTTCACTTCAGCGCTCGCGATGAACTGGTCGATAATCACCTGGCCCGCGTTGGCGAAGTCGCCGAACTGGGCTTCCCACGCCACGAGCCCTTCGGGGCAGTCGAGACTGTAACCGTAATCGAAGCCGAGCACGCCTGCTTCCGACAACGGGCTGTTGACGATTTCCACCGGCCCCTGATCGGGCGACAGGTGGGCGAGCGGCATGAACTTGTTGCCGTCCTTCACGTCGTGCAACACCGCGTGACGCTGGCTGAACGTGCCGCGCTCGCAATCCTGACCGCTCAGGCGAATGCGAACGCCCTGCGCCGCCAAGCTGGCGAACGCGAGCGATTCAGCCGTAGCCCAATCGAGCGGCTCTTCGCCAGCGGCCATCTGCCGCTTCCGCTCCATCGCCCGCACGAGCTTCGGATGGATGTGGAAACCTTCCGGCACGACGGTCAGCTTTTCAAGCAATTCGACCAGCCGCTCTTGCTCGACGCCAGTGACGACGTTCGGCGCCTTCTCAAACGGTCCGCCGTAGTAGTTGGCCCAGGGGCCGGTCGGCGTCGGGTTGGCCAATTGAAAGTCGCGGGCCTTCGCCGAGGCGAAGTCAGCTTCGAGCTTCGCGTGACGATCCTTCGCAATCTGCTCCGCTTCGTCGGCGGTAATGCCTCCGAGCGCAAGCAGGCGCTTCAGGTAGCCTTCTCGCACCGAATTTTGCGCGCCGATCGCCTGGTACATCAGCGGCTGGGTGAACGACGGCTCATCGCCTTCGTTGTGACCGCGCTGACGGTAGCAGTACATGTCGATCACCGCGTCGCGTTGGAATTCCTTGCGGAAGTCGAGCGCCAGGCGAACGGCCTGGGCAACCGCCTCAGGGTCTTCGCCGTTGACGTGGAAGATCGGAATTTGCAGCAGCTTTGCCACGTCGGTCGCGTAGGCGCTCGAGCGGGCTTCAATCGGCGTCGTCGTGAAGCCGATTTGATTATTCACGATCACATGGAGCGTGCCGCCGACCCGATAACCGGGCAGCTCGCTCATGTTGAGGATTTCTTGCACCACGCCTTCGCCAGCGAACGCCGCGTCGCCGTGGACGAGGACGACCATCCCCTTTTGACGCTGCGCGTCGCCGTAGCGATCTTGCTTGGCCCGCATGCGGCCCATCGCCACGCCGTCGACGTACTCCAGATGGCTCGGGTTGAAGCAGAGCGACAAGTGAACCTTGTTTCCCTTGCCTGTGACCCAATCGCCCGAGTAGCCGAGATGGTACTTCACGTCGCCCGGGCCGGTACGCTGCGGCGACTCCAGGTCCATGAATTCGCGGAAGATCTCGCGGGGGCGCTTGCCGATAACGTTGGCCAGCACGTTCAGGCGGCCACGGTGGGCCATCGCGATAACGACTTCGTTGATGCCGTCGTTGCCCGCCTTTTCCAGGGCCATATCGAGCAGCGGAATGAGGCTCTCGCCCCCTTCGAGCGAAAAGCTCTTGGCGCCGGTGAACTTCGTCTGCAGGAACTGCTCGAATGAAGCGGCTTCGTTCAGCTTCTTGAGAATGCGGAGCTGCTCGTCGCGCGAGAGTTCCGTGCGATTCTCCGTCTCTTCCATCCGCGACTGCAGCCACTCGCGAATCACCAAGTCGTCGATGTGCATAAACTGCACGCCGATCGCCCGGCAGTAGGTATTTTGCAGCCAGCTGACGATCTCACGGAGCGTCCGCTGCTTCGGCCCCTGCATCGTGCGGGTCGAGAAGACCCGATCGTAATCGGCTTCGGTGAACCCGTAGTAGGCGGGGTCGAGTTCCGGCGGCCGCGGACGGAACTGATCGAGCGGGTCGATGTCCGAGATGATGTGACCGCGGACCCGATAGTTTCGAATCAGCTGATCAACGCGCTCTTGCCGCGCGGCCAATTCTTCGTGCTTCCCGTTGCCGCTGCCGTTCCCGTTCACCGGGTAGGCGGGGCTGAACGGCGCCGTCGGCGGAGCGAGCCCCGGCACGCGATGCGATTCGAGCACCAGCTTCGGCTCGCCCAATTGCGACGCGGCCAGCGTTGGATCAGCAAGCCGCGCGTCGACTACCGGCGCGGGTAACGCTTGCGCGGTCAGCTTCGTCGCGGAGGACTTGCGATCCGTCCCGTTGGCCAATTCTCCGAACAGCGCACGCCAGTCGGCCGGCGCAGCGTCGGGATTGTCTTGATAAAGAGCGTAGAGCTGTTCGACGTAGTCGAGGCTCTGACTATTGAGTTGAAGTTGCGGACCGTCGACGTCCGCGGCGGGGGTGGCCATTTGCGATGGAGTCGGGCGTTGCGGTAAGAGGTGCCGGTTGCAGCAGTAAGTATACTATAATTTTTGCCGTCCCCCTGGAACCGCACTACCGGGCAATTGGGCAGGATTGGGGGATGTTTTTGCCGCTTTTTTGCGCAGCGGCGCTGGACATCGCCTCCCGCGAACTCCCGCCCCTGCGCAGCGATTCGCTGCCACAGCGCACCGCAACCGCCGTAAATAGAAAAAGGGGCGGAAGTCTTCGGCCACTGGCGGGCTAGCTGCTAAGCCGCCCCGCTAGTGGGAAAACTTCCGCCCCTCGATGTGCCACGCTGCTAGTTGGTCTTCTTCGCTTGGCCGGCGGTCGACATCTCTTCGATGTTCGCCAAGTGCCCGTCAAACGAGGCGCCCGCGATCGACAACAGCTTCGCCCCGCCGGCTGGAACCAACCGGTGGAAGAACCGCGGCTGCTTCAGTTCGACGACCGCTTCCCACGACTTGCCGTCGTCGGAGAGGCGATAGAGCGAATCTTGCGTGCCGCTGGCGAACAGCTTGCCGTCCAGGTTCCACGCCGAGGCGCCGAAGCCGTCCATGTCCTCTCCCGGCAGCTCCGCCAGTTCGGTCCATTCGCCGGTCGTGGGGTCGAGCAGGCTCACTTGCCGCGAGATGTTGACGTCGGCGTCCATCCCCCCGAGGGCGATCAGCTTGCCGTTCCACTGAGCGGCGGCGAGCGCGCGGCGACGGAAGTTCGGCTTCGCGATCGCTTCCCACTTACCTTGCGGATTCGTCAGGTCGAACGCCCAGGCCGTGTCGAGCCAGGTCCCCTTGCGGTCGCCATCGAGCGTCCAGCCTCCAACGACGTACAGCTTGTCGCCGATCACCACGGCGTCGTGCGACGAGCGGGCTTCCGGCAGCGGGGCGAGGGCCGTCCACTTCTTCGTGGCCGGGTCGAAGCTCGAGAACTCGGCGACCGAGTGGAGATCCTCATCTTCGCCGTCGGCGTTCTTGGCGTTCAACCCGCCGACGCGGTACAGCTTGCCGTTGTGGGCCACGAGCGGCAGGCCTTGCAGCGGCGTTTCCATGGGAAGCTCTTCCCATTCCTTGCCGCCGTCGAGCTTGATGCGGAGGAACTTCTGCGACAGGTTGTCCTTCGAGTGCTCGTGCTCGCCGCCGGTGTGGCCGCTGTAAACGTAGAGGTATCCGTCGCTCACCGCGGCGCCGAAGCTCGACACGGCTTCCGGCAGGGCAGGGTAGGCGCTCAGCGCTTCGTCGGAAACAGGCTTCTTCTTCGCATTCTGACCGTGACCGCCATGGCCGCCGTGGCCCCCATGGGCGTGGCCGTGCGGGTTCTTCTTCTCCGCGGTCGCACTCTTGTGGTTGAAGAGGAGCGTGCCGTAGTTGCCGACGCTCGTGTAGGCCTTGCCTTCGTGCTCGCCTTTTTCACCCTTCTTCATGTAGCTGGTGATGGCGCTCACCGGACCGGCGGCCGGTTCCTTGAAGGTAGCGATGCCCTTGGCGTCGGTCTTCGCTTCTTGCGTGTCGCCCTTTGAATCGGTCAGTGCGATGCCGGCGCCTTCCAGCGGCTGGCCTTCCCACGTGACGAGCAGCGCAAGACCTTCATCCGAAGCCTTCGGCGAAACGTCCAGCTTCAGCCCCTTCGACGGGCCGGCCTTTTCCCAGGCGGCGACGGTCGTGCCCGGGATTTCCTTCGCGTAGTAGGTCAGCAGCATGCCGTGGTAGATGCCGTATTGAGCGGTCAGTTCCAGGACCGCGTCTTCGGCGACCGGCTTCTCCGAGCGGCGACCCACAAAATCGTCCTCTTCGAGGGTCTCGAGCGCGACATCGGCCGCCTCGTCACCGACGCGGGCCGCCAGCTTCGCCTCGGCAAGGGCTTCGGGCAGATGATAGTTCCGTTCTTCAGGGCTCTCGCCGAAGAACACCAGCGCTCGACCTTCGCCGTCAACGGCCAGCCAAGGGAAGTGGGCCTGAGCCTGACCAACTGCAAAGCACAGCGCGGACAGGGCCAGAGCAAAGCGGAAACGAACCGCCGAGAGAGACATTTTCATTCCTCAAACATTGGAAAACACGCGTCGCGCCCACGGCCCGCACAAAGTCGTCGAGCCGCTGCGGGGACTAATTGATTTCAGGATTGGCTTCTTCGCCGGTGCGGGTTACCAGCGCCGTCATCGCATCGCGATCGATCTCGGTGCGGATGAACTGCACGGAACCGTCGAGCAGCACAAACTGCACGCCGCCCGGATGATCGCTCCGGAACGTCGTGCGGAAGCGGGTATCCCATTCACGATTGGAATCGTTGAAATTGTAATTCGCCGGCTGGCCGGTCATCAGCCCCAAATGCCCGTAAGCATGGTGCCAGTATCCCTGGGCCCAAGTGAAATCGCCGTAGCAAGACCCGCTCGTGCTCGTGCAGCTCGATTCGTAGTGGGTATCCCAGTGATAACTCTCCCATGCGTAGTTGGTTTCGCCAACCAGCAGCGTATGGGTCGTCCCGTCGGTAATCGCCTCAATGCCCAGATCGTAGCGTTTGCCCGTCGTCGCGGGAGGAGCGGTGAACGCCCCGTTCAACAGGGCCTCCGGCTTGTACATGACGCGCGTGCTGATCATGTAGCTGCCCGGCCCCAACTTTTCGCCGCACGCATCCGGAACGCTGCGCGGCAGATTCATGCCAGGGCAGAGATACATCGGCTGAGACGTTTCGGTGAACTTGCGGTTATTGACGCCGTTAGCGAGATCTTGCGCCGTAGGCTCCTGCGTAATGTCGTACTGCGCGTAAAGACCGCCTTGCTCCAAGTAGGGCAGGAGCAAGATGAAGGTGCTTCCCAGGTGCTCGTAGAAGGTATCGCCCGCAGCCAGACCACCGCCCGAGCCGAGCACTTGCGGAGGCGGCAGCGTCTTCTGCGCCGTTTCAAAGTTCAACGTCGCCAGCCCGATTTGCTTCAGATTGTTGCGACAAGACGTCCGCCGCGCCGCTTCGCGAGCCGCTTGCACTGCTGGAAGCAACAACGCCACGAGCGCGCCAATAATGGCGATCGCTACAAGCAACTCGACGAGCGTGAACCCGCGATTCGGTCGGCTTCCCTGTTGCATAGATAATCCTGCGTAATCTACCGAGAGGAAAATCGTGACCGACGGCCTCGCAGCAATGCCGCGGCGCCGCACATAGCCAGCAAGCCGGCGGTCGGTTCCGGGACCGAAACGACCGGCGTGTTGGTCGTTTGCCCGAAGTGTTCCTTCCAAACTGTCAGGTCGCCCGCGTCAATGCTTCCGTTTCCGTTGCCATCCGCGCCAGACCCGGCGGGCGTCGCCGCGGTCCCAAAGCTGCGCTGCCAGGCTAAGAAGTCGGCTCCATCGACCGAGCCATTCCCGTTGTAGTCGCCGGCAAGTCCTGCAGGTCCCGCGGGAAGAATCGTCACGTTCATGGCGATCGTCGGACCAGCGCCGTTGGGGTTGGCGCCGACGTCGAGATCATCCAGGTAAAAGTCAGGATAGGAGACGGAGCTGCTTTGTCCATCCGGTTCGAACAATGACGAAAACGTAAAGCCCAGATGCCCTTGAGCAAGGGAGTTCTGAATGTAGGCCAAAACCGCCGGATTGCTCAGATTGGGGACGAACTCGAACACGTCGCCGCTGTCTAGCATGTCGCCGGGCTGCAGTTCCGTCCCTTGGCTGGTGTACGCCTTGCCGATCGCAAACGGCGACGGCGTGAATGGCGCCGTCGTATGGCTCGGTTCCGTCGCGCTGTAGCCGCCGACGAGCGAGTTCTCCGCATCGCGGCCGTTCAAGTCGACTGCATAGTAGTTGTACGGAGTCGAGCCGACCCAGCGCGGCTGCCGGAGCGAATACGTCCCGGCAGGCGGATTGGAGCCGAAGCCGAACGTCGTCAGGCCGTTGTTGAATGCGACGCCGTACATTTCGATCGGGTGATCGACGTCACTGTCCGTCCCCGCCACAACGGCGGCTGATTCGTCGAGCGTGCCGTCGTACGCCAGCGTGTAGCCGAATTCAGGGAGAATCAGCGACCCCAGCAGGGTCATCTTGATTTTCAGCGAATTGATCTTGTATCGCGACGGAGCAACCACCGGCACGGTCGTCGAGGTGTTGGCAGCGACCAAGATGCTGCCGCGACGAGTTGGTTCAGAGCCGGTCCCCTGAAAGAAAGTCGGCGTGCCGTCCTGCGTCTCTGAGTAAGCGACGAACATCGACCCGCGATCGCGAACTGAGCCGGGCCCGTTCCCGCTCGGCACCGGGTACGTCCACATCTGGATTTCGGGAAGGTCGTTGAAGTAGTCGATCGTCTGCGCCGATGCCGTCTTCGCGATGCAAGTGCATGACGCCGCAATCACTAGCGCCGTCCAAGCGAACGTCAGCAGTGCGGCGTGCGGGCGGCTACTCTGTGCAGGGTGATTCATGTCGCAGTGTCGTCTTGTTCGGTAAACGCAACCGCCGCCGGCGTCGAATGGGTTTCGACGCCGGCGGCTTGAATGCCAATCAAAGCTGCCGTTTCAATCAGGCGGCGATCCGGCGACGGAGCGCGGCGAAGCCGACCAGCCCGAGGCCGGCCATCGCGAGCGTCGCCGGTTCAGGAACGATGGCCGGTGCGACGGCGTTGAACGTCGCCGCGCCGTTGTAGTAATCGAGCTGCACCCCCGCGAGCGCCGAATGGTTGGCGGCGGTATCGAAGAGGGCGGTGTACGCCGCAGCAGCCGGAAGTTGCCACTCGGCCCAGTAGTAGTGGAACCCGCTGGCAACGCCGCGGTCGACGAATTCCGTCGGGGCGGTGCTATTGAGCAGCAGCGTCGAGTTGGTGATCGAGTTGTTGCCCGCCGAGTCAAAGGCGATTTGCAGCACAATCGTCGTGTTGGCGTCGGTGGTCGAGGCGCCGGTCAGCGAGGTAGTGAAACGGCCCTTGCTGCTGCCCGTGTACAGCGAACCGGTCGCCACCTGGGCCGGCGGAGCGAACGTCGGCGGAGGAACCACGCCGCCCTTCACCGTCGCGGCGCCAACGCCGGACGACAGGTTCGGAGCATGCGACGCCGAGTAGTCGGAGACGGCGTTTGTCGTCACGACGAAATTGTCCCATTCGAACGAACCAGTCGAAGGAACGGCCTGATCGGTGAATAGCGTGTTGGCCAGACCGACGTTCGCAACGGCGAATATGGCGGCGCAAGCGATCAAGGCGAGAGCAAAGCGGCGAATCATTAGACAGTCACTCCAAAGTTGGGTGGGTGCACAAGCTCGCTAACCTTGAACGAACGAGTGCGTGGATTGACGGAACCGGCCCTCACGCATGCGAATGATCAGCAATGCATTTGGCTGGCTACTAAACGGCGAGTCTCCTATGTGCTCCTGCGAGACCGGCGTCCGGGCGAAGCGATCTGTCGATCGGCGGTCTTGATATCGAGTCTCAGTAGCGATAGATTATCCGACCTGACGGCCGCGTCAATGGGGGAGACCCACGTTTCGCCCTGTATTTTTCGTCAGCTGAAGCCTGCAGCGGCCGCCGCGAGCCAGCAGAATCCTCTCCAAGTGAGCTACCGATGACCGAGCCGGCGACCAAGCCAGACGCCGCACGACGGGCGGCCGACCTCTACGAACGCGGTTTTTCGCGGGCGGCGATCGACGTCCTCGAGGCGGAGCTCCGCCTCCAGCCCGAAGCTGGGGCCCTGTGGCGGCTGCGCGCGATCATGCTCCAGCGCGAAGGGCGCCTCGACGAGGCGTTCGACAACATCCAGCGGGCCCTCGCCCTAGTTCCGCTCGGCTATGAGGGGTTGCTTGTGCTGGCTGCCGGTTACTTGCGGCAAGGGCATCGGGCCTCCGCGGCGAGCTTACTCACCGACCTAACGGCCGACGGCGACTTCCCCGCGGAGCTGTGGGAACCGCTTTACAACTCGCTCTGCGCGATCGAACGCTGGCAGGCGGCGCTGGCTGTCTGCCGTCGCGCGGCGCGGCTACGGCCCGACGACGACGGCATATGTTTCGCCGCCGCGAATACGCTGGCCCGCCTTGGCCGCCCGCCGCAACTGTCGCTCGCTATGCTGCGGCGGGCGATTGGGCTCAACTCCGCCGAGCCGCGTTACCGCATCGCGCTCTCAATGCAGCTCGTGCGCATGGGACAGATCGACGAAGCCTACCGTACGTTCTGCGAAATGACGCGCGACGAGGTCGAAGGAATCGGCTGCCGCTGCTGCCTGCAGAAGGCCCTGCAACTCTGCATCGATCGCGGCGACGCCGGCCGGTCATCGTGGTTGGCCAGCCGGCTGGCGATAATCTCGCTCGCCAAACGGAGCGCAGCGGGGCCAAACTCGCAGGCGCAAGGGGGACAAGCATGACCGAGTCGTTCACCCCGCCGCTCACGCCGGTCGTTCCCTCCGAGCCACCGAGCGAGCCGCGCAACCTGCAGTCTGCCGAGCTGTTTCAAGGCGCGCGCGTCGTTGAAATCACCCACGCGGGCGAAACCTACCGGCTGTTGTTGACGCGGAACAATCGCCTTATTCTGCAGAAGTAACCTTCTCTGCCTCGGCGGCTGCAGGGGCGTCGAGTACCTTCAGCTTCAGGTTGCGGAAACGCACCTCGGTTGGCCCGCCCGAGTGGAGCTGCAGCGCGAACAGCCCGCGACGCTCGCCATCGGGATCGTCGAGATCAACGCATGGTTTGCCGTTGATCCACGTGCGGATGTGGCTCCCCTCGGCGACGATCTTGTAGTCGTTCCACTCACCCTTGCGGACGAACTCTTCGCCCGACTTCTCCCACAGTAGAGCGCGGCCCGACTCTTCGTAAAGCTTGCCCCACCAATCGGGGCCGATGTCGGCTTGGTACCCCTTTGCCTCGCCTCCCTCGGCAGGCTGGCTGCGGAACTGGACGCCGCTGTTGCCGGCGTCGTCGACAAGTTTCACTTGGAACGTCAGTTCGAAATCGCCGACGGCGAAATCGCTGAATAGGAACTCGTTCTTCGCCAGCCCATTCTTACTGCGGCCGATGAGTTCGCCTTCTTCAACCGACCATAGTTCGTGATTGCCGTTCCAGCCGGTCAGATCCTTGCCGTTGAAGAACAACTCTTGGTTGTCGGCTTGCGCTTGGATCGGGTTCTGGCCCTTCGCCTGGAGATAGGCGAAGAGCGACGCAATTTGCTGCGGCGAGAATTGCTTCAGCTGATCCTCAGGCATCATCGAGGCGTCGCTCAGTTGGCGATCCTCGATTTCGTCCTGCGGTACGACGATCGTTTCGGTCGTCGTCTGAATCGTGACTGACTTGTCGTCTTCCGCCTTCACGAGACCTGAGATGACAAGTCCGTCGACCGTGAGGATGACCGTTTGCTGATAATCCTTCGAGATAACCGAGCTCGGGTCGATGACGTTCGACAGCAAGTACTCGACGTCGGCGCGGTTCGAGCCGGTGAGATCGGGACCGATCTTGGCGCCAACGCCGTACAGCGTGTGGCACTGCTGGCAGGTCTTCACAAACACGGCGCGGCCGAGTTCCACGTCGGGCGTCGCCGACGGGTGCTTCAACATCTCGCGGAGGGCGACGATCATCGCGGCCTTGTCGGCCGGCGTGCTGCGCACTTGGCCCCAGACGTTGGCGAGCAGTTCGTCGAGGTCGGCGTTGTTGTGGTTCTGCAACTGACGCACGAGGTCCGCCGACAGGTCGGCGGCCGGAATCTGCTTGGCCTCGATCGCCTTCAGCAGTTCGACGCCATAGCCGGGCCGCGAACAAAGCGTCGCCAAAGCGGCCCGCTTCGCCGCCGGCGAGGCGTTGCCGTAGATCTTTAGCACAGCCCCCGGCACGGCCGCGTCCTCGTAGAACGCAAGGCCCGAAAGGGCCGGCTCGCACAAGCCGGGATCGGTCAGCAACTTGAGTAGCACGGGCGCCAGGCCTGGGTCCTTGACGCGGAGCAGGGCGTCGAGCGCCTGCCGCCGAGCGCCATCGCTCGCCTTGCCATCGACGACGACAGCCCGCAGCGCGGCCATCGCATCCTTATCGCCGAACGTCACGCCGAGGGCCGTCGCCTCGCGGCGAACTTTTTCGTCGCTGCTCTTTGCCGCCTTCGCGGCGGCGGCGGGCCAGTTCTTCGGCTGGGCAACCTGACGTTGCCCCTGCAGGGCGGTGCGCATGCCGACGATGAGTTCAAGTTGCTCGCCGGCGTTATCCGACTCGGCGACGGCCTGCACGAGCGTGGCGAGCGCCTCGGGCGAGTCGATGCTCGCGATGCGGCGGATCATAAACTTCCGCAGCAGCGGAATCGTCTCGCCGCATGAGAGACCAAACGTCAGCGCCTGTTCGGGGTTCTCCGCAGCGAGCGGTTCCGCGGCGAACCAGTACATCAGCGGCAAGTTGTGATCGTCGGCGTCCTCGGCGTGCCGCGTGAGGGCCGCAAGGGTCTCCCACCGATGGGCCAGCGGCACATGTTGCAGCGCCGCGGCGAGATAGAGCCGCACCACCTGCGAGGAATCTTGCTGGGCCATCACGGCAAACTGCTGCACCATGTCTCGCTGGGGCGTTTTGTCGCCATCCCAGGTGAACTGAATCACCCAGCCGCGAACGTACGGCGACTGATGCTTCAGCAGCGTCGCTGCGAGGTCGGCCGGAATGCCGCCGGTGACGTGCAGGGCCCACATCGCCCGTTGCACGCGGCTCGCATCGGCGTTGTTCTTGGCGATTGAAACCAATTCATTTCGTGCATCTACGCTCAGCTTTCCCGCGGCGGCCCGTTCTTGCAGGATGCGGCGCGAGTGGCGGACATACCAGTCGTTTTTTTCGAGAGCGAGCTTCGCCAACTCGACGTCGCTCAGCTTGCCGAGGTCAACCTTCCCGGCCTTCTTGTCGCCGTAGACGATTTTGTAAATGCGGCCGTTGCTGCGGTCGTGCCCTTCGACGTTGTTGTGATGGCAGGCGTTCGTGTCGTACCAGTCGATCAGGAAGCAGTTGCCGTCTGGCCCGTAGCGAAAGTTGAGAATCTGCGACGCCAAGTCGCCGGTGAGCAGAAAGTCGGGGCCGTGGCTGCCGATGAAGCCCGAGCCTTGCGGCTTCAAAATGTCGGTGTTGAGTCGCTGGCCGTGAATGTTGTTCATGAAGATGCGGCCGCGATATTCCTCAGGCCACGCGCCACCGAGGTAAATCATCGCGCCCGAGTGGGCGTGTCCGCCGCCGGCGTCGCCCGACTTGCCGTTGCCGCCGTGGGGATTCTCGCCGAGGTAGTGGCGATGGTCGGCAATCGTCTGGATGTCGGCGTAGGTGAACGGATTGAAGTGCGTTCCCGCCTGACGTTGGTACCGTGCGCCCGGAATGTTGTAGTAGAGGTGAGGGATGACGCAGGCGGTGGTGAACGCTTGGCCGTTATCGTCGAAGTCGACGCCCCACGGATTGCTCGTCCCTTCGGTGAAGATCTCGAAGACATGCTGCGTCGGATGGTATCGCCAAATCGCCGCATTGACCGGAATCCGCTTGTCGTCCGGCGTTCCCGGCTTGCCGATGCGCGAGTGGGTGAACACGCCGTGGCACCCGTAAAGCCAACCATCCGGCCCCCAAATGAACGTATTGAGCGTCTCGTGCGTGTCTTGATACGCCCAGCCGTCGAGCAAAATCTCCGGCTTGCCGTCCGGCACGTCGTCGCCGTTGCGATCGGGAATGAAGAGCAGATAAGGCGCGGCGCCAACCCAGACGCCGCCGAAGCCGAGCTCGATGCCGCTCACCAGATTTAGGTTGTCGGCAAAGACCTTGTGCGAGTCGAACTTCCCGTCGCCGTCCGAATCTTCGAAGATCAAGATGCGGTCGGTCCCTTTGCCTTCCGGAGCGCGAATGGGGTACTCGTATGCCTCGGCGACCCACAGCCGGCCGCGATCATCGAGCGCCATCGCAATCGGCTGCTTCACATCGGGTTCCTGGGCCGAAAGAATTGCCTTGAACCCCGCCGGCAGCTTCATCACGCCGACCGCCTCTTCGCCGGAGAGACCGGCGTAGGGGTACTCGTCGGCTGTTAGTTCGCCTGCCGGTTGATTGGCGATCACCGGCATCTCGTCGTGGAAGCGGAAGTGATCGAAATTGACGTGCCCCCACCCGGCGCTGCCGTGGTCGATGACGCGGACGAAGATCTCTTTGCCTAGGTACTTCGAAAGATCGGTCGCTACGCGCGACATTTCCTCCATGCTGCGTCCGCTGGCGTGGAAAATCACCTCGCCTGATTGCTTGTCGACAATTTGCGCGCCGAGCGCTTTGCCCGAACCGCCGCCGATTAGGAAGCTTGCGTAGGGGTGCGTCACCTTGAACGGAATGCTCGTCAGTTCGCCCTGAGGGCCGTCGCCTGTGCGCTCGTAGGTGCCGATCCAGTACTGCCCCTTCTGGCCGCTCGTCTGATCGACCAACCGCTTGCCGACCGTATCGCCTTCGACTGGCAGTTCAGCGAACGCGGTGCCCGTGGCGGTCCAGTCGCTCAGGTCGCCTTTCTCGAAGTCGAGATTCAACCGCCGGCCGTCGGCGGCCGTTGCTGGAAAGCCGTCGGGATTGGCCGCTGTGTCGGCTTTCTTATCAGCGGCGTGCTCGGGTAGCGTCGGCTTCTCGACGCCGTCGCGGAGCTTTGGCTGCGATTCGTTCCACTTCGCTTCGTCGACTTCCTCCGCCTTGTGCGTGAGGACGAACGTCCCCTTCTTGCTGCCGACGACGACGTCGGGCAGCTTGTCGCCGTTAATGTCGCGGGCAACGACCTGCGTGCCGACGCCCGAGTTGTTGTCGATTTCGTGCGGCACGAAGCGGGCCGAGCCGTTGTCGCGCACCGTTTGGAACCAGTACAGCACTGCCGGCTCCAGCGAGCCGGGGTCATGCTCCGCGTGAGCCCACCACCGCTTGCCGGTGACGATGTCGAGCACGCCGTCGCCGTCCATGTCGACGAGGTCGACTGCGTGGAGTTGCGAGAATGCGACGCCGTAATCGTTTTCCTCGGGCTTCTCGCCCATGATCTTGTGTTCGATGAACTCGATCTTGTCGCCATTCCTCACCTGCTCGAACCAAGCGAGGCCGTACGAGTGAGCTGCCTTCGCGGTGAGGACGTCGTTGTCGCCGTCGCCGTCGAAATCGTAGGCGAACATATGCGAACCGCCCGGCTCGCTGAACTTCACTTCGTGGAACGCCCACGGTTCGTCCGTCACCTTTTCGGGCTGCTCCCACCAGCCGTTTTGCTCGAGCAAGTCGAGCCGGCCATCGCCGTTGACGTCGCCGACGCCAATGCCGTGCGTGAACCGCTGGTAGCCGCGCACTGGCGACACGGGGTGGAACTTCCAGAGCTGCGTCGGATCTTGCGGGATCTCGGCGTAGCCAATTTGTCCGCCGCTCATGCAGACGAGATCCGGTACATCGTCACCGGTAACGTCGGTGAAGGTCGGCGATTCGTTGTCGGTCACCGCGAGGGCGATATGCCGTTTCCAGGGGGCCTCTTTCCCTTGCGGATTTTCGAACCACGACGTTTCCGCACCGGGGAAACCGATGATCAGAATGTCGTCCCAACCATCGCCGTTGAAATCGTGCGTGAACGCGAAGAAGTTCTCGGAGTAGCCGGCGATATCGAACGGCTTGGCCGGGTAATACTCGTGCCGCTTGAGGAACTTCGGGCCTTCGTACCAGTAGGGCCCCGAGACGAGATCGTTGACGCCGTCGTGATTGAAGTCGCCGAAGTTGGCTCCCTCGCCGTAAAACTCCTTCGAAAGTTGCTCCTTCTTGAAAGAGTGCTTCACGAACTTGTCGTGCCCTGCATGGCCTTCGTGGGCCGTCGCCAGCGGGGTGAGAGCAACGAACGACAAGAGCGCGCAGCACGCGCGAGAAAGCTTCATCATCGCAGAAGTTCCTTGAGAGGCGCACCTTCCCGCATCGCGGAAAGGAAGGAAACGCCGCCCCGACGCAGCGGGGCGGCATTTGAACTATCGCGTGCGGGTGAACTCGGGCAAATGCTTGATCGCCCCGCCGGCCACGGCCGATTCGTGGGCCAGAATGCCGACGCAGGTCCAGTTGGCGCTGGTCACGGCGTTCGGCCACGGATCGCGGTCGTCGACCAAGGCACGGACGAACTCGTTCACCAAGTGCGGATGCGAACCGCCGTGGCCGCCCCCTTGCAGGAAGGAGAGATGGTCGGCGTCTTCGATCGACTTGGTGAACTTCTGAATTTCCGCCGGCAGCAGGTGGGCATAGTCGGGGACTTCAATCTTCTCGGCGATCTCCGGCTCTGGCTTCTTTGCCGTGTGGAGAACGTGCGGCTCGTTCTCGACGAGCGACCACTCGAACGACTTCTTCGTGCCGTAGACGTCGAAGCTCTCGCGATACTGGCGGGCCGTGTCGTACAGGAACCGCCAGATGTGAGCGCTGACGTCGCTCTCGGCGATCTTGATGTGGCACGACTCGACGGCAAACGAGTTGCCCGACTTCTCGCGGATGTCGTCGCGAACCGTACCCGAGCCGAAGCACGAGACATATTCCGCGCGGCCGTCGACCAGCCCCAGCACCGGACTCACGACGTGCGTCGCGTAGTGCATCGGAATCATCCGTTCCCAGTAGTCGGGCCAGCCGTCCATATCTTGCGGGTGCGAGGCCTGCATGTACTGGATCTCTCCGAGCTCGCCCTTTTGGTAGAGCTCTTTGATGAACAAGAACTCGCGGCTGTAAACCACGGTCTCGGCCATCATGTATTTCAGGCCGGTGTCGGCGACCAGCTGGCAGATCTTTTCGCAGTCGGCAATGTTGGTGGCCATCGGCACAGTGCACATGACGTGCTTGCCGGCCTTGAGGGCCTCCATGCTCATCCACGCATGATCGGGGATGGGGCTGTTGATATGAACGAAGTCGATCTCAGGATCGGCGAGAACTTCTTCGAATTTCGCGTAGCGTTTGTTGATTTCGAGCGCGTCGGCCAGCTTGTTCATCGCCGCCACGTCGCGGCGGCAGACGGCGGCCACTTCCGCGTCCGGATGCTTTTTGTAGATCGGTAAGAATTCGGCCCCGAATCCGAGACCGACCATTGCCACGCGCACTGGTCGTCGGGTTGCCATGTCGCCGCCCCTTTTTCAGTCCAAGAGAGAGATTGCGGCGCGCCGCCGCGAGGAGAGTAGAGATCCCCCAAAATATCGATACTAACTCCCGGTTTCGCAAGCCAGAATGAGAAATAGCGCAGAAGACCTTCGATCTTTCACTTTCGTGACTAGACTAGGGGGGAGCGCAGTAGACTCGCATCCGCCGGCAGAAAATGCAACGTTGCACGCCGGATTCGGAAGCTAGGGCCGCCCACTGCACGGCGGCTCGCATCCATGGAGTCGCACGCGCTTGCCCTCGACGTTAACGTTCACCAACTCGCCGCGTGTTTTGGCTGATTCGATGCGCAAACGACGCTCCGTCGCCCTGCTATTGGAAACGTCGAATGCCTATTCGCGCGGATTGCTCGACGGCATCATCGCCTACCAGCGCGAGCATGAACTCTGGTCGATTTACATCGGCGAGCAACAGCGCGGCGCCAAGCCACCGGCCTGGTTCAGCAACTGGCAAGGCGACGGCATCATCGCCCGCATCGAGACTGAGGCGATTGCGGCCGCGGTGAAGCGCTCGGGCCTGCCCGCCGTCGACGTCAGCGCGGCCCGCAGCGTGCCGCACCTGCCATGGGTCGAAACAAACGACCGCGAAATCGCCCGCCTCGCCGCCTCGCACCTCATTGAGCGCGGCTTCCGGGAACTCGCCTTCTACGGCGAGCCGGTCTTCAACTGGTCACAGTGGCGTGAGGACCACTTCACTGATTTCGCGCGACAGAGCGGTTGCAACTGCCAGGTCTTCCGCGCCGCCTCGCGCGTGGAGAAGGGCTTCTCGTGGGCCCGCGAACGTCGGCGGCTGATCGCGTGGGTCCGCAAGCTGCCGAAGCCAATCGGCGTGATGGCTTGCTACGACTTTGGCGGCCAGCAATTGCTCGACGTCTGCCGCGAACTCGACATCGCCGTGCCGGAGCAGGTGGCGGTGATCGGCGTCGACGACGACGCCCGGCTCTGCCGACTTTGCACGCCGCCGCTTTCGAGCGTGATTCCCGACACTCATCGCGCCGGCTACGAGGCGGCGAAACTGCTCGACCGCATGATGAGCGGCGAGCGAATTGTCGGCGAAGCGATCCTCATTCCGCCCCGTGGCGTGGCCCAACGACAATCGAGCGACGTCTACGCGGTCGACGACCTCGACGTCGTCGCCGCCCTGCGATTCATCCGCGAACATGCGTGCGACGGCATCTCAGTCGGCGACGTGCTCCGCGTCGTGCCGCTGTCGCGACGGATGCTGGAGCACCGCTTCCAAAAGCTGATCGGCCGCACGCCGCACGCCGAGATCATGCGGATCCGCATCGAACGGACCTCGCGGCTGCTGCGGGAGACTGATCTCACGCTGGCGGAAATCGCCACCCGTACGGGGTTCCCGCACGCGGAGTATTTATCGGTAGCGTTCAAACGCCAAACCGGCCAAACCCCGCGCGGCTACCGCCGCGACAGCCGCACATCCTCGCGATAAAGCCGCGACCGGTGGTCGCGGTCCCCGCAATCGGCATTGCCATTCCGCGCCGCCACCGCGACCACCGGTCGCGGCTTTGTGGCCGCCAAATCGATCAACCGATTTTCGCGCGCAAATGCGGAATGATGACGCTTGGCACAAACCTCGCCAATTCCTCATCCCCGGCCAGCGACGCAATCTGTTTGATCAGCGAACTCGACACGTGTGAAAACTGATCATCGGCCATCAGAAAGACGGTTTCGATATCCGAGTCGAGCTGCCGATTCGCGAGCGTCATCGTGAATTCCGACTCGATGTCGCCCAGCGAGCGCACCCCGCGGACGATTACCCGTGAGCCGCATTCACGGACGAAGCGGACGGCCAGCCCGGAGAACATCTTCACTTCGACGTTTGCCAAGTGCTGCGTAGCGAGCTTGATCAGATCGACCCGCTCCTCGGCCGTGAAGAGCGACTGCTTGTCGATGTTGTGGCCGACGCCGACGATCAGCTCGTCGACCAACCGGCTGCTCCGCTCAATGACGTTCAAATGCCCCAAGGAAATGGGGTCGAACGAGCCAGTGTAAACAGCGCGACGAGCCATGCGCGATAGTTCCAGGGCAGGGGGATGGAGCGGAGTCAAACCCCATTCTCGTTATCGAGACGCCACTTCGCAATCGCGCCTGCAAGCGGTTCCAGCGAGCCGCGGGGTTCATCCCCGCGGTTCCCACGCATCCCCGCCCGACGCCTACCCCACTTTCTTCCCCACCAGCGCCAGCGACACTCGACTCGCCACCGGATCGACCCACCGCCGCACCGTCTCCGGCTTGAGGAACGAGAAATTCGCAAAGATCATCGCCAGCCCGAAGGTGATCATCCCCATAAACATCGCGATCCCGCCATGGACCGCCACCGCCGTCCAAATCATCCACGGCCGGGTGAAGCGGTTCCACACCAGGAAGGCGTAAGAGAGTTCCCAGAACACCGTCAGATGGGTGAAGAACGCGATCAAGAATGGCCAATCAGCCATCCATGTAAGCGGCAGCGATTGGTACTCGTAGTTGGCCGCCGCCCACCACATCGCGGTGCCGACGCGCCAGGTGTTGCCTTCGATCTTCGCCAAGGCGGAGAAGAAGTAGACGACGCAGAGATGCAACTGCAGCAGCCGGATTGCGACGTTCGCCGCGGTACTCGGCGCAGGTTCGCTCGCATCGCCGCGTCGCAGCCGCCACAGCCGATCGAGCGAGTAGCGCGCCCCGCACGGCCCCAGCATGAGGTACATCGCCATCATGCAGTTGGCTTTGTCGAGCCCGTAAAACGCGCCGGGGGTGACGCGATGAACGTACGATACCGCCAGCAGGTAAGCGAGCACCGCCGACACCCGCGAGAACAGCCCGAGAAACAGGCACGCAAACACGCACAGCGCCAGAATATGCACCGTCCACAGCAGCCAGTTGGGGCCAATCCAGTCGAAGATGCTCCACACCGTCACCTCGCGGCCTGGCATGCTTTTGAGCATTTCGACCGGCGTGTAGCCGTCGCGGCCGATGAACCCCGCCAGGTCGAACGACCAGATGAAGTGCGTGTAGAGCATCATCCCGCCGGCCAGCAGCCGGATGAGCGCAAGCGTCGCCGGGTCGGTCGGCGTGAACCAAAAGTTGTTCCACGCCCGCCAGAGTTCGGCGAAGTAGTTGCGAGTTGAAGCGACGAGCGTCGTCATGGCGTCCCTCCTGCGGGAGCTGGTTCCGAGGGACGGGGGGGGAGCCGATGCTGAAACTCGCCGAGATTTTCGTACGTCGACGGAGCGTCGATCCGCATGCCGTCTTTCACTTGCTGCGGCGTCAGCAGGTGATGCCGCACCATCGTCAGCTTCGCCCACTCGCCGTCATGCTTCTTGATCAGGTACTCGGCGATTTTGTTCTCCCATCCAATACCGGAGGTCGCCTGATCGCGGGACTGCTCCACCAGCATCATGTGCCGGTGATAGAACAGCCGTGGCCACTGCTCGCGCCGATCGGGGAAGCGCCCTTCAGCGATCTTCTCGTTGGCAGCGTTGTAAATCTCGTACTTGATCAGATGGCTTGCCGTTGGATCGGGCGAGAAGAAGTTGTAGCCGTGATTGACGAACACCAGGTTCGCGTAGTGATGGAGATACTTCGCCAGCGCGATCGGAATCACCGGCAACTGCGGCGGGTATTGCTGCGGGTCGAGTTGCTCAATCGGGATCGGCTGCCCCTGAGAGTTCAGCGGCGTGCCGCCCGGCTCGATCATCGGCACCACCGACGAACTCAGCTGCAGATGCCACGGCGAGACGAACACGGCAACCAAGTGAAACGCCACCAGCATGCTCACCAGCACCCGCGCGAACGGGCCCCACGGCCACGGCGACGGAGTCTTGGGCTTCGCTGGTTTGGCCGGCTTCGGCTTGGCCTCGGGCGCAGGGGCGGGCGCGGGCTTTTTCTCGCCTGCCGCCGGCTGAGGGGGAGTTTCAGGACGTTGCTTACTCATGAATGCCACAGGTGCGACGCCCCGTTGAGGGCGTTCCAGGCCGTATTTCTAGCCCCGGGCTTCGCCCGGGGGTTGTTCGCCGCGACGAGTTGGCTCGTCGACTGGTGCGCCACCCCCGGGCGAAGCCCGGGGCTAAAAAAGGCTGCAGGTTCCGTATGCGTGTAGCAAACGAAAAACCCCCGCATCGGTCAACGCCGATGCGGGGGTAAAACTGCGTCAAGAGCGAAAAATGGCGAACTTAGTTGGCCGCCACCTTCAGGGCATTCCCGGCGAGCTCGAAGGCGAGCTCGTAGGTCTTGCCACCCTCGATGTCGAGGGTCTTCTCTTCGACCAAGGTCTTGCCGTCTTGCTCGAGCTCGACGCGGACGGTGTAACCGTTCCACATCTGGCCGGCGTTCAGGCTGTTGGTCGTGTAGCTGCGGACTTCGCCGGTTTGCTCCGTCGGGGCGCCAGCCAAGGTGACCTTGGCTCCGGCCGGGACGTTGAGCTTCAGCTCGGTCTGGGCGGTCTTGTCGCTGCTATCGGCGCCGCCGAAAGCCAGCTGGACGTTCTCGCCGGCGGTCAGGCGGACGACCTTGTCTTCGGTCATCGGCTTGCCGTCGCGTTCAAAGTGAACCCGCAGCTTGTAGGAGTACGAACGGCCTGGCTTCAGGCCGCGCGACACGTAGTGACGCTCGGCGCCAGTGCTGTTGGTGGCCAGGTCGTTGACGAAGACCTTGGCGTCGGCCGGCAGGCTGACGAAGATCGTCGCTTCGGTGGCCGAGGCGCTCGGGGTGGCGGGGGTGGCTTCAACCGGAACTTCCGGCGAGGTCACTTCGCCTTCGGCGGGGTACGACTCGTAGACGGCGCCGCCGTACGAACCGCTGCTGCCCGACGACGAACCGTAGCTACCCGAGCTGCTGTAGCTGGCATAGCTGCCCGACGAGGAGCCGTAGCTGCCCGACGACGAGTAACGGGCCGCCTTGCGGGCGTGCCAACGCGAGAACAAGCCCGGACGGCCGTAGCTGCCCGAGGAACCGCTGCTGCTGTAGCTGGCGTAGCTGCCCGACGAGGAGCCGTAGCTGCCCGAGCTGCTGTAGGCGCTGTAGGTGGCATAGCTGCCGCCGTAGCTGCCGC
Organism: Lacipirellula parvula; assembly: GCF_009177095.1. NCBI lineage: Bacteria > Pseudomonadati > Planctomycetota > Planctomycetia > Pirellulales > Lacipirellulaceae > Lacipirellula > Lacipirellula parvula. The sequence continues at coordinate 5,057,812 of NZ_AP021861.1, forward strand.
TCGAGGCATAGCTGCCCGACGAAGCGTAGCTGCCGCTCGAGGCGTAGCTGCCGCTGGAACCGTAGCTGCCGCGCGAGCGAGCCGAGGCTTCGCCAGCAGCAACCGCGACCATCCCTGCCGCAACGACCGCAACCGCGACCAGCTTAGTGTTGCCGAATCTCATCTCTTCATTCCCCCTGAGGACCTTGAATTTTTGGATCATTTCGAACTGGGCAACGATCCCTGCCTGGTCGATGGCAAGACGCCGAGCGGATAACCGCACTCGACCGACACATCGGTAACATAGCAGCGGGGGGGTGTAATTCAAGGAACTTGCGAAGAATTAACCGGTTCTGGCGATTAGGAAATACAGCTAATATTGGGCGATAGGGGTATTGATCCCATGCTGGCGTCACGGTCGTTACGACCGGCGCCAACGGCCCTCCGCTAACCTATTTGCCGGCATGCACGGCGCGCAATTCGAGGTCATCGAGATCGAGTCGCCCGGTCGCGCCGTTGAGCCCAATGCGAATGATCGCCTCGCGCGCGGCGAGCGGCACGCGAACCATCCGCTCCTCGCGACGCCAACCGAAGGTCCCTTTCCACGGCCCAAGCTCGACCGTGTCGATCACTGCCCGCCGCTCGTCGTAGAAGTTGACGATCACGCCCGGCGTCTCGCCCGCAGCGGCCGCGATCCCCTTGGCACCGACTTGGCAGCTCACCTCGATTTGGCTGACCTTCCGACCGTCGATCGCCATTCCCTGGAGCGCTTGGCTGATGAGCCCCGGCTCGCTGTTCGTAAACCGTATGAAGCGCTTGCCGCCGGACGCCGGCTCGTCGGCCGAGCCCTCCACCGTGGTCGCCTGCCGCAAATAATGCCAGCCAACGGGGTCGCTCGTCTTGCCAACGACCTCTTCAAAACCGCCGTTGCGAACCGTCGGATGGAGCGGATCGGGCTGCACCTGCCGCGAATCCTCGGCGGCGCCGGTCATCGGTACGAAGAGCGTCGCCTGCAGTGGTTCGCTCTCCAGCTTGCCGTCGCGTTTGGTCATCCGCACGAGATTCTGCTGGTAGCGCTCGCCGACGGGAATGATCATCTCGCCTCCCTCGCGCAGTTGATCGACGAGCGGCTGCGGCACGCTCTCCGGCGAGCAAGTGACGATGATCTTGTCGAACGGCGCCGCCTCGGGCCAGCCTTTAAATCCGTCGCCGATGCGGACGTGGACGTTGTCGTATTTCAATCGTTCGAGCGCTCGCTTCGCCCGTTTGCCAAGCGGCTCGACGATCTCGATCGTGTAAACGTCTTTCACCAGGGGGCTGAGCACCGCCGCTTGATAGCCGCTGCCGGTGCCGATTTCGAGCACGCGATCCGTTGCCTTCGGCCGCAGCTGCTCGGTCATGTAGGCGACGACGAACGGCGGCGAGATCGTTTGCCGATCGCCGATCGGCAGCGCCGCATCGAGGTAGGCGTAAGGGCGATACGCACTCGGCATGAATTGATGCCGCGGCGTCGCCTGCATCGCCTTGAGCACGCGTGGATCTTTCACGCCCGCGGCTTCGATTTCCTCAGCAACCATCTTCGCTCGTTGAGCAGCATACTCCTGCTCGGTTGGGGCAGGGGCCTGCGCCGCGACGTTAAGCGGCGCTGTGCACAGCAGCGAGAGAATCGCGAAAACGCCGAGAAAACCGGCGTTTTGACGGAGTTCGCTTGCAGACTTCCACATGGTCGGACTCACGAACGAGGCGTTAAACGGCTACGATAAACTTTTGCAGGAAGCGATCAGAATTTTGTGGGAGGCGTCTCCGACGCCGAAACCGGTCACCGACACGAGCGGTCGTAGCAGCTCAACGCCGCTTCGGGGTCGGAGACCCCTCCCACAGATTCTTGGGCAAGGCCGTGCATCCATTGATTCTAGCACAGCCGCATAAATCGGAGATTCGGCGTGAACGGCGAGATTGAGGCGGTACGCAACGAGCTTCGCGCGGCAATGCCCGTGGCCCAGAACTGGGCCTACTTCGACCACGCCGCTGTCGCCCCTGTGACGGCGCCAGCCGCCGCGGCGATGCGCACTTGGATCGATCAATCGCTCGAGGAGGGCGATACGATGTGGCCCGAGTGGGCCCGGCAGCTAAAGCAAGTTCGCCAATCGGCGGCGACGCTAGTCGGCGCCACGCCGGCGGAGATCGCGCTCGTCCCCAACACGACGGCCGGGATCAACCTCGTGGCCGAGGGGCTCGATTGGCGCGCCGGCGACAACGTCGTCACGCTCGCCGACGAGTATCCGTCGAATCTCTACCCCTGGATGAACCTCGCCGCCCGCGGCGTCGAAACCCGCCGCGTGCCGACCGCCGACGGCGTCGTCGATTACGACCAACTCGCCGCCCACTGCGACGAGCGGACGCGAATCATCACGGTCAGCTGGGTCGCCTTCTCGAACGGCTGCCGCCGCGATCTGAACGCCATCGCCGAGGTCGCTGCCCGCCAGGGGACGCTGCTGTTCGTCGATGCGATCCAAGGCCTCGGCGCGTTCCCGCTCGATGTGAGCCAAACGCCAATCGACTTCCTCGCGGCCGACGGGCACAAGTGGATGCTCGGCCCTGAAGGCGCCGGCATCGCCTACATCCGTCGCGATCGCCTGCCGCTGCTCACGCCTACTGCTGTCGGCGCCCACAGCGTCGTCCACGCCCAGGATTACGCCCACATCGAACTGAAGCTGAAGCAGGACGCCTCACGGTACGAAGGGGGTTCGGTGAACGTCCCCGGCATGCTCGGGCTAGGCGCGAGCCTCGACCTGCTGCAATCGCTCGGCATCGACCGCGTCGCCGCCTCGGTGCTGGAGATCAGCGATCATCTGGTGAGCGAGTTGCAGCAACTCGGCATGCGGGTGATCTCACCCCGCGCGGGCGAGCAGCGGAGCGGCATCGTTTCGTTTGAGTACCCGAACGCTGATTTGAACGCCGTTCGCCGCCATTGCCTCGAACGCCAGATCGCGCTCGCCACCCGCGCGGGGCGGATCCGCGTGAGTCCCCATGCGTACAACAACCATGACGACGTGGCACAGTTGATCGACGCGCTGCGCAGCTATCAAGGATAAACGCCCGATGAAGACCGATGCATACCCAGCCCTTAGCGGTTCCAAGAGCGATCGATTGTGGGAGGCGTCTCCGACGCCGATTTCGCGTTGCCAATTAAGTTGCTTCGGCAGGCGATCCGTACTCGGCGTCGGAGACGCCTCCCACAAAATCCTGCTTGCGGCATCGCTCGCGGTGGGGTTGCTCGCGGCCGCTCAAGCAGTCGCGGATGAGTCGGCGCCCGCCACCTACAAAAACCCCATCGTCACCGCCGGCAATCCCGCCGATCCGCACGTGATCCGCGTCGGCGATACCTACTACCTCTACGCCACGACGTATGGCCGCGGTTACGACGTCCTCACGTCAAAAGATCTCGTCCACTGGAAGAACGAGGGAAGCGCGTTCGACGATCCCCGCGGCGGGGCGTGGGCGCCCGACGTCTTCCACAACGTCCGCGGCGACGGCAAGTTCTACCTCTACTACACCGACAACGACCCCGCCCACGACGAGGGTGGCGCGCGGAAGCAAATCGGCGTCGCCGTGGCCGACAGCCCGCGCGGGCCGTTCGTCGATAAGGCGGTGCTCGCCCCCGGTTCAATCGACGCCCACTTGTTCCGGGACGACGACGGGCAGCTTTACCTCTACTACGTCGAGATCCTCGACGGTTTCAAGATCTACGGCCAGCAGATGAGCGATCCCGTCACGCCCGAGGGCGAACGCGTGCTGCTCATCCAGCCGACCGAGCCGTGGGAAATGGCGTCGGGCCACGTCACCGAAGGGCCGTTCGTGCTCAAGCATGACGGGCGGTACTACCTAATGTTCTCCGGCAGCGGCGCCGACTCCCGCCACTACGCCATTGGCTACGCCACGTCGAAATCGCCGCTCGGGCCGTTCGAAAAGTACGCGAAGAACCCGATCGTCTCGCAAAGCGAAACACTCTTCGGGCCCGGCCACCACTGCGTCGTCGCGACGCCCGAAGGGAAGCTGTGGATGATCTACCACCAGAAGCACGACGGCGAGATCAACTGGCGGCGGTTCCTGGCGATCGACCCGCTCTGGTTCGACGACGCCGGCGTACTGCATGGCAAAGTAACCCGCGACACCGACGAGCCGGCGCCGTAGCGAATCTGGCTCACGACGTTGAATGCTCCGGCCCCCTCCCCCTTGAGGGGAGGGCTGGGGAGGGGGTGGAACGTTGATACCCGCTTCTTTCACCCCTCCCTAACCCTCCCCCTCAAGAGGAGGGAACCTCAGGGTACACAGTCCCAAAATGCAAAAGCGTCGTCGTCAAACGGATTCCTGCACTCAAACGCAGATGTTACGCGTTGTGCGAAAGATTCTGCAGATTCGCATGATTCCCCGCGATTGACGCACTCTGCTGACTGCATGAAGAGTGCCATTCACCCCGCGCCGCGAATTGGCGCCGCGCTTGCGTTCACTTCCTCGCACAATCAACCGGCGCCGCCTGCAGCCGGATGAGTAGCCGAGTAAGGGAACCATGTCATGCCACGCACAGCCGTCATCACGCTCGCCGCCGTCGCCACGTTCGCCGCCGTCGGTCTCCAGCAACAAGCCTCTGCCCAAACGATCGCCTACGATCACCGCAGCACCGTGCTCGGCGACCACCTCGCCGGCGCCTCGGAACTCGTGCGAGCCAACGGTCAGTTTCTGAAGGACGAAGCCGACGCCGCCGAAACCTGGACGCGCGTCACCGCGGCCAGCGACCAAATCCAATACAACCGTGCTACCTACCGCAACGATGTGAAGCGGATGGAAACGGAAGTCCGCGAGCAGAAGGCCGGCGCGAATCGGGCGAAGCAGCAAGCCGAGGCGAACGCCGAGTTGGCTGCCGCCCTGAAACTGTACGAATCGGTCCAACGAGGCGCTGGCGCCTGGCCGACGGCCCTGACGCAAGCCCGCTACGCCGGCTCAGTCGCGACCGTCAGCTCGCTGATTCGCAACTGGTCGCCCCAGCATCCGTCGAGCGACGTTTACCGCTCCGCCTTGGCGACGGAACTGGGCGTGCTGAAGGCCCGCGTCACCGCCGACCGCAGCCTTGACTTCGCCAGCCGCGTCGATGCGGTGCGGGCCATCAAGCAACTCCACCAACTGGCGATGATGTCGCCGAGCGAGTTCCCGCATCAATGGGAACAACGCCAGTTCGCGATGAAGTAAGCAGAGGATGGAACCGCCGATGAACGCGGACAAACGCAGATATTTTTGAACGAGAGAAACCGCGACTCACGCGAATCGCCACGAGTGACAAGAAATCTTAAAGCCCCCCACTGAGCGATCTGCGGCTCCGGCTGCAGGTCGCTCTTCTTGTTGACGGTGAGGAATCAACCGGCGGGCGTTACTCGGCGGCGACTTCATCGCTGGCGCGAGTGGCTAAGGCCTTCCACACCACGGGGTCGACGCCGTCGTTGTAGAACCGGCAGGCGCCATCAGCGGTCGAACCGTTCACGCCGCCGGGGTGAGCGCTGCGAGCGGCGCGCCAGCCGTAGGCCGAGTAGAGGATCGGCTGCGCGGGGGGCGGCGTCGGGTCGCTCGTCGCAGAAGCGGCGCAGTCGTAATGCTGGGAGTTCGGCGGATAGTAGTGGTTGTACGTGGCGCTGCGATACTCGCCGCTCGCCCACGCGAAGCCGCGCGGATCGTTGCCGGTGCTCGCCGAGGAATTGAAGTTCATCGAGCCGTTGCACTTGAAGTCGGAGAGATCGGTCGGCCCGGCGAACGACAGGACGAACTTGTAGCTTCGCTCGGGCGTCGCACCGTTGAGAGCCCCCTCGCCGTCGCGCACCGTGTCGGCGCCGATGAGACTTTCCGAGACGGCCATCGTGTTCGACGAGCCGTCGGTGATCTCGCCGAAGGTCGTCGCCGAGTTGACGTAGAAGACGCCGTCGGTGTCGAACGGCGTGCCGCCGCCGGAGCCCGAGCCGCCGCAAACGGCGTAGTTCGTCGGGCCGGTTTCCGGCTTCACCCGCTCCTGTAGATCGCTGGGGCAAAGGAACACCGGCAGCATCTGTACGACGGCCGGCTTATTAGGCGCCGAGATCGGATACCCGCCCCCCGGCATGTACAGCGGCAGCGAGAGATCTAGCAGGTTGTGGAGCGATTGCTGCTCCATGTAGGGCAGCAGCTGCGCGAGGGCCGACCAGCGGTAGAAGCTGTGAGGATGCCGCTCGTCCGGCGGGTACGACTTCGACATCGCCGCCGAGGGAAACGCATTCTTCGCCGCGTGATGATTCTGCAGCGCGAGGCTCGTTTGCTTGAGGTTGTTGAGGCACTGCGCGCGCCGGGCGCTCTCGCGGGCGGCCTGCACGGCGGGGAGGAGCAGGGCGATGAGGGCGCCAATGATGGCGATCACCACCAGTAGTTCCACCAACGTGAATCCGGCGGGCTTACGCACGGCGGAAGGCCCTCGCGATGCCGAGCCCGGCGAGCAGCAAGCAGAGCCCGGCCGGCTCCGGCACGGCGGCAGATGTAACGGCCGCGGGTGCGGGCGGCGCCGTGAAGTGCCGCTGCCACACGAGGAAGTCGGCGCCATCGGCAATGCCGTCGCCGTTCGCATCGCCGAGCGTGTTCGCCGGCATCCCGGTCGAGCCGAAGTTTTCGCGCCAAATACCAAGGTCCGCGGCGTCGACGAGATCATCGCCATTGAAGTCGCCGGGAATCGGCTGCTTCAACTGACCGGCAATGAGACCGTCCCACAGCAGGCCATCGTAGTCGTACGACTCGTGGAAGGAGATGCGATCGAACGGCTCGGTGTCGGTGACGCCGACGAAGATGACGTTATAAAAGGGCCAGTCTGGGCCGAGGTCGTGGATCACCACTTCCTTCGACGTGCCAAGCACGGTGTTTTGCAGGGTGAAAGTCAGCCGATTCGCGGGCGCCGAGATCGGCGGCGACGAAGAGCCGTCGCCCCCTTGCGCGATGTAGCTGCCGAAGGCCGTCACCGGCTCGGAGAACTGCAGCCAATCGTCGACGCCCTCAGTATCCCAGAGGAAGCGCTGACCGCTGACCGCATAGGTGGGTAGCGAATTGACGCCGTTTGAAAAACCGGTCGTCGCCGTAATGCCCGTTGCACCAAACGTGAGCGTCGGGTTCGCTCCGGAGTTGTCTTCCAAATCTTCGACGCCATACGACGAAAGCGCCGCCAGGAACTCATTCCTGGCGGCGCTCGAATTCGTCATCGTCAATTTGGAAGCGTCGGGCCCGCCGAAGTAAGGCGTTACTTCAGCGTGCACTGCTGGCAGCAGGCCCCAGCCGGCGAACGCCGCCAGGCAGAAGGGAACGACGCATTCGATCCGCATCCGCACTGTCGATTCTCCAGGGCTAGTTGATGCCGCCAGGGCAGGGCGATGGCGTTAGGCCATCCGGCGACGCACCGTTAAGCCTAGCGCACCGACCGCAACGGTCAACATGCCGAGCGTGGCCGGTTCGGGAATCGCCACGGTGGCGAAGGCGGTCGGTTCCGTGAAGCCGCCGCCGCCGGGGAGCGCAAACGTCCCGATCAGCGTGCCATCGTAGGCGTAGTGCGAGATGTTCCCGCTGCCGTTCGAGACGCCCAAGATGCCGGCAAGGAAGCCGTTGCCATCCGGAGAAGCGATCAGCCCCTGCGGGAACGCAAGGCCCGAGACGCCGAAGCTCGGATCAACGGCGCCGGTGGTCGCGTTGTAGCGGCCGATCGTGCCGGCAAACATGCCGGTGACGTAGAGGTCGTTGCCGTTGACCAACAGCCCCGACGCGCCGTTAAGCGATGCCGAGCCCGGAATGAAGTCGGCAAGGGCCGAGATCGGGAGGTTCGACTTCGCGACGGCGCCGGCGTCGCCAGCGGGGAAGTTCTGGAAGGCGCCGACGAGGAGTTCGCCGCCCGGGGCGTACGCCAGCCCGGAGTATTGGAAATACGCTCCGCCGCCGATGAGGCCGTTGATCGGGGCGCCCGCGCTCGTGCCGTTCGTGTTGAACTGAGCGACGCCCGAGCCGCCGAGGTTCGAGACGTAGATCTTCGAGCCATCTTGGCTGTACTTCACGGAGCTGGGGAAGGAGAGCCCGTCAGCCGCGTCGGCGAACACCGCGCCGTTCGTCGCCAAGCCGGTGGCGACGCTGTAGTCGTACTGGACGACGAGGTTGTTGCCCGTGCTCGTCACGAAGAGCTTCGTTTGGTCGGGCGAGAGGGTGATGCCCGAGGGACCGAGCAGGTTGACGTTGTCGGTCAGCACGGTGCCGAGCAGGGCACCGCTGGCGCTGTAGCGAAAGACGCTGTTGCTGAGCCGGTCGGCGACGAGAAGTTGCTGCTGCGCCTGGCTGGCGGCGGCAAGAATGTTGAGCGAGGCGAGCGCCGCCACGCAGGCGAAGGCGCGAGCCAGCAGAGTGGAAGATTTCATTTCAGTAGCGATCCTGGGTGTGAGACTGAGGGTGAAGCGGGAAGGTGCGCCGATTGAGATCGCGAGACGCGGCTGGCTGAACGCTGGCTGCCTGGCGAATGCAGGATCCTAGCGATCGCGATCTGCGGGGAAGGTTGCCGCGATGTTCCACACGCGGCGGTAGGCTGGCGGAAGTCCGCCTCACGAACGGGTTCGAGTATACCTGCGGGCGCAGCCGGGGACAAACCGCCGGAGAGCGGCAGTGGAGGGTAACCGCACTTGTCTTTCGACAGCAGCGGCAGCGTGTCGATTCTGTCGCCAGCGCGTCTCAGCCGCGTCGCACGAATGCACAACACCAGCCCCCGGAGGGGGCGGCATGCTGTAGCCAGGGGCGTGAGCCCCTGGTTAGCGCCGACTAGCTGCCTCAGAGCCCCGCGAGGGGCGGCATCGTTCGCACGATCATCACGAGCGATGTCGCCCCTCACGGGGCTTGGGCGAAATGCGATTGCGATCACCAGGGGCTCGCGCCCCTGGCTACATCACTCGGCCCCTCCAGGGCCAATGCAATGCTACACCGTGATCTCGTACCCCTTACGCTGCTCGCGAGCGACGAACGACTGGGCCTCGTTATCGCCGATCATCGCTTCTTTCACCGGATCCCACTTGAGGTCGCGGTTGAGCCGCAGAGCGATGTTCGCCAAGTGGCAGTTCGACAGCGAGCGGTGGTGCGAGAAGACGTCGGACTGCGGTTCCTTGCGGCTGCGCACGCAGTCGAAGAAGTTCTGCATGTGGCTCACTGGTTCTGAACCTTTGAAGGCCTTGCGCAGCGCATCTTCTGGCAACGGGTTGTCTGCAAGTTCTTCGACCGGCTTGCCGGCGAGCTTGCCGCGGCTGACGAACAGCCGTCCCTTGTCCCCCTCGAACAGGACGCCGTTGTCTGTATCGTGGCGGATCGTCAGTTCGACGCCAGCATCGTCGAACGTGTTCACCACGCGGAACGCGGTCGCCGTGTTGTACATGTCGTCGCGCGTGGGATAGCCCTTCTCGAACGGCACGGGATGTTCGCAGAGTTCGACGCGCACCGAGTTGGGACCGGTCTGGTCGAGGCCGAGCGCCCAGCAGGCGACGTCGACGTGGTGAGCGCCCCAGTCGGTCATCTTGCCGCCGGAGTATTCGTACCACCAGCGGAACTCGTAGTGACCACGCGACTTGTACGGAATGTCGGCGCCCTCGGCGTCTTTGCCCCCTTGCCAACGGTAGTCGACGAGCGGCGCCTGGCCGAGCCAGCGTTCCCAGTTGAGTTCCTTCGGCGGCGCGACGACCGGCAACTGCGGCGAGCTTTCCGCTGAATTGATCGCGCACGAAACCTTGCTCACCTTGCCGAGCCGACCGCTCTGAATGATCGCCACCGCCCGGAGGAACAACCGGTCGAAGTCGCTCCGCTGCTGCGTGCCGACTTGGAACACGGCGCCGGTCTCTTTTACCACTTGGCAAATCTTCTTGCCTTCGTCGATCGTGAGCGTCAGCGGCTTCTCACAATAAACGTCCTTGCCCGACTTCATCGCTTCGATGGCGATCTTCGTGTGCCAGTGATCGGGCGTGCCGATGCTCACCGCTTGCACGTCTTTGCGATCGAGCACTTTGCGGTAGTCGTCGTACACGTCGGCCTTGCCGCCGGAGGCCTGCTTCGCGGCGGCAGCACGTCCCGAATCGACGTCGCACACGGCGACGACGTCGGCGTAATTCATCGCCAGCCCCATGTTGTGATTCCCTTGCCCGCCGTTGCCGATGCAGGCGATCAACGGCCGATCGCTCGACGCGGTTGCCGCTTGAGCTCGCGACGCGGTGAGGAAGTAGGGAACCAATCCGCCGCCAGTCGCCGCGGCGCCGGCAGCGCTGACAGTTTGCTTGAAGAACGACCGACGCGAGGAGAGACGCTTGTTCTGGCTCATAACCGGGAGAGGCTCCGCAATGTTGAAAAGGATTCGCCAAGCGATCCGTTCATTGTGAAGGGGGACGGCGGCGTTCGCAAGTTACTGGAATCGGCCGGGTGGCGATTCTGTTAGCGGAGAGCGCGAATCTTTTTGCCAGAGAGGCGAATGGCCGGCTAAAACTAGCGAACGCGGCGAGCGGCGCGGCTCGAGTCAGTTGCGAGTGTCAGTTGCAGTTCTGTGTCAGTTGCTGCGAAGACGGGGTGGCAACAGTCGGAGTCTAACTCCTAGTTTCAGCCTCCGTGCTTGTAGCGCATGCAACGCTCGACGTCATGGAGAGCCCGTCGAGCGGCGCGATATTCGGGATCAAGACGAAGAGCTTCGCGAAAGCACTCGGCGGCTTCAACGAACTGTTCCCGGGCACGGAGGACGAAGCCAAGGTTGAGGTAGGCTTCGTCTAGCTCGCCTTCGGGGCAGGCGATAGCGTTGCGGTGCGCTTCTTCAGCGTCTGCGAATCGACCTTGCTTGGCCAGTAGGCCTCCGAGAAAGATATAAACTCCTGGCAACTCGGGCCTCGCAGCGATCGCTCGACGATACCACTCGGCAGCTTGATCGTAATCACCCGCCTCGCGAAACAAGTGGCCCATATGCGCCAAAGGGTGATGCCGCATCTCCGTCGGGCAAAGACTGATGGCGCGGGCAATGGCCTGTTCCGCCTCTTCGTAGCGAGCGACTTCTACCAAGGCAATTCCGACGTAAAGCCAAGCTAAGCCATCCTCCGGAAAGGCGCGCAGGTAACGCCGCCCGTAACAAATTGTTATGGCCGTGTTGTGGCTGTGAGAAAGACGCTTGAGGCGTGCTAATCGCGCAGCTTGGGACATGCGATTGAATGCGAGAGGGTGCTGGCTGCTCGTCACGCAAGCTTAGTAGTACGCAATCCGCCGCCCGGTGATGCCGTGGGGGAGAAAAACGTCCATAATCTTGGTGACGCCGTCGATGCCGATGACAACCTGACCATCCATCGGCGGGACAGGTTCGCAGGCGCCTTCCAGGAAAAGTTCGTCAGGGCAGACTTGGCTTAAGCCAAGCTTGGCGCCGTTGACGAGCAAGTCGAGCGTCACTTTCGATGAATGGCCGGTGGGGTTGGGCATCATGAAACTCGACAAAGAACAATAGCGGGGAAACGGAATGGCTTACGTCGACCTAATTTATTCGGCCAGGCTGCCGCTATGTTAACGATACGAACCGCCCCAAGCTGGCGTGCGGCAATTTATCGCAACAAAACTCGGCCGATTTCTGCTACACTGGGGGCCCCTGCTAACCGCCCGCCGCAACATCTACCCCCACTGCAGGATCGATGCACGAAGAATACGCCCTGCTGATTAGCCTGTCGGTCAGTCTCATCGTCGCCCTCGCGTTTGGGCTCGTGACCCAGAAGTTGAAGCTTTCGCCGATCGTGGGGTATCTGCTCGCGGGATTCGTGCTCGGGCCGCACACGCCCGGGATTGAAGGCGATCCAGCGATCGCGCTGCAGTTCGCGGAAATCGGCGTCGCGCTGCTGATGTTCGGCGTCGGGCTGCACTTCGACATGCGCGACTTGCTCGCGGTGAAGAACATCGCCATCCCGGGCGCCGTGGGGCAAATCTTGGTGGCGACCGCGCTCGGAGCGGCGGGGGCGATTGCGCTCGGCTGGCCGACGGCCGAGGCGGTGGTGATCGGCATCGCCATTTCGGTGGCGAGCACCGTCGTGCTGATCCGCGTCCTCACCGATAACGACGTGCTCCACACCTCGCAGGGACATATCGCGGTCGGCTGGTTGCTCGTCGAAGACATCTTCACCGTGCTCGTGCTCGTCGTGCTGCCGGCGGTGGCCGACATTCTCAACGATGGCGGCGAGGTCGTGGGCGAAGCGGCGAAGCATGCAGCCGGCGGCGGCATCGCGAAGGCGCTTGGCATGGCGGTGCTGCGGATCGGCTTGCTCGCGGCGCTGGTGCTGGGCGCCGGCAAGCGGCTCATCCCGCCGCTGCTGAACTTCGTGGCTCGCACCCGCTCGCGCGAGCTGTTCACGTTGTGCGTGCTGGCGCTCGCGCTCGCGATCGCGACGGGGGCGTTTTACCTGGGCGTATCGATCGCGCTCGGGGCGTTCCTCGCCGGCATGGTCGTGGGGCAAACCGAGGTGAGCCACCAGGCTGCCGCCGACGCCTTGCCGATGCGTGACGCCTTCGCGGTCGTGTTCTTCGTCTCGGTCGGCATGTTGTTCGACCCGGCGGTGATCCGAGATCAGCCCGTCTATCTGGCCGTACTCCTGGCGATCGTGCTGGTGGCCAAGCCGCTCACGGCGATCGGCATCGTCTGGATGTTACGGTACTCGTTCCGCAACGCCCTCACCGTCGGCATCGCACTCGCACAAGTCGGGGAGTTCTCATTCCTACTGGCGACCGAAGCGATTGATCACAAGTTGATGACCGAGGAAGGCCGCAGCCTGCTCGTGGCAACGGCGATCATCTCGATCACGCTCAACCCGCTGATCTTTCGCTTGATCGGACCGATGGAAGGCTGGCTCCGCTCGCGCCCCAAACTGTGGAAGGTGCTGGGGAGCCGCGCCGAAGCGGGCGGCCTGCGCTTGAACGAAGAGATGGCTGAACGGCTCGCGGCGAACGGCGAGTCGAGCGCCCCCAAGACGCGGGCGGTGATCGTCGGCTACGGACCGGTGGGCCAGACGGCCGCGCGGATCTTGCGCGGCTTCGGCGTCGAGACGGTGGTGGTCGACCTGAACATCGACACGATCCGCGAGTTGGCCAACCATGGCAAGCTCGGCGTGTACGGCGATTCAACCCGGCACGATATCCTCGAAGCGGCCGGCATCAAGGAAGCGAAGTACCTGCTCGTGACCGTGCCCGATGTGCTCGTGCGGACGCTGGTGATCATCTCGGCGAAGGAGCTCAACAACGAGCTGAAGGTCTTCGCGCGGGCCCGCTACCTCAAGGAGCGGGCGTGGCTTGAAGAGGTCGGCGCCACCCAGATCTGCATCGAAGAGGCCGAGACCGCCGTGGGGCTGGCGAAGCTGCTGCTCAGCGAGGTCGGCGCCGATCCGGAGCGGGTGGCTTGCGAGGTACGCCGGATCCAGCAGGAGTTGGGCGTGCACCGGTCGGAAGAGGACGAGTTCAAGCCTCACTATGATGTGGGCATATGATGTGGGGAGGTGAAGCCAGGGCTTCGTCCAAAGTGTTTTCGAAGCGAATGGCATCTCATCTTCTCCCGCAGATAGAGTTGGCGATGCCCCAGCAGCTCACAGATGCATCTGAGACTAGCCCCGGAGGGGCGGCATGATGTAGCCAGGGGCGTCAGCCCCTGGTTTAGAGCATCATGATGCCGCAGAGCCCCGTGAGGGGCGATACAGTTCTCCATCGTAATGACGAACAGTGCCGCCCCTCACGGGGCTGAGATAGCTATTTCGCCCGGAGACCAGGGGCTCACGCCCCTGGCTACATTACTCGGCCCCTCCGGGGCCAATACGTTTAGCAATTCATACCGCTAGCCGATCCATCATCCTGTGAACTGCTGGGCTATAGTCGCGGCCGCGCTACCGGGAATCACGCTACTGTCCCTCTTCTCTGGCAACGGCCGTTACAATCGGCATAGGCTGAACTACAGCCCCGCGTGCGCCGGCGGAGCTACACTTAGCGAGATTGCCGCTGATCCCGGAGGCGGCCAACCGCGCGGCGCGTGCGCCCGTGGTTGCTCGTTTCCAATCGACATAGATAGTTTTTAGCTGAGGAGTCTGCCATGAAACGTCTGCTGGTGGCTGCTGCGATGTTGGCGGCGGTGGGTGTGAGCTTCGCGAGTTTCGCTGTCGGCCAGCCCGCTGCTCCGGCCGGGTTGCCGCCGGTCAAACCGGCCGCTGCCCCGACTGCGACGACCGCGGCGCCGGCTCCGTATCACCCGGGCGCTAACGCCGCTCAAGACGCTGAGCGCGAGAAGATTTGGGACAGCCCCCAAATGCTGCGGGCCCGCGCTTGGGTGAAGGACTACACCTCGCACTCGGCGAAGATCACGCCGGCGGAAGCGAAGGAGTACGAGGCCGAGCTTGCGAACCTCTCGCCGAAGCAGATGAAGCTGTGGCTGCTGAAGTTCCAGCACGAAGAAGAGATGATCCAGCAGCAGCAACAGATGTTCAACAACTCGCGTCAGGCTGACGTGAGCCAAGCGATGGCCTTGCACAAGCAGATGAAGAAGGCGGACGCCGCGATCAACGCCGACGAGACCGCTGCCGCTCAGACCGAGGAAGGCTCGATCAAGCAGCAAGAGGCGTACTCGCAGCAAGACGCGCTACAGAAGAGCGCCGACCGCGACTCGGCTGATACTTCGCTGGAGACGGCTCCGTTCTACGGCGGGTACGGTGGTTACGGCGGGTATGGGTACGGCGGGGTGCACTACCACTTCCACTAAACCACACCCAAAGAGCCAATTAGCCCCCGGCTCTTCAAGCCGGGGGAGCATTCCGCGGAGCAATGTTCTTCGGAATGGCGAGCCACCCCCGGGCGGAGCCCGGGGCTAGAAATACAGACGCTTATAGCCCGGCTAGGATGGCCGGGCTATTTTTTTGCGCTCGCGGCTGGGGCGGCCGCGACGTTCGCCTGCGGCGCGTCGTCGGCGATCTCGAACGAGATCGTCGCTTGGCCGAGTTTGCCCGAATTGTGGTCGGTGATCGTCAGCTCAATCTCGTACGGCCCGGGATAGATCCGCTCGGGGAGGGCGAGCTCATACTGCATGTGGAA
The DNA here is from genome assembly GCF_009177095.1 of Lacipirellula parvula. Taxonomy (NCBI): domain Bacteria; kingdom Pseudomonadati; phylum Planctomycetota; class Planctomycetia; order Pirellulales; family Lacipirellulaceae; genus Lacipirellula; species Lacipirellula parvula. Next base: position 5,072,935 of record NZ_AP021861.1, read on the forward strand.
GTCGCGGCGGCGATTGCGGCACTGGTCCTGCACGTCGGGGAACTGCTTGCCGTCGACGAGCCGGCCCGATTCGTTGAGCACCTTGAAGCTCGTGCCAAGCGAGGTGGCGTAACCTTGCTCCGAAGCGTTGCTCGTGAAGTTCTCGACCTCGGCGTACAACATCACCTTTTGCCCGGGGCGGAAGGTGGTGACTTTGCTCGGCTCGTAAGCGCCGAAGCCGTCGACCTTGTCGACAAACGTGATGTTGCGAACGCGGAGCGAGGCGAGTTCCGAGAGCCGCGAACGGGCTTCGTCGAGCGGCGCCAGCGCGGCGATGGCCCGTTGCTTCTCGTCGAGTTGGGTGGTCGCGCTCAGATACGCGGAGATCGCGAAAAGCTGCTTCGACCAAAAATCTTGTTGAGCGGGCGAGGCGCCGGGGATCGGGCTGTAGGCTTCCTTCTCGTTGCCGGCGAGCAGTTGCAGCGTTCGCAACCGCATGTGGTCGTGGAGTTCGGCGACGGTGGTCGGCTGCGGCGCGACCGTCTGTTGCAGGTCGGCGATCGTGGCGTTGAGCTGGGCGTGCCAATCGCCGGGGGCGGCGTCGGCGACGATCGGCGTGAGCGGCTGTTGCGGCGTCGAGTTCGGCAGCGCGGCGACGGCCGCCGTGGGGAGCGGCAGCGGTTGATCGTCCGAGGCAATCGCCACGTCGGCGGCATCGGGTTCGTCGGGTTCGTTGGGCGTCGCTGGGAGCGAGCTGATCGCGGCGGGCGGCATGGAGCGCACGGCAGCGGGCGTTTGCGGATGGATTGCATCAACTGCTGGCGGAACGCCGGCGGGAGCTTGATGAGCAGCGGGGGAAACCTGCGGGTCGGCGGTGATCGCCGCCTGCGGCGATTGCGACGGCGGCCAGTTCGCGGCGGCAGGGGAGGGGGCCGCCTCGTGGTGCGCGTGGTCGGCCTGATCGACGTCTTGCGTTCCATCAACCGCTGCGGAAACGCGTTGAATCTTCGGCTGCGTCGGCGGCGAGTTGCGTCGCATCTGTTGGGTGGCGACGTCGAACTCGTTCTCCGGCGTCTCGCCCGCGAAAGCGGTCCGTTCGCGATCGGCTAGCTGCTGCCGGTAGGCGAGCGCCGTGCGGAACGTGTTGACCATCATCGCATGGTTTTCAGGATTCGCCTCCTTAAGATCGGCGAGCAACTGCTGTTCGGCGGCGGGATCGATCTCGCGGATTTCCTGCAACTGCTGCAGGACGTCGGCCGAGGCCGTGAGCGGCGGATCGGCGCCGCCAGCCACCGCTTTCTCGAGCGCGTGGGCCTTGAGCTCGGCGGCAGCCTGCTCTTCGACGCCGTCGCGATGCATGACAACCTGCTCGGACTTCGCATCGTGCTTGAACGCCGAGCCCAATGGCGCGGCGCAGCCGCTCGCGAATACTGCGAGCAGCAGTGCGGCGAAATGCGACGGTCGTGTGGCTGACGATTGAGTCATGCTCAGTCGGAATTGAACATCAATGCACGCGGATAGCCTGCTCTCGAAAACTGTGGGAGGGGTCTCTGACCCCGAAGCAACTTAACGCCACCGCAACTGTCGGGGGCGGTGACCGGCATCGGCGTCGGAGACGCCTCCCACAAACAATCTTCTCTCCCACAAGCCATCTTCGAGGAATGGCGGCCGCGGATGGTAGTGGAACGCCGTAACGTGGGCAAGTTCAGCGAAGTGCTAGCGGCCGGCAACGGGGGCGGCGTGCTGCGAGAGGCGGATGATGAGCGTTTCGATCACCCGGCGGGCCCGATCTTTCGTCGAGTTGTAACCTTTCAGCTCCAGGTCGGCTGCTAGCAACCAGCGGTAGAGCTGGCGAGCGCGCGGGCGGCCGATTTGCTTGAGCTGCCGCTCGGCGTCGTTCAGTTTGAACGGGGGCATGCCGGCCCGTTCGAGCGCGATGCGAATCGAAATCGCCTGGCGGCGACGCTCGGCCTGATCGAACAGCCGCACTGCGAGGGCAAACTTGCGAAGCGTCGACGCCATTTGCGGCAGCAAAGCGTGGGCTTCTTCGCCGGCGGCGAACAACCGGTCGAGTTGCTGCAGCGCGTCGGCCGCGCGGCCTTCAGCAGCGGCGTCGATCATGTCCCACGTCTTGCGTGCCCGCCAGCCGCCGACGTTCTCTTGCACCAGCTTCACATCGATCTTGCGGCTCGGCTCGGCCAGCAGCGAGAGGCGGGCAATCTCCTGGTAGAGAATGCCGGGCTCTGGCGGGATTTGTTCGAGCAACTGGTCGGCCGCGGCGCGGACGAGCTCGCACTTATATTCGCGACGGGCGACGACGACGAGCCAATCCTTCAGCTGCTTCGTGAACTCGGTGAGCTCTCTTCCCTGCGCGGGGGTGGCGCAGCGAATCGTGAGCCCCGACTCGGCGACTGCTTTGGCCAGCCGCGTGTTGCTTGGCCAGGTAGTGACTTCGAGGATGAGGATCGCATCGCTGCGCGGCTTAGCGACGTAATCTTCGAGCCGGTCGCGGTAGTGCTTCACAAGGTCGTCGGCTTCTTCGACGACGATCACCCGACGACCGCTGCCGAAGAGCGACAGTTCCGACAGGGCGTCGTGGAGGTCGCGGTACTCGATCTCGCTGCCGTCGAGATGCTCGGCCGCCGCGTCGGGATCGTCGCCGCAAAGTTGGGCGACGAGCGCGCGGCGGACTTCGTGCTGGAGGAAGCCGTCGTCGCCGACGATCGCCACCACGCCGGGAACGGTCACCGACTTGGGGTCGGTGAGGACGTCGAATCCCGAGAGCGTGGCGGCGGACTTTTTGGCCATGGCGACATCATACCGCGGGAGTGCGGCGCCGCGTAGGTTGGGCTTTCAGCCCGACGGCGGTGCGTTTGAGGATCGTTATTGCGACGATGCGTTCGGCGCCAGCCCCGACCTAGGTAGGTCGGGGCTAGTTGACGTTAGCAACGCTCGTCTCCAACAGTGCTGCGGTTCGCGTAGGTTGGGCATTCCTGCCCGACGGGCGCCATTGCTGGAGCTACAGTTCGCACACCTTGAGCTGGCTCCCGCTGCGCGGGAGGGTGAATCTCGTTTGAGATGGCGACTTGCTGGACGGGGCTGTCGGGCTGAAAGCCCAACCTACGCGGCGCGTCGTTTTTGTTGTCGCGTCGCTTGTGTCGCTTTCTTCGTTTTACGCGACATTAAGCGGTCGAGTCGGTCGCGGTCTTTTTGGCGCTGTTCGTTTTGCATGAGGCGCAGGCCCCAGTCGAGGAGGTCTTGGTGGCGTTGGGCGCGCTCCGCTTCCGTGAGAAGGGGCGGCGTCGATTGCCCCCGGTTTGAAGAACCGGGGGCTAATAAAATGGATGCGTGGCAGATATTTGGGGGTTGACGAGGGGTGGCGCGAATCGAGGTTCGCTCCGGCGGGGGCGTTGACCCGCGGCTACTGGTTACGGATCGCCTGGCCGGTGGCGGTGCGGAAGCGTTGGGGTTCGCTTTGCACGGGGCGGACGCTGCGGAGTTTGCCTGTCGGTTGCGGCAGGTTGAGCGCGACCGGGGCGGGCGATTGGTGAATCGCGACGTTGCCCGCTTTGTCGCGGACTTCAAGTCGCAGGAAGAGCCGTTCGGGAACTTGCTGCAGGAGTCGCCAGGCGTATTGGCCGTTGTTGTCGAGGTCGGTGGCGACCGTCGACCAGGGGCCGTCGGAGCTGCTGGCGAAGAACAGGCCGACGGGGCGGCTGTCGAGGTTCTCGTCGGCGGCGGTCCAGCGGATGATCAGGTGGTCGGCGAGATTGCCTTGTCCGATTTCGGCGGCGTTGAGTTGGGCTTGCGGTTCCGCGAGGTCGACGCCGATCACCAGTTCCGGTTGCTGGCCGGCGGTGGGCGTGGGGGCTTGCGAGCCGTTAGCGCCGTTCACCACGAGACGGAAGCCGTAGGTGCCAGCGGCGGGGACGGTGACGCGCATCGGGCTGCGGTTGTCGGGGTCGGAGCCGAAGTTGGTCCAGGTAGCGCCGCCGTCGCGGGTGCCGAAGAGCTCGACCTTCGAGACGCCCCACGGGCCGACTGTTTGCAGGTCGTAGTCGACGTCGAAGGTGAGCGAGTTGACCCAGCGGGTGCCGGTGGCGTCGGCGGGCTGCTCGGTGGGGACGGCCGACCAGCTGGGCGGGCCGGGGGGCGTTTGATTACCGAACTGGCTGCCAAACGGCGCCGGCGGGTTCATCGGCGCGCTGGCCGATTGGAAAGGTCCGTTGTTAAAGCCGTTTGGCGAACCGCCGACGAGGGGCGGGGCGGCGAAGGGACTGTTGGCGGTGGGGTTCGAGCCGTTGTTCGATGGAGCGCCGCCGTTGTCGGCGACGAGCCGCGCGGGGGTGCGGTCTTCGGGCCAGAGGGGAGGCGGCGGGGGCGAATTCGCGCCGGTCGGTTGGGCGGCGGCGAAGGGGTTGTTGTTTTGTGGAGCTTGGGGGGCGTTATTGAGGAAAACGCTCTTGCTGTCTGGGGCGTTGTTGGGGGCAGAGAGAGCGGGGGCGGCGGCGGTCCACTCTTGCGCGCCTTGGGGCGTGGAAGAAGCGCCGGGGGCGGGACGCCCCGGCTCGCTTGTGGGTTGAGATACGAAGGGATTGGATTGGGCGGGGGCGTTGAGCGCGAGCCCGAGTTGCGGGGGCGTGGGGGATTGGGCGACGCCGCCGTACTGGGGCGTGGGGGCGAAGGCGCCCACCAGCGAGGCGTCGGCGTTAGCGCTGAACTGGTTCCCCGCGCGGTCGTCGACCGTGGCGCGAAACTTCACGGCGCCGGTGGCGGTCGGCGGCTTCCAGGCGACTTGGCCGGCAACGCGATCGGGCTGCGATACGTCGGGAGGACCAGTGGCGATCCGTTGCCAGGTGGCGCCGTCGGTCGAGGCTTCGAGGCGGACGGTCTCGGGTTTGAGCTGCAGGTCGCTTGCGTCGTAGCGGAGGATCATTCGGCCGCTGGCATCTGCGGCGGCAGTGAGTTGCATCGTTGGCGGCACGGTGTCGACGACGACGCGAAGCTGCGGCTGCGCGATGGTCGCGGGACTTGCTTCGCCTTTGCGGTTGATCGTGCGGACGGCGAAGGCGTACTCGCCATCGACGGGGGCGTGATAGCTGAAGCCGCGGACTTGGGGTTCGGCCTCTTGGAGGACGGCCCACTGGGTGTCGCCGCCGCGGGCGACCAGGAGCTGAACCTTGTCGACGGTGTGGGCGAAGCCGACGGGGGTACTAGATTGGTACGGGATAAAGAAGACGCGGGTCCGCCAGTAACTTGGTTCGGTGAGCTGGGCGTGGACGCTAGCGTGCGGGGCGAAGGTGGCGGCGAGCGTGAGGCTAACAACTAGTAGTAGGTGCGCGCGCGGATGGCCGATCCGGGCGCTTGCGCTTCCGGCTATTGGCTTGAAGGGCAGCGAATCGCCGATGGGGCGTCGCATGGCGGGTCCGGTGGGGGAGGGGAGGGTGCGCGCAGTGGCAGCGCCTCATGGCGTGTATCGGCGAGCGGGCAGAGGGCATTTACAGATAAGTCACGGGGGCGGGTTGGGGCGCTTGCGGGTTGGGTAGGAGTGAGTGCGGGGGGGGGCGCCGGGGCCGGGACGGCCCGGCTCGCTGGGAGATGTAGAGAGAAGAGAGGGGAGAAGGGAGAGGAGACGGTGGCTGCGCTGGACTCGTGCTGGCGGCGCCGCCATAATGTTAGTTAGGGCAAGAAGTAGCGGTTCCAGAGAATGAGGCGCGCCAGACGGCGGCGCGCAATGGCATGTCCTCGGCGTACGATAGCCTAGTTCAGGCGGCGCTACTGTTCGCAGCCATCTTCGGTTTGACGGCGGTGGTGCTCGCCGTCGCGCGAAGGTATCGGGGTCGCGCCGCACAGGACAAGCTGAACCCGCACGAGATGATGTCAAACTTCCGGGAACTGTATGACCGGGGTGGTTTGAGCGACGAAGAATTCCGAACAATAAAGTCGAAGCTAGCAACGGAACTTCGAGCTGAGTTAAAGGATAACAGCGGCGCGGGTTAGGCCTAAAACCCCCGTGCTGCCGCCAAAGCCGCCTATCGCGGTTGTTCGGCGGCCGAAGCAGATGTTGATGCAGCGTCTGAGATGAGTCGATGAACGACTCGCACAGGTGCTGCGTAGTTGAACGCGTGTAGGGCTCGAAGCCGGCGCAACCAAGGACGAAGCGCAAGGCCAGATGACGGAGCGAAACGGCAGATAGCGGCAGAGGAGCCTGGCTCTTCTGAGACGGGGGCTTCCTGAAAAGGGAAACGTCCCGGCTGGCTGACGAGACTCCCATCGAGCGACAACTTTGGACGAAATCGCGAAAGCAAGAGGGTCGGTGATGCCCCTCGAGCACCGCACACTCGGAAGGAGACTCGCATGCCCTCTAGCAGGGATCTAACCGGCGGACGACGGACCGGCGCCTCGAAAAAGAACGCCTTCTGTTCGTTCTGTCGCAAAAGCTATCGCGATGTCGGCCCGCTGGTCGAAGGACCGGGCGACGTCTATATCTGCGGCGAATGCATTGAGCTTTGCCAATCGATTCTCGACCAGGAGCGGAAGCGCCGCGGGTCGAGCAAGACCCTCTTCACCAAGGTTCCCAGCCCTCGCGAGATTGTCGCCGAGCTCGATCAATACGTGATCGGCCAAGACTCCGCGAAGCGCGTGCTGGCCGTGGCGGTTCACAGCCACTACAAGCGACTGATGGCCGCTGAAGAAGAGGCCGAAGTCGATATCGACAAGTCAAACATCTTGCTCGTCGGCCCGACCGGCTGCGGCAAGACCCTGCTGGCCAAGACCCTGGCCCGCAGCCTGAACGTGCCGTTCGCCATTGGCGACGCGACGACGCTGACCGAAGCGGGCTACGTCGGCGAAGACGTCGAGAACCTGCTCCTGAAGCTGCTGCATGCGGCCGACTTCGACATCGAAGCGGCCCAACGCGGCGTGCTGTACATCGACGAGATCGACAAGATCGGCAAGACGAGCAACAACGTCTCGATCACCCGCGACGTCTCGGGCGAAGGCGTACAGCAAGCTTTGTTGAAGATGCTCGAAGGGACCACGGCCAACGTGCCGCCGCAAGGCGGGCGGAAGCACCCCGAACAGCAGTACATTCAGATCGACACGACGAACATTTTGTTCATCTGCGGCGGTACGTTCGACGGCGTGCAAGACATCGTCAGCAAGCGGCTCGGCAAGCGTTCGATGGGCTTCGGCCAATCGACGAACGACGCCGCGGAACTGAGCGTCGGCGATCTGCTGGCTCAGGTGAACAGCGACGACTTGATCGAGTTCGGGTTGATTCCGGAACTGATCGGCCGGTTGCCGGTGATCAGCTCACTCCGTCCGCTCGAGGCCGACTCGCTCGTCCGCGTTCTGAAGGAGCCGAAGAACGCGCTCACCAAGCAGTACCAGCACCTCTTCGCGATGGAAGAGGCCGACCTGAAGTTCACCGATAAGGCGCTGACGGCGATCGCCCGCAAGGCGGCGGAACGGGAAACTGGCGCCCGCGGTTTGCGTTCGATCATCGAAGGGGTGATGCTCGACATCATGTTTGAATTGCCCGATCAACCGCGCGGCAGCCGCTACGTGGTGACGGACGACATCGTCGAAGGACGGACGAAGCTGTTCAACGACGAATCGACGGCCAAAAGCGCGTGACGTTCAGGCCGGCGGGGCTTGTAGGGCCCTGTTGGTTCGAGTCGCGCTGCGTATACGAGACGAGCCCGGTTGGAGTGATCCAGCCGGGCTCGTTTTTTTGCTTGGGGCCTTAAAGCGAACTACGTCTTGCTAGGCAGCATCGTGGAGACTTCGATCTTGGCCGAGGGCTTTTCAAGCGGGGAGACGATTTCAGGTTCGCTGAGCATCATTGCCTTGGCGTATGAGAAGCCAAAGGGAGCCGATGCCTCGGCTACGGGCTCGCGGTAGACAAGCAGTCGTCTACTGTTGAGGTCGAGAATCCAGTATTCCGGGACGCCCATGCTGGCGTATAGGTGGAGCTTGCGGTTCTTGTCGTAAGCGAGGCTGGTCCGGCTGACTTCGACGATGAGAATCGACGAAGTCGGATGTTGCGTCGAGAAATCCTCAATCTCGCCGCGTACGACGGCTATATCAGGTTCGGGCTCTGAGTAGTCGCCGTGTACGAGTGAACTCTGATGGCGCACCCAGTACCCTTCGCCAAACGTTCGGTCGAGGATTCTTCGGACTCTCTCGGCGGCGGCCGCGTGCTGAGGTGATTGCGGACTCAATTGAACAATCTCCCCGTCGATCAACTCGACGCGTTGGTTTTGAAACCATCCTTGTTCGTCGAGCCGGTAGTACTCCTCGCGGGTCCAGCGTTTGCGGGTCGGTTCTTCGTAGCGGACCGGCGGCTGATCGATGGCCGGTGGGACCAACGCGAGGGGCTGCGTGACGGCGGGTTGGGAGACGATGCTCATAGCACCATTGTAGCCTTTTTCAGGCAATAGCGGCAAATCGCCTCATACTTGGGAGATTCTAGCCGGACTAGCGGATCTTTCGCAGCACTTCGAGGCCACGCTCCAGCGTCGCTTCGCTCGCGGCGTAGGAGATGCGGAAGTTCGTGTCGCCGCCGCTGAAGATGCCGCCGGGGATGATGAGGAGTTCGTTCTCGATCGCGCGGGCGACGAACTCTTGGCCCGTGCCGCGGCCCGCGGGCACCTTGGGAAACACGTAAAACGCGCCGCCGGTGTCGGCGACTTCGTAGCCGGCGTCGCGGAGGCCGCCGACGACGCGGTTGCGGCGCTGGGCGTACTCGGCGGCTTGCGGGCTCATGTCGACGTCGAGCGCCGCCACGGCCGCCCACTGCAGCGGATGGGGCGCGCACACGAACGTGTACTGCTGCAGCATCGTCATCTTGTCGATGATCGCCGCCGGGCCATGGACCCAGCCGAGCCGCCAGCCGGTGACGCCGTACGCTTTGCTGAAGCCGTCGACGACAATCACGTCGGGATTGTGATGGGCAGGGGAGGGGAGGGGGGCGTCGTAGCAGAAGAGGCGGTAGATCTCGTCGCTCAGCAAGGCAAGGTTGTGCTTGGCGGCGAGCGCGGCGAGGCCGCGAACTTCCTCTTCGCTGGCGACGACGCCGGTGGGGTTCGAGGGGCTATTGAACAGGATCAGTTTGGTGCGGGGCGTGATCGCGGCTTCAACCTTGTCGAGGTCGATTTTAAAATCGGGGTAGGTGTCGATCATCACCGCTTTGCCGCCGACCATCGCGACGAGCGCCGGGTACATCACGAAGTAGGGATCGAACACGATCACTTCGTCGCCGGGATCGACGAGCGCCATCATCGCGAGGACGAGCGCGCCGCTCGTGCCGCTGGTGACCAGGACGCGGCGATCATCGTGGCCGTATTCTTTCTGCAGGTCGGCTTGCAGCCGTTCGCGCAGGTCGGGGATGCCTTGCGTTTGGCTGTAGCCGTTGCGGTCGGCATGGATCGCTTCGCAGGCGGCGTTCTTAATCGCGTCGGGCACCGGGAAGTCGGGCTGGCCGATCGAGAGATTGATCGGGTTCTTCATCTTCGCGGCGAGGTCGAAGACTTTGCGAATGCCGGAGCTGTCGAACTGGGCGGTGCGAGCGGCGAGCCAAGGGTGGGACATGCGAATGCCGAATGGGGAATGCTGAATGGGGTAGCCGCGGGTCAACGACCCGCGGGAGCGAATGACGAATGACGAATGACGAATGACGAAAAAAAGCCGCGACCGGTGGTCGCGGTCACGCGGTCGCCCCGCCAATTTACGCCATTGCCCGCACCAACGAAACCGTCACGCCGGAGGTTCGGCCGTGGCGGCAACTACCGGCTTGGCCGATCGCCACTGCACAATCGCAACCATCGCCAGCGCCCCGGCGATGGCAGCGAGTTGGCGGCCCGTGAGGCGTTCGCCGTCGACTTGCCCCCAGAGGAGGGCGATCATCGGCACGACGTAGGTCACCATGCCGGCGAAGAGGGGGCCCTGCGTTTGGACCAGCCAGACGAACAGCAAAATGGCGACGCCGGTGCTGCCGACGCCCAGCAGCAACAGCGATCCAAGGGCATACCAAAAATGCTCTGGCGTTTCCGGCGGGCCGAGGTGCATTCCTTCGCGCAGCGCGGGGATGAACTCGAACGGCACGACCAGCGCGGCGCCCATCAGCAGGAAGAGGACCGTGAGCGGGGCCGTAGGCAGGTGCGCGAGCTTCCACTTGAGATAGGTGTTGCCGATGGCGTAGCTCACCGGCGAACTAAGGGCGAGGGCGAGCAGCCACGGTGCGATGCCGCGCTCGGTGCCGTCGAAAACGATCAGCGCGGCGCAGCCAAGTCCGCCAAGAACGCCGATCCATTGCCGAGGCGTTGGCCACTGCTTCAGCATGATGGCCACCGCGGCAATCGTCGCGATGGGAACCAGCGTCACCATCATCCCGATGAAGCCATGCTCGCCGGTCGCCTGCATCGCGAACGGCTGGACGACATAGGGGTAAGCGTTGCAGAAGAACGCGATGACGGCGAGTTGCCGCCACTCGGTCGGCGTGAGCCGCGTCCACTGTCGCTTGAGCAAACAATACACGGCGAGCGTCACGGCGCCGCTGGTCATCCGCCACATGCCGATCTCGGCGGGGCCGAACGCAAGCGACGCACGATCCATGAGGATGAAGCTCGTGCCCCAGCAGAGACAGATGAAGAGGAAGGCGAGGTAGGGCACGGGGCGGGAAATGTGCGGGAGTGGCAGCCGCGGGTCAACGACCCGCAGGAGCGTGGCGGGAGGCGGTCAACCGCGATCGGTGAATGCCGACCATCGTAGCGGGTTGCCAAGCGTGCGGACAGGAGCGGGTTGCCGTTGAGACCCGATCAAATGCCCGCGACCGGCGGTCGCGGTTTTATGCGCGGAGCATGTTATCACCGCACTTTGCAGCGGAATTGGATCACGCCGCCTTTGCCCTTTTCGAGCGGTTCGGTGAGTTCCCACCGCAGCACCAGCGACTCGCCGTCGTTCGCTTGCGTGGTGAAGTTCGCCGGCAGCGACGTCTTTTGGCTGCCTTCGACGTACTCGAGCCGCGTCGTGAGGCTGTCGGCAATCACGACGTTGCCGATGATCTTGTCGCCGACGTTGTCGAACCGCAGGGTGAACTCGACCTCTTCGCCCGGTTGAGCCGAGGTCTTCGACGCGAGCTTCACGAGGCGGAGCTTCGGATTGTTCGGTTCGAAGGTGTGGTAGATCGTGCCGGGCGTCAGCTCGCTGACGGCGGCCTGGGCCTGGCGGTTGTCGAGCACCACTTGTGCCGCTTCGACGCCCGACCACGCGATCGCGGCCAGCGACGCACGGGCGATCTTCACGATGTCGGTGCCGATCACTTCGCCGCTGCGAATCAACTGCACGTTGCAGTAAGGCTGCAGCGTGCCGATGGTGACAGCGACGCGGCGATCGCGGTCGAGTTCGCCCGCCTGCTCGCGTTCACGCAATAGGCTCGGCGGTTCCTTCTCGCGATGGATGTTCGGTTTGATCTCGGCGAGCGAGGTCGAGACGTCTTCGGTCTCTTCGATCTTGATCGGGTTGATGCGTTGCGTCGCGTCGCCAGGAGCGTCGATGCGGGCGTAGGCGCGAAGGTCGACCACTTGCCGAGCCGCGGCGAAGCGCGGGGCGTAGAGGCAGACCTTGTTGCTCGGCGTGATGATCGTGCGGCCGTCGATCGTGTCGTAGTGGGCGACGGTATCTTCTTGTTCGAGGCCGGTGATCTTCCAGCTGGCGTTCACGCCGGCGGGCAGGTGCATGTCGCCGCCGTCGCACAGGTATTCATCCGCAGGGCCGGTCGCGGGTTCATGGCTGCAGCAACCGCAGCCTGATCCGCTACACATCGGCTGCCAGTTGCCTTCGGGCAAACACTGCGACTGTTGGAGCTGCTCGCTGGTGAGATGCGTCGGCAGCTTCGAAGCGGCGAAGCGAACTGGTGGTCCTGGCTGCGCAGCCTTCGGGGCCGGTTGCAGCACGGGAGCCGACTCGGAATCATCGGCGAAGGCAGTCGCTTCGAGATCGGCCGGCTGTTGGAGATCGAGCGGCGCCTCGGCCGAGTCTTCGGCGTAGGCGACTTGCTGGACGTCCGAGTTGCCCGGGCCAGGAGCGTAGTACTGCACGTCGTCGGTCATGAACGACGGAGACGGCAATTGCGGAGGCGTCGCCGGTTGGTTGCCGGCAATGCGATAGCGAGGTTCGGCCGCGCGGCAGGAGCACATGATGATCGCCGCGGCGGCGATGATGCCGTAACGGAACCAAGCCGGTGCGCTGCGCGGTCCGTTGTCAGTCGTCAGTAGTCCGTTGTGAATACGTTGATCGCTCATCTGTCTTCACCACTGACTACGGACAACTGACCACTGACAAGAACTTTGAAAAGTTGCGCCAGCAGTGAAGTGCTGGCAGCATATCGATCGTCCGTTACTGCACGGGCACGATCTGTTCCTCATGCGGCGTCAGCATTACGCCCGGGCGAGCCCCCCGGTTCGCCCGGTCGTACACGACTGCTGGCGCCGCACCGTACACGAAATTCACGTCATTCTGATCCGCTTCCGGCACGCGTCCGCCGATGCGGAGGATCGCGATCGGTCGGCCGAGTTCGTCGGCGGCGACGAGCGGATCTTCGCCGGTTCGCACATCGAACCAACGCGTTTCGCTCGGCGTCTTCTCGGCGATCGGCACGGCGAGATCTGGATCCTCGACGTAGATGACGCGAGTGACGAACTTCCCTTCTGAGGCCATCACAAGTTCATCGAGCGTCAGATCGACCGGCACCGGGAAGCGAAGCGATTCGCCCTCCGGCGGATAAATGCGGTCGACCATTTCGACGGTCGGGAAGACTTCGAGCCCCGGATGTTCCGGGATGTCGGTCACGCGAAAACGATAGACCGGTCCGACGACCAGTCCGACCATCAGCGAGTCGGGGTGCCCTTCGGCAAACCCGGCTCCCGCGGCCGGCGCGACCCGCGCTCCTTGCGGAGCGCGGAGTTCGACGGCCTGACAATACCCTGACAACGGTTCGCCGCGCATCAGTCGTTGGCGGCCAATCGCTCCCGGTGGCATGGCCCCAGCATGGGTCCAGTGTCTTACCGGCTCTTGGGCCGCTGCCGGAGCAGCGAGCGTCAGAGCGAGCAAGACTGCCAATCGCAGTTTGCCTTCGACTGGGCGAGTTGTGCAACGAACCGTTGTCATTGAATTAGTTGCGAGTTGCGGGTTTTGACTTACGAGTTGGAAGATGAAGACGTCATCCGTTTTCAGTTCTCTACTCGCGACTCGCTACTCGCAACTCGCGACCTCATTTTGAGTTTCGAGCGGCGAGTTTCGAGTTGCGAGATGGGAAGCTGAAGCCGTTTAACGTATTCAGTTCTTCTCTCGCGACTCGTCACTCGCAACTCGCAACTATTCACTACTCGACGATCTGGCCTTCGTAGGGGCCTTCGGCTTCGCCTTCGTACGCGCCACCCTCGTAGCATCCCTCGTTGCAAGGCTCGCCTTCGGCGTGCTTGTGGGCTCCGAGTTGGTGGATCGCACTCGGCACGGCGCCTGGCAAGGTGCCGCCGAACAACTTGAACGGTGCACGATTGGTTTCGCTCACCTTCACGTGGTTGACCGGACGGGGGTAGTTCATGCCCGGACGTTGCTTGACGGTCATCTTCATCTTGGCGACCGGTGGCGGCATCAACACACGGGTCCGGTTGACCATGGTGTGTTCCTTCAGGCCAGCTTGGTGACCCAGCGGAATGTGCGGCGGGCCAGGCAGGCCGATCGGGGTGCCGACGCTCGGCATGCCCCATTGCGGACCGTTCACTCCCGAGATGTAGTGCGGAGGCGTGACCGGCGGAGCGAATCCGGCGGTCGGCATCCCTTGCGGACCCATCCCGTAGCCGCCGCCTTGGCCCGTCGGGCAAGTCATGCAGCCAGGACCGTACTGAGCAGGAGCCACGCCCGGAGCGCCTGGATTGTAGTCGGCCGTTTCGACGCCGCCGTTGGCGGCCAGCATTTGGCCAGGCAACTGCAGGTCGAGGTTACCGACACGCAAGATCGCGAGGATCGAGCCGCGGCGGTCAGCTTCGGCAATCGGGTCGACGCCCGGATCAAGCCGCGTGCTGACGAGCGTTTCGACGCCGGCCAGAGCGAGGTCTTGGAACTCGGGATCCGGTAGGTAGATCACCTTGGTCACGAAGTTGCCGGCCAGGACCTGGTCGAGATCTTCGTCGGTGAACTGAATCGGAATCGGCGAGTGCGACAGGTACGCATCGGTCCGCGGCGTGACCGGAGCGACTTCCAGCGTCGGGTAGAGTTCGACGCCCGGACGATCCGGGATGTTGGTCAGCTTGAGGCGGTAGATGGCGCCTTGCTGGAAGTTCTGCCGGCCCGGCATCACAAGCGGAGCCGAGTCGAACATGCAGGTGCCGCTGACGTCCCAGGCGACTTCAGCGCCTTGAACGCCGAGGAAGGCGATCTGCGAGGTGCCGCCGGCGCCAATGGCCATGCAGGGCGCGATCGGACCGGCGCCGGGACCGCAGTAGCAGCCCGGGCCTCCCATCATGGGCGCTCCGCCCATGGGGCCCATCGGCATCATGGCGCCCGCTGGCTGGATAACGCCCGGGCCTGGTCCGTCGACGCCGGGCCCAGGTTCGAGCAGCCGCTGGGCGGGCGGCAGATTGTAGGCGGCTTTGCCACCCACGCACCCAATTGACGCAACGCAGGCGATCGCTGCGAAGGTCAACAAGTACCTCTGAACTCTCATGGTTTTCCCCCTCAAAACTGGCACCCAGGCCATCTGACTGTTTCCCGCGACGCGAGCCGGACGAAGGGCCAGCCTCGGCGGCGCCGCGATGGCGTCGGCCCGAGGGGGCGATTCGTCGAACTTGAAAAGTGTGTGGACGGCGCGACCAGGCTCGGCGGGGGCGGGGAGAGTTGCGATGGACGGTGTTGGCCGTCCGTCATTACAATCCTGCCCGCACCACGAGCCTGTAAGCATCTGCAGCCGGACTGGCGCGAGACGCTTCCGGGTAAAAAGTCGACAGACGCGAGCCGGAATCTTTGGCAAATCCGCTAAAACCGGCAGAGGAAGAAAACTTTGCGCCGCTTAACACCCAAATTGATCATCGCCGTGCTAGCGATCGGCGGGGGATTTTGGGTGGCCCAAACGGTAGCGCCGCTGCTGACGGAGCCGCAGCCAGCACGCCCCACGACCGCCGCGGCGCCAAGTGCGACGGTCACGAATGCTAGCGTGCCGAGCGTCGGCCCCTCGGGCGATCAGCTCGTGCAGGAAGTGATCAACCGGTCGCTGGAGCGGCGGCCGAACATCGCGGCGAAGGTGCGGCAGATTGTTCGCGTCGACGACGAACGACTGAGCGGCCAGGGAACTTACTGGCAACAAGGCGTCGGTAATCTGCGGCGGACGCGGTGGGAACTTGAAACAATGGTCGGCGCCGACCTCGCCTACGTGACACAGGTCTACGATGGTGAGTATGTGTGGACCGACCGCAAGCTCCCCGGCACGCGCAAAGTGACGCGCGTGCACCTCGAAGGCGTGCGACGAGCTCTGGTGGGACAAGAACCGGCAGGGCAGGGGGGGGTATTGCCGTCGTTCAGCGATGCGGCGGCGCGCGGCGGACTTTCTCAACTACTGGCGAGCCTGGCGCGTTGCTATACCTTCTCGGCCCCGCAGGCGATGCAAATGGGCGAGCAGACGATGCTTGCCGTGCTGGGAACCTGGCGGCCCGAGCAACTCGAAAAGGAGTGGGCCGGACTCTCCACCAAACCGCCTGACGAGTGGCCGGCGCATCTGCCGCATCATGTGCTGCTCTACATCGACAGCAGCGAGTTGTTTCCGTATCTGATCGAGTACCGCGCCGGCGCCGATGCGGGATTGGTTTCGGAACCGAACGGCGTGTTCGCAACGCGCAATCCGCTGGCGTTGTTCGAATTCCACGATGTCCAATTTTTCGGCGCGACGATGCCCGCGAGTTTGTTCCAGTACACGCCGCCTGATCCGTCGTACACCGATGTGACGGGGCGAGTGATTGAGGAACTGCGGGCCGCGGCGACGCCGGCGGCGCAGATGACGCAGCGCGACGGCACGCTGCGGCAGTAGCGGCGTTGGTGCTGTTGGGCCTTTTCTCGTTCCCACGCTCTTTTGTGGGAGGCGTCTCCGACGCCGATTTCGCTTACCACTCGAAGCCATGTGCGGCCTGCAGCGCGGCTTCGGCGTCGGAGATGCCTCCCACAAGCGAATCGGATGGCGAGCACCAATTGGCGGCGCTCCGGCGGGTCGTTGACCCGCGGCTACCGGAAGCGGAAGTTGCGGCGTGCTAACTCTGCGGCGGCTAGGATCGCGGCGACCATGCCGCTCCCTTCGGCCGTGCCTTGCCACGCGCGATCGAACGCCGTGCCGTGAGCGCAGCTTGTGCGAACGATTGGCAGCCCGAGCGTGATGTTCACCGCGCGGTGCATCGCCAGTAGCTTCAGCGCGATGTGGCCCTGGTCGTGGTACATCGCCACCACGGCGTCGAATTCGCCGTCGCGGGCGCGGACCATCAGCGTGTCGGCTGGCAGCGGGCCGGTCGCTTGGATGCCGGCGGCGCGGGCCATGCCGACGGCAGGCGAGATGATCAGATTCTCTTCGTTGCCGAAGAGTTCTTCCTCGCCGGCGTGGGGGTTGAGCGCACAAACGCCGATGCGGGGATCGACGAGGCCGAAGCCGTCGCGCATCACCGCGTTCGCGAGGCGGCACTTCGCGGCGATGAGGCCCGGATTCAATTGCCCCGGCACCGAGCGGATCGAACAGTGGAGCGTCGTGTGGACGACGCCGAGCCCCGCGCGGGAGTCGGGAAGTTCCGACTTTGGCAGGTAGAGCATCATCGCAAAGTCGTCGACGCCGCAGAGTTCGGCGAGTAGTTCCGTGTGGCCGGGGTAGTGATGGCCGGCGGCATGGAGGGCGGCTTTGCTCAGCGGCGCCGTGACCATGCCGGCGAACTGCCCGGCGATCGAGCGGCGAGTGGCCAGGACGACCGCCTCGTACGCGGCCTGGCCGGAGCGGGCGTCGAGCTTCGCCTGCGGAGCGTCGAGGACGTCGTCGCTGCCGACCGGCAGGCAGGGAATGTTGTGCGTTGCCGAGGGATCGAGCCCCAACTGGGCGATCGTGCTGACCGAGTCGATCACTTCCACCCGGGTCGACGAGCCGGTGAGGGCGACCGCGCGGCGGAGGATTTCGGGATGGCCGAGGGCGACCGGTCGGCAAACCTCGTGGATGCGGGGATCGTTCCAGGCGCGGACGACGACTTCGGGCCCGACGCCGGCGGGGTCGCCAAGGGTGATCGCGAGGAGCGGCTTTTGAGCGGGGTCGGCCATGCGGGAGGGTTCAGGTGTCGGGGTTCAGGGTTCAGGCGAGCAGCCGCGGGTCAACGACCCGCCGGAGCGGAGCAATCGGGGTTCGCGGCCGCCGGACGCCCGTTGTGATTCTAGGTTTTCCAGCCCCCCGGGCAACGGCCTGCCGCGGGGGAGGGCGGGGGGGTAGAATGTGGAAACTTGTCACCGGAACTTGCAGAGCGCTGAGCCGCGAACGGCTTGTCGGGGCGCTGGGAAAGGAGCTTCTTGTGTCTGATTCAGAGTCGATTTTGGCCTACACCGCGGCGAACGCGATCGAGGCCCATGCCTTGGCCGCGTTTCTGGCGAACGAGGGGATCGAGGCCCGCGTCCTCGGCGAAGCCTTACAGGGGGCGTTTGCCGGCATCGATGCCGGGAATCTCGACACGGTCGAGGTGTGGGTCGCCGTCGCCGACCGTGCGAAGGCCGAGCCGCTCATCGAGCAGTGGCGGCAGGAATACGACGAGTAATCGCCCAGCGGAGCGGCTTGAATGACTCGTATTTTCCCGATGCTCGCGTCGTTGTCGCTCATGTTGATGGGCGTGGCGGTGGCGATGGGGTTCACGATCGGCGACCTCTACGCCGACCCGGTGACGCAGGCGACGCTCGACTGGCGAGGCCGGCACATGATGACCGGCGTCGCTGCGGCGCTGTTCGTCGTGCTCGTCGAATGCATCGCCGTCACCTACTTCATCGGGACGAGCCGGTGGTGCAAGGAGGTGACCGAAACCTACCGCCTGCCGCCGGGGGATCTGGCGGAGAGCAACCGGCTCAAACGGCGGACCTTTCCCTGGTGCGTGCTGGGGATGCTGACAGTTGTGGCCGTCGGCTCACTGGGGGCGGCTTCCGACCCGGGGACCGGCCGGGCCGACACGGCCGACTGGACGGACATTCACCTCGCCGCGGCTATTGGCGGCCTCTGCCTGGTGGCCTGGACCTACTACCGGGCGTGGCTGAACATTGCCGATAATCAGCAAGTGATCGAGCGAATCGTGGCCCAAGTCCGCCGTATTCGGGACGAACGAGGGCTCGATTCGCCGGCCGCAAACGAGGCGATTTCGGCCTCTGCGGGCTAGGAGCCGGCATATCCGCTAGAATCGCCACGGGAAGCGAGAATCTCGCTGAAATCGGGCCATGACATGCTAGCGAGAGTAACTATACTTGGGAGTTCCGGCAGACTATGAATAGTTCCCCTGGATTCTCCACTTTCGCGCCGCGGTTGCAGGTTGGGTCGCCCATGTCGAAGGCTTTGACGATCGTTGGTATGGTCGTCGCAGGGCTTATTGGCCTGTTGTTCGCCGTGGACTGGGTGGCCGGTTTCCCCTTTCATGGGGCCGACTGGCGGATGAACCTCGGCGCACTTCTCGGCGCCGGGCTCCTCGGCTATCTGAGCTGGGACGCGATGAAAGACGTGCGGTAGGCAGGTTTTGCCTTGGGCCGTCTGCTCGCCAGTGAATCCCCCGATAGATTCTCTGCGGTCGCTGCTGCGCTGATTGAGGGTTCGCATGCGGGGATTTATTACCACGAAACACACGAAAGGAACGAAACAGAAGCAAACTGAGGAACCGCCGATAAACGCAAATAAAAACAGTTGAGAATCGCATTCAGCTTTCTCCCAACTGCGTTTATCAGCGTTAATCCGCGGTTCCTACCCCTGCTTTTTTCGTGTCTTTTCGTGTGTTTCGTGGTTAAAAATCCCCGCATCAGCAGCACACCACGGCAACCACTACGCCGCGCGGAGGATGGAACGCTGCGGTTTTGGGGCGGCCTGGCGGGTGAGTTCGGCCGCGAGGTCGGCGACGGTGGCGATGCGGATGGCGCCACGTTCGTTGGCCGTTTCCAGCTGATCGATCGCCAGTTCCAGCTCGCTCCAGGCGCGGGCGCCCTGGCGAATCAGCTCCGCGGCGTCGGCCGTGATGATCGCCGGGCCCGCGGCGCCGGCGACGAGTTCCTGAGGCACGCCCCCAACACGGCGGAGCCAGCGCCGTCGCGATGGGAGCGTGCCATGTGCGGAGGCCTGCCAGAGACCGAAGGGGAGGGGGCGGATCGACCCCGAGCCGCTCGCATTCGACTCGGTGACGATCGCCCGTACGCCCAATTGTGCGAGTTGCCGTTCGCTCTGGCCGCGCGGCGGTTGGCCGGCGACGGCGAGCGTGGCGACGTCGTGCCCCGCGGCGCTAAAGCGATGGAGGCCGTCGGCGAGGGCGTCGCTGAAGTTCGCGTCGACCCGCGGCAGCAGGAGCGCGTGTTCGACCAGCTGCGGCGCCGCGGCAAGGGGTGTGGATTGGGCGGGTTGCTCGATCGCCCAGGTGGCGGGCAGACGGGCTTCAATGAGCCGGCGTAAGAGTCGAGCCGGACCGGCGTCGGCCGCCACGTGGTTTGACCAGCGAATTACTAGGCAAACAGGGGGCGCATTGCGCGGGGTGCTCGACATAGCGTGATCCCTCGGGTGGTCGCGAGCGTAGGCCAAACTCCCTTGGCCGCCATGAAGGAGGATCGGGCGTTGGTTGGCGGTAACTCGATGCTATCGCGTGACGCAGCGGTCGCCCGAATGGGGCGAGGGGCGCCGATTGGGGAAGGGGTGACGATCTTCCTAGCCCCAGGCTCTGCCCGGGGGTTGCGCGACGCACCGGAAACATTGGCGTAGCGAGTGGATTGAAAGCTAGACAAGATCACAGGATTGGTTGGATCGACAGGATGTAATAACTAGCCCCGTGAGGGGCGGCATGTTGTAGCCAGGGGCGTAAGCCCCTGGACCGCAGGCCGCGTACAGCGCGGAGCCCCGTGAGGGGCGGCACTCGCATCGGCGCCGCAACGGCGGGGAATTGTTTCGCCCCTCCAGGGCTGACGGTTCTGTTTGGCGTTTGCACCAGGGGCTCGCGCCCCTGGCTACAACATGTCGCTCCTCCGGAGCTAATACACGGAGCCTGGGAACAGCGTAGGAACGAGGCGGGCGGCGGTGTTATCGTGCCTGAATGTCTGCTAAATTGTTGGCTCGCGCTGCCGGCGGCGGGCTGGTAGCTGGAATTCCTCTCGTCGAGATTGCTATGCCGGTGCGCACGGAACATTGGAAGTTTCGGCCCCACCTGTTGCTGCGGGGCGGGCATCTGCAGACGTTCGCCGCGGTTTACTTGCCGCGGAAGCACGCGCCTTACGCCGCGAAGCTCCACTTCATTCAAGCCGACGACGTGTCGCCGGAACTGGGCGGCGATCGTCTCGCGCTGCACGACGATTGCCCCGAGGACTGGCAGCCCAACGGTCCGTCGGTGCTGCTGGTGCACGGCCTCGCCGGTTGCCATACCAGCGCCTACATGTGCCGGATGGCCGAGCGGTTGACGGCGCGTGGCTACCGCGTGTTCCGGATGGATATGCGGGGCTGCGGGGCAGGGGAGGGGATCGCGAAGTTGCCGACCCATTGCGGCCGCTCGGGCGACGTCGCCGCGGCGCTGCGATTCATCGCAGCCGAGCATCCCGAGTCGCCAACGTACGCGATCGGTTTTTCGCTCGGCGGCTGCCTGACGCTGAACCTGCTCGCCGAAGCAGAAGAGCAAAAGGTTGGAAATCTGGTCCGCTCGTTGGCAATTTGCCCGCCGATCGATCTGTTCGCGGTCGAGCGACGGTTCGATTCGCGCGGCGGCCGGGCGTACGACAAATTCTTCACGATCAAGCTGTGGCAACAGATCACGGCGCGATGGGCTCGCTATCCAGAGATCGCACCGGCGGTGATTCCGCCGCAGCCGAAGCGGTTGCGGCAAATCGACGAAACCGTGACGGCGCCGTCGGGCGGCTTCGCGAGCGCCGACGATTACTACACCAAGACTCAACCCGGCCCGAAGTTGCACCGCATCTCGCAGCCGGTGCTGATCATCGCCGCGGAAGACGACCCGGTGGTGCCGACGGCGCCGTTATTGGAATACGAACGTGGGCCGGGCGTCGAAGCAGTGATCGTCCCGCGCGGCGGGCACCTCGGCTTCATCGGCGGCGGCAACGGCGACCCCGATCGCCGGTGGCTCGATTGGCGGATCATTGAGTGGCTGGAAACCGGCCACTAGCCATCAGCCGCGAGTCAACGACCCGCCGGAGCGTTGTTCGAAGAAACGAACCACAAAGACACGACGGGCACGAAGACGCACGAAGGAATGCAAAAGTGCGCGAAGTGCCAATTGAGTTTGCCGTTTTTTAAGCCCCAACGGGGCGGCAGTGCTATGCGTCGGGGGGAGTTCTTTCGCCCCTTTGGGGCTCCGGTTCTGCGCTGCGTGCCGTTACCAGGGGCTCGCGCCCCTGGCTATTGACGGACGCCCCGTTGTGGCTTGGCAGACGACATGCCACTCACCGCCACTTTTTCTTACGTTCTTGGTGTTGCTTCGTGGCCGTCGTGTCTTTGTGGTTAGCTTTTTGAGCGCCGCTCCGGCGGGTCGTTGACCCGCGGCTACCGGGAAGCTGCTGCCGTGGCGTTGGCGGCGTGGCGGTGGACTAGGCTTTCCAGTTTGCCGACGCCGAGGGCGAGCGCAAGGCCCAAGAGGAGCGCCACCGACAGTTTGCCGCGGTCGTGGTCGTGGAACTGCAGTTCCGGCAGCAGGTCGCTCAGCGAGATGCAGAGGAACGTTCCCGCCGAGAATGCGAGCGAGTAGGCGAGCAGGGGGCCGGTCGATGATTCGGCGCCGATGCCCAGCAAGAACAGGGCGATGCCGACGGGGATCGCCAGGGCGAATAGGCCGTTCACCGCGTAGCGAATCTGCGGCGACCAGCCGCCGCGGGCCATCAGCATCGCAATCGTCATCGAATCGAACGGCTTGTGCAGGACGATCACCAGAAACGTCCCGAAGCCGGCCAGCGGCAGATTGTCGTGGCGGTGGTAGACGCTTGCGGCGAGCGCGACCCCTTCGATCACGCTATGGATCGTCAACCCAAACGCGGCGCCGCTCCACGTGATGTCGTGATGATGGTGGCCGTGGTCATGGCCGCAGTCGTGCTCATGCTCGTGAAGTTCGTGCAACTCGCCGGCGGCGTCGGTTTCGAGATCGTGGTGGTGGTAGCAGAAGAAGCGTTCGATGAAGAACATCGTCAGCCAGCCGGCGACGACCCACATCATCACGGTGAAGTCGACCGCTTCGTCGGCCGTGGCCTTCACGGCGTGGGCTTCGGCGAGGGCGTGCGGCAGCATGTGGAGCATGCCGACGCCGAACATCATCGCGGCGACAAAGCTGACGGCCAGCTGCATGCCGCGATGGGTGAGGCGGAACCACAACGGGAGCATCCCGCCGACCACGGAGGCGGCGAGGATGATGATCGAGTAGTAGGCGAGGGGGACGATGGGGGACATGAGTCGCGGCGGCTGCCGCCTCTGTCAGGGTCGACAGTTGAGGGGGAATCGAGCAGTATGGCAAGCAATGAGGGGTGACACAAGTTTACGCCCAGTTAGCCACGAGGAGCTTCGCCTGTGAAAGCCTGCATTCAACGCGTTTCTTCGGCCCGAGTGCGGGTGGCGGGCGAGACGGTCGGCGAGATTGGTCGCGGGCTGCTGGTGCTGCTGGGCGTCGCCGCGGGCGACGGGCCGGCGGAGCTGCGGTGGATGGTCGACAAGGTGCTCGGCCTGCGAATCTTCGACGACGGCGAAGGGAAGATGAACCTCGGGCTTACCGACGTCGGCGGCGAGCTGCTCGTGGTGAGTCAGTTCACCTTGCTGGGCGATTGCCGTAAGGGCCGGCGGCCGAGTTTCATCGGCGCGGCGCCGCCGGAGATGGCCGAGCGGATGTACGACGAGTTCGTCGCCGCGGCGCGGGCAGCCGGCGTGACGACGGCGACCGGCAGGTTTCGCACCAATATGGAAGTTGAGCTGGTGAACGACGGCCCGGTAACGATTTTAATCGACTCCGCTGACCGGTAGCCGCGGGTCAACGACCCGCCGGAGCGAGTGCCGGAAAGCGAACCGCGAAGAAGATTTACCACAAAGGCACGACGGGCACGAAGACGCGCGAAGGGATGCAGGGACGTGCGCTCCGCGAGGATCTAGTACGCTGAAAGCGTTAAAGATTTCAGCTCAGGGTTCGCCACGCAGCGGCGTACCCTGGGTTAGATTTGGTGATTCCCCTAACAACCCTGAAAGGGTTGAATCGAAAGCCTCTCTAGAGTGCTGCAACCCTTTCAGAGTTGGCGTGCTTAACGCGACGGCTATCCCAGGGTACAACGCTGCGCGTTGAACCCTGGGCTGGATGATGCAACGCCGTTGGCGTTGAGAATTCACTTGGGGAATTCTGCACGCGACCTTGGTGCTTCTTTGTGGCCGTTGTGTCTTTGTGGCTAGCTCTTTGTGGTGCGCCTTTTAACGTGCCGCTCCGGCGGGTCGTTGACCCGCGGCTACTTGGTCCAGTTAAAGCGCCGCATGATGCGGCGGGCGGTGTCGTAGATGTTGCGGTCGTGTTGCGGCTGATCGACCGCGGGCGCCGCGCCGCCGGTGGGCGCGACGCCATTGGAAGTCGCCCATTGCTGCTGGTAGCCGATGCTGAACGCTCGCGGCGGCGCGCCGTTGGCGCCGTCGGCGAGCTGCGTCTGCGGTTGATCCGGCATCAAGTCGTGGACGGCGCGTTGCTTCAGGACGTCGCTGTTAATGACGATCGGCGAGAGCTGGCCGTAGCGCTCCATCACCATCGGTTCGCTGAGGATCATCACGACGATCAGGGCTAGTTTCCAATAGACGGAGAAATTGCCCCACATATCGTCCCCCCACAGCTTGAGCGCCGTGCCGAACGATTTTTTGAAGCGCCAGCGTCCGCCGCTGAAATCGATCGCCCAAATTTCATCGAGCATCAAATGCGAGAAAACGCCCAGAAAGACGCCGCCTGCCTTAAAGTATCGCAAATGAAGATTTGTCGAGTTGCTTAAGAGAAACGCTAACCCGGTAAAAATGAGCAGCGCCGGGATGCTGTGGAACATTCCACGGTGGACTGTGTACTTCTTAAAGAACTTGCCGATGCCGAAGCGAACCGTCAAATAAGTGACAGCGCCTGCCAGCACCATTTGCTCGTAATTCCAGTTGAAGTGCTGGAAGCGGTCGACGAGCATCATCGGCGCTACGGCCGCGAAGAAGTTGAGCGTCTCGCGGAGCGGCACGCCCGAGTCGCTGTCGATGTCGGGCAGCATCCCGCCGACGCCGCACAGACAGCCGGCGACCAGGCTCGCTTCCACCGACAAGCCGTGATAGACGCCGAGACAGGCGTAGCCTGCGCCGAGCGTGCAGCTGGTCGTGATGTGGGTTTTGAAGCCGGCCATGGGGGGCGGAATGTCGCAAAACGTGGCGTTTCCGCCAAGTGCAGCCGTGGCGTGGCGAATGCTTTGTAGGAGGAACCACGAAGGCACGAAGGGCACGGCGACGCACGGAGGGAAATGCGAGCTGGAGGGTGCCGCTAGCATTGCTGGCAGGCATGAGAAAACGCGTCGATTACCCCCTACTTTCTTGCGTCCTTTGTGCCCCTTCGTGGCCTTCGTGTCTTAGTGGTTCGTCTTCAAAGCTGCTAGCACAACTGATCTTCGCCCCCCTGCTTCGCGTCGATATACTTCGCCGTCCCGCAATCACCCCCTACCTTGCCCGCCCTGGGTGCGTCATGCAGACCTACGATATCGCGATGCTAGCTGTGCTCGGGTTCGCCACGATCTTTGGATTTTGGAAAGGACTCGCCTGGCAAGTCGCCTCGCTGGCGTCGCTCGTGGTGAGCTACTTCGCCGCGCTGAAGTTCGCCGATCGGCTCGCGCCGATGGTGAGCGAGCACGCTCCGTTCAATAAATTCGCCGCGATGCTGATCATCTACGCTGGCAGCTCGCTGGCGATTTGGATGTTGTTCCGCGTCGTCGCCGGCGTCATCGACGGAATCAAGCTGAAAGAGTTCGATCGCCAGATGGGCGCCTTGGTTGGCTTTGCCAAAGGCGTGCTCCTGTGCATCGCGATCACCTGCGTCGCGGTCACCCTGCTTGGCCAGCAACAACGCGACCAGATCATCGCCTCGCGCAGCGGCCACTACATCGTCCAGGTGCTCGATAAGGCCGACGCCGTGGCGCCGCCGGAGATCAAAGGGGTGATCGGCCCGTACATCGAGAAGATCAACCAGCGGATGACTCCCGGCTACCAACCGAACCCGCAGCAAGACCTGCAGGACCTCCAGAAGCTATGGAGCGAGGGAGCAGGGGGGGCCGCCGGGGCAGGGGGCTTGCTGCCGGCCGGGGCGAACATCGGCTGGCCGACCGCGCCGAACAACGCGTCGCCATCGCAGCCGCAGAGCACGCCGGTGTGGCCGATCTCCAGCGGCGAGCGGCGGTAGTTTTCTGAGCGGTTTTGAACGCCAAATTTCGCGCCGGTTTTGCACGCCGAACGATCGCTGTAGGGCGGTGCGAAACGCTGCGATTTTGCTCCGCGTTGCGTGCCGTGCGAAGCGTTATTGATCGCTGCGAATTGCGTGCGTTGAGCGTTGGAGCTGCAAACGGGGAAATGGCCGACATGCCGTTTTCCCGGGCGAAAATCGCCCCGAAACGAACATAACAACGATTATCGGACGTTGCTGGTGTGGGAGTTTCTGGCGCTCACAGCCGGGACGCCCGCCGTTGGCGCCCTCCCTGCCCGGCCTCTTGGCGGGTTGTTTCGCGCGCTGAATTTCCGTCGCGTTGAACTCTGAGAATTGTCGTTTGCGGCGACGGTTCCGAGCGCTCGGCGGCGACGTTCGCGGCGCGAAGTTTTGCTCGCAGGCGACGGCGGCGAGTTGAACTTTGGGTGCTCGATTTGGTTGAACATCAGGCCGGCGATCTTGGATGGCTGGCGAGCGATATTCAATCTGAATTCCTGCTCGCAACGTCGGCGATGCGAGAACTCTATTTCGCCCCTCTGGGGCTACGGATTGGCTTGGCGATTCCAGGGGCTGGCGCCCCTGGCTACATCATGCCGCTCCTTCGGAGCTGGGAGACGATCGGCGTTGCTCAGCCGCGAGCGGCTAGGCAGTCGCGACGCCGTTTTCGATGTACGGGCCGATCTTGCGGAACTTGTCGTACCGCTGGTTGAGCAGCTCCGTGGTCGGCAACTTCTGAAGTTCGCGCAGCGTCTTCGTGAGATACTGCTTGAGCTTCGCGGCCATTTGGTAATGGTCGCGATGGGCGCCGCCGAGGGGCTCTTCGACGACATCGTCGATGACGCCCATTTCGAGCAGATGCTTCGAGGTGATCTTCAGGGCGCGGGCGGCTTGGGGAGCGTAGTCGTGGCTCTTCCAAAGGATGCCGGCGCAGCCTTCGGGGCTGATCACTGAGTAGTAGGCGTTCTCAAGCACGGCGACTCGGTCGCCGACGCCGATGCCGAGCGCGCCGCCGGAGCCGCCTTCGCCGATGACGATGCAAATGATCGGCGTCGGCAGTCGCGACATCGCGAGCATGCTTTCGGCAATCACTTGGGCCTGGCCGCGTTCCTCGGCGCCGATGCCGGGATAGGCGCCGGGCGTGTCGATCATCGCGATGATCGGCAGGCCGTACTTGGCGGCGAGCTCCATCTTTTCCATCGCCTTGCGATAGCCTTCGGGATGGGCGCAGCCGAAGTAGCACTCGTTCCGCTCTTTGAGCGTTTTGCCTTTTTGGTGGCCGACGAGCATCACCTTGAATTCGTCGAGCTTCGCGAAGCCGGTGCGGAGTGCGCGGTCGTCGCCGAAGAACTTATCGCCGTGGAGTTCGACGAACTCGTCGAACACGAGGTCGACGTAGTCGGTGAACATCGGTCGCTGCGGGTGACGCGAGACGCGAACCGTTTCCCACGGATCAAGATTCTTGTAGATCGAGCGAATCGTTTCGTTGAGCTGCTTGCGCAGTTCGCGAATTTGCTCGCGGACGTCGTCGCTCTTGGGATCGACGCTCTCAAGGTCGCGGATCTGGGCTTCGATCTCGTGAATCGGCTGTTCGAACGGAAGTTGGAAGCTGCTGGCCATATGGGGAGTCTCGTTTGGGCCGCGGACGCAGGGTTCAGTTGTTGGGGTTCAGGGTTCGGGAAATTCGCTGAACCCTGAAACCTGACCCCTGAGGGCTCAGCGGCAGCTGCTAATCGTCTTTAGGTTCTTCAACCTTCGGAACTGGCTTTTTGGGTTTGATTTGGAAGACGCGGCCCGCTTTGAGTTCGCGCATGAATTCCATGAGCGACTCGGGACGGTCTTTCGGTTCTTTCGCGAGCATGCGGCTAACCAAGTTCGCGAAGTCGTTGTGGACGTTGCGATTGAGCATTTGCACCGACGGCGGCTTCAGCTTGAGATGCTTGTTGAGCAACTCGGCCGGGCTGGTGGCGGTGAACGGCAGCTTGCCGGTGATCAGTTCGTACACCATGCAGCCGAAGCTGTAGATGTCGGCGCGGGCGTCGCACGCCTGGCCGCGGATCTGCTCGGGCGGCATGTAGCTGTGCGTGCCGGCGACCGGCATCTTGCCGCCGAACATCTTGCTGATGCCGGTCTTGATTTTCATCGTCAGCGTGAAGTCGATCAGCCGGATGTGGTTGTTCTCGTCGACGAGAAAATTATCGGGCTTGATGTCGCGATGGACCCACCCCTGGCGATGCATGTGCTCCAGGGCTTGGGCGCACTCCATCAGGATCGTGTCGAGCCGCCAGTGAAGGCTGTCGAGTTGGTCGTGGATTTGCTGCTTCAAGTTCGGCGTCTTGAAGAGTTCCATGACGACGAACGCCCCGTCCTTTTTGCTGTCGCCGTAGTCGTATGTTTTGATGATCGACGGATGATCGAGCGCCTTGCCGACCTCGTATTCGTGCTTCAGCTGGGCGACGGTCGTGCGGTCGTAGCGCGAACCGGGCGGCAGCCACTTCATCGCGAGCGCCCTCGTCTCGGCCATCGGGCGGACGGCCCAGATTTCGAACATAGCGCCGGCGCGGATGAGATGAAACATCCGATAGGGACCGACGAATTCGCGACCGGCAGACATGGCGACGGCTGGGATCGAGGCTGGGTTCGACAAGCCGGACGCAACTGCAGCCGACGACGTATAACCAGTCTAACCGGTAGGGTCGGATGGCGAAATACGGGCGTGGGGTGGGGCTTTCTCGCCCGAATGCGCTCCCCTGCCCTGCTCTCGCGTTCTTTGAGGCTCTTCGTGGCCGTTGTGTCCTTACGCATGACGCTCCGGCGGGTCGTTGACCCGCGGCTACTAGCGTTAAGCGCAATCGCGTTAGTACGCGACCCATTGCATGCAGAGGCCGTGGGCGGGGGCGGTTTGGCCGGCGGTGCAGCGATCTTTCGAGGCGATCACTTCGGCGACCCACTCGGGCGGGCGTCGGCCGCGGCCGACTTCGACGAGCGTGCCGGCGATGGTGCGGACCATATTGTAGAGGAAACCATCTCCTTCGACGTCGATGGTAACGATTCTAGCCCCGGGCTCCGCCCGGGGGCCGGTTTGCAGTTCGTTGGGGGCGAGCGTACTTAGTAGGCGGGCCGACCCCCGGGCGGAGCCCGGGGCTAGGGATGCGGCGGGCATTGCAACGACGTCGACGGCGAAGATCGTACGGACGGTGGACTCCCGCTCGGAGCCGACTGACTGGAAGCAGGCGAAATCGTGCGTGCCGACCATGTGGGCGCCGCCGGCTTGCATCGCCGCCACGTCGAGCGGCGTCGGGATGTGCCACGCATACTTGCGGGCGAAGACGGGCCGCCGCCCGTCGTTGTAGATCGTGTAACGATAGCGTTTGAACTTCGCGTCGTGCGTCGCGTGGAAGCCGTCGGCGACGCGTTCCACGAGCTGCACCGCGGCGTCATCGGGAAGTTTTGAGTTGAGTGCGTGGACGAGCGACTCGGGCGGGATGTTCGTCGCCGACTCGACGCTCGCGACCTGCCCGGCCGCATGAACGCCGGCGTCGGTGCGGCCGGCTGCGTTGAGGCGCACCGCCTCGCCGGTGATCTCGAGCCATGCCCGCTCCAACTCCCCCTGCACCGTCCGCCGCCCGGGCTGCGCTTGCCAGCCAGAGAACTCGGCGCCGTCGTAAGCCAGCGTGATCTTGAAACTAGGCAATGACGAAATGATGAATTACCGAATGACGAATGACGAATGAGCTCTTGCTCGCCCATTCGTCATTCGTCATTCGTGCTTCGTCATTCTCCTTAAACCGCCGCCTGCGATTTCACCAGCAACTCGGCAATCTGCACCGCGTTCGTCGCAGCGCCTTTGCGGAGGTTGTCGCTCACGCACCAGAACGCGAGGCCGTTGTCGCTAGAGAGGTCTTCGCGGATGCGGCCGACGAACACGGCGTCGTCGCCGTCGCATTGGGCGGGCATCGGGTACTTGCCGGAGTCGAGGTCGTCGACCACCTTAATGCCCGGCGTCGCGGCGAACAGCTCGCGGGCCTGGGCGACGGTGATCTTCTTCTCGGTTTCGACGAGGATGCTTTCGCTATGGCAGTTATCGACCGGCACGCGGATGCAGGTGGGGCACACGCGGATCGTGTCGTCGCCGAAGATCTTGTGGGTCTCGTGGACCATCTTCATTTCTTCGCTCGTGTACCCTTGGTACTTCGGCGAGCCGATCTGCGGGACGAGGTTGAACGCGATCGGGTGCTTGAAGGCCTGGTACTGGTAGTCTTCGCCGGCGAGGAACGCGCGGGCGCCCGCCTTCAAATCTTCTTGGCCCTTCACGCCGGCGCCGCTGGTCGCCTGATAGGTGCTGACGACGACGCGGCGGATGCGGCCGAACTCGTGCAGCGGCTTCATCGCGACGACCATTTGGGTGGTCGAACAGTTGGGGCTGCTAATGAGACCGCGATGATTTTCGAGCGCCTCGGGGTTCACTTCCGGCACCACGAGCGGGACGTTCGGATCCATCCGCCAATAGCCGCTCTCGTCGACGACGACGCAGCCGCGCTCGACGGCCCAGGGACAGAACTCCTTGGCGGTTTCGTCGGGGGTGCTGCCGATGGCGAGGTCGATCCCGGAGAAGATCTCGGGGGTCATTTCCTCGACGACGTGCTCTTCGCCCTTGAACGTGATTTTCGTGCCGGCCGAGCGTTTCGAGGCGAGAAAGCGGATATTCCGGTACGGGAACTCGCGTTCCTCGAGGAGCTGGCGGATGATGCGTCCGACGGCGCCGGTGGCGCCCACGATAGCGATCGTCTCGAACACGGCGAAAAATCTCCCAGGACGCGGGGCGACCAAAGTGATGCTCGAACCTGGGCGGGCCGCCTACAGCTTCATCCTGGCTCGATCGAGTAAACCTCGCAGTATAGGCGACCCGCCTAGGCCGGACAATGTTCGCGCGAGCCGTTGGATCTGCTGGCGTGCCGGCAGATTTGCCGTTACTAGCGGATAAGTGAGGGGCGCCACTGGCATCTTGCCAGTGCAGATGTGCGGACTCGCTCGGCAAATCTCACTGGCAGGATGCCAGTGGCACCCAAATGCCGAAACAGTTGGATTGGCATCGGGTTTGATAGAATGAAAGCCGCCGCTCCCCTGCCCTCCCCTGCGAGTCGACCGATGAGCCGAATGCTGACTGCGACCTCGACGCTGCTCGCCACCCTCGCCGTCGGCTTGCCGCTTTCGCCGGCCCTGGCCGCGGAGCCGAACGCCCCCAGGCTGTTCGCCAAGCTCGACGCCAACGGCGACGGCCAACTTGCGGCGGGCGAAATCGAGACCGAGCACCGCCTCCTCTTCAAACGCCTCCTTCGCACGGGCGACGAAAATGGCGACGGCCAGCTAACTGCCGAGGAATTCGCCACGGCGATCCAGCCGGTGCGGGCCGAGAAGCCGACCGTCGAAAAACAGGGGAGCCGGCTGCCGGGCGCCGACGCCCTGGTGGTGCTGCTCGCCCGGATGGATGAGAACAGCGACGGCCAAGTCAACGCCGACGAGGTTCCGGCCGACTGCGAGCGGGCGTTCCAGCAGATGCTCACCGCGGCCGACGGCAATAAAGATGGCCGGCTCGATCGGCGGGAAATCGCCCAAGCCTCGCCGCGGCTGACGGCGGTGGCGAACCTCGCCGCCCGGCGGATGGGCCTCGACGTCTCGGCCGAGATGAGCGAGATCCCCGAAGAAACGATGATGTCGATGGAGCAGATGGACGCCTATCCCAAGCCGGGCGAACTCGCGGTCGCGCGGCTGCTGAAACAGTTCGACCGGAATGAGGATGGCGCGATCTCACAGGGCGAGGCGCCGCCGCTATTGAAGCGGCAATTCGCGAAGTTCGACGCCGACGGCGACCGCCAACTCCGCGACAAGGAACTGGCGAAGGTCGGCGACCGGATGGCACGCATGGCGCCGAACGCGGAAACCCGCAACGCGCCGGGGCGACCCGCGGCGAACGAAGACTCGCCAAGTGGGAAATCTCTGCGTAAGCTGAAGAAGTCGGAGCGGTCGAAGAAAAACAGCCCGATTTAGGGCAATTCTTTTCCGCCCCTGGCGAAGCGCTTTTCGGAACAACGCTTCGGCTCGCCTGCTACGGAACTTTCTGCGTCGGCGCTCGTCCGTTTAGAGGGACTGCAACACCTCCGAACCGCGAACATCGTCGGAGTGTCTACCGTACAGACGGTAACGCTGGCAGCACTTGCACGCTTCTTCAAGCAGACAAGTCCCGGCCAGCTCGAACGAGAAGGGCACTATCATGTCGGATCAAATACCACTCCCCGCAGGGGCCTACAGGAGCTTGCCGCCGCTCGAATTCAGCGACGGCGCGTTGTTGAAGTTCAGCCGCGAGATGCGCGTGCAGCTGAAGGACCTGGAAGCCCGGTTCGTCGTTCCTCGGCAACATCCGCGCTTGTTTTTGGGCGAAGCCCGCGGGGCGTCGCGCCGGCCGCGCTGAATGGCAGATAGCCGAGTTGAAATCACTCAAAAGCCGCCGGCGATTGCCGGCGGCTTTTTTTGTTTTCTTAGCCCCCGGCACTTTATGCCGGGGGGATGGGGCGGGATGCCATGGGATGGCTCGCCGCTCGCTCCCGGTTTGAAGAACCGGGGGCTAATGGACGGGTTTGATTGGGCGGGGGTATCATGAAGCGGTGGGCGGTTTTCGCCCCCCTGCCCTGCCCCGTCGTTCGCAATTGCTCGCCGCCATGAAAGTTATTCTCGCCAGTCCGCGTGGTTTTTGTGCTGGCGTCAACATGGCGATCGAGGCGCTCGAACTGGCCCTGCAAACGCTGCCGCCGCCGATCTACGTCTACCACGAGATCGTCCACAACAAGTACGTCGTCGAGCACTTCAAAGCCCGCGGCGTCACGTTCGTCGACCACCTGACCGAGGTCCCGCACGGCGCCACCCTGCTCTTCTCCGCTCACGGGGTGTCGCCCGAGATCCGGCAGCTCGCCCGCGACCGCAATTTGAAGGCGATCGACGCCACCTGCCCGCTGGTGACGAAGGTTCATCTTGAGGCGATCCGCTACGCCCGCGACGGTTACACGATTCTGCTCATCGGCCACGAAGGGCACGACGAAGTGATCGGCACGATGGGCGAAGCGCCCGAGGCGATCCTCTTGGTCGAATCGCCAGAAGACGTCGCCCGGCTGGAAGTCTCCGACGAGGCGAAGCTGGCCTACCTGACGCAGACGACGCTGAGCGTCGACGATGCGAATCGAATCATCATGAAGCTGCGGGAACGCTTTCCGCAGATCAATTCGCCGCCGAAGGACGACATCTGTTACGCGACGCAAAATCGCCAAGAGGCGGTCGCGAAGCTGGCCCCCGAGGCAGAGCTGACGCTCGTGCTGGGGAGCCAGAACAGCTCGAATAGCCAACGGCTCGCGGAGCTGTCGGCGGAGCGCGGCATTCCGGCATACCTCATCGACGGCGCCGAGAATATTCACCTCGACTGGTTTGAGGGCATCAACACGGTGCTCGTTACCGCGGGAGCGAGCGCGCCGGAGATTGTCGTCGAGAGCGTGCTCGATTTCTTGCGTGAGAAGTTCGATGCGACCGTGGAAGTCCGCTCGCTCCGCGAAGAGGCGGTGTCGTTCCCGCTGCCGCGGGAGTTGCGGTCGATTGCGGCGCCGCGGGATGTGGTGTCGGGGCTGACGCGGTGATTATGGCGCCGCTCACTACCTCCTACCACTTTTGGTCCCCTCCCCTTGAGGGGGAGGGTTAGGGAGGGGTGAAAGCAGCTGGTACCAGGGTTCATCCCCCCTCCCCAGCCCTCCCCTCCAGGGGGAGGGAGCCACATAATTTCAGTCACTCTTCCAGCTTCTGGAAGAGTTCGATTCCTTCGTATCTAAAGATGCGCCAAAGTAACGTTCGTCGCGTCACTTGCTCATGCCGAGGGCCTTCCACAGGAACGCCCACTTGTCCGCGGCTTGATCGATCCGCTTCGTGATCGGCATCCCCGCTCCGTGACCCGCGCGGGTTTCGATGCGGATGAGGATCGGCGCGTCGCCCGCTTGGGCCGCCTGCAGCGCCGCGGCGTACTTGAAGCTGTGCATCGGCACGACGCGGTCGTCGGTGTCAGCCGTGGTGATCAGCGTCGCGGGGTACTTCGTGCCCGGCTTGATGTTGTGGTACGGCGAATAGGCGTAGAGCGCCTTGAACTGCTCAGGATCGCTCGAGACGCCGTACTCGTCCCGCCAGAAGTGGCCGGCGGTGAACTGGTCGTAGCGGAGCATATCCATCACGCCGACCGCGGGCAGGCAGGCGCCAAACAGGTCGGGCCGTTGCGTCTCGACGGCGCCGACGAGCAGGCCGCCGTTGCTCCCCCCCATCACCGCAAGCTTCGGCGACGAGGTGTATTTTTCTTTGATCAGCCACTCGGCCGCGGCGATGAAATCGTCGAAGACGTTTTGTTTGTTGAGCTGCTTGCCCGCTTGGTGCCACTCTTCGCCG
This sequence comes from Lacipirellula parvula, assembly GCF_009177095.1. Taxonomy (NCBI): domain Bacteria; kingdom Pseudomonadati; phylum Planctomycetota; class Planctomycetia; order Pirellulales; family Lacipirellulaceae; genus Lacipirellula; species Lacipirellula parvula. The sequence continues at coordinate 5,107,065 of NZ_AP021861.1, forward strand.
TACTCACCGCCGCCACGGAGATTGGCAACCGCAATCACGCCGCCGAGGTCCATCCACGCGGCATACTCGACCGAGAACGCCGGCGTGATCGAAATGTTGAACCCGCCGTAGGCGTAGAGGAGCGTCGGGTTCTGGCCGTCGAGCTTCAGACCCTTGCGGTGGGCAATGATGATCGGCACCTTCGTGCCATCCTTGCTCGTAGCGAAGACCTGCTTCGAAACATAAGCGTCGGGATCGAACGCCACCTGCGGGGCGCGGATCAGTTCCGACTTCCCATCGGTAAGATCGTAGCGGTACACCGACGGCGGCGTCGTGTAGCTGGTGAATGTATAGAAGGTTTCCTTGTCGTCCTGGTCGCCGCCAAAGCCGCTCGCCGTACCGATGCCGGGAAGCTGCACGTCGCCGAGCGGGTCGCCCGTCGGCGTGAAGAGCTCGACGCGGGTGGCGACGTCTTCGAGGTACTGCAGGATCAGCTTGCCGTCCAGCAGGCTGACGTTTTCAAGCGTCGCCTTCACGGGGCCGACGATTTCATCGAGATGCTCGCGGCCCGGCTTCGCGACGTCCATCGCGACGATTCGCTTCGTCGCGGCGTCGAGATCGGTGAGAAAGAAAAACTTGTCGCCGAGGTTGCCGACGAAGCCGAACTCGTTGTCGAAATCGCCGATGAGCGTCGTCCACGGCGCGTCGGCCGCGGCGGAGACGGGGCGAATGAGCACCTGATTTTGCGGATCGGTGCTGCGGGCGATCGAGAGAACGAGATACTTATCGTCCTCGGTGCGAGCGATCCAGAAGCTCCAGGTCGGGTTCTCAGGATTCTTGTAGATCAGCGTGTCGGCCGACTGCGGCTCGCCGAGCTTGTGGAAGTAGATCGACTGGTTCAGCGAGAGAGCTTGGTAGACCTCGTCCTTCGCCGGTTCCGGATAGCGGGCGTAATAAAACCCGTCGCCCGCGGCGTTCCAAACGATGTTGCCGTGTCGAGCCCACTTCAGCACGTCGGGGAGTTCGCGGCCGGTGGCGACTTCGATGACGTGGATGTTCGACCAATCGGAGCCAGCCTCCTGTCGTGTGTACGCGAGGAGCTTACCGTCGTCGGTGACGACCGTTTGGCCCATCGCGATCGTGCCGTCGGTCGACCACTTGTTCGGATCGAGCAGCACGCGGCCGTCGGCCTTGTAGCTATCGGCAACGTAGAGGACCGACTGATTCTGCAGGCCGTCGTTTTTGAAGTAGAAGTAGTTTCCGGCTTCCTGCCAGGGGGCGGAGTAACGCTCGAAGTTCCACATGTCGGCGAGCGTCTTGCGGATAACCGGCAGCTCCGGGATCGCATCGAGATACGCGCGGGTCACCTCGTTCTCGGCGGCGATCCAGTCGGCGACTTCCTGCGAGGTGCGGGCGTCGTCTTCGAGCCAACGGTACTGATCGGCGACCTGCGTGCCGTGGAAGTCGTCGGCCTGCTCGACGCGGCGGGTATCGGGGTACTTCAACTTGGCGTCCTCGGCGTGGGCGGCGGCAACGGCGGACAAACAAACGAGGGCAAAGAGGGCGAGACGCATCGCAGGACTCTCCGAATCTCGGTGGGCGATCTGGAAGAAAAGAGTTCGAGTTCTCTCAGGCGGGGTATCCTACCCTACATCTCGGGCTATCAACACCACCGCCAGCGATGGCCATCGGCGGTGATTTCGCGCACTAACTGCTCGCGCTGCGGTAGCTCAACAGCGCCCGCTGAAAAACCCAGCGGCTGAAGGCGAGGCTCGCCACGGTTGCGAACAGGGCGAACCCGGCGAGCGGCCAGTCGGCGGCGCTCAGCGGCTTCGCGAGCGTTGCGGCGGGGACGTTGATCACCACCAGAATCGGGATGAAGTACGTAAACGCATACCGCAACGGGCTGCCGAACGGACCGGCGTAGATCTCCATCGGGTAGCGCGAAAAGTTGGTGATGTAAAACCAGAAGTCGTACAGCGACTGATTGCGGCCGAGCCAAATGCTGGTGGCGGCGAGCGCGATCATCACGCTGTAGAGGATCAGCGTCCCCATAATCACGTAGAGTGGGTAGAGCACGAACTGAATCGGACTGAGCGTGAGCCCCTCGATTCGTGGAATCGAGTAGGCGAGCAGCGCCAGCGCAAGCACCAGTTTTGGAATCGCCGACCAATTGATGCGCTGCAGCGAGACGAGAAACTGCGTGTCGATGGGCTTCAGCAGCGCGAAGTCGAGCCCGCCGGTGCGCGTCAGTTCGCTTAGTTCCTCGGCGTTCGACATGAACAGCCCTTCGACGAGGCTGTTCACCAAAATCGTCGTCGCGATGAAGACGAAAAACTCGTACTGCGACCAGCCGGCGATCGATGCGTGCCCGTCGCCGTCGGCGTACATCAGCCGGTAGATGAGCGTGTAAAAGCCGAGGTTCATCAGCGCCCACGAGACGCCGAAGATCACCTCGATGATGTAGTTCGTCCGGAACGTCATGTCGCGGATGAGGCTGTTCCGCGCGAACATCCAGAAGACGGCGAGATAGGAGGGGCGGTGCATTGAAAATTAATGGGGAATGGGGAGTGTGGAATGGGGCGACTCAACGTGACGGAGGCTTTGCCCCCATTCCCCATTCAGCATTCGACATTCGTCCTCACCCTCCATACCCGCTGTAACGATTGAACCCCGCGTGCATCATGCGGCGGCAGAGGACGAAAAAGAACAACGTCCAAAGCGCCATCACGCCCATCTCCTGCCACAGCTGATCGGCCGGAATCTTCTGCAAGAACACCGCGGCTGGGAAGTACGCGAGATACTTCAGCGGCATCCAACCGACCCACGTCCGCCATGGCTCCGGCAAAATCTCCAGCGGGAACATGTGCCCCGAGAAGAAGAAGTTGAACAGCATGTACACGAACAGCAGCGAGCTAATCTCAAGCGTCCAAAACCCCGCGAGGCCGAGCGAGGCTTCGAGAAAAAAGCCGAGCAAGAACGACATCACCAGCGACAGCAAAAACGCCGCCAAGTACTCGCCCGGCGGCCAACCGGGGAAGTAACTGCGGCACAGCCAAAAGACGAGCGCAAACGGCCCGATCGCGACGCCGTAGTAGACGACCTTGTGCCCCAGCCGCGCGAGCAACGAAAAACCGACGAGGTCGATCGGCTGGATCAGAAACTTCTTGATCTCGCCGTTGCGAATTTGCCCGGCGATGCCGCTCGCCAGGCCCGGCATGCTCGAGAACGCGCGGGCGACCATCGTCAGCAGGTAGTAGGCAACGATATCGTCGCGCGTGAAGCCAACCATCGTGCCGCTGCCCGACGAGGCAAAGACTGCCGTCCACAAGAAGATCTGCGTGATGATCGGCAAGAACCGCATCGTCGTGCCGAGCACGAAGTCGCCGCGATACGCGAGCCGTTCGGCGACGCACATCGTGAAGACGGTCCACCAGATTTGAGCGCGGGCGAGCATGCGGGCGAGGTTCCTACCGATTGCCGGCGGCGGCGACGTTGGCCGCGGCGGCCGCGATGTTGGCGTCGGATGAATCGCCGTCCTTCTTTTCGCTGAGCGCGAACAAACTGGCGATCACCTCTTCGAGCGGCGGGTCCTCGACGCTGACGTCGAGGATCGAGTAATTGGCGAGCACATTGGTGAGCACGCTGGCGATTTGGTTGCGATCGACTTCGATCTTCGCCCGCGGCGGCGCGATTTCGCGGATCTCGCCAAAACGAGCGAGGTCGCTCGGCATGCGATCGTCGGCGAAGTCGACCGTGAGAATCTTGTAGTCGCTGAAGCGGTCGATCACCCCTTCGAGCGACCCATCGTGCACGATCTCGCCGCCGGCGATGATCACCACGCGCTTGCAGAGCGCCGCGATGTCCTTCATGTAATGGCTGGTCAGCAGAATCGTGATGCCGCGCACTTGCTGGTAGTGCTTCAGGAACTTCTGAATGTTGTGCTGCGCGACGACGTCGAGACCGATCGTCGGTTCGTCGAGGAACAACACCTCGGGCGAGTGGAGCAGCGCGGCAATCAGTTCCATCTTCATCCGCTCGCCGAGCGATAGCTCGCGCACCGGTCGGCCGAGCAACTTGCTGACATCGAGCAGATCAACCAGTTCGTCCTTCGTTTGCTTGAACGCGACCGGATCGATGCGGTAGATCTTTTGGTGCAGCTGAAACGACTCTTGCGCGGGCAGATCCCACCAGAGCTGATTCTTCTGCCCCATCACCAGGGCGAAGCGGCGGCGATAGTCGTTATCGCGTTCCCACGGCACGTAGCCGAGCACCTTCGCTTCGCCAGAAGTTGGCGTGATCACGCCGGAAAGCAGCTTAAGCGTCGTCGTCTTGCCGGCGCCGTTCGGGCCGAGGAAGGCGACGAATTCGCCCTTCTCGACGTCGAGGTCGATCCCTTTGACGGCGTGGACTTCGCGGTACTCGCGGTGAAGCAGCCCGCGGAAGGAGGCGAGCAGCCCCTCCTTCTTTTGATAAACGCGATAGGACTTGCGCAGTCCGCGGATCTCGATGACGCTCATAGGGAGGTGATTATAGGCGCCGTCTGGCGGGGCGGCAAACGCCTGCGAGGCAGGTGGTCAATGCGTGCGCGACGGCTCATAATGGCCGGTTGGTCGCAGCGTCGTCACGCGCGACGCCCTCCCCTCCCCTGCTTGACTCCGATGCCGCTGACTCTCCTCGATCGTTTGGAACGCCGCTTCGGCTGGCTCGCCGTCCCGCATGTGACAATCACGCTGATCGTGGGACAGGCGGTGCTTTACTTCGTCGGCTACATGGGCGCCAACGGGATTCTTCCCGGAGGCGCGTCGATCGATCGCGTGTTTCTCGTGCCGTCGCTGGTGATGGAAGGGCAAGTCTGGCGGCTGGCGACGTTCGTATTTCAACCGCCGGGAATGATTCCGATCTTCGCGGTGTTCTACTTTTCGCTGCTCTACACATTCGGGACGGCGCTCGAGACGCAGTGGGGAACATTCAAATACAACTTGTTCCTGCTGATCGGCTACGTTGCCAACGTCGCCGCGGCGTTCCTCGGGTGGTACGTGCTGCAGCAGCAGATCGGTCCAGAAGGAAATGAAATGCTCAAGCTCGCCGCGATTCCGGCGAGCAACGTTTTCCTGTACAGCAGCATTTTCTTGGCCTTCGCCAGGCTCTATCCCGATTTCATCATCCGCCTGTTTTTCGTATTGCCGATCCGCATCCAATGGCTCGCTCTTATGATGTGGATCTTATTCGCCTACGTATTGCTTCGCGGCGACTGGATGATACGAATGCTGGTGCTGGCCACCGTGCTGAACTACATCCTCTTCTTCGGTCGCGAGCACATCCGCGAGTGGAAGCAGGGCCATCGCCGGCGGAGCTTTCAGTCGGCCGCCAAGCGGGCCGTCTCGCCGGCGAAGCATGCGTGCGCCGTCTGCGGGCTCTCCAGCGCCGAATCGCCGCGGACGTTGTTCCGCTACTGCTCGAAGTGCTCGGGCCAGCGCTGCTATTGCCCCGATCACATCCGCGACCACGAGCACGTGGTCGACAAAGAACCGGTGGTGTGATTGCAGCCGCCCGCTCTACACAAATGTTGTGGCTCCCTCCCCCTTGAGGGGAGGGGACCGAAGGGTTTATGATCGTGAGGAGCGACATGCGCTAGAAGCTGCTACGGCCCAGCGCCGAGCGCCGCAGCCCGCCTACGTTCGGCTCGACGGCGTCGATTCGCAGCGTGTTGTCGCCCCACAGGAGCGTTCCGCCGACAGCCCGGTCAAGCGTTGCCTGCACGTCGCCGAGGCGTTCGTCGATCGAGTCGAGTCGCACGTCGACCTTGCGGCCGCGACGCCACAATCGCACGGCCAGCGATGCCAAGCCGCACGTGAGCAGCCCTTCGCCCGCGAGCGTCGCCGGCAGGCCCCAGCGGGCGGCGAACGCATCGCCCGAGAGGTTCGCCAGCGCGAGTAGCCCCACGCCTGCGAAGAAGGCGAGCGAGCCAAGCGTGAGCAGCAGCGTCACGCCCCAAGCCGACTTCGGCTTGCAGTACGCGCCGTCTGTCGCCGCAGGTTGGTGCGAAGCAACACGAAGCGTCGGCGGCATGGCGAACGACTGCTCGCCGTAGTTTGAATCGAGCGGCGCCGGCTCCCGCAGCAGCGGCGAGCCGTGCGAAAAATCGCTCCGCAGCGTCGGCCGCAACATCCGTTCGAGCCGCCGCAGTTCGTCGTCGCCGCCGGCCAGCTTGGGCCGCGATAGCGAAGCCCGTTCGCTTGCCGCCCGGTCGAACTCCTCGAGCGCGACGCCGCAATCAGCGACGTCCGCCAGCTTCAGCGTCGGCGGCGCACCACCCGGCAACGCCACGAATTCCCGCCGGCAGCGCGAGCACGCCGCTGGACCACTCGCCTCGCGAGCGGCAGCAACGTCTTGCTGGCAATGGCGGCACCACATGGCGGTCACACGAGGAGGAAACGAGTGCAAGCACCGCGCAAGCCGCGCGGCATCCTCCCCTGCTATCGGGTGGGCGGAGTGTGAAGCTGTAACGATTCCGTGAACTTTCCGCCCAAAGATGTCTCACGCAAAGGCGCGAAGGCGCAAAGAAGAAAATGCAAATAAGGAACTACCTGTCCCCCGCATTTCCTTTGCGCCTTCGCGCCTTTGCGTGAGATCTTCTTAAGGAGCCTCGTCAAACTTCTCCACCGGCTCGCTCACGCGCACCCAGTCGCCCCGTAGCCAGTCGACGATCAGCCCGAGCGACTTGTCGTCCAGCTGGTTCAGCTGCGGGTTGTCGTGCGGCCCGAACGCCGGCATGCGGTCATTGTTGTCGCCGTAGAAACGTTCGCCCGCCGGGTTCCGCACGAACGCCAGCAGCCACTCCCGCGACATGTAGCCGGTGAGGTCGGGCGCCAAACCGAGGTCGCCCTCGTCGTGGAACTTGTGGCAATCAGTGCAGCTCATGCCGCCCTCGAGCATGTCGGCAAGTCCGCCGGTCATCAACTCGCGGCCTTCGGCGATGCGGTTTTGCCGCTCCTGATTCGTCTTCGGCGCCGTCGGCAGCGCCGCCTCGGCTTCCAGCGTCTCGGCAATTTTGGCGAATGCCTCTTTCGCCTTCGCCCGCTGCTCGTCGTCGACGTCGGGTCCGACCGCTTCCATGACGTACGTCACCATGTCGCCGTCGACGAACGGCGAACCTGGGTATCCGAAATAGTGCTTGCTGACGATCTTCTCGGCATTGAGAATCCCCAGCGCCCATGCTTCGCTGCCGACGCCAAACAAATTCGGCGCCGTCGGCTCGGCGTTGACGATCGCGTGCGGTTGCTCTTCAACGGGCTTGGTCGGATCGACGTAGTTGTGGCAGCTCGCACAGTTTTGCGCGAACAGCTTCGGCCCTTGCAACAGCGGATCGTCGTACATGAGCGACAGCGCCCCCGCCGGCGGAATCCGCATCGGCGACTCGGCCAGCTCGATCACCCGCTCCGCTTCGCGATGGGCTTCTTCCTTCGCGTTGAGGAATCGCTCCGACGCTTCGTAGCGCGCCTCTTGCACTGGATCGCCCGCTTTGAGGATCTCTTCCTTCGAATTCCACGCGGCGAAGTAATCTTCGTGAATCGCCTGCGCCGTCAGCGCCGCGGCGCCGCCGAGCAGCACACAGAGCATCGCGATGTTGATGAGATGCCCGGTGCGCGTCCGCCCGATCCACGGCATCAGGAACAGCACCGTCATGATCAGCCCGGGGATGATGAACGCCCCCCAAACTTCGAGCTCGCCTGGGAACCACTTCAAAAACTGGAACAGGAACAGGAAGTACCACTCGGGCCGCGCGGCGTCGTAGGGGTTCGCCGGATCGGCCGGCGCCGTGAGTTCCGCTCCGCCGAAGTAGATCGTCAGCAGCAGCACCACCGTCAGCACGGCGAGCGCCGCGATGCTGTCCTTCAGCACCTGATCGGGCCAGAACATCGCATCCTTGGCCGGATCGGGCTTCCGCGCGTGGAGCCCATGCCGCCGGAAGAGCGCGATGTGCAGCACCAGGAACGCCATCAGCGCCCCCGGCAACACGCCCGCGTGCAATGCGAAGAACCGCGTCAGCGTTTGATGCCCATACTCGCTGCCGCCAATGGCAAGCTTCTTCACCTCCGGTCCCACGGCCGGCGTCTGGCTGGCGAGATTGGTGCCGACGCTCGTCGCCCAGTAGCCCTTCTGATCCCACGGCAACAAGTAGCCGGTGAGCGCGAGCCCCAGCACGATCAACATTAGCACGAGACCGAGAATAAAGTTCAGCTCGCGCGGCGCGCGGTAGGCCCCGTCCCACACCACTTGCAGGAAGTGAATCGCCAGCAGCACCACCATCGCCTGAGCCATAAAGTGGTGAATGCCGCGCAGCAGCCAACCGCCGTTCATCTCGTACTGGATGTAGAAGACGCTTTCCCAAGCCGTTTGCGTGCTCGGGCTGTACGCCATCCACAGGAAGATGCCGGTGATGAGCTGCGTCATGAACGCCATCACGAGCGTGCTACCCCAGACGTAGCGCCACCGCGCGCCGCCGGGGATCGGCTCGTAGAGCGATTCGTGGATCAGCTTCCGCACGCCGGCCCGATCGTCGAGCCAGTCGCCAACGCTTCGAAAGAGCTTCATCATGCCGTCGGAATCTTTTCCTTGTGGCCGGTCTGGAAGTCGATGAACTCGACCCACACCTCAGCGATTGAATTGCCGTCGCCGGTCTTCGCCTGACGAATCGACACCGGAAGCGTATCCATCCCGCGCGGCGCCACCTCGGCGTCGCCGTTCACCCGCGAACCGTCGAGGTTGAACGCGCTCGTGTGGCACGGGCATTGAAAAACCTTCGACCCCGGCGTGTAGCCGATGAAGCAGCCCGCATGAGGACACTTCGCCGTGAACGCCGTCGGCTTCTCCTTACCAGGTTTGCGAACGAGGTACACCGCGCCGACGCGCTGCGCCGGATAGCGCGTCCACGCATCTTCGCGATCGGCCACCACGGGGAAGTAGCGCGGCATGCCGTCGTCGGGCACTTGGTCGAGCAACGCGATTCGCACCTCGGGCGACTTGCTCTTACGAAACAGCGGCGTCAGAAACGCCGCGATGCCGACGCCAATCGGCGTCAGCACGGCAATGCTGCCGGTGACGACGGCCGCAGTGATCGCGAAGAACGATCGGCGATTGTCCGATTCCCTGCCGGGAATTTTGACCAGTGACGGCGGAGGTTGGTCGGGAGTGTTCGACATAGGCGAAGTGAGTTCGGAAAAGTTGAAGCCCGCTGGAAGGCGGGCGCTCGATACGCATTTAGCGGCAGCGCCGCGACATGATGTAGCCGGGGGCGTAAGCCCCCGGTTCGACGATCCAGATTAAACAAGAGCCCCAACGGGGCGGCACAATTCCCACGCTATCGCAACGACTCTGTCGCCCCTCCGGGGCTACGACGCGCGCTGCACACTCAATCCGGGGGCTCACGCCCCCCGGCTACAACATTCCGCCCCTCCGGGGCTCGCTCCGTAAAAATTCAATCGCCCCGTCACTGACAACTGACAACTGACAACTGACAACTGACAAAAACCAACACCCCATCCCGCAAAAAACTTACGCTAATTCTGCGGACTTTGTTCCAATCCATTCCGTAACGCGGCCAATACCGCCTGCTGCGCGTCGGCCATCGCGCCGGGAAAGCTGATCCCTGCCGCCGCTTTGTGCCCGCCGCCGCCGAACTGAGCCGCGAGTTGATTGACGTCGAACCCGCTGCGGCTCCGCAAACTCACCTTCGTCAGCGTCGGCTCAAGTTCAACGAACAATACCGCGATTTCGACGCCCTTCACCGTGAGGAGCATGTTAATCACATCTTCGGTGTCAGTCTTCTGGGCGCCCGTCTCACGGAAGTCGGCGGCCGAAACTTGCGTCCACATCATTCGCCCATCGCACTCGGGCGTGACCTGCTCGAGAATTCGCCCGCGCAGGTGGAGCCGCGGCAGGCTGTGCTGCTCGTAAAGCACCGCGAACGTCTTCGCCGGGCTCGCTCCCGCCGCCGTCAGCTTGGCGAGCGCCGCGAACGTATCGGCCGTCACCGATGGGAACCTGAACCAACCAGTGTCGGTCGCGATCGCGGCGAACAGTGGCGCCGCAATCTCTGGCGTGATCGGCACGCCGAGTTCTTTCGCCAGCTGCAGAATGAGCCGCCCCGTTGCTTCGGCGGTGCTGTCCTTGAACACGATGGCGCCGAGGTCGTCTTCGCTCGCATGATGATCGATGACCGCCTTCACGCCCTTAAAGCTCCGCAGTACTTCGGCCATGCCGCCGAGCTGCCCCCAGGCGCTCGTGTCGACGACGATCATCACCTCAAACGCCCGCATCGCTTCGAGCGGCGCCGACGCGCCGATCACCGCCACGCGGCCGTACGGATCCATGAACGCGATGTGCTCCGGCACAGCATCCGAATTGACGATCGCCACCTGCTTGCCGAGCGTTTCCAAAATGAGCGCAAGAGCCATCTCGCTGCCAACCGCATCGCAATCGGCGCGCTGATGGCTCGTCAGCAAGAATCGCTCATGCGATTGAATAATCTCCACCAGCGGCTGCCAATCGATTTTCATATCTGTTTATTTGCCTTGCTGGTGAAATTATTGATTGCGATTTAACCACGAAACACACGAAAGAAGAGAAGCGGCAACGATGCTTTCTTAGCGACCCTTCGTGGCCGTCGTGTCTTAGTGGTTCAAATCCTTCTTTTTCGTTCTTTTCGACTGTTTCGTGGTTAAAAACTCTACCCTGCAATCTCGCGCGCCCGCGACACGTCCTCGCGCAGTTGGGCGATCAATTCTTCCTTCGAACCAAACGCCCGCACGTCTCTCAGTTTACTTAGAAACTCGACCTCCAGCGGCTCGCCATACAGCGACTCCTCGCGGTCGATTAAATGGACTTCGACCTTGTGCGCCTGCTCGCCGAACGTCGGATTGGGCCCAATGTTGATCGCCGCGCCGACCAACTTGCCGCCTAGCGGCACTCGGCCTGCATAGACGCCCACCGCTGGCAACAGCGTGTCGATCGCTTCCAGATTCGCGGTCGGGAAGCCGATATGGCTTCCCCGCCCTGCCCCGTGCGTCACCATCCCGCGGATTCGGTATGGCTCCGTGAGCATCGTCGCCGCGGCGGCGACCTCGCCCGCGCCAATCAATCGGCGGATCAGCGAACTCGAAACAAGTTGCCCGTCGAGTTCGACCGGTCGCACGATATCAAGCGTCATTCCGGCCTGGTCGGTCATTTGGCCGAGGCGTTCGATCGTCCCCTCGCGATTGTGGCCAAAGTAGAAATTCGGCCCCTCGACCATCGCCCGCGCCCCAACGGCGTCGACGACGATCTGGTCGAAAAACTGCTGAGCCGTGAGCTGCAGCAGCCGTTGGTCTGTGGGGTAGGCGACGACCCAGTCGACGCCTATCTCCTTCAGCAGCTGGGCTTTGCGCTCCGTCCAAGTAAGCGGCGGCGGCGATTCGCTCGGTCGCAGCAACCGTACCGGATGGGGGTCAAACGTGAAGACAATCGCGGGGCCGCCGACCTCGCGGGCCCGTTCGAGCAGCCGCTCGGCGATCCGCCGGTGCCCCAGGTGAACGCCGTCAAAATTTCCGATCGCCATCGCCCCCCCGCGAGCGGCGGCGGGCAGTTGCTCAAGATGGCGAATAATCGGCACGCGGCAAAATCGGCGGGGATTCGTGGGCAGGAGGCGGCAAGCGCTGTAGCAAGCTAGCGATTATCGAATTGCCCCCCCGCGCGGTCAACGACAGCTCCAAGCAGCCCCCAAACGCGGTGCCCTACAGCCTCCCGGCCATTTAGCCGCGTGGCGCAGCCTGCGTGCCACCCAGAAAACTCCACTTCGCGACTTGCTTTCGGCCACCCAATCCGCCACAATGAACAGGCGTTCACGCAACCAACGAGTTAACAAGCTTCAAACGGTCAAAAAGACGCTAGCACAGGCTCATGTCGCCTCAAAAAGCGACATTTAGCGGCCACGTAAAATCGCAAGCATTTACCATCAAACAACTTATGAAAAATCGTTAATGTCGCCTAAAATCGCATTCCTGCCGCAGGAGCGACGCGACATCAATGTTGTGCTCCTCCCTGCCCTCTAGCCGTCAGAACCGAATCCCAGAAAAAATCCGCGAGTGCCGGCCGCTCGCCAGCCGACTTTCTCTCCCGTCGGGCAATCGCCGCAAGGCGTTGCCACGACCTACATTTCAGACTCGCGAGACGCCGCCTTGACGCTTCCGCCCTTGCTGCGCCACAATGCGTAGCTTGGCCGGGTTGGCCTGACGGCGACTATCGTCTGTCTCTCCGGCTCTCGCCACGCCAGCGTAGCTTCAATTGGCAGAGCACCGCATTCGTAATGCGGGGGTTGTCGGTTCGACTCCGACCGCTGGCTCTTCCCGTAGGTCAGGCTTCCGAGCCTGACCGGTGCGTAGATCGGGTTGCCGCCCTACGCACCGTCCGGAGCGGAGATCCGTCGGGCAAGCATGCCTGACTTACACGGAGAGAGATTCGAAGATGTCGCCAGTTTTGGAATTCGACCTGCGTCAAACTGTCATTTCCAACAGCACGTTCGGACCGAACGAGATCAAGCAGATCTCGCAGGCCATCTCGAGCGACTACAACAACTTCCGCACTCTGCGCGATGCGACCAACGAACTGGCTCAGCAGAGCGGCCGCACCCCTGCCGCCTCCGCCCGCCTGGGCGTCTGCCAGTTCCTGATCGGTCGCTACACCGACGCGATCCAAACGCTCACCAGCGCCGACGGCGGCGCGCTGACGCACTTCTACCTGGGCAAGGCCTACCTCGCCCTCGACAAGTACGCCGACGCCCTGAAGGCCTACGAATCGGCCGAGCGAGCCGGCTACAACAAAGACGACGTCAACCTCGCCAAGGCCGAGGCGATGCGCTACAACGGCGACCCCGCCGGCGCCTTGAAGGTTCTCGACGGCCTCTCGGGCGCCGTGGAGCAAACCGCCGAATACCTTTACCAGCGCTCGGCTGCCGTGGCTGCCATGGGCGACAACCGCGGTGAAGTGATCGCCCTGCTCGAACGGGCTATCGACTCCGACTCGACCCATCCCGGCGTCTTGTTCGGCCTGGCCCTTGAGAACGATCGCCACGGCAACGACGACTACGCTCGCCAGCTCTACGAGCGGGCTGCCAAGCAGTTCCCGACCAACGTCGGCACCCTGCTCAACCTCGGCCTGCTGTACGAAGACATCGAACACTTCGAACGGGCCAAGCAGTGCTACCTGCGGATCCTCGACATTTTCCCCGGCCACGAACGGGCTCGGCTCTACTTCAAGGACGCCGACGCCTCGCGTGACATGTACTACGACGAGGAAGCTCGCCGTCGTCAGGATCGCCTGTCGCAAATCCTCAGCGTGCCGGTCACCGACTTCGAACTCTCCGTTCGCAGCCGCAACTGCCTGCAGAAGATGGGGATCATGACCCTCGGCGATCTCACCGAGACGACCGAGCAAGAGCTCCTTTCCAGCAAGAACTTCGGCGAAACCTCGCTCGTCGAGATTCGCGAAATGCTCTCGTCGAAGGGCCTCGAACTCGGCCAGTTCGCTTCGACGAAGTGGCAGGAAGAGCCGGTCTACGAAGCCAATCCGATGAGCGACGACGAACGGGCCCTGCTCGATCGCCCTATCGCCGATCTCAACCTGTCGGTTCGTGCTCGCAAATGCATGGTCCGCTTGGGCCTCACGACGATCGGCGAACTCGTTCGCCGCACCGGCGACGATCTGCTGGAGTGCAAGAACTTCGGCGTCACCAGCCTCAACGAAGTTCGCGAGAAGCTCACCGCGAACAGCTTGAAGCTCCGTGGCGACTGATCTCGCCGCGACGCGACAATTTTAAAACCAACGCTTAGCCCCCGGCTCTTCAAGCCGGGGGTTATTCATTTCATGACCAATTCATCGCCATTTCGCTACGAACTGCTGCACGCCGACGCCCAGACGTCGGCGCGGCTCGGCCGGCTGCACACCCCGCGTGGAACGGTCGAGCTGCCGACGTTTATGCCAGTCGGCACGCTCGGCACAGTGAAAGGCGTCGACATCCACCGCGTCCGCGAGACCGGCGCTCAGATCATCCTGGCGAACACCTACCACCTCGCCCTCCGCCCGGGCGAGGAAACCGTCGCAGCGCTCGGCGACCTTCACGCCTTCACCGGCTGGCAGGGGCCGATCCTCACCGACAGCGGCGGGTTCCAAGTCTTCAGCCTCGCTGATCGAATCAAGCTGAGCGAAGAGGGAGTCGAATTCCGCTCGCACATCGACGGCTCGAAGATCCAGCTCTCGCCAGAGCGTTCGATTGCCATCCAGGAAGCGCTCGGCGCCGACTTCATCATGGCGTTCGACCATGTGGTGGCCCTGCCGAACGAGGCGTCGGTGGTCGAAGAGGCGACCTGGCGGAGCGTCCGCTGGGCCGAGCGGTGCCAGAAGGCCGCCCAACGCAGCGACCAAATGCTACTGGCGATCGTTCAAGGGGGTCTCGATCCGGGCCTCCGCCGCCGGTGCGCCCAGGAGTTGGTGGCGATGGACTTCCAGGGCTACGCCGTCGGCGGCCTGAGCGTCGGCGAGCCGCCGGCCGAGATGTACGCCGCCCTCGACGTAGTCGTCCCCGAGCTGCCCGTCGACCGCCCGAGGTACCTGATGGGGGTCGGCCGGCCGCAGGATCTTATCGAGGGGGTCGCCCGCGGGATCGACATGTTCGACTGCGTGATGCCGACCCGCAACGGCCGGAACGCCCTCGTTTTCACCGATCGCGGCCCCGTGCGGCTGCGGAACGCCTCCCACGAACGCGACCGCCAGCCGATCGAAGCCGACTGCCCCTGCCCTGCCTGCCAACATAGTCGAGGATACATCCGCCATCTGTTCCAGGCGGGCGAAATGCTCGGGCCGATCTTGGCCTCGATCCACAACCTCGCGTACTACCAACGGCTGATGACCCGCGCCCGGGAGGCGATCGCAGCGGACTCGTTTGCCCCCTTCCGGGAGGAGCGGATGAGGGGCTGGAATGAGGCGACTTGACGCCCTTGTTCGTTGCGCCGCCAAGACTTATGATGGCTCGCTTGCAGGCTGGCCAGCAGGGTCGCTAGGCGCTTCGCGGCGATCTCGGCCAATCCGCCGGCGGCGGTTTTCTACGGCGCAAGTCATCTTGATGTCTAGGGTTCCGCGGCCATCAGCGGCTGCGCCTGCCTCCGTCTTCTTTTGCGGCCCCGGCCGCGCGCGGCGAATTGGGTGCAAGTGATGGAATTTACGTCGTGGGGATTACTCGCACAGGCTGAAACGGCTGAAACAGCCGCCACGGCTGAGGCGCCGAAAGCGGCCGCTGATGGCACCGCTGCGGAGCAGCCAGGCTCGCCGTTTGGCAGCTTGCTCGTCCCTCTGTCGCTGATCATGGTGCTGTTCTACTTCGTGATTCTGCGTCCGCAGAAGGCGAAGGATCAACAGTTCAAGTCGCTGCTCGACAGCCTGAAAGAAACAGATCGCGTGGTGACCATCGGCGGCATCCACGGGGTCGTCACCAACGTCCAACGCAATCCCGACGGCGCGATCGTGACGATTCGCGTCGATGAGTCGACCGGCGCCAAGATTCGCGTCGGCGCCTCGGCGATCGCCCGCGTCCTGACGGACGAAGAGAAGTCAGCCTAGTCTCGCGAGAGCAATGTGCCGGGTCTGCGGACTCGCCTCCTAACAACACAAATCATCACAACTCAACGCATGCGTCGCCTGCCCGGCAAGGTTGCCCGCCCGGCGAACGTCACCTGAGCAAGTCATAGACAGGTTTTAGGCCATGGAATTCGAGTCCCTCGTCCGTCGCTCGTCACCAGCCATGAAGGCGTTTCGCGGGCTGCTCGCCGCGGCAGTCGTTCTCTCATCGACGTGGCTCGCCTCGCCCTGCTTCGCGCAAGCGGCCCCCAGCGGCACGCCGGCGACGGCCGCAGCCCCTGCCGACGCCCCCGTCGAAGGCGGCGTCAGCATGATCGCCCTGCGGAACATCGGGATCATCATCGCGCTGTTCGTCGTGCCGATCATCATCGGCAACATGCTGGCCAAGTCGCTGCGCATGCCCGACTACGCCTGGAAGTTTGCGGTGGCAATCGGCGTGCTGGCCGCGGCGGGCGTCGTCGTCGCGCTCGGTGAAATCAAGCTCGGTCCCGACTTGAGCGGCGGTATCACGCTGATTTACGAAGTCGAGAAGCGCGAAGGAGCTGCCGCAGAGCCAGCGGCGAAGACCGACGACGCTGCTGCAGAAGACGAGAAGGACGTCGCCGTCGACGACACCGAACGCGACGACGCGGAACTCGAAGCCGAAGGCGCCGAGGAAGTCGCTGAAGAAAAGCAGGCCGCCACGGGCGGGCAAACCTACGGCAACGTGAGCCGTAGCGACACGATGGCCGCGCTAATCAAGGCGCTCATCGAGCGCGTCGATCCCGCCGGTACGAAGGAAGTCTCGATCAAGCGGTTCGGCGACGACCAAATCGAAATCATCATTCCGAAGGCCGAGAAGGCCGAGCTCGAAGCGATCGAACGCCGCATCTACACGGCGGGCGTGCTCGAGTTCCGCATCACCGCCTCGCGGCAGTTCGATCAGCACCGGGCGATCATCGATCTCGCCGAGCGTATGCCGGCGAACCAAAACATCGTCCGCGTCGACGGCAAGGAAGTCGCCCGCTGGGTGGAGTTCGACGAGAAGCAGTTCGGGACGCCAGAACAAGCCGGTCGCGCGCTGGTCGTACGGACGAACTCGAAGACGCCGCAGGCCCTCATCATGACGAACGACGGCTGGGACGTCACGGGCGAGTACCTCCGCAACGCCGCGGGCGACATCGATCAGTCGGGCCGTCCGGCGGTTTCGTTCACCTTCAACAGCCAAGGGGCTCGTCGGTTCGAGCGTCTCACCCGTGCCCATCAGCCGGCGCCGTCGGGAGCCAAGTACCAACTCGGCATCTTGCTCGACAGCCGTCTGCTCTCGGCTCCTAACCTGAACGCCGTCATTTCCGACCGCGGCATCATCGAAGGGCTCGACGACCAGGGCGAAGTCGACTTCCTGGTTGGCATTCTCAATGCCGGCAGCTTGCCCGCCGCGCTCAACAAGGTGCCGATCAGCCGCGCGCAAATCAGCCCGACGCTCGGCCAGCTGACGATCGAGAAGGGCAAGAATTCGCTGCTCATCTCGCTCGTGCTCGTCGCGATCTTCATGGTCATTTACTACAAGAAGGCGGGCTTCATTTCGTGGCTCGGCCTGGCGGCGAACATGCTACTGATCCTCGGCAGCATGGTGCTCATCAAAGCGGCCTTCACCTTGCCCGGTCTCGCCGGCTTGGTGCTTACCGTCGGTATGTCGCTCGACGCGAACGTGCTCATTTACGAACGCATCCGCGACGAGCTCAAGAAGGGGACGGCGCTGCGGATGGCGATTCGCAACGGCTTCGACCGGGCGAGCATCACGATCATCGACTCGAACGTGACGAACCTGATCACCGGCGTCGTCATCTACAAGATCGCCCCCGACAGTGTGAAGGGCTTCGGCGTCACGCTCGTCCTCGGCATCGTGATGAGCGTGTTCACGGCGGTGTTCCTCACCCGCATCGTGTTCGACGTCGCCGAACGCCGCGGCTGGCTCAAGAACATGAGCATGCGGGAATTCATCGGCGAAACGAATTTCGACTTCGTCGGCTGGCGCCTGCCGAGCATCATCGCCTCGCTGGTGGTCATCGGCATCGGCCTGTTCGCCGTCGCCAAGCGCGGGCAAGACTTGTTCGACATCGACTTCACCGGCGGCAGTTCGGTGACGATCGTGTTCGAAGACGACAAGCCGACGCCTTACGCCGAAGTCTATGAAACGTTGCAAACGACCCCGCTCGGCGAAGAGAACCTCTCGCTCGTCGAGATGGGCGACGACGACACACGCTACACCGTGACGACGATCAACGACGACGTCGTCGAGGTCGAGAACATTCTGAAGGACGCGTTCGGCGACAAGCTGAAGAAGTACCAAGTCAACGTCGAAGAGGTGAAGGAATTCGCCCCGGGCGAGCAGACCTCGCTGCTGCCGGCCGTGAAACCGCTCGACCTGGTGCGCGGCCTCAAGTTCGCTTCCCCGCTGTCGTACGTCACGCTGCTTCAACCGGCGGAGACCGAAGAAGCGACGCCGCCCGCCGAAAATGAATCCGTGACCGCCGCGCCGGAAGGCGAAGCTGCGGAAGAGGCCAAGCCGGCCGAGGAAGCCGCTCCAGCGGCGGAAACTCCCGCCGCGGAACCGGCTGCTGAACCAGCCGCCGAAACGCCGGCGCCCGCCACGGAAACGCCGGCAGCGACGACGACTCCCGCAACGCCTGCAGCACCCGCTGCCGCCGACGTGGAAGCCAATCCCTTTGCCGGCGGCGCCACCGCCAAGCTGAAGTTCGCCGCCGATAAGGATGGCGACGCCTCTGGCGTGAGCCACGACACGCTTGATCAGATGATCGGCGACGCCTTAAAGAAAGCAGGCAAAGGCGAAGTCGTCTACGAGATTACCAACGAGGACTATCGCGAGGGCAGCAACCGCGCGATGGAAGAGTGGCAAGTCTCCATCGCCTTGCCGCCGGCGGAAGCGAAGGCGATCTTCGATCAGATCGCGGCTGAAACCAACGCGAAGCCGATCTTCCCGCTCTCCAGCAAGATCGGCGGCCGCGTCGCCGGTCAGATGGCCACCTCCGCGGCCGCGGCGATGATCCTCTGCCTCGTCGGCATCATCGCCTACGTTTGGTTCCGGTTCCACGGCGTGATCTACGGCATCGCCGCGGTGATCGCGCTCATCCACGACGTGCTCGTCACGCTCGGCTTCGTCGCCTTGTCGGCGTACTTCGTCAACGGCGCCGAGGGCGTGGCGTCGCTGTTCCTGGTCGACAAGTTCCAGATCAACCTGGTGCTCGTCGCCGCGTTCCTGACGATCATTGGCTACTCGCTCAACGATACGATCGTTATTTTCGACCGGATCCGCGAAGTGAAGGGGAAGAGCCCGCGACTGACGAAGGAGATTATCAATCTCTCGGTCAACCAAACGTTGGCGCGGACGATTCTGACCTCGTTCACCACCCTGACGAGCGTCGTCGTGCTGTACATCTTCGGCGGCGACGGCATTCACGCCTTCGCCTTCGCGTTGCTCGTCGGCTTCATCGCCGGCTGCTACAGCACGATCTTCATCGCCAACCCGGTGCTGCTGTGGCTGGCCGAGCGGTTCGAAAGCGGCCCGGCGCCGAGCACCACGGCGAAGAGCTAAAGCGTCTCCTAGCCCCGGGCTTCGCCCGGGGGTGACGCAGCGGACCGCAACGCTTAGCGTGATGGAAGCTCACCCCCGGGCGGAGCCCGGGGCTAGAAGCGCAGATGCAATGACGTTCCGAGCGGGAGCGTTAGGCTTTGCCTAGCCGGCGTCATCCGACGTTGGATCGCGCGGAGCTGGCCCATTTGGCCATCCGCGACTGATTGTCGCTAGCATGCAACGCCGATGGGAATCTTAGAGGGGAACTAGCCGGCACTGCCGGGCGGTTCGTCGTCTACCCTCTCTCCCTGAGGCGGCTCGCTGTGGTCCCGCGCACACCCAAACTGATCGCGGCCTGCGCTGTTCTTGGCGTGGGCGTTTGCCTTGCTTGGCCCTGGCGGCGCGATCGACCGACGAACGTCGTTCCAGCAGCATCGCCGGCAACCGTCGCTCCGAATACGACCGCTGCGCCGGCGAAGGATCTGATGGCCGCGTCGCCCGCCGTTGCAGCGCCGACTCCGCTGGCTGAACAAGCCGCGCCGCCGGAGCAGAATCCCTTCGCCGCGGTGAGCCTGCAGGCGCCACAGCCCTACACGACGGCCAAGCCGCCGGTTGCCGACGGCGTCGCTCCCCTGCCCTTTGCGCTCGCGCCGCTACCCGAGATGGAAACGGCTGCGGCGACGCAAACGCACGTCGTCCACGCGGGGGATTCGCTCGAAAGCTTGGCCAAACGCTACCTCGGCGACGAGGCCCGGGCGCTCGAGCTGTTCGATCTCAACCGCGAGGTGCTGGAGAATCCCCACCTGCTGCCGATCGGGGCGGAGTTGGCGATTCCGGCTAATGCTGAGGCCGCGGCGACGGCTCAGGCCCACTAGAGCGCGTCGCGTTCGTCCGGCATTCCTAGCCCCGGGCTCCGCCCGGGGGTCGGTTTCCCTCGCGCCGAGCGTTGCCGTACGCCGCGTCACCCCCGGGCGGAGCCCAGGGCTACAGGCTCTCGCTAGTGCTTACGCACCGAGTAGGGGAACGACTTACTCCCCAATCGCGATTCCAGGAAGCTGACGATCTTTTGGCCGATGCCGAAAGCATCGCTGGTGAGGAGCTTCGTTCCCTGCAGGCGGGTTTCGGGAGCGTAGACGAAAAAGTCTTTGAGCTGCTCGACGCGATCAGCCGGCGGATCGGGATGGTGCTTACTGAGAATGCTGACGATGTTCTGGCAATCCTTCGCCACCGCTTTGTCCTCAGCGCCGTAAGCGATCAATACCGATAGCTGCCGTTGAATCGGCGGGAACCTCAACGGGTCGCGTAGGATCAGGCCGTTGAAGTTCCAACGCGGCGACAGCAAGACGAGGGCCTTCACATCTTGCCCCTGCTTACGAACGGCCAGCGGCGGAGTCGACCAATCCTTCGCGGCCCAGATCATCGCGACGTTGGCACCCATGCCGCTGCCCAGCAGGCCAAGCGAGTTGAGATTTAGCTTGCCGGCGTCGTTCTCCTGCACGAGGAAAGTGCGAACCGCCTCCATGTCGAGGTCGACCATCGCGCGAAAATCTTGCTGCTGGAAGCGGTTTGATTCGAGTTCCTGCGTTGCGCCGCTGGCCGAGTGCGCGGTCTTGCTGCCGCCGTGGCCGCGCAAGTCGACGGTCAGGACGGCCCGCGGCGCGATGCGGGGCGCCGCCGGATTCTCGGGAACCCGCGGGTTCTGCAGGGCTCGCGCCAGGGGGTCGAAGACCGCCCGCGTCTCGTTGAAATCGTGCAGCATGACCACCGGCACGGCCTGCTGTCCCGCCGTACTGGCGTAGTAGGTCGCCCGCAGCTGGACGCCGTCCTTGGTCGGCAGCGACACCTCAATAGGGTCTGGAACCTTCGTTCGGGCCGGCTGTGCGGCAACCGGCGCCGCCGCCACGGCGGCGAGCGCCAACGCAAAAACCCATGAGCTACGACAGACCGGCGATTTCATAGTTCATTCCAACGGCTGAATCCGCGAGCGTTCAGCACCGCATGGAACCGGCGGCAAGCCACGCTGGCGGAGCCGTCCATGATAACGCGCCGACTGCTCTCTTTCACGAAAGTCGAAAACGTCCTGCCGCCCTGGCCTCGACGGGCGACTTTTCTTGCCGGATCGCCTCTCAACAGGCAAAATGGAGATATCCACGCCCTTCTCTTTCGAGTTCGCCCATGGCCGGCAATCCGACCGCTCCGCCGTTGGCCGATGGCGACGTCGACATTCCACGCGCGACCCGCTTCATTCGCGGCGATTCGGCGGCGTGGGCGACGAGCTTGCTCGTCCATGCCGCGGCGCTGACCGCGATGACCGTGGCGTCGCTCGCAATCCCCATCGTGCAGGCGCCGGTCGACCTCGCGCTCGAAAGCTTTGAGCTCCCCGAACCAGCGCCCTTGTCGGATGAGTTCGCCTCGAGCGACGTCGCCAGTTCTGAAATCGGCGCCATGGGAACCGGCGGCGTCAGCGGCGCCTTGGCGTCAGGCGTCGACTTCAGCGAGCAGTCGATCGTCATGGAGCAGGCCGATCTGCTCGCCGATACCGGGAACCGCGTGGCGGTGGAACTCGGCACGGAGATTTCGCAGGGGCCGCAGTTCTTGAGCACCGTTTCGGTGCAAGGCGCCGGCAGCGTCGGATCCAGCGGCGCCGAGGGCGCCATCGATCGGCTGACGCACGAGATTCTCACTTCGCTCGAACAACGGCCGACGATGGTCGTGTGGATGTTCGACCAATCGGGCAGCCTCCGCGAAGAGCGCGAGCGGGTCATCAAACGCTTCCAGCGGATCTACGAGGAATTGGGCGTGATCGACGCCGCGGATAATCCGGCCTTCCGCCGCCACAAGGACAAGCCGCTGCTGACGGCCGTCGTCGGCTTCGGCGCCGAGCCGACGATGCTCACCAAAGAGCCGACCGACCGGATGGAGGAGATCAAGCAAGCCATTAAGAGAATTAGCGACGACGAAACAGGGCAGGAAAACGTCTTCCGCGCCGTGGGGATGGTGGCGGAAAAGTTTCGCACCTACCGCTCGGCGAAGAACGGCAAGCGGCATGTGATGATCGTCGTCTTCACCGACGAAGCGGGCGATGATATTCCGCTGGTCGACGACACGGTGAGCGTCTGTCGTAAGTACGCGATGCCGGTATACGTCGTCGGTCGGCCGGCCCCGTTCGGTCGCGATACAGCGTATGTGAAGTACATCGACCCCGATCCCAAGTTCGATCAGCGGCCGCAGTGGGTGCCGGTGTCGCTGGGACCGGAATCGCTGATGCCAGAGGCGCTCAAGCTACGGTTCGCCGACCAGGGCAACGACGATGAACTCCTAGATTCGGGTTTTGGTCCGTACGCGCTGACGCGACTGTGCTACGAGACGGGCGGGCTTTACTTCACGTCGCATCCGAACCGAGTGGTCGGCCGCCACATCAGCGGCGACGAAACAAAGAACCTTTCGGCCCACATCGCGATGTTCTTCGACGCCGATGCGATGCGGCGCTACCAGCCCGACTACGTCCCGGCGCAGGAGTACGCGCGGCTGCTGCAAACAAATCGTGCTCGCAGCGCGCTCATTCAAGCGGCGCAGATGTCGTGGACCTCGCCGATGGAGAACGTGCGGCTGCGTTTCCCGAAGCGTGATGAGGCGGAGCTGGCGCAGGCGCTTTCATTGGCCCAACGCTCGGCGGCGATCTTGCAGCCGAAGCTCGATGCGATTTGCCAAACGTTGCTCGCCGGCGAACCAGACCGCGCGAAGCTCGAGGAACCGCGTTGGCAGGCGGGGTACGACTTGGCCCTCGGACGGGCGCTAGCTGTGAAGACGCGAACCGACGGCTACAACGTGCTGCTCGCGGAAGCGAAGCAAGGGAAAGCGTTTAAGGATGACCGGAACAACACGTGGGTGCTGCGACCGGACAAGGCGTTTGCCAACACGTCGCTGGAAAAGCTCGCGGGGAAGGCTGAAGAGTACCTCACGCGGGTGACGAAAGATCACCCCGGGACGCCGTGGGCTGCGATGGCCGAGCGGGAACTCTCGACGCCGCTCGGTTGGCGTTGGGACGAGGCGTTCACGCCGCTGCCGCCGATCGAACCGCCGAGCAACAATCCGCCGCGACCGCCGCGTCCCGAACCGCAGGGTCCGCCGCGGCGCGATCCGCCGCCGCTGTAAGCGGGGGGGGCGAACTCATGCTGAATGTCGAGCCACCCCCGGGCGGAGCCCGGGGCTAGAGGCGTTTTAGTGGTTCGCGACCGAGTCGAGGGCGTAGTCGGCATTCGCCGTGTGCCGATAGAAATGCTCGGCAATCTGCACCGCAATCACGTCGACGAACTGACGCTCGAATTGCTGGACCGGCTTGTCGGAGGCCGGGATGCCGCTGTTGCGGGGGAAGAGGACCTGGCCGAGTTGACGCTCGAAGATCAAGCGCTCGCGATCTTCCATGTCGTAGACCCGCATCGTGATCTCCGCGCGTCCCTGGTAGAGGGTCTTGCCTTTGTAGAGTTCAAAGTCATCGAGTTCGATGTAGACGATGCGCGTCGCCTTGACGGCGCGGCCGAGGTCTTTGAAGTTTTCCCAATCTTGCTCGTCGACCCAGTTGTCGACTTCCTTGGGCGAGACCATTTCAGCGCCCTTCACATGCTCGGCGATGAGGCCGCTCACGGTCGAGCCAATCGCTCGCGCGGCGCCGGCATTGCGGAACTCATGCGAGGCAGGCGGACGGCACAGAACGACGACGCGTTCTTTTTCCAGTGCGTTGCATTCGGCGTCGACCGTGTTGCCGCCGTTCCACATGTAGATGCCTGTGGCCATGAGCATCGAGATGCATCCGGTCGAGGCGGCGCAGCCCAAGCCGATGCAGGCAAGCAACGCCCAGCCGCTAATTAGTCGGAAAGCACGGTCCATGCTTCTTTCCTTCTTCATTCGAAGCCTCGACTAGCCGGCCGCGAGGCGGCGCACCCAGTCGAGTATGGTGATCATCAACCCCGCGCTGCCAATCCCTAGCAGCCAGCGAGGCGACGGTCGTATCACAAACCACGTTCCCATGCCGGCCGAAGCCGCTGCCCACACAGTCGCCAGGACGACGAGGCCGCACAGGAGCGTTCCGCCGGCGTTGGCGTGCAATGCGGCCGGCAGGTCGCCGTGCATTGCGTGAGCCCACGCCGTCGTCATGCCGCAACTCGGGCACTTCCACCCTGTCCAAGCGTAAAAGGCGCAGGGGGCGAGTCCGAGTTGCTCGTGCGTTCCGTAACCGCGGGGATCTGGCGACAATCGCCATGCCGTGAACAACAGCATGGCGCCAACGAGGCTGATTCCCGCGAGTGCGAGTCGCAATCGAAGCGAGAGGAGCCTGCGTTCGTCCACCAAATCACCGCCGCAGGCGGAACGCCCGCTACAAACGACGCGGAGGGTAGCGAAGGGGCCCACGCGCGACAAGGTTAGTTGGGAACAGAGAGGGTTCAGGCGTTAGGGTTCGGGGTTCAGGGAAGAAGGAGCAGCGCGCTCAGTGCTAGCTACGTTTGGCGGCGGCTTCGAGGGCTGGGAGCTCTTCCTCGCGGACGCAGATCCGTTCAATGGCGGTCGCTTTGCCCGTTTCGTCGTCGATCGTAACGATCGAGCCGGACAGCCGCACGTCGCCCGTGGCGACGTCGAACGCCGTCGGGTTGGCCGTCAGTCGCGTTTCCAGCACGCGGTCGATCCGCCGGCCGATGACGCTATCAAACGGCCCCGTCATGCCGACGTCGCATTGGAACGCCGTGCCGCCAGGGAATACCGTTTCGTCTGCGGTGGGCACATGGGTGTGCGTCCCCAACACTGCAGAGACGCGGCCGTCGAGAAACCGCCCCAGCAGTTGAGCTTCGCCAGTCGCTTCCGCATGGAAGTCGACGAAGCGAACCTTTACGTCGGACGGCATTTCCGCCAGCACGCGATCGGCCGCGGTGAACGGGCTGTCGATCGGCTTCATGTAGAGCTGACCGAGCAAGCTGACGACGCCGACGAGCGAGCCGTTGCGAGCCTTCACGGTCGCCCAGCTGCGGCCGACCGCTTCGTCGGGCAAGTTCGCGGGGCGGACGATGT
Organism: Lacipirellula parvula; assembly: GCF_009177095.1. Classification (NCBI taxonomy): domain Bacteria; kingdom Pseudomonadati; phylum Planctomycetota; class Planctomycetia; order Pirellulales; family Lacipirellulaceae; genus Lacipirellula; species Lacipirellula parvula. Next base: position 5,132,347 of record NZ_AP021861.1, read on the forward strand.
TTTCCTCGCGCTGCAAGATCGGAAAGATCTCGCGGCGGCGGTAGATGTGATCGCCAAGCGTGATCGCATCGACGCCGGCCGCGACGAGTTCTTTGTAGATCTCGGGCGTCAGCCCCGATCCGCCGGCAGCGTTCTCCGCGTTCGCGATCACCAAGTCGAGTTGGCGATCAACGATCAACCCCGGCACGCCGCGCCGCGCAATGTCGCGGCCGGGCCGCCCTACAATGTCGCCAATAAACAGCAGTCGCATGAAAGGCCCACCTGAATGGCGTCGAACAACAGCGGCAGCGTCTAGCGGGCCGTTTCGGTGATGCGGGTTTCGCGAATGAGCGTCACTTTGATTTCGCCGGGATACGTCAATTGCTCTTCGAACGCGCGGGCGATGTCGCGGCAAACCTTCGCCGCCGATTCGTCCGTGGTATCGCGCGAGCTGGCGATCACCCGGACTTCGCGGCCAGCTTGAATCGCAAACGCCTGGTGGACGCCGGCAAAGCTGGTGGCAATCGATTCGAGTTCCTGCATCCGCTTGATGTAACGATCGAGCGTCTCGCGACGCGCGCCTGGCCGTGAGGCGCTGCAAGCGTCGGCCGCGGCGCAGAGTACCGTGTACGGCATGTCGGGGCGGATGTCGTCATGATGGCCGAGCGCGGCATGAACCACTTCCGGGCCTTCGCCAAAACGCTTGAGCAGATCGGCGCCGATCTTCGGGTGGCCGCCTTCCAAATCGTGGTCGGCCGCTTTGCCGATGTCGTGCAGCAAGCCCGCGCGGCGAGCGAGTTCGCCGTCGAGCCCCATCTCCTCCGCCAACATGCCGGTGATGAACGAAACTTCAATCGAGTGCCGCAGCACGTTCTGGCTGTAGCTGGTGCGGTAACGGAGCCGGCCAAGGAGTTCGACGACCTTGGGGTGAATGCCGAAGACCTGAGCTTCCTGCATCGCCTCTTCGCCGTGGCGGCGAATCTCGCCTTCGACTTCCTTTTCCGTTTCGGCGACCAGCTCTTCGATCCGCGAGGGATGGATGCGGCCGTCGGCGATCAGCTTGTTGAGCGCGATACGGGCGATTTCGCGACGCACCGGGTCGAACGCGCTGACGATGACGACGCCGGGCGTGTCGTCGATGATGACGTCGACGCCGGTCGCCTTTTCGAGAGCGCGAATGTTCCGCCCTTCGCGGCCGATGATGCGGCCCTTCATCTCGTCGTTGGGGATGTCGACCGTGCTGGTGGTCGACTCGGCCGTGTGAGCGGCTGCGAACCGCTGCACCGCGGTGATCAGCATTTCCTTTGCTTTGGCTTGGGTCTTTTCCACGGCCTCGCGCTCGTAGCGCAAGATCATGGCGCCCTGCTCTTTCATCAGCTCTTTCTCAAGGCGTCCCAGCAGCCGCGACTCGGCTTCCTCGCGGCTGAGGCCGCTGAGTTGGTGCATCGTCTGCCGTTCGAGATCGAGCAGATCGTCGAGTTCCTTCTGCCGACGGGTGGCGTCTTCCATCTTTTCGGCCAGGCGCCGTTGGTTGCTCTCGACCATCTTCTCCTGCTTGAGGAGCTGATCGTTGCGCGACTGGATGGCGTCTTCGGCCTTGTCGAGCTTGCGTTCGCGGTCGTGGAGCTCGCGACGGACTTCTTCGTTCGCCTTCTCCAGCTTTCCCTTTTCCTGCAGCGCCATCTCGCGGGCTTCGACGGCGGCTTCCTTGCGGCGAGTGGCGGCCTCGATTTCAGCGCGCTCGATGATTTGCGCGGCTTCCTTATCAGCGTCGCGCTTGCGCAGGTAGTCGAGGAACTTGACGACGCCAAATCCCAAAACCACTGAGGCGACGACCGCGATGCCAAGAACCGGTTCCGAAACGGCCGCCAGCGAGGGAAGCGGCAGCGTAACGTCCAGTGCAGTCAGATGAGCCATGCTTCCCGATATCCTTCCGTATGAATCGCACGCTGGAGAACGAGCGCCGGCGGACAGAGAAGCGTCGGCTCGCCGAGCGAGCCAACCGTCGCGATGGTTCGCAACGATTGCGGTCAAGCGATTGCGTCGAAGAACCCAACCGTCGAATGGAGTCGACGGCGGAAACTCCCGCGAGATTAAGCTGTGCCCGGCGAGGGACTAGGGGCGCATTCCGCCCGGCGCAGGCCGAGCAAGCGCCGCGGCCAATTCGGTCCAACGCCCTCGCCCCGGCGACCAAACCCCGCCGTGGCTGCTGCGCAGAACCTCGCCGCATACCCATTGCGCCTTCGCGTCGGACTGGATCGGAACGAGCAGCGATCGCTCGCTCGCGCAACGCAACGACCGTACGGCCCACAGGCCGCCTGTCGCAAGCATCGCGATGATCCACAGAATTCCTAACACGTCGGCGTCACCACCCTCAGGACAACTTAACGAGCGAGCGTCTAAACGAGACTCTTCAACGAACTCTAAACCGCAACGCTTTCCGCGCCGAGCAACTCACTGCCAGCGATGGAGGCGTAAAAATACGCAAAGTGGATCCCCCCAACGCGGCTAACGCCCAAAGAAGCGTCTAGCCAAGCGTTACGACGACCGTTTCGTGCGCCGTGACGCCTGCCGAGGAGAGACCGCTATCGTATCAAAATTGCCGCAGACTTCAACCAGCGGGCGCGGCCGGCCAGCCCCTCCAAACTACGCACAGCGACCACTTTAGGGCGGCCGACCAGCTATGCAGCGTAGCCTGCTCCGCGCGACCGACAAAGTTGCGGATTCGTCCGTGCGAATTCCTTGCCTCGATCGCCAATCGAAGCATCATTGTAGGCATGGACTTGTCTCGCCCCGCTTACTGCCGCACGCTTGCCTATCGCTCTTTCTGCGACGAACTGTCGGAGATCAACTCAGCCGACGGTCTGTTCCGCGCGGCGTGGGCGATTTCGCAGCACGAACATCCCGACGCCGACGTGGCTGAGGGCGAAGCGACGCTCGCGAATATGATCTCGACGATCGAGCGGCGCGTCCGCTCGAACAGCGTCGAAGCGAAACTTGCCCATCTGCATGACGTGCTGTTCGACCTACTTGGCTTCCGCGGCAACGTCGAGGACTACTACGCCCCGTCGAATAGCTATCTGTGCGACGTGTTGAAGACGCGCCGCGGCCTGCCGATCACGCTCACCCTGCTCTATCGGCAGGTGGCGCAGGGGATCGGACTGACTGTCCATGGCGTAAACGCCCCAGGGCATTTCCTCGCCGAAGTCGAAACCGACAGCGGCAGCGGCCAGTCGATGTACGTCGATCCCTTCTTCGGCGGCGGGCTGCTACATGAGGAAGAGGTCTACGAACGGATCCTGCAAGCCACCGGTCGCAAGCTCGATCGAAGCGGCAACCACCTCGCCCGGGCGACGCCGCGGCAGTGGCTTGGGCGGATGCTGAATAACCTGCAAGCCGTCTTCGCCTCGACCGGACGCGAGCGCGACATGTACGCAATGCAGGAAATGCAGGGATTGCTCTAATTTGCCCGCCGTCGCCCTGGCGTCCGCGCCGTGTAAAATGGATTTGATGAGACGCCGCTCTTCGCTACTTTCGTGGATCCTCGCCACCCTCTGGTGCGCGGCGTGCGGGCGCGCTGGGGCCGACGTGGCGGTGATTGCCAACCGCACCGATCGGCCGGTGGAGATTGCGGCCCGCCTCGACGACGCACCCGTCGTGCGGCGGAAGATCGAACCAGGCGCGACGATGCCCTTCTTCGCGTCGTCGGGCGTACATGCCAGCGTCGTCGAAGGAGGCGTCGCGGGGCCTGAACTGCCGCTCGCGCCGAACTCAGCCTACGCCGTCTCGGCGAACCCCTCGGGCGGCATGCGAACGCTGCAACCGATTCGCCTCGGCGAGGCGCAACCCGCCGCTTGGGCCGCAACGCCGACCACGCCGCTCGAGCTGCCTGACTCCGACGTCATCAAAGTGAAAATCGTCGTCGACGACGACGAAGTCCGCCAGCGCCGCGTGTGGGAACCGATCATTCGCGAGCGGATCGACAAGGTCTCCGCGGCGCTCGAAGCCACCTGCGGGATGAAGCTGCGGGTCGTCGCGATTGAAGAATGGGATTCAGACGACTCGCAACGCGACTTCTTTACGACGCTCGGCGAGTTCGAACGCGAGGTGCTGCCAGCGCCGGCCGACGTCGCGATCGCATTCAGCAGCCAGTACGACATCGCCAGCGGTCGGGTCCACCTCGGGGGGACGCGGCAGCCGCTGCACACGCACATTTTGCTGAAAGAGCGCTCGCGCAATGTGCTCGAGCCGGAGCGGACGGAACTCCTCGCGCACGAACTGGGGCATTACCTCGGCGCCACTCATAGCCCTGAACCGAAAAGCGTCATGCGGCCGGTGATTGGCCAAGGCGTCCAGCGGGTGGCTGGCGCCCGGCTGAAGTACGATGCGCCTAACACGCTCCTGATGTCGATGCTTGCCGAGGAGTTGCGGCAGAAGAACATCGCCGACGTGACGGGACTCTCGGCGGAGACGCGCCGCCGGATGCAGGAAATCTATGCCGCGGTGAACCCGGCGCTGCCAAACGATCCCGCTTCCGCGCAGTATGTGCAGATCATGGGCGTCGCCGGGGCGCGACCGATGATCGAGGACACGGCAAAGATCTTGCAGCAGATTGTCCGCGTCGCCGAACTCAAGAAGAAACTCGTCGAGCAAGCCAAAGATCAGCCGCCTCCAAGCGGTGACGAGTTGCTGCAACTTTACGTCCGGCAAGCGGCGCTCGCAGCGAAGCAAGTGCGCAAGGAAAACGCCGCGCGGGCGTTCATCTTGGCGCTCGGCATCGCGTTCGATTCGACCGACGCGCTGCGGAAGCTGCCGCTGGCGAGTGCGGCCATCGAAGCGATTGAGCCAGAGGAACGCCGTGCAGCACGCCAAGCGGCCTTCGCGGGGATGCCGCCGCTAACAATCCACGGCCGTGCAGACCTGGTGAAGCACTTCGTCGTGTCGGCCCATTTGGTCGCGCTATTGGGAAGCCAACCGGCGCGCGGCGCAGGAGTGGTGAAAGAACTGCTCGATTCCAACGGCGGCTCGGGGTTCAGCTTTGCCGACATGGCGGCCAATCGCGCCGGCATCGCGTTCGCGATCGCGTTGCTCACGGATCGCCTCTCGCTCGACGACGTCGCTCGGACGTTCAGCACCGCCGCCGTCGTGCCGCCGATCGACGGGTTGCGGGAAGGGCTGCAGGCGAAGGAGTTCACCGAAGACTTCGGCGGCGTCGGCGATCAGCGGCTCGAAGCCGAATTAGGGCGAATCGAGGCGAGCGTCATGTCGCTCCCCATCTATCAGCAGCAACCGGCTGAGCCGCCCAAATAGCCGGGCGGACTTCGCAGTTCAAAGATTAACCGCCAAGGACGCCAAGAGCGCCAAGGAATGCGGGGAGATTGGAACCGCCGATGGACGCAGATGAACGCAAATGATTTAGCTGCGAACTTCTTATTGCTTTGCTGTATATCAGCGTTCATCTGCGTTTATCGGCGGTTCCTGCATTCCTTCCTTGGCGCTCTTGGCGTCCTTGGCGGTTCAATGCATTGGCTTGGAAGTCCAACTCGCCCAAATAGCCGGTCAATTGTGATTGCCCGCCGGCAACGATAAACTCTATCCGGCTTGCCGGGAGGGCTTAGGCCTCCCGCTTCCCCTGCACGGGCGATTCGACTTCGGCCTTCTCCGCATAGCGGCAAGGCGCCTAGTCCGGCCGTCGCCGCACACCACTACAGCGAATGGATACGCCTGCTCGGTCGGCCGGACTATAAGAGACCGCTCGACCGCCAGCGCCCACCATACAACACTCTCCTGCTCAAGGAATGACGCGTATGTCGAAGCAATGTGACATCGGGCTCATCGGTTTGGCCGTCATGGGCGAGAACCTCGCCCTGAACATCGAAAGCCGCGGCTACTCGGTGGCCGTCTTCAATCGGACGACCGAGAAGGTCGACGACTTCATCAACGGGCGGGCTAAGGGGAAGAACTTCGTCGGCTGCCATTCGTTGGAAGAGTTGGTCGGCGCGCTGAAGTCGCCCCGCAAAATTCTGATGATGGTGAAGGCGGGCAAGCCGGTCGACGAACTGATTGACTCGCTGCTACCGCTGATGTCGAAGGGGGACATCCTGATCGACGGCGGCAACAGCTTCTTCGAAGATACCGAACGCCGCACGAAGTACGTCGAAGAGAAAGGTCTGCTTTACTCTGGCACCGGCGTCTCCGGCGGCGAAGAGGGCGCCCTGCTCGGCCCCAGCATGATGCCGGGCGGCAGCGAGCCGGCGTGGCCGCACTTGAAGCCAATCTTCCAAGCGATCGCCGCCAAGGTCGGACCGAAGAACGACATCCCCTGCTGCGAATGGGTCGGCCCGCGCGGCGCCGGGCACTACGTGAAAATGGTGCACAACGGCATCGAGTACGGCGACATGCAGCTCATCTGCGAAGCCTACTTCCTGATGAAGGAAGCGCTCGGCCTCACCAACGACGAGCTGTACGACGTCTTCAACACCTGGAACAAGGGCGAGCTCGATAGCTACCTGATCGAGATCACTCGCGACATCTTCAGCGTGAAGGACGACCAAGGCGACGGCTTCCTGGTCGACAAGGTGCTCGATCGCGCCGGCGCCAAGGGCACAGGCAAGTGGATGAGCCAGCACGCCCTCGACCTTGGCGTGCCGAGCACGCTGGTCACCGAGGCGGTGTTCGCTCGCAGCCTGTCCGACGTGAAGGACGCCCGCGTTCGTGCGAGCAAGAAGCTGAAAGGCCCGTCGCAAAAGTACACCGGCGACAAGAAGGCGTTCATCGAGCAGATTCGCCACGCCCTGTACGCCTCGAAGATTTGCAGCTACGCCCAGGGCTTCGTGCAGCTGCAAGCCGCGGCGAAGGAACTTGGCTGGCCGTTGAACCTGGGCAACTGCGCGTTGCTGTGGCGCGGCGGCTGCATCATTCGGGCCGTGTTCCTCGACCGCATCAAGGAAGCGTTCGACGCCGATCCGAACCTTGAGAACCTGCTGCTGGCGCCCTACTTCACCGAAGCGGTCGACAAGGCGCAGGACGCCTGGCGGCACGTGATCGCGTCCGCAGCGCTGCTCGGACTGCCCACGCCGGCGTTCTCGACGGCGCTCGCCTACTACGACGGCTACCGCCGGGCGAACTTGCCGGCAAACCTGCTGCAGTCGCAACGCGATTACTTTGGGGCCCACACGTTCCAGCGGACGGACAAAGAGGGCGTGTTCCACGCCGATTGGCTGCGGTTGCGCAAGGAACCTCAGGCTTAGTGCAAGCGAGATTGAAACTTCGGGTATCAGCCCCGAAGGGGCGGCATGATGTAGCCAGGGGCGTAAGCCCCTGGTCACAAACGCCTTCATGCCCCCAAGCCCCGCGAGGGGCGGCACTGTATTCGGAGCGATGCCGCCCCTCCCGGGGCTCACAAAACTGATACGCCCAGCAACCAGGGGCTTGCGCCCCTGGCTACATGACTCGGCCCCTCCGGGGCCAATACAGACGACAACTCGACAGCACCAAGCGATGCGTGCCAATCAGACCGAAAGCGCATCGCCTTCAACCCGAGTTTAGCCACGCCCTAAGGAGCCCCCTTGGGACGTGTCATACGGCATACGGAAGGATCGACACGATGCAGGCCACTTTCGTCATCTTCGGCGCCTCGGGCGACCTCACGAGCCGCAAGCTCATTCCGGCGCTCTACAAGCTCCACTGCAAGAAGCGACTGAAGGATGGCCTGCGGGTGATCGGCTTCTCGCGCTCGCCCTTCACCCACGAAGAGTGGCGCAAGGAACTCACCGCGACCACGAAGAAATACGCCGGCGAGGAGTTCAACGACGCGACTTGGGAGGAGTTCTCGGCGAACATCTTCTACCACGCCGGCGACATCGGCGTGCCGGGCGATTTCGATTCACTCGGTAAGTTCCTTGGCGAGCTTGAGAAGGGCGCCGCAGCAACACGGGTTTACTACCTCGCGACGGCCCCGCAGTTCTATGGTCCCGCAGTCGAACAGCTTGGCCGCAGCGGCCTCGCCGACGAATCAAACGGCCCGCGCCGCGTCGTGATCGAAAAGCCGTTCGGCGTCGACCTGCAAAGCGCCAAAGAGCTGAACAAGATCGTCCACTCGGTCTTCAGCGAGCACCAAGTCTACCGCATCGACCATTACCTCGGCAAAGAGACGGTGCAAAACCTGCTCGTGCTGCGGTTCGCGAACACGATCTTCGAGCCGGTTTGGAATCGCAACTACATCGACCATGTACAGATCACCGTGGCCGAGGAAGTGGTCGTCGGCAAGCGGGCCGGCTACTACGACACGGCCGGCGTGATGCGCGACATGTTCCAGAATCATCTGCTGCAGCTACTGATGATCACGGCGATGGAAGCGCCGTTTAAGTACGAAGCCGACGCCGTTCGCAACGAGAAGGTGAAGGTGCTGCACGCCCTGCGATCGCTCTCGCCCGAGGCGGTGGCCACCGACACGATTCGCGGACAGTACCAAGGCTACGCCGATTCGCCCGAAGTCGCTAATGGCAGCAAGACGGCGACGTTCGCCGCGCTGAAGCTATCGATCGACAACTGGCGCTGGCAGGGAGTGCCGTTCTACCTCCGCAGCGGCAAGGCGATGTCGTGCCGCACGACGCAGATCGTCATCCAATTCCGCGAACCGCCGCAACGGCTCTTCAGCAACGGCGCCAGCGGGCTGTGCGGTTCGAACCGCCTCATCATCCAGGTGCAGCCGTCGGAGGGGATTCAACTCCACTTCCAGACGAAGGTCCCCGACGCCGGGATGAAGCTGCGGCAGACTGATCTCGACTTCAATTACCTCCGCGAATTCCGCCGGCCGATGCCCGAGGCCTACGAGCGGCTGCTGCTCGACGCCCTTGAGGGGGACGCCAGCCTGTTTGCCCGAGCCGACGAGGTCGAAGCCGCCTGGAAGGTTTGCGACCCCATTTTGAAGGCCTGGGCCGAGCAAGACGCCCCACCGCTGCTGACCTATGAGCCCGGCAATTGGGGCCCCGTGGAGTGCAACGAGTGGCTGGAGGCCCAGGGTCGGCAGTGGTTCGACACCTGCCCGGTACTGGCGTAAACTGGTGGATTCGATTTCGTGTGCGAGCCGCTGCTTGTGGGAGGCGTCTCCGACGCCGATTTGGTTCACCACTACAAGCCGCTGTGGCCAGGCGACGCCGTATCGGGGTCAGAGACCCCTCCCACAAATTCACATAGGCCCGCGCCTCCGGAGCCCCCGCCATCGACGCCGATCCCGCCATCCCGCCGCTTCCCGAGAACATCCGCAGCGTGCAGCCCGGCGGCGGCGTTTGCTACAGCATCGAACTCGCCTGGGGGCATGTCCGCCGCTGGTTCCTCAAGACCTTCCGCAGCGAGTACGTCGCCAAGATGGCGGAACTCCGCCGCGGCAGTCTCGCCGGGGCGCCGCACGAAGTGCTCGACCCGCGCGACCTGAAGTTCTGCTCGAACCAGTGCACCGCTCACTGGGCCCCCGAGGATGACCCGTTCCGCTGGCGCGGCAACTTGCCGTTCGCCCGTTGGGGACTGGCGGAACTGCAGCTGATGGGTTGGCCGCTATTCGTCGCGGTGCTGATGATCAGTTCGCTGCACTCGCCGTGGAAGTGGACCGCCGTCGTGCCGCTGGCGATCCTCGCGGAAATCCTCTACTTCTTCCGCGATCCGTGGCGGCATGTGCCGACCGACGCCGACGCCGTCATTTCGCCCGCCGACGGCGTCATCGCCGAAGTCACCGAGCTCGACCACTACGATTTCCTCGATGGCCCTGCCGTGCGGATCGGCATCTTTCTGTCGATCTTCAACGTCCACATCAATCGGGCGCCGCGGGCCGCAAGCGTCGTCGCGATGGACTACAAGCCGGGCGAGTTCCTCAACGCGATGAACCCCGAGAGCGCGATCCGCAACGAGTTCATGTGGATCGGCTTCGCAGACGCCGACCGCCCTGGCCTGAAGTACGCTGTGCGGCAGATTTCGGGCCTGTTCGCCCGCCGCATCGTCTGCGCCCTGCGGCCCGGGCAGGCCGTCCAGCGGGGCGAAGACTTTGGTATGATCAAGCTGGGCTCGCGGACCGAACTCATCCTCCCCCGCGACGCCGTGACGGTGAACGTCGTCGTGGGCCAGAAGGTGCTGGCCGGCGCTACCATTCTCGCCCGACTGAAGTAAACCGCCGCTTGCCGGCACGCTCCGCGGCGAACTCGCCCGGTGATTTTTATGCGACGTATTCGAGCCATCTCCGCTTTCCCCACGCTGTTCACGCTGGGGAATCTTGTGTGCGGATTCTTCGCGATCGTCGCCGCTTCGCGGATTGCGAAGCCGGGCGATACGTTCGTCCCTGTGCCGTCGCCCAAGCTCGATTCGGCCCGCGAGCTGTTCCTCAGCCCCGATCCGACGCACAACGTCATGCTGTGCGGCACGCTGATCTTCATCGCGATGCTGTGCGACATGTTCGACGGCCAAGTCGCCCGCCTGGCGAAGGTCACCAGCGACTTCGGCGCCCAGCTCGACAGCCTCTGCGACGTCGTGTCGTTCGGCGTCGCGCCCGGCATCTTGCTCGTGAAAATGTGCCCGCAGTTCACGCAAATCCACCCGATGGGCATCTGGACGATCGCCGCGTTCTACGCCTGTTGCACGGCGATGCGACTCGCTCGGTTCAACGTCGAAACCGACGACGAAGACGACCACTCGTCCTTCGAGGGACTCCCCTCCCCTGCCGCCGCGGCGGTGATCGCGAGCTTTGCGATCTTCTCCTACAAGGTGCGGAACGAAACGAACTTTGCCAACTTCGAAGGGTTCGATTGGTGGCTCCAGCGGTTCATGCCGCTGGTGGCGCTGGCGATTGCGATGCTGATGGTGTCGCGGATTCGCTACCCGCATCTCGTCACGCATATGATCCGCGGGCAGAAGAGCTTCCCGCAGCTCGTGGCGATGGTCTTCGTGATCATGGCGGTGCTGACGGTGGGCGAGTACGCGATTCCCATGCTCTGCGTGCTGTACGCGTTGACGCCGCCGGCGATCCACGGCTGGCGCTGGAGTTGGCGCCGCCGCCACTTGCTCCATCGGAAGGCGGGCTGAGCGATGTTCACCGGCCTTGTGCAAAGCCTCGCCACGGTGCGTGCCATCGAGCCTGACGGCCCCGGCGTGCGGCTGACGATTCGCGACGAAGCGATTGCCCAGCGGGCGAAGATCGGCGACAGCATCGCCATCAACGGCTGCTGCCTGACGGTCGTCGAACTCGCCGGCGCCGACATGGCGTTCGAAGCAGGCGCCGAAACGCTCAGCCGCACCAATCTCGGCAAGCTGCAGCCTGGCGCTGCGGTGAACCTGGAATCCTCGCTGCGAGTGGGGGACGAACTCGGCGGCCACTTGGTGGCGGGGCACGTCGACGCGGTCGGCCAGCTCGCCCGCCGCGAGGACGACTCGCAATGGTCGACGATGTGGTTCAGCGTCCCCGGCGAGCTGACCCGGCAAATGGCGTCGAAGGGTTCGGTCGCCATCGACGGCGTCAGCCTGACGCTCGTCGACGTGACGCGGGACGAATTCAGCGTCGCCCTCATTCCGCACACGCTGAGCGTCACGACGCTCGGCCGCCTGAAGCCAGGCGATGAAGTTAATCTCGAAACCGATCTGCTGGCGAAGTACGTCGAACGACAACTCGCGTGGAAGTCGTAACGACGCCCGCGCTGCCAGCCACACGTCTAACGAAAGAATTGGGCCTGTTCGCCCGCGACTGATGAGCCGTCAAACCAAGTCATTTTTGATTTCCCGCTTCCGCGAAATGGGGATTCGCCCCGCCACGCGGCATGGTCAGAACTTTCTGATCGATCTTAACCTGCACCGACTGATCGTCGATTCGGCCGAACTCGATGCCCGCGACGTGGTGCTGGAAGTCGGCACTGGCACCGGCGCCATCACGCAGATGATCTCGGATCGCGCCGGGGCCGTCGTTACCGTGGAAATCGACGGGCACATGTTCGAACTCGCCAGCGAAATGTTGATCGACCGCGAGAACGTGACGATGCTCAACGTCGACGCGCTCCGCAACAAGAACAACTTTAATCCGGCGGTGATCGAAGCGGTCGGCGCGCAACTTGCGTCCATTCCGGGCAGCCGGTTCAAGCTGGTCGCGAATCTGCCGTACAACATCGCCACGCCAATTCTCAGCAACCTGCTGTCGTGGGAGTTCACGCCCCACTCGATGGTCGCCACGATCCAAAAGGAGCTGGGCGAGCGGATGGCGGCTCAACCGTGGTCGAAGGATTACAGCGCGCTGAGCGCCTGGTTCCAGTGCCAGGCGACCGTTGAGATCGTCCGCATCATGCCGCCGAGCGTCTTCTGGCCAGAGCCAAAGGTCGATTCGGCGATCGTGAAGACCGTGATCGATCCCGAACGTCGCGCTGCTGTGCCGGACCTTCGCTACTTTCATCAGTTCACCAAGGCGATCTTCCTCCATCGCCGCAAGTTCCTGCGGGCGAACATCGTCGCAGCGATGAAGGGGGTGTTCAATAAGGCGCAGGTCGACCAAGTGATGGCGGAGATGGAGTTCGCCGAGGATGTGCGGACCGAGCAACTCGACGTGCCGACGCTGCTGAAGCTGACGGAGCTGGTCCGCAAGCGGGCGCCTGACTGGACGATGAACTAGGGAAAGCGGTTGCAGAATCCGACGGGGTTGCGGGGAACTACCCGCGGCCGCAGCCGGTAAGTAAAATCGGGGCTTACCCGTTCAGACTGTCCCAAGCCGCGAGGAGCCCCCGCGATGAGTTTCATTGAAATGACCGGCGCCACGCTCCGCCGCGCTCTGCACGAAGACGAACTGCAGGGGGACGAGTTCCAGCGGGCCCATGTCTCGGACGAGACGATCGTCCGCGTGAATCACGAAGGGGACGTCGAGGTTCGCCGCCCGCGTGGTTGGGAAGTCGTCGGCGGGTTGCTAGGCGGGTTTGAAGACCGCATTCGAGAAGAGACGGGGCTCGACTGGGCCTAGTTTCTTCGGGTGCTCATTTTCGAGCATGAAAGCCACCGGCTCCGCCGGTGGACGAAGTGCTAATTCGCCCGATTGCGCTTTCCGCCCAACCAGCTAATTTGCCCGACTTTTGCTCCGTCCACCGGCGGAGCCGGTGGCTTTTATTGGGCCCCATTCCCAGGCTTTTCTACCGGTTGTAGCAGCCCCGCAGCCTGCTCCGGCCCCTGCCGGCGGATCGGCTGGTTCCGGCTGGGCGAACCGTTCGTGCGCCGCTCCGCTCCATGGTAGAGTCGTGAGGACGCTACAAACCCCGCCTCCGCACTAGCCCGCCGAAGAGCCGATGAGCCGCACCGCCCGTATCGAACGCCAGACCGCCGAAACCGAGATCATCGTCGAAGTGAACCTCGACGGCTCCGGAGTGGCCAACGTGCAAACGGGGGTCGGTTTCCTCGATCACATGCTCGAACTGCTGGCCAAGCACGGGGCATTCGACATCAACGTCGCCGCCCGCGGCGATCTGCACGTCGATCAGCACCACACGGTCGAAGACACCGGCATCTGCCTCGGCCAGGCGTTCCGCCAGGCGCTCGGCGATAAGAAGGGCATCCGCCGCTACGGGCACTTCACGCTGCCGATGGAAGAGACGCTGGTAACCGTCGCCGTCGACCTCAGCGGCCGGTACGCCCTGGCGTTCAACGCCCCGCTGCCGTCGCCGAAGATCGGGGCGTTCGACAGCGAGCTGCTCGAAGACTTCTGGCAGTCGTTCGCCGCCAACACGCTCTGCAACCTGCATGTGCTCCTGCACTACGGGCGGAACAGTCACCACATTGCCGAGGCGGTGTTCAAGGGCACTGCCCGGGCGCTGCGGATGGCGGTTGAAGCCGATCCGCGGATGACGGGCGTGCCGAGCACGAAGGGCTCGCTGGACGGCTGAGCCGTTTTCGTCGGCTCGCCGCGTTCCCTAGCCCCGGGCTCCGCCCGGGGGTCGGCGTGCAGTGAAGGCGACTCTCCATCGGCGTGGTGCGCCACCCCCGGGCGGAGCCCGGGGCTAGATCATCGCAACCAATCGCCGCTTACTCGCCGAAGTGGTCGAGGTAATCGGCCATCGCCGCCTTCACCACTTCCTCGGCATGCTCGCGACCATAAGCGTCGGCGATGTGGACCTTCGCGTCATCAGGCGTCAGCATCTTGTAGGTGCTGAAGTAGTGCCGCAGCCGGTCGACCATCACCTTCGGCAACTGGGTGACGTCGGTGACGTCTTGCCACATGTTGTCATTCTCAAGGACGGCGATGATTTTGTCGTCGGCCTCGTCGTTGTCGCACATCGGCAAGCCGCCGACGATGCGGGCCTTCAAGATGATTTCCGACATCGTGATCGGCCGCTCGCTGATCACGCAAATGTCGAGCGGATCGTGATCGCCGGCCTTCGCCTCGGGCATCAGTGCGGCGACGCGCGAGCCGCAGAACGTCCGCGGCACGAAGCCGTACAGCGTCGGGCAGAATGACGACGTCCGATTCGGGCGATCAACCCGCAAGTATCCCGTCTGCTTATCGAGCTCGTACTTGATACGATCGAACGGGGTGAGCTCGATGTACGCATGCACGACCGTTGGCACCGCTGGGCCGACGTCGAGGCCGTGCCAAGGGTGGGGACGCCAGCGGTAAAACGGCGAGGGGAACTTCATGGTTGATCCTGCAGTCGCTTAAAGAGGCCCGCCGGGTTCGCCTTCCGGCACGTGCGTTTCCAGGAAACGCGTCAAACGGTGGAAATCGCTGTCCGTCTCGATGTACCGCACTACGGTGACTAACGTTTGCGGGTCGACGAGGTCGTCAAACGGCACGTATTCGAGTTGGAGCTGACCGGAAACCGAAACCATCACGCCGTTGAGCCGCTTCTCGACCAAGGCGCGGTAGGCGCCGACGCCAAGTTGGCTGCCGAGCATCACGTCGAACGCGTGCGGCTTCGCACAACGTCCTTCATACCCGATTTGCACCGGCGTGATCTTCCGCTTCTTCCCGGTAGTCTTATGGTATTCCTTCGCAATCAGTTCCGCGAACAAATCGTGGAGGTTGATCGCCGAAATATTGATGTGGCCGTGGTCGTCGCGGCCGACGCCTTCCAGGAACTTATTCGGCAGGAACTCGGCCAAACCTTCGGCGATGACGATGACGCCGTATTCTTTGCCTTCCTTCTCGCGGGCGGTAATCGTCGCGACGATGCGCGGAATCACCTCGTCGAGGTTCATGATATCGCGCGTCTTCTTCTCGCCAGTCTTCGGATCGGTCGACTCTTCCGTCATCCGATAGCGGCCGACGATGTCTTCGACGCTGATCACTAGGCTCGCTTCGCCGGCGATCGCGACGCCGTAGGCCAGCCAGCCGGCGCTACGGCCCATCGACTCAGCGAGGAAGTAGCTGCGGTTCGCTTCGGCGTCGGCCAGCATGTTGCGGACTTCAGTCGCCAGGAAATCGACGGCGGTGAAGTAGCCAAACGTGAAATCGATGCCGCGATAGTCGTTGTCGATCGTCTTCGGCAGGTGGACGACCGGAATCCGCGGGGCTTCGAGCGGCAAACGCTCTTGGAACAAGCGGAACTTGTTGGCGGTCTTCAGCGTGTCGTCGCCGCCGATCGAGACGAGCATATCGACGCCGAGCGAACGGAGGGCGTCATACACGGTCTTCAGCGGAGCGACGCGCTCGGCGTCATCCAAGTGAGCCGGGCTGGAGACGTTCTTGCCGGGGTTCGCCCGCGCCGTGCCGATGATGATCCCCTGCGAGTTGCGGGTGCGGCGGAGCATCTTGTGATCGATCATCACATAGTCTTGGCCTTCGACCAGCGGACGATCAGGGCCGAACTGCAACAGCTGCGAGTAACCGTGCTTCACGCCAACGACTTCAATGTCGTCGCGGAGAAACGAGACGGCCGCGGCCGAGATGACCGCGTTGGCGGCCGGCGCCGGACCGCCGGCGAACAAGATCGCGGCGCGACGAAAGTTGTGGGGGCTGCGCGGCGGACGGGAAAGCGTGCTGTTCTTGGCCATGGTTCTCTCTCTTATCTCACTTGCTCAACGCCATCGAATGCATCGCGAGGATGCCATCGAGCGGCGGACCGCGTCGGCAAGGCGAAAAGGTTCGCTCGACGACTGGTCGGGTCTTTTCTGTTCGTGGAAGCCCGGCATTCTAAGGCGCCGGAGACAAACCGAGAATGGCTGGGCCAGACGCCCTCGCCTTCGATCGATCAGTCAGCCCCGAACGTCCGCTCGACGAAGGTCGTATCGATGCGACCTTCGGCAAACGCACTGTGGCTGAGGATTTCCTGGTGGATGGGGATGGTCGTTTTGATGCCATCGACACGCATTTCCGCGAGGGCGCGGAGCATGGTGCTAATGGCTTCTTCACGGGTGGGACGATGCACGATCAGCTTGCCGATCATCGAATCGTAGTACGGCGGAACGACGTAGCCGCTGTGAGCATGCGAATCGAACCGCACGCCGAAACCGCCCGGCGCGATCAGCCGCTCGATCTTGCCCGGCGAGGGTTGGAACTTGCGCTTCGGATCTTCGGCGTTGATCCGGCACTCGATCGCGGCGCCGCGGTGGACGATGTCTTCCTGCTTAAACGGCAACGGCTCGCCCGAGGCGATCAAGATTTGCTGTTTGATCAGATCGATGCCGGTAACCATTTCGGTGACCGGGTGTTCGACCTGGATGCGAGCGTTGACTTCGATGAAGTAGTACTTGCCGTCCTTGTCGACGATGAATTCGACCGTCGCCGCGTTGACGTAGTTGGCGGTGAGAATCAGCCGGCGAGCCGCTTCGCACATTTCGAGGCGCGTCTCTTGCGAGATGCTGCGGCTCGGGCTCTCTTCGATCAGCTTCTGGTGGCGCCGCTGCACTGAGCAGTCGCGTTCCCAGAGATGGACCGCGTTGCCATGGCTATCGGCGAGGACCTGCACTTCAACGTGCCGCGGCTGTTCGATGTATTTTTCGAGGTAGACGGCGCCGTTGCCGAACGCGGCTTCCGCCTCTTGCTGGGCTTGCTGCAAGGCCGACTTGAGGACGAGGTCGTTCGCCGCGACCCGCATGCCGCGACCGCCGCCGCCGGCGACCGCCTTGATCAGCACGGGGAAGCCGACCTCGTGGGCGAACCGCAATGCTTCTTCGGGATCGGTGATGATCCCTTCGCTACCTGGGACGACCGGCACGCCAGCCTTCTTCGCCAGCTTGCGGGCGGCGTCTTTATCGCCGAGCTGAGCCATCGCCTCGGGCGACGGGCCGATGAAGTCGATGTTGCAGCTGCGGCAGATCTCGTTGAAGTGGGCGTTTTCCGCGAGGAAGCCGTAGCCGGGGTGAATCGCTTGAACGTTGCCGACTTCGGCGGCGCTGATGACGTTGGCAATCCGCAGATAGCTTTCCGACGCCTTTGCCGGGCCGACGCAGTAGGCTTCGTTCGCCAGGCTAAGGTAATGCGAACCGCGATCGGCTTCGCTGTAGATCGCCACGGTTTCGATGCCGAGTTCGCGGCAGGCGCGAATGACCCGCAGCGCGATCTCCCCTCGATTGGCGACTAGGATGCGTTGATACATAGCGAACTAACTAGACGTTAGGTGGAGGCGGGGCGCTCGTCCCGGCCGAAGCTTGCCGCCGCGTCCGTCACGTTGATCGTCGGCGGCGAGACCAGAGGCCGACGCTTACTTCTCGACTCGGAACAGCTTTTGGCCGTATTCGACGGCGGCGCCATTCTCGACCAGCACGGCGACGATCTTGCCCGAGCATTCGGCCGGCAGTTCATTGAAGACCTTCATCGCTTCGACGATGCAGACGACCGTCTCGGGGCCGACTTGATCGCCGATCTTCACGAAGGCTGGCGAGTCGGGGCTCGACGAAACGTAGAACGTGCCGACCATCGGGCTGACAATGAAGTGTCCCGTCTCGACGGCAGGCGCCGCGGGGGCGGCAGCCGCAGGGGCCGCCGGGGATGCTGCCGCGGGTGCCGGCGCTGGAGCGGCCGCCATCGGCGCCGGGGCGTAACCGCCCTGGACCACGACCGGCTCTTGATCCTTCCGCAGGCGGATCCGCTGTTCTGCTTGCCGCAGATCGATCTCCGCGAGTTCGAACTCCTGCATCAATTCGACGAGCCGCCGTACGCGACGCACATCGAAGACGTCCTCAGAATTCGATCCACTACTAGCCATGTTGCTTGTACCTTTGCTGTCGTTCATTCAACACACTTGCGGTTCGCTACGCGACGAGGCATTCATCGAGGTCTTTCGTCACCGAGGTCAGCACTTCGTGGCCGGTCCGCGTGACGAGAATGTCGTCCTCGATCCGGATGCCGCCCCACTCGGGGAAGTAGATCCCCGGCTCGACCGTGATGATCATCCCCGGCTTCAGTTCCCTGGTCTGACCTTGGGCCAGCCGGGGCGCCTCGTGAATTTCCAGCCCGACGCCGTGTCCCAGACCATGGCCAAACTGCTTGCCGTAGCCTGCTTTCTCGATCACGCTGCGGGCGGCGCGGTCGACCTCTTCGCAGGTGACTCCGGGGCGAATTGCCTCGATGCCAGCCAACTGTGCTTTTAACACAACTCCATACAGCTTACGGAGTTTGGGCGAAATTTTAGCTGTGGGCACCATACGCGTCAAGTCGCTCATGTAGAGCCCCTCGTTCACGCCCCAATCGATTAAGGTAAAGTCATCTTCCCCGATCCGCCGGGTCGTCGGGCGGGCATGCGGGAGGGCGGCACGGGTCCCTACGGCGACGATCGCCTCGAAGCTGAGCCCCTTGGCCCCGAACTGCCGGGCCTGGTACTCAAGCTCTGCCGCCACCTGGAGTTCCGTCATTTCGGGGGTCAGCTTGGCCCGCACGACCTCGAAGGCCCGCCGAGCCTGGTCGCACGCCCGGCGGGTACGGTCGATCTCCTCCTTATCCTTGATAATACGGAGTTCCTCGACCCAGCCGGAGGTGGGGGCGAGCTCGACCTTCGGCAGCGCCTCGGCCAGGGCGTTGCGGACGCCCACCGTGATCGAGTCCCCTTCGATCCCCAACCGGGTCGCCTTCGACTTTTCGATGGCCTTGGCGGTGAACTCGAGCATCTTCGAGCCCGGGCCGCGGATGGCCAGATCGAGCCCAGGGCATTCCTGCTCTAGCTGGGTCGTGTAGCGCTGATCGCTGATAAGCACGTCGCCCTGCTTGCCGACGAGGAGGTAGCTGTCGTCGCCGGTGAAGCCGGTGAGGTAGGTGACGTTCTTGAAGTTCGTCACCAGCAGGGCGTCGAGCCCCTCCTGCTTGAGCTGGCGGCGGAGCTTCTGGCGGCGATCAGACATAGCGGCCTCTTCCCTAAGGGTGAATGCTGAGTTGGCCCCCAGTATCGGGCTGGATGCAGATGCTGGCAAGCTCGGGAAATGGGGTGGAACCGGCAGCCCGGGCGCGTCATCCTGAATGGAGACCAATTGGAGCCGCTCACGCCCTCCCCTACCCCGCTCCCTTCGCTTCGGAACCGCCATGTTTCGCGTTACGCGAGAGATCGAATTTTGCTACGGCCACCGCCTGTTGAACTACGCCGGTAAGTGCCGCTATCTCCATGGCCACAACGGAGTTGCGATCATCACGATCGAGGGGCCGGACCTCGACGATCGCGGCATGCTGGTCGATTTCTCGGACATTAAATCGGCGGTGAGCACCTGGATCGACGACAACCTCGACCACCGGATGCTCCTCCACCGCGAGGACCCGGTGGTGCCGACGCTGCAGGAGATGGGCGAGCCGCTCTACCTGCTCGACCAGAATCCGACGGCCGAGAACATCGCCCGGCTGATCTACGATGAAAGCCTGAAGCTGAAGCTGCCGGTGCCGATCGTCGAGGTGAAGCTGTGGGAAACGCCCAAGTGCTTCGCGACCTACCGACCTGATTGAGAGATGGACGGGATCACAGGATCACGGGGATCGACAGGATCTCAATCTTGCTGATCCAACCAATCCCGTACTCCTGTCCAGTCTTCGACTCCGCTCACTCCGGGTTGTCGTGGACGCACACGAGCGAAACCCGGCAGATGTTTGGCGACTCGTATTGGAAGTGACGGTGCATCACCACCCCGTAGGCGGTGACGCCCGCGGCTTCGACGGCCACAGTATCTCCGGCTGAGGGGATCGCCGGCATTCCTTTCAACTCGACTGAACGCTTCGGGTCGTCTTCCACGGTGACGTCTATGAAGTAGCGCATCGCTGGTGGTCTCTGGCTGGGAGCTGGCCGTAAACCGGGGGTGTCCATCCCCCTCCGCCGGGGGAACCCAGCCCTCTTGTAACGCCGTTTCCCAGCGTCTGCAAGTTTTCGCGTAGAGAATCTGTGAAATGGCGCAAACGTGGGGTGGGACGCCCGCATCGCTCATGTTGTCGCTCTTGCGGGAACGTGTTAGTGTGAAACTCGTTCGCAGCCTCCAGCCAACGTCGCGAAGTACGGTGTCGGCAGCCTGTTCTCTTCCGGAGTTTTCGATGAGTGAATCGACCAAGGGCGTCTCGCCTCACCAAGTCGGCGAAGCCTGGGAAGAGTTCGTCCAAGAGCAGGTCTACCCTGAGCCGAACACGAAGGCGAAGGAAGACTACCGCAACTACGAGAACCCCGCCCGCGAGACGGTGCGGGCATTCTACGAAGAGAACCATCGCAAGCAGACCTACGAGTTCGTGCAGGCAAAGCGGGCCGAGTTCCTGCAGCTCAATCGCAGCCAGATGAGCGTCTTCGAAGCGTGCGACTACCTCAACACGCTCGTCGACGATTCCGACCCCGATATCGATCTCGATCAACTGCAGCATTTGCTGCAGACGTCCGAAGCGATTCGCGCCGACGGCCATGAGGACTGGTTTGTCCTCGTTGGACTGCTCCACGACCTTGGCAAGGTGTTGTGCCTGTATGGCGAACCGCAGTGGTGCGTCGTCGGCGATACGTTCCCCGTCGGCTGCCGCTTCAGCGAGCGGATCGTTTACTCCGAATATTTCAACCAGAACCCCGACTCGCGCGATCCGCGCTACAACACGAAGCTGGGCGTCTACCGCGAAGGGTGCGGCCTGCGAAACATCTTGATGTCGTGGGGGCATGACGAGTACCTTTACCACGTCATGAAGGACTACCTGCCGGAACCGGCGCTCTACATGATCCGGTACCACTCGTTCTACGCCTGGCATCGCGAGCACGAGTACGATTGGCTGTGCGACGACCACGACCGCGCGATGCTGCCGTGGGTGAAGAAATTCAACCCTTACGATCTTTATTCGAAGTCGCCGAACCCGCCGAATTGGGAACAACTGCGGCCGTATTACACCGACTTGATCAACAAGTACCTACCGGCAGCGATTGCGTTTTAGCGGACGTTTTGGCGTTAAGGTCGGCTATTTTGTCATTTTGTCGCGACACGCATTTCTGGCGACACAATTCGCAAACCATTCCCTGAAAATGGCTTACAGCGGATCTCCCGGCGACAGAAATGACGCAGGAGGCTACGCCGCTAGTAAGCGATTTTGTTTTTAGGCCAGTGCTGAACTCAAGTTGGCGAAGCGATGCGCTCGCCGGCAGCGTCGTGGATTGGACGACTGCGCGGCGGGGGGGGCTGTCGCGTTGAAAGCCCAAACTACGAGCTTAGCAAACAATGCGGCTGCTTCTAGCTGCGATTTTCTGCCACTTGCCTCGCTGGCGGCGCGACACGGTTACGGGCGCTGCGGATCATCACTGGAATTGCAACTGAGAAGAGCCACATAGCGGCTGGCTCCGGCACGACGGTGATGAACCCGTGAAAGTTGCCATCGGCGCCGCGATAACTTCCGATTACCCGGTTGCCATCAATGTCACTCGGCTGCGTCATTCCCAGCGGACCGGCGATCGGATGGTTGAGCGTTCTGTAGGCGGAGCCGTCGAAGATAAAACCGTTCCGCTGAAATGCCGGCGGGTTGTCGTTGCTCCCAAAGGTATCGTAGTATCCGACGATGTTGCTACCGTCGATTCCAGAGGCCACGGTACGTTGCAGACTTGCCTGAGGCGGCGCCAACTCCTGAAACACGGAGCCATCGTAGACAAACGCTCGGGCGTAAGAAGAGCCGACAATCTGGCTTCCCGAAATGCCCTGTAGCGTAGCTCCTCCTCCGACCGGGTCGTCCAAAGCAACATAAGTCGTTCCGTCGTACAGAAACCCATGCGGGTAGCCAGCTTGATCGTAATACAGCCCGACGATATTGGCTCCGTCGATGCCCGTCGGAAGCGTTTCGACGGCGCCTGGAAGCGTACATTCCAACGTCGTGAACGTTGCCCCGTTCAACAAGAACCCACGGGTGATAGACGTCGTGGGGCTTGTCGGCGTCGCGTAATAGCCAATGATATTTTCGCCATCGATTCCTGAAGCCCAAGTGAAAGCGGCGGGCGCCGGCGCTTCAATGGTTGTAAACGTCGAGCCATTGTAGACGAATCCGCGTTGGCCGATGCCATCGCCAATGTAGTAACCGACGATATTGCTTCCGGAAATGCCCATCGGATAGGTTCCGTCTGGGCCAGCGCTGGGATGATCAATGGTCGTCCAAACCGCTGCTTGTGCCAAAGATCCCGCAGCGATAACGCACAATGCCATCGCGCATTTAACGAGTCGTTTCATCAGGTCTTTCTTGTTGCCTCTGCGGGCAAGCCCTCGACAGTCAATCTCTGGATATTCTAACTACATTTTCTGAGATTGCCGTCAGATTTCTACGGCGCAGGCGGGGCGTTCAGCCCGACGGAGCGGCCAAGGAGTCTTCTAAACCGTTATTGCGCGGCCGTCAGGCTGAAAGCCTGACCTACGCGTCTTGACCCGGGGGCGGGGACGCCCCGGCTCGCGGGCCTGGGTAAGCGGGCGCCGCTACCGCCTGCGGGTAAGGGCGAACGTTGCCAGACCGCAAACAAGGAGCGATAGCGAGGCCGGTTCGGGGATTGAGGTTGCGCTTACAGCGGCGGCGGCGGGGCTCGCTCCACGGCTACGCTGCCACACAAGGAAGTCGGCTCCGTCGGTTCTCCCGTCGGCATTCAAGTCTCCGGATGCGTTTTTCCCGAAGTTCGATCTCCAGAATCCGAGGTCGGCGGCGTCGACTTCGGCGTCGCCATTCAAATCTCCCCGCACCGGCGGCACGATGGCAGAGAACGCCAACTTATATTCGCCTGAACCGCCGGCCGACTGCAGCGAAGTCTTCGAGGAGGCTGAAGTATGGGCGTCGACTTTGATTTGGTAGCTGCCTGGAATCAACGAGCCTGACAAGTCGAAGTTCCACGAACGTCCGACGTTGGCAATCGTGGGCTTCACTTGGAAGATCGACTTCCCAGACGTTTGATCGACGATGGAAAACTCAATATCCAACGCCCCGGCGCCGGCGAGCGAACCGCTCAGCGTAAACGGCATGCGCTCCGTCACGTAATAGTTCGCCGAGAGAAGCGATTGACTGTAGGCAATCGACTCGCCCTGGCCGGCTAGCTGAGCGTGAAGCGTTGCCGACGTGCTCACTCGGCCGCTGGCCGAGATTGAATTGTCGGTGAGCGTTGAATTCTGCTCGCTGACGGTCCGGGCTTTCACGAGTTCCAGGTTCTGGAGGTTCAATATCTGCGCGTACTGCGCTACGTTGCTACCGTAAACGCCCGCCTCCTTGCTCGTACTCGTGTTCCCCGTCTCGGCGATCACGCTGAAAACGGACGACTGCGCCGTGTAACTCTGCTGGCGAGTCGAGGAGACCAGGCGAATAGGCTTAGGGGAGGCTGGAGGGCCGAAAGTAATGCCGCCCCCTCCTGCCCAAAGAATGACGCCGCTTGAGCTGCTCGGGGGCTGCCAGTCAACACGTTTGGTAACGCCATACCACTGAGGATTGAAGCTCGAGCCAAACCCGCTCCATGCGGCTTGGGTCTGCGTCTGCGACGTTACTTCAAAGGCTTGGAGCTGCGAATTTGTGCTAACCGCCGCCAGGATGGCGAGCGCGGCGGCACACGACGCGGAGAAGATGCTCGAACGGCTGACATTCATGCTTCAAACGCCTGCTGGGGTGAGCCGCGAGTGTAGAGGCTCGGCGTGAAGATTTCAATCAATTCGATCCGATAGGGTTCGATTTCCCCCAGGCGAGACGAGAGGTATGGAGGGGGTCTGAGGGCGGGGATGGAAAGGCGATCGCCGGGGGCGGGACGCCCCGGCTCGCGGGGGGGGGGGGACGAATGGCGCCGCGATGAACTACGGCTCCAGCGGTTTCGGTAGTTTTGAATCGCGATCATATTGCGGATCTTCGTGCGACGGCATGACGTCATCGGGCCAATCGTCATGCCAACGGCGCCGGTATTCTTCGTCCGCGTAATGCTTCAGATAAAGGAGATTGTCTTCATCGCTGCCCGAGCTCAGGAAGTCGATGTGGCAGCGCCAACCTGAATCTGGTGGAAATTCACGCGCATACTCGCGGAGCGTGTCATGCCAAAGTTCTTCGTAAAGCTCGCGGTCGCTCCAGTGATCTGTTTGCGACAGGTAGACTTGCATGCCAGACAGGGCATGAATTACTTCCCAGAGTTTTGTGCCGATCTGCTCGTCGTTAAGTTGCTCGGGCGGAGGCAACTCAATCCCTACCCGTTCCAGCATGAGGAAATGACAACTTTGCTGCGTCTGCTCGTACTCTAGGACATTCGCCCAAAACTGCTCCGTGATTGCTGGCGGCGCATCAGGATCTTCCCATGAATACATCTCGCCGTCGACAGCCTCTCTGGCTGCCTCTCGGAATTCGTTAATGCGGATTTCTTGGTCGATTGGGTCGGAAATCTGATCGTCATTCATGGCATTTAATGGATAGCTGAAGTATTACTCAAGAAGCGATGCAAGTCGGCGGTAGGCGTCTTCGACCGCCTCGTTACTGATCGTATCGCAGGCTGACGCTGAGTAGTAATCGTCGTCAATCCCCATATGGCGCCTTAGCATGCGGCTCGTTTCAGGAGGAGCATCCAGAAACTCGTCCATTTCGTAGTCCCGGTCCCATAGAACATTGTCGGCCAGACACTCGACCAAATGCGCCCACTCGTCCCGATCGCGCGACGTTGCGTCGGTAAGCGTGAAGTCGTCCTCTGGGTCGCCTTGATCTTCGCCGAAGCACTCGGCGTAGGCAGCGAGGATGAGAGAGCGCCAGCGCGTTGCGGGGCGATCATCATCGTCGATCTCCCAATCAACTTCGACCAAGACGTGTTCATAAATAGCGCCAACTGCCGCCTCGCAAAAAGCGGTCAGTTCAAGCGTCTCCGCGGTAGCAGTCAGCAAATGGGTAGCAACTTGCTCAAGCAATTTGAGGCGCTGCGAGAGCGTTAGCTCGTCGAAGCGATCGATGCCGTATTCCCACTGCTCCATGTAGCCGCCGCTTTCTTCCATGATCTGCTCGGCGACGCCCGTGATCGCCTCCTTCACCAGCATCGCTTCCGCCCCAATCAATGTGCGTTCGCCCGTTGACGTATGCCACATCGCGCTGCACTTTCGCTTCAAGGGAGTATGTCGAGTGAGTGCAGGCAGTATAATCCACCTCATCCAGGGCATTTCCGTCGATTGGGGCATTTGCCCTACGCCCATTCGGGGAAAAGCCCTAATGGAGTCGGCGTGTTGAACGACGCGCCGGGGGCGGGACGCCCCGGCTCGCTATGAGAAGATGCGTGCCCAGAGTGATTAGCTGCGGCGGCGGGCGTTGTAGCCGGCGCAGAGGGCGATCGCGGCGGAGGCGAGGAGGGCGCCGCCGGCTGGCTCGGGGACCGCGGCGGCGGGTGTGACGCCGGAGCCGTATTCACGTTGCCACTCCAAGAAGTCGGCGCCGTCCGTTTTGCCGTCGTTGTTGGCGTCGCTGAGGGCGTTGACGCCAAAGTCGCCTTTCCATTTGGCGAGATCGAGGGCGTCGACACGGCCGTCGTCGTTGAAATCAGCGGCGTACGACGGCGCGGCGACCGCGTGATAGTCGACTTTCACGTTCAGCCCGCCGGCGATGGTGATCGACGTGCCGTAGTTCGCGAAGCCGCCGCCACTAAAGAGGATGTCGTAAACGCCGTTCGCACTGACGGGAATCGAATATCCGCCCGAGAGCGACGACATGGCGTAATACGCGGAGCCGGCAACGTCGACGCGGACGCCGGAGCGGCCTTCGCCGACGTCGTAGAAATTGTTGCCGTTGAGATCTTCGTAGACGACGCCGGTGACGAAGCTGCCGGGGCCGGCATTGCCGAAATCTTGCGTGACGATTTGCGGGCCGACGTTGTTCGGGCCGTTGCCATTCACCAGGCCGACGCCGATTTCCTTGAAATCGTTGTTGTGAATTGAGATGCGGTGACCGGCGGGATTTTGCATCCCCTGGCCGGCGAAGGCGGGATTGTAGCTCGGATCGGCCGGGTTGCCGGAGTTTCCCCAGTCGACGTCGAAGGCCGCGTGGCCTTCGGCGACGCTGGAACTGTAGGAGTAGACGTTCTCGCCCAGGCTGCCGACGTAGCCGACCGCTTGAGCGCGTTGGCCCAGCGTCATCCCAGCGGTGAGCGGGCTTGGCGGATTGCTCGAGGAGACGTGACCTTGGAAACCGTTCGTCAGCATATCTTGCGAATGAAGTTCCGCGGCCTGGTTGAGCGACGCGTTGAACGACAGCGGCTGCGCGAACTGGTCGATCAACCCGTTGGCGACCGACGCGTTGAACTGATTGACGATGTTCTGCGGATTGATGCCGAAGAAGCTGTACGCGCTTTGCACGCCAGGGGCGTTTTCATTTTTCAAACGATTGGCTTCGACGATGGCGTCGGAGCGGGCGCGGTTGATGTACTCGAGGTAAAGCTGCTCCTCGGCAGAGGGCTGGCCGATGGAGTAGAGGCTTTTTTGGAATTGATCGGCGAGTTGGATGTCGTCGACGTACCAGCCGACGCCGGCGCTCGTTTGCGTGAACGCTGTCCCGCCGACGAAGTCGAGATTGAAGCGGAACTTCGCGGACTGGCCGGCGTAGGCCGAAAGATCGACCGTTCGCAGGGCGAAGTTACTTTCGACGGGCGCCGAGCCGGTGCTTGTGCCGGTTTGCGCGTAGAGCGAAATCGGCCAAGTGGCGCCGTTGTTCGTCGACATCTCGACGCGGGCGACCTGCCCAGAGGCGGCGAAACCGAGACGGCTGAGGAAGAAAAGCTTCGAATCGGCCTGAATCGTGAAGGCCGAATTGCTGGCGAACCAATTGTCGGCGAAGCCGGGATTGGCGAGGTGGAAGGAATTGGCGCCTTGCCCGACGATCGAGGACTGGATGAGCGCGTAGTTCCCGGGCACAACGTTCGTCGTAATACCGCCGGCGCCCGATTCGGCATTTTCAGTC
Organism: Lacipirellula parvula; assembly: GCF_009177095.1. Lineage (NCBI taxonomy): Bacteria > Pseudomonadati > Planctomycetota > Planctomycetia > Pirellulales > Lacipirellulaceae > Lacipirellula > Lacipirellula parvula. The sequence continues at coordinate 5,159,618 of NZ_AP021861.1, forward strand.
CAAAGGACATCCGCCTGCACCTTACTAGTGCACCACGGCATCGCGACGACGAGCAGAAGCAATGCGGCTAGGTGACGAGATCGCATCGGCTAGTCTCCGCCGGATGGCATTGGGACGAAAAGGACTGCTTCTATAGCGTGGCGAAGGGGGAGCGAGACCGCAAGCGCGGGGCTGCCGTGAAGGGCGAGATTGCCGAGAATCGGCCGCGAAGCCGCAAATTTCACGGGGTTTTGTGGAGTTGGGTCGTTATGGAAGCCCCTTATCGCCACGTCAAACCACGCCGACTGGGGAGAACTCCTCAGCCCTGACGGGCTCTCCGCTGACAGCGGGTTATTCCCATAAGACCTGGCGTTAGCCTTCCGCGACGTGAAAGTCATCCCAATGGAGGTAAGCCACAACGGCTGGCAACAAGTACACGAGCAAACTCACGACGAGAAACACCAATGCGGGAAGTAAAAGTGCGGGGACGGCGACGGCCGTCACGATCGCCGCACCCGCAATCAACGCGAAAATAACCATGAGCCCGTGGACGGCGCTCCGTTCTCCGTCCAGAAGCCCCTTGCCGAGACGATAGATGATGAAGCAGACCATCAACTGAAAGGCGATCAATCCGGCGAACACCAGGGTCGTCGGCAATGTCGCATCGGGGCGCAGAATGTAGACGGCTAGTCCGGCGATGGAGGCCAGCCCGGACAGAATCGCGTTTCCCATGATGAGCAGGCCGAACACGCCGACAAATTTCAGCGCCCAACTCGATTCGCTTTTCCCGCCCGTGCGGGCGGCATGCCAAGCGTTGACGCTCGCAGATTCCCCTGCTGCCAGGGAATCGCGGATTGATTCGGGGACGACGCGCTGCGTGACGGCCTCGAGTTCCAGCTCATCGCTTTCGGGCGAGGCGAAGTCTGAGTCGCTGAAGGGAGCGACGACGGAAAAATCATCGCCAAAGAAATCGTCGTCGCCCTGGCTTGCACTTACCGCGACGGGCGGAAGCGGAGCCGGGGAATTCTCCGCGACGCGTTCGGGGACGACGCGTTGCGTTGACGGCGATTGAGCTGCGAGCGGGGGAATATCGATGCGGGCGCCGCAGCTGCACTTGGCCTTCTTGCCGGCCAACGTTTGATCGAGTTTGTACGACTTGCCGCAAGACGTACAGCGCACGGCGATGCGGAGGGGATTGTCGGACATGGAACCATCTCGTGCGATGAGCTACCGCGAGTGTAAGAGTGCAACGGTTACTACTCGATGCCCATCTCTGGTTCCGGCAGAGAAGCAGGGTGGAGTGTAGCTCGGCCGAAAAAGGAGTGCAAACTCGCCGCGCGATCCGCAGCCATTTGCGAGCTGCGGAAAGTGAAAGAGCGCTCGATGCTCCACCGCCAAACGACCACTCACCCACTGTCAATTCAGCGCAAACAAAAACCCCGTGAGGAGATCCCCACGGGGTTTTTGATAAATCTGGCGATACCTACTTTCGCGAGTGCTCTCACTATCATCGGCCCGGAGTGCTTAACTACTGTGTTCGGAATGGGAACAGGTGTTTCCACTACGGTATGGTCGCCAGAAAAAGCTCGTGGGGCGGTAAAGCCCGCACGAGCTTGACATTCTGGTGTTTGCAAGAGTGGCAACTGCCACGAGTTCCGCAGGGACTAGCCCTGCGGCTCGCTGATATCCTTTGCCTTCGATTTGAAAATCGAGAGCGTTTGATAAATGTGGCCAAGCATTCGTCCGTTAGTACCGGTTAGCTGAATGCATTACTGCACTTACACATCCGGCCTATCAACCTGGTCGTCTTCCAGGGGACTTTCGGGTATTACCCAACGAGACCTAATCTTGGAGCGGGCTTCACGCTTAGATGCCTTCAGCGTTTATCCGTTCCGACCTTAGCTACCCTGCCGTGCCGCTAGCGCGACAACAGGAACACCAGAGGGTCGTCCTTCTAAATCCTCTCGTACTAAAGAAGAACCTCCTCAAGTCTCGTGCGCCCACAGTAGATAGGGACCGACCTGTCTCACGACGGTCTGAACCCAGCTCACGTACCACTTTCATTGGCGAACAGCCAAACCCTTGGGAGCTTCTCCACCCCCAGGATGTGATGAGCCGACATCGAGGTGCCAAACCGCTCCGCCGCTATGGACGCTCGGGAGCGATAAGCCTGTTATCCCCGGAGTACCTTTTATCTGTTGAGCGATAGCCCTTCCATACGGGACTACCGGATCACTAAGCCCTGCTTTCACATCTGCTCGACTCATGGGTCTCGCAGTTTAGCAACCTTATACCTTTACGCTCGATGCCTGATTGCCAACCAGGCTGAGGTCGCCTATTGGGCTCCTCCGTTACTCTTTAGGAGGAGACCGCCCCAGTCAAACTGCCCAACTGACACTGTCCGCTGCCTGGATTCACAGGAATCAGCGTTAGAACTTATGCATTAAAAGGGTGGTATTTCACCAATGGCTCCCCTCAAGCTTGCGCCCAAGGTTCATAGCCTCCCACCTATCCTACACAGTCAATACACGAGCCCAATATCAGCCTACAGTCAAGGTTCACGGGGTCTTTCCGTCTAGCTGCGGGAACGTGGCATCTTCACCACGACTACAATTTCACCGGGTTACTGGTTGAGACAGTCTTCCTCTCATTACGCCTTTCATGCACGTCGGAACTTACCCGACAAGGAACTTCGCTACCTTAGGACCGTCATAGTTACGGCCGCCGTTTATCGGGGCTTCGGTCGCAAGCTTCGCCTTACGGCTAACCTACTCCCTTAACCTACCGACACCGGGCAGGCGTCAGTCTCTATACATCCTCTTGCGAGTTAGCAGAGACCTGTGTTTTTGATAAACAGTTGGAGGAATCGATTTACTGTGGCCCCCAGCAGCTTGCACCGCCGAGGGCACCCCTTATCGCGAACTTACGGGGCCATTTTGCAGAGTTCCTTAACCAGTATTCTCCCGAGCGCCTTAGACTACTCGTCTCACCTACCTGTGTCAGTTTTAGTACGGTTAGCTATGCTTCAACCCTTAGAAGCTTTTCTTGAACGTCCTTCCGATGACTTCGCGAACATAAACGCGCTCGCACCCCAAACTTGAATTACCCCGGCGGATTTACCTACCAGGCATCTTGCAAGGGGTGACGGACATTTCTAGTCGTACCGCTCACCTTTCGGACGCTGTCCCTCCATCGGTCCACATAGCTAGCGCAGGAATGTTGACCTGCTGTCCATCGTCTACGCCTTTCGGCCTCGACTAAGGCACCGGCTAACCCTGGGCGGATTTACCTTCCCCAGGAAACCTTAGGTTTTCGGCGGACAGGATTCTCACCTGTCTTATCGTTACTCATTCCGGCATAATCACCTGTACGCCCCGACACGGCTCCTTACGGTACCGCTTGTATCTGACGTACAGCGCTCTCCTACCGCTCGTCTTGCGACGAACTTACTGCTTCGGTGTCGTACTTACTCCCGTTCATTATCGGCGCAGAATTGCTTGACCAGTAAGCTGTTACGCACTTTTTAAATGGTGGCTGCTTCTAAGCCAACATCCTGGTTGTCACGGCAATTCAACTTCCTTAGTGACTGAGTACGACTTCGGGACCTTAGCAGGTAATCTGGGTTGTTTCCCTCTCGACCGCGAAGCTTATCCCTCGCGGACTGACTCCTGAGATAGTCGCAATGGTATTCGGAGTTTGGCTCAGCAGGGTACCCCGGGAAGGGCCCCAAACCAAATCAGTATCTCTACCCCCACTGCGTAGTGGCTCAAGGCTAGCCCTAAAGCTATTTCGGAGAGAACGAGATATCTCCACGTTTGATTACACTTTCAGTCCTCCCCACAAGTCATCCCCTCGGTTTTCAACCCAAGTGGGTTCGGTCCTCCACGCAGTATAACCTGCGCTTCAACCTGCTCATGGGTAGATCACGTGGTTTCGCGTCTACCGCCAGCGACCAATGATCGCCCTATTCAGACTCGGTTTCCCTGAGGCTTCGACCCGTAAGGTCTTAACCGAGCCGCTAACGGTAACTCGCCGGATCATTATGCAAAAGGCACGCCGTCACACATTCCCCGAAGGGCATAGTGCTCCGACCGCTTGTAGGCGTATGGTTTCAGGTTCACATTCCTCCCCTAGCAGGGGTTCTTCTCATCTTTCAGTCGCCATACTGAGTTCACTATCGGTCATCAGAGAGTATTTAGCCTTACGGGATGGTCCCCGTAGATTCAGTCGAGATTCCACGTGGCTCGACCTACTCAGGTACTCCTCGAGAGACTGCTCATCTTTCACTTACGGGACTGTCACCCTCTGTGGTTGGCCTTTCCAAGCCATTCTGTTAGTCGGCAGTTTTGTAACTCTCATGTGAGAAGCCCTACAACCCCGCAAAGGAAACCTTCGCGGTTTGGGCTGTTTCGCTTTCGCTCGCCGCTACTGACGAAATCGATTTTTCTTTCTCTTCCACCAGGTACTTAGATGTTTCAGTTTCCTGGGTTAGCCACGTACGGCTATGTATTCACCGTACGTCAATTCAGGGATCTCGGGATCATCATTTGTTTGTCAACTCCCCCGAGCTTTTCGCAGACTTCCACGCCCTTCATCGCCTTCTGATGCCAAGACATCCCCCATACGCCCTTTGTAGCTTGGCCACATTTATCTAACGCTCTCGAACAGCTGACTCGCGAACGAATCAGGGGAACTCGAGCAAAGACAAATGCTGCTACAAAGAAGTCGATCGATTTGATGACCGCAGGAATAAACCCTGCGGCTCGCTTCGACCGCTTCGAGTAACGCTTGATCTTCGTTGTCTAAGGCAAAGGAGACCCAAAGCACTACCACAGGGACAAACCCTGTGGCTCGCAGTGGGTTTCAGATGCCACTCTTGCTCAAAACACCAAATTGTCAAAGAACGGACCCGACCAGAGATCGGCGCGACCCCGCAAGGGAGCCGCGAAAACCGAGCCGCTCAAATCAACTGCAACCAGCTGACCCTCGCGACTTGGTGGAAGTCCCGTATTGTAGGGACTTCGCTGTGGCTGTCAAAGGGGGTTTTGAAAATTTCAAAACTCTTTTGACCACCGATCATCGACCAATCTTAGCCCTCAAGTTGAGGTGATTTTGGTCGTGAGAAAGGCAATTGTAGGGCGAGACGGCTACACGACAAGGGGGGTGTGAAGATTGTGCGACTATATTTTTCGCACGCTGAAAACCGCCCTCGAACGGCCCCGTCCCCTACCCTGCGTCGGATTCGCGGTCCCAGCCGCGGGCCGCCGCGAACCGGCGTACATACCGCGCCGTGAACCCGCCGACAGCGATCGCCGCGACCTCAAGCACGATCGACGGAATTAGCCCGCCGAACCAACCGCGGTAAGCGGAATCGGCGAATGGCAGCAGAAGCAACAGCCCGGCGACCGCCCCGCCGAAGAACGTGCGGCGCTCACCGCGGCAGTAAACGGCGAGCGTGCCGACGGCGACCGGCAGCATGCAAAGAATCACCAGCAGCGTGGCCAACTCCACGACGTCGTGGCCGATGAGCCCAACCACGGCGGCGACGACGGCGAACGCCGCCGTTGCGATCAGCATCGAGCGCAAGCTGAACTGCAGCTTTCGAGACTTCGCGGACCGAATTGGCGGACCAAGCGGCGGCTTCGGCGGCGCGGCGGCAGGCTGAGGCTTGAAGTCGTCCATCGTGCAGGCAGCCTACCACGGCGGGCCTGCCGCTCAAACGGCGGCCAGGTCGGCGTCTTGCAGCCGTTGCTGGGCTTCGGCGGCGGCGGTGGAAACGAGATCCGCTCGCGCACTCTCCATCGCCGAGGCGGCGTCTTCGTCGGGTTGAACGCTGGAGACGCCCATGTCGAGTTCCAAGCGAATCTGGTGATCGCCCAGCGGAACGGGACAAAGCGAAATCGAGGTGCGAACTCGCTGACCGACGATCTTCGCGGCGCTCGCCGAGCTGCCAGGAAGCATCACGACCAATTCGCCCCCTTCGAGCCGAGCCAACAAATCCATGTCACGCAGCGTCGACTGAACGAACGAGGCGAGCGAATCGAGCAGCAGCATGCCGATGGCATTGCCGTAGTTGTGTTCCAGTTCCGAAAAATCTCGGACGCGGAAGTGGACGAGCGTGATCGGCACGCCAAACCGCCGGCTCTCGGCAATCCGGCGATGGAGTTCATCGGTAAAGATCGAGCGGTTCGCGAACTTCTTCGCTTCCGCGGCGGGCAACGATTTGGCCGCCGCATCGGCAGCCTTCGCGGCGACAATCAGCCGAGCGATTTCGCGATCATGCCAGAAGCTGCAGTTGCGGCCATTTTTCTTGGCGCCGTAGACGGCTTCGTCGGCACGGCGAACGAGCGCGGAGGTCTCTTCGTCGGCGACGCAACCAGCGACGCCGACGCTGGCCGTTACCCGCAGGGCGTTGCCGCCGAACTGGACGTTCATCGCCTCGATCGCCTTGCGAATCCGCTCGGCGGCCAGCTGGCCGTCCTCGACCGTGGCGTTGGCAAGGATCACGGCGAACTCTTCGCCGCCGTAGCGACAGGCCGAATCGCCGGAGCTAACGACGCGGCCGAGCGTCCGCCCGACGGTGCGAAGCACCTCGTCGCCGGCCGGATGGCCGTGCACGTCGTTGAATTGCTTGAAGTTGTCGACGTCGAGCATGATCAACGCGAACGACTGGCCTTTCGAGGCGAACAGTTCGGTCGATTCGAGCAGCGCGGCATCGAAAGCGCGGCGATTCGCCAGCCGCGTCAGCGCGTCGGTGCGGGCCTCGAACTGCTGGTTGCGAATTTCCTCGGCCTGCGTTGCGATTTTCTGTTCGGCGTCTTCAAGGCGGGTTTGGAGCCGTTTGTTGGCGTCGAGCATCTTGGCGACGACGTCCATGACGACGGCACCCCCCTCGGCGTTGCCTTGCTCGATGCCGACGAGTTGATCAGTGATCGATTCGACGAACGAATTGTGCGCGCCAACGTCGTACGCCACGTTGCGAGCCAAGTCACGCAATTGCTGAGCGGCCATGCTCGCGCGAGCGGCGTCGTTGGCCGACATCTCGCCGGAAGCGGTTTCGCTCGGGACGGCGGGCGTAGCGTGGCGAGCGGCGATGAACCGCATGTAGATCACAGCCCCGCAGAATCCCACGAAGAAGGCAGCAAACGCCAACGCCACGTCAGACGCGACTCTCGCAACGGTGACAGCTAGTAACAGGTTCATGCAACAGCTCAATAGTCGTGAATCAACGCATGGCTAGCGACAGCGCCTTCGCACGCTGAACAGCTGGCTATAGTTGCGGCTTCTGATGGTGCAAAAGCACGCGGCTCAGCAACGATACGACGCCCTGCGAGGGAGTCAAACTCCAGCGATGCACAATTCCGCACGGCGTTTTGCCGCAGCGGATCGGCTCGTAAAACTTGCGAGAATTGGACCGATTTAAACGGTCTTTGCCGGCGGAAAGTACGTTGCGTGCCACGTTTGCCGGGGCTTTTGCCGCGTATTTGGGAAGGGTAAAACACCTAGAGGGGGCAAGTTGATTCTGGAACGACCAACCGCCCGCCGCATCGTGCGCGAATTCGAGACTCGCGGATGCTAATTTTGGACGATCGGCGCCCGCGGCAGGACGGCCGCAGAGTCGGCGCCACCTGCACAATCTGAAACCGGCGGAACCATGAACAGCTCCGAGTCGAATCGGATGGCGACGAACAAGCCAATTGGCGGCGTGGCGACGATGCTGCGGGGCCTACGGCTCCGCTGCCCCTGCTGCGGGATGGGGCCGATCTTTAACGGCTGGTTCGCGATGAACGATCGATGCGCCGAATGCGGGCGGCTGTTCGACCGGGCGCCGGGATATCTGCTGGGGTCGATCTATTTCAACTACGGCGTGACGGCCGTATTGGTTGTGATTGCCTACTTCTCGCTGTACTTCACGGAAACGCTCAGCGGGAAGCAGCTGCTATGGTTGCTGACGGCGTTCGGGGGGGTGTTTCCGCTCTGGTTTTTCCGGTACGCGCGGGGGCTGTGGATCGCGTTTGATGAACGCTGGGATCCGTGGCCGAATGAGGAAGAGGCTCGGCGCGGGGAGCGGAAAGTACGAGGCGGAGCTGAAAAGCGCGACGCTCCGGCGGGAGGCTAGTTTGGAAATACGGCGACCCGCGGCTACTGTTTCGTGACAGCGCGCTCGGCTTCGGCCTTCTTCACCGAACGGTAGGCGAAGCTGCCGAACGTCGTGATGATGATGAAGGGCATCGACATCATAAAGAGGATGCTGTAGTAGTAGCCGGCCGCCATCGATTGGCCGTGCGGGTCGTTCTCGGCGAGGCCTTCGCGGCAGGTGGGGCAGGCGGTGGCGTCGCTAGTCAGAAGAGCGACGGCCAGCAGCGCGAGACCGCCGGCGACGAGGTGATCGGTGATCTGTGAGCGGTGCTTGGTGAAGAGTCGCTTGAGCATGGGAAGCCTCGCGCGGGGCCGCCCCTGGCCCGCTCAAAAAAAGCTTCGGAGCCGGGGGCTGCAAAACGTCGATCAACCGGGGGCCGAAACCTGCGGCGAATCAGCGTTCAGTGTAGGCGTTAGCTCGGCTGACGGCCAGATGTGGTAGAGCATCAGGTAGACGACCACCCCGGTCACCGAGACGTAAAGCCAGATCGGAAAGGCCCAGCGGACGACTTTTAGGTGTTTGGCCCGAGATTCGGCCTTTTTCTCAGCGGGCCACGCGGCGGCACGGCCCCAGCCGACGGCGTTGGCGCCGTAAATCGTCGCGGCGATAGCCAGAAACGGCACCGCGACCGCCAACAGCACGTGCGATAGCAGGATGAGGTAGTAAACGAGCTTTACCGGCCCGGGATGGGTGAACTTCACTGTCAGTTGGACGGCGAAGTGGTACGTGAGGTAACTCGTCAGGAACATCGCCGAGACGAACAGAGCGGAGAGCATCACGCGGCCGTGAGGGATCTCTCGGCCTCGTTTAATTTGCCATAGGCCCAGCAGCAGCAGCACCGTCGCCAGGGAATTAAGGGCGGCGTTGAGATGGACGAGCGGATGGCCGCCGACGGCGAGGGGAAGCATCGGGAGCCACTCCCCTGCCCTGGCGATGGGAAGTTGCGCGGCGAGTTCGAGAGTTGCGGGCATGTTTGGAGTCGGGATTGAATGATTCGCGTTGCGCCGCGGGAAATCAGCTCCGGAGGAGCGGCATGTTGTAGCCAGGGGCGTGAGCCCCTGGTTGCGTCGTGAGAATAGAATAAAGCCCCAGAGGGGCGACACGATTTTCTGCGATTCCGGAACGGTGTCGCCCCACCGGGGCTCAATACGTTATTCGCACTCGTTCCAGGGGCTCACGCCCCCGGCTACATTATTTCGCCCCTCGCGGGGCTAATACGACTTCATCTTGTTGCACACTGGACGTGGATGGCGTTGCTTCAGGCTCCTTCGCCGGCACGTACTCCTTCGCCAGCTCGCGTTTAATAATCTCCAGCCCCTTCTTCGATTCTTGCGTGCTCACCGCGTTGAACATGCCGGCGATTTCGCCCTGCTTGTCGATGATCACTGCAAAGTCGTTGTGTCCTTTGAGGCTCACGCCGCCGACGTGCAGGTAATCGTGGGCAATGCGGCGGACATCGTCGAAATCGCCGCGGCAGAAGACCCAACGCTCGGGGTCGGCGTTCAGTTCCTTCGCCTTCGCGGCGAGGACGGGCAGCGTGTCGGTCTCGGGGTCGACGCTGATACTCACCCAATCGGCGTCGGCGACTTCGTCGAGCGACGTGAGGTACTTGATGTTTTGGTTGAGCCGCGTGCAACTGCCGGGGCAAGTCGAGAAAAAGAAAGTCGTCACCCAGACCTTCCCCTTCATGTCGGCCGAGCGGAAAGGGGTGCCGTCGCTTTTGGTGAGCTCGAAGTCGGTAAGCGGCGGGAGGCTGATTTCCTCTTCGGCAGCGATTTGGGCCTGCCGCGCTTGCTCGTGGCGGTAGAGCGTGAAGCCGGCATAGAGAGCGCCCACCGCGGCGGCGAATGCGAGCCAGTAGGGTAAGGCGGAGGTTTTCATGGAGAGGGTTCAGGGGGTGGGGTTCGGGGTTCAGGGAATGCGAGTCGGGAGCGGCGTCAGTGTTTTTACTGAACCCCGAACCCTCGCGACTGAACCCTCTACTTCATGTCTCCCGTCGTTCGCGTCGCGGCGATCCGCCAGGCGGCGGCGAGCATCAGGAGGGCGAAGGCGATGGTTACTCCCCAGCATAAGGCGAGGAGCGGGAGGGCGTCGACGGGGGGGAGCGTGGCCGTTGCATCCACAGCGGCATTCACCGCCTCCAGCGAGCTGCGGGGTTCATCCCCGCGGACCGCCGCAGGAGCAAACACCAAATAATGCCGCAGCCCCGCAACGCCGTAGGTGAGCGGGTTCAAGCGAATAACCCAAGCCAACCACCCGCTGCCGCCGCCGGGGAAAAAGGCCCCGGAAAGGAGCCACATCGGCAGCAGGAAGACGCTCATGATCGCGTGGAAGCCGTGCGTCGATTCCATCCGCCAAGCAATCGTGAAGCCGAGCGCGGTTAGCGCCACGGAGATGAGCGCCATCAGCACGACCGCTAAAGCGGTCTCCGCCAGGTTGCTATCAAGGCCCAGAGTCAGGGCGCCGAGCACCAGGAACAGCAGCCCCTGGATCATCGCGATCGCGGCGCCGCCAAAAACTTTGCCGAGCACCATCGCCCATCGCGGCGCGGGCGCCACGAGGACCGACTGCAGGAACCCTTCGTTGCGGTCTTCGATGATCGTGATCGTCGCGAAGATCGCCGTGAAGAGCAGGATCATCACCAGCGTGCCCGGGAAGAAATGGGCGTAGTCGAGCTGGTTACCGCGGAGGCCTTCGCTGAACAGCAGCCAGAAGATGATCGGCTGGCCGAGGGCGCCGAAGACGCGGTTCCGTTGGCGAAAGAAGCGGACGAGCTCGCGATGGGCGAGCGTCATGATGACTGGCAAAGACGGCGATGCGGCTGCTGCGTTACTCATATAGTGCTTCGACGAATAGAACGCGGATTGACACGGATTTAGCGGATTTTCGCGGAACAGGCAGATGCAACTCGAATGAAAATCCGCGTCGATCCGCTGAATCCGCGCTCATCCGCGTCCCTTTCGTTTTTTCTTTCCCGAAGTTTCAGCATCGGCATTCACATCGCCGAAGAAGCGGTGTCCGGTGCGGGCGATGAAGACGTCTTCGAGCGTCGGCTTGCCGAGGGTGATTGTTTGGACGTCGGCCGGGAAGGCTTCCACCAGCCGGGGAATCCACTGGTGTCCGTCGGCCTGTTCGAGCCTTACGGCGCCGTCGATGATCTTTGCTTCGCAGCCGAACCGCTCGCGAATGCTGGCAGCGAGTTGCTCGGGACGCTCCGTTTTGATCGTAATCGCATCGCCGCCCAGCGCGGCCCGCAGGGCGTCGGGGGCGTCGAGCGCGGCGAGCTTGCCTTGGTGCATGATCGCGATGCGATCGGCGCGGTCGGCTTCGTCAAGCAAGTGCGTCGTGAGGACGATCGTCGTTCCCTCGCGCTCGCGCACTTGGCGGAGGTATTTCCAAAGATCGCTGCGAGCGCCGGGGTCGAGGCCGGTGCTCGGCTCGTCCAGGAGCAGCAGCCGCGGGCGGTGGAGCATGCTTTTGGCGAGTTCGACGCGGCGGCGCATACCGCCGGAAAGCGTTTCGACGAGGTCGCCAGCGCGTTCAGTGAGGCCGACGGCGGCGAGGAGTTCGTCGCGGCGAGCGGCGAGATCGCTCGTCGAGAGTCCATAGAGCCGGCCCTGATGGCGAAGGTTCTCGGCGACGGTCAGCTTTTTGTCGAGACTCGGCGATTGGAACACCACGCCGAGTTGCCGACGGACGGCCGTCGCGTCGCGCGTCAGGTCGTGGCCGAGAATCGAGATCTCGCCCTGCTGCAGCGGGATGAGCGTGGACAACAGCCGGAACAGCGTCGTCTTGCCGCTGCCGTTGGGGCCGAGAAAGGCGAAGACTTCGCCCTCGGCAATATCGAGCGAGAGATCGTCGACGGCGAGGCGGTCGCCGTAGCGGTAAGACACGTGGTGGGCGGAGATGGCGGGCATGGGCGGCGGGTTGCGAGTCTCGAGTTCCGAGAAGCGAGCCAAAGTTATTGATTGGCTCGCGAACCCGGCGCGGAAAATGCGTTGAGGCGACATTCGCCTGAAAGGGCTCAGCGTCGCTACTCCATCGTGGCCGATGGGGGTCTGACTTGCCACCCCTTCCCGCAACCCGCAACTCGAAACTCGCCGCTCAATGCTTTTCGCCGGCGGGATGCCGCGCCGTGCCGGCCTTACCGGCGGCTTCGGGGGCCGGTTGCTGGGCAGCGTTCACGAGCCGATCGCGGGAGGCGTAGTTCATCCGCCGACCGACGTCGGGCACCAGGGCGAGCACCAGCAGCAGCGACATCATGCTCGCCGGAACGGTGAGGATCCACTTCCAGTTGGCTTCCCATTTCAAGTGCATGAAGAACAGGATGACCAGCATCGCCTTCGTGCAGGAGACGGCCATCATCCAGATCCGCTTGATGGCGATGTTGTCGCCGAACGGCCAGAACGGCGTGTAGGTCCAGTACGAGCAGGCGGTAAGGAACACCAGGGCGATGGCGACCATCACGTAGGTGCGGACGCTACCGCCGTGGCCATGCTCGGCGCCGTGCGGATCGTTGGCGTCGAACGACTGGTGGGCCGGATCGTGGGAAAGGTTGGCCATGGCGGCTCCGGGGAAAAGCTATCAGCAATCAGCCGTCAGCTTTCAGCAAAGCAGTTAGTGGTACGTTAACCCGTTAACGAGACTCAAACGCTGGTATGGCTGAGGGCTGAAAGCTGATCGCTTCGATTAAAACAGGTACAGGAGCGGGAATAGGAAAATCCAAACAAGGTCGACGAAGTGCCAGTAGAGGCCGACGTTCTCGATGACGCCGACCTTGGCGGCGCCCAGCGTCTTCGTGCAGAGGATGGCGAAGGCGAGCAGGCCGACGATCACGTGGATCGCGTGGAAGCCGGTGACCAGGAAGTAGGTGCTCGCCCAGGTGTTGCCGCCGGGGATCATGATCGGCAGCTTCAGCCAGGGGTGGAGGTCGTTGAGGCCGAGCAGGTGGCCAGCGTCGGCATGGCTCGTTTCCGCCGAGGCGAGGGTGAAGACCGGGGCGCCGGCGGAGGCAGCCTTTTCGATTTGTTCTTCGAGTTGGTCGCGATTGTCCTCGATCTGCTGCTCTTCAACTTCATGGTGCTGCGAGTGTACGCTCGCCCGCGGGTAGATTCGATCGGCCAACCGCAGCAGCGCGACGCGGCCGACGGGAGATTCAGGTTTGTCGCGGAGCAGTTTCTCCGCCGCGTCGAGTTCTGCGGCGACGGAATCGAGCACCTGAATCTGAGCGTCTTGCTCGGGCGTGCGTTTCTGCTCGGCGGCTAGCGGGTTCTTCAACTCGGCGACGCGCAACCGCACAGCGGCGGCGTAGTTGACGTTGGCGCTCTCGTAGATCTGGCTGTGCGGCAGTCCCGGGTAAATGCCGTGCGAGAACTTGGCGCGGTACTCAAACCCCTTCACGCCGAGGAAAATCGAACCAAGCACCAGCGTCAGGAAGATCCAGCCCTTGGCGAGCGAGGCGTTGTTTTGCTTCGCGGCTTCGAGGGCGAGCACCACGGTGATGCTGGAGGCGATGAGCACGCCGGTGTTGACGGCGCCCATCCATTCGACGAGGTGAACGTCGTGCGTGCTCGGCCAGGCGGGGGCGCCGAAGCGAAGCACGATGTAGGCGCCAATCAGCCCGGCGAAGAACATGATTTCAGTCGAGAGAAACAGCCACAGGCAGAGCTTGCCGTTGGGAATCGGCAAGGCGGGCTGGTACTCGAGCTTCGGCGGGTGGGCGTGATCGCTCATAAGAAGAGATTAGGGTTCAGGGTTCGGGGTTCGGGGTTCAGAGGCGGCGAAACCGATTCCTGGAGAGTGAACGTTAAACAGAGACCATGAGTAACAACGTCATCCACGCCGGCAGATAGACGAGCGAGGCACGGAGGAGCCACCGAGCGGAGGCGTCGTCGCGGCGGAGGGCGAATCGCGTGGCGATGGCTAGCTGCGTGCCGCCGAGGGCGATCGCCCACAGGCTGTAGAGTACTGGGCTGCCGCTCGTGGGGAGCGTCGCAGGGATCATGCTGACGGGAATCAACAGCGCGGCGCCGAGGATTGCCTGGGCCCCCGGCCGGGCGCCGGTCGGGTCGACGACGGTGAGCATCTGGTGCCCTGCCTTCGCGTATTCGCTGCGGTAAAGCCACGCGATTGCCATGAAGTGCGGAAACTGCCACAGGAACAGCACGCCGGCCAGCGTCCACGCGGTGAGCGTGAGCGGCGCCCCCGTGGCGGTCCAGCCCATGAGAATCGGAATCGCGCCAGCGACGGCGCCGACGGCGGTGTTCGCCGACGAGCGTTGCTTCATTGGCGTGTAAATCACCACGTAAGTAATCCAGCTTGCGACGCCCAACAGCGCGGTCGTCCAGTTCACCTGCACGCCGAGCCAGGCGACGCCGGCGATGAGCGTGACGGCCGAGAGGATCAGCGCTTCGGCGTTTGTCACGCGCCCCGCCGGCAACGGGCGGTTGGCGGTGCGACGCATGCGGAGGTCGATGCGGCGTTCGAGCCACTGGTTGGCGATGCTCGCGCTGCCGGCGACCAGGGCCGTCGCGGCGAGGGCCTGGATCACCACCGGGACGTTCATCCCCTGCGGCGAGGCGAGCGCCGCGGCGGCGCCGGCGACGATCAGTTCCAGCACAACGATGCGGGGCTTGGTGAGTTCCAGGTAGTCGCTCAGACGCGAGACGACGGCGGCGAGCACGCTCACGACGCCGACCGAGCGGGGGTCGGCGGAGGCGGCTTCGGCAATGATTTGGGGACGGTTTTGGCGGTTCATGCGAGGACCCCGGCGACGCGAAGGCTGCTGGGGCGTGAGGCGGGATGGTGGATACCAAGTTGTCGGCCGACGCGAAGGGCGACGACCACGGCGAGCGCGACGATCAGCGAACCAACGGCGCCATGAGCAGTGACGATGACCGCGCTGGCCATGCCGTCTGCCTGGTTGAAGTGCCCGGTCTCGCCGACGTAGCGGGCCGCCCACTGCGGGAAGCCATACTTCATCATCCAGGTTGAGACCCCGAGCAGCAACTGCAAGCCAATGAGCAATGCCAGCGAACCGGCCGGAATGCGGCAAACCCGCCCCCAAAAACATTTGTGGGCGAGCAACAGGACGTGAAACGTGACCGCCGCGGCGAGCAGCAGGTGGAAATAAACGGCAATCTGGAAGATCCGCGGGGCGCCCTCGGTGAGCATCAGCGGGCTGTGCCGCACGACGGCGCCGATGCAAAGCTGTAGGTAAGCGAGGGCGGTTGTGAGGATGGCGAGGCGGAGGAGCTTGGGCGTCGCCTTCGACGCGGAGCCGTTCTCAATCGCCACTCCCTCGGCTGGCATCGCTTCAGCGAGCCAGCGACGCGACGTCACCGGAATCATCCCGGCCGCCGCCCCGAAAAAGAGCGGACCGACGCAGCCGTGAATGAGTGCCAGCACGCGCTCGTCGAGCACAACGCGCATCCCGCCGAGGATGCCTTGCGCGATCACGCCGACTAAGAGAGCAATGCCATAGCGACGGACCCATTGCCGCGGCTCGCCGAGGTAGAGCGAGATGACCAG
Source organism: Lacipirellula parvula (assembly GCF_009177095.1). Taxonomy (NCBI): domain Bacteria; kingdom Pseudomonadati; phylum Planctomycetota; class Planctomycetia; order Pirellulales; family Lacipirellulaceae; genus Lacipirellula; species Lacipirellula parvula. Next base: position 5,175,267 of record NZ_AP021861.1, read on the forward strand.
GGCGATCGTCAACCCGCCCGCCAACATCGCGAGCAGCCGATGCCCGTGCTCGATGAACTTATCGCCCGTCGAACTCAGCCACGGGTAAATCGGCATGAAGACGCCGTCCGAGGTGAGCCAGTCTTTGAAGGCCATCCCCGAACCGGTCGCCGTGACGAAGCCCCCCCACCACACGAGCGGAAACGTCGCGCACGCGAGCGCCCAAGCCCAACGATGGGGCCAACGCGACGGCTGCGATGTGGTGATGGAAGACATTTTCGTAAGCGACAAATGCAGGTCTCACGCAAAGGCGCAAAGGCGCGAAGAAATGCAGTGGATGCTTTCTCTTCCTTTGCGCCTTTGCGCCTTCGCGTGAGACTTACTCATCATCAATTTAGTAAGAGTTAGTGCTTCGGAGGCGGGACTTCACGCCCCGTCGGCGGTTGCGTTTGCGGGTAGTAATCAACGTCGACCTCCGGCGAGCCGTACTCGTACGGGCCGCGGTAGATGACGGGTTGGAAATCGAAGTTGCCGTGGCCCGGCGGGCTCGGGGCTTGCCACTCGAGGCCGTTCGCATGCCACGGGTTCCGGCCCGCACGGGGACCGAAGAAAATACTCCAGAAGAAATTGATCACGAAGATGATCTGCACCCCCACCAACATGAACGCACACCAGCTCATGAACTGGTTGAGCGGCATCAGGTCGCGGAACGTGTCGTAGTGGTACGGATCGGCCAGCCGCCGCGGGAAACCCCGCATGCCAAGGATGTGCATCGGGAAGAAGACGCAGTTCATTAGGACGAACGTCAGGAAGAAGTGAACCTTCCCCCAGGAGTCGTTCATCATGCGGCCGAACATCTTGGGGAACCAGAAATAGATCGCCCCGAGCACGGCCATCGCCGTGCCGGTGAACAGCACGTAGTGGAAGTGAGCGACGATGTAATAGGTGTCGTGAATGAAGATGTCGACCGGCGTGGCGGCCATGAAGATGCCCGACAGGCCGCCGATAATGAACATCGAGACGAACGCGATCGAGAAGAGCATCGGCGTGGTGAACTGAATCTTGCCGCCCCACATCGTGCCGAGCCAATTGAAGGTTTTGATCGCGCTGGGGAGCGCGATCATCATCGTCGACACCATGAACGTCAGGCCGAGCGCGGGGTTCATGCCCGAGACGAACATGTGATGGCCCCAGACGATGAACCCGAGGCCCGCGATGCCGGCGATCGAGTAGACCATCGGCTTGTAGCCGAACAGCGGCTTGCGGCTGAAACAGCTGAGCATGTCGGAGACCATGCCCATCGCCGGCAGAATCATGATGTAGACGGCCGGGTGGCTGTAGAACCAGAAGAGATGCTGCCAGAGGAGCGGCTGCCCGCCGCCCGCCTGAGCCGCCATGTTGTTTGCAGTGGCGCCGTCAGCGAGGAAGAAGCCGGTGCCGAGCAACCGATCGGTCACTTGCATGAAGCCGGCCGCGGTGAGGACCGGCAACGCGAAGGCTTGCAGCGTCGCGGTGATGAACATCGCCCAGATCGTCATCGGCAGACGGAACATCGTCATGCCGGGCGCCCGCATTTGGATGATGGTCGTCATGTAATTGACCGAGCCCATCATCGACGAGACGCCGACGAAGGTAACGCCCACCAGCCAGAGGGTTTGCCCGGTGCCGCTCCCCGGCGCCGCGTTGAAGAGCGCCGATAACGGCGGATACGAGGTCCAGCCCGACTGGGCGGCGCCTCCTTCCACGAAGAAACTGGCGCCAATCACCATGAACGCCGGCCACATGAACCAGTAGCTCAGCATGTTGAGCGTCGGGAACGCCATGTCGTCGGCGCCGATCATCAGCGGAATCAAGAAGTTGCCGAAGGCGCCGGCGAGCACCGGGATGATCACGAAGAAGATCATCACCGTCGCGTGCATGGTGACGAGCATCGTGTAGGTTTCAGGCGGAATCTGGCCGCCTTCCGCGTGGCCGACAAGGTTGCCGAGGATCGGCATCGGGCTCCAAGGCCAGGCCAGCTGCCAGCGAACGCCGAGCGCGAGCATGCCGCCGACGATGAACCAGATCAGCGTGCTGAACAGGAACTGCAGGCCGATGATCTTGTGATCGAGCGAGAAGACGTACGTCGACAAGAAGCTCGGCGAGTGGCCATGCCCGTGAGCGGCGTGGCCATGCGCTTCGTGTTGATGATCGTAAGGGACGGTGCTCATGTTTATTTGTCCGTAGTCAGTTGTCCGTCGTCAGTTGCCTCGTAGGTTCAGGCTCCGTTGCGACTGACAACGGACGACTGACCACGGACCTGCTTCTACTTTGTTTCCGCAACGCGCATCGTGTTTTGTTCTTGCCGCAGTTCCTCGAGCTTCGCCTGATATTCCTCGGGCTTCAGCAGATGAATGCGGCCTTTCATTTTGTAGTGGCCCCAACCGCACAGTTCGGCGCAGACGATGTCGAAGCTGCCGCCGTCGGTGGCGCGGAACCACATCTTCTGATCCATGCCGGGGATCACGTCTTGCTTGAGCCGCAGGTTCGGCAGGAAGAAGCTGTGGAGCACGTCGGCGCTAGTGATCTTTAACAGCACTTCCTCGCCGTACGGTAGGTAGAGGTTGCCGTCGGTGCGGACGATGTCGTCGGGCGTATAGAGAACGTTGTCGGGGCCCGGGTACCGGAAGTCCCAATTGAACTGCCGCCCGGTCACTTCGCAGGTGAACGGAATTTCGGGCGGACGCATCTTTGCGGCGGCCCAGGCATCCATCTGGTAGATCGCAATGAACAGCAACGTCACCGCCGGCAGGATCGTCCACACGACTTCAAGCGAGTGGCTGCCGTGGGAGAACTCAACCGGTTTCGTGTTTTGCTTCGCCTCGTACTTCCAAGCAAAGTAAAACAGCACCACCTCGGTGACGATAAAGACGACGCCGGTGAGGTAGAGAATGAAGTAGAAGAGCTGATCGATCGTGCGGCCATGCTCGGAGACGTCGCGCGGCAGCCAGATGTTGTAACGATCGGCGAGGACGAACGTAGCGACGCCCATCACCGGGACGGCGAGGAAGAGGAGCGCCCAGAAGTTGGGCATCCAGCGTAGGAATCGCTTGATCATGGTTAGTACGTTTGGCCCGAGGCTGAATGGGCGTGACGGTCGGTGATTAGTTGGCGATCTGATCGCTATTCCACGGGAGCGCGGGCTGCGGATTGCTCGCCGGCTCGTAGGGGAGATTCAGCACGTAGTCGACGATGTTCCAAATCTCCTCTTCGCTGAGCGTCCCTTGGGCGCCTGGCCCGGCGGCGCCGACGCCTGGCATCGGCGTCCCCGCAATGCCGGCGGCGATGCGGCAGTAAATGTCGAGCCGACGGCGGCCGCCGCGGTAGACGCCTTTGCGGAGATTACGCGGGATCGCGTTGCGGATCGGGTAGAACTCGTGCGCGATCGGGTCTCGCAGGGCGAGACGGGCCTCGTCGGCGTCGAGCGTCGCCTCATCCTCGGCGACTTCTTTCCCTTCGCGGACCAATTCGGCGATAGCCTTGTGTTGGCTCTTGATCGACTTGGCCAGATCATCGTTCGTCGTGATGAACGTATTCTGCTCTTTGGCCCAGACATCGAAGTCGTTCTGCTGGCCGTCGCCGAGGCCCGTCGGGCCGTGGCAAGTGAAGCAGTTGGCCTTCGTGCCGAAGAACAGTTCGCGGCCTTTCTCGATCGATTTGCCAATTTCTTTCGCAGTGCGATTGTCGGCCGGCAGTTCCTCTTCCGAGGGGTTGATCACCTGGTCGTTCGCTTCCTGCCATGGGCCAAGGACGTTGGCCAGCAGTTCCTTCACCACCTCGGCCTGTTCGGCGTTGGTAGCTGGATCGAGCGGCGGTCGTTCCATCACCGGGTTGCCGTCTTCGTCGAGGACCGGGTCGCCGTTCGCATCTTCCTTCTCCGTTTCGCCGAGTTCGTCGTAGACGTACTGCGAAAGCTGCATTTCCATTTCGCCGCGGATCGAGAGGTACTTCACATACTCCAGCAGGGCGTCGAGTTCAGATTCAGTAAGCAGCGAGAACGACGGCATCGACGTGCCGGGGACGCCGTTGTTCAGCACGCGGCGGAGATCGCCATCGGTCGGCTTCGCGGGGTTGTAGGTCGTCTTGAACTTGAAGACCCCTTGGCGGTAGTCGCGCGGATAGGGGTTAAGGAAGCGGGCCGTCGGGCCACGGCCATCGCCGTTGATGCCGTGGCAGTGGACGCAATGTTTGCGGTAGAGGCCGCGATCAACGCCCTGCTTGTCGCTCCAAGCGGCGCCGGCGGCGAGCGTCAGGCGTTGCTGGTTGAGCCCCGACTCCGGCAACGCGTACGGGGCGTCGGGCGTGCCGAACATCGCGGCCAAGACGTTGGCAATTTCTTGCTGATACTCGGGGCTGATCTCGTTGTTGACCATCACGACCGGGTTCAATCCGAACCGCGGCGGAGGCGCCTGTTCGCAGCCGATGAGCGCCGCCGAGAGGGCGACGACGGTTAGCAAGCCGGAGATGCGAGGGAGTGACTTCATTGCACGATCGTCGACCGCGGAGTTGATTTGTAGTGAAACGATTGACGACTGCCTGCGACGGCGCCGCCCGCATCGGCGCGATCGACTAACCGCCGAACGCGGCAGCGGGAACGACGATCGGCAGATCACGCTCTTCGTTTTCTTCGAGCGTCACGATAAACCGGCCCTTGTTGGACCAGTTGAGTTTCTTGCCTTCGGGCGTGTTGACGAACAACGCCCCGTTGCCGCCGGCGGCGTTTTCGTGCCAGACCTGAATCTCAAGCTTTTCGCCGGCCGGCAGATTCGGGATTTCGAACGAGCCGTCTTCCGCCGTCACAGCAAAGTACGCGTTGCTGCGCGGCAGTAGGTAAGCGAGCATCCACGGGTGGATGCTGCAGCGAACGGGCACCGGCGCCGCTTCTTCCTTCTTCACGAGGAACGGCGTCGTTGCGCCGCTGGCGATCGTCTGGTTGAAGCCGTTCTGGCCCGAGATGTTCGTGTTGTGGCCGACGTTGTCGCTGTTGCGAATGTCGAACGTTTGGCCTGTCGTCATTCCTTGCACGTGCGTGAGGAACAGACAGACCTTCTGGTCGAAGAGAATCGAATCGGTCTTCGGACCGGAGCCTTCGTGGACGCGCGACGCCTTACGGGCGAAGACGACGACGTTGGCAATCCCTTTGCTGGCGGGATCGACGAGCAAATACTGCTGCAACGGCGCCTGACCGCCAGGAGCGCAGGTCGCCTGGTCCTTGTTGACGCCGTAAGGAGGCATCGTCGGCGGATCGCCGTCGAAGGTGAACTTCCCTTTGAGGGTCGCCCAACCGGTGCCGGTCGCGGCGACTTCCTCCACCGCTCCTGCTTCGCCGCCGAGGGCGACGCGAATCTTCTCGGCCGCGGCGAGATTGGCGTAGACCGGCTCGTCGTTCGATCGCGAGCAGCCGACCGCGCTGAGCGTAACGACGGCCAATGCCAAAGCTGCGGACAAGCGATCAGCGAAGATAAGGTTCATGGCGCCGTCAAGTTGTGGCCCTAGCCCCGACCAAACATGGTCGGGGCTAGTCGCCGAGTGTCGTCAGTAACTACTACTTCCCGAGCATCGCGGGGGTGACTTCGATTTCGCCGAGGTCGACCGTTTCGCCGGCTGGGACTTCGATTTCAAGCTGGCCTTTGCGATCGGACTTTTCCTTGCCGACCTTCAGATCCTTGAGGTTGCCCTTCGCTTCGTGCCAGAAGGAGAAGTTGTGCTTGCCCGCCGGGACGTTCTTGATCTCAAACGTGCCGTCCGCCGCCGAGACCACCGCGTAGGGGTTGTCGCGAATGAGGACGTAGGCGTTCATCCAAGGGTGGATATTGCAAGCAATCTTCGATGGCAGGGCTTCGCTCTTCTCAAACTTCTTCACGATCGGCGAGCCGTTAGTAACTTGCTCGTTGAATTTCGGATTCGCGAACAATACGCCGGCGTTCGTGTTGTGGCCAATCCCGTCGTCCGAGTTGCGGATCTCCAGCTTGTCGGCCGTCCACAGCGTCATCGCATGCGGTTCGAAACGGCAGAAGTGGTTGTCGAGCACCTTCGGCTCGGCTGAAGCTTTGTAGTCGGGGTGGATGTCGACCTTCTTGCCGCGACCGGCGTTCAGGAAGACGAACACGTTGGCCAACTCGCCATCGGCGCCGACGACGACCGCTTCGTCGACCAGGTCGTGCTTGCCGCAGTAGTCCACGTCCTTGCTCGGCACGATCTTCTCGGCCTTCGCGTCGCCCTTGAACACGAACTTCCCTTTGATCGTTCCCCAATCGGCGGCGAACGACGTCGAGCCGGCCAGCAGCGAGGCCGCGACACAGGCGGAGAGCAAACGCTTGGCAATGATGCAGTTCATCGAATCACTCACTTTCGTTTCTTCGGGCCGGAAGGCGGGAGCCCTTATGGCGTGGATTCGCCCGACGCGTCGGCCGCGGTACCGCCGTTGGCCGGGGGCGAGTTCGCCCCGCTCGCCGCTTGGGCAGCGACGGCCTGCTCCACGAGCGAGCTGACCGAGGTGTTGCGGCGGGCGTAGGCGTCAAAATTCATCAGCAAATCAACCAATCCGTTGAGCTGCTGGATACTGGTTCCATGATACAGGTCTTGAGCCACTCCCCCCAGGTGGGGGTCGTCTGGCCGATACGGGATATTCACCGGCATGCCCGTATATGGCAGAATTCGGGCCGGATTCGCGATCCAATTGCGCGTAAACTCCGGTCGCAAGCGGCGTTGCGCATCCGCTAGGTTCGGCCCAAACGTGTTCGGATCGCCCTGCGGAGCGAAGTCGGCCACGGCGTGGCACTTCACGCAGTAGTTGCCGTTGGTGACGATCGTCATCGCCTCGCCGAGCGGGTCGCCTCCGGCGGCGTTGAGGTTTGTCAGGTAACTGGCCCGCTGTTGCTGTTTGTACTCGTAGGGGTACTTCGCGTCGCTCATCGCGGCGAAGTAGTTCACCAGCTTCTCCGCTTCCTCGCTCGACATGTGGAAGTTCGGCATCCGCATCACGACGGCGGGACGAATCGCCGACGGGTCCATCAAGAAGCCGTGCAACCAATCGGTCTGCACCTTCTTCCCTTCGTCCATCAGCGGCGGCGGCAGCCAACCCCAGGCCTCGCGGCCGTTGACTTGCGGGTTGGTTTCTTTGGCTCGCTCAATCACCTTCGGGAAAAGGTAGCGAGCTAAGTCGCCGCCCCAGGCCGGGTAGGCGTTGCCGTTAGCCGGACCGTACTTCGCGCGATCGGCGGGAATCAGCAGTTCGTCGATGCCGCGGAGCCGCGGTTGGCCGTTGATCAGCTCATTCGCCCACAGCCCAAAGCGGTAGAAGACGGGGATCGTCTCGCCATCTTCGCGTTCCGCTTCAAGGACTTCCTCGGCAGTGATCGGTTGGCGATCTTCGTCGACCCACGTCGGCTCGCCCGTTTCCTCGTCGAAGACGGGCTGGCCGGCGATGTTGGCGTGCATCAGGCCGCGGAAATCCTTCGCCAATGATGCGGCAACTTGCTGCTGGCTGAACTTCGGATCAAGGAAGGGGAAGTCGACCACTTCCGACGCGTCCTCGAACGTGTCGCTGCCGTAGTTGAAGACCCACTGCTCCATCTTGAGCGTATGGCAACCGCCGCAGTTGAAGCGTTCGAGCACTTGGCGGCCGTAGACGATCGCCCGCTGGCGGTCGTTGGGATTGAACAAGAACTTCGTCGCCGGCGGCTCCTTCACGAGGCCGAGCACAAACATGATGATCGCTTCCCGTTGCTGGTCGTTGAACGGGAACTTTGGCATGCGCAGCCGTTCGTTGAAGTTCTTGTTCCGCGTCGTCTTGTAGTCGTAGCTGCGGGGGTAGCGGAGCTTCTGCCAAATGAAGCCGTCGCGGCCGTGGCTATTGAGCGACTGAACGAAATATCCGTCGTCGGCGCTGAAGGTCGCCGGATCGAGGTGACCGTGGCTGGCGGCGTGGGCCGCATCGCCTTCGGCCGCATCGCCTTCGGCCGCATGCTCGGCGTCGTGACCGGCGGCGCCTTCCGGCATCGTCGCCGTCCGCTGCGAGGCTTCGGCATCGACAATCGCTTGGGCGTCGTGCGTCGGGTTCTGCGGATTGATGCCGTGTGTTTCGAGGAACTTGTGAATGTTCTCGAACGCCAGCTTCGACGTTTCCTTGCGGCCCCAGTCGGCGAGCGCGGTACCGATCGGCTTCGCGTCTTCGAAGCCGGGGATGTCGTGGCAGCCGAAGCAACCGTACTTGCCGATCGTGCTACGGGCGACGAACTCCAGCTGCCGCTCCGTGCGGTTCTGGTCGTTCAAGCCGATCAGCAGTCGTTCGTTGGTCTTCAGCTTGGCCCGTTGCGATTCGGCAAACCCTTCGCCTTCGAGATACTTGCGAGCGCGGGCCTTCGGAATCGCATCGCTGGTAAGCCACAGCTGCGCGAGGTCGACAAGGTCGTTCTTTTCTTCGTCCGTCCACTGGCCAGCGGCGGGAACGTCGTGCGGCTGCCAATCGGTCGGTACGCTCAGCAAGAACGCGGTCACGTCGGCGGCGGGGTCGCTGACGACGCCGGTCGGCTGATTCTGGGCGTTCTTCTCGACGATCTTGTCGAGGTAAAGCTGCGGCATCACTGTGCGGGCGTGGTAGCGGTTCGGCTCCTTCACCCACGAGTACAGCCAGCGGCGGCCCTTCTCGGTGTTTAGCTTGGCGCCGAGCCGCGACAAGTTCGGCCCTTGCGTCGAAGCAATGCCGGGGAATTCGTCATGCGAGTGGCACGCCAGGCAGCCGCGCGATTCGAAGACCCACTTGCCGCGCTCGGCGGACGGTTCTTCGGTGATTCCCTCAGGGGGCGAAAGGTATTGGAACTCGTCGCTCGCGTTCAGCAGGTACTCGGTGATCGCGCGGATTTCGATCGCTTCGAAACGCTCGCTGTCGGCCAACTGAGCAGCGTCGCTCACTTCGCTCAGATGCTCGTACAGCCCGAAGAACTGCGGCATCTTCGTCGATGGACGGAAGTCGGCCGGCTTGCGGACCCAGCTGTAGAGCCAGTCGTAGTCAACCTTCGACTTGATGTAGCGGAGGCTCGGCCCGACCTTGCGGTACTCGCCGGGGATCTCGACGTCTTTCAGCAACGTGGAAAGTCGCTGCAGATCAGCGCTGGCCTGCTGCTGTTCGGGGGTCTGCTCGTCCGCCCCTTCCGCGTCTTCGCCCGGCGGCGTCGGCTTCGCGGCGATCGAACTGAGCAGCTGCAAACGAATTTCGTTGTTGCTCGGTTGGAATCGCAGCTGTTGGGCCAGCTCGCGCTGACCATCCGAGAGATTCTTGCTCCGCAGAACCGCGGCGGCGACTTCGGCGTAGTTCGGCTCCAACCGCACGTCGGGACCGACGCTCGCGGTCGGGCTGTCCCAGCCGTTCACTTCGTGGCAGCCGAAGCAGCCGAATTCCTCGACCAGCGACCAACCTTCGACGAGCTTCGGCGCCGGCGGTTCGGGGAACTCTTGGCTCGGCTCCAGCGAGCCTTTGTCGTGATGGCACTTCAGGCAGTTGCTCTCGACGAAGCGGGCCGGCTTCATCGGGAAGATCCAGTGATGATTGTCGAACCAACCGTACTCCTGGGCCCAGCGATTCTGCTCCTTAGCATCGTTCGGAGTGTGCGAGGTCCAGGGGAACGACGTACCACTTCCTTGGCCGTCGTGGCAGACGGTGCAGCCAACGTCTTTCAGCGGATGCGGGCTGGTGTCGGTGAGGAACAGGTCGAGCCGCGGATGGCTGGTGAACGGGTGGTTCAACCCGCGCCGTATCGCGATCGTCACCGGCTTGTTCCAATCGACCATCGTCAGCAGCCGTTCGTCGGCCTCGGCCGGGCTGTAGACCCGCGAGTTGGCGATCGACTCAAGCACGTCGCCCGACTCGATCCCCGCCTTCGCGGCGGCTGATTCCGGCATGACGAAATGAACCGTGACGTCGCCGTCGTTGATGATGCCGGTCGGCGATAGCTGCATGCCGTAGGCTTCGAGCAGCGTCGTCCCTGCGAGAGGCTGAGTCTCCGGCGTCATCATCTGCACCGTGAGGTTACGCAGCTCTTCAGGCAGCGTCGGGTACATCGGGTCGCTGGCCGTGCCGGGCGCCGTCTTCGCGATGCCGCGGTGGCAGGTGATGCAGCGATCAAACCGCGCGACTTGCGAGAAGTTGTAGTTGATCGTCAGATCGGGAAGCCAATTCTGCTCGATCTTCACGTTGCCGCTGTAGAGCGCGTTGAGAATCGGCAGCCGAGTGAACCATTCGCCGGCGTTCGACGTGTTGAGCGCCACCTGCTCGTCGAGGCGCGAAAGCTCGGTCTTCATCGCGTCGAGCTCTTTCGCCGCGACGACCTTCTCGGCGCCGACCTCGGAGACGACTTGCTCGAGGCTCATCCGATACTCTTTGGCGGCGGCGATGCCGGCCGTCAGCTCGGCGATGCGAGCGTCAAGATCGTCAACCTTGGCCTGCAGATCCGCAATCGCCTGTTCATCGCTGCTGTGGCCGATCTTGATACCGAGCTCGCTCACCTTGGCGGTCCGCTCGCCGTTGAGCGACTTCTTGCGGGCGACGAGCGTGTTTTCGCGGAAGCGGGCGGCGCGGATAAAATCGTTGAACTGACCCAAGACCTTGCCGCGGGCGACGACCGCTTTGTCTTGCGCGGCCCACAATTCCGCCTGCGCGGCTTTGATCTCAGCGGTGAGCGTTTGCTCCTTGTCAGTGAGTTCGGCGGCAGCCTGCGCGGCGGCTTCGGCTTCCTCGGGCTTCGCCGCCGGAGCGGCGGCCCGTTCAGCCGCTTGCTTCTTCACCGCGTCGAGATCGGCCTTCGCCTTCACGAGTTTCGCCTGAGCGTCGGCGACGCCGGGCGCGGTTGCGACGAGGTCTGCGTAAGCTTTTTCAAGGCCGTCGAACTGCGGCTCGGCTTTCGCGGCTGCTTCCTCTTGGAAGGCGACTAGCGTGATCTCCGCCCGGGGAGCGGCGTTCACGGAATCGTTCGAAGCCGGCTTCTTTTCGCTTGCGGCCGGGTTGGTCTTGAGGCGTTGGTCTTCTTCGTCGACGAGCGATTCGAACTGATCGATAAAATTCCGCGGAATCGGCTGGCTGTCGTAGTTCCGCAGTTCGTCCTCGTACGCGTTCATCTCCTTGGCGTACTGCTCGGCGATCGCGTCGCGGCGCGACTCGATCATCCAAGCGTCTTTCTTCCGGTCTTTGAGCGTCCAATCCTTCCACTCGCGATTGTGATCGCGGGCCATCAGCATCACCGTGGCGATGGCCATCACGATGGCGCTCGCGCCAAAGATGACGTGCATCGTCCGTTGATTGCGCCAAGTTTGTTCCGTCGCGGGCATAGGAAGAAAGCTTTCAGCTATCAGCTTTCAGCGGTCAGCCAGAAGTCGAATCAGCCGACATGCCATTTCCTGTGGCTGACCGCTGATCGCTGACTGCTGACCGCTGCGTGCTAAAAATTCAGGAAGTACTCCGGAATCGCAATGATGTATTTCAAGTTAAAGACCCAACGCAGGACCATCTTGATCGGGAGCGACGCCATGAAGAGCATCAGGTTCGCCATCAACATAAAGCGGATGAGGCCCATCCGTTGGTAATACTTACGGAACACAGTGAGCGCCATGATTGGCGGCAGGGCGATGAAGTAGAAAAGCACCAACAGCGTGCCAAGAATTTCACGGCCAAAGACGACCCCGAAAAACTGGCCCACAGGCTGAAGCCAATGCAGCCACGATGGTAGGTATGCAGGAACGAAGGCCATTTCTGGCTTGGCTGGCAGCGGGCGATCGAGCCACTGCTCCCAGAAAATCTGGGACAGGTTGACGTTGTTCAGCGCCTCGACCTTGTGCGAATCCCAGAATTCGTACGGCCCGAAGAAGTTCCAGTTGGGGCCACGTAGCAACGTGCCGAGCACGATCAGCGTGACCCACATCACCAGGAACCCGAACTGGAAGATCACGTAGGCGAACTTCCGTTGGTTGATCGTGTAGTAGCCGTTGCCCGCCTTGTTGAAGTCGATATACGGGATCGCCATCAGGCCGACGACGATCATGCTCGGCAGCACGACGCCCGCCATCCAGGGATCGAAGTAGACGAGCATTTCCTGCAAGCCGAGGAAGTACCACGGGGCCTTCGACGGATTCGGCGTCTTCACGCTGCTGGCCGGCTCTTCGAGCGGCGCGGGGAGCGCGATCGCCCAGAAGATGAGGAAGGCCGTCAGGCCGATCATGCAGATTAGTTCGGTGTACACGAGGTCGGGCCAAACGAGCACTTTCTCGTTGTCGAGCGCCTCAAGCGGAGCCTCGCCGCGAGCGATGCGATCGTCGTTGATCACCGCCCGGTAGGTCGCCAGCCAAGTGAAATAGGCCAACAACAACACGAGCATCACGATCGGCACGTTGTCGGGCTTCGCGATGATTTCGTAAAAGTCGCGGTCGGGCATCGACAGCCCGAGGAGCAGCAGCATCAGGTTCCAGACAATCCAGGCGACCGTCGGCTGGACGAAGAACCGCCGGCAAAAGAACAAGATGCTGAGCAGCACCACGGTGCCGACGCTGTAAACGACCGGGCCAGTGCTGCGGTTGATCGCCTCGCGAACCGACTCCGGCAACGAAGGCATCCAGGCGCCGTGGCCGCTCCAGGCCAGAGGAGCGAGGATCACAAAAATGAAACCAAGCAACAGCCAGACGATCGCACTGGTGAACGGAAACGTCTGCTCGCCGGCACGAATATTGTACCACGTCTTCGCCGTCCCCGATTGCCACAGGTACAAGGCGGCGACGCCGTTCATCAGCGCAAGCACGAGGTAATATGGCCCCAAGAAGGAGGCGACCATATTCAGGAACTGCGCGTCTGTGAGTCCGTGAGTCATGGACGGGAGTGGTCAGGGTTCAGGGTTCGGGGTTCAGGATGAAGACGAGGGAGCAGGCGTGAACCGGCGAGCTTCTGGGGGTAGTTGCATCTCCAGTTTTCGCTCCAGGCCGTTCAGCATCCTGATGCACTCGTGGTACCTACTCCGAAAAACTTCGAACGCTTCTTCTGTCAAATACTTCTTTCGCTTCGCCATGAACAGGTGATGTATCGTCTCAGCCGCTTCTCCGCGTGCTCGATTCGTACCTTCGATCTTGTTCTTCAGGTGCCGATCGCTGTGTTTTTCCGCGAGTTGGGCTGGGGCGCTATTCGACGACCGCCGCACTTGCGACGCGAGTTCAAAGCGTTCTTCCGCAGGCCAAGTTCTGGTTAATTCGCAAACGTCCAAATGCAGGTCGCAAAGCTTCTGGTAAACGAGCAAATCTTCGATTCGCAAGTACTCGGGCATCGATCGTCCTCCGGCAAAACAACTCGCCGCCGTCCACGATCCTTCCCCAATGCTTCCCTTCGCTCCTAGCCTTTCCTCTTCTTGCCTTTCGTACTTCCTGAACCCCGAACCCTAACACCTGAACCCTATAAAGGTCCGCTAATGCCGCCGTCTTTACGCACCCGCCAGAAGTGGATCGCCAGTAGCAATGCCACGCCGAGCGGGATCGCGATGCAGTGCAAAATGTAGAACCGGTTGAGCGTCTCTTCGCCGACTTCGCGGGCGCCGAGGAGCGCGAAGCGGGCGTCGGAGGCGTTGGTAATCATGTCGACCCCTCCCACCGAGAGGAGTTGCTGCAACGGACCTTCATGGCCGAGGACCGGCGTCGCGCGGGCCATGTTCGAACCGACGGTGATCGCCCACACGGCCAACTGATCCCACGGCAGCAAGTAGCCGGTGAACGACAGGAGCAGCGTGAGCAGCAGCAGAATGACGCCGATCACCCAATTGAATTCCCGCGGCGGCTTGTAGCTGCCGGTGAGGAAGACGCGATACATGTGAAGCCAAACGGTGATCACCATCGCGTGGGCGCCCCAGCGATGGATTTCCCGTAAAAGACCGAGTGAAGTGACGTCCCGCAGCGCCTGGATGTCGGTATACGCCCACTCGACCGTGGGGCGATAGTAGAACATCAAGAGGACGCCGGTCACCGTTTCCACGAGGAACAGGAAGAAAGTGACGCCACCCATGCACCAGGTGTAGCTAAGCGCGATCCCCTGCTTCTTGATCGACACCGGGTGAAGGTGCAAGAAGAAGTTGGTCAGCATCACCACAATGCGATTGCGGCGATCGACCGGCATCGGGTGCCGGAAGATGCTTTTCCAAATTTGCGATTCGCGGATTGTGTCGCCGAGACCGGGCATGCTATTGCGCTCGTCGCGAAGTGTTACTTAATTCGAACTCAAATGTTTTGGGGGAGAGCGGTCAGCAATCAGCTGTCAGCGTTCAGCCAGAAGAACAACGGGGAAATCTATCCTCCCTTTTCTGACTGATCGCTGAATGCTGACCGCTTCTTCGCTCCACTACACCGGAATAAACGACCCCGGATCGGTCCAGGCGCCCATTTCTTCCTGGAAGGTACGGCTCTTGTCGACTTCGATCTGTCCGTCGTCGGCCAAGCGAATCGCGTAGCGTTCGAGCGGTCGCGGCGCCGGGCCTTCGAAGTTGATTCCATCCTTATAAAAACCGCTGCCGTGGCAGGGGCATTTAAACTTCTGCTCCGCTTCGAGCCAGTTGGGCGTGCAGCCCAGATGAGTGCAGACCGACTTGAGGGCGACGATCTGTTGCTGGCCGTTGTATTCGGCGTTGACGACCCAGATGCCAAACTGGGCCTTGAACTTCTCCTGCACCTGCCCGCTCGGGAAGGCGTCGGGGAAGCCGACTTTAAACTTGCTCGGCGGTTCCCGCAGGACGTTCGGGAACATGAACTTCACCGTCAGCAGCGTCCAGAGGCCGCCGATAATGCCGACCATCCAGAAACCGACGGCGAGCATGATGCCGACGAAATCGCGGCGATCGGCTTCGTCGTCGATCGCCTTGGCAGCGACGGCGACCTTCGGCTTCGCGTAGTCGGGCTTCACCGGCATCGGCGGCACGACAATCGTCGGCTTGGGCGGCGCGGGGGCAGGCGCCTTCGCGGCGGCCTCGGCCTTGCTGATCGGGCCGGCCTTCTCGCCCTTGCGGGCGGCGCCGAGGATACTGGCCGTGTCGCGAGGTTCCGCCGGAGCGGCCGGCTCAGCCGGCTTGGCAGCGGCTGCCACAGGTTTGGGTTTGGGAGCAGCGGCCGCGGGTTCAGCGGGCGCCGGGGCAGCGCCCCCTTTGTTAGCGCGAGCCGCGGCGAGCATGTCGGCCACGCTCGGACGCGCGCCGCCGGGGCCGACGGCTGGTTTGATCGGCGCCGCGGGCGACGCGGGGGCCGCCGCTGATTCTGTAGGCGAAGTGGCTGCGGCTGGCGGAGCCTCCGCAGACGGCGGGGCATCGGCCGGCTTTGCCGCGCCGCCATCGACAGCTCGAGCGGCCGCGAGCATCTCGGCGACCGTCAATTTCTTCTTGTCAGCCATGGGTGGCGCTTTCGATGAGGCGCTGCCTAGACCACCGCTGTCGCGCTACGGCAGATC
Organism: Lacipirellula parvula; assembly: GCF_009177095.1. Lineage (NCBI taxonomy): Bacteria > Pseudomonadati > Planctomycetota > Planctomycetia > Pirellulales > Lacipirellulaceae > Lacipirellula > Lacipirellula parvula. The sequence continues at coordinate 5,190,739 of NZ_AP021861.1, forward strand.
GTCCGCCGCCGCCGACCTTCAAAAAGCCGCTCCCATCGATCTTCGCCCGCTGCGATGGGAAAGCGGAAAAGGCACCGCCGAAACTGGTTCCACCACATTGTGATCATTTTCACAATGTAACCGGGACCTAAGGTAACCCCTGCGCTCGACTTATGTCAACTCCCTTGAGGCGGTGCGCATCCAAATCGAAGAGCGCTGCATCATGCGAGTCGGTCCGGATTCTACCAACGCCGCCGCGCGATGCCATGGGCGCGCAACAACTTTATCGAGAACTTTCTGCGCGGAACGACTCAAAACAGCGCTGCCGCGACCGATTGCGCCAACGGCGCCCATCAAACTGCGAGCAACCGCCTCATACAGCGCCTATCTCGACTCCCTCGCCCCGCCTAGAATCGTCTGTTCGAAATTTGCTGAACGCAGATAACTAAAGACAAACCGCGAGGAGCACCAAGCAGGCGCGAGGGAATTTCTCCACGGCCGATAAACCCTGAGCAGCGTTAATTAATTGAAAGGTACGAATTCCTTTCTTTGGTTAGCGTCGCACCAGCGTCCATCGGCAGTGCATGCTTCCTGCCTTCCCTTGGCGTCCTTGGCGTCCTTGGCGGTTTAAAATGAATTGAGTGACTCGCCTGAACCGCAGGCGGCGCAGGAGTTGGTTCGATGAAAGTGTTGGTCGTTGGCGGCGGCGGGCGTGAACATGCCCTCGCCTGGAAAATCAAGCAAAGCCCGCGCGTGAAGCGCGTCTTCGTGGCTCCCGGCAACGCCGGCACCGCCATGGACGCCGAGAACGTCGCCATCAGCGATACCGACGTCCCGGCGCTGGTGAAGTTCGCCAAGGACAACCAAATCGATCTCGCGGTGATCGGCCCTGAATCGTCGCTCGCCGTCGGCATCGTCGATGCGCTCGGCGACGCAGGCATCAAAGCGTTCGGCCCCAGCAAGCAAGCGGCGGAGCTCGAAGCGAGCAAGGTCTTCTGCAAGAACCTGCTCCGCCACGCCGACGTCCCCACGGCCGACTTCCGCACCTTCCGCGACGCCGCCAGCGCCACTGCCTACCTCGTCGAGCGCGAAGACCAGCCGATGGTCATCAAGGCCGACGGGCTCGCCGCCGGCAAAGGCGTCATCGTCTGCGATACTAAGGCCGAGGCGCTCGAAGCGGTGCAGCGAATCGCCGGCGATCGCGAGTTCGGCGCCGCAGGCAGCCAACTCGTCGTGGAGGAACGGCTCGTCGGTCAAGAGGCGAGCGTTCTGGCCGTCACCGACGGCCGCAACATCATCACGCTTCCCGCCGCGCAAGATCACAAGGCGGCGTACGACGGCGACCAAGGGCCCAACACCGGCGGCATGGGCGCCTACTCCCCTGCCCCGCTCGTCACTCCGGCGATGCTGCAGCAGATCGAGGAACGGATCCTCGTTCCGACGATTCACCAGATGAAGCGCTCGCGGCGGCCATTCCGCGGCATTTTGTACGCGGGAATCATGGTCACGAAGCATGGCCTCAAGGTGCTCGAATACAACGTCCGCTTCGGCGATCCCGAGTGCCAGCCGATTCTGATGCGGCTGAAGAGCGACTTGGTCGACGTGCTCGAAGCGACCGTCGACGGCAAACTCGACGAGATCGCACCACTGGTGTGGGACGATCGCCCTTCGGTTTGCGTCGTCATGGCGAGCGAAGGCTACCCTGGCAAGTACCAGACAGGCCGGCCAATCCGCGGGCTCCAAGACGCCGCGAAGGTTCCCGACGTAAAGGTCTTCCACGCCGGCACGGCGATGAAGGGCGATCAGATCGTCACCACTGGCGGCCGCGTACTCGGCGTCACCGGCTTGGGCGACACGATCGCCCAAGCGAAGTTGGCGGCCTACACCGCGGTGAAGTGCATCCGTTGGGAAGGGGCCTGGGGGCGGAAGGATATTTCCGACAAAGCCAACGCTTAGAAGCCACCGGCTCCGCCGGTGGACGAACAACCGTACATCGTAGCCGCCCATGAGATCGTAGCCGCCTGCAAGATACGTCCACCGGCAGAGCCGGTGGCTTTTAAATGCTGCCGCCATAAGATTCCCTTGCCTTGCCGAGCGAACCTTTCCTAAGCTAGATCCGTACAGCCAATACAGGAGCAGTCTCCACCCGCCGTTTTGTTGCGTCTCGTCCCATGCGTCGTTCCGCCCTCCACCGCCTGATGCTTCGCTGCGTTGCCCTGCTGGCCATTGTGGTCATGGGCGGCGTCCAGCCGATGCTTTCGGCCTGCACCTGCGGATTCAGCGTTCCGCAGTCGTTTGCCGAGGAAGCGGTTGAGCTCGAAACCAGTTGCTGCAGCAGTTGCTGTTCGACTGAGTCGAAGGACGATGCTGCCGCCGCTACGTGCTGTAGCCTCGGTGAAACAGGCGCCAACTGTGACGATTGCGATTGCTGCGTCTCCGCCGACAATTCGCCGCTGCCAGCGTCGTCGACGACGACGGTTCAAGCCGACGACAGCCAGCAACCGCTCGCAGATCTAGCCTCCAGCGCGATTGTCGCCCATGCCGGCCTGAACGGCTCGGCTTGGCACAATGCATTTGATCTCGCTTCGTCGGGCGGCGTGCCCGGCGTCAGGCTCCACGCCTTACTCTCCGTGTGGCGGAATTAACGGCACCACGGCCCCTCAACGCTTCGCGTCGTGAGCGGTCGCGCCATTTTTGATTCCGTTCGTTTGTACGTTTCAAGTTTTCGTATCAAACGCGAGGCTGCGCGCCTCGCATCACATTGGAGATATTTATCATGTCGAAGTTCATGTTCGCCGCCGTCGCCGCCCTTGCCACCAGTGCTCTCGGCCTGACCGCCGGAGTCAACGCCGCCGAGGAAGCGAAGACCGCGGCGTGCTGCTGCGGCGATAACTGCAAGTGCGAAGAATGCGGTTGCGCCGACGGCAAGTGCACCGATTGCCAATGCGACGCTTGCGGTTGCGAAGATTGCAACTGCGGCGACAGCTGCGGCAAGTAAGCGACCCGCCTGCGGGCAAGTCGCTTGTTGTTGAGTTTGTAACGACGCCCCTCGACGGCCCAATCCGTCGAGGGGCGTTTTCGTTGCCGGCGACTGGTATACTGCGGCGATTCAGTCCCCGCCCCCACCGAGACCTGCCCGCGTGAATTCCTGGACCTACATCCGCGCGAGCTTACGGCAATACCGCCGCGTCCACCTCGCCGTCGCTGCCGGCGTCGCGGTGACGACGGCCGTCATCACCGGCGCGCTTTTGGTCGGCGATTCGATGCGCGGCAGCCTCCGCGACCTGGCCCTCGGCAGCCTGGGGCGGATTGACTCGGTCCTCATCGCCGAGCACCCGTTCCGCGAAGAAGGCCTGCTGGCCGATAACGCCGATGTTAAAGCCGCTCCGCTGTTGCTGACGCAAGGCTCGGCGCTCTTCCGCGACAAAAAGGGCCAGTCGCACCGTGCCGCTCAGCTGCAAATCCTCGGCGTGACGCCCGAGTTCTGGCAGCTCGCCGAGCCGCCGATGCAGCCGCCCGTCGAGCGCGGCAACCAGATTGCGCTTACCGCCACCGTCGCGCAGGAACTCGGCGTCGCCGTCGGCGATGCGGTGCTGCTGCGGATTCCAATCATGAAGAGCATTCCCGCCGACAGCACGCTCGGCGAGAAAGAAGAAACGGCCGCCACCCGCCGGCTCACCGTGTCGGCGATTCTCGACGCCGACGATCAGGCGTCGCTTGCGCGGTTCTCAATGCGCCCGAACCAAACGGCGCCGCGCAACGCCTTCGTGCCGCTGGCGACGATACAGAGCTTGCTTGATCTGCCCGATCAAGCGAACGGCCTAGCCATCACCGGCGACCTCCCGTTCGAGAACCTCCACCCAACGCTCGCCGACTTCGGAGTCACCGTAAAAGAGGTCGCCATCGCCGGCGAGCCCCGTTACCTACAAATCGCCGCCGACCGATTAGTGCTGCCGCCAGAATTGGTCGCGATCGCCAAACAACTTGACGGCGAGCGCGGCCTGCAGCCGGTCGTCACCTACCTCGCCAATCGCATGTCGGCCGGCGACCGCCGCGTCCCTTACTCGACGATTGCCGGCGTCGATTCCACCGCCGCACTCGGCCCCGTCATGGACGAACAAGGCCAACCAATCGAACTCGCCGATAACGAAGTCGCGATCAACGATTGGACTGCGAACCAACTCGACGTCGCCGTCGGCGACGAGGTGACGTTCACTTGGTACGATCCCGAAACGACGCATGGCGAACTGCGCGAGCACGCTCCGCTGACACTGAAAGTGCGGGCGATCTTGCCGCTGGCCAACGCCGACGGCAAACCAACGGCTGCTGCCGATCCCGACTTTGCTCCGGAACTCCCTGGCGTCACCGATCAGGCGTCGATTAACGACTGGGAGCTGCCGTTCGATCTCGTCGAAACGGTTCGCGACGAGGACGAAAAATACTGGGATGACTACCGCACGACGCCGAAGGCGTTTGTTTCGCACGCATTGGCGGCCAAACTTTGGAGCACACGCTGGGGGACCGATAGCGTGCTGCGTTTGCGACTGGGCGATGGTGCGACGGTTGAGTCGGTCACGTCGGCGCTCGAGCAGAGCCTCAACCCCAGAAAGCTCGGCATGTCACTCGTTGCCGTGCGGCAAAACGCCCTCGCCGCCTCCAGCGGCACGACGCCTTTTGACGGGCTATTCCTCGGCTTCAGCTTCTTCCTGATGGCGTCGGCGGTGATGCTGACCGCCCTTCTCTTCCGCCTCGGCGTCGAGCAACGGGCCCGCGAAGTCGGCCTGCTCGAAGCCCTCGGCACGTCCCTCAAAAAGCTTCGGCGACTGCTGCTCGCCGAGGCGGCGATTGTCGCAGCCGTCGGCGCCCTCGTCGGCGTTGCGCTCGGCGTCGGTTACGCACGGCTGATGGTCCATGGGCTCAACACCTGGTGGGTCGCCGCGACGGCCGAACCATTCTTGCGGTTGCACGTCACGCCGCGCAGCCTCGTCATCGGGTTCGCCGTCGGCGTGCTGGTCGCGCTGGCGACGATCGCCTGGTCGCTGCGGCGATTCGCCAAACTCCCCGCCCGGCAACTCTTGGCCGGCGATGCTGAACCGGCGCTACCGACAAAGGGCGCCAGCCGTTGGGCCGGAACCTGGCTCCCCATCGGCGTCATCGCCGCCGCGCTGGGACTCGCCGCCGCAGCCTCGAAGCTGGAGGGGGAAGCCCAAGGAGGCGCCTTTTTTGGTAGCGGAACGCTCGTGCTGATCGGCATCCTCGCCGGCATCCGCGGCAGGCTGCGGCGGCCGGTGGTCGGTCGGCCAACGTCGCTAAACCTCGGCGGCTTGGCCGCTCGCAACGCCCGGCGGAATCCGAGTCGCACGATGCTCGCCCTCGGGCTCGCCGCCACGGCCAGCTTTCTCATCGTCGCGATGAGCGCATTTCGCTTGGCGCCAACCGAACGGGGCGTCGGCGGTTTTGATCTGCTGGCGACCGCCGATTTGCCGGTGCTGTTCGATCTTGGGAGCGAGTCTGGACGGCGCGAGCTTGGCTTCTCTGCCGACGACGAAGCGAAGCTAAAAGATGCGACGATCATCAGCTTCCGCGTCCGCGACGGGCAGGATGCGAGTTGCCTGAATCTCTACAAACCGACGCAGCCGCGGATCCTGGGCGTTCCCCCAGAGTTAGCTACGACTAGCGATTTCGATTGGGCGGCAGCTCTCAGTCCCCCTCCCTTGCAGGGAGGGGCTAGGGGAGGGATTCCCAACGCATCCACCCCAAACGAGGCCACCCGCTCCAACGAAACACCCCTCACCCAACCTCTCCCCTCGGGGGAGAGGTTGGGTGCGTGGTCTCTTCTCTCCGACACCCTCGGCAACGACGCCGATGGCCAGCCCATTGTCCCAATGGTCCTCGATCGCAACACCGCGTTTTACAGCTTGCAACTCTACGGCCTCGGCGAACGACTGGAAATCCGCGACGACGCCAATCAGCCCGCCGCACTCGAAATTGTCGGCCTGCTCGCTAATAGCGTCCTGCAAGGCGACGTCCTCATCGGCGAAGAAAACTTCGTGAAACTCTTCCCCGAAACCTCCGGCCGGCGGTTTTTCCTCATCCGCCGCGGCGCGAACTCGCCGCCGACCGCAGAACTCGCCGCACTCCTCGAAACGCAGCTCGAAGACTACGGCTTCGACGCCGTCGACGCCCGGCAACGGCTCGCCGAATTGCTCGCCGTGCAAAACACCTATTTATCGACATTCCAAAGCCTCGGCGCCCTCGGCTTGCTACTCGGCGTGGTCGGCCTGTCGGTGGTGCAACTCCGCAGCATTGTTGAACGTCGCGGCGAACTCGCCCTACTGCAGGCGACCGGTTTCCGCCGCCGCCGATTGGCAACGATGGTCCTCACGGAAAATCTGGTGCTGCTAGTCGGCGGCTTGACGATCGGCAGCTTCGCCGCCCTCACCGCGGTGCTGCCCCACGCCCTCGCGGGGCAAGCGGGCACGCCCTGGCTGACGCTGGCGACGCTGCTCGCGATTATCACCGGCGTCGGGACGCTCGCCGGCTGGCTCGCCTCGCGGGCCATGCTGCGGGCGCCGTTGCTGCCGGCGTTGCGCGGGGATTGAAACGAACTCAAAGAAGTCTGTGGGAGGGGTCTCCGACCCCGAAGCAACGTGGCGTGCCGCGCGGGCTGGCGGTGGTGAACGAAATCGGCGTCGGAGACGCCTCCCACAACTGTTTGCCCCATCAAACGCTGTGATTCGACGTCAGGCCATACCGCCTGCCCTAGCGGCGTGACGACCCCGAGTTTACAGTTTTCATTGTTGCGCCCGCCGCATCGCCCCTCACTCGGAGCCCACCTCATGCGCAGCATGCTGCTAGTCGTCGCGTCGTTCCTCCTCACAATTCTGTGCTGGGGCATGTACGGACCGGTGCTGCATATCGGCGTGCACGACATGTCGACCGGCGCCGGTTTGGCGCGGATGCGGCCGTTCGTCTGCGTGGGACTCGCCTACTTCCTCATAGGCGTGCTCGTACCGATGGCGATCCTCGCGATGAAGGGCGAGAAAGGCGCCTGGACCGTGAGCGGCATTGTGATGAGTCTCGTCGCCGGGGCCCTCGGCGCCGGCGGAGCACTGGGGATCATCCTCGCCCTCACCTTTGGCGGCGATCCGGTCTTCGTGATGCCGCTCGTCTTCGGCGGGGCGCCGGTGGTGAACTCGTTCATGACGATCTACCTTGCGGGCAAAATCCGCGAGATCGGCCCCTTCTTTCTGGCCGGACTCGTGATGGTGATCATGGGCGCCGTCGTGGTGATGACCACCGCTCCCACGAAGCCGAAGCCTGCCGCCGCCGTCGCGGATGCACCAGCCGCAGCGGCCGCCGAGACGGCCGCCCCTGCTGCGAAACCGTCGCTCGGCAGTCGCAGCACCAGCTACGCCCTGCTGTTGGCGTCGATCGCCACCGCGATCGTCTGTTGGGGCGCCTACGGCCCGACGCTCCACAAAGGGCAAGCGGCGATGATGCATAGCCGCTTGCGGCCGTTCATTTGCGTTGGCATGGCTTACTTCATCATCGCGGTGATCGTGCCGAACTTGTTTCTCGTGGTTAGCCCCGAGGCCAGCCAATACACTTTTTCTGGCACGATGTGGAGTTTGCTGGCCGGCGCCGCGGGGGCGTTCGGCGCCCTCGGCATCATCATGGCATTCAACTTCGGCGGCAAACCAGTGTTCGTGATGCCGCTCATTTTCGGCGGGGCGCCGGTCGTCTCGACGCTGATCATGACGAAAGTGAACGGCCTGTGGGGCAACATCGGTCCGATGTTCCTCGCCGGCCTGATGCTGGTAATCGCCGGCGCCGCGATGGTGCTCGTCTTCGCCCCGAAGAGCCATCCGCCGGCGCCGCAACCAGTTCCGAAGCCCGAGCCCAAACCGGTTGAAGAAGAAAAGCCAGCCGCTGGCGAGACCGGCATCGCGTGAACCGCGGAGCTTTCAGCCGCTACCGGGTTCTGCGAGCCAACATCAACAGCCCGCTCACCGCAACCAGCGCCAGCCCGCTAGGTTCGGGTACGTTCGTTGCGGCGGGCGGGCTTGAACCGTTGCCAAAGTTGGCTTTCCAAACAGTCAGTTCGCCGACATTCGGATCGCGTTGCCAGGCCAAAAAGTCGGCGCCGTCGACGTAGCGATCGCCGTTGAAGTCCCCCTCGACGGCGGGCAAAAACGTCATCGGCGAGCCGGCGTCGACCCACGCGGTGTACCACGACGCAGCGACGGCTTCAGAAGCTTTCTGCAGCAACTCAAGCGTAAACTCGCCTGTATCAGCCCACATGCCCGCATAATATTCCGTGGTCGGTCGTCCCTTATAGCGATCATCGGCCGCCAAAATATCCGCAACATACGGGTAATGCTCGTCGATGCCGTCGAAGACAAAGTCGAGCGGCGAGGTAAGGTACTCTGCATTCGCCGGCGAGTACGTCACTTGATCGAAGTGGCGTAAGATCATCTCGCCTTCGTAGCGAGCGTGGATGCCGAAATTGCCGGTGTATTGTCCGTCGTAATTCCGCGTCAGATGAAGCGGATTGTGCAAATCCTCAATGTAGTGCGCCTGCGCGGCTGCGGCATTCAGCAGTTCTTCCCAATCATCAATGTCGACGGCGGCGGCCATCGAGTCGGCGAGCGATTCGACTTGACCGGCGAAAGTCCAAGGCGCCGTTCCTTGCGATCGCACATACTGCTCGCCATGCAGGGCGACCAAATCGTCGTAATTGCGAGGGAAGGTTCCGGCTAAGAACGACGGATAGTTGTCGATGTCGATGTAGTGCGAACCGGGCGGCTCAAGGCCAGCCTGGCTGCTCAAGTAGTCGCTATGCTCTTCGAAGAACCCGCGCAGCGGTTGAGGCAGATGGGAGATGGCCCCAGCTGTGATATGAGAATGAACTTGCCCCCACCAAGCGGCCGCTGGTTGCGAGCTGACTACCAAAATCGCAATCGCTGCGATACCACGTCGACACTGCACCATGCTTAAATAGGACGATGCCCAAGCGTGTGCGCGGTTAGCGAGACGAGAGCTTCTTGGCATGCTGGACCTTCTGATCGACTGGGGCGGGCGTCGCAAACAGAAGATGATTGTATCAGGTGCCGCGGACCGGGCCGAACCATTCCAATTGCCGCCGCGGACAGAGCTGCCAGCCCCGCTCGTGGCAGAGTTCCGCCAGCCACAGCGAACGCGACGCCATCTCCTCCATCGTCCGCCCCTGCGGCATCAGCAGCACGCGATCGGCCGTGACGCCCGGCAGTTCGGCGATCATCGCATCGACTTCCGCGACGTCGTCGACGCGGTCGACGACGAACTTCAGCTGGTACTCGTACTCGGCCATCAGCCGCATGAGGACTTCGCGCTGGTAGCGCTGCCGTTCGTGCCGGCGGGCCCAATGGGCGTGGCGTTCGGGGTCGGGTCCGCTGGTCGAAAGCTTCGGCGAGATCGACATCAAATCGCAAGCGACGCCGAGGTAGAGCGTGCCGGCCGTCTCGATCGTGATGTGCCGCCCACGACGCCGCAGCTCGCGGCAGAGCGGAATCATCTCGGCGAACAACATCGGCTCGCCGCCGGTGATGACGACATGCTTAACGTCCCACTCCTCGACCTCGGCAATGATCTCGTCGACCGCGTAGTCCTGCCCCTCCGGCTGCCATGAGGCGTACGGTGTATCGCAAAACCAGCAGCGCAGATTGCAGCCGCTGGCGCGAATAAAGACGCTCGGCATCCCGGTGAGGAGCCCTTCGCCCTGAATCGATTTGTAGAGTTCAGCGATTCTCATTCAACGCAGAGGGGACTCACCACGACGGCACGAAGGACACGACGAAGGCAGCACGAAGGAATGTCGTTAGCAGCTAGGATGCCTGATACTTGATAGGGTCGCTCAGCCCTGCTTCGGCAAAACCTTTAATTCGCAGCTGGCAAGCATCGCAGCGGCCGCAGCTCACGCCCTTGGCATCCGGCGAGTAGCAGGTGTGCGTGAGGGCGTAATCAACTCCCAATTGTAATCCGCGGCGAATGATTTCCGCCTTAGTGAGCTGAATCAAGGGCGTGTGGATGTGAAACTTCAGTGTCCCTTCGACGCCCGCTTTGGTCGCCAGGTTCGCCACCTGCTCGAACGCGGCGACGAACTCGGGCCGGCAATCAGGGTAACCGCTGTAATCGACCGCGTTGACGCCGATGAAAATGTCGGCGGCGCCGATCACTTCGGCGTAACCGAGAGCGAGCGACAGCATCACCGTGTTGCGGGCCGGGACGTAGGTGATCGGAATGCCAGCGGACATTTCGTCGGCCGGGCGATCCTTCGGCACGTCGATGTCCGCAGTCAGCGCGCTTCCGCCGAAGCCGGCCAAATCGATCGCGACGATGCGATGCTCCGCAGCTCCCAGCGCAGCCGCGACGCGGGCCGCCGACTCGAGTTCAAAGCGATGCCGCTGGCCGTAATCGACGCTGAGGGCGTGAATGGCGAACCCTTCGGCGCGGGCGACGGCGGCGGTGGTGGCGGAATCGAGACCGCCTGAAAGCAGGACGACGGCAGATTTGGACATGGCAGGAATTTGTTGAATTTCAGTCAGTTGTCCGTCGTCAGTGGTCAGTTGCTGCTGTCGCTACAGCAGACGTCCCCGTTTTCGCAACTGACCACGGACTACTGACAACTGACGAATTAGATTTAGACGCCCATCGTCAAAAACGAGCCCCAAACCGTACCACTTTCCGCCGCCGTTCCATCATGCCACAATGGCCGTTTCGTCGAAAGGAGCCGCCAGGCATGCCAGATTCCCGCAGTTTGCTAGAAGTTTTTGACAACCAGTACCCGCAGCGCGACTACAAAATCGAGATCGTCGCCCCGGAATTCACGTCGGTTTGCCCAAAAACGGGCCAGCCCGACTACGGGACGATCACGATCATTTACACGCCTGATAAGAAGTGCGTCGAGCTGAAAAGCCTGAAGATGTACCTGCAAAGCTATCGCAATGCGGGCATTTTCTACGAGAACGTCACCAACGCGATGATGGATGATTTCACCGCGGTGCTGCAGCCGCGCTGGATGAAAATCGAAGCGGCGTTCACGCCCCGCGGCGGGATTTCGTCGAAGATCATCGTGCAGCACGCCTCGGCGGTTTAAACATTTCGATTTGAACCGCCAAGGACGCCAAGTGCGCCAAGGAAATACCGGTCAAACAAATCACTTAACCACAACGGCACGACGGATACGACGAAGAGGAGCAAATAATTCCTACGTTGTGCTCGCCGTGTCGTCGTGGTGAAACTTTTTCCCTTGGCGCTCTTGGCGTCCTTGGCGGTTCAGTCCTAATAAACGAAAAAGAGAGAAGACGATGTCTACGAAGCCCCGCGTGATTCTCTCTGGGTTCGCCGACGAGGCCGCCAACAACAAGACGGCGGTCGAGCAGTTCGCGGCCTTCGCAGCGCTCGGCCTGCAGTACTACAGCCTGCGGTTCATCGACGTCGGCAATGGCATCAAAAATGTCATGGAGCTGACCAAGGCGGAGGTCACGAAGCTCCGCCACACCGAGGACGAGTACGGCATGAACGTCGCCTCGATCGGCTCGCCGATCGGGAAGGTGAAGCTGCTCGACCAGGAAGACGGCACGAAGAATCGCTTCGTCCCGTTCAAGAAGTATCTCGACGACGTGAAGAAGGCGTGCGAGCTCGCTCACGCCTTCGAGACGAAGCTGATCCGCGGCTTCTCGTTCTACCATCCCAAGGGCGCTGATCCGTGGGAATTTGTGCCGCAAGCGGCGGAGCAGCTCGCGCAAATCGCTGAAACCTGCCATCGCAGCGACCTCACGTTCGGGCTCGAAGTCGAAGCGAATCTTGTCGGTCAGAACGGCCAACTCGTCGCCGAACTTCACCGCCGCGTGAACCATCCGGCATTGGTAACGATCTTCGACGGCGCCAACATCGTCTGCCAAGGCTACGACACGATGGCGACCTTCGAGCAGTACCAGGTGATGAAGCCGAGCATCGGCTGGATGCACATCAAGGATTATCTCGATCCGCGCGTCGACAAGCCGATCGGCCACGTCGAGGAAGACGCCCTCAGCCATTTCGTGCCATGCGATCAAGGCGACTCGGGGCATGTGCAGATTCTTACTGATTTCGCCCGTGAGATTCCTACCCTTGAGAAAATGCTCACCAAACGCGGCATTCCGGGCGTGATTCTCGATCTCGAGCCGCACCTCAAGGGCGGCGGTCAGTACGGCGGTTTCAGCGGCCCCGACGGGATGGCGATCGCGCTGAAGGCCCTGCAGCGGGTGCTCGACTTCGTCGGCATCGACTACCACCTGCGTGACTTCGACGACATCAAAGCGGCTCGCGGGTTCTAGACGCCGTGCTCGCGTTCGTCTTCGGTGAACGACGCCGGCAGTGCGTCCACGAAGTGATCGCCGTCGGCGCGGCCGCGGACGGCCAGTGCTGCAGCGCCAAAACCAATGATCGCCACGGCGATGCCAGCAAGGAATTGCCAATTCAGAAGCGTCGGCGCGCTCGACATCAGGAAGCCTGACGCCCCGAACGCCGCGATCGCGATCACGACCTTGCCAGCAGCCGATTCCATCTTCCGCTTGTTGCGATGCGTCGCGATGGCGGAACGGGCCGACGAGTTGGCAATCTCTCGCAACGCGGCGAGGTCGGTTGAGATCGGCGCCCGGCGGCCTTGCTTCATCGACTCGATTTCGAACGGCACGCTCGGATCGTACGAGGGAGTTTCTTCAACGACGGGCAACTCCACGGCCGGTTGCAACGGGGCCGGCTCGACCATCGAACTCGCCGAGACGCCCCGCATACGGGCCATCATGTTCGCCATGTACGCTTCGAGCGCTTCGTCCGAATCGTCGGCGTGAGCCGTCCGTTCGGCCGCCTTCGCCGGCGACAGAAACTCGTCGTCAAGCATCGGACGTGCAGCGCCGAGAGGCGATTGCAGCGTCGCCCCGCTCGGCTCGCCTGGTTCGTCGTCGAGCAAATGGCGGTACTTGTCGATGAACGACGAAGTCGCCGTCTCCGACTCGACGGGAACAGTCTTCAGTTCTTGCGGCGGCGCGAATGCGGCGGACTCGTGCGACTCATGCTCGACGGGCGCCGGCGTGGGCGTCGGCTCCGCCACGAGCGGGAACGGCGATAGCGGCGCGAAATCGGTCGGCGTCGGTTCAATCTCGGCGTGAGCGTCGTCAACAGGCTCGGCCTCCAGCGCTACCGGAAGCGGCCAGCCGTGATGCTCTTCTGGCTCAGCGGCGGTTTCTACGTGGTCCGCGACTGGCTCGACGGCGGCGAACGCATGGTCGTCGCTGAACGACGCCGACGCGTCGGCTTCCTGCGGAGTTGGTTCGTCCGCGTGCACAGGCTCAACGAGGGCGAAGTGGTCGGCAGCTTCGGCGACTTCTGGAGCTTCGGCAACAACTTCCGGCGCTTCCGCGACTTCGGCGTGCTGCTCCGCAACGTCGCCTGCTTCCTCCTGCGCCGGCGGCTGGCTCGTGTGCGCCAAGTACATTTCGGCGAGGCGGTGGAGTTCTCCCTCCGAGTCGGCAAGCTTACCGTGCAGGTCCGAACGTTCGGCGTGGAGGCCGGCGACTTCATCGCGAAGATTGCCGATCGTCGCCTCGCACTCGGCGAGTTCGCTCGCAGCGTGCTGAAGCGATTCGCACTGCTGGCGCGTGCCGGCGAAGTCGGCCTCGACTTCCTGCTGGCGAGCAAGTTGGCGATCGAGCTGGGTGCGAACCGCGTCGAGCTCCGTACGGACGGCGCCCAGTTCGCGAGCCAGCAGCGTCGCTTGTTCGATTTGTACGTTGAGGCTTTGTTCAAGTTCGCTGGCGCGATGCGCCTCGGCTAGTTGAGCGTCTGCAGCGGCTTTGTCGGCAGCCTGCACGTCGAGCGCGGCGCTCAATTCGTCGCAACGAGCGGCCTGCTCGGCCAATTCGATCTGCGATTCTTGCAGCTGCGAGCGGAGCGATTCGACTTCGTTGACTAGCGGCGCCAAGCGTTCGGCGGCTTGCCGGTCGCGTTCAATGATTTCGAGGTGCAGCTTCTCGTGATTCGCTGCGTGCGAGTCGTAAGCAGCGCGTGCCAAGTCGAGTTCGACTTCCATCGCCGATAGATCGTCGTTCATCGCGTCGGCGCGGAATCTCGCGTCGCGCGCCGCGGCGATCAGCGTCCGAGCACGTCGCCGAGCGGCGTCGCTCGATTGCCACAGCTGGAGGATCAGTTCGTCGGCGAATTGTTGGCTTGTGGTGCAGTTCAGCTTGCCGGCTGCGTCTGCCTCAGGCTTAGCTTCCTCAGCGACCGTCGCCGCTGCGGAAGCAACCGCAACTAAGTGCGGCAGAGCGGGCGTCACGGCCGCTGGAGACGCTTGCGGCGCCGACGCCGCCGAGCACGCGGGAGCAACCGGAGCAATCAGCGTCGGGGACGAAACAACCGGGACGGTGATCGCCTTCGGTAGCGCGGACGGCTGAACAGCCGCGGGCGCTTCGACGAATGGCTCAACCGCGACGGGTTGGGGAGCGAGCGGTTCAACCGTAGAAATCTTGGCCTCGACCGGTTCCACTGCAGGCAGCGCGACGACGGGCGTCGGGACTGGCAGTAGCTTCACGACGGTCGGCTTCGGTGCTTCCGCCGCAGGAGCGGGTTGCGGTGCGGAAGCCGCGATCACGGACTCCGGCGGCTTCGCCTCAACCGCTTCAGCCTTTGGCGGTTCAACCGCTGGTGGCAACGGAGCAGGTGGAGCGACAGTGACCGGCGACAACGTCTGCGGCGTGTTCGCAACTGCCGCCAGCGGATCGGCGACGGCGAACTCCAACTCACAGCAACCGATGCTAAGTTTGTCGCCCACGCCGACAATCGACTTGGTAAAGTCGCGGCGATTCAGCTGCACGCCCGCGCCCCAACGGGTCGCCTCGGCGCGATGGGCGTCGCGCGTGATAACGCACTGCAGCGGCCGGCATTCGCTCGCCGGCAACACGATCGTGCATTGCGGGCTCGAGCCGATCGTCGTCTTGCCGTCAATCAGCGGCACGGTGCGCGCAGCGTCGGAGTCAGACTGGCGAATGCGCAGCGAATCGGGCTTCCGCAACGGCGTCGTAGCGGTCGTCGAATTCTCAGGCTTCGTCAGGAGCGACATCAGAGTGCAGCAGTCATGGGGACGTTTGATTTATCACGCGCTCATGCACGCCAATAAGCGGAGTGCGAGCGCAAGCCCGGCGGGTCCGCTCAGCGCGGGGCGCCGACGAGTCAGAAAAGATTAGTTCAGGAATTAAGGGTTCGATTGGCGGTTGGGGAGTGAAATCGCCAACAGCCGGCGAGATTCCGCTGGCGCCAGGGTCCGTATAACCGAGCCGACAGTTAAAACCGCGAAATTCGCTCACGTCCGCTGCGGATCGCAGCCGATGAAACGAGGCGAAGAAGCCCGAACCACGGCGTCCGGAATGCCCTCATAAGGCGTACATCTTGACGCTGCGCGGAATGTCCAGCTCGGTGGTTCGGGCGACCGCAATCGCTGGCGGCTAGGTAGAGCCGTACGAATTTAGCCGGAAAATAAGCAAAGTTTCCCCAGAATTGGGGGTTGCATCGGAGGAACTCGATTCTCAACAGGAGCTGCGACCCTTTTGCGTCGAGGTGCGTACTATAGTTACGGTGCTGGCGGGGCCTCCCCCCATTCGGGCGGTAAACCTGCTGGCGTCGCGGCGAATCGGAACAGTCGCCGCGATCAAACTGATTGAACGAAGAGGCACTCGAACGAGGCGGAAGACGATGCGATTGGCAGTCGGAGACGTACTGCCCTGCGAATGAATCAAGCGTCGCACCGCTACCAAGAAGGTACACCACCATGGCTCGCAACGACTCCATCCAAAAAATGCGCGAAGTGCTCGTCAAGCGCCGCGACGCCCTCCGGCGTGCGCTGGCCGGTGACTTGAGCTTGCTCAAGTCGCTTAGCGAGCAGACGGGCGGCGACGTCGTCGACGCTGCCCTCGACGCCGCGCAGGATGAAATCAGCTCGAAGCTGGCCGAGGTGGAAAGCCGCGAACTCGGCAGCATCGAAGTCGCACTCGAGCGGATGCGTGCCGGCAACTACGGCGTCTGCGAAATCTGCAACTGCAAGATTCCGCTGGCTCGCCTGAACGCCCTCCCCTACGCCACCAGTTGCATCGAATGCCAGCGGGCGATGGAATCCTCGGGCGGCGGCAGCGGCTACGCTGGCGACTGGAGCCGCGTCCTCGACGGCGGCGCCGACGTCGACGTATCGTTCAGCGACCTCGAAGCCGGCTGAAAATCGCTGCCAGCGTTTCCCGGCATGCCTCCGGGGGGTTACAATCGACGCAGAAAACGCGTCGGTTGGAGTCGACGCGCGAGCTTGTTCTCGATGGAGTCGTCGGCTGATGTCGCACCGTTTTGCGTCCCCTCTGGTTCGGCTGTCGCTACTTGCCGGGCTGTCAGCCGCTAGCGCGCTTTCCCTACCGGCGACGCTACGCGCCCAGCAGACGCCCGCACCGGCGACGCTCCCCTCGGAGCGCGACCTGCTGTTCGACGAGCTCCACCGAGACGTCGCAGCAATGGAGCGAGAACTGGGCATCTACAAGCGGGTCGTCCGCCTCGTAGCGCCCTCCGTGGTGCACGTGCAGGCCAAGCCGCTCGCCGAGTTCCGCTTCCGTCGCGAGGTCGAAGAAGCCGGCTCCGGCGTCATCATCGCCGTCGGCGGGAAGAACTATGTGCTCACCAACCGGCATGTGGTGAAGCACTCCGATCCCGAGCATATTCGGCTCGAGCTTCACGACGGCCGCGAGATCAAGCCAACCGAGATCTTCACCGATCCCGAGACCGACGTCGCTGCGCTGGCCGTCGATGCGCCTGACCTGATCCCAGCACGCGTCGGCGACAGCGAGCAGTGCGAGATCGGCGACGTCGTGATGGCGTTCGGCAATCCGTTCAACCTCCGCCAGAGCGTCACCCGCGGCATCATCAGCGGGATGGGACGCTCGAACCTCGACCTCGGCGACGGCGGCGTCGACTACCAGAACTTCATGCAGACCGACGCCGCGATCAATCCCGGCAACAGCGGCGGTCCGCTCGTGAGCCTCCGCGGCGAAGTGATCGGCCTCAACACGGCGATCGCCAGCAACTCGGGCGGTAACGATGGCATCGGCTTCTCGATTCCGATGAATATCGCGATGAGCATCACCCGCCAGCTCGTTGAGCATGGCCGCGTCGATCGCGGTTTTCTGGGCGTGATGCTCGACGGCAATTTTAATCTCGAAGCCGCTAAGACGGTCGGCCTGCCGCGGCTGATGGGCGCCCTCGTGAAGCAGGTGACGGAACGCTCGCCCGCCGCGCTCGCGGGCGTTCAGACGAACGACGTCATCCTTCGCTTCAACAGCTCGAACATCGAGAGCGATCAGCATCTGATCAACTTGGTGAAGCTCTCCGACGTCGGCCGCCCCGTCGACCTCGTCGTCCTCCGCAACGGCCAGATGCTGAATATCAAAGCTCAGATCGGCCGGCTCGACGACTTCGCCGCCGATAATGATGCGGCGCTCAAAGCAGCCCGCTAGCAGCGCGACCGAGGCCTGCTGTTTGTGGGAGGCGTCTCCGACGCCGATACCGCTCACCACAACTGGCGGCAGTGGTAGCTTTACGCCGCTTCGGGGTCAGAGACCCCTCTCACATTTTTTGCTGATTCTGTAACGCCCTCCCCCGTCTGGCGTAAAAGATCGCGTACGGCCCGGCGAATACCGGTAGCCGAGCCGATTTTTCACACGGTTTTCACTTGGAAGGCGTCCATGATGCGATATCTCCTCCTCGCGGCACTCGCGCTCCTCAGCGGCCCCTGGGCCGGCACGGCGCTCGCCGCCGAAACGACCTACCGCCTGCCGAGCGACTCGGCGTTCTTGCTGGAGCTCAACCTGCAGGCCGTTCGCAACTCCGAAGTCGGCGGCAAGATCCTCGACTTCGCCATGGAGAAGGCGGTCGAGAAGCTTGCTCAAAAGGGCAACACCAGCCGCGAAGAAGCCCTGCGGCAAGTCGAGCAGATCGTTGGCTTCAACCCGCTCGAAGAGGTGAAGACGATCGCCGTCTCGGCCGCCGATTACGAAGAACCAGAGAATTCGCTCATCGCCGTCGTGCAACTCGGCAAGACGACCGGCAATCTGGAAGGCCTGCTCCTCGGCCTGCCGGAGTATCAAGTGACCGAATACGAAGGCCAGCAAATCCACTCCGCCGCGCCCGATGCAGGGCAAACGCTGTACGTCGCGTTCGTCACCGACGAAGCGGGCAATCGCCGCATCCTCTTCTCGCCGAAGCGCGAAGCAGTCACGGGGTTGATCGATCAAGCGGCCAGCAAAGCGGCCAGCAGCGAAGCATCGCGTGACTTCGCCATCGAACAGGCCGAAGACCGCCTGCTGTCGCTGAAGACCGTGAAGCTGCCCGAAGACTTCCAGGAGGAAGGCCCGCCGGCGAATATTGCTAAAATCCTCAAAGACGCCACGCTGAACATCGACGAAGCCGATGGCCGGGTGGAGATAAAGTTCGCCTTGGTCGCCGGCAACGAACAGCAAGCTGAACAACTTCGCCAGATGGCGCAGGGATTCATCGCGATGCTTGAGTTCGCCAAGACGGCTAACCCTGAAGACGCCAAACTGCAGAAAATTAGCGGCCTCGTGGACGACGCCGTGACGACCCGCGACGGGGCGACCGTGAAGGTCGGCCTGCAGATCCCCGCGGCGGAAGTGACGGCGTTGCTCGAAGAGAAGCTGAAGAACAAGTAGCGATGCTGATCGAGCGCTCGGATTCCGACGCAGCCCTCGACGCCGGCGAATTGGTTCGCCGCGCGCAAGGGGGCTGCGTCGATTCGTTTGCGGCGCTCGTCCACATTTACCGGCCGCGGGTAATCGCGCTACTGGAACGCCGATACGGGACCGGTAGTCATGAGGCGGAAGATCTCGCCCAAGAGGCGTTCGCGCGCGCGTATCAGCGACTCGACGAGTTCGACCCGCGCTATCAGTTTTCAACCTGGATCCACACGATTGCTCGCCGGGCGGCAATCGATAAACGACGCCAGCGGGCCCGCCGGCCGGAACATGTTTCACTCGGCCAGGCGGAGCTCGAACCAGCTCAATCAGGAGCTGAGGCCCCGGAGATCGTGGAGCAGCAGGAGGAGGCGGAGAACATCTGGCGGCTGGCGCGAGCCGTCCTCTCCGAATCGCAGTTCACGGCCACTTGGCTCCGCTTCGGCGAGAATTGCGAAGTCGCAGAGATTGCCCGCCGCTTAGGCCGCAGCCGCATCGGCGTGCGGGTGTTGCTCCATCGCGCCCGGGTGATTCTCGTCCGCGAGTCGGTCAACCAAACGGCCCACCAGTCCTCCCGAAAGGAACGGTAGTTCCATGCGTCGCTTCCTCGCCCAGTGGCTCGTGAGTCGCTCGCTCGACGCACGCCGCGAACCGCCGCACTGGCTACGTGATTGGCTAGCCGGCGACGCAGAGTCGACACGGTACGAGGCGGCGGCGCGGCAGTTGGCGACCACGCTGCGAACTGACGCCGCAGCGTGGCGGAGCATCGATCCTACGGCGGGGCAGAGACTTCAGTCCGCACAGGCGGTTGGCGGCGGGTGGCCGCGGTGGCTCATCGCGGGAGCATTGGCGAGTTGCTTGGCAGTAATCGTCATTGCCTGGCAGGCGCTGGAAGCGCCATCGGAACGCGTCGCACACGCCCCTTCCGCGGCCGATGCGGCGTTGTTCGTTGCAGCGATGGAGGAAGGCTGGCTTGCAACCGAGGAGATCCTACCGTTCGGCGAACCGTTCGCCTCGTGGCCCACGCTGAAGCCCGCACTCCGCCACTCGCCGACGGTCGCGTTCAGTACAGCAGCCGGCGCCGCAACTCGCCTGACCTTCGGAGCTGTTGATGAACAAGTGCGGCAGCAGCGTGATGCGTTGGGAAATCGCGTGAACGCTACGGTGTCGTTCTTCGCCTATCGCCTGCCGAGCAGTGCGGCGAAGGTCGTGGGGCTGCCGTATGAAACGGGCGGCGACGAAACCATCAATTAGCGATTTAGCCCCGGGCTCCGAAGCTTATTGCAGTGCCGGCGCCGCCACTATGAGTGTTGTGGCTCCCTCCCCCTTGAGGGGAGGGCTGGGGAGGGGGTGGAACGCTGGCGCCCGCTTCTTTCACCCCTCCCTAACCCTCCCCCTCAAGGGGAGGGGACCTCAGGGTTTTATTTCTCCTGTGCTCACGGCGGCTAGCTGTTGAATAGACTTACCCGCCCGGGGCTAGAAGCCCGCTCGCAGGCCGCGCATGATCCC
This sequence comes from Lacipirellula parvula, assembly GCF_009177095.1. Lineage (NCBI taxonomy): Bacteria > Pseudomonadati > Planctomycetota > Planctomycetia > Pirellulales > Lacipirellulaceae > Lacipirellula > Lacipirellula parvula. The sequence goes on from NZ_AP021861.1 coordinate 5,211,027, forward strand.
CTCGACGATCGCCGGCGCGTCGATCTCGACGGCCACATCCATGTTCGGGCGGTCGAACGTCCGCGGGCGGCGATCGATGACGGTGGCGCCGTAGGTGATCATCCCCTCGGTCTCAACGTCGACCGGCATCGCCTCGGTGACGAGCAGTTCGGGCCGCAGGATCGACATCACCGCCACCGCTTCGGCGGCGTACATCGACTCAAGCCCGAGCCGCTGCCGGTACGATTGGAAGGCGCCTGGCAAGAGCGTCCGCAGCAGCCGGCCGAGCGACGAACCTTCGCTCGGCAAATTGCTCAGCAGTTCGTACGTGAGGGCCGCTCGGCTCGTGACGTCGAGCGGCAGCAGCGTCGTCGTCGCGTGGGAGCGGAAGACCCGCTGCGCCGATTCCGCATCGCAGTACATGTTGAACTCGGCCGCCGCGGTGACGTCGCCGGGGCCTTCAAGCGTGCCGCCGACGATGATCAGGTGGCCGACTTGCAGCGCGAGTTCGGGATCGAGTTGGAACGCCGCCGCAATGTTGTGGAGCGGCCCGCCGGCGATGATCGTCACGCCGCCCGGGTCGTTGCGAATCTCCTCGGCAATCACCTTCAGCGCGGGATGCTGCTGGTGGAGTTCAGCAATGCCGAGCGTGGCGCCGCAGAAGCCGTCGGCGCCCCACAATTCGCGGCCATCGGTCCGTAGCGGCTGCTCTTCGTCGGCGACGCCGATGCGGGGCCAGCGGGGCGGATCGAGGTGCTCGATGATCGCCTGGACGTTGCGGCTCGCCTGCCGCGGGACGACGTTGCCGCCCGTCGCGGTGACGGCCACGACTTCCAGGTCGGGATGGGCGATCGCCAGGCAGACGGCAAGGGCGTCGCTCACGCCGGGGTCGACGTCGAGAATCACTTTGCGAGGCATGGGCTTCGTGCCGTAGGGGCCAGTTTGAGCGGAAATTCGCCGGCGGTTTGGCTGCGCATTCTAGGAGGATGCCAGCAACGGAACAACCCAACCGGCTGGGGTGGCTCGCGGCTTATTTAACTAATCAATCAACCGCCAAGGACGCCAAGAGCGCCAAGGAAGAATCCGGCTTTCCCGTAATCTCCTTTGCGCCTTCGCGCCTTTGCGTGAGCTTTTTGTTTTTGTAAGAAAGATCTCACGCAAAGGCGCAGAGGCGCAAAGATAAAGCAGGAAATAGGGAGGGAAGCGCTCCCCGCTTCCGTCGTGTTCGTCGTGCCGTCGTGGTTCAATAATCCCTCGTATTTTCCTTGGCGCTCTTGGCGTCCTTGGCGGTTAAACAGCAGTAGTTCCTGGGTTCCGCCCATACTGCCTGGAGTTCCAGCCAGCTAGAATGGCAGCTTCCGCCCTGTTTTGCTTACGCCCATCATCGGCTCGCCCATGCCCGACACTTTCACGACGCTTCTCGGCCGCCTCGCTGCAGGCGAAGATCTCCCCGCCAGCGAGATGACTGCAGCGATGGGAGCGATCATGTCGGGCGAACGGCCCGCCGGCGAGATCGGCCTGTTCCTCACCTCGCTCGCCGCGAAGGGGGAAACGGCCGAGGAAGTGGCGGGCGCCGCCCGGGCGATGCGCGAGCACATGACGCCGATCCGCAGCCGCTACGACGTGCTGCTCGACACCTGCGGCACCGGCGGCAGCGGCAGCAACCTGTTCAACGTGAGCACCACGGCGGCGATCGTCATCGCCGCGGCGGGTGTCCCGGTGGCCAAGCATGGCAACCGCAGCGTCACCAGCCGCAGCGGCTCGGCCGACCTGCTGGCGGAACTGGGCGTGAACATCGCCGCCTCGGTCCCGCAGATTGAACGCTGCCTCGATGAGTTGGGCATTTGCTTTTGCTTCGCCCCGCTCATGCACCCGGCGATGCGGCATGTCTCGGCCGTGCGGAAGGAACTGGGGATTCGGACGATTTTTAATGTGTTGGGGCCGCTGTCGAATCCGGCTGGTGCGTCTCACCAGTTGCTGGGCGCTGGGCTGCCGCATCTGCGGCCGCTCTTGGCAGAGGCGTTGCAACTGCTCGACGTTGAGCGAGCCCTCGTGGTGAGCGGCGCCGATGGACTCGGAGAACTCACGATCGCACGCGAGACGAACGTCTCCGAAGTGACGCGCGGCAAACAGCGCGAGCTGACCTTCAAGCCTGAGGAGTTTGGGCTGCAGCCGGCGTCGCTCGAGTCGCTCCGCATTGACGGGCCCGCGGAGAGCGCGGCGCTTGTCCGCCGCGTGCTGGCCGGCGAACCTGGCCCGGGCCGCGACATCGTCATCCTCAATGCAGCGGCGGGGCTGATCGCCGTCGAGCCGGAGCTGCAACCGATCGACGCGGCGCACAGAGCGGCGCAGGCAATCGACTCGGGCGCCGCCGCTGAACTGCTGCAGAAGCTGGTCGCGGTTTCGCATGCTGATTAGGCCATTTGGTATCTGGTTCAGTTCATCACCGTAATTTCAATTTCTTTGCGCCTTCGCGCCTTTGCGTGAGCTTTTTGCTTTTGTAAGAAAGATCTCACGCAAAGGCGCAGAGGCGCAAAGGAAGACGAAGAGCTAGATGGGTCGAGTTGCCTTTCGTCGTGCTCGTTGTGCCGTGGTGGTTCAACAATTCCCCTGTTTTCCTTGGCGCTCTTGGCGTCCTTGGCGGTTAAGTATTTTGAAGTACTTGTCGTGATTTTCTCCGGCGGGGTCGGCTGTTAGACTTTGGGGACGTCCCGCTTCGCCCCCCCCGTACCTTGTGAGTTCTCGCCGCCGTGTCGCGTCAGCCTGCCAGCCGAGACATTTCCGGACGCCTGGTTTTTCTCGGCACGGGAACCAGCGTCGGCGTGCCGGCGATTGGCTGCGATTGCGACGTTTGCACGAGCAACGATCCGCGGAACAATCGCACCCGTTGCGGACTGGCGATCGGGCTGCCAGAGGGGAATCTGCTGATCGATACGCCGCCCGATCTGCGGCATCAGTTGCTGCGCGAGCGGATCGGGCTCGTTCATGCCGTGGCGTACACCCATGAGCATGCCGACCACATTTTCGGCCTCGACGACCTGCGGCTAATGCAGTTTTACTTGGGCGGGCCGGTGCCACTCTACTGCGAGCCGCCGGTCGAAGCGCGGATTCGCAAGTCGTTTGATTACGCCTTTCAATCGCCGGAGCGGTTGCATGCGGGCGCGATTCCGCAGCTCACTATGCAAACGATCGGCTTGGAGCCCTTTAGCGTGTTGGGGGCGACGATCTTGCCGGTACGGCTGCAACATGGGCCATGGGTGCCGGTGCTTGGATTTCGGATCGGCAACGTCGCTTATTGCACCGACGTCAACTCGATTCCGGCCGAGAGCATGGAGCGGCTGCGCGGCCTCGACGTGCTGATCCTCGATTGCTTGCGGCGCGAACCGCACGCGACCCACTTCGGCCTCGACGAAGCGCTCGGCGTGTGGCGCGAGCTGCAACCGCGGCGAACGTTGCTGACGCATTTGTCGCATTATTTTGATCACGCAACGATGAACGCCGAGTTGCCGGCGGGAGTCGAACTGGCGTTCGACGGGTTAGAAATTGAATTGACGTAACGCCGTTTGATTTTTTGACCTCCCATTCTGTCGCGTCGCATTTTGTCGCTAATCGCGTTTTTGGCGACAGAATTCCTAAGTTGCTTTGGGGACAGGAATTGCGGCTAGCAAGGCGGACGACACGAACCTTGCTGTCGTGATCTAGTCGCTTGGTGTCGCATTTCGCATTTTTGGCGACACTAAGCGTAAGTGACTTATCTCGTTTGAGTTGCGGCGACAATTGCCGTGGCGACATTATCTTGGGATGCGACATCAGACGTTAGTTCCCTCCTCCAAATCTCCGCCAACGCTTCCCTCTTTGGCCAAAGGCTAAGCGCAGCGCCTGCCCAGGAACGGCGGCGTGAGTGTGGCGTTAGCTACAAGCCAACTTCAACTCGCTGGATGCGCTCGCGGGCACGCATGGGATAACGCGGCAATCGCTTTGATTCACGTTAGCGAATCGGATGAGCGCTGACAATTTGCTATTTTCGGCCACCCTGGCACGAGTGCGCGAGGCGCTGAGGCAAACGGGATGGGCGCCGCATTGGACTGGTCGCTTAAGCTACCAGTCCGAAGTGCTCGCCGGTTGGGTGGCATGTCGTCGCGGAGCGTCGGCATGGGACCGGGGCTCCATCTCTCTTTGGGTTCCGCATGCTTCCCCCTAGATGGGCGAACACACAGCGCCCGGCGGATGTAACGTCGAGGCCGAGGCTACGCCTTACCTAGTGAAACGGTAGCAATTTGCAGCCGACGGCATCCCTCGACCACACAAAACCATTCAGAAAAATGTCCAACCGCCCCGCTCGATTTCGCATGGAACGCCTTGAAAACCGCCAAATGATGGCTGGCGACGTTGCCGTCGCCATCGCCGGCGCTAGTTTCTACGACGATTTCCTCCAGAATGACGACCACGTCGTCAACGCGGTGACGGAATATGGGCCCCAAACCCCGCCAGGTTTTTTGGTCGAGGTCCCCACGGCCCATTTTCCGGACGTTATCGGCGATTGGCCGACGGAGAATCAACAACTCACGGAGGCGGAACTAGACGCCGATATGGGGCTGCCGATGCTGGACAGTTTGCCCGGGGCGCCGAAGACGCTTTACCTCGACTTCACGGGACACTTTCAGGCAAGTTGGCGGAATGGGCGAGGAGAGTATGCGAATATCACGACGCCTGCCTATGACGGGGATTACGATCCCGCGCACTTCGACGCCGAGGAGCAGCAGTTCATTCGCGACGTCTGGGCGGCAGTAGCTGAAGATTACGCGCCGTTCAACATCAACGTGACCACGCACTATTACGGCGACTTCAATGACGGCCACGCGTTGCGCGTCGCCATCGGCGGGGCGAGCACCGATTGGTACGTCAACTTCGCCGACACGGAACGCCCCACGGGAACGAGCGATCTCGACTCGTTCAACGAGAGCGATAAGAGCAATGTGGTTTACGTCTTCGAGGAAGAATACAGCAACCTGTTCACCGAGCGGATCAAGGTTGCGACCACGATCTCGCACGAGGCCGGCCATGCCTTTGGCTTGAGGCATCACGTGGTCTTCGACGCCAATGGCGAAGTGATCTCCGAATACCACCCGGGCACGGCGATCTGGACGCCGATCATGGGCGACAACAATTCGACGGATCGCACGACTTGGAATCTTGGGATGGCGGAAGACGGCCTGCAGGACGATATGGCGTTTCTGTCCTGGAAACTAGGCAACCGTACCGACGATCATGGCGGCGACTGGTCTGCCGCGACCCCGCTGAGCATGCCGCTGACCTATAACGGGACGATGACCGGTCAGGGAATCATCGAGCAGACTTCCGACGCCGACGGCTTCCGGTTCACGACCAGCGGCGGTTCGATCAACGTGGCCGTCCATGGATTGGAATGGTTCAACAATCTTGCCCCCAAGGTCGAGTTGTGGTCTTCCCAGGGGCTTGTCGCCAGCGCGAACGTCACGAACAACGGCTTCCGTTGGGACCACGCCAGCCTCCACGCCGAGGTGGCGCCCGGCGACTACATGGTGGTCGTGAAAAGCATGGGCGACTACGGGAACGTCGGGAACTACACCGTTTCGGTGTCGCCGGAACTCGTGTTGACCGCCGGCAATCGGACTGCCGTCGCGCCGGTCATCGCTCCCGTCGTTTCGCCGGCTTCGCCCCCTAAGTTTTCGTTAGACGCCTACTACGCGCAATTGGGCAACTCCGACGACGGCGGCCAACGGCGCGCCGCGAATACCGGTAACCTTCCCGTGACGCCTGCTTCGCCTTCCGGCGGCGATCGCCCGGTCCTCAAGCGGGCCGTTGGCGCTACGACCTCAGTCGCGTCTGAGAGTGCGAGCCTGTTTGACGCCGCCTTCGAACTGCTCGGCGCCGCGTGATCGAGCGAGGCAACCCCGGCTGCCGCCTAAGCGGTGCGTGGCATGTCGTCGCGGAGCGTCGACATGGGGGCGGAAGGTGGCTTTGCGTTTGGTCGGCATGCTTACGCCTTAAGGGCGAAAGCATGGCGCCCTGTGCGTCAGTCTTTGGAGGCGTAGGGGCCGAGCTTCCAGTCTTTGATGCGTTCCATCTGCTCGGCCGTGCCGAAGTAGACGCCGCCGAAGGGTTTGCCGCTCTTGAGGTTGTAGTACGAAAGATGGAGCGCGCCGCGATGCTTGACGGTGATTTTTAGCTCGAACTCGCCCAAGCCTTGTTTGACGCTCATCGTTTGCGTCCGCTCTGTTTCTTCGCGGCCGTCGCCCTCGGTTTGCGTGAGGTAGAGCGTCAGTTGGGCCTCGGCGTGGCTGTCCAGCCGGTAGCGGCCGCGGACGGTGATTGAATCGCCTTGCTCCAGCCGCGGCGACGTGGAGCGGACGTCGGTGATTTCGATGACGTCACCGTCGCAGTAGTTCTTCGGGCCGAGCACGGTGGCCGTGGGGCTTTGCGTGGGGGGAGCGGCCGGGGCTCCCGACCAAATCATCCACGCGGCGAGTAGTAACGTCGTCATGGCGAGATCCTCCTCACGTTTGGCGAGCGCAGTTTGGCCGCTTTTTAATGCAGCGTTATTGGTGGATGTTAGCAAACTCGCTGGCTTTGTGAAGGAATTGAGCGCTCCGGCGATATACAAGTGCTCGAAAGCCGTCAAACTCGCGTCATCGAAGATTAGGGCGCGCCGCGCGGCGCCGCCATGCAATCAACATGAAGAGAAACGCCGAATGGACTGCCGCGCAAGGTTCTGGCACGGGGGTCGCTAATGCGATTCCGCTTACTCCGTTCGTTAGAACGTAGGCAAAAGCAACCTGTCCGGCGTCGTTGAAGCCGCTGCCGAATTGAAAATAGTCGACGACTCCGCCGAACAGCGAGTCGCCAGAGAGAATTACCTTATCCGCAGTCGGATTCGGCCCCACGAAGATTCCTCTTGCGTGGTTATCGAGCGAAGCCTGGAACACAATCTGCCCGTTGGCGTTCATTTGAGGCGACCGAAGAACCCAAAACTCTCCCGAGGTGTCAACGATTGTTTGAGTCACTCCTGCGCGATGGCTGAGTATGCTCTCAATTCCCAATTCGTCTTTCGACAGCGTCAGCACGCTGCCATCAGTTCCAATTGCGATATCTTCGTTAGCCTCTCCCGGCATTGGTGCGATCAGATCAACCGAGTCGCCCGACGCGCGGAAAACGCCGAAAGTGCGCGAAGGTTGACTCCTCCTAGCGCAGAATACAATCGAACCGTCATCATCTATCTCCGGAAATGAATACCAGGGATGAAGTGTAATGCCGTTATCGCCGGCTACTCGATCGGTCGTCACGTCGGGACCAGTGAAAATGCCGAATCGATTCGCAACCTGAGCGACGAAGGCCACCTCGCCCGAATCATTAATCGTAACTCCGCGGAACAGGCTCATCCCTTCCGATTCATCCGCAACTAAGCTGACTATCCCATTCACGAACTTGTAAACGCCGTATGCCGAAGCATTCCGGCCAGTAAACACTACATGGCCAGAGTCGTTGGTTGCAAATTCGCCGATATCATCAAAGACGCCACTGCCGTTAACGAGGGTCTCGACGCCATCGCCGCTGCTACGAAAAATCCCCACGTTACCGTCTGACATTTTCGCTTTGAACACCACGCTTCCCGAGTTGGTAATGGCAGGAGTTACAGGCCATTGATAGCCGGATGCGGTGTCCGCGATGCGAGTGAACTTGTACGGCTGCGCTTTGAGATCGCCTAAAGTCGCGCAAAGCGTCGCTGCGAAGATGACTGGGATGAGCCATAACCTTATATGGCTTAATCGCGACCAAACTGGCGCAGTTGACGAAGAAGTCGTCGAGAAAAGATTGTATCTCATGCCTCTAGCTCCCGTGTTGTTCCCCCCACGGACAGCTAAGTGCGAATTTAGAAGATGGCGCACCAGAAGTCAAATTATTTTGGGGCGCGACCAAGCAAGCGGATTGGCAGCCGGATTCAACGGGCGGGCGGCATGTTGTGTTGATTTGGGGTTCTGCATGCTTACGCCTTTGGGGGCGAAAGCATGCCACCCTTCCAATGCGCTCACTATCGGTTTGCGGGGCGCTCCGGCGGGTCGTTGACCCGCGGCTACTGCGTGAGAACGTCGCGCAATAAAAAAGGACCGCGGACGAATGGTCGTCCGCGGTCCTTTTGAAAACTAACTATAAGCTCGTCGCTTAGCGGGCAGCCAAGCGGCCGTCGCCCAGCAGTTCCAGATAATCGAGAGCGATCGCGATCAGCTCGTCGTTATAGAAGTTCTGCGGGAAGACTGGCTTGTCGCCTGCCGCGAGGTCGTCGAACATTTCCTCTTGCTCCTTTTCGGTATTCAGCTCGTCGCGTTCGGCGATGAACTTTTCCTTGTTGAGCGTGAGGGGTTCGTCCTTGCGTTCCAGGTAGCGAGCGATTTGCTTCTTTACCTTGTCGAAGTCCTTGCTCTTCTCGACGCGAGCGGTCGAGCGGCTGCGGAGTTCGTCGAGGGTCTTTGGCGAAGCGTTCGGGTAGTTCTCGTGCGGCCGGGGCAGCACGCTGTCGAACTTCAACGCGTAGTCGAGATCCGATTCGCCGACCGGCCAGTGGGTGGTCTGCGACGGCAGTTCGACGTCGGAGACGACGCCGCGGTTTTGCGTGCTGTCGCCGCCGGGGCGGTAGAACTGTTGGATCGTCATCTTCAGGGCGCCGTAGTTCGGCGGAGCGAACTGATTGACGTAGCGGCCGAGTTCTTCAAGTTCCTGAACCGTGCCCTTGCCGTGCGTCGCCTTGTCGCCGACGACGATGCCGCGACCGTAGTCTTGGATCGCTCCGGCGAAGATCTCGCTGGCGCTGGCGCTGAACTTGTTAATTACGACCATCAGCGGGCCTTCCCAAACGGCGCCCGGCTTGTCGTCGTCGTGCGGGATGACGCGGCCATCGGGGCCCTTCACCTGCACGACCGGACCTTGGTCGATGAACAGACCGGTCATTTCGACCGACTCGGGGAGCGAACCGCCGCCGTTGAAGCGGAGGTCCATCACGATCATGTCGACCTTTTGTTGCTTCAGTTCTTCGAGGAGCCGGCGAACGTCGCGGACGGCGCTCTTGTAGTCCTCGCGACCGCTGCGACGGCCTTCCATGTCCATGTAGAAGCTGGGCAGGTTGATGACGCCGATGCGGAACACCGTGCCGTCAGCGCTCTTTTGCTCGATGACGTTGCCGGTGGCGGCGTTGGGATCGTCGGCCACCTTCAGCGATGAACCTTCCTCAGCCTTCACGACTTCGCCCTTCGGGCCGCGTTCGACGACGGCGCTGCGGGCTTCGCTATCCTTCAGCTCGATGCGAGCGCGGGTGATGTCGTAGTTGGCGAGCTCGGCGCCGCCGGCCTTCTTCACTTCGAGGCGAACGACGCTCCCCGGTTTGCCGCGAATCTTCATCACGACGTCGTTGAGCTTCATGTCGGTGATGTCGATCATCTCGCCCTCGGGGCCTTGAGCGACGCCGGTGATGACGTCGTCGACCTTGAGGCGGCCGTCTTTATCGGCGGCGCCGCCGGGGACGATGTGGCGGACGACGGTTTCGCCGTACTTCGATTCGAGCGAAGCGCCGATGCCGTCGAGTTCCAGCCGCATTTGAATCGCGAAGTTCTCGAGATTCTCCGGCGACATGTAGCTGCTGTGGGGATCGAAGCTCATCGTCACGGCGGTGAGGAACATTTCGAGCAGCTCGTCGTTGCTCGTTTGGTCCCAGCGCTTGTCGATGGCGCGGTAACGCTTGTGGAGGCGATCGAGGGTTTGATCAGCCGGCGTTTCTTTGTCGGTGGTTTGGAGCAGCAGGTCGTACTTCACCCGCTTGCGCCAACGTTCGTCGGCTTCTTCCTTAGTCTTGAACCACGACATCTTTTCGGGATCGCGCTCCATCGACTCGTCGACGGTGAAATCGTGCGGCGCGTCGACCAACTTTTGGGCGACGGCGGTCCGTTCGGCGACGCGAGTGAGGAACAGGTCGAAGATTTTCTTGGCGAGCGTGACGTCGCCCGCCTTGATGTAGTCGTCGATCTTGGTCGACTCGGGGGCGAACTGGTCGATGTCGCTTTGGTAGAAGTAGAGCTTCATCGGGTCAAGCGTCTTGAAATACATCTCCAGTGCGCGTTGCGAGATGTCGTCGCCGACGCCCAGCTTGGCCATGTGACGCTTGTCGATCAGCGACGAGACGAAGATCGAGATGTTCTTCTGCTTGATCTTCTCGCGCGGGTCCGGATCGGTCGGACGAGCGGTCGCCAGGGGCGCGACGAGGGTCGACGTTGCCACGCCGACGAGGGCGAGTCCCAGCAATCTCCGGCGCGTCTTCGCTCCGGCGCCCTTCATGGCTGATCGAAACATGTGTATGTGCCTCTTCGAGTAAACGAGAATTTGTGCAGGTAGCAGCGGCTATGCTATCCCTCTACGCGATCAGGAGCGAAGTGGATCGGCCAGCGCCGGCACGAGGCTCAGGAAAGGTTGGAGAGGGGGCTCTCCGTCCGCGACTCTTGGCGGAACCGAAAAGGGGGCTGAACGGTGCGATGCCCCTTACGCGGCAACCAGTTGCGGAATCTATGGGGCATCGTAACGGGGCCCTCCAGTGGCGGCAAGATCGCTGTAACCCCTCAGGTTTTACAGGCTGGGCGGGCCCTGCGGGTCGTCGCAAACGGCGGGGACAATCGGCCCCGGCAGGCCGCGAGTGCCAGCGGCGCTACGCGATTCTGATCCGTTTTCCGCCAGCGGTCGTTACGAACCAGACAGCTCGTCACGCGGTACAGCGTTCGAGTTCGGCGACCAGCCGCTGATCGGACCGCGGGAAGAGGGAGCGAAGATGGAGCCGGACGGCGCCGTCGGCTTCGGCGGCGATGATCGGTTGCGACGCGGCGGCGAGTTCGGCGACGACCTTCGCGGCCGATTTGTCGCGGGGGTGAACGTCGATGATCCAATCGGCGGCGCGGCGTTCGACCTCGCCGAGGCGGAGCCAAGTCGACTCGATCGACGCGGCATTCGCCGAGTCGATGTTCGGCAAGGCGGCGATGAGCGCTGCCAGGCGTTCGGCCCGTTGCTGCAGATTGGCGATAGGGGCCGAAAGGAGTTGCCAGACGGGGATGGCGAACACGGCGCCCTGCTCGTCGTCGCGATAGGCGTGGATCGTGGCGTGGAGCGCGGCCGCGACCAGCGAGTTCGCCGCGGCGAGGCGGTGCAGCGGGTGATTCGTTGCGGCTTCGATGACGCTCCGTTTGCCGACGAGTAGGCCGCACGAGGGGCCGCCGAGCAGGCCGCCGCCGTCGATCACCACGAGATCGGCGCCGGCGGCGAGGCGTTCGGCGGCCGTTTCCACCGGGCCGAGGCCGTGTGATTGCGGATTGATGACGCCCGCGAAAGGAGCGACGTCGATGAACGGGACGCGGAAGCGCTTGGCAGCAGCGGCTGCGGCTTCGATGGTGAGCCACGGTTCGGAGTCGGGCGCCCGCAAGACAACGGCGGGGTGAGCGTCGACGGTTTCGAGGGCATGGGTATCGCCGACATTGCGGAGCGCGACGCCATTGCGGGCAGCGAGACTCCGCCAGTCGATGTTGCTGGCCGGCTGCTCGACGCCGCCAATGAGCAACGCATCGCGGCCGCCGCTGCTAGCGGCGAGTACCAACGCGATCGCGGCCTCGAGGTTGTTGACGACGAGCGCTGACTCGGCGCCGACGAGTTGGGCGAGCTCGCGTTCGGCGGCCTGCTGCAGCGCGCCGCCGCGATGGTGGAACTCGCCCGCCAGTTGCAGCATCGCGTGCGCGGCCGCATCGGCGAGCGGCGGCGCAAGGTCGCCTGCGCCAATGACGACGCCAGTGGCGTTGATCGCGAGACCGCCGCCGGCCGGTTCGCCGAGGAGGCGACGGACGAGGCGCTCAGCCAAGTGACCAACCGACGGGACTTCGAGGCGGCCGGCGCGATCGACGACGGTGGCACGGAGCTCGTCGAGGAAGCCGGTGGCCCGTTGCGCAACGGTCGAGCGATTGATCCGCTCGACGGCGCCTTTGACGCGGGGATGTTCCAGCAGCTCGCTCAATGAGGGGAGCTGCGGCAGGTGGGGCTCGAACTTCATGGCAGGCGCCGCGGCGGAGGATTACGGGCAAATCGTCTGCTCGTAATTATGCAGCTGTCGCAGGAGCGCCGTCTATCGGCCCTGCTCAGAATCCTAAAGTAGCTGCGCGTCTAGGCGATTCTGTGGGAGGCGTCTCTGACGCCGATTACGGCATCCACAGCTGAGCCGCTTTCGAAGTAATGCGTCATCGGCGTCGGAGACGCCTCCCACAACAATGGGCCCGCCTAGAAAGTCTTCGATCGTTCGCCGAGGCCGACGTCGCTGGGCGAGGGGAACGGATCGTTCTTCGCTTGCTTGATCGCCTTTTGGTCGCGCTGATGGGCAGTGAGGCTGCCGAGCCCCTTGGGGGCGATGCTTTGGCAGCCGATGAACGCGCAGCTGGCGGCCAGCAGGCCGCAGCTCACCGCGGTGCGATAAAAGCGAGCGGCGTTGAACTGCGGGCGTTGCATCGTGAGACCTCTGGAGGGCGGCACGGCGTTCTGGAGCTTGAAGAGAGAAGCGGGTGGACCGGGGCGATGAACGCTCCGGCTCGCTGAGGAGCTAGGCTCGCTGGAGGAGTTCGTTAACTTCGGAACTACTCGACTCGCTTCTGGGCCATCCACTCGTTGATCGTGGCGGGGCCTTCTGGTTCTTGCTTCTTTTCGCCGCCGCCGGTCAAGCGTTCCCACCACGACGGCGACGCGCTCGCATCAGCGACGCTGGTGGCGGGCTGTTCCGACTTGCCGCCGGTGAAGATTTCCTTGGTCCCTTCCCAGGCCTTCTTGCCGCCGTCGCTCACCTTTTTGGCGCTCGACTTGATGGGGGCCAGCGGATCGGCCGGCATCTTCGGCCAGCTGATTTTCGGCATGGTCACGGTTGGCATCTTCATCCAACCCCAGGGGCTCGCCGACTCCTCGGTCGGAGTGATGTCGTCGGCTTGTTGTTGGGCCGGCGCTTCTTGAGCGACCGCCAACCGGGGTGCGGCTACCGCCGCCGTGATGCCAATCCACAGCAGAAGTCGTGCGACGTTCATGTCGTGGTTCCTTGAATTCTCGACTCGAATTTGAGTGTGACGCTCCGCCCGCGGCGCGGTCTCCCGAAGGGAGCGCCAGCGAGCGGCGGCGAAGTGTTCCAAATTCCCTGGAATTGGTCCAGGGCGGTTGGGAAAGGGAGGCGATCGGGCGATTGTCCCCCCCGCCCAATTGGCCTACGATGGCCTCTGCGATCTCGTTGATAAGTCCGTGGAAAGCGTGGCGAATGCCGTCAAAATCGGCCCGCTTCCGCCCCCCATCCTTCGTAATTCACGCTTCGTCGGCAGCGACGAACTGCGTCATCCGCCACACTGCATGAAAAACATAGGTTTTATCGGCGCCGGCCGTATGGCGACTGCACTCGCACGCGGGTGCGTCGAGGTAAATTTGGTCGCGGCCGAGCAAGTGCTAGCGAGCGATCCGCACGAAGAGTCGCGCACGAAGTTCGCTAGTCAGTTGGAAGGCGCCCAAGTTACCGCCGACAACGCCGCGATCCTCGCCGCCTGCGACACGGTCGTCCTCGCCGTGAAGCCGCAGATGATGTCGGGCGTGCTGGCGGGCATCAAACCGCACGTCGAGCCGCGGCACTTGTTGGTGTCGATCGCCGCAGGCGTCACGCTCCAACGGCTCGCCGAGCAACTGCCGCCTGGGACGCGAATCATCCGCGTCATGCCGAACACGCCTTGCCTGATCGGGCTTGGCGCCAGCGCGTTCGCGCTCGATACGACAGCCACCGCCGACGATGCGGCGACCGTCGAACGGCTGCTGGAGAGCGTCGGCAAGTCGTACGAAGTCGAGGAGCCGCTGCTCGATGCCGTCACTGGCTTGAGCGGTTCGGGCCCGGCGTTCATTTACACCGTGATCGAAGCGATGGCGGCGGGGGGCGTGGCCGGCGGGTTGTCGCCTGAGCTCGCGCTGGAACTCGCCACGCAAACGGCCGCCGGGGCCGCGGCGATGCTGTCGCAAACGGGCCTCTCGCCTGCCGAGTTGCGCAGCCACGTCACCAGCCCGAACGGCACGACGCTCGCCGGGCTCAACGCGCTCGCCGCCCGCGACGGCGCGGCCGCACTCCAAGCGGCGGTCGAGGCGGCTACGAATCGTTCTATCGAGTTAGGAAAAGCGTAAGGGTAGTTCATGTCCATCTTTTGTCAGATCGACGATAAGTTCGTTCCTATCTACCGCGTCATGTGGATCGCGGCGGTGCCTCACTTCTGCGGCGACGAAGAATGCCAACGCGAAGGCTTTTACGAGATTCGTCTCGAGCAAGACGAGTCGGTGTGGGCGAAGCCGGAAGAACGCGACAAGATGCTCGCCCAGATTGAGGCGTGGCAAGGCGACCCCGGCCCGGAGGAAGAAGGGGACGAAGAACCCTGGTAGTTTTATGGACAGCCGGAGTGTCATTCTGAGCGCAGCGAAGAATCTGGAAGCACGTTTGGATTCTCTAGATCCTTCGCTTCGCTCAGGATGACAGGAGCAGAGGAGAAGAACGATGGCGAAACAATCGAGCGGCAAGGGAGACGAACTCCTCTGGCTGGAAACCTACTTTATCTTGTTCCCGGCCAAGCGGCGGCCGACGCTCACGCAAGTCGAACGGGCCCTTACCGCGGCCAACCCGCGACTGCGGCTGGAGAATCTCCTGGCCGACGACGACGGGTTGTTCGCTTCGGTGCTCATTGAATCGCCCGAGGACAACGCCGCGGTCGAGGTGAGCTTCGAGATGGGCGACGCGATCGCCGAGCAGAACATGCAGTGGGCGAAAGAGCTGCAATCGAAGATGACGCCAAAGCAGTTGCAGGCGATCGTCTCGGCCGACGCCCGGCTCGACGTGGCTCACTTCGAGCGGGTGCCCAAGGGGGGCACCGGCTCGCAGCCGAAGCCGGTCACCCGCGAGGCAGAAGTCGCCGAGTTTGCCTCGGAGTTGTCGTGGGATGACGCCGAGTTCGGCGACGACGAAGACGTCGACATGGAAGCGGCGATGGAAGTGTTCGACCCGACCTGCCTGCTGACGGTGGTCGACGCCCTGCAGGGGCTCACCAAAGGCATCACCTTCGATCCCGCCTCCGGCGAGATCGTGTAGGTTGGCCTTTCAGCCCGACTTGCAGCGGCAAACGGCGTCCATAAACTGGTGACTGCACCAATTCAGGCGACGTGACTAACGTCAAAAAAAAGAAATACATTCAACACAGAGAGCACAGGGAACACAGAGAAGAAGGCGATCAATGAATTTCTCTGTGTGCTCTGTGCTCTCTGTGTTGAAGTCTTTGATTTAATACCTTCACCGATCATTGGCATCCCCTTCACGGGGCCAATTACCATGCTCGCAAAAGATCTCAAGCCCGGCGGCATCGTCAAACATGATGGCGCCCCGATCATTATCGAAACCATCATGGTGCAATCGCCGTCGGCCCGCGGCGGCACGACGCTCTACAAGTTCCGCGCGCGGAACCTGGTGACCAAGCAAAAGGTCGACCTCGTTCACAAGGGAACCGACAACCTGCCCGACGCCGACTTCGAAAAGCGAGCCGTCACGCTGATGTACAGCGACGTCGAGCAGGTCCACCTGCTCGACTCCGAGAACTACGAGCAGTACGCCCTGCCCCTCGCCGACATTGCCGACGAGATGCAGTACGTGACCGAATCGCTCGAAGGGATGCTCGCCCTGATCTACAACGACCAGTGCGTCGGCCTGCAACTCCCAGCGTCGGTGACGCTGGAGATCATCGAATGCGATCCGGGCATCAAGGGGAACTCGGCCACGTCACGCAACAAGCCGGCGAAGCTCTCGACCGGCTTCTTTGTGCAGGTGCCGGAATATTTGAAGCAGGGCGAGTCGATTAAGGTCGACACGCGGACCGGGGCGTTCTTGGGGCGGGCGTAGCACCCGTTCACCAGCGCATCTGGATCTTTAGCTCGGGGTGGCCGTCGCGGAAGGCTTCGAGTTTCGCTCGTTCCGCATCGTCGACGTACAGCCCCTGCATGTCGATCCGCTGGAGGTTCGGCAGTGTTAGCAGCTTTTCTAGGTGCTCGTCCTTCACGCCTGTGATCGCGAGTTCGACCGCTTCGACGTGATCGAGCTGGGAAATACGCGCCAAGTCGAGTTCCCGGCCGACTGTTGGCTGTCGGGGATAAGCGAGTGCACCAACTCGTTTCTCATCGAGCGCCAGGGAGCGAACTCCCGTTAAACGCGACAGTTTCTCGACGTCGCCGTCCGCGAGCCGATCGACGAAGCGCAATTGCTCGAGCGTCCCGAGTTGCTCGATGAGCATCCAATCATCATCCGACAGACGAGTCGGATCGACGATGATTCCCGTGGGGTGAATGTAAAACGAGAGCGCTCGTTGCGAGCCGCAGAGTCTGACGAGCCAGAAGGGAGCTTGGTGTTCGTACCTGACGCCGCCGTGATAGAAGATGGAAAGCTCGCGCTGCCAGGGACTTCTCGCTAAGTACGAATAAGTGGTGTGATGAAACGGGCCGGCAAGCGGAAACCGGTTCTCGAAGAGAGCATCGGCCTCGCGCAACTGTTCGATCACAGCCGTCTCGTGGAATTGGCGGCTGCGGTGAGACGCTCCCCAGCCCAGCAGGCCGGCCAGTAGCGTCGTCGCCACTAGGAGGTCGACGATCTTGAGCCGCAACCGGCCGCCGCGACGGCGAATCCATAGCTCGCACGCCGTCGCAACCAAGAGCGGGATCGCGAGCAGAATCAGCAGCGTATAGGCGATGCCTCGCGGCAACCACTGGTAAGCGTCGGCCTCGAACGGCCATGCATATTTGTTCCACCAACTTACGCTACTGCGCGCCGGATCGACGGCGTCGGTGTAAGCAGGCCAGCCTGGCCCCTCGAAGCCGCGAGCGATTTCCGCGTACGGCGCCGGCCAGCCGCACAGATATGCGTGCACGACTTGGGGAGGCCGCCTGTTGAGGGGTTCCACAAAAGGGACGCCCAAGGCGCGGTGGCTCAGTTCAGCGGGCGCCACGATGATTGTTGTGACAGCGCCGGTAATAAGGAGCACTACCCACGTGAGCCAATGGAGGCGCCGCCATCGGCGTTTATTTGGGAGTGGCGAGAGAAGAGCAGTCTCGGACACGGCCATGCCTCCGAGCGATTGGCGATGCACGGGAACGGCAGACGGGTGGCATGTCGTCGCGGAGCGTCGGCATGCTGCAGCGAGATTGAGCGTTGCACTTGGGTTCGGCATGTTCACGCCTTGAAGGGCGAAAGCATGGCACCCATGAAGACGACTACGCTGCGCTTAGCCTTTGGCCTTCTTCTTTGCCGCCTTTGGCTTGGCGGCTTTCTTCTTGGCTTTCTTGGCGGTCGCCTTTTCGGCAGGCTTGGCCTTCTTGCTGCTGAAGATGTTCTCCCAGTTGTCGGAGAATTTTTGTGTGGAACCGACGCGGATGATGCTCATGGGTTGGGTGCGCTCCGTGCGGCCCCCGGTTTGAAGAACCGGGGGCTAAAAAATGTGTATGGGCGAATTCGAAATGTACTGCGGCGTTAGTTTTGCTGCAGCTTCTTGTACTTGAAACGGTGGGGTTCGTCGGCGCCGACGCCCAGACGCTCGCGGCGTTGCGATTCGTAAATCTGGAAGTTGCCTTCGCACCAGTGGACGTAACCGTCGCCCTCGAAGGCGAGAATGTGCGTCGCGAGGCGGTCGAGGAACCAGCGATCGTGGCTCACGACCACGGCGCAGCCGACGAAGTTGGCCACGGCTTCTTCGAGCGACCGCAGCGTGTCGACGTCGAGGTCGTTCGTCGGTTCGTCGAGCAGCAGGACGTTCGTCCCCTTGCGGAGCAGCTTCGCCAGGTGGACGCGGTTGCGCTCGCCGCCGGAGAGGACGCCGACCTTCTTTTGCTGATCGGTCTTCGTGAAGTTGAACCGCGAGACGTAGGCCCGCGAGTTCATCGTCGTTTTGCCCATCTGCAGGTTGTCGAGGCCGCCGGAGATTTCCTCGTAGACGGTCTTGTTGGGGTCGAGGTCGTCGCGTGACTGATCGACGTAGCCGAGTTCCACCGTCTCGCCGATGACGAGCTGCCCCGTGTCGGGCTTCTCTTGGCCCATCAGCATGCGAAGCATCGTCGTCTTGCCGGCGCCGTTGGCCCCAATGACGCCGACGATGCCGCCCGCGGGGAGCCGGAAGTTGACGTTCTCGAAAATCACGCGGTCGCCATACGACTTGCCGAGGTTTTCGGCGTCGATGACGCGATCGCCCAGCCGCTTGCCGGGCGGGATCTGGATTTCGAGCTCTTCGACTTTCTGCTCGATCTGCTCGGCGACCATCTTCTCGTAGGCGTTCACGCGAGCCTTGCTCTTCGCCTGGCGAGCCTTGGGGGCCATGCGGATCCACTCGAGTTCCTTCGCCAGCGCGCGTTGGCGGGCCGATTCCTGCTTCTCTTCGAGCGCGAGCCGCTTTTGCTTTTGCTCGAGCCACGAGGTGTAGTTCCCTTCGAACGGCAAGCCGCGGCCATATTCGATTTCAAGAATCCAGCCGGCGACGTTGTCGAGGAAGTAACGATCGTGGGTCACGGCGACGATCGTGCCGGTGTAATCGGCCAAGTGGCGTTCGAGCCACGCGACGCTCTCGGCGTCGAGATGGTTCGTCGGTTCGTCGAGCAGCAGCAAGTCGGGGTGCTCAAGCAGCAATTTGCAGAGCGCGACGCGACGCTTCTCGCCGCCGGAGAGTTTCGTGACGTCGGCATCGCTCGGGGGCAGGTTCATCGCGTCCATCGCGATTTCGATCTGGCGGTCGAGTTCCCAGGCGTTGCACGCTTCGATTTTGTCCTGCAGGACGGCCTGCCGGTTCATCAACTTTTCCATCGCGTCGGGATCGTCGGCGACCTCGGCGTACTTCTCGCCGATTTCCTCGAATTCCTTCAGCAGGGCGAGCGTGCCGGCGACCGCTTCGTCGATGTTGCCGCGGACGTCCTTCTCGGGATTGAGGTGCGGCTCTTGCGTGAGCATGCCGACGGTGAAGCCTTCGGTCAGCTTCGCTTCGCCGTCGAAGTCCTTATCGATCCCCGCCATGATCCGTAGCAGCGTGCTTTTGCCGGCGCCGTTGCGACCGAGGACGCCGATCTTCGCGCCGGGGTAGAACGCCAAATTGACGTCTTTGAGGATTTCGCGTTGGCCAATCTTTTTGTTGAGATTGGAGATTTGGTAGATGTATTTCTGACCCATGCGAAGCGACTGTTTCGTTTGTGTAGGGAATGGTGTGCGACTCGGGCGGCAGACGCGCCGCGGGCGGGAGCGATGTTCAGGTGACTGCCGACCAAGACGGGCCGCGGCGGAGCGAATCAGCGGGTACAATCGCTCACGCCGCGCGGCTGGCCGCGCAGGATGTGATTTTACCAATCTCTCTCCCCGAAGTGCAGGCGCCGTGAATCCCTGGCTTTACTACACCCTGGCGATCTTGCTGGTCTGCTGCGGCGGCCTCTGCTGGCTGACGAACCTGTTCAGCCTGCCGGGCAATTGGATCTTGCTGGGGATGGCGGCGCTGTTCGCCTGGCTGGCGTCGGACGTCGGCGGGCACGGCATCGGCTGGACGACCGTCGGCATCATGGCGGGGCTGGCGGTGCTGGGCGAGGTAATCGAGTTCTTCGCAGGGGCTGCTGGCGCCGCCAAGCAAGGGGCAAGCCGGCGGTCGATCGTCTTCTCGCTGATTGGCGGCATGGCGGGGAGCATCGGCGGAGCGATGCTGGGGCTGCCGGTGCCGGTGATCGGCTCGGTGATTGCGGCCTTACTCGGAGGATCGCTGGGGGCGTTTGCCGGGGCCTACTTGGGCGAGAAGTCGATCGAGCGGCCGCACAGCGAGAGCATGGCGGTGGCGCGGGGAGCGTTTGCGGGGCGGCTGTGGGGGACGGTGGGGAAGTTCGCCGTCGGGGCCGTCATGCTGGGAGTGATGACGGTGGATGCGCTGGTGGGGTGAGGCCTGCGGGGCGTTCGGGTTCAAGTTCGAGGAGGCGCAATCAAGCGAGGGTTCGGACTGGTCGCTTAAGCGACCAGTCCAATGCGGTCTCCACGCCGGATCGGTGTTGAAGCTCTAACGAGGCTTCTGGTTCTGGTACCGCTTGTACGGCACGCCTTCGAGGAACGCTTTCAGTTCGAGCGCCCGCTTCACGCCGCGGTCGAGATCGATCGCCACTCTGGTGTGCGGATAATCGCGCCAATCGCTCGCAATCCCGTGCCGCACTGCTTGCCTGAGCGTGTACTTATACGCCTGCCGGCACTGCTTCTCGTCGCGAATAGCGCCGTCGAAGTAATCGCGATGGCCTTCCTCGCTCCAAAACGGCACGCGGCGTTCCGGCAGCGTGTCGTTCACCAGCTTCGCGACCGAACCGTGAACGCGTTGCATCATTGGGCCGAGGTTCTTGCCGATGCGTAGGTAACCGAGCGAGTGGTAGTGGTTATCGAGGAGGCTGGTGATCCACGGCACGAAGCCATACTTCGCGGCGTAGTGGTCGAAGCGACCCCAGAAGATCGCCTTCGCCTGCTCCGTTGCGAACGCGGGATGGCGTTCGCGGCAGCGGGCGGTGAGGAAGTACACCTGGTTGTCGATGTACCAGTGTTCGAAGCGGTGGCGGCCTTTGAAGTGCTCGACCGAAGAGGAGGAACTCTTTTGGATTCGCTTGAAGTCGCTCATAGCGGAAAATCTACCGGACTGGTCGCTTAAGCGACCAGTCCGAACTCCGATTTTCGGCTTTTTCGCTCCTCGAACTGCGATTTATGCAGAAAACCTGCATAAATCTCGGCTCAGTCGCCCCTACTCCCACTCAATCGTCGCCGGCGGTTTCGAGCTGATGTCATACACCACGCGGTTCACGCCCTTCACTTCGTTGATGACCCGCGTCGAGATCCTTGCCAGCACTTCGTACGGCAAGTGGCTCCAGTCGGCGGTCATGAAGTCATCGGTGTTCACGCAACGCACCGCAAGAGCGTTGTCGTAGGTGCGGCTGTCGCCCATGACGCCGACGCTTTGCACCGGCAGCAGTACCGCGAAGGCTTGCGACGTGCTACGGTAGAGGCCGGCCGCCTTGATTTCGCCGACGACGATCGCGTCGGCCGCCCGCAGCGTGTCGAGCTTTTCTCGCGTGACTTCGCCGAGGCAGCGAACCGCGAGGCCGGGCCCGGGGAACGGATGCCGCCAGACGATTTCTTCCGGCAGGCCGAGTTGCAAGCCCAGGCGACGGACTTCGTCCTTGAACAAATCACGCAGCGGCTCGATCAACTCGAACCCGAGTTCCGCCGGCAGGCCGCCGACGTTGTGGTGGAGCTTGATCGTGTCGGCCGGCCCGTCGGGGGCGGCGCCGCTTTCGATGACGTCGGGATAGAGCGTTCCCTGAGCGAGGAACTTGGCGCCTTTGATCTTCTTCGCTTCGTCGACAAAGCAGTCGATGAACGTGTGACCGATGCGGCGACGCTTTTCTTGCGGATCGGTGACGCCGGCGAGTGCGGTGAGGAAGCGCTCTTCCCCCTTCACCACATGGAGGTCGGTCTTGAAGTGTTGCGTGAACTCGGCGACGACCGCTTCTTCCTCGGCCTGACGCAGCAGCCCGTTGTCGACGAGGATGCACGAAAGCTGCGGGCCGATCGCCTTGGCGAGCATCGCCGCCACCACGGACGAATCGACGCCGCCGGAGAGGCCGCAGATGACGCGGTCGTTGCCGACTTCTTGGCGGATCCGCTCAATCGTCTCGGCCGCGAAGTCGCCGAGCTTCCAAGTTCCCTCGGCGCCGCACGCACCGTGAAGGAAGTTGCGAAGAACGGTCGAGCCCTCGGGCGTGTGGGTCACTTCGGGGTGGAACTGCAGGCCGAAGAACGGCAGCCGCTTGTGCTTCACTGCCGCGTACGGGCAGGTCGAGGTCTTGGCGAGCGGCGTGAAGTCGTTCGAGATGCCGGCCACCTGGTCGCCGTGGCTCATCCAAACTTGCGTCTGCTTCGGGACGCCGGCGAACAGGCCGTCGGCTTCGACGATGTCGCACTCGGCGCGGCCATACTCGCGGGCTGGGGCGCTATCGACTTTTCCGCCCAGTGCCTGACACATCAGCTGCATGCCGTAGCAGATGCCGAGCACCGGAATGCCGAGTTCGAAGAGCTTCGGATCGCAGAGCGGGGCGCCTTGGGCGTAGACGCTCGACGGGCCGCCGGAAAGGATGATGCCGATCGGCGCCAGTTCCCGCACCCGCTCGGCGGTGATGCTATGCCGCACGATCTCGCAGTAAACGTTCTGCTCGCGGACGCGGCGGGCGATCAGTTGGGCGTACTGCGAACCGAAATCGAGAACGAGCACGCGCTGTCCGGCAGCGCCTCCTCGCGGTTCGACGGAGCTGGGAGAGGCGGTCGTCATGAATCTCGCCGTTGGCTTTCGGGAAAACCAGTGATTGTAGAGCCTGCGGGCGGGGAAGGTCTAGGCGCCTGGTTTCGCGGTAGCCGCGGCTCAACGAGCCGCCGGAGCGGTGGCTCGAATGCCGAATGGGGAATGAGGAATGGGGTAATAGGCCACCTCGCCGCCCCATTCCCCATTCAGCATTCCCCATTTGTATCCGCTCCGGCGGCTCGTTGACCCGCGGCTCCTGTTGCCTCCTTGCCACGCCACGTTGCTTCTCCGCAACGCGAACGCTTATAGTGATTTTAACGGCCAGCGAAGTAACGCCCTATTTCACCGCGGTTTACGGCATGCAGATCCTGCTTACGAACGACGACGGCATCTATGCACCGGGCTTGGCGGCCCTGGAACACGAGTTGCGAAAGATCGGCTCCGTCGAGGTCGCCGCCCCTCTCACCGAACAGAGCGGCGTCGGCCACGCGATCACCTACCGCACGCCGCTGATGGCCCGCGAAGCTTACGACGGGACGCGGCAGCGCGGGTGGGCGGTCGAAGGGAGTCCCGCCGATTGCGTGAAGCTGGCGATTTCCGAGTTGTGCTCGGCTCGCCCGCAACTCGTGGTCAGCGGAATCAACAGCGGACTGAACGCGGGAATCAACGTCCTGTACTCCGGCACGGTGTCGGCGGCGATCGAAGGCGCCTTTTTCGGCGTCACGAGCGTCGCCGTCTCGCTGGAGTGGGATGAGCAAGCTCGTTACGACATCGCGGCCCAGTTGGCCGTGCCGATCATTTCGCAAATCCTCGCCCAAAAGGGACCGGAACCACAACTTTACAACCTGAACATTCCGCTCGCGGCTCTGAACCGGCCGTCGGAAGTTCGCGTGACGCCGATGTGCATCGCTCCCTGGGGCGAAAGCTACGAGCGCCGCGACGATCCCCGCGGTCGGCCCTACTACTGGGCGACGGGCAAACAACCGGCGCCGGCAAGCGACGCGACAACCGACCTGGCTGAACTTCGTGCTGGAAACATTACGCTGACGCCGCTCGACTTTGACCTCACTCGCCGCGACAAGTTAGCCGAGATGCGGCGCTGGCAATTCGCGGCCGCAACTGGTAGTTAACTGACCGCCTGAGAAATCAATTCAAATCAAATACATTCAACACGGAGGACACAGAGATCACAGAGGGCGGGGATGAAACACGACTCCCCATGATATTGCTGACGGCCGAGCGCTGGCAGCTTTCTTCTCTGTGTCCTCTGTGCTCTCTGTGTTGAAAAGAAACGGCCTAATCTCTTGGAAGGAGTATTGGCATGAACGCCTCGACTTATCGCTCCGCCGTCGCTCTCGCCTTCGCCGCCTCGCTAGGCTGCGGCGGCGCCCCTGCTCTGCCGACTGGGCCGGCGACGCCTCCGGCGGCTGAAGCTCCGGCGGAAAAAGAAAAGCCGATTGTGGCCGGCGTTCCCGGCGAGGAGATGCCCGAAGACGAGACTCCCGTCACCGACATTCCGCGGAAGTTCAATTCGCACGATCCGATTCAAGGCCGCCGTTCGCGCCGGCAGGCCCAAGGAACGAACGCTCTCGGCCTCGGCACGACTGCCGCCGCCGGCTTCTATGCGAAGCATGAAATGATGATCATCGCCATCGATCACGCGAACCAACTGTACAATCCGCAACACGACTTCGAGTTCCCGAAGACGCAAGAAATCTTCATGAAGGAAGTGGTTGCTCCGGCTCTCAACGGGCAGCCGTTGCCGAAGATTCCGGAGGACGAAGAGTACTGCTACGTGCCAGAACAAGGCGAAATCGGCTTGCAAATTCGCCTCGTCCCGGGCAGCCCGCGTTCGAAAGTTCCGGCCGGCACGACGCCGCAACAAGCCATCGCACAACTCGGCGGCAGCCTGGAACCGGAAGAACCAGCCTACGTTCCGCCGACCACTCAAATCAGCCCGCCGCCGGCCGATCCGGCTGCTGCTCCCGCCGCTGCCGCACCGGCCGCCGAACCTGCCCCTGGCGAACCAGAAGGCGGCCGCGACGACGCCGGCAATCCGCTCGATCTACGCGAACGGGCCGCTGGCTTTGGCGGCGTCTCGCCGACCGACGGCCTGTCGGAATAACGCTTTTCTGAACCACGCTCCGCGCTGATTAGCATGGAGTGAGAGAGATACGGAGAGAACTGGGAGGGGGCTGTCGGCTCTTGGCCGCCGGCTGTCTCGCCAGACGGGTGCTCGCACGCCGCGAATGCATCAAGGTCTGGCAGCCGCCGACGCTGAAAGCCGGCAGCCTTCTCCTACAAGACGCACGGAAGCGAACGCCTCGTCCCCCACGACTTCGCTTCCCTGACGTGCCATGAATCGCTCCGACTCCAATTCACTGTTCGGCATTCCCACATTCGCGTGGAAGTTGATCCTCGCCGCGGCGGTGCTCGCCGTGATGTTGTTCAACCGCGCCGATGCAGCCGCTCCCGACAACTGTGCCGTGACGCCGTTGCGGACGCCGCCAGCGCCCCCGGCGTGCCCGCCCGCGCAAGATAGCTGGATCTTCATGCCGAGCCGGTTCACCCACGATCCGGCCACCGGGGCTCGCGTCGCGCAGTATGCGATGAAGCCGCCGATTGAACCACTGGGCGATCCACGCCAAGTGACGAGCGGTTACTCGCGCAACCGGATCATCCTCCGCGGCGGCGACGGCTCGGTCGACACGATCTATCGCGTCACCAGCTTCGGCAACGGCCGCGGCGGGATGGACGCCGAGTGGGAACGTTTTCATGACGCTTGGCGCGGTTCGACCATCGCCGGCGGCCAGAGCCAGATGTACATCCCCGGCTACGGCGGTTGGTTTGGCGGCGGCGGGGGATACCGCGGCGCTGGCGGTTACGGAGGCGGCGGCTATGGCGGCGGTGGATACGGCCCGGGTGGAGGCGGAGGTTATGGTCCGGGCGGCGGCGGTGTTCCGCCGTGGGCTGGTCCCGGCGGGGCCGGGTATGGCTACGGCTACGGGCCGGGCTATGGCGTGCCTGATGCGGGCCGACTTGATCCCGATGGCGCCGATGGCTATCGCGAACCGCAGTACCGCACGCCGAATCGTGATTTTTACTACGATAAGCCGCCGCAAGACTTTGGCAACGGCGGCCACCATGGCGGCGGGCATCATCAGAATTAATTAGAACTCACCACGACGGTTCTGTGGGAGGCGTCTCCGACGCCGATGACGTACCGCCAACCGCAACATTGCTGGAGTGGAGCGTGGCATCGGGGTCGGAGACCCCTCCCACAAACCAACAGAGCGGTTCAGTTCTGTCGATTCACGGTACAGCCCGATTCGTCCGTGCGCTGTTCACGGCGTCGATAGGTTTGCCGTCGTAGTAGGCCGTGTAACCGGTCAGAAGCCATTGGTCGCCGAGTTTCATCCACTCGAGATCGACGCGTTGGTTGACGTAAGGAACGGGATGGCCGCTCTGGACGTGGGTGCCGTTGAGAAACGCCCGCGAGGTTGAGGTCGCCGTCATTGGGCTCGCCGACTCGTTGAGGGTCACTTCGACGTTCCGTCCGCTGCCGGCGCTCTCGACCTTCACCATCGGCATCAGCGTTTGCACATCGGAGCGGATGTCCGTGGCGGTCGGAGAGACGTACGCCAGCACGCCGTCGACATCATTCCGATCGATCGCGGCATAAATGCCGTGAACGGCGGCGGCAACTTGCTCGCGGTCGGTCTGAACAAACCATTCAATCGCCAACAGGCCGATCGTCGCCGCCACGGCCGCCGCGAACGCGCCCAGCGAGTCGCTGGTCCGCCGCGTCATGAAAAAGACCAGCGTCAACGTAATCGCCAGCCCGCCGATAACCGCGATTCCCAGCTCGTTTTCGGTAAAGAACGTCATCGCCTCGCCTCCTGATTCCTCGCCGCAGCGGACGGTGCGATCGAGCTTTGCATAAAAACTGTGTGGGAGGGGTCTCTGACCCCTAAGCGACGCTCTTGGCCTTAGCGGCTCCGGATTGGTAAGCGAAATCGGCGTCGGAGACGCCTCCCACAAAAGACTTTCTGGGCCAAGACGGTGCGATCGCATTCGTTCGTCGCATCGTGCGGCCCTTACCGATGATAGGGCGATTGGCTAGCCGCCGCCACATCTTTCGTCCCGAATCGGACGCTGCAGCAAAATCAAACCGCCGGCGACCGAATAGAATGAAACTACGATGCGAGCAGCACGCGAAGCCTTCCGCGCCGTCTTTGGTCTCGACCTCCGGTCGCTCGCCGTCATGCGCGTGGGCCTCGCCGGCGTCGTGCTCACCGATTTGGCGATCCGGTTCAGCGACTTCGGCGCCATGTATTCTTCGAGCGGCATGGCGCCGGTGGAGATGGTGCGCAGCCTGCAGCGGATTCCGGCTTGGTCGCTGCACCTTTTAAACGGTTCCGACGCGTGGCAGGCGACGCTGTTCGGCATTGCGGCCTTGCTGGCGGTCGCGCTGCTCGTGGGCTGGCAGACGCGGCTGGCGACGGTTGGTTCGTGGATCTTGCTCGCGTCGGTGCAGATACGGATGCCGCTGGTGCTGAACGCGGGCGACACGCTGCTGCGGGTGGCGTTGTTTTGGGGGATGTTTTTGCCGTTGGGGGCGGTTTGGTCGTTGGATTCGTACCGGAAGAATGAAGACCGGAGGGATAAACCCTCCGGCTCGCCTGGATCCTTCTCGTTGAGCCGTTACTCGAATCCATTTTTCTCCGCTGCGACTTTCGCGCTCGTGGTGCAGTTGGCGCTCGTTTACTGGTTCGCGGGATGGGCGAAGTGGAACGATGCTTGGCTCCGCGAGGACGCGCTGGGGAATGTGTTTAAGTTTGGGCTCTATGGGCTGCCGCTCGGGGCGGCGCTCAGCGACTACCCTGCCCTGACGCAATTCTTCAGCCGGGCGACGGTTTGGTTTGAACTCCTTGGGCCATTGCTGTTGTTCATTCCGTGGCAAACGGCCCGGCTGCGGATGGTTGCGATCATCGGCTTCGTGTTACTGCACGTCGGCATCGCCGTGACGATGACGGTCGGTTTGTTTTCGTACGCGGCGATCGCCGTTTGGATGGGAATGCTGCCCAGCGAGTTTTGGAATCGGTGGAGCAGGTTCGACATCAATTCGTTGGCGCCCATCGCCCCCGCTCACGCATCGCCGACGCGCGGAAAGCTCCGCTGGGCCGGTTCCGCTAGCGTGCTGGCGCTGCTCGTTGTGGCAATTTACTGGAACGTCACCAGCGAGATCTCGCCCCGATCGATGAACCGGTTCGACTGGGGAATGCGGGCCGCAGCCCACCTGACGACCTTGCGGCAAAGTTGGGGCGTCTTCGGCCGCCCGCCGCGGCAAGATCGTTGGTTCGTCTACCACGCACGCCTGAAAAACGGCGAGTCGGTCGATCTGCTCAGCGGCGGCAGCGAGATTCTCAAGCAGAAGCCCGCCCTCTCCTCGCGGCAGTTCTCTAACCATCGCTGGCGGAAACTGCACCTGCGGATCTGCTCCGAGAATTGCACGCCCTACCGGCAGCCAATGGCCGACTACTTCGTTCGCCACTGGAATGCGACGCATCCCGAGGATGAACAAGTGGTGCGGCTCGACTTCTACTACTACACGCAGGCGTTCGATCAGCACGGCATCGGCGGCGATCACGTTCGCAAGATGCTCGCCCAGCAGGTGCTAAGCGAAGGGGGCAACTTCGCCGAGGCGCTGCGGAATGGCGATGATTTCTGATTAAGACTGGACAGGATCACAGGATTGATTGGATTGACAGGATGTCATCTAAGCATCGCATTGCCTTATCCTGTCGACCTATGAAATCCTGTGATCCTGTCCATTATCCAATCGACGAAAGCGCTCGCGTAGCAGCATCGTCAGCGAGCCGGTAAACATCACCGCCAGCATGATCTCCAGCGGCCAGATCGGAATCACCGGGTTGTCGGGCGTCGAGTAATTCGGCGTGCCGACGGCCCGCTTTTCGCCGTCGCCGTCTGCCTTGATCTCCAGCGAGCCGCTCGCGATCGCCGAGCGAGCTTGGTACTTGTTCTCGATGCTCGCCTGCCGCTTGCCGAACTTGCCGCCGGTGGCGAGCAGCGCCGCCAGACCAACCGCGGTGAACAGCGCGAACCAGAGCCACGGCGAATCGGTGATCGGCGGCCGTGCCGGCTGCGGAGGGTCGGGCTGGCGAAGACTTTTGGCCATGATTCCAAGCAATGACGCTCAAAGAAACGAACGACTCTGTGGGAGGCGTCTCCGACGCCGATTCCGGTCACCACTCCAAGCCGCTACGGCCAAGAAAGCCGCTTCGGGATCGGAGATCCCTCCCACAAGTTTCTCCTCGAAGCAGGGACAATAAAAAACCGCTGATGAACGCTCATCAGACGCTAATGGAGACGAGTTGTCCATTAGCGCCGATAAGCGTCCATCAGCGGTGAAATCTCAACCGCGAACGTGCGTTCAGCGAGTTACTTCTTCTTGAACAGCGGACCGCCGTAGATGGCGCCGTCGCCCAGCATCTCTTCGATGCGGAGGAGCTGGTTGTACTTCGCCATCCGGTCGCTGCGGCTTGCCGAGCCGGTCTTGATCTGGCCGGTGGCCAAACCGACGGCGAGGTCGGCGATCGTCGCGTCTTCGGTCTCGCCGCTGCGATGGCTTGAGATGCTCGAGTAGCCGTTGCGGTGGGCGAGGTTGATCGCGTCGATCGTCTCGGTGAGCGTGCCGATTTGGTTCACCTTGATCAGGATGCTGTTGGCGATCCCTTCGTCGATGCCCTTCTGAAGACGCTCGACGTTGGTGACGAACAGGTCGTCGCCGACCAATTGGCAACGGTCGCCGAGCTTCTCGGTCAGCAGCTTCCAACCGGCCCAGTCGTCTTCGGCACAGCCGTCTTCGATCGAGCAGATCGGGTACTTCTCGGCCCAACCGGCGAGCAGGTCGACCATGGCGGCCGAGTCGAGTTCCTTGCCGTCGATCGTGTAGACTTTCTTCTTCGTGTCGTAGAATTCGGTGCTGGCGACGTCGAGCGCGAACCAGACTTGCTCGCCCGGCTTGTAGCCAGCCTTCTCGATGGCGCTCAGGATGATGCCGAACGCATCGCCGTTGGCGGGCAGATCGGGAGCGAAACCGCCTTCGTCGCCGACAGAGGTGTTCAGCTTCTTATCGTGGAGCACTTTCTTCAGGCTGTGGAAGATTTCGACGCCGCAGCGAAGGGCTTCGCTGAAGTTGTCGAACCCGAGCGGCATCACCATGAACTCTTGGACGTCGACCGAGTTGTCGGCATGCTGGCCGCCGTTGAGGATGTTCATCATCGGCGCCGGCAGGACGCGGGCGTTCGAACCGCCGAGGTAGCGGAACAGCGGCAGCTCGCAGTAGCGGGCCGCGGCGTGAGCGACGGCGAGCGAGACGCCGAGGATCGCGTTGGCGCCGAGTTCCTTCTTGTTCGGCGTGCCGTCGAGATCGATCATGCGACGATCGACCGCGATCTGGTCCATCGCGTCCATGCCGATCAGCTCGTCGGCAATCTTATCGTTGACGTTGGCGACGGCCTTCGAGACCCCCTTGCCGACCCACTTACCCTTGTCGCCGTCGCGCAGTTCGTTGGCTTCGTGGGCGCCGGTGCTGGCGCCGCTCGGCACGGCAGCGGTGCCGGTGGTACCGTCCGACAGGGTGACGTCGACCTCCACGGTCGGGTTGCCGCGGGAATCGAGGATTTGGCGGCCGCGGATGTCAACAATCGTGCTCATGGCGGGGTCCTTTTGGATGGACGGTGGGTTGGTTCGCTTAGCGATCTGTTTCGAGATGCGTAGAACCCGCCATTTTAGGGTTTGCCGGGCGGCTGTCGAGCGGGGGGCGGCGAGCCGGCTGGGGCGGTAAAAGCCGCCCATTTTGAACCGCCAAGGACGCCATGAGCGCCAAGGAATTCAGAAGGCGTTGAACCACGACGGCACGACGAGCACGACGGGGGAAATGACAATGCGGAGCCATGACGAACCGCGAATCACGCGAATAGCCGCGAATGAAGGGACAAGCTTCCCGTTCACATTCCGCAGATTCGCGGTTAATGGTTTCTCTTCTTTTTTCGCTTACGTTCGCAAGCTCGAGACGACTACTCCGCGGCTTCAGTTCCGCTCTTCTCCAACAAGATTTTGAACCGCATCTCGCCAGGCTGGCCGGTTTGCGGGTCTTGCGTGAAAAACTTGCCGGCGTAGATCTCTCCGAACGTCACGCCGAAGCGACTCTGCGGACGTCCCGGCGCCACCGCGAGCGGACGCCACTTCGCTTTCAATTTTTCGCGATCGCTCAAATCGCCCAAATCGAACGCCGCAAATTCTTTCTGCGCGGCCGCACTGTCGCCGTCGACGTCCATCTGATGGAGATCGACGCCTCTCCGCATCTGCCGCGAACTGGCGTCCATGGGTTGCACCATGAACGCCACGAACAACTCGTCGCGCATTTGATCAAGTCTCAGCATATGTAACGGCGAGCGGTTGTTCCCGTCGTAGTTGACCCCGCCCGTCCACGGCAGCATCGTTTCGCCGGAAGTAGGCCCGCCTCCTTGCGTTGGAATCCATTGCCAACCAATGCGAACATCGGCGTTGACCAGCGGGAACAATTTGACCGTTTGCAGCTTTCCTGCGTCCCCCTCGACGCTGAGATTGATTCGGCTCCCTCCGCTAACGTATCCCGCTGCGGCCGCCATGAGCTGATACTGCCCGGGGAACAGCTTGACGGTCGCATTCCCGTCGGCATCGGTTTCGGTCGAAACGTGAGAGTTCCTGCCGCCGCCGTAGCGATCACCCCCTACCAGGGTCACTTGAGCTCCTTCAATTGGCTTGTCAGCCTGATCAACGACGCGAATCTTCACGTCGCGTTTGTCTTCTTCAACGTAGCGATGAACCTTCAGCTCCTGCGGAGACGAGTAGATCGATGTTGCGACCGACAGCTCGATCTCTTGCGGCCGCAGTCCGGACTGATTGACGACCAACTGCACGGGCTGCGAACGGTTGCCCGGGTAGTTAAAGAAATAGAACAGGTTGTAACCCTCGGAAAACGATTCCAGACGCTCGTTGTTGCCGCCGCCTTGGATCGAATTTTGCGTCATCGAGACTGGCTCGTCATGCTGATCGACCACGCGAAAGATTGCAAAGTTCGCAATCTGCTCGCGATCGCCGTTGTTCGCTCGTCCGCCATGCGGGTCTTCAGCCAACTGATCGAGTCGCTCCACCAGTTCAACCGGCAAACGATCGATCTTCAGTCGTTGCTCAATCCGCACGGCGAGGCGATCGGCGGCGCCCGGGTATGCCTTGCGAACGGCGGCGAGATGAGGCTCCAGCGCTTCGTGCGCCGCTTGGCCGTAGCCGGCGTCCAACAAACTCGTCGCATACCAGAACAAAACTTGCGGATCCTCCGGAGCCAGCCGCGCCGCCTCGGCCAGTAAGCCGACGACTTCCTTATCGGCCCCGTTGAGAATCTTGGCTTCCAATGCTGTTCGCAACAGTCGCTGCGGCTGCGGTTCTTCGGCCTGCGGGACGGCCGCAATTTCAGAGATATCGGCAAGCGGAACGCGCATCGTCGAGTCGCCCACTTGCACCACTGCTTCGGCGCCTTCAACCGCAGCGGCGCCGAGAAGCACGCCGCCCGACTTGAGGCGGACTTGTTGCTGAGCCAGTGCAGGCGAGGCGATCAGCGTGACCGCGAGCGAGGCGAGCAGAATGCGAAGAGAATTCATGTGACGCGAATCTCGTGAAGATCGGCGGAGATGGATTTACAAACATCCCCATCATATATTCACAAAACACGAAACGCCACCAGCTGAGCCTCTTTACCTGTTTCCAGACGGGCAGAACGGCTTCTGCCCCCGCGTGTTCGCGACCGGCCCTCAAACGAAGGCCGATGGCTTGGCCCCTCGCGTGCTTCCACGTTTGCGCCGCCGCGGACAAACGGCGACGCAAACGCGGTGTTTTTATCGGGCAACGACGGCCGCTCAGGAAACCTTCGTCAGCTTGCTCACCCGCCCGGTGCCGACCCACTCGGTGACGTAGATGTTGCCGTCGGCGTCGAAGCAGGCGTCATGGGGATGGACGAACTTGCCGTCGACCCATTTCGATTCGTCGCCGCGAATGGCTTTGCTTTCGTCGGCTTTCATCCGCTCGCTATCGTCGCCGAGATGGGCAATCACTTCGTTCTTACCGTTAAGGAGCGTCACGCGGCCGACGAGATCGGGCACCAGCAGCAGTTCGCCTTGCGAATCGACGTTCGCCGGCAGCAGAAAGCCGTCCTGCGTGCGACGGTGTTCGCCGTCGAGCGTGAACCACTGCAACCGCGCGTTCGCGCGATCGGCGACGACGACGAGCGGTTCCGCGCCGCGGGCGTCAATCCAAACGCCGTGCGGCGTGTTGAACGTGCCGTCAGCCGGTTTCTCGCCCTCGGAGAGTTTGCCGAAGCTGCTCTTCCAGTTGCCGTCGGCGTCGTAGCGATGCATGCAGTAGCCGCCGTAGCCATCGGCGAGGTAGAACCCGCCGTCCGGCAAGAACGCAAAGTTCGTCGGCAGGAACCGATCGCGGCCCCACGGGTTGTCCTTCACCGGCGGCTTGTCTTCGCCCTCGGCGTAGCGTTTCGATTCCATCGGCGCGAACTTATGCCACACGGTCTCGCCCTCCGGCGTCAGCTTGGCGAACGAACGCTTCGCGTGGTACGCGGTGGCGTAGACGAACTCGTCGTTCCCCTCTTTACGCAGATCGAGGCCGTGGCCGCCTCCTTGAAACTGGCTGCCGAATGAACGGATGTAGTTTCCTTGGGGATCGAAGACGAAGATCGAGGGATGCTCCGGTTGGTTCGCGCGACCTTCGTGAATGACGTACACCGACCCGTCGCTGCCGACGGCGACGTTGTGCGTCGTCTGCCAGGTAAACTTCTCCGGTAGCTTGGCCCACTGGTGGTCGACTTCGTATTGATGTTCGCCGACGCCGACGATGGGGCGTTTTGAATCGGTCTTCGCGGCGGAAAGAATCGCGGGGGCTGCGAGCGCGGCCAGTGAACCGGCTGCGGCCTGCTTCGTGAACGCGCGACGATTGAGCGAGGAGTCGGAGTTCGACATAAAGATTGATTCCAAAGATGGTAGAGAAAAGTCCGCCCGCGATACGAATAGTCGAGTCAGCGTTGCGAGCTCAATTCTACCGTAGTCGCACAAAACGCGACACTTCCAGTCGCCAGCGAATGCCGAGAAACGGTAAATTGACGCGGACTTGCTTTCCTAATAAGCAGACAGTTAGACGGTAGAGCGGAATTCCTCGCCTTTAATAGTCTATGGCTAAGAGCTACTGCGATTACTGCGAGGCGGTATTAGAACCAAGTCGCGAGTTCATTTACGAAATGGAGTCGCTCAACTTTCTTGACGATGAAGAGTGGTTGGAGGAAATTCGCAGCGTGCCGGCCTACCACGGAGAGCCGTTGCGAATCTGCAAACGATGCCAGGCCAGCATTGAGCTAAACGAAGCCAATCTCAAGTCTGAAGACCCAGCAGAGGACCACGAACAGCGAGCCGGCTTTCGGCTGCTGGCGTTTGCCATGATTCTATTCGCGCTGGTGATTGTCGGTGACATTGTGGTTTCGGTTTTTCGCAGCTTGTAGCTGGCGGGCTTGAACGTTGCGGAAGTTGCTCCGGCGGGGGCGTTGCCCCGCGGCTACCGGGTGCTCTAGCCGCAGCCCTAACATCGGCCTCAGTGAAGCCCGATGCAGGCACTGCTAGCGGCGACCTGGGCGCAAGTGCTCAATTTTCTACCTTCAACATAGTCGAACCAAAGTTGCTGAATTGTGCGGTTCGATAGTTGTAATGACGGCGCGCTCACTCACTCACTCGTCTTAAGCGCGTCTACGTGCGCGAATGAATCTTTTCTGACGCGCGATGGGGACCGCGATGCGAACCATTTTCATCATTGTCGCTGCGGCGCTATGCGCGCTCCCCGGCTGCACCGCCGCGCAACTTTCTCGTAATACGGTCACGCAGGCGCACTCGCACACAGACATCCTCTACCGACAGGTGCTCGACAACCTCGCGGCGGCCGAGTGCAATCCGGACGTCCTCCCGCATTTTTCCGTAATCGGCGCCGGCGGGACGTTGGTCATCGACTCCGCGAGCGCGAACGCCGGCTTCGACTGGGACTCGCGCACCTTTCTCGGCTCGACGCTCGGCTTGGGCGGCAGTCGTGGAATTGAAGATGGCTGGACGCTGGCGCCCGTGGTCAATCCCGACAAGTTACGAGCGATGCGGTCGGCCTACCAAATTGTCTCCCGCGGCGAGGCGGCCGATCCCGTTGGATTCTCATTGTTAAATTCGTATCTTGGCCCCGACTACATGCCGCTGTTGCAACAAGGCTGGTACGGCGTCGGTTCGAAGCATGACGTGCCGAAGCACGCCTGCTACGTTTCGCACTGCGGCGACCGTTACGTGTGGGTCACCGGCGACGGTCTAGCGGGCCTCAGCCAATTGTCACTGGCTGTCTTGAACATTGCGACGTTGGAAGAAAGCGGTGCAGCGCCAGCGCCGCACAACAAGGAATACCTCCCCTCCCCGGACGAGAGCTACGACTACGTGCCGCGGGCGCGAGAGAACTTCTACAATCCGCTGCAGTCGCAGATCCAAATGATGGGACGCTGATTCCCGCGGGCGCCGCTTGACTCTCAAATGGGCGTCAATGGCACAGCAATACTAGCTATTGCGAACAGCCCCGCTTACAATCGCGGCATTCTTGTCATCCCGCGATAGGTCGCGATCATCGTTCGCGACAGCGTTTTTTGCTCTCCCCTGCGTTGTTTCCTCGCATTGCGGAGCGGTTTAATGAGCGAATCTTCGGAGAAGAAGTTCTCGCTGCCGATCCTGACGGCGATGGTCGTGGGGTCGATGGTCGGCTCCGGCATCTTCATGCTGCCGCGCCGCTTTGGCGAAGCGACTGGAGTCGCCGGTGCACTCATCGCGTGGGTGATTGCCGGCACAGGCATGTTCATGCTCGCGCGCGTCGTGCAAACGCTCGCGGTTCGCAAACCAGAACTCGACGCCGGCGTCTACGCCTACGCGAAAGAGGGCTTCGGAGACTACGCCGGCTTCTTGTCAGCGCTCGGATACTGGGCGGGGACGTGCATTGGCAACGTCTCGTACTTCGTGCTGATCATGTCGACGTTCGGGCTCATCAAGTACACGCTCGTGGGCCGGACGTACGTCATTGTGGGCGATCGATATTCGCTCGGCGGTCAGTTGGAGTTGTTCGGCGCCGGCGATACGGTCGCGGCCGTCGTATTCTCTTCGATCATTCTGTGGGCGGTGCACTTCATGGTACTGCGGGGAGTGAAGCAAGCCGCGGCGATCAACACCATCGCCACAGTGGCGAAGATCATTCCGATCGTGCTGTTCCTCGTCTTCGTCGCCTTTGGGTTCAAGGCAGATTTGTTTACCGCAAGTTTTTGGGGCGGGCAGGAGGCGTCGGTCGCCTCGATCTACGGACAAGTTCGCGCCACGATGGCCGTGACGCTGTTCGTCTTCCTGGGAGTCGAAGGGGCAAGCGTCTATTCGCGGTACGCCAAACGGCGGGAAGACGTTGGCGCGGCGACCATCATGGGATTTCTCGGCGTGCTCTGCCTGATGGTGCTGATCACGCTACTGTCGTACGGAGCACTCGCGCGTCCCGATCTCGCTGGAATGCGGCAACCTTCGATGGCGGGAGTCTTGGAAGCTGTCGTGGGACCGTGGGGCGCGCTGTTCATCAGCATCGGGCTGATCATCTCGGTGCTGGGAGCGTTCTTATCGTGGACATTGTTGGCGGCGGAAGTGCTGTGGACCGCCGCCAAAACCAAAGACATGCCCACATTCTTCGCCCGCGAAAACCGCAACGGCGCCCCCGCGGCGGCATTGTGGCTCACCAACGCGATGGTGCAAGTGTTTTTGATCGCCACGCTCTTCTCCGCCGATGCGCTCCGACTGATGGTCGATCTGACCGGGGCGATGTCGTTGATTCCGTATCTGCTGATGGCGCTGTTTGGCTTGATGCTCGCGTGGCACGGCCAAAGTAACGGAGAGGCTGCAGCACAACAACGCGGCGAGTTGGTGCGAGCGGCAGTCGCCACGGTCTACACGGCGTTCTTGATCTACGCGTTGGGCATGAAATTTTTGCTGCTCTCAGCAATTATCTACGCGCCAGGAACACTGCTTTACATCTGGGCTCGACGCGAACAGCAGCGCCGAATCTTTTCGTCCTCAGAATGGGTAGTTTTCCTCGTGGCGACGGTCGGCGCTGCGGTCGGTATTTACGGCCTAGCTACGGGAAGCATCGCGATTTAACAGCAAAGGTGCATGATGACGCAAATCCAGACCAACCATGCTCCAGCATTCGGCGTGCATTCTGAGGTTGGAAAACTCCGGGAGGTCATGGTGTGTTCGCCTGGGCTGGCGCATACGCGTCTGACGCCCACGAACTGCGATGCGCTCTTGTTCGACGAACTCCCCTGGGTGCAAAACGCCAAGCGCGACCACTTCGACTTCGTCACGAAGATGCGCGACCGCGGAGTCGAAGTCGTCGAGATGCACAACTTGCTGGCGGAAACGCTCGACAATCCGGCTGCGAAGAAGTGGCTACTCGATCAACAAATGGTCGCCGAGGAGGTAGGGCTCGGCGTCGTCGACGAACTACGTTCTTATCTCGAAGGGCTCGCGTCGCGGCAGCTGGCCGAGTTTCTGATTGGCGGGCTCTCGACCGTCGACGTCGCGGGCATTTTGAAAAGCGACCTCCTGAAATTGGCCCATGAAGCGACCGGCATCACCGAATATCTGCTCCCGCCGCTGCCCAACACGCTCTACACTCGCGACACGACTTGCTGGATTTACGGCGGCGTTTCCGTGAACCCGCTCTACTGGCCTGTGCGCCGCGAGGAAACGAGGCTGACGACGGCCATCTACAAGTTCCATCCGCGCTACGCCGGCAAGGTGAAGGTCTGGTGGGGAGATCCCGAGGCGGACCATGGGCTGGCGACCGTCGAAGGCGGCGACGTGCTCGTCATCGGCAACGGCGCGGTCCTGATCGGAATGAGCGAGCGCACGTCGCGGCAAGGCGTCACGCAACTCGCGGCCGCCTTATTCCAGCAAGGCGTCGTCAATCGCGTGATCGTGGCGGCGATGCCGAAGCTGCGCGCCGCGATGCACCTCGACACCGTGTTCACGTTCTGCGACCGCGATTTGGTCAGCCTTTACCCCGAGGTGGTCGATCGCATCCATCCCATCTCGCTGCGGCCGGCGAACGGTCCGACGGGGATGGAGGTCACCGTGGAAAACAAGCCGCTCGTGGACGTGGTAGCCGATGCGTTGAACCTAAAGAAACTCCGCGTCGTCGAGACGGGCGGCGACTCTTATGCCGCCGAGCGGCAACAATGGGACAGCGGCAACAACTATGTGGCCGTCTCGCCGGGGGTCGTCTTCGGTTACGATCGCAACACCTACAGCAACACGCTGCTGCGGCAACAGGGAGTGGAGGTGATTACGATCGTCGGGGCCGAGCTGGGGCGGGGTCGCGGCGGCGGGCATTGCATGACCTGCCCGATTATTCGGGATGCGGTCGAGGGCTGATGGCGGCTGAACGACGGCTGCTTGATGCGATCGCTTGCGGGTCGCTCGGGCGGGGGCGTTGCCCCGCGGCTACTGGGAGAGGAGTTCGTAGCTGCGGAGTCTGGCGGCATGGTCGTAGATGGCGGAGGCGACGATGAGTTCGTCGAGCGTGTGCTGCTTGGCGAACTGTTCGAGTTGCTCATGGACTTGGCTGGCCGTACCGACGAATGAGCATGACAGCATTGTCGCCGCGCGGAGTTCTTCTTCCGGCGACCAGTAGGCGTCGATATCGTCGATCGGCGGCGGCAGTTGGCCCGGCGTGCCGCGCAGCAGGTTGGTGAACTGTTGCTGAATGCTCGTGAAGTGGCGGCGAGCGGCGGCTTCAGTTTCGGCAGCGACGACGTTGACGCCGGCCATCACGTACGGCTGTTGTAGTTGCTTCGACGGCATGAATTCGGCGCGGTAGATCTTCACCGCATCGGCGAGCGCCGCCGGAGCGAAGTGCGAGGCAAACGCGTACGGCAACCCGAGCATTGCAGCGAGGCGGGCGCCGAACAGGCTGGAACCGAGAATCCAGAGCGGCACTTCCAGCCCAGCGCCCGGAACGGCACGGATTCGCTGGTTCGGTTCCGGCGACGCAAAG
The DNA here is from genome assembly GCF_009177095.1 of Lacipirellula parvula. Lineage (NCBI taxonomy): Bacteria > Pseudomonadati > Planctomycetota > Planctomycetia > Pirellulales > Lacipirellulaceae > Lacipirellula > Lacipirellula parvula. Next base: position 5,249,660 of record NZ_AP021861.1, read on the forward strand.
AACTGCTGTAGTTCCAGCACATCTTGCGGAAACGTATCGGCGGCGTTGATGTCACGACGCAATGCACGTAGCGTGAGCTGATCGGTGCCTGGCGCACGCCCGAGGCCGAGATCGATGCGGCCCGGAAAGAGTGACTCGAGCGTGCCGAATTGCTCGGCAATCACCATCGGCGAGTGGTTCGGCAGCATGACGCCCCCTGCCCCGACGCGGATCGTCTGCGTGCCGGCGGCGACGTGGCCGATGGCGACGGCGGTCGCGGCGCTCGCGATGCCGACCATGTTGTGATGCTCGGCCAGCCAGAAGCGGCGGTAACCCCAGCGCTCGGCATGCTGAGCGAGGTCGAGCGACCGGTGGAGTGCGACGGCGGCAGTCGAACCGGCGGAAATGAAGGCGAGGTCGAGAATCGAGAGCGGAGGCATGGCGGGAGTTAGTTGGCGGGGAGCAGTACGAGCCACCCGCCGCGGCGGGTGGACGAAGTGCTAGTTAACAAATTGTGTGGGAGGCGTCTCCGACGCCGATAACGGTTACCACGGCGTGACGGTTACACTCGCAGAGCAATCTCGGGGTCGGAGACCCCTCCCACAATCGAACGGAGAACCTAGGCGATCAGCTCACAATATCCCGCCGCCGGCTGAGGTAATCCCACACCACATACCGATCGAGATCGCGCCCCGCCGTGAAGAAGACGCGGCCCTTCGTCGATTCGGCGAGGCGGTAGGCAAACCGCACGTCCTCTTCCGTTTGCGACCAACTCGGCATCAGGAACATGTTGATCGTGATTCCTTCGCGACGGCAAAGCTGCCCCTCGCGAAGCGTCGCCTCTTCGGTCCGGGGATCGGGCGGGTAGAGCAAGTACAGCATCTGTTGTTCGAAATGAGCGGTCGGCAGCCCGTCGGTAATGAGCACGATCTGCCGGTTCGGCGTATCTTGCGTTGAGAGCATCCGCCGCGCGGTCGACAGGGCGTGCTGGATGTTCGTGAAGTGGGGCGGCACTTGGTGCTCGCTCACGTCGTCGCGACTCATGTCGGCCCGGAGGCGAACGATCGGGTCGTGCACCGTCACCGGCTTGGGCATCAGTTCGATCAGCTTGCCGCGCGGCACGGGCTTGGCGAAGCTATACATCTCGATGAACTGGAGGTAGTCGCCCGGGTACTCGCCGCGAATGAGGCCTTCGAGCGCGAGCGCCATTCGCTTGACGTTGATGTACTGCCCGTCGTAACGCATCGAGCCGCTCATATCCATCAGCACGCAGGTGGCGCACTTCGGCGAGTTGCGCGTGCGGTGAATCTCGATGTCTTCCTGATCGAGCCGCACCGGCGTGCCGGGGCCTTTGCGAATCAGGGCGTTGACGAACGAGGAAGTGATATCCATGTTCGCGACGGAGTCGCCAAACTCGTACTGCTTCGTCGTTTGGAGTTCGACCGCGCCTTCGCCGATGACGTTGTTCTGGTGCCGACCGCTGCGCGAGGGGGCCAACTCGCTGAAGAGTTTTTCGAGCAATTTCGCTTGAAAGATGCGGTAGGCTTTCGGCGTCAACTGAAAACTGCCGCCGCGCTGTTCGAGCCCCTGCTGCTCGGCCATTTCGCGGAGGTAGTCTTGAATCTGTTGCTGCAGCGCGCTGAGTTGGTCGACGTCGCCCGGCTCGGTGAACTCGGCGAGGGCGTCCATGTCGATGAGGCCAATTTGCGCCGTCTCGCGAGCCTCTTCAAGTTGCTTGATGAGGTCGTCGATCTTTTCGAGCTCTTCCTTCACCTGCAGCGCCTGCGGCACGGAGAGCGACTCGCGGCCGGTGAAGTCGTACTTCGCGGCGAGTTGCTCGACGAGGTATTTATCGCCAAGCGTTTCGATGAGCGACACGAGCCCGCGGGCGAACGCCGATTGATCGTTGCCCGCTGCGTACCACAGCCGTTCGAGGTCGCGGATCTGTTCGTTCTTCACCGCCGAGTGAAACCGCTCGCGCAGATTCTTCGGCGGCTTCAGTTGCTGCGCCTCCTCGGCGACCGCGCGCTCCGCCGCCTTGCTCACTCGGCTCGTTTCGAAGCGTTCAAGAATCTTTCGCCTGCGCTCTTTCAGAATCGCGATGAGCGCGTCGATGCTCGGGCCGAGACCGGAGATTTGGCTTGGGTCGATCTTGATGGCACGAGCCAGTTGCTCTGGCGTGAGTTCGCGCCGCTGCCCGTACATGAGCATGTGCTCAAACGCGGCCGAAGTCATATCGGGCGGCGGCTGCGTCGGGCTGGGAAACCGCTTGGGGTCGTACTGCTGGTAGGCGTGAATCACGCCGCCGAGAGTCTGGCGATTGGCCATTGCGGTGGGGCCTGCGGGCTAGGTGTGGAACCGAAGCGGCGCCGAAGCACCGGTGAATGATAGCCACGAAGCCGCCAGAGTGAAGTTTGGGCCTGGAAGCCCCCAATTACTGCAGCTTCAGCTCGTAACAGGCAATCTCCTCGGCGTTACGGACATAGAGTCGGTCGCCGACGATCGTGGGATGGTTCCAGGTTTTTCCTTCGAGCACGGGGAAGCGAGCCACTTCCTTCAGCTCTTCGGGATTCGCTTCGACGATGATCGCTTCCCCTTCTTCCGACAGCACGAGCAAAAGGCCTTGGTCGGCGACCAGCAGCACCTGCCCGGCGCCGTAGCGTCCTTTCTTCCAGTGCCGTTTGCCCGTTTTGAGATCGATGCAGGCGAAGATGTTGCCGTCGAAACCGTACACCGCGTCTTCGTAGCGAACGTAGTCGTTGAAGTAGGGCTTCAGATCTCGCGACTGCCACTTCGAATCAATCTTCCATTCCTCGCCCTCGGCGCCAGGCTTGAGTTCGAGCAGCATCGTGCCGCCAGCTTCGGTGAAGGCGATCATCACTTCGTCGGGACCGATGAGGTGAGGCTGCGTCGCTGGCATACCGGTTCGCGTGTGGCCTGCTGAAAAACCCCAGAGCTTCTTGCCCGTGGCAGGATCGGCCGAGGTGAACTCCTTATCGCTGAGATAAAGAACTTGCTGTTTGCCGCCGAACGATGCGAGTTGCGGCGACGAGTAGCTGTGCCCGCCACTGGCGACGTTCCACGCAGGTTGGCCATCGGCGGCGGCGTAAGCCAATAGGCTTTGATCTTCCGGGCCGCCGGCGAAGACGATGACGCGACCGTCGACGACGAGCGGCGAACTCGTGAAGCCCCACTCGGGGAGCTTCGCGCCTGAGTCTTTCGCAATGTCGCGAGTCCAAACGAGCGTGCCGTCGGCAGCCTCGAAGCAGTTGAGGATGCCGGTGGCGCCGAGCGTGTAGAGCCGACCGTCGGCGAACGTAGGCGTCGCGCGGGGGCCGTCGCCGCCAAGTTCTTCGGAAAATCGAGCTTGGTCTTCGTGCGACCAGACTTCTTCGCCCGTCTTCGCATCGATGGCGACGACCGCTTCGCGATCGCCGCGTTGTTCTTGCGTGAAGAGGCGATCACCTGCTGTGGTGATCGATGACCAGCCGGGGCCGATGCGGTGCCGCCAGAGTTCTTTTGGCGGCGTTTGCTCCCAGTTGGTGTTTAGTTTGACGTTGTGGAGGACGGCGTCGCGGTTGGGGCCGCGGAAGTTGGTCCAGTCGTTTTGGTTGGCTGCTAGGGGTTTGGTTGCGGTGTCGGTGGAGGAAGCCCCGCGACCACCGGTCGCGGCTTTTTGTTGGCGGGAGGCCAGGAATTCCTGTTCGCTCGTGGGGGTCCAGCGCCAGTGCATTTCGGGGAGGGCGCCGCCGCTCATGCCGCTGGTGCGAATGAGCGCGAGCGGCGACCACATGAGGATCGCCAGCGCGATAAAGCCCCGCCGCCGCGTCGCGGGGCTCGCGTGGCGGGTAACGGCAATCCACAACGTCGCCAGCGTCACCGCGGCGCCAATGATGAACATGATCGGCGCGACGAGTGGCTTGGCTTCCAGCTCTGGACTGCTAATCGCCATGGTGACGAAGAGGCTCGCAATCGCCACTAGCGGAATGGCGAGCTTTTCGCGCCACGACGCCCCGCGATTGAACACCCACCAGCCGGCGAAGACGATCACCAGCGCGAGCGTCGTCGCGAGGCGGTAAAGAAACGTTTGGAAGACCGCGAGTTCCAGATAGTTGATCGTCAGAAACGCCCCCCAGTAGAGGGCGAGAATCGCCAGCGGGATGACGGGGCTGATCGCTCGCGGCCGGGCGGCGGTCGCTTCGCTTGGTTGCTGTTCGTTCATATGCAACTGACTTCTCAAATGCGTTTAACACAGAGATCACAGAGGACACGGAGGAATTTGGGAGCAGATCGTGCCCCCGACCTTCGCAGGCCAACTCTGTGTTCTCTGTGGCCTCTGTGTTGAAAGATTTCTCTAGCCAGCAATATACCGCCCGCCGACTGCGGGCCGATATGCCGAACGGATGCAAGCGTTGCAAGGCTGCCGAACGACCGGCACAATGGCGGCCATGAAGCACATTCAGCGCGAAAGTTTGATCCACGACCCGATCCACGGTTACATCCCGTTCATTTCGGTCGCCGAGCCGGGCGAAACGGCCGAGCGGACGCTGCTCGACCACCCCTGGCTACAGCGGCTACGGCAGATCCATCAGCTGCAAACGGCGTGGTGGGTCTATCCGTCGGCTGAGCATACGCGGTTCCAGCACGTGGTCGGCACGATGCACATGGCGAGCCGCGCGGTCGAGGCATTGTACGCGAGCCTGAAAGAAGTCTGCCCCGACGTGCCGAGCCGAGGGTTCGTCGAGTGCACGATGCGGCTGGCGGCGCTGTTGCACGACGTGGGCCACGGCCCGTTTGGACACTTCTTCGACGCCCACTTTCTGAGTGCGTTCCGGCAGGCCGACGGTTCTCGGCTGACGCACGAGACGCTCGGCGCCCACATCATCATCGACGAACTGGGCGAAACGCTCCGCGGCATCCGCCGCTGCCCGAACAGCGAGTTGCTCGAGCACGAACGGATTGATCCCAAGCAAATCGCGTGGCTGATCACGCGGCCGACCGAGCATGACGGCCAAGAGCATCCGCGCTGGCTCGCGCTGCTGCGGAGTTTGTTCTGCGGCCTCTACACAGTCGACAACATGGACTTCGTGTTGCGAGACGCCTTCATGTCGGGCTACAGCACGAAGGCGTACGATCTCGACCGACTGCTGCGGTACAGTTTCTTCAGCGAGCGCGGCCTCACGATCCACCATCGCGGGCTGAACGCGCTGTTGCGGTTCATGCAGACCAAGAGCGAGCTGTTCCGCGCCGTCTATTTCCACCGCACGGTGCGGGCGATTGACAAGACGCTCGAAGGGTTGTTCCGCGATAGCAAAGGGATGCTCTTCCCGGGCAATCCGCTGGAGCACCTCGAAGACTACAAGACGTTCACTGAGTGGTCGCTGCTGGTCGACGTCGCTCATTGGCACAAGAGCGACAACGTCGCGAAACGGGCTCTCGGCGAGCGGTGGCAACGGCTGCTCGAACGGCAAGTCGATTGGGAAGCGGTCTACGATCGCAACCTCACGTTCGGAACCGGCGATTCGGAGCAAACGAGCATCTTTAGCGACGCGAAGATGGTTGAGCACGCCATTCGCAGCAAGCTGCCGAGCGAAATCGCCGACATCGAAATGCAGATCGACCTGCCGCGGCACATCTATCGGCCGCACGAAGGCAAAGCGACGGCTGGGCAGAATTTCCTTTACACTGCCGCCGGCGCGACGCGGCGACTCGACGACGACCAACTCTTCCGGCAACTGCCAGTGTCGCACCGGATGTGCCGTGTTTACCTGCGTAAGGACGCCACACGCGAGCAGCGGGCGGCGATCGGCGCCGTCCTCGACCAACTCGTCGGCAGCGGCGGCGACGATGACCTCACCAACATGTAGCCGCGGGTCAACGACCCGCCGGAGCGGTGAGAAAAACAAACCACGAAGACACGAAGACCACTAAGACGCACCAAGAAGTGAGAAGGGACAGAAAACGCCAATCTACGCATGGGCTTCGTTCCCCTAGTTGGTGATTGATCTTTCCTTGCCTTCCTTTGTGTTCCTTAGCGACCTTCGTGCCTTAGTGGTTAATCCGCCGAACTACGCATTTCAGCGACTTTGGCGGCGGTATCAGATCCCGCGTACGACGGGTAGAATGGAGCGTTTTCTGCCCCGCTCCGGCGGGTCGTTGACCCGCGGCTACTTTTATCGAACCCGCTCTGATTCATGTCGCACGATCGCTACGAAAATCCGCTCGAAACACGTTACGCCTCCGCTGAGATGAGCCAACTGTGGAGCGCTCAGCGCAAGCACAGCACTTGGCGGCAACTGTGGGTTTGGCTGGCCGAGGCCGAGGCGGAAATGGGCTTGCCGGTGACGCAGGCGCAAATCGAAGAACTGCGGGCCCACATCCACACGATCGACTTCGCCGCTGCCGACAAGTACGAGCGCGAGTTGCGGCACGACGTGATGGCCCACATCCACGCCTACGGCGACCAATGCCCAACAGCGCGGCCGATCATCCACCTCGGCGCCACGAGCCAGTACGTCAACTGCAACGCCGAGTTGATGCTCATTCGCGAATCGCTCGAGCTCGTCGCGCGGCGTTTGGCGGCGACGATCGATGCGCTCGCTGCGTTCGCCGAGAAGTATCGCGATCTGCCAACGCTCGGGTTCACCCACTTGCAGCCCGCCCAACCGGTGACAGTCGGCAAGCGGGCCGCCCTGTGGTGTTACGACCTCACGATCGACCTTGCCGAAGTCGAGCATCGCATCGAACAACTGAAGGCCCGCAGCACGAAGGGGACCACCGGCACCCAGGCGAGCTTCCTCCACCTGTTCGATGGCGACCACGCGAAGGTCCGCGAACTCGAACGCCGCGTCGCTGCGAAGATGGGTTTTGAAGCGACCTACGCCGTCACCGGGCAAACCTACCCGCGGAAGGTCGACGCCCAGGTGATCGACGTGCTGGCGGGCATCGCCGCGTCGGCCCACAAGGCGGCGACCGACCTGCGAATTCTCGCCCATCGCAAGGAACTCGAAGAGCCATTCGAGAAGCAGCAGATCGGCAGCTCGGCGATGGCGTACAAGCGAAACCCGATGCGCAGCGAGCGGATCTGCGGCCTCGCCCGCTTTGTGCTCAGCCTGCAAGCCAACCCCGGCGATACGCTCGCGACGCAGTGGATGGAGCGGACGCTCGACGACAGCTCGAACCGCCGGCTCGTGCTGCCGCAGGCGTTCTTGGGCGTCGACGCGGTGTTGCTGCTGTACCGCAACGTTGCCGAAGGGCTGGTCGTTTACCCTGAGGTAATCGCCCGCAACCTCCGCGAAGAACTGCCGTTCATGGCGACCGAAAACATCCTCATGGCTGCGGTGCAAGCGGGCGGCGACCGGCAAGATCTCCATGAACGGATCCGCGTCCACAGCCAAGCCGCCGCCGCCGAAGTGAAGCAGCATGGCCGCTCGAACGACCTGCTGGAACGACTGGCCGGCGATAAGGCGTTCGCGAGCGTCGACTTGGCGGAAGCAGTCGACGCTTCGAAGCTCACCGGCCGCAGCGCGGAGCAGGTCGACGAATTCCTGGCGGAAGTCGTGGCGCCAATTCGCGAGCGCTACGGCAACGCTAATGCCGGTAAAGCGGAACTGCGCGTTTAAGCGAGCAGCAAGATTCTCCGCTCCGCTCAGAATGACCGCTCGGGAGTAAACGCACCTGCGGTAGGCCGGCGTTTAAACCAAATCCAGCGGGCTAGCCCGCCGGTGGCGCTTCGTGCTGCATTCCTGGCACACGCCGCTGACGATCAGCCGGTGCCCCGTCACGCGAAAGCGGTGCTCGCGGCCCACGGCGTCGCGGATCCGCTGCAGCTCGTCGCTCTGGAATTCGATGAGCGTGTCGCACATCGTGCAGTGGAGATGGTCGTGCTGAGGGTAGCCGTAGTCGTGCTCGTAAACGGCGCGGCCGCCGAGGTTCATGCGGCGGAGGAGGCCCGCTTCAACTAGCTCGTTGAGGGTGCGGTAGACGGTTGGCCGGCTCACCTTATCCCCGAGCTCCGTCCGCGAAAGATTAGCGATCAGCTCGTCGGCGTCGAAATGGTCGTGACGCTCGAACACATGGTCGATCAGGGCGCGGCGCTGCTGGGTGATCCGCTTGCCGCGGCTTTGGAGGTACTCCGAGAACCGCTCCTGGGGGGAGCTGGAGACCTGAACGGCGCCTAACGCGAAATCAGCTTCCATGACGGGCTTTCGACAGACCTTTCAGTCTCAGGAAGCCACATCCTCGGCAGCTAGTTGAGACACCACAGGGAGAACCAACCCGCATAAATCGCGGAAAACAGAGACATCCGCCGTCATTCAGCGGAGCTTATTGATTCTACCCCATCCGCCGTGCAGTCTCAAGACGCCGCCCCGGCAAGCATATTTGCCGGGGCAAACCGCCCTCGAAAAGCCCCCAACACTTCGCCGCGAGCGTTTAGCCCCGCCGCTTACGCCAGTTCGTCCAGCATCGAATCGAACGCCATCGCCATCTTGTCGGCGGTGTCGTACGTGCCGTCGGCAATCTGAGCCTTCACACGAGCCACGAGGTCGGCGCGGAAGTCGCCGCCGTCAGCAGCACTGAGGGCCGCTTCGGCCGCCGCCGAAAATTCCACCGTGTCGGCCGCCTGGGTGCTCGACGCAGGAGTCGTCGAACGGTTCCAGTGCGGGCCTTGCAGCGATTGAGCACCGTGAAGTTGAGTAGCACCGTAAATTTGCATGATTTGTGTTCCTCGCTCAGCGAGCGTCGTTAGGTCTGCCGGCAGCAGCCGGGCGGCATTCGATCAGGCGGCGTCAACGGTTCGAGTTGAGTTCGATCCGGCGAGCCCAGTCGATGCCTGAAAAGTCATTGTGTACGAGATTGGTCCGATCGCTCAATGTCAGCCTGGAGAGGAGATTGAATTTCCGGCTGAATTCAGCGTTGGTACCCCATTCATCGACGACCTCGGTGCTAGCAGTCGACCGAAATCGTTGAACGTCGGATCAGTACTTAAGCAACTCCTATACCGTCTGCGACTAGGGCGTGGAATGTGACAGTGAGACCGGCGCCAGAATGATCGCAGGCCGCTTTTTCCGCACGATTCGCACGCTAGCGGGACGGGTTGAGACTTTTCGGCGGATGGAGACGTCGCGCTTGACGGTGAACCCAGCGTACCATTTCTACAAACGGCGTTTCCGCCGACATGATTTGGCAGCGAGTTTGGGCAGATTGGCGAGGCGGGAGAAGAGAACCTGCGGCAGCCTTCTAAGCCTCTACTTCAAGCCGTTGCTTCGCACGTTCCGCCAACGCCTCGACCACATTCCGGGCGTGGTCCTTCATTTCAAGCGAGCCCTCCGCCCCAGGCAGTAGCGGCGATCCGAACTCGACCGCCACCCGCAGCCGCCGGCAGCTGCCGATACGTTTCATGTGATCGAGGAACGGTATTTTGAAGTAGTACGCGGCTGGATCCCCGTAGGCGACGCCGATCGGAATGATTTCGGCGTCGCTACGCTGGGCGGCGTTGAACGCGCCCGACTTGAACTCGTGAACGCCGTTTCCGGGAAATGCCGTTCCTTCGGGGAACATCAGAATCCCCTCGCCTCCCGCGAGGGCGTCGGCGATTTGTCGCAGCACAGCGGCGCCGCTGCGGCGTGACTCGCGGTCGACGAACAATGTGCCGATTCGCCTGCCGCCGGCGCCGATGAGCGGCCAATTCGCCAAGTCATGCCGGCTGATCGCGTGCGCGGCAATTACCGACAGCAGCACGGGGATGTCGACGCCCGACTGATGGTTCGCGATGAAGATCCGGCCAACGCCGCGGGCATCGCGGCCAGGAAAGACCTCGCCCTGGTCGGCGTGCGGGCCGCGGGCCTCGACGCGGATGCCGAAAAACCACAGCAGCGTCTTCGCCCAGCGCGGAACCCATTTATTGATAAGGTCGATCCGCGGCGTGCGGCGATGGAGGAGGAAGTTGACCTCCATGCAGCACCAGAAGAAGATCGTCCCCACGACGAACGCGAACAGACGAAACCAGAGCCGCAAAGCCGTCCACCAACGTTTCAGCACGCGCAGCCCCCTACGCCGCGAACAATCGCGATCGGACCGGGGCAGCGGATCGAAAACTCGACAAACGGCATGGGCCGCAGGCTACCACAACCAGTAGCGGTTGCCCAGGACGCCCGCCACCGGGGACGGGGAAGATTGGCCGCTGAGGACGCCGAGTGGGGAGCCCCCTTCCCTGCATCTCCTTTGCGCCTTCGCGCCTTTGCGTGAACTTTTTGTTTTCTAAGGAAGATCTCACGCAAAGGCGCAGAGGCGCAGAGGCGCAAAGAAATACAGGATGAGTGGGAAAGGGTGAGTTAACTTTTGTCGTCTTTCGTCGTGCCCGCCGTGCCGTTGTGGTTCACCCCTTTCCGTATTTCCTTGGCGCACTTGGCGTCCTTGGCGGTTCAATCAGAAGTGCTCAGCGGGCTACTAGAGCCAACGCTGAGTATTACTCGTGCCGCAACGCTTCGATCGGGTCGAGTTGAGCCGCCCGGATCGCGGGGTAGACGCCGAAGGTCACGCCGACGATCACGCTGATCGCGAACGCCAGCGGAATCGACCAGGAAACCATCATCGGCTCCACGGTGCGGACGACCTCGGGCAGCGTCGACATCTGCTCGGGGAACCATTCGAGCAGGCGACCGCGGATGAGGATTGAGATCGGCCGGCACAGGAGCCCGCCGATGATGCCAAGCAAGCCACCGACGACCGACAAGACGACCGCCTCAGCGAGGAACTGCTGCGTGATATCGCGGCGTTTGGCGCCCAGGGCGCGGCGGATGCCGATCTCGCGGGTCCGCTCGGTGACGGTGGCGAGCATGATGTTCATGATGCCGATGCCACCGACCACCAGCGACACCGCGGCGATCAGCCCCAGAAACAGCATGAACATCAACCGCGTCGTTTGGGCCTGCTGCAGCAGTTCGAGCGGCACGGTGACGCCGTAGTCGGCCAGCGTGTGATTGCGGGCAATCGTATCGCGCACCACGTCGACAGTTGGCAGCACGAGATCGCGATCCTTCACTTGGATCGTAATCTGGCTCAACTCTTTGAGATCGCGCTGAAACTGCCCCGGCTTCATCACCACTTCCATGTCGCCCATGCGGGTCTCCATGGTGGTGATCGGGATGTAGACGTCGCGCGAGAAATCCTCAGCCGCGACGGAGCCGCCAATGCCAGCCGAGGGCGCCCGCGACTTCATCACGCCGACGACCACGAAAAAGTGCTCGTCGACCATGATCGTCTGGCCGATCGGATCGCCGTACGGGAAGAGGCGATCAGCCGTCTCGGCCGCCAGCACGCAGAAGTTGCTCTGGTTAATCAGATCGCCGTCGGTGAGGAACCGCCCCAAACTCGGCACGAGTCGCGTCACTTCGGCGTAGTCGGGCGTGCAGCCGACGCAACGGCCTTCGAACTTGCGGGTGCCATGGCGGAACTCGCGCGAGACTTCGCGGATCGGGATCGCCTTGTCGATCGTCGGCACCGTGGCGAGCAGGCGAATGTAATCGTCGCGAGTCAGCCCGTAGCCGGCGTCTTGCACCTCGTCGGCCGACGGCTTGATCGTGCGGACAATGATGTTGCGGGCGCCAAGCCCGGCGATCTGCTCTTCCGCAGCGCGGCCGATCCCTTCGCCGATCGAAAGCAGCCAAATAACGCCCGCGACGCCGATGAAAATGCCGAGCACCGTCAGCGCAGAGCGAAGCGGGTGGAGCAGCAGGCTCTTGATCGAGAGCTTCAGCGTTCGCCACCAGCGCGTCATCGCTTACCGTCTCTCGTCCGTGAGGATGTGGCCGTCGCGCAGGACAATTGTACGGGAGGTTCGCTCGGCGACTTCGTTTTCGTGCGTCACGAGGATGATCGTCCGCCCTTCGGCGTTTAGCGAAGCGAGCAAATCGAGAATCTCGGCGGTCATCACCGAGTCGAGATTACCGGTCGGTTCGTCGGCGAGCATAAACCGCGGGTCGTTTACCAAACTACGGGCGATGGCAACGCGCTGTTGCTGGCCGCCGGAAAGCTGCGACGGGCGGTGATCGAGCCGGTTGCCGAGGCCAACGAGTTTCGCAAGTGCCACGCAACGGTCGCGAGTATCGCCATCGAGCCGGCCGCCGTAGTAAAGGGGCATTTCGATATTCTCGACGACCGTGAGCGCCGGCAGCAGATTGTACGACTGAAAGACGAAGCCGATCCGCTTGGCCCGCGTCTCGGAGAGTTGATCGTCGTTCATCTGAGCGACGTCTTCGCCACCAAGCAGGAAGCTGCCGGCCGTGGGGCGATCGAGGCAGCCGAGCAGGTTGAGCAGCGTGCTTTTCCCTGAGCCCGACGGCCCCATGATGGAGATGTAGTCCCCCTCCGGCACGTCGAACGAGACGCCGCGCAGCGCGTGAACCGTCTCGCCCGACAGGACGTAGTCCTTGCGGAGTTCGCGGATCGAAGCGGCGAGGGTGGCGGTGGCGGGCACTCAGTGAATGGGGAATGTGGAATGTGGAATGGGGAGTCGATAACGGCGCTCTTCACGCCCTAGCCGGCCGTGGGTTCGGTCGTCGTGGCTTCGCCTGATTCGGCGGCGGGCTTCGGCTGCGCTTCGTTCTTCGACGCCACGGCTGCGTCGCCGCCTGCCGCCGGTTTCGCCGCTGGCAGTTCAGGAGTCAGCTTCACGACCTGCTGCTTGCTCTCAGGCGCCAGTTGCGGCAGCTTGACCTGATCGAGATAAGCCCGCGGGTTCATCGCAACGCGATCCCCTTCCGCCAGTCCTTCTTCAATCACGAAGAATTTGTCGTTCGTCGGCCCGACCTTAATCGGCCGCGCTTCCCAATCGCCGTTATTGAACACGAACGCGTAGTAGTCCTTGCCGTGAGCGTAGACCGCCTGCACGGGCGCCTGAATCGCCTCGGGAATCTCCTCGCAGCGGATCGTCACCGACGCAGTCATCCCCGAACGAAGCTCAGCGCCCGGGTCGTCGATCGTCACGAGCGCTTTGTATTCCTTGACGTTCGCCTTCCGCCAGCCGCCCGGCTCGGCGTACTGGTTGATCTTGTCGACGCTGCCGCGCAACGCCCGCCCGCCCGTGCCGATCGGCGAAATCGTCGCCGGCATGCCGGGGCGTACGTACTGAATGAGCGATTCGTTGACGTTGAGCGCCACACGCATCTTGGCGGGATCGGGCAGCCGAATCACCGCTTGCCGTTCGCGAATCACGGCGCCCTCTTTTACCACGAACTCGTCGCCTCCCCAGTTTTCGCGATTGTGGGCGTAGGTGACGGTGCCGTCTTTCGGCGCGACCAGCGTGCACTTGGCAATCTGGTCGTCCATCTCCTTAAGCTTACCCTCTTCCAGCTCCAAGCTGTTCTTGTCCGACTCCCACTTCGCCTTCGCGATGACGATGTCGCTCTCCAGCGTCTTGAGCATCTTCGCCTTGGTGTAGTTGTCGATGACATTGAGCTTCGTCTTCGCGGCGTCGAGTTCCTTTTGCGACTTCTCGACGGCGAATTTGTCGGCTTCCAACTGCAGCTGGTTGATGTATCCCTTCGCGGCCAGCCGTTTGCTGAACTCGTGGTACTCCTCGGCCCGGCTACGATTTTCTTCGGCGACGAACACCTCGCTCTCAATCGTCTGCCGCTCTTGCACGTAGGTGCCGTTGAGATACTCCTCTTTCGCGATCAGCGCGGTCTCGTAGATGTTTCGCGACTGGACGACCAGGGCCGCTGCCGTATTGACGAGGATTTGCTCGGCGGTGCGCTCTTCACGTAGGGCCGAGGAATCGAGCTCAACGAGGAAATCGCCCTTCTTCACGACCGTTCCCTCAGGAACGATGCGGAGAATACTGAGGCCCGGCGTGTTCTTCGCCTTCACCTCGGAGATCACATCGGTGACGCCGGCCGACTCGACCTCGCCGCGCTCGGTAACCGTGAGCGTAAAATCATCGCGCGCCACGTTGTGGAGCACGATGTTGTAATCTTTGGGCCGACCATCGCCGGCGCCCCAGTACGACCAGCCAGCGACGGCGACCAGTGCGACGAGGGCGAGCACCACCCACAGCACATAGCCGCGGCGGTGCGCGACATGCCGTGCACGGGGATGATACTTTGAGTTTTGCAGATCCGCCTGTAACTGCTTCATGATGATCGTTGCGAACGCTGGAGATCAGCCTCTTGAGTCGGCCGATCCTTGGGCCAATTACTCGGCTTCATTATACGAGGCTGGCTGAACGGCGTCATCGCGAACCGCTTCGCCCTCGGCCGTCTGCTTAGCTGAAACCCCGCCATCTCCGTCGCGGGCCGCCCGAGCCTCGTCCGCCGTCTTGAATCCCGGCATTTCGGCCAGGGCCAGGGCGATGCGGCCATCGCTAGCGGAAATTCGGTCGTGCGAAATCCGCTGAGCGTCAGCCGGATTGAGTTCCTTGTAGCCCGCCGCGGGATTCCGCAACGGAACCGGCAACTCGCCCGGCGGCAGCGGACTGTCTGGCGGACCATCTTCCCCCGGCAGCAGCGAATCAGGCATGTCGAGCGGCAACGGCTGAATCTGCTCGGGCTGCGGTTTTGCCAACGGCTTCGCAAGCGTCGGCACGATGTCGGACGAACTGCAGAGTTGCGCCCGAATCGCTACCGCCCCTGCGATGTACGCCGTTAACGGCGCCTCGTGCTCGCGGCGAATGCCAGCCGAGTCGAGTTCCATGACGCCCAGATCGAAATCGAGGGCCTGCCGCTGGACTTCGTAGTTCACCCACACGCTGAGGAAGTCGTTCTGCACATTGAGCAAGTCGGAGAGCGACTGCACCAAGTCGCGAGCCGTCGTGTCGCCGAATTGCGTTTCGACGCCGACCTGCGGCGGTTGTGAAAGCCGCAACTGCGTCAGATCGACCTGTGAGATCGCCACGAGCACGGCGGCGCGGCGAAGCTCGAAGTTGATTTCGTTAAGTCTCGTCTGCCGCAGATTGGCCCGGAGCCCTTGCGCGACGCGATCGCGGTATTGGTAGTAGTTGCGGCGAGCCTGTTGGTACTCAATGAGCGACTGGCGGTAGATGTTCCGCTCGGCGAGCCGCGTCATTGGCGGATCCCATTGCATGCCGACGCGGAGCCGGCCCGTCGTGTCGCGGATGCGGAACGGATTGTCGCCGACGTTGCTGATATCGCCGCTGAAGATGAAGTTCAGGTCGCTGAGCAGCGCGTTGGCATTGAAGTAAATCAGCCGCCACGAATCGACAAGTGCGGCCCGTGCGTTCTGCCAGTCGCGGCGATACGCACTAGCGATCAGAATCGCTTCGTCGTCGGTCAGCTCAACCGGCGGGAAGTAGATCGCATCGAGCCGCGCCGCCGCCTGAACCAGCGACAGTTCGAGCAGCCGGCCCGAAAGATCGGCCATCGAGTCGATCACCCCAGGTAACAGTGCCGCCATGTCGGCAGCGCCGGCCTGGTCGAGCTTGTCGAGTTCCGCCCACACCTGGGCCAGATTTCCCTTGAGCATCTCGTACTCAGCCTGCCGCTTGGCGACGCGACGGTCGAGTTCCTCGACGCTGAACAGTCGCGGATCGATCTGGGCGTTCTGCACTTCCTCGCGACCGGCGAGCGCCCGCAGGTACTCGCGACGTTTGGGCAGCGATGCCTCGACCGCCTTCATGTCGGCCTCCACCGCCATCAACCGCTCGTTGGCGAGCGATTCGAGCGCCACGCATTCGTTGAGCCAACGCTCGAACCGCTGAGCCGCTTCGGGCGAGTTCGGATCGAGCGGGTTCTTCTCATCTTGAAGCCGTTGCCGCAATTCACGCAAGCCGACGAGCGCGTCGGTGACGCGCTCTTCAACTTTCTCGAGCTGAGGATCGAGCAAGTTAAAACGTTCCAGCAGCGGATCTTGGATCCGCACGTCGAGCTCCGGCGGCAATCCTAGCGTGATCTTGAAGCTATCAAGCGTCGTTTGGTAACCAGCCTCGGCGGTGAGCAGCTGGCTCTGCGCGTTGTAAAGGGCCTGGCGCGCGAGGTCGACTTGGAACAAGTCGATGCGGCCGGCATCGTACGACGCTTGAAGTTGCTCGTAGCTGTCTCGCAGCGAGCCGACGTTTGAACGCTGGTTGCGAATCGTCTGCTGCGTTTGCAGCAGTCCCATGAAACCGCCCGCCCCAGCGGCGCCCGCGCCGCCGGTGAAGCCGCCGCCGACGCCCTGGTTGAAGCCGAAACCGCCAAAGCCGCCGCCAAAGCCAAAATTGCCGACGTTGCCGAAGCCGCCGCCGCCGACGCCGGCAAAGCCGTCGAGACCGCTGCCGCCGAAGAAACCGCCGCGTCGCGACGGCCCGCCGCCCGAATCGCGGCCGGTCGCGATGTTGAGGTAGAAGCCGCGGCGATAACGCTCCATTTGCCGCACGTTGGCGAGCAAGGCCCGTTCGGAAATCGTCAGCCGCTCCAGCACTCGCGTCCGCCCGCCGAAGCGCAGCAGTGGCTGCAACAACGAGAAGTCGAGCAGCGTCGTGCTCGTTTGATCATTCGGCCCGGCGAACTGCCAGACAAACGAGTTGGCAACGCCGGTCACGAGTTCGCCGCCCGTCGCCGTGAGCCGCGTGGCGCGGAGGCGATTAGCCGGATTGCTCGGCGAGACGACGAACTCCGTCGATGAGTTTCCGGTGCCCGTCGCGTCACGCCCTTGCGACGTCAGGAACAACGACGTTCCGCCGAAGAACTGCGTATCGAAGCGGAAACGCTCGAAGCTAACGTCGAGCGCCGACAGGTACAGGTCTTCCAGGTTCGATTGGTACTCGGGCGAATCGCGGAGCGCCACCTCGACCGCATTGCGCAAATCAAGCAGTACGCGCCCCGAACCGTCGCGCGGCAAGTACTCCTGCCAGTTCGGATTGTCGACGTACGAGGTCCGCGGCAAGCACTTCCAGCACTTCGAACCCTTCTTGCAGTCGACGCATTCCATGTACCGATGCGACGCCGGATCGTCGGGCGGCTGCGGCTCGACGTCGGGATTATTCGGATCGTACATACGCGAGCGCGGATCGATGTTGATCCGGAACTCTTGCGGATCGGAACCGATGACCGCCGCCTTCTGATCCGTCAGGCAGTACGCATCGGCGTCGGCTTGCTTGCGATAGAATGGGCGACTGCAGCCATTGGCTAGCAGCATCGAGACGACGAGCAGAAGTCGCAGGCTGGTATTCATGCCGCCTCCTCCCGTCGTTCATAGGAGCAAGCAACTTGGCTCACGATTTGGCCGAGCAACTCGCCGGCAGTGTTCGTCACCCGCCACAACTGCCGGCGACGATCGCGTTCATGCTGCACGCGTTCCAGCAGCCCCAAGTGCCGCAACCGCTCGACCGCCCCGCTCACCTGCGCCGGCGATACGACCAGCCGCTCCGCGAGGTCGGCCTGATCGAGCGAACACTCCGCGGCGCCGTTTCCGCTCCCAGACAGGAGCCACAGCAAGCGGAACTCCGGCTCGTTGATCGCCGCGCCGCGCAGCCACGCCGCGATATCGCGACATGCTAGCTTGCCGACGATCGCCTGCCGGCAAGCAGCGTCGACCCGCTCGGCCGCCGTCGGCCCGCTAGCAACGAACGGCCGGAAGCTTTCTTCCAATGAATCGCCGCCAAACGACATGCCAAGTCCCTACCGCCGCGGGAGATGAGTGATAAGAGGCGAGCCAGCGGATCGCTTGCCGTCCCAGCGCGCGGAGTCGAACCGCGGCGGAAACGCTTCGCCTCTAAATCATTCGGCGGTGAATCGTTCGAACTTGAACGATTTTTGGTCTGCCGCATGCAAGCAGGTCTAGAGCGGCCCGCCATTTCACTGCGCGGAAGCTTCGCCGGAGATTGCGTCCTGCAAATCGAACATCGGCTGCTGCTTAATACTGATCAACCCGCCGCGGGGGCGGTCGATGTCGGAGATTAACGAGATCACCAGCGCGATCAGCACCGGCAGCACAAAGCTCGAAAACGTCGTGCGGGCGCCGCTCGCGCCGGAACCGTAGCCGCTCACGTAACAACCACAGCCCGCCACCACGACGAGAATGATCCACACGGCGCCCGGCACGTGGGTGCGGAGGGCGTTCAGCCGCGTCGCGTCGAGATCGATCAGCTCGTTAAGCGACGTGATGAACGTGGCGACCACGGGGTTGGGCGCCTCCTTCGCGGCCGCGACGGCGTGCGTCCAGAGTTCCGCCTGAATTACCGCCGCTTGGTCTTCCGCGGCGAGAATCTCCGTCTCATTCTGCCCCGCTTCGTAATACTCAATCCGCGCTTGGGCGTAACGGCGGAGCAAACTCTTCACGGTGGCGCTCTGCTCGTCCGACAGAAAACCGGCCCGCAAGTACGTCGTACCGATCGCGTTCGCCTCTTCGACGACCAGCGTGCGGCGAGTCTCGTACCGCTGCACCGCCAGCGCGAACGTGAAACCCAGCAACAGCGCCAGCAGCCCCAAGATCGCACCCTGGATGCCTGCGATCTGGCCCTTGCGGGCTCCGTCGTCGGCGCGATGCAGCTTCAAGCCGAAGTGATAACCAAGCTCGGTGACCGCGACGAGCAGCACCAGGCAGACGGGCAGCACGCGCCATTGGCTGGCGAATATGTAACTGAGCGTTGACTCGAGCATGGGTCGGCTTCCTACGCATCGCCACGGTTCCGCTGGGCGACTTCGGAAAAGCATACCTCACGGGCATGCCGCTGCTCCGCCCGCAGAAAATAAGCTATGCCGCCACCTAGCCCCTGGCTCCGCCAGGGGGTCGCCCGCCATTCTTCAAGGCGTTGCGGTAAGCGACGCCACCCCCTGGCGGAGCCAGGGGCTAGAGGAACGCGCGACCGTGTATCGCCAAACTTACGACGGCTCGTACCCCAGATTCGGCGACAGCCAGCGCTCCACCTCCGCCAGCGTCATTCCCTTGCGGCGGGCGTAGTCCTCGGCCTGCTCGCGATCGATCCGATCGACCGCAAAGTACCGCGACTGTGGGTGAGCGAAGTACAACCCGCTGACGCTCGCCGCGGGATGCATCGCCAGCGACTCGGTCAAAATCATGCCGGTCTGCTTCGTGGCGTCGAGCAAGTCGAAGATGATCGGCTTCTCGGTGTGGTCGGGCTGCGCGGGGTAACCCGGCGCCGGCCGAATGCCGCGGTAGCCTTCGTCAATCAGCTGCTCGTTGGTGAACTCCTCACTCACGCCGTAGCCCCAGTCGCGACGGGCACGTTGGTGGAGCCATTCGGCGAACGCCTCGGCCAGACGGTCGGCGAGCGCCTTCGTCATGATCGAGTTGTAATCGTCGTGATCGGCGTCGAATTTCTTTGAGAGCTCGTCACAACCGAGCCCCGTGGTTACCGCGAAGGCGCCGACGAAGTCTTCGATCGGCCGTCCGTTCCCATCGACGGCGCCGACGGGGGCGATGAAGTCGGCGAGCGAGTAGAACGTCTCCTGCCCCTTGCGACGCCACTGTTGCCGCAGGCCGTGGAAGCGAGTCCGCTCGGCCGTGCGAGTGTTGTCGGCGTAGACGATGATATCCTCGCCATCAGCCGCCGCCGGCCAGAAACCGTAAACGCCGCGGGCCTCCAGCAATTGCTCGTCGATAATGCGATCAAGCAGCGCGTTGGCATCATCGAACAGCCGCTTCGCTTCCGTGCCGAGATTCGGATCTTTGAAGATTTTGGGGTACTTCCCCTTCATCTCCCAGGTCATGAAGAACGGCGACCAGTCGATATACGCGCGGAGCTCGCTCAGGTCGACCTTTTTCACTGCTGCGACATCATCGCCGTTCGAGCCGAGCACGGCCGCCGTTGGAGCGGACGATAGGACGCGCGCTCCGATGAAGGCTGGGCGCGGGACGTCGACGGTCTTCCAATCAGTGACGAGCCGCTTCGACTTGGCTTCCGCGTACGGAGCCAAGTCGACGGCCTGTCGCTGCGAGTACGACGCCACCAGTTGCTTCTGCAACTCGCGATTATCCGCGTAGAACTTCTCGCGGGCTTCGGGATTGATCAGCTTTTCGACGACGCCGACGGAACGCGACGCATCGAGCACATGCGCCACGCAGCCGTCATACCCGGGAGCGATCTTCACTGCTGTGTGCTTTGCGCTGGTCGTGGCGCCGCCGATCAGCAGCGGCATCGTCATCCCGGTTCGCTTCATTTCGCGGGCGACATGCACCATCTCGTCGAGGCTCGGCGTGATCAGCCCTGAGAGCCCGATTAGGTCGACGTTCTCTTCGAGCGCCTTTTCCAAGATCCGCTCGCAGGAAACCATCACCCCCATGTCGATCGTTTCAAAGTTGTTGCAACCGAGCACGACGCCGACGATGTTCTTACCGATGTCGTGAACGTCGCCCTTCACCGTCGCTAGCAGCACGCGAGCACGCGGCTGACCGGCGGAACCGGCGGCGGCCTTTTCTTCTTCCATGAACGGCGTGAGGTACGCGACCGACTTCTTCATCACGCGGGCTGACTTCACCACCTGCGGCAGGAACATCTTCCCTTCGCCGAATAGGTCGCCGACGACGCTCATGCCGGCCATGAGCGGGCCTTCAATGATTGCCAAGCACGAGGGATACTTTTGACGGGCCTCTTCGGTGTCTTCGTCGATATGCTTGACGATGCCCTTGAGCAGCGCGTGCTTGAGCCGTTCTTCGACAGGCCCATTACGCCACTCAGCGTCATTCGCTGCGGAACTCGCGCCGGCCCCCTGCCCTTTGATCGTTTCAGCGAAATCGACGAGCCGTTCGGTGGCGTCGGGACGGCGGTTGAGCAGCACATCTTCGACCAACTCTTTCAGCTGCGGCTCAATGTCTTCATACACCGCCAGTTGCCCGGCGTTGACGATGCCCATATCGAGGCCGGCTTTGATCGCGTGGTACAAGAACGCCGAATGGATCGCCTCACGCACCGCGTCGTTGCCGCGGAACGAGAACGACACGTTCGACACGCCGCCCGACACGTGCACGCCGGGGCACTCGGCCTTGATCCGCCGCGTCGCGTTGATGAAATCAACCGCGTAGTTGTTGTGCTCCTCAATGCCGGTCGCGACCGTGAGGATGTTCGGATCGAAGATAATGTCCTGCGGCGGGAAGCCAACTTGCTCGGTGAGAATCTTGTAAGCCCGCTTGCAGATGCGAACCTTGTCGTCCTCGGTGGCCGCTTGGCCTTCTTCGTCGAACGCCATCACGACGACGGCGGCGCCATACTGCCGGCAGAGGCGTGCGCGGCGGATGAACTCCGCCTCGCCATCCTTCATGCTGATCGAATTGACGATCGACTTCCCTTGAACAGCCTTCAAGCCTGTTTCGAGGACCGACCACTTGCTGCTGTCGATCATCACCGGCACGGCCGCGATGTCGTTCTCGCCGGCGATCAGGCGGAGGAACTTCGTCATCACCGCTTCGCCGTCGAGCAGACCTTCGTCCATGTTGACGTCGATCACATTGGCGCCCCCCTCGACCTGCTGGCGGGCGACCTCGATCGCGTCTTCGTATTTCTCGGCTTTGATCAGGTTGGCGAACTTCTTCGAACCAGTGACGTTGGTTCGCTCGCCGACCATCATGAAGTTGCTCTCGGGGCGCAGCGTCATCGGCTGCGTACCGCTGAGGCGCAGCCAGGGCGCCACGGTCGTCCGCTTGTGCGGCTTCAGTCCCGCCAAACGCCGCGAGAACGCTGCGATGTGATCGGGCGTCGTGCCGCAGCAGCCGCCGAGGATGTTTACCCAGCCGTTGTCGGCATACTCGCCGACCATCTTGGCCATCGCCTCGGGGCCGAGATCGAACAGCCCCATCTCGTTCGGCAAACCGGCGTTCGAATGGCAGCTGATCCGCGTCGACGAAACTCCGGCGAGTACCTCGATATGCGGCCGCATGATGTCCGGACCGAGCGCGCAGTTCATGCCAATCGACAACAGCGGGAAGTGCGAGACCGCGTTCCAGAACGCTTCGATCGATTGCCCCGAAACGAACGTCGCCCCGCCCTTGTCGAACGTGCCCGACGCCATCACCGGCACGCGATTGCCCGACTCGTCGAAGTATCGCTGAATCGCAAACAGGCACGCCTTCAGGTTGAGCGTGTCGATGAACGTTTCGGGCAGCAGGATATCGACGCCACTCTCGACCAGCGCCTTCACCTGGGCGTAATACGACTCCGACATTTCGTCGAACGTCGTCCCACGGTACGACGGATCGTCGACCTTGGTGCTGATCGCGGTTTGCTTCGTCGTCGGGCCAATCGAACCGGCGATGAACCGCGGCCGGTCGGGCGTCTTCGCGTTCATTTCCTCAACGGCGACGCGGGCGCACTTCACCGCGGCGGCATTGATCTCAGCCACCAAATCAAGCGGCAGGCCAAACTCCTCCATCCCCACCGGGCTGGCGCCAAAGGTGTTCGTCTCGATGATGTCGGCGCCCGCCTCGAGATACCGACGGTGAATCGCCGTGATCTCCTTCGGCCGGGTGACGCAGAGGATGTCGGCAAAGTTCTTCAGGTCTTTGTCGTGCCCGGCAAAGCGTTCGCCGCGCACGGCGGCTTCGTCCAGCTTCAAATCCTGGATCTGCGTCCCCATGGCGCCGTCGAGAATCAAGATTCGCTCGTCGAGGAGCGTTTCGAGTTGAGCGGTCTTGTCTTCGACAGTCGGAGTCGGCATGGCAGAGTCGGCTGAGGACGGTGGTTGAAAGAACCCTCCATCATATCTACAGGAGACAAGAGCCAACAGGGAGGCCGGAGGTTCGAGGCGGCAAGGCCAGCCATTGGCGCACGGTAACCTCAGCTCCGAAGCTTATTCACCTGGCAGTTGCGGAAGCCTCAGAGAAAAACGAAACCCTGAGGTCCCCTCCCCTTGATGGGGAGGGTTAGGGAGGGGTGGCAGTAGTGGGTACCAGGGTTCCACCCCCTCCCCAGCCCTCCCCTCAAGGGGGAGGGAGCCACAACCTTCTTTGCGGCGCGGATGCGGCAGTCTCATAGCAGTCGCTCACGCATCTTTTGGCTGGACCTTTTCCAGCCGGGTCACCCTCATGAAGTAGATCGCCGCGATGAGCAGCACCGGAGCGCCGCCGATCGAAAGGGCGTAGCAGAACGAATCGAGGAACTCGAGCCGCGTCGCCGAACTGGCGCCAAATTCCTTATAGAGCAACATCGAGACTGAGCCGACGTAGCCCAACGAATCGGCCACATAGATGGCGAAGACGGCGGTGCCGGCGATGCGAGTCGATGCAATCAACCGTTCGAAGAGGACCGAATTATACGGAACATAGGCCAAATACGAACCAAGGCCGATAAGAATCATCCACCAGAATCCGTCGATCACGCCGTGAGTTCGCAACCACGTGGCGACTCCCAGCAGCGCGAGACCGGCGGCGATCACGCCAAATACCGCCAGCAAACCCCGCCGATTGTCGCGGACGAGGTAGATCATCGCCATCGCCGCCGCCACGCCGAGGCCGACCCACAGCTCTGAACGGGTGATGATCGACTTGTTTTGCTCGTAAGCGTACTTAAGCTCGTTGAACAGATCGACGGAAAAGTTATCGCGGTAGTCGCGAAATGCGGTGATGAAGAAGTAGGTCGCAAACAGCAGCAGCAACCCAGGGAAAAACCTCGCGAGAAACTCGATCCGTTGCCGATGGTCCATCGGCTCGCGAATGGAGCGGCTCGCGACGTCGGCGGCATTCGGTTCGGGGAGTTGGTCGAGCAACCACACCGCGACGACGAATGGAATGAAGAAGAGGGCCCCGACGGCGAACGGCATCCAGAGTTCGCCGATCGGCCCGGTGAACGGGTTTGGCAGCGTCGCGCCCAACAACGGCAGCGGATCGCCCGCCAACACCGCGCGGCCAACGTCCTTCACGGCGCCGCTCGCGATGATGAATGAACAGCTTAGCGCCGCCAGCAAAATCTCCGATGTGCGGCGGCCTTCGAGGTACCACACCACGAGCCCCCATACCATGCCGAGCGGCAACCCGTTGAAAAACATCGCAAGCGGCCGCCAACCGTCGGGAACTACGGCGAACAGCAGAAGCGCCGCTTCCGCCGCGACGATCATCGCAATCAGCAGCGGCGCCCGACGCGAGCGGCTCGTCTCGGAGACGAACTTGACGCCAATCCATTTCGCGAGTCCGTACCCAACGATTTGGCCAATGGCGAGCGCGCTCTTCAAACCGAGCGTGCCCACCTCCGCGGAAGCCCGCTCGTAGGTCGCCGACGCGAACGGCTTGCGAAACGCGAACATTGCAAAGTAAGCCGCGAACGAGCAGACGATCGCGTAGCCGTTGAGCACGGCCGGCGGAGCGGCCGCAAGCCAGCGCGTGAGCGGCCGCTGGGAAGCATGGGCGAGAGATGAAGTGGTATCGCGTTCCGACAAACTACGCCCCTCTCCGAACGTTCGGATCCCGCTGGCAAGATGCCTGCGGCTCGCCATCACTTCGCAGCTTGAATCTCGCGCGCCACCTGCTCGGTTGCCCGCATCACCCGCAAAATGTTGCCGCTGTAAATCTTCTTGACGTCCTCGTGGCTGTAGCCGCGATCGAGCAATCCCTGCGTGATGTACGGATAGGTGCTCGCGTCTTCCAACTGCTCTGGTAGCATCGTCACGCCATCGTAGTCGGAGCCGATGCCGACGTGATCGACGCCGGCGATTTTCACGATGTGATCGATATGATCAAGCAGCGTGTGGACCGTCCCGCGGCTGCCGCGGCCATTCTCGGCGTCCCACCGCTTCATCGCCTGTTCGATTTCGCCCTCGTCCTTGATCTTCTCGTCGATCTCGCGCCGGTAAGCCATTCGCTTCACATCGCGTTCCGCGGATTCGGGCACGATGAACGCCGAGAAGAAGTTCACCATCACCACGCCGCCATTCTCGGCGGTCAGCTTCAGCACGTTGTCCGGCACGTTACGCGGGTGGTCGGCAATCCCGCGAGCCGAGGAGTGCGAAAAGATGACGGGCGCCTTCGTGATCCGCAGAGCAGCCTTCATCGCATCGGGCGAGACGTGCGAAATGTCGACCATCATCCCGAGTCGATTCATTTCGCGGACGACCTCTTCGCCAAACGGCGAAAGCCCCCCGCTGCGCGGCTTGTCGGTTCCCGAGTCGGCCCACGCCAGCGAATCGGAATGGGTAAGCGTCATGTACCGCGCGCCGAGAGCGTACAACTGTCGCAGCACGGGAATCGACTCTTCAATCGAGTAGCCCCCTTCCATGCCGATGAGCGACGCGATCTTGCCCGTCTTGGCGATCCGCTCGATATCGTCGGCCGTGAGGGCGAGTTCGAACGTATCGGGATACTGCGCGATCATCGCTTTGACGAGTTCGATCTGCTCAATCGTCGTCGACAGGGCCGCCCCCCGCTTCGAGGTTTCGCCCGGCACCCACACCGACCAGAACTGGGCGCCAACGCCCCCCTTGCGGAGCTTCGGGATGTCAGTCTGCAGCGTCTTCTGCTCTTTTGAAATGTCGAGTTTGTCGAACTGCCCGCGAGCCTGCTGACGCAGTTCCCACGGCAAGTCGTTGTGCCCGTCGATCAGCAGCGTCTCGGCATGCAGCTTCCTAGCTTCATCCGTCAGCACAATCGGCGGCCGCGCGGTTGGTTCTTCTGCATATGCAACCGTTGCCGACGTGAGCGCGGTCAGAACCATGAGGGCGACACTACCAAACGACTTGCGAAGTGAATTCATAGAACCCTCGTGGCACGGTCTGGCGACAGGCGACGCGTCTTGAGATTGATGCTGGGATGAAATGCGTTTTTAACCACGAAACACACGAAATGACACGAAAGAATTCAGGAGAGCGGGAAGAACCGTTGAACAAAACCATTTTCGTCCCTTAACTCTTCCCCGTCTTTTGCATTTCTAATTTCGTGCTTTTCGTGTGTTTCGTGGTAAATCTCCCCGCATTCCGAACCCAACACAGACTGAAAGTTACTTTCCTTCCGACTTCTTCTCCAACTGCGACCAACCCCAGCGATACAGATTCCGCGAGTCAACGTACCGCGAATCACTCGACGGGGCGCCGAGCACCACGACGATCAGCGAATCATCGCCCCGCTTCGCACTCGACACCAAGCAAGCACCGGCCGCATCGGTGGTGCCGGTCTTCACGCCGTCGTAGCCTTCGATCTTCAGCAGGTTGTTCGTATTCTTCCAGAGCACGTTCCGCTCGTACCCGCCGGGGCCGGTGACGGTGGCGCCATGCTGCGGCGTAGAGACGACCTTTTGCAGAATCGGAATCTGCTTCACCGCGATCGCCAGCTTCGCCAAATCGGCCGCGCTCGCCTTATGCTCTTTGTCAGTCAGGCCGTGCGTGTTGGTGAAGTGGCTATGCTCCATTCGCAACTCCTTCGCGGCGGCGTTCATGGCCTTGATGAACGCACCGTAGGCCTCCTTCGCCGATTCTTTCTTGCCGGCCTTGCCGTCGCCGTCCGGCGCCGCGCGTGAGCCAAAGTGCTCGGCGAACGCCACCGACGCATCGTTCCCCGACGGCAACATCAGCCCGTAGAGCAACTCTTCGACCGTGACGACCTCGCCTACCCGCAAATCGGAAGTCGAGCCAATCGTCTCGTCGGCCCGCTTCGAGAAGGTGAGCTTTTCCTTCAACACCTCAGGATGCTTTTCAGCCAACTTGCCGACGAGGTACGCCGTCATCATCTTCGTCGTGCTGGCGATATCGACCGGCTTCTCTTCGTTAAAGCCCCACAGCACTTCGCCCGTCTTGCCGTCGGCAATCGCCCAAACCCGACAGCCGACGATCGGCGGACCATCGAGCGACTCTGCGTTAGCCTTCTTAAAAACCTCCGCATTGGCGATAGCCGGCTCCGGCGCCTTCGGGCCCTCTTCCACCAACGGGCCGAGGGCTTCCCAAGTCTCTGGTCCGACAACGCCCGTCGGCTTCAGATTCTTCGCCTTTTGAAACGCGGTAACGGCCGTCTCGGTCATCGCGCCGAAATCGCCGTCGGCATCAAGCTCAGGCGACGGCTTCAGTTGTTCGTTCAAGGTTCGCTGCAGCGACGCGACGAGCGGCCCGGCGGAGCCCTTCTTCAGCATGTTGGAATCTGATTTGGCCCCCTCGGTGTAGTAGCGATAAACCGCCTGAGCGATCTTGCTGCACAGCACGTCCCCTTCGTTGTTGGGGCTCCAGCTTTGGTCCTTGTTCTCATTGGTCATCACGCACATCGCGATCGGACCGCCGCTGGGGAGTTCCATCAGTCCAGCATCCGTCCGCACCAGCTCCGTGGCGCCCGTCTTGTGCGCGAACTTCACGTCGGGCAGGTACCGCGGGAACGTCGACTTATCGGCACAGGCGTAAAGATTCGTCAGCATCTTTTCGCTGGCCTCTTTGCTGACAAGCTCCTTCTTCCACAGCTTCTCAAGCAGCGACACCATATCGGCCGGCGTCGTGCTACCCAGGCCGTACTTCACGCTCCGCTCAGGGAACAGCGACGAAGGTCGATTGAACGTGTATGAATGGAGCTTCGTCTCCGGATAGCCGAGCTTCTCCATCAGCTTCGCGGTCTTGTCGAGGCCGACCTTCTTCGCGACGAGATTCGTCGCCGTGTTGTCGGAATAGACGATCATCAGTCGGATCGCGTCGCGGAGCGGCATCTTGGCGCCGCCGGAGAAGTGAGCCGTCAGCACCCCCGAGCCGGGCACCTTGTCCTTCTCGTCGAGTTCGACGATCGCTTCGGGCGCGACGTTCCCCTCTTCGAACTCCTGGAACGACGCGATCATCAGCGGGAACTTGATCAGGCTCGCCGTCGGCATCGTCTTGTCGGCGTGATATTCGAAGGTCTCGCCCGTGGCGAGATCCTTGATCTTCACGGCAACGTCGCCCCGGTGGGCGTCGATCAGCGGTTGCACCACGTCGGCCAGATCTTCGGCCGGGGCCGTCGCAGGAAGCAGCAGAAGCAGACAAGCCACAGCGCTAACGAAGCATCGCATCGGAGTTCCTCGCAGGTCCAAAGGAATCTCGACGGATCGCCGCCCAGGGCATTCGTCATGCCTGTCGCCGCGTCCGTCGTGCCGCCGACGTACTATCGAATTGTGGGGAGCGTCGCCTTAGCTCGCGGTGAGCTGAGCGCCTGTCCCGTTCGCCGCCGGGTAGATGCAGTTGCCGTGATCGACGACGACGCCGGTCGCGATGTCGCTCGCCAGGAGCGCCGCGCCGTCCATGTCGACGTAGTCGAGCAGTGGCAGAAGTTGGCCGATCGCCGAGATGCCGACCGTCGACTCGGTCATGCAGCCGACCATCGTTTTCAGGCCAAGCTGCCGAGCTTCCGTCACCATCCGTCGGCCCGGCGTCAGGCCGCCGCACTTGGTCAGCTTGACGTTGACTCCGTGGAAGTGACCCACGCAGCGTTTGACGTCGGCTTCGCAGATGCAGCTTTCGTCTGCAATGATCGGCAAGGCCGACTTCTCGTAAACGCGTTTGACTTCGCTCCACTGGTCGGCCGGCAACGGCTGCTCAATGAATTCGACGTTCAGCTTGGCAAGTTCGTGCGAGTACTCGATCGCCTGATCGGCGGTCCAGCCGCAGTTGGCGTCGACGCGGAACACCGCGTCGGTATGCTTGCGCAGCTCGCGCATGATGTCGAGGTCGTACTTCGTGCCAAGCTTGATCTTGTAGATCGGCCAGCCCGGCATCTCGAGTAGCTTCTTCACCATCACCTCGACCGTGTCGATGCCAATGGTGAAATTCGACTGCGGAATGCGGTCGGTCGTCAGGCCCCACAACTTGTAAACCGGGGCGCCTTGCTGCTTGCCCCACAGGTCGTTCGCCGCCTGATCGAGCGCGCACTGGGCGAACGGGTTTCCCTTCAGCAGGGGCCACGTCTTGTCCCACAGCTTCTCGGGATCGAGCGGCTCGGCCGATTCGACGATCGAGCGCACCGACTCCAGCGACTCCCGCATCAGCTCGAGCGTGGCGCCGTAGTACTTGTTCGTCGTCGCCTCGCCGAAGCCGCGATGAACGCCGTCGGTCAGTTCCACGATCAGCGTCGGCTGAACGCTCGTCGATTCGCGAGCGATCGAGAACACATGCCGCAGCGGCAACTGGAAGTCGTAGGTCTTCAGCGTGATCATGGCGTCCCGTCAGTCGTCCAAAATGAAAGCCACCGGCTCCGCCGGTGGACGAACTATCGCCAGACTCGTCTAGTACTGCGTCCACCGGCAGAGCCGGTGGCTTTCAAAGCGACTAGCGAGCCTTCGCTCGCTCCGCACGCAGCGCGAACACCGCCTCGACCAACTCGTCCGAACCGTGGCGAATAACGTCGCACACGGGCACGCCGAGTTCCTTGCGAACCTTTTCGCGTTCGGCTTCCGCCTGCTCGTTGTTCAGCAGGCGGCTGTTCATCGCCACGCCGATCACCTTCGACGGCCCCATCAGGTTCGCCATCACCTCGTAGACTTCGACGAGCTTGGCAAGCGGCGTCAGCTCGATGTACTCCATGCCGTGCATCGCGGGGCGAGCCGCTTCGTAGCACATCACCATGCCGTGCGGAGCGCAGCCATGGAGCAAGCCCAAGGTCACAGCCGAGTATTTCGGGTGAACCAAGCTCCCCTGCCCTTCGATGAACAGCATCTCGTGGTGCTGGTGGGCGAGGATCTGCTTCTCGATGGCGCCGTTGACGAAGTCGGCGACGACGCAGTCGATCGGCACGCCGTCCCCTTCGATCATAATGCCGGTTTGACCGCTGGCAACGAACTTCGCATCGACGCCGCGGGCCTTCACGGCATTAGTCAGTTCGATCGCGGCGAGCATCTTGCCGACGCAGCAGTCTTGGCCGACCGTGTGAATGCGGAGGCACTCCTCGCGGATGTTGAGGCGGTGAGCGACCTCGTGTTCGTCGTTCTTGCGAACGTCGATGATTTTGCCGCCACCCTTCGCCGCCGCGGCGACGAAGGCGGGGTCGTTCGAGATGAACTCGTGCAGACCGGAAACGACGTCCATCCCCTGGTTGAGGGCGTCGAGAATGATCGCCTTCCACGCCGGCGGGATGCGGCCGCCCGACGGAGCGATGCCGATCATCAGTCCATTGGCGCCTTTGCACTCGGCCAGCGTGGCCACAACCGGCGTGTTGCCGCCGACGCCAAGCAATTCTTGCGTGGTGCGGCCGGCTTGGGTGCTGTCGATCAGCGCCACGACCTCCTCCGGACGGTAACGCAGAACGCTCGAGGCCGTCTTCCCGGTAACCGGTTCCGTATACCCCTCGGTGAGAATCGCCAAACGACGTCCGCTCTGTTCCACTGCCACGAAGGCCTCGCTCTCTGGTAACGCTGGTTTTACGAAATACGTTTGCGCGAAGGGGAGCATCGCTCCCCCGTTTGCGCTAACCGAATTGAGTGTAGTAGGGCCGCTGCCGGCGGGAAAGGTACGCAGTGCGCAAGGCGAATCAATTTTCGCGCAAGCCGCCGCTTCCGGCCGCCGTTTTCCGGGAAATTAAGCCTCCAGCAACCGCTCGACGAGCGCCGCCTGCGATACCGGCACATCGCTGAACGTACAAATTTGCACGGGCGCCTCGGCCAGCGGGTCCAAACCTTGCGGCGCCCCAAGACAGGCGATCACCGTCGGCCGTTTAGCCACCAGCTCCGCCAGCCAATCGCGGAGCCGCGGTGGCAGCCCAAACCGATGCCACGCTGCTGGCTTCACCACGAACGCCGCCAGCAACTGGTCGGCCTTGGCCGCGAGGTCTGCGATCCGCGCGAGTTCTGCGTCGCTCGGCTCGGCGCCGAGTTCGAAGTAGTCGACCTGCGGAAACTTCTCTGCCAACATCTTTCCCAGCGGCGGCGCCTCGGCGTTCGACGGCAGCGGGAACGGATTCACCAGCACCGCGCAAAGCGACTTCTCTGGCTTGAACGGCAACAACCCGCCCTCGTTGCGCGGCGTCACCGTCGCGCGGCGGGCAATGTCGAGCGCCATCGACTCGGTGAGCCGGCGATTTTCCGCCACGTCGAACTCGGGCATCGGCTGGCCGTTGAACGCAACGTTCTTCAGTTGCAGTACGCGGCCGAGGGCTTCGTCGACGCGGGCTACGCTCAGTTTGCCGGCCGCGACCGCTGCCTCAAGCGCCGCCAACGTGCCGACCGGATCAGCCACGTCGAGCAGAATGTCGATCCCAGCGTTCACCGCCTTGAGCGCGAGCTCGCCTTCGTTGGCGCACCCGACCTTCACCCCTTCCATCAGCAAGCTGTCGCTCACGACGGCACCCTGGAAGTTCAACTCCCCGCGCAGTACGTCGGTAAGAATCGGCTTCGACAACGTCGCCGCTTCGCCGGCCGGGTCGAGCGCCGGGTAACGCACGTGGGCCGACATAATGAGCGGCACGCCCGCGGCGATCGATGATTGGAACGGCGGGAACTCCCGCGCCGTCATCTCCTCGCGCGTCGCGTCGACCGTCGGCAGCGCGTGATGCGAATCTTCGTGCGTGTTGCCATGGCCGGGGAAATGCTTCGCCGTCGACAAGAACCCGGCGGCGCCGCAGCCGCGCACGAACTCTGCGGCCAACTCCGCGGCTCGCGTCGAATCGGCGGCAAACGCCCGCGTCGAAATGATCGGATTGCGCGGATCGGAATTCACGTCGGCCACCGGCCCGAACGTAATGTGCACGCCCGCCGCCCGCGACGTTTGCCCTGTTAGCTCCGCGAACTTGAAGACAGCTTCCCCCGCCCCGCCCCCGAGCGCATCGAATGCCATCGCATGCGGGAACAGCGGGTAGCCCCGCAATTGCTGCCCGGCGCCACGCTCCAAGTCGGACGACACGAGCAGCGGATAACGGCTCTGCTGCTGCAACCGCGCGAGCGTCGCCGGCGTGGCGGCATAGCTGCCGTTGAATACGATGAGGCCGCCAATCGGGCATTCCGTCAGCAACTGTGCGACGCGGGCTTCGTCCTCTTCCACCGTTTTCACTGGCGGCAGGTTCGAGCCGATCCGCACAAACATCAACTGCGCGAGTTTTTCGCGCAGCGTTGCGTCGGCGGGAAACTGAAATACTTGCTTACTCGCGGTCACGCCGCTTCCTCCCTCTTTTTCTTACCGAAATCGCCGTCGAGCGGAATGAACGCCACGCTCGCAAAACTGGGGATTGTGCAGAGCATCACCCAGATAAAGAAATTCTGATAGCCGATCAAACCCTGCAACCAGCCGCTCCACATGCCGGGAATTAGCATCCCCAGCGCCATGAAGCCAGTACAAAGCGCGTAGTGAACGGTCTGATGCTCGCCCCGCGCGATGTAGATGCAGTACAGCATGTACGCCGTGAAGCCGAAGCCGTAGCCAAACTGCTCAATCCCAATGGCGGCCGTGATCACCCAATGGTTGTCGGGCTGGATGAGCGCGAGCAGCAAGATCGCGATGTTCGGCAAATGAATCGCCAGCGCCATCGGCCAAAGCCAGCGTTTCAGCCCCCCCTTCGCAGCCGCCATGCCGCCGACGATTCCGCCCAACGTCAACATCGCGATGCCGACCGTGCCGTACACGAATCCCAACTCGCCCGTCGTGAGGGCCAAGCCCCCCTTCTCGCGAGAGTCGATAAGGAAGGGTGAAGCAAGTTTCATCAATTGCGCTTCAGGCAATCGGTACAGCAGCAAGAAGGCCAGCAATGCGAGAATCCGCGGCTTGCGGAAGAACGAAATGAACGGCTCAAGAAAACCAATCGCCGCGTTTTCTTCAGAACCTTTCACTGGAACGTCGCCAGCCGGCCGCGGCAACACCACATAGTGGTAGAGGCAAAGCCCGCCGAACACCGCCGCCGCAATTCCGAGCGCCGTCATCCAGGCCAGCGTGATGTTGCCAGACCGAATCTCGAACTCCGCCGCCGACGGCAGATCCAGCTTGTCCTCAACCTGAATCACCGCCGCAAACGGCTCATCGCAGTTCTTGGCCGTAAGGACGAACCGCTCCCCCTCGATCACCTTGAAGCCCGGGTCTCCTTCCGAGAGACCAAACTGAACGACAAGCTCTTCGCCGGGAGGCACCGGATTCGCCAGCTTCATCAGCACCGGGGCGGCGTCGCCCGCGCGAGCTAACGCGTCAGGATCGGGCTTCGGCGGACCGAATCGCTCTTCGATCCAAGCCTCAAGCCCAGCCACCACCCCAGTGGGCGGCGGTGCGTCCGCCGCTTTCTTCTTATCCTCAAGCGAGGCGTTGTAGAACCCATGCTCCACGTTCCAGCGCCGCACTTGCATCGCCAGCGCTTCAACGTCTTCCAGCTTTTGATTGCCGAGGCTCAGTTCGACGCGATCGTTCAGCACGACGATGCCGGCCTGGCCCGACGCTTGCAATCCATTCTCGCTCGGCGCGAACACGATCGTACTCGCCGCCTTGTCGACGGCAGACGCATGAATGGGCACCGTCGGCAGCCCGGTGCTCGATTCCAAACTCCCCGCCAGCATCACCAATACGCCAGATCCGGTGATCACCGCCAAGCGAAACGCCGTGCTGCGAATCCCGACAAACCACGCCTGCTCATGGCTCGATAGCGCCAGCAAATACAAACCGTCGGCGGCGACGTCATGCGTCGCCGACGCCAACGCGACGAACGCCAACAACGCCATCAGGTAGGTCACCCAACTTTCCAACGGCAGCGTTGCCGCCGCGCCGCCCAACCCGATGGCCACTAACAACTGCATCGCCACCGTCCACGCGCGACGCGTGCCGAAACGCTGGACGATGGGGCTCCACAGCGGCTTCAACACCCACGGCAGGCCGAGGATGCTCGAATAGAATGCGATCTGCGCATTCTCCAACCCCAGCCGCTTCAGCATGACAACCGAAACGCCGGTCACGACGATATTCGGAATCCCCTGCGCGAAATAAAGACTCGGCACCCAAGCCCAGGGGCTGCGCGTTCGTTCGGCGTTGGGAGTCGGCGAATCCACCAGCGGCTATTTCACCTCCGCGCGAACCACCTCGCCCTCGCGGCCGAGGCGCGTCACCGCCGACACCGCAACTTCTTCTGGCGACGCATCGCCCACGGCTTCGATCACCGGGCTCGTCTCGCGGCCGGGGACGATCTTCGTCGCCCACGTGTCGCCCGTGCGGGTGCGCACCACCCACAGCCACGGCGCCTTGCCGTCGCTCGACTTCAGGTTAATCGCCACGCCCTTAGCATTCTTCTTGGCCGTCACCTCCGGCTTAGCCGGCATCTCTTCGCCCAGCCACGGCGACGCGGGCACGAGCGCCTGCTCCTTATACAACCCATCTTCCAGCTTCTCCGTCAGCCCATCGCGGTTGTCGAAGATGCACTTGATGCTGAAGAAGACGTTGCCCGGACCATCCTTCACGATCTCGCGCGTGATCTCGATCTGCTGGAGCAATTCTTCAGCCGGCCACGCATTGCGAGCCGGCGTCACGTCGGCCGACTTGCGAACGCTGTGCGCCCCGTTGCCTGGCCACAGATGGCGATGCTTCGTGTTTTCGCTCTCCCACCATTCGAGCAGCTTCGGATAGCTCTGCGCTCCTTCGACCTGCCAATACAGCTGCGGCGTGAAGTAATCGACCCAACCTTCATTGAGCCACTTCTTCGCATCGGCATACAGGACCGAGTACTGATCAAGCCCCGCGATTCCCTCGGGATGCCCCGGCCGCCAAATGCCGAACGGGCTGATACCCACCAGCACCCACGGCTTCTCTTTCTTCACCGCTTTGTACATTTCTTCGACGAGGCGATCGCAATTGTTGCGGCGCCAATCGTCCTTCGACATCTTCGGCTTGGCCGCCGCCTCGCCGTGGGCGCCCTCTTCGCCATGAGCGGGAGCTTCGGCGTGAGCAGCTTCCTCGCCATGCGCGGGTTCCTCAGCATGCGCAGCTTCCTCTGCGCCATGAGCGGCCTCTTCTCCATGCGCGTCGGCTTCCTCGCCATGAGCAGCCGCTTCGCCATGCCCTGCTTCGGCGCCATGGCCCCCTTCGCCGTGCGCCCCTTCGGCTTCCAACGCCGCCATCGCGCGAGCGTAGCTGTCGTCGTCGGGGAACGGCAACGGCTTGCCGTGCTCGTCGTTGATCGGATACGGATAGAAATAGTCGTCGATGTGGACGCCGTCGATGTCGTACCGCTTCACCACGTCGGTCACGACGTCGATAAACCGCTTCAGCGCCTCCGGCTCGCCCGGATCAAACCACAGGAAGTTACCATACTCGCGCACGATCTCCGGGTACGAACGGCTCACATGGGCCGGCGTCGGCTCGCTCTTTGCATCGGTATTGCGCACGCGATACGGATTGAACCATACGTGCAGTTGCAGCCCCCGCTTGTGGGCCTCGTCGACCGCAAACTTCAGCGGATCGTAAAACGGCTTCGGCGGCTGGCCCATCTCACCCGACAAATACTCCGACCACGGTTCAATCCGCGACGCGTAGAGCGAGTCGGCCGACGGGCGAATCTGCAAGATGACGGCGTTGAGGTTGAGCGCGACCGACTTATCAAGCAGCGCGATCAGTTCTTGCTTCTGCTTCTCGGTCGACAATCCCTTCTTCGAAGGCCAGTCGATGTTGGCGACCGACGCAATCCACGCCGCGCGAAACTCCCGCGGCGCCGCCGGAACCTCGTCCGCCCGCACTGCCGCCGCGTTCCCGCCCAGCGCCGCGACAACCGCGAGCGCCGCCAGCCAACCTATCGTTCGATGAATCATCGACAAATCTCTCCCATTAGTTCCTGCACTCGCATGCGATCCGCATTCGCAGCGTAGAAAGGCCATCATATCACGCATGCATCGCGACGGTCAGTCGGCCGCCGCATGCGCACGCCGCTCACGCATTTGCGAACGCGCCCGCAAGTTACCGCAACCCGCATAGCCGCCACTGCTCACTGACAAAAAAAAAGCCGCCCGAGCCATGTGCTCGAGCGGCTGTTGCGTTATCTACCTAATCGTTAGTCGCGAGCCGAAAACTAAGCGTTCTTGCGACCAGCGGCCACCAACCCAATCATTCCCAGCGCAGCCAAGGCCAGCGTAGCAGGCTCCGGCACCGCCTTGATGAATTCCAAACGCATGTTATCCACGAAGAATTCCGTGTTGGCGTTGGAAAGCCCCGACCCAATGGCAATGTTATCGTACTGCCGAATCGACGCGGCCGTGCCGATGTTGGAAACGCGCTCAGCCAACACATTGTTGACGTAGAACGCGAAGTCCGTGCTCAAGCCGTCGTCCGTGCTGAGGATGACCTTCAGATTCTGCCAGCCCTGGACGCGGCCCCCGGTGCCAAAGTCGTTGAGCTTGAAGAAGATGCCGGCGCCCCCGACCGACTCCGTGGCCCCGCCGTCTGGATCGGCCGTCGTCGGAACCGTGTAGCCCAAAATCCGGGCCATGTACGACTGACCGCCGCTATTGGCGCCGGTCTGGTTATTGTTGAAGCCCATCGCGATGAGCTGATTCGTTCCCGTCGGCCCCGTCGTATCTTGCAGGGTGACGAAGTTTCTAGCCGGCACGCCCGTCGGCGTTGCATCGTAGTAGTCGAAGCTCCAGACCAACTGATCCCCAATGCCGAGCGCTGGCGTGTCGGCGAAGGTCAGGCGATTGCGGTACTGAGCGTTCGTCCCCGTGCCCGGCCCTTGCACAGACTTCGTCGGGCTGGAGGCTTGTGCGGTCGACAAGACGCCGCTGACGGGAGCGGTCGTTCCAATCGGAGCCCAAACGGCTTCGAAGGCGGCTTGATTGGCGTAGCCGTCGAAATTGTCGTTGACGATCAACGCCGCGGATGAATCGGCCGCGAGGCCGACGGTCGCCAGCGTGGCGACCGCGAAGAGTTTCGCGAACTGGGTAACCTTCATTAGTCTCCCCTCCTGCTGATGTGGTTCAGCGCTGCAGAATCGATAAAAGGACAAGTGAGTAAATTAATCGCCCGCGGCTCTGTTCCGCCACTGTGCAGTCTATTTGCGGTTTTCCGCGGCCTCAAGGATTTACGCGCAGCATTTTCACTGTTTTGCGCACGCTGGTCGCTTAGAAACAGCTGCGGACGCTCAGGGCATTTTTATGTCGTGCGTTTGCGCATCGCCGGTCGCCTGCAAAGTCAGGCCTGATGTTTCGAAGCGTGCATAACTTTCAGGAACAGGGCGAGGCGGCAGTATCGGCAGTGGATCACCTTCTTTCCAGCCGGCCGGCATCGGCGATGGAGCGTCGACGCGAATCCGATACTCCCCGGCCGGCAAGCTAAGCGAATAAGTGCCATCGGCCGCAATCGGCCCCCCAATGGCGGGCGATCCCGCTTTGGAAAATGCAACCATACCTACGGTAACCGGAGCATTGTTGTACGTCACAACGCCCGACACGACCCCGCCGCCGCTCGCACCACATCCGAACGTGCTCAATAGCGAGCCTACCGCGAACATCGAGAGGCAAACGTAGGACGACCGCAACGGCAGCTGTTTGAAACTATTCACTGACGACTTCCTCGCCATTACGCGACGCCATGCTTGTATAGAGCACTGGATCAGTGCCGTCAGTCAAGAAAGACACGCTTGCATCAGCGCGGGCAAAAAGCGCACCGCCCGAGTGAAAACTCTGGAACGGAAGATCATTAAAACCGATCGTCTTCATACTCGCCGGAACTGCACCGGGCCGATCGGTGCTGTCGTCGTGCGAGACGTAGTAGCCAGTAGAAGCCAGATTTGCATTCGGCGGATAACGACTATCAATATTCTTGCACGACGTCGAACTCGCTTGCGCTGGAACTTGAGGAGGAGCCTTTTCTTGCCCCATTCCAGTTGCGCTGCCGGTATAAGCCGCTGAATGATAAGCCCCAAAGGGCCAAGCGCGCACTTGATACCATCGCTCACCGACCATCAAGGTATTGCTGGTTCCGTCGGATATATGCGAAGCCTTCACTTTGCTACCAGGAAATAAAATGCCGTCGATGTTGATCGTTGAAACGCAATCAACCGCCATGTACTTAGTATCGGTGTAGGTGGTCGGGCACGTTACGGATGGGTTCCTGGACTTAAACGATCCAGCAATTCCGCTGTAATTGGACGCCTTCAATTCGGGAGCGAATTTATCAACGGCCTCGGATGCGTTGTCGCTAGGGCAGCTGAAAATTACTACGCCTTTGAGACCTTCAACAACAGCTTTTGCAGCAGCATCCCCGGCGTTGGCCTTCGCGCGGATGTCGTAAAAATCCGCTTCCGTAGTCGCCGACGTTCTATACGAGGCCAGCAGTGTTGCAGCATTCGACCCTAACGTCCCCTGCTCCATGTACGGCAGAATTTCCATCTGCCAGCTATTGCCGTTGTACCCGGTTTTGCGAGCGTTGACTGAGCCAGGCGGATAAACCTTGCGTGCTGACTCATAATTAAGTGCTGCAAGGCCGATATTCTTGAGATTGTTTTGGCAACTCGATCGGCGAGCCGCCTCGCGCGCGGCCTGAACAGCCGGCAGCAGCAGCGCGACCAGCACGCCGATGATCGCGATGACCACCAGTAATTCGACGAGCGTGAAAGCTCGACGGGAAACGGCGCACTGCGGAGTCAGGGAGCCTCGCTGAATCATGTCAGCTTCCTTTGGGGCAAGGGTGAAGAGGCCGGATGAATGAAAAGTAACCAAGAACGGGCCTTCCTCATTTCTTAATTCTAGGCAGACCCGCAACCGGAACAACGAAAAATGTGCGCAGCTCTTTCACGCATTCGCGCATCCAACCTACGGTCGCCCGCGGTGCCTAAGCGCCCCCGCAAGCAACCATTCAATAACAGACCACAAAGGACAAATTAAGCGCCGCACGCCGCCCCCCTAGCCCCGGGCTCCGCCCGGGGGTAACTCTCAATTCCGCTTGAGATCGCCGCACGCACAGTCACCCCCGCACGAAGCCCAGGGCCAAATCACCGCCTCGCACCCGTGAATAAAAAACCGCACGCTGCTCAACGCAGCGTGCGGTTAGAAAGCTTTTCACGCGCGAAGATCGCACGATCATTTGTTACTTACGACGACGAGCGGCCGCCAGCGTGCCAACGAGAGCGACGCCAGCCAGAGCGATCGTCGTCGGCTCGGGAACCGCCGACACGGCGCCAACGACCGGCGTCGGATCGGTACCGAACTGCGTCTTCCAGATCGCCAAGTCGGCGTCGTTCACCGCCGTATCGTTGTTTGCATCGCCCGTGGTCGCACTGCCCGCGACGCCGAAGCCGCGCTGCCAAATCAGGAAGTCCTTGCCGTCAACGATGTTGTCGTTGTTGAAGTCCGCATTATTCACCGGCGGGGTGACGCCGCCGCTGACGGAGATGTTGAAATTATCGATGTAAGCGACTCTCGTCGACGTCACGCCCGAACCAAGACGAACCGTGTCTAGTTCTCGAAGAACCGTACCAACGTCGCTCACCCGTTCGGCCAGTACGTTGTCTACGTAAAAAGCGTAGTCGGTGCCGATTCCGTTGTCGCTGGAAATGTCGACGCGCAGGTTGTGCCACCCCACGCTTCGCAGCCCCACGCCAAAGTCATTCAATTTGAAGAACTGCCCTGCCGCGAGGCCCCCCTTTTCATTAGGGCCGCCGTCTGGGTCGATGCCGGTCGGATTCAACGTGGCGTCGGAAGGCGCGAAGCCTAGAATGCGGGCCATGTAGTAGTTGCCGCCGCTATCGCCGCCAGTCTGATTGTTGTTCAAGCCCAACGCGACGAGTTGATTCGTCGAGGTTGGCGCCGCTCCGACTTGCAGGTTGTTGTATTGGCGGTACGGCGAACTCGCCGAGTCGGAATCGTAGAAGTCAAAGCTGTAGCTGATGATGTTCGTCGTCGACGGAACTCCCAGCCCCGCCACCGTCTTGCCGTTGCGAGCCACCACTAACGGCATGCCGATCATATTGGGACCGGAAACAGGAGCGAATCCAGTGTCCGCTTGGGTTTGCAAGAACGTCGACGCCAGCGGATCCGCAGCCACAACTGGCCACGCGGCTTCAAACTCGGCCTGGGTCGTGTAGCTGTCGAAGTTGTCGAATAGCTTGACCGTTTGAGCAGCAGCCGGGCTCACCAGCGCCGTGGCGAGCAATAGTCCGAGTCCAAATCGAGCAGCCATTATCCCAAACCCTCCGAGAACCTGTTGTGTAACCTTGGTCGGCGTTGATGAGCGTCTGCAGTCGAGTCCCGGCGGCGGCCCCGCGGCGGACGAGAAAAAGTATGCGAGGCGCCTGAAGCACGAGCGCACTTTTCCTACGGAAACTGTTTGGCCCTACTCCTCATCTTAATGAGGACCTGCGGGAACGCGCATGGATCGGTGCGTTATTTTTTCTCGCTTTGGCGCAGCAGGCGCGAATAGATAACAGCACGCCGCCGTCAAAATAGTATGACAAAAGCCCCAAAAACGCCGACTCGACGGGCTAAATCCAGACGTTTTTAGCCACAACCACCCGACGCACTCCGCACCGCGAAGGCCTCGCCCGCGAAAGCCTACGCAGGTGGCAGAAAATCGCTTGCCCCAAACCGCGTCCAGTCTGCTAAGGTGAACAAAAGGCCACATGGCGATGAGCAACGGCGATGGGCGCTCGATGAAGACCGCGGTCCGGGCAACTGTGCTCCGAGCAACTGTGCAGCGATCAAGGCAGGCGATCACCGCCTGCCGACCAGAGGCCGTCGCAAGCACTTGCCGCCGCCGCGACCAAAAGTCACCGAAGAATTCGACGTAAACCGCCGCAAAGCAAGAACTTGCGATTTATGTCGCCAAAAACGCGACACGCGACATAATTCGCCGCGACTAAATAGCTGCCCCGGCCAACTCATTGAGGCGCGAGGGATCTATCCGCGTTCATCGGCGGTCACTTCCCCGCGTTAGCTGCGAGTGAGCTGCTTCCGATAAGCCAGCGGCGTTTTCCCGAACCGTTTGCGGAACGCGACGCCGAACCGCGTCCCGTTGGCAAACCCGCACGCTGAGGCGATTTCGCCGATCGACATGTCGGTGCGAGCCAGCAGTTCGCGCCCTTTGTCGAGCCGGACGCGGCGGATTTCCTCAGCCGGGCTGCGGCCGAGATAACGGCGGAACTGGATTTCGAGGCTCCGGCGCGAAACCGGCACCTCGTGGAGAATATCTTTGACGACAATGTCCTGAAACGCCCGCTGCTGGATGAAACGGAGCGCTCGAACGACCGTATCGTCGTCGATCGCCAGAATGTCGGTCGACTGCCGACTGATCACGCCGTGGGGCGGAATCTTGATCGGCTGCGTCGGCGGACGTTCGCCGTTCATCATTCGGTCGAGAGCGGCAGCCGCTTCGTACCCGATGCGGCGACCAGCCAGCGCAACGCTGGAGAGAGGAGGCGTGCAAACTTCGCACATCAAGTCATCGGTATCGCCGGCGAGAATCGCGATCTGGTCGGGGACGCGAATCCCCGCCATGTAGCAGATTTCCGCCAGTTGCCGCCCACGCTGGGCGTCGACGGTAAAGATCGCCATCGGTCGCGGCAGCGAGTTCAGCCAGCGGCTCACGCGGCGTTGCTGCTCCTCCCAGCCGAGCTTGCGGCCGACGCGATAGCCAGGTTTGTATTCGTGGCACTCGAGCCCCGAACGCCGCACGAGTTGAATGAACTCTTCGCCCCGCTTGACGGAGTAACGATGATTCGGCGGAGCAAAGTAAGCAAACTTTTCGAACCCGCGATCGCGCAAATGGTGAAACGCGAGGTGCGCGCGTTCGGAATCGTCGGTGATCACGTCGCACACGCCGGGGAGGCCTTCGAACAGCGTGTCGACGTTGACGATGGGTACTTTACGCTTGCGAACCTGATCGACCTGCAACCGATTGCCGAAGCGGGCGATCACGCCGTCACCGTTCCACAAGTCGGGGAGCGCGGAGCGCTGGTCGTGATCTTGGGGATCGAGGAGGAGGTTCCAGTGGCCGTGGTTTTGCGAGTAGTCGGCGATGCCGCGGATAACGCTGCATCCCCAGCTATCG
Source organism: Lacipirellula parvula (assembly GCF_009177095.1). Taxonomy (NCBI): domain Bacteria; kingdom Pseudomonadati; phylum Planctomycetota; class Planctomycetia; order Pirellulales; family Lacipirellulaceae; genus Lacipirellula; species Lacipirellula parvula. Next base: position 5,291,440 of record NZ_AP021861.1, read on the forward strand.
TCGGTTTCCACAAGGACGGCGACTTGGCGAGTCTTGGGGCGTGAATCCATGCTCAGGAATTCTTGGATATGCGCAAGGTGGGACCGCGAAACCGCGGAGAGCCGTGACTAGCCCGCTAAACAGCGAGTGCTCGGCAGTGGTTTCATTGTAAGCACGCAGAAGCGAGAAATCTGCGCATTTTCGAGAGGAATCTGCGTAGGCTTTGCTGTTTAGGGCCGGACGAACCGCTAAGCTAGTGCTAAACTGGCCTCCCCCAGCCCTGTGAGGCGGTGCAGGCGGGGGAATTTGGGAGCTGCCGGCAGCCGGGTCGCGGCCAGCGGCGAGGCTCCGCCCCACGTCCCACCATCGGGGAATCCCCTCGATTCCGGGAGCCGGGGAGCACTGAACTTCACACGCGGCAAGGACTTGGCGCTATGGCGACCGTTGCGGTGGGACTGATGAGCGGCACGAGCGGCGACGGCGTCGACGCCGCCCTGCTTGAGACCGATGGCGAGAACAAGATCGGCTTCCTGGGGGGGATCACCCTCCCCTACGACGAGGATCTCCGCGGCCGACTGCTCGAGACCTCGCAGCACGACGTGCCGATCTCGGAAATGCTCCGCGTCGAGAAAGAGATCTCCGAGCACCACGTCGAGGCCGTCCGCAAACTTCTCGCCGAGTATCCCAAGCTCGCCAAAAAGGTCGAGGTCGTCGGATTTCATGGCCACACCGTCCGCCACTCGGCGAGCGAAGGGATCACGATGCAAATCGGGAATCCCTGGATCCTCTCCCGCGACCTGAAGGTGCCGGTAGTCAGCGACTTCCGTCGCTGCGATATCGCCGGCGGCGGCCAAGGCGCCCCGCTGGTGGCGATGTTCCATCGCGCCCTGTTTAGCAAGGAGCCGCGGCCGACCGTCGTCCTCAACCTCGGCGGCGTGGCGAACGTTACCTGGCTCGGCGAGAAGGAAGAGATCATCGCCGGCGACACCGGACCGGGCTGCGGCCTGATCGACGAGTGGGCCCAAACGATGGCCGACTTGCCGCACGACCGCGACGGCCACCTCGCCCTGGCGGGCAAGGTCGATTGGGCGACTGTAGAACAGGCGCTCGACTCGCCGTTCTTCGATCTGCCGCTGCCGAAGTCGGCCGACCGGTTCGACTTCGACCACGTCGACGTCTCTGCGTTGAGCGTCGAAGATGGGGCCGCAACGCTGTGCGCCGTCACCGCCGAGGCCGTCTTCCGCGCCGTGAAGCGGCTGCCGGCGATGCCGAAGAAGACCTGGGTCACCGGCGGCGGCGTCCACCATCCATTCCTGATGAAGCAACTCAGCGAGCGTTTGGGCGAGTTGAAGAACGTCAGCGAGTTTGGGCTCAACCCCGATACCCTCGAGGCGGAGTGCTTCGCTTGGCTCGCCGTCCGGCACCAACGCGGCCTGCCGCTGACGATCCCCGAAACGACAGGTTGCGACGCCCCGCTCAGCGGCGGCACCGCGACGAAGTTCGGTTAAACCAAGTCCGGCTTTTCGGCTAGATATAGGGTGTAAACGCGTGCTAGCGGCCGTGCACGAGGATGCGCGGGCGGTGCTAGCGGTTCTGGGGTTTGGCTGCGGGCGGCGGGCCGTTATAGTTCCCCGCCTCAAACGAAGGCCGAGACGGTCCTCGTCCTTCGCACACGCCCGAACCCCTTCCTTCCCCATGCACGCGCGGTCGCTCCGCTGCAACTCGAACCGCCTGGCGATGGCCATGGTGCTGCTCGTCGTCTGCACGGCTGGCGGTTGCGGCACAACGCGCACCAGCAATACGGCCCGCACGGCGACCGAACAGTTGCTCATCTCCGACGCCGTCGACCGCACGGTGCAGCAGATCAACTTCAAAGTGCTGGCTGGCGAGAACGTCTTCTTCGATACCGCGCAGATGGGCGACGTGGTCGACAAAGGCTACTTAATTAGCTGCATGCGGCAGCATCTGCTCGCGAGCGGCTGCGTCATGAAGGACAAACGCGAGGATGCGACATACATCATCGAGCCGCGCGTCGGCGTGATCGGCACCGACAACCACGACCTCATGTTCGGCATTCCGGCATTCAGCGTGCCGCAACTCGCCACGGGCAGCGTGTTGCCGTCGTCGGTGCCGGAAATCGCCTTCGCCAAACGCCGCGACCAGATGGGCGTGGCCAAGATCGCCGTGTTCGCCTATCGCCGCGAGACGGGCGAACCGGTTTGGCAGTCGGGCATGGCGATGAACAAGAGCACGGCCAACGACATTTGGCTCTTTGGCGCCGGGCCGTTCCAGAAAGGAACGATCTACGACGAAACGCGCTTCGCCGGCATCGAAAAGAAGAAAGACGAGGACGCCAACGCCAAGGCGCCTGTTGAGGTGGAAGCGGAAGCGGTCTTCGCCAGCGCCCCGCCGCAGATTCAACATCGTGCGCCGAGTGGCGTCGTACAAGCGTCGGCGGAACTGCCTCTCGACCAGGGAGGCGGACCGCCTGTTCTGCCGCCGCCGGCGCGACCGATTGCCGAGGCGCCGAAGCCCGCGGAAGGCGGCGAGGATCCGGCGACGACTGCGGGGTGATGAAACTAATGGGGAATGTGGAATGGAGTGGGGAAGGAATGACTTCACCACGCCATTCCACATTCAGCATTCCCCATTAAGCGCCGCTCCGGCGGGTCGTTGCCCCGCGGCTACTTGACGGCGTCGAAGGCGAGCGGGTCTTCGTTCTTGGGATCGGCGATGCGGATCGACTTCTTGCCGCTGAGCAGATCATCAAGCAAGTTGCCGACGAGGTCAGCTCGCCAGCCTTTCAGCAAGACAGGCGTTTCAGTCGGGTCGATGCCGCCGAAGCCGTAGCGATAGGCAATTAACTCGCGCACGTCGGTCGCCGTGCCGACCATGCTCGCGGCAACTTCGTTCTGGCGGCAGATGGACGTGAGGGCAGGCGTGAGGAACTGCCCCAGCAGGTTGAGCTGCGGCGGCGGTTCCCGCTGCGTCAGGCGCTCGCCCCGTTCGAGCGGCGCATCAAGCCCGCGCCGCACGCAGTCAGCCAGTTCACTCGCTTTACGGCGGAGATCGCTCCGCTGCAATCCGCGGATGGCGAGAATCTGATCAGGCTGATCGGTCTTCCGCTTAGCGATTTCGACGAGGAGATCGTCTCGCAACAAGCGTTTCGGGGGTTGGTTGAGCTTCCGGGCTTCCTCTTGCCGCCATAGCCACAGCTCGCGAACGACCGCGAGGTTGCGGGCGTTGAGCGTGCCGATCCCCGAGACCCGCCGCCAGTCTTTGCGGTCCTGGGCTTCGACGATCGATTGCTGCCAACTGGCAAGCTCGTCTTTGAGCCACATCAGCCGGCCGCGCTTGTTGAGGATCTCCGTCAGCCGCTCGAACAGCGGCAGCAGGTAGCGGACGTCTTCAAGCGCGTAGTTGATTTGGGCGTCGGTCAACGGCCGGCGGCGCCAGTCGGTTCGCTGCTCCCCCTTCATCGGCTGCTTGCCGAGAAACTTGCCGACGACCGATCCGTAGGAGGCGGGGAACTCGTTTGAGCAGAACCCGGCGGCGAACTGGACGTCGAAGCTCCGCTGCGGGATCGACCCCACGGCACGGAGCATGAAGCTGAGTTCCTCACGCCCGGCATGGAAAACTGTCGTCTTCTCCCGCGCGGCAACCGCCTTCCAGAACGGCAAAACGTCGACGGTCTGCGGGTCGATCACCGCCATCTCGTCGGGGCTCACGACCTGAATCAGGCAAAGCTCGGGATGAAACGTATCTTCGGAGACGAACTCGGTGTCGAATCCAATAATCGGGGCGGCCTGGAGACGCTCGGAGAGCTCGTCGAGATCGCGTTGTTTGGTGACGATGGGGGCAGGCACGGGCGAGCAGTTCGGAAAGGGCTGAGAGCGACCGCGGGCGGCCGGGGGCGGGAAACCACCATTCTAAATAGATGGGCGGGCCGCGAAAAGCTGCGATTGTGCGAGCGCCACGCCGATTGGCGGAGCGCCAAGCGCGCTCGGACTCATGGCCGCAGGATAAAAATCCAATCCATCAGCCCCAGGATGGGGAGCAGAATCAGCACGCTATATCCCATGTAGCCGAAGAAGCTCGGCATCTTAACCCCCGACTTCTCGGCGATCGCCTTCACCATGAAATTCGGGCCGTTGCCGATGTAGGTCATCGCGCCCATCATCACGGCGCCGAGGCTGATGGCCGCGAGCAGCGGCTCTGGCACGCCGGCGGTCGGTCCGCCGGCCAGTTCCGGATCTTGGGCCGTTTGGAAGAAGACTAAGTACGTCGGGGCGTTGTCCAGAAACGACGACAGCGTGCCGGTCGCCCAAAAGAACTTCCCGGGGCCCATATCGAAGCGTTCCACCAAGTGGGTGCCGTTCGCTTTCAGAATCTGCAGCGCGGGCTGCATGCAGACGAAGATGCCGACGAACAGCGCCGCCACCTCGACGATGGCGTCATATGTAAAACGGTTCGCCAATCGCGACTCGCGCGGCCCAATGGCGAGCGACATCGCCACGAGCGCCAACTGCACCGCTTCGCGGAAGTAAAGCCACGGGTGCCAATCGGTTCCCGGAAACGCCTTGCTCGGATCAAGCATCGCCACGGCAATGACGACGCCGACCAGCAATAAGCCGTTAACTTTCAGACCGCTGACGCGGAGTCGGTGGAGCCGCGTGACGTCCCGTTCGATGTCCCGCACCGTTTCACGCGGGTGGTGATAGAACTGGTCCATCGACCAGTAAACGGCGAGCAACATGCCGTTCACGAAGAGCCACTCAGGCCACAGGTTGAGCGTCCAGAAAAAATCGACGCCTTGTAGGTATCCCAGGAACAGCGGCGGGTCGCCAATCGGCAGCAGGCAGCCGCCGCAGTTGCAGACGATGAAGATAAAGAAGACGACCGTATGGGCGACGTGCTTCCGCTGGTGGTTTGTTTCGAGCAACGGGCGAACGAGCAGCATCGCCGCCCCAGTGGTGCCGATGAGGCTGGCGAGCAGCCCGCCGATCAGCATGACCGTCGCGTTAGTGGTTGGCGTCGCCTCAAGATCGCCCGTGATGCGGATGCCTCCCGCGATCGTGTAGAGACTAAACAACAACACGATGAAAGGGATGTACTCTTGCAGCAATGCGTTGCCGAAGATCGTCGCGACGAACTCTGTTTGAAAAACGCTGCCGTCGTGCGCGGCAACGATCGCATGGCCCGGCCAGTGGGCTTCGACCGGCTCGTGGTGGAGGAATGCATAGTAAGCAAGCGTCAGCGCGCCCAAGCCTGCCGCGACGATGAAGCGATTGCGATTGTGCTCCCACCAATGCTCGGTCGCGTGGATCAGCGGGAACGTCGCGATGGCCCCCAATAGCAGCACGAACGGCGCGACCGTCCAGAGGGGGGGCGGCGAACCAGCGTGATGCGCGTCCGCGGCGTGCTCCACATCATTGGCGCCTTTATGAGCGTCCGCTGTCCCATCAACAGCAGGCTCTTCCGCATGATGACCGCCGAGCGCGGCGACCGTCCAACCCTGCGGCAGACCGACGGCGAAGCTCGTCCCGTAAAGGGCAAGCATAGCGAGAATCGCCCACAACATCTTGCTGCGTTCGCTCGACAGCGGCGTTTCGGCGTGTGTCGTCATCCTGCATTTTCCAATTCATTCTCGCCGCCGACGTACGACCGTTCTTGATCAGAACGCAAAGGTAAATTGAATTACAGCGAGAGTCCATGCCCCTAACCGCCTGCGATCGGCGGCAATTTCCGCTAGACTTCGCCTGTGGCCTTTCGACTCGCCCAGCACAACGCCCCGTCGGCTTTCGCTCCCGATGACTGAAATTTGGCTTCATCCCAATCGCCGCGCACTTTGGTCGACGCTTGCGACGTTCGCCGCCGTGAGTGCATTGGCATTGTTCGTCGTGTGGAAGTTTGAGTCGCTCGTGGCGCAACTTCTCGCGGGCCTGCTGGCCCTGCTCGCACTCCTGATGGTCGGCGCCGCGGCGGTCGAGTTGCGCCGGCCGCGGATCGCGTACCGCGACGGCAAAGTTCTGTTCAACCTGCGCGGGAGCGCCCCCGCAGCCGTCCCTGCTGAAGTAGTCGAAGCTTTTTTTCTGGGGCAAGGACCGGCGCACTTGCCGACGATCCACTCCGAAGTCCCCGAGTGCGTCAATCTCGTGGCGCGTTTGTCCGAAAAGGCGCCTGAGTGGTCACGCGTCGAGGTGAAACCGGCTCTCGGTCAATGGTGTGAAGGGTACGTGACGATCCGCGGGACGTGGTGCGAACCGCTGACGGTCGACGTGATTCGGCGATTGAACCGGCGGCTGCGTGAGTTGCGCGAGGCGGCCGCGGCCTCAGCAGGAGAGGCGACGTGACGCAGCTGCTGGTAAGCGTGCGCGACGCGGCCGAAGCGCAAGCCGCGCTCGACGGCGGCGCCGATTGGATCGACCTCAAAGAACCGGCCAACGGTCCGCTCGGCGCGGTGACGGCGACCGTCGCTCGCGGCGTCGCCGAGGTCGTCGCGGGTCGGGCTTCGCTCTCGGCGGCGGCGGGCGAGTTGCTCGATTGGCCGCACTCACCGGCGCGAGACCTGCTCGCGGTCGACGGCGTCACACAACTGAAGCTGGGCCTGTCGGCGTGCAACGACGGCGATTGGCGACAAGCGTGGCTCGTTGCACAGCGCGAGATCGTCGACGCCGGCAAGAAACTCGTCGCGGTCGCTTACGCCGACGCCGATCGCGCGCACTCTCCTATCCCGTTCGATGTGCTGGAAGCTGCCGCAACGGCCAGGGCTCGCTGGCTGCTCGTTGATACGTTCGACAAGAGTAGCGGCACACTCTTAGAACTGCTCGATGCGGCGGCGATTCAATCGCTCTTTGCTCGCGCTCAGCAGCTCGGCATGACGACAGCCGCCGCGGGTCGACTCACGCCGGCGACGATCGAGGCGCTGCCGCTTGAAGTCATCGACGTCGTCGCCGTCCGTAGTGCGGCATGCGGCGGCAATCGCAACGCCGTCGTGCGCGCACCATGCGTCGCCGCACTGCAACGCCTCCTAGCCAACTCTCCAGCGAGCCGCGGGGCTCGTCCCCGCGGTCTTCCCGCCACGCTCGATCTCCAAAATCCCGCCGCAAGCGGTCGGGGCTAAATGGCCGCCACGGCCTGCGACAACTGTCGCGCTACTAAGGCATTTTTCGGCCTGAAACCTATTTCCTTGACACCCCGCGCGGTTCCGCCATATTGACGGGCAGACGTCCTGGAGGATGTCTGTCACCATCCGTCGTGGATCTCATCGGATTTCTCGTGGGGGGAGATCAAGACGTGCCAAAGTCGGTATTGGAAGCGATCAAGCAGGGCCAGTGGGATTTCGAGCCAGAGTCGATTGAGGAAAAGCGGTTCGACTCAACCCGGGCGATGCCTGGAACTGACGAAAAACTGGAAGTGCTCGCCGAGCGGGTTCGCGCCGGCCTGCCTCTGTGGCATGGCCATGATCGGACCGATCTGGACGATTGCGAGGCGTGACGCCGAGGCCTCTGCCGCTAAGCCGGAATTCAATGGCGGCGTGTTTCACTCGCCGCCCGCCAAAAGTCCCTCTAACCGTGCGCCGCAACCTTACGTATGATTAGATGGCGTTGAAGGCGTCGTTCGTACGCCAGTTTCGTAGCCAGCTTGCGATCCGCTTCCCGTACGAACGGCGAAGCGGGCGAGATTCGTAGGAGCCGACCGCGTGCCGAAGTTTCACGTAGAAATCCCTCATACTCTCTCCGCCGATGAGGCGAAGTCCCGCTTGGAGCGGTTCGTCGAGTCGCTGCAAGCCCGATTTGGCGACAAAGTGAGCGATCTCGACCAGAGTTGGGCCGGCAACAAACTGTCGTTCGGCTTCAAGACGTTCGGCTTTAAGATTGCCGGCGCGATCGAGGCCCTTGATCAGAAACTCGACGTGAAGGGCGAAATCCCGCTGACGGCGATGATGTTCAAAGGGAAGATCGAAGGCGAAGTGAAAGAGCAACTGGCGCGGTTGATGCGTGCCTAACTGATCGCTCGTCGCTCGCGACTTGTACTTCGGCGCCTACTTCCGATTCCTCTGCGTGAGCGATCCCTAGCGGGGATTTACTGCCGGCGAATCGAGATCGCCGCGTCGCTCCGCTCGTGAGCGAATCCCGCGGGATTGAGCAGCGCTCGCAGTAGATCGTCGAGATTCGCTTTGTCGACCTGGCACGACACCAGGACGTTGCGACCTTCTGCCGTCTCCGGAATCGCCGCGTCCCAGTCAATTTGTAGTTGCAGTTGCGACGCCAACTGCGCGAGCACGGCCGCGAGCGGCTTGTTTTCGATCGTCAGCGTGAACCGCCGGTCGTCGAGTGCGCTGCCGCTCGACGACCTCGCAGGCCGCCGCGTCGGCGCAGCACGCGTCGCTCCGGCACTTCCGGTCGGTCGCCCCGCCAGCGCCGCACGCAATAGGTCGTGATCTTCAGTTCGCGCGACCACCGTCTGCCGACTTCCATCGCCGCTGGCTTTCGCAGTAGGAAGCTGCGCGAGCTGTTCCTGGAACGCCGCCGCGCGGGAGGGGGCGATGCGATACTCGCGGCTAACGGCGACGGGCCGCTCGATCGGCACAACGTCGAGCTGCCGACCATCGACGCCGAGCTGGCAGGTGAGATCGAACCCCGCCAACAGCAGCACCGCCCGATCGATGGCGGCGAGCGTCGGCAACTCTCGCGCGGGCCAGAGATCGTGCGGAATGCGATCGGCGTGAAGCGCACTCGCCTCGGCCTCCGCGGCGAGTTGCGTCAACAGCGCGCGTGGCTGGCTCAGTCGAGGCGCCGACCAAGGCGCCGGCTTGAGCCAAGCATTGCGAACAGCGGCAGGCGCCTTGGTGAGCGGCTCGCGCGCGAGTTCAGCGAGCGTCGTCAGTTCGTCTGCCGATTGTTGCGGACCGACGTACACAATCCCTGCGAACGGGACCGCCGCAGCGCCGACCTGCTCGCTCAGCGCATCGAGCACTTCGCTGACCGGCTGATCAGCGGCCGTGAGATTAATCGGCGTGCTCGGATCGATGCGACGATCGAGCCACACGGCGATTGACTGCGTTGCGGCAAGACGTTTGATCGCGGTCGCCAGTGGCACTTCTTGCCATGTCAGTGAGACCGGTTGTGAGAGTTGTTGCGCCGCGCGCCCCGCCCCGCTGCGGGCCGCCTGAGCGCACGCCGAGTCGCCGCCGATCGTCGCCGCGCAAGCAAGGCCGACGATCAGAAGACGTAGACGGCAACGATTGAAAGACTCCAAATACATCCGATGAATCACGTCCAAGGCGGGGCGAAGTAATTCGCATTTCAACGGCGTCAATACCGCCGTTGGGGGCAAATATCCGTTTTCTACATTCTCGTTGAGCAAATTGAGTTTGCAATTACACTCAGGTTTATCGTCTCATCGGATTTCGCTGCGCGTCGGCGAAAACCAGCGTTTTTTGCGACGATCCCCGCTCCTCGAATTGCAGCGTACTCGCCGTGAACGATGATTTTCGCCAAGGCCCGTTGTTAGTCGACTTCTTCGAGCAGTATCTCGACGACCACGACATCGCGCAGTTCCTACGGCTTACGTCGGAGCGTTATTTCATCGGCACGCTCGAGCGTCTTGCGCTCAATGGCGAGCGGATGGCGCGACGCGGCGCCGTGCTGGCGCTGGGGCGTTTGAGCGATTACCAATCGAATTCGGTCCTCGGTCGCGCGATGATCGACTTGGATCGCGGCGTCCGTACGCTCGCGGAACACGCCATTGGTCTGGTGTGGAATCGCGTAGGGTTAACCATTCATCAGCGGCGACTCACGGCCGTAGGCGAGCAGCTCGACGACGGCGATTACGACCGGGCGTCGATGCTGGCAGGCAAGATCATCCAGGATGCACCCTGGATCGCTCAGAGCTGGTTCCAGCGAGGTAAGGCTTACTTCCACCTGGGGCAGTTCGACGCTGCAACGCGAGATTGCCATCAGGCCCTAGAAATCAACCCGTACCACTTCCAAGCGGCGGCAGTGATGGGCGAGGCGTACGAGATGCAGCAGAATCTCGTCGCGGCGCTCGAATCGTTCCGCCGCGCGTTACGACTCAATCCGAACATGGAAGAGGTCCGCGCTCGGGTTATTCAGCTGCAACGCGCACTGAAAAATCAGTGATCGCACCGCCTCTGGCGCGCAGCTCACGCTTAATCGCGTGCAAAAAATGGAGCCCTCTCGACGCGTCGCTTACGGTAGGCATCGCGCGCTCGAGCCGCACGACCGCGAACAGACTGAGTCTTTGGTCCAGTTAGCCAGCGGCGCTGATTGCCGAAAGGGCTCCACGATCTGAGCCTAGGCCTGTTCGATGTCAGACGTCAACGCTCGCACGCAATTGCCGCGAATTCAGCCACGTGAACGCCGTTAGCGACGAATCACCCCGTCGCCCGCCGTGTTGAGCTGGCTCATCGCCTGCTTCACGCCCGCCGAATACGTCTGCGGCGAGGCCTGGAACTTCTGCATCGTTTCCTTCGACGAGAAGAGGTAGAACTCGTCGCCGTACTTGAAGCCGAAGTCGCGGACGCCGTCTTGCGAGACTTGATTCTCAAGCAGCAGCACGGGGTCCTTGCCCGCAAAAACCGGGCTGTAGCTATCGGGGGCGGCCAGGAACTGCTCACGCTGTTGCGGGCCGGCGAACAAGTAGGTGCGACCGCGATGAACCGCGCCAAACTGAGGGCTGCCGACCACCCATTTGTTGAGCGTCTTCAGCGAGACCGGGCAGTAGCCATCGAAGCAGAGCGAGGGCGAGCCGGGCGGCAAGTCGGCTTGCGTCGGCTTCTTCACCGCCGGCGGCGCGGGTTTGGTCGCAACCATCTGACTAGCGGCGGCGACGGCGGCCGGCGCTCCTTGCTGCGAGTTCGGATAGCTGCTCGGCATTCCGGCGCCCGGAGTCATCGACGGCTGCTGAGCGACCGGCGCGTTGGTCGGAGAAACGTTCGGCGTGGGCGTGATCGGCGCTGCGGCGGTCTGCGCCGAAGCGGCGTACACGTTCTGGGCTTGCCCGTGCACTTGCGGATTCGCTGGCGCCGTCGCATAGGGATTCACCTGCGCTTGAGGCGTCGCTGGGGCCGATTGCTGAGCGGCTTGCATCGCAGCCGCCGGAGTTACCGGAACCCCGCCCGGTAAACTTGCGTAGGCCGGGTTCGTTCCGACCGAATTTCTCGGAGCCTGCGATTGCTGCAGGTGCTGAGCGAGCCCGTGCAGCTGCGCCACATACGCGTCCGGCTTGTCCGGAATCGGCGGCTTCGCGACCGGCGTGCCGTCCGGAGTAATGACCACCTCCGTCGGTACGCGATCAATTTGGTAACGACCGGCCATGGCCCGTTCCAGATCGGCGTCGATCCGCACGGGGACGAACTGCTGTTCGATTGCCGCGGCAACCTGCGGCTGATTGAAGACAGTTTGATCGAGCGCTTTGCAGGGACCGCACGTGCGCGTCGTAAAATGGAGAAGCAAGTGGCGATTCGATTGAGCCGCCTCAACCTTGGCGGCGTCGAGATTGGTCCGCCAGTTCACTCCCGGAGCGGCTTGCTGCTGGCCGTACGGCGCTTGGGCGTACGCCACAAGCGAAAGTGACGCCACGGCAAATTGAGCGACGACGCCCTGCGCGAAGAGTCGGCTGAACATTGCGAATCCATCCGCTGTATTGATGAAGAGAGGCGAAGAGCGAGACGCGATCCAGGACGGAGCGTTCGTTCTCTATTAATATCGGCGAGTGCGGCCAGGTAACTTTGGGAAACTCTGCCAAGTACGCCGGTCGTGCCGAACGTGCCGCTTGGAAAGGGAGCAGGCGAATTGGTTAATTCCCGGCCTTCCAAACGCCGACGCAAATAGATAATTCACAACGACTTACAGCCGTCCGTACGCTCAGCCAGCGCCCGATTCCTTATGGGGCGGCCGTGCCAACTTGGCCGCCCGTCGGTGCCAGCAAGGGGGGGCGGGAGCGGCTCGCGGTCGTCGACGTTAAGCCAGCTTGACAAAGGGTTTGGCGTGGCTAATATTAGCGCGTAGTTCAGAACCCTGCTGGCAAGTTTGCTGCAGGCTCTTGAAGCCAGCTTTGGCTCTCCCCGATCGACGCCAGCTTGTTAGGCGTAAACGGGGCCTGGGGATCGGGTCGCGATGGGTGCGGGCACATGGTGCGTCGCCCAGCCAATGTTCGCGATCTGCAAGCTGCTCCCGTAAGCGAGCAACGTCAGAGGACGCCCGCAAGCAGTGGGTCCCAGCCAGATTTGGTGCAGATTCATTCGCTCGGATTATTCCGGCGAGCACAGTTCGCAGTGAAGCGATCTGCGACGGCGGCGCTATTCAGCAACAGCGCAGCAAGTCGTCGCAGGGTGCAATTTTTTTGGGCGTTCACGCAGGCATCGGCATGAAGTCTTGCCGCCCGCGATGAACGCCAATACGACTGGGTGAGTCGATCGTCTGGCACGTCGATCGCGCCGCCCGCCGATGAAGCAGGCCTTCACGAGTCGAAGGCCGCCGAGTTGCGAGAGCCGACGCATTTTTTCTGGGCGTCTCTCCGCGTCTTCATCGGCGATTGAGCCTGGCGGCCTATTGAAGTCGGCGATCGCTCAGCTTCGCAAGCACGAGGAGTGGTGCAGCGGCGATGCCAAGAGTTCCCGCGGCAGCCTCTCCGCCAAACTTTTCCCGCGATGCGCTGTAGCGCATGCGGGGCGTCGATTCACGACGAACGTCTGGTCGACGAACGAGTCAATTAAAGGGCACATGGCGTCCTGCGACGCCGCCCGGTCTTCGGGCATTTCTGATCAGGATTTAGGATTTTCTTTCGCATGGCTAAGAAGCAACGGTCTGGCGGGCGATTCCGCGGACGGAACAACAACAATGGCGGCCAAGGACAAGGCGGCGGCGGTGGCTACCAAGGCAACCGTAATCGCGGCGGTGGCGGCGGCTACGGCGGCGGTCAACAAAACCGCGGCGGCCAGGGCCAACGACGTCGTCAACAGTTCAACAACAACGACCAGCGGCGCGAGTTTGACGGCCCCGACGGCGACTATCTGCCGCTGACGGCCGGCTCGGGCATTCTCGAAATGCACCCCAACGGCTACGGGTTCCTCCGCGATCCGGCCACCAATTTTAATCGCGAACGGACCGATCCGTTCGTCCCTGGCACGATGATCGAGAAGTTCGGTCTTCGCGAGGGAGTGCTCATCAGCGGGTTGGTTCAGCACCACCGCAAGCAACAAGGGCCGCGCCTCCGCGAGATTCTCGACGTCGACGGCATGGCCCCCGAAGACTACCTCAACGTCAAGTCGTTCGAGCAGCTCACGCCGATCAACCCGGAAGAGTGGCTGCAACTCGAAACTGGCGCTCAGCCGCTCAGCACGCGTGTGATGGATCTCCTCACGCCGCTCGGCAAGGGGCAGCGGGCGCTCATCGTCGCCCCGCCGCGAACTGGCAAGACGGTGCTGATGCAGCACATCAGTCAAGCAGTTTCGCAGAACTATCCGGAAGTTGCCGTGATGGTGCTGCTGATCGACGAACGACCGGAAGAAGTTACCGATATGCGTCGGAACGTCAACGGCGAAGTCTTTGCAAGCAGCCTCGACAAGGACGTGGAAAGCCATGTCCGCCTCGCCCAGCTGACGATCGCCCGCGCTCAACGCTTGTCGGAAATGGGCAAGGACGTCTTCTTGCTGCTCGACTCGATCACTCGCTTGGCTCGCGCTTTCAATAAGTGGGTTGGCAACAGCGGCGCCACGATGTCGGGCGGCGTCAACATCAAGGCGATGGACATCCCGAAGAAGCTCTTCGCCACGGCCCGCGCGTTCGAAGAAGGGGGCTCGCTGACGATCGTCGGCACTGCCCTGATCGACACTGGCAGCCGCATGGACGAGCTCATCTTCCAGGAGTTCAAGGGCACCGGCAACATGGAGCTCGTGCTGGATCGCAAGCTCTCCGATCGTCGCGTCTACCCCGCCATCGACATCGAGCAATCGGGCACCCGCCGCGAGGAAAAGCTGCTGCCGCCCGATATGCTGCACGCCACGACGATGCTGCGACGGACGCTTTCGTCGATGCACCACGTCGACGCCATGGAGCAGTTGACGAGCAAACTTGGCAAGTTCAAGTCGAACTCTGAGTTCGTCTCGCTGATTCAAGGCGGCGTCGACTGATCTCGCCGTTAACTGGCGGAGGCGATTTGCGGCTGCGAAGCTTTTCGAAAGCAGCTTGAGGGCAGAAGGCTGCGCAATCGCAACTGACTTGCCGCGGAGGCACGCCGATCGGCAGTGAGCCGTATCAGCGTACAAACGACTAGTCGCCGGAGGGCCTCGGATCAGAGGCGATTTTCGGCAACGCTCGACGCCGAGCGACGCCGATTAACAAAGCGGAGGGCACGGGACTCTCGCGAGCCTCATTACGCAACTCTCGCAGCTACAGGCATTTGCGAAGCAAGTCTCCCTAGTTCAACAACTTGCGAATCGCCGGTTGTTACCGGTTGTTGCGGGCTGGTTGGCGGCCGTTGCGATGGCCACGTGCACACTCTGTGCACAGTCGGGGCGCCCTGAGGACGATCGTAGCGTTCCGATCCAGACCAGCGCGTTGACCCGACGGCGAGGTGGGTCAGCTGATCCAAATGAGCCTGATGGCGATGTCAATGTACCGGCAACTGGCGTAGCTAGCTATGCGCGCTACTCATCTGACTTACAGGACTCCCGCAGCATCACCGACCAGCAGCGCAAGTGCAGAGACCGAGCTGGATCGCTCGGGCTCGCAATCGATCGCTCCCTCGAGTTCTGTGACGAGGCGATTTCCGGAGCGAAGCACCATCGAGCGGGCTTCGAGGCATTGATGGCAGCGGCTCGACGCGGCGAGATCAAGGTTGTGCTTTTTGAGAATCTCAGTCGACTTGCACGTGATGTTGGGCTCACCATCAATACACTCAAGGAACTGGTCTACCGTCATAAGGTGCGGATCATTTCGATTGACGACGGAATCGACACTCAAACCAACCAGCAGTGGGAATACATCACTGTCATTTTGGGCGTCCAGAATGAACAGTACTTGAAGATGCTTGCGAAGTTTGTCCACCGCGGCCAAGAAGGAGTGGTGCTGGATGGACTTTGCGTTGGGGACTACTGCTTTGGATACGGGTCTGAACCGCTTGCTGACCAAATAGATCGCCGAGGTAAAAACTCGAAGCCGAAGAAAAAATACGTCATCGTCCCTGAGCATGCCGCATGGGTAGTGTGCATCTTTCAATGGTTTACCGTCGAGCGTCGATCTCTGCGATGGATTACCAGAGAGCTTAATAAAAACAACGCACCGAAGGATCATCGCAGCTCAACCCCAAAGTGGCATCATCAGCAGTTGCGAGGAGTTCTCACGAACCGCAAGTATATCGGCGAATGGAGTTGGGGCCGACGAAAGAATGAGCGCGATCCGATTTCTGGAGCAATCCGACAAGTCGATCGCTCTCCCGTCGAGTACGAAAAATGGCATCGCACACTGCCGGGACTGAAGATCATTGACGAGGAGGCCTTCGTGCAAGCACAGGCGCTGCTCGCTGAGAGTGCATCCGCCCTGGCAGCGGTTCGACAGACCGATGCTAATTCAAGAAAGCAGAAAGGCCACCTCAATGGGACCACTAGTCAAGCGTCCGAGCGGTGGCCTCGGCATCTTCTTTCTGGCTTGATTGTATGCGGCGAATGTGGCCGTAACTTTCAAGTAAGCGGCAACATGTCGCGATATATGGCATGCCCAGGGTATGCGGTTGGAGAGTGCTCATGCAAGACGACCCTACGCCGTGAACTTGCCGAAAACCTACTATTGAACGAGATCACAAACCGACTTCTGGCGGACCCGCTTGTGGTCGAGGGGCTACTAGACTCAGCGGCAGAAGCGTGGCGCGAGATCACCGCGACGGGTCCGGCCAATACACTCGCGGTCGAACAAAAGCTAGGAGATGTCAAACGGCGGATCGAAAAATTAATGAACTTGTGTGAAACCGAGGATTCACCCGATTTGAAAAAGCGGTTAATCGCTCGCTGCGCTGAGCGAGACGCTCTCCAGCAAAAGCTAGCTCAGCTGTCCACGGCGTCATGCATTTCCGTAGCCCCGCCGACGGAAGAATGGATTATCAGCCAGCTGTCGGACATGCGCGAACTTATTTCAAGTAAGGGGCCCGCGGCGCATGCCGCCTTACGAGCTTTGGTCGATGGGCGAATTGTCGCGTATGAGGTGAAAACGCCAGGTAGAAGTCGATTCTACCATCGCCTGAAATTCGATGTTCAGCTTTACAATGTACTCAGTTCTACAATCTCCGCGAATCTAGTGTTCAAGGAACTTGAGGGGTGCAAGGTGGAGTTGGATGTTCGCGAGCCTCCCCAGTACGAGGCTCTAGCAGAGCAGATCAAAGTAGACTTCGACGCGGGATTGTCAATTGCCGAGATCAAAACGAAGCACGGCTGCAGTTACACCGTTATCGACAAGGCTATGAAGCACTGGCATGAAATCAATGGCGTATCCCGACCCGATGGAAGATCGCTCCGAGGACGCCTGCCAAAGCAACGCGCCAGCGATCAGTTGCTCGAACAGGTCATGGAGTTGTGGGGGCTGGATCTTCCCGTGCGAGAAATTGCAGCTCGCCTCGAATGCGGACTAGAAACTGTTCGGGCTGCTGTCGTGACCTGGCACGAGTCTCGTGGGCTGCCGGTGCCTGATGGCCGGGTGCGCCGAAAATCGATCAGGCTAAAACGAGAGAACGACATTCCGTAAAATGGCTTGTATATTCGTTTTGGCGAAAGGGGAACAATCGCGTGATTAGCGAGCCGGGTCCTGAGAGATTCCGGTCAGTGGCCGACAAAGATTGCGGGTTGAAGTCGGCCATTTTTTAGCTATTGACGATTGGCTTAGGCATGCCAGGAGTTGTTGGGATGGATTCAGTTCGTCGCGAGTGAATACTTGCAGGCATTCGCAGCATGCTATACAGCTGTTTAGAATCGCACTGCATTGTTTGATGGCTGTAAGCGGTCGACACTATCACGGTCCAGCACTATTCTTCGCTTGAGGGCGCAAGGTTAAGGTTGGCTGGACCGTTAATCACCTAGCCGTCGGCGTGGAACCGCGACCCGTGGCAGGGACAGTCCCAACTCCGCTCCGTTCCAATGAACGATGCAGCCCAGGTGCGGGCAAACCGCCGACACCTCGGTGAGCTTGCCGTCGTCGTCGCGACAAACCGCCACCTTCGTCATCCCACGACGCAGGATGGCTCCTTCGCCAGGCTCGATCTCGTCCGTCGACTTTACTTCGCCCGGCGTAATCCAATCGAGATATTGGTTGGCGACGTTGAGGTTCTCCTTGGCGAACTCGCTCACCGCACGCAGTGCTTTGCGTGAAGGTGAATAAAGGGCCTCCCACGGATTCTCGCGGCCGAGAATGAGTCGCATAGCAGCATGCCGGCGATTGTCCCGTGAGTATTTCCCATCCCCGAATCTCCCGTCGCCACGTAAACGTTGTCGGCATCAAGCGGGTTACGGCCGATGAACGCTAGCCCATCGATCGTCTCCATGCTCTGGCCGCCCCAGGTAAACTCGATGTCGCCTTTCGGAAACCGTTTGCTAGCCCAGTCGATTAGCCGATGGTGACGTTCTTCCGTGTCGGTCGCTTGTCCCGACTTATGATCCTCGCCGCCGACGATTAGCAAGTCGTAACTCTGATCAAGCGGCTGAAGGCGGACGTAGTGGTACGCGTCGAGCGTGTCCCAGTAGTTGCTGTCTGTATAAATAGCCAGGCGTTCGATCCAGGGCAGATGCACGCGAGCGCTTGCGCTACTGTGCGCCAGCGGCTTCAACCGGGCGCAGCGCCTCCCGAGGAGAATTTAGAAAGCACACTTAAAGCCCGACTGCCCGCAAGTCGCGCAATTGAACTACCAATATGATTAAGTCGGAGGCTGCGCGGACAGCTCTCGCAATATTAGCACTCAGTAAATCCTCAGATCAGATAAGTCTCCTACCCCTCCCCGCCTGTCTTATTAGAGATCACTATGACCTCTAATCAGCCAGTCGATTTCGTCGACGTTCACGGATTAGGCGCTTCGACAATTCAAATTGTCGCATTTTACGGCGCGCAAAGCGGGCAGTGTGGTCGTGGTTGTGTTCAGTCCGGCCGAGTAACCGCTACGATCGGCTTAAGCATCGCCTTCTGATCGGCTAGCTCGTATCCACTCGAACACGGCGCGCAAATTGCCGCATGCGACCTTAACGGATGCCCGTGGAGAATTTCGTTACCTCAGGTCCGCAGATGCGGGCTTCTAGCTTCTAGTCAGAACTTCCGCAGTCCGTCAACTCTTGGAGCAATAGCGCCATGGCGAACGGTTTTCGAGCACTCATTGTAGATGACGATCTTTCGATGCAGCGATTGGGATCACATGCCCTGCGTCAGCATGGATTTCAATGCGTCACAGCCAGTGACGTTCGCGAAACGAAGGAGCGACTCGCTGAAGGCCACTTCGACGTGATTGTGACGGACCTACGATTACCGCAAAAGAATGGGTACTCATTAGTACTGGAGCTTCTAGGTGCTCCCGACCGTTCAATTATCGTTGTTTGTACGGATGTGATCGACGCTCGTCTCACGAAAGATTTGATAATGCGCGGCGTCGACGACATCTTCGCCAAGCCAGTGCATGGAGCGTTCTTTGCAGGGAAGATTCGCGCTTTACTGGACGTGAAGCTGACTCTCAAAACTGCCCGCCCCGCGGCTGTCCAGGACAATACAATCGCCATGGAGGCCGCCGCTGAAGATGAAAGCGAGCCCCGCCTTCCAATTTGCCTCAATCAGTTGCACAGAAAACTTGTTTCAATACCAGACGTACTGCCAATTTCCGACGCAGCTTTGGATGTCGCCGAAATGACCCGCAGTTGCGAGTGCAGCGTGTCGCAGATTGCCGCTGCAATCCAACGTGATGCAGCCCTAACGGCGACGGTGCTCAGACTGGCAAATAGCCCTCTCTATAATCATGGGGGACGGCAGATACTTCAGCTTGATAGCGCTGTATTGATGATCGGCCAACAGCGCCTAGGCGAATTGGCGTTGGCCACTAGCGCGATGGCCGGCGTGACTGAGGAGAAACTGCCGTGGCTCAACCTGGACACAACGTGGCGTCGCAGTATGGCTGCTGGAATCGCCATGGAGCGGCTCATCGAGGCGGGCAGTCACCAGGCCGTAGAGGATGGACTATGCCTGAGCGCTATTATGCATCCGCTGGGGCGCGTCGCTCTCGGAATGCTATTTCCGCACGAATACCAGGAGATGGTCGACCGCAGTCGTAGCACGGGCGAATCGCTTAACGAACAAGAAAAACGCGCCCTTCCAACGACGCACGCTCAGGTGTTGGCCCATATGTTAGCGGCCTGGAACGTCAGCCCCGAAGTCTTCCTTCCGATAAAGTTCGCATTCGACGAAACTTCATCACTCAGAAGGCTCGCGGAGCCGCTTCGCACGAAAGCCGAACTACTCAAGCAAGCAATTCTGCTCAGCCGGCTAGCGGTCGGCGGATGGCATGATTGGGATTTGTTGGAACTACCCGACGCCGGAACACTGAAAAGACTGCGGATTGCCGATCCGCTAGCGATCGTCGAGCAGACGAAGGCCGATGTCCGCAAGCTTGTGGAGTTTTCCCCGCGAGCGAAAGCATCGTCTCCTAGCTGCTTGCAGACCGAAGGCGACCTCAAGCGTGTCCACTATATTCGCCCCGACGTCACGTCCTCTGATTTCCTACTGTCTCTGCTATCTAGCCTGGGATTCGAGGCGATCACAGTTGATGGCGGAGCAGACGCCGACATCCCGGTAATCGTAAACGCGCTGAATATTTCGGCTAAACAAGCGCGTAAAGTGTTTGCCAACCGGAATTCCATTCTGATTACTAATGCCGAGCGAATGGATTCGCTTACGCAGTTCCCCTGCAATGCATCTCTGCCGATTAGCTGCGGACGACTTCGAGAAGCGATGGCGACGACGTCCGCAGCACCCTCTGCACCGCCCGTACCAAAAGCCACATCTTGGCTTGGTAAGGTCCTCAGCGCACGATCAGTATGGCCTGCCGGGACAGCTACCTCTCCGTGCGCGCAGCTTGTCTCCAACGCTACTTAACGTTTGCTGCCGATGGTCGAATGTTGCTAGTAGCGGCCTAACCTCGGTTAGGCTTTTGCCGCACGCAATCGAACGGGACGAGTTTTTGCGGTGGTCGGCGCCAGAAATTGAAACTGACGAGCCGTGCGCATAGCCTGGCTCATCTTTGACAATTCAACTTTGCCCGCGGACCTAGCGAATCTGGTGGGGCGCTCCTTCTCATTCTCGGCATAGATTCCCGGCCGGGATCAGGCAGGGGGATCTTTAGAATTGATGATGCTGATTACTAGCGGCCACAAGAGCACTGCGACAATGGCGGGGCCGACAACGAACTTGATGAAGAAGTCCATCCCAACATTCTAACCGCCGACGGATGCGGATAGTGAACCTTTCGCCAGCTGCATTTACTCACGCGGTTAGCGCGTAGATCGCTCGTGTGAGGGTGCCCGCAGCCCAGAACGCGCCGGCCATGCCAACCAGTTGGAGTAGACGGGCAATAATCCGAGGCATCCTCCCGGGCAGATGCCAAGCACCAATGATCACCAGGGCGACGTTCAACAAACCGAAGACCATCCCGATGCCCACCCATCGGTCGGGTAGAGTTCCCGCAGAGGCGGATAGGCTGCCGCACCACACAGCAAGCAGGATGGTGCTTGCCCAGACAACGGCAACGACGATGGGTATGCGATACGTTTGCACCACGACATCCGCTTCGAAGCATGCCAAGCCGGCTAGACTCATCCTCTCTTCAAACTCTAGTATAAGAAATGGGTATGGCGGTGTCGTAGGAAGTCGGCTCGGACGCGAATAGAATGGGGCGATCTAAGGTCCCGTTTCACTGGGGAGACTCTTTGCATGGACCAACGCCCACACTTGATCGAGATAGCCGTCGACGCTGTCGACTCTGAGGAAGCATTGCTAGACCGATTGGGCCTCGCACTCCGATTCCCCGGTAGGTGGGAACGCTCCTGGAATTCTTTTTGGGGCCATATCACGACGGATGTCACGATGCCGTTAACGCTGCGACTAATCGGCTGGGATACGTTGAAGTCTCGCCTTCCGCTAGTGGCGGAGCAACTTCATCGTTGTTTGGAAGATATGCTCCACGAATCACCAGACCGCGCCGCTAAGATCGAATACCTATAGCAAGCGTCCGCCCCGGGATCCGCCAGCTAGGTCTGCTTTCGCTACATAGATCTCCAACATGCAGTATCCGCAGTTCAGCATTCGAACACTGCTCGCTGTCGTCGCGATCGTTGCAACGGTCATTGCCGCACCGGCGATCATGGCAAGATTCACTTGGCCAGTCTCAATAATTACCATCGCCTTGCTTATGGGAATCGCGGCCTTGCTTGCCGTTGTCAGTAGTCGTGAATCTGGACTCTAGTTTTCGCCCTGCCCTTCACTAGCGGATATAGTGAGGGGGACATGATCGCCGGCCAGTCGCTTACGGGTAAGCACTATGACAAGGCTCCTCATCGCCTTAATAGTCTTCTGGGTGGTCGGCGTTGGTCCGCTGTGCTGGATTCTACGTGATGGTCTGGGCCCGGGCGCGGTTGACAGCGATGGCGCCGAAGCTATTGGACGAGCGGCGATGACGTTCTACTGGATGCCTGTGCTTGTTCTGCTCTTGGCTGCGTGGGCCGCTCTGAAGCTTCGACGTCGGCCTGTGATGCCTTAGAACAACGACTCAATCGCCTCGACGCTAGTCGCCACATTCGCAAGCGGCCGAGTCTACTTCGCGTCAGTACCTATCTATTGAATAGCGTCTCAACGTGGTCGCCGTCAGTACCGATCGCTTTGGGCGACATGATAGTCAAAATTGATAGCCAGCCCAGCCGGTAGCCCCCCGCTCGGAGCATTCCGGACTGGACTGACCATCGGTCGCCCCAGAGGCACCAACCCGCAGGGCAGTTCCATTAAGCTTCAGCGCGACCGGTTTGCGAGAGAAGGAATCACATCAATTGGCGGCCCAATGTACGAATACGCGCTGAAGCTGCGAGCCAAGCATCACCAGCGGGAATAGCCCAAGCGTTTAGGCACGGCAGTTGCAATTTCTCTAGTATCCTCACTTCAAAAGGGATCGCCATGGACATGCCGCGTCGGGCGCCGGGCCGCCCTCATCTGAACACTGAAGCTGAAGATGCCGTTATTCTCCGAGTTTGGCGCGAAGCTCAAGCGGAAGGCATCACGCGGCGCGAGTTCGCCGAGCAGCGGTCAATGAGCCGCGATGACCTTGAGCGGGTAATTCAGCGAGCGACTAAGCGGCAGTCGAAGCATCAAGCTAACGACTAGTGGCGCTTCTCGAAAATCGGTCGCAGAGGATCGAGCGTACTGCGTTGGGCGCGACTGGACGGAACTCTTCGAGGCGCTTCGAGCGAGCTTATTATTAGGCGTGGGCGATCCGCCCCTCTGCGTGCGCCATCGCCTGCTCGAAGTTCTGCTGCAGCAGCGTGAACGCTTCCAAGTCGCCGCCATGATCCGGGTGCGCCTCCATTGCGAGCGATCGGTAAGCGGAAAGCACGTCGTCGGGAGTTGCGTCAGCGTGAAGCCCGAGCGCGTCAAAACTACTCGGAACGTACTGGCCTGGCGATCCCGTCTTCATAATTGGCTCGACCGCTGGATTGACTGCCTCTGTCTGCGTTCTCACCCGGTAACGCCGCAGGATGGCATTGAGTAGTACCAACGATGCGAAAGCGATCGCTGACACGATCGTCAGTTGAAGTAGTTCTAGCCCGAGCATCACATTCTCCGGGAGTGGGTACTTAACAAGCAATGCAATGCTTGTGCCACGCGGAAGAGTGAGAGAGCTGCCGTGCGAGCAGAAGGGCTGAAAAAGCGGGGCGTCGGCGCTCTCCCGTGAACAGCGACGCCCCGTCCTTGCCCCAGCTGGAATTGAGAAGCTCGAAGCCTCTCGCGAGTGGACCTCCGCCTCTGTGCGTCGCTAGACTCGCCCAGTCAGTTTGGCCAGATCATTGTAGCAAGGCGCCGTGGGCAGGCGCGGGGCATTGAAAGTGACCGCGAGATGACCCGACAACCAAGGGCTGCCTAATCATTCGACGATCTTCCCGAGAATTGTCGGGAGTAATGCCACGCAGATGTTCGTAGTTGGAAGCTTGCAGATAAGAATCCGTAGAGGGGTTTTCAGCGGAAAATCTGCAGACGATCGTTGCTGAGCTAGCTCGCCAAAGTGCGTGCGCGACCAGTGCTTCATCTCAGCTTAAGGTTCCCTACCGGATACTCATCTTGTCAGTTGGTCGGATACTTTCCATCAACATTCGTGGGACTGGCCAGCTAGCTATTGAGGAGCCAAATCGTGACGAGCCGTTACTGGAATCAATGTGTAGGAATTGGCGCCGCGGGGATCGCCATCACCATTTCGACCTTAGCATGGCGCGCATCGGCTGAGCTTCCTGCTAGTTCTACATCGTCCGGGAGCCGCGGTGATGAAACCAAGATATCGGGAGTCATAGCCGAGTTCATCGAAAATGACCGTGGCGACGTCGACGGAGTTCGACTGGAAAACGGCGAGCTCATTCACTTCCCGCCTCACATCGGGGCTGAAGTGACTGAAACGGTAAAGATGGGAGACGAAATCGCCATTCGCGGTCATGAAGCAAAGCGTCCGCGGGGCGAGCGAATCTTCGAAGCCGAAAACATCGCATTCGAAGGCTTCTCGATTGACGTTGTTCCGCTACGAGGGCCAGCGCCCCATAGCCCCAGGGAGCAACCTCCTATGAACGCTGCAGGCGCCGTGAGCGAACTTTCAGTCAATCCGCACCACGACGTCGACGGCTTCACGCTTGAAGACGGGACTGTGGTCAAGTTCCCTCCTCACCAAAGCGCAGCGTTAGCCGCCCTAGCTACAGTGGGCACCAAAGTCGAAGTCCGGGGTCGCCGTCACGAGACGCCGGATGGCGACGTCCACCTGCATGCTGACCGCATCACGGCGACCGAGTCAGGAAAGTCGCTGGAGCGGAGTGAACCGCGTGACCGGCCGCTTCCGCCGCCGCACAGTGGTCCGCACGGCCATGCAGGCCCTGAGAGCGGTCGAGTGCAGCAAGAAATACTTGATGAGCTGCGCGAGATACGTCGCTTGCTTCAAGCCGGGCCGGCTCGCTAATCGTGCGAGTACAATGAGGCTGCGAATAGTACTGTCAGTGAACAGCTGGTCGTCTCCCGCCCTGACGCGGCGGGAGGCGCCAGCACGTTGAGGCGACAATGCGATTGCTGGTAGTTGAAGATGATCCGGACTTGAGACGCCTCGTGGCTGAAATCCTTCTCGAAGCAGAGTATGCGGTTGACATCGCTGCCGACGGAGAAGAAGGGCTGCACAAGGCTCAGGCTTGGGAATACGACGCGATTGTGCTTGACCTGATGCTTCCCAAACGAGACGGTTGGAGTTTCATCGATCAGCTCCGGCGTACTAAAGCGACGCCCATACTGATCCTCTCGGCCCGTGACGGGTTGATTGATCGGGTGAACGGACTCGACCTCGGCGGTGACGACTATCTGACAAAACCTTTTGAAAGGCTCGAACTCATCGCCCGCGTGCGAGCGCTAGTTCGTCGTGCGGCCGGCCAGCGATCGACGACGCATTACATCGGCGACATCACTCTCGACCTTCGCAGCCGATTGGCGTCACGAGGCGAAGAGAGCCTCGACTTGACGGCCCGAGAATTTGCGCTGCTTGAGTACCTGTCTATGCATCGCGGACGCGTCGTTAGTCGAACCGAACTCTACGGTCACTTATTTGACGAGACAGACGATAGCCTATCGAACTTGCTTGACGTTCACGTCTCAAACCTGCGGAAGAAACTAGGTCGGGATGTTATTCACACCAGACGGGGGCAAGGCTATGTCATCCCCGAATGAGTCATCTGGGGCGTGGTCGCGCCGCTCACTCCGAACACACTTACTGATCGCGTATCTTTCGCTGTTGCTCTTGACGGTATTGGGCTTCGGCACAGCGACCTATCTGCTAATGCGAAGGGCTATCTACAACGAAGCCGAGTCCGATCTGTTGGGAGCCGCCCAGTTGATCGCTAAAGATAGCAGCGGGACCTCAGGAACAACGGTGATTGACCGCACGTATCGTCACCGGTTCGGTCCCGCTCCGCGCGACCACGCCTACTTTGCAGTTTGGAACGCTCAGGGCGATGTCTTGGCTGCCAGCGATCCCCTCCCGCCGCATGTCTCACGGCCGGATGAATCGCCGCCGATCGATGGTCCTCGTCCCTTCGCGACTCGTGTGCACGGGGAAGAGCTGGAAGTGATCATTCGAGGCCCGGAAGGATCTGAGATCTTAGTCGGCCGGCCCCTGGCGAAAGAGGGCGATCGATTGCGAGGGCTCGTTCGCTACCTCCTAGCTGCAGGCGGCGTCGTGCTTACGATCGGAGCAATCGCCGCTTGGCGGCTCGCAAATCGCATCGTGCGGCCAATCGAACAGTTGACCGCGGCTGCGGAGCAGATCTCGGCCACTCGGCTCGATCGACGCCTAGAACCACCGGTGGCGTCCGCTGAAATCCAGCGTCTTGCGGAGGTGTTCAATCGCATGCTGGGACGCCTGCAGTCGTCGTTCGAGCAGCAAGTGCGATTTACCGCCGATGCATCGCATGAGCTTCGCACGCCCGTCACAGTTATCCTGACGCAAGCGGACCATACACTATCGAGAAATCGATCGAGCGAAGAGTACGCCGAGGCTCTAGCGGCTTGCCTACGCGCTGCACGCCGAATGAAGCGGTTAGTTGATGACTTGCTGCTACTAGCTCGCGCTGACGCTGGGCGGCTGGCCTCTCCGCATGAGGCCTGTGATTTATCAGAGATAGCCCGTTCGACGTTGGATATGCTTGCACCGCTCGCGGGCAAGCGCAACGTGCAGGTCGAGTCGCAGTTACAGCCGACTCCAATCCAGGGCGACGCGGCGCAACTCTCGCAGGTCATCGCAAATCTCGTTACCAATGCAATCGATCACAGTCCTGCTCATTCGAGTGTGTTCGTATCCGTTTACTCTCGCCGTGGACTCGCTTTTCTAACAGTGGCGGACGTTGGAAACGGTATTCCCGTAGAAGATCAGTCGCGTCTATTCGAAAGATTTTACCAAGCCGACAAGTCCCGATCGCGCCAACTCGGTGAGGGCGCCGGCCTCGGCTTGAGCATCGTCGCGGAAATCGTGTCGCTGCACTCCGGCTCAGTCGACTTCTCCTCAGCTCCCGATCGGGGAACCACGTTCGCAGTCGAATTTCCGCTTCGCACGCTCGACTCGGACATCAGTGAGACGTCGGCTTGATCGATCAGCCGCACTGCGTGAGCGGTCCCCAAGAACTCATACGAGATACCCACCGGTATGCCAGTCGCACTTCAAACGGTCGCCTTACTCGTCATCTCAAACGTCTTCATGACGTTTGCGTGGTATGGACACCTCAAGTCAATGAATAACAAGGCGTGGTACGTCGCGGCCATCGTTAGCTGGGGAGTGGCGCTATTCGAATACCTATTTCAGGTTCCAGCCAACCGCATCGGTCACACGACGATGAGCGTGGGGCAACTCAAAATACTGCAAGAAGTCATTACGCTGTCCGTGTTCGTCCCTTTCGCTTTGTTCTACATGAAAGAGCCGATCAAGCTCGATTACGCATGGGCTGGCCTGTGCTTGTGCGGAGCCGTCTACTTCGTTTTCCGAGGCTGAGCGGATTAAAGACTGATGACGATCTCGATAGACAGCTCCGCCAGCGTGCCGGGCGGCGCGAACTCGGTTGCCGTCACTCGGCAGAGTCGTTTCGCACTCGATGCGCTGACGTTTTTTCTCGCGGACGTCCAGGATGGTCTGGGGCCGTATCTGGCGATCTATCTCACGACAATGCGCCGTTGGCCCCCGTCTGACGTGGGAATTGCGATGGCGGCAGTGGTGATCGGAACACTGCTCGCACAGTTGCCCGCCGGAGCGTTCATCGATGCGACGCGACGCAAGCGCCTCGCAGTAACGGTCGCTGCGGGCGTCGTCGCCACGTGCTGCGTAGCAATGATCAACTTCCCGCAGTTACCGGTAATTGTCGTCGCTCAAACGCTCATCGGTGCGGCGGCGGCGGTACTTCCTCCGGCTGTCGCTGGGATTAGTCTCGGACTTGTGGGGCGAAAAAGTTTTACCCGCCGGAAGGGTCGCAACGAGGCATTCAACCACGGAGGCAACGTTGCTGCGGCCATCCTCGCTGGCATTCTTGGAACCTACCTTGGATATGCGGCGATCTTCTACCTCGTCGCTGGAATGGCGATGGCGAGCGGCATCTCCGCCATGCTGATTCGCGAAAACGAGATCGATCACGAGCGGGCTCGCGAATCAGCAAGTTCGCAGCCGGCTGAAGGTTTCTCGTTTCTAAGGAGCGGGCAGCTGCTTTGCTTTCTAGCGGCGATGTTCCTTTTTCACTTCGCCAACGCAGCGATGCTCCCGTTGGTTGGGCAAAAGGTGTCGATCGGCCAAGCTGATTCAGCCGCAGCGCTAATGTCCGCGTGCATTATCGTCGCTCAGATCGTGATGGTTCCTGTTGCCTTGGCCGCCGCGTGGGGCGCGAATAGATGGAGCCCGAAGGCGGTGTTCGTCGTTGCCTTCGCCGTTCTGCCGATTCGAGGTTTGCTCTACACCTACTCCTCGAACTCCGCGTTCCTCATCGCCGTGCAGCTGCTCGATGGAATCGGCGCTGGCATCTACGGCGTCGTCGGAGTTTTGATGGTGGCAGATTTAGCGAAGGGAACGGGGCGGTTCAATTCGGCGCTGGCGTCGATGGCGCTCGTCGCCGGGATGGGGGCCGCTGCCAGCAACGTTGCGGCCGGCCTTATCGCTGAGTCATTCGGCTACAATGCGGCGTTTAACTCGCTAGCCATCGTCTCCGCCGCTGGACTCGCGTGGTTCCATTTCGCGGTGAGTAATCAGGCGGGACCACTGTCGGACCGCCGCTCCGCACCGCAGCTTAGGGATCCCAATTGAAGAAGGAATTATTGGTAGTGAGAATGAGCGTCGTCGACGCGTTGCTGGGATAGTGGCGGTTCTATAGCTTTTCGATTGCGACGACGATTGCGTCAAAACCATGCTTTCGGGCGACCTGGATCACGCGCGCCAAGCTCACCCTGTCGTCAGGCGTGGCGAATCCCGCCTTCGCGATGTGCTCGGCCATCTTCAGTGCGAGCGCTTCGGACAAGCTCGCGCACTCGATTGATCGCCCATCGACTTCGATGACGTGCGGTTCCGCTCTAGCTTCGCTGGTGACGGATGACCCCATGAACACACCCTAGTGGCTAACCGGCAAGAATCCTGCCGGCTAGTGTAACAGTTTCAGGGCGATTGATAAGACAATTCTCCGGCGAGCGTGCCAGCGGCTACCAAAAGAACGGGTGGCTATCTAGCCACTCAACGCCAGCCTGCGAAACGACCGCCGCTGAGTTTTCGAGAACCAGCAGCGATTTCGCTAGAAGGCTGCGGACCGCTTCATCTTCAACGGTCGCGAAGCTGTTGAACTCGCGTAGCCAATTGAGCATGGCGAATTCGTCCTCGCTGAGTTCGGGCCGTGACATTGCACATCGTTCCTTACGTCCCTTGTGGGCGTCGAAGGCGGCCGATGATTATAGCCGCGCGAGTCAACTGGCACACCGTTCGCATTGAGCGACCACCAACAAGCAAACGACTAGCCTTCCGCCTGCGGCGTTGCTGCCCGCGGCGCGAGGCGGGAGCGCTAGTCGATAACCAGAAAGCCGGGACACCCATGAACGCAGCGGTTGCTACTTACTCGGTTCCGCGAACTTTCGCCGAACTGCCCTACACGCACTCATGGCTGCAGATTTGCCAACACGCGGAGCGTCTTGGTCGCGCGGAAATCACTGAATTCGACACGAACCTCGAAGGCACTTGGCTGCGGTTTGAGTGCGACGGTTACCAGTTCTCGGTTGGCGAGTGCGGGAGCCGCGTTCAACTCACGGTGAATGACTCTGATTGCCGTGCGGAATTGCTGGTGGAAGTGACAGAGCATTTTGCTGCGTTGCTCGCTCCCCACATGCGGCACTGTTAAGACGCCAAGCCTGAGCGGTGGCCTGCTGAGTCTCTGGCTGGGACGGCAGGTCGCCGCCAGATTTTTGATTATGACTTTTCCGCAATCCAACGCCGTCGACCTCATCAGGAATACGCAAGAGGCAGCAACGTTCGGGCTACCGGTACACGACGAAGGAAATTCGGAGAGCGAACCTACAATCGAAGCCAGCAACAATGACCACGACCGACAGTCAGAGGCGGGAAGCCTTCGAGCTCGAAGGCATGAAGTACGACATCCTTATTCAGCAGCAGGCGAGCGGCGACTTCGCTGGCGAATGGTATTGCTCAGCATGCGATCGCGGCGACGTTTGCCCGAAGCGGCAGCCGTCCGAGGATTCGCTGCGGCAATGGGCTCGCCACTGCATCGCCATTCATCACACGCTTGAACACATGGAATAGTTGGGGGGAGACGCAATGCCACGCGGGGACAAGTCCAAGTACACGGACAAGCAGAAACGCAAAGCGGAGCACATCGCCGAAAGCTACGAAGATCGCGGCGACTCAGAGAAGACCGCGAAGCGAAAAGCTTGGGCGACGGTCAACAAAGACAGCGGCGGCGGCAACTTGAGTGGGTCGGGGAGGGGCAAACCCGACACCAACGAGTCAGCTAAGAAAAGCGGACGCAAAGGCGGCGCAGCTACCGCGAAAAAGTCGGTGAAAACGAAGCCCGTCAAGAAGAAGGCTGCGAAGAAATCAGCTAAGAAAAAGTTGCCGACGAAGACAGCTGCCAAGCGGAAAGCCACGAAACGCAAGGCTAGCAAAAAGTCCCCGTAATAAACGAGCCCCGTGTCGAAGCTGGTTCTTGGAGAGAGGAACTAGCAGGCCGGGGCCGTTGTATGCGCACTCGTCATGAACAACGTATCTCTGAAATCTAACGCTGCGATGAATGAGGTTTGCAGGTTACGGCTTGATTTGGGTTTCCATGTCAACCGTCGACCGTCAGAGCGCAGTGCGAAGAGATCTCCATAAGTTGCCACGCCTCGAAGGCTCGGTGTAGCGCGCATCGCCTGCCAAAAACGAAGCAATGCAACGTTAGACCGATGAGTAGATATTGGAAACAATTCGCTTGGCGGCTTCCTCGCAGAAGTCGAGGCTGGAGTAGTCGGGATGATGGCCGGCGATTAGCGGGACGGCCATGACGTAGAGGCGGGAATTCGCAGTTCCCTCTCGATTGACGGCCTCGAAGTTGTCGGTGATCGCCACGCCGGGCAGGAGTAGCTGAGGTTCACCGTTCACCTTCACTACCTCTTTGGGATGCGACGCGCTGAATTTAGCGGCTTCGGCCAATGACTGGAATCGCACCGTCGCAGGGCTGACGACGCCGGCGTGCCGTAGGCTTGCGAAGGGAAACTGCTCGAATGAGAGAGGCTGTTGCCCGACTCCGTCGATAAAGGTCTCGAACCGCACCGGCTTTGCGTCGGCGCCGTAATAGTAGTCCACGCCCCCTGCGGAATTTGGTTCAACGCGACTTTCCTCGGCGACGTTAACAAGCTCCAGGCGTCCCGCGGCGTGGAACGCAAGAAGCTCCTCGCAAGAGCATTGCGGAGTGAACGCGATCACTACGGAGATAAGCGGCGTCAACGTTTTCTTGAAACGTAACATGTCCTCGGCTGAGAAATACTTGGCCACGCGGCTCAGGGTAAAGCTCGCCGTCGCTAGCTTCTCTTTCCAATGGATCGACTGCTCGTCGCGAATCGAGCTGAGAGCCTCGTCGTACTCACATCTAAAGAACTCGAAGGGGTCGCACCGGTCGCGCTCGTGGGTCATGAGCTCGACGAACTTTTCGAGCGAGAGCGCCCGGACAAGCTTGTAGAACGAAGGATCGAGTTCGCGAAAGGACTCTTTGAAATCGGCTTCGAAGACAAAGTCGAGAGAGATGAACCCGTCGTTATTGCGGCGGTGAGATTCAAGTTGGTCAGGGGTGAGGCCATCGTGCTGCTTGAGACGCGGGTCTTCCAGGTGGAAGCGAATCCCCGGCAAAAATCCCTCACGAGAATGCATCACCATTTTGAATTGAGGCGCGTTGGCATTCGCCTGATAAGCCACCGTTCGGCCGCGGTCGGTAATGAACGTCCCGTGATTCCTGGCAAGCGTCCGGATCGCGTCGATCGCTGTCAGCGAAGCGCCGCGGATGGCGACCGAGTGGTTGCGCAGGCCATCGAGCTTTCGCGGAGGATATGGGGAATCGAAATAATTTGGAGTGGCGCCTTCGTGCTGCGACGGCCAGTGATGGCCTGTGCATAGCACCACCACGTCGAAATGCCGATCGATAATTGCTGTCGAGAGGACGATCTCACCACTCTTGAGATCGTAGTCGATTCCGGTGATGGGCGTCTCGGAATGCACCGTCGCGGGCGTTCCGATTGCCCCCCTGCGCTCATGCAGGATCTCAAACTGTTGCGAGAGATACTCGCCGAATAACAGTCGGTGAATGACTTTGAATTCATGGACGTGCTTACGATCTACATCGAAGCGGTCTAGCAGTTCGCTAGGAGCCTCCTTCAGCCAATCGACGAGCGACTGGGGAAGCGGGGGAATCTCATTGCCGGAGACGTTGGTGACATGTTCCGGTCCCGCTCCCTTGGGGCTGTAGGGCATGCCAGCGCCGAGCTGCGAACCAGATTCGAAAATCTCGACGGTGACCTGCGGGGACGCTCGGTCGAGTAAGGCCTGGTACAGGAAGAGGGCGCTGGGTCCGCCGCCGACGATTCCAAGCCGCAAAGGCGCTGTCATGTTTGCTAATTCTCACTTGCTGCCGAGGCCTTAATCGTATCACCCGAACCTCTCGCGACCCAAATCGTGACCACGCCTTTTCCGGCTAAGCAATAATACTGACGAGATCGCTCAATCGCTCAGTAACCGCCGTAGAACGCGGCTCCACAGGAGCAAATCTCGAGTGGCAAGGGCTTTCGCATGGCGCTGCCTGCTCGCGGGTATGGGGCGAAGAATCACAGGCTCGCCAACGCAGAAATTGCGCCGGGAACGGCAATTGCAACGACTCAGGACTTGGATCGGGTTGCCGACCCGCAAACTCAGCGGAGAAGCGGTTTACGCCTCAGATTCACTGGATGGAAGTTTTCTGCCCTCGTTCAGCGAATGGTCTGGCTGCAAGCAGCGCGGAAGACATTGAAGCACCACCGTTCGTCCTACGGACGTCGAAACGCGATGCTCCTCGAATCGGATTCAGGCGGTGCTAGATCCGGCAGCTTGGTATCGCAGAAGCTTTTTTACTGATCCACGGTCACATACACTATGGGCCGCGCAGACAGCGGGGCCTGAAGTTTCAACTCGTCATTCGATGGAAATCTCAATGGCTAAAGCAAGCAATACCGCCAAGCCGGCGGCCGCGGAAGTTAACGAATTGATTGGCAACGGCGGTGAACTCCATCAGCAGACCAGCGACCCCGCCCACTGGCTCACGACCAATCAGGGGTTGCCAATCGCCGACGACCAAAACTCCCTCAAAGCGGGCGATCGCGGCCCGACGCTGCTCGAAGACTTCCATCTCCGCGAGAAGATCACCCATTTCGACCACGAGCGGATCCCCGAACGCGTCGTCCATGCACGCGGCTACGGCGCGCACGGTTACTTCCAAGCATATGAGGGGAATGACGAACTCACGAAGGCGGCGTTCCTCTGCGACTCAAAAGTAAAGACTCCGGTTTTCTGCCGCTTCTCAACCGTCGCCGGCAGCGAAGGGTCGGTTGATACGCCCCGCGACGTGCGTGGATTCGCAGTGAAGTTTTATACCTCGCAGGGCAACTACGACTTGGTGGGAAACAACATTCCCGTCTTCTTCATTCAAGACGCAATTAAATTCCCGGACCTGATCCACGCGGTGAAGCCCGAGCCAGATCGCGCGTTTCCCCAAGCAGCGTCGGCACACGATACGTTCTGGGACTTTGTTTCTCTGACCCCTGAAAGCACGCACATGCTGATGTGGGCGATGAGTGACCGAGCGATCCCGCGTTCGCTGCGAATGATGGAGGGGTTCGGAGTCCATACGTTCCGCCTCATCAACGCCAAGGGTAAGGCAACGCTCGTTAAGTTTCACTGGCGCCCGAAGCTGGGAACCTTCTCGCTCATCTGGGACGAGGCAGTTGCCATCGCGGGAGCGGACGCCGATTTTCACCGTCGCGACCTGTGGGACGCAATCCAAGGCGGCGATTTCCCCGAATGGGAACTCTCTGTGCAGGCCTTCGACGAGAAGCAAGCGGCGAAGTTCGACTTTGACGTGCTCGACCCTACGAAATTGATTCCCGAGGAGATCGTTCCGCTGCGACCGCTGGGCAAGATGGTGCTCAACCGCATGCCAGACAACTTCTTCGCCGAAACCGAGCAAGTAGCGTTTTGCCCGGCCAACCTCGTTCCAGGCATCGATCTGAGCGAAGACCCGCTACTCCAAGGTCGACTCTTCTCCTACCTCGACACACAGCTCTCCCGGCTTGGAAGCGCCAACTTCCAGGAGATCCCCATCAACGCCGCGAAATGCCCGTGGCAGAATATGCAGCGCGACGGCCACATGCGGATGCGCGTCGATCCGTCGCGTACAAGCTACGAACCGAATTCACTCGACATGGCCGCTCCGCGGGAGGCCGGCGCCGCTGGGTTCGAGTCATTCGCCGTTCCAACAGAAGGGACGAAGCTTCGTCAACGCCCCGAGAGCTTCGCGGATCACTATACTCAGGCTCATCTCTTCTACAAATCGATGACCGAGACAGAGCAGCGGCACATTGTCGCGGCCTTTGCGTTTGAACTCGGTAAGTGCAAAGAAGTAAAAGTTCGCACACGCATGTTGGGCCGCCTGGAACACGTTGACCCCGAGCTCGCAAAGTCGGTCGCTGACAAGCTCGGCATGCCGGGGCAGGCCGACAAAATCGACCCAGCCGTGCCGACGAACTTCAAGGTTAAACCGTCACCGGCCTTGAGCCAGTATCGAGACCCGCCGCAGACAATCGCGGGCAAGAAGATTGGCCTGCTCGTCACGGACGGCAGCGAAGCTCGGTTGATCGATGCGCTCATTCGCAAAACGAAGGCTGAGAAAGCAAAGGTCGAACTCGTCGCCCCTAAGATCGGCGGTATCACCGACAGTGAAGGCGTGCATCGAGATGCCGATCAATTCCTCGCCGGGGCGCCCTCTGCAGTCTTTGATGCAGTCTGCCTCGCCCCATCGGCGGATGGAGTGAAGGGGCTCGTCAAGTTTGCTGCCGCAGTCGATTGGCTTCGCATGGCGTTCGCCCATCTGAAGATTGTGGGGTATGTCGACGAAGCTGTACCTCTATTCGACGCGGCCCACATCGACCGGAACGCCGATGACGGGTTGGTTGAGCTCAAGAACGGTAAGGTCACCGACTTCATTGAGGCGGCGAAACGCCATCGCATCTGGGAGCGGGAACCCAAAGTTCGCTAGCCCTTCGCATCCGAGTTCGATTTCATCCGCAGGCGGTGCCAACAATGTCATTCAGATTCTCTGCCCCTCCGACAATGTTCTTTACAGCAATCCTGTCTGTTTCAATTGGGAATGCCGAAGCACCGCGAGAAGCTTTCCATAAGCTTGCCGCCCCGTACGCGACGAAATCAGTGATCCATCATCCTAAGGTCATTGGCTGGGCGAAGGGCAAGTCACCAGTCGCTCCTGAAGGTTTCAAAGTTACAGCATTAGCCTCAAAAATCGAGAATCCGCGCTGGCTCTACGTGCTTCCCAACGGCGATGTAATTGTGGCGCAATCACGCACGATGCCCAAGCCCGAACCGGCTGAAGACGAATCGAGCCAGGAGAAAGCGAAGAAGGAAAAGATGGCTGAGGGCATGAAGAAGTCGCACACGGTCACTGGCGACTCGCCGAACCAGATCACGCTCTTGCGCGATGCGAACGGCGATGGTGCGTCCGACGAGCGTTACATTCTCCTGAAGGATCTTGAGCAGCCGCTTGGGATGGCTCTCGTCAACGAGACGCTGTTTGTGGCGAATACCAACGCCGTCATGGCTTACCCCTTCAAGGTGGGGCAGACAGAGATCACCACAGCCGGCACGAAGATCGTCGACCTGCCGGCCGGCGGCTACAACAACCACTGGACGAGGAATCTCGTTACAGACGCGCAGGGCGACAAGCTCTACGTTTCAGTCGGATCGGCGAGCAACGTGGCCGAGCATGGAACAGCGGAAGAACTGCTACGTGCGAACATCCTGCAGATGAATTTGGATGGCACCGATTTGCGAGTTTACACCGCTGGTCTTCGCAATCCTGTTGGAATGGCTTGGCAGCCGGCGAGCGGCCAACTGTGGACCGCTGTGAATGAGCGTGACGAACTTGGGGACGACTTAGTTCCTGACTACATCACTCACGTTGAAGAGGGAGGGTTCTACGGTTGGCCATATGCTTACTACGGTTCGAACGAAGACCCACGCTTAAAGGGCGAGCGCCCTGACCTCGTCAAGAAGACGATTGTTCCGGACGTTGACCTAGGCTCGCACACGGCGTCGCTTGGACTTGCCTTCTATGATCAGCAAGTGTTCCCCGAGCACTATGAGGGCGGCGCATTCATTGGCCAACGCGGCTCATGGAACCGGTCGAAATTCGTTGGTTACCGCGTCGCTTTTGTGCCGTTCGCGGGGGGGAAGGCGGTAGGCCCGCCCGAAAACTTCCTCACAGGTTTCATCGCGAACGATACGGAAGTCTATGGACGGCCGGTGGGCGTCGCCGTGGCGAAGGACGGAGCGCTACTCGTTGCTGATGAACCGGGGAACGTCATCTGGCGAGTTAGTGTGAAGTGACCCCGCATGCGGCTTGAACAGGAATCGACGATGCGTCGCGCCTTCACATTGGTGGAACTTCTAGTCGTCATCGCCGGGCTGGGAGTGCTTGTCTCGCTGTTGCTCCCGGGAATTCAGGCAGCTCGAGCCGCAGCCCGTCAAACGCAGTGTCTGAGCAACTTGCGTCAGCTAGGTGTGGCGCTTCATCAGCACCATGCCGCGCACAATCGTTTCCGGGCCGGTCGTGGCGCGCCAACGCCGCGAATCTTCTCTCCGCACGCCTATCTATTGCCATATCTAGAACAGGCGGCAGTAGCCGCGGCGATCGATTTCGACGACGCTCCAGCCCCCTTTAACACGCCTACGGCAACCTACGCCGCTGCGTCGAACGCTGCAGCGGCGAGCAGACTGATACCGATACTTTTGTGCCCCGACGACTCGCTTGATGATAGCGTGCTATCCGAATTTGGACCCACAAATTATGCGGGCTGCACCGGGTCCGGAATCGATGTGAGAAGTTTAACGACGGCCGATGGAATCTTCGTCCTCGTTAGACGAATCGCGAATAAAGACGTCACGGATGGACTATCTCATACGGCTGCATTCAGCGAGCGGCTCTTGGGAGCCGGAGGCGAAGAGCAAGGCGCCGTCGATAGGCAGCGCGACGTTTTAGAACTCGCGGCTGCAACACCGCCGACGAGCGAGGCTTGTTCAGCGGAGACCAACACCGCTTGGAATCGGAATCGCGGCGGCAAGTGGATTGTCGGCAATTACGGCAATACTCTCTACAACCACGCGCTGTCCCCTAACGAACCGACTACAGATTGCATGAACATGACTCAGCAATCAGGCCGAATGAGCGCGAGGAGCTTTCATCCTGCGGGTGTAGGCGTCTTGATGGCCGATGGTTCGACGAAAGTGATTGACGAAATCGCACACATCGCGTGGACATCGCTCGCCACTCGATCGGATGATTGACGCTGGTTCACTGCGATTCGATCGTTGCAAATTCATTCAGGCTTGATCACAGCCTTCGCATTGCGGTCCGCTGCTTTCCGGAATAATTGATCTTTGCGTGAATCAGCTTTGACGGTAACGTGTACGCAAGTATACTATCCCCCGTGCTAGCAAGATCAAGCCAACGCGAAACCGTCGAGGCCCTGCGGCAGCAGTTGCGTGAGAAATCCATCAGCGAGCAACCGATGTTTTCTAGCGGCTTAGTCGGTGTCCTCCCGGCGAAATTTCGGCGAGGAGCCATTGTGGAGTATTTGGCTGACGCAGGTTCGGGAGCGACAGCCGTAGCCTTGTTGGCGGCTCGCGAAGCTTGCCGTGAAGGGGGCGCCCTGGTCGTCGTCGATCGCTTGCGGACGTTCTATCCACCAGCGGCAGCTCGCTTCGGCTTGAACGGCAACGCGATTATCGTTCGTCCTCGTTCGGTCCAGGACGAATGGTGGGCACTGAATCAAACGCTTCGTTGTTCCGGGGTTGCTGCCGTGGTGAGTTGGCCGAAACAGTTGCCGGAGAAGGCGTTCCGTGGTTTGCAGCTAGCCGCGGAGCATGGCGGGGCGGTCGGTTTGTTTTTGCGCTCGATTAACGTACGCGGCAGGCCCAGTTGGTCGGACATGCAGTTGTTAGTCGAGGCGTTGCCCGGCGGGAAAAGGAGGAGGCTGCGAATCGAAACGTTGCGATCGCGTTTAGGCGATGAAGGCGTTGAGCAAATCGTGGAGTTTGATGATGAAGCGTCAACGCTTGAAGCAGCGAGCCCTCAGCTTATGGCTGCCCGATTGGCCGCTGCAGCGCGTGCGTCTGGAACGACCGGCGCTTAAGCGCTGCGAACTTTCCCTTTATTGCCAGCAGCACGGAGCGCTGCGTCTCATCGCCTCCGACCGTTACGCCGCCGGGACGCCGCTGGCCGAGGTTGTCAGGGGCAAGGTGGAACAACACGATCCCGACGCCGATCGGGAGACGCTGCTTCGTCTCGCAGCGTGGTGCGAGCAATTTAGTCCCATCGTCGGCATCGAGCCGCCAGACTGCCTCCATCTTGATGTAACAGGCCTAGACCTTCTGTATGGAAGCGAAGAGATTCTTGTCAAGAAAATCGCGGAATCGTTCCAGCGACGCGGGCTCGGCGTGCGCGGGGCAATCGCCGACACCGTTGGCATTGCCTGGGGAGTTTCGCATTACGCTTCGCAGCCATGGTCCATCGTTCGGAGTGAAGCGCTGTTTCGTTCTTTGCCAATCGAAGCGTTGCGAGTTGTTGACGACGTTGCAGTGTTTTCCGAGCTCGGCGTGACGAAGATCAACCAATTACTGGCGATTCCACGCACTGCGCTGGCCAGTCGTTTTGGTTCGGAACTCATCAAGCGAATCCGGCAAGCAATTGGAGAAATTCCCGAACCGATAGTTTCGCATCGTCCGCCGCCAAAGATCCAAGTTGAAACGCGTTGCGAATACCCGGTCGGCGATCGCTGCGAGTTGCAGAGCATCTTGAGCGGATTGATCCAGCGCGTCGCCGCCGAACTCGCACGTCGCCAGCAAGGAGCACTTCAGGTGCGCTGCGAATTTCAGTCCGAGCGGGGGCCGCTCTCTTTTACGGCAAGTCTCTTTCGACCGACTAGCGATTCTGCGCATTTGCTGGAATTAGTCGTCATGCAACTCGATCGCATTGCTATTGTCGGGCCGATTGATTGCGTAACGATGGCGGTAACGTCTCACGCCCCATTGACGACTTGGCAACAAGAGCTGTTTGAGGATTCGCGGCGCGAAGAAAGTCGCCGCGTGGGCTTGCTAGTTGATCGCCTAAGCAATCGATTAGGGCGGGAAGCGGTCGTTCGCTCCATTCCGCAGCAGGAAGCTCAACCCGAATTGGCGGTTCGATACGAGCCTCTCGCCGGCGCTGTACGCAGTAAGTCGAAGCGAGTGTTCTCGAAGATCGTGCGTCCCCTGCATCTCGAAATCCAACCGCGGCCGATTAAGGCGCTGGCGGTTGCTCCGGATGGTCCGCCGCTACAGTTTCACTGGCATGGCGATCATGTGGTACGGCGTGCGTGCGGCCCCGAACGAATTCAAACGGGCTGGTGGCGAGGCCGTTATGTCCAACGAGACTATTACCGGGTGGAGACTTCCGTAGGGAAGCGCTTCTGGCTCTTTCGCGAGTTGCGTTCAGGAAAGTGGTTCTTGCATGGAGCATACGACTAATGCCAGACTCGCAGCCTGATAAGCGCCAACCGATTGAGCCAAGATGGCACGCCTGTTCCGAAATTCCCTATGCTGAACTTCACTGCAAAACGAATTTCTCGTTTCTGGAAGGAGCGTCTCATGCCGACGAGCTGGTAAGTCGCGCTTCAGAACTGGGGTATCGGTCCCTGGCGATTACCGATCGCAACAGCTTAGCGGGAGTCGTCCGCGCGCATGGTGTCGCGAAGCAAATCGGATTCAAGTTGTTGATTGGCGCCGAACTCACGCCAAGCGACTCACCCGCAGTCGTGACGCTCGCCACCGATCGCGCAGCTTATGGGCGTCTCTGCCGTCTCCTGACATTGGGGCGACGGCGTGCTCCCAAGGGCGAATGCCGCCTAACATTCGACAATGTCGCCGAGCATGCAGAAGGGATAATTGTTTGCATCGTCGGCGATACGTCCCTCGAACATATTCGAAGCTATCAAGAAGTATTTGGCAACCGCTGCTACTTGCTAGCTGAGCTCCACCGCGGGGCTGACGATCAGAGAGTCTTGGCAGAGCGCGTTCGCCTAGCAAAACAAGCAAAAGTTCCGCTTGCTGCGGCAAACGACGTTCACTTCCATGCCTCTGGACGCCGTGCTCTTGCCGACGTGCTGACGGCTACGAAGCATGGCTGCACCGTGGCCACCGCCGGTGATTTGCTCTTTCCCAACGCAGTTCGTCATCTCAAGACGCCGGAAGAGCTGCGAGAATTGTTCGCCACGGCCCCTCGAGCCTTACAGCGGACTATCGAGATCGCCGACCGCTGCACATTTTCACTCGATGAGCTTCGTTACGACTACCCCAAGGAACTTGCTCCTCATGGAATGACGCCGTGCGAGCATTTGTTTCGTCTCACCTGGGAAGGCGCGCGGGGGCGGTATCCTAATGGCGTTCCCGACAAGGTTCATCAGCAAATTGAACATGAGTTGCAGTTGATTCAAGAGTTGCGTTACGAAGCCTATTTCCTCACCGCCTGGGACTTGGTTCGTTTCGCTCGGTCAAAAGATATTCTTTGCCAAGGTCGCGGTTCGGCGGCCAATTCCGCCGTCTGCTACTGCCTCGGCGTCACGTCAGTCGATCCAGAACAGATGGAAGTCTTGTTCGAACGGTTTATTTCACGCGAGCGCGACGAAGCACCGGACATCGACGTAGATTTTGAGCATGAGCGTCGTGAGGAGGTGATTCAGTACGTCTACCAGAAGTACGGACGCGATCGCGCGGCCATGACTGCCGAGGTCATTACTTACCGCCCCAGATCCGCAATCCGCGACGTGGCGAAAGCACTCGGCTTCTCGCTCGACGCCATCGACGCCATTTCTAAATCACTAGATCCTTACGTAGCGCTAGACTCAAAGCGTTGCGAAGCGGCCGGCGTCGACCTTAAATCGCTCGCGGGAAAGCAACTGCTAGCGCTGACCAACGAACTAGTGGGCTTTCCGCGGCATCTGGGACAGCATGTGGGCGGGATGGTCATCACAGATTCGCCGTTGTGCGAACTCGTGCCAATTGAAAACGCGGCAATGGAAGACCGCACTGTCATCGAATGGGACAAAAATGACCTCGATGAACTCGGCTTCCTGAAAGTCGACTGCTTATCGCTGGGGATGCTCACGGCGATTCGTAAATGTTTTGAGTTTGTTCAAAAGCATCATGGGCGAGAGCTCACGCTGACCAGCATCCCCCAGGAAGACCGAGATGTTTACGAGATGATGCATCGCGCCGACACCATGGGCGTTTTTCAGATCGAAAGCCGGGCGCAGATGAGCATGCTGCCGCGACTGAAACCCGTCTGTTTCTACGATCTCGTAATCGAAGTCGCCATCGTGCGGCCGGGACCGATTCAAGGCAACATGGTGCATCCCTATTTGCAGCGGCGGGCGACGGGCGAAGTGCCGACGTATCCGAATGACGCTATTCGCGGCGTTTTGCAACGAACGCTCGGCATTCCGCTATTTCAAGAACAAGCGATGCAGCTAGCCGTCGTCGCGGCACAGTTCACGCCCGGCGAAGCCGATCAACTACGGCGCGCCATGGCGGCCTGGCGAAGGCCCGGCGTCATCAATGAATTTCGCATACGCTTGCTGCGTGGCATGCAGGCTAACGGATTGTCCGCGGAGTTCGCCGAATCGGTCTACCGTCAGATCCAGGGATTCGGCGAGTACGGATTCCCAGAGAGCCATGCGGCGTCGTTCGCACGGCTGGTATATATCTCGGCCTATTTAAAGTTCCATTACCCTGCCGCATTCTGCGCGGCATTGATTAACTCGCAGCCGATGGGATTCTATGCGCCGGCGCAGCTCGTCCGCAATGCTCAAGCGCACGGCGTGACGGTTCTGCCGGTAGACGTGAATCGCAGCGTCTGGAACTGCACGCTGGAAGATGTATCGCTCCGCTTGGGATTGCGTATGATCGTGGGAATGCCGAAAGAAGATGCGGCCCTGATCGAAGTTCATCAACCATTTGGCTCGATGGACGAGGTACGTCGCGGCGGGATTTCGCAACGTGCGATCGAGCGCTTGGCTCGCGCCGACGCCTTTGGGTCGCTACAAATGAATCGCCGGACGTCGTTGTGGCAATCGTTGCGTCCCGCGTCTACCGCGCCTCTGTTTCAGGCTGTCGAAGACTCGGAAGAAGAGGTTCTTTTACCTGCCATGGAAGGTACCGACGAAGTCTTTGCCGACTACGACGCCACAGGATTGTCGTTGAAAGCCCATCCCGTTTCATTCTTACGCAGCCGACTCGACGAGTTCCGCGTTGTGCCGGCGGCTCGTTTACCCAAACTCCTCGATGGTTGCCAAGTCAAAGTCGGCGGGCTAGTGCTCGTTCGCCAGCGCCCCGGCACCGCTAAGGGTATAACGTTCGTCACGCTAGAAGACGAGACCGGCGTCGCGAACTTGATCATTCGTAAGGATGTGTGGGAGCGGTTTCAACACGTCGCGAGAGCAGCCCCGGCATACATTGCCAGCGGCCGATTACAGAATCAGCAAGGCGTTGTTCACGTCCTGGTCAGCCGGCTGGAAAATCTGCACGAACGCATCACCCATTTGCGGTCAAAGTCTCGCGACTTTCATTGATGTCAACAGGCGAGAGCAACAAATCGCAAATGCTCCTGCGGTTCCCCCCTTCCCTCCCATGCGGACTTCTACGCGACGACCCTCGACATGCTCCTAGAGTATCTCGCGGTTGAAGTCGTCGTCTTGTGCGGCTTCGCATCCAACATCTGCGTGCTCTTCGCCGCCAACGACGCCTCATGCGGGACCTTCAACTTTTCGTCCCGCGCGACTGCGTAGCGGCCAATGAGGCAGACGAGAATGGACATGCGCTGCGTCAATTGTCGCAGGTGCTGAAAGCCGACTTATCACCGCCGGTACAACTCGACCTCGAGAAAATCGCGTGTTGAAGCTGCTTGGAGAGATCGCGTGAGAGGATGTAGCGTTTAATTCGCCACTCGCGCAGCCCCAAGGTTTAAGAACCGGTCCGGAAATTGCGACTAAGGACGCCAACATGCAACGGAGCGACTGGCTATGCGATGGATTGTCAAAACATTACTCGACGGCGTTTACTGTGACGAGTTTCAGGCTGAGGGTGATCCGATTATCCCAGTTGATGGCTCTGAGATCATGATTTCCGCAGATGGCGACCGGTTTATCCCCGCCACTGTGATGGAAATTGACGTCGATAAGAGCAAGTCGCCGGCGGTGCTGAGGATCATCTGCCGCTCGCCCTCCGACCCACGGCAAGCGTTCAGCGATAGCACTTAGATGTAGTTCACGGCGTTGCGTCGAACCTGATCGTACACCCTCGCCAGTCGCCGTAGGTCGTTCTGCTCTCCAAAGGCCACGGCGGCTGGTGTTATTAATTTAACCGACTCGCGATTTCAGTACGGCTTCTTACCGATGCGGCGGCAAGCGTCCTGTGGTAGCCGCAAACTAACACTGAACCACGCAATTTGCTGACGAGGACAGAGTCTTTAATACGACATACAGATCATTGCCGCCGCATGTTCTACGCTCCTGCGGCGACGAAAGCGTTGCGAAGATGGTCGCCGCACCGAGCTGCCCCTCGGTGCGGCGTCACTTCCAACACGCCAGCGTGCTCGCACTGGCGTGTGGGGCGAACCCACTACGACCGCAGCGGTTCCGAGCGAATCCTCCGAGATTTGCTTCCATGCCTGTGTCTGCCAAATAACGTCAACTTTGGGCGGTGGCCTTCGAGTGTGGATCCGCCGACTTCTGCATCAGTGGA
The DNA here is from genome assembly GCF_009177095.1 of Lacipirellula parvula. Taxonomy (NCBI): domain Bacteria; kingdom Pseudomonadati; phylum Planctomycetota; class Planctomycetia; order Pirellulales; family Lacipirellulaceae; genus Lacipirellula; species Lacipirellula parvula. The sequence continues at coordinate 5,334,829 of NZ_AP021861.1, forward strand.
CGCCTTTAGGAGGTCGGCCTTCTTCATTTTGATGGGCAGTCCCGCGAGTCACGGCGCGCCGCTTGCACTGCGTGTACCATCATTGATTTTGCCCTGCAGAAAGAACCGGCCGTGCCTAGTAATCACACCGCCCTCAACGAAGTTCGCGAACGCCTGAAGGTTCGCGGCGACACGTTCCTCAACTCGGATGGGAAAAGGCTTCTCAGCGAGTTAAAGAACTTCGCGTCGAAAGATCCTGCATCTGGAGCTGCGAAGGCGATCAAGGAAATTGAACACCGTCGCAGCGAGAAGATCGAATAAGGAAATACACCATGGACACCGAAACGCTGTTCCCGCTGGAATACCAGGGCAGGATAATTCCTTGCGAGTCAGCCGACGATCGAAAGCTGCTGCAATCGGCGATCTTATTGGACGGCCATCGCTCAGACTGCGATCAGTATTCCTCGGCCGAACTGACTCAGATGAGTCGAGTCTGCGAGCAGTACAACCTCACCTCGCTTGCCCGATTGACCGCCGAATTGGCGAAGCGGCGCGATGAGGCCGAGCGGCCCTAACATCTACGTAAGTTGCCCTGTGCGGGATGGTGCCCGGGGCAACCGATGGTCGGCCCGGTCCAGGATGCTCTAGGAGAGTTAATGGCCGGGCCGACTGTCAATTTGGAAGTTTGAGCTTGATAGAGCCGACCAATGAGTCACGCGGACTCTAACGGACCGCAATTTCGGCTGATGGTGACAGCATCCAGCAAACAGCAATGATCGAGGCGAAATCCCGATCAATGCAAGCTCCAAGGGGCTCTCGTAGCGATGGCCAACTTCTTTGGCGCCCGCTCTCTCAGCTGTGAAAGCGGTTTGAAAAAGGTGAATCAGCGGGGAGCTTTTTTCTTCTCCAATGCTTTCTGCGGCGACGACTTCGCTTTAGGTTTTGCAGCCTTCGTTTTCTTCTTCGTTTTCTTTACAGTTGGGGCCGGCTTGGTTGCCGCAGCTTTCTTTTTCGCAATCTTTTTGGCAGCCTTCTTCGTCGGTGCTTTTTTGACGAGCGATGTGGCAGCCGACGCGACATTCACCGCCGCCTTCTTCGTCACGGCAGCAGCGTTCCCGATATTCTCGGCAGTGACCGTGGCGGCGGCTCGCTTAATTGGTCTTTTCCCCTCGGCCGATGCATTCCCGATCAACGCGCCGGCTACCCCGCCTGCAATGGCGCCTACTGGTCCCGCGATCATACCCCCGATAACGGCGCCGCCGATTCCGCCTGCCGTTTGCTTTGAGACTTCAGGCAGGTTGCGTTTCGCCGCTGATTTTTTTTGAACCGACTTTTTAGCCATGATGATCCTCGCCTTAATGAGGGTTAGGGAACTTCCAAGCGACTGCGCTGCACGTTTGGCGCCGTTGTCGGTCCTCTCAATCGCATCATCAGCCAAATAAAAAGACCCGGCCAAAATTGGCCGGGCCCGTAAAGAACTGACAGATGGCTGGCTCGAACTAGGTCAGGTTCCACATGCACATGACGATGCGTCGGGCTTCCAATTCTCCTCTGTCTCTTTGGAATTCTTTGCTAAGTGGACGTGCCGATCGACGCGTGCGACCCAGTTCACAGGAACGAAATGATGCTGCCCATCTGGGCTATCGTTCTTTGTCAACTTGATTGCCGCGCCCTCGACATGGTCGACAACGCCGACCTTCTTGCCGCACGATGCGATGACGTCCATGTGGTCTTTAATTGCAGCCACGCCGCGGTCAGTCCCTTCGCCGGGATCGCCCATCCCCGTCTTCTCTTTCACGAAGTCCACTGCGTCTTCCGCGCCGGTGGCGATGCGCGATCCCAAGTCTTTCGCTGCCTTTGCCACTGCATCGCCTGCATCGGCGACATTGTTCTTAATTTTATTTGCCATGATCATTCTCCTTCGAAAGGGACGACAGCGATGAGCTGCCGTATCCCGTGGTTAGTGAGGAAACGGGTAGGTTTGAGTGCCTGCCGCGGAACGTTAGCGGTTCTCTCGCCGCTCGATTCGATCCCACGCATCACGCGAAGCGTGCCTCGCCCTCTCCCACCGCAGGTCCGATTCCGTCTTACCGGTTTCCCATTCCTGCTGCAGCGTCGGCTCGGCTTCGTCGAAAGATTTGAGGGCCATCGTGCCCGCGATTCCCAGCCGTAGCGGTAAGCGGGAGCGCACTCGTCGTAGGCGACGTCGGCTTCGTAGTAGCCGCGCTTCGGATATTCTTACCGCCAATAAGCATCTTCCCTCGTCGGGTCGATCTACTCTGCTACGCCTTTACCCGCCAAGCCGCCGGCGACGCCGCCGATCACAGCTCCTACCGCAGCGCCCACCGGGCCGGCAACAGCGCCGGCTGCAATCCCAGCCGCAGCTCCACCCGCTGCGGCGCCTAGGCCAGCCCCGACGGGATGAGCGCCAGGTTCGCCCGTAATCGCATCACGGTTGGCATCAGCTCGTTGGTCGACTCGATGTGTAGACATGATCCGCCTCTAGTTTGGTTTCATTGAGTCGGAGGTTCTCATTACCCCCTTATGAACCCATTAATCGGGCAAGTATTGTGCCAGCGACCGCAGAGGTCGGCATAGCGGTCGCACGCGGCTCCGTCATGGTGTGGCATACGGACGCCGCTTCACTGCGCCAGCAGCAATTTGGTAGGCGGACTTTTCAATGAGTTACGCCGATGTCTTCAGTACGGTACCGTACCGAAGAGTCGCTATTGTTGCACTACATTATTCGCCATGGCTAACAAACCCGGCGCACCGAAAAAGCCACCAGAAGCGCTTCGTGGCGACCCAATTCAAATTCGATTAACAAAATCTGAGAGGCAAGCTTGCTAAGATGCCGCCGCGCGGTCAGCGCTGAAGCTCACCGTTTGGGCGCGAAATGCGTTAATCATCGCAGCCAGTAATATTAGAGAACGCTAAAATATTAGAGAACGCTAAACAGCATCCAACCAGACTTGGCATGCTGCGCTGCAACGCATCATCGTTTCTCACCGTGTCCGCGTTGAGCTGCCGTATCTCGCCCCGGGCTGAGTTCTCCCGTGGCACCGCCGCCAGCTCTCCCGCTGCCCGGACCTGTACGGATTGGAACCTCTGTAGCTTCATCCTGTCCAACTCGCACGAGCTTAGTGGGAACGCCGTGCTCAGCAGCTGGGACGCCGATGCCGGGTTCGCCCTTGCCAACGAGTGGTTTCTTCGGTTTTGACATGACAATTTCTCCTGAGAGCAAGCAAAACGTTTACCAACGTTGCTACTGGCGTGCCGCTCTCAAGCCCCGCAGGAATTCCGGTGGGTCCCCAATCGCAACAGGGAATTGAACCACGCCCGGATCGCGCAGTAGTAATCCGCCGCGGTTGTGCGGTAGGAGCGTGAAGTCAGCTGGTAAACCGCAATCGCCGTACCTCTCCAATCGAAGGGTAGGAGCGTCCAGGAAAAATAAGCGACGGTCGCGATCTAAGACGATCGAGCGGGCACAGCAATTGCTTCTATCTCCAGGACACCCCAACAGGCGACGTTCCAATGCGCATTCGACTGGAAGCCAAACAGACTATCGCCGTCGACGAAGCTGAGTGGCGAATGGTATGGTCAGGAAACTGTTCCGACGCGACTGGCGAGTCCTACAGCATTTGGACGGCAGGCATCATGCAAGATCGTCGAGGTAGGTCGCTAATCTATGTTGTACGAGATGAACCCTACGTACAGTCCGATGCATTAGGTGAACTCGGTCGCCCTCATCCGGAAGATATCGCGCCAATCTTGCGTCGCCTCTGCGAGCGAGCTGGTCTCGACGACTTTCCTGAGTCGTGGGAGATACCAGCGATCAAAGCGACAGTCAAGGCAGAGGGATAGCAGTTCGCCAGAGCGTCATGTTAGTTATTGTCCAGCGCATCGCATCGCATGCTCCAGAAATGAGCTGTGGCCGTGAATCTGGAAAATCTCTTCGCTGTGCACACGTCTTTACTGGAGCTAGCTATCCGCGGCTCAGTAATGTACTTGCTTCTCTTAGCTGCCCTAAGGGTTTTGGTGCGACGTCACGTCGGTTCAATGAGCTTGATGGATTTACTCCTCATGGTTCTCATTGCCGACGCGGCCCAGAACGCAATGGCGACCGATTACCGCTCAATCACTGAGGGCGTCGTTCTGTGCGGAACGCTGATTGGCTGGAACTATTTTCTTGACTGGCTTGCCTACCGTTCGCCGTTTGTGCAAAGGCTGCTGGAACCGGCTCCCCTGCCAGTCATACGCGATGGCAAATTCATACGGCGGAACATGCGGCAGGAGTTCATCACCGAGGACGAGCTGCGAGGGCAATTGCGCGAGAAAGGCGTCGAATCGATTGATAACGCCGAACTGGTATGTATTGAGTCAGACGGTGGTATTAGTGTTCGACTTCGTGGCTAGAGCGCGCGCTGGGGTTCAAGCTTGAGGCGCCTATCTATCTCATTTCCGTTTTGTACTTCACTATGGAACGCATCGCAATACTCAGCGGCTACGGGACCATTAGCCAGCCTAAAGACACTGAAGGCGTCGGATACAAACTGACTTTCGAAGTGACAAAGGGTTCGGCGTCTGATGACGAATTGCAGCACTACTTCAAGAGTGGCGAGCTATTTCCGTTCACCTACAATGGCGAGTCGCTCGCAGTCTCCCTTAAATCAGTCACCTAGAAAACTGGTAACTGCGTGTATGAAGGGGCAGCTGGCTTCCTTCGCCCTGGAATGGGCGCGGCGGGTGGATGAAATCACGACTCACGTCATCATCGGTAATGTTGCATATATTCTCGACGTTGCCACTCTGCTCAGCCAAGCGTGCAAATGGCATTACCAGTCGGCCGCGCGGCGAACGCCGTACCGACACCGCTGGCAACACTCAAGAGCAAATATTTCCGCTATTGAGACTCACTTCATCGCGCAAACCGCGCACCCAATACGTACCTTAACACGCTCACCAATCTAACAACACATGCGGTCAATCTGCAGCGCAAGCTTTATGGCTCTGATAACGCTACGTGGCTCCAAGTGATTCGAAGAGATTCAGCTAACGGCGAAACCATCGCCCGTGTAGTGAATGCTCTGCGGGCCTCTTTGTTGAACCTTTACTCAGAGCCAGCCAGCCTACTGCCCGCCAGGGAATTCTGGCCCGCGTCGACACTCTGTCTAGTTATTGTCCGAGTAGCGGCGCTCACTAATGCAACTCCCGACAGAAGCTCGCCATGGTGCGAGTGCGACCAGTGCTTCATCTCAGCTTAAGGTTCATTATTCGATACTCATCTTGTCGACTTGACGGCCCGCAGCGTTATCGCCACGAGCTTGAAGTTCGGGAAAGTAGCGATCGCCGCATCGATCATACGTGCGAAGTCGTCGTCGCCTTCCGAAAGTTCCGATTCGCCGCCGACGTGAATGCCGAGGCCGACCAAAAAATCTTCTTGATTGCCACTCATCACGTCGACGCGCGGGGCGATGCGGCGGTTGACTTCGCCGACCCGCTCAACGCCGCCGCGATCCTTCCAGAGGTTGGGGCGAAAGTTGAGGTCGTACAACACGATCATGCAATTAGCGTGCGCCTGCGTGCAGGCTTCGATGACGACTTCGGCCGTCGTGTCGGAAAGCGACGCGAAGATGCCGCCGGCGTGGGACCAGCTGGTTTTCTGCGTGCCGAACAGCGCCTTCCAGTCTACGGAACCGACGGTGAGTTGGCTGGCCGCCGAGTGGCCCCAATCCGAGACGGCGAGGGTGCCGCGGACTCTGAATCCGCGCTCCGTGAAGTTGAGACCGTTGCGCACGCGGCGGTCAATGCCGTCATCGGCTTGCCACTGCAGGTAGCTGAGGTCGACGCCACCTTGCAGCATAAGGTCTTCAGGCGGCCGGCCGACTTCATTGTCGACGAGCGCCGTGGCGACGGCCGTGCGCATCCCGAAACAACGCCGCAGTCCGCGCGCGACGTTGTACTCCCCTCCCCTTTCCCATGCTTGGAAACTGCGGGTGCGGCGAATGCGGTTCTCGCCCGGATCGAGACGTAGCATCACCTCGCCGACAGTGACGCAGTCGAAGCGACGTTGTTCAGACGGGAGGAGCGCGAGCGCTACGGATTCAGTTCCTTGAGACGAGAGGCATCAACGACGCTCAACTTTACAACAGGGCCTTAGTTTTTGGAATCAGCCGCTGGGCGAGCGAGCACGTCGGCAATCGACGCGTCGAGCCAAGCCTCTTGCTTCGGGAACGCCTCGTACGATTGCAATTCCTCCAGAAGCGGATCTTCCGGATCAACGCTCGCCGATTGCAGCATTGCATAGTCTTGGAGCGATTCGGCGAAGACCTCCCAGCGGATCGAGTCGATCGGGCCGTTGTCGCCGGGATAGACCACAAACGCATCGCCATGCGGCATCCCTGGCCACGCACCGGTGGCGGCGTCGAGAAACGGGTTGATGGGAGTTCCGGTGCAGAACACGAACCAGTAGTTGTGCCCCCAGTGGAGGAAGCCTTTCGCCTTCAGTTTGTAGAATAGCCAGCCGGCCATGCGGAGCTTGGGGAGCGGCGTGTCGTGGAACCGTTGCAAGTAGCGGCCGCGCGGGCCGCAGCAGAAGTAGACCCAAGCAGGACAGCCAACCGCGGTAAATTGCGGGGCTGTCGCGATGCTGGGAATCGGCATGTCGGTGACCCCAGCGGTGGCGAAGTGAGGATCGCTCATGGCGTCCATCACCTTCATCCAGGGCGCCAGGTCGCGGAGCAGCGCGCGAGCGCTCTTGTAGTCCGCGATCTGAACTTCACCGTCTGGTTCGTCGGCGCAATGGAACAGCGAGCGACCGGAAACCTGTTCTTCCTCAAGCACTTGCTTGAACTGCGGAAGGAATTGTTCGAGGAACCGGCGGTACGTGTCGGAAGTGGCGCTGATCTCGGGCGCCCACAGCAGTTTGCCGATCTTGCCGTCTCCCCAGCGTTCGAAAATGCGTTGGGGGTATTTGCCGCTGGTAGGGGCTGGCGTGAAGAAGTGAGTCCATTCGAGGTACTCGGCGTTGTTCTTCTTCGCGATTTGAATCCAGCGGCGGACGTCGCTGAAGTCGAACTCGTACTTGTCTTCCCCGACGCGTCGAACTTTGAGTAGCTGCGCAGGGCGTTCGAGAATTTCGTGCCGCGCGTTGAAGATCGGCGAATAGACGACGTCGAGGTTGTGAGCGGTGAGATCGGCGACGTAGGCGTCGGCCAGTTCCCAGAACCGTTCGCTGAAGGGTTCGGTCTTGTAGTATTCCCAGATCGAATCGGCCGAGATCCAGTGGGTGACCGGGAAGTCGTTGCGCTTTTCGAGAACAAGCGGGCGGATGTCGACGCTGATCGGCAGTTCGACCGACTGCGGCGGCACGCCCATCCACTGCGGGAAGCGAAATTCGTCTTCGATGGTGAGCTTGGCGTCAAGCTTGTTGGCGCCGACCTGTGCATCCGCGGGGATGTGTAGGGTGATCCAGAAGGCGCCATTGGACGAGGGGCCGATATGGGCCGTCTCTTCCGGGAACAGCGGATCAGGGGCCAAGCCAGGGAGATGGCCGACGCCATCGAGCTCGTCGACCGGAACGTCGGTGTCGAGTTGCGCGATTGGGACGTAGCCGACGCGGCGGACGCGGACGCTCCAACCTTGCGGGGCCTCGACGGCGGCGCGGACGCGGATGCTGCAGTCCCGCAGATTGCGGAACGCGAGTTGGAACGACAGCTGGGCGTTGCGGGCCGAGGTGAGCTGCAGTTCGGCGGCGCTGCCGGGCTCGGTGTTCGGAAAGATCCGCTTGAGCGAGGTCTCGCTCCAAAACTGCACGCTCTCCTTCTCAAGCGGCGTGCCGACGCGATCTACCGAGGCGGCGGCGAGCGCGACTCCCGCGGGAGCGGCGGCGGAGACGCCTACGGCCGCCGTTCCGGCGGCCAGCGTTTTAAGCATGTCGCGGCGTTGCATATTGATTCTCCGAGGTGGGGTAGCGAGTGGATTGGTCGTAGGCGAGCAGCGAGCTCAATGAGTTCGCCCGCTCCGCCGCCGCGGCAAGACGCAAGCTGCAGCTGCCGTTAGGAGTAACACCGAGGTTGGTTCAGGAATGCTTGCTGCAGAGGCCGGCGTTTCTGCGCTGAACTGCCGCTGCCAGACGAGAAAGTCGGCGCCATCCGTCACGCCATCGCCGTTGGCGTCGGCGAGCTCGTCGAACCCGAAGCTTTCTCGCCAGCGAGCAAGATCAAGTTCATCCACGCGGCCGTCGAAATTGAAATCGGCCGACTGCAGGGCAGCGTACGAGGCGGCAAAATGCGCCTTGGCGACCGGCGTCGTGAACATCGCGTATTCGATGCCCTTAATTTCCTCAACGAACCATTCAATGGGCGAGCCATCCATCGAGATCGAAGTCAGCTGATCGCCCGACCAATCGAGCGGCAACATCAGCGTCAGGTCGAAGTCCGCCGCGCCGGCGATGTAGTCGAACTCCAAGCTGCCGGGGGCGTAGGCGACATTGGCAAACTGCGATTCGTTGCGCGCGAGGTTAAAATCGAGCAGCTTCTCCGCCGACCACATCGGGATGTCGCGCTCCTGGCAATATTGCCAAATGGCGTTGGCCCATTCGTGCGTGATGTCCGTACCGTAGTAACGGACCGGATGGATGTTGTTGACGAAGGCAGAGTAGTAACCTTCCCGCTCAGCCGTTTCGAACATCGTGGTCATGATGTTGACGGCCTGCTCGCCCGTCATGCCGAAGTTGCCGAACCATTCGTCGGTCCACTGCGTGGCGGCCTGGTAGATGCCGAGCATCTGGCCATTCTCGTCGATAAACCGTTGGGCCAACCCGCTGCCGGTGAAATACCCGTTGGTGGTGACGGAATCGAACAGATTGCCGTTGAGATAGTGATAGTAGTTCGTGTCGAGTTGCGTACCCCGGTTCGCCTCGATGCGGGCCATGTCGACCCAGCCGGTCCAGTCGATCGTATGGCTGCGCGCCGTGCGGGCGGTGTGTCCGAACTTATTCTCCAGCGCCGAGACGACGCGGTCGTAGGCGTACGTCATGTGGGGAGAGGCACCAGCTCCGTCGATGCCATCAGCGTACATGTGGACGCCGACTTCGTGGCTGGCTGCGCGCCAAGCCGCTTCCTGAGCGGCCGTCGTGTTGGCCACGCCGATATCACGGAGGTACACGCTGAAGGTCCCACCGTAACTCGCGGCATCGTTCAATACCTGATTGAACTGGGCGCCGTAGTTATCTTCGCCGTCGCCCGTATTCACCATCAACGTCTTGTGATTCCCGGGCAGGTACCACATCCGCGGCATCGGCGCCGAATTGGCGTCGATGAGGACGTTCGCGAGGAACCGTTGCAGCTCGTCGGCATGCGGAATCGCCATTCGCTCGACGTCGTAGTAGGTCCGCCCGTCGGTTCGCGTGAACATGTCATGCGGCCGGTACTCGGGAACGCCGTCGCCTTCGGTATTTTTCCAATCGGGATTGCCCTGACGGGTGAGGACGACGCTTTTGGCAGGATCGAAGCTGAAGGCAATTGCCTGCCCCGCGCCGTAGTAGTTCGAAGTTACTGCCGGATAGTTGGAGGGAGTTTCGGCGTTCGCGTAAAGAGAGGCGACGGCGGTAGCGCCTTGCAGGTTGTAGTTCGCCGCCACCCCGTGATATTGAAGGGCGCCCTGCGTCATGCCGGCTCCCGGTCGCTGCGACGGATCGACCGCATAGTACTGCAGCGTCCGCTCGGGGCGATTGCCGGCGAACTCAACTCCGAACACGTCGGAGAGTCCTGTATCTGGGCGAGCGCTAATGAGCGTCCCACCGGCCGCCACGTAGTTGCGCAACAGCGTATGCTCCCCGGGCGACAGCGACATCTCTGCGAGGACGATTGCCTTGTAGTTGCTCAACGGCGATTCGTTCGCCGCTGTGAGCGACACTCTTTCGCGTTGCTCGAAGGCGAGCAAGCCTTCGCCGCGCATGATCTCGGCAAAGTAGTTGCCGAACTTGTTCTGTGCGGTCCCGTCCGTAAGGACTAGCACCGGCGCCGCGGCCTGAATTGTCGCGTTCGCGAGCACGCAGAACGCGGCGACGATCGCAAGCAGCCGCTGCAGTGAATGGAGAGCCGTACTCACGGAGGCGTCCTCTACCGATCCCGCCGACGTCGAGCGACTCGCCGCTCGACGTCGTGGTTGAGGGGGTGGGCGATCAACCCTGATCGCCCGCGGCGCTTACAGCACGCCGTACTGATCGAATACTTCGCGCAACGAACGCCCCGCTAGCAAATCGCGCCGCGTGAGGCTTTCTTTGCCCATCTTGTCGTTTGCCATCTCGAGGACTTGATCTTCAACGTCCCGCGGCACGACGACGACGCCGTCAAAATCGGCGAATACCAACTCGCCCGGATGAACCAGCACATCGCCGCAGCGGACTGGCACGTCATACGCCATGACGCGGCCGCGCCCCTTGCTGTCGAGCGGGCGGATGCCGGCGTAGAAAATCGGGTAACCAATCTCGATGATCTGCCGGCAGTCGCGGATCAGGCCATCGCAGATGCAACCGGTGGAACCGCTCCGCTTGGCGAGCGTGCTCATCAACTCGCCCCAGGGAGCGTTCGTCCAACTCGCATCGCTGGAGTGGACCGGCACGTCGCCGGGCTTGAGGTCGTCCATCACGTCGATCTCGAGGCCGTATGGATCCTCTTCAATGACGTAGTCGACTTCCATCCACCGGAACGTCCGCGCACGGCCGACGATGATGCAATTGTCCGCATCGAGCGGACGGAGGCGGTGATGCATCGCCTGAGAGCGGCGGCCGATGTCGTCGAGGATGTCGCAAACTGCGGGGACGCGGAGGTGCTCGCGAATCCAGGCGAAGCGGGAAGGATCGTCAGTCGGAATGGCCATGGCGCAGAAAAATCAATCGAAAGGGTGTTAGGCGTGCGAATGCTAAGCGTCGGCTCGGCCCGCGTAGGCGATGCAGTCGACCTCGTACTTCACGAGATCGCCCAAGCAGCCGACAAGCGTCGTTCGCGCAGGGAACGGCTCGGAAAAAAATTCGCGATAGATGCGATTGTGGGCGTCCCAATCTTCCTGCCGTTGCAGATAGCAGCGAACTTGGACCACGCGATCGAAATCGAGACCCGCGCCACGCAGCACGCGCCCCAAGTTCTCGTAGGTTCGGCGAGCTTCGTTCTCGAATTCATCGTGAATGATGGCGCCGTTCTCGTCGGCCGACGCCATGCCGGAGACGAATACGTAGTCCCCCGCACGGATACCGGGCGAGAACGGCAGCGAGCTGTTGATGATTCCGCCGCCGCGAATTGGGATGATGTCTTGAGGCATGGCAATACTGCAACGAGCGATACGAAACTGAAGCAAGGGCGAACGCGCCGCTGACAGTTCGGCGGCGAACGCCAATTTGGCGTTAGCGAGCTTCCACGATCCGCTCTGGTCCCGTGGACCGCGGCGTGTGCCGAGCGGGCCGCTGCACGTTTCCTGTCAGGCCGAGCGCAGCGGCCAACGATCCAGGAGTTACAGCCAGCCCGCTCGTCGCCGATAGTTCGCATGCGGCGGTGACTTCCAAGGCCCGAACGCCATCGCTCACGGTCGCCAGATCAGCGGAACCGCGATCGATCGCATCGGCGAACGTTCGGTACTGGCGCTCCCAATGCGGAGCCAACGGCGGCAGCGCGAACGCCTGTTCGCCCCCGCCAACTTCCAGATGGCCAACGCCGGTAACGCAATTGAAGTCGAGCCGTCCCTCCGGACCGTTGACTGTGATGGTCGATGGCGGAAGTTCGGGAAGTAGCCAACCAATTTTCACGTCGAGCGTTGACTGATCATCGAACTCAATGCGAGAGTTCCAAACGTTCGGACCGCTGAACGACGGCGACGTTTGCTGGGCGACGGCACTAACGCTCCGCCACGGGCTGTGGTTCCACAGGCTCACGTAGTCGATGACGTGCGATCCCTCGTGCGTCATCGCCGAGCTGTTGCGGATGAAGCTCTGGATGCGGGCAAGGTGAAGCGCGTCGTCTGGGTTGTAACGTTCGTCGTAAACTTCGACATTAATCTGCAGCGGCAAGCCGAGCGACGGCGCGAGTTGCCGTATGTACTCGACCCAATCGCCGTAACGCAGCACGAAGCCGATTTGGTACACGCCGCGATGCTCTTCAACTGCTTGGAGCAAACGACGCCCTTCAGCGACCGAGACGGCAATCGGCTTCTCGTCAAGAACAGCGAGGTTCAGACGTAGGACTTCGACGACGACGTCGGGGCTGATCTCCGGCGGCAGAGCGAGCACGACCGCGTCGAGACTGTGTTCGCGAGCGAGTAGTTCGCGCCAGTCGCTGTACTGCGGTACGCCGCCGGCGCGATCGGAGAAAAGTTTAGCGCGGGCGGGATCGACGTCGCAAATTGCGGCCAACTGGAAGCGATCGCTCTGCAAAATCGTTGGGAGATGGCCGCTCTCGGCCACCTCGCCGCATCCAATGAGTCCAACGGAGATCACGCAATCACCTCCCGTTCCATCTGTTTCGCATCGCCGGCGTGAGCCGTCGCGTTGCGTTGAGTATCAGTGCCGCCGGAGTTCTTCAGCCCCAAGCCATCCGGCCAATGGGCGTGCAAAATCTCTCTGATGAGCGGGACGACGATATCGAGAATCGCCTCCCCCTTCGCCGACGAGGCGCAGCTCGGCTTGCCCCACACGCCGCTCTCTGTGAAGCGGTCGAATGGAACCGAACGAACCGTCGATCCGCCGGCCAGGAGATCGAACTTCAAGAGCGGCGATGTTGGCGTCGCGCCGTCGTCGACAATCGCCGACTCGTCAACGAGTTCAGATCGCATCGTCATGACGAGGCTTGTCTCGAACTCGCACGCATGCCCCACCGCAGGGTAGTCGCCCTCGACAAGATGCCGCAGCCGTTCGCCCGCCATCCGGAACCAGGTGCCGAAGACGACGTCGACTTCTGGCAGCAGCGTCGAAAGCTTTTCGGCGACGACGCCACCGACTGAGATATTGCCGCCGTGGGCGTTCAGCAGGAAGAAGCGGCGGAAGCCGTGGCGAGCTGCAGAACTGACGATCTGCGTCACTATGTTGATGAATGCGGCGTGATCGAGCGTGAGCGATCCCGGGAATGCCATATGATGTTCACTGCAGGTGGCCGGAAGTCCCGGCAGCACAAGCAACTGATCGCCGCAGAGCGCGTCGAGCCGGGCCGCCAAGCCGTCGGCGATGATTTGATCGGTTGCCAACGGCAAATGGGGGCCATGCTGCTCGGTAGCTCCGAGCGGCAGCACGCAGATCGTCTCGCGTGAGACGCTGCCGAGTCGCGGCGAATTGAGTTCAATCCACTTCATGCGCCGCGCGACTCCATTGGGAGGTAGCCGACGAAGCCAACAATCTTCCAACGGCCGTCGACTTGGTGGAGTCGGTAGACGCTCTGGGCCGAAAGCTGGTACCGCTCGCCGTCGGCCAGCGGTTCATCAGCCCAGAACTGCTTCCACACAATCGCCCGGTCATCAGCAATCTCGACTTTGGCGAACGATTGCATACGGTAAAGCAATTCGCGGTGGGGCGTGGCGGCGAGCGGAACCTGTAGGTATCGCTCGGCCATCTGCAGCCAATCGTCGCGATATGATTCAACCGTCGGGTAGCGGAGAGCCCAATCGATGGGATTGAACGAGCCGTTCGCCGTGATTCCTTCAAACCGATCGTGTGCGAAATCGCCGTCGCAAACCGACCAGTCGGAAGCGGCGAACGCATCGGAATCGCGGGCGATCAGGATCTCCCACAGCTCGCCGCGATCGGCGTCGGCGCTGTAGGGATTCGCGTATGGATCTGCTGAAGCAACGTTGGTCATCGATTCGGTCACTAGGTGGGGAGTTCCAGTTCAAACGATTGCGTTGGCGCGACGAAGCGGTTCACTCCCGCCTTCTCGTCGGCTAACGCCGCAGTTTGGGCACTACGCAGCCAACTGAGGAAGAAAGCGAATCCGCTGATCACGGCGGCGATGGCGAGGCCCGCAGCGCTTTGCCACTTCAACACGACGGCCATGAAAAACGCATAGGTGATGGTGAAGCAGAAAACGATCCCGCACACCGAAGCGACCAAGTCCCAGCGGAGCTCGCGACGCTGCTGACTGAGATCGATTAGCCCTTCCGCGGCGAGCTTGTTACGTACCGAGCTCCAAGCTCCGTGCGGGCGGACCTTCAAATAAAAGTTCCGCAGCGTTTCCGCGGATTCGGGCGGCGTCAGCAATGAGATGACGATGCTTCCCACCAACCCGATGCCCAGCAGCAGCAACGTCGGCTGCCAGGTGGGGCAGCTCTTGCCGTCGAGCGTAAACCAGACGAAGCTCGACAGCGGGACCGAGATCACTAGGCCGAATAGTTCGCCCCAGAGATTGAACCGGGACCAGAACCAGCGAAGCCACGCGAGCGGCAGCGCCGGGGCGATCATCGCAGCGTTGATGAAGAAGACCCACGGGCCGATATCGCTGATGCCCAAGGCGAGCGCGGTCGCCATGATCATCATGACGACCATCGTCACGCGGGCGACGATAATATGCTCCTTCTCCGGTGCATCGGGACGGATGTGCCGGCGATAAAAGTCGTTCACGACGAACGACGAACCCCACTGCAGCATCGTGCCGACGGTGCACATGTAGCCCGCGACGACCGCAGCGATCAGAATGCCGCCGAAGCCGGGGACGCGATCGGCGTACTTGATCACCAACTGCGACCACACGCTGATCGAACCGGCGGTCGAGCCGTCGGGGAGCAGGATGGTCGAGTTCTTCACATCGGCTGCCGGATAGAGGGCGATTGCCAACATGCCGAGTGGCAGCAGCGGAATCATGCGGACGACCAACGTCAGTACGCAGTTGAGCATCTGGCCCAACACAGCGTGGCGTTCGTCCTTCGCGGCAAGGCAGCGTTGAGCAGTCCAACCCTCGCCAGCGCACGGACTGCCGGCAAGGAACAGGCCAACGATGCAGAGCGCCATCAGCGTCATCGGGTCGACGTAGCTATTCGTTCCCGACGAAGGGGGCAGTACCTGCCAAAAGTCGGCGCCGCGCTGCGTCATCGCCTTGTCGAGAATCGCTTGGTAGCTGCCGAAATCTTGAACGCCAAAGAACCACACTGCGAGCGCTGCGGTGAAGAAGATGGCAAACTGCGGGATGTCGATGTACGCCGCGCCAAGCAATCCGCCGAGCACCGTATACGCCGTGCCGATGGCGCCGAAGACAATGATGACCGTGAGCGGCGACCAACCGAGTAGCGGGGCGAGCATTTCCGAAAGCATCGCCGTACCGTAACCGAGAAACACGGTCGCCCAGCCGAAGCAGGCATAGAGGCCGTAGAAGCCGCGGAACGCGGCGGCCGCTTTCCCTGAGTAGCGGAATTCGATCAACTCGCCCGTGGTGACCAGCCCGCTGCGGCGCCACATTTTCGCCCAGAAGACGCCGACGAGCGGCATCCAGATCGGCCAGGCGATCCAAGCGATCTGATTGAGGTACATGAACCCGCCGACGAAGAATAGCCAGACCCATCCCCCGCCGCAGTCGGAATAGCCGGAGACGTTGGCGAAGCCAATCACCCACCAGGGCAGGCTGCGCTCGCCAATGAGGAAGCCGTCGGCGCTCTTCGTCGCGGCTCGCGAGAAGTAGACGCCTAGGCCGATCATCGCGACCGAGTAGATCGCAATGACGCCCCAGTCGGTCGCCGACAACGACAGGTTGAGTAAGGCAAGCAGGCTCACGCGCTTCTCCGATCGTGCGGTTGACTGCGGAAGTCAGAAAGTCCCAGCAACGCCAAGGCGTCGCGATGAATCAAGCGTTCAATTTGCTCAGCCGGCAGCGCGAAGCGATCGATCCGCACTTCTGCCAACGATCGCAGACCGGCGATCGTTTCCGTCACGGTCGTCACGGGGTAGTCGGTGCCGAACAGAATCTTGTCCCAGACGTTGTACTCGTGGACGAGCATCAAGCTGTGGAACAGCTGCCACGGTCGATAGGTGAGCGCGCTAATGTCGGCGAACAAGCTGGGATGCTTGCGAATGACGGCAACCGTCTCGCCTTCGTACGGGTGTCCCAAGTGGGCGAGAATCATCTTCACGTCGGGGAAACGCCTTGCGACGACGTCGAGATGACGCGGCAGCGTGCAATCGATCGGCGCCTTCGACACGAACGTGGTGCCCGTGTGCAGCAGCACCGGCAGTTGATGCTCGCCGGCATAGCGCCAGAGCGGATCGAGCCGTTCGTCTTGCGGGTAGAAGTCGGCGTACATCGGCAGCAGCTTGATGCCGCGTAAGCTGTGCCGCTGATGACCCTCGCGAAGTTCCTCTTCCCACCCTGGCTGCGTCGGGTCGACCGAAAGAAACCCGATCATCCGGTCGGGCGCCTGGGCGACGTACGACGCCACGTCAGCGTCGTTCACCCACAGCCCCGACAGACGTGCCTTGCCGCCGAAGACAATCGTGACGACCTCTTCGTCAGTCGGCAAATTGTCGCGATAGCGCTCGTACGGCGTGAGCAAGTTCACGGCGCTCGCCCGCATACGGCGCGCGTCGGTCATGAACTCTTCGTTGAACGAACCTTCCGGCCAGCAATGAGCGTGGACGTCAATGATCATCTTTTGCCTCCCGCCGATGAGGCCGTTGCAGTGAGCAGGAATTCGTCGAGCTTGAGCAGACGGACCGAGTTTCCGTACAGGATGAGATCGAGTTCCGCCGGGGTTAGCTTCGCTTCCGTAACGTTGTCGATTCGCTCGGGCAGCAACCGCCAGCCCGCCGCGCCGAAGTCGGAACCGAAGATAATCTTCTCGGCGCCGCCGAGTGCCACCAAGTGCTCAAGATCGCCTGGCCGCGGGCCGCAGAAGCAGCCGTAGAGGTTCGGAATCTCGCGAATCAGCTGAGCTGCCGGGCTGACGTAGTCGGCCGAGCCGGCATGGCCGAGCACGATGGTCGTTTCCGGCGACCAACGGGCGAGATCGGCGACTTGGTACGTCGTCGAATAGGGCGGCGTCCCGTCGTGTAAGAGAATCGGCACTTGGTGCTGCGCGGCGACGTGCAGAATATCCATCATCGTGTCGCGGAGCATGCTCGACGCGAACGCCTGCAGCCACGGATGAAACTTGATGCCGCGGAAGCGGGGATTTGCGAGGCAGCGCTCAAGTTCGTCAACGGCTGCACGCCCTAGCTTGGGATCGACCGTGACGAAGGGAATTAAGCGATCGGGATACTCGTTCGCACGGCGGAGGAGCGCTTCGTTGTGCGGGATGCAATCCTCATAAAAACCCATGATCGTGAAGACGCAGGCCGCCTCGACTTCGAAGCGATCGAGCGTCGCGACCATCGAACTCGGCGAATCGCATGGCACGTGGAACCAGCGTTCGTCGAGGTGCGCGTGGAAGTCGATAATTCGCGTCATCTTCGCTCCGAGTTACACCTTGAAGAGCCGCGAGGCGTTGCCATGATAAATCGCTTCCCGCGTTTCCGCAGAAAGTTCGAGACGATCGAGCGTGCGGAGACTCACTTCGTAGCGGCTGCGCGGCTCGGCGCTGCCGAACAGCACGCGTTCGGCGCCATGCTGGTTGATGATTTCCAGAATGCCGTCGGACCAGAGCATCGAGGCGTCGAGGTACAGGTTCGGCACGTTGCCGATTGCGGCCCCGATCTCGAACCACATGTCGGCGTAACCCCCGAAGCCGGCAATGAAGTTAACGGTCGGAAACTTTCTCGCGATCTCGACCACCGCCAGCACGTCGGCGAACACGTAAGTCCCCGTGCGGAACATGATCGGCCAGTCATACTCGGCCGCCCGCTCGTACACGGGGAACGCCACCGGCTCGGTCGGGAAAAAGCCTTGGCGTAGTGGATCGAGATAGAGGCCGACGGCGCCGAGATCTCGGCAGCGGGCGAGTTCCTCGAGCCCTGCCCTGCCCCACCAAGGATTGATCGTCGCCAGTCCGCGAATCCGTGGGCTTGCGCTGAGAGTGAGATCGTTGCCGGCGCGGTGATCGACGACGAGGCCCGCTCCCATCGGTCGGGCGATGGCGATCTCCACGCCTGCTGCATCCATTCGGCGCAGTAGCTCTACAGCGTCAAGCGCGAGATACGTCTCGTCGCCGAGCATGGCGTGTGCGTCGATGATTCGCGAGGCTCTAGTCACGCGGCTGCACTCCGAAACCGAGGCCAGTGGGAACCGTGACGCGACCTTGTTTTAATTCGACCGCTGGAGTGACCGCCGACTGAGCGTAGAACAGCGACCCCATCAGATCGCAGGCGTAGCGATCAACCGGGAATGCGGAGAGGCTGGAAGCCAGTGCGAGGTGGGCCGCCTGTCCGAGATCGGTTTCCAAATTCGAACCAATCGCACAGAGCTTGCCGGCGGCCTGGGCTTTCTTGGCCATTGCGAGCGAGTGCGAGAACCCGCCGTTCTTGCCGGGGTAGACCGACAAGATGTCGAAGGCGTCGAGCTCGAGCGCTTCGTCGAGATCGTCGGGCGTGAAGACCGACTCGTCTGCCATGACGGGCGGGTTTGTGCGACGTTTCACCTCGGCGAGGGCCGCCAAACGATCGCGCCGCGTCGGTTGTTCGACGATAGCGAGGTTATAGGGTTCCAACGCTTCGATGGCTGCCACGGCTTCATCGGCAGTTGCGTGGGCGCCGTTCGCATCGATCGTGAAGATCGGCTCATCGCCCAGTCGCTCGCGAACGGCGCGCAGACGCGCCACATCGTCGATGCCTGGCACGCCCGTTTTGAATTTGAGCGTTCGCACGCCCGCTTCCCAGAATTCAACCGCCAACCGCACCGTTTCCGCCGGCGGATAGCAGCCGATGCTCACTCGGGTGGGGATTGATTCGACGGGCGACCGATCGGCAATCAGTTGCGAGACCGATTTGTTCTGGTTGCGGGCCCACAGATCCCACAACGCGATGTCGATGGCCGCCTTGCCGAATGAGTTCGCATGGAGATGCCGGTCAAGAATCGCAACGGCTTCGCTCGGGTGATCGAAGGTCTTGCCGACGACGAGCGGCGACATGAAATTTTCGCTCATCCACTTAGCGGTTTCGGCCGATTCCCCACTCCAAATCGGCGCCGTCGTCCCTTCGCCGTAACCGCAGACTCCGTCGCTACTCCAGACGGTCACCGTCAGGTATCGCGACGACACGTGCCGACCGAGCGACGAGACGATCGCCCCCTCCTGCCGCACCGCGTGGTCGACGATGCGGGCTTCGATCTTACTGACCGCAAAACTCACGGACTCTTTCCTTTCTTGGCCGTGCTTTTCGCACTGGGGCGATGCTCTACCGTGCCGCCCATCGAGGGGTAGGCGAATAAATTGCTCCGCACGCGCGCCGCGATGCCGAGAAACGCTGAGTCTTCGCCGAGTTCTGCCAGGCGGATGTCGACGTTCGCGACCAATTCCGGCAGCGCGTACTTCGGCAATTCTTCGCGTAGCAAGCCGAGCAGCGAATCGCCGGCGGCCACGAAGCGGCCTCCTAGGATGATTCGCTCCGGATTGAGCAGGCTCGTCGCGTTGCCGAGCGCCACAGCTAGTGCCTTCGCCGCGTTGGCGAGGACTTCGCGGGCTCGTGAATCGTTCGCTCGAGCTGCGACAAGCATTTGGGCGAAATCGTCGCCTGCTTCTTCGCCGCGCGGAACAATGTTGTCGAGATCTGTGGGGGCGACGCCGCGCCACAAGGCCGCTAAGCGAGAGGGCGCCAAGTGAGCTTCGAGGCAACCTCGTCCGCCGCAGCCGCAGAGGGGGCCGTCCATCGAGACGCGCGTGTGACCGATTTCGCCGGCGGAACCGTCGCGGCCGGCGAGCAAATTGCCCCCTTCAACGATGCCGCCGCCGATGCCTTCCAGCAGAGTGACGAACAACACATGTTGCGAACCCCGGCCCGCGCCGTAAGCGACTTCGCCGAGCGCCTGCCAGCCGTCAGCCCTTTCGATCACCGCCGCCAGTTCCGTCGATTGGCTCAAGTGCTCGACGACCGGCACATTCGTCCAGCCTGGCATGTTGACGGCGCGAATCGATCTGCCGGTGGAGACGTCGACCGTTCCCGGATCAGCCGCACCGACGCCGACGAGTTTCACGCCGACCTCGTGAGCCACTGTTAGCGTTTGCTTCAAATGTTTGGCGATCATCCGCAGGCGAGTCGTCGCATCTTCTGTTCCAGGGGCGTTCCAGCGGCGCTTCCAGTGGACGGTTCCGGCGAGATCGACGAGGGCCGTCGTTACCGACTCTTGGTCATAACGCACACAGGCTACGCCGAGTCGCCGCAGGTCGAGCTCCAGCAGCGAACGCGGCCGCCCGCGCCCCGTTCCCGCAGCCGGGCTGATCATACTTTCACGAACCACCCCTTCGGTGATCAGGCTGCCGCAAATGTCGGAGAGCCTCGACAACGGCAACCCAGTCGACTGCTTCAACCCGACCCGCGAACGGGGGCCTTCGTGGAACAGCGCCGCGCAAACGAGCGAACGGTTGTAGGCGCGCTTCGAGCTGCGGCCATCTTCGCGTCGCCAGACGGGCGGGTTGGTTTTAGTGGATTTCATATTCGTGGAAGGGCGTTTCTTGGGCATAACGTGCGACGGTGTAAGCGGTTGGGATGAATTCGATCAATCGCGATCAAACATACCCGCTTTCCGTGATGCGCGTGGAGACTGCCGATTGGTAGGGAAGCCGACTTCTACCCCGCTCTAGGCTGTAGCGGTCTCGATATCAGGCTTCCGCGACGGGCAATTGAGGCGGTCGTGAGTTTGTGGGCCTCCGGCTGGAGTGAGGCCCATTCGAGGTGGCGGGCCGTCTTTTAATAAATTTACAAAAAGGAAATTTAACTGTGATCCTTGTGTGGAAATCGGGCGCATCTTCCGAGTTGGTTTGGCGGATGTCCGACTATTGGCCAATTTCCTACGGCTTCCATCGTACCGCAACCTCCAGGCGGAATGAAATAATAAAATTCCAATTTTGTAAAAAAAGTTGTTGACCTTGCCAGGCCGCATCGCATAGCATGAGCCCGTTCAGTCAGAAATTGTCCACAGGCGGCACCTTGGGCGGTTTCGTTGGATCGCCGCGCCGAAGCGTGAAAGCTCAACGATTCGCTAGTCAATTAAGGAGCCGCATATGGGTCGATTGCTTGGGGCAGATAGTCGGGCCGAGGAATCTTGCACCGGCTGCAGTAATCGACCCGCCCCGATGTCGACGGGTGAAACCGACTCGTCGGCATCGGGCGCAAATCAACCGGCCGCTCATCGATATGGGCCGGTTAGCGAGAGAAGCGTCTGGCGAGCGTCACTCGATGCGAAGCGGACGGTAGGCGAGCAACGGAGCCGAGGGCGGTGCGAGCGTCTTGCTGGTCGACAGGCCGGCGCATCTTCAACGAACAACTTTCCGGACGAGGGACTTCCCATGACGAGTTCGAGGCTCTTGCGGGCAGGGCAGGCGTTTGTCTTGTCGGCGATCTTCAGCGTGGCGGTCGCGGCCGTTCCAGCGCACGCCGTGACGATCGATTTTGAGTCGCCGACTTACTCCAACGGCACAATTGTGGGGAGTAACGGCTGGAACACGGGCAACTATATTTTTAACGACCCGTTTTTCGGCGGCGCCGTTAATGGAACCGTCGACGTGACGTCGTCGTCGCCTCTTGCAGGGGGGCAGTCGCTGCGATATACGCAGACGAGCGTCCCCGCTGGAGCAGGCACCACGGGTGGAAGCGACATCGCGAAGGGCAATGTCATCAACATTGTTCCGGGCGTGGCTGGGACCGATCTGACCCTCTCCTATAAGCTGCGCGCTAATCAGAACGGCGTCGGCGTCGGTCAAGGCGGCTTGTATTTGAACGCCGTCGCGGGCAGCGGCGGTACGCCAATATTCGCCGAGATCGTCGGCAGCGACATCATTGCAGGCACGACAGGGCCTGCTGTCGCCACGTTGCCTGGGTTCACTTATTTTAGCGGCGACGTGCTGAAGATGACCTACGAGGTCGATTTTGATGCGAGTACTTATAATCTCATCGTTGAAAATTTGACTTTCGGCGGCGATGCGGTGACCGCAACTTACGGGTTCTTCATCGGTTTTGATGCGCTTGGTCCGGAGGGGAGCTACGACGTGGCGGTCGGCGCTATTCTGCGCAGCGGCGTCGTAGAAATTGACGACATACAACTCACGGCTGGCGTCGGCCCGTCGGTGACCGACTATGCTTGGGGCGCAAATGCTTCAGGAAGTTGGACGCAGGCGACCAATTGGGCTCCTGCTGGTGTGCCCGGTGCTGTTCCGGGCCGCCAGCACGTCGTCTTCGGGAATGTCATTACGTCGCCTCAAACGGTCTACACAACTTCAACTCGCAATGTGAACTCGATTGAATTCGCCAGCGGCCAAACCTATGCCATCGCCGGCACGGGCTCCATTGCATTGCAGACCGATAATTCGGGCGCGCCTGTCGCGCCGGTGATTCGCGTCACGAGCGGATCGCATCAGATTCAAGTGCCGGTCAGTCTCGTGAACAGCGCTTCGGTGATAGCCTCCGCCGGCGCGAGCATCGACTTTAATAACGAGATCAATCTTAACGGCAACACGTTGACGCTCACGGGCAACGTCTGGTTGAACCACAGTACGGTTGGCGGAGGTACGGTGGTTAACCTCGGCGCGTTGGCAACCGCTCAATCGTCCGCCATCGGCGGCGACTTGGTTAGCCAGGGCGCTCTGCTCGTCAGTGCCGACGAAAACGGCGCCGACTTCTTCAACGTCCTCGGCGACGCCACCCTTTCGGGCATCGTCGACATCGTCTGGAGTAAGACCTCGCTGCCGACCGGTGCGGTGACGATTTTGACCGCCGGCGGTCAGTTGGACGCTAGCGGCCTAGCGCTTTCACCGGAGGATGCCCGATCGTTCGCACTCAACGTGGACGGAAACAATCTTACGCTTACCTTTCTGGGGGTCACCGTGCCTGAGCCAACGACTTTCGGCGTCTTCTTGTCAGCAGCGGCTGTGGTCGCGGCCCGAGGCCGCCGGAAAGTTCGCTCGCGGTCCGCGACGTGCGTCCTGGCGGCGTCGGCCGTATTGGGAGCAGAAGCAGCTGACGCTGCCGTGGTCAACTTCGAGAGCCCTGCGTACACCTCCGGAGCGATCATCGGACAACAAGGTTGGATTGGCGCACTCTATCTAGGAGGGGCGAGCAACGGAACAGTCACTGTCTCGCCAACGAGCCCGCTTTCCGGGAGCCAGTCAGTTCTTTATCAGCAAGCCAACACGAGCACGTTTGGCGCCGACGTCGCCAGGCCATTCGGAACATTTGGCGTTGAGGGCGGAACTGATGCCTTCGACCTGACCGCAACGGCGCTGGTTCGCGTCGTAGCCAACGGCGCAGGCGCTGGATCGGCAGGATTCTTCCTTGGCGAGCAAGGTCGCAGCCCAATCTTCGCCAGAATTGACGGCGTCGGCGCCGCCGGAACAACGTCATCGCTCACAATTGGAGACGGACCGGGTCTTCCGTCCGTAGGGTCGTACATTGCCGATCATGTCGTCGAACTTACGCTAAACGTCGACCTCGATAACCAAAACTATGAGGTGCTAACTCGAGACGTCACAGCGGGCGGGGCTGCGGTCAAGTTGAACGGATCGGGTCCGAACGGTCGCTTCGCGTTCTTCGGCGGCGCGTACGGCGACGACGGCGATGGCAAGACCTACACGTTTGACACGACTCTGCTGCTGCGCGGCGGGACGGCGCGCGTCGATAATTTCACCACCGTCGGCGACGACTTTACTCAGGCGGAGTGGAACGGCGCATCGGGCGCATGGGGCCAAGCGACCAGCTGGATACCAAGAATGATTCCGAATGTGGCGACGGGCAACAGTCCAATCGCGGTGTTTGGGACGAGAGCCAACGCGCCGCGGTCGATCTTCACGAACACCACGCAAACGGTAAACGGCCTGCGGTTCGACAATGCCAACAAATACGCTATCGGCGGCGTTGGATCGATCGTACTCAAAGCGAATACCGTGGGCGGTACGGTCAATCCGACGATCAACGCCGTCAGCGGCAGCCACGAACTACAAGTTCCCGTCACAGTTCAAGCCAACACAGCAGTGTCGATGGCCGCTGGCTCAAAGCTCGACGTCAACAGCGTCCTCTCGCTCGGCGCGTCGACTTTGACCGTGACGGGGCAAGGCGAACTCAATCTGAACGTAGGCGTTACCGGCGGGGGAACGATCACCAACAGCGGCGTGCTGGGAACCGCCGGTACGACGCCGTTCGCCGCGACGCTTAACAGCACGGGAACGCTGCTGTTCGACATTGGCGCTAGCAACCTCGACTTCTTCAACATCACCGGCAACGCCACGCTTTCGGGATTGGTCGACATCCGCCTTGAGCCGGGCTTCACGCCGGCCGGTTCTTACACGTTGCTCACCGTGAGCGGCACGCTGAGTGCGCCTTCGCTGGCGCTCGATCCGAGCGACGCGAGCGGGTACACCCTGGGAGTCGTTGGCAAGAGTTTGGTGCTGACGGTCGGCGGTTCGACGGTGATTCCGGGAGACTTCAACGGCAACGGCGTCGTCGACGGCGCTGACCTTACGAAGTGGAAGGCCGATTTCGGCGCAGGCGCCGGGTCGGACGCCAACAGCGACGGCCGTACCGATGGCGGAGATTTCCTGATCTGGCAGCGGAACTACGGGCGGACTTCCGCCACCACCGCTGCGGCGGCAGTTCCGGAGCCTAGCACGGTGTTGCTCGGCGGTATCGCCGTGGCCTTGACCGCCGCCGCCCGCCGTCGGCGTCGATCTTAGGTCTTGAAGCGATAGGAGTCGTCATCGGTCGTAGCGCGTTTCGAAGGAGGAGTTTGTGTGATCGTCAGTAAGAACCTAAGCCGGTGGAGCGTAGCGGGCGCGGCGGCCGCGATACTCGCGTTGATCGGCTGCGGCGGCCAAGCCGGACCGGCTCACTTTCCCGTCTCAGGGAAAGTGACGCTGAACGGCGCGCCGGCGAAGGAGGGCTCCGTCACATTCAGCGACGCCTCCGGCATGACTAAGTTAGTCGGAGGCATCGGCCCCGACGGCGGCTACTCGCTGATGCACAATCGTGAGCCTGGAGCCCCCTTAGGCGAGTATGTCGTCACGGTCTACGTAACCGAGACCGCGATCGGGCCTGACGGCAATCCGCAAGGTTTACCGAAGACGATTAGCCACGCGAAGTTCCGCGATCCCGGCACGACTCCCCTCAGACTGCAAGTGAAGGAAGAGACACCTCCAGGAGCCTACGACATCGCTGTGACGAACTGATTGCGGAGCGCCGTTTGTTTGATGCGGCAAATGCCGATTAACGAGTCTCGCTGCTTCAAATCGCAAGCTGTCAGGACCGAGCTTGCGGCCAAAGTGATCGCCAACGGAGGATCGAAACGTGTTGGGCAATGTGAAAAAGACTGGATTTACTTTGGTCGAGTTGCTGGTCGTCATCGCGATTATAGGCGTGCTTGTCGCATTGTTGCTTCCCGCCGTTCAAGCTGCGCGGGAGGCGGCTCGTCGATCGCAATGCACGAATAACCTCAAGCAGATTGGTTTAGGAGTTCACAATTTCGAATCGAGCCAGAAGGTTATCCCATACAATCGCTATAGCGGAGACTATGGAACTCCGACGAGCGCTTGGGGGTCGCCTGCTATTACCGAGGCGACTCCTTGCCGTGCATGGAGTTGGCTGGCGTCCATTCTTCCGCACGTTGAGCAAGCGCAAGTCTATGCTCAAGGGGACATTCCCAAGAGCCCATTGAAGCTCAGCTCCGCGATGGGCGCCGTCATTCCGGCTTTTCAATGCCCAAGCGACGAGTTGGCGCTTAATAACCCGCTTAACCGTTCTGAGAGTTATTACACTCGCGGCGCACTTTCCGCCGGTCTGACCAACTACGACGGCGTTCTAGGCGCTCAGTCTGACGTACCGCCGTTCACCAACATCAACGTCGAGCGGACGGGCGACGAGCCGTGGATGAATGCGAACGGCATCATGGGGCCGCTAAGATGGCAAGATCCGTTAGGGTTTCAGCAAATCGAAGACGGAACGAGTCGCACGATGATGGCCGGCGAGCAGGCCTTCGAGTTGTCGCGCGCCAACTGCAAGGATAAGGGACGT
Organism: Lacipirellula parvula; assembly: GCF_009177095.1. Lineage (NCBI taxonomy): Bacteria > Pseudomonadati > Planctomycetota > Planctomycetia > Pirellulales > Lacipirellulaceae > Lacipirellula > Lacipirellula parvula. The sequence continues at coordinate 5,360,915 of NZ_AP021861.1, forward strand.
TGTTACGGCATGGGTTATTCCTGGGCGCACAGCATCGAAGCGTCGGCTACGGCGGCTGTTCCTCCGAACTACGCAGTGCCAGGTGCCCCCAACGTCGATCCGAGCGTCGAGGCATTTCCATATCGTACTCAATTCGGCTTCAATAGCATGCACCCAGCCGGACTCAGTTTCGTTTACGCGGATGGATCAGTCCACTTCATCAATGATTCAGTTGAGTTAGGCGTCTACTACGCACTGGCGACGATCAAAGGCAGTGAAACGTTGGAAGCAACCAACTGAGTCCGATTCGCCAGACGCCATTGCCTTGGCGGATGCCGTGCAGTGCCGCTGATTTTGTGACGAATTAGGCCCGTCTGGCAGCGATGATCCCTTGCTTGTGGACGGCGTATGTCCGAACTTCGCCAAGTGTCTTTGCGACGAATCTACTTCCGCGGTCAAGATGGTTTAGCCTGCGAGCCGAATGATGTGCTCGGGCGATGCGAGCTGCCGCGCCTCGAGTAATAAATAGAATCACCTAGGAATTACACGATGAACTTTCCTCGCGAATGCACGCTGAGATCTTCGTTTCCCCAGGTATCAGCGCTGGCCGCGTGTTTCCTGCTGTGCATCTCCGCGTGCTCGGCTGAGGCCGAAGAGCCCAGCTTTGAATCCGCTAAAAACTGGTTTCCCTCTGTGCGGAATGTCTGGACCTCAGTAGGCATCAAGAACCACCCATTTCGTTTCACTTCGCTCTACAACGGGACGATCGTTGCCGACACCCACCCGCTCCGCAGCATGCCGGCGGGACCGATTAAAGAGTATCTCAACCCATACATCGGCCAAGGCGTTCAGCTCACGCTCACCCCTTCGTTCGATGGTTCCATCCCTCAACGGCCTGATCACGCGTTTCAACTAAGCAGTCGCCCGGATGGCGGCGTCGGAATGCAAGGGTGGGACGACGATCACGCAACGCCGGTCCTCTGGACCCGCTGGCCGATGAACACGATGTACGGCAGCACCGGCATCGTCGTCCGCGAGGAGGTGTTCGCCCACTCGCCCGCCGGCATCGAAGCGAAGACCGGTAAGGAACGGTTGTATTTGTGGATGCGCCTCAAGGTCGAGCATGTCGATCAGTTCGAGGCGTCGCCCAACGCGGTGATGATGATCCACATCGGCAACCCAGACATGATGCAACGGAGCATGTGGCACGAAGAGAACCTCACCGTTCATCCGGAACGCGCCATTTATCCACGAGCTCTCACGCGCGATACGTATCAGAAGGAAAACCTCTCTTGTTGCCGGCTAGTAGAGCCTGATGGCCGCGTGCGGCTCGTCGGCATGATGTCCGCTGGTTCGGCGATGCTCGTGGAGCGGACCGAAGGGAGTCGCGACTATTACCTGCAGGTTTCGATCCCGGCCGTCAAAGGAACGTACGTCGACTTGCTCGTTCCGATGCTGCCCGGCGATGCCGACGCGGTGCGCGCCGAGGCCGATCTTGGCTTCGACGCCGCCCTTTCCCAGAACGACCAGCAGTGGACGAAGCGTCCCGATACGGCCGCCGTCGTCGTCACTCCAGAGCCGCACGTCAATCGCGCGATTCGCCGGATGATTGAACTCGCCCAGGTGACGAGTGAAACAAATCCCGAAAACGGCGACCAGGCGCTCCTGACGGGCAACTGGAACTACGACACGTTGTGGCCCACGCCGACCTGCATGGCGACGCACATGCTGCTCGACCATCTCGGCTATCACCAGTTCGTCGCCGACAACCTAAAGATTTTTCACAAGTATCAGGGCTCGACCAAGCCGCCGGGCGAAGCGTACGAACTCCACCCTGGCTACCTCGGGGCTCCGAAACAACTCAGCTCGATCGACTGGCTGACCGACCATGGGTCGGTGCTCCATGCGATGGCGCAGAATGCGCTCCTCTCCGGCGATCAGCAAATCATTGATGAAGCTCTTGAACCAATTCTTAAGGGTTGCGAGTTCTTGCGCGATGCTCGCCGCAATACCAACCACGAAGGGGCTCCCGGCGTGCTCCCTCCCGCGGTCGCCACTGACACGGGCGTCCCTTCGCAAGCGGTTTGGAATATTGCGTGGAACTACAAAGGCCTTGAGTCCGCCGTGAAGCTGCTGCAATCAATTGGCCACCCGCGGGCCGACGAGTTTGCGACAGAAGCAAAGGAGTACAAGAAGGCGTTCGTCAATGCTTATCGCGAACGCGCCGCGACGATGCCGACCTGGAAAACCGACGCCGGCGTCGAGCACCGCGTCGTGCCGACCGGTCTCTTCGGCCCCGAGATGCAAAGCCACCCCTTCTTTCTCGACACTGGGCCGATGGTGCTCGTGTACGCGGGTCTGCTCGACGCTGACGACCCGTTGATGAAGGACTCGCTCGCTTACTACCGCGAGGGACCTGATACGAAGCTATACGACCCGCGCGGCGGCATGCACCAACGGGCGGTTCTCACTCACGAGATCTCGACCTGCGAGCCATGCTACAGCTTCAATATTCTCTGCTCGTGGCAGTCGGGTGATCGTGAAAAGTTCCTCGAGGGGGTGTATGCCCTGCTTTCCGGCGCCTTGTCGCAGCAGACATTCAGCGGCTGCGAACATCGTCATGGCATCTGGAGCCTACCGGCGCCGGGTGCGTTGATGTTCTACGCGATGAAGCTGGCGGTGATCGACGATCAACTCGAACCGGGCCAGTTCCACCTCCTTCGCCTTTGCCCTGAGGCTTGGCTGAGCGCGGAGCAGCAAACCGTTTTCCAAAACATTGCGACCGAATCGGGCCCTGTCACGCTGCGGTTCAAAGTGGTCGATGGCGGCAAGGCGCTCGACGTCGAGTGGGAGCCGAGTTTCCGCAAGCAACCGCAAGGCGTTCAGCTGCATGTGCCGGAAATCGCCGGCTTGGAAGCTGTGATCGTTAATGGCGAACGCCATCCAGCGAAGCCTGGCGATATCCTGGAGCTTTGAATGTCGATTCAGCGTGGCGACTCTGCTGTTATCATCGCTTCGGCGAGGTAGTACGTCTTCGCCGTTTAGCTTCTATTACGCGACTCTAGTTGCTAGCTTCGCTGGGCCCGCGCGACACCATGAACTTGCCTGTGGAGTGTTCTTTGATGCGACTGTCGAATTCATGCCAATCTCTTCGACACGGCGTTAGTCGTTTACGAATTGCGCTCGTGCTTGCAGCGGCAATCGGCCTCTCGATTGCATCGCAGGAAGTGCGAGGCGAGGAAGGGACGCCGCCGTTCCCGCTGATGGCGTGGGACTACGCCGACGATGAAGAAACGCTGCAGAAGATGGCCGACTGCGGCATCAATCTGGTGGCATTCGTTCCGCCAGAAGCACTCGATATCTGCCACAAGCTGGGGATCAAAGCGATCGTCTACCAGGCAGGGATCACTCCCGCTCATTGGGCGGCGCCATTCAATGCTGAGGAGGCGAATAAAACGCTGCCCGATCTCATCAAGCGCGTGAACGACCACCCAGCCGTGTACGGCTACCATCTGAAGGACGAGCCCGACCACAGCCAGTTCCCTGAACTTGCGAAGTCGGTAAAGGTCGTCCACGATTTGGCGCCTGGCAAATGGGCCTACATCAACCTTCCGCCTGGCATGGGCGAAGGTTACGACGGCTATCTCGACGTCTACGTGAACACGTGCCATCCCAAGATTCTTTCGTACGACAACTACCCCATCGGCCAAGAAGGAAACTTCTCGTACGGCTTCTGGGCCAATATCGCCCAGGTACGCAACGCAGGCTTGCGGCATAACTTGCCGTTCTGGAACATTTTCCTCAGCTCGGCGCATCTGACCTACGGCGAGCCTTCGGAAGCGGCCCTGCGACTGCAAGCTTACGGCTCGCTCGTCTACGGAGCCAAAGGCCTCTGCTACTACAAGTTCATTAGCCGCGAGTTGCCGATTCTCGACGCTCCCGAGCTGGGCGACTTCCGCAACGGGCCGCTCGATCAGTTCGGCGAGAAGACGCATACCTGGAATTGGATGCGGAACATGAACCGCCAGATCCAGAACATGGGCCCCACGCTGCTCAAGCTGAAGTCCGACGTCGTCTACCACGTCGGCGACGTTCCCGAGCAAAATCGCGGCGTCGGCGAGGATACCTTGGTGAAGGGATTGAAGTCCGGCAGCGATTTCGCGATCGGCGACTTCACGCACGAAGACGGGTCGCGCTGGGTGATGATTGTCAACAAGAGCCTCACCCATTCAACGACGCTCGTGCCGGAGTTCCGCGACGCCGTCGCCAAGCTTGAGTATCTCTCGCCGATCAGCGGCAAGATGAAAGAGATCAGCCCGTACTATTGCCTCCCTCCTGGTCAGGGCGTGCTGTTGAAGCCGACGTTCGCGCCGCCAGCCGCAGAAGTCAGTGAGAAGTGATTCCGATTGGACTCCCAGGCGACGTTGTAATGAAGTTTCGGTCGATGTTGATTGTCGCATTATTGTCGCTTCTTAGCGGACCAGCGGCGTTTGCAAGCGAACCCGTGGCAGCAGGTGCGGCGCGTTTCCCGCTGATGGCGTGGGACTATGCTGATGATCAGGCAACGTTCGAAGCGATGCGCGACGCAGGCATCACGAGCGTTGCGTTCGTGCCGATCAAGGCGCTCGACCTCTGCCACGACGCAAGCCTGCAGGCCGTTGTGTTTGACGAACGTCTCTCTGGCGCCACGTATCACGGCCCCTTCGACGGCGCCGCGGTGGAGCAGAACCTGCCCGCCGTGCTGAAGGAAGTTGGCGACCACCCCGCGGTGCTTGGCTATCACCTTCGCGACGAGCCGAGCCCGGAGCAGTATCCCGATCTTGCCCGAGGCGTTGCCGCAGTCCGTAAGCTTGCGCCCGGCAAGTGGCCTTACATCAACCTGCTGCCCGGCGAAGGGAAAGCGTACGACAAGTATGTGGAAGACTTCGTTACCGTCTGCAATCCTACGGTGCTGTCGTACGATCGGTACACGACGTACGGCGTCAACGACTTTTTGCCGATCTTCTGGACGAACCTCGCCCAGATGCGGGAAGCGGCGCAGAAGCATAAGCTCGATTTCTGGAGCGTCGTTCTCACGGCCACCCACTGGAACTACCGTGAACTGACCGAGACCGACTATCGGATGGAGGTCTTCGGCTCGCTCGTCTACGGGGCCAAGGGGATCGGCTACTACAAGTTCATGTCGGGTTCTCTGCCAATTCTAAAAGCCCCTGATCTCGGCAACTTCCGCAACGCGCCGCTCGACCAATTCGGCGAGCGGACGCCGGCTTGGCATTGGATGCGCAACATCAATCGCCAGGTTCACAACATGGCTCCGGTGCTGCTCAAGCTTGAGTCGAACGACGTCTACCACATCGGCGGCGCCGTGCCGGAGCGGAATCATGGCCCGAGTGAGACGTCGCTGGTGAAAAACATCCCCGAAGGGGAGTTCGTCGGCGGCGATTTCACCCACAGCGAGAATGGCAAACGCTACGTGATGATGGTCAACCGGAGCATGGTCAATTCGCAGCGGTGTGCTCCGGAGTTTCGCGCCAACGCCGGCAACGTGAAGTACGTGTCGCCCATTACTGGCGAGATGCTTCCCTACATTGGTTGGGCCTACTTCCTAGCGCCAGGCCAGGGCGTGCTCCTGGAATTGAATCCTGACGAGCCAGTCGCGGTCCCGTAGATGGCCCCGGCGCTAGTCGCTTCCGATCAACCTGAAAGATGACCGCATGACCATATTGGCGAATCTCTTGGTCCGCTTCGTATGCAGCCTGTTCGTCGTCACGCTCGCAACGTTCGCGCATGCCGCTGACGAAGCGCTTCAAGTGACGATCGGCGACGAACCAAGGCCAACTGTTCAGTTATGGCTCGCGACGTCGTTGGAGCGGATCTTCCCGCAAACGAAGCCTGGTTCGCACAAGCTTGAACTATTGGCGGCACGCAACGGCACGATTTCGTTCCAGGCTTGCATCCGCAACGACCGCGTCTATCTGCTGCGCACCGACGGCGCGATCGAAGGCGCCGAGGGCTTGAAGCCGCGCACACGCTATGTCGGTCTCGTCCCGATGCTCCACTTCACGCCCACCACTGATCCGGCGGAACTCGACGGCGTCGGTTTCCTGCCTGGTTTGGTTCCCGATCCGCTCTATCCCGAAACGCAGCAGATGATCGGGCCAGGAGAGACTCGCTCCTACTGGATCACGCTCTGGATCCCTGGCGATGCGAAGCCGGGCGTCCGCGAGCTGAAGTTCAAGTTTTACCTAGGCGATCTGCGCCAAGAAGTCGAACTTCCGGTGAAGCTTGAGATCAGCCCGTTCGTCATCAAGCCGCGCGAAAACTTCCCCGTCACTCACTGGTGGCGCGGCGAAGCGACATGGGACTACTACAAGACCGGCATGTTCGAAGACGAGCGCTGGTGGGAACTAACCCGCGCTCAGATGCAAAACATGTACGACCACGGTTCGAACGTCGTCTACGTGCCAATGTTCTTCAATCGTCGCGAAACGTTCAAACGTCCTTGCCAACTTCTCATCATCAATGAACTGGAGCCGGGCAAGTACGAGTTTGATTGGACCAACGTCAAACGGTTCGCCGACATGTGCAAAGAAATTGGTTTCAAAAAATTCGAGTGGCCCCACATGTGGATCTACTGGGGCGTTGAGAACCCGATGCGGCTCTACAAGAAGGTCGGCGAAGAGTACGTCATGCTCTGGCCGCCCGAGACGAAGGCTCTCTCCGACACCTACATCAGCTTCCTGAAGCAGTTTCTGCCGGCGTTCCACGAGTTCCTGGTTCAAGAGGACATTCTCGCCGGTTCCTATTTCCATCTCTCCGATGAGCCGGGCGAAGGGCAGCATGTCGAAAACTATAAAGCTGCCCGCAAAGTGCTCAAGGATCTCGCCCCCTGGATGAAGGTCATCGACGCCTTGAGCGATATTCAGTATGGTAAGCAGGGTCTAACCGACATGCCGATTCCGATGGTCAGTTACGCTCAGGCCTACATCGACGCGAAAATCCCCCACTGGGTTTACTATTGTTGCGCTCCGACGGGGCCATGGCTGAACCGCTTCATGGATACGCCGTTGGCGAAGATCCGCATGTCGGGGTGGCTCTTCTACAAGCTGCAGGCCCGCGGGTTCCTCCACTGGGGATACAATTACTGGCACGCCCTTGAGCAAGAGCGGATCCTCGACCCCTTCGCCGATGGCTCCAGCGACATGTGGCCCGGCATTCCCTACGGCGATCCTTTCATGATCTACCCTGGCAAGGACGGGCCGATCGATTCAATTCGCTGGGAGGTCTTCGGCGAATCGCTGCAGGACTATGCGATTTTGCAAACCGCCGGCATCAGCCCGGACGATGCGGTGCTTGAAGACATCAAGACGTACGCCGAATTCCCGAAGAGCAAGGATTGGATCAGCGCGAAGCTTGAGCAAATCCTCCGCTCCCCTGCCCCGCCGGTAGTCGTCAAGACGCGAGCATCAGACGCGTCGCCGTAGTCGCTGTACGCCAGAGTCTGTTTTAGCTGCTAGTTAAATTTCCATGATGGTTAACGCCATCGTTCATTCTATTCAACGTTTAATGCTTAAGACATTTGCGCCACTCATCGGGAGTGTCGCGAGTTGCACTGGCGGACACTGCCCAAATTTCTGCTCATGCAGCGAGCGCGCCCGCGCCTCTCAAGGTGTCGTAGAACGTACTCTACATTTGAGCATGTTCGGGTAGGTTATTCGATCAGCATACACGATAGGCCGATGTGTATCTGACGATGCAGACGGCAGGCCTCACGCGCTAAACTTACGGGAATTTGCGATTGAACGAAGGCGACATCTTTTGAACTACTCGGAGAACTACCAAACGCCCGGTTCCGAAGGCGTAATCTAGAGTGTTGAAAGCCACTCTATTATGGGCAATGGCGGACCTAGGTCACCCCAGTCAATGGTGCTGAGTAATTGATTTGGGTGTATTTCGAACTTACTAAAGTGCTATGCCGCCGCTTTGATCTTGAGTCCACTTGGTTCTTTGCATACTTAGCGGATTGTTTCCGGCTTAGTTGAAGAAGCGACCACGCCGGAAACAATCTTATCGGAGGCGGCGGGTTCGATTCCCGCCGCCTCCACTTGTTGTCGTCGGCGACAGCCAATGACTGAGACTGACTGTCGTTGCCGAAACCCTTGCTACTGCGAGGGTTTCGGCGTTTCTGCGGAGGGCTCTTCTCCCCTGCCATTGTGACAGGTGGCGTCCCATTTTGCCCCTTTGAGCCATTTGCGCGATGCCCAGGCGCTACCACCCCCGATTGGGGCTGGGCATCGGAGGACGCGGGGTCCGGCGTTGTCGGGGCCGGCGGAGAAGGCAGCGCGGCGAGCGCCCGGGCTTGGTCGTCGAGGCCGATGTGAGCATACCGCATCGTCATCTTCACGTCGGTGTGCCGGGCGAGTTCCTTGGCTTCCGGCAGCGACGCCCCGTGCCGCAAGAGCTGGGTGATGTAGGTATGCCGTCCCGCGGCGTGGAAGTCGGCCACTCCCTCCTTGGTCTTATACTGCAAACCAGCTCGCTCCAGGTCCTTCTTGACCATGAGCCAGGTGCGTCGTTTTGCCAGCAGCGGGAACAGAATCGCATCTGGCGCGATGTCGGCGAACCAATCGCGGAGCATACTCACGAGATCCCCGTGCAGCGGGAGCACGTCGCGACGGCGGTGCTTGGAGCATGCCGCCTCGACCGTATCCGCCAGCCAAGCTTGACATGGCCTACTTCCTTCCGCATCTGTCCAAGCAAAGCCGTACCGGCATCCCGAACCTGACGCCACTCAAGATCGACGGTAAGGAGTATCAGCAGTGGTCGCGTCACTACGAATGGCGCGAAGGGATTGACGATCTGGCGGTGCATTACCGCCGTGTCGAGCAGTGGCTCCTTGACGAACTGAAACGGTAAGGGCGGCAATGGAATACGTTCTTCGATTGACGGGCGAGCAGCACGCGCAGCTCAAAGCCCATTTGTTTCCGGGAGACGGCTTGGAGGCCGCAGCGCTCGTGCTATGCGGGCGACTGCGTGGTCGAGGTCGCCATGCATTCATGGTGCGTAAGGTAGTGTTGATCCCGCACGCCGAATGCAAGCGAACCGCGGTGACCATTACTTGGCCGACACTGTTTGCCGACGACCTGATTAATGAAGCCGCCAAACGTGGCATGGCAATTCTCAAAGTTCATAGCCATCCCGGCGGTATGGATACGTTCTCGGGCTATGACGACAAGTCCGACGCGAGTTTCCTCGGCTCGGTTTGCACGATTCTCGAAGACAAGCAGCCCCATGCGAGCGCAGTAATGCTGCCGTGCGGGCGCATGTTTGCAAGGGTGCTGGATGATAATGGTGAGTTCCACCCCGTGAGTCTTGTCAGCATGGTCGGTGAGGATATGAACTTGTGGTATCCCGACCCTGGTCGAGATATCCCTGAATTCGCCCGGCGGCACGCACAGGTGTTCGGCGCAGGGACGGTCGCTTGCTTACGTAGGATGCGGATCGCGGTGATCGGCTGCTCCGGCACTGGCACGCCGCTTATCGAGCAACTCGTTCGCCTCGGTGTTGGGTTCCTGGTGCTGGTCGATCCTGATCGGTCGGAATGGAAGAATCTCAACCGGATGTATATGACCAAAACCAGCGACGCCAATCTTGGCCGATTTAAGGTCGAGGTGTTGGCCGAGGCGATCGGCCATATCGGACTGGGGACCGAAGTGCTGCCCTTGGCACAAGACCTGGCCACGCCCGACGTGGTGCGTGCGGTGGCATCATGTGATATGGTGTTTGGCTGTACTGACAGCTTCGCCGCGCGCGATGTTTTGAATCGTCTCGCGACCTTCTATACGCTCCCCTACATCGACATCGGCGTGCAACTTCGCGCGTTGCCTGCCGGCGGCGTCGATCAAATTACCGGCGCCGTGCATTACCTCCAGCCCGGCAAGTCAAGCCTGAAGTCGCGTGGAATCTATGACTCGGAAGATGTCCGCGCGGAGCTGATGAAGCGCGACGATCCGGCCGAGTACGAGAAGCAACTAGTGCAGAAATACATCAAGGGCGTGCAGGAGGATCGCCCCGCGGTCATCAGCGTGAACTCGATGGTAGCGTCGATGGCCGTCAATGAGCTTCTGGCGCGAATTCATCGCTTTCGGTACGACGACAACGACGCGTACGCGACGCTGCGATATGCAGTGCATGAGCCGCACGTTTTCAAAGATGCTGAAGGGGATTTGAATGTCTGTCCGGTGCTAGCCAAAGAAGTTGGCCGCGGCAACGTTACTCCGCTGTTGGACAGGCCCGAGTTGAGCGAGGGAGGGAAGGTTTGATGCGGCGGATGTTGCCTGCAATCTGGGAATGGTTGCGGTCGTGGTTTGTTCAGCCTGTTCGACCGCTGCAAACCATTCACGTCGAGGAGTTGCCGGACAAGCTCGACCCAAAGGCGGTCTATGTGCTGGGCGAGGGCAAGCACTTATGGTTTGTGGCGATGCTTTGTCCGTGCGGGTGCAACCAAGTTCTGCAGGTGAGCCTGCTGCCTGACGCCAAGCCGAGGTGGAAGCTGATTGAACACGCCACTGATGGTTCGATCACACTGCAGCCATCGGTTTGGCGCAAGATTGGTTGCCGGAGTCATTTCTTTCTGCGCCGGGGGCTGATCCAATGGTGCCGCGATCGGTAAAGCGTTGTGTCATGTATCGCTTCTAAACCTGCGGCGGTCGTGAACACCGACGCGTGAAAAGGTCGATAGTGCAGCAGTCTTCACACGACTAAGCTTTAGCAGATGTAAACCTAGCGCCGCATACAAAACAATTATCGTTTTCCCTGCGACATCGCTTGATTAGCACGTCGAATCGCGAGCCATTTGGCAGCTCCAGCTTACATTTCTGGTGCGGCAGCAATTGTCTGGGCGATAGGAAGCCGATGCCTTGCCTTGAGATGTCGCAGGTGTAGACGGCGTAAACGAATCCATCGCCGAGTAGTACGGCCTCGCTTCGCATGAAAAATCGATGGAATGCCCTGCGGTTGTCGTCGCGGCGGCCCATCGGACCTTTCAACGAGAAAAAAGCGTGCGCCTCCTCAGCGGAGAGTTCGACCCGTGCCTGCGCTGATAGCGATTGCGAACTTTCTATTCTGTGAACGCTGCTTCCCAGCATTGAACGATCTCCGCGTCGAAGTGGGTTCCTGCGTTTCGTAGTAAGTATCCGATCGCCTGTTGGGGAGTGATTGGCTCGCGATACGGTCGTTCCCCTGTTAAAGCGTCGAAAACGTCTACAACTGCTATCAGCTTTGCCCAGGGGCTGATGTGCTTTCCCGTTATCCCAACAGGATATCCGGTTCCGTCTATGCGCTCGTGGTGTTGATAGACAACCATGAGCTGCTCAAAGGTGAGATCTGGGCGGGAGCACAGTTCGATGTATCCGCGAGTGGGATGCATTTCGACGAGCTCACGTTCGGTGGTCGTCAAGCGTCCGCTCTTGCTTAGGATCTTTGCCGGAATATGACGCTTGCCGAGATCGTGCAGCATGGCGGCAGAGGCAAGGAGTTCCAGTTGGCGAATATCATTAATCCCGAGTCGCTTGGCGAGCAATACGCTGTAGCTCGCCACATTGGTGACATGCACGAAGGTGCTGAAGTCGTGGCGAGCAACGCTGAATATCTCGTAAGGCAGTACGTTCCGGGACGATATAAGCGCCGCGATGTCCCGTCCAACAGTCGCGGCGAGACTAACAAACTTACTGCAGTCAAGAAGGCGTACGGCATGTTCTATTTCCGCTGAGACAACTACCTGCATTGCAGAAAATTGCTCGGCTACCGTGACGGTGCGCCTGCCGTTCAAATAAGCCTCTCTGAGATACTCGCCAAGTTTGCGAACGTCGCCGTGGCGAACATAAAAGTCGCGTATGCCGATGTCCGCAAGACTCATTAGCTGTTCGTGGTCCAGGGAGAGACCGGTCCGGCAATAGAGCTTCGGGGGGGCAGCCTGTTCTGGGGCAACGAAGATGTCCACCGGCGCCTTATCGGCGCGTGCGATTAACTCAATAGCAATACTCGCGTACCGAGCAGACGGGGGTGCGCAATAAGCGGCGGCAGTCAGGCGGGCGTCAAGTTGCATCATAGACAGAAGTTGTGGGCTCGGCTTTGAACGCTGATAACCTGCCTCAGCTCAGTTCGCTCGCGTTTGCGCCGTGGCAGCAGTTAACACTTACTAGACGCCGAAGGCATAAGCTCGCGCTCGTTTCGCTAACCCCCGTAGGTAATACGGAACCAGCTATCTATTCTATGTTGAAAACTCATGAGCGCAGTTCGGAAGTCTGGTAGGTTAAGTAATTGCCCGTGCAATTGTTGCAATTGGTTTGGCATGACTGATTCGCTCACGGTCGCTTGTAAAGAGGGCATGTTACGAAGCAAATCGGGTTGGCGCTTGCCGAATGCGAACACGGCATGCCGAATTGACGACTAACATATTCTCATTTCGCGTAGCGGCCCGGCAGGCGGATCAAACGGACTAAACGTACCTTTGGTCGTGATCGGCGTTTCGTTTGGATCAGTTGCGGCGGCGGCGTGCGCGTGCCGTGGAGCACATCAATGCACGCATTACGCGCAGCACGATCGCTCGATCACTCAAATCATTTCCAGTCAGAACGCGCCGATTTGCAGCAGACGTCACTGCTCGCCTTCCCCAATACGAAAGCACATTGTCCGTCTTCGACGGTGGAGGCGGTGAGCATTAGAGTCTTTCCCCCAGTTGCCACCTCGCGCCCCCTCGCTTGGGTGGCATCGATTGCAATGTCTCCGGCTTGGATATGTGCCACAGTAGCGCACTCGAGATCATCCTCGTCAGCTTTGACGTTGGTGAAAATGCGGATTTCCGTTCTGGCATTCGTGCCTGCACTCCGTTGATCTAGCAGTAGGCTCCTCAGTATCGATCTGGCTCATAGGAGTTGCAGACGATTCAACTGAGGAGCTCACGCATGTCTTCCGACGATCAGGCGCTCATTCTTGAGTTCGTGACCGAATCGCGCGACCATCTAGGTCATGTTGAGAGCCAACTGCTGCAGATCGAAGCTAATGGCGCAAACATCGACGTAGACCTCGTTAATGAAGTCTTTCGCGGGATCCATTCAATTAAAGGCGCCGCCGGCTTCCTTGGGCTCGTCACGGTCAACAAGCTTGCCCATAGTTTGGAGAACGTTCTCGGGCTCATTCGCACGCGCGAATTAAGTCCGACCACCTCGATGGTCGAAGCCATGTTGAAGGCGGCGGATACGCTGTCTGAATTGGTGAATAATGTTGACGCATCTAATGAGATCAACGTCGACGAACATCTTCAGATTCTTGATGCAATTGCTTCGAGCGATGTGCTTGACATTACTCTCGACCCCGTCGACTTCAGCGTATCGCCACCTTCCGACGAAGAAAAAAGTGACGCTGTTGAAGCGATCGATAGGAAGGAAGAGCCGGTTATTTCAGGGATCGTTAATGCGGGGGCAACAGCAAGCCCCGAAACAAGCATTCGCGTGCAGGTCGGCGTCCTTGACAGTCTAATGAACCTTGCCGGCGAGCTGGTGCTCGGCCGGAACCAATTAATTCAAGCCCTGAATACCGACGCCCACGTCGGCATCGAAGCGGTGGCTTCGCGGCTCGATCAGGTGACGACCGAACTTCAAGAGGCGATCATGCGAACCCGCATGCAGCCGATCGGGGCGGTTTTCAGCAAGTTCCCGCGCGTCGTCCGCGACCTGAGCGCGAAGCTTGGCAAGCAGTGCGACGTCATCATGGACGGCAAGGAAGTCGACGTTGATAAGACGATCCTCGAAGCGATCGGGGATCCGCTCACTCACCTAGTCCGCAACTCGATCGACCACGGCGTCGAACGGCCCGACGTCCGCGTCGCCGCCGGCAAACCAGCCAACGGCACGATCCATCTCAAGGCCTATCACGAAGCGGGCAAGGTCCGCATCGATATCGCCGACGACGGCGGCGGCATCTACCCTGAAAAGCTAAAGAAGAAGGCCGTCGAGAAGGGCGTCGTGACTGCCGAACAGGCGAGTCGGCTCACCGATCGCGAAGCGATTCGACTGATCTTCCACCCCGGCTTTTCGACGGCGGAAAAGATCACCGACGTTAGCGGTCGCGGCGTCGGCATGGACGTCGTTCGTACGAACATTGAGAAGCTCGGCGGGACGGTCGACGTCGATTCGACTCCGGGACGCGGAACGACAATTCAGATCACGCTGCCGCTCACACTGGCGATCATCCCATCGCTGATCATTCAAAGCGGCGAGGAGCGGTTTGCCATTCCTCAAGTGAATATCTCAGAACTCGTGCGACTCCGGCGCGAGGAGATGGCCAAGCGACTCGACATGGTCAAGTCGGCAGAAGTCTTGCGATTGCGCGGCTCGCTGCTGCCGCTGGTCCGACTTCGCGACGTCTTGGGCTTCGTGGCGCCGAGCATCGCGACGACGAGCGACGATTCGCAACTGACGACTAACATCATCGTCGTTGAAAGCGGGCAGCAACGTTTCGGCATTGTCGTCGACGCTTTGCACGACTCGGAAGAAATTGTCGTCAAACCGCTGGGGCGACACATTAAGAATGCTCCGTGCCTCTCAGGCGCGACCATCCTGGGCGACGGGCATGTCGCGCTGATTCTCGACGTGGCGGGGATCGCCGCTCATGAGCAGATTCGCTCGACCCATGACGAGGTCATCGCCAGCAAGGGCGAAGAGCTTGCTACGGGCGAAGCAGACTTGCAGTCAGTGCTGCTATTCACTAACCATCCGCGCGAACACTTCGCCGTCTCGATGGACGTGGTCGCCCGGATCGAGCGGATTCGGACCGACCAGATCGACGCCGTCGGCGGCCAGGAGCTGGTGCAGTATCGGCAGTCGAGCGTGCCGCTATTGCGGCTGGAGAACCTCATCTCTGCGCGGGCGTCCGAACCGCAGAACTGGGTCTACGTCATCGTCTTCGTGATCAGCGGCAAGGAAGTCGGCCTCGTCGCCCCGCGCCTGGAAGATATCCGCGAAGTGCCGACGAACGTCGATACGCTCACCTTCCAAGAAGTCGGCGTGCAAGGTTCGCTCGTCTTGGCGGATCAGGCGACGCGCTTGATCGACCTATTCAAGATCGCCGAGAAGGCCCACCCCGAATGGTTCGCCAATCGCCCGAAGCCCTTGACGGAGCCAGGCAAGGCTCCTGTCGTTTTGCTCGCCGAAGATTCGAATTTCTTCCGCAAGCAGGTCAAGTCGATGATCGAGGAACAGGGCTACGTCGTCTTCGATTGCGAAGACGGGCTGCTGGCTTGGAATCGGCTCAACGAGGAGAAGCTGGAGATCGACGTCGTCGTCACCGACATCGAGATGCCGAACCTCAACGGCTTCGAGCTCTGCCAGCGGATCAAGCAATCGAACCACTGGGGGCATGTCCCCGTGATCGCTCTCACGTCGCTCGCCGGCGCTTCGGACATGCAACGGGGCATGGACGTCGGCATCGACGATTACCAAATCAAGATGGATCGCGAGAAGCTGCTCACCTCGCTCCATAACTTTACCGGCGCCAAGGCTGGCTCGAACCAACGCCGACTTCAACCCGCTTAAGGCGTTGAAGTCGTCCGCCCTTCCCCTTGCTTCGAATCGTGTTTCCGCGGAGTTCGTTTTCCCATGACCGCCACGCTTGCCCCTGATCGCCCCGGCACGGTCGTCGAACGGCAGTTCGCCACGTTTTACGTCGGCCACATGCTGCTCGGCGTCGACATCCGGGTCGTCCAAGAGATCAACCGCCAGAGCGAGATCACGCAAGTCCCGCACGCCCCGGAGTACGTCCGCGGCGTGATCAACTTGCGGGGCGACGTTGCAACGGTCATCGACCTTCGCGCCGTGCTCGGCCTGCCCCGCGCGACGGCCAGCCGCGAGCGTCGCAACCTGATCGTCCACTCGGGGGGCGAAGCGATCGGCCTGCTGGTCGATCGGATTTCCGACATTCTTACGTTACGCACCGACGAGATCAGTCCGGCGCCAGCGAACGTCGACGACGTCGATAGCCGCTTCATCGCTGGCGTCCATGCGCTTGGCACTGGCATCGTCGTGCTCTTGGACATCGAGAAGGTCCTCGCCGACCAGCAACCCCCCGACGCCTAGCCGTTCAATCGCATCGCCAACGCCGCCGTATACCGAATCAACAGCTTTCAATCGTTTCTCACAGGAGTGAACCTCATGTCCGCCACGTTGTCCGCTAAGAACAAGAAGACCCCTCAGGCCAAGACGAAGAGCTCGACGGCGAGCGTCGACATGCTTGGCCAAATGGCTGCGATCAACAAGGTCATGGCCGTCATCGAGTTCGAGCTCGATGGCACGATCCTGAAGGCGAACGACAACTTCCTGAACGCCCTGGGCTACTCGCTGGAGGAGATCGAAGGACGTCATCACCGGATGTTCTGCGAACCGGCGTACACACAGTCGAACGAATACCGCGCTTTCTGGGAGAACCTAGCCCGGGGCGAGTTTCAAGCAGGGGAGTTCAAGCGGATTGGCAAGGGGGGTAAGGAGATTTGGATCCAGGCCTCTTACAACCCGATTTTCGACGCCGCCGGCAAGCCGTTCAAAGTCGTGAAGTACGCCACCGACGTCACCAGCGCGAAGATGCAAAGCGCCGACTTTCAAGGTCAACTGGCCGCCATCAGCAAGGCCCAAGCGGTGATCGAGTTCCAGCTCGACGGCACGATCATCACGGCCAACGAAAACTTCCTCAACTGCCTCGGTTACTCGCTCGACGAAGTCAAGGGGAAGCATCACCGGATGTTCGCCGAGCCGGCCTACGCTCAAAGCCCCGAGTATCGCCTATTCTGGGAGAAGCTGAACCGCGGCGAGTTCGACGCCGGCGAGTACAAGCGGATTGGTCAAGGGGGCAAGGAGGTTTGGATTCAGGCTTCGTACAACCCGATCTTCGACATGAACGGTCGTCCGTTCAAGGTGGTGAAGTACGCCACCGACGTCACCGCCCAGAAGCTGCAGAACGCCGACTACGAGGGCCAGCTGGCCGCCATTGGCAAGTCGCAAGCGGTGATCGAGTTCAAGATGGACGGCACGATCCTCACCGCCAACGATAACTTCCTCGGTTGCCTCGGCTACACCCTGGGCGAGATCAAGGGACAGCATCACCGCATGTTCTGCGAGCCGGCTTACACGCAGAGCGGCGAGTACCGCGCTTTCTGGGACGCCCTCAACCGCGGCGAGTATCAGTCCGCCGAATACAAACGGCTGGGCAAGGGGGGCCGCGAAATCTGGATTCAGGCTTCGTATAACCCGATCCTCGACTTGAACGGCAAGCCGTTCAAGGTGGTGAAGTACGCCACCGACATTACTGATCAGAAGCACGCCGCCGAACGGGCCTTGGCTCGCACGGCGAAGTTGGCTGCTTACCAAGAATCGGAAGTGACGAAGGTGTCGGGCGTCTTGAGCGCGGTCGCTGAAGGCGACCTCACCAAGTCGTACGACGTCGCCTCCGCGGACGACGATACGCGGGAAGTTTGGGGCACCTTCACGAAGATCGCCGAAGCGGTCAACGCGATGTGCCTTAATCTGCGTCAGGTCTTCACCGGATTGACGAATAACGCCACGCAGTTGGCCGCCACGTCGACCGAGCTCTCCGCCACGGCCACGCAACTCGCCAGCGGCGCCGAAGAGACGAATACCCAAGCGGCGACCGTCGCCGCGGCCGCTGAAGAAATGTCGACGAACATGACCAACATGGCCGCGTCGACTGAGGAAATGACCGCCAACGTGAAGGCCGTTTCGACGGCGGTTGAGGAACTGACCGCCAGCATTGGCGAGATTGCCAAGACCGCCGGTCAGACCTCGGCCATCGCCAGCACGGCCGCTCAGCTCGCCGATTCGAGCAACGTGACGATCGGTCAGCTTGGCGCCGCCGCCGACGAGATTGGCAAGGTGATCGAGGTGATCCAGGACATCGCCGAGCAGACGAACCTCTTGGCCTTGAACGCCACGATCGAAGCGGCTCGGGCCGGCGAAGCGGGCAAGGGCTTCGCGGTGGTCGCTACCGAAGTGAAGGAGCTGGCCAAGCAAACGGCCAACGCCACGCAGGACATCCGCAGCCGCATCGAAGGGATCCAAGCTTCGACGGGCGAAGCGGTTCGCTCGATCAAGGAAGTCGGCGAGGCGATCCAACGGGTCAACTCGGCGTCGACCACGATCGCCGCGGCGGTCGAGGAGCAAAGCATCACCACGCGTGAGATTGCTTCGAACGTGCACCAAACGGCGACTGCCGCTAGCACGGTGTCGACCGGCGTCGCCGAGTCGGCCGCCGCGTGTGCTGAGATCACGCGCAACATGGCGGGCGTCGATCAAGCGGCGAAGCAGACGGCTCAAGGGGCGTCACAGACGCAAGTCGTCGGCTCGGAGCTGTCGCATCTTTCCGAGCAGTTGCGCGGGATGGTGTCGCAATTCCAACTGTAAGCGAGGGGAGCAACGCCGCGGGGCGTCGATCGCCCCGCGGCCATTGCGCTACATTTCCACGACGTATTCCATCCAAGCCTGAAACGGCGAACGCTGTCTGTGACTGAAGCTTGATCACTATGAACTTGCCCTCGCACAACTCGCCGCCGCTCCGCATTCTCGTCGTCGACGACTCGGCGTTGTATCGCAAGGTCGTCCGCTCCGTGCTTGAGCAGCTGCCGAACGTCGAAGTCATCGGCCACGCACAGAACGGCCGCCTCGCCCTCGATCGCATCATCGCCGAACGACCCGACGTGATCACGCTCGACATGGAGATGCCCGAACTCGACGGCTTGGGACTGCTTCGAGAGCTAGGCGAGCGGAAAATTCAGCTCTGCTCGATCATGATCAGCACGCTCACGGCTGCCGGCGCGCAGGCGACGAGCGAAGCACTGCAGCTCGGCGCATTCGACTTTGTCTTGAAGCCGACGCTGCCGGATATCAACGCAAACGAACGTCAGCTTCGCGCTGATCTTGGCCCGCGAATCGAGGCCTGCCGCGCGGTCCGCGGCAGGCGTGGCAGTGCTCGTCCAAAGCCGACTGCCCCCACTCGCACCCCGGCAGCTTCACTCCAACGGACGCCCGAGCTGATCGGCATCGGCGTCTCCACCGGCGGGCCGCTTGCGCTCAACAAGCTGCTACCGCTGCTGTCGCCGCAAACGCCGCCGGTAGTGATCGTGCAGCATATGCCGCCGATTTTCACCAAGACGCTGGCCGACGACCTCAACCGCCGCTGTCAGATCGAAGTCGTCGAAGGCTACCACGGTATGACCGTCCAACGGGGCCGGGCGATCATTGCCCCCGGCGGGAAACAGATGCGCGTCGCTCGCGACGAGCGCCGCACGTACATCGAAATCACCGACGATCCGCCGGAGCGGAATTGCCGCCCCGCGGTCGACTATTTATTCCGTTCAATCGCCGCCGAGTACGGCGAGAAGGCCTGGGGCGTCATCCTCACCGGCATGGGCGGCGACGGCACGCTCGGCTGTCGCACCATGAAGGATCGCGGGGCCGCGATTCTCGCCCAGGACGAAGCGACGTGCGTCGTCTACGGCATGCCGCGCGCCGTCGCCGAGGCAGGACTCGTCGACAACGTCGGCCCGCTGGAAACGATCGCCGCCCGCATCAACGAGTCGCTGCTCGTGGGAGCCTCCGCATGAGCACGCTCACCCCAGCCGACGTCGACGCCGTCTGCGACCTGGTTGATAACCTCTGCGGACTTTGCTGGGATAGCTCGAAAGCTTATCTCATCGAGTCGCGCTTGGCGAACATCTTCAAACGGAGCGGCTGCGCCAACTACGTCGATTTTGCCCAACGTGTGAAGGCGAACATGCTGCCGGCGCTGAAGTCGGAAGTGATCGACGCCGTCACGACGCACGAGACGCTCTGGTTCCGCGACAACTCGCCGTTCGAAGCGCTCAAGCACAAAATCTTTCCGGAGATGATCGACGCGAAGGCGACGACCGCCCTCCCCAAACGATTTCGCATCTGGTCGGCCGCCTGCAGCACCGGTCAGGAACCGTACAGCATCGCGATGACGCTCGCCGACTTAGTGCCGGATATTCACCGCTGGGACGTCCAGATCGTCGGGACCGACATCTCGCCGGCGTCGGTTGAAACGGCCAGCCGCGGTTTGTATGGCGAAATGGAAATGGGTCGCGGGATGGACGCCCAGCGGCTCAACAAGTATTTCACGAAGGAGGGCGCCCAGTGGAAGATCCGCGATGAGATTCGCGCGATGTGCAGCTTCAGCACGCGGAACTTGCACGATCCGTTCACTGGCCTGGGGCCGTTCGACGTGATCTTTTGTCGGAACGTCGTCATCTACTTCACGGCTGAAGATCGCAAAAGCATTTTCACCCGCATGGCGCAGATTCTGCAGCCGAACGGCTGGGTCCTCGTCGGTTCGTCGGAGTCGCTGGGCGACATGGGGCCGAAGTGGGCGCCGCAGTTTCATTGCCGCGCGAACTGTTACAGGCCGACGATGGCGGGCGGAGCGAGCTTAACGCAGTCTCAGGCAATCCATACCAAATAACGCTACTTGGCGATCACCCTCTCGCACAGCCGAAGAACGGCGTCTATGTCAGATAAAAGGTCATCGATAGAGGCATTTGCGCCGAGGGCCAACTCTACTTTCCTGGCTTCCACCGATAAGGAATCAAATCCGTAACTTCCGGCCGATCCAACCAGCTGATGAAATAATCGCTTCAACTGTTCGCGGTTATTCGTCGCCACGGCTTTCCTAATGGACTCGATGCGCGCCGGCATTTCCGAGGCATACATGGCAAGTAGTTCACCAAGCCCCTCTTCACCGTCTGACGAGGACGTAGTCATTGCGGCCTCTGTTGTCGTTAGCTGGTAAGACTTCGAGCAGCAGTCGTGAACGCGTTTTCGAGACTGCCTCACTCGCAAAGATATGCAATTCTACAACAAAAGGAGACGAGACGTGCCTTCGCTTTCACCACCCCGAATCAGCATTGTAACAATTGAGGACGACCCTGCTCAGGCACGGTGGATAAATAGGGTTCTCAGCAATTTTGTTCCCGAGGACGTTGAGCTGACGTCTTTCACTGATGCGCGAGCCGCCCATGCGCATTTAAGCGAGGTCTGGACCGACATTGTCGTCACGGATCTCGACATGCCCGACGTCGATGGCCTGGAGCTAATTCGTCAAGCGAAGCGGCTCAATCCGTGGGTTCAGTCTCTCATTTTGACTGCCTATTCGACGTCGTCTGCACTTGTGACGGCAGGCGACATCGGGGCGGCGGACTATTTGGTGAAGCCGGTAGGCGAAGGCGAAATCGAGGAGATTGTCCAGCAGTCAATTTCGCGACTGCGTCGCTGGCGGAGATCGCTTTCAGACACGCTGTGGCGCAGCCGTCATGCCATCCCTGCGGACGCATGAACACCCTTTCGCAATGCTAGGAGAGACTTATGAATCGCGAGAGTTACAGAGTGCTGCATGTCGACGACGATCCGGCGATGACGGCGTTGGTGTCGCAATTAATGCGAAGGAACGGCATCGCCTGCGATGAACTGAACGATCCTACTAAAGCCATGTCGCTCATCCGCGACGGCAATTATCGCGTCGTCATTCTCGATCTGGATATGCCCGAATTGCACGGGTTGGAATTGCTGCAACAAATTAAGGAGTATGACGGCGGAATCAACGTGGTCATCCTTACTGGCGTTGTCCTCCAGTCCTCGGTTGTACGGTCCTTAAGAAGAGGAGCCAGTGCTTGCGTATTTAAGCCGCTGCACGATCCCCAACTCCTTTTGGAAACAATCCACCTCGCTTTTGAGAACATTGATCGCTGGTGGAACACGCTGCGGGAGTTGACTGTACTTCGGCGGGGATACGCTAGTCCATTTAAGTTGTCGGACGGCGACATTGCCGCAGCGGTGGCAAAAGAAGCAGCGTTGGAAAACGCCACTGCCTGAACCGACTACATTTGCTCAGTCGCTCGCCCGATCGCGGAGGCTTGTTCGCCGGAGAGACGAAATGCCCAGCACATTTAGGAAACATCGCTATCAGGTCATAGCGGCCACTTCGATTGTGCTCTTCGCTGGGCTGGCTTGCACGTTATTAGCAACCGTCATCACTTCGAAGGCGATTAAATCGCAAGCGAGTCTGCGATTCGATCGGATAACAGATTCGCTTGCCGCCGAAACGCGGCGTCGCGTCAATCAACCAATCTACGGTCTCAAAGGAGCTCGGGGGGTATACGCATCAAGTGAAAAGGTGACGCGAGCTGAGTTTGCAGCGTACGTCGCCTCGCGGGATCTGCCTTCAGAATTTCCGGGAGCGGTGGGCTTTGGCTTTATTGAGCGAGTGGAAGCGGAAAAGCTGCCAGCATTTCTGCAATCTGAGCGTGCAGACGAAGCGCCGGAGTTTTCGATCAGGCATTTCTCCGCGGGCCACGCGTCGGACATCTGCACAGACCACCTCATCATCAAGCATATCTACCCGCTTGATAGGAATGCAGAAGCCTGGGGGCTCGATATCGGTCAAGATCTGCATCGACGCGCTGTCGCTGAGGACGCTATTAGAAGCGGCGAGCCCAGAATTACGGGCAGAGTTAGTTTGGTGCAAGATCCAAAATCCCGCTGCGGCTTTTTGTATTTTTTGCCCGTGTACCGTAACGGAGTGGAGATCAAAACGCCCGAACAAAGGGCCAAGGCGTTAGTGGGACTGCTGTATTGCCCGATCGTACTTGAAGAGGCGATGGCGGGCGTCGTCGAAAGCGAAGTCGATTTTCTGGATCTTGAGATCTACGACGGGGCGAACGTCGGGGGCGGTTCCCGTCTTTACGACTATGACGGGCATCTAAATCATGTTCTAGGCCCGTTGCCTGCGGGAAGCTATTCAGGTCGCATGTTCGTTGCTCAGCGAACCGTGGACATTGGGGGTCGCCAATGGACGCTGAGGACGAGTTCAACGCCCGTTTTTGAAGGCAATATTAGTTTCGCCCCGGCAATCGTCGTCGCTGCAGCGGGCATCACTGTTAGCCTCTTCTCCGGCGCCATTGTTTGGTCGCTCTCACGAAGTCGCAGCCGCGCCGAGTCGATGGCAAAATCGATCACTGCGGAATTGCGGGCCAGCGAACTTCGGATTCGCGAGGCGTCGCTGGAGGCTGAGCGGCTGGCCGAGATTGCTAGACGGACGAGCAATGCCGTGGTGATCACGGACGTCTTGGGACGAGTCGAGTGGGTGAACGAAGGCTTTACGCGAATCACCGGGTATACGCTTGATGATGCAAAGGGGCGAACGCCCGGCAGCTTTCTTCAGGGACCGAATAGCGACAAGGTAGTTGCCGGGGCGCTGAAGGAAGCAATCCAAAAGGAGAAGCCTACATCGGTTGAGATCATCAATTACGCCAAGGATAGAAGAGAGTACTGGATTTCGATCGACATCGCCCCCTTACACGATGCAGAGGGCGTGCTCACAGGCTTCATGGCAATCGAAAGCGACATCACGGAGCTTAAAAGCAGTTCGGAGCGGGCCGAAGCGGCCAATCGAGCCAAAAGCGAGTTCCTCGCTAATATGAGCCACGAGATTCGCACGCCTCTCACTTCGATCTTGGGCTGCTGCGACATCCTGCGCGAGGACGGCAGAATAGAAGATGCGCCTCCTCGTCGACTGCAGACGATCGAAACCATTCGCAAAGCCGGGGATCACCTGCTCACGGTAATTAACGACATTCTCGACCTTTCTAAGATTGAGGCGGGTAAGTTTCACACGGCACTGGTCGAAACTTCCCTCCCGTCCGTGCTGCGCGAAGTCTTGGATATTCTCGGGCCGAGGGTGGCGGAAAAGGGGATCGCGCTCACCTGCCGCCTAGAAACGCCCATCTCGGATATTATCATCAGCGACCCCACCCACTTGAGGCAAATTATTCTTAACTTGGCGGGGAATTCCGCCAAGTTCACCGAGGCGGGTTCAATTGACTTGATCATCCGGCAGGGTGCGTACGGAGACGCCTACGGCGATGAAACGATCATCGAGATCGACGTGACGGATTCAGGCCCTGGTATGACGCAGGAGCAGGCGTCATCGCTCTTTCGACCCTTCACACAGGCGGATGCGTCGTTAACGCGCAAGTACGGCGGCACGGGCTTGGGCCTGACGATTAGCCGGCGGCTCGCTGAGTTTTTGGGCGGAAGCGTTTCCTTGAAGTGCACTGAGCTTGGCGTCGGATCGACTTTTACTCTGAAGTTCCCACTCGTTGCCGCTGCAAACTCTCAGATGACGAACGTCATCGCATCTGAGCGCGATGTTCCGAAAACCGTCGAACCGCGCGGGAGGCTACATGGCAGCGTCTTGGTCGCCGAGGACAGCCCGGATATTCAGCGAATATTGAAGTTCCATCTTGGACGAGCCGGTTTGCGAGTCACGACTGCTGATAACGGCTTGGAGGCCCTCCAGCTTATCCGGCAAGAACCAGTCAGCGGACATGGCTTCGACCTGCTCGTAACAGATATGCAGATGCCTGAAATGGATGGGTACAGCCTCGCATCGACCTTGCGACAGGAGGGGTTTGTACGCCCCATCATTGCGTTGACCGCACATGCCATGGCGGAAGATAAGGTGCGCTGCTTGGCTACCGGATGCAACGGCTACGTTACCAAGCCGATTGTTAAGAGCGAACTTCTTCAAGCGTGCGAAGAATGGTTGACTATCAAAGCGATCGAAACGTCTAACCCCTAGGACTATGCGACCCTGCGATTCCTGCACTGGAGCGTACCGTGATTCTTGAAGTGCGACCGTTAGCTAAGGTGGAACACGCCGATTGAGTTCGCCCAGTGTTCAGGTGCGTCGGTGAAATCGACCTCGCTTAAATAGCAGCACGTACCTCGGGGTGAGTGGTCGTGAACACCTCGGCGCGCAAGCTAACGACCGTTAGCCCGGCTGGTCGGGCGACGTCAGGGGCGAAGGTACCAAGCTAAGCGCCCTAGGCCTCCTCCTGCTTACTTCCGACCTTGTATTGCCCCGTTGGCCGCCCGAAAGCCGTCGCGACTCAGCAATTGGTGCCCTTTATTAGGGCGATTGGTAGATGGCCGCTGTCTAGGAAATCTCGGATCAGAATGGCTGAACGCGACAGGTAATCGGTTTAGAATGATTGCCACGCCCATCAGCTTTTCTATGCCAGGATTAGGGAGCGATCATGCGTCTTTCAACATCCTTTGCCGCCGTTGTACTCGCGATTGGGGTCGGTGTTACATCGATGCCCGAATGTCAGACAATTTGTTTCGGTGCAGACGTCGGTGACGCGAGCGGTACTTCCAGCGTGCTGCCGCGTCCGGACTTTCGCTTCACGGGGGACGTAGGACGCACGTACCTCGACTCGGACAAGCCTCAGTTCCCGCAGCCCGTCAAGGCACCCAAAGGCGCGCCGAACATCTTGCTTGTTCTGCTCGACGATGCTGGGTTCGGGCAGTTCTCTACGTTCGGCGGAGGTATCCCATCGCCGACGATGGATCGGCTCGCGGCAGATGGGTTGCGCTACAATCGGTTCCACACAACGGCGCTGTGCAGTCCAACGCGTGCTGCATTGATCACTGGACGAAACCACCACTCCAACGGCTTCGCAAGCATCACAGAAACGGCGACCGGCTACGACGGCTACACTTGTGTGCTACCCAAGGCGTGCGGCACGGTCGCCGAGGTGCTTAAGCAGAATGGCTACAGCACGGCATGGATCGGCAAGAACCACAACACGCCACCGTGGGATACGAGCCAAGCCGGCCCGTTCGACCGTTGGGCCAACGGGCTCGGCTTCGAATACTTCTACGGATTCAACGCGGGAGACATGAACCACTGGAACCCGATCCTGTACGAGAACCGCAACCTCGTGCCGGCGTCGACCGATCCGAATTATCACCTGACCGAAGATCTCGCGAACAGGTCGATTGCTTGGGTCCGGCAGATGAAGAGCATCGCGCCAGATAAGCCATTCTTTCTGTACGTCGCGCCCGGTGCGACGCATGCGCCGCACCACGCTCCCAAAGATTGGATCGAGAAGTTCAAGGGGAAGTTCGACGGCGGCTGGGACGCCTATCGCGAGGAGACATTGGCGCGGCAAAAGAAGCTCGGCGTCGTGCCGGAGAACACGATGCTGACCGAGCGGTCGCACGGTCTGCCAGCATGGGACTCGCTCAACGCCGACCAGAAGCGGCTCTATGCGCGCATGATGGAGGTGTTCTGTGCCTACGGCGCGCACGTCGACCACCGCATGGGTCGTGTCATTGACGCGGTCAAGCAACTGCCCGACGCGGACAACACGATCATCATTTACATCGCCGGCGACAACGGCTCTAGCGCCGAGGGCGGAATTGAGGGCTCGCTGTGCGAGAACATGTTCTTCAACGGCTTCCCAACGTGTACGGGAAGGTTGCAGTACTGCTGTAAGAAAGCAGCATCGCTCAGTGGATGCAGCTCCTGGCGAGCAGTCTCGGATTGCGCCGGGGCATTGGCAGTCATTGTGGTTCCTTTCGAATTAACGTACCGCGACGCTAACATGCGTCTTGCCCGCGGCCAAGCTCTCGTGGGCCGTGCCGTCTCGGCAACTGGAGCCGATTTAGAGCTTGAGGCCGATCACCTCTATCATTTGCCAGTCAGTCGTTGGGCCGTAGACGAGCACCCGCAGCGGGGCGATCTGCAAGAAATAGGGGCGACGTACACTGCCAGAGCAGAAAAGCCGCAACAACAGGCATGTAGCCATTACTCGAATGGCACCTCTCCGCAGCCGGGTACGAAGTCATTCCGATGTCCGTTGTAAGGTCGAGACGGCGGATTGCGAAGACTTTTTTTGCCAATGCAAGTCTTCGGCCAGCGAATATCGGATTAGACACCTTTGCGAGACTTGATCGTCGCAAATCGCAACGAGGAATTAGTTATGGATGGGTTTCCTGCGTACGGTCGTCACCTCGCTTACTTCGCGTTTGGGACGATACTGTTTCTAACAGCCGCTGGGTGCGGTCATAGAACCGTCACTAAGGTCACAGCGCCGACTACGGCAGGTGAATCGCCCATACCGATTGAACTCGCAGGAGAGACGTGGCGGGGCCTTTGGGAGTGTAGCGGAAATGGTATGCTTCTTAAGTTGAGCATTAGCGTGAGAGATGAAGACGGAGAACTTCGGGGAACAATGGTTTCTAGTGCCTATCCAAACATCCAAACTCTTCACCTCTACGACATGCAGGCTTACTCTGGTGGCCTATTACGATACTCCGTACGCTTCGGCGATGAACTCGATGCTTCGAATGAGGGCGTGGTGGACGCATTGATCAATGTCGGGACTAGTACTGTGAGAGCGAATAGAACACCTAGCTTCTCCGGATTCCTGAGACTCAATGATGACGGAACTGCCACTGCATTCCAGTTGTCCCCGGGTGCGAAAGAGTGGGTTATGCTTGAAGAGAACCTGGTGAAGCATAAGTTCCTGTGGTAGCGACGGAGCAGACGTACTACCGCTGGGAAAAAGAGTACGGGGGCCTGCGGATGGACCAAGCGAAGCGTCTCAAAGAGCTGGAGAATGAGAACGCTCGGCTGAAGCGTCTATTGGCAGACGCGGAGCTTGATCAGGCCATCTTGAAGGAAACAGCGCTGCAAGTGCGCTCGCACCAGAGGTCTATTTGTCGTAATCTTTATTATCACCTAACAAGTAGTCCAATGCCCTAACTACGACGGTCGGTCGTCGAAGTGTCAGAGCGCGAGTCAGAGTGCCGAAGTCCGACGATAGTGCCTCACGCGATTCTGCAGTTCTTCTATCGATACGATGGCAACGGTCCGCCGATGGGCCATTTTATGGCAGTTGGCGCACATCGGCGCCAAGTCGACGGCAGGATCGATGACTTGCCCGTGCAATTCGGTTATTGATCGCGTGTGATGAATTTCGATGTATTGATGGGCAAGATCAGCGCCGTAAGTCGCATCGAAATCGAAGTCGCACACTTTGCAGATGTGGCCGTGAATCTTCAATGCGAGTGATCGGTTGGGTCTGCTTCGCTCATAGACTATACGAAGTCGAAGCAGCTTCCTGCCTGCGGCTTCTGCAGAATTTCGATCATCGCCCGGTGTTTCAAGGACGGAGGCCGTCGCGTCACTAAGAACAATTGAAGTCGCTGATAAGCTTCTGAAGTAGTTAACGACTCTAGAGGTACCTCTAGCCGTAACGGCCGTAGTCGCTCACTACTCCTGCGATCAGCTTCAGCAGCCGCGGCTCGTCGCTGGGATCGTGCAATCGGGCGAGTCCGAGGGCGTCTCGAACGTGTTCAACCGCCCGGCGTCGCTTCGTCGGACTCCGAAGCTTCCCGAGGCGGCTTCCTTCAAAATCGCCTTATCAAGTCTCAGCGTCGGCCAAGAGACGCTTCAGCCGGGCTTTCTCCTTCTCCATCTCTTTGAGACGCTTGGCTTGGTCCATCCGTAGGCTGCCGTACTCCTTCTTCCAGTGATACTACGCCTGCTCCGTCACGTCGATCCGCTTACAGGCTTCGAAAACCTTCTTCTCCCGAGCCAGTTCTACCTTGGTCTCACGCAGATTCGAGACAATCCCTTCCGAATTGAACTTCGTTCCTCGCGGCGTCGGTATACTCTCCTTCGACTTGCGCTTCTCGCTCCAAGCGTGGGCTCTTCTGAAGGGGGCGGGTCACACTTGCCACTGCAGCTGATCTGCCGAATGCTCCAGCCCATATCTCCGCTACAGGGTCTACCGAAAGAGGCGTATTCTCCATGCACCGCATTGCTTGCGGTTGCAAAGCCGTCGCTAGTTAATCGATGCCCGCCGATTTCAGAAAATCGACAAGTTTAATTTGGTAGATTTTGCAGAAGTCTGAAAGCTCGACCACGTCGATCCGGCGTTCGCCAGACTCAACCTTCGAAACGAAGGATGCGTGCGTGCGAAAGTGCTTTGCCGCTTGGACTTGCGTCACGCCTGCGCGCTTCCGAGCCGCCCGTAATTCGGTAAGAAGCCTCTCGTACTTGGCAGTATGCCGTGACTTTGCCATTAATCGCTACGCCCAAGGTGGACGGAGCGTATCGAGCCAAGCTATAATTTCCCAAAACGGGAAATTCCTGTGTTAAAAAATTGCAGCCAACGTAGGCATGCCCGTTTATCCAGCATTTCCAAGTCACGTCGCATCATTAGTGGGTCGTGCGTATGCCAGCTGCCTCCTTGAAGTCAATCGGACAGTTCATCGGAACCGCTTTCGGCGCTTACTTGGGTTGGATGTTATTAGCGCAGTTGCAACTTCCTTCCCGCAATGTCGCCATACAACCCGAGGCTCCCACGGTCAATGCGTCAGCGATCCCTCGCGAGGGTACGGAATGGCCCCCAAAACTAATCCTCGCTATCAAGAAATTGCCTCCGCGCGAACGGGCGAGAGCAACGCAATTTCTGAAGGAACTTGAATTCAAGGGGTGGGATGGAGCGTCACCGGAACTGCGAGACGAATTCACAGACCTTTTTGTCGACAATGTAATGATTGACCAAATGAAAATGGCGCTTCAAGCGAGGTGCAATTCAGTAGAATGGGCAAAGCTTTCGCCTGATAAGAGAAAATGGTACACGTCGTTGTTAGAGCAAATGTATATGGCGACAATTAAGGAGACGCTTGCCACATCTAAAGAAAAATGGGATTCCTTAAACACTCAACACCGCATCATCAAGTGCGATATTGTTAAATGTTACCTGCAAGCAATAGGTGCAACCGATGTGGAGATTAGCCGTTACGCCGTATTCCTGGGAGATTTCATGAGCGCCGCGGCTTCCCATGTGACAATAAAAGATTCGTTGTTCGTCTTCTGTGACCAAATTGGACAACAACGCCGTGCGAAAAATCTTGCGGCACTTAATGAGATCGTCGATCTCTCTCTAGCAGGAGCGCAACTCCTCCAAGTCATTTCCCAGCCCTCTGAGTGATGTCACGCGCTCAAGCTGAAAGCTGGCGCTGCCAGTATACCGACTATGCGTCGGAGAGTTCGAATATTGTCGAGTACGCGCCTTACTCAGAACAAATAAGCTGGAGCGGATACGCTCTGCAGTGAGCTAAATCTGGTCCTGAAACGCGTCATAAATAGATGACGAGAGGTTTAGCGGTTGGCGCCGAAGCGCCCCGGCCTCCGCCATTTCTCTCTCCAGGAGACGCGCCTGTGAATTACACTCCCATGCATGCGCACGAGATGCGCGCTTACCGCGTGGCTGGCCACGCCGTGATGGCCCGCGAGCTCGGCGTCTTGTGCGAGACGCTCGGTGATGGCGATCGTCACTACCGCTTCGAAACGTTTTTCGATCACTGCCAACAAGCCGCAAAGAATCTGCCGTACGCTCCGGTTCGGAACTACGTTCGTTTCCTCATGGCGGGACCAGCGGCAGAACTACTTCGGCTAGAGCGGCACCACTCAATTGATCATCGCGCTCCAGGCCGTACGCGGTTCCGTCAACACTGGCTGCTACGCCGTCAAGCGAAGCCCGACCCGGCCCTCGACTGGGCCTTCGCCATCGTGATGGGTTGGTTCGGCGGAGGACGAACGCGAAACGCCGCGGAAGTATTCGATGATCACTGGCGTTCCGCGATTGAAGCCTACCAGTATCCAACGCTCTGGAAAGACGTCGATCGCATCGCGGAGGAGATATTGAGCCATGACGACATCTTCTGAGCCGCAAACGGAAAGTCAGCATGCTTCAATCGTTAATCTTCGCGCTTGCGGCAGCGCTGGTAAGCGTCGCTGTAGCGCTCGCTCGCGAGGTGCGCATCCGCCGAACGCTCGAGCGGATCATCGCGGTGCTCCTCGATCGACTAGGACGCCGTGATGAACAGCGCGAAAAGAACAGCATTAATGATAATCTCCCTAACTCTGTGGGGTCTAGTCGGTTGCCGAGACCAGTCGACGGAGATCGCCCGCGAGGCGGCTGACCGCCAGGCTCGCCAGAGCGAAATCATCGCTCAGACGGCTCAAGGAGCGAGCGAGAATGCTCGTCGTCTAGTGGAAGAAGAGTCGCGGGCTCGGCGCGACTTAATCCTCGCCCAAGGAAAGCTCCAGGAGGAGCGGAACCGGTTGCTCGAAAATTGGAGTGAGCTTGAGCTAAGCCGCCAAGCTGCAATTGAACGCCAGCGCCGATGGGCGGCGACCGAAACCGTAGGCGCCTCATTGGCGGCTGCACTGACTGCGCTATTGGCATTGGGTATTTGTTGGCGCGTCATGGCGGGACAGGGAAGTTCCGCCATCGACGTCGAGGCCGCTTGCTGGCTGTTCGAGCATGAAGCTTCGTGTGATGCGCGGACTCGTCGGCTTGCTTCGAATACTTCTATCGACACACCAGATCTCACAACTATTTCAGGAGAACTTTCATGACCACGACTACATTCTCAAAGACGTCATCGGCCAGTCTGCGTCGTCGCTGGCGACGGCAAATCGGAGTGCATGCTTTTTCGCGTTACGAGCGCCATCCTCGCGAGGGGGCAGCGCTCGGTTTCCATTACCACACCAACGGATCGAAGCTGGTGCCACTCCATCGATTGACAACCGTGATCGTGCTCGATGAGCCAGATCGTGGCGTGCAGCTTGTCGGCTATCGTCCAAGACTAGCCGGCAACTCGGTCGATTGGACTGCCGAAGTCGTGATGCTGAAGTCATTGAGTAGCTGTCCGCGGCCGTACGCCCGAGGACGGCGGCTTGACAGTCGCTGGCGATCGCTCTTGGAGTTGGCGTTGCGTCTCGACCACAGGCTTCAGCAAGCGCAGCGCCACTTGCGTCGAATGGAACATACTACGATTCGCTGGCCACGATTATGGTCGGCATTTTCTCTGGAGGCTGCGGAACACATTACGGTCCGCGGGGAGGAACTGTCAGCGCTGTGCGGGAAATTTGGCTTGCCTCCAAAAGCGATGCTAATCAAGTTCAAACGCCTCGTTGGCGGACAAGTCCTGCTTCCCGCAGATTGGATAGAGGAGCAGGGAGACTCCATGTGGGTGGAGTTATCAGGAGTACCGCCGCGCCAAGCGACCAGAGACACGGGCATCGCAAGTCGGTCGCGGCTAACACGGTAGCGGTAGTTGTTTGGACGAAGGGAGAGTTCTGTTTGGAAAGCTAACGTCAGTAACTATGGCACGCTAGATTGGAGGAAACATGGCGAACTTAAATTGCGGCAAGTTGATATTATCAGATGCAGCACACGGATTCATTCGACTTGTGGGAAGATGTTTGGCGGAGAAGTGGCGCCAGGAACAAGCGGCAGCTTCTGTCGAGGTCGACCGCAGCTCACGTGAAGCAGTCTTAGCTGGTGTGAGAGAAATTCCCGAAAATCCCGGTGCAATCGCATAGGAGAGCGATCTATTGGTTAACGGGGCGATCTAGCGGATAATACATGAAGAAGGAGTCTCGCATGCATTATCCCAAAGCTAGAACAGATCTCACTCCAGAAGTCGCGGCCCTTCTCGCGGAAGCCCTGGCGCGCATCGGTGTCCGTAGCGTCGCCTACCAACTTTGGGAGTCCGAGTTCTCTCCTGCCGAGCAGGAGCAACTCGGTGAAGATTTTCCGTTAGGTCGGCTGCCAGAAGCCTACGCCGCTCTCAAAAGAATCTCGTTAGAACGAGCCGTCTTGGATTTAGGAGTCGCTGCTGATGTGGTCACTCTATCGCGGCGGCGTCTCTTACTAAACCGTCTTGGCGAGTTAGCTGCGGAGCAGTCGATTACGATAGCGGTGCTACCAAATTTTGATCTGGCGACGGGGATACTGACTTTCGGGAAAAAAGAGTGCGCGGAATTCAAAGTTCGTGAGCCTCACACCAATCGATATCGAGTGCTCGAGGCTTTCCAATTGATGGATTGGGCTCGTGTTGTCGCAAACCCGTTGGATCCCGCGAAAGTCGCTACTGGCATCCACCAAGTGGTTGGAGAACTCAATCGAAAAGTGCCGATGATTCGCTTCTCTACACAGTCCGGTGGGGCTCAGATCTGTTGGGCGCCCGCCCCAGAGTAGTAGTCAAGTAACAGTCAAGCAGCATCGCTACAATTGTCGTTGTGATGCATGCTCGATGATGGTGACGCCGCGAGACGGATCTCGCCGTCATAGCCTTCTCGAGGATGCAATCATGGAGTACGACAAGAATCTTCATCTTGAGGATGACGAGATCATCCGTGCTTTGGCGACGGGTGGTATGGCGTCGAAATATCCGCCAATTCTCACAATGCCGCAGGCCGCTGAGCTAGCGCAATATCCACTAGGCACCATTCGTGACTGGCGTTCTCGCGGTCTTTTATCGCGGTGCAGCTTCCGTCAAGGGCGAGAGGTCCGCATCTGGCGAGACCGATTTATCCGTTTTGTATTCGGTCAGGACCAAGATGTCTCGAAAACTTCCAAACGAAAAGTATGAACTCGTCGGCGAGATCGTTTCGATCTACCGGCGAAAAAATTCCACCAAGTGGTGGGCTTACTGGCGACTCGACGGGTTCCAGAAGAGACGGTCGCTGCGCACAGAACACGTTGGAAAAGCTCGCAAGCTGGCACTTGAGCTCGAGCGGCAGATTATCGCGGGCACTGTGCAAAGCGCCGCCCAGCCTGCCGGCATCGAAGCGGCGATCGAAGAGTATATCGCTTACTTACGGGGCAAGCGTCGCTCCGTGAAAACCGTCGGAAAATACCAGCACTGCTTCTCAATCTTGTTGAAGCTCGCCGAAGAGCGTGGACTCAAGCGTCTGAACCAGATCGATCACCGCTTCGTCGACGCATTCCGAAATCTACGCTCGGAGAAGGCGAAGCCGAAAACGATTAAGAATGACTTGGTCACTATCCGCCAGCTGATAAACTTCGCATTACGGAGAAAACTGATTACTGAAGACCCGCTACATGGCCTGCAGATTGAGAGCGCCCCAGTCACGCCGCAGCCATTCTGGACCATCGACCAAGTTGGTCAAATCCTCACGGCTGCCAAACCACCGTACCAAGAGTACTTCCACTTTCTAGCATACACCGGCGCTCGCGCCGGCGAAGCCATTTGGCTAACGTGGGACGACGTTGATTTCGTCAACAGCGTCATCCATATTCGAGCTAAAGAGGGCTGGAAGCCCAAGACAGGCGACCAGCGCGTCGTGCCTATGGGGGCGGAACTGCGCGAAGTGCTTGTGCAGCAGCCGCGGCAATGGCGCTGGGTATTTACGGCGCGACCATCGGCCAAATGCCCCGTCGCTGGCCGACAAATCTCTGACCGTCGAGCCCTCAGTCATTTGAAGACGGTACTGAAAAAGTTGCAATTGGTTGGCCACCAACATACCTTCCGTCATTCCTTTATCTCGCACGCATTAACCCAGGGCGTGCCGGAAGCGATCGTCCGCAAATGGGTCGGTCACGTGGACGCTCGCATCATGAAAACGTACACCCACATCGCCGACCAAATTTCGCAACAGGCGATGCTCGGTCTATTCGCAAAAGACGATAAAGAGCCTCGACAAGAGCACCGGACGTCAGCGTGACGTCCGGCGGATATGCACAGTTGTGTGCACACTGACCAGGAGAAGAAACATGTTGACCTTCGAAAGCTTTGCAAATCAACACGTTACGAACGCGCGCTGGCGCGTTAGCGGAGGGCACGGGACTCGAACCCGCAACCGGTTGCCCGGCACCTGAATTCCAATCAGGACGCTAGCCATTCGCTTACCCTCCAGAAATGGCGTGAACCCCTAATGATAGAACACTTTACGCCACATGCAATCCGCGATTCGGCGCACGACGCGGGAGCCTAGAATTCCCGCACAGGAATAGAGAGCGCGTCGCGGCCCTAGCACCAGGGCATACGCGACTTAGAGGCGAGCAGAGCGCCGGCAATTAATCAACGGCTCTGCGTGCCGCGCCCTCCGGCGTACTGGCGGCGTGCATCCGCAGAATGCGGCGAGAAGAATGTTCCAGCCAACCTTACGGCGGCGAAACCATGTTTTCGTCGGCGCGGTTTCCGAGGTCGCGATGGATAATCGCATCGATGTCGTAAGAAATGTCGCGAACGCTGCCATCGCAGAACGACACGTTCCAAGTGGCGACATGGGCTGAGCCGTAGCGACCGGCCGTGACTTCGTCGGTAACGACGACGCCATCGAACAGCGGCGTCGCGAGCACATAGTTGAGCCCAACGAGCCAACCGGTGCTGCGATAGTTGTCGTTATTGAATCCGGTGCACCAGGTCTCGTTGTCGCCGCTATTCAGTCCCGACTCGTAGTCGCCGTGGGGAATGTATCGCTCGCCGACCAAGTAGGTCGACGACAAGCCGTCGAGCACATGGCGCGTGGCGACCTTGCTCCGTTCATAGGAAACGCCCGTCATTGTCGGCTCGCCGTTCGGAAGCTGCAAGAATCGCGATTGGTCGCTTCCCCAAATGCGGTTGGCCGTCCAAACGTCGGCATCGATGTAGTTTTTAGGCCCCTGCCCCAGCGCGTCGTTGTGCCACTCGCTGTAGACGTGCCCCGAATTGATCGCGTAATCGCTCCGACCAGCGGCGACGGGGGTGTTCGAGTTAAAGAAGCCGAGGCTCCCGCCCTCGTGAGCCGAAAGCGGATAGGTGCGGTTCGCGCGTCGCGACGGACAATTGAGCACGGAGAGGGGAGATTCTACGATCTGGCAGGCGCCAACCCGCTGGTCTCGCGTCAACACATAGGGATCGCCGTCAGAGGCGAGTTGGTGCAGCGCGCTCTGCTCGCAGTAGGGAAGCAGGTTGAACATCCAACCGCCGGGCTGATCTTTGCCAAACCCGCGGTCGGCGTCGCCCAGCCAATACCATCCCCAGCCGCCGGTCGGAAAGTGCCCCTGCCCGTCATGGTGGCTGAGCGAGGCCAGTGCAAGCTGCTTGAGATTGTTTTTGCACTGAGTGCGCCGCGCCGACTCGCGAGCCGATTGAACGGCCGGCAGCAACACGGCGATCAACATCGAGATGACGGCAATCGCCATCAACAGCTCGATCATCGTGAACGCACGCTGAGAAGTCCGCGCTGGGCGAATCCCGCGGCTCTGGAATTGCCGCGTCGTAGCCGATGTTCGCTGGTAGGCGGTCATGGCGTCTCGTCGCATTGCTGTCGGCCGCAAACGAGGGTCTCGCCTCACGATTGACGGCAGCGTCTTGGCAAGCTGCTGCGACTCTCGTTGGCGTCGACCGCGTCTGGGCGTGCGTCGAACTTCGGACTCAACCGGCTACTCGCCGAGTTGCAGTCCATATCGCGTTGATAAGTATTGGAAAACCCGCTGACGCTCGGCGTCCGACAAGGCCGAGTCGTACACGATCACTTCGTACATATTGCCTAGAAAGTATGCCTCGTACCAGGGTTGCGCGTGGCTGCCAATGTATTTTTTGGCATGCTGTTCGAGCCGCCGCGGGGCGTCGGATACCCCTCGGCTCACCCCGTTGACCGCCAGTTCGGAATGATTCCCGACTGCGTCGTAGGTGTAGGCGACAGCACACGGCGCCAACGGCTTCACTGGCACGCCGCTTATCATACCAACGTTTGAGGTCTCTCCAACAGAATTACTCGCCCAAACGAGGCCACGCGGCACGTGGTCGGTAAGGAGACTCAGCTCCAGCGAGGGGGCGTTCAAACCATACTTCAGCAGCATTCCGCCGTGAGTGGAGCTGGCAAACGTCGCGGGGCTGGGGGCGAACACCACAAACGCCGTCTGCTGGTCGCCCGCTTCCATCGGGCTCGTCGACAGATAGGTCGACCAGCCGTCGAATCGAATCGCCGGCCGCTTCTCCCCATCGCGAATCCACGTCGGGCAAAGGCGCTCGTCGAACTGCCAGGCGTCGTCCGGGAAACTGTTTTCGCCAACGAGAATATCGGGCCAAACCGAAACGGGATCCCCTTCCTGCATGCTCGGCATGACGTCGGCCGCCAGCCAGAGCGTCAGCTTCTCCGTCAGCGGCAACTGCGGAAGCTTATCGGCGGGGAGGTCGGGAATCAGGCGACGGACAAACTTCTTGCTATCGGCACGAATTCGTTCCGGCTTCTTCGCGGAGACGCCGAACTTCACCGCTTGGTCCTGGCGGGTGTGCACCAGATTGCCGTCGACGCCCTTTTCGCCGAGCGGCCGCGTGACGACGTCGCCGTCGAAAACGTGGATTTCCGAATCGCCGAGTTTGTCGACAGCCACGCCGAACTCCGTGCCCAGGTCGACGACTTCGGCCGTCGGCGTGAGGATCGTGTAGCCGCGGGCGAATCTCGGCACGGCGGCGGCGATTTTCCCCGACGAAAGTTTTGCTTCGATGGCGGTCGTCATCACCATGTCGACCGGGCCTTCGAGCATCACACGCGTGCCGGCGTCGTAGGTCAGCTGCACGATCCCTTTCGTCAGTCGGAGGCGCTGCCCAGGCGCCAGCGTATCGCCGAACTTCAGCCCCGAGACGCCTTTCGGCCACTCGCAACCAGACAGACCGGTAACTCGCGCTACGGGCGGGCTGCCGGGAGAGGCGGCTCCTTTGATAATCGCTTGCCGATGCTTCTTCACTTCGGCAGGATCGCTGGCCGCGGCGAGCGTGTGGAGGCGATCAAGCTTGGCCATCATCGTCGTGTACTGCCACATGAACGCCACGGCGGCGATGCTGGCGACAAGAGCGACCGCGACGCCGTGCCGATTG
Source organism: Lacipirellula parvula (assembly GCF_009177095.1). Lineage (NCBI taxonomy): Bacteria > Pseudomonadati > Planctomycetota > Planctomycetia > Pirellulales > Lacipirellulaceae > Lacipirellula > Lacipirellula parvula. Next base: position 5,398,510 of record NZ_AP021861.1, read on the forward strand.
ACGTAATCAGTGGCGCGCCAGAACTTAGTGGGGAGCGTGCTGGGCGGTTCTACAGAATCGGAGCGTTTGCGGGAACTCTGAGCCGTACCTCGGGCTAAGCCCGCCGCTCCCGCTGACGAAACCATGGGAATCACATCCCCCGACGCGGTCTGCTCCAGGGGATGCTGCAAGAAATCGAGCGCTTCGCCCAGCGTACCAATTTCTTCTGCCAGGACCGAATCGTCGTAGAGGAATCTCGCAGCCGACCGCCGCATGGCTTCACTGCCGCGCAGTAAATCATCGAGCCGTGCGCGCTGCTCGTCCGACAACTCTCCGTCGAGTGCGACGAGCAAGAGTTCTCGAAGTTCGTCTTCTTCGGTGGCCATTGATGATTCCAAGCGACGATCGGCGGTCGTCGTCGCTGCCCCTGATCCGCTGCCTTAGTCTGCGTTCCAGTTCAAACTCGCTTCGACGCAACGCTCCAGTCCCTTCCTGATTCTCAGGAACAGACTCTTGATTGAGTCCTCGCTCCGCTGCGCTTGGGCGGCGATCTGTCGAATCGACATTTCCGCGCTGTAACGCTGCCAGAGCAATTCGCGATTCCTCCGCGGCACCTTGTCGAGGCACTTCCGCAAAGCGGCTTGCCGGTCGTTCGCATCCGCTGCCTCCACGGCGGCAGAGTCGAGCATCATCTCCGCAACTGCCGTCGAGTAGACGTGCCGATCGCGTTGGCCGTCGCGCAAAAACGACAGCACTTCGTAGCGGGCGATGGTCAATCCCCACGGCAAGAACTCCGAGCCGGTGCGAAACTCGCCCGCTTTCTTCCAGAGGACGAGATTCGTGCGCTGCAGCACGTCGGCCGCATCGGCGTAGTTCCCCAGGGACGCCAAAATGTATCCGCGCAGACGGCCCTGGTTGGCAGTCAACGCCTGCACGTAAGCCTCCAGCGCCTCGCTGCGTCCATCGCTCATCGTAGAAATTTCAACCGTTTGGAAATGGCGCGCCGATGCCCCTACCCGATGCCTCGACAATGGTGTGCTGCCTTCCTCTCCAGCATAGAGTCTCCGCGAAACGATAGCGGGTGGCGAAGAAAATCTGTGATTCCGCAAATTTCTGCGACTGGAGAGTTCTTGGCGAAATTCCGGCGACAAAAGAAGAAAATATGAAGAAAGCGCGTCACCACGGCCAGCCCTCCGGAGATACTAGGCAGACCGCGGTGGGGACGCCGCGATCGAGAGGCTTTTCTAACTCTCTTCTCATCGTGACGACGCGCGACTTCGCTTGTCATCCAGCGGTGTTCTTGGCGAGTCGAGTGACGGCGTAGTCCGCAGCCATCAGCTGCGTGACGACGGTCGACGCTCCGCCGCCAGAGCCAGCGCGTTCGGCACGACTGTGTGACTCTGCTGGGCCTCCACGCGAGGCAAGGGATAACAGCAACTCTTTCGGGGATGCATCATGACGCGTTTGAGGCTTTTCATCGCGGCAACGCTCGCTGCAGTCGGTCTGAGCATTGCGGCCTCGCCACAGGCGACGGCGGGATTCGACATCTACTGGCTGCCCACCGGCAGTTCCGGATGGAATTCGAACGCCAATTGGTCTTACACGCCTGGCGGCGCGGCGCGTCCCGAGGGGGCGCCGGGAGCTGCTTTCGAAGAAATCGGCGTCATTAACAATGGCGGAACGGCGACGCTCGGCACGGCGATCATCCAAGACGTCGGCGGCGTGTCGCTCGGACAAGCCGCGGCTGATTCCGGCACGTTGTCGATCACTTCCGGCGGCGTGTTCAACAGTGTGGTGAGCCCTTCGACGACCGGCGCCGCTGCGATCGGCGTCGCCGGTACCGGGACGCTCAACGTCAGCGGAACCGGTTCGTTTGCCGCCGCCAGCCTGTCAGTCGCTGGCCAGGCGGCTAGCCAAGCAACCTTCAGCGGCAACGCCGCCGTGGCGATCAGCGGCAGTTCCACGATCTCGCGAAACCTGCGCATCACCGGTCCGAACGTCAACTTCAACTCCGCCACCGGGGTGACGTTCCAAGGAACGAGCGTCTTGACGCACGAGATCACCAGCGGCTCCGGCCACTCGCCGGTGAAATCGGCCGCCAGCGTCGCGCTCGGCGGCAACTTGGCGGTGCAATTCAATGGCGTGACGCCGACTGCAGGCAACTCTTGGAATCTCGTCGACGCCGCTGCCATCACCGGCAACTTCGCCAACGCCACGATCGGCGGGCCAATTCAAGTGACCGGCGCCCCCGCCCCCGCCCTCGGTTCGGCGTATCGGCTTCGCCAAACCGCCGGCGGAAACAACGGCCAACTGCTGCAGGTCGCCTTGGAAACGATGCTCGTACTGCGAGTCAACCGTGACACGGGCGAGCTTTCCATCCGCAATCCGCTGGGCGCGGCGGTGAGCCAACTCGATGGCTACACGATTACCTCGCCCACGATCGGTTCGCTGCTCACCAGCTACAAGGGCATCTCCGGCGCACCCGCCGGGAACGCTGGCTGGGAAAAGGCACCGGGCAACTCTGCGAATGGTTTGGCCGAATTCAAGCCGACTGGCTCGTTCAACGTTTCCGCCGCAGGAACGTCCGTCACCCTCGGAACTGGGTTCAGCAAAACCGCGGTCGCCAGCAAAGGGCTTGGCGTCAACGGCGAGGATCTCCAGTTCACCTACCACGCCACCGGCGGCGCCGTGGTGAGCGGCCAGATTGAATACGTCGGCACGCAGTTCCTCAATAACATCGCGCTGATCGTCAACACGACGACCGGCATCGCGTCGCTCAAGAACGACTCGCTGACATCGCTGTCGATCGACGGATACTCGATTCTGTCGTCGACCGGCGCGCTCAACGGCGCCACCTGGACGAGCCTGGCCGATCGCGCGGGAACGTACCCCAACTGGCAGGAGTCGCCGACGACAACCAGCGCCTTGTCGGAGACGAACCCGGTGGCGCCGCTCGCCATTCCCGCCGGGCAATCGATCTCGCTCGGCAACATTGGCAACTTCGCCACGCAAGCCGCTAAGGATGGCTTGAGCATGAAGTTCATCCTAGGCAACGAGTCGACGTTCCGCATGGCCACGATTTCATTCACCTCCGGCGCAGCGCTGGCGGGAGACTACGACGGCAATGGCCGCGTCGATGGCGCCGACTTCCTGCTGTGGCAACGCGGCGGCTCGCCGAATCCGCTCAGCGCCGGCGATCTGGCGACGTGGAAAAGCAACTTCGGAGCCACCTCCGCCGTCGGCGCCGCTGCCGCCGTGCCAGAACCTGCTGCTTGCGTCTTAGCCTGCGTAGCGTCGCTGGCCGTCGTCGCCGGCCGCCGTCGCCGCTGATGCGGATTACACAGTTCAACGCAGCAAGCGTTGGATCTTTTTGTCGCCGCCCTGCCCCGTCAACAAGATTTTTCGAACACGACTCTCGGAGGTAAGAGAGAGATGATTCGCATCCAAGCTGTTTTCGCCGCCACCCTTGTCGCCGCGACGATCGCGTCTTCGGCACATGGCGCCGCCACGCTCTCGTTCAATGCCAGCCCGCCGGCGCTTGGCACTTACGATCAATCCCAATTGCTGGATGACGCCGTCATCCCGGGGGGCAACACGCCGGGCGGCGGAACCTACAACTCCCAGTCATACACCGACAACGGCGGGCCGCTGGGGCAGACGTTTACCGCCCCCGGCACGAAGCATCTCTACGCGTTGACCGCCCTCACGTTGAAGGGCGTGGGCGACACGGGCGGCGTGATCGACGCGGCTGGCGTCACCTGGGCCGTCCGCGTCAGCAAGGTTAGCGGAACCACGCTGACGCCGCTGAAAACCATCACCGGCATTCCGACGCTCGCCGGCGCCATTGGCACGGAATGGGTGACCCTCTCATTCACCGGGTCTGATACGACGACGCTCGACGGCGCCGCGCTATACGCCTTCGAGGTCTACACCACCGCCGGCTGGTTCGGCGTCGACGCGACGCAAGGCGACGCCGCCTACGCGGGAGGCTCGGCGTTTAACAGCGCGGGCGCCATCCGGTCGTTCAACGACAACACGCTCGGCAACGTGGCCGCGCACGGATACGACCGAACATTCGTCGCCCAGCTCACGGCGCCTCCCGGCGGCCCCGGCGACGTTGACAACAACGGCGTCGTCAATCTCGCCGACTACACCATCATTCGAAACAATCTCGAAAAGCCAGCGGCGATTTTCACCAACGGCGATCTCAACGGCGACAGTTACGTCGACCTCAATGACTTCCGCCGCTGGCGCGCGGCCGCTCCTCCTGAAATCGCGGCCCTCGTCGGAGTTCCCGAACCGGCAACGGCAACGTTGGCCCTCGCGGGCGCGCTGCTCGTAGCTGCTCGCGGGCGACGACGCCACCGCTAGGTTCATCGAAACGACAGTTCGAACGCGTGCAACTAATCAGCACGCTCCTCTCTTCAACTTATTCCAACTTCCAATCCTGACTGTCCGGACGAGTTTCAGGAAAGAACATCAATCATGAATACAAAGCACCTGTTGGCGATCGTCGGAGCCCTGGCGTGGCTCCTACCCGCAACTGTTAATGCCCAGAGCTTGGGGCTGAACTTCGCCGCCGGCGATCCCGACGCGGCGACGAGCTCGCTCAACCCGACCGACGTCGCGGGCGTCATCCCTGCGGCCAATTGGAACAATTTGCTCGGCGCCAACGGCACCGGCGTCGGCGGACTCTTCTACAACAATGCCGGCACGCCGGTTGCCAGCGGGGCGACAGTCACCTGGACCAGCCCGAACACCTGGCGTTCCGGCGGTAACAACGCTTTCCCCGCTGGGCCGAACAAGATCCTGACCTCGGGCTACCTCGACACGGGAGACACGGCCGCTAACGGCATCTCGATCACCGTCAACAACCTCGACACGACGCTCCGCACGCCGGCGTACGACGTCTACGTCTACTTCGTCAGCGACTCGAACGCCAATCGCGGCGGCGGGTACACGATTAACGACGGCATCAACAACATCGTGAAGTACGGCAGCTCGATGGGCAGCCCGACGGCATTCGTCGAAGATCCGGGTATCGATGCGGATCTGACGGTCGACGGCAATTATCTCCGCTTCCGCGGCTTGACGGGGTCGTCGTTTACGCTGACGACGAATACCACGCTCACGACCCCCAATGGGTTTCGCGCGCCGATCAACGCCATCCAGATCATCGGCGGCGTGTCGTTGGCCCCTGGCCCTGGCGACGTCAACGAAGACGGGTTCACGAACCTCGCCGACTACACGCTCATCAAGAACAACTTCTTCCTAGCGACCGGCGCCACTCGCGTGATGGGCGATCTCACGCTCGACGGCAAGATCGATTTGGCCGACTACACGATCTGGAAGAACAACGCGCCGGCCGCCGTGCTGGCGCAGATTGGCGTGCCGGAACCAGCAAGCGCCGCCCTCGCCGTCGGCGCCATCTTCGGCTTGGCTGGCGTCGCGCGTCGCGGTCGCCGCTGCGGAAAATCAATGTGCTAACGGAAAGCGTTCATCGAGACTGAGGAGTCGAGCCATGCGGCGTCGAAATGCAGGATTTACGTTAGTCGAATTGTTGGTGGTGATTGCGATTATCGGCGTCCTGGTAGCGCTCCTGCTACCCGCCGTGCAAGCGGCCCGTGAAGCGGCGCGACGCACGCAGTGCAAGAACAACCTCAAGCAAATGGCGCTCGGATGCATGAACCACGCCGACATCCAGAAGCACTTCCCGACTGGGGGTTGGGGTTGGTTCTGGGCGGGCGATCCGGATCGCGGCTTCGGCAAAGATCAACCGGGCGGGTGGATCTACAACACGCTGCCGTTTCTCGAGCAGGCCGCGCTGCACGATCAAGGTAAAGACGGGCAGCCTGACGTGCTGACCCAAGGCCAGCGAACGGCGGCAAGGACAACGCTTACTTCGCCGCTCGACGCTATCACCTGCCCGTCTCGTCGACCGGGAGGTCAGACGTTCCCCTACCTGAATGCAACCGGCATCTACAACGCGCTCAAGCCTGAGGCGGTCGGACGGAGCGACTACGCGGCCAACTCTGGAACGGTGTACGACGAAGCGGATAGTTTCCCTTCAACCTACGCGGCGGTTGGCGGATATTCCTGGTTTGAAAGCCGACTAGCGACGATGTCGCCTCCACAAGACTCGTCTCTGGTATTGAATGGCATTTCCCATCAACGGAGCCAAGTCACTTTTAAGCATATCACCGACGGCACCTCAAACACATACATGGTGGGCGAGAAGGCGCTCACGACTGTTAACTACGAAACGGGGGGCGATGCCGGCGACAATGAAACTTGGTGCACCGGATTCAACAACGACAACTTCCGCAAGACTGCCTCAGGCGCCTACGGTTCACTTGCTGCACTAACGCCTCTACTCGATGCACCTGAATATCCCGCTGGCGTCAACGGCCAAGACGCTTTCGGTTCCGCTCACGCGGGCGGCCTCAACATGGCCTACTGCGACGGTAGCATTCACACCGTCGGTTACGACATCGACTGGCAGATTCACCGTGACTTGGGCGACCGCGCCGACGGCAATGTGACGACCACGGGTTCGCCGTGAGCAAGGCGAGCAGCTACCGGAGTCACGCTCTAAATCTCCATTAAAACCGACTTATGCGTCCGACGAGCAAGCGTCTCGCCGTGGTTGTTGGGGGACAAACGGCGAGACGCTCTGCTCTTTCGAATACCGCGGCAGCGGCGGGCAACGCTGCGAGAGAAGAGGCGACAACGGGATTCAACGGCTTTGATCTCACATCCTCTGCTTGAAAGGTTGATGCTTATGAAACGACGCTTCTGTCTGATGGCCCTCCTCGCGATGTTCGTGCCGAGCGTAACGCATGCGGCGGTGACGATGTCCTTCAGCGCCGGCAACACGCCGCCGACGGTCGGCCCGCTCGATCAATACAACTTTCTGAGCGACGCCACGGTCCCCGGCGGATCGGCGCCCGGCGGCGGAACCTACAACTCGCAAAACTACAGCGACAACGGCGGCCCTCCCGGGCAAACCTTCAGAACTCCCGCCGGCGCGACGCCCTACAAACTGCAAGCGATCTCGCTCCTCGCCGTCGGCGACGGCGGCGGCGGCGTCTTCGACTCCGGAACCTGGAGCCTGCGCGTCAGCTCGGTGGCCGGCACAACGCTAACGCCGATCGCCACGCTCACCGGGATCGCGAACCTCGGCTCGAACGCCAACGATAAGACCGAAGGTTGGTTGAAATTCAGCCTCACCGGAGCCGACTCGCCCACGCTTAACCCGAACGCCGACTACGCCTTCGAACTCTTCTCCGCCAATGGTTGGCAAGGCTTCGACGCGACGCAAAGCGACGCTGGCTACGCCAACGGGACGGCGTTCAACAGCGCCGGCGGCGCTCGATCGTTCGCTGACGCGACGCTCGGCAATCTGGCCAATCACGGCTACGACCGGACGTTTCACGTCGCGCTCTCCGCCGTTCCTGAACCGGCGGCAGGGTTGCTCGCAGTCGTTGGATTGGTCGGGCTGTTGGCCAACCGCCGCCGTTTGAAGTAGTTGACTTAACGCTCTCTCAGCGACGGACCACAGAGATCCACCGCAGAGGGAAGATGACGTACGCACTAGCCTTCGGAGTCGCGAGCACTCGCGGCTCCGAAGGCGTTTGGTTGAATGAACAGACGGAGGGGCGCCGTGATGAGCAAACAGCTGAGGTGGCGGCGTCGCCGTCCGCGCAACGTAGTACCACCGACTTCCAGGGGGCGGTCAGCGTTCGCGGCGAGCCTGTCGCTCGGTTTCGAAACGCTCGAAGATCGCCGTATGCTGGCGACTGTTCCGGCGGGCTTTACGGAGTCGGTCGTCGCGTCGAATTTAACCAGCCCGATCGCGATGACTGCCGAACCATCCGGACATCGCCTTTGGGTGGCATTTCAAGACGGTCGCCTCGGCGTCATCGAGCATGACGCGCTGCAGTCGCAGTTGGCGTACACGTTGCCGTGCGATGGAACCGGCGAACGCGGTTTTCAAGGCATCGCGCTCGATCCCGATTTCGAGACGAACGGTTTCATCTACGTCTATTACACGGCAACGTCCCCCGAGAGCCACAACCGCCTCAGCCGGCTGACGGTCGATCCGACGACGGACAAAACCATCCTGCCCGGCAGCGAAGTGGTGCTGCTCGATCTGCCGCTCTTCTCCCAGTTGCCGACGAACAAGGCGCCCATCTGGCACATGGGCGGAGCGATTCAATTTCTCTCCGACGGCACGCTCACGATTCAAATCGGCGATCATCAGAACAACAGCATCGTGCAGAACAACAATGCCCCGCTCGGCAAAGTGCTGCGCGTCAATCGCGATGGTTCGCCGCGGACCGACAATCCGTTCTACAATCCTGCCGATACGAATCCCGCTGGCGGAAACGACTGGAGCGGCAACGCCCCGGGAGACGTCGACTGGATCGATTACGTGTGGGCCTCGGGGTTGCGCAACCCGTTTAGCAGCGACGTCGATCCCGTCACAGGCCGCTACTTCATCAACGACGTTGGGGAGGGAACGTGGGAGGAAATCGACGAAGCCACGGTCGCCGGTCGCAACTTCGGCTGGCCGCTAACTGAAGGCGCGTTCAACCCTGCGACGTTCCCCACGTTCACCAACCCTGTGTTGGCGTACAACCACAGCGAAGACAGCGCCATTACCGGCGGTGCATTCTACAGCGGCGTCTTGCCGCAGTTCCCGGCGCAATACCAGGGAGGTTACTTTTATTCGCAGTTCACGGCCGGTCGCATCAAGTACGTCGATCCGGCGAACCCAGCGGCGGCCGTCACGTTCGCGACTGGCGCCGAGTACCCGATGAACATCGAAGTGACGAGCGACGGCTCGCTCTACTACATCGCTCGTGGCGCCGGGGCCGGAGGAGCACCGGGCATTGGCACGGGGTCGATTCGCAAGATTCAATTCGCCGCCAACATTGCCCCGCAGATCAACCAGCACCCGAGCAACGCGCTGGTTTCGCTTGGGCAGAACGCGATATTCACGGCGAGCGCCGCCGGATCGACGCCGTTGAACTACCAATGGCAGCGTTACAACGGGTCGGCGTTCGTCAACATCCCCGGAGCCACCAGCGCCACGCTCACGCTGAACAACGTCTCGTTGGCCGATAACGGCGCCCAGGTGCGCGTCGTCGTGACAAACATCGTCGGCAACGCCGTGAGCAATGTCGCCACGCTCGCAGTGACAACCGACACGCCCCCCACGCCGACGATCGTCACGCCCACGCTCAGCAAAACCTACGTCGGCGGCGAGACGATCTCCTTTTCAGCCACCGCTCAGGACCTGGAGGATGGGGCGCTGGGCGGCAGTGCGATGACGTGGCAAGTCGATCTTCATCACGACACGCACTCGCACCCCTTCATGCCGCCGACGGCGGGAATCAGCTCAGGCAGCTTTGTGATCCCCACGATCGGGGAAATTTCGCCCAACGTCTGGTATCGCATCACGCTCACGGTCGTCGATTCAGCCGGCCTCAAAACGAGCATCTTCCGCGACGTCCATCCGGTGACCAGTAACTTCACCGTGATGACGAACTTCGGCGGCGGGCAAATTCTGATCGATGGCCAACCCCAGGCAGCGCCGCTGACGACGACCGGCGTCGTCAACATCGAACGGACGCTCACCGCCCCGCTGACGCAGTTAACCTCCACAGGCGCGCTGGCGACGTTCGTCCGCTGGCAAGACGGCGAAACGAACAACACGCGCACAATCGCGACGCCAGCGAGCGGCCAGGCGTACATCGCACTCTACGCGGATGCTTCAGGGTCGCTCGCTTTCCTCAGCGACCTGCCGGTTGCCAACGCCCCCGCGCCGAATGGCTGGGGACCCATCGAACGCGACACGAGCAATGGCGAAGCGGCGGCCGGCGACGGCGTGCCGATGGCGATCCAAGGCGTCGGGTACGTGAAAGGCCTCGGCGTCCACGCCTTCTCCGACGTCCAGTATCAACTCGGCGGCAAGTTCGAGCGGTTCATCGCCGACGTCGGCGTCGACGACGAAACGGGCGACAATGGATCAGTCACCTTCCAGGTCTATGCTGACAACGTCTTGCTCTTCAATTCCGGAACGATGACCGGGGCCAGTGCGAGTCAAAAAGTCGATGTGAGCGTCGTCGGCGTGCAGGTCTTGCGGCTGGTCGTGGGCAATGCCGGCAATGGCGACGGCTTGGACCACGCCGATTGGGCGAACGCTCGGCTCATCGGCGATCAAACCGGTTCGCAAGTTTACGTCAACTTTCAAACGGCGTCGGCAGCGACTCCGGCGGGGTATCTCGCCGATGCGGGCTTAGTCTTCGGCAACCGTGGCAACGGTCAGTCGTACGGATGGTCGAGCGATCACACCGACGTGGCCCGCGATCGCGACGCCAACGCCGACCAACGGCTCGACACGCTCAACCAATTCCACGCCGGGCAGAGCTGGGAACTTGCACTGCCAAACGGCGTCTACGCAGTGACCGTCTCGATCGGGGATCCTTCGTTCACCTCGGCGCATACGCTCAATGTCGAGGGGATTTCCTTCTGGAACAACGCGACGCTCGCCGCCAATCAGTTCAAGCAACGGACAATGATGGTGACCGTCGCCGACGGCCGGTTGACGCTCGATGCGGGCAACGCGGTCGAACGGGGAACGCGGCCAAACTACATCGAAGTCATCCCCACGGCGGCGCCCACCTTGTTCCCACTGCGGCTTGGCGATTTCAACGCTGACGGGCGCGTCGACGGCGCCGATTTTCTACGCTGGCAGCGTAGTTACGGCGCCACCAGCAGCACGCACGCTCAAGGCGACGCCGACGAGGACGGCGACGTCGATCAGGCCGATCTGGCGGTCTGGAAAGCGACCTTCGGCGCGAGCAACCCGCCGGCGATCGCGGCATCCTCCGTCGCTGCGGTTGCGATCCCGGATTCACTCGCTGCTCCGGCGAGCATCGCGGGCGCCGATTCCCCTACGGCGCACTCGGCAGACGAGGTGCTCACTGAAACGCTTGCTGAGAGGCGGCCCTTCGCGCTGACGACGCTTGGCTTAGCGTCAGAACTGCCGACTGGTCGAACCGAGATGCTCCGCGCGCGGAATATCGAGCCAACGCCCTCAAGCGGTCACGAAGAACCTACAGCGCCGAGCCTCAACCGCCGCGTTTGGGCCAAGAGCGAGGCAAGTCACGCTACGCTGAACGCGGGCAACCATCAAGCACACGACGATGCGTTCGCCGCCATCGACTTCACCACGCTCCGACATTGGTCCGGCGATTTGCGACAACTCGCTCGCCAATGACATACTGAACGGTAAGGCATCACGAGCAGCTGAACTCCTCCACGACGCACTCTCATCACTGCAACGCAATTATCGACACCGGGATTTTCCGCGATGGCTCTTGGGCGAAAGAAGCACCGATTGAAGAAGCCCCCCTTCTCAAACCACGCGAGCCTCCGTCGCAGCGGCTTCGAACATCTGGAACCGCGTCATCTGATGGCGGTCGTCATCAACGAGTTTCACTACGACCCGGAGAATGCGACCGAGCAAGTCGAGTTTATCGAACTCCACAACACGGGCGCCGCTGCAGTCGATCTCTCAGATTGGCGAATCGACCAAGCCGTTGACTACACGTTCGCCAGCGGCGCCGCGATCGCCGCCGGCGGATACGTCGTCGTCACGCAAAACGCCGCCGACTTCCAAGCGAAGTTCGGCTTCGCCCCGCTCGGGCAATGGGAAACGGGCGATAAGCTCTCGAACGACGGCGAAACCATTGAACTTCGCGACGCCGCCAATTCGCTGATCGACACGGTCACTTACAAGCTCGGCTTTCCCTGGCCGACGACTGGCGACTTTGGCAGTTCCATCGAACTGATCAACCCCGCGCTCGACAACGACCTTGCCGGCAACTGGCGATCTTCCGGCATTTCGTCGACGCCCAACGCCGGCTCGCGGCTGATCGCCCCCGGCACGACCTGGCAATACCGCAAGGGAATCACCGCCAACCCGCCGACGGTCGCCAACGATCCCGCCAACAATTGGCGGCTCAACGGCTTCGTCACGAGCAACGATTCAGTTGCTTGGCAGTCGGGCCTCGCCTCGATTGGCTTCGGCGACGGCGACGACGCGACGATCCTGTCGGATATGCAGAACAGCTATTCGACGTTCTACGCGCGCAAGAGTTTTACGCTGAGTAGCTCCGTTCCCGATCGACTCAAGCTGCGAATCTACGTCGACGACGGCGCCATCGTCTATCTCAATGGCGTCGAAGTCACGCGGTTCCACGTCTCTCCCGGCGACAAGAACTTCAACAGCCCCTCCGGCGCCAACCACGAAGCAGAGTGGGAAGAGATTGTCCTCACAGGGATGAGCCAGTACCTGACGCTGGGGACGAACACGATTGCCGTCCACGTGCTGAACGAGTCGCTCGGCAGCAGCGATGCGTCGTTCAATCTGGAACTGGGCATCCCCGCCGATACGCTCGGCCTACCGACGCCCGGCGCCCAGAATTCCGTTTACGCCACGAACTCCGCGCCGCAAATGCGGCAACTGACGCAATCGGTGCTGCAACCTGACAGCGGCCAAGCAGTGACGATCACCATGAAGGTGACTGATCCCAACGGCGTGCAGTCGGTGAAGCTCGACTATCAAACCGTCGACGCCGGCGCCTACGTCCGGCTGAGCGACTCCGCGTATAGCGACGGTTGGACCATCGTGACAATGACCGACGACGGCCTCAATGGCGACGCCGTCGCCGGAGACGGCGTCTACTCCGTGACGCTGCCGGGCTCGCTGCAAGTCAACCGTCGACTCGTGCGTTACCGCGTCACGGCGACCGATACGCTCGACGCCTCCGTGCGCGGCCCGTACGCTGATGATCCGCAGCCGAACTTTGCCTACTTTGTCTACGACGGCGTCCCCAATTACACCGCCTCGCTCCGCCCCGGCGTCTCGCCCAATGTCGTCTACAGCGGCGCCAAGCTCGACGACATCGCCACCTACCATCTCATTGCGAACGCCGCCGACATCCAAAACAGCCAGTACAACCCCTCCTACAACGAAGTCGAGTTCCGCGGCACGCTCGTCTACGACGGCGTCGTCTACGATCACGTGCTGTTTCGCAATCGCGGCCAGGCGTCGACGTATGCCGTCGGCAAGAACAAGTGGAAGATCGAATTCCAAACGGGCCACTTCCTGCAAGCCCGCGACAACTACGGCAAGCCCTACGCTGAGCTATGGGATGAGATCAACGTCCTGCCAGGCACCAACCCCTGGTGGCGCAACGATGCGTCGACCGACGGCACCGTGCTGTTCGAACCCGCGGCATTCAAGCTGTACGAACTCGCCGGCGCCCCGTCGCCGAAGACGCACTACTTTCAGTTTCGCGTCATCGACGACGCCTCGGAAACGGGCGCCAATCAATACGGCGGCGACTACTGGGGGCTCTACATCGGCATCGAGCAGCCCGACGGCAGCTTCCTTGACGAACGCGGACTCGACGACGGCACGATCTACAACATGCACGGCGAGGCCTTCGGCGCCACGACCAATCGCCATCAAGGCTCGGAGCTGCCGACCGATCGTTCCGACTTGATCGCCTTCCTCAACGGCGCCGACGGCGGCTTCGAGTCGCTCGCATGGTGGGAAGCGAACCTCAACTGGGACGTGTACTTTGCGTGGAACCTCATCAACCACGCGGTGAACAATTCCGACATCCGTCCGAACGAGAACGTCAACTACTACCACAATCAGGCGACCGGGCAGTGGTACGTCATTCCGTGGGATCTCGATCTCACATTCGAAGACGCGCCTCACTTTGGCACGCCGGTGACGACGCGCGAAAACATTCGCACGCTGCTGCAAGATCATCCTGCGGCGAAGCTCGCGTACCAGAACCGCTTGCGCGAGATCACCGACCTGCTGCTCGGCAACGGCGATGCGGCGAAGGTAATCGAAGAACTCGCACGGACGCTCACGCTTGGCACGGGCGACCTATCAATCGTCAACGCGAACCAATCGCAGTGGGACTATCACCCGCAGAAGAACAAGCAAGGCATCTGGTACAAAAACTTTAACGCGAGCCTGCTGCCAAACCAAACGTTCGCGGGCTTGGTCTCCTACATGCAGAGCTACCTCAGCCCCGGCGGCTACGGCTACAACCAAATGGTCTCGCAAGGGAGCGACATCGGCATCCCATCGACGCCGACGATCTCCTACATTGGCGCAGTCGGCTTTGCGGCTGACGGCCTCGCCTTCCAGACGTCCGCGTTCGCCGATCCCCAAGGCCCAGGCACGTTCGCTCGCATGGAGTGGCGCGTCGCCGAAGTGAAGAGCGCCTCGAGCGCCAACTTCGTCGCCGGCAACGAGTATGTTTACGAAATCCAAGGAACTTGGGAGTCGGGCGAGCTCGCCAGCTTCTCCAACCAAGTGAGCGTCCCCAGCGGCGCCATCGCGGCCGGCAAGACGTACCGCGCCCGCGTGCGCATGCAGGATAGCGACGGCCATTGGAGCCACTGGTCGTCGCCGGTCGAATTCTTGGCAGCTGCGCCGTCGGCCCTTCCGACGCTGGCGATTACCGAATTGCACTACAACCCGACCATTGCTCCCGTCGGCGTCGACCCTCAAGAATTGGAATTTATCGAGGTTCTTAATACCGGTTCGGCGCCCGTTGATCTCTCCGGCGTCCAACTCACTACGTTCGCTGCAACGCCCTACGTCTTCGCTAACGGCCTGAGTTTGGCAGCCGGACAGCGCATTGTCGTCGCCAAGAACCCAACGCAGTTCCAAGCGGTCTACGGCCTCGGCGTCAACCTCGCTCCTAGCGGTTACGGTACGGCGAACTTGAGCAACGGCGGCGAGATCATCGTCCTGGCAGCCGCAGACGGTACGCCAATTCAAACCATTGAGTACGACGACGGCGGCCTGTGGCCAACCGCTCCGGACGGAGGCGGGCCGTCGTTGGAAATCATCAATCCGGCAGGCGGCGCCAGCGATCCGACCAATTGGCGCGCCAGCGCGATGAACGGCGGATCGCCTGGCTGGAACGGCATCCCCGGTACTCCCGGCGACTACGACTCGAATAATGTCGTCGACGGTAAAGATTTCCTCACGTGGCAGCGGAGCTTCGGCGCGAAGACTCCCGCACTCCTGGGAGCTGACGGCAGCGGCAATTTGGTCGTCGACGCCGGCGACCTCGACGTCTGGAAGAACAACTACGGCGCCGCTACGGTCGCAGCGGTCGTCGCCACGCCGTTCGCCATCGTTGCGCCAGCCGCGCTCGCTTTGCCTGTCGTCGAGGAGTTGGAAGATCCTCGCGCGAACGAACACGACGTTGCTTTCGGCCAAGACCTCAACTTGGCCGGACTCACTCTCGACAGCCGCTCGCCATGGTCTACAACAGAAGGTAGCCCAGCTGCAGCTTCCGTCTCGAAATACGCAGCGTCTCAAGCTGCCGCGGCAGTTTATCGCCCTGCCCTTCCAGGCCTTGCGATTCAACGCCTATGGCCTGCATCGCAAACGAACGCTGCCAAGCTCCAGCAGCCAAGTGAAGCGTCTTCCTACCTTCCAGCTGTCGACGAGGTGTTCGACCGCCTCTGCACCACGCGCCAGTCAAGCCGCCTCACAAGCGGCGGCAGATCCCCGCTGCGGCGCGCCTAAACCGCCTTGGTAGCGTTAGCTTTCCAGCTTCTCTAGCCCCGGGCTCCGCCCGGGGGTCGCGCCGCGCAAATCGACGCCCACCGGAATTATTGTCTCCCTACTCTGTCGGGATCCAAGATTCCGCGCGCCGCTACGAAGAGGTTGAAGAGCTTTCCAGGTACGAACGCCGGCTCAAAAACTTCCGCAACGCGAGACGCTGCAAGCTCGTTGTCGCTACAGTTCTGCCTATCCGCAGGTTTTTTTAGCTATTCAGTTTGTTCCTTGCTACGCTTGGGTCATTTACGGCACGCTGCCCCATAGCGCGAACCGTTACCACAGCGTGGCATTGTTGCGACTCAGCACGCCGAACATCCCCTCGATCGCGCCCGCCCCCATGACGCTAGCCATCGAAACGAAACAACTCACTCGGTACTTCGACGACGTCCAAGCGGTCAAGTCCGTCAATCTCGCCGTGCAGCGGGGCAGCTTGTACGGGTTTCTGGGGCCGAACGGCGCCGGCAAATCGACGACGATCAAGATGCTGACGGGCATTCTCGTCCCCTCGTCCGGCGAAATCTCTCTGCTCGGCAAGAATCCCTGGAACAGAGACGAATCGATCGCGATCAAGCAGCGCACGGGAGTCGTTCCGGAAGACCTCGCTTTGTTCGACAATCTTACGGCCCGCGAGTACCTCACCTTCACGGGGCGCATGTATTCGATGGATCTCGGTACGATCCGCACGCGCTCGGAAGAACTCCTCTCGCTGCTCAAGCTCGAAGGGGTTGAGAAGAAGCTCACCGTCGAATACTCGCACGGCATGAAAAAGAAGCTTGCGCTCGCTGCAGCGATCCTACCGAACCCCGATCTGCTGTTTCTCGACGAACCATTCGAAGGCGTCGACGCCGTGACGTCGCGCGTCATCCGCGACATCCTTTCGATTTACGTCGGCCGCGGCTCGACGGTATTCATTACGTCCCACGTGCTGGAAATCATCGAACGCATTTGCACGCATGTCGGCATCATCGCTAACGGCCAGCTGGTCGAACAAACCTCGCTGGAGGAACTCCGCCGAGGCAGTTCGCTCGAACAACGCTTCTTGGAGAAGGTGGGGCGGCCCGATGCCGAGCAGATTGACCTCGCCTGGCTGAAAGATAGCCCCGTTCGCGCCGACGCGCCATCGGCAGTCTTGCCGGTCGAATCATCGAGCGAGGGCAGCGCATCATGAATCTCAACCATCTGAACGCCATCATTCGCGTCCGTTGGCAGATCATGGCCAATCGGTTTCGCAAGGCCGGCCTCGCCAACAGAATCATCTTGTTCACCGTGATGATTCTCGCAGCAATTGGCTCGCTCGGCATGTTCGTGCTCGCCATGATCGGCGGCAAGTTTTTTCTCGAAAAGGTCGAACCGTTCTATGTCATGTACGCGTGGGATGTACTCGCCGCCGCGTTTTTGTTCGCGTGGGCAGTCGCCTTGATGGTCGAGTTGCAGCGCTCGGAATTGCTCTCGCTCCGCAACCTGCTCCACCTGCCAGTCTCGCTGTCGGGCGCCTTCTTCCTGAACTACGCGAGTTCGCTCGTCAGCCTGACGGTGCTACTGTTCCTGCCGCCGATGCTCGGCTTTTGCCTTGCCTCGGTTCTGCATTTCGGAATCAATTCGCTGGTCGTCTTCGCGCTGCTGGCGTCATTCCTCCTGATGGTGACTGCCGTGTCGTACCAGCTGCGCGGCTGGCTCGCGCGGCTAATGGAGAACAAACGCACACGGGGAACGGTCATCGCCGTCACAACGGCCTTCTTCGTGCTGATTTTTCAGCTCCCCAATCTGGTCAATTTAAGGCTCTCACAATCGCGTGCGACTGCCTATCAACAACAAAACGACGCAGAAGCAAAGCGCCTGACCGAACTTCAGCAGCAACTTGAACGCAAAGAGATTGGGCCTGAAGAGTACACTGCCGCCGTCGAAGCCAGCCAGCGAGAGTCGGAACAGCAACGAGCGGCGTTTCGCGCTGCTAAAACGGCGGCGACCAACCGCACCGCGTCCCTCGCCAATGCGGCATTGCCGATCGGCTGGCTTCCCCATGGAGCGAGTGCGGCCGCGTCTGGCGCCGTCGTCTCGCCGTGGCTATGCGTTTTGGGCATGTCGACTATCGGCGCGGCTAGCCTGGCGCTCGCTTATCGCAGTACGCTTCGTACCTACACTGGCGCTCACAACAGCGTCTACCAGCCCGTAACACAGCGTCGAACACAAGCATTCGTCACGGGTTCCCTGCTAGAAAAACGAATCCCGTTTTTGACTGAAACGCAAACCGCCACAGCGCTCGCCACATTTCGCTCGCTTCTTCGTGCGCCGGAAGCAAAGATGGCGCTGCTAACGCCGCTGATCTTCGCCTGCGTCTTTGGGTCGATGTTGGCCACCGGAGCCATCGGCAAGCTTCCCGCGGTCGTTCGCCCCTGGATCGGCATCGGCGCGCTGGGAATGTCGTTGTTCGGAATGGCGCAAATGATGCTCAATATGTTCGGCCTCGATCGGCATGGCTTCCGCGCATACGTCCTCGCGCCGGCGCCGCGACGCGATATCTTGCTCGGCAAGAACGTGGGGCTCTTTCCCCTCGCTAGCGTGCTCAGCGCATTACTCGTTGTATTCTGCGGCTTCGTCGGAAAGTTGGAGTTCGTCCACATCGCCGCCACGCTGTTGCAAATTATTGTCGCGTACCTCGTCTACTTCACGATCAGCAACTTCACTTCCATCGTCGCCCCCATGGGGATGGCGGCCGGAACGATGAAGCCGGTATCGATGAGCGCGAGCGTGATCGCCTGGCAACTGGCGGCGATCCTCCTGGTCCCGGCGGCGTTTCTTCCTGCGGCGTTGGCGTTAGCTGCGGAACAGTTCGCCGGCGCGATCACGTCGATCCACGGCGTTCCAATCTACCTACTGCTGACGGCCCTCGAACTACCGCTCGCGCTCTGGTTTTACAACCGGATGTTGAATCTCCAGGGACGGCTTCTTCAGGAACGCGAGCAAACAATCCTCGCCGTGGTTTCAAAGACCTCGGATTGAGCAAGCCCGATGAGTCAGGGCTCCGAGAGTCACTGCCGCCGTTTTTGTGCAGTTTTCCGCGGATTTTTGCACGCTCGTACGCTCCGAAGCGGCTCGCACGGACTGTCCGCCGTCGTTCGCCGATTGCAATCGACGGCGTCTGTATTAACCTACGATGGAGACGCGGCCGACCTCCTCGCTCGCTCAATCGCTTGTCATCGCTCCATTCGACGTGTATCGCAACGAGTCGCACTCGACGCCGCACTGCTCGCTTGCCCAGGGAACAGAAGCCGTGAAGAGATTGCTGTGCATGCTTTTTACGATCGTCGCCGTATCGGCGCACGTTCTGCACGCTTCCGAGTTTGTGCTGATTGACTCCGCCGCGAACATTAACGTTTCCGAGTTCGAAAAGTCAGAAACTGATTTTCCGCAACTGCGAACGGGTCCTTGGCGAGTCGAGAAACAGCTCCTGCACGGCGGCAAGCAAGAAGGAACCGAACTCATTGTTGTGAGCAACGGGAAGCTCCGCTTCGGCGTCTCTCCCACGCGCGGACTGAGCGTTGTCTTTCTTGAGCAGGTTGCGAATGCGAAGTTTCCCGTTGGCTGGAAGTCGCCGGTGACCGAGATCGTCCACCCGCAATTCATCGATCTCGAAAGTCGCAGCGGCCTAGGGTGGCTGGACGGCTTCAACGAATGGATGTGCCGCTGCGGCCTCGAGTTCGCCGGGCATCCGGGAAAGGACACGTTCACCACCAACACGGGCGAGAAAGGCGAACTGACGCTCACGCTCCACGGCAAGATCGGCAACACGCCGGCGTCGCGCGTCGTCTTCTCCGTCGACGACGCGCCGCCCCATCGCATCCGCATCAAGGGAACGGCGTTTGAGCGTTCATTTCACGGCCCGAACCTCAAGCTCGAAGCTGAGGTGTCGACGGTTCCCGGAACCGAGTCGATCGAGATTCACGATCGCGTCACCAATCTCGGCGGCAGTCCTCAAGAATTTCAATTGATTTATCATACGAACTACGGTCCGCCGATCCTCGAGAAAGGATCTCGCATCGTCAGCGCAATCGAAAGCCTCGAGCCAATGAACGACCGTGCGGCGGAAGGCGTCGACCGCTGGAACACTTGCGAAGGCCCGACGCCCGGCTTCGTGGAACAGGTTTACCTAGCCCACGCAGCCGGCGACGCGGACGGCTCAACGAGCGTCATGATTGAGAACGCCTCCGGCTCGCGCGGCGCGAGCGTCAGTTGGAACATCAACCAACTGCCTTATCTCACCGTGTGGAAGAACACTGCCTCGCAGGCAGAGGGGTACGTCACGGGCCTGGAGCCGGGAACCGGATTTCCCTTCAATCGCTGGGTGGAACGCCATTTCGGCCGGGTGCCCACGCTGAAGCCGGGAGAATCCCGGGAATTCTCGCTGTCGTTCAGCGTTCACCCGGACAAGGCGTCGGTTCAAAAAATGCGGCAACGCATTGAAGCGATTCAGCAGCGAACACCGGCTTCGATTTCAACGACTGCGCCGAAGATTCCCGAGTTCGATGCGAACGCGGACTGATCCGCTCAGTGTAGCTCGAAATAGCGCTGCTACTCTTCAGCCGCATCGCTATGCCGTCGACTGGCGAACAACCAGTTCGCACCCTAGCAGAATGTCGCGCGCCGGCGCATCGGGCGACTCAACGCGATCGAGCATCGCCCGAAACGCGGCTTCGCCAATCGCGACGCAGGGCTGGCGCACGGTGGTCAACGGAACGCGCAGCAATTCCGCGTACTTCACGTCGTCGACGCCAGCAACGCGTACGTCGCCGGGAACTTTTAGCCCAAGCTGATCAAGGCTGTGCATCAGCTGCCCAGCCGTGACGTCGTTGCCGCACACAATGCCGTCTGGCTTGAGCCGATCGATAACCTTCTTCAATTGCGTCAGGTCGCGCGGATCGCAGCGGTGGACCAGCTTCGAGTCGAACGCGCCGGAATGTTTGACGACGGCTTCCGTGAACCCCGCGATCCGCGCGTCGATGGTCGACGCCGAGTGTTCCCGCGCGACGAAAATGACCCGCTCGCATCCTCGTTGAAAGAAATGCCGCGTCATCATGTAGCCGACGCGACGGTTGTCGACGCCGACGAGATCAAACGTACTCCGTTCCGGATAGGGAACGTAGTCCCTGTCGAGCAGCACCACAGGGATCTTTGCTTTCGTGAGCGTCGCGATGATCTTGTCGTTGACTTCCTCCTGCCCTTCGACGAGTTCCACCGGCGCGAAAAACACGCCGGCGACGTTGCTGAGAGCAAAGTGGTTGCACAGCGACAGCGCAAAGTCGGCCTCGCCGCTAGGATCGCTACGGCGAACGTCGGCCCCCCACAGAATTGAATGACCGTAATCTTGCGCCGCGGCCGCCATCTGAGCGCAAATTGGCTCGAAGATCTCCGTCTTCCCCAGCCCGGAAATCAGCAGGCCGAAACTGCGCGGCATCTGTACTTCGCTGCGAAGCACGAACGTCCCCGAGCCGACTTTGCGTTGCACCAGACCGTGGGCCTGAAGCTCCTGCAGCGCTTTGGCTACGGTCGGCCGCGAAACGCCGAACTCGCGCACGAATTCGGTGTCCGACGGAATTCGGTCGCCAGGTTGCAGCGCGCCGCTGCGGATGCGATCTCGCACCGCGTCGACGATTCGGCGATGTTTGCTGGTGCTCGTTCCCATAGCGGTCGATACATTGGCCGTGCCCAAACTGGCGCCAATGACGGCGGCAGCTCGGGCAGCAGATTGGCGTTCAACGGGGCGGGAATGCAACATGGTGGTCCACGGCGAAGGGGATTATAGAGCCACGCTTACCGAACGTCTAACTCGCAACCTCATGGGCGTACAACATTGCCTAACCCGAAGAAACAGCCCTAACCTCCGGTCCAAGCCGATTTGAGCCGCCGGACTTCGAGTTTTTTCACTTCGACCTCGCCCCCTTGGGCGGTGATCGACGGAGCGGCGTTGCGATCCTGTGGCGCGTAGTAAGCCGCGAAGAATCGTTCGCCGTCGAACGCAAACGACTCGACCGACAACCGGTCAATCAAAAAACGTAACTTCACGACGCCGTCGCGCGGCGTCAAATTGTCTAAGACAACGATTTCGGTCGCGTTTCCCCCATCGTCGACCGCCCGCTGAAGCAAACGCTGCCCCGCGACGTCGTACTTCAGCAACGCTCCCGCCAGACGGATTTCCAAATCTTTCGCCGTTCCCGGGACGAACTCGATTTCGAGGTCGACCAGATCAAGCGGCGGCTGATCGGCGAGCAAATTCTCACCATCGCTAAGAGTGACGTTTTGGAGCACCGACGATTGGTCGACGAGCTTGCCGATCTCGTCGATCGGCTGCCCGGCGAGGCGGAGCTCTCCGCCGATGCGCCGCAGCGTCAGCTCGTACGGAAACGCCATTTGTTGGTTGAACGGCAGGCCATACTTCTCCGCAGCGTTGGGCCCGCCGCGCATCCAACCGATCTGCACGACGCGATCGTCTGGCATGTCGTTAAACGACTGAGCCGCGTAGAAGTTGCCGCCGCCGGCAACGTGCGGCCCCGACTCGGTGTGGAACTCGCGCCCGTCGAACGTTCCCACCTCGTAGTCGAAGCTGGCGTCGTAGATGACCGCCTTCATCTCGTTCTTGTCGCCATCGACTGGCAGGAACACCAGATCCATACATTCAAACGCCCATTCGCGATCGAGATCTGAAGCGTGCTCCCAATGCACAAGATCGTCGGAAGTAAAGAATCGCACCTTTCCTGGGTTCTGCTTCACCCACAGCACCATCACCCACTTGCCGCTCGGCTCGTGCCAGAAGACTTTTGGATCGCGCTCGCCATCGTCGAATCCCTGATTCTCGACCACCGCGCGGCCGTCGTTCCAATACGACCAAGTCTTACCGCCATCCGTGCTATAGGCCATCGCTTGGTAGAACTTCGGCTTGCCCGCAAAGGTAAAGAACGCCACGAGCGTTTTCTGATCGCCCCGCTGCTTGCCGAGGCTGTTGTTGTGATCGACGACCGCCGTGCCCGAGAAAATCGTTCCTGGTTGCCGATCGACCCGATACGGCAGCAGCGCATGATCTTGCTGCGTCCAATGCACCATGTCGGGGCTCGTCGCGTGCCCCCAGGTCATGTTGCCCCACACAGGCGCGAGCGGATTGTGCTGAAAGAAGAGATGATACTTCTCGCCGTCGAACATCATCCCGTTGGGATCGTTGAGCCACCCCTTGCGAGCGCTGAAATGAAACTGCGGCCGCAACGGCTCGCTGTAGGAATCATCGTCGCCCGGCGAGGCGGGAATACCTTCCTGCAGCGCGAACTCGCCCATCGAACCCGCCGCAGGCTTGTCGGTCCCGGTGAACGAATCGACGTTAATGTGCCCCCAACCTCCGCGCACATTGTCGTACACGATCAGTTGCGCACGCTTCCCGAGGAAGCGCGAGACGTCATAGCTGGTCCGCGACATCGTTTCTGAATCGGAGCCCGTGGCAAGATCGATCTCCTCGCCATCGCAGCGGAGCTTCACGCCCGACTTCCCCGCATGATTTCCGCCGCCGATCAGGAAACTGATAAACGGCTTCTTAATGGTGAATTCAGGCGAAACGAGCGTACCGACGGCGTCGTCGGTAAAGGCATCGCCTGGGCGGCCTTCGCGGCCCGTCGCTTTCTCAAATCCGCCAATCCAAAACTCGCCCTCAAGAGCGCTCGATTCGCGACCGCGCACTTGTGGATTGTCGCCCTTCGTCGGCTGGTGCTGAAACGCATCCCCCTCGACCGCCCAACCTTCGAGGGCTCCGCTCTCGAAGTCTGCGTTGGGAAACAGAAATTCGTCGGCGCGCACACTGGCGGATACAGCAGCTGCCAACAGCGCCGAGAACAACAGAAGCCATTGCGACGAGCGTTGAGTACAAACGTTGAACATCGATTCAAAAAACAAGGTGGTGATGGTTGCTAGTTGACGTTCATGCTAATCAGTGCAGCACGGCGCCTGCGGCCAACCGCCGCCGCGAAGGGAAACGCCAATACCGCAGCCGAGCAGGTCGCCGGTTCCGGCACGCTCGCCACGACGGCGCCGACAGTTCCATACCGCACAACGCCGCGCAGAATCACCGGCGCCGCCTGTGCCGATGTTTTACCATAATTCCGTTGCCACTTAACGAAGTGGTCGCCGGAGTAAGCCGTGCCGAATCCCGCCTTCCAAGCCTGCAGGTCAAGCGCGTTGACTGCCCCATCGGCATTGAAATCGCCCTCCAATGGATTGGAAGACAAATAGAATTGGAACTGCAAGTCATCGTCGCCGGCCACGTTGAAGAGACTTCCCAATGTGAACGTCTGCCCCGGCGCGATCACCAATGCATTGCCCGCAAACGGAACCAATTCTGAGAGGCTTGTCGCGCTCGGGTTCGCTTCTTGCAGTTGGTTAAATCCCTGATCAGCGAGACTCGTCCAAGCGCCATTGGCGGGCCGCAGCGCCCCGCTCTGCGAGGTGATCGAGTACCCCAGCAGGCCGA
The DNA here is from genome assembly GCF_009177095.1 of Lacipirellula parvula. Lineage (NCBI taxonomy): Bacteria > Pseudomonadati > Planctomycetota > Planctomycetia > Pirellulales > Lacipirellulaceae > Lacipirellula > Lacipirellula parvula. The sequence continues at coordinate 5,422,671 of NZ_AP021861.1, forward strand.
CCGCGTAGGTCGAGTCGTTCTTAAGCGTCGCCTGTCCGCTCAACGGATCGACGGTGATCACCAGGTTGTTCGTCGCGTTGCTGCCCATCAACTCGACGAGCCCATGCTGCACCAGCCCCGTCGCGGTCAGGTACTCAAACGCATACTCGGTGTTGCGAACCGCCGTCCCGAACTTCGGCGTACCCAGCGCTGCCGTCGGCGCACCAAGAGCCAAACGCCCCGCAGCGCCGATCGCCAAACTCCCGACGATGTTGATCTCGCTGATGCTGCTCGCCGTCGGATTCGCCTCCTGCCAATTGACATACTCGCCGCCGGTACGATCGTCGAGACTTTGCCAACCGGCGACGTTCAGCCCGTTGGCGTTCGAGTGGATGGAGTACCCTTTAATCGACAACGCACTTCCCGTCGGATTGACGATCGAAGTCGCCCCCGTATCGGAATTGATCTGCAGCGTCAGCGGCCCGGGAGCGTACACGTCGGGCGTCGCCGCTAGGTCGGGATGAAGCTTCACGAATCGAATTTCGCCGGGCGTGAGGGCGCTGCCGTAGATCTGCATCTCGTCTACGGCGCCGTCGAACGCGTTCGCGGCGTTTCCGGTCCCCACCATCTGCTTGCCGAGGAACATGGGGCTATTGTCGTACGCAATCGGCCCGCTTACCGCCCCTTCGCCGGCCGCCGCGAGCTTGCCATCGACGAATAGTTCCAGTCGACCAAGTTCAGCATCGTAGGAGGCAACGGCATGATGCCAGTCGTTGATCGCCACGGCTTGTTGCGTGACAATCGCCGTCGAACCGCCATTCTCAGTCGACACCAGAAACTTGAGGCGGCCGTCGGCCAGTTGTTCGAGCCCCCAAGAATTCCCCGCGCTCGCCCGCGACTTGTTGACGATGTTGGCGCTCTGCCCAGCTGCGTCGGGACGAAACCAGAGCGAAACGCTCATGCTGTCGGCGTTCAGCAGCGAGTTGTCGGGTACGAAAGCGTAGTCGCCGGTGTTGTCGAGGTTCGCGCCGTTGCCTGCGACGCCGCTTCCGCCCGACGCGATCCCGGAGTTCGACAGCAGCAGGTCGTTGCCCGCTTTGTCAACGAAGCCTGCGGCAAGCGACGGCTCGTTGAAGTTCCACTTGCCGATCAGCCCTTGCGGCGCGGCCGGTTGCTGCGCTGGCCACGCCGAATTGAGTTCGAACGCCGACAGCGACACGATCCGTGCGTTCCCCCCCGTGGCAAACATGCCGATCTGCTGATTGCTTGCCGAGGGCAGAAAACCGCTCGTCAACGAAACCGCGCCGCTGTTGCCGAACACTTCCAACGACGACCGGTCGAGCAACAGCTCCAGGCTGATGCGGCCATTGATCGGCGCGAGCGGCGCCGTTCGCCCCAGCACCGAAAGCGTCTGCGTAGCCACGCTGTAATTGACTTGCGTGCCGCGGATGTTGAAGCCGAACGACGACGATGTGCCGAGTTCGATCTCGGTCGAGATGTGGAACTGTTCTCCAGCGAGGCCAGCCAACGGGTTGGTTCCTGGCCTGAGCGTCGTATTGTTGACCGCGTGCTCGGCCCCGTGCAGCGAAGAGATCTCTGCAATCGGCTCGCGATACATCTGGATGCCGTTCGCGGTACTGTGCAGGGTGAGTTCCACCGGGAAACTCATTTGTTGATTGAACGGCATGCCGGGATAGCTGGCCCCATTCATCCATGCGACCTGAATGCGGCGACCATCGCTCGCCGGCACGTTGTGCCAAGACTGCGCGGCGTAGAAGTTGGCGCCGTAGTCTTGCGTGAGCTTGCCTTGCGACGGCGAGTCAGGAACGAACGCCGTCCCATTGAATTGCCCGACCTGATACTTGCCGTCGGCGCCGTAGAGGACCCACCGCTTGTTGTTGGAATTGCCGTCGACGGCCAACTCGAAAATGTCGGGGCATTCGAAGTAGCCTGGCGTTTCGCTGAGGTACGACCAGTTCTTCATATCTGGCGAACCGTAGAACGCGATGCCCGACGGGCGGGCATTCGTCTCGGCCACCCACAGCGCCTGCACCCATTTGTTGGACGCTTCGTGCCAGAAAACCTGCGGATCGCGGTCGTCCTTGTTTGGCGTCGCGGGCAGAATGGGATTACCGCTGTAGTAGCGGAAGCTATTCCCGCCGTCGGTGCTGTACGCCATTCGCTGATCGAACGAGCCAACCGAGGTGTAGTGCAGCAGCATCGTCGGCGTGTTGCCGACTTGCAGCCCGGCAGTGTTGGCGTAGTCGATATTCGCCGTGCCGCTGAATTTCACTCCCGTTGGATCGCCGACAATCGCGGGCGACTTCTCCGTCCAATGAATTAGGTCGGGACTCGTGGCGTGTCCCCACGACATATTGCCCCAACCCGTTCCAAACGGATTGTGCTGATAGAAAAGGTGGTACTTCCCTTCGAAGTACACGAGACCATTGGGGTCGTTCAACCAGCCTTGCTTCGCGCTGAAGTGGAACTGGGGTCGATACTGCTCGTCATACAGTTCGGCAGCAGTCGCGGCATTGCCGTGTACCACTCCGCTAACTGCCGCGCATGCCAGGACGCCTCGTCGAAACCACGAACGCATTCTTACCTCTTCTGCCCTACCGCGGCGCATGCCCAGTTTTCCCGGGAGGCCGCCTCTGTTCCGTTCAGTCGCCCGTCCCTGGCGGTGTCTATCGTTGCCGTGAAAAATTAGGCGCGGCCCAGTCCGCTTCTCCAGACTGGGCCGCGCACCGCGGGTTACCTGCGTCTCCGCAGCAGAAGCGCGCAGAGTCCCGCCCCCGCCAATCCAAGCGATGTTGGTTCCGGGACATTGTTGTAGACGGCTTGCAGCCCGTTGAATGGACCTTCGCCCGATCCAGCTCCGTGCAAGTAGGAAATCGAGATCCCGCCGTTCGCATCGGCCAGAATGCCATTGAGAACAACGTAATCGCCGCCCAACGTCAGCGTGTGCGTCACCGGATTGTTGCCGTCGCCGGTGATCGTCCCGGTCGTCGTCGCTGTATGCGTTCCGTTGACGTCGGTCACCGAAAACATCGTGTCGCGATTGCTCGTGTCGCCGGCGCCGTACAAGTACAGATTCACCGACGTGCCTGGGGCGAAGCCGCTCAAGTTGACAAACCGGGGCTCGTTAAATCCGATGAGATAGTCGCGCATCAGGCCAACGGCATCGGTGGCGACGGCGCCCAAGTTGGGCGAACCTTCCAAGATGGCAAAAGCGCCGGTGTTCGGCTCCCCGACGCCGACGACATTCACTCCGATGGGCGTCGGTGCGCCGGTTGAGTTCAACAGATTTGATTGGCTCACGCTGGCCGACCACCAACCGAATTCACCGGGAGGCCCGTGGAACGCGTTGTTGTCGGTTACTTGGACGCCATTCCAAACCGTTCCCGCGTCTGGCGCCGCCGCGGTGCCGCTGTAGAGCACGCTCGTCGCCCCGCTTGGATGATCGGGATGGAGGCCGAAGTCGATGTTCACCACCGTTGCTTGGGCGGTCGCAGCCGTCGCCAAGAGCGCCAGCGACGCTCCACATGCCAAAAGATGTCGTTTCATGAGATCCCCTCAGATGAGAAACCAAGAGTGAGATAGAACCCTAAGTCCGACTGATCACGGCGGCGACTTCCTGCTGGAAGTCGCCGCACCTCGCCTCGCGCATTAGGCACGCGCCGCCGCACGCTGGCGGCGACGCAGTTGAACCACTCCGCCCATGGCGATCGCGGCCAGCGCGATTCCAGTCGGCTCCGGCACAACGTCAAACGCACCGGTCGCCGACGGAAAATGCTGTTGCCACTGGGCGAAATCGAAGAAGTCGACGACGCCGTCGCCGACGTTGCCGCCTTGTGGGCCAGTCAAGTCGCCGAGAGCGCGAGTGGCGCCCGTCGCCTGAAAGTTGCTGCGAATGAGCTGGTAATCCGCCATGTTGACGAGATTGTCGCCGTTCACGTCGCCAGGCAACACGCCGAAGACCGCCTGCAGACCATTGAAAGGCGCCTCATTGGAGCCGGCGCCATGGAAGTAGCTGATCGTGATCTTGCCCGTGCCATCGGCAACGACCGCGGGCAGCACGACGTAGTCGCCGCCAAGCGTTAGCGTATGAGTGACGGGATTGTTCCCATCGCCCGTGATTGTTCCCGTCGTCGTTGCCGAGTGCGAACCATTGGCGTCGACGACGGTGAACAGCGTATCGCGGTTGCTCGTATCGCCCGCACCGTACAAGTAGAGGTCGACTTGCGTGTTAGGTGCGAATCCGGTGAGTTCAACCTTCTGCGGCACATTGAAACCGATGACGTAGTCCCGCATCAGGTCGACCGCGTTGGTCGCCACGGCGCCGAGATTCGGCGAACCCTGCAAAATGCCGAACGCGCCGGTGCCGTTCGCTGCGTCCGCGGTTAGCGTGACGCCGATCGAGGTCGCCGCCCCCTGCGAATTCAACAGGTTTGGCTTCGTGACGTCCGCCGTCCAAAAACCGAACTCGCCGGGAGCCCCTTGGAACGCATTGTTATCCACGACGATGACCGGGTTCCACGTCGTGCCGCCATTCGGATCAAACGCAGCCCCAGCGCCGGTGTACGGCGCACTCACGACGCCGCCGGGATGATCGCCCTGCAAACCGAAGTCGATGTTGATCACCGTGGTGGCGCGGCTCGTCGAAGCGACGAGGGCCACGGCAAGCGTTGCTGCAGCAATGTAGTAAGAACGATTCATTGCAAGAGTTCCTTATTGATGATTTATGCTGTTATTTATTGAGTGGTGTTTATGAGGAGAACCGCGGCGACGGCAAGTTAGCGAGCGCTCGCGGCAAAGCGAGTTGACGCTCGCCGCCGATTGGCGACCATCGCGATGGCGCCCATGGCGAGCAACGCCAGGCTGCCCGGTTCCGGAACTGCCGAGGCGGCTGCCAGCGAGGCAATCGTCTCGTACTTCACCACGCCGTTCGCAATGGACGAACCGGAAGCGGAAGAAGTCGCCCCCAAGTTGCGTTGCCACGTCAGGAAATCGGCGCCCGTGAGCGTCGTGCCAAACTGGCTCTTCCAAACCGTCAGGTCCGCTTGATTGACCGATCCATCGTTGTTGAAATCGCCGGCCAGCGGAGCGGCGTACTGGAACTGCAGCTTCAAGTCGCGCGTTCCGGCGGCGTTGAACAGGCCGCCCATCGCAAACGATTGTCCCGGCGTCAGGGTGATGCTGTTCGCCTTCAGTGGAATCAACTCGGAGAGATGCGCCGCCGTGGCATTCGCTTCATCGACGCCCGGCCGCCCCTGATCTTGGAAGCTGCTCCAACTGCCGTTTGCCGGCTTGAGCGAACCGCTCGCCGACAAAATCGAATAGCCTTGCAGGCTGATCGTCGTCTGCGAACTATTCGTCAGCTTCGCTTGTCCGGAAGCCGGATCGACCGTCAACAGCAGCGAGTTGACTGCCTTCAGCCCGGTGTACTGCACGTCGCCGACAACCACCTGCCCCGCCGAGTTCACATACTGAAACTGCAGCGACGGTGCAACGCCGAACGGCAACGATGACGTGTCGAACGGCGTACCGAGCGATCGCGTGCCAGACGAGAGCGTGAGGTTCGCTTGAGTCGTATTACCCGGAGGAACGGGCCCGCCCAACTCGTTGAGGCTTGAAGTCGACGGCGTGCCGGCGACATTCCAGCCGCCCCCGAGTTGGGTTGTGAGCGACGACCACGTGGCCGGCTTCAACGAACCAGCCGGGCCGCTGATCCCATAACCCGTGAGAGTGATTGCCGCGCCAGTGGGGCTCGATAGCGTGGCGGCGCCAGTGTCGGCGTTGACCGTGAGTCCCAACACAGCCTTCAAATCGAGCCGCAACTGGCGCCCGTGAGTTCCGCCGTTCACCACGGAGGTTTCCAATCGCCGGCCAAACGCCAACCCCGCCGCCGATGCGTCGAGCGCGAACGCACCGTCGATGTTCGTAGCATCCGCCAGCACCCAGCCCTGCGGCACGCTCGGCGTGAACCCAAACGACGGACGCAGCGTTCCGCCATTCAAGCTGAGCGTGCCGTTCACGGAAACAAGGCCGTGGCTCGCTCCGTTGATCGCCGGAGCGTAGACGCCGCCACCGGAGAACGAGGCGCTTTGAGCGGAGAAGGAAGCAGCGGCGCCGGTCAGCGCGAGCGTGCCGCCGCCCGAAAACGTCGCGGTTCCATTCACATTCGGACCGCTATCGTCGAGCACGAATGCGCCCGATCCGGTGACGCTGAGGCGCGAATTGTTCGTCACATTCACGGCGCCTGCCGGACCATCGGGAGGCGTGATCGTCGCGAGGTTTGAATTGACGATCACCGTGCCGCCGTTAGAGATGTTGGCAACCTCGTCGAAGGCGCCTGTCGGCAACGCGCCCGTGCTCCAATTGGAAACGGTCGTCCAATTGTTATTGGACGGTCCGCCCTGCCAATTAACGTTTGTTTGGCCTCGAGCGCTGACCGCCGTCAATCCGGCGATCAAAAGCGCTGCCAGCCGACTCGCTTGCAGCCTCATAGCACAAAACCTTCCATTCTGTGTCGAATCGTAGAAGTAGAAGAGGAAGCCACCTGTGTTCGATTCACGCTCAGCGATCGTGCGCTGCGCGCGTCTAACGTTCGTCTAAGTCGCACGTCGCCCTGACCGCAACACTGGCAACCAAGCCGCTGAACGCGAGAGGCCTTCGTGAGGCTCCATCGCGCACCACAACCAAGGTCGCAGCTCAATTCGAGGAAACTGAGTTGTTGCGAGCGCTCCGTCGCATCGCGTCCGCTCTTCCGCGAACGCCGTTCATGGCGCCGCCTCGGGCATTCGCCCAGAACGGGCGTCACTGTCCGAGGACTTCCGTGCGAAGTCACTTTCAGAAAACCTGACAAGTCTCTACTGCGAGCATCGATACAAGTTAGCGCGACTTTATCGATTGCGCCCGCAAGTGAGATGATAAACAAACACCAAAAACCTGCAAGTGACTTGGAAAGTTTTTTGGAGGAACTCCGGATGCTCGCAACGTCAGCAAGTCTACAATCCTCGTCTATCTCCACTCGCCAGATCGCTGAAACACAGCGAAAAATCGCGTAAACCCGACACAAATCAGGCATAAAGTCACTTCGAAGCGCCCAGCCACCCAACAAACCTGCAAACAATCTATTGCACAGGTTTAAATTTCAGATAAACTAACCAATCACACTAATCGACATTCTCATCAGCCTCGTCGCGACTCCCCCATTCGTTGGGAGCCGCCTTCGGCACTTAGCTCGCTTTACATTTTCATGGGCAGACATTGCTATTCGATATCGCGGGCAGCAGCGCCGCTGCTCCTCATTGCTTCCGCCGCAGCCACCTTCGTGGGATGCGGGAGTAGCGCCGGCGTCGGCGTCTCGGGAACGGTAAAGGTAAATGGCGCGTTGCTTCAAAACGGCAAGATCACTTATCGCCCCGTTGCCTCCACGGCCGGCAACGGAGGTTCTGCCGAGATCATCGAGGGAAATTACCAATTGGCGGACGTACCGATCGGCGCCAACGTCTTCACGTTTTCCGGTTTCGTGCTGACGGGCAAGTCGATTCCCGGCCCCGGCGGCGATCCAGAACCAGAGCGCAAGAATGCGATCCCGCAGCACATCCTAAAAGAGGGCGTCGAGCGCGAGATTTCCGCGTCGGGCCCCCAAGACTTTTCGCTCGACGGGCCCGTGTGAGCGAGTCCCTCGCGACTCCGCCCCCCGTCGTTCGTTCGCTCGTTACCCAGGCAGTCGCCGCTTCGTTGGAGATCTTCGCATGACGTTCCATGCTGCTCTTCGCACTCATTCACGTTCCTATGAACTCGGCTTTGGCAAGCGGGGTTCAGCGAAGCATTCGGGCCGCGCGGGTCAAGCCACGCACCACCGCAGCGCCTTCACGCTCGTCGAACTGCTGGTGGTGATCGCGATCATCGGCGTCCTGGTCGCCCTCCTTCTGCCGGCAGTGCAGGCGGCTCGAGAGGCGGCCCGTCGCTCATCGTGCATGAACAACGGCAGGCAAATTTCGCTCGGTACGCTCAACTACGAGTCGGCGTTCCGCGAGTTACCAAAGGGCACGAACAACGCCGTTGGGCAGTCGCGCGGCGGCAACACCTGGTACGACGACTACACTTGGTTCGTGTTCATCCTCCCGTATATGGAAGGAGATGCCGCGTTCAAGGGCTTCGACATGAAGAAGCCTTTCCTCGGTGCGCATCATGAGGCAGCGCGGGCGTTCTATATTCCCATGTTCGACTGCCCGTCCGATCAACAAGGCCGCATTTACAACCAACCGGGCGACGGCAATCCGGCCAACAACAATGACGCGTTGAATCGCTACTACTACAACTACGTCGCCAACCTCGGCAACACGGGCACCGGCCAGGCGGCGGTGGTGATCGCCCCGGTACGCGAACGCGTCGAATTCGGCGGAGCTCCCTTCGCCTACGGCCGCGCCATCGGCCTGAAAGAAATCACCGATGGCACGAGCAACACCCTCATGTTCTCTGAGTTAATCAAAAGCAAGGGAGAAATCGCCGGCTCGGGAAACGATTGGCTCGGCTCGATGGGCGACATTTCGATCGGCCGCGGCAGCCATGGCTTTAGTGCGCTCTGGCCGCCCAACAGCCCGACGGCCGACATCATTGAGTGGAGATGCCCCACCGATGTTGGCATCGTCTGCGACGATACTCGCTACCCCGATCATGCGGTCGTCAACACGAAGATCCCCGACGACATCAACCGTTCGGCCAGAAGCTTCCACGCCGGCGGCGTCACGGCCACGCGCGCCGACGGATCGACTGGCTTTTACAGTGACGACACCGACCGCTTCGTTTGGCGAGCGTTAGGCACGAGCGCCGGCGATGACGTGAACGCAGCCAACTGACCGCGACGGCTAGCTACGAATTTCGGTAAGCCACCGCCAATTACTTAAAAGCCCCTCGCTGCTGCCCATCCCGGCCGCTCGTCAGTAGACAAGCGGTCGCCTCCGCCCCGCATCGGCAGTTCCACTTCTCGCACCAGGGCGACGCGATGGTTGCCACGTCCCGCGGTAATCGCGTATTTTTAGATTTCCGGGATGCGCTCAAACTCTTGAGGCGCCTCTCAGATAGCCCATCGTGCGACTCGCCAACTAATTTGGCGACGCGTGCGGGCGGCTCCACGAAAACAACGCGATCGGCCACATCCCCGCTGGCGTGAGGCGCACGCCCTTATCTTCATCGGGCTGTTTATCTTGAGCGGACGGCGGCCGTGGCGATGAACCAAATCCTGCTGAGAGAATCCTGCAAAAATGCTCTACAACGAACGCAGGAGAGAGCTCCGTATCTCTTCTAAAACGCCGACATTGCAGCGACCGGAATCTATTGCGCGCATCCTCCTAACGGCGACTTGCCTCGCGATTGCGACGCACGCAGCGGCGGAACCGCCCGGAGCAATTGACTGGCCGGAAGGTCAGGCGCTCCCTCGGCTCCCAGCCCCCGCAAACATGCTCGAAACGATCGACGTCGGGATTCTCACCCACGACGAGCAACTCACATTCTCCGCGCTAGTCGGCCACGCCAATCGCCGCCAACCTCGCATCGCTCTGCTAAATCATCGAAGCGAAGAAGGCCCCGAAACTTGGTTCTATACGCCAACTGTCGGGATACAGCTCGCCCAGCCAATCAGCGAGAGCGACAAGTACTCGTTGATCGCTGACTTTGCGGGGGAAGTCGCTGGCGTCGTGCTGTACGACGCCGAACTCAACCCCCACATGCGAAATCTTGCCGCGACGGTCGCCGCGTTGCGAAAGGCGCTGCCTGTTACGCGTGAAGTTTACGGCAAGCTGCAAGAGCGCGGCATTTCCTTGCCAGTACTGGAAGACTTAACGTCGCTGACGTTCGCGGGTCCTTTCGAAACTTATCAGCACCTCTACGACGCCTACTGGCCATCGTGCGAGAAGCGTTTCATCGTGAGCGCCCGCCCCGAAGGCCGCGGCGGCGACTATCATCATACGCGCGACCTCGCTGCAGCGTGCGGGGCCGCAGCCCTCTGGCTCGACGCCCGGATCCCCCGCGAGCGCGAACTGTTCGGGAAATTCTTGGCCGACATGCCGGTCGGCAACGCCGTGATCCTGGGCTGGCACGCTACCGAACGCTCCGGCGTCACGACCGCCACGCGGTATGGCATTGGCACGATGCCGTCCGACCACTTCATGAACGCCACGGTGTTCGCCGGCGGATCGCATGAGATTCAAATTCCGCCGACGCCGAAAACTCCTCCGCTGGAAAACAAACTCTACGTCGCTCTCTTCCTGAGCGATGGCGACAACATCCAGTACGTCCAGCATGCAATGCGCCGCAAGTGGGATCGCTCGGCCGCTGTGCGCGGACAGCAGCCGCTGAACTGGACGATTGCTCCCGGCCTCGTCGACGTCGCACCGGGAATCTTGAACTACTACTATTCGACGGCGACGCCGAACGACTGCTTCGTCTGCGGCCCCTCTGGCATGGGCTACACGATGCCCGTCAACACGCTCCTCGAACCTGGAGCGCCGCTCGGCAGCACGCTGAACGACGAAGCCAGGATGGATGCGTACGCAAAGTTTACGTCGCGTTATCTGCAGCGAACCGGGTTGCGCGTCGTCACGGTCTGGGACGATCTCACCGCGATGCAGCGGCAATCCTTCGCCGCCAATTGCCCTGAACTCCTCGGCGTCACGGTGCAAAACTTTAGGGACGATCCCGCCGTCGCATCAAGCGTGGCAGAGAACGGCCTTCGCTTTGAAAAGCTGATCATCCCTTACGCTGGTTCCTACGACGATCTGCGGCGTTCGATCGAAGCTGAACATGCGAAACTCGACGGCAATTCGCCTCGCTTTGCCGCCTATCAGGCGGATATCTGGAGTCCGCTGCAGCCCGAACGGTTGGTCGAGCTGATGAACGAGTTCAAGCGCAAGAACCCGCAGATCGAGTTCGTTCGAGCCGACCATTATTTCGAGCTGCAACGCGAATCGCGCCAGCGAGTCGAAGTCGGCGGAAAGTAGGCGCGAGAGGCTAGAGACGCCGCGCACGGCTCGTAGCAATCTTCCACGCGACGGGTTGCTGCAGGCAAGTGCGCTACACCCGCCGCAACAGGATGCCGCCCAGCATGCACGCCAGCGCGGCGAAGTAGGCGTAATGCACAATCGACCGCTGCCGCACCACCGGCTCCAGTTCGTCGATCACCGTGTGCGTCGCCGCCAGCGGCAGAGCGGCAAGCGCGGGCGGCGTCTCCTGCATCAGCCGATATTCGTTTGGATAGGGCCGATGCCAATGGAGGAGCGACATCTTGTCGTGATCGGCGTCGCGCACTCGTAGCGAGATGTTCTGACGGTTCTCCACCGGCACGCTCGCTTGATACCGGCCGAGGCCGACTTCGCGCATCTGCACGTCGCTGCCGAGCCCCTCGGCGTCGATCAGCGCCGCATCCCACTTCACGCCATTCATCGGCGCCCCGCTCGGGTCGGTGCGACGAACGTCGACCGTCCAGCGGTCCCCTTCGCGGCGTTCGGTGATCTCGACCCCTTCGCTTTCGTTGTGACGCAGCACGCTGCGAATCATTTGCGCCCAAAACTTGCCGCAGCCGTCCCACGCCAGCCACTCGCCTCCCCACTTCTCCGTGAGATCGCTCGTGTAGGCAAAGCCCGTCCCCAGCCCGTAACGGCCGATCGCCAACAGCGGGTCGCCCGTCTCGGCGGCAAGCAACATCTGCGCGGTCGGCTTCGCTTCGGTCATCACATAGCCGAGCGTGAACGGCAACTCCGAATCTTCATACCCGCTCAGCGACGGATGATCGCTCGTCTTCACGCTGCCGTAGAGATCTTCCTTGATCGCCGACTTCGTCGCCTGCATCGTCTCCTTCGTGAAAATCTGCGGCACGTTGTTCGGATCGTCGGTCTGGTAGAAGCGGCCGCGGCCAATCTCGGCGATCGATGCGAGTAGCTGCGTATCGGCGGCGCCGAGGGCGACTGTCGACACCGTAATCCCCTCGTCGGCCATTTCCTCGGCGAGGGCCTCGTGGTCGGCAGGTTGCGTCTGGCCGTCGCCAAGACAGATCATGTGGCGAATCTTCGCGGGCGTCGCTTCGAGCATTTCCTTCGCTTCGACCATCGCTGGATACATATAGGTGCCGCCGCCCGCTTGCAGCGAGTCGATCGCCGCCTGGACCGATTCTACGTCCCCCGCACTCGTCATTTCGCAGATCAACTGCGACTCATGATCAAACCCGACGACCGCAATCGAATCGCGCGGGCTGAGCAGTTCGACCGCCGCTTTCGCCGCCTGTCGCGCCAGTTGAATCGGCTGGCCATCCATCGAGCCCGACTTATCAATCACCAGCACCATCGCCAGCGACGGCTTTTCCTTTTCTTTTTCGTAACGCGAAATCAGCGGCAACACCTCCTCAACCGGTGTCTTGTAGTAGCCTCCCAAACCGAAACTATTCTCCGAGCCGAGCATCATCAGTCCGCCACCGAGGTCGACGACGTACTGCTTGAGCATTTGCATTTGCCGCGGCGACATCGCGGTCGCCGGCATGTCGGCCAGCATGATGCAATCGAACGCCGCCATCTCCTCCAGCGACGTCGGCAGCCCATGCTCTCCGCGCACTTCGAGCTCAATCTCTTGCTCGACGAGCGCGCGAGCAATCGGCCGCATCTCGCGCGGCTCGCGGTGAATCGCCAGCACCCGTGGCCGGCCATGCACCGTAATCGTGCAAGCCGCCTGATTGTTGACGACGAAGCGATCTTCCTCGGGCAACAATTCCGCCGTCCAGACGCTGGCGCCAGGCGTCGTCATATCGACGTCGAAGTAGACCGTCTGCTGCTTGTCGGCCGTCAGTTGCACGTCGCGCTGTTGCACAGCGACGCCCTTGTGAACAAGACGCAGGTTGCCCTTGATCGGCGCGTTCGCCGCGAGCGTGACGCCAATCCGCGTCACTTCGCCGTAGAACGTTTGCCGCGACGAGGGCTCGATCGCCACCACCGACGCTTCGGCATCGCTAATGCCGGCGAGTGGATGCCGGCGGACGTCGATCCCCTCCTCTTCCGCCTGGGCGAGCGCGTCGGCCAAATCGCCGTCGGTTTCCTGGCCGTCGGTCAGCAGCACCATCCGGCTCGTTTTGCCCGCAGCGAAAGCGGCTCGCGTCGCCAAAATCGATTCGGCCAATTGCGTCGCGCTGCGAAACTCGTCGTCCGCGACGCCCGACTGCCACTTGCCGATCGTCTCGCGCAACTCCGCGGTTGTCTTGAACTCGCGCACGCCGTTGCCTAGCGCGAACAACGACCAGCTGTCACCGCTCCGCAAGCCTTCGATCCACTGATCGATCTGATCGCACGCTGCCGGAATCTGCTTGAGATCGACCGACTGCGACACGTCGACCAGAAACAGCACGTGCGCGTCATCCCCCTCGTCGCCGATGAACGGCCGGCATAGGGCGAGAATCAAAAACAAAATCGCAGCGGCCCGCAATCCCGTCGACGCCCACAGCAACAGCCGCGGCCGATCGACGAGCGTGTAACGCAACGTGAGCGCCAGCGCCGCGATCGCGACGAGCCACACGAGCGGCTGCCAAGAGACGAATTCAATCATCGGCTTAGCCCACCTTTCGCCGATGGTAGAGAATCGATTCGCCCGTCAGTACGAAGATCGCCAGCAGCGTGAGCCAATGAACCGGCGAACGGCCCTGGCTAATCGGCTTCCGCGAGTCGGCCGCTTTGATTCCATCGACGAGCGACTCCTGCTCCGACAGCAAACTGGCGCCGACGTCCCAATCGCCCGAGGCGTTTTTCAATCGACAGAAGCCGGCGGCCGACGGCAAGTCGCGCCACTTGCCCGCTGCCGCCGTCGACTTGCCCGCGGCGTCGACCAGCGTCGTTTCCGCATCCTCCGACGCAGCAAGCGTCGGGATCTTTTCGCCCGGCCGGTAGCTCGCGGCGAGCGGGGTTTCGCGGCCGACCAAGTGAGTCACCGCCGAATGAACTAGCACGGGGAACCAAGCGCTGAAGTAGAACTCAGCGTTGACCGGATCGAGATTCACAACGATCGCCGACCGCCCATCGCGGCGGGCAACGTAAATCAGCGGCAGCCCGGAATCGTCGGCGACGAGCACGTGCGCCCCCGGCGCCGGCGTCAGTTGCCGAGCGCCGACGAACGGAATCGTCGCCGCATCGACGTGAGCCAGGGCCGCATGCTCGGGATGCAACACGCGCGGGGCGCCAACTTCAACCTCGTCGCCGAGTTCGCTCCACCAGGGCGACTCTCCGTCGGGCTGAAAGATCACCGCCAGCGAAGCGTCGGGAGAAATCGATTTCCCAACCGTCACCGCGCCGCCATCCTCGACAAGTTTCAACAGCGCATCATCCCCCGAAAAGGCGACGACGCTATTCTCCAGAAAGAATCGATCGCTCGATTCCACGGCGACGTTGATCGGCTTCGGCTTCCGCACCGCGAGATAGGCGACGTTGTCGGCGGCGAGCGCATCGTCGCGATCAATCCGCGCAATCCACCGGCCTGCCGGAGCGTCTTCCAACGTAAACCGTTCCGGCGGATTGACGCCCGGCGTCACTTCGAGCGGAATCACCTTCAGCAGTTGCTCTTGCCCGTCGTCGCCGACGTGCGACAGCGTGAGGTCGCATTCTTGCGGCTCGCTGAACGTCGACGCCGTTTGGAAGTAAACGCCCAACCGATTGTCGCCCCCCGGCAGGTACGCCACGTCGGCCGCCACGAGGCCGATGTTCTCCGCCGCAGCGCCAACCTTGAACAACTCGATGTCCTTCGCCACTCGATCAGCGGCATACGCGCCGTCGCTCACGAGCAAGATCCGGCGACGATCGCTCGTAGCCCCCGCCTCGGCCAGTTCAGCAAGCGCGCTGTCGGCCAGCGTCTCCGGCGCCGTTTCAATCTGCTCGACCGCGTTGAGCAACTCGCGCGGGTTGTCCGTGAGATGCGAGCGGTAAGTAAGATTCCGCCCAATCGTCGCCACCGCCGCGCGTTGCGAGCCGTTGAGCCCCTCGATCAACCCCGCCGCCAGCCGCTTCGCTTCGTCAAGCCGCGTCGCCCCGCCGCCGCCCGCGCCCATCGATGCGCTGTTGTCGACGACAATCAGCAGATCTTGGCGATCATCGTTCCACTCGGGCTGAGCCAGCGCAAAACAAACGGCCGCCGCCGCCAGCGCCATCAAGATCAGCGACAACACGTCGCGCAGCCGTTGGAAGAGGCTGCTCGCCCGCTTCTCCTGGAAGATCTTTTCCCACAGAAAGTAGGCCGTCGTCGGCCGCCGCTGCGGGCGGACCTTCAGAAAGTAGATCGCCGCCAGCGGAATGATCGCCAGCAGCGACCACAACATCATCGGCTGCAGAAAACTCATGCGACGAGTCCTCCGCGGCGGAGGATGTCTTGAATCACCGACTCAAACGGCGGATCAGTCAGCGTCGATGCCAGCCCGATGCCGGTTCGCGCGCAGCAGGCCCGCAGCCCGTCGTTCCACTCGGCGACCGCTTGTTCGTAGCGCCGCGCCTCGCGCGGCGTCACCGTCACGCGTTTCCGCTGGCCGGTCTCGACGCATTCAAGTTCGAGGTCGCCCTTCCAGTCGCAGCGAACATCATGCTCGTCCTGCACCTGCAGGCAGAAGACTTCGTGATTGTGGTACTGCAGGTACCGCAGTCCCTCTTCAAATCCTCCGGGGAAAAGGAAGTCGGAGACGACGATCACCAAGCCGCGCCGCCGATGGCGGGCCTGAAACACACGCGCACAAGAAGTAAAGTCAGTGTCGCCGCCGAACGTCTCCGCCCGATCAAGCGCTCGCAGAAACTCGATCGTCTTCGCCCCGCCGCGGCAGACATCGAGCAGCGGATTCAACCGATCGGCGAGCCCGTAAACGGCCAGCCGATCGAGACTTCGCAACGCAATGTACCCCAACGCCGCCGCCAATTTGCGGGCGTAGAGATATTTCGAGTTCATCGATCGACTCGAATCGACTAGCAGATAAACCGTCGCGTCTTCTTCGAGTTCGAAGAGCTTGATCACCAGCGACTCGAAGCGGGCGAAGACCCGCCAATCGATCGCGCGATAATCGGCGCCGTGGTAATACTCCGAATAATCGGCGAACGTGATCCCGGTGCCGCGCTGCCGCGTCTTACGATCGGCCTGCAACGAACCGCCCAACACCTTCCGCGCGAGCAGGTAGAGCGAATCGAGACGGCGGATGAAGGCGGGATCGGTAAGCATCGCCTGATATGCGCAGGGAGTGGGGCAGGTGGCGGCGGGGGAATCCGAAGCGAACCGGCAGAATCACACAGAAGCAAGTCAATCGACCTTCTCAATCACCTTCTCGATCAGGTCGTCCGCCTTCACCCCTTCCGCCTCGCCTTCGAAGCTCAGAATCATCCGATGGCGCAACGCGGGAATCGCAACCGCGTCGACGTCTTCGCGCGAGACATGGAAGCGTCCTGCTAACAGCGCTCGGCCGCGGCTCGCGGCGAGAATCGCTTGCGCGCCGCGCGGCGAAGCGCCATGCCGCACGAACTTGCGCACCTCGGCTGGAGCGTCTTCGCTCTTCGGGTGCGTGCCGCGCACCACGCGAATCAAGTGGTCCTGCACCGCATCGTCGATCGGCGTCTCGCGCAACGTGCGGCCCATCGCCAAAATCTCTTCGCCCGTGGCGACAGGATCGATCGTCGGCGACTTGGTTCCGCCGGTCCGCCGCAAGATTTCGGCGAACTCGTCATGCCCCGGTAATTCGACGAACAACTTGAAGAAGAACCGATCGAGCTGCGCTTCCGGCAGCGGGTAGGTTCCTTCTTGCTCGATCGGGTTCTGCGTGGCGAGCACGAAAAACGGCAAGTCGAGCCGATGCGTCTTGCCAGCGACCGTCACTGATTTTTCTTGCATCGTTTCGAGCAAGGCGGACTGCGTCTTCGGCGTCGCACGATTAATTTCATCCGCCAACAGCACGTTGCAGAAGACCGGGCCCGGCTGGAACTCCAGCGACTTGTGCCCGCCGCGATCGACGAGCACCTGCGTCCCCACGACATCCGCCGGCAATAGATCCGGGGTGAACTGAATCCGCTGGAACTTCAAGTGGAGCGCCTGCGCCAGCGTGTTGACGAGCGCTGTCTTCCCTAACCCCGGGACGCCTTCGAGCAGCACGTGCCCGCCGCTCACCACCGCGAGCAGCACATGCTCGACGATGTCTTGCTGACCGACGATGAACTTGCCCATCTCGTCGCGGATCCGCCGGAACGTCGTGACGAACTGCTCGGCCGCTTGCTCTGCTTCCACTGCTGCTGTCGTCATTCTGCTGCGTCTCCCTCGGCTTCGACTGCGGGGGTCGATTCCATCTGGTGGATCAATTGAAAGTAATTCTTCACGCCGTCGCGAACTTGTGCGGGCACGTCTTCGCGTTCAACGAACGATTCAAACTGTCGCTTGAACTCGCGCTGCTTGGCCGCCGTGCGACGATTCGACACGCCGCTGCCTTCGTCGGCCGACTCGACCGTAGTCAGCGACGGCCCGGCGCCCTTCTGCCCTTGCAGCTGCGTCGTTTGACCGTTGTCGACGAGCTCATCCGTCGCGTTGCGACGAGCGGTATTCGTCCCCGTACCCGCCTTCTTGCCGCCGGCGTTCGGGCTTTGGCACAGGCCGTTGCACATGCTTTGGCAGTTGCTGCACTTTTCGCAGAGCTTGCACAGCTTCTTGTCGGCTTCGCGGCGAATGCCGAGCTTGCACAAGCCTTGGCACAGCTTGTTCAGTTGCTTATCAACCGAGGCCTGGCACGCTTGGCACTGGGATTGGGATTTGCTGTCGCACTTACCCGTCTCGCGCTCTTGGCGTTCGGCTTCGGCGAGCGATTCATCGAGCTTCTGCACCGATGCAGCCAACTCTTCGAGATTCTCGCCCAGTTCGCCGCCCGACGATCCCGACGACGCGCCGCTCTCGCCTGAAGCGCCGCTGCCCCCCTTGGCGTCCTTCGCGGCGGCCGACTTTGAGTTCGATTGCTCGCCCGACTTCGATTCCTTCCCCTGCGACGCCGACTTGTTCGCCTTCGCCGCCGCGGCCATCCGCTGCGACGCGGCCTTCAGCTTCGCGAGTTGCTTGCGCTGTTCCGACAGCGGTTTGTTCGGCTCGGTCTGCATCGACGCCAGTTCGTCGGCCGCCTTATCGTACTTCTTCTGCTGGAGTTGTTCGCCGAGTTGCTTCGACTCGCGATCTTCCTGCAGCTTCTCCGCCGCCTTTTCGAGCAGCTGCTCGTCTTTCTTGCGTTGGATCGCCATCCGCGCCTTGTTCAGCTCGCGCTCCAGCTGGGCGTATTGCCGCAGCGCTTCCTTTTGGTCTTTGGTCGCTTCGAGTGATTCGACCATCTTGCGAAGCTTGTCGGGATCGACCAGTTCCTTCTCGAACGGATCCTTCACTTCCTCGCGAAGTTCCTCGACCATTTCCAGCAGTTCTTTGTTCGACGTCTCAGTCGCCTGCTGCACCGCTTGTTCTTGCTGCTGGCGCTGCACCACCTCATCACTCGGACCGCGCAGGCTCAACGGCAGCGCGACCGCCGTCAGCCCCGCGGCGAGCATCAGCCCGCGACGCGGCGCGCGGTAGGCGATCGCCTCGGGCGACAACTCGCCAACTTGCCGCTGCGTGTAGTTGGCCTGCAGTTCATAAAAACCGTCGCGACGCCCTTCCCGCGTGAAATGCAGATACGAAGCCACCGAATCCTTCAGCCCGTAGAAGCGGTCGACATACCGCGCCGCTTGTTCGTCGCTCAACCGATGCCAGAACCACGCCGCCGCTCCGCCGCACGCCGTGGCCAGCAACGTCGCAACGATCCAACCGCCCGGCACGGCGTAACCTTGCAGCACGTAGACCAAGCTCACTGCCGTTACCAAACCGGCGCCGGCCGCCGCCGTCCAAATAAGCGTCGTCCACAGCAGGTGGAGATTCACGCGACGCCGCACGAAGGCGACGAACTGTTCAATAGGACCAGGGGCATGGGGAGACATTCGCTTCTACTCCGTAGAAAAAGTCTTCCGGCCGGACGCCGAGTAGTAATCCGATCGTCGCCGCAGGCCGCCGTTGCTGCACGCGCGCAGCAACGGACCTCCACCGGCGGCGTGGGCATTATACTGGAACGAGAAACGGGGACGAATTGAATTTCAGACCATCTCCAGGAATTTCACCCCGCCGCCGCGGCGTGACAGCAACCATCCCAGTCGGCCCAACCCGCAAACCGGCTGTCGGCCGCGTCGGCTCCGCTGTCGGCGCCGTCTCCGCCTTTTTCTCCTCCGCCGGCTCGGCGGGCTCTTTGGCCGCTTCGCCCTTCGGCTCAGCCGCTTGACCACCCTTCTTCTTGATCAGCTCCGTCAATTTCTTCAGCCGCTCCTTCTCCGCGGGCTGCAACTCAAGCGATTCCGCTTCCTTGGCCAGCGTCTGCGCCTTCTCGACGTCGCCCGCATTGGCCCACGCGGCGCCAGACCGCAACTTCCACGCCGCCAGACGAACCTTCCAAGACTCAGGCGCCTTCGCGACTCCTGCGTCATACAGCGCCGCCGACTCTTTATGTTTCTGGTGCGACGTCAACCATTCAGCCAACGTCACGTTCACCATGAAGGGCCGATCGGGAATCGGATCGATCTTCGTTCCATACGCAATGAGATCGTCCCGGCTGATGAACTTCGAGTCCACGATGTGCCGATAGATCGACTTCTGATCGAAGCCGGAAAGATGATGCGGCCCTTGCTGGTGGTAGTTGAGCCACTCCAAATCCGAGGCCACGGGGACGATGGCCTCGAGCCCCTTCAATCGCTCGGCGAGATTCTCCGGCGTCGGCTTCCCGTAGGTCTTGCTCAACGTCGCCCACAGCTGATTATCCACGCCGCGGTTCTTGACGTTGCTCTTGCAGTTATTCGACAGCTCTTTGTACCACTGCGTTAGCTCGGCCCCGTTCCCGCCGCGACTATGCGAGATGAGCAGCAAGGCATTAAACTTGGGGAACGAATTAAAATAAATGTATTCCTGATCGTTCAGAAACGCCCGCAACGAACGGCCCAGCCGAGCATACTGCTCGGGTTTGAGCTTCTCGCCATGAGCGCCAATCGCCTCGTAGCAAAACTGCACCAGTGGATCGGCCTTCGAGCCCGCCTCGTGCGGCTGCTGCATGTCGATCGCCGCGGTCAGCTGATCGAAGGTCTTGATAAAGTCGTCGACCTCGCCCGCCGCGAACTGATTTTCGAAATGACGCTTCGCCAACTCGACGTCGAGTCTCCACCGCGTCTGGTCCTGCTGTTGGAACGATGTGGCCAGCGTCAGCTTCGCGAACTGCTCGGCAACGGCCTTCGTCAGGACGGCGTTCGCCACGCGGCTTGAGGCAAGCAGCGTCAGCGTCCGCCCGCGTAGACCTTCGTCTCCCTTCGCGGCGGCGTCGAACTCCTCGGCCAGCTTGATCAACCGCAGATCGCGCGGCGTCGGCTCCTGCGGCTTCGCTTCCTCGGCGTCGGGCTTCTTCTTGCCCTGTTCTTCGTCCTTCGCTGCACCAGGGGGCTTCGGATCGGGAAGCGACGCGATCAGCGCCCGTGCGAACAGCTTCTCTTCTTCCCGCTGCAACTTCTCAAGCATCGCATCGACTTGCGCCGTCAGCGCATCGTCGTACGCACAGTCCGGCTGCGACGGCCACTCATTCGCAAACGTCGCCCAGTGCGATCGCAGGAACCGCGCCGCTAGTTCCGGCTTCTCGGCCTTGAGCAATAACAAGACGACTTGCTGCGACGAAGCAAGCGCATCGTCGTACTTGCGCAACAACTGGTTGACGCGATTGTCGTCGGCGGCGGCCAGGTAGACTTTCAGAGCGTTGCAGAGCGACCCCGCGTCGCGCAAATCGTTTTGATTGTCGTAGCGGCTCGCGCCCGCAACTGTCGGCCGCAAGTAACGCTGCGCCCACGCTTCGCGCCACGCTTCAGCTTCGCTCTCCAGTTGCCCGCGTTCGAGTACGTCGAGCAGCCAGTTCGACAACGTTCGATTCTGATCGTGCATCATCGGCAAGTTCGTCTTGAGCGCCTCGGCATAGGTCGTCGCGACGAGCTTGGCCAGGTCCGGCGGCAAACGCTTCCCTTCGTGATCGACCAGCAACCGCGCCAAATGCAACCGCCAAGCCAGCGGCAAGGCGCCATCGTTGATCAGCCGCGCGTAGTGCTCGCGGTAGTACTTCACATCATCGGTCGGCGGAGCATCCGCCGAGGGATTCTTCTCCTTTTTCGCCAGCCGCTCCGCTTCCACAAGGTAGGCCGCTGCGCAGAATTCGCGCGACATTTCCTTGAACTCGCCCTCCTCGCTGTTCTTGCGAGCCCACTCGCGGAACGCCTGCAACTCCTCAGGCTTCTTCAAACGCTGCTCAAGGAATCCGCTGTACGCATCCGCGAATAGCGACCCCGGCAATTCCTTCATTGCTCGCGCCAAGTCGTCGTGAACCTGTTTGGCGGCTTCGACTGGAGTTAGCTTCTTCTTCCCTTCCGCTTGAACCAGGCTGTCGAACTTCTCGCCGAGCGTATTAGATCCGCCCGACCACGACGTCGCCGCGTATTCGAGCTTTCCCTTCTTGTCGCCCAGCATGATCGCGGCCATCAGCGGGAAACGGTCGAACGAAGCGCGGTCCATCTGCCCCATCACGCCCATGAAGACGTAGCCGGCTGCCGTCCGGCCATCGCCGAATCCCATGTGCCACTGATTACGCTTCTGCGCATCCTCAATGAGTTCAAGCACGCGGAAGAATGCTTCCACCGCCGCCTCGCGATCAACGGCCGCCAGCGCCACGATCTGCGGCCCGATCGTCTCGGCGGTTTGGTACGTCTCAGGGCAAATCTCTTCCAGCAGCTTCGCCTTCTTCAGCTTGGCGAGCACCTGCTTCGATTGCATCTGCTTGCTCCCCCGCAACCAATCCCGAAGTGCCGCGTGCTGCTCGCTCAGTTCATCCTTGGCCAGCACGTCCTTGCCAAGCAGCGCCGCGATTGTGAGCGAAATTCGCGATTGCTGCTCTTCATCCAACTTGCGCAATTCGGGAACATCGGCGGCGCAATAGTCCGCAAACTCCTTCTCCCCCTTAAAGTAAGCGTTGATCAGTCCTGTACCGAACGTCGGCTGTTTGGCGTGGAGTTCGGCGAACTTCGGAGCGAGTTCTTCCTTCCGCGCCTTGTTCTGACTGATCGTTTGCAAGAAGTGCGTCAGCCACGACGGAGCACCGCCGCGATTGCGCGCCCCGCCGACCAGCGGATCGAACTCGTCGAGGTCGCTGATCCAAGGCGAATCCTGCAGCGTTTCCAGCAGTTTCTCCGTCGGCTGGTTGGGAAGATTCATCATCCCGCTCGACATGTAGTGTTCCACATTGTTGTAGTGGCCCATCGACGGCAGCGATTGCGCATGCAGCACCACCGTGTGCAATAGTTCCGGCCGCTGCAACAAGCTGTCGAGCATCTGCCCAAAGACGTAGATCTGCCCGCTCGCGGAGCCGAAGTTAATGCCGTTCTGCGGGTTATTCGCAGCGATAAACGCTTCGCGTTTCTCCTTCGGCCCCAGGTAAACGGCCGTCACCGCCTCCAAGGCCTCGCGCGTGGCAGCTGATCCGCGCAGCTTGTGCGTTGCTGCAATAAACTCGATCACCCCGCTAGGCGGTTGGTGGTGATTCTGCGACTTGACGAGCCGTTCCAAGCGATCGACCACCGCTGGCAGTAGGTCGACGTCAGTCAGCTTGCGATCCGCCCAGGCCGCCGCTACGACGGCGACGTCCGGCGCGTTGTCCGGCATGTTCATGTTCGGCTTGGAACGCTTCATCGTTTCGATCGCCAACGCCTTAAATTCTTCCGGCGGGCACCGGTACAGCTTCGCGTAGCGCGCCAGCTCTTCGGCGCCCCGCTTGTTGCGGCCCTTCTCCAACTCCGGCAACAATTCGTCGTCGATGAGCTTCCAATCGGTTTCCGTCGCACGGCGGACTAGGTACTCTTCCGGCGACCGAAGCCGTACTGTCCCGGATTCGTTGTTGCTGTAGTAATTCGAATTCTGCGGCCCCAACGGCCGCCGGCTCGCTTCCTCGCGCAGCACCTTTGCAGCGAGCTTCGTGAATTCCTCGTCATCAACCTCGTTGCGCGCCTCCTTCGCTCCCAACAGGTAGGTGAACCCGGAGCGTGCGCTGTTTTCCGTCTTCAGCATTTCACGGCAGAAGGCTTCGTGAGCCGCTCGACGGCGTTCGATCAACTTTGCAAGCTTCCCTTCCTCTTTTTTCGATTCCGCCTCCTCCGGCGACTTGTCCGCCGCTGTTTGCAGCACCGAGGGCAGATTGCGTCCCGTCCGTGTGTAAAGTTGTTGGGAGAGCATCTGCACCAAGCTCTCGCTCCACCCCGTTTGCACGTTCGGCTCGCTAGCCAACTGCTTCAAATAGATGGCGGCGAGTTCAGCGCACGCGACGCGTATCTCAAGGTCAGACTCATAGTCTTGCATCTGATTGACGAAACTCTGGCCGATCACCATGCTGGCGGTCGGCTTCAATTGCTTCAGCTGCTCCTCGGCCAGCTTCGCGTCCTCTTTGACGAGCAGCATCGCCAACCGCATCCGCAGGGCGTCGTCCTTCGGCCGCTTTTCGAGCGCGCGTTCGTACGTGGCCCGCGCTTTCTTCGGTTCGTCGAACATTTCGCAGACGACCCCGTACTCGATCGCCTTTTGCGGGTTCGACGAATCGCCCGGATCGAGAGATTCAATCAGCTCCTTCATCATTCCCAGCGACGAAACGCGAGTTTTGAGCTGCCGGAATTGCTGCCGCATGTAGCTCCCGTTCTGCGGATTCGCGAGCACCTGCCGCGCCTGCTGCAGAACGTCGTTTGCGAGCAGCTTGAGGGCCGCATCTCGTTTGCCGTCGTCGATCAGCTTCTTGATTCGATCCGGCGAACTCGCCTGCAGGCTCGTCGATGCATAGGCGATCGCGGCCATCGGGGCGCTCGCCGCCGGTTGCGTCGACGCCAGCTTGTCGAGCTTCTCCGCCTCGCGTTCTAGACCCAAGTTCTCCATCGCGGCGATCAGTTCGCCGCGACGATTCGGATCTAGCCGCGACTGCCGCAACCGCAGGCAGGCCGCCTGTCCCGCTGCCAGGAGCGACTCTTCCGTATCGGCCGCAGCGCCCTCGGCGGGCTTCTCAGCCGCCGGCGTCTCTTTCAACTTGCCCTCATCCTTCGCCGCCACCACCGCCGCGACGATCGCCGCGTCGACACGCGCCCGCATGTCGCGTTGCATCGGCAAGTAGCGAGCTTTGCTGAGCAACTCGGCGGCCCGCACATAATCCTCGTCGGCGTTCGCTTTGCCCGCAGCAAGCAGGTAGGCGTCGAGCCGCGGCTGCTTCGATGCGAGTTGTTCCTTCAGAATCTCGTCCGCCAGTTCCTCTTGCTCGAACCGATTCGCTAGCAACAGCCGCAAAATCGGGTCGCGCACCTTCTTCACGAGCGGCATCGCCTTCTCGGCGTCGAACTGCCCGGCGTCGGCGCGGGCCGTCATCGACGAGTAGGGATTGTTGTTGTCCGGCGCCTGCAAGACGACAAGCAGTTCCGAGGGAAAGTCCGTCAACTGCTGCGGCGGAAACGCAATTGGCGCCAACAGCGTCTGAGGTTGATTGCTGAACGAAAACTGCGACGGACCTCGATTGGCCGCGCTCCCCTTTTTCCGCGAGCGAGCGAGCTCTTCCTCAAGGAACGTAATGTAGGCCGTCGGATCCTCGCCTTGCGCAAGCGCTCCGACGACGTAAATGAACGCCCAGGGACCATAGTTGCTCGACTTCTGCACCGCTGGGTACCAATCGATCAATCGTCGTGACAGCGGCTGGCGATATTTGTCGCGCAGCGTCGCCGCTTGCCCGTTGCCATTCTGCCCCGAGAGCGCGAGCGCCACGCTCATCACCGTCATCGCGTTCGGATTGTCGATCGACTTCGCCAGCTCAAGCACCTGATCGAAGTGGGGATTGACGGCCTCCTCCGGCTCCTTGTTGTCAGCAATCGCGTTTACCGCCAACTCTTCTTCCATCGCCAACCCCGCCTGGAACGCCCCCAACAGCGCGAGCTGCGGGTAGCTCTCTTTGAATTTCTCCGCGATCTTCGGCGCAAACTGATCGAGTTGCGGATTGCGGCGACCGAATTGGTTCAGCACCACCAGCGCTAGGGCCGTTTCGTCGTCTGGATTTTCCTCAAGCACCGTCGGCAGCTGCGCCATGAAATCGCCCTGATTCATGTCGACTTCCATGAGCAAATCGACGCCGCGCACCCCTTGCTGCTTCATGCTGCGGGCAATCTCCGCAGCCCCTTCCTCGTCCTGCAGCTTGGCGATCGTCACCAAGTGAGGGATCGCGAACGTCCGCAGCTGGTCGACCCGCGGCGGAACCTGCACCTTCATCTGCGGGCCGCCGCTCGACAGCGAGTAGGCCATCCCCATGCCGCGATTCTGCTGATGCATGTAGGCCTGGTAGCGATACTGCGTCGCCTGCAGCATTTCAACGGCGTCGCGCGGCGCAATCTTCGCCAATTCCTCGAACTGCGAGTGTTGCGAAATCAACTGCGTGTTCTTCTTGGCCACGTCCGGCAATTCTTCATAGTCGCCGAGCAGCGCCAGAAAATGCGCCGCCGCTTCCTTCTCGCGTCCCGCCTCCTCGCAGGCGACGCCTAGCAGGTATCGCAGCCGGTAGTCTCCCTGATGGTCGTTGATCCGCGTCGACAAGAAGTCGGCCGCCCGCTCCCATTCCTGGATGCCGCACATCGCGTCGGCGATCGCCTCGAGCGTCCGCGGATCGCCCTTCTCGGCGTCGGCCAGTTCGAACAGAATCTCAAACCCGTCATCCGCATCGCCAAAGGTGAGATGCAGCTTCGCGATCCGCTCTTTCGTCCGGTTCGTCTTGTCGAGCGGCGCCGCCCGTTCGAGCGTCGCGATCGCCGCCTTCCAGTCGCCCTCTTGCTCTTCCACCCGCGCGATGTGGTGAAGCAACTCCAAATCGTCCGGTTTGATCTTCGCCGCCGCGGTGAGCGCCTGACGGCGTCCCTCGTAATTGTCGGCCGTGCGGTGAACTTCCGACAGCGCGAGCAGCGGCACAATCGACTGCCGATTGCTCTGCCGCCGCTCCTCGAACTGCTCGACTAGCTGAGTCAGCTTCCCTTGCTGATCGGCCAGCTTCGTCAGCTCCTGCGTCCAGCGCAACTTGCCAGGGACGTCTTCGGTCTCCTCGTACAGTTGCCAGTAAATCCGCTCGGCGTCGGCGAGGTGATCGGTCTGCGTGTACAGCTGAGCAAGCCGCGTGCGCAGATCCTCGGCGCCATCGAACTTCTGCACAGCCGATTTCAGCACCGCGATCGCGTCGTCTTCCTTCCCCTGCGACATCATGAGGGTCGCTTCCATCGTCCACGGCGTCGTGCTGCCGGGCGAGAGCCGCTTCCATTCGTCGATCCACTTCAGCGCTTCGTCGAGTTGGAAGTCGCGCTGGCACAACTCCACCAGCCGCCTCACGTAAATGCTTTTGCGACCGCCCGGCAGATCGAGCAACTTCCGCGTCGCATCAGCGGCCGCCGTCCAATCGCGGCGTTGGCTAAAGAGGCGAATTTGCTCGCTGACAGCCAGCAGATCGCCCTTCTCCGCAGCTTCCTTTAGGGCAGCGTCGGCGACGTCGCTGTCGCCCGCCGCTTCCAGCAGTTCAGCGAGCAAACACGTCTGCTGAATCGTCCGCTGCTTCATCTCCGCCAACCGCTTGGCAGAGTCCTCGATCTTGTCCGAACGATCGGCCGCCGCCACCGCCTGATCGAGCGCCGACTCAAGATCGGGCGTCGTCGCCGCCAGTTCGACGCGACGTTCCGTCCACGGTAGCGCGAGTTCCGGCTTCTTCAGCGCGAGCGCCGTCGTCGCCAATTGGCTGAAGTAGAGCGGTTCCTTGGCGAACTCTTGCTCACGAGCTTGCAGCAGCTTGAGCGCCGCCTCGTTTTCGTTACGCGTCGCGAGCGCCCGCGACACGTGCAGCAACTCGCTCAGCTCCGCGTCCGCGGCGAGTTCCTTCCAAATCGCCAGGGCTTCTTCTTTCTTCTCCGTCGCGTACAAGAAGGCTGCGTACGCTTCCTGAGCCGACGCTGAATCGGCGAACGTCTCGGCCATTTCCTTGTAAACGCCGGCCGCCGCATCTTTGCGCTCGAAGCGTTCCAACTGTCGCGCCGCGCGTAGGTAGGCGTACTCGCTCTTATCGGACGCTTTCAGGTATTCGGCAATCTGTGCGGTCGCCGCGTCGGTTTGCTTGTCTTCTTGCAGCAGCGTCGCCAGGCGAAACTTCAACTCACCGTCGGCTTTGTGCTGCTCGCACAGCGATTTTAGCTCTTCGATCGCCTTCTTCTTGTCGCCGATCTTCGCGAGCACTTCGATGTACTCTTCACGGTTGGCGCGGTTGCCGGGCGTGAGATCTAGAATCTGCTTGTACGCCGCGATCGCCGGCTCGTTCTCGCCCAGCTGCACGAGCAACTGCGCATACCGCCGATGGAGCGCAATCCGTTTCGGGTGCTCTTTCAGCAATTCGTCGTAGTGGGTCTTCAGCTGCGCGAGGCTATCCTCGCGGCGGAACAACTGCTCGGTCTGCGCGAGAATTTCCTGCTCAAGCCAGCTCTCGTGGCCCACCTCGGCCAGCGCCGTCGAATACGCCTTGAGCGCTTCGGGCCGCTTGCCGCCGCGTTGGTGGATATCGCCCAAACGCAGCCGCCGCGTCACCGCCAGATAGGGATCCTTCGTTTTCGCCAGCAGCGTTTCATTGAGCTTCGCCGCTTGCTCGAACAACCCTTCGTCGATGTGCAGCTCAATCAAATCCTCCGCCAGCTCTTCATCCTTCGGATTCGCGGCGAGAAGTTCGTTCCACACCTTGAGCGCGTCGTCGACCTTGCGATTGCGCACCAGCAACCGGCCCAGCAGCTTGTCGACCTGCACCTGCAGCTTCGCCTCAGGCTTGAGTTCCCGCGCTTTCTGCAAGTCGGCGATGGCCGCGTCGAAATCGAGCGTCCGCGCCTCGATCACCGCCTTCTGGTAGTGTGCTTCGGGGCTGCCGGGGTTGGCGGCGAGCGCCGCGTTGAATTCCTCGAGCGCCTGCGCATCATCCCCCTGCTTGGCAAAGAAGAACGCGAGCAGTAACTGATCGGGCGTCGCCTTCGATTCCGCCGCCTTCGCCGTCAAGAACTGCTGCAAGTCGGCCGCGGTCGAATCGTCGAGCCACGTATTGTAAAAGCGATCGAACAAGTACCCCGGCTCAGGCCGCTTGCGCAGCACGTCAAGATACTTCACCGCCTTCGCACTAACCTTCACGCTGGCGTCCGCATCGGCGCCAGCTTCGGCGGCGTCCGCTTCAGCGGTCGCGACGGCGGTCTCCTCAACCTCCGCCCCCCAAGCACGCAACGAAGGAACAGGCGCCACAGACGCCCCCGCCAAAACCGTTAGCGCAGCAAGACGCGAGAATCGCCCCATCGCCTTCATCTCCATCCGCATCGGTGTTCGAACAGCACGCGGCGTCAGCATACCACGGGGGCACGCCAATTGCCTGCCGACCACTTTATCCTTTTGATTCGCTCGCGGGAATCAAATCTGGTCCGTCAAATTGGAGAAACAAGAAAAGAGTTTTACGCAACTCTTAGCTAGAGAAACGCTTCCGTCGCGCGAGCGCCTGACTGGCGCCAACCCTGAGAAGATCAGCATGCAACACGGCTCCTTCCGCCCAGCATCTAGTGACAAATCACCAGCCCTACGGCCGTCGGCGGCAAAGTGTTCTGCGAAACTTCCAATTTCTTGTGCCAACGACCAGAAGAATAAACCGCCAAGGACGCCGAGAGCCCCAATCCCGCAGCCCGCCCGCAAAAATCTCGCACTTCTGAAAATTTCTTAGACAATCGCCCCCAAACCGTGCATCTTAAGAGACATATGGCCTTCTCGGACGACTTCTCCCAGCGTGTACGCGACTGCACCGACCGCTTAGCGGCGGCCGGCGTCGATGCGCTTGGAGCGTTGTACGATTTGACCGCCCAACGGTTGGTCCGGTTCAGCGTCACGATCACCCGCAACCAGCACGACGCCGAGGACGCCGTCCAGGCGACCCTCGTTCGCGTCGCGAACCGCCCCGCCCTGCTCGCCGGCGCCGACAGCCCCTGGGCCTATCTGCTGCAGATGGTCCGCAACGAGTCGCTGGTGATCCTGCGTCGCAAACGCCGCTCGGGCGCCATCGCCACGCTTACCGACCTGATCACCCGCTGCCGCGTTGACGAACTCGAACAAGAAGAGACCCACCGCGCCGTATGGCGGGCCCTTCGTGCGCTCCCGCAAGAGCAAGCCGAAGTCGTCGTGCTGAAAATCTGGGAATCGCTCACCTTCGCGCAAATCTCCGAAATCCTCGAAGCCTCCCCCAACACCGTCGCCAGCCGTTACCAGTACGCCATGAGCAAGCTCGCCTCCAAATTGACGAAGGTTGGTCAGGAGGGCCGCCATGCATAGTCTCAACGATTGGCAACAACGGTACGACGAAGTCGAGGCGATGCTCAAAGGCGCCGGCGACTACGTTCAGCCCTCCGACGACCTGCGTCCCCAAGTGATCGAAGCCGCTCGCACGATTCGCGGCGAACAACGCGGCAAACGCTGGGTCCGCCGCTTCGCTCTCGCGGCCATCATTCTCGGCGCCGCCGTCACGCTCTACATCGGCCCCGGCAACCAAAGGCTCAAAGGGGTCGATTCCGACGACCTCCATCGCCAGGCCGCACTGAAATCCTCCGGCGCCGGCAGCCTTGGCTGGGGATTGGTCCAAGCCCTCATCGACCTCCGCGCGCAACAAGCCGAGCAGCTCAACTCCGACTGACGCCGCTCCACAGGCTCGCACATAAATGTAATGTGAGGTCCCCTCCCCTTGAGGGGGAGGGTTAGGGAGGGGTGGCTGAAGCGGGTACCAGGGTTCATCCCCCCTCCCCAGCCCTCCCCTCCAGGGGGAGGGAGCCACAACATTTCTATTAAGAAGCTTATTGTTCTGTGAGCTTCTCTCCGGGGGGTCGCGCCCCACGCCGCGCAAGCCTGCCCCCTCACTGCGGGCACTCTCCTTTCGTTCTTCTCGCGGGTCGATTTCTTAGACAAATCCCCCGGCCCGGCGCATTGACCTTTTAGTCAGTCCGCCGCGTGCCCCAAGCCAAGCCACCAATGCCTTCCCCCTCGCTCGACGACTTCATGGCCTTCAACGACCAGCTCACCGCGCTGGTCCGCGCCGACGTGCCGCTTGGGCTCGGCCTCGGCACGAACGGCGACGCCGCGGCCGCCACGCTCGAAAAAGTCAACGCCGGCGTCGCGCGACGCGTCAGTCGCGGCGAGTCGCTCGCCGATGCGATTGGCGACGAACCGACGGCCCCCGCTCCCTATCGCCGCGTGATGCAAGCCGGCTGGCGCAGCGGCAACGTCCAGGCCGCGCTCGCGAGTTCCAGTCGCCTCGCCGAAGCCGCCGCCGACAACCGCTATCGCGCCCGCGCCGCCTTCTTTTACCCAGCGCTCGTGGCGATCCTCGCCCTGCTCGGCGCCACGGCCTTCGCCCGCTTTGTCGTGCCGACGCTCATCGGCGTCTACCAAGAGTTCCGCATCGCCGACAGCCCGACGCTGCGGTTGATTGAGTCGCTCCCCACCACGCTACCTTGGATCGCGGCGATCGTGGTCGTCGCGCTGATCGCCAGCTTGCTCGTCTGGCTCATCCGTCGTCACGCCCCCGTGGCCGACGCTGCCGACAACCGCCAGCCCTCGCGAGGCGCCAATAGCAGCGGCCCCGAATTTCAGCGCCGCTTGGCCAACGGTTGCGAGCAACTCGCCGAACTTGTCGAAGCGCAGGTGCCGCTCCTTGAGAGTCTGCCCCTCGCCGCTGAGGCCTGCGGCGAACCTTCGCTCATCGCCGCGGCCGGCGCTTACGCCGTCGCCTCTGCGCAGCAAAACGCCGCCGAGCTGCAGCGGGCGATGCTCCGCTTCCCGCCGTTCCTCCGCTGGGCGCTCTGGCAGCCCGACGAGTCGATCGATCGCGTCGCCGCGCTCCGCATTGCCGCGCAAGTCTACCGCGATGCGGCCGACCGTCACGTCGAGCGGACGCGCCTCGCCCTGCCGATGATCGCCTGCATCGTGCTCGGCGGCGGAGCGACGCTCCTCTACGGCCTGCTTCTCTTCCTCCCCATCACGAATTTGATGCAATCGCTCGCCGCCGAGTAACTCGGCCGCCCAACGACCACGCACCGCGCCATGCCCCGCTTTTATTACCAAGCTCACAGCGCCGACCAGCAACTCGTCGACGGCGAGATCGACGCCGAATCGGTCGTCGCGGCGATTGCGCAGCTAGAAGAAATGGGCTTGGCAGTCGAAGCGATCGGCTTCGCGACGTCCGACACCGCCGCCCGACTCGCCGGCCGCAAACCGTCGGCGCCTTCGCAACCGCTGCCGCTGCTTGAGATCGTCGACTTCTCTCCCAACGACGACGCCATCTTGCTCGCGCAACTTAAAAAAACGCTCGCTCGCTCGCAGCCGTTAACGCCGATGCTGCGCGCCTACGCGGAAGAGATTCCATCCTCGCAGCGCCGCCGCAAGCTAAGCGACATCTGCCACATCATCGAGCGCGGCGACGCCGACGCCGCGCTCGCTTCGCTTCCCGAAGCGCCTGAATTCTGGATCCCGCTCATCGGCAGCGCCGCTCGTTCCGGCGATCTGCCGGAAGTCATTCGCAACTTCATCACCGAATCGCACCGCGCCGACGGCTCGCGACGCCGTTGGTGGCTGCTGCTTGCCTACCCCGCGTTCTTGATCGGGTTCGCATTTGCCGTGCTTGTCGCTTTCGCCGTGCTCGTGGTGCCGACGTTCCGCTCGATTTTCGATGATTTCGACTTGGGGCTGCCGAAGCTGACGATGGCGACGCTCGAAGTCTCCGCGTGGCTGACCAGCCTGCGAGGGTGGTTGGAAATCTTCGGCGTGGTCGCCGTTGTCGGCGCCATCCTGTGGGCGCTCCGCAACAAGCTCGCCGGCTGGTGGACGTTTTTCTTCGGCCGCTCCCCCTCAATTTCGCGCTTCGCTGGATTTACGGCCGAACTCCACCGCGCCGGCCTCACGCTCCCCGACGCGCTCCGCATCGCGGGTCGCACGTCGCACGATTGGCTCGCTCGCGCTAGCCGATCGCTCGCCCGCCGACTCGATATCAATCAACTCGACAATCTACAGCCGCTCGCCAGCCGGCTCACGGCGACTTTTCTCTTCGCCGTGACGACCCCCGCGTCGACGCCGACGCGCATTCGCTTGCTCGAAACCATCGCCGAGTGCCACGCCGATCGCGCCCGTAACCGACTTTCCTGGACGCAAGGGCTCCTCGGCCCCGTCGCGATCTTCGTCGTCGGCTTCGTGGTCGCCTTCATCGCCTTCTCACTCTTCATCCCGCTCGTTGATTTGATCAACAATTTGTCAGGTTGAACCTGTTGGCTATGCCCCGAAGCACGCTCCTACAAACGCCGATCCGCATCCCAGGCCCGCGAGCCTGGCTGCGCCGCTTGTGGCCCTGGCGCACGACGGCCACGCAGCAGCTCACCCTGCTGCGGATGATCGCGCTCGGCGCCGAGCAGCAACTCCCGCTGGCCCCGCTGCTTGCCGCGTGGTCGGAAGACGAGCGCGGCGTCCAGCGCCGCCGCGTTCGCCGCATCGCCCAGCTCATAAATACAGGCGCCGCGCTACCCGTTGCCGTCGAAGAAGTCAGCGGCGCCCTCCGCGACGCCGACGTTCTCGCGATCCGCTTCGGCGCTCAGTCGGGAACCTTGCGGGCGTCGCTCGACGATGCCATCCACGACTATCGCCCCGCCAGTCCCTGGGGCAAGGGAACCTTCGGCTATTTGGCAATCGTCTCGCTCCTGTTCTTCGTGCTCAGCCTATTCATCTACGTCAAACTTGTGCCGAGCATGCGCTACATCCTGGAAGAGTACGACCTCGATGCAACACGCTCCTTGCAGTGGTCGATGGCCTTCGCCCGCTTCGTCGAACAGTTTTGGTGGTTCTTCGTCCTGCTGATTTCGACCGCTCTTTACGCCACATTCTCCGCCCGGCCGGGACGCATGCTCCGCCAATCGTTCGTGGGGCGGCTCTTCCGCCCGCTCTGGACGCTCGGCACGGCCGACATTTTGCAAAAGCTCAGCGTCGCCGCCGCCGCCGGACGGCCCGTCGCC
This sequence comes from Lacipirellula parvula, assembly GCF_009177095.1. Taxonomy (NCBI): domain Bacteria; kingdom Pseudomonadati; phylum Planctomycetota; class Planctomycetia; order Pirellulales; family Lacipirellulaceae; genus Lacipirellula; species Lacipirellula parvula. The sequence goes on from NZ_AP021861.1 coordinate 5,455,874, forward strand.
GGTTCGATTTCGACGCTCGCCCGGTACCACTTCGACCCCGCTGTTCGCCGCAAGTTGCTCTTCGTGCGCAACGAAATCGAACAAGGCGCCAGCCCCTGGCACAGCCTAGCCGCCGTCGGCATTCTCACCTCTGCCGACGAGGCCCTCCTCGCCTCGGCCGATCGCGTCGGCAATCGACCCTGGGCGCTCGAACAACTCGCCGCCGCGAAGAAGCGCCGCACCTGGCGCCGACTCGAGCGCGCCGGCGAACTCATTCTGCCGCTAATGGTTGTGCTGCTCGGGCTGTTCGTGTTGCTGCAGGGCCTCGCCATCATGACGCCCCTCATCTACATCACCATGAGGCTCATTTGATGTTGAAGCCGCACGCCATCCGCCGCCTTGGGACAACGCTCATCGAGTTGCTCGTCGCGTTCACGCTGCTAACGGCCCTGCTCGGCGCCGCGCTGCCGCTGATCGTCCGTCACCAGCAACTCCTCGCCTCCGCGAGAACGTACCGCCTTGCGCTCGACGAACTTTCCAACCAATTGGAAACGCTCACCGCGCTCGACGCCGCACAACTCCCCGTCGCTCTCGAATCGCTCGCCCCCTCCCCCTTCGCCGCTGAACGCCTTCCCGGCGCCAAGCTAGCCGCCGCGCTCGATACCGACGGCGATCAACCACGACTCACCCTCTCGCTCACCTGGGACGAACCGGGCCGCCGCGACAAACCGCTGACGCTCGTCGCTTGGCTCGATCCATCGGCGGAACGACTGGAGAAACAGCCGCAGGAGGAGCAGCCATGAGACGCCGCCAGGCAATGACGCTCATCGAACTCCTCGCCGTCATCTCGGCTTGCAGCGTGGTCCTCGGCTTAGCCGCATCGCTGCTGCTGACGACGATGCGCTCTGTCAACGACACTCAACGCTTCTTCACCGGCGAACGGAACGCGTTGCGTCTCGCCCGCCAGTTTCGCGCCGACATGCACCAGGCCGATGGCGCAAAAATTGAACTCGCCGCGGAGGACGGCGTCGAAACGCTGCGGCTCCAGTTCCCGGACGGCCAAACTGTCGATTACCGGCAGAACAACGACCGCGTGCTGCGCCTCGCGTCGCTTCCTGACGATCTCACCGCACGCGAAGAATTTATTCTCGGCGACCAGCTGCAAGTTGAGTTCAAGGAACTCGACGCCCCGCGGCGTTGGGTGCTCCGTGCCACCGCGAATCCGTTGCCCACGGCGACCGACTCCACGCCAGGCCCACGCAACGTTCGCAAAACTCCCCTCCGTCTCGCCATCGAAGCGATCCCCGGCCGCGACCAGCGCTACGCCACCGCCGCCACGGAGGAGTCGCCATGAACCGCCGCCGCTCAAAATCCAATCAGTCGCGACAAGGAGCCCTGCTGATCGCCGCACTCGCCTGCATGGCCGTCGCCATCGCGATTATTGGCGTATTGTTCAGTAGTTCGCTCCGCACCCGTCGGCAGCTGCACGCTGAACGCGATCTCCGTCAGGTCGAACTCTTGGTCGACGCCGGCCTCCGACGCGCCGCCGCCAAACTTTCGGCAGACGAATCGTACGACGGCGAAACGTGGCGCATCCCCGCCGACCAACTCCTGCAAAACGGCGCCGCCGAAGTAACGATCGCCGTTGCCCCCAGCCAGAAAGCAGAAGATTCCAGCGAAGACGACGACACGGTCGATGTCACCATCGCCGCTCGCTACCCGCTCAACATTCCCCGCACCGTGCAGCGAACCCGCACGTTTACCATTCACCCCGCCGCCAACTAATTTCGTGAGGGCCAAGCCCATGACTATTTCAACTTCCATGCGAAACAAACGCACCGCCTCTTCTGGCTTCACGCTCGTCGAACTCCTCGTCGTCATCGCCATCATCGGCGTGCTGGTGAGCCTGCTGCTCCCCGCGGTGCAGGCGTCGCGCGAGGCCGCCCGCCGCTGCAGTTGCATCAATAACGTGATGCAGCTCAATCTCGCGTTGCAGAACTACGAGTTCGCCCACGAATCGTTCCCTGCGGGTTCGATCAACCCCACCGGCCCCATCCGCAATATCCCCGAAGGCCAAGACGTCGGCTGGATCGTGCAAACGCTCCCCTACCTCGAACAAAACGCCATGTGGCGGAGCTTCGACCAAGCGGCCGGCGCCTTCGCCGAGGTGAACGAACCGGTGAGTTCGCATCCTTTAGAGGTGCTCATCTGCCCCTCGTATCCCGGCAACCGCACTAACCCCGAGAGCACAGTCGCCTACTCGACCTACTCCGGTTGCTACAACGACGCCGAGCAACCAATCGACGTGAAGAACACCGGCGTCCTCTTCCTCAACAGCGCGATCCGCTTCGGCGACATCTACGACGGCAGCTCGAACACGCTGCTGCTGAGCGAATCGATTCCCGATGAAGAGTCCGAGCTCGGCTGGGTCTCCGGCACGCGCGCGACGCTGCGCAATACAAGCGTATTCGAACGTCCCTACTCGCAGCCACGTTTAGCGCCAGCCAACGTCGTGAACGACGGCGAGATGCCGGTCGAAGGCGAAGAGACGTCGGCGGAAGAGCCTGAAGGCAACGACCTCTTCGTCGGCGGCTTCGGCAGCTTCCACAGCGGCGACATGATCAACGCCGGCATGGCCGATGGATCGGTGCGACCAATCGCTCCCTCGATCGATCCTGCAATACTTCGCCAACTCGGCAACCGCGCGGACAAAACAATTCCAGGAGATTTCTAACGCAACGCAACGCCGCCGCATTCCCCGCCCGGGCTCCGCCCGGGGGTCGCTAGCCATACCGAGCGAGCGCAACCGCGGAGAGCGGTCCCCGTATTGCTGACCGCTAAAAGCTGATCGCTGATTGCTATCTACTGAATCGGCGCCGATGGCGTCGAAGTCCCCGTCGAGTAGCTCGGCGGATCGCTCGCAGGGAACGATTCCATCGCCGCTTCGTCGACGGGATCAACCGCGTCGTCGCAGCAATCGGTCATGTCGGCGGGCTGCTCGTAGACGGCGCCGCTCGCGCTCGAATTACAGCAGCCGCTTTGACCTTGGTAGCGCTGAACCATGTCGTTCAACGCCGAGCTGGCATTCGTCAGCTTGTCGCCAATAGGGCACTTACCGGTGCTGCCGCGGTAAACGAGGTACCCGCCCACCGCCATCGCCGCGAGCGACCGCAGCGAAATCCGCGAGAGGCCGTAACCAACCAAACAAGCGCCAGCCGCGGCGGAGAACCAACGCTCCTCGGGGCCGATGGCATCGCTTCCAAGCTTTTCCGAAAACGGCAAGTTACCAGCCATGATCTCTCCTCCCACGCCAAGCTGTCACGGTGCGGTTGCTGCTGAACTCTCGCGAAGCCAATGCTTCGGAATGTGGCGAAGCTAACGGCTTCGGCAAGTATAGGCTAGGCAAACAGCGTGCCGACTGCCGCAGGCGAAATGTGGCGGAAAACCGCCCGCCAGCGCCATTTCCCCCGGTTCCGGCCGCTCCAACCGGATCGCCAAACCGTCACCGCCGGCGCCTTTTGCATTAAGAAAGGCAACCGCCAAGGACGCTAAGAGCGCCAAGGAAATACGGGGAGAGTGGAACCGCGAATGGACGCAGATAAAAACATTTGCGTTCATCTGCGTTTATCGGCGGTTCCAAACAAGCATTTGTATTCCTTGGCGCTCTTGGCGTCCTTGGCGGTTCAATTCTTCTGCATTTGATCAACGCTCATCACAAGTGAGCAGCAGTTCATCGACGCGCACGAACTCATACCCCCGCCCCGTCAGCTCCTCGCACAGCTTCCCCAACTGCGAATGAAACGGATCGCGCCGCCCGGAGCCGAGATGGAGCAGCAGCACAAATCCATTCAGCCCGTGCGGATCCTTTTCCTCATACGCCAGAATGTCATCGAGAATCTTCTGCGACGGCACGAACACGCGATCCCCCTCGCGAGCATAGTCGCGATTCGACCCGCTCCCCGGCGTGAAGTTGATCAGCCCGACGCCCAGCTTGCCGCTCCACGCCGTCTGCTCGGCGTTGTACCACTCGTACGGTGGCACAAACAGTACCGGCGCCCCCGCGGCCAGGGCGCCCGCCTCGCGCAGCCCGTCGATGTTCTTCTGCAAATCGTCTTTGAAGAAGTCGGCCGTCACGAGACTTCGCCGCCGATCGTCCCACGGTGCATACAGCGGATGCGAGTCGGAGTGCGGCCCCACATAGTGCCCCTCCTCCACCATCCGTTTCACCAGCGGCCGCAGCGCCTTGTCGCGCACAAAGTTGCCGGTCAGAAAGAACCCGCCGCTCACCCCGCGCTCGCGCAGCGTCTCGAGAATCGGCTCCGCACTCTCGCCAAACTCATCGCCCGTGAAAATCAGCGACAGCCGCTTCGCCTTCACATCCCCCCGAATGACGCCACCCTCGCTATCGCGCACCACATACGCCGCGAACGGAACCTCCGCCCGCGCGTGAGCCGCCCAAACCGCAACGAGCAACAAACAAACAATTCGAATCATCAACTTCACTGAGCTCGTTAATTCAAAAAACTAACCGCCAAGGACGCCAAGTGCGCCAAGGGAACACAAATACTTTTGAAACCGCCGATAAACGCAGATCAAAAATCATTTGCGTTCATCTGCGTCCATCCGCGGTTCCACTCTCCCCGCATTCCTTGGCGCTCTTGGCGTCCTTGGCGGTTCAATTCTTCCCGTTTAGGTAGCGCACTACTTCCAAACATCAATCAACAGCAGCAGCGACACCGTCCCGTCAATAATCGGCTCGTTCGTCGAAAAGTCCGCGAACAAGTCGTGGTACACCGCCACGTCCGATTGGAACCGCGCGAACTCGTCGTTATCAAACGAGTTGCCGAACTTCAGCCCGTCGTTGATGTCCTTGTATACCGGCCCGTCGACCACCCCGCCAACCGGCAGGTACTTCTTAATCTTCCAGAACAAATGGTGCGGCCGGCTCGACGCGCGGCCGTGCTCCGGCACGCCGATCACGAACGACACGCCCCACGGGTTCCGCCCGAAGAGCCAATCCCGCGCCTCGGCGCCCAGTTCGCGATACGTCTTGTCGCCCGTCATCTGCTCGTAGAGCGCCGCCTGCGTCGCCAGCGCCGTCACGTCGTTCGTCGAACACCACACCAGCGGCGTCCCTAGCCGATACGGATTCTTGATCGCCCGCAGCCGAATCCGCTCCAGCCCTTCGCGATAATACTCCGCGATCTTCGCCTGATCCTCCGCCCCCACATGCGGGTAAAGCCGCCAGTGAGCGAGATTCACATACGGAAAAAACTCGTAGTGCCCGTGGCGATCCTCGCCCATCCACGGATTGCCCTGCGCCTGATGAGCAAACGCAATCGCATCGTCGAGATACTGCTTGTCCTTCGTCGCGATGTACAGCTCGATCGCTCCCCACTCCATGTCGTCGAAGTAGCTGCTCTCGCCGTAGTAGTACTGCGACCGCACCGGCACCGACATCGCAACGCCCGGCTTCGCCTTGCCAAGTGCGTACAGCGACTTCGCCGTTTCAATGTCGCCCGCTAGCGCCATCGCCGCCGCGCAGCGGCCCGCGAGGTTCGCGACGCCGGTCGACTTGTTCTTAAACTTCGGCCCCTCGGGCGCCCCGGTCGCCGGCCACGCCGATCGCGGTCCGCCCGGTCCACGGCCGTAGTCCGACTGGTCGTCATGCCACAACGTCTCCGGCGGCAGGTGATCGCGATCGTCGCCGATCTGCACGTAGATCGTGTCGGGGTTCGGATGAATCTTCTTGATGAGCGGCGCCCCATGTCGCGCCTCTTCTTCAGCATCAGCGAGGAACAACGCCGCCACGCAGTACGAGGTCGTGATCATGTGCTTTAGCCGATCGCCCGCGTCGTGCCACCCGCCGCTTACGTCGACCATCTCGCCCGTCACCGTGTCGAACCCATCCTCCTGATGGCACTTGCCGGTGAGCGGATTGTCGCCGCACCGCTGCAGTTGCATGAACTCCAGCAACTTCCCCGGCACGGCCGCGTACGCATCGGCGCCAATCGCAAACTCCGGCGACTCGACCTCCGCGAACTTCACGCGGTACCTCCCCGCATCCGCGAGCTTCGTAAAGTCGAGCCGATAGTTATGCGGGAACGGCCCCCAAGACCCCTGGTCGTCGCCGATCGCCGCCTTGAAGTCGCCAACCGAGAACTCGCCGCTCAGCGGTTCATCACTCGACAGCACTGCGATCTTCGGATCGCCCGGCAAATAACCGACCTGATTGACCCGAATCCACGCCTCGGCCGAGGCTCCTTGCGCACCGAGGCACGCCGCCGCAACGACCAACCACTGCACGCCCCGCGTCCAACGCCGCTGCTGCGCTCCACCCATTCGATCCGCTGCCCCGCTACCTGGTGACGATCCGCGCGGACGCCACTCGCCCCGCGCAGCCTCCAGCATACTCGAACCAGCCGACGCGCGGACCGACTTCCACTCACAACGCACGCCGGCCGCGTTCGCGCCGCCAGCGCCACACGATGACCGCGGCCAGAATCGCTCCGTAAAACGCCGCTTCAATCGCAAAGACGCGAGCGTTGTGCGCACTAACGAGCGGCTTCAATTGCATCACCGTGAACCACGGCAGCGGCAACGAGACGCGCGCCTCGCTCATCGGCCAGAACATCGCCAGCCCGCGGCGACCAAAGTAAAACGTGTCGAGCAACAAGTGGCTAAGCCAAGCCGCCGCGCCGCCGACAATCAATCGCCAAGAGAAGTATCGCGTTTGCCGCAACCACGTCGTTGCGATCGCCGCCACAACAGTAATCGCCCCCAGCGTCACAAAAATGCTGTGGCTAATGTCGTAGCGATCATGCCCCCACCCCGGCAACGGCCAGTCGGGCGCGTTCGCCAGCGCAACGAACGCGGCCAGCGCCACGATCTTCGCCCGCCGCGAAAACTCAGCGGGCACGGCAATCCAACCGATCGCAAGCCCCATCAAACTATGTCCAACCGGCGTCATGGGGGCTCACGGCGACTCAGTAACAGTCAATCATCCACGAAACGTCGGCTAGGTCTTCTTCAATTCGCGATGCGTCTCTTCGCAAACGCTCTTTCACATCCGATTGCAGCCAAGCAACGACCGCTTCCGACTCAGGACTCTCGAAAGCAGAGCTAAGTCGCGGGCGACTCTTACGCAACGCATCGTAGTTGAAATGCAAAAAAATGCAGAGACGATCCAGCGCAGCTTGCGAATCATCTTGAATCCACTGGTCAAGGAACGGCTGAATCTTGATCCCCGTGCGAGCGATCGCGCACAGGACCAAGCCGGCAATTTCGTCGAATTGATACTGTCGAGGCTGAGCCAACGTTGCCGTCCACCAGTGCGAAAGATAGCTCTCGATGGCTTGCCTCTCGCGAGCCGACCAATACTCCCACCCCGCCAGTTTAAGTTTGCCGAACAGAGATTCCAACCAAGTCATTTCCAACGGATCGATGTAAGCGAGCTCTAACAATCGCGGCAGAAAATGCTTGAAGTCCTGCTCCGTTCCCCAAGTCGTCATCGCTTTTAGCGAGAACAGGCTTAGCTGCTCCTCCGTCAATTGACGAAGCGGCGTCGCGATGAGTTCGTCGGACATCCCAGCAATTAGGCAATGCTCGCACCCATCGATAGCGGTTCCCAGACGATAGGGCCTGAACGCGTCATACAGCTTTTCGATGAAATCGGCCAATGCAACCAGCCTTAAAATGAATCGAACCACGCCAACCCATGCGGCAGCTCCCAACCAGCATACTCGATGTGCAACACCCGCCGCGGCCGCTCGCTGGTCGATCGCCCCGAAGCATGCAACAGCAATGGCCGCATGAGCAAAGCATCGCCGGCCCGCGCCGTACAAATCGTCTCCGCGCGTTCGCAGCGCACCGCTTCGATCTGCCCCGCATCGAGTCGCCCGGCAAGATGCGTCCCGGGGATGACGCGCAGCGCTCCATTCTCCGCATCGGCGTCGTCGAGATGCACGCGCACTGTCAGCATCCGCTCCAACACCTCCGCCGGCGGCTGCACATGCGGCACGCCCTCTTTCACCGACCACCCGCCAAAGCCGGGCGCCTCCACGCGCTCGCGCACGGCAATCGCCAAATCCTGGTGCCACGCGACGAGCCAGTTCGCCTCGGGCGACTTGTTAAACCAAATCGCCCGCGCCGCCCGCGGCTCGCCCCCCGTGTGCGACCGCACGAGCTCAACCAACCCGCGCGAGTGAGCAAACGCCGCCACCGCCGCAATCGCGAGCATATTCCGCCGCCCAGCAGCATCAACGTCGCCAACCGCCTCGATCAGCCCACGCCGCTCCTCCGAGCCGACAAGCCCAGCAACTACCTCGAATCCATCTTCCGCAACACAAAAAGAATCCACGCCGTCCAACTTACCTCATCTTATTATTCTTTGCGCATTCCTTTGCGCCTCTGCGCCTTTGCGAGAGACTTCTCTTCCGCCCACTAAGCCGGGGCGAGTCGAAACAAAAACGCCGCCAATCGCGGCGGCCGTCCCGCATCGTCGCCATGCCATCGCTCGTCGAACCGCGCGAGCGAGAACCCATTCTCCGCCGCCCCGCCCAGGAACTCCGAAATGTGATGCGTAAACGCCGCGATCGCCGTCGTCTCGCCTTGGCGGGCAAAGTTCGCGACCGTGCCTTCATACTGTCGGAACGGGTGCAACTCGCACAGAAAGAACTCGCCGCCGGCAGCGAGCACGCGAGCCGCTTCGCTGAAGACGAAACGGAGATCGGCGACGTGCTCGAGCACGAGATTGCAGACGATGAGATCAAACTGTCCGTCCGCCAGCGGCCACGGTTGCGTCACGTCGACGATCGCGAAACTGGCCCGATCGGCAAAGCCTCGCTCGTCGGCCTTCGCGGCCGCCTGCCCAAGCATCCCCGGCGAGAAGTCGACCGCGGTGACGCGATCGGCGATCGTCGCCAGAAACTCGGTGTTCTTCCCAGTGCCGCAACCGATTTCGAGGATGGCGCCAAACCGCCGCCCGCCGAGCCACTGGCGCGTAACGATCGCGTCGAGATCACGCGTGCGGTTGGGATCGCTGTCGTAAGTTTCGGACCACTTGGTATACGCCGCTTCGACTGACATCACTCTTCGTCCTTTCACCCCCGCAGACCCGCGCACGGCGCCGCAGGTTCGCCCGAGAACCCCTCGCGCAGGGGGTGGCCGGAAATCACCCGCAGACGCCGCCGCGGCGATCCAAGATAATGACGCCATGAACCCGCGTCACTGAAAGCATCGAGAGATGGCAACGTTCGCGCTGCGCGTCAGTGAGGCAACAGTCGACGCGTTGCGTTGAGAAATATGTGGGAGGGGTCTCTGCCCCCGAGGCCGCTTCAAGCCACCGCAACGGCAGGAAGTGGTCACCAGAATCGGCGTCGGAGACGCCTCCACAAAAGTCGCCGAGACATGCGTCCCCGCGAGTTTAATGTCGCCTCAAATACGACATCAAAACACGACATTAAGCCGCAAACCGATTCACAGCAACCACTTACAACCGTCACTTAATGTCGCCAAAAATCGCATTCCACCCGTGAACGCAGTGCGACACGACACGAAGGGCCACTCACCGCGGCCAGCAAATCATCGCCTCGAGGCTAAATGCTCTGCTGACCGCTGAACGCTGATGGCTGACCGCTCTTAGACCATCGGCTCCGGATGCATTTCCCGCTTGCTCGCCCCCTTGGACGTACGCAGGATGCGGAACCCGATGTCGGTCCGAATGAAGCCGTAGAGACACATCAAAATAAATGCCAGCACGCCAATCACCAGGGGTTTTGAGTAAGCAATGCCCACGAATACGCCTCCCTCGCCCAGCGGCGGGGCGACGACCGGTTCCAACGGCAAACCAAAATTGTTGGCCAACGTGTTGATGCGAATCATATGAATGACCGGCACGCCGTCATTGCTGAACCGCGCCATCACGCCGTCGATTTCGCGGACGTCGCGCGGCGGCCGCATGTTAAGACCCGACTTGAACATCTTCTTACCGACGTCTTTGCCGACCGACACGGTGCCGCCGCCGACGTTGATGTAGGCCGCGATCGGCCGGCCCTTGGCCTTGTCGCGGTACTTGTCCATCCGCAACTCGATGTTCGCCTGCATCTCGGCTTGAGCACGCTCGACCGGCGGCAGATTCTTCGCGCTCTCCGGCAACTCAACTTGCAGCGGGGTCAACCCATTGCGCTCGATGGAGGCTTGGACGAGCTTCAGCCCCTCTTCGGTCAACCCTTCGCCTTGGTCGTCGTTGCCGCCGATCGAGCAAGCGATCGACTTAATGTTGAACAGCGGCGGCAGCTCTTTGCCATCCTCGCCGACGCGCTTCTGTCGCAACAGCAAGTGTTCCATGTCGGGCCACATCAACTGTGGCACGTTGGCGCCCCATTGCGACGCGCTGGCGCTCGAAATCACCAGCGGCTTCGCGCCGAGCGATTCGAGAGCGGCATACGTGCAAATGTTGAGCGCAGGAAAGGAACCCGAGACGCCGACCGCGACCACGTCGCCCTGCTCCACCCCAGCCTCTTTGAGCATCTCGACCAGCACCGCGGCGAAGTTCGGGTTCGTCGACGTCTGCTTCGCCGAGAGATGCCCCAGCACCGAGGTGACCGGCGACATCGCGAGTCCAATGATCCCCGTATCAGCCGGGTCGTTCACCTGATCGATCGGCGGGCCCAGCTTCACGCGCTCGGCTCGCACCACCTCGAAGGCGTCCGCGGCGAGATTGGCCGCTTTGATCTTCTCTTCGAAGTAAGGCTGATCTTGGTTGACCTTCCACTTTTCGACCATCAACAGGCCGGCAATCGAAATGATCGCAATCAGCAGGAGGGCCGGTCGGGAAACGGCTCGCGGCCGCCAATAGATTTTTTTCATATCTGTAACGTGTATCGCAAAGTTTATCGATGAACGCTGATGCGCCGCCTAACTCGAATGCCCGCCGTCGCAGTTGGACGCCTAGGCGCCCAGGTTCTGCAGTTCCATCCCGAACACGAGCATGAGCGCCAACCGCACCACGACCGCAGAAGTGACCAGGGCAGAGAGCGTCTCCACCACCCCTTGGCGATCCATCCAAATGGCGATCAGGCCGGGAATGACGTAGCCGATTGGCTCCCACTCAGCGGGAATCGGGCTCAGCGTGCTGAGCTGGTACAGCGACTCGGAGGCGTAAAACGGAATCTGCGTCATCGCCCCGCGGACCAGGTAGCCGACGATGATCATCAACACCGTCCGCCGCTTGCCGTAGATGATGATGAACGTCGACAGCGAGTGCACCACCAAGTAGGTGACGAACGACGCCGCCAGCGTCAATGCGATGTCGATCGGCCGATTGAGGTACAACGCGATGTACCCCGGCACGACCATGCCGCCGGCCGCGAGGCCGAACATTTCGGAGAACATCAGGCTCACGGCGAGGCCGATGCCGATCGAAGCGGTGAGAATATCAATCATCTAAGTGATGCGTGTGTTTGTAGGTTAGTAAGTATTTAAGTGAGTAAGTACTGTGACTGCGTATGGCGAGCGAGCGGCTGCACGTCGGCAGCTTGATTGGCCCTTCGCTATTTAAACGTTCGCACCGTACTACGGTTGGCGAAGTAGCGGACGACCTCGAGGCCGACGCCGCCGATGTTCGCCATGCCCATCGCCAGCGAACGGCGACCGGTGAGTTCGACGATGCTTTCGAAAATATCCTCAGCGGGATGATCTTCGGCGAAGACCATCTTCTGCGGATCAAGCCCTGCCTTCACGGCATACTTGGCGAAGATGTACGTTCCCGAACCAATGAGCAGATAATGATCGGCCGCAGGCCATTGCGCGACGACCGTTCCGAGCTGCCGCGAGCGATCGGGGCGATCAGATCGGCAATTGAACACGGCGATTCGCTTCTCGACGTCGGCGTAGCGTTCGAGCGCGAGCCGCCAGATACGCTCGGTCGACTGCGGATCGTTCGCCGCGAAGCCGTTGACGAAGTTGATCTGTCGACCGAAGAAGTCCATCTCATGGGCGGTCATGGCGCCCGGATCGGGAAGCGCCCGCCACATGCCGGGGAGCGCCGCGCCCTTTTCGACGCCGACCGCTTGGCACACCTTCAGCGCCAGCGCGACGTTCTCCGCATGCTCAACGTAGGAAAACCCAGCCAAATCGAGCGGTGTGATCGCGGCTACTTCGGCGTCGCCGACGGCGATCAGTTCGCACTTCCGATCGCGGCACACTTTCTCGAAGACGTCGAGGTACACCTGCTCGGCCGTGTACAGCTTGCCGCCGACCGGCACCATGCCCGCGAGCGCCTTCGCCACGTCGCGGCCGCCAGGGCCCATGACGTCCAGATGATCCTCGCGGGCGTTGGTGATCACCGCGTGGGTCGCGCGAACCAGCTTGTCTTCACACAGCCACTGCAGGGAAGGAATCAGCGCCATGCATTCGAGCACCAGCGCGTCGGCGTCGATCTCCGCCGTGGCCGCGACGATGCGGATTTGTTCGATGACGTTCGCCTTCGCCGGGCGAAACACCGGGTACTCCGAACCGTCCGGCATGATCATTCGCGGAAGCGTGCCGGTTGTTTTGCAGCAGGTGCGCTTGCCGGCATTACGCAAGCCAGCGGCGATCAGCCGCGCGACGCTCGACTTGCCGCGAGTGCCGTTCACATGGATGCGAACGGGAATTTGGTACAGCTTGCGGCGATGGGCTGCTAGCTCCGCGACGCCGCCGCCGATAAGGAGACCGGTCGTGGCGGCAAGGGCGGCAAAAGCGCTCATAAACGAATCCGAAGTGAGTCAGCCTTTCAGTCCAACGGCCGCCACGAGGCGCGCCGCCAACTGAAAGCCAGCCAGGCAAGCATGCCTGACCGACGGGGAAGCAAGGCAACCTGTCTTGCCAACATTCCCCGCAGTGCCGGAGGCGCATAGATTATAGAAACGATTAATTTTGCCAAGCCCATCTGGGGAATTGGCAGACTGGGTAATGCTAGCACTCGAGCCTTCAGCGCCTGCGTCGCAGCGATCGCTCTGCTGTCTAGTGAGACACTTTGCTAGACTACCGCACTCAACCTGCCCCGCCCCGCTCGCCCAAACCCGCTCGCCGTATCACGGAATCTCGCCATGTCGCCCGACGCCCCCGCTGGCAACGATAAGACCGCCTCGCGCAACTTCATTCAGCAGATCATCGACGCCGACCGCGCCGCCGGAAAGAACGCCGGCCGCGTCCACACGCGCTTCCCGCCCGAGCCGAACGGCTACCTCCACATCGGCCACGCGAAAAGCATCTGCTTGAACTTCGGCCTCGCGAAGGAATTCGGCGGCAAGTTCAACTTGCGGTTCGACGACACGAACCCGGCGAAAGAGGAACAGGAGTATGTCGATTCGATCGTCGACGATGTGAACTGGTTGATCGCTGGGTTCGGGGAAACGGAAGGGTTCAGGGTTCAGGGTTCAGCAAAGACATCTTCAACTGAACCCTCTCTCCTGAACCCTGAACCCTTTTTTGCGTCCGACTACTTCGATCAGCTCTATGCCTGGGCGGTCCAGTTGATCAAAGACGGCAAGGCGTACGTTTGCGATCTCACCGCCGAGCAAATGCGCGAGTACCGCGGCTCGCTCACCGCGCCGGGCAAAGACAGCCCCAACCGCAATCGTACCGTTGCGGAGAATCTCGATCTGTTCGAGCAGATGCGGGCTGGCAAGTTCGCAGACGCCAGTCGCACGCTTCGCGCGAAGATCGACATGGCGTCGCCGAACATCAACATGCGCGACCCGGTGCTCTACCGCATCAAGCGGGCCCACCACCATCGCACGGGCGACAAGTGGTGCATCTACCCGTCGTACGACTACACCCACGGCCAAAGCGATTCGATCGAAGGGATCACCCATTCGATCTGCACGCTTGAATTCGAAAACCATCGCCCGCTGTACGATTGGTTCTGCCGCGAGCTCGGCATCCACCATCCGCAGCAGATTGAATTCGCCCGCCTCAACCTCACCTACGCGGTGATGAGCAAGCGGAAGCTGCTGCAACTGGTCCAAGAGAAGCACGTCACCGGCTGGGACGACCCGCGGATGCTCACCATCCGCGGCCTGCGCCGCCGCGGCTATACCCCGGAGGCGATGCGGGCGTTCTGCGAACGGATCGGCGTCGCGAAGTTCAACAGCACGATCGACATGGCGTGGCTTGAGGACGCCATCCGCGAAGACCTCAACGAACGCGCCCCGCGGGCGATGGGCGTGTTGCGGCCGCTGAAGGTCGTGCTCACCAACTTGAAGGAAGGCGAAACGATCGAACTCGATGCGCCGAACCATCCGCAAAAGCCGGAGATGGGCTCGCGCAAGATCCCGCTGACCCGCGAGATCTATATCGAGCAGGAAGACTTCATGGAAGAAGCCCCCAAGAAGTTCTTCCGTTTGAAGCCCGAAGGCGAAGTCCGCCTCCGCTGCGCCGGCATCATCAAGTGCGACGAAGTAGTAAAAGACGCCGCGGGCAAAGTGACCGAGCTCCGCTGCACATTCGATCCTGATCACTCCCGCAAGGTGAAGGGAACGATCCACTGGGTCTCGGCGCCCAATGCGCTCACCGCCGAGGTCCGACTGTACGATCACCTATTCGGCGTCGAGAACCCAGACAACGCCCCCGAGGGGAAGACGTTCCTCGACAACCTCAATCCGAACTCGCTGGAGATTCTCAAGGACGCGAAGCTCGAGCCATCGTTGAAAAAGGCGAAGCCGGGCACAAGCTTCCAGTTCGAACGGACGGGATACTTCTACGTCGACCCCGTCGATTCGAAGCCGGGGCAACCAGTCTTTAATCGCACCTCGACGCTACGAGACAGTTGGACCAAAGAACAAGGAACCCCGGCGTAGACCGCTTAAGCGGTCCACGCCCCCACGTTCACTTAGGCTTCTTCAAATAACGCTTATAAGGAACCTCTTCCATAAACGCCTTGAGTTGATGTGAGCGCCGAATCGCCAGCTCCAACTCAACGTTCACGCGCGTATGCGCATACTCGCGCCAATCCTGCGCCACCCCATGCCGCACCGCTTGCGTCAGCGTGTAGCGATACGCCCGCCGCGCCTGCAGCTCGTCGCGAATGCACCCATCGGAGTACTCCTTGTACTTCACGTCGCGCCAAAACTCCGCGCGACGTGCCGGCAGCAAATCGTTCACGAGCTTCGCCACCGATCCATGCACGCGCTGCATCATCTTCGATAGCTGCGACCCCTCGCGCAGATACCCCAACGTGTGATAGTGGTTATCGAGTAGCGAAGTCACCCACGGCGTGAAACCGCACTCCGCTGTGTAGTGCGCGAACCGATCCCAAAAGATCTCCTTCGCACGCTCGCTGGCAATCGCGGGAAACTGATCGCGACAGCGGGCCGTGATGAAGTAGACCTGATTGTCGACCAGCCAGTGCTCATACCGATGCTCGCCGTGATGAACGGGATTCTCGCTGCGAGAGATCTTTTTGATCGGCTTCCCCATGCGAAGCAGCATAACACAACAATTAACTAGACATTTCACAGGAAAGCGCCTGGCCGGAAAAATTCCTTGCTTTTCGGCTCTCAATAGAGGACGATGTCGTCGGCTCAAACGAACGCCCATTCAACCTCCTCGCGAAGCGTTTCCAAACATGTCTCCTCTCCGCGCATTCCCGACGTTTCATCTCTCGCTCTGCCTGACGCTGGCTCTTTCGACGGCGTTCGCCCCGTCGCTCGGCATCGCTCAAGAGGCCGCCGCACGCCCCGCTGCGTCAGCCTCTGAGAGCTCCGCAAATTTGGAGTACGTCATCCCGAGCGCCGTCGTGGTGCTGATCGCGAAGCCTGAGCAGATTCTCAAGTCTTCCGCGGCGGAATTATTCCCCATCGAGATCTTGCAAGCAGCGTCGATCCAAGAAACCGGTCTCGATCCGCTTGAAGCCAGCGAAGTGGTGCTCTCCGTTTCGCCGCCGATCGCGGGACCGCCGAGCTACTCGTTGCTAGCGACGTTTAACGACGACGCCACCCTCAAGGCTAGCGCGATCGCGCGGCACACGGAGCAGACGACGCTCGCCGACAAGATCGTCGAAATCTACAATGGCGTGCGGGAGGCGCTTTCCGACAAGATCGCTGAACAGGCTCGCCAAGCGCTCGCCAGCGACGATCCCATCCAACAAGCTGCCGGACGCTACTCGCAACGTATGCAGAAGAAGTGGGACGCCGTGCCGGGCCTCGTGCAGGAAGGCGACCGCATCGTTCTGTTTCGAGCCGATCTGACCAAGTCTGAAGGCAACCAACTCGTCTACGTCGCCACGGTCGGAACTCTCGTCGGCTTGCTACTGCCGGCGGTCCAAGCGGCGCGCGAAGCCGCCCGGCGAAACCAAGCGATGAACAACATGAAGCAAATCGTGCTCGGCATGTACAACTACGAGTCCGCAAAGGCGGCGTTTCCGACCGATGTGAAACTCGACGCGGACGGCAAGCCGCTCCTCAGCTGGCGCGTCCTCATCCTTCCGTACATCGAAGAGTATGAGCTTTACAAGCAGTTCCACCTGGACGAGCCGTGGGATAGCCCGCACAACAAGACGCTGATTTCCAAGATGCCGCCGGTTTTTTTGGATCCCAGCTCCAAGCTGACGCCGGCTGACGGCAAAACGTCGTACCTCGGCGTGAAAGGGGATGCCTACTTTTTCAATGGTTCGGCCAAAGGCCGCAGCTTCTCGAGCGTGCGCGACGGCACCTCCAACACGATTGCCTTCGTGCAAGTCGACGACGAAGCAGCCGTCACCTGGACGAAGCCGCAAGATTGGACGCCGAGCGAATCCGATTTGCTGAAGCCGTTCGACGGCCCGCACCCTGGCGGGTTCTTCGCCGGCTTCTGCGACGGTCACATTAGCTTTATCAGTTCGTCGATTGACCCAACGATGCTGCGTGCACTGCTGACGGCTAACGGCGGAGAAGTTATCGAATCGCGGTGATACTCGAACACGCAGCCGCCGCCAGATTGTTTAGGCGATCTCGGCGGCAGCGTTCCCGCGGGCAGCGTCGCGGATATCCGCGCAGTGCGGTGAGTGGCTAACCTGCACAAAGTCACAAACTCCGCCCAATCCAGCGACGCGTAGTTCCTCCGCGCTCCCTTCTCCCGTACGATGTACCGGCCGGGCGGCGACGCCCCGCGCGTCGCCCTGCCCCGCACACCCCGCCTGGGTCCTCCGTGGAAACGACGGCCGAACTGGTCACCATTCTCGTCCTGGTTCTGTTGAACGGATTTTTCGCCGGCGCCGAAATCGCCGTGCTCACCGCCCGCCGCAATCGGTTGCAGCAAGCCGCCGGTCAGGGGAGCAAAGGCGCCAAGGCGGCGATGTATCTCCTCGGCGATACGAATCGCTTCCTGTCGACTGTGCAGGTCGGCATCACCGGCGTCGGCACGCTCGCGGCGGCCTACGGCGGCGTGAGCCTGGTCAATCAGCTCTCCGAATACCTCAACACGCTGCCGACGCAGGCGATCGCCTCGAACAGCCGCGGGATCTCGCTCGCCGTGGTCACTGGCGGCATCGCGTTCACCTCGCTCATTCTCGGCGAGTTGGTTCCTAAGCGGGCCGCGCTCGCCTACGCCGAACGTCTGGCCACGGTCGTCGCGCCGCCGATGGCGCTGCTCAGCATCGTCGCCCGGCCGTTCGTCGCGGTGCTCGGCTTTGTGACGGCGCTCGTGTTGCGCATCTTGCGAGTCGATCCGCAAGCCGAGTCGTCCGTCAGCGTCGAAGACATCGAGCACCTCATCGAATCGGGCCGCGAGCAAGGGATCCTGCAGGAGACCGAACACGAAGTCGCGCTCGAAGCCCTGCAGCTCCGCAACCGCCGGGTGCGCGACATCATGCGAGCGCGGATCGACATCGACGCGGTCGACATCGAAACGCCGACCGAAGAAATCGTCGGCGTCATGGCGATGTCGGGCTTCTCGCGTCTGCCGGTGTACGAAGACAGCCTCGATCACATCATCGGCTTCCTCTACAACAAAGACGTCTTCCAGCAGTTCTACTTGCGTAAGGATGTTGAGCTCCGCAAGCTGCTGCGGGCGCCGCTGTTCGTCCCCGAATCGCTCTCGCTCGACCGGCTTCTCGTTTCGCTGCGTGAGAAGCATACGCAACTCGCGATCGTCCTCGACGAATTCGGCGGCACCCGCGGCATGGTCACGCTCGAAGACGTGCTGGAGGAACTCGTCGGTGAAATTTACGACGAGACGCAGCGCGTGGAGGCCGACATGATCGTCGCCCGCGACGGCGGCGGCTGGCTCGTCGACGGACAACTGCCGATGCACGACCTGATGGAACATTTGCCGTCCGGCGTGAACCTCAGCACCGATTCATTCGACTTCAGCACCGTCAGCGGCCTCGTCCTCGCCGTGCTGGAGCGACTGCCGACGGTCGGCGAGATCGTCCCCTGCGGCGACATTTCGATCGAGGTGGTCGACATGGACGGCAACCGCATCGATCGGCTGCTGATCACGCTGACGAAAGCGGCCGCGCCGAACGACGCCTCGCCCACGTAACCATCCACTAAACTTCGCTCATCGCCTGGCGGCGGCTTCTATGAATATCTCGAAACTCACACTCCTCGCACTCCTTGGCATCCTCAGCCAGCAGGCGTCGCTCCACGCCGCTGATCGCCCGCCGAACTTCGTCTTCATCCTCGTCGACGACCTCGGCCAGCGTGATCTCGGCTGTTACGGCAGCACATTTTACGAAACGCCCCGCATCGACGCTCTCGCCAAGAGCGGCCTGCGCTTCACCAGCGCCTACTCGGCCTGCCCCGTTTGCTCGCCGACGCGAGCGAGCATTCAATCGGGCAAGTACCCTGGTCGCCTCCACACGACCGACTACTTCGGCGGGCCAACGTACGATAAGGCGCTCCATGACGAGCGTTACGTCAGTCGCCCCGTGCTGCCGCCGAACTATCTCGAACGTCTGCCGCTCGAAGAACAGACCATCGCCGAGTCGCTCGCCGCGGCGGGCTATGCGACTTTTTACACCGGCAAGTGGCACCTCGGTCCGAAGGGCTATTGGCCCGAAGACCAAGGCTATCAAACGAACGTCGGCGGCAACCGCGCGAGTACGAACAAGAACCGCAAGTTTTTCTCGCCCTACAACAATCCCGATCTCCCCGACGGTCCTGATGGCGAGCAGCTCGACGAACGGCTCGCGAACGAAGCGGCCAACTTCATTCGCGATCACCGCGAGCAGCCGTTCCTCGTCTTCTTCGCGCAGTTCGACGTCCACGTGCCGCTGAACACGAAGCCCGAGCTGCGAAAGAAGTACCGCCAGAAGAAGGACGCGCTCGGTAACAATCAACCGGAGTTCGGCAAAGAGGGCGAGCGCGACGTCCGCCACGTGCAAAACCACCCCGTCTATAGCGGCATGGTCGAGTCGATGGATACGGCGGTCGGCATCGTGCTCGATGCGCTCGGAGAAGCGGGCGTCGAAGATGAAACGATCGTCATCTTCACCTCCGACAACGGCGGCCTTAGCACGGCCGAGGGTTCGCCGACGAGCAACCTGCCGCTTCGCGCCGGCAAAGGCTGGTACTACGAAGGAGGCGTCCGCGTACCACTGATCATCCGCTGGCCCGGCAAGACAAAGGCGGGCGCCACGACCGATAGCTACGTCATCAGCACCGACTACTATCCGACGATCCTCGAGATGGCGGGCCTCAAACTAAAGCCTGAGCAACACGTCGACGGCCGCAGCTTCGCCCCGCTGCTCAAAGGCGAATCGCAACCGGCCCGCGGGCCGATCTACTGGCACTACCCCCACTATGGCAATCAGGGGGGCCGCCCCTTCTCCGCGATTCGCGACGGCGATTGGAAGCTAATCGAATTCCTCGAAGATGGTCGCACCGAGCTGTACGACGTCGCGCACGACGAATCGGAGACGAAAAATCTTGCGGCGGCCGAGCCAGAGCGCACGGCTATGATGCAGAAACAACTTCACCTATGGCGGCAAGAAGCCAAGGTGCAAATGCCTCAGCGGAACCCGAAACTTAGCCCGCCCAAATAGCGCAATCGCCCATCTCGGCCGGATAATCGGGCGAGCGTTACGAGGAAGTCATCCAATTGCCCTAGATTGGCCCCGCGCGAACAATCCCCTGCCCCCGTGCGTCCTGACGTAATATGATATTAGCCTGATGCAAAAGGCTGCCTGGCGCATCTGGATGCCGGCAGCGAATTCGCAAGAATGCGGAGCCCTCCCCGTGGCCGATAGCAATCCCACCTTGGCCAACGCCCTCACCGTCGAGGCGCCCCGATCGGCGCTCAGTTCGGACGGCGCGTCGACGGCCCAATTAGAACTCTCCGCCCGCCGCCGCGTCGCGCTCGTCGAGGGCAGCACCCCTCACATGAGCAGTGAGACGCGCAGCTTGCTGCGGCGTCGCCTGCGAACCGTCGCGGTGCTGCTGTTCATCGGCTTTGGTTCGTTTCTGCTCTGGTCGCTCGTCCGTTGGAAGATGACCGAGCATCTGCAGGCCGAGTATCGCTGGGTCTTCTTCTCGCACGTGGCCGTTACCAGTTTGATGGGGCTCGCCGCGTGGAAGCTCTGCGCCAAGTGCGATCTCTCGCTTACGAAACTCCGCATCGGCGAAGCGGTCGTCTTTGGCGCGCCGTCGATCTTGTTCATCACGCTTACCTATCACAAGTTGCAATATTGCGCGGCCCTCGACGAAGGGCACGCCCACGTGGCGAGCTTCACCGCCGCATGGCTGCTGTTGATCTTCACCTACGCGATCTTCGTCCCGAACACCTGGAAGCGCGCCGCTTGGGTCATCGGCGCCATGGCGCTCGCGCCGCTCGTGGTGATGCTCGTCGCGTATCTGACGATCGATCAGTTCGCGGCCCTGCTGCGGACCGACGACTTCGACGACATGCCGGTCGAACAGGCGATGATGCTCGCGCTCGCGGCGATGACTGCGATCGTCGGCGTCCACACGATCAACACGTTGCGGCACGAAGCGTTCGTCGCCAAGCAGCTCGGCCAGTACCGCCTGAAGCGACTCCTCGGCGCCGGCGGCATGGGCGAGGTTTATTTGGCCGAGCATCAAATGATGAAGCGCCCCTGCGCCGTGAAAGTGATTCGCCCCGAGAAGGCGGGCGATCCGCAGGTGCTCGCCCGCTTCGAGCGCGAAGTCCGCGCCACGGCGAAGCTCTCGCATTGGAATTCGATCGACATCTACGACTACGGCCGCACCCCCGACGGCACGTTCTACTATGTGATGGAATTCCTTCCTGGGCATAACCTGGGCGAGTTGGTCCGCGAGCATGGCACGCTCCCCGCTTCGCGGATTTTGTACCTCATGCGACAAGTCTGCGATGCGCTCGCCGAAGCCCACAGCCACGGCTTGGTCCATCGCGACATCAAGCCGGCGAACATCTACTGCGCGTACCGCGGTGGCGTGTTCGACGTATCGAAGCTGCTGGACTTCGGTCTGGCGAAGCCGCTGACCGACACGAACGACTCGGGCCTGACGCAGGAAGGGTCGATCACCGGATCGCCGCTCTTCATGTCGCCCGAGCAAGCCGGCAGCGAAGAGGTTGACGGCCGCAGCGATATCTACTCGCTCGGCGCCGTGATGTACTTCATGGCGACCGGCAAGGCGCCGTTCGAATACGCCAGCCCGCTGAAGGTGATGATCGCCCACGCGAGCGAAGACCCGGAGCCGCCGCGCTATCTCAACGGCGAGATTCCGTCGGAACTCGAAGAAGTGATCCTCCGCTCGCTCGAGAAGCGGCCAGAAGACCGATTCCAAACGGTGGCCGAACTTCGCGAGGCCCTCGACCGCGTCCCGGTCGACACCGAGTGGACGGCCCGGATGGCCGCCGATTGGTGGAACAACTACGGCTGCCCGCAGCGAAAAGCGATGGCCGCCGAGGCCGTCGAACTAGCCGCAATCTGAACCAGCGGCTGTTTTGCCGTGTCTTTCCGGCGTCTTCCGCAGAACCTCTGCGCCGCCTAAAATGAGGAGTTCGCCCCCGCATCTGGGGCCGAACCGTACTCTAGCCCCTGGCTCCGCCAGAGGGTCGCGTCCCATACCGCTAGATAGCTATTCGATCGAGGCCAGTCGATGAGCGCCGCCGCCAAACCCCGCACGTTGTTTGAGAAAATCTGGGACGCCCACGTCGTCCACGCTGAAGAGGGTCGGCAATCGATTCTGTACATCGACCTGCAACTGGTGCACGAGGTGACGAGCGCTCAGGCGTTCGAAGGCCTCCGCCTTGCCGGCCGCAAGGTCCGCCGCCCCGAGCAGACGATCGCCACGGCCGATCACAACGTCCCGACGACCGATCGCAGCCTGCCAATCGCCGACCCGATCTCGAAGCAGCAGATCGACACGCTCCGCAATAACTGCAAAGAGTTCGGCATCACCCATTACGACATGGGCGACGTCCGTCAGGGGATCGTCCACGTTATCGGCCCGGAGCTCGGCTACACGCAGCCCGGCATGACGATCGTCTGCGGCGATAGCCACACCTCGACGCACGGCGCGTTTGGCGCCCTCGCCTTCGGCATCGGCACCAGCGAAGTCGAGCACGTCCTCGCCACGCAAACGCTGCTGCAATACAAACCGAAGACGCTCGAGCTTCGCACCAATGGCACGCTCGGCCGCGGCGTCACGGCGAAGGACCTCGTCCTCTACCTCATCGGCCAGCTCACCACCGACGGCGGCACCGGCTACTGCCTGGAATTCACCGGCGAAGCCCTCAAGGGCCTCACGATGGAAAACCGGATGACGATCTGCAACATGTCGATTGAGGCTGGCGCCCGCGCCGGCATGATCGCCCCCGACCAGACGACGTTCGACTACCTCAAGGGACGCCCCTTCGCCCCGGCCGGCGAAGCGTGGGACAAGGCCGTCGCTTATTGGAAGACGCTGCCGAGCGACCCCGGCGCCAAGTACGACAAGTCGCTTGTCTTCGAGGCGGCCAACATCGCCCCGCAAGTCACCTGGGGCACCAACCCCGGCCAGGTCGCGGCGATCACCGCCAACATCCCCCGTCCCGGCGACTTCAGCGATCCGACCGACCAGAAGACGACCGCCCAGTCGCTCGAATACATGGGCCTCACGGGCGGCGAACCGATCACCGATCTGAAGCTCGACCGCGTCTTCATCGGCTCGTGCACGAACGCCCGCATCGAAGACCTCCGCGCCGCCGCCGAAGTGGCGAAGGGCAAGAAGGTCTCAGGCCACGTCCAGGCAATGGTCGTCCCCGGCAGCGGCCAGGTGAAGGTGCAAGCCGAGTCGGAAGGCCTCGACAAAATCTTCAAGGAAGCGGGCTTCGACTGGCGTGAAGCCGGCTGCAGCATGTGCCTCGCGATGAACCCCGACAAGCTCGCCCCCGGCGAGCGGTGTGCCTCGACGAGCAACCGCAACTTCGAAGGCCGCCAAGGCAAGGGCGGCCGGACGCACCTTGTGAGCCCCGCGATGGCCGCAGCCGCTGCGGTAGCAGGGCACTTTGTCGACGTTCGTGATTGGAAGTAAAGGAATTGAACCACGACGACACAACGAGCACGACGGAAAGAATAGCGACTGTAAATCGCCTCCATCCCTCTTCCATTCGTCATTCGGATTTCGTCATTCGCCATTAATCATTTCCCCACGTCGTGCCTGTTGTGCCGTCGTGGTAAATCAAATCAATTAGGCTGATTAACGAATCACATGAAGCCCTTCACCACCCTCACTGGCACGACTGTCGCGATCGATCGCGCCAACATCGACACCGACCAAATCATCCCCAAGCAGTTCCTCAAGCGGATTGAACGCTCGGGCTTCGGCGAGTTCCTGTTCTGGGACTGGATGCGGCACGACGACGGCACGGTCAACGAAGAGTTCGAACTGAACAAGCCGTACGCCAAGGGGGCGAGCATCTTGCTGGCTCGCCGCAACTTCGGCAGCGGTTCGAGCCGCGAGCATGCTCCGTGGGCGCTCGAGGACTTCGGCTTCCTGGTCGTCGTCGCCCCCAGCTTCGCCGACATCTTCTACAACAACTGCTTCAAGAACGGCATGCTGCCGATCAAGCTGAGCGAAGAGCAAGTCGAAGAGCTGTTCCAGCGCGAGGCAAAGCACCGACCCTACCAACTGACGGCCGATCTCAACACGTGCACGCTTAGCGATGGTCACGGCTTCTCGGCGAAGTTCGAGGTCGAGCCGTTCCGCCGCCACTGCTTGCTGAACGGCCTGGACGATATCGGTCTCACGCTCGAACACGAAGCGAAGATCACAGCCTACGAAACGAGCCACGGCATCGGCGTGTAGCGTTGGCTTTCCGCCGGAAGATTTCACGCAAAGGCGCGAAGGCGCAAAGGAAATGGATGAACATCCGCGTATTCTTTGCGCCTTCGCGCCTTTGCGTGAGATTTGTCTTGGTTGGGGTTTTCGTCTGGGCTCAGACGCTGCTGCTTCGCGCTGCCGAAGTAGAGAAACCGGCTGAAGCCAAGCCGAGCGATCCCGCCGCCGCGGCGCCCTATGCCGAGCCGGGCGACGAGTCGGACCAGTATCAGGTCGAAACGCTGCTCTCCGGCCTCGACAACCCGTGTGCGGTCGTCGTGCGGCCCGAAGCTCGCGACGGGCAGCCGTACGAGATTTACGTCTCCGAGAGTGGCGCCGGGCAGGTGCTGCGAGTCACCAGCGACAAACCGAGCGAATCGACGCCGATCATCACCGGCTTCCCGGTCGACAGCTACGGCGACGCGAAGAAGGCCGAGTCCGAGTACCGCATCGGACCGCTAGGGCTCGCATTCATCACGCCAAAGAAGCTCGCCGTCGGCGGCGCCGGCTTGGAGCAGGGCGAAGACTTGGTGACCGTCTACTCGCTGCCGGAAGATGGCTCGGCGCTCGAGTACAAGCAGCAAGATCACGCCGTCGGCCCGATTCCCAAAGGAAAGAAGACGACCACCGGCGAAGGAAACTTCTACGGCCTCGCCAAGTCGGACGACGCGTTGTTCGTCACCTCGAACGGCGATGACGACGAAGCGTGGGTGCTGAAGGCCGACCTGAAAGCGAACAAGCTCCGCGACCTGCAGCCGTTCATTGCCACGAAGCGGCTCGTCGGCACAACCGGCCCGACGGGGGCGGTGGTGAACCCCAAGCAGAACGCCAACTATCTAGTGATCAGCCAGATGTCCGACTTCGAAACCGATCGCGACAGCCTTATCACGTTCTACAGTCCGCGCAGCGGCAAGGTCGCGCTCAATCAGCAGACGGGGCTCTACGACATCGCCGGACTTGCTTACAGCCCGACCGATAACTTGTACGCCGTCGACGTCGTGCGGGCCGATGCGAAACTCGGCGGCGTTTACCGCCTTGATTCAGCAGAGAAGGACGGTAAGCAAACGTGCCGCGCGGTAAAGATCGCCGGCGCCGAACGGCCGACGGCGCTCGCGTTTGGTCCAGACGGCGCGATGTACGTCACGGCCATCGGCCCGCGGCAAGCGCCGGGCACGCCGTCGACCGGCGTGCTGCTCAAGATCACCCCCAAGACCGACGCCGCCAAGTTCTAGAAGCAAAGCAGGGTTACCGCATGTCGCGCCGCGAAAAAATCGAAGCGATGCTCGTCGACGAACCGGGCGACACGTTCCTCCGCTATAGCCTGGCGATGGAACTGGAGAAGGAAGGCGCCAACGACGCCAGCCTCGCGAAGTTCAACGAGCTCACCCGCGACGAGCCGCCCTATGTGCCGGCGTTTTTCATGGCGGCGCAACAATTGGCGAAGCTCGATCGCGTGAACGAAGCCCGTGCGTACCTGCGCGACGGCATCGAAGCGGCCCGCACGCAAGGCAACGCCCACGCCGCCGGTGAGATGAGCGAGTTTCTGTCGTCGCTCGGCGCGGCGGGCGAGTAGCCCTCTAGCCCCGGGCTCCGCCCGGGGGTCACTCACCACGCCGAGACGCATTGCAGCGCAAACCGACCCCCGGGCGGAGCCCGGGGCTAGGAAGCGGAACGCTTCTTCTTCGTCCCGCAGGCGCTGGCGACGGCACAGCCGGTACAGCTCGCACAGCCGCCCTGCCCTTTGGCTTCGTCGGTCCCGCAGCCTGGCCCGCAACCTTCGCTCAGCGTGTCGGCGAAGCGGCGGAACTCGACGGCCGCTTCGTACGTTTCGGCCAGTCGGCGGGTGATGTCGGCCGCCTGCTGCGGCGGGTCGCCCATGAAGTAGAAGAAGAGCCCCTCGCCGTCGAACAGGTGCTCGACGTCGACGAGCGCCGCGGGCACCTCCGCCTCCGTGAGCAGCCGCTGGCAGGCGTCGAACGCCTCGTGCCGCTTCTGCTGCAGCCGGGCCTCGAGCAGGTCGTCCTGGACGCTCATCCGGCGGAGGATCGCCCCGTCGGGCTGGTGGACGCCGAGCGAATCGTCGGCCTCGGCCACCACTTCGCCCACCTCCAAGCCACGGGGGCTCCGCACCACGACGCGGCTGCGGCGAGGGTAACGAGCGGCGTCGGCGGCTGAAAAGCTGCCAACGTGGCCCAGCAGGCCGTAGCGGACTAGGTGAAAACCCATGCGGAAAGGCTCGACGAGGAAGGTCCTGGAATCACCAATTGTTACCCAGCGGCGCCGGCATGCCAAGTTCGACCCACCCAAGAGCCGTTAAACCTTGCCAAGGCCCGGCGAGTGGCGATACTCAAGGGTTCCAAATTCCTTCGAAATCAGCCCGCCGGCGGACCTGCCGGCCTGGCCGCGCCTCAGCCCGATCGACCTGATATGCCCACTGCCGTTGCCCCTTCGACAACCAACTGGAACGAACTCGCCGACCGCGTGCTCGACGGCTATCAGCTCACCGCGGAAGAGGCGGTGGCGATCCTGCGATCGCCCGACGAGGAACTGCTCGACCTGCTGGCCGCGGCCTATCGCGTGCGGCGGCATTACTTCGGGAAGACGGTGCAGCTTTACTTCCTGATGAACGCCAAGAGCGGCCTTTGCCCGGAAGATTGCAGCTACTGCTCGCAGTCGAAGGTCTCCGACGCCGAGATCCCGCGCTACAACCTGCTGAACCGCGAGAAGCTGATGGCGGGCGCCGCCGCGGCGGCCGAGCGGCAGGCGAAGACCTACTGCATCGTTATCTCGGCCCGCGGCCCGAGCGAGCGCGAGATCAAGGCGATCGAGACGATCGTTCCCGAGATCAAGCAGAAGTACGGCCTGCAAATCTGCGCGTGCCTGGGGCTGCTCACCCCCGATCAGGCCGATCGCCTCGCGGCGTGCGGCGTCAACAAGGTAAACCACAACCTCAACACGAGCGCCGAGCAATACGGCAACATCTGCTCGACGCACACCTACCAGGATCGCGTCGACACGCTGAAGGCCGTGCGCACTGCTGGCATGGAACTGTGCAGCGGCGGCATCGTCGGCATGGGCGAGCAGCCGCGCGACGTCGTCTCGATGGCAATCGAGCTGCGCGACCTCGGCGTCGAGTCGATCCCGGTCAACTTCTTCAACCCGATCGAAGGAACGCCGCTCGCCGGCCCGACGGAACTGACGCCGAACTACTGCCTCAAGGTGCTAGCAATGTTCCGGCTGGTGAACCCCGACCGCGAACTGCGGATCGCCGGCGGTCGCGAGATGCACCTGCGTAGCTTGCAGCCGCTGGGCCTCTACGCGGCGAACTCGGTTTTCGTCGGCGACTACCTCACGACGAAGGGCCAGCTGCCGGAGTCGGACTACGCGATGCTCCGCGATATGGGTTTTGAGGTGACCACTTCGGTGGAAGCCGAGACGGCTCGCGCTGCGGCGAATGCTTAACCACGAAGACTAGAAAGCACGAAGGGATTCGTGAGTAAGTGAAAGGCTAGCCGCTCGCGCAGTTGCTAGCACGTTCATTGCTCAGCTTTTTCTTACTTCCTTTCCTCCTCTTCGTGACCTCCTTCGCGGCTTCGTGGTGAACAGACCACGCACAGCCTGCAAACCACGCAGTCGATTTTACCGGAATTCTTTTCGG
Source organism: Lacipirellula parvula (assembly GCF_009177095.1). Lineage (NCBI taxonomy): Bacteria > Pseudomonadati > Planctomycetota > Planctomycetia > Pirellulales > Lacipirellulaceae > Lacipirellula > Lacipirellula parvula. The sequence continues at coordinate 5,483,777 of NZ_AP021861.1, forward strand.
GATCGATTCATTTCTCGCAACGCGCATTGCCGATCACTCTGCATTAGGGGAGGGCGTACCGTCGTTGAATCGTGCAGGGATGCCATCATGATGCGTGGATTGATCATTGCCGCGGCTGTTTTCAGCCTGACCGCGGATAATTTGCTCGCACAGCAGCCGGCGCCGAACCGTTACGTGCAACGTAACGCGCAAGTGCCGCAGCCCGCTGCGGCTGCCGCTCCCGCCGCCGCGCCCCGCATGCACGTCGATCCCATGGTGCAGCAAACGGCCGTCGCGAACACCAACTCGCGTTCGCCGCGGAACGGCGCCAAGCCGCAACAAACCACGGCGAAGAAGTCGGGCGTCTCGTCCTTCTTCTCGCGGTTCAAGCTGCCGAGCCTCAGCGGCGATGGCGGCGAAGAACAAGAACAAGCCACTTACGGCGATTCGGGTTCGAACCCGCCGCTGCCGTACGATCCGTCCGAGCTGCAGCAAGAGTCGGGCTCCATCGCCCGCCGTCAGCCGCAACGGGCCGGCTCGGCTTCGGCGCCCGCCGCTTCAGCCCCGGCCGCCGCGCCGCGTACGGCGACCGCCGCTCCGAATCGTCCCACCGCGACTCGTCCCACGACGCAAGCCGCCGCGCCGGCTGCTCCGGCCGTGAAGCGCAGCTCGCCGACGCCGAGCCATCGCCGCAACGAATTGGCCGAAGCTCTGTCGGACTTGGCTCCGTCGACTTCCGCTGTTGAAGCTCAAGCTGAAGAAGTCGTTGAGGAATACGTCGACGCCGAGATCGCCGCTCCGACCGCCGTCGATGGCGCCGATCTGCCGAGCTACCTGCAAGAGTCGGCCCCGGCCGCTCGCCCCGTGGCGAAGAAGTCGGCGTCGCTCGACGTCGGCGCCGCGTTGCAAGCCGAAGCTCCGCGTCGTCCGGCCGCGCGTCCGACGCCGCAACCGGCTACGGTCTACGCGGAAGACGAGCTCGCTCCGATGCCGTCGACCACTGCGAACGCTCCGACGCCGACCCCTGCCGCTCGTCCGTCGGTGGCGAAACGTGACATTGCCGATGCGTTCCGTCCGGCTCCCGCTGCGATTCCGCCGGCGCCGATCGCCGACGACGAGTACGCTGCCGCGCCGACGCCGGCCGCTCCGGTCGCTGCTCCAGTGGTCGCCCCCAAATCGAACAACAGCATGCGTTCGAACAGCGTCGCCGCCGAAGCTCCGGCGAACGGCGTGCTGTTCACCTCGCAACAACCGTCAATCTCGTCCTTCATCGAAGGTCCGCAGCGGATCGTCGTTGGCCGTCCGGCTGAATACCGCGTCGTCGTCGAGAACAAGGGGAACGTCGCCGCTCGCGAAGTGACCGGCACGATTGCCGCTCCGGCTGGGGCTGAACTGGTCGACACCTCGGCTTCGAACGGCGTCGTCGAACGGGCTCCGATCGTTGAAGGCCAACAGCCGTCGAATGAGATTAAGTGGCAACTGTACGAACTGCCGGCTGGCGCCAAGCAGACGCTCACCATGCAAGTGATTCCGCGCGGCGGACGCGAGATGCAACTCGGCGTCCAGTGGAACCATGCTCCGGTCGGCGGCCAGGCGGTCGTCGAGATCCAAGAGCCGAAGCTGCAGATGGAAATCAGTGGCCCGGCCGAGGTGATGTTCGGCAAGTCGCAGCGGTACGCTCTGACGCTGAGCAACCCGGGCAACGGCTCGGCCGAAGAGGTGACGATCGAACTGACCCCGCCTGGCGCCGACAAGACGGGCGTCGTGAAGCACAAGGTCGGGACGCTCGCCGCCGGTGAAACGAAGAAGATCGAACTCGAACTGACCGCTCGCGAAGCGGGCGAACTGAAGATCCTGGCCGCTGCTTCGGCACTCGGCGATCTGCACACCGAAACCTCGAAGGCCGTCCTCTGCCGGAAGGCGGAACTGCAAGTCGATTGGCGTGGTCCGGAGAAGAACTTCGCCGGGTCGGTCGCTACGTACTACCTTCGCGTTCGCAACCCGGGTACGGCCGTTGCCGAGCAGGTATCGGTCGAGCTGAACCTGCCGGCTGGCGCCGAGTTGGTCGAAGCGAGCGAAGGTCATGCGTGGGACGAAGCAGGCCAAAAGGTCGTCTGGAGCGGCACCTCGCTCAACCCGGGCGAAGAACGGTTCATGGAAGTCCAATGCCGTATGTCGCAACCGGGCGTCAACAAGCTGGAACTGACCGCGGCGACGGCTGCGGGCGACCTGCGGGACGCGAAGTCGGCGCCGGTGAACGTCGAAGGTCTGGCTGATCTCAAACTCGAAGTGACCGATCCGCAAGGGGTCGTACCCGTCGGCGAGATGGCCGTCTACGAAGTCCACATCAAGAACAACGGCCTCACCGCCGCGAAGGGGGTGAACGTTGTCGCGATGTTCTCCGAAGGGGTCGAACCTTCGCACGTCGAAGGTGGTCAGCACACGATCGCCGACGGCCGAGTGTCGTTCCGGACGCTCGACAACGTCGCCCCGGGCAGCGAGACGATCTTCAAGATCCATGCGAAGGCGACCAAGTCGGGTACTCACAAGTTCCGCGCGGAAGTCGTCTGCCAGGAACTCGAAGTGAACCTCGCCGCCGAAGAAACGACTCGTTTCTTCACGGGCGAAGATCGCTGGGCCGATGCTTCGAAGGCCTATGCCGAGGAAGGCGACACCGCGACTCGGTAATGCGATTGGCCTAACGGCTTACGAATTTGGGAGCCCATCGGACCGGGTTCGGTGGGCTTCCTTTCTTTGAGGCGACGCCAGCGGAGCGTGGTGACTGGTCGCTAAAGCGACCAGTCCGACGGGCCAGATCGGCGAAGTGCATTTTAGGCGACACTAAGCTTTCGCCGCATGTGTTTGGTTGAGAACAGGTTGCGATGATGCCGGCGAATGTTGTGTCGCATGCGACACGACACGAGAGGCGACATGGACGTGGTCGCCGCTTTTGCCCGGCAGTGAAAAATGACGTCAGCGGTCGCTTGAAAAAGCGCAGCTGGCGTGTGATTGAATTTTCAAGGAGTGGGAGCGATTGGGACTCGTAACGCGGTGGCGGATGCGCGGCGATGGCGCATCCGCCGCGCGTTGCGGGCGGAATCAGTCGCATGGTTCACGGTAGCGGATCGCGTGGCGGATTGCAGCTACCGATTTTCTGCCACCTGCCTTGATTGGTCGCGTCCCAGCGGGACGACGGACAATAGCCCAGCACTTCGTACGAATTTGCCTCAGCTGCGGCGTGAGTCGTTGACGGCACTGGCCCCGGAGGGGCCAAGTCATGTAGCCAGGGGCGCAAGCCCCTGGTCGCTGGGTGGAATATTTTGACCAGCCGCGTGAGGGGCGACATTGCTCGTCACAGCGATCGGGAACTCTGTCGCCCCTCACGGGGCTCTTGATCATCGCGGCGTTCCAAACCAGGGGCTAACGCCCCTGGCCACATCATGCCGCCCCTGCGGGGCTGACGAAGTGTAGGCGCTTCGGCGCCTCACTTGAGTTACTACCGCGGGACACAGACAGATCGCACTCTTTTAGATAGCGCACGCGGCGCCTCCCGGGCGGAGCTCGGGGCTAGAGATAGCGTTGCGCTAAACGCAGGCAGCCGGCGACGGGGTTGGGGACGCGCTTCACGGGGTCGGGCGCGATGTCGCGTTGGGCCAGGGCGGCGAGGAGTTCGTTGTAGAGCAGGTCGCTGCCGCAGATGACGCCGCCGGCGAGGGCGAGCGGGAACTTGGGGCCGAGTTCGAGTCGCGTCGCGAGGGTCGCCGTCATCAGGGCGAGTTCGCGTGCGCCTTCGCGGACGATGCGGAGCGCGGCGACGTCCCCTTCGCGGGCCGCTTGCTCGACGACAACCGCCAGGCGGGCGATCGCACCGCGGACGTTGCCGGTCTTCTCCAGAGCGCCAAGGATCGAGCGGGGTTCGTCGACTTCGAGCTTCGCCATCAGCAGCGCGACGAGCATCGTCGGAGCGCTGCGGCCGTCGGCGGAGCGGGCGACTTCAACGAGCGCCTCGCGGCCGATCCAGTAGGCGCTCCCTTCGTCGCCGTAGTGGTAGCCCCACCCGCCGACGACGTGCTTCTTGCCTTGGACGTCGGCGCCGATGGCGGCCGAACCGGTGCCGACGATCAGCGCGATCCCCTGCCCTGCGGGCGTTCCCTCGGCGAGAACTGGTTCGGCGTCGTGCTCGAAGCGGATTTCGTCGGCGATGCCTTGCGTGCGGGCCCACGCGCCGATCTCTTCGCGAACGGCGGCGTGGCCGGCGCCCGACATCGCGAGAACGGCGACGCGGACGGCACGCTTGGGCTGCTTGGCGTCGGCCCAGGCGAGGTTGATCGCTTCGCCGAGATTGGCGAGGGCGGTTTCCATGCCGACGGCGCGGGGATTGGAGGAGGCTGCCAAGCCGCGGCCGAGGATGGCGGGCGGAGTGGCGCCGTCGAGTTGCGCGAGCCAGACTTCGGTTTTCGTGCCGCCGCCGTCGACGCCGATGGCGAGAGGGGCGTCGGTTGAGGTGGGCGGAGTTGGCATCGAGGAAGGCGAGCTAAGCGGGAATTGGGGGCGAGTAAGCGCTCGGTTTATTGTGAACCGCGAGGAGGCGTGGTGCTACGGCTGTTAAGGGCAATGTGGCTCGCTCAAAACAAAGCACCAAACAAGCTCAACCCTGAGGTCCCCTCCCCTTGAGGGGGAGGGTTAGGGAGGGGTGATTGAAGCGGGTACCAGCGTTCCCCCCCTCCCCAGCCCTCCCCTCAAGGGGGAGGGAGCCAGAACATTTTCATGTTGGCAGAAGTTGCTCTGGTACGACCTTGAACATACGCACCGAGTGCGCGGGATTAACCGCGCCGGAATGGAGAACCACCCCCGGGCGGAGCCCGGGGCTAGTGGCTGCCGTTCGACGAATGACCGTTGCTGGCGTGACCGTTGACGGTCGTGTGGCCGTTCGCGGCGTGGCCGTTGAGGCGGCCCATCGATTCGAGGGCGGCGCGCAGGTGGCCGTTGGTGGCGTGGAGGATGACGCGGGCCTCTTCGGCGGTGACGCCGAGGCGGTGGGAAGTGATCGCGGTCTTCACTTCGCCCTGGCAGGCGGCGAGAAGCTTGGCGGCTTCCTCAGAAGCGAGTTCCGTGAGTGCCGAGACAATCCGCTTGGCCCGTTCGAGCAATTTCACGTTGCTCGCGTTCATGTCGACCATCAGGTTGCCGTACGTTTTGCCCATCTGCACCATGGCGCCGGTGGTGAGCATATTCAGCACCATCTTGGTGGCGGTGCCGGCCTTCATGCGGGTGGACCCGCTGAGGACTTCGGGCCCGACGACGGGGATAATGCTGATGTCGGCCCGCGACTTGAGCAGCGATTCGCGGTTGCAGGCGAGGCCAATGGTGTAGGCGCCGACGCTGCGAGCGTAGTCCATGCCGCCGATGACGTAGGGCGTGCGGCCGCTGGTGGCGATGCCGACCAGGACGTCGCTGTTGCTGAGATTGAGCTTTTGGAGATCTTCAGCAGCCAACGTCGTCGAATCTTCAGCTCCTTCGACGGCCTTCAGCATGGCCGACGGGCCGCCGGCGATGATGCCGACGACCTGCGACGGATCCGAACGGAAGGTGGGCGGACATTCCGCAGCATCCAGCAAACCGAGGCGCCCCGAAGTTCCGGCCCCGATGTAGATCAACCGTCCCCCGTGGGAGAGACGGTGTGCGATCACCTCGATTGCTTTCGCGATATGCTCGGCCTCATCAGCGACCGCTTCGGTGCACTTGGCATCCTCCTCGTTGATCAGGCGAACCAACTCCAGGGGAGTCAGGCTGTCGAGGTGTTCAGACGCGGGGTTCCGCGCTTCGGTGGTCAGATGTTCGAGCATGCTTCGATTCTAGTAACGGTCTCGGACGTAAGACAGATTCGGTGCGCGAAACAGAGTAAAATCTGCGCTGGTCTGTCCTGCGTTTGGGGGGTGGCAGTTATACTGTGAGTCTAGCGCGAACTGGTTGCGTAAAAGTAAGAATGCGCCGGGCGGCTCTTTGTTACAACCAGCCCATTTCCCACCCAAGTATTGAATTTCCCGCCACGCTGTGGGATTTGCAGGCCCATGCTAGTATTCGCCGAGTCGTCGTCGTTCTGGGAACTCCCGATCTCAGGTTTCGACGCGGCGATTGTGGCGATTTATCTCCTGGCGATGCTAGCGCTAGGGATTTGGGTCGGGCTCGGTCAAAAGACGACCGTCGACTACTTTCTCGGCGGCCGCTCGATGCCCGGTTGGGCCGTGCTGTTGTCGATTGTTTCGACCGAGACGAGTGCGGTCACGTTTCTCAGTATCCCCGGCATGGCCTTCGCTGCTGGCGGTGATTTACGGTTTTTACAGATCACCTTTGGATATATCGTCGGCCGGTTGATCGTCGTTTGGTTACTGCTGCCGATTTATTTCCGCGGCGAGCCATTTACCGCCTACGAAGTGCTGGAACGGCGATTTGGGAAGTCTTCGCGGCGAATTACCTCGCTGCTATTCCTGGTGACGCGGAATATCGCCGATGCGCTGCGGCTCTATCTGGCCGCCTTGGTCCTGAAAGAGGCGATGGACCTCGAAATGCAACTCTGCATTTGGGCGGTCGGGGCGGTGACGATCGCCTACACCTATCTAGGGGGCGTCAAATCGGTCGTTTGGAACGACTGCGTCCAATTTGCGATCTACATCCTCGGCGCCGGGGTGATTTTGTACAAAATCTTCGCGTTGCTTCCGGGCGGGGTGGAAGAATACTGGAGCTATGCGGTCGAGAATGACAAGTTGCGAGTGTTCGATTTTACGCCTTCGCTGACCGCGACGAATACTTTCTGGGGCGGCCTCATCGGCGGCATGTTCTTGACCGCGGCGACGCACGGCACCGACCAATTGACAGTCCAACGCCTGCTTGCGGCGAAGAGCCAACGGACGGCCGGTTGGGCCTTAGCGGCGAGTGGGTTTATCGTTTGTTTTCAGTTCGCATTGTTCCTGCTGATCGGCGTTGGCTTGGCGGCGTTTTACAGCCAGACGGAAGTTTCGTTCGGCTCGACCGGTAACGATCGCGTCGTCGCTCACTTCATTATCAACCATCTCGATCCGGGCATCATCGGGCTGACGCTGGCGGCGGTGTTCGCGGCGGCGTTCTCCAGTTCGCTCAACTCGCTGTCGACGGCGCTGGTGAGCGATATTGTGCTGCCGCTGTCGGGCAACACGCTTACCCGCGAAACGCAAATGCGGTGGGCGAAGTGGTCGACCTTGGCGTTTGGCCTGCTGCAGATCGGCATCGCGGTGGTTGCTTACCGGATGAGTGCGAGCCAGAGCATAGTCAACGAAGTGCTGACGATTGCAGCCTTCACGAGCGGACCGATGTTAGGGCTCTATTTGATCGGCGTGTTGGCGCCGAACGTTTCGGAGAAGCCGGCGTTGGGCGGGTTCTTGTGCGGGTTGATTGTGATTTCCTTAGTGACGTTCTTGCCGAGGTTTACCGACATGCCGGTCATCTGGTGGCCGTGGTACGCGACGATTGGTTCAGCCGCGACGTTTGCGTCGGGCTGGATGCTAAGTAAGACGCCGCTTGGGGCGAAACACGTTTAAGAAAAACTGATTTCCTCTGAAATTAGGATCGCAACGATGAGATACACGCTTTCTTTGATTGGGGCCTGCGCGTTGAGCCTGCTGTTGGCCGTGGATGCCGCCCAGGCGGAGATTCCGGTCGTGCCGGCGGCGTCGCTTGGGCTGAACCAGGCGCAGCTTGATCGGATCGATGCACTCGTCAAAGAAGAGATCGAAGCGAAGCGGTTGCCGGGCTGCGTCGTGGCGATTGGCCGCACGGGGGGGATTGGTTTCTTGAAGGCGTACGGCGATCGTCGTGTCGAACCCTCGCAGGAAGAGATGACCGTCGACACGGTGTTCGACATGGCGTCGCTCACCAAGCCGATCGCGACCGCGACGAGCGTGATGATTCTCGTCGAGCAAGGCAAGGTGCGGCTGCGTAATCCAGTGGCGGAATATATCCCGGAATTTGCTCAGAACGGCAAAGAGAACATCACCGTCGAGGATTTGCTCGTCCACCGCGGCGGGTTGATTCCCGACAACGCGCTGAGCGATTACGAGGATGGCGAGGAGAAGGCGTGGGAGCGGTTGTTCGCCCTGCCGACCGATCGCCCTGGTAAGCAGTTTATTTACTCCGACGTTGGCTTTCTGACGCTCGGCAAGATCGTCGAGCGGGCGAGCGGCAAGAATGTCGCGGAGTTTGCGGCGGAGAACATCTTCAAGCCGCTGGGCATGAAGGACTCGGGCTACACGCCGTCGAAGGAGTTGTCGCAGCGGGCCGCGACGACCGAAAAGCGCGACGACGAGTGGATGCGGGGCGAAGTGCACGATCCGCGGGCGTACTTGCTGAACGGCGTCGCCGGGCATGCGGGGCTGTTCTCGACGGCGGCGGATCTGGCGATTTACTGCGATGCGTTTTTGCGGGGGGCCTCGAACAAATCGTCGCAAGAGTTGGCTCGCGGTGACGACGGCAAGTCCGCCGCTCACGCGGTTCCGCCGTTCGTGATGAGCCGGGCAACGCTGGCCGAGATGTTGCGGCCGCGCGACGTGGCGGGCAACTCGCGGGCGCTCGGCTGGGACAACAAGAGCGCCTACTCGACCAATCGCGGCGAGCTGCTCAGCAGCCGCGCCGTGGGTCATGGCGGGTTCACGGGCACGGCGATGTGGATCGATCCGGAACTCGATTTGTTCGTGATCTTCTTGTCAAACCGCGTCCATCCAAAGGGCGATGGGTTGGTGAATCCACTCGCGGGGCGGATTGGCTCGGTAGCGGCGGCGGCGATTGACGGACCGAATCCGACGAGCGTGGCCGTGGCAGCGAAGACTGCGGTGGAAGAGAAGGCGGAAGGCGCTGGCGACGTGCGGCCGGCGCTGCATGCCGTTGAAGCCACCAAGGTCTCAAAGGCCAAGCGGCCGCAAGTGCTGACGGGCATCGATGTGCTCGCTCGCGACGGGTTCAAGCAACTCGCCGGCCGCAAGGTGGGCCTGATCACCAATCACACCGGCCTCGATCGCGACGGTCGCCGCACGATCGACCTGCTGGCGAACGCCCCGGGCGTGAAGCTGGTGGCGATCTTCAGCCCCGAGCATGGCATTGCGGGGAAGCTCGATCACGATGGCATCACCGACGCCCGCGACGAAGCGACGGGGCTGAAGATTCATAGCCTCTACGGCGAGACCCGCAAGCCGACGGCTGAGCAGCTGAAGGGGATCGACACGATTGTGTTCGATATTCAGGACATTGGCTGCCGGTTTTACACCTACGAATCGACGATGACCTGGGCGATGGAAGCGGCGGGCGAGCATGGACTAAAGTACGTGGTGCTCGATCGGCCGAATCCGATCGGCGGCGTCGCGATGGAAGGTCCGCTGGCCGATGGCGGCCGCGAGTCGTTCGTCGGCTGCCACACGGTGCCGCTGCGGCATGGCCTGACGGTCGGCGAGTTGGCGACGATGTACCGCGCGGAACGCGAGATCGAGGTCGATCTCGAAGTGATCAAGGCCGAGAACTGGCGCCGCGGCGACTACTGGGACGCGACCGGCCTGACGTGGGTCAACCAATCGCCGAACATGCGGAGCCTGACCGAGGCGATCCTCTACCCCGGCATGGGCGTGTGGGAGACCACTAACGTGTCGGTCGGTCGCGGGACGGATACGCCATTCGAACTGATCGGGGCCCCGTGGATCGATGGGCAAAAACTGGCCGCGGAACTGAACGGCGCCGGCCTGCCGGGCGTGCGGTTCACGCCGATCGAGTTCACGCCCAGCGACAGCAAGTTCAAAGAGCAGAAGTGCGGCGGCGTGAACGTGGCGATTACCAATCAGGCGGAGTTTAACGCCGTGGCCGTGGGGCTGGAGCTGGCCGCGACGCTGCGGCGGCTCTACCCGCTCGACTGGCAGGTGAAGGCGGCCGACCGGCTGCTGATCAACGACGAGGTTTACCAGGCGATCGTCGCCGGGGCCGATCGGGCGGAGTTGGAGGCACTGTTCGCGGACGATCTGAAAGAATTCGGGAAGCGTCGCCAAAAGTTTCTGCTCTACGGCGAGTGAAAACGCAGCGAGCCGCCTGAAAACGGCGGGGGTGTTTGTTTATACTGGCGGTTTGTCGTTCGCTCACCGCCATTGAACTAGCCCCCATGTCGCAGACGGTCGTTTCGCTTGCCGAGGAACTTGCCCAGGAACTCGGCGTCGATCGGGTGCTGACGGCGGCCGAGGATCTGGCGGTTTACGCCTACGACGGCACCGCGGCGTTGCGGCAGAACCCTGCGTGCGTCGTTTTTCCGCTGACGACGGCCGAGGTGGCGTTCTGCGTGCAGACGGCGCGGCGGCATCGGGCGCCGATCGTGACGCGCGGTTCGGGCACCGGTCTGAGCGGCGGCAGCGTGCCGATGGAGGGGGCGCTGGTCGTCTGCCTCAATCGGATGGACCGGATCATCGAACTCGATCCGCGAAACCTCACGATCGAAGTCGAGGCGGGCTGCATCACGCAGACGATCGACGAGACGGCCGGCAAGCATGGGCTGTTCTATCCGCCTGATCCGGGGTCGCGGAAGATTTCGACGATCGGCGGCAACGTCGCGGAAAATTCGGGCGGCCTGCGCGGCCTGAAGTACGGCGTCACCCGCGACTATGTGATGGGCCTCGAAGCGGTGCTCGCCAGCGGCGAGGTTGTGTGGCTGGGCAACAAGTGCGTCAAAGACGTCGCGGGATACAACCTGCGTGACTTGTTCGTCGGCTCCGAGGGAACGCTCGGCATCGTCACGCGGGTGCTGCTGAAGCTCGTGCCGCTGCCGCAAGCTCGCAAGACGATGCTCGCGTCGTACACGACGCTCGAAGCGGCAGGCGAAACGGTTTCCAACATCATCGCGGCGAAGATCATTCCGTGCACGCTCGAGTTTCTCGATCAGCAGACGATTCGCTGCGTTGAGGACTTCGCTCATGTCGGCTTGCCGACCGAAGCGGCGGCGGTGCTGATTATGGAGACCGACGGCCATCCGCACGTCGTCGCCGAAGAAGCGGCGGCGATGGCGGCGATCGCCTCGGCCTGCGGCGCGATTTCGGTGCGCACCGCAGCCGACGACGCGGAAGCGAACAAGTTGCTTTCCGCGCGGCGGGCGGCGTTTTCGGCCCTCGCTCGCGTACGGCCGACGACGATTCTCGAAGACGTCACCGTGCCGCGAAGCGAACTTGCGGGGATGGTGGCGTTCATCGCCGCGTCGGCCGCGAAGCATGGGCTGCAGATCGGCACCTTCGGCCACATGGGCGACGGCAACCTGCACCCGACGTACCTCACCGACGAACGGAACGCCGACGAGATGCACCGCGTCGAGCTGTCGCTGGCCGAGATCGTCGACCGCACGCTCGCCGTCGGCGGCACGATCACCGGCGAACATGGCGTGGGGCTGGCGAAGAAGCCGTACTTGAAGCAACAACTGGGCGACAACAGTTATCAGTTGTTGAAGCTGGTGAAAGGCGCGCTCGACCCCGACGGGCTGCTCAATCCCGGCAAGATATTTGAATAAGAAGACTCACCACGACGACACAACGGACACGACGAGAAGAACGGAGTTGGCAACGATCAATCCGACTTGTATTTCCGTCATGATCGTCGTGCCGTCGTGGTTCAATCGCATTTCTGAAGCGACCTAAACCTTGTCCGAACTGAACCTCCTCAAATCGCTCGACTACTCCGTGCTGCAGCAATGCATGCATTGCGGCATGTGCTTGCCGACGTGTCCGACGTATGACGAGACGAAGTTCGAGCGGAGCAGCCCGCGAGGGCGGATTCGGTTGATGCGCGAGGTAGCCGATGGGCGACTCGACGTCACCGAGACGTTTGCCGAGGAGATGTCGTACTGCCTTGGCTGCCTGGCGTGCACGACGGCGTGCCCGGCCGGGGTCGACTACGGCACGCTGCTGGAGAATGCCCGCGGCGAGGTGGAACGGCGCGGCGTCATCGGCGGGCCCGCGCGGCGGCTGTTTCGCTGGGCGAATCTCTCGGTGTTGTTCCGGCATCCGCGGCTAATGCGAGCGGTGGGCCGTTCGCTGTGGCTCTACCAAAAGCTGGGCGTGCAGTCGGCGCTGCGGAAGCTCGGCGTGATGAAGCTCCTGCCGCAACAATTGCGAGTGATGGAAGCGGCGACGCCGACGGTGGTGGCGCCCTTCTCGAACGCCCGCATCAAGCGGATTGAAATGCCGGCCGCCCCGGCCAAGTATCGCGTGGCGCTCCTCACGGGCTGCGTGCAAGATTTGTTGTTCAGCCCCATTAATCGCGCCACGGCCGACGTGCTGCTGGCGAACGGCTGCGAAGTGGTGACGCCGCGGCTACAGTATTGCTGCGGTTCGCTGCACGCCCACAACGGCGAGTTGGAATTGGCTCGTGATCTCGCGCGGAAGAATCTTGATCTGTACGACGTCGAGAAGTTCGATGCGATCATTAGCAACGCGGGCGGCTGCGGCTCGCATTTGAAAAAGTATGCGGAGCTGTTGCATCACGATTCGCAGTATCACGCGCGGGCGGTCGCTTGGGATCGCAAGGTTCGGGATGTGAGCGAGTGGTTGGTGGAGATTGGGTGTCGCGCGCCGCAAAGTGCTGCGGGTGGCGTCAGAGTGACATACGACGCTTCTTGCCACTTGCTGCATGGGCAAAAGATTGCCGCGCAGCCGCTCGCGCTGTTGAAGTTGCTGCCAGGCGTCGATCTCGTGCCGCTGGCGGAGTCCGATTGGTGCTGCGGCAGCGCGGGGGTCTATAGCATCACGCAGCCGGAGCAATCGGCGAAGCTGCTCGGTCGCAAGCTGGAACATATCGCCGCGACCGGGGCGTCGGTGCTCGCGAGCGGCAACCCAGGGTGCTTGATGCAGATCGAGAACGGCATGCGCCGCGACCCGCGGCTGGCCCATGTACGGGCGTGCCATCCGGTGGAGTTGTTGGCGGAAGCGTATCGGCGCGAAGCGAGTCGCATTGGCCCCGGAGGGGCCGAGTGATGTAGCCAGGGGCGCAAGCCCCTGGTATCCGTGGCAACAAGAGACTCTCAGCCCCGTGAGGGGCGGCAGAGGTCCCGATGTCCGCAAAGAATAGTGTCGCCCCTCCGGGGCTCAAACTCTTGACGACGCTGCTAACCAGGGGCTGACGCCCCTGGCTACACCATATCGCCCCCTCCGGGGGCTAAGCGCGACTTCGCTCTACCGGAATGGATGCCGCCCCCCCGGGCGGAGCCCGGGGCTAGGGTCTACGTCAAAAACGGATTCGTGCGGCGCTCCTCGCCCACCGTCGTTGGCGGGCCGTGGCCGGGGAGCACGACGGCGCTATCAGGCAGCGTCAGCAGCTTCGTGCGGATCGATTCGATGAGCGTCTCGTGGTCGCCGTCGGGGAAGTCGCTGCGGCCGATGCTGCCGGCGAACAGCACGTCGCCGCCGAGGACGATCATTGGCGAGAGCTCCTTCGCGACGAAGATGACGTGGCCCGCGCTGTGGCCGGGGGTGTCGTAGACTGTCCAGCGGATGCCGGCGAACTCAACGACCTCGCCCTCGTCGACCGTTTGATCAGCAACAGGGCTGATGATCGGCATTCCGAACCCGGCCGAGAGATTCCCCTTCGCATCGGTCAGCTTCCAGGCGTCGCCGGCGCCGATCACTAGCGGTGCGTCGGGCCAGCGTTCTTTTAGATAGCCGTTGCCGGCGATGTGGTCGGCGTGGCCGTGGGTGTTGAGGATCGCCACCGGGTGGAGTCCGGCCGCTTCGAGCTCGTCGACGATCCGATCAGGCTCAAGCCCGGGGTCGACGACGATGCAGGCGCCCCCCTCGGCAAGCGAGAGAAGATAGGCGTTTTCTTCAAATAAGGCGGAGGTCACCACGCGGACAAACGGGGAAGTTTCCTTATTCTGCACAGTTTAACCTTTTCGATGTCGTAACACTCGGATACGATTCCCCGCCTTGGGGGTATCGGCTGAAACGGTTAGGCTGACTCCCGGTCCAGGTTACGACGATTGTAATTGTTTCGCCCAGTGCGAACGATAGTTAGGAAGCGGCAAGAGGGATCGTCCGCGCCTAGCGACCTTCCGATTGGTCAAACCTTAACGCTGAACTCCTTAGCCCGCTTGGGATTTCCGCGTTGCCGACCGCCTGGCCAACGACGCAAGCACGCCCCCGCCACGCATCGCCGACAGGGTGAGGAACGACGTTTGCTCCCCTGTCCCCGCCTAGAAAATACAAACGCCCTGCCAATCACGCGGCCGGAGGCCGCCATAGGAGAGCGCCCAGAATGAGCTGTCAATTACGTCTTCGCGTGTTACGCCAATGTACGCCTGCACTAGCCCTGGCAGTTTCGCTGCTGGCGGGTCGCGGCGCGCAGGCTCAGGCGCCGGCAGGCACCGTTGAACCGGTCCACCGCGTCGCCAACGCCGCTGCCGCGCAAGCGCAACAGCCGACGCAAGTCGCCGCTCGCATTGCCGAGCCTGCCGCTGGCGCGCCGTTCGACCTGGAACAGAAGCCGGGCGAACACCCGCTGATGCCCGCGCTTCGCGTCGCCCAAGAAGGCGTGCAGCACATCGACGCCGACATCAAAGATTACTCGGCGATCATGTACAAGCAGGAGCGGATCGACGGCGAACTGCAAGAGCAGGAAGTCGCCTTCGTGAAGGTGCGGCACCAACCGTTCAGCGTCCACATGTTCTTCCTGTCGCCCAACAAGGGTCGCGAGTGCTTGTACGTCGCCGGCCCGAACGGCGAGAAGGGCGTGCTGCATGCCCGCGACTCGGGGTTCCGCAAGAAGCTCGGCGTGTTTGAACTTGATCCGGATGGCCGCCTCGCGATGGCTGGCCAGAAGTACCCGATCAGCAAGCTCGGCATCCGCAACCTGACGACCGAACTGATCGACGTCGCTTCGAAGGACATCAACTTCGGCGAGTGCGAAGTTCGCACGCTGCAAACGACGATTGGCACCGCGACCGACAAGCGTCCTGTGACGGTGATCGAAGTCGTTCACCCCACGCCGCGGAAGAACTTCCGCTTCCACAAAGCGCAAGTCTTCATCGACAACGAGCTCCGCGTGCCGATTCGCTACGCGGCGTACCTCTGGCCGCAGAACCCGGGCGAAGAACCGCCGCTGGAAGAAGCCTACACTTACCTGAACCTGAAGGTGAACAACGGCTTCACCGACGCGGACTTCGACCGCACGAAGAACGTTGAGCTGTTCAAGAACTAACGCCGTGCTGCTGGGCGGTGCTCACGCGGCTTGCCGGTGAGTGGCGTCCGTCGCGGCCGCTGACGAGGGATTCGAGTTCCGTTGGAATTCGACAAGCGCCTCGGCCAGCGAGTGGCGATAAACGGTTCGACAGCGATCACACAACGAGCGGACGCCGAGTAATGTCGGCGTCCGCTTTGTTTTTTGGTCGGCGGAACGGCAGAGGTCGCAGCGCGTTGTTGGCATGCGTGGAGCATACCGTGCTGCTCAAGCGGCGCGTGCCTGGCAGATTTGGCCGGGTTGACGCGAGACTAGCCCCCGGCTCCGCCGCAACGAATGCTGTGGCTCCCTCCCCCTTGAGGGGAGGGCTGGGGAGGGGGTGGAACCCTGGTACACGCTGCTGCCCCCCTCCCTAACCCTCCCCTCGAGGGGGAGGGGACCTCAGGGTTTTGTTTCCTAAGCTTCGACTACTCGCTGCTGAGCAGTATGTCTGCCAGAGAGATAACTGCGTTTCACGCTAGCGTTGCCCAACGCCACGCTACCCCCGGGCGGAGCCCGGGGGTAAAAGTTCATCCGCCGCATGCTCGCCCTGCTCCGCAGCCTTTCGGCCGAAGAGCCAGAAGAGGGCGGGATGGACGAAGAAGTCGAGGAGCGTTGAGCTAATCAAGCCGCCGAAGATCACGGTGGCGACGGGGTAGAGAATCTCTTTGCCCGGTTCGCCCGCGGCAAGGACGAGCGGGATGAGCGCGATGCCGGCGGTGAGGGCGGTCATTAGCATCGGCGCTAGTCGTTCTTTGCCGGCGCGTTCGATCATTTCGAGCGAGAAGCTTTCGCCTTCATGCCGCACGAGGTGGAGGTAGTGGGCGATCAGCAAAATGCCGTTGCGCGACGCGATGCCGGCGAGCGAAATGAAGCCGACCATGCTCGCCACCGTGAGCGATTGGCCCGTGATGAGCAGCGCGGTGACGGCGCCAATCGCCGCCATCGGCAGAGCGGCGAGCACTTGCAGCGCGAGGTTTACTGAGCGGAAGAGCGTGTAAAGGGCGAGGAACATGCACGCCAGCGAGGCGAGGCTAAGCAGCCCGATCATTTGCGTCGCCGATTGTTGGCTTTCGAACTGGCCGCCGTACTGGATGAAGTAGCCGGTCGGCAGCGACGCTTGGATCGGCGCCAAGCGATTCTGGATGTCGCCGACGACGCTCGCGAGATCGCGGCCCGTCGTGTTGCACGAGACGACGATGCGGCGGCGGACGTTTTCGCGGTTGATCGTGTTGGGACCGCGAGATTCGACCACGTCGGCGACGGCGCTGAGCGGCACCCCGCCGCCGGTGGGAAGGTTGATGCGCAGGCGTTTCAGATACTCGATGTCTTCGCGATACGGTTCGTCGAGGCGGACGACGAGGTCGAAGTTGCGTTGGCCGCGGAGGACTTCCGAAACCTTGCGGCCGTTCATCGCGGTTTCGATGAATTCGTTGACGTCGTCGACCGAGAGGCCGTTGCGGGCGAGTTCGTCGCGGCGGGTTTGGATCTGCAGTTGCGGGATGAGCGTCTGCTGCTCGACCATCAGGTCGGTGACCCCGGGAACGCCGGTGATCGCTTGCTTCATTTGGGCTGCGGTGCGACGGAGGACTGTGAGATCGTCGCCGTAGAGTTTGATCGCCACCTGGGCCTGCACGCCGGAAAGCATGTGCGAAATCAGATGCTGGAGCGGCTGTTCGGCGGCGATGACTGTGCCAGGGACGTCGGCGAGTTGATGGCGGATGTCGTCGAGAATCTGCTCGCGCGTGCGGCCTGAACCTGGATCAATCGTCACGATGATCTCCGAGACGTTGACGCCCATCGCATGTTCGTCGAGTTCGGCACGGCCAGTGCGGCGGGCGATCGTCACCACGCCGGGGACTTGCAGCAGCCGTTCGTCGACGATGGCGCCAATGCGGTTCGAGGCTTCGAGCGAGGTGCCGGGCTGCACGAGGACGTTGACCTGCACCGTCCCCTCGTCGAACGGCGGCAGGAAGTCGCGGCCCATTTGCGTCACGGCGACGCCGCTGGCGCCGACGGCAACGAGGACGGCGATAAGAATCGGCCACGGATGCAGCACGCTGAAGCGGATGACGACGCCGCCGATCGACTTGAGCCAACGGAGCAAGAGGCCGTCCTTTTCCTCGGCCATGAACTTGGCGTTCGGCAGCAGCCAGTACGACAGCACGGGCGTTACCGTGAGCGACACGACGAGCGAGGCGATGATCGAGACGATGTAGGCGACGCCGAGCGGCACGAAGAGCCGCCCTTCCATGCCGCCGAGGGCGAACAGCGGGACGAACACGAGCACCACCAAGATCGTGCTGAAGACGATCGAGTTGCGAACTTCGCTGCTCGCCTCGTAGATCACCTGCAGTGCAGGCTTCTGGACGGCGGCATGGCGGTTCTCTCGCAAACGGCGGAAGATGTTTTCGACGTCGACGATCGCGTCGTCGACCAGTTCGCCGACCGCGACGGCGAGGCCGCCAAGCGTCATCGTGTTGATCGACATGCCGAACCACTTGAAGACGAGGCCGGCGGAGACGATCGAGAGCGGGATCGCGGTGAGCGTGATAAACGTCGTGCGGAAGTTGAGTAGGAAGATGAACAGGATGATGACGACGAGGATGCCGCCGTCACGCAGGGCTTCGATAACGTTGTGAATGCTGAGATCGATGAAGACCCGCTGCTGGTAGATGTTCGGATCGATGCGGACGTCTTTCGGCAGCGAGCTTTGCAGATCGTTCACCGCACGGACGACGCGGTCGGTAAGGTCGCGGGTGTCGGCGCCAGGTTGCTTGGTGACGATCAGCAACACCGCAGGCGAACCGTCGACGGCGGCTTCGCCCCGTTTGATTTGGTCGCCTTCGACGACCTTCGCGACCTGGCCGAGCAGGACGGGTCGCTCGCGGTCGGCCTTCACGACGACCGATTCAAGATCGGCGAGGCTCTCGACGCGGCCGATCGCGCGGACGAGGAGTTCGTTTTCGCCGACGTTGAGATAGCCGCCGGTGGCGTTGTTGTTCGACTTGGCGAGGGCCTCTTCGACGTTCTGCAGCGAGACGTCGTACTTCACCAGCGATTCAGGGTTCACGAGGACCTGGAACTGCAGCCGGCCGCCGCCCATCGTCACGATTTGCGCGACGCCGGGAATGGTGAGCAGCCGCTGACGGACGACCCAATCGGCGAGCGTGCGGACCTCGGTCGGCGACGTGGCGCCTGTTTCGCTCACCATGCCGATCATCATGATCTGGCCCATGATCGATGACACGGGGGCGAGTTGCGGGTGAACGCCGCTCGGCATGCGATCGGCGGCGAGCGCGATCTTCTCGGTGACGATTTGCCGCGCGAGGTAGATGTCGGTCCCCCATTTGAATTCGACGTAGATCACCGACAGGCCGACGTCGGAAGTGCTGCGGACCGCCTCGACGCCGGTGGCGCCGTTGAGGACCGACTCGAGCGGGAACGAGACAAGCGTTTCGACTTCTTCCGGCGCGAGGCCGTGGGCCTCGGTGATGATCGTCACGCGGGGACGATTGAGGTCGGGGAAGACGTCGATCGGCAGGTTGAAGAGCGCGTAACCGCCGTAAACGAGCGTGACGAGCGCGAGCGTGATCGTCACGAAGCGGTACTGGAGCGAGAGGCGGATGATGGCGTTGAGCATGGAACTCAGTCGCTGTTTAGCGCTCTACCCTTATTCTTCGTTTGAGAAATCAATACTTTTCAACACAGAGGACACCGAGAGCACAGAGTCAATGCGAAACTGATTGCAATTAACGATCAGATGCTTTCTCTGTGTCCTCTGTGCTCTCTGTGTTAGATGTATTTCATTTCGAAATGACTTAGTGGCTATGCCCCGCGTGGGCGTCGACGCCGCCGCCGGCTTTGTTTTTCAGGTCAAGGTTCATCTGGAACGCCCCGCGGGCGGCGATGACGGCTTTCGGCTTGAGGGCGCCGTCGGCGGCGATGACCGCCGATTGCTGGTCGCGATATTCAACATGCACGGGGACGCGATCAAAGTGCGAGCCGTTCTGCTGGAAGACGTACGCCTCGGCGCCTTCGCTGACGACCGCCTCGGCGGGGACGACAAGGCGGCTCTCCCACTGTTCGACGGGGACGCGAAGTTCGACGCGTTGGCCCGGCTTGAACTTCCACTGCATGAAGCGATGCTCGCCCTCCTTGCGATCGAGGGCGATTTCGTTCGGCAGTGTCAGGTAAAAATGGAACGCTCGCGAGTCGCGGTCGACCTGGTCGGAGAGGTAGAGAATCTTCAAGCCTTCGAGCATCGGCTCGCGACTGTCTCGTACAAGCAGGTCAGCGGAGACGGCGGCCCCGCGCGAGGCCGCGTCGCGGATTTGCGTCGCGTCTTCCTCGAACGCGGTCCCTTCGATGTAGAGTTTGCAATGATCGGCGAGCACGCAGAGCGTTGCTCCCGCTTCGACTTGCTGGCCACGCTCGACCGGCAAGCTTTGCACGTGCAGGAGTTGCTCGTCGCCACAGTCGCACTGCTCGTCGTGCGGCGGGGCTTTGATGGTGAGGGACTGCAACAGGAGTCGCGTCTTCACAATTTCGTCGACTTCCGCGTCGCTGAGGCCGTGGAGGAGGAGTGATTGCCGTTGGGCGCGGAGCAGCGCTTCGAGCTTCTGCCGCTCGTACTTCTGGTCGCGGAGGCGGCTACCAGGAATGACCCCTTCGGTGAGCGCTTCGAGCCGCTCAATTTCGCGATTGACGACGTCGAGTTCTTCGAGCGTCTTCAGGTACTCGCCCTGGGCGGAAACGAGTTCTTCGTGGGTGAGCCGGACGTCGAACAGCGGCTGGCCGACGGCGACGGTTTCGCCTTCGATGACGTGGACCTTCGTGACGACGCCGCCGAGCGGTGCCGACACGCGGTACTGCGTTTTGCCGGGGCGTTCGACGATCATGCCGGGGAGTGAGATCTTGCGTTCGAAATCGCGGGCCGCGACGGTGAAGGGCTCGTAGCCGATGTTTTTGAGGGCTTGAGGGCTGAGTTCAAGCGAGTTGCCTTCGTCGTGGCCAGCGTGGTCATGCCCCTCGCCTTCGGCGTGATCATGGCCGTCGCCGGGGGCGTGGTCGTGATCGTCCTCGACTGGTTTGCCGCCGAGCGCCGCGGCGAAGTCGGCGGCGGTCGGTTCGCCGGACGAACCGTTGCGCGAAGCGATGAGCCATGCACCGCCCGCGAGGCCGACGACGATGGAGACGATGATGATCGTCCAGCCGATGAGGGTGGATGTTGTGCGAGCGGGCATATGCGTACCTGCGGCGAGGCTTGCGAAGGATAGCGGCGAAACGATGGGCGACGTTTGTATTAGCCCCGGAAGGGGCGGCATCGTGTAGCCAGGGGCGCGAGCCCCTGGTTGGCGTCGCAGATTTCTGCGTTGAGCCCTGGAAGGGCGACACGAGTCGTTGAATCAGTATCGCCCCTCCGGGGCTTTCGATTCTTAACCCGGCGGACACCAGGGGCTTGCGCCCCTGGCTACAACATGTCGCTCCTCCGGAGCTAAGAACAGCGGAGGCAACGCGTCGATCCAGGCGATCGAAGCGCAGCGGCATGCGTCAGATCACCAAGACTTGGTGACATAGATAGAGGGGCACGCCCTCGAGAATGTGGCTGCTGCGACGATCGCGATTGGCGAAGCGGCCTTCGGTCGCGAGCGACGCGTCGATCGCCGGCGCCGTGGCAAGCATGGCGCCGTTGAGCAGCGACAGACTGGCGGTTGCTTCGGCTTTCACGAACTGGCAAGCCCCTTCGCCGCAGCCGTCGTCGGAGTGACGATGCTCGGACTCGGTCGGCGCCGAGTCGTGATCATGGTCGTGACGATGCCCGTCATGCGAGTGGGCATGCCCGCCGCAAACGACGGGCAAGAACTGCGATTTGTTCGCCTCGGCTGGCACGGCGACGTGCTGATGGTGCCAGCAGCAGCCGATCGCTGCGTGGAGCAGCAACATGCAAGCGGCGAAGCTGGCGAGAATTCGGTTCATCGCACGAAAGAAGCGGACGGTTGAGACTCTGTGGCTAACATCGGGCCGAGGGCGCCCAGCCCTCCAGCCTACCTTTTTCCTAACCGGCAAAGTCGGCCCAGTTTGGATTTTCTCCGCGGAATACGGCTCGCCGCGAGTTCGCACGGCCAAGCGTTCTGAAGGGCAAATCGCCCAGGCTACGGGAATTGTAGCCACCACGGGCCGGCAGGGTTAGTCGGGCCATTTTGACCCCGGAAGCTTGGCAAGCTCTGCGGGCTGCGAAGGCAAGTCTCAATCTTCCTTCCGCACCGGTTCGATCAATCAAACCGTATCCGTAGACCTTGAGACGACTGCTAGCGGCGGCGCCCGTGGCCGCTTCCTTTTCCGCCGAGTCAGGAATGCTCTGTTGATGCGGCCCACCGAATCGCCAACTCGTCGTCTCACGCCGCTGATCGCCCGGACGGTTTGCCTGTTCGTGGCGTGCGCGGCGTGCGGCATGTTGCTCGCACCGCAGAGTTCGCACGAACAGCGTGGCGCCGTTGGGACGCTGACGGCGGCCGACCATCGCGGGCCGTACGACGCCGCGAATGGCGTGCAGGCAGTCTCCGTCAATCAACCGACGCATTACGCTTCGAAGCTCAAGGAAGAAGTGCAGCAGATGCTCGCCCAAGGGGGCTGCCCCGGGTGGATCGCGCTGGCGAGCGAACCCGACATCGAGACGGCCGGGCAGCGGCAGTCGGATCTGATGCAGGACAATGCGATCGTGCCCGCGGCGAACGGCGAACCAGTGCCGCCGGTGGTGAAGTACCCGCGGCCAGTTCGCGTTGGCCAACTAAACGGTTCGCCGGTGATGCGGCTCGTGCAGTTGCCGCCGGTTGATGATGAGCTCATTAGCGAGCAGTATGATTTGCTGCATTCTTCGCCGGAGTTTCAAAAGCAAGCGCCGGCGGTGGAGGCTCCGGCGGCGGTAGAAACTGCGCCTGCGCAGCAGCCGGCGGTTGTGACGCCTCCGTCTGTTGCGCCTCAGCCGGAGGCGGGGACGCCCCGGCTCGCGCCCTCGGCGTCGCCGCCTGCTGCGGAAGCGCCGGCTGTTCAGGCGCCTGCGGCAACGCCAGCGCCACCAGCCGCCGCGCCAGCGCCGCCGGCGACTACAAAATTGCGGCCGGATGATGATCTGCTCAACGGCGTCGACGATTTGCTTGCGCCGGAACATTCGCCGGCGCCGCGAGCCAATGTGGCTCCGCAACCGGCTGTACCTCAGCCGACTGTGCCGCGCGCAACGCCGAATCCTGCGCAGGACATGCTGAACGACCGCGGCGACTTGCTTGGTCCCGAAGCGACGCCGCGCGTGGCGCCTCCTGTCATTGCACCAGCGCCAGTTGCATCACCAGCCGTGCCGCCGGTCGCGCCGAACGGCATCGTGCCGGGAGTTGGACAACCGCCGACGACCACGCTGCCGTTGGCTACGCCGCCTGTTGCTGCACCGCCGGCTGGTGCAGCGCCGTCGCCGTTTGTGCCGCCGCCGGCGGGGATGCCGCCGATGCATGGCGGGGCCCATGGCGCTGCTCCCGGACCGCATGGCGGTCCGGCTACTGGGCAACCGAGCGCAGCGGCGGCTGGGGATGCGGCGAACGCTGCGGCGGGAGCGAAGACAGCAGACAAACGGCCGCCGGGTGAACAGTCGCGCTGCACGTTTGCGGCGGAATCGCTCTACCCCTCAGCGAAAACCTGCCGCGTCTGTCACGAAAAAATCTACGAAGAGTGGAGCGTCTCGAGCCACGCCTACGCGGCCGTGTCGCCGATGTTCCACCGCTTCGAGCAGAAGATCAACGACCTGACGCAAGGGACGATCGGCTACTTCTGCTACCGCTGCCACTCGCCGGCGGGAACGACGCTCGGCATCTCGCGCGCGGCGCCGATGTACGATTTGCCGCCGGTCGCTCGCGAAGGCGTCACGTGCATTGCCTGCCATCGCATTCGCGAATGGTACGGCAAGACGAACGGCGAACGCCGCATCGAGCCGGGCGACGTCTACGCGCCGATGTATGGCCCCTTTGGCGGCGACGGTGTTGCGCAGGTGATCGACGAAAAAGAAAAATTCAAAGTCAAAACGTCGCCCGACGAAACGGGACCAGGCCAGCCGATGCACGCGGCGGCGTTCTCGTTCCCGCAGCTGTCCCACGCCTCGTTCTGCACGTCGTGCCATCAGGTGGCGGTGTACCCCGGCATCAAGCTAGAAGTGGTGTGGGAGCAATACCGCGCCTCGCCGGCCTGCAAGAAGGGCATCTCGTGCCAAGACTGCCACATGGGCCGCATTCCCGGCGTGCCAAGCGGATACGAGTATGGCGCTGCGGCAGAGATCAACAAGAAGACAGTCAACACCGACCGCAAACATGCAAACCATGTCTTCTACGGCCCCGGCTACTCAATCGCGCACCCCGGCGTGTTCCCGTTCAATCCGAAGGCTGATCGCTGGTCGATGAAAGACTGGCTGCAGTTCGATTGGCGGGCGGGCTGGGGCACCGACGCCTTTGAGGACGCCGTGGAAGATGGCGCCATCCGCGTCACCTTCCCCGAAGCGTGGAAGGAATCGGACGATCGCTACGACGCCCGCGACATCATCGATGAGAACCTCAAGAAGAAGCAGGTGAAGAACCAGCTGCGGGCGCAGGTGATGGAGAATGGATCGCACGTTGATGGGCCGTTCTTCACGAAACCGCGCGTGCGCGGGCAAGACCTTGAGTTCAACTACATCGTCACCAACACGAACGACGGGCACAACTTGCCGACCGCGTCGCTTGGCGCCCAGCCGCAGCTGTGGGCCAACGTGGCGCTGATCAACCCGCGCGGCCAGCGCGTCTGGGAGAGCGGCTACCTCGATCGCTTCGGCGACTTGGCCGACATCCATTCGGAAGACGTCCGCCACAAACGGATTCCGTACGATTGGCAGTTGTTCAACCTGCAGACGATGTTCCTCATCACCGGCGCTAAGGGGACTGATCGCGAGTTCTTCCTGCCGGTAAACATCGACATCGATCCCCTGCCCTTTATCCGCCCTGCTGCGCAGCCGATCTCGGTGCTCAACCATCCGCCGTTCATTCGGATGGAAGCGCGATCGCTCGCGCCGCTCGGGTCTCGGACCGTGCCATACAAGATCCCGGGCGAACTGCTGTGCGAACCGGGGCGATACCGGCTGAGCTTCCGGATGCGGAATCGGACGGAACCGATGTACTTCATGCGGTTCTGCGATTCAACGGCCGAGATGCAACGCGCGATGATGGAGGGGACGCTTGATTTTCATACGTCGAGCGTGGAGTTCGATGTGGAGTGAGTGAGGAAGCGAGTGCTTAAGTGAGTACGCGTTTAGGTGAGTAAGTAGATGGAGGGGTGCCACTGGCGTGTCGCCAGTGCTCTTCTTCGCCTGAAGGGCCATCTATCCACCCTTGTAAGAGTTCGAAAATATAGCCCCAGGCCAGCCGAGCCCGGTTCATGATCGATCAGTCTTCGAACCTATCGAGCACTTCACACTGGCGACACGCCAGTGGCACCCGTTGAGTGATCCCGCACCGACAGCCTGCAAGTAGTACGAAACGCGCCTGGCCGAATGACTTTGCCGCAACGAATTGATCGAACGATAACGACGCCGTGGCGCCGGTGCGCGCTCGCGGTTGCGGTGTCGCTGTGTGCAGTCGGTTTGGCCGCTGACGTCGAGCCCGTGCACGCGCAATCGGCGTTCGACGATTTGTTTGCGCCGCCGACTGCGGGGCCAGCGCTCGAGCTGTTGCCGCCGACTAACGACCAACCGATTGCTCTCTTTGCCGCGAATCCGAACCCGGGCGCCGCGAGCGCGTTCGGCCCGCCAATCCCTCCGGGTGCCACTGGCGTGTCGCCAGTGAGTAGTGCCGAGCGAGTTCCCACATCTGCACTGGCGACACGCCAGTGGCACCCCACGGCAATTCCTAACACAAACGCAAACAGTGCGTCGAGTTTCGCACCGCCGCCGGTTTGCGCACCGACCTATGCAGCCTCGACCGGCGTGCAAGCCGTGTTCGGTCCGCCGTTGACGGGGACAATGCTCGCCCCGCCTCCCGCCGTGCCTGGATTCATGCGTTCGCTCGGTCGCTATGGACCAGTCCCGGCCTCGACGCCGGGCGTCGATTCCTCGCACTCGATCATCTGGGACCAGATGCCGACGCCCCCGCAGCTCAACGGCGCGGTGATGCAGGCGGAACCGCCGGTCCACGACTCGTGCAGCAACGATGCACCGTTCACGTCGATCGACTTCGCGCCTGATCCGAAGCTCGACTCGTACTGTTGGGACGGGCAAGCGGAACTCGGCGTCTACGGCGGCAAGCATCTCAACCTGACGCAGTATCCGTGGATCGAAGGGTTCACGCCGCTGTACGGCAACGGCGCGTGGCCGCCGTCGTTCACGTTCATGGGGCCGACGAATCTCGTGCGGCCGAAGCTGTATCTCTACGGCGACTTCCGCACTGCGGTGGCGAGCAACAACAACGTCGGCAACTCGCAAGGGATTTGGGCCAATCGGCTCAACCTCGACCTTGATTTCCCGATCACGGCGACCGAGCGGTTCCACATGTTCTTCGGCCCGCTCGACCAGGGGCAGAACTTCACCAGCGTCGTCGTCGACGAGAGCCGGATGGAAGTCGAAGACAATTTCGACGGCTGGGATCAGAACACCGATACGATGTATTTTGAGGGCGACCTCGGCTACCTCATCGGCGGCGCTCGCGGCACCGATGCGCCGTTTGATATGCCGTTCGCGGCGGGTCTCATCCCAATGGTGCTGCAGAACGGCGTTTGGTTGGAGGACGCCTTCCTCGGCGCCGCGGCGACGATTCCGGCGAAGAACTCGCCGGGGCTCGATATCTCGAACTTCGACACGACGTTCTTCGCTGGCTTCAAAGAGCTGACGACCGATGCGTTTAGCGTCGACGCGGACGATGCTCAGTTCGTCGGCGTGACGACCTTCATGGAACGTCGCGGCGGCTACTTCGAAGTTGGCGCAGCGTACGTCGACGACCCCGCCGACCTGGGGCTCGACTACTTTAACCTCGGCGCTTCGTACACGCGGCGATACGCGAACCTGCTCTCGAACTCGATGCGGGTGATCGTCAACGCCGGCCAAGACGTGCCGAAGGATCAGCGGACGGCCGACGGCTACCTGCTGCTGATGGAAAACAGCTTCCTGACGCCGCTGCCGTATAACATCATTCCGTACGCGAACTTCTTCGCGGGCTTTGATCGCCCGCAACCGCTCGGCCGGTTGCAGGGGCCTCTGAAAAACACCGGCATCAACTTTGAAAGCGACTTGCTCACCGGGTACCCGTTCCTCGACGACTCGGGCAACGACACCTACGGCGGCGCTTTCGGCGTCGACCTGCTCGGCGGGCAGTTCGATCGGCAGTTCATCGTCGAAACGGCCGTGCTGCAAGCGTTCGGCGACCCGGTTGGCCGAATCGCGCCGGGCGATCAGTACGCCCTAGGCGTTCGCTACCAGGTGCGGCTCGGCAATGCGTGGATCTTACGCGCCGACGCGATGCACGGGTGGCTGGAGAATTCGAACGACATCGATGGGGCACGGCTCGAGCTGCGGCACAAGTTCTAGCAGCCGCGGGTCAACGACCCGCCGGAGCAAGACACAAATGGGGAATGCTGAATGGGGAATGGGGAATGGGGAGGAGCGTTCCTCGCCCCATTCCTCATTCCCCATTCGACATTTCCTCCATCACCGCTCCGGCGCCTCGTTGAGCCGCGGCTACTTGTTGCGGCTACTTGTGGTAGCGGTGGCATTGGGTACAGCTGTCGCCCGCGGCGGCGGGGGTGTGGCACGCGGCGCAGGCGGCTTTCGACATTGGTGCAAAGCCTGATGTGAAGTGGTGCGGATCGCGCTCGGCGTAGCTCGCCATGAAGTCGGCGCCGACGGCGAATTGGTGGCAGCTCGCGCAGTCGCCCGCTTTCGGCAATACGATATGCGGGGCATGGTTGAACCGCGTGAAGCTACGCGGCTCGCGCGTCGGATCGTGCAGCTCCCACTGAATCGCCAGCCGCCCATCGACGCGGTCGACGCTGTGGCAACTGCCGCAGAGGCCGGCGGCCGTTGGCTTCATTGCTTGCGCGAGAAACGGCTCGAAGAGTTTGGCCTGCTTTCCACTCGCCCCTTCGGCAAGCACGTCGAGCCACGCCCGCAGCCAGGGGTCGGCATGGCCGGTCGGTTGATAGCGAAGCGTGAGCGTCGTCGGATCGTGCGTCCAGTCGTCTGGCGTCGGCGGTTGCGCTGGACGAGAGCCAGCGCTTGCTTCAGGCGTCGGCGACAGTTTGCCGAGCAACGACTGATCGCGGAACTCGCCAATCCGCTCCGCCGACAGTCGGCCGGCGAGTGCGGAGAGTTCTTCCGCCGTCAGTTCGCGACCGAGCACTGTCTTCAATCGCGCGGCGAGCGCCGGTTGGCCCTGATCGGCGAGTTCGTTGACAATCGCGCGAATCGACTCGGCCGTTTGTGCGGCGGCCCGGAGTTGCGTCGGGTCGTCGATGTCGACGTCGTACAAATCGAAGTCCGGGCCTAACACTCCAAGTGCGGCGGCCCCGGCAGCGTCGGCTTGCATTAGCACCTTCGCCACCGTCGGCGGGGCGCCTTCAAAATCGCCGGTGGCAGCCGCCGGCCAGGAGCCGAGATCGATGTTATGATCGGCGAGCGTGTCGGCGTCGACCGTCGGCAGCGAGAGGAACGTCACGCCATCGGCGAAGCTCGCGGCGATCGACTTGTCGTGGCAGTTCGCGCAGCTTTCGGCGAAGCTCGCGGTAAGTTGCCGCTGTCCGCTCGCGTCGGTCTTGTGGCAGGCAGCGCAGGAGAACTCCTGCTTCTCTTCGGGGTAATGCTTGAGTTGGTGCGCGGCGTGATCGAACGCGATGCCCGTTCGCCGCAGGTGGGGCCACTGACCGAACTCGGGATGGCCGTGGGCAAAGCTGTCGAACTCCGCACGATGGCACGACTGGCAGGCGACGCTGCTCACCGCGGCGAGGTCGTGCATCCGGCCCTGATGTTCGCGATGGCATGCCGAGCAGGCGATGGGTTCGTTCGGGTTACGCGGCCGCTGGTCCCACGGCACGTCGGCCGGGGCGGCGTTGCCTTGGCGTTCTTGTCGCAAGTCGGTCATCCGCTCAAGCGAAGCGAGCTGCACGCCGTGCGACGCGAGGGCAAACTCTTCGCCGATCTTGTCGCGATGGCATTCGAGGCAGAGCATCGATTGCGTCGGCGAAAGTTCGCCGCCGCCGAACGAGTGCTCCCACCACGAACTGATCGACGCCATGCCGGCCGCGTGGCATTGCGCGCAGCGGAGCGTCGCGTTCTCGCCTTCGAGCAATTGCGCGTGATGCATCGACAGCGGACCGGGGGCGAGAAACTCGTTTCGCCACGAACCGCTGAGCGCCATGCAGAGGGCGCCGAGCGCGGCGATGGCGATCGCCGCGACGAAGCGGCCGCGCCGCTGACGTAGCGATAACACTGGCGTGCAACGATAGGTGATGCAGCAGGCGCCGTCGGGCGTCGGGCCTTCCTCGCATGGTCCGCCGCGAAGTGCTGAGCGATTGCAGTGCCAACGATCGCCGTCGCGCACCGGATGGCACGCCGCCACGGCCGGGCAGGCGCCGTGCGCCGTTGGCCCCGCGGGGCACGCAGTGCCATCGCCCGCCATGCCGCAAATCCAATGCTGCTGCGGGCGTTCGTACTGGTCTGTCGTCGCGGGGTTGCGCGGCTCTCTCACGGCAGGCCTCCGTAAAAGAGGTGCGCCGTCCAAGCATGCAATCCCGCGACCAGCAGCAACGGATAAGTGAGCGCAATGTGCACGAACAGCCACGCCCGCAGCCGCCATTGCAGCGACTCAGAGTAGTCGAGATCGTCGCGTTGGCGGAGGAGCGCGAACAGTTGCTCGGCCGTTTTGCGTTCTTCATCGGAGAGGTAGCGCGTCGCGTCGGTCAGCTCGGCGAGCAGCGACTTGCGCAGCTCGCTGCTCGGCCAGATGCGGAACCGCCAACCGCGGCGAGTGGAGAAATAATCATGCAGCCGCGCGTTGTAGAAATCGCCGAGCGTCGTGGCGCCGGCGGTACGCACAGCGGCGAGGATGGCGTTTTGAGCGCGCTCTTGAATGCGATGTCGCTCGGCGCCGATCCGTTCGTAAATCACTTCCTGGCCTAGCCGGCTCAAGCGTCGCGGCAGCGAGCGGGTCCAGTAGAGGCCGATCACGCCGCTGAGGAACGTCGCGATGTAGAGCAGCGAAAGGATAGTTTCGAGCACGCCGTTCGGCCACCGCCAGGGGGCATGGATCGCGTATAGCCCCGCCGAGCCGAGGCCGATGTAGATGTGAGCCTGCAGCCACACGGCCGACGTACCGAGCGGCGCGGCGGGAAGCTTTTTGCGAACTTGAAACGCGGCGAGCGCGATGATCGCTGTGAGGAGCATCCAACCGGTGAAGTAGCTCGAGGATTCGAGCCGGTTCTCGAGTCGCTCGGCCCACAGCCATACGCCGGCGAGCGCCGTCAGCGTGACGGCGGCGCCAATCCATCGGCGGCGAGCGAAGGTGGTCATGCGACTCGTTGAGGAGTTTCTGAAGTGTGCCACTGGCGTGTCGCCAGTGCGGAAGCGGGTGCTAAGCATCCACAAACTGTAGACAGCAAGTAGCCTGATCGATCAGGCTACTTGCGAGTCAAACGGTTGCCATGCCCTTGCGGCGCCTCTGCACTGGCGACACGCCAGTGGCACCCATCTCACAGCGGATCATAGCCCCGCTAGCGTAGCGATTTCACCGCCGACGGCGAAGGCGAATGCGGGCTCGAATCGCCCCGTTAGCGCGCCAAGAAGGCGGAGAGTTCGCCTAAGTTACCCAAGTCCAAACGAACGAGCGCATCTTGCGGGCAAGCGCGTTGGCAGGCCGGCCCGCCCGGCAGGCCGGTGCAGAGATCGCACTTCGTCGCCTTTGCGATCGGCTGCTGCGTCGCGGCGTCGATGAGCGTCGCGCCGCTCTGGTCGCGGACCTCGACCATCTGAATGTTGTCGTATGGGCAACTGTTCGCGCAGGTACTGCAGCCGATGCAGGTGCGATCGTTGATTTGCACGACGCCGCTCACGCCGTCGCGGCCGATAGCGCCGGTGGGGCAGCCGATCATGCAGACGGGGTCGACGCAGTGCATGCAAGCTTGGGCAATCATCAACGGCCCATGCCGATGGCCCTGTCGCACGAACCGTGGGTTGTTGTCGTGAGTCGCCGCACAGGCGCGGACGCAATCGTCGCAACGGGTGCAGCGATTGAGGTCGATCGCCATCGCTTCCTGGCCGTTGAGGAGGCGATGGTCGACGAGAAACTCAAGCAGGCTTTGATCGATGCCTTCGGCAGTGGCGTCGGGCTTTGCTTCGGTAGGCGAGAACGTCGCTTGTGCCTGCACTGCGCTCGCAAGCGATTCGGGCGAGACGAACGGGAAGACCGCCTGCTCCAGCACCTGCTGCGGAATGCGAAGGACGTCGACATAGCCGACCGCTCGCAGTGAGTCGTTCCACTTGGCGGCCACGCCGTTGCCCGCCGCCTCGACCGCTTCCGCCAGGCCGAACGTTTGCCCGCGTCCTAAGTAGGCGGCCGTGCGATGGCCGCTGCCGTAACGTCGGCTCAACCGAGCGAAGCCGGAGCGAATCAAAATCAGTCCGTCGGCCGGCGTCTCCTCTTCAGAGATGAGCGGTTCGTCGACGATCGCATCGCCAGGTCGGCGCTTCACGGCCGTCGCGAACGAGTCGTTCCAATCGAAGGCGCCATGATTCTCGAACAGCGTCGCATCGGCGACGAGCGCCAGTTGCTCGGCCGGCAGGTCGCGGAGCAGCGGCGTTTCGCGTAGGTGCACCAGCAAACTGTTCTGGCGATACAAACGTTCGACATGCAGCCGCAGCGCATCGGTTCGGCGCATGAGATCGCGGAGGCCTTGCCAGCGGATTTCGAGCAGCGTCGTTTCGTTCTCGGCGAAAACTGTGGCCGTGCGCGGGCTGCGGGTGAGGGCCGCGAGTTCGCCGAACATTTCGCCGGGCGAGAGGACGACGGTATCGGTCGCTTCGAGGACGCGCGGGACGTCCTGCAGGAAGATGTGCGGGTGGTCGGGATCGCCGCGCTCTGCGGTGGTGATGGCGGGATTACCCCCCGCACGAAGCGGGGGGCTCGCCTGCGGATCATTGGCGTAGTTGCGGACTTCGGCGAGCTTGGGGCGCGTCAGCGATTGCACCATCGCGGCGAGCCAGCCGATGCGTTTCGGTTCTTTGCGGCCGAGGACTTCGGGCGAGAGCCCCGCCAGCACGACTCGCGCGCGCCCGGTGAGAATCAGAAACGCACTATTGCCGTAGTCGCCCTCGCGGACGATGATGTCGCCCGCCGCGTAATGCTGCAGCCGCGTGTCGTTCCGCAAGATCTCTCGCAGCGGCAGCGAGGCCGGAAAGCTCGCCGCGTCGATGCCGGCGAACGGCTCGATCGACAGCAGCCGATCGATCGCGTCGTCGCGCATCGATTCGCCGAACGGCACGTCCCAACGCTGCGGTCTGCTGACGGCGACTTCCATGGCGAGCCTACTTATATTGAGCCGGCGTCGGCAACAGCGGATCGATCGCGGAGAGCTGAGCGCCGTCGGCCGTGGCGGCGAACTCATATGCCTGCTTACCGATCTCGTTCGCCGCGGCGATGATCGCCTCGCGGTTGTGGAGTTTCAGCCGCGCGCCGAGGGCCGCGTCGAGCGCCGCCGTGACGTGCGGATTCTGGACCGATTGCGAAATTTCGTACAGGCGTCTTTTCTGCCGCGCGGCTCGTTGGGCAGCGGCGATGCCGAACGTTGATTTCTGGCTCGCTGCGGCGGTCGCTCGCAAGCTGGCTTCGAGGTCGGCTAATACGCCGACGATGTACATGACGCGCAGCCGCTCGGGGCTCGACGGGGCGTTCACCGTGCCGCCGCTGCGGAGGAAGTTGTGCCGCACCTTGCCTAGCGACCAGGCGACGAGTTCGAAGTCGGGCGTCCCCGCCGCGTGACCGCCGACGTTCACCAGCCGTTCGTTCGGCGAGGTGTGGCAAGCGAGGCACTGACGGGCTACGAGGTACAAGTTCGCCGGATTGTTCATCCCGGCGGCGATGCTCTTTTCGATCCGCTCGGCGCGATGCTCGGACGATTCCATCGCACGAGTGACGGTCGGCCCGCCGTAGTCGGCGTGCAGCTCGATCCAATCGCGACCGGCGCCGTGGCATGACTCGCACGAGACGCCGGCAATCACCCGCTCGCGGCCATGCTCTTCTTGGACGGTGAAATGGCACTTGGTGCATTCGTCGTTGCGTTTCACGCTGCGGAGGCCAAGCCGATCAGCAATCGCCTTCGCTTCGGGCATGCGGTGGAGCGTTTCAAACGTCGCGAAGTGGGGCGTCTCGCGCCACGAGAGCATTTCGTTCTCATGGCACTTGGTGCATGAGTCGGGGCCAAGCACCTTGGCAGGATCATACTGGACGAACCCCGCCGCGGCGGCGGAGAGAGGTTGATCGGCGGCCGGAGCCGGAGTAGGCGCAGCGGCACGGGCTTCCTGGGCGAACCACAGGAGCGCGAGCACTGCGAGCGTCGGTGCCGAACGATTCATTGATCCTAAGCGTGCGGTTGGATGGAATTCCAAGCTCCGCAAGTTTAGGTCACAAATCGCCGCAATTTTGGGCGGGAAATCAGGCCGGTAGGCGAATCGGGTGCCACTGGCGTGTCGCCAGTGGGAGGCGCCGCGAGGGCACGGCAACCGTTTGACTCGCATGTAGCCTGATTAATCAGGCTGCCTGCGACCTGCAATCGGTGGCTGCCCTGTACTCACTTCCCACTGGCGACACGCCAGTGGCACACTGCTCGCACTTCAACGCTTACCGAAGTGGTGTGCGACCCCCCGGGCGGAGCCCGGGGCTAGGGGAACTCACGCTTCGACGACCACGTCGCCAACGGGTCGCGCGATGCAGGCTAGGCATTCGCCGTCGACGAGTTCCACGCCAGGACGCTTGGCGTGGGCGACGCGGCCGGCGGCGATCATCACGCGGCATTGGCCGCAGTTGCCGGCGCGGCAGCCCCATTCGAGTCGCACGCCCCCCTGCTCCGCCAGGTCAAGCAGCGACTCTTCATTCCCCTGCCAGCGGAGCGATTTTTCCGAGCGAACGAAGTCGACGTTGCACGGCTCGCTCACGGCGGCGTCGCTCAAGCCGCGGATGCTCGCGGGGCCGAAGGCTTCGTAGTTGATATGCTCGACCGGGACGCCCCACTCGAGGAGCGCCGGGACGAGCGACTCCATCATCCCCGGCGGACCGCAGAGGTAGTAGCGGAAGTTATTTGACGGCAGCACTTGTCGCAAGCGGTCGACGTTCACGTGCCCCCAGTGCGAGTAGTCGACATCGGGCCGATCGCTGTCGTAAGGCCGCGAGTAGGCTACGTCGAGCGTCAGGTTGCTCGTCGCGGCGGCGAGTTCTTCGAAGCTCGCTTTGAAGGGATGTTCGCCACTGTTGCGGAAGCCGGTGAAGGCGTAAATATGCCGGCGATCGCGACGATGAACGAGCGCCGCCGCCATGCTAAGGATCGGCGTCACGCCGATGCCGCCGCCGATAAGCACCACCGGCAGGTCGTCGGTTGGATCGAGAAAGAACGAGCCTTGCGGCGCTTCGATCGCAAGCGTGGAGCCGACGTTCATGTCGCGATGGAAATAGTGGCTGCCGCTCAAACCGCGGCGGCCGTCGCCCCCCTCCTCTTCACCTCGCGGCACGCACTTCACCGTGATGCGGTAGTAGTCGTCACGCGGACGATCGGAGAGGGAGTAGCACCGTACGAGCGGCCGCATCTCATCGGCCGTCGGCAAATGGAAGGTGAGGTACTGGCCTGGCTCGAAGCGCGGCAGCGGGCGGCCATCTTCGGGCACTAGGTAAAACGAGCGGCAGCCTGCCGCTTCGTCGGCTACGGCCGAAACGCGGAAGTTCCGCACGCCAATCCACGCCTTTAGCCGCGGCTGGCTGGCACGCGCCCAATGCAGGGCGGCGTCGAGTTGATTGGCAAACGAGGCTCGTTCGCGTTCGGTCTTTTCGACCCGCTCTTGCTCGCGGCGCAGCAGCCCGCGGACGCCGCGAACGGCGCGAACTCCCGCGGTCCCCAGGAGGGCGGCTCCGGAGATTAGGCCCAGCGAAGCAGGTTCGAGCATGTACTGCGCATCGGGACAATCGCCGCGAAACTCATGCTGGCGGCCGCGAGGTTCCGGTTGTGCGGGTTGGGAAAGTTTTTCGGCAAACGGTTCCGACGTATGCCGGAGGAGCGACCTACTCTTGCGCAGATCGCCGCCCTCCCGCCAGTGCCCTCCCCTTGAGTACTCCCGCCATGTGGCAAGTCGCCGTCTTCAACCGACGACAGCACGAACAGTTTCGCGTCGTCGGCTCCGAAATCACGCTCGCGCAGCAAGGCCTCGACGAACGCTGGGCGCCGAGCAACATTGCAGCTGGCTCGGGCTACGAACAAACGCCGGCCGGCGATCGGATTACGATCCGCCTCCGTCCCAGCGGCGAAGCGACGGTGATCGACTGCCGCGGCATCGACGACAACGTCCTGCTGGCCGACGGCGGCGCCCTGGCCTGCCATGTGCCGATGGAATTGTCGCTGCCGGCGACCTTCCAACTCGGCGAAACTTGGTTTGAAATCAAACTCCGCACCGTGCGGCCGGAAACGCTCGCCCTCGAAGCGCTCCATGCCACCGATGCCGAGCGTCCCGCCCACGCTGGTAAGCAAGGCCCCGACTCGGCGACGGTGTCGAAGTGGCTCGCCGCGGTGAGCGACCTGCACCGCACGGCCGCGAGCAGCGACGAGTTCTTCACGCGAGCCGCTGAAATCGCCGTCCGCAGCACGGGCCTCGACGCGGCGATGATCTTGCTGCGCGAAGGTTCGACCTGGCAGATCGCGGGCAGTTCGCTTGCCGATCCTCGCTATGGGTTCTCGTTCGATGATGCGGCGCTCAACTTGATGGTCGCTCGCCCCGACGTGTGGCGGCAGCCGGCGTCGAGCGTGCGGTCGACGACGCTCGTGCCGGGGCTGCCCGATCCGCAACCGCAAGATTCACTGGTGCTCGCGCCGGTGCGGGGCGAGTATGGCGAAGTGATTGCCGCGGTGTACGGCGTGCGGCATGGCCGCGGCGACAACCGTCGCGTCGGCGTGCGGACGTTGGAAGCTCGCGTCATCGAAGTCCTCGCCGACGGCGTGGCAGCGGGGCTCGCACGGCGGCAGCAAGAAGTCGACGCGGCACGTCGGCAGGTGCTGTTGGAACAAGCCTTCTCGCCGGAGGTCGCTCAGCACCTGCTGCGGCAGCCGAACGCGCTCGCCAGCCAAACGCGCGAGACGACGATGCTGCTCGCCGACTTGCGCGGGTTTACCAAGCTGGCCGAAATGCTCACCCCGACCGAGAGTTGCGATCTGCTCTCCGCGGTGATGGAAGCGCTCACCGACGCGATCACCGAGCAGGGCGGCATGGTGATCGACTACTACGGCGACGGCGTCTCGGCGATGTGGAACGCGCCATTCGATCAGCCCGATCACGCCGACCGGGCGTGCTTGGCGGCGCTCGAGATGCTCGAGTCGATCGCCCAGGTGAGCGAAGCCTGGCGGCAGTTGTTGCCGTTCCCGCTGGAGCTTGGCATCGGCATTCATACCGGCCTCGTGCAGGTCGGCAACGCCGGCACGCGGCAACGGATGAAATACGGCCCGCGCGGGAGGGCGATGAACCTCGCGAGCCGCGTGCAGACGGCGGCCAAACATCTCGACGTACCGCTGTTGGTGACTGACGCCGTGCGGCGCCGTGCGTCGAGCCGGCTCACCGCGCTGAAGGTGTGCACGGCGCGACTGCCGGGGATTGAGGACCCGCAAGAGTTGTTTACATTGTTCCCCGCGGCTGATGCGGAGCGGTTGCAGGGCGACCTTGATCGGTACGCCATTGCGTTAGCCGCTTTTGAGGAAGGCGATCTTGATCTCGCGGAGCGAGAGCTTGAATCATTGCTATCCGACGGTCCCTCGACGCCGGCGGCGTTTCTGGCTCAACAAACGGCGGCGCTGCGGCGCGGCGGGTTGGGCCGGCGGGCGGATGATTTGTTCGCGAGCGGGAACGATGCGGTGATTGAGATTCTTTCGAAGTGAGTGTTGCGCGGTTCTACTTCAGACGGCGCGAGGGTTCAGACTGGTCGCTGAAGCGACCAGTCCGAGGGGCGACTCGTTAGTGCGGAACGCGCAGGCGGCGTTGCGGGCGTAGGGAGCGCGCCTCGGCGAAGAGGCTCGTGAAATCGCCGGCGGCGTAAAGGGCGTCGACCGCGGCGACGTCGGCTGCAGCCTGCGCCTCGAAGGCCGAGGCCGTCGCCGGAGCGGCGGCCCTCTCGGCAGTTGCCGTCATCGCGGCTGCCGTCGCGGTCGCCGTTGCAGCGGAGTCGCCGAAGTGATCTTGCCACACGGTCAGATCGTCGGCGTCGACGCTGCCGTTCGCATCGCCGTCGGCGCCGCTGCCGGCAGGAGTCGCCGACGTGCCCAACTGACGCTGCCAGAACAAGAAATCGGCGCCGTCGACGACGCCGTTGAGATCGTAGTCGCCCGCGAGCGGGGACGTGAGATCGGCAACCCAGAGCTCTTGGCCGTACGCTTCCGTGGTGACGGTCACGAACAGGCGGCCATTCATCTTTCTCATGACGAATGGACTTCTGGCGGCATTGGGGGCGCCGAAGGAGTCGATGAACTGCGTCCCAGCTGCGGTGCCGTCGCTTGTCCAGAGTTGGAAGCCGTTCACGCCGTCATTGGCTTTAAAGTAGAGCGTCCCTTCCACATTTCTGAGGTAAGAGAGGTTGGCACTGAACGCTCCGGGATTGAGGTCTTTGACGAGCACGGCCCCTGTCGCGGTCCCGTCAGTTTTCCAGAGATCGTTTGGCCCGAAGTAGAGCGTTCCATTCACGTTTGTCAGATATTTGGGAGCGAGAATATTATTTCCCGTGCCAGTCTCCTTCATCTGAACGGTCCCTGCCTCGGTGCCGTCGCTTTTCCAGAGCGTGAAGCCACTGGAGCCGTCGTTGGCACTGAAGTAGAGAGTTCCGCCGGCCTCCGCCAAGTATCTAGGATCGGAACTCACCCCTCCGGGGCGGATGTTCTTCACGCGAACGGTGCCGGCATCGCTGCCATCGGTTTTCCAAAGCTCTCTGCCAGTCGAGCCGTCGTCGGCGCTGAAGTAGAGCGTCTCGCCCACCCACGCGAAGTTTGCAGGCGAGGAACCGGCGGCCCCGGGGGCAATATCTTTGACGCGGAAGGTGCCGACTTCGGTGCCGTCGCTTCTCCAAAGTTCAACGCCGCTTGTACCGTCGTTCGCGCTAAAATAAAGCAATTCGTTCGTGCGCGTCAGAATCGTGGGATTCGAGCCATCTGGTCCGGGCTTGATATCCTTGACCTGCACGGTCCCCGCCTCGGTTCCGTCGCTCGTCCAGAGTTCGCCGTTGGCAATGAAGCAGAGTTTCCCGCCCAAGTTCACCAAGGAGCTGGGACTGGAACCGAGGGATCCAGCAATGAGATCCTTAACCTGCACGGTGCCTGCTGCGGTGCCGTCGCTTTTCCACAGCTCGACGCCGCTCACGCCGTCGTCGGCGGTAAAGTAAAGCGTCCCGTCGACGTTCGTCAGCGAATTGAGATTGGAACTGGACGAACCGGGCCGAACGTCTTTCACGCGGACGGTTCCCGCCGCAGTGCCGTCGCTCTTCCAGAGTTCCATGCCGCCCGTACCGTCGTTGGCACGGAAATACAGGATCCCGCCGACGTTCGTCAGGGCGGTGGGGCTGGAAGAATTCACGCCAGCGCGAATATCTTTCACGCGCTGCGTCCCCGCGGAAGTCCCATCAGTCTTCCAGAGCTCGACGCCGCTCACGCCGTCGCTGGCGGTGAAGTAAAAGATTCCCCCGACTTCCGTCAGATTCTCGGGCGAGGAATCGGGAGTTCCGCTGTTGATATCTTTAACGCGAATCGTCCCGGCCGTGGTCCCGTCGCTCTTCCAAAACTCGAAGCCGGTCGAGCCGTCGTTGGCGCCGAAGTACAGCACCCCGCCAACGTTCACCATGATCGAACCTGGGCCGGGACTGTAGGAGGGAGAAGAGGAACCTGCCGTACCGGGATTGATATCCCGAACCAGAACGGTGCCTGCTACGGTTCCGTCGCTCTTCCAGAGTTCGAAGCCAGTGGCGCTGTCTGTGGAATGGAAATAGAGCGTCCCGCCTACGTTCGTCAGGTCGGTAATGAGCCCGGCTTCGCTCAAGGGAACAGTTCCCGCCTCGGTTCCATCGCTCTTCCAGAGTCTGCTGCCGCTACCGGAGTTAGCGGAGAAATAAACCTCCTCGCCCACGACCGTGAGCCGACTGGGAGAGGAACCGCTCGCCCCGGCGTTGACGTCCTTCACGCGGACAGTGCCCGCTTCGGTCCCGTCGCTCTTCCAGAGCTCGACGCCGCTCGCGCCATCGGTAGCGGCGAAGAAGAGCGTCCCGCCCGCGTTGACCATGAGCTGCGTTAGGGGGAACTCGCCCAAGGAATAGCCAGCCCCGACGTTGACGTCCTTCACGAGAACGGTACCTGCCGTGGTCCCGTCGCTCTTCCAGAGTTCCGTGCCATGGACGCCGTCGGTAGCGGCGAAAAAGAGCGTCCCGCCTACGTTGACCATGAGCTGCGTAAGGGGGAACGCGCCCAAGGAATTGCCAGCCCCGGCGTTGACGTCCTTCACAAGGACGGTCCCCGCCGCGGTTCCGTCGCTCTTCCAGAGTTCCATGCCATGGACGCCGTCGTCGCCGCGGAAGTAGAGCGTCCCGCCCACGTCGGCCATCACAGGGTCCGTGCCGAGATTGACGGGACTAACCTCAACAGTTCCCGCTGTCGTTCCGTCGCTTTTCCAAAGGCTTCCCGAGGGATCGACCAGATAGAGCGTTCCGCCGACGTTCGTCAGGTGGTGATCTAAATAAGGACTGTTAGGGACATAGCTCAGATTCTCGAAGACGCGCAGCGTTCCCGCTGCGGTGCCGTCGCTCTTCCAAAGCGAGTGGTAGGAAGAACCTGATTCGGCCGTCGTGAAATACAGCGTTCCATTGACGTTCGTCAGATCATTGACGTAAGTGCTGCCCACCCCGGCGATGATGTCCCTGACGAGATAGGTGCCAGCCTCCGTCCCGTCGGTCGCCCAGAGTTCGTTGCCGTACGACGACGTGCGCCGAGAAGAATGTCTTCGCCCCGGCCTGGACGAACTCGTGGGGAAAGGACGAGCCTGCGTTCGGAGTCGCGTTGACGTCCTTCAGCAGATTGAAATCGGCGGCCAGCAGCTGCCGCGACTCGAGCGACTCGAGCGCCAGCCTGCGGCCTACGGACGACTTGACGAGTGAATGCCGATTGCGGACAGACTTCGATCTGGACATAAGATGCGTCTCAGAAAAGAGGGCGTCTTCGATTGCGGTTCGAATCGATGCTGATTTTCGATTCGCCGGCAGTGTTCCGTTGAGCGTTTAGAATACCCATTTGGATGAAGGCGTGCAAATATCGAAAAAAACGCCCGAAATAGCTCCAAGTCGATTGCATTAACCGCTAACGTCGCCGTGGCGCCGCTGGCCAGGAGCAAAATCGCGTCGGAGCTGAACCTGACATTCAAACGCGGAGTTCGCGGCGAACCAGCTATCCCGCTACTGTGGCGTCGCGGCTTTTTGTCGCGTCATCTCGTTTTTGGCGACACAAAGCCTAAGTGGTTGCGAGCGTTGGGTTTGGCGTGACGTTTTGCTTGCTACTGGCGACGCTGTCGTCACATCTGGGCGACTCGCTCGCACTTTCCTGCTTCGGTGGAACTCAAACCTACCTTCCGCCAGGTCTCTTCGCGGTCACTGGAGCGGTGCTCTTGTTCGCGACGCAGAGCGTCGGGGAGCGCGTTCCCACGCGGAGCGTGAGAACGAGAGCACACGCCTCACCCTAGCGGATCGGGTGGCCTAGTTTCAACACAAAACTCGCAAACTTAATGCGGCATTATTGGGGGGGGGATTTTATCGGGCAGCCCGCTGCTTTCAGCGGCGACAGCGGGCAAATTTGCCGCAACGAAGCTCTTCGTTCGAGACGCCGATTGTTTGAGCCGGAGGTCGGTTCTTGGTGCGCTAATCAAGCAGCGAAAACATCCGGCTGCGTCGTCTTTGAATAACATTCCGGGTACGTTCGATGGCAACGCGTTCTCAGCGATTCTCTCGTTCTCCCATTGCAAAGCGGCTTGGTTCAGGGCAGTTGGAAATTCAGCGTCTGCAATTTGAGACGCTGGAACCACGTCGCGTGTTGGCAGTCGACTTCGATTTTCTCGGAGATCTGAACGGCTCGCCGAATTCGGGTAATCAGTCGCCTACAAATTTCGTCGAGGTCAACTCGATCGTTTACTTTACGAAGGACTCGACGACTTTTGGTCAGGAAGTTTGGCGCACCGACGGGACCGTGGCAGGAACCTCTCTTCTCAAGGACATTCGCCCCGGAGCGAGCGACTCATTTCCAAGCAATCTCATTAACGTCGCCGGCACTCTCTTCTTCACCGCCAACGACGGCCTTAACGGCCACGAACTATGGAAGAGCGACGGAACTGCGGCCGGCACTGTGCTGGTCGCGAATATTCGAGCGGGGGCGGAAGGCTCTTCTCCCGCCTCGTTAGCGAACATCGGAGGGACGCTTTACTTTGCCGCCAACGATGGCAGCAATGGGGTCGAACTCTGGAAGAGCAATGGCACGGCGGCGAGCACCACGTTAGTCAGGGACATTAAC
Organism: Lacipirellula parvula; assembly: GCF_009177095.1. NCBI lineage: Bacteria > Pseudomonadati > Planctomycetota > Planctomycetia > Pirellulales > Lacipirellulaceae > Lacipirellula > Lacipirellula parvula. Next base: position 5,524,826 of record NZ_AP021861.1, read on the forward strand.
CCCGGCTCGGCTAGTTCCGCCCCCGGCTTCTTCAAGGCGCTTGGCGGGGTCGTCTATTTCGCAGCCAACGACGGCGTCGCAGGCGTTGAACTATGGAAAAGCGACGGCACGACCGGCGGAACGTCACTTTTTAAAGACATTCGCGCGGGCAGCGCCAGTTCCAATGTCGCTTACTTGGAGGAACTTTCCGGCAGTCTATTTTTCCGCGCGAACGATGGCGCGACGGGATACGAGCTTTGGAAAAGCAACGGCACAGCGGCTGGCACGACGCTTTTGGTGGATTCATGGGCTGGGTTGCCAAGCTCCAATCCAACATCGTTGACTAACGTTAGCGGTCAGCTTTACTTTGCCGCTAAGAATGGTTCTAGCGGCAACGAATTGTGGAAGAGCAACGGCACTCCCGCCGGCACGACGCAGGTTGACGACATCGCAACGGGAACTGCCGGCTCCACCCCCAGAGATTTTTTCAACGGCAACGGCGTGCTTTATTTCGTCGCCGATGAAGTCGTGAACGGCATTTTAACCGAATATTTTTATCGGAGCGCCGGCACGGCGCAAACGACGTTCCCTGTCCTGCAGATCAATGAGGTCGTCGGGAGTTTTCATCAAAGCGTCAACGTCGGCTCGACGATCTATTTCAGCGATGGCGAAGACATTCGTCGACTGCAGTCCCCATCCTCAACCACAACGAAAGCCGTCGACTTCACGCCGACGAACGCGAGTTCATCTCCTACAAGTTTGACGGACGTCTCCGGGACGCTCTTTTTCGCCGCAGCAGCCACTGGATCCCCCACCAGGAGACTACTATGGAAGAGCGATGGAACAGCAGGCGGAACCTCGCTGATTACAAGTTCGCAAACAGGCTCTGTGGTGACGCCTTTGTCGAAACTTGCAGCGTTTGGCGGAGCCGTTCTGTTCACAGCCAACATGGGCGGCTTGGGAGCGGAATTGTGGCGCAGCGACGGCACAGCAGCCGGGACGTATCTGCTGAAAGACATCAGCCCCGGTGCGGCTTCGAGTCGCCCCGAATTCTACGTCCAGTCGGGTGAAAACCTTCTCTTCGTGGCGGAAGATGCGATCTGGAAAACAGACGGCACCGCGGCCGGCACCGTCTTGGTGAAAGACCCACGCGCCACAGGCTTGGCTTATCCTTGGTATCTGACCGACGTCGGCGGGACGCTGTTCTTCATGGCGAACGACGGCGCCACGGGCATGGAGTTGTGGAAGAGCGACGGGACGGCCGCAGGCACCGTGCTCGTCAAAGACATTCGTGCGGGTGCGGCCGGCTCCATCGAACCGACCTCTCAATTTCGCGAGTCGGGACAGGGAATGGTCAACGTCGCGGGAACGCTGTACTTCTTCGCGAATGACGGGACGAGCGGCTTCGAGCTTTGGAAAAGCGACGGCTCGAGCGCCGGAACGATTAGAGTCAAGGATATTCGCACTGGCTCTGCTAGCTCGGACCCCAGCTACCTGACGCCAGTCGGCGGTAAACTCTTCTTCCTGGCTTTTAGTAACTCTGCCGATGGGCTGTGGGTCAGCGACGGCACGGCCAACGGCACTCAGTTGTTAAAGAGCTTCACCGGCGAATGGGGGAGCCGTGAGTACACGCTTCTGACGGCTGTGGGCGACACTCTGTTCTTCGCCCTCAACGACGGAACCTCTGGTCGCGAACTCTGGAAGAGCGACGGGACGCCGGCTGGCACGGTGCGCGTGAAAGACATCCGACCTGGGCCGGGAAGTTCGGATCTATACAGTCTCGCGAGCATCGGCGGTCTGCTCTACTTCCGCGCAAACGATGGCGTCGCCGGCGAAGAGCTGTGGGTGACCGACGGCACGGAACAGGGCACAAAACTGCTCTATGACTTTACTGGCGACGGCGGAGGAAGTCAGCCGGAGGAAATGGCTCGCGTCGGCGACCGGCTGTACGTTGTCGCAACGACGGAATCGACGAATTCCGAGCTGTGGGTCGCCGACCTGACTCCTCCGTTGTCCGGCGATTACGACGGCAACGGCCGCGTCGACGGCGGCGACTTCCTGGCGTGGCAGCGCGGATTCGGCGGGAGCGCGACGCCGGCGGGGTCGGGGGCCGATGGGGATGTGAATGGGACCGTGGGCGCTGGAGACTTGGCGGTTTGGAAGGAGCACTTCGGGGCGGGCGTAGCTCAGACGGCCAGTGTGGCGTTAGCAGTCGTTGCCCCTAGCGACGCGATGGGCAGCGATGCCATTCAGGCCGCGGCGACCACTGCGCTTGGCTTACGATCAGAACGAGTGGAGTCGACTCTCGCCGCGATAGACTCGCTGAGCGCGCGCGGGCTCGTTGCGCTCGCTCAGGCGGCGGATGATCAGACGCAAGACTTGCCGTCGTTCTTCAAGAACGACGAGGTTGAAGTTCTCGTGCGCGACATTCACGCCGAACGAGCCCAGCAGCGACTAAACGCTGTCGTGCTGGACGCGGCGTTCACCAATTTGGGAAACGCCGCGCACGGTCAGCGTCGGCAACGCGACGCTAGCGGCGTACACCCGCGACAAGGCTCCGCAGAGCTGCCGGAATGGTTCGCCGGCGCGGAGTTGGCGGAGAGCACAGTACAAACTCCGCTGGCGACCGACATGCGGCGCCCCTCTGCGGGCCGGAAAATTTGAGAGTGCGCAGGCGCGTTGAACGCAGCAACGAGCAGCCGACGTTTCTAGTCGAATTGACCTGCCGCCGAGGTTGGTCGAGAATCACAGCACAGTCGATATTTTAATTTCGGATATCGATTATTTGAGAGTGCCGTCGATTCTTGGTAGGCTGGGCGAGTCGAGCAACTGCTCGGCGGCACTCCTTTTGACGAACACCCTCGCATGCGTTGGATGGCAATGCGCTCTCAACAATCCTCTTCTTCCCTCCTCGCGCGGCGACTTGGTTTAGAGCAGTTGGAAACTCGGCGCCTGCTGGCCGTCGATCTCCAGCTGCTAAAAGACGTCAACGCCAACCCGATCCAAGTTGAGTCCAACCCCGCCAATTTGGTGAACGTGGGCGGGATTCTTTTCTTTCAGGCGAACGACGGAGTCTCGGGCACGGAGTTGTGGCGGAGCGACGGCACGACCGCAGGAACGACGCTGGTCAAGGACATCGTCGCCGGCGCGAGCGGTTCGTCGCCGCAGTTGCTCACCAATGTGGGAGGAGTGCTTTATTTCACCGCCAACGTTGGGGAGACCGGTCGAGAACTCTGGAAGAGCGACGGCACCGCCGCGGGCACGGTGCTGGTGAAGGACATTACGCTGGGCTCAGGCAGTTCGGTGCTGAGCAACTTCGTCGCGGGCGACAACGCGCTGTGGTTCACCGTGTCGAGAAATGGGCTGGCGGAGCTCTGGCGCAGCGATGGAACAGAAGCGGGAACGCAATCGTTAAAAGCATTCCCCGAGATTTCTTCGGAGATACGACGGGCGCTCGATATCGACGGCACGCTCTACTTCGTCGCTTCCACGGCGGAATTGGGTTCTGAGTTGTGGAAGTCTGACGGAACTGCCGGCGGCACGACGCTGGTCACGGACCTGCAGTTCGGCGTCTCTGGATCTCATCCGAGCGATTTGACGAACCTGGGAGGGACGCTCTACTTTGCGGCGGAAGAAGCGGGGTCGGAGCGACAGCTGTGGCGAAGCGACGGCACGGCCGCGGGTACGGAGCTTGTGAAAGCCGTGGAGGGAGACGGCGCCGCCTTCAACCCGCAGGGAATCATCAACGTCAACGGGACGCTGTTCTTTAGCGCCGCCACTCCAGCGGATGGCGCCGAGTTGTGGAAGAGCGACGGCACCACGGCAGGGACCGCCATGGTCGCGAATCTTGCTGCCGGTGCGGTCGCCTCGAATCCAACTCAGCTCACGGAGGCGGGCGGCGTTCTTTATTTCACCCCGCTGTTCCCCGGGAACACGGGCGAATTGTGGCGGAGCGACGGCACGGCGGCAGGCACCTATGCGCTGAAGGACATCAACGGCGCGACGCTCGCTTCGCTCCGCTCGTTGACGAACGTCGCCGGCACGCTCTACTTCGTTGCCAACGATGGCGCGACAGGCTACGAGTTGTGGAAGAGCAACGGCACGGCGGCAGGCACCGTGCTGACGGCCGACATTCGACCCGGCGCGGCGGGCTTCAGCTCCGATCCTCAGTTTTTGACCGAGTTGAACGGCAAGCTGCTGTTCCGCGCGAATGACGGCGTGCGCGGCGCCGAGCTGTGGAGCAGCGCTCCCGCCACCGTCGGGGCGACGCTGGTCAAAGATCTGCGCGATTGGACGAATTCTTCCGCGCCGTCGAACGTCACCGAAGTTGACGGACTGATCTACTTTTCCGCCAACGACGGGGTGAACGGCCTCTCGTTGTGGAAAAGCAACGGAACCGCGGCGGGAACGAGCCGAGTCTGGTCTGTGTCGGAAAACTCGGCGGCGCTATCGCTCACGCTGTTCACCAATGCCGGAGGGCTGCTCTATTTCGCAGCGATCGGCACGGCCACGAAAGAGCTGTGGGTAAGCGACGGTACAAACGCCGGAACGAAACGATTGCACAGCGGCCTGGCGAGTTCGTCGGCGCCGACCGCCAGTTCGATGATCGACGTCGGCGGCGTCCTTTACTTCGTCGCGAACAGCAGCGAGGCAGGAGCGGAGCTCTGGAAAAGCGACGGCACGCAAGTCGGCACGGTGCTGGTCAAGGACATCTGGCCCGGCACGTTCACGTCGGCTCCGGAGCATATGACCAACGTGGGAGGAACGCTATTTTTCTCCGCGCGGACTCCGAGTAGCGGGCTTGAGCTGTGGAAGAGCGATGGAACGGCCGCTGGGACAGTGATGGTGAAAGAGATCGCCGCCGGCTCCGCACCGGCGATTGAATCGGCCGTCGAGTCGGCGGAGCGTTTCGTCAACGTCAACGGCACGCTCTTCTTTATCGCAAACGACCTCGTCAATGGCCAGGAATTGTGGAAGAGCGACGGAACCGCCGCCGGGACGACGCTGGTCAAAGACATCTTCGCAGGCGCCAGCGGCTCCGCTCCCTTTCACTTGACGAAGGTCGGGGACGAGCTCTTCTTTTTCGCCAATAGCATGCTGGGCTCGAACAACCTCTGGAAAAGCGACGGCACCGCGGCGGGAACCGTGCGGGTGAAAGATCTCATCGGCTACAAAGGCAGCCCCACCAACACGCAATTTGATCCGGTGGAGGTCGGCGGTCTGTTCTACTTCGCTGCGCAAAGTACGGCCGGAACCGAATTGTGGATGAGCAACGGCACTGAAGCGGGCACTGTCCAGCTGAAAGACATCCGCCCGGGAACGGGCCCGTCGTTCCCGCAGCGATTGACCAACGTCGCGGGCAGGCTCTACTTCTACGCCAACGACGGCACCCACGGCTATGAACTGTGGACCAGCAATGGAACCGCGATTGGGACGAAGCTGGTCGCCGACCTCGCGCCGGGAATCCCCAGCAGCGGCGGCGTGCAAGATCGTCGGCCGATTGCGACCGCCAGCGGACGGCTGTTCGTCGTCGCGACGACCGATCTCTACGGGGCTGAACTCTGGACAGGCGCCGCGAATCCGCCGTTGCCGGGCGACTATGACGGCGACGACGTCGTCGACGGGGCCGACTTCTTGGCGTGGCAGCGTGGGTTTGGTCAAGCTGCGATTCCTGCAGGGTCGGGCGTCGACTGGGATGCGAGCGGGGCTGGCGATGCTGGCGACCTGGTCGTTTGGAAGGAGCAGTTTGGGGCGGAGAGCGGGCCGGAACCTACCTCGCTACTCTCGGCGGAAGAGGCCGCTTCCGAGGGGCTCTGGGAAAATGCAATGGCGCTAGGCGCTGTCGTGCCCATTGAGCTTAACGATGCGTCGCCCGCCGACTTACGCGGTTTCAGCGATTTCACGGCGATTGCTCAGGCGGCTGAAGCCGCTGAGAGTTCGGAAGTCGAGACGCTGGATCGCAAACGTGAGAGTTTGCTTGCCAAGAAGACCGCAGCGGCGGTTTCTGCCGCAGGATTGCGTGAAGCGACGCAGGATACGGCGTTGGGCCTGTTGACCGACTACTCAAAAACGGCCGGCGATTACCTAGCGGAGGATCTGAACGACGAACTGCCGGAAGCATGGCCCTCGTTGCAGCGAGCGGAAGGTTCTGCCCACGAACATCGACGCGGCGGCGCGTTGAGGTCGCCATACGACGGGGTCAATGTGCGAGCGCTATCGCGGGTTTATCTCGGCTAGCGCCGTCTGGCGAGAAAGCCAAGTCCCGCCACGGCAGCCAGAGTAGCGGCAGCCGGCTCCGGAACGGCAGCGCCGGCTGGCGGCGCTGTCGCAACGGCGCGCTGCCAAGCCAGAAAGTCGGCGCCATCGACGCGGCCATCGCGGTTTTCGTCGGCGGAAAGGTACCCGGCGTAACTGCCGCCATTGGCCGTCGTGCGTCCGTACATCTTGAGATACTCAGTAAGATCGCGACTGTCGACGACGCCCTCGCGGTTGAAGTCGCCTGCGAGCGGCGGACCGGCGGTCGACACCGAGCGGAGGGAAAAACCTCCCGTCATCCGAACAACATCGATGGCGATCGTGTCGACGTCGCTCATGTCAGCGGAGAACGCGCTGAACGGGATTTCCAAGATGCCGCCGCCGCGGAAATCGACAACCCTTGGGCCAGGTGCGTTGCCGCGCGGGGGGAGCGTCTTGTTAATCGAGATCCACATGGATGCTTCCGCGTTCTCGGAGCCTGCGGCGTCGATGACGAACCGAAAACGATCGTGCCCGTTCGCCGTGAAGTTGGCGTTCAGCGGCGCGTTATAGCCGTACATGAGGGTGAAGTAGCCGGAGCCGCTCGGCTGCGAAACCAGCAACCCGCTGGCCGGTGCAATCGTTAGCTGCGTCGAGGCGCCGGTAACGCTCACATGCCGCGCACCGCCGACGACGAACGAAGAATTCAGACCAGTCTGCGCGACAATCTCAGTCGACGCACCAAGAGTGGCGGCCCCTTCGACAAAGTTGTCGATCACCAGGGCGTGAACCGCTGATGCCGATAGCATAGCAGCGGCGACTGTAAAGAGTGTCAGCAATCGTCTCATGCGGCGCCCTGGTTGAGAGATCCTTGATGTACTTCGTGCGTTGCGTAAACCCAATTCACACAGACGCGATATAGTTGGCGCACTATATCCCGAAAGGCGACTGATCGCAACTAAACGCTGCAAACGACGAACGATTGGCGACTGAGGGTGATCGCCGCTCCGGCGGGTCGTTGACCCGCGGCTACTCCGGGCGCGGGAGGCGGCGGGCGGTTTCGACGGCTTCGGGCGTGAAGGGGAGCCACAGGGAGGTGGAGTTCGCCATGAACTGTAGCCAGGAGGCGGCGGGGAGCCTTACGGGAGTGAATGATCCAGATTCGGCGGCAGCCTTCGCGTCTGCTGCGGCGAGGAGCAGCGGATGGCCGTTGGCGACGGCGATGGCTTCGGTCGCGTCTGCAGTCGCAGCCTCTTCCGATGGCGGCGCGATAATGAGACCGGTCGCGTCGAGTTTAAACTGACATGCCAAGCGGTCGAGCAGATGAAAGTCTTCAGCGAGTGCCGCGTCTGCTGCGGCATGCTGCTTCAGTTCTTCCGCTTGATGCAGATAGGGGTAGGCGTATCGCTCGGCGGCGGCCTGCAGCGTTGGCTGGGAGGACGAAATTCGGCAAACGAGGTATTTGCGGGCCGCGAATAGGAACGCGCCGTTGAGCCGTGCGTTCGGTGCGGCGACGAGCGTGCCGGCGAGATGCGTGAACCTTGCGTCGCGCCAGCGGCAGTCGGCCAGTTCGAGCGTCGCGGTTCCTTGTAGCTTGTGCGACGAAGTTTGCGGGATCAGTCGCGCCAGGTCGACGCCAGTGAATTGCCCCTTAAGATCGCCTTCCCACGCGGGCGTCGTCGGACCGCCGAGCGGGTGCGAGCTCTTCCACTCGACGCTACCGGTGAACGTTGCCGTGTCGTTGAGGGCCGCGGCGCCGGGGACGAGGGGCGCCAGGAGCGATGCGGGGAGCGCGTTCTGCTCGGTGTCGAGCGTCACGACGGCGTGTTCGGGAGCGCCATCCTCGGTTGCGGCGGGCGTCTCGAGCCACAGCTTGAGCGGCTTGGCGTCGGCGGCCGGCGTCGCGGTCGTGTGGGCGATCAAGCGGAATCCCAACTTGCCCGCGGCGTCGCGCTCGATGGTCGCTCGCAGTTGGTGAAGTTGCGTGATTACCGGAGCGGTGAGCGTCACTCGCTTCACGAGCAAATCGATGCGGCGAGCGGCAGTTCGCTGGAACCACCATTCAAGTCGCTCAGCGAGCGCTGGCAGGTCGGCGACGCTTAGCGCAAGCTCGTCGATGGAGAGCGCGAGCGTATCGCCGCGATGTGTTTCGACGCCCGTGAGTTTGAGCAGCGGCGCGGCGACCTGGGGATCAGCGACCGTCGCCGAGGCGGTGCGGAGAAAATTGGGGCGCGGCTCGCGGTAGTCGGAGAGTTGGACTTGGAGATGGTAGCGATCGCTCAGCCGACGAGCGGCGGCTGCTTGGCGCCACGGGAGGTGATGGTCGACGATCCACGCAGCCGTCGCGCACGTCGGCGCCAAGCACAGGGCGAAGAAGCCCGTGCGGCAAATCCGTTTGCGCGTGGTTTCGTGGAAAGCGAACATCCTGTTCGATCTTGTCAGTTGTCAGTGGTCCGTTGTCAGTTGCTGGCGAGTGGTTACCGTCTTCACCACTGACAACTGACGACGGACCACTGACATTTCCTACCGTTCAGCTGCCATTTCTTGGAAGAGCTTGTAGCGGGCCTGCATCTCCTGCAAACTGTCGCCGCCGAATTTGTCGACGAGGGCCGCGGCGATTTCGATCGCGACGACGTTTTCGACGATCACGCTGGCGGCGGAGATCGCGCAGACGTCGCTCCGTTCGTAGCTGGCGCCTTCGGCTTCCTTGGTATCGAGATTGATCGACGCCAGCGGCTTGCGGAGCGTGCTGATTGGTTTCTTCGCGGCGCGGATGACGAGCGTTTGGCCGTTCGTCATGCCGGCTTCGAGACCGCCGGCGTTGTTCGTCGGGCGCTCGTAGCCGAGCGTGTGGGTGTGCTTCTTCGATTCGTCGTAGTGAATGGGATCGTGCACCTGCGAACCGCGGCGGCGGGCGGCTTCGAAGCCGAGGCCGATTTCGACCCCCTTGATCGCCTGCACGGCCATCACCGCCTGGGCGAGGCGGCCGTCGAGCTTGCGATCCCACTGGGCGTGCGTGCCGAGGCCGAACGGCAGGCCATGGACCTGCACCTCGACGATGCCGCCGAGGGTGTCGCCCTCTTTGCCGACGCGGTCGATCAGTTCCTTGATCGCGTCGTCGCGTTCGAGGTTGAGGCCGTAAAGTTCGCTCTCGTCGCGAATCGCTTTCAACTCTTCAAGCGTGCCAGCGACCGGTTCAATTTTCTGATCGCCGACTTCCGCAACGAAGCCGAAGACGGTGATGCCGAACGGTGCGAGCAGCTGCTTGCAGAGCGCGCCGGCGGCGACGCGGACGGCGGTCTCGCGAGCGCTCGCGCGTTCGAGGATGCCGCGGATGGAGCCGAGGTACTTCACGGCGCCGGTGAGATCGCCGTGCCCGGGGCGCGGGCGGGGGAGATCTTCGAGGCGTTCGAGTTTGTAGTCGCGGTTGACGACTTCGAGCGCGATCGGGCTGCCGAGCGTGACGCCGTGCCAGACGCCGGTGCGGACGTCGACCGTGTCGGTTTCAATGCGTTGGCGGCCGCCGCGGCCGTAGCCGCCTTGGCGACGGCGGAGTTCGACGTTGATCGGTTCTTCGTCGATCGCGACGCCTGCGGGAAAGCCGTCGAGGAGCGCGATGAGCGCTTTGCCGTGAGATTCGCCAGCGGTCCAGTAGCGGAGCATGAATGAAATGGGGAAGGCGGAATGTGGAATGTGGATGCGATACTCGTTCCCACGCTCCGCGTGGGAACGTGGGGATCGCCGCTCTGCGGCATGCGTTAGTTTCGTGCCTCACGCTGGCGGCAGCCTCGATCTCCTGGGCGCGACGCGGAGCGTCGGCGGGGGCGTTCCCACGCGGAGCGTGGGAACGAGGAGCCTGGGGCGCGCAATGGGCCGAGGGGAGACTACGAATCTGCCGCTGGAGCCGCAAGGTCGGGCGGGGGCTCCATTGTACATTGGCGAAATGGGGGGAGATAGGCGGCGAAAAGTGCCTGTTCGTCGGCCAGTACGGCGCCCCGGCACGAAAGCAGCCTTGAGCTCAGCCGCGGCAATCTCTATTTCACCTCGATGAGATGCAAGCGCTCGATGCTGTCCCTACTCGGCTCACTGGCCCTGGCCAGCATGGCAGGATGCGCGTGGATAGACGGCTTGTTCGGCCATAGTCTGCGCGAGTTGCAGATGGATGCGACGTCCAGTGGCCTAAATAGCCCCAACGAGCAAGTCCAAGCCGATGCTGTCGAGAGACAGCGCGAGGTCAGCAGGATTTACGACTAGCTGATCTGCCGACGCCGAAACCTTCTGCTACGCCCAGAGGAACTTTTCGCCGGTGATGCGTTCGCAGGCTTCGATGTATTTCGCTCGCGTCTTCTCCACGATCTCGGTCGGCAGCTGCGGCGGCTGGCTGTTTTTGTCCCAGCCGCTTGCGGAGAGCCAGTCGCGGACGAATTGCTTGTCGAACGACGGTTGGCCGCGGCCGACCGCGTAGCCATCGGCGGGCCAGAAGCGGCTGCTGTCGGGGGTCATCACTTCGTCGATGAGGATCGGCTGGCCGTCGACGATGCCGAACTCGAACTTCGTGTCGGCGAGGATGATGCCGATCTCCGCAGCGCGGCGGGCGCCGTGGGCGTAGACGTCGAGGCTCAGTTGGCGGAGTTGCTCGGCCAGCTCGACGCCAATGATCGCCTGCATTTCGGCGAAGGTGATGTTTTCGTCGTGATCGCCTTGGGCCGCTTTCGTGGCGGGGGTGAACAGCGGCGCTGGCAGGCGTTCCGATTCGCGGAGGCCGCTTGGCATCGAGATGCCGGCGACGCCGCCATGCTGGCGGTACTCGGCCCAGGCCGAACCGCTGAGATACGCGCGGACGACGCACTCGATCGGCACGACCTCAGTTTTGCGGACGAGGATCGTGCGGCCGGCGAGGGCGTCGAGGTCGGCGCCGGCGGGCAGATCCATTTGCCGCACGTCGGTTTCAATGAGATGGTGGTCGATCGGCAGCGAGCGGAACCAGAAGTTGCTCACCTGCGTGAGGACGCGGCCCTTGTCGGGAATCGGCGTCGGCAGGATCCAGTCGAACGCGCTGATGCGGTCGGTGCTCACCAGGAGCAGGCGGTCGCCGAGGTCGTAGACGTCGCGGACCTTACCGCGGGTGACGGGGAGGCCGGGAAGGTTGGTTTCGATGACGGGGGCGGACATGGCGGCGAGTTCCGGGGAGCGAAGCAGTTATCGGAAGGCGAGTATATCGGAAGGCGGGGTGGGTGATGTAGTGAGTTGGCGTCCATGGCGGTGGGATGCCGGGGCGTTGATGGGTTTTCCATCCCGCCGGGTGCCACTGGCATCTTGCCAGTGTGAGGCGGTTAACGGCGTCAACGCCCGAATGATGCCGGCAGACTTTAGCCGCCTGGAGAGTCAGGTGTGGACTGGTGGTGGAACTTCTGGGTCCGGACAAGCCTGGGGCATTGTCTTTCAGGCGACTGGCGTGGGGTGGAGCGCCGGGTTGGGCGTGCTCTTTTGGCACTTCGCACTGGCAGGATGCCAGTGGCACCCGCGCGGGCTACCGCTACGCGGCTAAATGGGCGTTGTGGGGTGGGGGGATTTGCGACGGGGCATTTGTAGGCAGAGCGGACCCTTCGGAGTACCTCAGGGTGACAGGGCTCCACAGGGTTCTGCGGCGGATTTGCGGCCGGCCGCGTGGAGTTGTGACCCCCGCACGGCAGTTGTAAACTGAAGTGGACGAAGGGACTTCGTCGTTCTGGCAAGGGCACAACACCGGCCGCCAAGCCACCGCACTTTGACACCACGCTTTCGCCCTTTCCACGACAGGCCTCGACTATGGGACAGATGCGGTTCCATCTGCATCGCCGCGACCGAATTCCCCCGGGCGGCCTCCCCCGGATCTATGTCGCGGGCAACGAAGACATTCCCTGGCAAACCAGCTCGCGCTGGGACGGGGAAACGCTCGTCATTCAACGAGGCGTCGACGATTCGGGCTACACCTACGTCCCGTGGGTTGTCGACGGCCATGGCCAGTATCTGCTGGGCACCAGCACGCTGATCGAGCGTGAGCGGCCCTACCTGCTCGACGTCGAACTCGCCCGCGGGTTGATCCAGCGGATTCGTTCGCGGCTGTTCATTTGGGAATGGCTGGGGATGAAGACGCCCCCCGAGCTGACCGAGCGTCTGCAGGAAGCGACGCGGCTTTTCTCGCGCGCGGCGACGACGCAGAAAGACGTGGCCTCGTCAGCGGAAGCGGCGAACAAGGCGATCGCGTTGGCGCTCACCGTTTCAGAGCAACTAGTGCGGGCCTACTCCGAACAAACGATCAACTCGCGGCAACGGCAGACGCCGATCGCGTCCCTATTAGGCGTGAGCCTCGGCCCCGCGGCGCCGACGGTGCAGGTGAAGCGGCAACTGGTCGATGCTTGCAACATCGTGCAACTGCCCGTCGGGTGGCGGGCGATCGAATCGCGCGAAGGCAAACGCGACTGGAAGCCGACCGACGAACAGCTCGGCTGGTGCCAAACGGCCGGCCTGAAGGTGGCGATGGGCCCCCTGCTCCGCCTTGACGATCGCGGCGTTCCCGACTGGATGTACCTGTGGGAAGGCGACGACGACAACCTCGTGCGGCTGCTGCTCGACCACGTGAAAGCGGTCGTGTCGCGCTATGCCGGCCGGGTTCACCTGTGGCATGTCGCGTCGCGGGTGAATAACGGGCAGCTGCTGTCGCTCGATGAAGAGAGCCGGCTGAACCTCGTCGCCCAGGCGGTGCAGGTGGTACGAAAGATCGATCCGCGGACGCCGGTCGTCGTGTCGTTCGATCAACCGTGGGGCGAGTACCTGGTCGACCAGGAACACGACTTGGCGCCACTCCACTACGCGGATGCGCTGGTGCGGGCTGATTTGGGGATCTCGGGCTTCGGGCTCGAAATCAACTCCGGCTATTGGCCGCGCGGCAGCAGCCATCGGCCGACGTTTGAATATGGCAAGTTGATCGACCAGTGGAGCCAGCTGGGGCTGCCGCTAATGGTGCTGCTCACCGCGCCGAGCGGCGATCTGCCCGACCCGCTGGCGGCGAAGACGATCGCGGCGGAATTGGTTCACTCGCCCGATGCGCCGCAGCAAGACTCGCAACTAGCGCTCGCCTCGAGCGTGGCGCCGCTGCTGTTGGGGCGGACCTCGGTGCAGGTAGTGCTATGGAACCAGCTAACCGATCACGAGCCGCACGAGTTCCCGCACGGGGGGTTGTTTGACGGCAAGGGGAACCCGAAGCCGACGCTCGGGATGCTGCGTGATTTGCGGAAGGCCTGCGGCGGGTAGCGCGCAGCAAGTACTGTAGCCGCGGCTCAACGAGCCGCCGGAGCGGTACTCGTAATGCCTAGCCCAAACGATCAACGCTCCGGCGGGTCGTTGACCCGCGGCTACTTGCGATCACGCTGCGACTTATGCGTTCGCGAAGTGCGGCGCGTGGCGGCGTTGGCCTTTCACGGCGTCTTCAAGCGAGGCGAAGTTCGGCAGCGCTTGGTCGAGGCGGCAGAAGCGAAGCGCTTCGGCACATTCCTTCGACAGGCCGCAGAGCCGCAGGGCGCCTTCGCGCTGCAGGACGCGCTTTTGGAGCATCACGAGTTGCCCCATCAGGTGGCTCGGGATCATCGACACATCGTTCATCTCCAGCACGAGCCGGTAGACGAAGTGACGATCGGCGAGCGACCAAATTTTGTCGGCCATGCCGGCCGGCTCAGTCTTGCCGGGGCGTAGGCGCAGGAACAACCAATCGGGGCCGCGTGAAACGTCGACGCCCCACTCTTCACAAACGTCAGCCATGACCAAACTCCGCCTGCGAGGAGATTCCCTCCCAGGAAACGTTGCCGCCTCGCCAAATAGTGAGCTAAACGCATCCAGACGTTCAGCTTGAGAAGTCTCCGAGAGTTGCCTCTCCCAGAGCAGTTGGCCTTCATCTTAAGAGAGTTTGCCGGCAGGGACAATCTCGATTGGAAAGTCCGGAAAAATGGCGAGATGAATCAGTCGCGGAAGATGGAGAAGTAGCCGCGGCTCAACGAGTCGCTGGAGCGGATACAAATGGGGAGTGCTGAATGGGGAATGGGGTGAAGACTCTAATGCTGCGGTTTAGCAGCATGGCGTTCCCCATTCAGCATTCCACATTCGACATTGATTTGTACTCGCTCCGGCGGGGTCGTTGACCCGCGGCTACTGCTAGCACTACGCCTTGAGCATCTCGGCGATCGTTTTGTTGGCGACGTCGAGGGCGGCGGGGAGCTTCGCCGGATCCTTGCCGCCGGCTTGGGCGAGGTCGGGGCGTCCGCCGCCGCCGCCGCCCACCGCGGCCGCGACGGGGCCGATCCACTTGCCGGCGCTGAGGCCACGTTCTTGCAACTGCTTCGAGATGCCGGCGACCAGCGTTACCTTGTCTTCGCCCTGCGTCGTGGCGAGCAGCACCGCCGACAGCGGTTGCTTCTGGCGAATCTGGTCGATCAGCTGCCGCATTAGGTTCGGCTCGACGCCTGGCACGTCGGCGACGACGACGGTCACGCCGTCGGCGGTAGTCGCCTTTTCGAGCAACGAGTCTGCCGACAGCGGGCCGGCGGCTTCGCGTTGGGCAAGCCGTTGGCCGAGCGATTCGACTTCCGTGGCCATCAATTCAATCCGCTCGGCGACGCCGAGCAGGCCGACCGACATGCGGCGGGCGGCTTCGCCGAGGATCGACTTCATCGACTCGGCCGTGTCGCCGGCGACCTTCTTCACCGTGGCTTGCGCGGCGGCGAGGTTCGGCTTCACGCCCGCTTCGAGGGCTCGCTTCAGTTCGCGACGCTTTTCGATGAGGGCTTCGA
The DNA here is from genome assembly GCF_009177095.1 of Lacipirellula parvula. Classification (NCBI taxonomy): domain Bacteria; kingdom Pseudomonadati; phylum Planctomycetota; class Planctomycetia; order Pirellulales; family Lacipirellulaceae; genus Lacipirellula; species Lacipirellula parvula. Next base: position 5,539,861 of record NZ_AP021861.1, read on the forward strand.
CGGCGTGCGGCAGATCGTAGCCGGCGACGCCGAGCTTCTCGGAGGCCTTCTTTACTTCCGCTTCGAGCCGTGCGCGGTAGTCGGTCGCCTTCTTGCCGGTGAGGGCGATGATCCGCCGCGTGCCGGCCGAGACCCCCTCTTCGCTGAGGATTTCAAACGCGCCGACGTCGCTCGTGCTGTTGAGGTGGACGCCGCCGCAGAGTTCGCGGCTGAAGTCGCCCATCGAGACCATGCGGACTGGGTCGGGATACTTCTCGCCGAAGAGCATCATCGCGCCTTGCTTGCGGGCGTCGGCGAGCGGGAGCGTTTCCCACTTCACCGGAGCGCCGGCGGCGACGCGTTCGACGACGTCTTTCGCGATCGCGGCGAGTTGCGTGCTTTCGACCGGGCTGAGGTTCGTGAAGTCGAACCGCAGTTCGTCGTCGGTCACCTTCGAGCCTTGCTGCTGAGCGTGCGAGCCGAGGTTCTTCTGCAGGGCATAGTGCAAGATGTGCGTCGCCGAGTGGGCGCGACGAATCGCGTCGCGGCGGGCGTCGTCGACGGTGGCGCGAACCTTAGCGCCTTCGCGGATCGTTCCCTTGCGGAGGTGGCCGATGTGGACGATCAGCGCGCCGTCCTTCTGAGTGTCGATGACTTCGAACTCGAAGCCATCGCCGACGAGCTTGCCGACGTCGCCGACCTGGCCGCCGCTTTCGCCGTAGAAGGGGGTGCGGTCGAGGATAACGCGGACCGTGTCGGTAACCGGGGCGCCGGGGGCGGGGACGCCCCGGCTCGCTGATGGGGATTCATCGAGCTTGTCGACTAGGTGGTCGTTTGGCGCTTTGCCGGTGATGATCCCCTTCACGACGGCGTCGGCGACGGTGGTGTCGTAGCCGAGGAATTCGGTCGAGTGGAGGGCGTGCTTCAGCGAATCGATCGGGCCCTTGGCGCCCATGACCGTGTGCTGCACCTTGCCCGAGGCTTCGCCATGCTGCTCCATCGAGTGGGCGTAGCCTTCCCAGTCGAAGGCGAGGTTATGCTCGGCGGCGAGCGACTCGAACAGCTCCGGCGGCACGCCGTACGTCTGGTAGAGCTCGGCGGCGACGGCGCCTTCGACCCGCGTGCGGTTCTCTTTGCGCATGTCGTCGAACGCCCGCTCGATGCGGTTGAGACCGGCGTCGATCGTGCCGAAGAAGTTGGCTTCTTCCTTCTCGATGACGCTGGCGACGCGCTGGGCCGTTTCGACCAAGTCGGGGTACGGGCCCTTCATCGCCGCAACGACGGCGGGGACGAGCTTGTGGAGGAACGGCTCGTGCAGGCCCATTTGGTGGCCGTCGAGCACCGCGCGGCGGAGGAGCCGCTTCACGACGTACTTTTCCTTTTGCGGGCCGGGGTAAACATTCTCGTGGATCGCGAACGTGCAGGCCCGCACGTGATCGGTGATGCGGCGGCAGCGACGGCCGGCATCGCTATCGAGTTCGTACTTCACGCCGCAGATTTCCGCGGCGGCTTGCACGATCGGGAAGAGCGTGTCGATATGGTAGTTCGTCGGCACGCCTTGCAGCGTCGCGGCGGTGCGCTCGAGGCCCATACCAGTGTCGATGTTCTTCGACGGCAACGGACGGAGGTTGTTCGGCGGATCGCCGACGCGGTTGAACTGCGTGAAGACGAGGTTCCAAATCTCGACGCTCTTGCCTTGGTCGGGATGGAAGTAGATTTCGCTGCACGGGCCGCAGACGCCATCGGGACCTTGGCTGGGGGCGCTCGCCGGCCAGAAGTTTTCATCCTCGTCGCAGCGCTCGATGCGGTCGACCTTCAGGCCGATGTCTTTCTGCCAGATGCCGGCGGCTTCGTCGTCGTCCTTGTAGACGGTGACCGTGAGCCGCGACGGGTCGAGGGCGAGCCACTTCTTGTCGGTGAGGAATTCCCAGGCCCAGTTGATCGCTTCGCGCTTGAAGTAATCGCCGAAGCTGAAGTTGCCCAGCATCTCGAAGAAGGTGTGATGGTAGGCGGTGCGACCGACGTTCTCGATGTCGCCGGTGCGGAGGCACTTCTGGCAGCTGGTGGCGCGGGTGAACTCGAGCTTCACCTTGCCGAGGAAGTGATCCTTGAACTGGTTCATGCCCGCCGGGGTGAACAGCACGCTCGGATCCCAAGTGGGGACGAGCACGTCGCTGGCGACGCGGCGGTGTCCCTTGGACTCGAAGAAGCTGAGATACTTGTCGCGAAGTTCGTCGGTTTTCATGAGAGGAAGCGAGCAGTAGGCAGTGAGCAGTGGGCGGTCGGCAGCGTCGAAATCGCCTGCAGGCAACTTCCGCCGCGAGCCGGGGCGTCCTCGCCCCCGGCAATAACCAACAGCCGGCGTAAACGCGCTATGATATCGGCGCGGGGGGAGTTTGACACTACCGGTTGGGAGGGGTCTGCGGGAAGCGGGGTTCGCGGCCGCACGGCGCAGCTGATAGGCGCAATCCAGCGTTGGGGCTGGACTGGTCGCTTAAGCGACCAGTCCGAAGTGCTGAGGGGCGCCGGGAATGAGTGGGCGGAGCCCGTGTTAGATGCCGAGGTTCGCTAGCGCGGCGGCGACCTGGTTCACGGCGGCGGTCACCTGCGGGTGCTCGGCTTCGAACTCAAGGATCGAGTCCTGCAGTTTGCCGCCGAGCGATTCGCCCTCTTCCGACGGCACGTCGTCGTCCGCTTCGAGCTTGCGGTGGATGTCGGCGGTGATCGCCAGCAGCGATTGCCGCGAGGCGTCATCGAGGGTGTTGGCGCCGGAGAGTTCGGACTGCAGCGTGTGGAGGGCGTCGAGTACTCGGTTCTTGTCCATCGCGCGGGATCCGGATTGCGGCTCATTCGAAGTGACGGGGCGACGAACGCCGCCCGCTGCTTCCAGTATACGCCATCACGCGATCGGCATGTAGCCGTCCGCCGCCGGCGTGCGGCGGGGCCCATGCGAACGCCGGCCTTACTGGGCGGTTGCAGGAGCGGGGGCGGCGGGCGCCGCGGGAGGCAGCACGCTGACGGGCGACGCATCATCCGGCATCGGTTTCTGGACGAGCACCACCCAACCGAACCGTTCTGTGTCGGCGTCGTCGCTTTCGCTGGTCCGCATTTCGTAGCGGATCGGCTCAAAGGCGCCCCAATACTTTTGGTCGGAGTTCTTATCTCTCTTGAGCGGATCGGCGTATCCAATCAGGAAGTGCTTGGCGCCGTCGAACTCAGGCGACTTCAGCGGGTCGGCGGCGTCGATCGTCTTCATCAGATCGCCTTCGACGCGAGCGAGCTCGCCCTTGTCGAGCCGCGGGTGATGCAGAATGAGGCCGTGATTCTCGCCGTTGACCCAATCGTTACGCAGGTCGATGAGCACGACGTCGCTGCCGGCGGCTTGCTCGGGGTCGATCACGTCGAAGTCGTTGAGATTGATCGACAGCGCCAAGACGCCGATCACCTTCCCCGCCTCGCCCGCAGGCTGCCCCGTTTCGTCGACGCCGTCGTCGCGGATGGGCACCGAAAACGCCACCTTAAGACGTTTCGTGGCCGTGCTGTAGTAGACCGAGGAGAGGTGCTCGTTCTCGATCGGCTTGGTTGCAAGGCGTTCGTCTTCGCTAGTCTTATCGCGATCCTTCAGATTGCCGTGAAAGTAGTCGCGATACCAGTACGGTTTCAGAAAGCTGGAATCATCTTCGGGCGTGCGGGCGATTTGAGTGCCGTAGATATCTTGCACAAACCAACTTTCGACGATCTTCAACTTGGCGCCATGCTTGTGAGGCAGCTTGGTGATCCACACCTGAAGTTCATCGAGCAGTAGCTTCCGCTGCTCGACTTTGGCCGGATCGGCGCGAAGTTTCTCGTCGTCGGGGAGCGAGTTAAGCGAGCGAACCATACGAATGAGTTCGGGATCCTTCACCTCAGCGTTGAGCACCGCAAACCGCTTGTCGAGTTCCGCCGCCACCGTCTTGGCCGCCGTTTTGGCGTAGCTCGACACCGCATCGCGGGCGCTTTGCTCCATCTGTCGCTGGCGGGCAACGCGACTCGCTTCGGCCGCTCGCGCGGCCTCGCGTTGCGAGTGCTGGATCAGTAGCACGGCCCCGAGGGCGACGCCGGCCAGGAGCAGCAGCGGCAGCAGCTTCGTGAAAATAATCCTGCGATCCGGCCGGAACCGATCCGAGTTGAACCACGGTCGCGAACGCCAAGTCTCGGCCTTCGAGTGGCCGTTCGGCTTCGTCGGCGTCAGGGCGTTCGAGACAGTTTGATCCCCTTCAAGCCCGCGAACGAGCGACGCCAACTGGTGGCCCTCGGCGAACGGCGCCAGCGCAGCGGCGACTTCAGCCGGCGTCGCGTAGCGGTCTTCGGGGCGCTTGGCGAGCATCTTTTGCAGCACGTCCCACAGCTTGCGCGGCAGCGGCTGCATCGCGTTGCGAATCGGCGGGACGGCCGACTTTTCGTGGGCCTTCTCCGGGCGAAGATCGGAATCGAAGAACGGCGGGTTGCCGGCGAGCAGGTGGTAGAGCGTGCAGCCCAGGCTGTAGACGTCGGCGCGAATGTCGACGCTGGTCGTCCGCCACTGCTCTGGGGGCATGTACATGCCGGTCCCCATCGCCTTATGGTCGAGGCGCGTGAGGCGGTCGTGGTTGTCGTCCGCCAAGAGTGCGAGGCCGAGGTCGAGAATCTTCACGACGGCCCGTTCGCCGTCGTCGGCGTCGGCGACGGTTGAGTCGCCGGAGATTTGATCGGCGTCGACCAGCGTCACCATCAGGTTCGACGGCTTGATGTCGCGGTGGACCATCTCGTGCTTGTGGATGTACTGCAGGCCGCGGGCCGCCTGGCGGATGATCTCGCTCGCCTCGGGAACCGGCAGCGGCCCATGGCGAGTGACCATTTCATCGAGGCTGACGCCTTCGATGAATTCCATCACGAGATAGTGAACCTTGTCGGCAGGCGCCGAGGAGTCGATCGCGACGACGATGTTCTTGTGTTCGAGCCGGCCGACCGCTTTGATTTCGTTGTAAAAGCGGCGGACGACGTCTTCGTGCCCGGCGCCGACATACTGCGACTTGATCACCTTCACCGCGCGGACGCGGCCGAACTGGGTGTGGTGGGCTTTGTAAACGTCGCCCATGCCGCCGGAGCCGATGACCTGTTCGAGTTCGTAGTTGCCGACTCGCTTGAGAGCCGTTTGGCCGGCGACGCCGACGCTGCCGCCGGACGTGGAACGCTCGAAGCCTTGCGTCGGCACGACCGTCCACTGCCGTTCGGCATTCGTCTTCGGCTGGTTCCGCATCGGCCGGGGGCCGTGGTCGTCGTAGAGGAGCTCATGGATCTCGACGCTGCCGATCCCCTTCAGCCCCTTGCGGCCGTGCAAATGGAGCCGCACATCTTCGAGGCCGACGTCGTCGAGGATCGCCATCACGCTGCGGCTGACCAAGATTTGGCCGCCAGTGGCGTAGTCGTTGAGCCGCGCGGCGTAGTCGACCGTTTTGCCGACGAAGTTGTCGCGATCGCCGGGGTCAATCTGCGGCACGCCGACGTGCATGCTCATGCGGACTTCGACATGCTCGCCCTTGGGCGTGTCGATGGGATTGTCTTGGTGGCTCTTTTGCACCGCGACGGCCCACTGCGCGGCGCCGACGGTGTGTTCGAAGACGAGGAAGTGACCGTCACCGGCGGTGGAGACGACGCGGCCGCCATATGATTCGAGGTCGGCCTCGATCCGCTGTCGGTGGGGCGTGAGGATCGAGTTGATGAACGCCATGTCGCGTTCGGTGACGCTCCGACCCGACATTTCATCCTTCAGCCGGACGGACCCGCTGATGTCGGTGAACACGAATGTTTTGAGTTCAGCCATCAGGAGGGAGAGGTCGGGGTTCAGAGGTCGGGGTTCAGAGGTCGGAGGTCAGGAGATGCAGTCGGCGGTTGCGGCGTGGATTAATGCTTGAGTGAGTAAGTGTTTAAGTGAGTAGGTGTGTGTTGGGTGCGTTCGCGTGGCAGCCGGACCGCCACGCGGTCCGGGGAGGCGGTGACGGTTTTCTATCTCGTTTGGCACTTCAGACCGGAGGGCGTGGCCCTCCGGCTAGTGGGAAATTGGAATGAACAGGCCCACGCTCTGGCCTCTCTCCAGGATTCTCGCATGCCGGGTCACCCCGTCAATTAGCGGGAAAGGTCACGTGTTGCAACATAAAAAAGCCTCGACGCTGCCGGCGCCCCCCTCTGGGTCAGCCATACAACGTCGAGGCTTATGCGAATGTTCGTTTAAAAACTGCTCCTAGAACGCGACCGGCGCCCAGCCGTAGCGGACGCGCGACACCGAGCCGCCGAGGATCGGGCGGTAGCGAGTGACGACCTGCGGCACGGGGGCCATCGTCACGACCGGGGCGCGGTAGAACGTCGTCACCGGCATCGGGGCGAAGACGGGCGCCGATTGGACGACCATCGGCTGCATGACCGGGGCCGGCATCACAACGGGGCTCCACACGGTCGTCGGCTGGACGACCCATTGGGCCTGGGCCGATTGGCTGGCAACGCCGAGAACGGCCACAGCCAACAGCGAAAAGAGCATGCGTTTCATCGGAGGTGTCCTTTCAAATTGAATCGCGAAACAAGCGGTTGTCGCTTCAACGGAATGAAGCGCCGTCAGCTTGCAGATGCAACGCGCCGCACGGTGCGGCATCTGACGGGCGATTGCAGGAGGTGCGATTCAATCCTGAGCCGCCCAGCTGCCCGCCAGACGAGTTCAGTATGGAGCGCAACGCCCGCTGCGACAACTAGTTAAAGATAGCACTACTGTCTGAGCGACGGCCGGCGCCGCGGGGGATGAATCGGCGGCGATCATCGTCCCGAACGCCGCTTCAGATTCGCTGGCGCCGGTTGTGGCGATTAGCCGCCGGTCAACGACCGGCCGGAGCGGGGCTCGAATGAGGAATGCTGAATGGGGAATGGGGAATGGGGAGAGGGCGCTCGTTCCCCATTCCGCATTCCACATTCGACATTTCTCTGCCACCGCTCCGGCGGGTCGTTGACCCGCGGCTACTGCTTGTCCTCAGGGCCGAAAACCGCCATAATCCGGGATTCTTTCGACTGCCGCGGAGACCACTGGGGGCGACATGCAGGACAAGCTCATTGGCACGGGACTCACGTTTGACGACGTACTCATTGAACCTCGCTACAGCGAGGTTGTCCCGGCGGAGGTGAGCGTGGCCACCCGGCTGACCCGCCGCATAGAAATGCGGGCGCCGATTCTCAGCTCGCCGATGGACACGGTCACCGAGCACCGGATGGCGATCGGCCTCGCCCAAGAGGGGGGCCTGAGCGTCATCCACAAGAACATGTCGATCGAAGACCAGACCAAAGAGGTCGACAAGGTCAAGCGGAGCGCCAACGGCATCATCGTCGACCCGGTGACGATGCCCACCACTGCTAGCGTCGCCTCGGCGCGGACGCTCATGCTCCATTCGAACGTCTCGGGCGTCCCCATTGTCGACGCCGCCGGGAAGCTAGCGGGCATCATCACCCGCCGCGATCTTCGCTTCTTGGAAGACAGCAATCAGCCGGTCTCCGACGTGATGACCCGCCGCGAGCAACTGGTTACGGCCACGGGGACTGTAACGCTTGCGGAAGCTGAGAAGATTTTGATGGCAAAAAAGGTCGAGAAACTTCTCCTGGTTGACGAAAACTACAAACTGACGGGCCTTATCACCATCAAAGACATCGACATGATGCGTCGGTTCCCGCAGGCGTCGAAAGACAGCCACGGTCGCCTTCGCGTCGGCGCCGCGATTGGCGTCTTCGATTTCGATCGGGCGGGCAGCCTGATCGAAAAGGGGGTCGATTTCCTGACGGTCGATAGCGCTCACGGTCACTCGTCGAACGTCATCGAAACGGTCAAACAACTCAAACAACGCTGGGACATCGACGTCATCGCCGGCAACGTGGCGACGTTCGAGGGAGCCCGCGACCTGATCAAAGCGGGCGCCGACGCCGTGAAAGTCGGCATTGGTCCAGGTTCGATCTGCACGACGCGCGTGATCTCGGGGATCGGCGTGCCGCAGATCACCGCGATCTACAACGCAGCACAAGCGGCGAAGGATTCGGCCACGCCGATCATCGCCGACGGTGGAATTCGTTACTCGGGAGACATCACCAAGGCGATCGCCGCCGGCGCCAGCGTCGTCATGCTGGGCGGGTTGTTGGCGGGCCTCGATGAGAGTCCGGGGGAACGGGTCCTCTACCAAGGAAGAACGTACAAGGCATACCGGGGGATGGGCTCGCTAGGCGCCATGGTCAAAGGCTCCAGCGAACGGTATCGCCAGAGTGGTGAGGAAGCGGGGAACGGCAAGCTGGTCCCCGAAGGAGTCGAAGGGCGCGTCCCCTACAAGGGACCGCTGAGTCCATTTCTGTATCAGCTGATCGGCGGCCTTCGGGCCGGCATGGGTTACGCTGGTACGAGAACCATCGAAGAGCTGCGCACGGAAGCCCGGTTCGTCCAGGTCTCGCCGGCCAGCGTGCGGGAAAGCCATCCCCATGACATTGCCATTACGCAGGAAGCGCCGAACTACACGGCGGAATACAAATCCGCGGAATCTAACTAGCGCTGCCGCGGCGGCCCTAGGATTCTGGGTCGCATGGGCCGGCGGCGTCGCCCCGGCTGGCGAACTGCAATGGCTATCTGCCAAGGCCACGGCCGCTGCCTCGGCGCCCGCCGTGCAACCGGCGAACGTCACGGCCTCCTGGGATGGAGCCAATCAATCTGGCGGCGTGAGCCACGCCGTCGCCGAGGCGCCGGTCGAAAGCGGACCGCGCAGCGTCGTCGTGCGTCGCAACGACGAGCGCGTTGCGCAAGCGGGTGATCCGTTTGATCCGTTCGACGCGGAAATGCCGGCGACCGATCCCGAGCCCTCCCCTGCCCCGGCCACGACGCCGGCGTACGATCCGTTCGACGATCCGGCGACTGAAACGCCGGCGGAACCGGCCATCAATCCGAACTCTTATCCGCAACCGAGCCTCGAAGAAGCGTTCGAGGAACCGGCCGTTGAAGAGCCGGCAGTCGAACAACCGCCAATCGACCAACCGGTCGAAGAGGAAGAAGAGACTGCCGAGGAGTTGGAGAACGCGCGTCAAGCAATCGACCGCGAGATGCAGCGGCGTGAAGCGGAACCGAGCCGCGAGGCGGAGCCGCTGCGAATCCAAGATCAACCCGCGCCGCGCAACGAGATCGAAATCGCTCCTCAGACCATCGAAGAGCAAGAGGAGATGACGGAGGAACTCGTCGCGCCGACGGAACCCGAGACGAGCGGCGATGAGTCGATGCGTGAAGAGGAAGCTGACGATTACCAACTTCCTAGTGCCGAGGAATACGATTCACTCCGCTATCGCGGCGATCTCGAGCCGCTGCCGCCGACGCCCGAGGAGCTCGAAACGCGCCGGCAGCAAATCGAAGAAGAGCGGAAGAAGTCGCTCGCGGAGTGCGAGAAGCTGTACGACAACGTGCGCAGCGACACCCTCAAATCAATCAGCCTCGACATCCGCCTGCAAGGCGAAGCGGGACTCGACTTCCCCTTCGAATGCGAAGGCCGCCGCCCCGCGTTCCAGCCGCGCAACTGGACGCCGGTCACCTACATGTGGAAGGCCTCGGGCCTCTGCCACAAGCCGCTCTACTTCGAGCAAGTGCAAGTGGAACGCTACGGCCACAGCTGGGGTCCGGTACTCGAGCCGATCATGTCTGGCGCCCACTTCTTCGGAACGGTGCCGATCCTGCCCTACAAAATGGGCCTCGAAGCGCCGAACGAGTGCATCTACTCGCTGGGCTACTATCGCCCAGGCAGCTGTGCACCGTACATGATCGAGCCGCTCGGGTTCACATGGCGTGCCGCGGCGTTCCAAGCAGGCGCCGTGACGGGTGCAGCGTTCGCGCTTCCGTAGCGATAGCCGTAGCCGCCGGTCAACGGCCGGCCGGAGCGGAGTACGAGTGGGGAATGCTGACTGGGGAATGGGGGGCTTCGCCGCTGCGATGCGTGACGGCGGAATTGATCTACCACATTCCGCATTCCCCATTCGACATTTCTCTACCACCGCTCCGGCGGCTCGTTGAGCCGCGGCTGCCTCGCCTGATAGACTGGCGGCATGGTGCCGCTGGTGCTGACTCGTGAGCAGGTTCGTCGCGTGGATGCGATCGCGATCGAGCGGTATGGCATCAGCGGGCTGGTGCTGATGGAGAATGCCGGGCGCGGGGCGGTGGAGGCGGTGCTGGGGTTTGATGCGGCGCTGGGTGAGGGGGCAGGACCGGGGGGACGAGCCCCCCGGCTCGCTGGGGATGCTGCGACGCGAGCCGACTATCCTGTCGCGGTTCTTTGCGGCAAGGGGAACAATGCGGGCGATGGGTTTGTCATCGCGCGGCATTTGGAGATTCGCGGCGTTGCAGTTCGCGTAATGCTGCTCGCCGCGGCGAGTGAACTCGCTGGCGATGCGCTCGCGAACTACGCAATCTTGCAGCGGTGCGACGTCCCGATTTTCGACGTCTCGCATGGCGACGTCGCGGCGCAGCTCGATGAACATGCCGGCGGCGCCGTTTGGCTGGTCGACGCCCTCCTCGGCACCGGAGCGATGGGCGAGCCTCGAGAACCATTCGCAACGGCCATCCGGTGGATGAACGCCCAGCCGGCCCGGCGGCTGGCGATCGATGTGCCGAGCGGACTCGATTGCGACAGCGGCGTCGCTGCAGCGGCTGCGGTGCGGGCCGATCTGACGGTCACCTTCGCCGCCGCGAAGCCTGGATTGCTCGTGCCGCAAGCCGCGGCGTACGTCGGCGAGTTGAGCATCGCCGACATCGGCCTCCCGCCGCGACTGGTACGCGAGGCCGCGGGCGTTTAGAGTTTGTTCTATCCCCCTCCCTTGCAGGGAGGGGCTAGGGGAGGGATTCCCGACGCTTCCAGCGACCAGGGCGTTTAACCCAAATCTCATCCACCCTACTAATTCAAAACCCCTCACCTAACCTCTCCCCTCAGGGGAGAGGGACCTGAATGGGAACTCTCCTATGAAGTACGCGCTCAATCTCGCACTCGCCGTTGTCACGCTCTCGCTTGCCGCCTTGGCCCACGCCGCGGAGCCAGCCGGCAACGATTGGATCACGCTCTTCGACGGCAAGACGCTCAAGGGTTGGCATGCGAACCCCGACAAGATCGCCCACGGCACCGGCGCCAAGTGGACCGTCGAACCGGGCGGCGTGCTGGCGGGCGAGCAAGATCCGCCGGGCTCGGGCAACGGCGGCATCCTACTCACCGATCGCAAGTTCGAAAACTTCGAGCTCTCGCTCGAAATGAAGCCGTCTTGGGGCGTCGACTCGGGCGTCTTTCTGCGCGCGACCGACAAGGGCGAGTGCATCCAGATGACCGTCGACTACTACAACGGCGGCAACATCGGCCACTTCTATGGCGAAGCGACCGGCGCCTGGCTCGCCCGCGCGTTCAGCCTGCAAGGCGAGGAGACCGACGGCAAGCTGGTCGCGCTCAAGACGATCGATCCGCACGAACCGTCGGAAGTCGGTCTCATCGATTCGTGCTCGCCGGGCGAGTGGCTGGCGGCGTGGAAGATCAACGATTGGAATCACTTCCTCATCCGCGTCGAAGGGGGCAAGTATCCGAAGATCACCACGACGCTCAACGGCCAGAAGGTCGCGGTGTTCGACGCCAGTTCGGCCGAGATTCCGCAGTACGATCGCGACGCTGTGCTGAAGGCCCTCACCGAAAAGGGTTCGATCGCCGTGCAAGTCCACGGCGGCGGCAGCTACCCCGAAGGCAAGAAGTGCCTGTGGCGGAACATCAAAGTGAGGCCGCTGGACTAGGGAGCCGTCGGTCAACGACCGGCCGGAGCGGGGCACGAATGGGGATTGCTGAATGGGGAATGGGGGCTAACGCGTGCGCGAAGCGTGACGGCGGAATTGATCTCCGCCATTCCGCATTCCCCATTCGACATTTTTCCACCACCGCCCCGGCGGCTCGTTGAGCCGCGGCTACCGCTCGTTCGGGGCAAACGCGTTACTTGCGGGCGTGTTGGATGTAGAGGTCGATGGCGCCGGCGGCGATGTGCTGCGCGAGCGTGGTGAGCAGCACCACCAGGATCACGCGCGGTTGATCTTGCAGGAACGAGCCGGCCAGCACGAGCGCGAGGCCGGTGTGCTTCATGCTGAGGCTGAACGCTAGAGCGATCCAAGTCGAGCGCGTCAGGCCGAACACGCGGACTTGCAGCGCGGCGAGCGTGATGCCGACGATGCTTACCGCGGCGGCCATGATCGCGGCGATGAGAATCACGACGAACCGCTCGCCGGTCCAAATCTGGGCAATCGCCAGCGACGCATTGGCGTAGTTCAGCACGAGGATCGTCACCAGCGTGATCAGCCGAAACCACGGCTTCGCGCGGGCGATGCGGCGATGCCCGGCAATCCACGCCGCCGCAGCGCCGGCGAGCGACGGCAAGATCACCCACAGAATGAACTTCCAGCCGGAGAACTGCGTCACGAGCGTTTCGATCCGCTCGACGTCGCTCCGCGAGAGGGCCCAGCCCATCAAGTTCAGCACGTTCGGCGTCGCGATCGGGCTGAGCAGGATCGACAGTACGATCAGGCTAAGGCTGAGGGCGACGTTGCCGCCGGCGTTCTGCGTCCAGCCAGCCGAGGAGTTCGCCACCGGCATCGCGGCAACGAGGGCGAAGCCGACCATCATCCCCGCCGTCGCGTCGTGCATGTCGAGCCACGGCAGCAGCGGGCTGAACGCGAGCACCACCAGCGCCGGCCCCAGCCACGCCGTCAGCAACCCGACGACGACCACCCAGGGGCGTTCGAGCAGGTCGCGAATCTGCGACCACTGGATGACCGCGGCCGCGCAAAAGAGCAGCACGGCCAGCAGCAGCATCGAGACCCGCTCTTGATGCCCGCCCGGGAAGGTGACGGTGAATTCCCGGATCGCCGCCCCGGGACTCGGCAGCAGCCCCGACAGGGCGTAGGTCGCTAGCAACGCGGCCAGGAAGTAGCGGTGGAGCCAGTGGGCCCAGACCGCGATTCCGGCAGGGGAAGCGTTGTGGCTGCTATCAGTCGACGCCATCGCTGCTCGAACGGGGCAAAAGGGAATCGCGGGTAGCTCCAGGATAGCAGATCGACGAGGCCATTTCAGCGGCGTTTTAGCCGTAGCCGCCGGTCAACGACCGGCCGGAGCGGATACCGAATGGGGCATGCTGAATGGGGAATGGGGGCTGCCGCCGCAGCGCGTGTCAGCAAACTTAGTTTCCCCCCATTCCACATTCCTCATTCGACATTTCTTTTATCACTGCTCCGGCGGCTCGTTGAGCCGCGGCTACTTGCGGGTCGCCGCCCCGCGAATCTTTCCGATTCTTCACGAACTTGGGGCGATTTCTCTGTGTCCCTGAGGCGTCGAGTTTTCTACACTCCCGCCCCGCATTTGGAACTTCGACCCCGCCGAGCAATCCTGCCGCGTACCCGCCAACCCCCGCCTAACGAAGATGTCTCGCGTCGCTGCATCGTCCGCTGCTCGGGCGATGGAATTTGAGTACCCTCCCCTCGCGACGCCCGCTCGCGGTCTCGACCGCCACCCTGAAACCCACCCTGGCAGCGCGCGAGCAAACGAGTCGACGGCTCGCGACAAGCTCTTCTACGGCTGGGTGATGGTCCCGCTGGCGACGCTGGTGATGATCAGCAGCGCACCGGGCCAAACGTACGGCTTCATGCGGTTCAACTCGTCGATCCGCGAATCGCTGTCGCTGTCGCAAACCGATCTTTCGGCCGCCTACTTGCTCGCCACGTTGTGCGCGGCCGTGCCGTTGTCGTTTCTTGGCGCCCTCTCCGATCGCTACGGACTCAAGCGTTCGCTACTGGCAGCGATCACGGCGATGGCCGCGGCCTGCTTCTACGCATCGACGGTCAGCAGCGGCACGACGCTGTTCATCGCCTGCCTGGGCTTGCGGATGGTCGGCGCTGGACTGTTGAGCCTGCTCGCCACGAACACGCTGGCCGCGTGGTTCGACAAGAAACTTCCCTCTGCCTGCGGCATGATGCAGTTCGGCATGGCAGCGTCGATGGCGCTGGTGCCGGTGAGCATGATGATGCTGATCGACGGCGTCGGTTGGCGCTCGGCCTACGCGCTACTTGGCATCGCGCTGATGGCCGTGCTGTTGCCGCTCATTCTGTTCGTCTACCGCGAACGCCCCAGCGACATCGGCCAAAGAATGGACGGCGCCCCCATCCCTCTCCCCCGCGGGGAGAGGCTAGGCGAGGGGCTTTCTGCATCACACGCAGCCGCCACAAATCTCCGCCTCGTCGACGAAGACAACCCGCCGTCGATGAACCTCGGCGAAGCCCTCCGCACGCGGATGTTCTGGCTGCTGCTGATTTCGACCGGCGTCTGGTCGCTGATCGGCACCGGCCTGCTGTTCCACCTCGAATCGCTGCTGAAGGTCCACCGCCTCAGCTTCACGCAAACCGCGTGGGCGACGCCGCTGATGGCGATCTCGATGGCGATTATGCAACTCGGCAGCAGCCGACTGATCGATGCCTTTCCGATTCGCTATCTCATCAGCGGCGCCCTCTGCTGCACGGCGCTCACCTGCACGATCCTCGCCACCGCCGGCGGCTCGATCGCCCTGGCCGCGTACGCCGTCTTCGGCGTAGGGCAGGGACTGATGACGGTCGTTTCGAGCGCGTCGTGGGCTCAATACTTTGGGCCTGCTCACCTCGGCCGAATCCGCGGCACGTCGATGACCGTCGGCATCAGCTGCAGCGCGCTTGGCCCGCTGGTGATGGGCGCCTCGGTCGACCTGCTCGGCGGGTTCAATCCGTCGCTCTGGTTCTTCACGACCGTGGCGGTGACCGTCGCCGTCGGTAGCCGGTTGTTGGGAGCGACCGACGCGGCGCCGGCGTTTCAAGCCGATGTGGCGGCGATTGATGCGGCGTAGACCGTCGACCTGCTAGACGCCCAGCTGCGATTTGAGGTCGTCGAGTTCGCGACGGAGTTCATCGGCGCGGGCGTCGGCCTGATCGCGGTAGTCGGCGAAGTCGCGTTTGAGCGTGGCGAGTTCGTCGGCGAGTTGCTTCAGCACGCCGTTGTCTACAGAAGGGGCGGGGCGAGGTTCGCTTGTCGCTGGTGCGGGAGCACTTGCTGGCGACGACTGGGTCGCGTTCGGCGGCGTGGGGACCGGCCCCCCGGCGGAGCCGGGGGCTAGAGGGGGAGCGGCGTACGCGCTGTGCGCGGGTGCGGCCGACTCGTTGATCGGCCCTTCGTAGTTCGTATCGCCGGCGCCATGCTCAGCGCGCACCTTCGCCAACTCTTGCGGCTGATAAAGATTGTGCGTCACTACGCCGCCGCGGCCGGGCGAGGTGAGGAAGATGAGCAAGCCTTTGGCCCGCAACGATTCAACGATCGGCCCCAGCTCCGAGATTCCTTTGATCGGCTCCATGCGAGCCGCCCTGCCCCGCAGCTCGCCGAGCGTTTGGGCGCCGCGCAGCAGCAACTCGGCCATCACGGCCATTTCAAACTTGTCGACTCCGAGCCAGTCGTAGAGCAGGTGGCGATACTTTTCGACGCGGCCGTCCCCCTGGATCAACGCAACGGCGCCCGACTTCCGCAGCGAGTCGAGGGCATCGGTCACCTGATCTTCATCAAGCGTCATCTGCGGGAAGCGGTTGTTCTTTTGGTTGCAACCGTTTACGAGCGCGTTCGTCGACAGCGGGTAGTTGTCGGGCGTGGTCTTCGCCTTTTCGACCAAGACGCCGGCGACGCGACGCTCGATCCGTTCAAGTTGGCGCCACTTCGGGCCGGCGGGGGCTGCGGACTGTTCGCTCATCGGTGCCATCCTGCGGAGATTCAGCGGTAACGCAAACCCACAGTTTAACGTGGATGTTGCCGGTCGTAACCCGCAGAATCGGCCGACCCCGCAGAGAGCGACTGTTGCAGGCGCCGCCGGAAAATCGTCGCGGCGACCGCGACGGCTGTGAGGCTTCGCCGCGGACTAGAGTTATGAAGTACGTCTCGCAGGAGCGGGCGGCGAACAACCGCGAGGGCTGACAATGGATGCAAAACGAAACACCAAGTGGCTGCTCGTGGCGGCGTCGCTGCTGTGGGGCGTGCTCGCCGTCACGTCGGCGCTGCCGGCGATGTTCGTGCCGATGATGTTCGACTCGGCCGAGGCGTTCACCAACGTGCCGTGGGTGCTGATGGCGGTGTGCATCGGCAGCTTTCCGCTCGTCTGCATCGGGACGGTGATCGCCTCGTGGTGGGCTTTCGCCCGCGACAAGATTCGTACGGCGCGAACGCTCACGCTGCTGCCGGTCTTCAATCTCGTCGTCGGCGGCGCTGCGACGGTTTGGACCGAGCTTGCGCGCGATTTCTGATGCGGCGACAGTTCGCAGGCATCGTCTCGCGCTTACAGTCTCGATCGAGGGAATACGCTACGGCCCTCCTCGCCCCGCGTACCCGTTGTCGACGTGCCCGTCTAAGAACAACGCCTGATAAGACGTGATCTCGCCGGCAGGGCCGTGAAACGGCTGGATGTCGTAGGCCGTCACGATCTCAGATGATGGCTTTTGCTGAGTCTCCAAAAGTTGCATTCTTGTTTGCCCGCCGACAGCGTAGCCGTAACTCATTAAATAACCGGCAACGGGCTCACGATCCACGTCGCTCGGGCAGCGGAAGATCGCGTCGTTCCCTTCGCGCTCTTCTTCGACGATAGCCAGCCCTTTGGGAAAGACGCCTTCTCCCCGCTGGCGATCGACGTAGTGAAAGAGCGCGATGCCAATTTGGTGGAGATTGTTCTGGCACTGCGCCCGCCGCGCCGCCTCACGCGACGCTTGCACCGCGGGAAGCAGCAGCGAAATCAACAGCGTCATGACCGCGATGACGACGAGCAGTTCAAGCAACGTAAATGCGGAACGTTGTTGCATAAGGCAGTCTGAATAAGCGCCGGAGAGGGGAAACAGATACAGGATCGCTTCGATCTTACTTTCGAGGGCGATTGGCCTCAATTCGCCTCCAATTTTACTGGGATTTGAGCGCGCGAACTGTGTTACAGAGGCGTTACACGAACGGGCGGTTAATTCGCGTACGATCGAATAGCGGGGGCTGACGGTGTTTGAGTTTCGCTCCGGCGGGTCGTTGACCCGCGGCTACTGATTTGCGTAGGAGATCGAACAAATGATTCGCCTGGCTTGTCTGTTGGCGTTGCTTGGTTCCGCGGCCGTCGTTTGTGCCTGCGGCGGATATGGCGACGCGTGTCCCGCGGCGGGGACGCCGGAGTTTGCTCAGCATGTCGCGGCACTGCGTTTGGCTGGGCCGGCGGGGTTGGAAATCGCCTTACGGCGCCTCGCCGCCGCCAAAGGGGACGAAGAGCGTGCCGCGACCCAACGACTCGTCGACGAGGTCGCCGGGCAACGCGACGCCGAGGTCGCGCGGCTCTTCTGGTACACCGACCTGGAACAAGCCAAGCTAGCCGCCGCTGAGAGCGGGCGGCGGATCCTGAGCCTGCGGATGCTTGGCAAGCTGACCGATGAATACAGCTGCGCGAACAGCCGCTTCTTTCGGACGGCACTATACGCCAACGCCGAGATCAGCGGCTATTTGCGAGATCACTTCATCCTCCATTGGGAAAGCGTGCGGCCCGTGCCGCGCGTGACGGTCGATTTTGGCGATGGCCGCACGCTCGAGCGGACGCTTACCGGAAACAGTGCGCACTACGTGCTCGACGCCGCGGGAACGCCGCTTGACGTGCTGCCTGGTTTGTACGGTCCGCAGGCCTTTCATGAATGGCTTGAGCGTTCGCACGACTTGGCGTCACGTTACGCCGAACTCAGCAGCGAGACGGGTCGCGAGCGCGTCTTGCAGGAATATCACACTCACCGCGAGCTTGTCATTGCTGAGCGACTTCGCGCGGATCTCGCAGCCGTCGCGCCGGAACTACTCAACCCTCCAACCCGTAGCTTGCAACCGCAGGCAACGTCCACGGAGTTGCCACGACGCCATCCGACCGCGATGCAAGCGGCGCGCGTGGCTGTGTCGAAGAGCCTTGTTGAAGTGAAGCTCGTGGCGCCGTTCGCTCCCGCCGGCGAAACGCTTGCGGAACAGGACGACCAGTTCTGGCAAGCGATTTCCGCACGACATGCCGATGAGGCGAAACTCGATAAGCGGAGCGTCGCCCTGATGCGCGGCAAGGTTCCGCGAGAGATTGCCGAGGCCGCGATGCGCGCTACTTTCAGCAAACGTGCCGTCGAGAATCCGCTCCTGAAAATTGTAGGCGATTTCGAGCATTCGCTCGCGGTCGACGGCGTCCGCAACGAGTACACGCTCCACCGCGAGATTCACGACTGGTTCGTCAACGGCACGGCGCCGCGAGAAGTCGGTCCGCTGAACGAACGCGTCTACGCGGAGTTGTTCCTGACGCCGTCGAGCGATCCATGGCTCGGACTGACGGCCGGCGATGCGTACGCCGCTCTCGACGGCGGTGGGCTGACCGAACCGCCAGCGGCGAAGTAAACTAAGTAGCCGCGGCTCAACGAGCCGCCGGAGTAGGACTAAGAAATGCTGAAGGATGAATGCGGAATGCTGAATGGTCTGGTACGCAGCCTCACTCCGCATTTTTCTCTCTTCCGCATTCAGCCTTCGTCCTTCAACCTTTGTTTTTCCCCCGCTCCGGCGGCTTGTTGAGCCGCGGCTACTTATGCCACAGCAAACAATTCTCACTGTTGAAGACGACGCGGCGATTCGTCGCGGCGTCGTCGATGCGCTGACCTACGCCGGGTACACGGCGCTCGAGGCGGGACACGGCGAAGAAGGCTGCCAGATGGCGCTGCGGCGGGAGTTCGACCTGCTGCTGCTCGACATGGTGCTGCCAGGCAAAACCGGGCTCGAGATTTTGCGCGAAGTGCGAAATGTGAAGCCGACGCTGCCGGTGATCATCCTCAGTGCGCGGGGCGAGGAGAACGATCGCGTTAGCGGCTTGCGGCTCGGCGCCGACGATTACGTGGTGAAGCCCTTCAGCGTCAACGAGTTGCTGGCGCGGGTCGACGCCGTGCTGCGGCGTTCGCCGAGTCGGCCTAGCGACGTGGAAGAGGTGATGTTCGTCGGCGGGCGGGTCGATTTCGCACGCTGTGAGGTACAGTTTAGCGACGGCGAACGCGTCGAACTGTCGGAGCGCGAACAGCAACTGCTGCGGTACCTGGCGAGGCATGCGGGCCGAACGGTGCCGCGGCAAGAATTGCTTGAAAATGTTTGGCAGATCGACGCCCGCGGCGTCTCGACGCGCACCGTCGACATGCACGTCGCGCGCTTGCGAGAGAAACTGCGCGACGATTCGGAGAATCCGGCGCTGCTGATGACGGTGCGCGGTCGTGGGTACATGCTGGCTCAGAGTCTTTCATGAAACGTCCTTGGCACGTCTGGCTGGCCTTTGCATTGTGCGGCGCCGTCGCGACGGCGGCGTTCGCGTGGCTGACGCTCCATGCGTTGCGGGTTGATCGCGAGCGTTCGGTCGCGCGGGCCGAAGCTCTGCTTGAACAGAACGTCAGCCAGGCTCTCTGGCAGATGGACACGAAGCTG
Organism: Lacipirellula parvula; assembly: GCF_009177095.1. Taxonomy (NCBI): domain Bacteria; kingdom Pseudomonadati; phylum Planctomycetota; class Planctomycetia; order Pirellulales; family Lacipirellulaceae; genus Lacipirellula; species Lacipirellula parvula. The sequence goes on from NZ_AP021861.1 coordinate 5,559,420, forward strand.
GCGCCACTGATTGCGGAGGAAGTGACGCGTCCGCATGAGTTCTACGAGTCGTTCGTCAATTTGCCGGCGGCGAACAAGGACGACTGGAATTTAAACTCCGTCGCTTCGCCAATCTTGGCGAAGACGCCTGACAACGTGCTGCTTAACTTCAATGCGTACGCCGACGGTCGCTGGGCGTCGCCACAAGCTCCTCCTCCTGAACAAACGGATCTCGCCGCGAGCAACGGCCTGCCGAGCACGGCCACGGAAGCGAATCGTCGCAAGCTCGAGACGCTCGCCGGCGCCGTCAACGTCGGGCAACTCTTGCAGATGCTGCCCGATGATCCAATTCCGACGCCCAATTCAGCAACCGTTGGCACGCCGCAGTCTGCGAGCGGCGAGCAAGTGGCCGCCAATGGCCCTCCGGTCGGCAATTATTACAGCGCGAATGCACCGGCCGTCGGCGAGGGCGACCGCCAGATACAACCCGCTGAGCAGCCGCAGACGGTGATCAGGGACGAAGAATCGAACCTGTTCGACGAACCTGATGCGTCCCTCCAGCAGCAAGTCGCCCAACAGTCGCGCGGCGCCGCCGATTATCGCGGCCGTGAAAGCCGGTATCAGCAAGCCGCCGTGCAAGAGCTCTCGAAGCAGCAGTTCGGCAACTACATCATGCGCAACGCTCCGAGCCAGCGCGACGCGAACGGAGCGCGCGCCGTCGAGTACGTTAGCCGCCCGGTGTGGGTAGGCGACGAATTGTTGCTGGCGCGCCGCGTTGATCGCGACGGCCAAACGTTCGTGCAAGGGAGCTGGCTCGATTGGCCGCGGCTGAAGCGCGAGTTGCTAGCCGAGACCGCGTCGCTCGTTCCCCACGCCGACTTGGTTCCCGTGCGCGGCGACGATCCGATCGACGCGACGCGGATGCTCGCCGGGTTGCCGGTGAAATTGGTTGTCGGCGATTCCGCGACGGCACTCGCCAACGCTCCGGGCGACGGACCGCTGCAGTGGGCGCTGGGCGTCGGCTGGATCGCGCTCGCATGCGCTCTCGCGGCGGTCGGCCTGCTGCTGTGGGGGGTGATCGCCTTGAGCGAACGTCGCGCCGCGTTCGTCTCCTCGGTAACGCATGAGCTGCGCACGCCGCTCACCACGTTTCGGATGTACGCGGAAATGCTCGCCCGCGACATGGTGCCAACGCCCGAGCGGCGCCGTGAGTATTTGGAAACGCTTCGGACCGAAGCTGAGCGGTTAACGCACCTCGTCGAAAATGTGCTGTCGTACGCACGGCTCGAACGAGGCCGCAAGCCGCAGCGGAGCGAGCGGACGACGCCCGTAGCACTCGTCGATCGCTTCGAACCCCGACTCGCCGAGCGGGCAGCGCAGGCGGGGATGACGTTGCAATGCGACGTCGACGAAGCCTCGGCCGACGCTCCGCTGCTCACCGACGTCGGCGTCATCGAGCAAATCTTATTCAACCTCGTCGACAACGCGGCGAAGTATGCGGGCCGCGCCGCTGATCGCCGGATCGTCATCGCAACAGGTCGCGACGGTCGTTGGACGACCTTCAGCGTGCGCGACTTTGGACCGGGGTTCGCGTCGACGAAGCAAGCGATGCAGGCGGCGCCGTTCAGCAAAAGCGCCGAAGCGGCGGCCGAGACGGCCCCAGGCGTCGGCCTCGGCCTTGCACTCTGCCGTCGATTGGCCACTGAGTTGGGAGGGCGGCTCGATGCATTGGCCGCCGACAACGGACCGGGGGCCTTAGTCACGCTGCGATTGCCGGCAGAGTGAGCCGCGGCTACCGATTCGCGTCAGCGCAAAAAACCCGGCGACCGAACTTCGCGTTGAAGCTCGGCCGCCGGTCGAGGGGTTTCGAGTTGTCGCTTTAGCTACGCGGGGCGGCGTCTGTTTGGCGCTGCTCCGGCGGGTCGTTGACCTGCGGCTAGTAGGTCAGGATGGCGTCGATCGCGACCGCGGTTTGGTCAAGGTCGGTGCCGGGCGACCAGTCGTGACGAACTTCCGGGCGGAAGACCAGGTTCGAGAGCGCCTGGATGTTCACGCCGCCGGTCACTTCGTTGAACGACGTGCCGTCCTTCTTCCACCATTCGCAACGACCACCGACCTTCAACGTGTCGGTGAGCGTGTAGAACATGTACTGGTTGAGGCCGATCGTGTCGATCTGGCTCACCCCAGGGTTGTCGGTGCGGAGCAAGTCGCTCTGGCCGACGTACTGGAGGTTGTCGGTCAGGTCAGCGACGAGCACCATGCTGTGCGAGTAGCTGTTCTTCGAACCGCCGTCGATCCAGCCGAAGTTGCCGTACGTGTTGAGGTACGTGAAGGTCACGTTCTCGCTGAGCTCGGTGGCGAAACCGCCGATCCAGTTGCTGCCCGAGTTGTTGTTCGTGAAGCCGGTGTCCCAGCCCGCCGTCCAACCGCCGTACAGCGTCAGGCCTTCAAAGCCTGAGTAGGTCGACAGGGCGCCGGTGTGGGTAAACGGCTCGCTGTTGAACATCGTGTACGAGTGCGTGTGGAAGAAGTTGCCGGTGGCCGGAATCACTTCAAACCCAAGCGGGGTGAAGAAGTGACCAACCTTCGTCGACAGGTCGCCGTTGGCCACTTCCATGTAGGCTTGGGGGATAGCCCAGCCGTAATAGCCGTGGTCGAGCGAGGCGTCGTAGAAGCCGTTGTTGCGGATGCCGGCGCCGGGGTTACCGAACGCTTGCGACTTCTGCGCGTCCGTACCATAAAGGACGTCGATGCGACCGCCGAAGTCGCGGCCGGCCGAGCCGTCGGCGACCTTGCCGATGTAGAACCATTGCTGGGCAAGGTTCGCATGGTCCGGGATGTCGTCGAACGACAGCAAGTCGTCGAAGTTCTGCGACAGCGGGATGTTCTTGTTGTAGTAGGCGATGTTCGTCCAGCCGCCGATCTCGATCGACGAGCATTCAGGATCGATGCCCACCAGGTCCGCCAGCGAAAGCCCTTCAATCGGGCCGGCTAGCGCACAGCCGCTGAACAGGCCGCCAGCTTCGCAGCCCGAACCGCAGGCGACGTCGTCGCTGCAACAGGGGTCGTCGCAGGTCGGTTCGCAGCAATCGCTGGCGAAAGCGACGCCGCTCACGTTGTTGTCATACGACCAGCTGTTGGTCTCGGCGAACGCCGGGCTCGCGCCGAGCGCCAGGACAGCCAGTCCGACTCTCCATGTCCTAACTTTCACCTGATAGCTCCTTCTACTGGCGCTTTGCAGACAACTCGGCTCCTAACCAAGTCGCGACGCAGCACTCTGTTAGCGGTGACGGCAGCTCCGACCGGAAGACCGGGATCCGCCTCGCGGGAATTTCCATCCGCCTTGCTCTCTTGTATCGACGGCGCCGAGAAGAGGCGGCGAGCCTGCTGGAGGCGTTTAGAAGCGTTTTGCCGGCAGGAACGGCAGAAAGTGAGAAACCGTATCGGTTATACGGGTGGTCGCGGCAGCTGAAGGCGTTGCCAGCAACGGCAGCCGTCGAGAGCGCCTCACGCACGATCTTTAATGGTCTCCGGCAGCGCGCCGTAAGAACCGGAACGACCCCGACAATCGGCAAAGTTTAACAACGCGCCGAACTTGGCGAGCGACGTTGTGTACGGAGAAACTTATCCCCTAGTTCGGAGCGCCGCGGCCTTCCGCCGGCTGTTGGGCCTGGGACGAGATCAATCTCTCGCGGCTAGTGGGCGCCGTGCGCTGCGTCGACGGCCCAAGGATCGATGCGCCAAGGCTCGCCCTGAGTTTCGTAGAAGCTATTGCGGACGAGTTGGAGATGGACGTGGCGGTGGCTGCCCGTCGCTGGATCTCCCATTACTGCTTCGACTCGGACAATGGTCCTGCCGGCATCACTCACCGGCTCTCCTGCGGCAGTAACCTTGATCAGCGGATTTTTGACTCCGGCGAAGTCTTTCACCAGCGAATCGGCTTGCAGCCGCTCTCGAATCATTCGTTCAAGCTCTTCGACCGGCGGCTGCTGGCCGCCTGGCTCGCGATGCACCAGCGAACCAGCCGCATCGTTTGTCAGCAGTTCGCGCGCGGAGTCGACGTCGCCCGCAGTCATCATCTGCAGCCAGCGAAGCGAGGTCGCGCCCGCTTGATCTTTCAGCATCCGATCGCGGACGCCGCCGCGCACCAACGACGCCACGAGACAGACCGTCGCGACGGCAATGCCCAGTCGGGCGAGGCGCGCCCCGGAAAGCACTCCGTCCGAGCGCGAGATCTTGCCGAGAGCGATCAGCGCGACGCCGACGGCGGCAATCGGCACGAGATAAAACAGCGGCCCGATGAACGCCAACAGCGACGCAACGCCCAGCAGGAAGGCGATCACCGCCAACGGGGCGAGTTGGCTGTACTTCTCTTCGTCGACGGGATTGAGGGCGGGTTTCACGTTGAGCATCCTGCGGGATAGATACGCATGATTGCGACAAGCAAGCGACGCGGAGGACGTCGGTCGGAGGCTAGTCGTTATCGTTGAGTAATGCGATTTGAAACATCCTGGCCATAGAATGCGATAATCGTCGAGGTCATCGGCCCGGCGAACGATTGAATCGTTTGATTCTGCCAAGGCGCCGCCTCCGCAGTTTTCCAAACTCCGGAAGCAAACGGCACGTAAAGCATCATCGCACTGAAACTCGTCAGCATCAGCGAGACGACCAACCCGACGAGAATGCCGCCGGCGACGTCGAGCGGCTTGACGAACTTCATCCGCACGCGCGAGATGCGATCGGTGGCGATCCGCAGAATCATCACGGCGAAGAAGAAGATGCCCCAGATCGAGCTAAACTTGAACGCCCATTCGTTCTCGGCGGACGGCTGAGCCTGGGCAATGACATAGCTCGCGAGAGCCAATCCGCCTGGCACGGCGATCACGCCCGCCAACATCACGCAGAAAAGCGTGATCGCGTTGCTCCACAATCCTTCGTTCACGGTCATCGCGAACCCGGCGAAGAAAATCGCGAACATTAAAACTGCTAAGTATGGCATGGCAAAAACTTTTCTGGAATTGAACGCCGATGAGTCGGCGCGATTTACTCGTTGCTCTCTGTCAGTAGTCCGTTGTCAGTCGTCAGTTGCTCTCAGTGGAAAAGTCTTTCGCAACTGACCACGGACTACTGACAACTGACGCGTTTACTACTTCAACACTCGCATCAACTCCGGCAGCGACGTGACGCCCTTGGCGACTAGCAAAATGCCTTCTTCTTGCAACGATCGCTGACCGTCCGCGCGGGCCGCCTTTTTGAGCAGATCGACGCTCGGTTGCTTAGCGAGAATTTCTCGCATCTGGTCGTTGATCTCGAGGAGTTCGAAAATCCCCGTGCGTCCGACGTAACCAATGCCCTGGCAAGTTTGGCACGGCTTCTCGATCTCTTCGCCCTTCGGCGGACGGTACAGTTGCTGCACCTTGCCGGGAGGAATGCCGAGTTTCTTGAGCACGTCCGGCGGCGGGGTGTAGCCGACTTTACAGTCGGGACAAAGCTTGCGAATGAGCCGCTGATAGAGCACGCCAGTAATTGCGGAAGCGAACAACGGCTGCGGCAACTTCATTTGCAGCAGGCGGAGCAACGCCTCGGCCGCCTCGCGCGCCGGCATCGAGGTGATGATCAGGCGATCGTCCTTCACCTCGTTCATCAGCATCGTGCCGCTCTCGGCGTCGACGAGATCGCGGCAGACGTAAACGTTCGGGTAAAGGCGGATTAACTTCGGGATAATCGTCGCCGGCGTTTCGCCCTGACTTGCGTCATAGGTGTGCGGGGCGATGTTGTTAATTTCGATCTCGCGATGGCTAACTTCTTCAATCGCGAAGAAGTCTCGCATTAGTCGGTCGGTTTCTTCGAGCGAGGCGTTGGTCATCGTCGTCAGACCGCCGCCAGGCATCGCAGAGAAAACGACCATTCCTTTGTCGCGAGCCATCATCTCGCCCCACTTCTCCTTGAGCGCTTCGCGGAGACCGAGGCTGTCGTAGGTGTGGGGCTTCACCTTCTCGTTGACCCGACTGACGATGACGCGCTCGCCGCCGGCGTGCCCTTGCGTCGTGATCGGCAGCAGGTGCTTCTTGTTCTCGTACTTGGCGCCAAAGCGACCGACTTGCTTCTTCTTGCGATCCTTCGGATCGAGATTCGCCAGCGTCTTCATCACGGCAAGCATCACGTCGCCCGATTCGCGATCGCGGGCTTCGCCCGGATGCCACGCGCCGTCGATCTCGTGCCGCACGGCGACGCCTTGGGCGCCGTACTCCAGCATCACGCGATCGGTGCGGCGGTTGAGCATCTCGACGATCAGGTCTTTTACCAACAGGTAGCCGGGCGACTGCCGGGCGATCAACAGGTTGGCGTTGTCCTCATTGGTTCCTGCAGCGCCCATGGCGATCAAGTCGACCGCGGCGCCCTTCTGGTAGTCGGCTTGCTGCTCGCTGCTCATCTTGATGCCGACTTTGCCGAGGATCACGGCAAAGAAATGGCGCCACCAACCGCCGGTAAGCACGGTTTGATGCGGCTCGACGTTCTTGTTGTGAATGAGCGCGTAGGGCAGGAACGTCGCGAGAATGACGATCGCCAACACCAGCGGCCTTACCCAACCCATGCCAGGCAGCGGCACGAACATGAGCGCCAGCCCGACGATTAGAAACGGGAAGAAGACGATCGGATTCCACTTCTGGTAACCGATGTTGAAAATCTGCGAGTCGCGATTCACCCAATCGCCGAGCGCCGCGAAAATCATCAGCATGATCGCGATAAACGCGGGGCCGATAAGCATCAGAATCAAATCGACTGTCGGCAGCGCGGGGAGCGCCGGAGCGACGGGCGTGGCTAGCGCAGCCGCAGCCCCCCCCTCGGCAGGCACGGCTTCTTGAGCCAACGCCGGCGACGCGCAACAAAGCGCCGCGAGCAGGCCCGCAAATAGTCCAACAAGCAACAACTGCCGCATCAGAGAATTCCAGGTTGTTTAACTTCGATGCCTTTGAGCGCCATCTTCAGCGCTTCGCGGTTCGGCGCCACTTCCATGGCCACTTCACGGTCGATCAACCCATCGTCGACCAGCTTCTTCAGGCTCTGCGTAAAATCCTGCATGCCGTCTTCCGAGCCAATGCGAATCGCATCGCCCAGCTTGTGATCTTCTTCTTCGAGGATTAGCTTCCGCACCGTCGGCGTGAACTTCATGATCTCGACCGTCGGTACGCGGCCGACGCCCGGCTTGATGCTCTTCAGCAGCTTCTGGGCGATGATGCCCTTCATGTTCATCGCGATGGCGCTGCGCAGGGCGTTGTGCATACCCTGCGGGAACAAGTCGAGAATACGACCGATCGTCGACGGAGCGCTCGAGGCGTGGATCGTTCCGAACACCAAGTGACCGGTTTCCGCCGCATGGATGGCGGTCATGAACGTTTCCTGGTCACGCATTTCGCCCACGAGCATGACGTCGGGATCTTCGCGGACCGCGTGCTTCATGCCGATTTCGAAGTCGATGACGTCGAGACCGATCTCGCGCTGGTTGATGATGCACTTCTCTTCGGTGAAGACGAATTCGATTGGATCTTCGAGCGTGAGGATGTGCTTGCGATAGCGACGGTTGATCCAGTTGAGCATCGACGCGATCGTCGTCGATTTCCCCGAACCGGTGACGCCAGCCAGCAGCACCATCCCTTGGTCGTAACCGCAGAGGTCGACGATCGAGTGAGGCAGGTAGAGCCCTTCGAAGTCTGGCACGAAGCTGTTGACGCGCCGCGCGACCAACCCGATGTGCCCGAGCTGCTGCAGCAAATTGACGCGGAACCGCCAGTTGGTCCCGTCGACGTCGAGCATGTGCGCGAAGTCGGCCCCGCCGTCGTGGTCGAAGATTTTCCGATTCCGCTCGTTCATCATCGGAAAGCAGAGACGTACCATCTCTTCGTCGTCGATCGGGCCGCGGTTCATCGGCTGGATCGTGCCGTTGACGCGGACCATCGGCGGCTTGCCGACCTTCAAGTGGAGATCGCTCGCCTTGAGCTTCACGCAAGCGCGGAAGAGCTTGTTGATTTCGAGCTCTTGGTGGACGGCGACGAAACTGTCGAAATCCGATTGCTTGATCGAAGTGGCCATGACGCGTCCCTCTGTTTCCGCCAATCCTGCGCGAGCGAGCGGAGCGACCGCTCGCGGGCGTTGAATGATTCTCTGTTCTACTGCGTTCGCTAGCTCGCAAGCCGAACCGGCACGCCGCGCTGGGCCATGATCCGCTTCGTCTCTTGGATGGTGTATTCGCCGAAATGAAAAATGCTCGCCGCCAGCGCCGCATCGGCCTTGCCGATCGTCACGGCGTCGGCCAGATGCTCCGGCCGCCCTGCCCCGCCGCTGGCGACAACCGGAATCGACACCGCCGCGCTCACCGCGGCGGTGATTTCTAAGTCGTACCCATCCTTGGTGCCGTCGGCGTCCATGCTGGTCAGCACGATCTCGCCGGCGCCTAGCTCCTCGACCTGCTTGGCCCAGGCGACTGCCTCAAGCCCCGCGCTAATCCGGCCGCCGTTGATGTGGACTTCCCACACCTCGCGGCCATCGCGCTGGACGCGCTTGGGGTCGATGTTCACCACAATGCACTGGCTGCCAAACCGCAGGGCCGCAGCCCGCACGAACTCGGGGTCGCGCACCGCGGCGGAATTGATCGACACCTTGTCGCAACCAGCTAGCAAGAGCGCCCGAATGTCCTCGACCGTGCGGATGCCGCCGCCGACCGTGAGCGGCATGAAAATCTGCTCGGCAGTTCGGCGAACCACGTCGAGCATGATGTCTCGCCCTTCGTGGCTGGCCGTGATGTCGAGGAACACGAGTTCATCGGCGCCTTCTTGCTCGTAGCGAGCCGCCACCGAGACAGGATCGCCGGCGTCGCGGAGGTTCAGGAAATTGGTTCCCTTCACCACGCGACCACGGTCGACGTCGAGGCACGGAATGACGCGTTTGGCGAGCATGAATGGCGGGGCCGGCGAGGATGCGGCAGGCAGGGGCGAAAATGCCCGAAGTTCCCTGAATCCCTTAGCTTAAGTGGGCTACCAGGGGTGGTCAACCAGACGCCGGGGCCGGGGAGCTGGGCCTCTCCGGCGGGCAGGATGACCGCGGCATGTGGTATAATACCACCATGAGCAGCCCCCTCGCCCTAACCCCTGAAATGCAGCAGGCCCTTTCCGTGAGCGGCGGGCTGCCGGTCGAGCTCACTGACCCCGCGACGCAGAAGGTCTATCTGCTGGTCGAGAAAGACAACCAGGCGGCTGCATATGGCGAGTATGTTGAGCGCGCACTCGAAGAAGGGCTCGCCGACTTTGATGCTGGACGATTCGAGCCCTGGGACATTGAAAAGACGATCGCGAAAGCCCGCGAGTCTCTCAATTCGAAGCATCAATGAATCGACTTGCAGTCTACCGCTCATCTGCTGCCGACCAGGATCTTGTCGAGATCTGGGTCTATGTCGCTAGAAGCAGCACGAAAGCGGCAGACCAGATCCTGCGACAAATCGATGCGAGGATCGAAGGGCTTCGGTCCCAACCGGAAATAGGCGAACGAGTCGAAGCTTCACGCGCGGGACTGCGACGAATCATCGAGGGTCACTACCTCATCTTCTACCAACTCGTCGACGATGGCATTCGGATTGTTCGAATCCTTCACAGTGCAAGACGCTGGGAAGAGTTGCTCTAACATCTCCGCCGCCAGCTCACGCTAGTTCGCAGCAGCAGTTGTCGCTCCCGCCAGTTTCCCCGCCCCTTGCGGTCGCGGCTCCCCTTCACGAGGCCCGAACACCTTCTCGCGGTACAACACCAACCCATGCACCGCGTGGTACAGGCCGCCGCACTCGAGGTCGAGGTGCTTCGTCCGGTCGAGCAGGTTGCACATGTAGACAACCGCCTTCTGCACCCACGGCTCTTCGAGTTGCTTCTTCGACAGGGCGAACGTCAAGAACTCGAGCGTGTGCCCCGTCGCGGCGAGGTGCTCGTCGAGGTTGTTTGAGTTCGCTGAGCGGAATAGGAACGCAATCGAAAACGCCCCCGTCGGCAACTGTAGTTCGCGGGCCGCGGCAACTGCCCAATCGATCCGCTGCTGCGCGGCCAGCCAGCCCCCCTTCAGTTCGACGCCAGGGTGGGCCGCTTTGTAGTTGTTGAGCGCAATCGACAGCCCAATGAGCCGGTGCATGCCGCCGCACGCGCTGTTGGCGATTTCGTCCTGGGCCATCTCCTCATCGCCGTACTGGGCGCCCGCCTCCATCGCGACAAGCCGTTCCAGCGACCACTCTTGCTTGTCGGTGCCGACCCACGTCTGGTCCATCGGATCGAGATGCTTCGACAGCACGATGATCGTCCAACTGCTTTCCTTGCCTTCGAAGCAGTCGTACTTCGTCCGGTCGATCAAATCTTGAACAGAGTATTCCTTACCGGCGACGATGATCGGCCGCGTCGCCGGGACGTTCCACTGCGATAGGATCGCCATCCACTGGTCGTCGTGCCCTTGGCCGTACTTGCCCGCCTCGATCTCCGCCCGCAGTCCTTGCGGCGTCGCATTGATCGTCCACCCCTTCATCGGCTTGCCGTCAAAGACCCAGTCGACGGCGTTCACTTTTTGGCCAGCGGAGAGGATCTCGAAGTTCTCGCCGAACGCCAGCACGCCGTGCAGCAACTGCCAGGCGGCGTGGTCTTCGAGCGACATCTCGCGGCCATGCTGCGTGAAGTCGAGCGTGCGGTCGATCAACTCCCGCAGCCCCTCCTCCTTCGGCACTTCGACGCTGCGCGGGGTCTCGTTGCTGGCGGTTTGGAGTTCAGCCAGCGGTTCGTCGGTTCCGTGCGAACCGCACCCCAAGACGAACGCGACGGCGGCGAATAACAGGAAGGGACGCATCATGGCATTCACGCAGGCTAAAAAATCGGCTCCCACACGTCGGGCGCCAAATGTGCGTTGCTGTCGTCCCAGTCGCTTGAACTGCCAAAGTGGCCGTTACGTAATAGACGACAGTAAACCCCACAGTCTACCCGGAATGCCCGGCATTGCACGCCCGGCAGCCGCGGAGACGCAAGATCTAGGCACGTCAGGATGATTTTTTCGCTTCACGGTTACATGACCTACATGCTCTGGATGGCCCCAGCGCTGCTGCTGGCGATGTGGGCTCAGTGGAAGGTTCGCGGCACCTACGCCGCCGCCTCCCAGGTTCCGGCCCGCCTGAGCGGCGCCGCGGCCGCCCGCCATATTCTCGATTCCGCCGGCCTGCAGAACGTCTCGATCGAACCCATCGCCGGCGAAATGACCGACCACTACGACCCCAGCGCCAAGGTCTTGCGGCTTAGCGAAGGAGTCTACGGCAGTCGCTCGGCCGCCGCCGTCGGCATCGCCGCCCACGAAGCGGGCCACGCGCTGCAAGATGCGAAGCAGTACGCCCCGCTGGTGATTCGCAACCTCGCCGTGCCAGCCGCGAACTTTGGCAGCGGCATCGGCATGCTGCTCCTGTTCATCGGTGCCGGCATGGCGATGAAAGGCATCGCCGCGGGCACGCCACTGATCTGGCTCGGCATCCTTGGCTTCGGCTGCGTCGCCGCGTTCCAACTGATCAACCTGCCAGTCGAATTCGACGCCAGCAATCGTGCGAAGCAGTTGCTCGTCTCGCACGGCATCGTCGGCAACCAAGAGATGGTCTACGTCAACGGCGTGCTGAACGCCGCGGCCTGGACGTACGTGGCGGCGACGCTGCAATCGGTGCTGACGGTGCTGTACTATGTGATGCAGTTCACTGGCGGGAATCGTAACGGGTAGGACGCCATTCCTCGCATCGAACCGCGACCGCCGGTCGCGGCTTTGTACCGTCACCGGTATTCCCTTAGCCCCCGGCTCTTCAAGCCGGGGGGTTTTTACGTCCATCGCATCTCAATCGTCTCTCTCCACTCTCCCCTCTCGCGAAAAGTATTCTTCAATCCACTGCTCGCACAGTCTCCATAGTTCGGGCGCACCGCGTTGAATCGTCGTTCCATATCGCACCTTCACTTGCTCCAGCGTGACGCCGTTCTCCGCCCACGTTCCGCCGCCGGTCACGACGTTGGCCACCAGCGGCTGAAAGCGATCGAGCACTTTCGCGAACTTCGCGTCGTCGCTCTCGCCCGCCTCGAACTCGCCCCACAGAGCGAGCATCTCCCCCTGTTGCTCCGCGGGCAGCAACCCGAAGAGACGCTCCGCCGCCTGCGATTCTAAATCAGCCTGCTGCGAGTCGGGCCCGCTCAGATGCAGCGGATGGTCGCCCGCATCGACCTCGACGATATCGTGGATGAGCAGCATCTGGATGACTCGCGACGCGTCGACCGGCGCCGCCGCGTACTTGTGGAGCAACATCGCGTACAGCGCCACGTGCCACGAATGTTCCGCTGAATTCTCCTTGCGACTCCGATCGAGGAGCGGCGACTGACGGATAACGCCTTTGAGCTGGTCAACTTCACGCAGGAAACTGAGTTGTCGATCGAGGTCGTCGGAGGACATTGCTACTTACTCTTGGATTCGTACCGAACCGTTCTACAGCTGATCGTTATCCCCAAATCCCACGCCCTGGGTCAATTTGCCTGCACTGAAATCGCGCGAGGATCGCGGACAGAAGCGCTGGAAGGGTTGTAGAGAATCGACATCCCGTCGTAGTGATCGAACTCAGAGTCGCCACTCGAGCCAGAAATCCGTGACCGCCAAAAGCCGAAAGTTTCACGAGCTTCGCTTCGTGTTTTACCAACCAGGTGCTGATAGTCGGCGGGGTCCAACGGCGGCATAAGCTCTGGAACGACGAAAATCACGAACCAAAGCGACACGGGCGTCGCTAGCTGGGCGAGCAACAGCTTCCATTGCCGCCGAAATGCAGCGTACAAAACGCCGACAAACAGGCACGCCACGTAGAAAAACAAGAGCTTGAGGAGATCGTCGTAGTCGAGCCCGTACTTGCCAGGATGGTCGAAACCGATGTCGCCAAAGAGGAGAACGCCTAAGAGCAACAGTTGGACGACGAAGAACGCAATCGCGCCTTTCATAATTCCCTCTCACCGCTAATCCTGCGCGTCGAAACCTGCGTGATAAGCGACGCGACCGCACGGCGTCGCCGCACCACCGAACGCTACGGCCTGAAAATACTCCGCTGGAACGCCGGGCAGCACTAGCTCCGGCGTCGCCTTGAACCCGAACCGCCCGTAATACGCCGGCTCGCCCAGCACAACGCACCCAGCAGCGCCGCGCTCTCGCAACGCGTCGAGGGCGGCGTGCATCAGCGCCGTGCCGATCCCCTCCCCTTGCCGCTGCGGCACGACCGAAATCGGACCGAGGCCGTACCAATCGGGCGAGCCGTCGGAAATCGTCACAGGCGAGACGGCGACATGACCGACGATCACCCCGCCCTCCTCCGCCACCAGCGAAATCGAAAGCGTTCCAGCCGCCCGCAACGCGGCGACGATGAACTGCTCGGTGTGATCGGTATGCGGCGCATGGAGGAAGGCGGCCTTCGTTACCGCTGCGATCGCCGGTACATCTTCGCGAGTTTCGCTGCGAATTCGCACTATGACGCCCCTACTCCCACTCGTCGACCGGCTCGCCGATGCTGAAGTTGTCGATGCTCGCCGAGTTTGCGAACCAAGCCGCGACGTGAGCTAAGTTCGCGAGATGCGCGTCGCTCCCGCCTAACTCGACAACGCCCTCCAGCTTCGTGCCGCCTCCACCGCCGCTGAATGCAAGCCCGCGGCTTTCGATGCAATCTTCAAGAAACTCGTCGAGGAAAGCATCAAACTCAACGCCCGGCTTGAGCGTCAATTCGAACTCGACGCCCCATTCTTGGAACTCACTCACGTGTTTCTACTTTCGCAACTGCTTTCGCATGGCCTCACCGCCTACTCCCAACGTCCGTCGCTGCCTATTCTCTACTTCGCCAAAATCTCCACTCCATACCGCGGCGCCGCCGCGAGCAGGCGTTCGATCTCCTCAGGCGTCGGCGGCAGCGCCGTCGTTGTCCCCTCCGCCAGCGGCACGCCGACCTCGAAGAACATCTCTTCTAATCCGGCCGGCGTCACCGTGATGATCATCCGCGCGGGCGCCTCGCTCTCGTTCTTGAACGAGTGAGCCAGCCCCGGCGGCAGATAAACCGCCGTCCCCTCCACGCCCGTCACCGTTTCGTCGCCGACACGAAACGTCATCTCCCCTTCGAGAACGTAAAAGCTCTCCGCCTCGCGCGAGTGGACATGCGGCGGCGGCCCGCCCCCCGGCGGCACGAGCGCCTCGAACGACGCATACGTCCCGCCTGTCTCGGCGCCCGTGGCGAGAAAGCGATAGACGTCCCCGACGATCGCAATCGTGCGGCCTCTGGCGGGACGACGAAAAGTTGGACGCGCCGGAGTTCCCATAGTCCCACGTTCTTTCAGGTCAAATCTACTGTGCCGAGCGAATCAACAGTTAGGTCGAGGACCGATATCCTCATTGAGTGCTGTCGACGATGTCAACGTCCGTTCCTTGCCGAGCCCATTCATAACTCACGCCCCCCACTTCAACCCTCGATTCCATCACGCGATACAAATCATCACCGAAGCGAAGATGAAACGCTCCCGGTGTGATGGTCATGTCGTGGAACTCGACTTCGCCTCCGGGAACTTCGACGCTTCCGGAATTAAGTACCCGCACGGCAGGCGCGTCGAGTTCAACGTCCACAAGGAATAGCGGCGAGACTTCCGCATCCCCGCCAGAACCTTCCGGCTGCACGAACTGCAACATGGCCCCATGATTGGCCGGCGTCATCACCAGCACGAACGGAGGTCCGTTCACCCTTTGCCAGACGGAATCAAAGGAGAGAGCCACGGCAAGCACAAGCAGGAGCGCGACAGTGACGACAAGCGCGCGATTCGCGGAGGCAGCATTCATTTGGCGGCAATCTTCCCGTAAACCAAGCGGCTCAGACGTGATCGCGGAGCCGCGAGATCGATCATTAACATAACTTAATGTGGCGGGTACGGTCTGCTCGGCTTGGATGCGCCGGGGCTGGGACGGCCCGGCTCGCTGTGGGAGAGTTGTGACAAGCCTTTCCCGCTACCGCCCGCTCAATCGCGTCAATTTGCCCAATGACGCCGGCCTGTGGATTCTCCCCCCAATCAGCGGTACGATGAAGGGACGACCGGCAAGGAGCCAGTCGCCGTCCTTTGTAGCTCTTGGCGCCTCGCGCGAGGGAGAATCCCATGCTTCAGCGAGTCTGCAATCACACCGCCCTGCTCGTCGTCGGCGTCGCCATTGGCGCCGCGCTCACTGCCGGCTGGCACGGCGTCACCGCAACGCCGCAGGCGCATGCCGTGGCGACGCACGGCAGCGATAACTTCGCGATCGCCACCGGCTTGGTCGACGACGACATCGAAGCCCTCTACTTTCTCGACTACCTGACCGGCGACCTGCGCGCCGCGATCGTGAATCGCCGCAATGGACAGTTCACCGGATACTTCCGTTACAACGTGATGCAGGACTTTGAAGCCGTCGGCGATCCGGCGCGGTTCCTTATGGTCACCGGCATGGCCAATCTGCCGCGCGGCTCGGGCCCGACGCAAATCGCGAAGGCCCTCATCTACGTCGCCGAGGCCTCCAGCGGCCAAGTGGCGGCGTATGTCCTGCCCTTCAACTCGACGCTGAACTCCTCGGGCGCTCTGCAGTCGGGCACTTTCATCCGCGTCGCCCGCGGCTCGTTCCGCGACGCCTTTGTTCGAGACGAATGAGCGATCCCGCCCAGATTGAAATCGAAGTGAATGGCAAGCCCCGCCGCATCGTCGCGGGGAGCACCATCGCCGCGCTGTTGCAATCGCTGGAGCTCGATCCCCGCACGCTCGCCGTCGAGCGAAACCTAGAGCTCGTCCCGCGCGGTCAGCATGCCGCGACGCAATTGAGCGCCGGCGACCGGCTGGAAGTCGTAACGCTCGTCGGCGGAGGATGAACCGCTCGGCGCCGTCAGTTGTCCGTGGTCAGTCGTCAGTTGCTGTGCCAGGCGGCTGGCGGCTCGACTAAAGTCTCCCGCTCGCCAGCCAACTGACAACGGACCACTGACCACGGACGCATTCGCCATGTCAATCGACATCCTCACCGACGAACCGCTCGTCATCGGCACTCACACGCTGGGAAGCCGGTTGATCGTCGGCACAGGCAAATATTCTAGCTACGAGCTCATGGGCGAATCGCTTGAACGCTCGGGCACCGATTGCATTACGGTCGCCATCCGTCGCGAGCGGCTGATCGACGCGGCCGGGAACAACATTCTCGACTTCATCGACACCTCGCGCTACACGCTGCTGCCGAACACCGCCGGCTGCTTCACCGCCGAAGATGCGGTACGGGTGGCGCGACTCGGCCGCGAGATTTTGCTGGGGCTCGAAAACCCGGGCGCCGATTGGGTGAAGCTCGAAGTGCTGGCCGACAAGAAGACGCTGCTACCCGATCCCGTGGCGTCGATCGCGGCGACCGAGCAACTCGTCGCCGACGGCTTTCAGGTCCTCTGCTACTCGAACGACGATCCGATCATCGCCCGCCGGCTGAAGGAAGCGGGTGCCACGAGCGTGATGCCCGCCGGCAGCCCGATCGGTTCGGGCCAGGGGATCTTGAACCCCAACAACATCCGCATCTGCCTCGAATACCTCAAAGAAAACGATCCGACCTACCCGGTGATCGTCGACGCCGGCGTCGGCACCGCGAGCGACGTGGCGATCGCGATGGAGCTCGGCGTCGACGGCGTGCTGCTCAACACCGGCATCGCCCACGCAAAGGATCCACTGCGGATGGCCGACGCGATGCGTTTCGCCACGGCGGCCGGCCGGCTAGCGTATCTGTCGGGTCGCATCCCGAAGCGGCTCTACGCGACGGCGAGCAGCCCGGAAGAGGGCACGATTACCAAACAGCCGCTGTAAGTGGCGGCCTTGGTTCCGAGTTTTGGAACGAAAGCAGTGAATGGATTCCGATCACGCTCTCAGCGTCGCTGATATTCTCGGCCCCGAGGGTTCGATCGCGCGCCGCTTGCCGCATTACGAACTGCGGCCGCAACAACTCGACATGGCCAACGCCGTTGCGAAAGCGATCGCGGCGAAGCGGCATCTTTGCGTCGAAGCCGGCACCGGCGTCGGGAAGAGCTTCGCGTACCTGGCGCCGGCAATCCTCGCGGCTACCAACCCCGACGGCGGCAAACCGCCGCGCGTCGTCATTTCGACCCATACGATCAGCCTACAAGAGCAGCTGATTCGCAAAGACTTGCCGTTGCTCAACAGCGTCATTCCGCGCGAGTTCTCCGCCGTGCTCGTGAAGGGGCGCCGCAACTACATCAGTCTCCGACGGCTGCAGGGAGCACTCGCTCGCGGCAAGAGCTTGTTCGAGGACGAAGCGGGCCGGCAGCTTGATTCGATCCGCGCGTGGAGCGAATCGACCGTCGACGGCTCGCTCGCCGACCTCAGTTACAAGCCTCTCCCCGCGGTATGGGACGAGATCGCCAGCGACCACGGCAACTGCATGGGCCGCCGCTGCCCGACGTATAAAAAGTGCTTTTACTACCAAGACCGCCGCCGCGTGCAGAACGCGCAGATATTGGTCGTGAACCACGCCCTGTTCTTCAGCGACCTCGCCCTACGGCGGCACGGCGTGAGCATTCTGCCCGACTACGACGTCGCGGTGCTCGACGAAGCCCATACGATCGAGGGCGTCGCCGCCGACCACCTGGGGCTCTCGTTCAGCAGCGGGCAGGTCGAGTTCGTGCTCTCGCGGCTCTACAACGATCGCACGAACAAAGGGCTGCTAGTTCACCACAACCTGAAGCACCTCTGCCAGCGGGCCGACCAGTGCCGCTATGCGGCGAGCGAGTACTTTGCCGATGCGTGGGAGTGGAAGTCGAACTCGGCTCCCGCGAACGGCCGCGTCTCGGCGCCGCTGGAAATCGACAACCAGCTAAGTCCCTCGCTCATGGAGCTCGCCCGCGGCGTGAAGCAGGCCGCCGACGCGATCAAGCAGGAGAGCGAACGGCAAGATCTCAACTCGGCCCACGACCGACTGGTCGGGCTGGCCGGCGAACTCAACTCTTGGCACACGCAACAACTGCCGGGCGCCGTCTACTGGATCGAATCAAGCTGGAACCGCCGCGGCACGCCGCGAATGACGCTCGCCGCATCGCCGGTCGACGTCGGCCCCGCGCTGCGAGAGCAACTCTTCCAGCAGACGAAAAGCGTCATCATGACGAGTGCAACCCTCTCGATCGGCAAGCAGCCGTCGTTCGCGTTCTTCCGCGATCGCATCGGACTGACGCAATGCGACGAGCTGCGACTCGACAGCCCGTTTGACTACCAGGAGCAAGCAGAGCTCGTCACGCTTCGCGGCATGCCCGACCCGACGGCCGAACGCGACGGATACGAACGGGCCTGCATCGAAGCGATCAAGCATCTGGTCCGCGAAAGCGACGGCCGAGCGTTCGTGCTACTCACCAGCTACGAGATGATGCGCCGCGTCGGCGCCGGGATCGCGCCGTGGCTCGCCCGCCACAATCTCAACCTGTTGAGCCAAGCCGACGGCACGCCGCGCAGCCGGATGTTGGAACTCTTTAAGGAGAATCCACGCTCGGTGCTATTGGGGGCCGATAGTTTCTGGCAGGGCGTGGATGTGCCGGGCGACGCACTGGAGCTGGTGATCATCGCGAAGCTGCCGTTCAGCGTGCCCGATCACCCGCTGCTCGAAGCACGGCTCGAATCAATTCGCGCCGCCGGCGGCAATCCGTTCAGCGACTACCAACTCCCTGAAGCGGTCCTCAAGCTGAAGCAAGGTTTTGGTCGGCTCATTCGCACGCGGCGCGACCAGGGCCGCGTGGTGATTCTCGATCCCCGCGTCCACACCAAAGCGTACGGCCGCACGTTCCTCGATTCGCTGCCAGCCTGCCGGCGAGCAGAGATGGAACGGCCCGCCGGCGTGCGGTAGCCCAGCTCGCTCGCATATTTAAGAGCCACCGGCTCCGCCGGTGGACGATGTGCACTCCGGACGCCACCGCACTGCGTCCACCGGCGAAGCCGGTGGCTTTTATGCCGGCGACTTCGCGCAATCTCTCGCCGAATAATTATGTCCGCATTGAGACGCCTTCGATGGTGGTCGCGGGCCGCAATCGGTGCTTACCATGACGCGTACGCGGAAACTGTTTCGTTGTTTGCATTGAAGGAGGCGTGATGGCGTTCAAACTCTCAACCCTGCGGCACGGCGTCCGCATCGCAACGCTCGGCGGCTGCTTGCTCGGCAGCGCGGCCGCGTGGTGCGATGAACGCGAAGCCAACTATCAGCTCTACCCCGAGATCGAAGGCGAACGGAAAATTGTCGGCCCGCTCGTGGGGCATGTCACCGATACCACCGCGTCGATTTGGGCCTACGCCGGTCCGCGGACGACGCCGCTGATTCTGGAAGTCGAAGAACTCGAATCGAAGCGCCCCTCGGTCGACGTCGAACAAGGCCCGCCGCAAAAGGTCCGCCTCAACGCGACGCCCGATCCCAAACGGCATCACGCCGTCGAGTTCAAAGTCACCGACCTCAAGCCGGAAACGCGCTACGCCTTCGTCGTGCGGCTGGCCGAGGCCGACGACGCCGCGGAGTCGGGGCTCTTCGCGACGGCGCCTGCCGTGGGCGAGCCGACGAAGTTCAAGCTGGCCGTCTCCTCCTGCTTCGGCGGGGCTTACCGCCGCAAAGATGGCAAGACGGAAGAAGTTCGCGGCGAATACCACAACGACTCGTGGCATCTGCTGATGGGCGAGCGGCCCGACTTCCAGATGATCATCGGCGATAACGTCTACGCCGACTCGACCGACTACAACCACCTGTGGGACGCCTACACGCTCGAGCGAGTGAAGAACCGCCCATTCGCCGCGGCGGTCCGCACGATTCCGACGTACGCCGTGTGGGACGACCACGACTACGGTCCGAACAACAGTGATCGGACCTCGAAAGGAAAGGACGATGCGCTCGCCACGTTCCGCGAGGTCTTCGCCAACCCGCCGCGGGAAAAAGGAGCCGACAAGCCAGGCATCTACACGAAGTTCACCTACGGCGGCATCGACTTCTTCCTGCTCGACGGCCGTTACTTCCGCACGCCCAACGAGGACAAAGACACGCCGCAGAAGACGTTCCTCGGCAAAGAGCAAATCAAATGGCTCGTCGACGGATTGAAGGAAAGCAAGGCCCCGTTCAAGGTGCTCGTCTGCGGCAGCACGTGGATGGCGAGCAGCAGCGACGGCTGGCGGTTGTTCAAGCACGCCCGCAAGGAACTCTGGAACGCGATCGTCGAGAACAAGGTGAACGGCGTGATGTTTGTCTCGGGCGATATCCACCGCTGCGACCTGCAGATGCACCCGCCGGAAGTCGACGGGGCCTACCCGCTGCCGGAGGTGATCTCCTCGGGCCTCGGCAGCCACGGCAAATACGACCCGATGGGTTTTGCGACGATCGAGTTCGACACGACGCAAAGCGATCCGCTGATGACGGCCCGCGTGATCGATGGCACCGGCTTGGAGACGGTTAAACGCCAAGTGCGAGCCAGCACGCTGCAGGTGCGCCCGCACAGCGAGCACTCGCACTAAGCAGTTCCGCATGAAGCAACCT
The DNA here is from genome assembly GCF_009177095.1 of Lacipirellula parvula. NCBI lineage: Bacteria > Pseudomonadati > Planctomycetota > Planctomycetia > Pirellulales > Lacipirellulaceae > Lacipirellula > Lacipirellula parvula. The sequence continues at coordinate 5,580,003 of NZ_AP021861.1, forward strand.
TTAGCCCCCGGTTCTTCAAACCGGGGGCAAACGGCTTCAACTCGAAAACAAAAATAGCCCCGACCAAGCTTGGTCGGGGCTATTCGTTTTACTACTTCAAAGCGAGTCGCCCGTTACGACGGCAGCGGCCCGTCGGTCGGGCTGACGCCTTCCTTCGCAAGCTCATGCACAAGTTCCTTACCCAGGATGCTGTGGCGATAGCCGTAAGCGAAGTAGAAGACCATGCCGATTGCCATCCACGCCACCAGCCGAATCCAGGTCGACAGCGGCAGGAACATCATCATCGAGACGTTCACTAAAATGCCGGCCGGCGCGACGATGTAAATCACCGGGCAGCGGAACGGCCGCGGCATGTCGGGATTCTGAAACCGCAGGATGAGTACCGTCACGCAGACGATGACGAACGCGAACAGCGTCCCGATGTTGACCATCTTCTCCAGGTCGGAGATCGGCGTGAACGCCGCAGCGACGCAGATCACGAGGCCGGTGAGGGCCGTCGAGATATGCGGCGTCTTGAACCGCGGGTGAATGGCGCCGAAGATCGCCGGCGGCAGCAGCAGGTCGCGGGCCATCGCCAGGAAGATGCGAGCCTGGCTGAGGAACGTCACGAGCATCACGCTCGTCAGACCGGCCAGGGCGCCGGCGGCGATCAAGATGCTGGAGTAGCCGAGCACCTTGCTGCCGGTCAATTCGGCCTGCTTGCGGAACGCTGCGGCAATAGCGGCCTTCGTATCAATCTCAAAGTACGGCTCCATGCCGGTGATCACCGCCGCCACGAGCACATACAGAATCGTGCAAATGACGAGCGACGCCAGGATCGCGATCGGGATGTCGCGCTGCGGATTGATCGCTTCTTCCGAGTGGGTGCTGATCGAGTCGAACCCGATGAACGCGAAGAAGACGATGGCGGCGCCGAGCATGATGCCCGAGATGCCGTAGGGAGTGTAGTTGGTGCGGAAGGCGTCGTCGAGCGGCTTGAGGCGTTCCGGGCTGATGATGGCGCCGAGAAGGCCCCACTTTTCGGCCGTCGCTTCGAGGGCGGCCTTGTTGATCTCTGCGATCGTCGCGTCGAACTGCGACGGGTCCTGCACCTTGGCCGTCGCGGCGTCAAGCGTTTCCTTGGCGGCAGCGATCTCGGCGTCGGCCTGTTCGTCGGTCAGGGTGCCCGCTTTCACCATGTCGACCTTCATCTGCTCGGCCTTATCGTAGGCCAGCTTCGCGCGAACGTACTCGGCGTCGACTTTCACTTGCTCCAGTTCGGCCTTCGTGAGTTTTGCCGCCGGTTTGCCAGTTCCCTCGGCCGCTTTCTCTTTCTCGGCCTTTAGCTTGTCGGCAATCACCGCGTTGACCTTCAGTTCGGCGGTGGTGAGACGCTTGCCGTAGGGGACTTCGGTCCAGTTGTCTTTGTTGATCATCGTCAGGCCGAGGCCGATGACGAAGAGCACCACGAACAGCTTCAGCAGCGTGAGCGCAGCGTTGGTGGCGGCGCTTTCGCGGATGCCGACGATGAGGATGATCGTCACGACGAGCATGATGGCGACTGCCGGGACATTGAACCAAGCCCCCGGCGTCGTGAAGGGATCGGAACAGAATCGCTCGGGAATCATCCACGCTTCGCCGAGCGTGGTGCGCAGTACCTCATTTAAATAGTTCGCCCACGCCGCGGCGACGCACGCGCAGGCCATGGCGTATTCGAGAATGAGATCCCAACCAATCACCCAGGCGAAGATTTCGCCCAGCGTCGCGTAAGCGTAGGTGTAGGCGCTGCCCGCCACGGGAGCCATCGCCGCAAACTCGGCGTAGCAGAGCGCGGCGAACACGCAGCCGAGGGCCGCGACGGTGTACGAAATGGTGATCGCCGGGCCGGCGTCTTCCGCCGCAGCGCGACCGGTCATCACGAAGATGCCGGCGCCGATGATGCAGCCGACGCCGAGCGCGGTAAGCGAGAACGGACCGAGCACTCGGCGGAGACGGTTTTCATTTGCCAGCTCGTCAACGAGGTGCTGGAGATCTTTGCGTTTGAAAAGTTGGCCCCACCGCATCATCTGAATCTACTCCCTGTCGCCGCCAGGCTTCGAGAACGACGCTTCGCCGCGCGCGAATTCGTCGGAACAAGGCAGAATAGCTGCCCGCGGCGGCCTGTTCTAGGTTCCATCGGGGGTAACTGCGGCGATCAACGCGGTTTTTTGTGCCGGTTAGGCAGAGTTTTGCGCGGCATCGCAACTGGGCTGCGCAGGGGCGGGAAACGAGGCGCGAATCGCTGTGCCGCGACGCCCGTAGTAGCCGCGGCTCAACGAGCCGCCGGAGCGGTGATCGAATGGGGAATGCTGAATGTGGAATGGGGAGAGATCGTGAGCAATCTCCTTCCTCACCATTCAGCATTCCCCATTCCCCATTATTTTGTGCACCGCTCCGGCGGGTCGTTGACCCGCGGCTGCTGGCGGGCTCGCTCCAACGCGAGATGCCAGATGAATAAGCCGGCGGAAATCGCCGCGACGCCGAAGGCCACAAGCAGCCATTGCGGCGAACCATGCCGCAGCAGGTCGCCCGCATCGCCGATGCGTTCGAACGAGCCGACGCCAATGTAGGCGCCGTTCGCGATGAGGCAGAAGCCGGCGAAGAATTCGACCAAACCACTCAACAATTGACGCCGTACTCGCGCTGCGGCAGTCGCTTCACCGCTGATGCGAGTCCTCCGACGAACGAGAAGCATCAACAGCAGCGGAACAATCGCTCCTACAATCGGCCCGGCCCAGGCGACAGCCAGCGGACGCGGATTCGGACGCACGCCGGTCCGTGAGATCCCCAGCAACGGCAACTCGACGCTCGTCACGGCTCCGCCGGTCGACCAAGCGACGACGGCATGCCCCGCTTCATGCACCGCCTGCATGCCGAGCCAGGCGGCGTAGAAGAGGCAGAGCATCGCTGCAACTCTCCAGACCAACGACCACGTCTTAGGTTCGATCGTCGCCATCGCTCATTTCATCGATCCAGGTTTTCAGCTGCGCTAGTTTCGCCAAAGCTCTCTTGCGCATACTCCATGCTACGCCGCCAACCATGGAGCCATATGGAAGCGTCATAATCAAGGCGGGAACCCACCCCTTCGTCATCCCGATCCACACGATTGCAGCAGACAACACTAAGCCAATCAACGCATACGCCAACAACGATCCACGCAGTCGTTCTTGAAGTTTCTCATGCTCTTTACGTATTTCCTCAAGCCGTCGCGGTCGAGTTCCCGGAATCAAAATCTCTACGCGGCTTGGGTCGATGTACATTGTCAGCATCATGCCAATAACTTCCGCCGTGGCTCCGCGCCATGTCGGCGTTCGACCTCCTTGATGAGTTGCATACGCAAGTTTGAGCTTGCGATCAGGCAATTCCAAGCACAGGTGCAGGAAGTCTAGCCGCTTCTCATCGGCCCTCTGCATGTTGAGCCATTGCACGTCGGCCCAAGCGTACTCCCAATTTTTGTTCCTCGACTTCAAACGAATTCCTTCCGGGCTGAACTGCCACCGCTCCCAACCGGACCAGATGACGATCTCATCGGGAACCTCAGCAGCGGGAGGTAAGACATATGCGGCGTTGATAAGCTTCAACACTGCGATACAGTCTGGCCCCGACAGATAGTCAATGCGTAAATGCCGCCGCCACCAAGGGCGCGCTGGATCGATAAGCACCGCCGCGTAGCCTTCGGACTTTCGAATTCGCCCGCTGGCGAAGTCGTTCCATGTCCAACAGTCTTGCCAGAAAACTCGCCGCCGCGTGATTCCATCGGCGCCGACGTGAAGTCGCCAGCGAAGCGTCAGCGCCGCGCTGAGCGATATCATCAGCATGAAGATGACGCCCACCAAGACGTCATCCAGCGGGCGCCCGATCACTTTGCTTGAAATCCAGCCTCCCAAGCACGCCAGCCCGACAAAAGAGAGGCAGATGTACCACAGGCAGCGCCGGTATGGGGGCGCCGCCTTCAACCATTCGCCGGATAGTTCTGAGTTATTGGATGGATTGGCCGAGTGATAGGTCGCGTTCATTGACCGTCATTCGTCCTTAAGTCATCACTCTTGGCGATTTTGCATCTCTTCGTTGCGTCGCTCCGGCGGGTCGTTGACCCGCGGCTATGTCAGGACCACCAAATTGTCGCGGTGGACGACTTCGTCGTAGGGGCAGTGACCGAGGAGTTCGGCGATGCGGTCGGTTGGTTGGCCGGCGATCGTTGTCATTTGCGTCGACGAGTAGTTCGACAGGCCGCGGGCGAATTCGCTGCCGGCTTGATCGCAGATCGCGACGACGTCTCCCTTGGCGAAGTTGCCTTCGACGCCGCGGACGCCGACGGCGAGGAGGCTTTTGCCGTTCGCTTGCACCGCCTTCGCGGCGCCGGCGTCGAGCAGCAGCTTGCCGCGCGGAGTGGCGCTCCAGCCGATCCAGCGTTTGCGCGAGGCGACCGTGCGGCCTTCGGCGAGAATCAGCGTGCCGACTTTTGCGCCAGCAAGAATATCAAGCAGCACGTTCGGGCGACGGCCGGCGGCGATGACAACGCTCTCGCCCGCGGCGGCGGCAATGCGGGCGGCGCGGAGCTTGCTTCCCATGCCGCCGCGGCTGAGTTGAATCCGCGCGGGGCCAACGGCGTCTTTGGCAAAACTCTCAGCGGCGTCGAGATGCGTGATCACCGACATCAGCTTGGCGCCTGGCTCCGACGGGTTGCGATCGTAAACGCCTTCCACGTCTGAAAGCAAAATCATCAGTGGCGCCCGCAGTAGGTTCGTCACCAAGGCGGCGAGGCGGTCGTTGTCGCCGAAGCTGATTTGCAGTTCGTCGACGGCAACGGTGTCGTTTTCGTTGATGATCGGAATCGCCCCGCAGCGGAACAGGGCGTTGAGCGTGTTGCGGGTGTTGAGGTAGCGGGTGCGGTGCTGCAGATCCTCGGCGGTCAGCAAAATCTGCGCGGCGTTCAGCCCATGCGGGGCGAGCGCCTTGTTGTACGACTCGATGAGCCGGCTTTGGCCGACGGCGGCGGCGGCTTGGAGTTCCGCCAAGTCGGTCGGCCGACGCTTCCAGCCGAGCCGGCCGATGCCTGCCGCGACGGCGCCGCTGCTCACCAGCACCACCTTCCGGCCATCGAGCCGCAGTCGGGCAAGTTGATCGGCCACGCCGGCGACGCGGGAGTCGTCGAGCGAGCCATCCTCGCGAGTAAGGACGCGGCTGCCGACCTTCACCACAACAGTGTCGGCGGCGGTCATGATTTCTTGGCGAACGAGGTCGGTCACGGTCTGGCTTCTTGTGGAATGTCGGTCGAGCGGCGTCGAAGGGCCGCCCTAAGGTGGAATCGCCTTTATATCGGGGGAGTGAATCGGTCGGAAGAACGGCCGAGCGGCGCAAGTGTCGCGTTTTTCATTTTTGGCGACACTAAGCGTAACTCATTGCTGGAATGGCACTTCTGCGGGCGAAATTGGGGCGACACGACATCTGAGAGGCGACAAGCGAGACGAAGCGGGCGACTCGCGAGGTCTCGCAGGGCGTCGGCCCTCGTGACTGCGTGAGACGCCGTCGCGATCCGCAGCGTCGTCGCCCCGGCAACCGGCCGCTCCGAGTTTCTTGGAATGATGTGCATATCGCCCCCTCCAACGCCTGAAGCGCGCCCTCGGCAAGCAGTGAACACACGTCCACACTAGCAATTCGCGCGGCCGATTTCTACTTCGAACCCTTTTTCTCTGCGCACAAATCGAATATTTCCCGGCGAGTTCTTGCGGCGGGCGGAGCGCGAGGCTCGCCACCGTTCCGAGAAGGTGGGGCGATAATCCAATTTCGGGCTGTTAGACTTGGAAATCGACGTACGTCAGCCGGCGTCGCTCACGCCACAGGAAACCTAGGACCGAGATTCGATGCGCTGGAAATTCCGCAACAAGAACGACGAGCAGGAAACGGCGACGCGAAACGCTTGGCTGCAGCGGATCGATGCCTGGTGGGCGGAGTTCGGCCGACAAAACAAGGCAATCGACGCCTACTTCAACGGTCGCGGGCAATTCGATTTGCCCACGTGGATGAGCGAGCACCTCCATGCCATCGACGATCGGATCATGTGGGAGTATGGCCCAGCCGATGCCGGCGAGGGGCACCGCCTGGTGCTGACCTGCGAGTCGAGGCATCACCAGCGGCCGCTGATCGACGTTGTTCTGGCCCGCGCTCCCAAGCTGCCGGGCTGGGAGTTCCATCCGTATCGCCCCGCGGCGGAAGCTGCGGATGCAATTGAAATCGTCCAGTCGCGAGTCGGCGTCGACATTTCCGACTACCAACTTCAGGTGCGCCGCAACGAATATCATCAGGTCGACCTTTGCTTTTATTCGACCAGCATCCCGAACGACGAAGATGACGCAGCGCACCACGCCGCCTTCGTGGCGACGGAAGCGATTTTGGGCGAGAAGCAGCTCGGCAAATGGGTGGGTGCGATCGAAGCGAAGTCGCTGAAGAAGGGCTGGGCGTCGAAGCTACTGGGGCGAGAGAGCGCTGCGCCCAAAGGATTGATTGCGCTCGCTCGAATGAGGCCGACGGTCGCTGCGTTGATCGCGAGCATCCGCGAGCAACTCCCAGCGACGCCGCGGGTCGCGTTGAGCGACGATCTGGAATACACGCTGTGGAAACTACAACCGACGCCGGCTGACGATTACGCCGGGCGGCAAGACTTACTCACTGCCACTTCCAGCTACGCACCAATGTGGCAGGCAACGCATGGTCGCTCATTCTTTTCAGAACGGTTCAGCCGCGTGGGAGAAATCTTTTGCTACGTCAAGATCGATGGCGCCGAGGGACTCGACGAAAGCAGCTTCGGCGATCGCGATGAGATCGAAGACGCCCTCGATGAGGCGTTACAGGCGGCGCAGGCGGGGTGCGTCATCGGAGCAGGAACCGGTCTGCTTTACTCGTACATCGAGCTTGCGCTGACCGACGTTAACGCCGGCATTCTGGCCGTGCGTCGACGCCTGCGAGAAGGCAATATCCCTCGACGAACCTGGGTGCAGTTCTACGACGCGACGCTGGCCGCCGAGTGGGTTGGCATCTACGACGAGACTCCTGCGCCGCCGATGCCCGCTGAGTTTGATGAAGCCTGACTCCGGCGATACCTTGGCGCGCGGTAACGTCTACTTCGAGGTCAGCTCGAAGTTGTACGGAGCGCCGTCGGCGGTGACGTCGATTTCGATCGGCGCGTCTTTGCGATACTTGGCCGGAACGAGTTCGGTCTTTTCGTACTCGCCAGTCTTGGGGTTGAGCGTCATCGTCGATTGATCGTCGCCAGGGGTGGCGACTTTGGTGCTGATCAAGATCCGATTTTTGCCAATCGGGGCGCCCTTGAGCGTGCGGCTATACTCCGCCACGTAATTTCCCGCGGAGTCGGCGACGGCGAAGCTAGTCCCCTTTTCGTTTTCGAAGGTGACATGGGCGCCGGCGAGGGGCTGGCCATCGAGCGTCACTGTTCCGTGGGCTTCGGCGAAGCCTGGGCGCATGGCGGGCTTGCCGCAACCGAATGTGGCAACGGTGAGGAACAGCGTGGCGACCGTTAGCGGGCGGGAGAGTTTGTGCATGCGTGGGTATTGGTTGGCGTAAGTAGCGCTGGCTGCAGACTGCGGAGCTTGTCTAACCGCTGCCAGCCCAAAGGCCAAGAAAATTAAACATTGAGGCTCCCTCCCCTTGAGGGGGAGGGTTAGGGAGGGGTGATTGAAGCGGGTACCAGCATCGCCCCCCTCCCCAGCCCTCCCCTCAAGGGGGAGGGAGCCGCAACATCTAAACTTGAATTCAAGTGTTGATGATGTGGCAAGGCGGTGCGATGCATCTTAAAAATCACCAACGAGTTGCTCGTCGGCGCGTGACCAAAGCCGTTGGTACACGCCATAGGCCAAGCCGCTGCGGGCGCTGTCGTAGGGATCTTCAGGATTCGGGGTGTTGCGTTGAGTCCAAGTCCGGTTCGTGCTTTCGATGTCCTCGGTGATGAAGTGGACGCTGCCATCGACCATCGCAAAGTTCACCCCGCCGGGGTGCATGCTGGCCGCGGCCCGACGAATGGTGGCGTTGGGCGCTGAATTCGGCGGATTCATCGACGCGACCCCCTCGTTGATCATGCGATTCGAGCCGGCGCCCGAGCCGTACCAGCGCTTGCGGCCGACAAATTCGCCAATGCTTTCGTCGCTATACGAAACGTCCCAAGCCGACTCGGTGACAAGAATTGTATTCGTCGTCCCGTCGACAATTTCCTTGAGCCGCTTCGAAGAGCGCGTCGTGCCGGCAACGGTGGGAAGGCGATGCCGCATGAAGATGCCATTGGCACGGTCGTCGCCATCCTGGTTGTAATGGCTGTCGTCGAACGAACCGCCGTTGCCGGCGTAACTAGTGGTGGCCATTTCCACGACTGAGCCTGCAACCTGTCCGGGCGTGCGAGAAACGGGGGGCGCCCCATCGGTCGGGCAGATAAAGAAGGGAAGCGGCGTTTTGATGAGGGCAACGTTTTGGATCTGCCCGGGCGTCGTCGGGTTCTCGACGCAGCAATACTCATCAAAGTCGATTTGACTAAAGGCGGCGCCTTGCTCCATTTGAGGCAGGATCCACGCCCCCCACGACCAGCCTGGACCGTCGTTAGCTTTCACGGCGCTGTCCGTCGTGTGGCCGATGGGGAATTCATTATGCGTGTCGTGGTAGACCTGCGTGGCCAGGGCAATCTGCTTGAGATTATTGACGCACGTCGACCGCCGGGCGGCTTCGCGCGCCGCTTGAACGGCAGGCAGTAGCAACGCGACGAGCACGCCGATGATCGCGATCACCACGAGCAGTTCGACGAGCGTGAAGCCGGCGCGTGAACGGTTGAGCGTTGAGCTAGGGGAGGAGCTCATGTTTGGTTCCTTGGTGTCTGCGATGACAGCGGTGATGCGAACACGCGCTCCCAAGCGGCTAACGCATTTTTCGGGCCAAGGAGAGCGATTTCGGACAACGCAGGCGTTTGCCCGAGGAAACAGAGCAAGTGAGCGGAGGGGACGGCGCCAGCTGCGGTCGCTCGCTGCGAGTCTGTGCGATATCGCCCGTAATATTTCACGAGCGTGCGTGGCATTTAACGGGCGAGATGCGTGCGAGTCGCTGCGTTGTGCGCCGTTGGGGAAGACCGAGGGGGTGAACCCCTCGGCTCGCTTGTTGGGGTTCGCTGGTTAGGCGTGGGAGGTACTGATTGAAGTTTGATGTTTGGGATTTACGGGATGAATACGGCGCTGTGGGTTTAGAGTTCGCGTCGGGCCTTGATACGCTTAATCGAGTTTAATCTTGTTGATCCTTTGCAATCCTGTGATCCTGTCCAGTCTTGCGATGGCGCCGGCTGGTCGCTGAAGCGACTCAGCCCGTTGTTGGGGTGGGGGAACTTTTTTTCTGGGCGGCGTCGATTTGGGGGAAGCTCGCTCGACTACTGGGTGAAGGGGCGAGAGTCGCCTCCTACACGCTCACTTTTATTCGCAGGAGTCTTCCGATGATTGCCACGCCGACTGCCGCTGTTGTTTCCGTTGACGCTGGTTTGAGCCGGGCCGTCGAGCCGCTGGCGAATTTCATTTGTGCGGCGGATCGGCCGCACGAGGCGCTGCGTACCGCGCTGCGGACGCTGCTCGACGAGGTGCAGCGGACGAATTCGACGGCCAGTCGCTATCTGAGCGGGCAGGCGGGGGTTTGTTAGACTCTTTGCGTTGGCCGTGACTTAAACACGCGCCGGAAGTTGCAGTTCGTCCACCGGCAGAGCCGGGGGCTTCTATTGGCGGTTGGTAGATGCATTCGCAGACGATTGAGATGGCGACGCGGCTGTGGGAATACATGGCCGCTGGTCGCGAGCATGCACCATGCGAAGCGATCGTCGTCTGCTGCTCGTACGACCTGCGCGTCGCTGACTATGCGTGCGAGTTGCTCCGCCAGGGAATCGCGCCGCAACTCATCATCACCGGCAACACCGGCAACTGGACGAAGCATTTGTGGAACATCACGGAGGCTGAGGTCTTTCGGGAGCGGGCAGTCGCGAACGGCGTCGATCCGGCGGCGATTCGGCTCGAAACCGAAGCGACCAACTTCGGCGAGAATGTTTCGTGCGTTCGGCGGCTCGTTCCGGAACTTCGCCGCGCGGTTTTTCTTACGAAGCCGAACTCGGTGCTGCGGGTGCAACTCACCCTGCCGGTGCAATGGCCTGAAATGCAAGGGATGGTCGACGCCCCGGCGATTCGCTTCCCCGACGAGGTGAACAACGTGGTCGGCATTTTGGGCGTGATCGACGAAATGGTCGGCGACGTTGACCGCATTTTGCGCTACCCGCAACGAGGGTATCAGACGGCGCACAACCTCCCGGCGGAGATCATCGCGGCGTGGGAGTATCTGAAATCGCAAGGCTTCACGAACCATCTCGTTCGGTAGTCGGCAGATGCGTCAACGCGCAGCCCGGCGGGTAAGTGAGACTCGCTCTCGCCGTTGCGCACCGGCCGCTCGCGTTGCATTGCTGGGGCCGTAGCGGGGGCTTATGCTCAAAGGACCGGCGACGCTCCACGGGGGTCGCTTTTGAGATTCTTGGTCCAGGATCGCCGCGCGGCGATTGCATCATGTTGAAGTTCGGATCGTGGTGGAGCGGGGCGATCGTCCTCGCATGCGGTATCTCGCTCTCGATGCTCGTGACGAACATCGTTCACGCAGCGGAGGCCGAGGGAATCGTCGACGTCAAACCGGCGGATGGGCCGGCGGTCGAAGTCGACGGAAAGTTCATGGTTCCCTACACCCAGACGATTCCGGGGACCAACGTCAAGTTTGAGATGATCCCGATTCCGGGGGGCGAGTTTCTGCTCGGCAGCCCCGACGACGAAGCCGACCGCAGCGACGACGAAGGGCCGCAGGTCCGCGTGAAGGTCGCGCCGTTCTGGATCGGCAAGCATGAAGTGACGTGGGCCGAGTACCAGTCGTACATGAAGATGTACAACGCCTTCAAGCAACTGCAAACGCTGGCGGCCAATCGCGCGACCGACCCCGGCAAAGATGAAAACGCCGAAGGTTGGGAGTTGATCGAAGGGCACGCCTGGAAAGGCGACGTCGACAATCACGGCGTCGACGGCGTCACGTGCCCAACGCCCCTCTACATGCCCGACCACACCTACATGGCGGGCGACCAGCCGAATCAGCCGGCGGTGACGATGACGCACTACTCGGCGCGGCAGTTCACGAAGTGGCTCAGCCGGCTTACCGGTCAAGACTATCGCCTCCCGAGCGAAGCGGAGTGGGAATACGCCGCTCGCGGCGGGACCGACACGCCGTACTCGTTCGGCGACGATGCCGGCAAGGTGGAAAACTACGGCTGGCTCGACGACAACGCCGACTACGAAACGCACCCGGTCGGCTCGAAGGCAGCGAATCCTTGGGGCTTGTTCGACATCCACGGCAACGTCGCCGAGTGGACGCTCGACGGCTACGCCGAGGACCGGTATAAGAAGCTGGGCGAACAAGCGAAGGATGGCGAAGCGATCGACGCCTGGGAGACGGTCAACTGGCCGACCGAGCTCTACCCGCGGGTGATTCGCGGCGGCTCGTGGCTCGACACGGCCGACCGGCTGCGGAGCGCGGCTCGGCACAAGTCGGAAGAAGAGGATTGGAAAATGTCCGACCCCAATCTGCCGAAGAGCCCGTGGTGGTATACTGAGGAAGCAGCCATGGGCGTCGGCATGCGGCTAGTTCGCCCCTACGCGCCGCTCACCGACGAAGACAAGAAGCGGGTCTGGGAAATCGACGTCGAAGATTTGGCGGGCGATGTGAAGGCCCGACTGAAGGAGGGCCGCGGGGCGCTCGGCAACGCCGACGCGACGCTGCCGCAGGCGATTGAGGCTTCGACGAAGATTAGCAGCGGGAAGTAAACCTCGTAGAACTCGTTCCTACGCTCCGCGTAGGAACGTTGAGGGCGACGCTCTGCGTCGCGTGCTTTTCGGTAACATTTGCTTGACTAGATGGTTCATGCCGCAGGAGCGGCGAAGAGTTCGTTCCCACGCAGAGCGTGGGAACGAGAAGAAATGGCATGACACCTTTAGCTCCTCAGCGGAGACACTAGGTAGCGGCAATTCAGGAATGGTCCCTCTCCCCTGAGGGGAGAGGTTGGCGAGGGGCTTTTCGGTTCACACTCGATCAAGCTTGGATGCGTCGGGAATCCCTCCCCTGGCCCCTCCCTTCGAGGGAGGGGAAAGATGCAAAAACACTTATCCACTTTTGGAGGCGAGCATGTCTGATCAAAGCAACCAAAATCTTCCGGCCGACAATTCGCGGCGGCAGTTCATCAAGGGCGCTGCGGCGATCGCCGCCGGCGGCGCCGTGCTGGGGCTCAATCAGCGGATTGCCCGCTCGGCCCACATCAGCGGCAGCGATGAAATCAAGATCGGCCTGATCGGTTGCGGCGGTCGCGGTCGCGGTGCGGCGACCCAGGCGCTCGAGACCAAGGGCAAGGTCACCCTGTGGGCCGCGTGCGATGCGTTCGCCGACAACATGCAGAACACCGTCTACGGCATCAACGAAGACGTGAAGAAGGGCCAAGAAAAGCAGGACTCGCTCTTCATCGACAGCGTCGTTGATTGCCCCGCGGAGCGGCAGTTCGTTGGCTTCGACGGCTTCCAGAAGGTGATCGACAGCGGCGTCGATCTGGTGATTCTCGCCACGCCGCCAGGCTTCCGTCCGCAACACTTCGAAGCTGCGGTCAACGCTGGCAAGCACATCTTCATGGAGAAGCCGGTCGCCGTCGACGCCCCGGGCGTGCGCCGCGTGCTGGCTGCCAACGAGATCGCCAAAGAGAAGAACCTGATGGTGGCGGTTGGTCTGCAGCGCCATCACGAACCGAAGTACATCGAAACGATCCAACGGCTGCAAGATGGCGCGATCGGCGACATCCTCGCCACCCGCGTCTATTGGAACAGCGGCGGCCTGTGGATGCGTCCCCGCAAGCCGGAGATGACCGAGATGGAGTACCAGATGCGGAACTGGTACTACTTCAACTGGCTCTGCGGCGACCACATCGTTGAGCAGCACATTCACAACCTCGACGTCAGCAACTGGCTGAAGGGCGCCCACCCGGCCGAAGCAGGCGGCATGGGCGGTCGGCAAGTTCGCACCGGCAAGGACTACGGCGAAATCTTCGATCACCACGCCGTCGAGTACACCTACCCCGACGGCACGAAGATGTACAGCCAGTGCCGCCACATCGACGGCTGCTGGTCGTCGGTGAGCGAGCACGCCCACGGCACGAAGGGGACGGCCGACATCAGCGGCTTCACCATCAACGCCAACGGCGCGAAGCGGTGGAAGAGCGACAAGGAAGCGGTGAACGGCTGGCACAACGAGCACCACGATCTGTTCGCGGCGCTCCGCCAGGGCGACATCTACAACGAAGGCGATAACGGCGCCAACTCCACGATGACCGCCATCATGGGCCGCATGGCGACCTACTCCGGCAAGGTGCTGAAGTGGGAAGAAGCGCTCAACTCGACGGTCGACCTGTCGCCGAAGAAGTACGCCTTCGACGCCGACCCGCCAGTGATGCCGGGCAAGGACGGTTTTTACGCCATCGCGATCCCCGGAGTAACGGACGTCCTAAACGGCTAAGCCATAATGCTGTTTGTCCCAAGAGCCGCGGGGTTCAGCCCCGCGGTCCGGGGCGTGGCCATCAAGCCAATCGCAACACTACAATCAAAGCCCTGAAGGAACGACGCCTCCGTCGCCCCTTCAGGGCTTTTTTTGTGCCTCTGCTCAGTTCACTCCTCTCACGAGAACTCGTCAGATGCGAATCTTCTTCTCTTTACTCTCTATGCTTGGAGCGCTCGCGATGACTGTCGGCGCTGCACGCGGCGAACATCCCTCACCCGCGGTACTCCCCGCGCACCCTGCCCTGCCCGATCCGCTCGTGATGCAAGACGGCACGCGCGTCGCCTCTGCCGCAGCGTGGCGGCAAGCTCGGCGGCCCGAACTGCTGGAGCTGTTCGAAACGTACGTCTACGGCCGCGTTCCGCAGGGGCCGGCTTACGACTCGCAAACGCCGCTCGCGCATCGCGTGTTGTTTGAAGATCGCCGCGCGTTCGACGGCATCGGCACGTTGCGCGAGGTAGAGCTAACGATCGGCCCGCCAGATTGGCCGAAGATTTATCTGCTGATCGCGACGCCGAACGACGTGCCGCGGGCGCCCTGCTTCGTGGGGATGAACTTTGCCGGCAACCATCAGTTGACCGACGACCCGCGGGTGCGACTGCCCGATGGCTGGATGCCCGACCGACATCCGGGCGTCGTCGGCAATCGCGCCACCGACGCGGGCCGCGGCGGGCAGGCCGACGATTGGCCGCTCGCGGAGATCGTGCAGCGCGGCTATGCGGTCGCGACGTTCTACTGCGGCGATATTCAGCCCGATCGCCCCGATGTCCGCGAGGGGATGCGGGCGGCGCTCGAGGCCGATGGCGAAGCCGATCCCGCGGAGACGGCGACCATCATGTGGTGGGCGTGGGGCATCCAGCAGGCGGTCGACTACTTGCGCACCGATGATGCGATCGATCCCGATCGCATCGCGGTCGTCGGGCACTCGCGGCTCGGCAAAACGGCGCTATTGGCCGGGGCCCTCGACGAGCGGATCGCGCTGACCGTCGCCAATCAGGCGGGCTGCGGCGGCAGCGGGCCGAGCCGGCACGATGATCCGAAGGCGGAAACGGTGCGGATCATCACCGAGAAGTTCCCGCATTGGTTCGCGGGCAACTTCACGAAGTTCGGCGACGATCCGTCGCGTTTGCCGGTCGACCAAAACTGCCTGGTGGCCATGTGCGCGCCGCGGCCGGTACTGTTCACCGCGGCTGCCGATGATTTGTGGGCCAATCCGTCGGGGCAGTTCGAGGTGCTGCAAGCGGCGGCGCCGGTTTACGAACTACTCGGCGTCGACGGCCTGAAAGCGGACGCGATGCCCGCCGCCGATGCGCCGCTCTTGGGCGACGGCCGGCTTGGCTATTGGATCCGCAGCGGTAAGCACTCGATGACGCCGGCCGACTGGAATATCTACATGGACTTCGCGGATCGGTGGATGAAGTAGGAAATGAATCGCTTCTACATCAAGCTCGGCGTGGTCGCGTTCCTCGGAGCGGCACTCGTCATGCTCGCCGCTCGCCAGCAGACGCCTCCCCGAGCGACGCGGGCCGAAGTCGATGACATGCTGCACAGCTACTTCGCCGTCGACGGGAAGTCGCTAGCGATCGTCGACGCCGACGTCGGATTCTGGACCGAGGTTCCCAACTCGCTCCACATGAGAGTGCAAACAGATCGCGAGAGCGGGGAGCGATTGGCCTCGCAACTCGCCTCGCGCGCTGCAGTGGCCTACACAGGCTCCGTACCCGTCGAACCATCGTCGGACGAAGACGACGAACGGGAGATTTATCGAATCGCGAGGTCGATCTATCCCTATCCGCTTGAGGGGTGGAACGTGAACGCTTGCGACCATTTCGGCACGCATGACGACCAGCGGTGGGCCTGGCGTATCGACGCGGCTGCGGACACGGCTGAGTTCTACTTAGCTTGTGATGCGGACGAAGCAGAGCCGTTGATGCAGCCCATTTTTCAGCGGGGCACGCCAACGAAACCGTACGATTCGTCGTCGATGCCGTCGCAAGCGAAGGCGTTTTATCTGCTGCGCGGCGTGGAGAGCGCGGAGTAATGCCGCAGAGGGCGGGGGGTGCGTTCCCACGCGGAGCGTGGGAACGAGGAATCGGCGTCGGAGACGCCTCCCACAAGCGAACGGAAACGCCGACCTACTTGATCTCAAGCTTCTCGGCCGCTTCGGCCTCGGGCGAATGCTTCTTCACCATCAGGTGCTCTTTCATCAGCTCCTTCAGCACGCCTTGGACGGCCTCGGCCGGCAGGGCGTACGATTCGGTCCGTCCCGCGCGGGCGATGTTGAAGCCGACCACATGACCGTCGAGGTCGACGACCGGCCCGCCGCAGTCGGCGGGACGCAGCACCGTATCGTGCTGGAACGCAAGCGGGAAGCCGAAGCGGCGAACGCTCAGCTTGCCGCCGAGGTTGTTTTGGAACTCGCTGCGGCCCATCGGCAGGCCGGGGAAATCGCCGGTGAGCGTCGCGTGAAGCTTCACTTCCTCGCCGGAGCGATCGATCACCAGTTCCACTTCATCGCCTGGGTTGAACGACGCGATCACTTCCTTGAGCTTCTCGCGGCTGGCGACCTTCTTGCCGTTCACCTCGACGATGAGATCTTCGGGCTCGACGCCGGCTTCTTCAGCGGCGGTGTCGGGGAAGACTTGCACGATGCGGGCTTCGACTTCGTCGATCTGCACGCCGAGCACGCCAGCTTGCGACGGAATCACGCGCGGCGGCACGCTCACGACGCCGACGGCGACGGGATCTTTCGAGTGGCCCGTGCTCGCGAGCCAGGAGCCAACCTTCGGCGAACCATTGGCCGCGTTCAAATCGAGCGACGGCAGATTGGTCGCATCGACCTTGAGCAGCGCCAAGTCATGCTGGCCGCTTTCGGCAACCGTCGTGGCGGGCAGCTTCCGGCCGTCGGCCAGCTCAACGGTCAGCTTGCCGCACAGCGGCGTCGCTTTGGTGACGATCCAGCCGTCGGGGCTAATGATGCCGCCGAGGGCGCTTTGCTTGCCGTCGCATTGAATCGAAACGGTCGCAGCGACGACGTCCTTCACGACGTCGCGGAATGCCGAGCGAACTTGCGGGCCGTCGGTCAGGCGCCAGCGCGGCACGAACAAGCGCTCCATGCCGAAGGAGCCTTCGGAGTACTCCGCTTCCGCATCGCGACGCTCGCGTTTGGGCGCCGGCTCGTCGGCTTGGGCTGGCGCGTTCGGCGCGAGCGTCGACCAACCAGCGGCGAGCAGCAGGGCAATCCGTCCGCTCCATCGCATGCGATTCAGCAACGTCTTCATCTGTTCCTCTGCTCCGTTACCGCCGCCCCCTGAGCCCCTGATCTATCATAACCAGCAGGCGACCGCAAAGTTTTTCTTACAAACCGGCAACAATCCGCCGCCCGGCGTTACTCGTCGCCGCCCAGCCGGACGGAAATCTCCAGCGTCTTTCCTGCGCGGTCGATCTCCAGCTTCAAGCGATCGCCAGGGTTCTTGTGGAAGACGATCCGCTGCAGTTCGTCGAAGGTATTGATCGGCCGGCCGTCGACCGCCGTGATGACGTCGCCGACCTTGACCCCCGCGCCTTCCGCCGGCAGTCCGGGGAAGATGGCGGTGATCACGCACGTGCCCGCTTCGGCACTGCCGCGGACGCCGAGCAGCGGCCGAGCATTGGGATCGTCGTCGTAGTGCCCGCCCCAGACGTCGCCCTTCGCAAGGCGGTCCCAGTCTTTGTTGAAGCAGGTGACTGGGACGTGGAAGTTGTGGGTGACCATCGGCCCGATGCTGCTGTGGATGCCGACGACTTCGCCCTTCATGTCGAACAGCGGGCCGCCCGAGTCGCCGCCAACGAGCTCGCAGTCGGTGCAGAGGAGCCCTTCGTCGCGGAACAGCACCCGTCCGAAGCGGACCGGCGGAGCACGGTCTTTGACAATGCCGCCCGGCTGGCCGATCGTGACGACCCATTGGCCGGGATCGAGCGCAGGCCCCGTGCTGACGGGAATGAACGGCAAGTCATCCGGCGGCTCGTCGATCTGCATCATGCCGGCGTCGACTTCATGGTTGGCTCCAAGCGACGTGCCGCGGAGGCGGCGACCATCGGGAAGTTGGACCCAACCGCGCCGGCCGGCGCGGCCGACCACGTGAGCGGCTGTGAGGACCAGCCCTTCCTTATTGACGATCACCCCGCTCCCAGCGGCGCCGCGGATTTCAACCGCGACGGTCGCGGGCATCACGCGGTCGATCACCTTCAAGAGTTGATCTTGGATTAGCTTCAGTTCGGCGGCGTTTGTCGGAGCACGGGCGGCCAGCACCTTCGCGGTGTCAGCCGTCGGTTCCAGCGAGACGGGCGACGCGGTTTGGGCTGCTAGCGGTTGGACAACGACGGCGCTCAGGACGAGCGACAGCAACGAACGGACGAAGGGAAATCGTTTCATAGAAGTCCGGCGTGCAACGGCGAGAGGCGTGCAGGGGCGGGGTTGTGGTAATTGTCGCAATGGTCCCATCGGGGGGCAATGTCGGGCCTGGGTAAGCCGTGCGGGCGACGTTTTGAGCCCTCCGCTTTGATGCTTAACACCGCCCGACAGCCGAAGGCTCGCCAGCCTCCCGGCCGGCAAAACGCCGCCGACGAACGCCTCTACTACGCACGCTGGCGTCGATTGGTCTGAAGTTCCGCAGAAATCTCGTCGAACACCTGTACATGCGCGCTTGATTCATGCACTAACGTATACTACCATCAGGAGATACGTCCGCTGGCACGGAACCGGCGGCGATTCCCTCCCTTCCTCCCATCGGCTGGAACTGCCATGTCACTCGACCAACTCACCACTCGGCAGCGGGAAGTCTACGACTTCATCAAGGAGAAAATTCGCGGCCGCGGCTACGGTCCGACCGTGCGGGAGATCGGCGAGTATTTTGAGATCAGCTCGCCGAACGGCGTCATGTGCCACCTGAAGGCGCTCGAGAAGAAGGGGATCATCACCCGCGAGCCGAACATGTCGCGGGCGATCCAAATGACCGACGCCGGGCGTGACGATGGCTTTCCGCTGGTCGGCCAGGTGGCGGCCGGCAATCTGACCGAAGCGATCGAGCAAGCCGAGCGGCTGAACCTCGACGAATTCTTCCCCGCGAAGAAGAACAGCTTCGCGCTGCGGGTGAAGGGGGAGTCGATGATCGAAGCGCAAATCGCCGACGGCGACATCGTCATCTGCCGCAAGACGAAGACCGCCCACAAGGGCGACATCGTCGTCGCGCTCACCGAAGAAGGCGAAGCGACGCTGAAGTATTGGTACCCCGAAGCGAACCGCATTCGCCTGCAGCCGGCGAATTCTTCGATGAAGCCGATTTACGTCCGCGACGTGCAGGTGCTGGGGGTGGTGACGGGGGTGATTCGCAAGGTGGGGTGAGGGCACTAGGCGCCCTCCCGCTAAGCGAATGGATTCACCAGAGCGACGCCTGCGTACTTGTAGTCAGCTAAATTGCGCGTCGCAACAGTCAGCTTATGCTGCCGCGCCGTCGCGGCAATGAGGCTGTCTTTGACTGGCATCGCGCGCCCTTTGCGCTTGAGTTCCGCCAGCAGGATCGCCCATTCAGAGCCTGTTGCAGCGTCCATTTCTAGAACCTGTAAGGCGCGCACCGCGTCGCAGAACCACTCCTGCAGATTCTTGCGCCGCTTGCCCGACGGCAGCGCTAAGATGCCGAACTCGATCTCGCCTAAGATGATTGGGTTGACGGCGCAGGCGAGTTCATTGCTGACGAGCCATGACATCACCTTCCGATCGGGCTCTTGGCGCGTGGCCTCGCTCACCACATTGGCGTCGACGAGGTATCTCACAGCGTGTCCGTACTTTCAGACGGAATCGGCTGGAACCAATCCTTTTCAGGACAACATTGCAGCCAGTCGACCATGCTGATCGTCGGCGTCGAGACCTTCTTCAGGAGGTACTCCCCCGACTGAAGACGCTCGATCTCAAATTGCTGCCCTGGAGTAATACGGTCAAGCTCGCGGAGCTCCGCCGGCAGCACAATTTGGCCTTTGCTAGATAACGTTGTCTTCATAAAGGTAAGATAGCATCTTACTGGTCAAAATCAAGGGATAATCCTCTACCAGTGGGTCGCGCTCGCCTCAGTACGCAGCGATTTAGGCTAAAACGAATCCCCTGCCGCCAACTCCTGTTTTTTGTTGACGTTGCCATCGTCTCCCTGCAAGATAGCGTCGATGCCGGCACTGGCCGTCGTCGCTCCACACGATTCGCCGCTTGAAGGGATTGCTCATGACGAGAAGCGCCGTTCCCGCCTGCTTGGCAGCCCTTATCTTGTTTCTATGCGCTCCCGCGACCTACGGCGTGCCTTACGCCTCGCGTGTCTCCATCAACACGGCGCCTAGCTTGGCGCAATTCGCGAGCGTCGTCCCTCCCACGGCGCCAGAAGTTTCGTTCGTTCTCAACGAACCTGCCGAGCAAGTTGGCTACAGCGTCAACGGCGGACCACTGCAATGGCTCGACGGTTCGACGAAGGGGACGAAAACGTTTCCGTTGTCTTCGCCGCTCGACAAGTTCTCCATCCTTGTGAAGAACATGGAGGCGGAAGGTTACACGATTCCCACCGGCGGTACGGCACTGTCCGCTGCGAACGGGCTTTCGCAATCGGTTCCGGCGTCTGGTCTGCGATTGGTGAGCGACGATACCAATCCGCTCAACAGCTTCAATGCGGCGAGAGGCGTCGGCGTCAATCTCAACCCGAACTCGCCCAACTTCGGCATTGCCTACATCGGCAACGCATCATTAGGGCCCACGGCTGACTCCGCGCGCTATCTAAGTCGCGGCGTTTACGCAGTGGCCGCAGACGGCTCCGACGCCTTCGGATACGGGGATTTCTTTCCGGACTCAGGATTCTCCTTTCCCGGAGGAGGCTCCATCGCTTGGCGGCTCGCCGTCGGAACCGACGATGAGGTCTACGTCGCTGACGGGGCGCTCCTCTCCCACGGCCTCGTCCGGCTTGAGGGGCAGTTGTGGATGAGTTATCCGGTGTTGGCCCCTGGCTTCGGTCCGCCGCCGCTCCCGCCGGAAGCCAATCACGGTCGGATCACCGGTTTCGTCGTCTCGGGATCGCCCTACGACGGAACGCTGGTGGTCCACACAGTCGATCGCGATTTCAGCAGCAGCCAGATTGGCGGAACAGACACAAGCGACCTCAACAGCGTGTGGCGTTACGACCTTGGCTTCGACGCTCAATTCTCCGCGCAGATGCCAACGAAGGTGAATACTGAGAATGTTTTGCCGCCGATTGGCACGCCCGACCTTGCTCGCGGGGCCGACGGAAAATTCTATCTCTCGAATTCCTTGCTATCTGGCAGTTCTGCAGGCATCGTCGTCCTCAATCCGCAGGGAGAGCCGATCTACGATTCGCTTACGGCGAGCCGCGCGATGCTCAACGATCCAAACATTGCCGACGTAATGCGCAATGTCATGGGGATCGCGATTTCGCCTGATCAAATGTGGCTCGCCGCCATGTTGCGAAGCGGCGACGTCGCCGTCCTTCCGGTCGTTGACGGCATTCCCGATCTTTCCGGCGTGATGGTCGTCAACACGGCGTTGGGACCGCTGCCAGGCAGGGGCGTGGCGTTCGACGCAGCCGGCAACCTGCACTGCATTGTCGCCGGCACGGGAGTGAGCTACCGTGTGATCTCCCCAGGTGGAACCACATTCGCCACGACCAGTTGGGACGGCACGTCGATGGGATTCAAAATCGCCAGCGTGCCTGAACCGGCGTCGTTGGCGCTGGCTGGCGTGGGCGTTGTCGCCGCGGGAGCGATGCGTCGGCGCCGCTTACTGGCGACTTGAGCCGGCGGGCGGATTGCGCTTCGTGAATACGAAAGCGGCCGCGTGGTTCAACACGCGGCCGCTCTTTAAGCTGGAGGGATGCGCCGGGGGCGAGACGCCTCGGCTCGCTGTGTTGACGATACACTAGGCGGCTTTCTCGGGCGCGCCAGTTGTGTTCAGCTTGTTGTAAAGCGTCTTCAAACTAATGCCGAGTTGGTCGGCGGCCTTGGGCTTGTTGCCGGCGTGGCGTTCAAGCGCGTCGTGGATCGCTTCCATTTCGAGTTCGCGGAGCGTCATGACGCCCGGCTTCTGGCGGGCGGCGCCGACGAGTTGCCGCGAGTCGAACCGCGACGGCAAGTGCTCGCGGTGGATCGGGCCGCTGTCGCACAAAATGGTGGCATGTTCGATGACGTTCGCCAGTTCGCGGACGTTGCCGGGCCAGACGTGGCTGCAGAGCGCGATGATCGCATCCTCGGCGATGCCGGCGTCGGCGTCTTTGCCGCGACGATGGCGAACGAGCAAATGCCGGGCGAGTTCCGGCACGTCTTCAATCCGCTCCCGCAGCGCCGGCAGCGTGATTTCGAACGTGTTGATCCGATACATCAAGTCTTCGCGGAATTCTTCGGCGGCGACCATTTCCGGCAGGTTGCGGTGAGTGGCGCAAACGACGCGGACGTCGACCATCACCGGCTTGTTCTCGCCGACGCGGCGAATTTCGCCGCTTTCGAGCACGCGGAGCAGCTTGGCTTGCATCGCCTTCGGCAACTCGCCGATTTCGTCGAGGAAGATCGTGCCGCCGTGGGCGACTTCGAACAGGCCGACGCGGTGATCGTCGGCGCCGGTGAAGGCGCCTTTGCGGTGGCCGAACAGCTCGCTCTCAATGAGCGTCTCCGGCAAGGCGCCGCAGTTGATCGCGACGAACGGCATGTGTGCGCGGGTGCTGTGATCGTGCAACGAACGCGCGACCAGCTCCTTGCCGGTGCCCGTTTCGCCAAGAATAAGGACGGTCGAACCGGTCGGCGCGACGCGTTCGATCAGCATCCGCACCTTTTGCATCGCCGGCGTGTTGCCGATGAGCCGCGGGGCGCCTTCGAGGCGGCGGACTTGGTGCTCGAGCGCGCGATACTTCTGCTCAAGCAGTTTCTTTTCGGTGACGCGCTTCAGCAACGCTTCGATTTCGATCAGCCGGCAAGGCTTCGTGAGGTAATCGAACGCGCCGTGGCGCAAAGCCGCGATCGCCGTTTCGAGCGAGCTCTTGCCGGTGAGGACGACCGCTTCGGTGCCGGGCGAGGTTTCTTTGCACTTCGCGATGACGCCGATGCCGTCGAGGCCCGGCATGTCGAGATCGACGATGATGCAATCGTAGGTATTCTTTTCCAGCGCAGCGACGGCCGTGAGTCCGTCGGGGCAGACGGTGGCGCGGTGGCCCAGGCGCGGCAGTTCGAGCTTCATCAGCTCTTGCAGCGAGGGCTCGTCGTCGGCGAACAACAGGGTCAATCCTTGACCGTTAGGCTGCTTGGTAGCGATGGTGCGTCTCCTTGTTCGGCAGGGCCAGCGGGAGCGAGACGACGAACCGCGATCCGCGGCCCGGCCCTTCGCTCGTTGCCTCGATGCTGCCCCGATGTTCTTCGACGATGCGGTGAGTAATGGACAAGCCAAGCCCCGTCCCCTGCCCCGAACGCCGGCGGGTGAAGAAAGGCTCGAACAGATGTTTGCGGACTTCGTCGTTCATGCCGCAGCCGTTGTCGCTAATGACGATGCGAGCCGCCAGCGCGTCGCGTTCGATCGACACTTCGACCGTGCCGCCGGCGTCGAGCGACTCCAACCCGTTGGTGATCAGGTTGAGGACGACTTGCTTGATTTCTTGCGCGTTGACTGCGGCGATTGCGGGCGGCCCAGGCAACAGCACGAGGTTCTTATCATGGTACTGGCCGAGATGCTGCACCATTTCGATGACGCCTTCGGCCAGCTCCCGCAAATCGGCGGCATGCCGCAGCGTGTCGCCGCGACGGGCGAAGTCGAGCAGCTTCTCGGTGATTTGCTTGCAGCGGAATGCTTCACGCTGAATCATCTGCAGATAGTTGCGAGCGACTTGCACCTCTTCGACGCGTTCGGGATCGGCGCCTTCGAGCAGATCTTGCAGACGACTTTCGAGCGATTCGCTGCAGAGTGCGATCGACGCGAGCGGGTTGTTGATTTCGTGCGAGACGCCGGCGGCGAGGAAGCCGACGCTGGCGAGTTGCTCGCTGCGGACGACCTGGTTGGTTCGTTCGGTCACTTGGCGGTCGAGGTCGTTGCGAATTTCGCAGAACCGTTGCGTCATCGCGTTCATCGCTTCAGCGAGTTCGCCGATTTCGTCGCGCGCGTTGATGGCGATGCGATGTTCGAAATTGCCGGCGGCGACGATGCGCGACCCGTCGACGAGCGTTTGCAGCGGATCGGCAAACCACTTGTTGAAGACGCGCCGCGAGATGATCAGCACAATCACAATCGAACCAAGGCCGATCCAAGCCGACGTAATCGCGGTGCGATAGCGCGACTTCACGTCGTCGGCGATCTTTTCAAACTGATCTTCCAAATGGGTCGGCAATTGGCCGCTGAGGCTTCGCAACTCTTCGATCAGGCCGCGCGTGCTGCTGATCTCTTCAGGGTTGTCCAACCAAGAATGATCCGACGAGGTGACGCTGCGTCGCTTCAACTCCGCGACGATGCCGTCCATCTCCTTGAGCGTCGCCCACTCGTGGTGGTCGTCGCTGAGTTCGGACGCGTCGTCAACGGCTCCGGCGCCGAGCGCTTCCTTGTAGCGACGAAGCGAATCGACCAGCGAGCTGAATTGCGTGCGAAACATTCCCGCCAGCAACGCGTCGGTATCGCTGCCGATGCCCTCGGGCAGGTTGAAGTTCAATCGCTGCTGAACCTGACTGATCGTCACGCGCAGATCGTTGACGTGATCGGAGACGATTCGGGCTTGGGGCAACTCGGCCGAGCGGGCCGCGATATTCTTCACCAGCGAACGGTACGCATAGAGGCCGTAGCACGCGCTGCCGAATAGAGCGACGACTGCGACCACCAACAGGCCGAGTCCGAGCTGCAGTTTCGTGCGTATGGGCCAATGAGAGAGCACGTGGGGCGACCTCCTTGTCGCGCGGAGCGGCTCGGCGAAGAACACTCGCTCGGCGGCGCTCGTCCTGAGGGCCGCCGAGACGGGAGGAGAGTATACGCCCGCGGGGATTAAACCAGCAAGACGAGGGTGAACGGCTGCGGCGAATGCGCGGCGGTGCTAGCTGGAGAGGGTTCAGGGGTTAGGGTTCGGGAAATACGGAGGAGGTTCGAACGCGCTGCGGACTGGTCGCTTAAGCGACCAGTCCAGCGGCGGGTACACGCTTTCGCACTCGCCACTGAACCCCGAACCCTGAACCCTCTAAAACCTGATCACTCGCCGCATCAGCCACACGCCCCAGGCTGCCAGCACAAAGTTTCCCAGCCACACGGCCTGCGGCGGGATGGCGCCATCTTTCGCTTGAGTAACGCAGCCGACGAGCATCGGATAGTAGACCAGCAGAATCGGCAGGAAGCAGGCGAAGAAGCTCCCCCAGAACTCGCCGTGGCGACGACGCACGGCCATCGGCGCGCCGATGAGGACGAAGCCGAGGCAACTAAACCCGTTCGCCCAGCGGCGGTAAGGCTCGACATTCAGCTTGTTCAGCTCTCGGCGAGACCACTTCAAATTGCCCTCTCGCGCGCTCCACTGGCTTTGCGAGAGTTCGTCGAAACGGCCTAGCATGAGCGCCATGCTTGTGGCCGCCGCCATCTCGTGCTTCAGCCAGTCGATTTGCTTGCCTTGGTCGACTTTCGCAATCTTGATGTCGCGGAGGGGCGTCTCCGACGGGCCGGGCTTCGACGAGCCGCCGCCGAGCGCTTGCTCGAGCGGGAACGATCGCTCGATTTCCCCGGGCAGATTGACCGTCCAGCCTTTGAGCCCCCCCTCGGTATTGAAGAGTTTCACGTCGAGCGCGCCGGTCGCGATGTTGACGTTCATTTCCGCAGCGTCGGCGCGAATGATCGATACGTTGCCGCTGCCCGATTCGAAGGTGATCACAGGGCCAATCAGCCGTTTGCCGACGACCGTCTTGACGTTCACCTTGAACTTTTCGTTACCGAACATTTTGCGGGTGCGCAGCTGCCCGTAGGCAATCTCTTCGAACGACTCGATGATGACGCGTTTGACGCCGTTCGTTCCCCACGAGACGGCGAGATCGTTGAGAGCAACGGCGCCGAAGCTCACGATGAAGGCGAATAGCAGCGTCGGCCACAGCATCACCATCGGGGTGATACCGAGCGACTTTACCGCAACGATTTCGTTCGACGACGACACGCGGCCGTAGACGACCGTGGTTGCTAGCAGTAGCGCCCCGGGAACCGAAAACTGCATCGCTTGCGGCAGCAAGTAGGGGAGCAGCCGCAAGATGGGCCCGGCGCCGAGGCCGTTGTCGACTGCTTCTTTGCCGATCAACCCCAGGAAAATGAAGACGGTCATGCTCCCCATGGTGATGAGGAACACCGTCAGCATTTCGAGCAGGATATAGCGGGTGAGAATGCGCATACGCCGGTCCGTGGGAGCGGCGGCACTGTAGCAGAAGGCGGGGCTAGCGGGGAATGCCGATGCGTGGCCCGTTCGCATGGCCCTCGTTCCCACGCTCCGCGTGGGAACGCAACGCCCGCCGCTCTGCGGCATTCCCGAGTTCTAGCCCCGGCTCCGCCCGGGGGTCGCGTAACGTTATGTTGGGCAACGCTTACCGATGTGGAGGCCGACCCCCGGGCGGAGCCCGGGGCTAAGGTGGTGGCGGGTGGCATGGCCTCGACGGTACTCCGTCGTGGCCACGGGCTGCTTGGCAACGCTGAAGGCGTTGCAGCCTCCAGCCCGGGGTTGATCGCAACGCGATCTACCCCGGGAATTGCGCCCTGATCTGCCCCCCAACAGATAGGGAACGTTACCCGGGGTAGATTGCTGCGCAATCAACCCCGGGCTGGATGATTGAACGCTTTCAGCGTTCGGGGGCGGAACTGAGGGAAACCATGGCCTGCATGCTAACGACTTGGCGGCGAGAACATGGCGCCCGGCGCGACGCGGAGCGTCGGGGGAGGCGTTACCACGCGGAGCGTGGGAACGAGGATGCTAGCCGGCGTTGAGGTTGATGCCGCTGTCGCTCGGCGGTTCGGGACGGTGCGAGCGGACGGCTTGCATCAGCCGGCGGACGGCGCTCGAGTAGGCCACGACCGCTGCCGTGTAGTCGCCCGAGGCGATCGCCTTGTGCGCGGCGACGCGGTCGGCGTGGACCTCTTTCCACTCGAACGGCCAGCTCCGTTGGGCTTCAAGATCCTCTAGCTGCCGCACGACGTCGCTCAGCATTTCAATGCTCTGCGGACTGGGGGCTACCGCGTAGCTGCGATAGGGCGCCTTGCCGAAATGGCCGCTCACGCCGCGGCAGGGATTCTCGCCCTTCATCCGCGGAGCGATCCACGCCAGCAGCGTCGCCACCGCCATACCGCCGGACACTAAGGCCGGAGTCATTGCCCCGTTAATGAGCATGATGATTCCAGGAATAAGCAGGGCCGCCAGCGCAACGATGAAGCCCCAATCGCGCTTGCTCGGCCCGTTAGCCAACGGCGTCACCGAGTCGGCCCACGAGTTGCCATCCTTCTTCTGGCCGAGCGTCGCCGGGTCGGCCACTTCAGCGATGATCACCGTGATGTTGTCGGGGCCGCCGAGCAGGTTGGCCAAATCAACGAGCGTCTGTGCCGCGTCTTCAGGCGGCAGCGACGCCAACACCATGCCGACTAGTTGCGGGCTGAGCGGTCCCGTCAGCCCATCGCTGCACAGCAGGAAGCGGTCGCCCGCCCGCAGCGGCAACGGCCCTTCGAGATCGACTTTCACCGTCGGATGCGGGCCGAGCGAACGGGTGATCACGTTCTTCCGCACATAGGCGGGGACGTCTTCTTCGTTGGCGTGACCGAGGGCCGCCATCTCCCACACGAGGCTGTGGTCGAACGTGAGTTGCTCGAACGCATGCCCCCGCAGTCGGTAAACGCGGCTATCGCCGACATGGGCCGCCATCGCGCCGTCCGGCAACAACAGCAGGCAACTGCAGGTCGTTCCCATGCCGTGGAAATCGACGCTGTTCGAACCCTTCGCATTGATGCGGCTGTTCGCATCGTGGACGGCGGCGACGATCGATTCGCACGGCGGCAAGTCGGGCCGCTTCTGGTAGGCGTGCGGAATGCTGTCGGTGGCGATTTGGCTGGCGAGTTCCCCCGCCGCGTGGGCGCCCATGCCGTCGGCGACGACGAACAAGTGGCCGCGGCTCCGCCAATCGCGATCGTCGCCGGCCAGCGCGACGGCCATCGAATCTTGGTTGCTGGCGCGACGCATGCCAATGTCGCTCACCGCAGCGCACCTCAGCCCCCCCGTCGAGCGATTCAGTTTGGAGGTCGGTTTTGCCACCAGGTGCGCCTAGCCGGGGGAAGGGATCGCGGAACGTTTAATTTTAGTCTGCGGGACTTGCTAGCAACAGCGGCGCGGAAGGCCGGCATTTCGGGGCGCCACTGGCGTCTCGCCAGTGTTCCTCTTGCCTGAAGGACCGTGCCTCCAGACTGGTAAAGGTTTGAATCAACTCTTCAGGCCAGCCGAGCCCGATTCGCGATCGGCTGATCCGCCAACCTCCGAGCACTTCTCACTGGCGACACGCCAGTGGCACACGGTGCAAGCATTTCGACGCTCCTGGAAACGGCGTAGCGGCCCTGGCGGCCCGCCGGTACACTCCCCGCCCGATTCCGCCTGTCTTATCATACGCGCTCGTTCGTCCATGGACCTGTCGTCGACCACCCCTCGCACCGGCTTTCGCCTCGCGATCTTCGCGGTTGTAGCGCTTGCGCTGCTTCCCGGGTGCGTTCGACGGCGGCTGATGATCCGGAGCAACCCGCCCGGCGCCATGGTTTACGTCGACAATCAGCCGATCGGGACGACGCCCTGCGCGACCAATTTCATCTATTACGGCACGCGCGAGATCCGCTTGGTGAAGCCGGGCTACGAAACGCTGACGGTGAATCAACCGATCCCGGCTCCCTGGTATCAGTTGCCGCCGATCGACTTCTTCGCCGAAAACGTGATGCCGAACGAGATCCACGATTTCCGGACGGTGAGCTTCAATATGCAGCCGCAGATCATCGTGCCGACCGAAGAACTGATTCAACGCGGCGAACAACTTCGCGCGGCGACGCAGCAAGGGGCCGTGGTTCCCGCGGGCGCGACGACGCCGGCGTTCGGACCTGCCGCAGCGCCGCCTCCAGTCATCGGCCGGCCGACGATTGCGGCCCCGGCGTTCAACGGACCAACCGGCCCTGCCCTGCTGCCAGGCACGACGCTCGCTCCCGAAGCGGTGCCGCCGGGCGTGATCGTGCCCCCTTCGAACGGCCCCGGCGTCTTGCCGCCTGGCGGCCGAGCGCTCGAACCGCTGCCGATGGTGCAGTAGCAGAAGTTGCGAGTCGCGAGTTTCGAGGCGCGAGTTGAATTCAGCGAACTGAGCAGTTAGGCCTTTCACTAACGTGATGCTACTGCGTCGCACTCGCAACTCGCTACCCGTAACTCGCAACTCTTATCACTTAATCGGCGTCTCACGATTGACGATGCCTCGCGCCAACCGGGCCGGATCGCGGGCGAGCTTGTCGGTCAGCACCCAGACGTTGTAGAGAATCTGGTCGATGCGGCGACTCAGTTCAGGGTTGCCGACAATTTTGCGAACGTCGCCCACCGCGGCATTGGCCTGAGCGATCGCCTGGTTAAGGTTGTCGTAGATCTGCCGATCGCGAATCAGCAGGCCGACGGTCCCCTCGCTGTTGTTGACGTTGCGCGTCAGCTGCGCGACCTGGCCGAGGAGTTCTTCGAGATTCCGCACGCTTTGTTCGAGCGTGGCGACGATCGCCGTGCCGCGATCGCCGAGCGGGCCGGTGAGGCCTTGCAGGTTCTTGAGGTTTTCATCCGCAGAGCGGAGCGCTCCTTGCAAGGCGCCCATGATCGCCCGCGCGTCGCCGACGAGGCTTGGCACCTGCGCGAGTCCGTCTTTAAGTTGTTGCTTGAGGATCGGATCGCCGACGATGTCGTTCAGGTTCGCAGTCACCTGCGAGAACTGCAGCATCGCCTGATCGGCCGACTCGACGAGATGTTTCACCCGCTGCATGTCATTCTCGCCGAGCACCTGGTTCACGCGGTCGGCCAGTTCCGCGACTTCCTTGCCGGCGTCGCCGAGCGACATGATCGTTTGCTTCAGGTCGCCCTGCATGTCGGCCATCATGTCCATCGGGTTGGAGACGTACTTCCCCTTCACGGTGGCGTCAGGGGCGACGGTCGCGGCGCCGATCGGCGACGAAACTTGCATGAACTCGATCACCGCGTCGCCGACGAGCGAGGTTTGGATGCGGCCGAGCTCGTTCGACTTGATGTGCTTGCCGTCTTGGATGTCCATCGTGATGAGCGCGCCAGTGTCGGTATCCTCGACGCTGGCAACGCGGCCAATCGGCAAACCACGACGGCGCACCGGCGTCCCCGGCGCCACGCCTGGCGCTTCGTCGACGAGCAAGTTCACCTTGTAGGTTTCGTGGAACGGCAGCGCCGAAAAGTCGCTGTTCAACACCACCAAGATGCTGAGCAGCAGCAAGATGAAGAAGACGACCAGACCAACTCGGAATTGTTTGGTGCGTTCGTTCATATGGGAGCTGTCAGCGGTCAGCTTTCAGCGATCAGCAAGAGAAATGCACAGACAAGCGCCGGATGCGCTCGACCTGGCTGACTGCTGATTGCTGAAAGCTGACCGCTAATTCGCTATTCTCCTGCTTGTTCTGCGAGTTCCGTCATGCGATCGCCCGCCTCGCCATGAATGAACTGCGTGACGCGTCGGTCGGTCGACTTGTCGAGTTCGCTGGGGGGGCCATCGAATAAGATTTGTGATTCGTCGGGCTGCAAGCGATTGAGCGGGTAGAGCATCACCACCCGGTCGGCCACTTTGCGCGCCGTGTTCATATCGTGCGTGACAATCACGCTGGTGACTTCAAACTTGTCTCGTGTGCGCATCATCAGTTGGTTGATGACGTCGCTCATGATCGGGTCGAGGCCGGTCGTCGGTTCGTCGTATAGCACCGCTTCGGGTCGCATGATCAGGGCACGAGCCAAGCCGACGCGTTTCCGCATGCCGCCGGACAGTTCCGCCGGATACTTTTTCAGCACCGTATTCGGCAGGCCGACCTCGGTCAGCAGCGCGTGCATCGCCCGCTCTTGGTCGGCGGCGTTATCCTTACGGTGCTGCTTCAGCGGAAACAAGATGTTCTCAGCGACGTTCATGCTGTCGAACAATGCCGCGTTTTGAAATACGAACCCGAACCGCGTCCGCTGGGCGGCGAGTTCGCGTTCTGGCAGCGAACCGAATTGCCGGCCGTCGAACTCAACCGCGCCCCCCGTCGGCGTCACGAGCCCGATGATCGTCTTCAGCAGCACCGTCTTGCCGCATCCGCTCTCGCCGATGACCGCAAGCGTCTGACCGGCCGGAATGCTGATCGAAACATCGCGCAACACCGTCTGCCGTCCGAAACGGACGGTGAGGCTTTGGAGGTCGATTAAGGGAGAGGCGCTTACCATTTTTTGACTGTCAGGGTTTCTAGTCAGTTGTCAGTGGTCCGTTGTCAGTTGCTAAGAGGGAATTCGAACTCTGCGACAGCCGCAACTAACTACTGACAACGGACAACTGACGCCTTCAGGCCCCAAACAACGACGGAGCCACCGGCCAGATCGAGAGGTAGATCTGATCGAGCACGATGCTCACCAACAGGTCGAGGATGATGATCGACACGAACGAGTAGACGAACGCGGTCGTCGCGGCCCGGCCGACGCCCTCGGCGCCCGGCAGGCAGTTGAAGCCGCGGTAGCAGCTGATGATGCCGATCACGGCGCCGAAGCAGACGCTCTTCGTAATGCCGTAGAACAAATCCCAGTTCTCAACGAACCGCTGCGAGTTCGTGCGGTAGTAGTAATAGTCGATGCCAAGAAATTGAATGCAGTAATAGGCCCCGCCGATCACGCCCATGAACATCGCCATGATCGTGAGGATGGGAATCATCGTCAGGCAGCCGATGAACCGCGGCACGACGAGGTAGTGAATCGGATTGGCGCCCATCGCCGACAAGGCGTCGATTTGCTCGGTGACACGCATCGTGCCGAGTTCCGCCGCCATCGCGCTACCGACGCGGCCGGCGAGCATTGTCGCCGCGAGCACCGGCCCGAGTTCGCGGAACATCGACTTGTTGATCACGCCGCCGAGTTGTGTTTCGAGCCCAAAGTTACGGAACTGCGTGTACGACTGCACCGCCAGCACCATGCCGGTGAACGCGCCGATGATGGCAACCACCGGCAAGCTCTGGACGCCGATCGCGTACAGGTTGTTGATGAGCGTATCGCGGCGCGGCAGGCGACTGACCATCCAGAGCATCGCGCTCCAGGCGAAGAGCGTCAGATCGCCGAGGCCCTCGATCATGCGGATGACGACGGCGCCGAAATCGGCGATCCCCTCGCTGACCCGCCAGAGCGGTCCGCGGCTTAGCTGATCGTTCGTCGGTAGTGTGCCGGTCGACATCGTTCGCTCGCCGTCTCTGAAGCTGAAATTGCCCGATGGTCCGGCGCAGGCGCGCGCCGGCTCCGGGGACCATCCCTGGGAAAGGAATCGACTTGGCAAACCATTCCGCTTGAGCAAACCCTGCGGGGCGAATTATTTTGGCTGGCGTGGCAAAAGGCGTAAGATGCGGCGGCGTGCCTCCCCTCGCCCCGGGCGGAGGGGATGAAACCGTGAGGTCCCCTCCCCTTGAGGGGGAGGGTTAGGGAGGGGTGAAGACAGCGTGTACCAGGGTTCCACCCCCTCCCCAGCCCTCCCCTCAAGGGGGAGGGAGCCGCAACATTCATCATGAAGTCGCCACAGCGACAGCACAGTTTTCTTTTTTCACCGTTTTCTCTTTGACGATCCCCCGCCAGCTTCGTCTTTCACTTATAGCAGGCTGGGATTCGAACCCGCCGGCGGCGGACGGGACTACCGGCGGCGGCGACCTGCAGGGAACGAGGGGGGCGACCGCTGTGGACGAACTGCTGGCAGTGCATGCCGACGTCGTCTACCGGTACGCCCTGCGGTTGGTTCGCAACGCCCAGCTGGCGGAAGACCTCACGCAGGAAACCTTCCTCCGCGGCTGGCGGCAGCGGGCAAAACTCCGCGAGCCGGCGGCCGCGCGGGTTTGGCTACTTAGAATTGCGACCAACCTCCACCGCGACGGCCTCCGCACGGCCCGACCGACGGCGGAGTTGGAGGCGGAACCAGCCTGCTCGGCGCTCGGCGCCGCGGGACGACTCGAACAACAAGAAACCGTGGACGCGGTGCTGGCGACGCTCGACGCGCTGCCGCCGCGACAGCGACAGGCGATCCACTTGGTGACGATCGAACAGCTTTCGAACGAAGAAGCGGCCGAGGTGCTGGAGATTTCCGTCGAAGCGCTGCGGGCAAGCCTGTCGCTCGCGCGGCGGACGATGCGGGAGCGGCTGAAACCGATTGACGACGAACTCCGCGGGGTGCGAACGGAAATCTAACCACTCCGCGTTTTTTCAGTGAACATGGCGATGAACGAATCTTTCCACAACGAATGCACGTCGCTGGACGATTACCTCGACCGCGAACTCGCGGGCGAGGCGGCCCTGCGATTTGAAACGCATTTGGCGAATTGTGCAGCGTGCCGCGACGCGGTGGCTCAGCAGCAGTGGATTGATGCGACGCTGCGATCGTCGGTTGCGGCGAGCCCGATCGCGCCGGCAACGCTGCTAACGGCGATGGGCGACCCGATCGCCGCGGCGACGCAACGACAGCGCCAACGTCGCTTGCTAACGGCCAGCTTCGCCGTCGCCGCAAGCGTCGCGGTAATCGCCACCGTAGCGTGGCGGATGCTCGCCCTAGCCCCGGGCTCCGCCCGGGGGTCGCTTCCCACGCCGCACAACGTCGCCCAACGCGAAGTCGCCCCCGGGCGGAGCCCGGGGCTAGAACAGCCCGCGCAACCGCGTGAGCAACTCAAAATACAAACCGTCGCCCGGTTCACGGCCGGCGCCGACGGCATCGCGATTCCCATCGCCAGCGAATCGCCCGAAGTCACGATCGTGCAGTTTTACTCGACCACTGACGCCGACCGTCGCATGCAACGGCGGCGAGAGTTGGAAGCCAAGTACCAAGAACTCATTGGAGGTTAAATAACACGCCATGGTTTACTTTTCATCTTCGACCAAATGGCTCTGGGGCCTGTTTACTGTAGGAGTGCTGATCGTCGCACGTCCCGTCGCTGCCGACGAGCCCAAGGTCGACGCCCCAAAGCAAGCCGATCCGTTCGGAGCCGCGGCGACCAGGCGATCGGCAGCAGCGGACGAAGGCTCAACCGGAATCAGCTCGGCGTTCGTCGACTCGACGGTCGCCGTCGAGCAGCCTTACGAGCAAGTCGTCATCGGGTCGATACGAAAGGAACTCGACGATACGAAGGCGGAGCTCGCCAAGACGAAGCAGCTCATCGGCGAGGTGATTCACGAATACAAGCAGAGTAGCGCGACGCCCGACCTGCCGCCGCTGCCAGACGCCGAGGTCCGCGTCTTCCAAATGAAAAACACTTCCGCGGACGCCGCGGCCGACAAAATCAAACTGCTCATCGGCACGCAGCCGATCCGGATTGCGATCGACGAAGCTTCCAACGGGCTGATCGTCTTCGGCAAGGCCGAGGCGCTGCCGCAGGTCGAGCAGTTGGTGATCAAGCTCGACGACCTCGCTATCGCGGGCCAGGGCGGATTCTCGGCGCCGCCAGCTACCGCCGGCGCCGCTGCAACGCCAGTCGCTCCGCGACGAACGCTGATGCTCCGGGTCTTCTGGCTCGCCGACGGCGTTGAAGGGTTTGACAGCCCCGAAGATTACCTTCCATTCCCAGCGGTCCAATCACTCGGCAAACTGGGCATCACGCACCCCCGTCTCGTCACACAAACATTCACCTCGATTTCAGTGCAGGAGAACGCCGAAGCGGTGCAGTTCTCCACGCAAGTCCCCGCCGTACTGTTTGATCAACCGATGCGAATGCTTCTCAGCGGCGATCTGTCGGCAACAGCTGACAATCGATCACTGGTCGATATGCATCTGGCGATCGAAAGCAACGGCCCCGTCTGCGAAATGAACGGCTCGCTCGCAGCGCCGATTGGGCACTTCATGGTGCTTGGCACGGCGAACTCAGTGATTGGCGGCAGCGTTGTGGCCGAAATGGGCGGCGGAGGCATGGGAATGGGCCGCGGAAGGGAAGGCGGCATGGGAATGTCCGCTCCCGCTGCCAAACTCAACTCCACGCGGTTTGCGTTCGTCGTGCAGGTCGTCGAGGCGGAGAGCTTCGCTCCGGAAGAGTGAGCACGGGTTGGGTTGATTGCTTGGCACCGAACGAATTCACTGCGCAAACGAAAGCAGCCCCGACCTAGCTAGGTCGGGGCTGCTTTGTTGGTATCGATCGAACTTCAGGAGGACCGCCGGGGTGAACCCGACGGCTCGCCTTTTCGATTGCTTTCGCTTATTCGGCGTCGTCGGACGAGGGCTCGTCCTTGCCGCCGACTCCCGCGCCGACTGGCTCCGGAGCGTCGCCCCGCAGCTTCAGCCCCTCGAACACGAGTTGCTTCTTGTCGGCCACGGTCTTCACGCCGACGCGAATCGTGTCCTTGCCGTTGAACTCGCCCTTGAGCAGTTCCTCGGCCAACGGATCTTCAATAAACGATTCGATCGCGCGACGCAGCGGACGGGCGCCGTAATCGGTATTCGAACCCTTCTTGATCAAGAATTCCTTCGTCTCGTCGGCGAGTTCGAGCACGAGGCCCTTCTCGTTCAGACGCTTGCGAACCTTGGCCAATTCGAGATCGACCACTTGCTTCAAGTCGACGGTCGTCAGGTGGTGGAACACGATGATGTCGTTGACGCGGTTGATGAATTCGGGACGGAAAACCTTTTCGATTTCATCGGTCACGCGACGCTTCATGTTGTCGTACCCGGCGTCGTCGTCCGGCTTCTGGAAGCCGAACGCCGATTCGTTCTTGATCGCTTCGGCGCCCGCGTTCGTGGTCATGATGAGGACCACGTTGCGGAAGTCGACGCTGCGACCAAAGCTGTCGGTCAGTCGGCCTTCTTCCATGAGCTGGAGCAACATGTTGAAGACTTCGGGGTGCGCCTTCTCGATTTCGTCGAGCAACACCACCGCGTACGGACGACGGCGAATCTGCTCGGTGAGCTGGCCGCCTTCCTCGTAGCCGACGTATCCGGGGGGCGCCCCGATGAGCCGGCTGACGTTGTGCTTCTCCATGTACTCGCTCATGTCGATTTGGATGAGGGCTTCCTCATCGCCGAACATGAACTCGGCCAAGGCCTTGGCGAGCAACGTCTTGCCGACGCCGGTGGGGCCGGCGAAGACGAACGTGCCGGTCGGCCGCTTCGGGTCTTGCAACCCGCTGCGGCTGCGACGCACTGCCTTGGCGATCGCCTTGATCGCTTCATGCTGGCCGATGACCTTCTTGTGAAGCTCGTCTTCCATTTGCATGAGGCGCATCGTGTCTTCGGTCGTCATCCGCGTGAGCGGGATGCCGGTCATCTTCGAAACGACTTCGGCAATGACTTCCTCGTCCACCACGCCGCCGTTCTCGCGCGACTTCTCGCGCCACTGACGGGTGATGTCGTTCTTTTTCTTCTTGAGCTTGTCGGCCCGATCGCGGAGGCTCGCCGCCTTCTCAAAGTCTTGATTGGCGACCGCTTCTTCCTTCTCGCGGTTGAGCTGCTCGACTTCTTCGTCGATCTCCTTCAGATTCGGCGGCTTCGACATGCTCTTGAGCCGGACGCGGGCGCCCGATTCGTCGATCACGTCGATCGCCTTATCCGGCAAGCAACGACCGGTGATGTAACGGTTCGACAGCTCGACGGCCGCGGCAATCGCGTCGTCGGTGATCTGCACGCGGTGATGCTCCTCGTAACGGTCGCGGAGACCTTCGAGAATCTTCACCGTGTCTTCGGCGGTGGTCGGCTCGACCATCACCTCTTGGAACCGGCGGGCGAGCGCCGAGTCCTTTTCGATGTACTTGCGATATTCGTCGAGCGTCGTGGCGCCGATGCACTGGATCTCGCCGCGGGCGAGGGCCGGCTTCAGCACGTTCGATGCGTCGATGGCGCCCTCGGCGCCGCCGGCCCCGACGAGCGTATGGAGCTCGTCGATGAACAGGATCGTGTTCTTCGCGCGACGAACTTCGTTCATCACCGCCTTGATCCGCTCTTCGAACTGACCGCGATACTTCGTGCCGGCGACCATCATCGCCAAATCGAGCACCACGATCCGCCGATCGAGCAGAATCTCCGGCACGTTGCCGTCGACGACGCGTTGAGCGAACCCTTCGACGATGGCCGTCTTGCCGACGCCCGCTTCGCCGAGGAGCACCGGATTGTTCTTGGTGCGACGGCAGAGCACCTGGATCGCCCGTTCGATTTCCTTCTCACGACCGATGACCGGATCGAGCTTGCGCTGCCGGGCGAGTTCGGTGAGATCGCGGCCGAAGCTATCGAGCGCGGGGGTCTTGCTCTTCGAGGTCTTGCCCCGTTCGCGTTCTTCCCCGCCTTCGCCGCCGCCACCGCCGCCACCCTGACCGCCGCCGCTGCCGGCGCGGCCGCGACCGCCGCTCTCTTCGCCTTCCAGGCCGTGGCCCAGCAGGTTGAGAACTTCTTCGCGGACTTCCTCGAGCTTGAGCCCGAGGTTCATGAGGACTTGCGCGGCGACCCCTTCCTGCTCACGCAGAAGGCCAAGCAGGATGTGCTCGGTGCCGACGTAGTTGTGATTCAGATGCCGAGCCTCTTCCATCGAGTACTCGATGACCTTCTTGGCGCGCGGCGTCTGCGGGAGCTTGCCCATGGTGACCATGTCTGGTCCCGATTGGACGAGCTTCTCGACCTCGAGGCGGATCTTGCGCAGATCGACGTCGAGATTCTTCAGCACGTTGGCAGCGACGCCGGAACCTTCTTTGATGAGGCCCAGCAGCACATGTTCGGTGCCGATGTATTCGTGATTGAAGCGCTGCGCCTCTTGATTGGCGAGCTGCATCACCTTGCGGGCGCGGTCTGTAAACCGTTCGTACATAGCCCTTACCTCCCCTGGTGTGGTCCCTAGCCGATGCGTCGGCGGCGGTTGATCATTGGGGCTTAGGCAGCGATCTTCCCGACTGACGCATCGGCGATTGTCTTGGTCGACTCTTCCTGAGTCGGTAATTCGTAAATCTTGTCTTCTGGTATTACGCTAGCGGAACGAATTCGTTCACGCTCTTGCGCAATCTCATGTCGCCACGCTTCGGCCGTTTCCAGCAACTCCAGCCGATTGAGTTGCTCGACGGCCGCATCCGTTCGTTGTTCATGTCGCAACAGGGTGGCCAGCATCAGGCGGGCCTCCGCGTCGCGCGGGTCTTGCTTCAGTAATTTTAGCAGCGTCTGCTCGGCCGAAACCCAGTCGTGCGCGAGGTACGCCGCCTGAGCTTCGCGAAACCAAACATCCGACCGCTCGTCCGGGCTGACGGCTGCGTTCTCGCCAGCCGACAGTTCAGACACGAGTCGACGCCAGTCGGCTCGCCCTTCGAGCCACGCCAAGAGCCAAATCACTCCCGCCGCCCCGAGCGCGATCCAACGAATTCGCACCGGCAACCATTCGTCCCAGACGAAGGTCGTCGCCGCGAGCGCATTGACCAGCGCGGTAAATCCTACCGCCAGCGTCAACCCGACCCAAGACCCCCGCATCCAGAGTTGCGGAAGGCCCGGCCAGAGATAAGCCGACCAGTGGAGTTTGGGCTGCGGCACGATCGGTGTTCGTCTCCTGCCGTCGCTCACCCGCGGACCGCGAGCCGAGGGTATCTCCGTCACTTAAAAGTGCGTGATCCCCCGACTCGTCGGCAACTGCGGTGTGAAAGTCTAGCCCGCGGGGCGGCCCAATCAAGGCAACCACATGGGGCGTACGGGTTTAGCGTGCAAAGTTCTGATTATTACGGGGAGGGCCTCCCCTAAAATTACCTGTGGGAGGCGTCTCCGACGCCGATTTCGCTCGCAACTGCAGACAGTTGTGGTTTAGTGACGGCTCCTCGGGGTCGGAGACCCCTCCCACAAACAGCAATCCGGGGTGCGATTGTGCCGTGCGGAACGCCATCGTGCGCACGCGGCGGCGGCACGACACCTTTCGCCGTGGGAAGAAGGGGAAGATAACGATAATGCCGGCAAGCGGCGAGGTCGGTTTCCAGCGAGAATTCCCCGCCCTCAGCGAGCCGAGGCGTCCCGCCCCCGGCGCCAGCATTTTCAATTTTTCACCACGGTCGCGCGCCCAACCTCCTCAGCTATATATGGAATGATGTCCGACTCTGCCCCCATCCGCATCCTCGACGCCTCCCTCAACCGGGCCGCCGAGGGGCTGCGCGTCGTCGAGGATTACGTGCGGTTCGTCCTCGACGACCGGCATCTCACCGAGCAGTTCAAACAGCTGCGGCACGACTTGGCGGCGGCTGGCTCGCAGTTGCCGCTGCCGGAGCGGCATGCCGCCCGCGACACTCGGTCCGACGTCGGCACGACCGTTTCGACGCCAAGCGAGGGAACCCGTCGCGAGGCTTGGGAGGTGTGCATTGCCAGTTTGGAGCGGGTGAAGCAGTCGCTGCGGAGCCTGGAGGAGTTTTCGAAGGTGTCGCTGCCGGCCGTGGCGGCGGAGTTCGAGCGGCTGCGGTACTGGCTCTACACGCTCGAAGCGGCCGTCGGGCGGACGGTGGACGCGAACGAGCGGCTGGGCGAGGCGCGACTTTATGTGCTGGTCGACGGCTGCGATTCGGAAGCGGCGTTTGCGGCGTTGGTCGATCAGCTGATCGCGGCACGGGTGGGTGTGATTCAATTGCGCGACAAGCGGCTGGATGATCGCGAGCTGATCGCACGAGCGCGACAGTTGGTCGCGGCGTGCCAAACGCCCTCGCCGCACACGCCGCCAATCAGCCCCGACCTAGCTAGGTCGGGGCTAGCGCCCACGCGAAGCTCTCCGTTAGTAATCATCAACGACCGTCCCGACGTCGCCGCGATCGTTGGCGCCGACGGCGTCCACCTTGGCCAAGACGACATGCGGGTGAAAGACGCCCGCGCGATCGTCGGCCCGCGGCAGTTGATCGGCGTTTCGACCCACTCGATCGAGCAAGCCCGCGCGGCGGTGCTTGATGGCGCTAACTACCTCGGCGTCGGGCCGACGTTTCCATCGCAGACAAAATCGTTCGACGCGTTCCCGGGCCTCGACTTCGTTCAACAGGTGGCCGCGGAGATCCGGCTGCCGGCATTCGCGATTGGTGGAATCACCCAACAGAACGTCGGCGAAGTGGCAGCGGCCGGTCTCCGCCGCATTGCGGTAGCGTCGGCAGTCACCGCCGCCCCCCGCCCGCAAGCCGCCGCGGAAGCCCTACGAACGGCGCTCCACCAGTAGCCGCGGGTCAACGACCCGCCGGAGCGACCCCTCGATTTATGATTGAGGATTTCTGATTTATGATGTGCCGGCGAGCCACCACTCCGCACGCTCGCGTGAGAAATCACAAATCCCAAATCGCAAATCCTTTACAATACTGCTCCGGCCGGTCGTTGACCGGCGGCTACTCCCGATCACCAGTCACTGATCCCCGATCACGACTCCCCCTATGCTCCACGCAGTAATCATGGCCGGCGGCGCCGGCACGCGTTTCTGGCCTGCCAGCCGGGCCGACATGCCCAAGCAGCTCCTCGCGCTCGTCGGCAAGCAGACGATGATCCGCCAAACGGTCGATCGCCTCGGCGACCTCGTGACGCCGGCGCAAACGCTCATCGTCACCAACCAACGGCTCATCCCGGCGCTGCGCGAACAGTTGCCGGAACTTCCGGAAACCTCGCTCGTCGGCGAACCCTGCAAGCGCGACACGGCGCCCTGCATCGGCTTGGCAGCGCTGCTCGTGGCGAAGCAAGATCCCGATGCGATCATGGCGGTGCTGCCGGCCGACCATGTCATCCGCAACGCCAGCCGCTTTCAAGATTCGATCCGCCAGGCGGTGACGCTCATCAAGAAGACGCCCGATCAGATCGTCACCTTCGGCATTCGGCCGAACTACCCGGCAGAAATTTTCGGCTACATCCAACGCGGCTCGCGGATCGACATCCACGATGAAGCGGCGCCGACGTTCGTGGTGAAGCGATTCCGCGAGAAGCCCGACCACGCCACGGCGACCGAGTACGTCAACTCGGGCGACTACCTCTGGAACTCCGGCATCTTTATTTGGAAGGCGAAGACGATTCTCAACGCCCTCAAAGAGCGGCAGCCGGAGATGCTCGCCCATCTCGAAAAGATTGGCGCCGCGTGGGGGACGCCTCAGCAGCAGGAAGTTTTTGATCGCGAGTTCACCGCGATCAAAGGCATCTCGATCGACTACGCCGTAATGGAGCACGCCAAGAACGTCGCGGTCATCGAGGCACCGTACGATTGGGACGACCTCGGCAGTTGGCAATCGCTCGCACGGCTTGCCGGCACCGACCGGTTTGACAACACCATCGTCGGCAAGCATGTCGGCATCAATACGACGGGAACGATTGTCCGCACCGACGACAAGCATCTAGTCGTCACCATTGGCATGAAGGATTGCTTAGTCGTTCATACGCCCGACGCGACGCTGGTGGCGAACAAGAACGATGAAGAGGCGGTGCGCGAGGTGGTGAAGTTGCTGGAAGCGAAAGGCTGGAAGGAGTATTTGTAGGGTGACTGGTGATCCGTGATCGGGAATTGCAGAAGTTCTCACCGATCACCGATCACCGATCACGACCTCACCATGCCCCCCTCCACTCGCATCGCTGGCATCGACTACGGCACCGTGCGAATTGGGATCGCGACGGCGGATCTATCCGTCGGCATCGCCGGGCCGTACGAGACCTACAATCGCCGCAGCGAGCGGCTCGATGCCGATTACTTCAGGACGCTCGCTAAGGAAGAGCGGATCGGGCGGTTCGTCGTCGGGCTGCCGGTGCATCTCAGCGGCGGCGAGAGTCAGAAGTCGCTGGAAGCCCGCAACTTTGGCGATTGGCTCGCCAAGCTGACAGGCGTGCCGGTGGAGTACTTCGACGAACGCTATACGAGCGCTGAAGCGGAAGAGATGCTGTTGGGCGCCGGGCTGACGAAGAAGCGACGCAAAGAGCGGCTCGATCAGCTGGCGGCGCAGATCATGCTGACGGCGTACCTCGAGGCGGGCGCGAAGAACCAAGAGCTGCCCGATTCGATTGATTAAGTTTGCACGGGTGCCACTGGCATCCTGCCAGTGTGATGTGGGAACTCGCTCGGCACTTCCGCACTGGCAAGATGCCAGTGGCACCCCAATTGAATTGTAATGCGTCCTTGGGTGGCATGCTCTTCGGTACTCCGAGGAGCATGTTTTTGTTTTTGCGACCTCTGCGACTCTTCGCGGCTAACGATTTCGGAGTACCAAGTTGTCGGCAACGCGAATCCTCTTCGGCATTGGCTACCTCGGCAGTCGCGTCGCCAATCTCTGGCGCGATCAACGCGATTACACGTGGGCGTTCACTCGTCGCGATGATCCGACGGAAGCGATGATCGTTGCGAGAACGCTCACCGGCCAAGCCGATGTTACGCGACCGGAGACGCTCACCTGTCTCCGCGAGTTAGCTACCCCCGACAGTCAGCAAGCCGATTCGCTTCTCTACGCCGTCGGCTATGATCGCACCACCGGCCCCGACATCCACTCCGTCTACGCCAACGGCCTGCAGAACGTCCTTGCCGCATTGCCGGCAAGCGTCACCCGCGTGATCTACATCAGCACCACCGGCGTCTATGGCACGGCCGGCGGCGGGTGGGTCGACGAGACGACACCGACCGCTCCGCACCGCGACGGCGGCAAGGCGTCGCTCGCTGCGGAAGAAATCTTGCGCGCCCACCCGCTCGGCCGACGGAGCGTGATTCTCCGGCTGGCGGGCATCTACGGCCCAGGCCGCGTGCCGTATCTCGACAAGCTGAAGGCAAGCGAACCAATCGCGGCGCCCAGCGCAGGCTGGCTGAATCTCATCCACGTCGACGACGCCGCACGAATCGTCGTCGCGATGGATCGCTGGCTAGCTGCCCGCTGGAGCAGCGATGGCCCGCACGTGTTCTGCGTCAGCGACGGCGTCCCCGCAGTGCGCGGCGAGTATTACGCCGAAGCGGCCCGCTTGATCGGCGCCCCGCCGCCACAATTCACGACGCCGCCGGCCGACTCCCCCGCCGCCGCCCGCGCCGGGGCCGATCGCCGGGTAAGCAACGCGAAACTACGCAAGTGGATGGCGACGCAAGGCCTCGCCCTCCAGTACCCCAGCTACCGCGAGGGGCTGGCACAGATTCTCAACTCCAATCCGGCCATTTAGCGCCAGTGTTCCGCCTGGGTGGCATGGTCTCGCCGGTACTCCGGCGTGGCCATGAGCGATTCGCTGAGACAAGCCGGGACTGTAGCTCCACATGC
The DNA here is from genome assembly GCF_009177095.1 of Lacipirellula parvula. Taxonomy (NCBI): domain Bacteria; kingdom Pseudomonadati; phylum Planctomycetota; class Planctomycetia; order Pirellulales; family Lacipirellulaceae; genus Lacipirellula; species Lacipirellula parvula. The sequence goes on from NZ_AP021861.1 coordinate 5,623,103, forward strand.
TCACGCCTGAGGGCGAGAGCATGCCACCCGCCGGCTTAGTTCCGCGTGGCTTGGCGAATTCCTCATACGAATGCCCAACAGCCCCCGTTTCGCCCCCATTCCGGCGATGGTTGCACACCGCCTACCGGCCCCCGTAGAATTTGGCTGATTCGCTCCAAGTCCCCCCTGCCCCGCAAGCCTCGGATCTGATGCTCCCACGTACCCCCCTGTTCCCTCACGTCATCGAGCTCAATCACCAGGCGCGTCGCCGCATCGGCTGCAGCGTCTACCTGATTTACGATGAGTCGGAGTGGACGCTGCTCGATATCGGCTACGAAGACGCCGTCGACGAGTGCGTCGAACTGATCCGCGAGCTCGATTTCCCCTTCAGCAAGTGCAAGACGCTCATCGCGTCGCACGCCGACGTCGACCATATCCAGGGGCTGGCGAAGGTGAAGCAGATGCTCAAGACGACCGTCACCGCACACCCGACGGCGGCCGACATGCTGGAAAAGGGCGACCGCCTGGCGACGTTTGCCCTGATCGACGCCCAAGGGATCGATCTCGACATGCCGCCGGTCGTGGTCGAGAACCGCGTCAACGACGGCGACGTCATCAAAGTCGGCAAGCTTGAACTCGAAGTCTGGCACACCCCCGGTCACACCGACGGGCAGCTCAGCTTCCGCATGGGCGACTTGCTCTTCTCGGGCGACAACCTGTTCCGCGATGGCTGCGTGGGGGCGATCGACGCCCACCACGGCAGTAGCATCGCCGACTTCATCAAATCCCTCGAACGCATCAAGGCAAGCGACGTGAAGTGGCTTCTGCCGAGCCATGGGCCGGTCTTCAAGAAAGACAACGCGCTGATCGACAAGACGATCGCGCGGCTTGAAGGCTACCAGCACATGGCCGACTTCGGCACCTGCGCCATCGACTGGCCGCTCATGGATACGTGGGAAGACGAGCTGATCGAAGGCAAGTTGCCTGGGTAGCGGCAGCGCTCGCAAAATTTGCTCCAGAAGCAATTCGCGTTGTATAATAATATTATTATACAACCCGCCGGGATCGCGCCATGCCGCTCACCGAAGTCCTGCTGTACCAAGAATTGGACGGCACGATTCCGGTGCTCGATTGGCTTGCCGAGTTGCAAAAGAGCAATCGCGCAGCGTTCAATAAGTGCTTGTACTTGATCGATCTATTGGAGCAATTCGGCAGTGAGTTGCGCCGACCTCGCGCTGATATGCTGCGCGACGGCGTTTATGAATTGCAAACGGAAGTGCGCAACGTGAACTATCGCCTGCTGTACGGGTTTGTGGGGAAGGACGTCGCCTTGCTCAGCCACGGGCTGATCAAGGAGAAAAATGTTCCCGCCCGCGAGATCGAACTGGCCATCGAACGCCTCGAACGATTCCGAAATGATCCGGACCGCCATCGCGCCACTCGGGAGTGATTCGCATGGTTAAGAAGACGACGAACGCCCTCGACATCATCGCTCGCGAAACCGGCGTCAATCCCCGCACCGATTCGCAGGTGCAAGGCTACCGGCAGTCGTTCGAAATCGCCCAGATGATTTACGACGCTCGCCAAGCCGCGGGACTCACGCAAAAGCAACTCGCCGAGTTGATCGGCACGCAGCAGCCCGTCATCTCGCAGCTCGAAAACGCCGACTACGAGGGGCATTCGCTCACGATGCTGGAACGAATCGCCGAAGCACTCAAGATGCGAGTCGAACTCCGGCTGGTCCCCACGGAAGCGTCTGCAGTTGCCAAGGCCCCGTAGTGCACGACGGCATGATGAAGACGCCGCAGATTAGCGGCTACCAGTTCATCAGCCGCGCGACCTCGGCCTGCCATGCTTTGTACGCTCCCTCGTTGAGGTGCAGGCCGTCGCCGGTGTAGTCGGCGTTTAGTTCGCCTTTGTCGTCGACCATGAGGGCATGGACGTCGACGTAGTCGTAGCCGAACTCTTCCGCCAGCTTCTTCAGCCGGTTGTTGAAATCGAGCACGTTGGCGTTGTGCTTCGCGTAGCGGTCGCGCGTCGGCAGCAGCGATTGCACGTGGACGCGCACCTGCGGCGTCTTTGTTTTGATTTGCTGCAAGATGTCGCGGTAGCCCTGCTCCATCACCTCAGGCGTGTGGCCAGAGCCAAGGTCGTTGATGCCGATCATTAGAAAGACGTCGGTCGCGGCGCAGTTGAAAACCGATTCGTCGAGCCGCTTCAGCACGCCGCGATTGTCGTCGGCCGGCAGGTCGTTGCCGATCATGTCGGCGCTGATGCCGCGGTTCAACACCCGACGGCCAGGAAAGTACTTTGCAGCTTCAAATCCTTCGGTAATGCTGTCGCCCAGCAACACGACGAACTGCAACTGCTCGTTCTGCTGCCTGAAGGCGGTGACGCGGTTGTTCCAGTGGAGCTTGAAGATCGCCGCCATGTCGACCGGCGGCGCCGGCTTCGCTTCGGCGGGTTTTGGTTTCTCCGCAGTTGCTGTTTGCGCGTAGGCGACGTCGCCAGTCGAGGCAAATAACACAATCGCGCAAGAAACGATGGCGAAGCGAAGCGATGGCATATGAAGGTCTCGGCGGTGCAGGATCGCGTGGAACTGCCGGATGCGGCAGAGTCGCCCATTAGAACGCGCGTTCCCCTCGGCCCGCTAGCATGTTCCGCCGGCCCCGTTGTGGTCCGTTTATACCGGTTCTGCCGGATATTCCCTCAACCGTCGCCGCTTGGCGTGCCGATTCTCCCCATAACGCTTTTACGCGCTGGAGTCCGCCTGCACGGGCTCGCGCCGCCATAAGCGAAGGGGGGATTTTCATGCTTCGCAAGATTCTTTTCGCCGCATGCGTCGGCGTCGGGTGCGCTACGTTCTGCGCTGCCGACAACGCTCAGGCCCAGCAGGCCTATGGTCAGAATTGGGGCGGTACCTACACGACCCAAGACTGGAACCGCTTCTACCACTATCCCTACGTCTACTATCCCCAGAACTTCTGGGGTAGCGAGTACTACCGCAGCGCCGACAGCCTGTACTACCGCTATCCGCCCGAAATGCGGATCCCGGTCTACAACCGCAAGTGGCACAACTACTATCCGAACCGCACCAAGTATCACAGCGGTCATCACTTCGTGCTCGACGTGTTTTAAGTCGACCACGATCGGATAGCGATGCGAGGTCTTGCTTAGAGAATCGCTTGTGGGAGGCGTCTCCGACGCCGATGCCGGTCACCACTGCAAGCGATTGTGGTAGCTCAACGCTGCTTCGGGGTCGGAGACCCCTCCCACAGATTGTTTGGGCAAAGACCACGATGCGAACGATCAACGTTAGCCTCCGGCAAGCTTGCCGGAGGCTAATTTTGTGCGCTGCGTATCAATCGCGTCCGCGTGCATGTACTACATGCCGCAGGCGATGCGGTAGTAGATCTCGACCGCCAGTTCCAGCTGCTCGATCGCAATCCACTCGTCCGCCGTGTGCGCCTGCGCAATCGAACCTGGCCCCAGCACAGCGCTCGGAATGCCCGCCGCCGCGATCGACGCCGCGTTCGTCCCGTAGGGGACGCCGCCGAGCCGGCTCTCGATGCCCGTCGATCGGACGACGCCGGCAAGTTGCTCGGCCCACGCGCGGTTCGCCGCGAAGTGCAACCCGCGGCTCTGCATCCACGGCGCGTGATGCTCTAAGCGGCATTCGCCCAGATCCGCGCGAGCATCGAGCCATGCCGTCAGTTCGCGATACGCTTCCTCCGGCGTTTCGTCAGGGCAGAGCCGACGGTCGACGTCGATTACCGCCAAATCGGGAATCGTGTTCGGCCCGGCCCCGCCGTGGAACGTGGTGACGCAGGCCGTCGAGGGACCGCACATCGCATCGCCCGGCCGCGAGGCTAACGTGTCGCGGTGAAACTCCTCGACCAGTTGCACGATGCGAGCCATCGCGTAGACGGCGTTGGCGCCCTCTTCTGGCCGCGATGAATGCGCGGCCCGCCCGTGCACCGTGCACTGCCAACGGGCGACGCCGCGGTGAGCGACGACGACGTTGAGCTCTGTTGGCTCGGCGATGAGCGCCGCGATCGGCCGCAACGCAGCAATCTCGCGCAGAGAAAGCTGTCCCCCTCCCTCGAAGGGAGGGGCCAGGGGAGGGATTCCCGAATCAACCGGTTCTACGGCCGCTCCATGCTCGCCCCCGCCGCGCCACAAGTCCGCGATGGCTCGCGCCCCGCTGAAGCCGCACTCTTCGTTGATCGCACAAGCAAACAAGATGCTGGGCCGACCTTCAATCGCCTGAGCGCTCACCCGCACCAGCGCGGCTAGCATCGCCGCCATCGAGCCCTTCACGTCGCACGCCCCGCGACCGTAGACGCGGCCGTCGCGTACGGCTGCCTCAAAGGGGTGCACCGTCATGCCCTGGACGCTGACCGTATCTTGGTGGACTTCCCAGAGCAGCACATCGCTGCCACCGCCCGGAATCAGCGCAAAGAAGTTCGATCGGCCCGGCTCGACCGGCTGCATTCCCCATCGCCATCCCTGCGCGGCGGCGAAGCGGCCGAGCCACTCGGCCATGCGGTGCTCGCCCGCCTCAGGGGCATCGGGCGCTGCCAGCCGCGGGTTCACGCTTGGCTGGGCAATCAGTTCGCTCAGCAATTCAACGACGCTTGCAGGCACGCAGCCCCCTCTCCGACGGCAAATGTAGCCAAGGCGAAACTTCCTGCCCGGCAACGGGTTGCGTTTTCGGCCCGGAATTCGCCGGGGAACTGTTTGCATCCCGCCTCCGCTGAGGATACACTTAGCGTTTGCGTGGGTTAACCCCTGCGCTAACACCCTTCCGCGGGTTGCTGCCCCACTCGCGGAGGGGCTTTTTTTTGCGCGCATCTCACGCGCTGGGCCGCTCGGAATACGCCGGCCCCTCGGGTATGGTAAGAGATTCGCCCGCGACCGACGCTGGTCGCCGCGTTTTCTGCCAGGAATTCCGCCATGCCCGCCGATTCGATTGATCCCGCCCAAGCTCGCGCCATCGTGGAGCAGTTCCCCGATCCCGAGACCGGCCGCCCACTCGGCACGATGGGCCAGGTGAACAACGTCGCGGTCGATGGCGACAAAGTCACCGTGCAGGTCGCGCTCACCTCGCATTCGACGATGCTGTGGGGCGAGACGCGACACGCACTGCGCGATCGCCTGCGGCAGCAGCTTCCTGGGCCGCCGGAAGTCGTCGTCGACATCATCGAACACCAACGCCGCCCCGAGGCGATTGGCGCCATCGGCCTCACCGCGAAGAGCGTCATCGCGGTCGGATCGGGCAAAGGGGGCGTCGGCAAAAGCACAATGGCCGTCTCGCTCGCCATCGCGCTGAAAGGCGCCGGCGCGAAAGTCGGCCTGATGGACGCCGACGTTTACGGCCCGAGCGTGCCGCACCTGCTGGGCCTAACCGGCCAGCCAATGGTTTCGAACGGCAAGTTGCTGCCGGTCGACTGCAACGGCATGCCCGTAATGAGTATGGCCTTCCTCGTGCCGAAGGAAGAAGCCGTCGTCTGGCGCGGTCCGATGCTCCACGGAGCGATTACGCAGTTCCTCCGCGATACGGCCTGGGGCGATCTCGACTACCTGATCATCGACATGCCGCCGGGCACCGGCGACATCGCGCTGACGCTCTCTCAGGCCCTGCCGCTCACCGGCGCCGTCGTCGTCTGCACGCCGCAAGACGTTGCACTGCTCGACGCGGTGAAGGCGATCGCCATGTTCAACAAGGTGAGCATCCCGGTGCTGGGGCTCGTCGAGAACATGAGCTACTTCCTCTGCCCCGACAACGGCAAGCGATACGACATCTTCGGCAACGGCGGCGCGCGGGCGAAGGCCGAAGAGATGGGCGTGCCATTCTTGGGCGAAGCGCCGATTCAGATTCCAATTCGCGAACGGGGCGACGCCGGCCAAACGGCGGGCAACCTGGCCGATATCGAAAGCGCGCCGTATTTCGAGCGAATCGCCTACAACATCGTGCGAAACCTAGCGATGGACCGGGCGAGCGCCCCGCCGCTGCCGACGTTGTCGGTGCTGTAGCGACAATCGCTCTGCGACCCAATCCATTAGCCCCCGGTCAGTGACCGGGGGTTTTTCATTGGCAGACCGAGAAGCCAACGCCGATTCCCCCGGCTTGAAGAGCCGGGGGCTAAATTGGGCCGTTTCCGTCGGCGCAATAAAAAAGGGACCGCTGCCCGCTAAGGGCAACGACCCCTCGATTCGCAAAGCGCGAAAAGGTTGGTTCCAACCGAAGTTGAAACTAGGCCTTCTTCGCGGTCTTCTTCTTGGCGGTCTTCTTCTTCGCAGCCTTCTTCTTGGCTACCTTCTTCTTGGCAGTCTTCTTCTTGGCTACCTTCTTCTTCGGGGCTGCCTTCTTCTTGGCAACCTTCTTCTTCGCAGCCTTTTTCTTGGCAGCTTTCTTCTTGGCCACAGTCATTCCTCCTTAAAAAGGTCTAGGCGCCGCGTCTCTCGTCAACTGTGAGGAGAAGTTTGTTCGTCGTCGCCTTCCAAAGAAACCGGCCGCCCTTCCAGGGCGACAAGTCGTATCGCGCTCTCATCGAGCATGGCCGCGTTCTGCGATCCGAATAACTTTGGTTACCCGAACTGTTAACCGATTGCATCCCAACTAAATACTGCGTTCAACAATGGTTGACAACGCCACGTCCATGTCTTCGTCGTATTTGTACGCAGGATTTATTTTTCTGCAACACTTTTTTGTGGATTTTCGGTCCGCCGCGCGTTATGGAGACCGCGCGCGAACAACTTTTGATGCGCTGCACGAGCTCGCGCGCAACGTGTAAACGACTCGATCGCGCGCTCTGAATCGCGCGCTAATAGATCGAGATGCGCGTCCCGTCGAGGCAACGCAGCGCCGGTTGTTCAGCGCGCCGCACGACGCCGAAATGCGCGTACTCGAGCGCTCGCAAACGGCGATACGTGAGCATCATCGCAGCGCTCGGTCGCACGAGCTTGGCGCCCCCTGCCGCGCCGCTGAGCGCGCCCAACATGCGACTCCAAATCTCGCCCGCCGAAGCCAGCCGCGGGTGAATCGGATCGAGCCCGTACCAGCCCCGTTCCGCAGAAAACGCCGAGATTTCTCGCGTGGCTGCGAGCTGAGACAGCCGCTCGCTGAGTCGTTCCGCGCGGTCGATAATTTCGCCGCGGCTCAGTTTGCAATTCGGAAACAACACCTCGCGGAAGGCGTAGTAACGCGCCGTGCCGACGCCGCGCAACGACTCGATCGGCAGGTTGTTGAGCGCGACGCGCGCGTCATGAATCGCCAGCCGATCGAGCGCTCGTTCGACCCACTCGACGATCTTGTCGACCGGCGCTTCGTACGCCAAATCATTGCCAATATCGGCGACGATCGCGACCGTCGGCAACGGTCGCGCGCGGTTGAGCGCAGGCCATAAACCGCTCGATAAAATTCCTGGAAATTTTTTTCCAAAAAATTTCGAATGCAGGCCATACGACCTCCCAAAACCCTTTGCGACATGAAGCTCGATTGGATGCGCGAACATCGCGCGTAACGATTCAACGATCGTCGGAAACATGATCGAGAGGTTACTCGCGCCGATTAACACGACGCGCTGTTGCGGTTCGCGAGTCTCAATCTGAGATGCAACGCGATCGTCTAATGGCGATGGTTCACTCATTGAATTCATTTGAACCGCCAAGGACGCCAAGAGCGCCAAGGAAGAGATCTGAAACCGCCGATGAACGCAGATAAAACGAGCTAATGACGAGCCTAGAAGCTCAATCATCTGCGTTTATCGGCGTTCATCCGCGGTTCCAAAGTTCTTCGCATTTCCTTGGCGCTCCTGGCGTCCTTGGCGGTTAATTCTTTCGGTTTGAAACAATCCAGGCTGATCAATCATCGCGCTGTGGGTGAATCTACCAACGATCATCGCGGTAGGCCTGTAACGTTTGGTAATTCGAGTAAGCCAGGTAACCAAATAAGATTGCCGTGAACATCAGTTGCCAATAAACGGCCGCAACAAACGCCATCACGATCGCGGTAACCGCCGAAATTTGCAACGAGAGGACTATTCCGCCGCGCGGATTGTGAAGAGTCAGCGCCTCGCGCGAGACTCTACCGCCATCGAGCGGATAGACCGGCAATAAGTTGATGAGGCCCCACACGATGTTCACAAGGAGCACATCGCCCAAAATTGAATTCGCAAACGGCGAACCAAGCGGCTCCCACAGCACCCAGAAGCGATAAATGGGGAAGCCAACCATCGAGGCCATCCGCAGTTGAGGCTTTTCCGCCCACTGCAGCGATGTCGCGTGCCCCATTAAGTTCAACAGGAATAGCGTCGCGAGCGCCAACAAAAATCCTGCAACTGGCCCCGCCAGGGAAATCAGAATCTGGCTGCGCGGGCTGCGGTCCTCATCGTCGCAAGATGCTAAGCCGCCTAAGCCGTACAACGTGATCCAGGGATGCCCGCCGTAGCGTCGCTGCAGAAACGCGTGCCCGAGTTCGTGCACAAGAATTGACACGAATACGACGGCGACCCAACTCAGCAGCTCCGATGGAGTCGTCCCCTTCCCTCCTGGCCGTAATCGCATGACGGCTGTGATGATCCAAAACATCGGATGGACGCGCACCGGGAACCCGAAGACTCGGAAGTGAAGGTCTCCCTGACTTGGCGGCGGTTCGGTGAGCAGCATAGTGCGATCGTGCAGGAGTGAGGCCGCAGTGAATCGCTGCGCGAGTTCGCAGTGCGATGCGGGTTCCCCATTATAACTCGCCCATTTAGCCGCAGGGCTGGCCCTGAACGGTGTGCCACTGGCATCTTGCCAGTGCTGAAGTGGGTGCACGCTCGACACTTCTCACTGGCAAGATGCCAGTGGCACCCATCTAAACGCCCTTCGCAAGCGTCGGGGCTAAATGGCCGTATTCAGCGGCGACGCCTTGCGCTGTTGCGTCGCACCGCGCTGCAGCATGTGCGGCGGCGGAATCTTACCCGCCGTGACGCTGCCGCTATCGTGCGACGCCAACACGTTCGTGATGTAATCCGCCGCCCGCTCCGAGGCCCCGCCGCCGGCGTGCTGGTCGCGCAACAACCGCAGCGCGGCGACGCGACGCCACCGTGCGTCGGCGTCGGTCAGCCACTCCACGCAATGCGCGGCAAGCTGCGCCGACTTGTCGGTTCGCGTGAGATACTCCGGCAACAGTGCGCGCGCGTCCGCCGGATCGTTGGCGTCGTACAAGTGCGCTGGACGCGGCGTGGCGATCTCCTTCGCCGTCAACAGATTCACCAGCGTGATGTACCGCACGCGGCGATACCGCTCCTGCACGATGAAGCCGAACCGCGAGATCTGATACAAAATCACGCTTGGCTTCGCGTGATACAGCAGTTCCAGCGACACCGAACCGCTGCACGCGAGGCAACACGCCGCCGAGTGAATCAGCTCCGGCGTGCGGCCGACGTACACTTCCGCCTTCACGCCCGCCTCCGCGACGAACTTGCGGATCGTCTCGGCCTGCGATTCCTTGAATGCCGCCACGGCAAACCGTGCATCGGGCACTTGCTCGGCAATCAGTCGCGCCGCTTTGAGGAACGACTGCGTGTTAAGCTCCACCTCTTGCGTCCGCGAGCCAGGCAGAATCGTCACGAGCGGCCGCGCATCTTTCGCTAACTCTGCAACGAATTGCTCATCGAGCGTCCGATTGCGCAGTTCGTCGAAGTAAGGATGCCCCACATAGGTCGCGTTGCAACCACGCTCGCGAAACCACGGCTCTTCGAACGGCAGCTTGCAGAGCACGTGGTCGACGAACCGCTGCATCTTCTTCACGCGGTGACTCGCCCACGCCCACACCTGCGGCGTGCCGTAGTAGATCACCGGAATGCCGCGGGCCTTCGCGCGACGCGCGATCCACCAGTTGAAGCCGGGGTAGTCGATCATCACGACGGCGTCGGGACGCTCGTCGCGAAAGTACCGGTCGGCTTGAATCAGCAAGCCAATGAACTTGTGCAGGTTCACCAACACGCGAGCGATCCACATCACCGCGAGTTGCGTGAGATCGGCGTGGAGCTTGCAGCCCGCTGCGGCCATCCGCGGACCGCCGTAGCCGACGTACTCCCAATCGCTGTGCCGTCGCTGGAATGCGCGAATGAGGTTGGCGCCATGCAAGTCGCCGCTCGGCTCGCCGACGGAGAAGAAGATTTTCACGCCACTGCTCCCATTCGCCCACAAAGTCTCAAGGGGCGAGAGTATGGCAAAATACGGAGATTGGCGAAAGCTCGGTTGAGCGGGAAGTGCTGAGGGTTCGGGGTTCAGGGTTTAGAAGGCCGCAGTCATCCAAGCCCTCGCGACAGTCGTCGCCAAAAAAAGAAGGCCGGCGCCCTTCATGAGAACGCCGGCCCCCCAACCAAATCAGCACGCACTAAACGTGCTTTCCCTCGTGATCGTGATCCTCGTCGGCGAGCAACTCCCCATGCTCCCCGTCCTTCTTGTCCTCGTCGGTGACAAACAGGTGCTTGTCTCCCTCGCCATCCTTGTGATCTTCGTCGGCTAGCAGCTTGCCGTGATCGTCATCCTTTTCTTCATCGTTGGCCAACAGCTTGCCGTGGTCATCGTCTTTCTCTTCGTCGTTAACGAATAACTTCCCGTGATCATCGTCCTTTTCTTCGTCGTTCGCGAAGAGCTTGCCGTGGTCGTCATCCTTTTCTTCATCGTTGACCAGCAGCTTGCCGTGGTCGTCGTCTTTCTCCTCGTCGTTCACGAACAGTTTGCCGTGATCATCGTCCTTCTCTTCGTCAGTCGCAAAGAGCTTGCCGTGATCATCGTCCTTCTCCTCATCGGCGAGGAAATGGCCATCGGCGTCTTCGCGCTTTTCATCGGTCGAGAAAGCGTTCATGGCCGCCTGATCGACGCCGCACGGCAGCATCCACAAAGCCATGGCCGATAGCAGCGAAAAACCGGTCCAACGATTCGAAGTCATCAGAGGTGCCCTCAAACAAGAAAAGTAGAAAAGAGTGTTGGTCGCCCGAAACGGGTCGACCGGTGAGTCGTTGAACAAAACCTGTGTCGAGAAGGCCGAGTTGGCAACTCGCGGCGATGATTTTGGAATCGAAAGTCGGAAGTCAAATGAAAAGCCCGACAGCTGGCGGAAAGTACTTGAGAATTCGTACGCGGCGCAATCGGCACAACCAGTTGTTCAAGCTCCCAAGACTGGCGAGGCGGTTCGTTTTCACCACAGAGAGCACAGATGAATGCCTGGAAGAACACATGGTTCCCGGCTTTCTCCGTGTCCTCTGTGTTCTCTGAGGTAAAAGCATTCGACGCAGCGAGCCGCCCAACTTATCGCTCGCCCTGGAGTAGCCAACAAAAAAACGGGGCGTCCCCAGTTGGAGACGCCCCGTCAGCGTGTTTCGAATTGAGCCGGCGAGTTTCGCCGACGCCGCCGTCACTTAAGCGACGAGCAGCAGTTCGCCTTCCTTGTCGCCCTTCTTGCACTTGTCGGCGACGAGGTCCTTGTCCTTCTTCTTCTCGCAATCTTCGTCAGCGAGCAGTTCCTTCTTGTCGCCATCCTTTTCGCAGTCGTCGTCGGCGAGCATGTCGCCTTCTTTGTCACCCTTCTTGCACTTGTCGGCGAGCAACTCGCCATCTTCCTTATCGCCCTTCTTGCACTTATCGGCGACGAGGTCCTTGTCCTTCTTCTTTTCGCAATCTTCGTCGGCGAACAGTTCGCCTTCCTTGTCGCCCTTCTTACACTTGTCGGCGAGCAGTTCGCCTTCTTCCTTGTCGCCCTTCTTCTTTTCGCAATCTTCGTCCGCGAACAGTTCCTTCTTCTCGCAATCGCCGTCCTTTTCGCAGTCATCGTCGGCAACGACGGCGACGGCGTCCTTGTCCTTCTTCTTTTCACAATCTTCGTCCGCGGCGATCGCCACCGCGCAGAACGCGAACAGCGACGTCAAACCGAGGCCGACCAACCATGTGCTCTTCATACGAATCTGGCTCCTGTGAAAGTTTCGGACACAACGCCGCCGTGGCGAAACTATCCGATTCAGATGAAACCGCCGGGCTCCCAGCAAGTTTCGATGGTCCTGCATTCTTCACGGCTAGCGAGTGCCGGGTCAAGAAATTTTGGGGCTAGCCGCGAAAGTTTGATTGCAAACCTGCGGCGAAATGGCGAAGGATTTCCGCAAACGCCGATTATTTCGACACGAAACCCTGCCGCCGCTTACAGTTCCGTCATTTCGAACCGCTAGAAAGATTTCCCACCCCACGACGCCCATTCCTCGTTCAATGGGGTGCCACTGGCATCCTGCCAGTGCTGAAGTGGAAACTCGCTTGACGCTTCTCACTGGCAAGATGCCAGTGGCACCCGTTCGCGCGGGCTGAATAGCCGTCGCGGCATTGGGAATCGACCGCACCAGCCACTCACCTACTCACTCCCCAAATACTCCGACCGCTCAAACCGCGTCCCCGCCTTCACGCGTTTCGCGACTTCCTCGGCATCGAGCGCATACAGCGGGCTGATCTCCACATGCACGCCCGGCGCCACCTGGGCGCCCGCCGCCTCCAGCCACCGCCGATGCTGATCCAGCAAAAACCTGTGGACGTATTCGGGCGTATCCTTCGGCGCCCCCGACGCATTCTTCAGCGGCGCGAACGCTTCCTCCTCCGCATACTCAACCACGATCGGCCGCTCGGCATGCGGCAGCAAATCGAAAATGAACCGCTCGAACTTCAGCGCATTCGGTTCGCTCGGCTTAGCGAGTTTCCCGTCGTTGCCGATGTACTCAGCCTTCTTCCGCGCCACATGGAACGGCAGCGTATCCTTCAGCTTCAGCGAGCGTTCCAAGAACGCCACGTCGAACACATGAATCGCCACGCTCCCCGCCCAATAGACAAGTTCGCCGTTCGCGTCGCGCTGCTCGGCGACGTCGTCGGGAAAATCGCTGTACTCGATGATGCTCACGCGATCGTTGATCATCACGAAGTTGCCGAGCCGCTCCTGCGGCGACTGCTTCGCAATGGCGAGCGACGTCAGCTCCGACTTCGCCAGGATGTGGAAGCCAATGAGCTCCGCATCGCAGATCGGCGCCAGCGGGTTGTCGACCTGAAAGTAAAACAGATGCTTGATGCCGCGGTGCCGCATGTGGTCGAACGCCCCGCTCGCGCCGAGCGCCGCCACCGTACCGCCGTGGCCGTCCGGGCTGAGGAAGATGGAATCCTTCGCTTCGAGCAGCACTTGCCCTGACTTCGCATCGACCGCCGGCATCGTTCCCTGGCAGAAGACGAACAAGTCGTCCTTCGCGAGACCGAAGTGCGCGTTGTCGGCGAGGAACTCGAGCGTGTCGTCGTGCGTGACGGGACTCGTCATCATGTAGAGCGGCGTCGACTTGCCATGCCGCTTGGCAATCGCGCGAATCTTCTCGAGATGAATCTGTGCGAGCGTTGCCTTCGACAACGGACCAATCGGGTACATCCCCTTCGGCTTCTCGAACCCGAGCCGACTCCCCTGCCCGCCCGCGACGAGGATCACACCGACCTCGCCCGCCTCGAGCGCCGCCACGCCCGCGCGTCGCGCCGCCTCGGCCGTGATATGCAAAGGATTGGTCGCCCCCGGCGCCCGCTCGTGCAAGCGTACCGCCGGCGGGGGGGACGCCTGCCGCGCGAGCTCCGCCCAATCAGGCTGATCGATCTCGTCGCGGAACAGCGAATCGAGCAGGTCGAAGTCAATTGACCGCACCTGCCCAGCCAGTTGCTCGCGCCCCGCGGCGTCGAGTTCATCCCAAAACTGCAACACATGCAGCTGGTTGTGTGGCCGCAGCAGGGATTCGAGTTCCGACTTATTGATTGTGGCGGTCATGGTGAATTCTTAGCCTCGCACCCATCGATAGGCCAACCAGCAAAGCAGCGGGAAACCAATGAAGATGACGCTGTAGGTGAACAACGTCGTCCAAAAGTGTCGCGGCCAGCGGGCCATGGGCAGGGATCGTTTCGAGTGAAATAGGAAGAAGCCGTTGCGGAAAAGCGCGCCGCGCGGCCGCAGTGGCCGATTATCCGCAGTCGCGGCGGGCTTGCTAGTGGCTCCTTCTGTAGCAGGCTGCCTTCTGTGGGAGGCGCTCCGACGCCGATAACGGTCACCGCTCTCGAGCGACTCCAGAAGCGACGCGAAATCGGCGTCAGAGACGCCTCCCACAAATCCCCAGCCCCGCGGAGGCGTGATTCCAGCCGGTTGCCGCCCGGCGAACCAAACAGCTATACTGCCAGTTCCGCGCCACCAAGCGCGGCCTCACTCTATTTAACGCTACTAATTTTTTGCTACCTGTGGAGACGACGTTCGTGGCATCCGGAAAATACCTGTTCACAAGCGAAGCAGTCAGCATGGGGCATCCCGACAAGCTGGCCGACCAGATTTCCGACGGCGTGCTCGACGCCCTCTTCGCCCAAGATCCCTACAGCCGCGTCGCCTGCGAGACGATGGTCACCACCGGCATGGTCGTCATCGCCGGCGAGATCACCACGAAGGCCTACGTCGATATGCAGAAGGTCGTCCGCGAGGTGATCCGCGACGTCGGTTACACCGACTCGCCGATGGGCCTCAGCGCCGACCACTGCTCGGTCCTCGTCGCCATCGACGAGCAAAGCGCCGACATCGCGATGGGCGTCAACGACGACGCCTCGAAGGGCAAGGACATCGGCGCGGGCGACCAAGGGCTGATGTTCGGCTACGCCTGCAACGATACCCCCGAGCTGATGCCGCTGCCGATCGCGTTGTCGCACCGCATCATGAACCGCCTGACCGCCGCCCGGAAGAACGGCGAGGTCGATTGGCTCCGTCCCGACAGCAAGAGCCAAGTCACGGTCGAGTACGACGGCAACAAGCCGACCCGCATCGACACCGTGGTCGTCTCGACGCAACACAGCGAAGACGTTTCGAACGAAGCGATTCGCAAGTTCGTCATCGAAAGCATCATCAAGCCGGAACTGCCGGCTGAGCTCGTCACCGGCGAGATCAAGTACCACATCAACCCGACCGGTCGCTTCGTCGTCGGCGGTCCGCACGGCGACTGCGGTCTCACCGGCCGCAAGATCATCGTCGACACCTACGGCGGCTGGGGCCGTCACGGCGGCGGCGCCTTCAGCGGCAAGGACCCGACCAAGGTCGATCGCAGCGCCGCCTACATGGCTCGCTACGTCGCCAAGAACATCGTCGCCTCGGGCTTGGCCGAACGCTGCGAAGTGCAGCTCGCCTACGCCATCGGCGTCACCGACCCGGTGAGCGTCTACGTCGACACCGAAGGCACGGGCAAGATCGAGGACTCGAAGATCTGCGACATCGTGAAGAAGCTCTTCCCGTTGTCGCCGTCGGGCATCATCAAGCACCTCGACCTGCGTCGCCCGATCTTCCGCAAGACGGCCGCCGGCGGCCACTTTGGCCGCAACGAGCCGGAGTTCACGTGGGAGAAGACCGACATGGCCGCGAAGATCAAAGCTGAAGCTGACAAGCTGTAAGCGGCGATTTAAATTGAAGTACTAACGAGCAGCCCCGACCTAGCTAGGTCGGGGCTGCTTTTTTATTTCGTTCGCACTCACCCCACCCTGCCCGATCAACGCAACTTTTCAATCCGACTTGGCCGCGCGCCCCCTCGTCGGGTATCGTACTCGGCATGGCGACGGTTGGATCCTCCGCTACCCTCCCTGAACGGACGCGCAACCTCACGATCACGTGGGTCCGGGCCGCTGCGCCTGGCGGCGTTATCGCCCTGCTCGTCGTCGGCTCGGTGCTCGTCACCCGCCGCGCGGCCGGCGCCTTCACCTCGCACCTGCCGACGTTGCCGCTGCTGGCAACGATCCTGCTCACGGCGCTGGTCCTCCTCGGCGGCCGCGTCGCTTGGCGATTCACCAGCCCGCCGCGGCGGCGGGAACAACTCCAATTCCGTGAACAACTCGTCGGCTGGGGGGGCACGCTCACGCTCGGCCTGATGTTCCTCGGCTGCTCATTTCCGTCGTTCGACTATTGGAACTGGCTCTGCTGGCTGCCGCTCATCGTCGCCGACTATCTGCAGCGCGACTGGTTCTTCGACGCCGCCCCCGGTTGGACGCCGCGACTGGTCGATCACGAATCGGGCCTCGGCCCCTGGCGCCCGCGCGGCGAACTAGTCGACTCGTCCGACGTCCTCTCGCTGCGTGAAGAGCGGCGCGAACACTACCCGCTGTTCGATCGCGAGTTCGACGACGCGGAACTTAAGACCGCGCTCCACGAGGAACACGACGAAGAACTTGAGGATGCTGAACACGCTGTTGACTCGCTCGACGCCAATGTTCTGCAACAACTCACCCGCATTCGCGACGAGGCCGGCGTCGAAACCATCTTCGGCACGCTCCGCGCCGAGTTCGTCGCCGGGCAACGACACGCGACGCTCCACGTCGGCTTCTGCCCGCCGCTCGCCGGGCGGCCTACGATCGAAGCCGACCCGTCGGACGGCCCCGACGCCACGGTGAAGGTGATTCAATCGCTCGCCCACGGCACGCGGCTCGAAGTTCGCCTCGCAACGCCGGCCGCCGAGGAGTGTTCGGTGTTAATCGAGTTCACCGCGACGCCGACATAACTCTAGCCCCGGGCTCCGCCCGGGGGTCGCCCACCACGCCGGCAACCGTCGCCCGCATGAAAGTTGAGGTCCCCTCCCTTTGAGGGGGAGGGTTAGGGAGGGGTGACGGCAGCGGGTACCAGGGTTCTTAACCCCCTCCCCAGCCCTCCCCTCAAGGGGGAGGGAGCCGGAACTTTCAATTCAATGGAGTTAGCGTTGAAGTAAGTTTCGCGTTTGGTGTCAAAAAACCTTACGTCCCGCTCTTATTCCACCCCTCCGCCGTCTGCACAAACCGCTGCGGCGGCGTGCCGACAAACGTCCGGCCGTTCCACGTCCGCACCTCCAGCGTCAGCGTCGCCCCGTCAACGGTGAGCACGTTGTACGCATTCGGCTCATCGCGGCGACGATGCGAAATCGCCGTCCCCGCCTGAATCACCAGAATCGACCGCTTCACTTCCACATGATGCGGCCGCACGTCACCTGAATACGCCACGTGCAAGTGGCCGGCGAGAATCAGATGGCAGCCGCACGCTTCAAACACCCGCAGCGCCGCCGGTCCGCCGTCGACCAGTGCCGCGTTTGGCTCCTTCGCCGGCGGAATGAACGGATGATGCGCGACGAGAATCTTGCACGCCGCATCCGCCTGGGCAACGAAGAACTGCCGTAACCGCTCGACCTGCTGCGGCGAGATGCGACCATCCTTCCAAGTGTTCGAGCGAGCCGTGTTCACGCCCGCCACCGCGAGTTCCGCATCGTAAAACGTCGGCTCAACGTTCACGCCGATGAACCGCCGGTAGTTATCAAGCGGCGTCAGCCAGCGTGCGATCGCGTTGTACAGCGGGATGTCGTGATTCCCCGGCACGACAATCCGCGGCAGTTCAATGTGCTTGAGGAATCGCTCCGCATCGGCGAACTGCGACGCCCGCGCTCGCTGGGTGAGGTCGCCGCTCACCACGAGCAACTGCGCCGCTTGCTGATCGATATCTTTCAACAAACCTTCCGCGATCGCCGGCTCCTCGGCGCCAAAGTGGAGGTCGGAAAGATGAATAATGCGTCGCATGGCGGATGCAAAAACCGGAATGCTATTTAACACAGAGAGCACAGAGAAAATGCAATCGCGACACAACGATTGTTTCATTTTGCTGAATTAGACGTTGCTCGCCTTTCTCTGTGCCCTCTGTGTCCTCTGTGTTGAGAATCTTCTTTATTCAGATCGTTCGTTAGGGACGAGGACATTCAGCGCCCGCGGCAAAATCTCATAATGCAGCGGCGCCTCCATCCGCATCACCTCCCCGTCCGCCGCGAGGTGAAGCCGACTCCGCCGCGTCTCCATCCACACCTCGCGCGGATAGAGCGTTTCAAAATCGCGGTCTTGCTGCAAGCGGCCCAGTGCTCCGTTGAGCAGCAACTTCAACATCCCCCACCGCGTTTGCGCGCGAGCGACGTATAGCGACAGCACACCTTCGTCGAGCCGATCGCGGGCGCCAATCTTCAGTAGATCGAGCCGGTACCGATTGTTGCCCACGAAAATGAGGGGCGTCTTCAAGTGGTCAACCTTCCCCTCGACATCGAGGCGCACCTGAATCATCGGCGCCCGCACAAACGTCTTCATTGCCGCGAGCGCCATCGCCGGCCACTTGCTGAGCTTCAATCGGCTCCGCGTCGCATCGCGATCGACAACCGCACGGGCATAGACGCCGACGGACGAGTTGTTGATGAAGATCCGGTCGTTCACTCGCGCGAGATCAACCGGGCGAGCGTTACCCGCGGCGATGACCTTCGCCGCTTCGGCAAGGTCGAACGAAATGCCGAGGTCTTTCGCGAAATGATTGAGCGTTCCCAGCGGCAATACGCCGAGCGGCGTCGGCCCGCCGACGAGCGCGGCCGCCACGGTGCTGATCGTCCCGTCGCCGCCGCCGGCCACCACCGCATCAACGCCCGCCTTCACGGCAGCCCGCGCTTCGTCGTCGAGTTGATCGCCGGCCACGCTCCGCACATCGGCGTCAACGCCGGCGGCGGAGAGTGCATCAGCCACTTGCTGAGCAGGATCGGTATTGGCGTTCGCATTCGCGGCATATGTGCCGGAATCGCGGTTCAGGAGGGCGATGACCTTCATGCGGCGGTGGCTCTGATTGTTTGCGGGTGCCACTGGCGTGTCGCCAGTGTGCGGCGGAGACTCGGTCGCCACTTCACCTTCGTTGGATGCGGGTGACGGAGTCGCTCCGGCGGGTCGTTGACCCGCGGCTACCTCGCAAGGCAAACCCTATTCCGCAAATAGCGGCCGGTCGCTGTCGTCATTTCCCCGCCGCGGACGCCCGCCGTTGATCACCGCGTCTGGGCTCACGCCCAAATGCTCGTACCCCTTCGCGGTCAGCTTCCGCCCGCGCGGCGTCCGAACGACCAACTCCGAGCGGAGCAGAAACGGCTCCACTTCGTCGGTGAGCGTATCGACCGCCAGGTTGAGCGTGTGGGCGATCGCCTCGACGCCCGCCGGACCGCCGTGGAAGACGCGGAGGATCGTCTCCATATATTTGCGATCTTGCGGATCGAGGCCCAGCGGATCGACGCCGAGCATGCCGAGCGCCGCCTCGGCCACCGGCAGCGTGATCTTCCCCGCCGCCTTCGTCGTCGCGTAGTCGCGCACCCAGCGGAGCCGGTTGTTCGTGATCCGCGGCGTGCCGCGACTGCAGATGGCGATCTTCAGCGCCGCCTCGTCGTCGATCTCCACCCGCAGCTTGCGGGCGTTGCGGCGAGTGATCTCAGTCAACTCCTCGTGCGAGTAAAAGTCGAGATGCTCGCGCACCTGGAACCGATCGCGCAACGGCGCCGACAGCAAGCCGCTACGCGTCGTGGCGCCGATGATCGTGAACGGCCGCAGCGCCATGTTCACCGTGCGAGCGCTCACCCCTTCGCCGAGCGTGATGTCGATGCGAAAGTCTTCCATCGCCGGGTACATGAACTCTTCCACCGCCTTCGGCAGGCGGTGGATTTCGTCGATGAACAGCACCGACCCTTCTTGGGCGTTCGTCAGGTACGGCAGCAAATCTTTCGGCGCGCTGAGCGCGGCGCCGCTGGCGATTTGCAGCGGCACGTCGAGCGCTCGCGGAATGCACGTGGCAAAGGTCGTCTTGCCGAGCCCCGGCGGCCCATCGAGCAAAATGTGCCCCAGCGTCTCCTGCCGAATCCGGGCGGCGTCGACGGCGATCATCAGCCGCTCGTACACCTCGCGCTGGCCAACCATATCCTCCATCCGCTGCGGACGGAGAACCTGATCGTCCTCGCGGCCAAGCGGTGTGTACCCCGAGGGCTCGTCGGGTTCGAAAGCGTCGTCACTGGAAATAATCGGCTCGCGCGACATGAAGCACAGCTGAAAGGCAGAGGAATGAATTCAAAGGTCGACGGCAAGCAGCGAACAAGCGAGCCGGGGCGTCCCCGCCCCCGGCGCTTGCGAACTTTCTGAACACTTGTACGCTACCGCTGGTGGTACTATACCCGAATCCAACGGGATAGGTGAACCGCGAAACGGCGGCCCGATGCACGTACCAGGGCGGAACGATGGCTGAGATCGTCTGGCGAAACTACCTACGCACGAAGACCCGCAATCCGCGGTTTCTGTGGAAGATGGTGATCTCGATCCTCACGATCGGCGTGGTCGTCGGGCTGGCGGTCGACGCCTCAGTGCCAGCATGGATCAATACCGACGAGGTTAAAGAAGAGGAAGCGACTGATACCCCGAAGCCAACTCCCGAGAAGGAGCGTTGGAATCAGCTCGGGGAACTGGCTGACAACGGCCAATGGCAGGAACTATTTTACGCGATCCCGGAACTCGCTTCGGTCCGTTGGCATCACTGGGGAACGACAGCGCTAGCCGTACTCACCGCGGCCTGTTGGATGTCGTTCCTGCTGCAAGCGATTCAAATTCGCGGCCCCGCGGACTACCGCTGGTGGGGCGCACTCCTTGGACTGGCGCTCGGCGTCGTCAGCATCTGGCCGACGATCTTCTTTATCTTTTGGCAAGAACGCGTCTGGGGGCTAGTCGAGAGCGCCGAGTTGGCGGCCGGCATTCGCGACAACGTCCTCGGCGTCGGCTTGCGGGAAGAACTTTCAAAATTCATCTGCTTCTTGCCGCTGCTGCCGCTCGTGGTCTGGAAGCGCGATGAGTTGGCCGCACTGCTGTTGGCAGGAGCGGTCGGCTTGGGCTTTGCGATGGAGGAAAACATCGGCTACGTCGGCGCAAGCGCCGGCACGCAGACCATTGGGCGTCTCCTCATGCCCGCTCCGTTTCACATGGCGATGACCGGCCTGATTGGCCTCGCCGCGTACCGCGCCTGCGTCTGGCCGCGGCAGTGCGGCCCAGTGTTCATCGCCATCTTCGGAGTCGTGGCGATGGCTCACGGTTTCTACGACGCATTCATCTTGGTTGAAGTGCTCGCAGAGTATTCCATCGTCACGAGCCTGATCTTCATCCTACTGATGTACCAGTTCTTTCGAGAACTCCGCGCGCTTCAACGCACCATGCCGAACTCCCCCGTGAGCCTGACGGCCAACTTCCTGTTCTGCATTTCGACCGTTGCCGCCGCAACGTTCATTTACCTCTCGGCGGCGATTGGATCGAAAATGGCGGGCGACGTGATGGTCTTGGGAATCGTCGCCGAGAGCGTGATGGTCTACCTCTTCCTCCGCGAAATGCCGGAGACGATGGTGACGGTGTAGTAGCCGCGGCTCAACAAGCCGCCGGAGCGAGCCACAAATGGAGAATGCTGAATGGGGAATGGGGAATGGGGAGAAGCGTTCTCCCCATTCCCCATTCCCCATTCCTCATTCGGCATTTCCTCTCACTGCTCCGGCGGGTCGTTGACCCGCGGCTACCGCATCACCCCGCGGCGGTGTGTTCGCGTTGACCAACGCCGCTGCCGACCGGTGGCAGCGAATCGAGAAACTCCCCAAGCGCCTTGTAGTACTCATCCGGCTGCGGGGCGTTGTGGCTTCCCTCTTCCACGACGAAGAACGTCTTCTGCGCCGTCGTCGCCGCGTCGAACAGCTTCTTCCCCATCTCGAACGGCACCACTTCGTCCGCCGTGCCGTGGCTTTGAAACAGCGGACCGCGATAGGTGACGATCCGCTCGATCGACGGGTAGCGATTCTTCATCACCCACCGCACCGGCAGCCAGGGAAAGTGATACGCGGCAGTTTCGACCATGTCGGCGAACGTTCGTTCGAGCACCATGCCGCGCACCGGATGTTCCGACGCGAGCCCCACCGCCACCGCGCCACCGAGCGAGCGGCCGTACACGACGATATCGCTCGGCTCCACGCCGGCCCGCTTGGCGAGCACCAGCTGCGCGGCCCGCGCGTCGGCGAGCAGGTTACTCTCATGCGGCCGGCCGACGCTCTTGCCGTAACCGCGATAGTCCCACGCAAAGATGCTCACGTCGGTTCGATCGTGCAGCTTCTCGAGCAGCGGCCGCAACTCGGCGACGTTCTCGCCATTGCCGTGGCAGAACAGCACGACAGCCTTCGGATTCGGATGCGGCACATACCAACCGTGGAGCTTGGCGCCGTCGGCGCCGTTGAACTCGATGTCTTCGTGTTTGAAATCGGCGGCGACCCAATCGCCCTCGCGGGCGCTCGGTGCGGGATAGACGAGCCAGCGTTCCACGAGGCTGAGCATAACCACCACCGCCAGGTACGAGAAAAGGAGCGGCAGCACGACGCGACGCACGCGGCGGACGGCCTTCGCCATGGTCGGCGATATCTCCATTTTAGTCCCTCAAGCGGCTGGGGCGAGTTTTTGTTACCCCGAGGGCGTCCGTGGTCAGTAGTCCGTTGTCAGTTGCGGGAAAACGCCAAGATTTCTCCAGCAACTGACGACTGACCACGGACAACTGACACTTAGCCGTTCTGCCGCTGCTCATAAACAGCCCGCAGCATTTCATCGACGTCCTTATATTTCTTCTTACGGCCGAGCGCGTCATCGAGCAATTTGCGGGCGTCCGCTTCGCTGTGGCCGAGGGCCCGCAATGCATCAAACGTTTCGCTCAGCACGTCGCGCTCGGTCGCCGTGTCGGCCGGCAAGTCGCGGCCGACCAGCAGCGCGAACTTCGGCACCTTCCGCCGCAGCTTCGCAATCACCCGCTCCGCCGTCGCCGGCCCGATGCCGGGCAAGGCTGCGAGTCCCTTCGCATCTTGATCTTCGATCAACGCGGCCACTTCTTGGACAGGTCGCACCATCGACCGCAGCGCTTTTTTCACGCCGACGCCGTCGACCTGGCAAAAGAGCTCGAAAAACTCCCGCTCGATCGGATTGAGAAACCCCACGAGCCGCGGCGTCAGCCGGCTCGCCATCTGGTTTCCTTCGAGGTACTCAATCGTGTGCAAACTCGTTTGGTGCCCAATCGACGCCTGCAACTGCCGGCGCGTGAATTCGGGAATCAGCACCTCATATTCAAACGCCCCGACGGCCAGCGTCAGCACGTCGCCCATCACAGAAATCGGCACGCCAGTAATCTTGGTAATCATCAGCAGTTGCGAGTCACGAGTTTCGAGTTGTGAGTTAATTAGCCCCGGGCGCTTCAAGCCCGGGGGCGCGGCGCCACCGTCGGCGTCACCACCACATCCAGCCGCAGCCCGCCCGCCGACGCCGTCGACGAATACACATGGCACAATGCAATCGCCAGCGCATCGGCCACGTCCGCTGGCTCCGGCAGCGTTGAGAGCCGCAGCTCGCGCTGCACGGCCAGCTGCATCTGCGACTTCGGCGCTCGGCCGTTGTCGGTGAGCGCCTTCTTTACTTGCGTCGCCGCGTAATCGTGCACGTCGATTCCCGCCTGCGCCGCCGCCAGCACAATCACCCCGCGGGCATGCCCCATGAGAATCGCCGTCGTCGGCCGATCGTAGTGGGCGTAAATCTTTTCGAGCGCCAGCGCCTGCGGCTTGAGCGACGCGATCACGTCGGAGACGCCGTCGTGAATCTCACGCACCCGCGCGGTGAGCGAACCCTTCGTCTTGCCGCGCACGACGCCCGCCTCGACGAGCCGCACCCGCCGATTGACGATCTCCAGCACCCCGTAACCGGTGGTGTTGAGGCCAGGATCGATGCCGAGGATACGCATGGTGGCGGCTTCTTGCCGAAGGGACTACGAATCATTCGATTAATGTTTACAGCGACTTGAGCAGCCGCTCGTAAACTTCATGCTTGCCGATCCAAAACCAAACGATGTCGTCGCCGTCTACCAGACCGACGACTCGAAAGTCATCCGTAACTCTAGCGGAATAGACTGGGCGAGTAGGGTGAACCTTCTTGAACTGCAAGCTCCGGTGTCGCGGGTCAGCGTCGAACTGGCGGTAAGCAGCGCGAGCCCGATCACGAATCTCTCTCGGAAGCTTCGCTAACAACTCGCGAAACGCCTCCGTCGTGTGCGACGTCATAACGTTTCCGGATTGAGCGGCTTCGTCTTACCCGCACGATGTTCGGCCAATGCCTCGTCCGCAAGCTTGGAGAGCAGATCGGGCGAACGATTGAACAACTCATCCCATCGCTGTTCCGAATCGAGTTCGTGAAGCATCCACGCACCAAATGCTTCTTGCTCGTCAGGCGGGAGCTGCGAAGCCCTTTCAAAAGCTTCTTGCAACGACTTGGTCATGGGAACGCCTCAACAATCGTCGGATGGTCTGCTATCTATTTTACCTTGCGAGCGGGTGGGGGGAATTGGAATCGCCGCCTTAAACCAGCCTTCCCTGACGGCTCAAATTCTCTTCGCTACGGCACACGGCGGGCGCCTCGCTACCCTCGGCTCCACTCCGTCCCGCCGGCGCGATCTTCCAGGACAATCCCCGCCTCTTTCAGCCGATCGCGAATCGCATCGCTCGTCGCAAAATCTTTGT
Source organism: Lacipirellula parvula (assembly GCF_009177095.1). NCBI lineage: Bacteria > Pseudomonadati > Planctomycetota > Planctomycetia > Pirellulales > Lacipirellulaceae > Lacipirellula > Lacipirellula parvula. Next base: position 5,647,516 of record NZ_AP021861.1, read on the forward strand.
TCTTGCGAACCGTTTGCCGCAGCTCGATCAACATCGCCATCACCTTGTCGACGGCGCCGTCGCCGCCGCCGGTCCACTCGGCGCCGCTGGGGCGATCTTCGATCTTGATCCCCGCCGGGGCCAGCCCGTCGCGAATCGCGTCGGCCATCGCAAAGTTCTTCGCCGCGCGGGCGTTCGCCCGCAGGTCGATCACCAGCGGCATGATCTTGCCAAGCGTCTCGTCGCTGCCGCCGGCAGCCACCGCCGGCGCCTTCTGGAAGATGCCCAGAATGTTCGCCAGTTCCTTGATCGTCGCCATCAGCAGCGTCAGGTCGCCAATAGTGGCGTTGTCGGCGCCGCCGTTCTCGAGGTTCTTCTCATCGCAGTAGCGGTTCGCGATCTTCGCAAGTTCAAACAACTCGCCAATGGCGCCACCAGTATTAAAGTCGTCGTCCATCGCGGTGATGAACCGCGCTTTGCACGCCGCGGCGGCGTCGAGTGTTTCGTTGCCGGTCGGCTGCGCGTCGCCCTCGGTGCGATGAGCGCGGGCCTGCAGATGATAAAAATCGCCCTTCGTGATGCGGTGGTAACGCTTGAACAACCGGTAGAACGATTCGAGACCGATCGCCGCCTCTTCAATCGCCTCTTCGCTGAACAGCACCGTGCTGCGGTAATGCGTCCGCAACAGGAAAAAGCGGATCCGCTCGCCCCCCTGCTTCGCGATGAGCGTCGCCAACCCGCCGGCGCCCTTCGAACGGCTCATTTTGCCGCTCACTTGCTCTTCCGCCGGCGCTTCGGTCGCATCGCCGGTCCGCTCCGCACGGCCGCCAATCTTCCCAGCGTTCGCATCGCGCCGCAGCAGACCGTTATGCGCCCAATACGTGGCGAACGTCTTGCCGTGGCAGCATTCGCTTTGGGCGATTTCGTTTTCATGATGCGGGAACACCAAGTCGAGCCCGCCGCCGTGGATGTCGAACGTCTCGCCCAGCAGCTTCTTGCTCATCGCCGAGCACTCGATATGCCACCCCGGCCGCCCCTTCGCCCACGGGCTATCCCACGCCGGTTCGCCTGGCTTGGCACTCTTCCACAGCGCAAAGTCGGCCGCACTCCGCTTCCGGTCGGCCCCGCCGCCGCCGTCGCCCTGCACCTGGTCAAGCGTGCGGTTCGAGAGCTTGCCGTACTCGCGATCCTTCGCGACGTCGAAGTAGACGTCGCCCGCCGATTCATACGCATACCCGTTGTCGACGAGTGACTGGATGATCGCGATGATCTCGTCCATGCACTCGGTCGCCCGCGGGAAGTGATCGATCTGATCGACCCCCAGCGCCGTGAGGTTGCCGTTGTAGTCGGCAATGTTTTCCTCGGCGACGTCGAGCATCGAGATGCCACGCTCGTTCGCCTTGTTGATCAGCTTGTCGTCGACGTCGGTGATGTTCACCACCCACGTGACGTCGTAGCCGCAGTACTTCAGGTAGCGCTTGATGCAATCGAAGATCACCGGCCCGACCATGTGGCCGATGTGGGCCTTGTCGTACACCGTCGGCCCGCAGAGGTAGACGCCGACCTTCCCCGCCTGCACAGTGCGGAACGGCTCTTTTTTCTTGGAGAGCGTGTTGTAAACCGTCAGCGTCGGATGAGGAGCCGAAAGTTCGCCAGCCGGCGATTGCGTAGAAGCAGAAGCACTCATGGAATTATGTCAGTTGTCCGTGGTCAGTAGTCAGTTGTCTTGTGTCGTAGCCGCGGGCGGGCGGCCGGCCGGAGCGGCGCGAGTTGGGCTCTAAATGGTGTGCCACTGGCGTGTCGCCAGTGCGGAAACGGGTACTCGCTCGGCACTTCTCACTGGCGACACGCCAGTGCCACCCCTTACGTTTTGATTTGTTCCAGCAGCACCACGCACCGCGCCTCAATCAGCTCTTCCAGCCCCACCGGCCCCACTCCCTCGCCGGTCTTCGCCTTCACGTTGACTTGGCTCGGCTCGACGCCGAGGATCGCGGCGACGCGATCGACGATCGCGGCTTTATGCGGCGAAAGTTTTGGGCGCTGGGCATGGACGACGGCATCGAGATTCGCCAGCCGATACCCGGCGGCGACGACGCGGTCGTAAGCCAATCGCAGCATGTCGGCCGAGTCGCGGCCGCGGTTCACTTCCTCCGTGTTCGGGAACAAGACGCCGATATCGGGCAGTCCCGCGGCGCCGAGCAAGGCGTCGGTCACGGCATGCAGCAACACGTCGGCGTCGCTATGCCCCACCGCATGCCGATCGTGCGGCACGTCGAGGCCCCCCAACCGCAGCGGTCCGCCGGGCGCGAGGCGATGGGAATCCTCTCCCAGTCCGATCCGTGGTTGGTTTGCGTGAATTGCCTAGGCTCCCTCCGCGCGGATTATAGCGGAGAGGGCAATCCGCGGCCTATAGGACATCCGCCCGCCAGTAGCCGCGGGTCAACGACCCGCCGGAGCAGTGATCGAAACCGCCACGCCCCCACGCGATTCATCCCAGCACCGAACGCCAACGGCGTTCCATCATCCAGCCCGGGGTTGATTGCAGCAGCAATCTACCCCGGGTCGCCCCAACGATTTCGGCCCTCAACCCTGAAGGGGTTGCATCCGAGGCGATCGAAAATGTGCGACTACCAATAAGCCGCTCCGGCGGGTCGTTGACCCGCGGCTACTCCGCCCGTTTCGGCGGCCCCTGCCGAAAGCTAATCGCCAGCCGATTCCACGCATTCATCGCCCCAATAATCAGCGTCAGGTCCACGACGTCCTTCTCTTCGAAGTGCCGCCGCACTTCCGCGAACGCCTCATCAGGCACGCCCGTCTGCGACACCAGCGTCACCGACTCGGCCCACGCCAGCGCCGCCCGCTCGCGATCGTCGTACAGGTCGGTCTCGCGCCACACCGGCAAACAGTCGAGCCGCTGCTGCACCTCCCCCGCCGCTCGCGCTTCGCGCGAGTGCATGTCGACGCAGTACGCGCAGCCATTGATCTGCGAAGTCCGCAGTTCCACCAGCGCCCGCAGCCGCGGCGAGATCGCCGTCGATTGGATATAAGGCCGCGTCGCCGCCAGGGCTTTTACCGCCTCGGGCGCTACGCGGGCGTAATCAAGTCGCTTCGACATCTCGCCGTCTCCCGCTAAAAATCCACTTCCTTGGCGGCAAATCGCACTTGCCGCTCCGTTGCCGATTTGTAAGGCAATTCAAAATTTTTTTTGGCCCGAACCGCAGCTACCCGCAACCCGCTCGCGGCGAGCCGCAACGCCGCAGCCGCCGCGACATCGACGACATAAAGCATCGTCAATCATCGAGTTACGCATCGCCGCCGGCATAATCGTTACGCCCAATCCGCGCGTTTCACAACTCGAACGTGGAGAGCCACGTTGACCGCACCACTTGAACCGCCCCGCCGTACGACTAGTTTAACCTATTCGGGTCACCACTAGATGCACACCTTTTGATGATGAGTTGAGTAGTCTAATGAAGAAAACGAGTCTGATTCCCTCCCTCCTGCGGGCCCGCTCGGCCGCCCGCGCCGGCGCTGCCGGCCTCCTCGCCTTGGCCCTTAGCGTCTCCTCCGCGAGCGCTAGCCTGCTCGGCACGGCCGGCCAATACGGCGAATTCATCCTCGGCAACTCGACCCGTTCGAACGTCGACGCCCAGGGCAAAGTCGCCGTCGGCGGCATCGCCAACTTCAACAACTTCACGGTCGCCAGCCAACAAGCCACGAACACGACGAACCTCGTCGTCGGCGGCACGTTGAGCGCCAATTCCGCCTCGGTGAAGGGTCACATCGTCACCGGCGGCAACGCCACCTACACGACCCCCACGGTCAACGGGAACTTCAGTTCGAACGGCAGCCTCACGTTCGGCAGCGGCGGCACGGTCAACGGCAACGTCCGCTACGGCACCACGTTCAACCAGAACGGCGCCACGATCAGCGGCACGATCACCGGCCCCGTCGCCACGCCCGTTCCGGTTGATTTCGCCGCCGAAGGCGCCTACCTGACGGCCCTCTCGGCCGCTCAAGTGAACCCGGCCGACCCGACGCCGACCTTCCAATTCAGCCAGATGTTCATCAACGCCGGCGCTGGCGCCAACTACTACAACCTCACCGGCGCCCAGATCGCCGGCTCCCCGGGCGGCTTCAACATTACCGCCCCGGCCGGCGCCACGGTCATCCTGAACGTCTCCGGCTCGGGCTTCACGATCCCCAACACCGGCTTCAACCTGAGCGGCGGCATCACCGTCGCCAACCTGCTCTGGAACTTTTACGACGCCACGTCGTTCACGATCCAAGGCAGCGCCGCCGGCACGTTCTTGGCCCCGAAGGCTGCGATTTCGACCTCGTTCGGCGGCTTCAACGGCAACCTGATTGCCGCCTCGCTGACCGGCAGCATCGAGACCCACACGCTGAACGGCGGCGGCGGCGTGCCGACGTTCTTCGACGGTCCGCTCCGCCCGATCCCGGTCCCGGAACCCGCCACCGCCGGCCTGCTGAGCATCGCCGCAGTTGCCGGCGTCGCGCTCCTGCGTCGCCGCCGCACTGCCTAAGGGCAGGCATCATCGCGAAGCGGTGAACGCCGAAGTTCACGCGAATTCCCCGGGCGAGGTCGTCCCAACGACCTCGCCCATTTTCTTGCGCTCAGACAACACTCCTCCCCACTTCGGACTGGTCGCTTAAGCGACCAGTCCAATGCGGCCCCCACCAACCAACGCCCCGCCCTTCGCGCAAAATTGCAAATTTTTGTGTCGAAACTAGGCCACCCGATTTGCTAGGCTCCAAGTTGCCTCTCACTGCAGAACAGACGGTACTAGGCCAGATCGCCGCGCAATCGGGCGACACGACCGCCCGCTCGCCCCTCCGCTCTTTGACAATCAACTCCGCCGCACCGCCCGTCGATGCAACCTGGCCGGGTAGCCCCGCACATGTCGCGTCGCCCCTGATGTCGCCTCCAATGCGACATCAGGGGCGACACAAAAAGGCGTAACACGATCTAAGGCAACCACTTAGACGCCGTTCCTTAGTGTCGCCTAAAATCGCACTTTGCTCTTCGACCCCACGCGACACGACACCAAAACTGCCAAAGCCGCCCCACTCCCCGCCACTGACCACTGACAACGGACAACTGACCACCCACGCCATTGACCACCCGCCCAGCCCCCTGTACCTTGAGCGATTCGACTTACTTTCCTGGCCCCTCGCGGGGCAACTGGATCCTTACTGGCTCCCCTTAGCGGAGCACCTGCCATGGCCGTCCCCAAGCGCAAACACTCCAATTCCCGCACCGGCAAGCGTCGCTCGCACCACGGTCTGAAGCCGAAGCAGCTTCAATCGTGCCCCAAGTGCGCCACGCCGCAGCCGAGTCACGTCGTCTGCCCGAACTGTGGCCACTACATGGGCCGCACGATGGTCGAGACTGGGGAGTAAGGGAAGCTAGCCGGCTTCGGACTTCAGGCAGCAGGCAATTAAGAATCGAGCCTTTCGCTTCTGAAGCCTGCGGCCCGCTGCCTGTAGCCTCATGAAAACTGCTTTTCTCTTTCCCGGACAGGGCGCCCAAACCGTCGGCATGGGCGCGGAGCTCGCCGCCACGCTTCCGGCTGCTCGCGAGCTGTTCGATCGCTCCGCCGCGATCCTCGGTTACGACCTGCTCAAGCTCTGCGCCGAAGGCCCAGCCGAGCAGCTCAACGCCACCGAGTTCAGCCAGCCAGCCCTCTTCGCTTGCAGCCTCGCAGCGCTCGAGAAGTTCCGCGCTGAGCAGCCGCAGATCGTCGACGAGTGCGCCGCCACCGCCGGCCTGAGCCTCGGCGAGTACACCGCCCTGGTCTTCGCCGGCGCCATGGACTTCGAGACCGGCCTCCGCCTCGTGCAAGAGCGCGGCCGTGCAATGCAAGCCGCCGCCGACCTCACGCCGAGCGGCATGGTCAGCATCCTCGGCATGGAACGCGACCGCATCGAAGAGCTTTGCAACGAAGCCCGCAATGGCGACGTCCTGCAAGTGGCCAACCTGCTCTGCCCCGGCAACATCGTCGTCTCCGGCGGTCGCGAGGCGTGCAGCCGCGTCGCTCAGCTGGCTGAAGCCGCCGGCGCCATGAAGGTGATCCCGCTCACCGTGGCCGGCGCCTTCCACACGCCGCTCATGCAGCCCGCCTACGATCGCCTCGCGAAGGCCGTCGCCGAGGCCGAGATCAAATCACCCCGCATCCCGGTGATTTCGAACGTCGACGCCGAGGCCCACAGCGACCCCGCCGAGATCCGCCAGCTGCTCGTCAAGCAGCTCGTGAGCCCCGTGCAGTGGGAACAATCAATGCGGAACCTGCTCGGCCCGCACGGCGTCGAACGAGCCTACGAAATCGGCCCCGGCCGCGTGCTGACCGGCCTGATGAAACGAATCGAACGCAAGTTCCCCTGCGAGAACGTTGCGGCTTAGCAAAGAAGAAATGCAACCGCCAAGGACGCCAAGAGCGCCAAGGCGGAATGCGAGAGATCATTACCACAACGACACGACGGACACGACGAAAGCCAAAAAGACGAGCGACTGGCAGTTATCGCATTTCATTCGTCATTCGGATTTCGTCATTCGTCATTAACTGAATTCCGTCGTGCTCGTCGTGCCGTCGTGGTTCAATTACCCCTTGGCGTCCTTGGCGTCCTTGGCGGTTAAGCAAAAGAACTTCCAAACAAACAGGCAAACGCCATGGCAGACGTGAACCGTCGCATTCAAGTTGACCTCTCCGGCCAAGTCGCCCTCGTCACCGGCGCTTCGCGCGGCATCGGCAAGGCGATCGCCATCGCCCTCGGCAAGGCTGGCGCCACCGTCGCGTGCCTCGCCCGCAACGAAGAGAAGCTCAAGGAGACCGCCGCCGAGATCACCGCGGCCGGCGGGAAGGCCTCGATCCACTCGTGCGACGTGACGAACTCCGACGCCGCTCAGGCCTCGGTCGACGCCGTCGTCGAGCAGCATGGCCGCCTCGACATCGTCGTGAACAACGCCGGCATCACCAAAGACACGCTCCTGCCGATCATGAGCGACGACGACTGGGATCAGGTGATCGCCGCCAACCTGCGGTCGGTCTTCCTGTTCAGCCGCGCCGCCGCCAAGGTGATGATGCGGCAGCGTTCGGGCCGGATCATCAACATGTCGAGCGTCTCGGGTCTCGTCGGCAACCCAGGCCAGTCGAACTACTCGGCGTCCAAGGCGGGCATCATCGGGTTCACGCAAACCGTGGCCCGCGAACTCGCCAAGCGGAAGATCACCGTCAACGCGATTTGCCCCGGTTTCATCGCCACCGACATGGCCGAGGCCCTTGGCCCGGCGATCATCGACGAGGTGAAGAAGCGGATCCCGGCCCAGCGGATCGGCGAGGCCGACGAGGTGGCCGATGCGGTCCTGTACCTGTCGAGCGACTCGGCCAGCTACATCACTGGCCAGGTGATCACGGTCGACGGCGGGATGACCGCGTAGAGGCCCTGTTTGCGGCAGTTTGCGTCGTTTCCGCAGACCGGGGGCGACCTGGACAGCCCCCCGACGAGACGTTATATCTTGACCTCCTTCGCAAGCCCCCTCTATCTTACAGGGCTTGCAAGGATAGCAGCGGGATGGCCCAGCATGCCGGCGCCAGCCGGAACAGTGACTACCAAAACGGATTTTGAGGAGCCTCGCGATCGTCTTCTGACGACGCCGTTTCCCCAAATCGAGACATATAGAATCAACTGGAATTTGTAGGGAGGAACTCAGCGTGGCTTCGATCATGGAACGCGTAACGGACATCGTCTCCGAGCAACTCGGCGTCGATAAGGACAAGATCACCGCTGAAACGTCGTTCGTGAACGACCTGGGCGCCGACTCGCTCGACACCGTCGAACTCGTGATGGAACTCGAGGAAGAGTTCGACATCAACATCCCGGACGACGCCGCCGAGAAGATCCAAACGGTCGGCCAAGCGGTCGCCTTCATCGAGCAAAACTCGAAGAGCTAGCTGGCAGCAGGTTCGTGCGGATCGCCGGGGGCAGACTGACGTTGGCCCAATGGGTCCGACGCGCCGATAATATCAGCAGCGGTAACGCTGCAGCGACGAGGGCCTGAGCCTCGACTCGGTCGCTGCCTTCGACTGGACTCCAGGCTCAGAATCCGTACTCCCTACGAAGCGATGAAACGACGAGTCGTTGTCACAGGCATGGGCGCCGTCACCTCCCTCAGCTGCAAAGTTGAGGAGCTCTGGCAGCGCATCCTTGAGGGGCAAAGCGGTATCCATACGCTGCAGTGCTTCGACACTGCCGACTACAAAGTGCGCTTCGGCGGCGACGTCCATGATTGGACGACCGACGGCTACGTCGATGCGAAGGACGCGAAGCGAGTCGATCGTTTCACGCAGTTCGCGCTCGTCGCTGCCATCGACGCCGTCGCGCAGTCGGGACTCGACTTCTCGAAGGAAGATCCCTACATGTGCGGAGCCATCATTGGCTCCGGCATCGGCGGGCTCAACGAGATCGAAGAGCAAGAGCGTCGGCTGATCCTCAAAGGCCCGGACCGCGTTAGCGCGTTCACCATTCCGAAGCTGATGCTGAACGCCGCGAGCGGTCAGATCTCGATCCGCTTCGGCCTGCGTGGTCCGAACTACGCGATCGCTACCGCCTGTGCCAGCGCGACCAACGCGATGGGCGACGCCTACAAGGCCATCCAATACGGCGACGCCGACGTCATGGTCACCGGCGGCGCGGAAGCGGCCATCACGCCCATTGGCGTAAGCGGCTTCTCGAACATGCGGGCCCTCTCGGAACGGAACGACGACCCCGCTCGCGCGAGCCGGCCGTTCGATTCCGATCGCGATGGGTTCGTCCTTTCCGAGGGCGCGGGCATCCTGGTGTTCGAAGAGCTCGAACACGCGAAGGCCCGCGGCGCGAAGATCTTCGGCGAAGTCCTCGGCTACGGCGCCAGCGCCGACGCCGGGCACATCACCCAGCCCGATGAAAACGGCACCGGCGCGGCTCGCGCAATGAGCAACGCCCTCCGCGATGCGAAGCTCGATCCGACCGCCATCGACTACATCAACGCCCACGGCACCAGCACCCCGCTTGGCGACAAGGCCGAGACGGTCGCCGTGAAGCGCGTCTTCGAAGATCAAGCCTTCAAGCTCAACGTCTCCAGCACGAAGAGCCAACTTGGCCACCTGCTCGGCGCGAGCGGCGGCGTCGAGTTGATCTTCTCGCTGCTAGCCCTCCGCGATCAGGTTTGCCCGCCGACGATCAACCTCGAGAATCCCGATCCGGCCTGCGATCTGAACTACACCGCGAAGGTTCCTCAACAGCGCAAAATCAGTGCGGTGATGAGCAACAGCTTCGGCTTCGGCGGCCACAACGCCACGATTATCGCCGGGCTTTTGAAGTAGTTGCGGGAATTCGTAGGTCGGCCCAATTCTGGAAGGCGTTCCTCGGAACGGCCTTGCGGCGAATCGATTTGACCTGGTACGAGTGCGACCTAGAGTTGCACAGCTCAAGACGTACCGCAGGTGATCGATACGATGTCTCTCCCGAATACGAACGTTGGCGCTTTCGACGCCCGGACCCGCTTCTTCGAACTCCTCGAACGGATCGAGGCCGGCGAAGAAGTGACCATCATGCGGCACGGCAAGGCCGTCGCCCGCATCGTCCCGCCGACGATCGCCGCCACGCCAAAGCCCCGCAAAGAGCGGGCGAGCAGCGTGCCGATGCCGAACCTCTCGCGCTATGCCGAACTGGCTCTGAGCTAAGGCGCAGAGTCGCGCGTGCTTCACCGCAGGCGACGCCCGCGGCTTTATGATTTGGCCGCGTTGTCGACCTTCGGTGCGAATGCGAACTTCGCCACGATGCCGCTGAGGCCCACGATCCCGATCAAGTTCGGGAAGACCTGCGCGCCGTTGAGGATGTCGCCCCACGCCCACACGAGGTCGACCTTGGCCACAGCGCCGATGGGCACCAGCAGGCAGTAGAGCCAGCGGTACGGCATGACAATCCGCCGGCCGAACAGGTACTCGAGAAACTGCTCGCCGTAAAACGACCAACCCACCAGCGCCGTGTAGCCGAACAGCAGCACGGAGAACGCTACCATCCAGCCGCCGGCGGTCGGAATCGTGGTATTGAACGCCTCGGCCACGGCGGCCGAGCTTTCCATACCGTCGAGCTTCCAGACGCCAGTCAGCAAGACCGTGAGAGCACTGATCGTCGAGGTGATGAAGGTGATGATGAACACTTCCATCACCGCATTGAGCCCTTGCTGCTCGGGCCGATCGCTCTTTGCCACGCCGTAAACCACGGCTGCCGTGCCGTAGCCGGCTTCGTTCGCATAGGCCCCGCGGGCAAGGCCCAGGCGAAGCGCCTGGCCCATCACCGTCCCCATGAAGCCGCCGACAGTCGCCCCGGCGATCGGCCGCAGCGAGAACGCCTCGGTGAAGACGTCGTGCAGCACAGCCGGCAGATTGCCGATGTTTATCGCGATGACCGCCACCCCGCCGAGCAAGTAGAACCCGACTTTGAAGGGCGAAAGCTTCTCTAGCACGCGGCCGATTGACTTCACGCCGCCGATGCACACCGCCCAGGCCAGCACGGCCAGGATGACGCCGACGACGAGTCTCATCGTCCGCAGGTCCGCCCCGGCGACGTTGAATGTGCCGAGGTCCATGCCGGCCTTCTTGAACTGGCTGTCGATAACGATCGCGATCGAATTCGGCTGGGTGAAGGGGGTCGTCAGCAGGCAGGCAATGCCGGCGACGAAGGCGTAGACCCAGGCCAGGGCGGGCGAGCCGAGGCCGTCGCGCAGATAGTACATCGGGCCGGCCAGCGTCTGCTCACCCTTGGCGATGCGGTACTTCAAGCCAAGCGCCGCTTCGCCGAATTTCACCGCCATGCCGAAGAAGCCGTAGCACCAAATCCAGAACAGGGCGCCCGGCCCGCCGGTGATGATCGCCGCCGCGACGCCGGCGATGTTGCCGACGCCAATGGTCGAGCCAAGGCCCATCATGAACGCCTGGAACGGCGAGAGAGCGCCGCCGGCCCCCGCCTGCTGCGACGCGACCATCGTCGAGAAGGCTTCGCGAATCCGCCGCACCTGCACGAAACCGCTGCGAAACGTGAAGAAGATGGCCACCCCAAACAGCAGGCAGATGGCCCACGGCCAGTACATGGTCGCCGAAATTTTGTCGACCGACTCGGCGAGAGAGTCCATCCAGGAGACAGATTGAGGCATAGGGATTCGCTGACCAGGGAAGGCTGTGGAAACGACTCGCCGCCAGACGATAAGCGGCATCTTAACAAGTGGTTGATGCCAATGCTGGCGCCGCCGGGAGTTGCGGCGAGCTTCCGCGCAAAAACATTCTCAGCGTGCGCAAGCACGAGCGTCGGCCCCGCCCCGTGGCCGACCTTGCCGGCCCCTGCCCGCTTTCCTAAACTCCCCGCCCCTGCAATCCCGCCGTCTCGCCGAATCGATTTTTCGGAGACTCGATCCATGTCGCGCTCACTCCTCCTCGCCCTCCTCTCGCTCGCGTGCGCCGCACCGACCGCGCTCGACCGCGCCGCCGCTCAGGCGCCGGAAGTCACCGGTTGGAAGGCCGCAGCGCCGACGGCCGATTCGCGCTACGGCGATCCGAGCGCTGCCGCAGCTCAACCGCTGCCCGGCGGAGCACCAGCCGCCGCGCCAATCACGCCCACCCCCATGGCGGCCAACGAGCCGATCACGCATGCCCAAGTCAGCCGCGGCACGAACCAGCTGCCGAACGACCACGGCCAAGTCTGGCGCGAGTATGACATCAGCCCTTACACGATCCGCTTGGAGTCGAGCGCTCACCCCGAGCAATTGATCGTCGACTGGATCCTCCGCGAAACTGGTTTCGAAACCTGGCACTCGACGCCAGTCGGCCTCCTCTCGGCCGATCGCAAGACGCTGCGCGTTTATCACACGCCGCAAATGCAGGCAGTGGTCGCCGACATCGTCGACCGTTTTGTCAGCACGAAGGCCCAGAACCATGGCTTCGGGCTGCGGATCCTCACGCTGAAGAACCCCAACTGGCGAACTCGTGCGATTCCGCTGATGACGCCGATCCCCGTCCAGTCGCCGGGCGTCCAGGCCTGGATCATGGCTCGCGAAGACGCCGCGGTGATGCTTGCCGAGATGCGCAGCCGCACCGACTTCCGCGAACACACGACCGCTCATCAAATGGTTCTCAACGGGCAGACGTCGATCGTCTCGACGATGCGACCGCGAACCTACTCGAAGGGCATCATTGCGAACCAAACGACCTGGCCCGGCTTCCAACCGGAACTCGGCCAAATCGACGAAGGTTTTTCGTTGGAGTTCAGCCCGCTGCTGTCGACCGACGCGGCGACGACCGACGCCGTGGTGAAGCTGAAGCTGTCGCAGATCGAAAAGATGATCCCGGTGCAGCTCGAAGTTCCGTCAGTGGCTGCGGCGAATCAAAAAGCGCAGATCGACGTCCCGCAAGTGACGGCCGTGCAACTGCACGAACGCTTCCGCTGGCCGACCGACCATGTGCTGCTGCTGTCGATCGGCGTCGTCGCGACGCCGGGCCCCGAGAAGGCGAACCCGCTCACCGACATCCTGCCGCTCCCCAAGAGCGCCCCGCGGGCCGATGCGCTATTGCTCGTCGAAAGCAGCGGCACCGTCAACCAACCGATGCCGAGCGTCGCCGGCACGCCGGGCGTCACGCCGCTCGCGGTTCCGATGACGGCGCGGCAAACGACGCCGACGTTCCACGGGCGGTACTAGGGCGGTGACTGACGACTAGTGACTAGTCAGTGGCCGATTTTAGCCACTGCATCAAACCCATTAGGCGACCTATACTTTGGCAGTCCAACGAGGACATTCGGTTCCCGTTTGCCCGTCTGAGGTTCGTCGCCATGTCGACCATCGACTCCGCCAGCGTGAAGGCTGTGTTTGAACAGCGTTCGATGTACGACGCCGTCGTCGACGGCGACTACATGTTTCATGTTGAGATCAACGCCGCGTTCGGCGAGTGGGCGCGAGCATTTGGCCGGCCGTTGCGAATCGTTGACCTCGGCTGCGGCGACTCTGGCGTTGCGGCTCGCGGGTTCACTGACGCCGAGGTGGCAAGCTACGTCGGCGTCGATCTGGCCGAGTCGTCGATCGCGGAAGCCCGCCGCAGCACCGCGGCCTGGAGTGATCGCGTCGAACTCATTTGCGGCGACTTGCTCGACGCTCTGCAGCAACTGCCCGCCGGCTCCGCCAACGTCGTGCTGGCCAGCTACTCGCTCCACCATTTCAGCACGGCGGAGAAGCAAACGCTTCTGGCCGAGATCGCCCGCGTGCTCGAACCCAATGGCGCCCTGCTCTGGGTCGACGCGGTGCGGCGGAACGACGAATCGCGCGACGAATACATCGCCGCGCTCACCAGCGAAGTGATGGATTCGTGGACGGCCCTCACCATCGACGAGCGCGAACGGGCCTGCGAGCACATCCGCACCGCCGACTTCCCGGAGACGGAGGCCTGGATGATGGAAGCGATTGCGGCGGCAGGGTTTAAGGTCGAAAAAACCCTCTTCCGAGAGGAGCTATTTCGCGGCTGGGAACTTCGGAAACGGCAGCGCTAACGCGTCGGAGGCTGCCCCGCCTCGCTTGCCCCCTTCCCGCCAGCCCTTCCGCCGGAAATGAGATTTAGTTGACATTTGTAAGTCAATTCGATTAGTCTCTCCCTGCCAGAACAGCGGCGTTTACTGAACGCCTGCGGCAGACGATCTGGAACGTCGGCCTGCCGCCTCTCATCAATTCAAGAAGGGGCATATCATGGGCTACAAGCGCAATGCTGCGCGGCGGGGACGCTGCGCTGCGAAGAGTGCGTCTCGCAACTCTCGCTCGCTAAGCGTAGAGAGTCTGGAAGATCGCCGGGTGATGGCCGTCGACTTCTCGTTGCTCAGCGATGCGAACGTCGTTCCGAACGTCAGTTCGTCATCGCTACCGAGCAACTACGTCGAAGTGAACAGCACCGTGTTCTTCACCGCAGCCGATGGAGTCCGCGGCGTTGAACTCTGGAAAACCGACGGCACGGCTGCAGGAACGCAACTCGTCAAAGACATTCAGCCCGGCGGCCTCAGTTCGACGCCGAGCAGTCTCGTCAATGTGGGGGGCGTGCTCTACTTCGCGGCCAACGACGGCTCTTCCGGCGTGGAACTCTGGAAGAGCGACGGCACGGCGGAGGGAACCGTGCGCGTCGCGGATATTCGGCCCGGCGCCAATGGTTCATCTGTGCGCTACCTGACTGACGTTGGCGGAACGCTCTTCTTCGTCGCCAATGACGGCGCCCACGGGTACGAGCTTTGGAAGAGCGACGGCAGCAGCAACGGTACGGTGCTGATCAAGGACATTGAAGGGCTTCAGGTTCCGTTGCCAAACGGCGCTCTGGAGAGCATGAAGTCGCTTACCAACGTCAACGGCACGCTCTACTTCGTGGCCAATGACGGCGCACACGGTCGCGAAGTCTGGCGAACGGACGGAACCGCCGCGGGAACCACGCTGCTAAAGGATATTGGCGATCAGGGAATGTATCCGCGGGCAGGCTCCAACCCGCTGCAACTCGTAAATGTTTCCGGGACGCTGTACTTCACCGCGAGCGAGTTCTTTAATTTTGGGCCGTTCAACGACCTATGGAAGTCGGACGGATCCGAAGCTGGCACGACTAAATTGACCAATACGGGAGGAGGTGAACAGTTGCCTGTTGGCAATCTTGTCAATGTCAACGGCACGCTGGTGTTCTCCGCAAACTCCGTAAATCTCGGAACTGAACTTTGGCGCACCGACGGCACGCCGGCAGGAACGACGCTGCTCCGCGACATCAATCCGGGACAGGCTTCAGGATTCTCCAGCACGCTGAAATCACTCGTTGTCGGAAACCAGCTCTACTTCGCAGCGAACGACGGCACGCACGGCTTCGAACTTTGGCGGACCGACGGCACCTCCGCAGGAACGGAATTGGTTTCCGACATTCGCCCAGGACTAGCTGGAAGCGCACCGACGAATTTCACCGCCATCGGCGGTACGGCGTACTTCACCGCCACGACCGATGAGTTCGGCTCCGAACTGTGGCGCTCTCAAGGAACCGCCGCGACCACGCAACTAGTAGCTGATACGACCCCCGGCCCGGGATCTCTCAACGTCGGTCTCCCCCTGGCGGGCGAGTCGATCTTCGCGGGCGTGGGGAACGCCGTCTACTTCCGCAACAACGACGGCGTCAACGGCTCCGAGTTGTGGCGCAGCGATGGCACGGCAGCCGGCACAGGAATGGTGAAGAACATTTCTAGCTTGGCGGGAAGCTCCGGACCGGCATTACTCACTCCATTCAAAGGATTTACCTACTATATCGCGAACGACGGCGTTCACGGCTACGAACTATGGCGAACCGACGGCACTCCCGCAGGAACGGCGATGTTCAAGGACCTGCTGCCCGGAGACGCCGGCTCGACGCCAAGCCAGTTGCTGGTCGCCGGCGACTTCCTCTACTTCACGGCGATCTACGAATTTGGTCGCGAATTATGGAAAACGGACGGGACCTTCGAGGGAACCACGCTGGTGAAGGACATCCGCCCTTTCGGCGACAGCAGTTCAATTGCCCAACTCATCGAAGTTGAAGGCGTGCTCTACTTCACTGCCAACGACGGCCTGACGGGAGTCGAGCTGTGGCGCAGCGATGGAACAGCAGCTGGCACACAGCTCGTCGTGGACATCGCCGCGGGAGTAGAGAGCAGCCAACCGACCGCGCTCACAAAAGTAGGCAACCGGCTTTACTTCGTCACTGGGGGGTCCTCGTTCAACTTATGGCAAAGCGACGGCACAGCGGCGGGAACTTCGATGATCGCGAGCGTCCATCCGCAGTCTGGTTCGGCGCCTGGTTCGATAACTGAAGTCAACGGAACGCTGTTCTTCCGCACCGGAAATGAGTTGTGGAAGAGCGACGGCACCGCCGCGGGAACCTTGCTTGTGCGAGGATTCAGCTCCTCGAACTACAATACAAGCGAGTTATTCAACCTCAACGGCGTCCTCTATTTCAGCGCGAACGGAGATTCAGCCGGCACGGAACTATGGCGCAGCGACGGCACAACGGCCGGCACGGTGCGGGTCAAAGACATTAATCCAACGGGCAGTGGAGCGCCTCAGCGCTTTGTTGAGTTCAATAGTGAACTCTACTTCGTTGCCAATGATGGAACGACCGGCGCGGAGCTGTGGAAGAGCGACGGCACCGCCGCAGGGACGCAACTCGTGAAGGACGTCTTCCCGGTGCGCGATACAAACATCCCCTTGGATCTCACGAACGTTCATGGCACGCTTTACTTCAGCGCCAGGAACTCGACCTTTAACAACGAGCTCTGGTCGAGCGACGGCACTGCGGAAGGAACCGTGTTAACGAAAGACTTTAACGGGGACTTCAGCGGGAGTCAGCCTAACAACATCACCGTTGTGGGCAACAAGCTGTTCGTAACGGCGGCGACCCCGGCTGAAGGGCTTGAGCTATGGGTCGCCGATCTCCCTCGTCAAGCAGGCGACTACAACGATGACGGCCGCGTCGACGGCGCCGACTTCCTCGCATGGCAGCGAGACTTTGGTTCTGCAGCGACGCCCACGGGGAGCGGCGCCGACGGAGACGGCGACGGAGCGATTGGCAGCGGCGACTTGGATGTGTGGAAGGAGGCGTTCGCGCCGCCGGCGATCGCCGCGCCGCTGCTGGCTCCCGCGATGACGGCGGAGCAGACGCTGAGCATCGACGAGGTCGCCATCGTGGATACGGAGACGCCAGAATTGCGGCGGACGCCGTTCACGGCGCCAACCGTGCCGAGCACTGCACGCTTGGTCGCCCGCGATCAGTTCTTCGCCATCGGCGACGTGTCGAGGATGTTCTCGATTGAAAATGACGGGGCGACCGATTGGCTAGCGAAACGCCGGCGGCGGTAAGATTCGCGGCATTATTCGGACAATTGCCGCTCGATCGAATAATTGCAGCGTTTGGCGGGAACAACTAGACTGGGGAGGTTCACCTCCCCAGTCCGCCGCCAGCCCGTTGCCCCGACCGCAGATCAACATGCCGTACGGTCCATCCGATTTCACTCGACGCCCCCAAGGCAGGTCGTTGCGCGTTGAGACGCTCGAAGAGCGCCGCGTGCTTTCCGTGACAGTGGAGATGCTGACCGACATCGGTTCGATGCCTCAATCTGGCGATTCCAATCCTTACGGGTTCGTTGAGATCGGCGAGCTGACATACTTCCGCAGCCGACCGTCGTCGTTTGAGCCCGAACAAATCTGGGTCACCAACGGGACGACGAACGCGACGCGACGATTAAGCGAACTGCTGCCAGGCAACCTGAACGTCAGCGGCATCGCGGGAGACGTCGCCGGCAAGCTCTACTTTTTCGTGAGCGAGACGATCCCGTTCCGCTACACGTTGTGGCAGTGGGAAGGATTTGGCAGCGAGCCGACGCCTGTGCTCGACGCCAACGGGCAGAGCGTCGCCGCCGCGACGTCGCTCACGGAAGTCGACGGCGTTTGGTACTTCGGCGGCGGCGCCGCGAGTTCCGAACTGTGGCGAACCGACGGCACGCAAGCGGGCACGTTCCGCGTCAAGACGATCCGCCCGGATGGATTCGCATCGTTCGCACTAGCGATGTTCAACGCGAACGGGACGCTGTTCTTCTCCGCCGACGACGGCACTCACGGCAGGGAACTATGGAAGAGCGACGGCACGGAAGCGGGCACCGTGCTTGTGAAAGACATAAATCCGGGGAGCTCAGGAGCCTGGTCGGAACTCGCCGACAAGACGGCTGCACTTGTCGGCGACGTCCTTTACTTCGGCGGGAACGATCCCACGGGCGGCGCCGAACTCTGGCGCAGCGATGGCACGGAAGCGGGCACGTTCCGCGTGAAGGACATCGCCGGCGGCACGAATAGTTCAAATCCGAAGTACCTGACGAACATAGGCGGCGTTCTGTACTTCACGACGAGCCTCAGCGACGTTGGGTTGAACTTACTGTGGAAAAGCGACGGCACGGAGGCAGGAACCACCGCCATTCCGTTTGGAGGGAGCACCCCGTTCGATTTGACTGAATTCCATGGCGCGCTTTACTTCGGCGCCAGCGGCGCCCTCTGGCGCAGCGACGGCACGACGGCGGGTACTCAGCGGATCGGAAGGAGCGACTCGCAGTATTTTGGCCTCACGATTCCGTCTCCTCTGCATCCTGGCAGTACGCTCCATCGCGACAACATCGTTAACTTCAACGGCACGCTCTACTTCCTCAGCGGCAACAGCGCCGGCGGTACTAGCCTATGGAAGCTAGCCGAGGGCGAAGCGAACGCGACGTACGTCTTCGGCAGCAACACCCCGCCCCCGCCCTCGCCCTCCTCTCCGATTGTCGATCCGTTGCAGTATCTGACCGTCGCGGGCGACAAGCTCTACTTCGCCGGACGTTCCAGCTATTACGGCATCGAGCCGTGGGTTAGCGACGGCACGGTCGCCGGCACGCGCATGCTGAAGGACATCACCGGCGCCAGTTCCTCCTCGGAAGTCGGCGGACTGATCAACGCCAACGGCACGCTGCGGTTCTTTGGCAGCACTGGAACGACCGCGGCGCGGCCGCGCGGCTTGTGGTCGAGCGACGGGACGATTCCCGGCACCACGAGCTTCGTTGAGATCGGCGGAAGACTGGACCACTATTCGGTTCTCGGCGTCGCCGGAGGGTTTACGTTCTTCAAATCAACCGGCGGAAACGCCAACGATTGGGAACTGTGGCGAACCGATGGCACGGCGGCGGGAACGCTGCGGGTGAAAGACATTCGCCCCGGCGTCGAGAGCAGTCTGGGGAACGGGTTCAGCAACGCCGTCGAGATGAATGGCTTTCTGTACTTCCACGCGAATGACGGTGCGGGCGGCTTCGAGCTGTGGCGCAGCGACGGCACGGAAGCGGGGACGACGATGGTCGCCGACGTCGCCTCCGGCGCGCCCGCCGGCTTCATCTCGGGATATGGCACGTTGGCGAACGTCGGCGGGACGCTCTACTTCGTCGGCAACGACGGCGTGAACGGCTACGCCCTGTGGAAGACGGACGGCACGTCGGCGGGAACTTCGCTCGTGCGCGGCTTCGCCACTTGGCCCCCGGCCAATCTCTTCAACGCGAACGGTACGCTGTACTTCTGCGGGGGCGACTCGGAACATGGATTCGAACTGTGGACCAGCGACGGCACGACGGCGGGGACGCTTCTTGTTAGAGACATCGGGCCCGGCCATTCGCTGTCGCCAACCGATTCGCCAGGCTTTGTGAATATCGGCGACACGCTTTACTTCGCCGCCAACGACGGCACCGTCGGTTGGGAATTGTGGCGCAGCGACGGCGCCGCGGACGGCACGCAACTCGTCAAAGATATCCGGCCCGATGGCGGCAGCGCCTTCACGGGCAGACCCCGACTTACCGTTGTGGGGAACACGGTCTACTTCTTCGCCAACGATGGCGCCCTGGGGGAGGAGTTGTGGAAGAGCGACGGCACGGAGGCGGGAACCGTGCTCGTGAAAGACATTCAAGTCGGACCGACTTCTTCGCAAGTCGGGGTGATGGCAGAGCCCGTCAACGTCAACGGCATTCTCTACTTTGCCGCACGCACCAGCACGACCGGCGTTGAATTGTGGCGCAGCGACGGAACCGACGCAGGCACCTACATGGTGCGCAACCTCAACACGACGATTGGCGGCGCCGGGGGTTCCGATCCGGCCTTGCTCACGAACATCAACGGTCTCCTTTACTTCATCGCGAACGACGGTGTTCACGGCCAAGAGTTGTGGGTTGCGCGTCCCGAAGCCGTCGAGCCGCTTGCCGGCGATTACAACAACGACGGCCGCGTCGACGGGGCCGACTTCCTGGCATGGCAGCGCGGCTACGGTTCTGCAGCGACGCCCGCGGGAAGCGGCGCCGACGGAGATGGCGACGGCGCCGTTGGCGCTAGCGATCTCGACGTGTGGAAGAACCACTTCGGTTCTTCAACGCCAAGCACCGCGGCGAGCTCGGCGGCGGTCGCCGCGTTCGTGGCTCCGGCGATCACGGCAGCCGACGAGTTTGAAATTGATGAATTCAACGCCACCGCCGCCGCCGTCTCGACAACCGAGGCTGGGGCGACCTCGTCGCGTCTCGCTGCGCGAGACGCCTTATTCGCCGCTGGAGATTTCTCGCGAGTGTCAACGATCGAATCGGCGACCGAGTCTTGGGGCGTCAATCGCCGCCGCGGCCGGACCAGCTTGCGGACGCCAACCTGATCAGGCATGCCGCGCCCAGCAGCGTCTGCTTCTTCCCCGCCCGGCGGCTTGATGACGTCGAAATCGCCCGCGCCGAGTCGACCTGAGCTTGCCCGTACCCGCCAAGGCGACTAGCTTGTCGGCATTGGCTCAACGGCGGCGAAGCGATTTCATCGCTGCGGAACGAGCAGACCAAGAAGGATCTTCGTCGATGGGGCGCGCCATGAATGGATTCGGCAACAGCAGCAGTTCGCCTAGTTGCAGGCAAGCGAACGGCAACCGCCGCTTGCGCGTTGAGCAGTTGGAACAACGCCAATTGCTCAGCATCTCGCCCTCGATGGTCGTCGATGCGAACGACGCGCCCAATTACCTGAGCCTGTCGAAGCATGAGCTCACGGCAGTCGGCGACGACGTCTTCTATGTCGGCCGACCAGACCTCCAAACGACGGGGCTATGGCGCGTTAACGACTCCACGGGCGAGACTGTGCTCGTAAAAGACTTCCCGCCCGTTGGCCAATTGCCCGAATTACCCCGATATCTCGCCGGCGTAGGGGGAAAGCTGTTCTTCTGGACGAACAGCGGCGAAGTATATCGCTTGTGGACAAGCGACGGCACGGAGGAGGGTACCCAGCCGTTGCGTACTTTCAACCTCTCGATTTCCTATGGCGGATTGGGAATCTTCGCCAATTGGGAGGAAATGAACGGCGACTACTATTTTTCCGCAGACGGCGGCGAAGACGGCTTCGAACTCTGGAAGTCGGACGGCACGCTGAGCGGCACGGTCCAGGTCGCCGACGTCAACGCTGGCGTGGCTGATTCATCGCCGACGACGTTTGCGAACGTCAACGGACTGCTTTACTTCGGAGCCACCAGCGGGACCGCGGCGAGCGAACTGTGGCGTAGCGATGGAACCGAGGCAGGAACGCTGCGAGTGGCGATCCTCCCTGGAAATTACAGCTACCTGGGAGAGCCTACGGCAGTCGGCGATCGCCTGTTTTTCCGCTACTACGACGGCACGAACGAGCAGGAACTGTGGACCAGCGACGGAACGGCGGCCGGGACGAAGATCGCCCGAGACCTATTCACTCCGTCGACAGGCTCGGGACGCGTCGAGCAGTTAACCAACCTCAACGGGGTTCTCTATTTCAGAGCGAACTCCGGCGCCAACCAGGGCATGTGGCGGAGCGACGGGACCGAGTCGGGCACGCAGCGCATCAATCTGCCGGGCCTAGGCAATCATCCCACGCAACTCGCCAACGCTAACGGGACGCTGTACTTCGTGAGTGGCGGGACGGTTCGAACCTACGACCCTGTTACTAACAGCTCGACGCTGCTGGCGGAGTCGCTCAACGCGCCGTCGTTTCTCGCGTCGGCCGGCGACGTCCTCTACTTCCGAGCCAACGATTACTATCCGGCCACGGGTTACCATCCCGTCATTTACAAGACCGATGGAACGCCGCAAGGGACGGCCAAAATCAAAGAGTTCCCCAAGTCGGAATTGTACCTTCAGCCGTCGGCCGTTGCTGCCGTCGGCGAGTCGCTGTACTTCACCGCGCTTGATCCGACGAGCGGCGAACAGCAACTTTGGAGGACGGAGCCTGGAGTCGGCGCGAACGTCGAGATCCTCGGCAGCCACGATGCGCGAACCCTCGGCGGCGAGCCCGTTGGTTTCACGGTTGTCGGCGACTGGATGTACTACATCAGCCGCAGTTCAACGCACTGGACGAGCCTGTGGAGAACCGACGGCGTCAACGCCGAGCTAATCAAAAATCTCCGTCCAGCCGCCTCCGGCGACTATCGCCGCCGTGAGACCGAATTGATCAATGTCGCCGGCACGCTCTACTTCACCGCCACCGACGGCGAGCATGGCTATGAGTTGTGGAAGAGCGACGGCACGACGGCGGGCACGCTGATGGTCAAAGACATTCTCGTCTCCGACCAATCGCTGAAAGCTGCTTACCCGCAAATGCTCACCAACGTCGAAGGCGCCCTCTACTTCACGGCTTCCGACACGACTTGGAACTCTCCCGTACTGTGGAAGAGCGACGGAACCGCCGCGGGGACGGCGCCGCTGGCGGGGCACGTTTCGTATCCGAAGCGCCTCGTCAGCTTCAAGGGAGAGCTCTACTACACCGCTGGCTCAGGCACGGTGATAGGCAAGACCGACGGGACTGCGGCGGGAACTGTTCAAGTCAGCCCGGCGGGAACCTTCTTTCAGTTTGACCCTTCGTCTCGTTTGATTGTTTCAGGCGACGCGCTCTATTTCCTTGCCAACGACGGCGTCTCCGGGACGGAGCTCTGGAAATCGGACGGCACGACGGCCGGAACGCATTTGATCAGACAGTCGGCGCCAGGAATCGGGGCCATGCCGATCGATTCGCTGTTCGGCGCCTACGGCAAGCTCTACTTCGCGGAGAGCGGATGGCTGTGGTCCACCGATGGCACGGCCGGCGGTACGACCAAAATTCTCTCGCTCGATGCAGCTTCAGGTTTCGATGGGAAGTTCGCCGCGCATGACGACTACGTTTACTTCACGTCTGAGGAATACTCCCCTCCGACAAGAACGCCGATCGTGTGGAAAACCGACGGCACGGCCGCTGGCACGGCGGTCGTCGCTCGTCTAGCCGCCACGCCTGTCAACGAGTATTCGGAACGGCGATTTACCGCCGTCGACGACCGACTTTATCTGGTCAGCATCTGGTCAGACCAGCTGAAGGCGGCGTGGGAAATCGGCGAGACGTCGGCGACTTCGCTCGGCGCTCTACCCTTGCAATTGAAGGTGGATTACTTCTGGCCGGCAATCGCCTTCAATTCTGACATTTATTTCAGCGGAAACGACGGCGTTCATGGTGCAGAGCTCTGGAGGCTATTCGGCCCGAAGAAGCTAGCGGGCGACTACAACGACGACGGCCGCGTCGACGGGGCCGACTTCTTAGCGTGGCAACGCGGATACGGTTCCGCAGCGACGCCCGCGGGCAGCGGCGCCGACGGGGATGACGACGGGACGGTTGGCGCCGGCGATCTCAAGGTGTGGAAGGGGAATTACGGCGCAAACACAGCCGTAACATCCGCAGCAATGGCGACGTCCGACGCGCCGGCGATCGCTGCCGCGGCGCTCGTGGCGAGCGAAGAGTTTGAGGAAGGCGCGTTTGATGGCGACGCCCTCCCAACGACGGTGCGCGACCGCATCTTCGCTGCCGGCGACTTCTCGCTCCTTTACACGACTGACAGCGAGCAAGATTTCGTCCGCGAGCGCTGGCGGCGACGGCGATAGACGGGCTGTCCTTAGCTCAGGTTCGAAGCAACTCGTAGCTGCTACAGCCAACGCGAAGGGGGGCCTTGCGCAACCGATCCGCCTTGGTTGCGCGACCTCGAAGTCGCATCTACGGGCCAATTGCGGCTCGGCGCAGCCGCATGCTAGTAGCCGGCGTACCGGCCGGGGTAGGCGACCCGGCGGGGGGGCGGTAGGCTGATTGTCTGCCGGAGAGCCCGGGCGGAGCGCCGGGGTCGAGACGGCCCGGCTCGCTGTTGTCTGTTGGAACTTGCTATGTCTGCTGCTGATCGTCGTGTTGTCATCACTGGCTTGGGGATCGTTTCGCCGCTGGGGAGCGACCTGACAGAATTCTGGTCGGCGCTCATCGGCGGCCGTAGCGGGATCGAGACGCTGGTGAACCTCCCTGCCCTCGACGGCAAGGTCGCGTTCGGCGGCGAGTGCCGGCAGTTTGCGGGCGAGATCGACAACTTCGGCGAACTCGAAAAGGACCTGAAGAAGTCGATCCGCAAGGCGCTCAAAATGATGTGCCGCGAGTCGATGATGGCGGTCGCCGCGTCGCAGCACGCGATCGTCGACGGCGGCTTCGGCGCCACGCCCATGGAGGCTGAACGCTCGGGCGTCGTCTTCGGCAGCGACTACATGCTCAGCCCGCCCGAGGATTTCATCAGCGCGATGAAGAAGGCGGGGATCGGCGCCGGCGGGTTCGAGTACGGCAAATGGGGGACCGACGGCCTCCGCGACATGAATCCGCTGTGGATGCTCAGCTACCTGCCCAACATGCCGGCCAGCCATGTGGCGATCTTCAACGACCTGCAGGGGCCGAACAATTCGCTCACGATGCGCGAGGCGTCGGGGCTGATGGCGATCCGCGAGGCGGCGCAAACGATCGCCCGCGGCCATGCCGACCGGATGATCGCCGGCGCCACGGGAACGCGCATCCATTCGTTCAAGACGGTGCATGCGACGCAGTCGGAGCAGCTCGCGAACCCCGAGTTGCCGGCCCACGAAGCTTGCCGGCCGTTCGATCTCAACCGCAGCGGCATGGTCGTCGGCGAAGGCGCCGGCGCCATCTTGCTCGAAGAATACGAGTCGGCAAAAGCTCGCGGGGCCAAGATCTACGGCGAGTTGCTCAGCACCGGCAGTAGCGCGGTGGCCGACGCGAACCTGAAAGGGGCTCGCGAAGTCGCGCTGGCGAACGCCGCGAAGGCCGCCCTCGCCGCATCGGGAATCGATCCGGCACAGCTCGGCCACGTCTCGGCCCACGCGATGGGCACCCGTGCTGGCGACGTCGAAGAAGCGGTCGCCCTCCGCGAGGCGCTCGGCGACCGCGTGAAGGAAGTGCCGGTGGTCGCCGCGAAGAGCTTCTTCGGCAACCTCGGCGCCGGCGGCGGCGTCGTCGAAACGGTCGCCAGCCTGCTGGCCCTCCGCGAAGGGACGCTGTTCCCGACGCTCAATTTTTCGACGCCCGATCCAGAGTGTCCGGTGCGCGCCTCCGGCGCCGCGGATCTCTCGGCTGGCCAGAGCTTTTTGAAACTGAGCGTCACCCCGCAGGGCCAAGCGGCCGCGTTGGTAGTCGCCAAGGTGTAGCTCGCCACGAGTTAGTCACGGCAGTCGCCCAAGCGCCGGTAGGGGCGACACGTTGTAGCCAGGGGCGCGAGCCCCTAGGTAGATGCCTCGCCAAAGTCCGTGAACCCCGGAGGGGCGACACTGCTTTTTCGGCAAAGCAAAGAAGTGTCGCCCCTCCGGGGCTTTCCATTCATGAAACACCGGCGACCGGGGGATCACGCCCCCGGCTACAATATTCCGCTCCTTCGGAGCTGGGGACCACCTTAAAGCACGGCCGAACGCCTCTAACCATCCTCCTGCGTTCTTCGGTCGCCACTCATTTCCCTCCCCTTCCGCGCGATCGTTCCAACCGCTCTGCCGAGGGTGGCGGGGTCGCGTTCGGCCCGGCGTCGCCCCATTCCAGCGGGTTGACACCCCACTTTGGCGCCGGTAACCTAACCTGATTGCGGAACGCCTTAAGTGCTTCCGTAGAACGAGCTTTGGCGTTTCGTCCGACAGTACGCGGGCGAACTGCGCTGAAAGTTCACCCGCGGTCGACGCCTGCTACAGGCTCTCGGCGGCGAACAATTTGAACAACTCGAACATCCTGGTGTGCCACGCGACGGGCGAATACGCCGCGAAAGCAAACAGCCTATGAATCCCAACGAAATCCTCCGCATCGTCGATGCGATCCATCGCGACAAGAACATCGGCAAAGAGATCGTGTTCGAGGGGATCGAGGCTGCGCTCGTCTCAGCGCTGAAGAAACACTACGGCGAAGAGGCCGACATCACCGTCACGATCGATCGCCAGTCGGGCAACGTCTCGGCCGTCTGCGACGGCGAAGCGCTCCCCTCCGAGGAAGTCGTCGGCCGTATTGGCGCCCAGACCGCTAAGCAGGTGATGATTCAGAAGATTCGCGAAGCGGAGCGCGACGCTCTGTTCGACGAATACACCGAACAAATCGGCGACATGGTCAGCGGCGTCATCCACCGCTACGAAGGCGCCGCCGCGACGGTCGCCTTGCCGAACGTCGAAGCCATCCTGCCGCGCAGCGAGCAGATCCCCGGCGAAACGCATCATGTGAACGAACGCGTCCGCGCGACGGTGTTCGAAGTTCGCAAGAGCGGCAGCCGCGTGAAGGTAATCCTCAGCCGCACCCGCCCGCAGTTGGTGCAGCGGCTGTTCGAGCAAGAAATCCCGGAAATCATCGACGGCGTCATCGAAGTTCGCGCCATGGCTCGCGAGCCCGGCTACCGCTCGAAGGTGGCCGTCAGCTCGAGCGACGCCCGCGTCGATTGCGTCGGCGCCTGCGTCGGCGTTCGCGGCAACCGCATCAAGAACATCGTCGACGAGCTCGGCGGCGAGCGGATCGACATCGTCCGCTGGGACGACAACCTGGAAGTCCTCATTCCGAACGCCCTACAGCCGGCCGAAGTCGAGCAGGTGATTCTCTGCAAGATGCTCGGTCGTGCGATCGTGCTGGTCCGCGAGGATCAGCTGTCGCTGGCGATTGGCCGTCGCGGGCAGAACGTTCGCCTAGCGAGCAAGCTGTCGGGCTGGGACATCGAAATCATGACCCAGGACGAACTGGCCGAATCGATCGACCGGGCCGTCACCGGGTTCAGCCAGCTCGACGGCATGAGCATCGAGTTGGCCGAGCGGCTCGTGGAAGAAGGCTTCCTGAGCTACGACGACTTGTCGGTCATCGAGCCGGACGCGCTCATGGCGATGGGCGAGATGAGCGAAGAAGAAGTCGACACGATTGTTTCCCAGGCGGAGGACAAGGCGATGGAAGCCGAAGCCGCCGCCCAGGAAGCGCGTCGCAAGAAGCGTGAAGAAGATCGGATCGCGGCCATTGAAGCGGAACATGTGGCCGCCGACATTGCCGCTGGTCGCTTGCCGACGGCGCCGACCGCTCCGGTCGACGGCGGCGAGAGCGAAGCATTGGCGGAAGAAGTTGCTGAAGAAAGCGAAGGTTCGGCGCCATGATCGACGCCGGACGACGCAAGACGTTTTTGAAGGAGCAAACCGATGGCGGTTTAAGTGCTAGGGCTTTAAATGCCGGCGTGGCGTGCGGAGGGGTCATCCGCCGCCGCTCGGCGATAACGGGAGATCATCTTGGCGGTTCGTATTTATTCACTCGCGAAAGAACTGAAGGTCGACAGCAAAGAGCTGGTCGATCTCTGCACGCAAATTGGCATCACCGGCAAAGGGTCGGCGCTAGCCAGCTTGTCTGAAGACGAAGTCGTCAAGATTCAAGACTATTTTAAGGGCTCGAGTTCGAAGCCCGCCGCCGCCAAGGGAGGATCCGCGGGCATCGCCGCTCCGGAACGCCCCCGCGAGCGAGCCGCCGCCGGCAACCGCATGCCGGTGATCGTCACTCAAAAGACGTCGGACCCGCTGGCCAGCCTGCGCAAGCTGCGCGACGAAGAACAGGCCGCTGATCCCGTCTTTGAGGAAGCAGCCGAACTCGCCGCCCCGCTGGCCCCCGCCGCCGAGGCGCCCGCGGCGGAAGAAGCCGCCGTCGTCGAACCACCGGTTGAACCGGCGCCGCCCGTCGCCCGTTCCGCCCCGCCCGAGGCGGACGTTCCGCGCTCGCCTGGCCCGCTCGCCGGCGTCATGCGTCGCGACGATTACGTCGGCCCTGGCAACATGATGGGCAAGCCGCCCGTCTTCGAAGAACCAAAGTCCGGCAACCGCGGCGGCAACGCCGGCAAGCCCGCCGGTTCGCCCCCGCCGAAGGCTCGTCCCGCCATCAAGCTCGCGCCGATGCCCGCCGTCGAACCTCCCAAGCCGGTCCGCGGCAAGGCAGGCGGCGAACAGGTGATGAAGCCCGACATGAAGCTGCCCGCCGACGCGATGCGCGCCGGCAAGAGCGGCAGCAAGCCGCTGGCGGCCCACCTGCGGCGCCATGAAGACGCCGTCGACGCCGCGAAGAAAGCCAAGGCTGCGGAAGACGAAGCCGCGAAGGCCGGCAAGCGCGGCGGTCGCGCCAAGCCGATGATCGACGGCAAGGCCGGCGAAGGCGGCGGTCCGCTGCTCGGCGGTCGCGAAGAGCGCCAACTCGCCCGTCGTCGCACTGGTAACCGCCCCGGCGATGATGACCGCCCGGTCCGCGGCCCGCGCCGGAATCGGCCGAAGCGCCGCGCCGGCGTTAGCTCGACCGCGCCGCGAAAAGAGCGTATTAGCATCCAGCTCCCCTGCACCGTTCGCGAGCTTTCCGCCGCAGCGGGCGTACCGGGCGTCGATATTCTGCGGATCTTGATGAGCGAGGGCGCCATGGCGACCCTCAACACTCAGATGGATCCCGACATGACGGAGCTCATTGCCGCGGAACTCGGCATCGTCATCGACTTCAAAGCTCCCAAGAGCCTCGAAGACGAGTTCCTCGACGAAATCCGCAGCATGGTCGATCCGGAGGAGTCGCTCGTCCAGCGGCCGCCGGTCATCACCTTCCTGGGGCACGTCGATCACGGCAAAACGTCGCTCATCGACAAGATCATCGGCATCAACGTCGCGAAGGGCGAAAGCGGCGGCATCACGCAGCACATTCGCGCCTACCAAGTCGATCGTAACGGAAAGCGGATTTCCTTCGTCGATACGCCGGGCCACGAGGCCTTCACCGAGATGCGGGCCCGCGGCGCCAACGTCACCGACATCGCGGTGATCGTCGTGGCCGCCGACGACGGCGTCATGCCGCAAACGGAAGAAGCGATCAGCCACGCCCGCGCTGCGGATGTGCCGATCGTGATCGCGCTTAACAAGACCGATCTCCCGGGCATCGACTTCGACAAGATCTATCAGCAGCTCGCCACCAACGACTTGCTTCCGAGCGAGTGGGGCGGCGACGTGGAAGTGGTGAGAACCAGCGCTACTACCGGCGCCGGCATCGAGAATTTGCTCGACACGCTGCTCACCGTCGCGGAACTTCACGAGTATAAGGCCAATCCTTCGCGCGAAGCCCTCGGCACCTGCTTGGAAGCCTTGCAGATGGCCGATCGCGGCGTCATGGCGAAGTTCATGGTCCAAAACGGCACGCTGCACGTGGGCGACGTCGTCGTCTGCGGCGATTCGTTCGGCCGCGTGAAGAGCATGGACGACACGCTCAACTCGCGCGTTCGCTACGACGAAGCGCTCCCGAGCATGCCCGTCAACATCTGGGGCCTCGACATCGCTCCTGCCGCCGGCGAGCACTTCTACGTGCTTGACGACATTGGTTTGGCTCGCGAAATCGCCGAGGCTCGCGCCAAGCGGGTCCGTTCGGAATTCCTCAGCGGCGTCGCTCCGACTCACGTCACGCTGGAAAACCTCTTCGACCGCCTCGATGGCGCCGTCGAGGTCTCGACGCTCAACATCATTCTGCGGGCCGATACCCGCGGTTCGATCGAAGCGATCCGCAAAGAGCTCGGCAAGCTTGACCACCCGGAAGTCAAGCTGCGGATCCTCCAAGCGACGGTCGGCGGCGTTACTGAAGCCGACATCATGCTGGCCGACGCCTCCGACGCGATCGTGATTTCCTTCAACGTCGTTCCCGACGAACGAGCGAAGTCGGCTGCGGATCAACGCGGCGTCCAGGTTCGTCGTTACGAGGTGATCTACAAGATCGCCGACGATCTGAAGCAATCGCTCGAAGGCATGCTCAAGCCGGAAGAGCGCGAAGTCGACCTCGGTCGAGCGCTCGTGCAGCAGGTGTTCAAGATCAGTCGCGTGGGCGCCATCGCTGGTTGCCGTGTTCTTAACGGCATCATCGCCCGTGACGCCCGCGTCCGCATCATTCGCGACAGCACGATCGTCGGCGACTACGCCATCGACACGCTGAAGCGTGAAAAGGACGACGCGAAGGAAGTCCGTGAAGGCCTGGAGTGCGGTATCAAGCTCTCCGGCTACAACGACATCAAAGAAGGCGATCTGCTCGAGGCCTACCGCATCGAGGAAATCGGACGCAAGTTCGACAGCTAACAATGAAAATGACTGAATGACGAAGCACGAATGACGAATGCGGGAACGCCCGTCGGCTATTTCGCATTTCATTCGTCATTCGGATTTCGTCATTCGTCATTTAGGCCCCGCGCCGCATCGCCTTTAACCTGTATTTCGACTGTATCGCCTTATGAGTTCACGACGCGTACTGAAAGCTGCCGAAGCGATTCGGGAAGTCGTTGGGATGGCGATCCTGGCCGACTTGAAAGACCCGCGCATCGAGGGCGTGACCGTCACGAAAGTGGAAGTCTCGCCCGACATGCGGCAGGCGAAGGTTTTCGTTTCCATCATGGGCGACGACCGCGCCGCAGACCTGTGCATGCACGGTTTGCAAAGTTCCGCCGGCTACTTGCAGCAAAAGATCGCCAAGCGGATCGACACCCGCTACACCCCGCGCGTCATTTTCGAACTGGACATGGGGGTGAAAAAGTCGATCGCGATCGCTCGGCTGCTGGACGATGTCTTGCCGGAGGAATCGGCACAATCGGAAGCCGATGAATCCGCTGAGGATTCGCCGGAGTAAGGCCTGCGGCTCGCACGGGCCTACGGGCCGAAAAGCCTCGCCGCAAATGCCCGAAACCTGCTCGCAGACGGACTTTACGAGCGATAATTAGACAAACTGCGTTCACCGCAACGCGACCAAAACAAGGATTCGGCCGCTGCGTTCAGGAGGAACCGCCGCCGCGAAAAAACATAGCAGCTATCAACTGAGACATTCGCCCATGGCCAGCAAGAATCGCGCAGCGCTCATCACCAAAGTGCTCAAGGTCGTCAAAAAGCACTACAAGCCGACCGCTCCGCCCAAGGAGCGCTCGTTGCTGGAGAATCTAATTTTCTCCTGCTGCCTGGAGAATTCGCTGCACGAGCCGGCCGAGAAGGTGTTCCATTCGCTCTCGACCGACTACTTCGACTGGAACGAAGTCCGCGTCAGCACGATCAAGGAACTCGCGGAGGTTCTCAAGCCGCTCAACGACCCGGCCGAATCGGCGACGCGCCTGAAGCGCGTCCTGCAGAGCGTGTTCGAAACGCACTACTCGTTCGACCTCGAGCCGCTGAAGAAGCAAAACATCGGCGTCGCGGTGAAGACGATCGAAAAATACAACGGCAGCACGCCGTTCATCGTCGCCTACGTGACGCAACAGTCGCTGGGCGGACACTCGATTCCGGTGAACCAGGGCCTACTCGAATCGATGCGCGTCGTCGGCGTGGTGACCGACGCCGAAGCGGCCAAGGGCGCCGTGCCGGGCCTTGAACGAACCGTGCCGAAGAACAAGGGCGTCGAAACCGGTTCGCTGCTCCATCAGTTGGGCGTCGAGATGCACCGCAGCCCGTACGGCCCAACGATCCGCAAGTTGCTGCTGGAAATCGAACCCGACGCCAAGGACAACCTGCCGAAGCGTCCGAAGGCCGATGAACCTGCCCCGCCGGAACCAGTGAAGGCTCCCGCTGCGGCGGCGCCTGCCAAGGCCGCCCCGGCTCCCACGAAGGCTGCCGAGCCCGCGAAGAAGCCCGCGCCCAAGAAGGAAGAACCAGCCAAGCCGGCCGCGACGAAGAAGCCGGAAAAGAAACCAGAAAAGAAGGCGGCTCCGCCCGCGAAGAAGCCGACGGCCAAGGCCGCTCCGCCAGCGAAGAAAAAGCCGACGACGGCGACGAAGAAACTTGTGAAGAAGAAGCCTCGTTAGAAGTAACGTCAGTGGTCCGTTGTCAGTAGCCAGTTGCGGCTGTCGCTGTCACAATTCGCATTGAGCCACTGACGACTGACTACGGACAACTGACCAAAGGCACCCATGGCCGGCCATTCACACTGGGCGAACATCGCCCACAAAAAGTCCGCGATCGACAACAAGCGCGGCAAGCTCTGGAGCAAGCTCTCCAAGGCGCTCATCGTGGCGGCCAAAGAAGGGGGCGGCGACCCCACGACCAACCTGAAGCTCCGCTACGCGATCAACGATGCCAAAGCGGGAAACATGCCGAAGGACACGATCGAGCGATCGATCAAAAAGGGGACTGGCGAACTCGAAGGCGGCAACCTCGAGCAGGTGCTGTACGAAGGTTACGGCCCGGCTGGCGTCGCCGTGCTGTGCGAAATCCTCACCGACAATCGCAATCGCACGGCGCCCGAAGTTCGCAAGATCTTCGAAGTCGCCGGCGGCAAGCTCGGCGCCACCGGCTGCGTCGCATGGATGTTCGACCGCAAGTTGCTCGTCCGCGTCGCCAAAGAAAAGATCGGCGAAGAGGCCCTGATGGAAGTCGCCATCGAAGCGGGCGCCGACGACGTCCGCACTGAGGGCGAACTCTACGAGATCATCGCCGAGCCGGAATCTTACGCCACCGTCTGCTCAGCCCTCGAAGCGGCCGGCATTCAAACGGATGGGAGCGAGATCACTCGCATCCCCAAAGACACCGTCGACATCTCGGGCGACGACGCCCGCCGCGTGCTGAAGATGATGACGGCGCTCGACGATCACGACGACGTGCAAACCGTCTCGGCGAATTTCAATATTCCCGACGAGGCGCTGGCCGAGTTGGAACTGTAAGTTCCGCACTGCCGCCAGATAGTGCCGTGCGGCGCTCCACACCGCCACGCACATTTAGCCCCGTCCGCTCGCGGCAGACATATCTAGATCGCAAAGCCATGCTCGCAACTCTACTCGAGAAGCTCACAGGCAGAGACGACCTGGAGCGAATTGCGCACAAGAACGATATTGCTGTACTTACCAGCTACTTGCAGAAACGGCCGGTATTTATTCCCCAACAGCCTAAACGGTTTCTAGATGCCGCGAATTTTACGCAGCAAGAGTTGCTTGAATTGATTCAAGCGGATGCAGCACAATTAGCCAATGAACCGTTTGAGCCATGGCTTCTCGACGTCGATGGTGAGAAGTTGCTGCCGGTTTTCTCTAACCAAGACAGAATGACGACGTTTGCGAGTAAAATCTCACAAGACCTGAACAAAGTCTTCGGTCTTGGATTTGGTTCCTTCCTTCTAGAGAGTCTCACGAACCAAGTGGAGATCGACGTGGTCGATATCAATCGGTTTAGCAAACACGGCTTTGAAATCCGTTTAAGAACCCGGTAAACATCTGATCGATAGATAGCTGCCCGGTTATTAGCCGAATTTCAACATCCCAGGCAAAGTGATGGCGGAACCGTAGCCGTAAGCTCCGTCTGAGGTGGTGAAGCACTGGGCGACATTACACGCCGCAGCGGCCATTTAAACTCGCTCGCTGCGGGTCGCGCTGCGTCCGACCTCATTTTCAAAACTAGCGGGCTATCGCCGCGCGGCTAAATGGGTCCAACGACGTGGGCTACGGCAAACGGGGCTGCGACGCACTCAGATGCGAGCGCTAGTCCTTGCCCACGTGCTTAATGTGCGGCCAGTACTTCTGGAAGTCGAAGTCAGGGCTGTTGTCGAGGTCGTGGCACTCCATGCAGTTCTTCACTACCGTGCCGTACGTCTGCCCGTCTTTGTTCCCTTCGTTGGGGGCGATCTTCATCCGTAACGCCGTCTGCAGGGCGATCTTCTCGGCGTCGGTCGCGTCGATCTCGCCGCTCTCGGCCTTTACATGGGCGCCGGCGGGGCCGTGGCAGTTCTCGCAGCCGTTCTGCGTCATCAGCGGCGTTTCGGTGAGGCCGAGATAGCCGCTCTTGTACGGAAAGTATTGCTGCGCGTTCCAGCCGGTCACATGGCACGACAGGCATTCAGGATCAAAATGCCGCGGCGGATCGAGCTTCACCAGCGTGTCGGTCGCGTGGGCGTGGGGCGTTTTTTCGAACACTTCCCAAGCCTTCGCATGGCACGCGGCGCACGATTCTGAACCGGCGAACTCGCCGTCCGGATGGGCGACCGGCTTCAGCCCCAGGCCTTCGAACGTCGCCGTCTCGAGTTCTTTCTGATAGTCGACAAGCCGCTTCTTCATCTTCGGCCCTTCGACAAACCGCGAATCGAGCGGCACGCGCTGGTAGCGAATCGGCTGTTGGGCGTCGGCGAAGAAGCCGAGCACAATAACGTACATCCCTTTGTGCCCCGCTTCGATCAGCAGCGTCTTCGTGCCTGGGATGACCTTCGGACTGCTGGGGGGCTCCTCGGCGCCGCCGGTCGTGGCGACGACTTGGAACTGCGGGAACTGCTGAGCGAGCGTCGTCGCCTCGGCCGGATCACCGTGGACCATCAGCACCTGAAGGTTGCACTTCTCGGCGGCCAACAGCGGCACAACCTTCGCAAGGGCTTCGGCCGGCGGGAGCGTCGCAATGTCGGTCCGGCCTTTGATCGCGGCGATATGCTTGGCGCCGAGGACCGACGTCACGCCGATCCGCTTGCCGCCCGCCTCCACGACGCGGAAGCGAGCCGTCATCCCCATCTCGACCGATTCGTCGAGCCCGTAGACGCCGACGTTGGCCGAGGTGACCGGGTTCTTCGCGGGGTCGAGGTTCATTAGCGCGACGGAGACCGCTTCGACGTTCCCCAGCGACAACTCGTTCACGCCAAGTCCGATCGCGTTGTAGTCGAGATCGACGAGCGACTCAAGGGCGTACTTATACTTGATCTCGGCCTGGACGCCGTCGCGTTTGACGAGGCCGCCCATGTCGAGCTTCACCAGCGGCCAACCCTTAGCGCGGAGGTCGTTGAGCAGCGTTTCGCGACGCTTGAGGCCCCCCTTCTGATTTTCGAGCCCCGCGCAGCCGCACGGTTCGAGATAGCCGTCGAGTTCGCCGGAGATCACCAGCGCGAACTCTGGCTTCGGCCAACCGACGAAGATCTCGCCGTTCGCCTTGATCGGATCGATCGTCGGCTTGGCGGTCGGATCGGCGGCGTTGCCGACAAATGCTAGCAGCCCGAGAACGACGAACGCGGAGGCCGCAAAGGTGACAATTCGCATGGTGGCAAGCCGCCGGAGATGGAGCCGTACAAGATCGCTGATGAACCTTGATGGTACCGGTTGCGGCAAAACGGGGCCACCGCGGTTGGGTGTGGGAGCGGTGGGCAGTAAAGAAGCAAGGTTCCGGGCTGAGTGTTACTCAACCGCCCCCTGCCGACTGCGCACTGCCCACTTTCTCCCTCACGGCTTCACCGTAAACGCCACCCGCAACCGTACCTCGGAGGTTTCAGGATGGGTCGTCGACAGGATGATCTCGCCTTCGCCCCCTTGGTCTTCGCCCATCATTACCATCGGCCGCGTTCCCTTGGGGATCTCGACGATCAGCGGCGTCTGTACGAGGTTGTCGCGAATCGCCTTCGGATCGCCGAGCGTCGCCTTCAGTTCTTCAGGCTTCACCGACGCGATCTTCAGCGTCGTCGCCTTCGCATGTTCGCCGCGAATGGAGATGCTCAGCCGCGTCGTCGACCCCTCGGCGCTCGTCGTCGGCGCGAGCCGCAGCACGCCGCTCGGTTCGTTCCAGCCGGCGCCGAAAATGGAAATATCGCCCTTCACCGAGCCGTAGATCGGCACCTCGATGCTCGGAGCCCGCTTGAGATTCGTCTTCATCTTGAGCGAGCCGACGAACGGGCCGATCGCCCCCTTCGGCTTGAACGTCGCCACAACCCGCGCCGCGGCCTCGGCGCCCTGCGGCAACTCAGCCTTCGCCACCTCTTCAACCTTGACGTCGATTTGCTCGGCCAACTTCGCGTCGACGACCTCCGTCGATTCAACCTTCACTTCGGATTCGAGAGCCGTAGTGACGAGCATCTCGGCCACCCCGTCCGTACCGATGTTGACGCTGCCGAAGTTCAGCACCGACGGCGACAGCGTGGTCGAATCAACGATGTCGCCTTCGACCATTAGCTCCAGGCGATCGCGAGCCGGGTCGTTCGTACGGAACGTGGCGCCATGGCGAAACGGGCCGGGCGGAACCTTGGCCGCCCATTCGAGCATCACCTTGGCCGACTCGCCTGGTTTGACCGTCGCGCCGGCGCCCGGCTCGACGTCCTGTCCGTTAAGTTCGACCGTCGTGCATTTGCAGGTGTGCGAGACGAACTCCAAATCGAGCGGCGACTTGCCGCCGTTCTTGATTTCGAACGTATGCTGCTGCTTGGTGCCGCTCTCCATCTTGTCGAAGTCGAACGTCGTTTCGTCGATCACCGCCTGGGCGGCATTGCTCGGCGGAGCGTCGTCGCCCTTGGCTGCCGGCTCAGTCGCCGCCAGTGCAGGCTTTGAGCCGTTGGACATCGTCCAGGGGCGGGCTTCCCAGTAGCCGAGTGCCGCGCCTGCCGCAATGCCGAGGGTCGCTGCCGTGAGGAACCAAACGAGGGTCGTTTTCATCGTGATCGCCGCCAAGAGCGTGAAAGTCGGAGCCGGAGTCTACGGCCGCGGAATCGCAGCGTAGCTTCGATTCTAGATGCCGCCTCCGCGGGGCGTCAATTTTGCCGGCGGACGCGCGGCAGCAATTCCCGGCAACTCGTGAAGAACGCCTGAAAGTCGGCCCGGCGATAATCGGGATAAGTCCACTCAAACGGCTGCCAGCCCGCCTTCCGGTACGACAGCGTCACCTCGGCATAGATGCCATCGGCGAGGTAGATGCGGTGGGCATGATCTTTCGTCGAGGCGAGCACGAGCTTCGCGAGGGTGATGTAACCAGGATCGAGGTTGAGCGGACGGGGTTCGGCGTGGAGCTTCAGGCCAGCGTACTCGGCTTCGAGGAAGTTCGTCTGCCGCTTGATCGCCGGCAGCCGGCCCGGATCGACCAGTTGCTCAAAGACCCAAAACTGCTTCTTGAGCCCGACGCCCATCTCGGCGTCGTAGTAGTTCGTCTCGGTGAAGTCGAACGCTGGGCTGATCGCGGCGGCGGGGCCGTACTCGGCTTCGCACTCACGCAGGCCCCAAACCAACGCCTCCTCGTAACGGCTGCTAGCCGCGACGAGGAGTTGAACTGGCAGCGGTTCGTGAATGTCGCCCATCCAACCGCCTTAGTAAGACTTCGCGAACACGCCGCGCTTCGTGCTCGGCTTGCCGGTGAAGATGCACGTCCCCGCTTCCGCTTCGCCATCAAGCGGCACGCAGCGGACAGTCACCTTCAGCTCTTTGAGCTTCTCTTCGATCTCGGGCGAATCGACGAAGTGGCAGTACGCCAGTCCGCCGTGGATCTCGGGGTTGTCGGCGTTCTTCGGCGTGAAGAACTTTTCGAACTCGGCGAGCGAGTCGATCTTCACCGTCGCTTCGTCGCGCAGCTTCGCGGCACGGTCGAACAAGCCCTGCTGCATCTCAGCGAGCACTTCGGCAATCTTCGCCACAAACTCCGCCGGCGCGACTTTCTCGCACTTCACGCCGTCGCGACGAGCCGGGAAGAGCGTGCCGTTGTCGATATCGCGGGGACCAACTTCGATGCGGATCGGTACGCCGCGTTTCACCCACTGCCACTTCTTGTCGCCGCCGCGGATGTCGCGGTCGTCGATCCGCACGCGGACCGCTTCGCCGGCGTACTGCTGGGCGGCGAGATCCTTCTTCAACCCTTCGCAGAACGGCATCACCTTGGCCCGTTCTTCGGGCGTCTTGTAAATCGGCAGAATGATGACGTGGGCCGGAGCGAGCTTCGGCGGCAGCACGAGGCCGTCGTCGTCGGAGTGGGTCATGATGAGGCCGCCGATCAACCGGGTCGAAACGCCCCAGCTGGTGGTCCAGGCGTACTCGAGCTGGCCCGCTTCGCTTTGGAACTTGATCTCCTGGGCCTTCGCAAAGTTCTGGCCGAGGAAGTGGCTCGTTCCCGCTTGCAGTGCTTTGCGGTCCTGCATCATCGCTTCGATGCTGTAGGTGCTCACAGCGCCAGGGAACCGCTCGCCGGCGGTCTTCTCGCCCTTGATGACCGGCATCGCCATCGAGCCTTCCGCGAACTCGGCGTACACGTCGAGCATCTGCCGCGTCTCGATTTGCGCTTCCTCGGCCGTCGCGTGAACGGTGTGCCCTTCCTGCCAGAGGAACTCCGTGGTCCGCAGGAACATCCGCGTCCGCAGTTCCCAGCGGACGACGTTGGCCCATTGGTTAATGAGAATCGGCAGGTCGCGGTACGACTGCACCCACCGCGCGAACGTGGCGCCGATGATCGTCTCGCTCGTCGGCCGCACGATCAGCGGCTCTTCGAGTTCGGCCGATGGCGCCGGCCGAAGCCCTCCCTTGCCGTTCGGCTCCAGCCGATGATGCGTCACGACGGCGCATTCCTTCGCGAACCCTTCGACGTGCTCCGCCTCCTTTTCGAGGAAGCTCATCGGGATGAACAGCGGGAAGTAGGCGTTCTCGTGCCCGGTCGCCTTGAACATCGCGTCGAGTTGCCGCTGAATGTTCTCCCAGATCGCGTAGCCCCACGGCTTGATCACCATGCAGCCGCGGACGTCGGAATTCTCGGCGAGGTCGGCGCCCTTCACGACTTGCTGGTACCATTCCGGGTAGTTTTCGCTGCGGGTGGGAGTGATGGCGGTTTTACCGGACATGGGCAGAGAGGGTTCAGGTGTTGGGGTTCAGGGTTCGGCGAGTAGCCGCGGGTCAACGACCCGCCGGAGCGAACTGGCGAAAGCGGGCCATTCTAAACGACTCCCCTCCCCTGCGGAATGCGAGCGCGGGCCGCATGAGATTCCGGGGAAAGGCAACCGCCAAGGACGCCAAGACCGCCAAGGAAGAAAGGCATTTAACCACGAAACACACAAAACACACCAAAAGAGAAGAAGGCGAACTAAGGAGTCTGCAGCGATAACCTGCTTGGATGCAGTCACCCTTAGTCGAACTCACTACTTAATCCTTTCGTGTTTTTCGTGTGTTTCGTGGCAAATCTCCCCGTATTTCCTTGGCGATCTTGGCGTCCTTGGCGGTTGCCTTTTCCAGCATCGCGAGCCAGCACCGCCTCAGCCGGCGGCAAATACGGGCGGGGCTGGTTTTGGTATGATTGTCCTTCCTGTACACGCTCCGGCGGGTCGTTGACCCGCGGCTACCTGAACCCTGAACCCCGAACCCTTCGCAATGCCTGATCGTCGCTTCGTCAGCCAGCTCGCCCACAACGAACCGGTCCAGCAGGTCTTTCTCGCCTCCGAGAAGCTGCTGCGGCCCAACAAGAACGGCAACCTCTACCTCCAGGTCGATCTGAGCGACCGGAGCGGGTCGATCAATACCCGCATGTGGAATGCCAGCGAGGACGACTACAAGGCGTTCGAGAACGGCGACTTCGTGGTCGTCGACGGCGCGACGCAGCTGTTCCAGGGGAACATGCAGCTAATCGCCAACCGCATCCGCCGCGCGCGGCCGGACGAAGTTTGCGAAGCCGACTTCATGACGCTGCAGTCGGCCGACGTCGACCGGATGCGCGCCCGACTGGTCGAGATCCTCGGCAAGATCCAAACGCCGCCGCTGCAGCGACTGGTGAAGGCGTTCACCGACGACTCGGTTTTCATGGACAAGTTCTGCATCGCCCCTGCTGGCATGAAGAACCACCATGGCTACAAGAGCGGCCTGCTCGAACATGTCGTCAGCCTGCTGGAGCTCGTGCTCGTCGTCGCCCCGCGCTACCCGCAGCTCGACCAAGACAAGCTGCTCGTCGGCGCCTTCCTCCACGACGCCGCGAAGGTCGACGAGCTGAGCTACGACCGCGACATCTCCTACACCGACGAAGGCCAGATGCTCGGTCACATGATCATGGGCGTCACGATGGTCGACGACAAAGTCCGCGAAGCCGTTCGCAAGGACGGCATGCCGATGCCGGAGAAGCTGATCACCGAGATCAAGCACATGATCATCAGCCACCACGGCGAGTACGAGTACGGCAGTTCGAAGCTGCCGATGACGCTTGAAGCGGTGGCGCTCCACCACCTCGACAACCTCGACGCGAAACTGGCGAGCTTCACCCAACTGATCAACGACTGCCCGAACGCGGATAGCCCGTGGACGCAATACTTCACGCAGATTGGACGGAAACTTTACAAGGGAGCGATGTGAAAATGACTGAATGACGAAATCAGAATGACGAATGTCGAAAGGCTTTGAGGCCATTCATTCGTCATTCTGATTTCGTCATTCGTCATTGTTCTTCGCGAACAGTCGACACATCTCAAACGACATCGGCATCATGCAACATCTCCGCGAAGAAATCCTCTCGATCGTCAATCACGCCGACTACAAGGCGATGAAGCCGAAGATGATCGCCAAGCGGCTCGGCCTCAGCGGCGACGAGGCGGAGACGGTGCGCAAGACCGTCAAGAAGATGGTCCGCGAGGGGCTGCTGGCGTACGGCTCGAACCACATGGTGCTGCCAGTTGCCAACGCTCCCCGTGTGGCTCCCTCCCCCTCCGAGGGGAGGGCTGGGGAGGGGGGCGAAGCGGGTACAGACGCTGACGACAACTTACAGGGCGACACCCCTCCCCTATCCCCTCCCCATCAAGGGGAGGGGGACCAATCGAATTCAAAGCGCAAAAAGAAAAAGTCGAACCGCGACCCGAATCACATCGTCGGCGCCTTTCGCCGGATGGAAGCCGGCTTCGGCTTCGTTCGCCCCGAGGGAACGCAGCGCGTCGAAGGCCGTGACGCCGACATCTTCATCCCTGCCAACGCCAGCGGCGATGCAGCCAGCGGCGACACGGTGAGCGTCCGGCTCAGCCATCGCGGCCGCGGCGGCAAGATGGAAGGCCACATCATCGAGGTCGTCACCCGCGCCACCAATCGCTTCGTCGGCACCTACTTCGAGCAGGGCGGCATGGGAATGGTGCAGATCGATGGCAAACTATTTGCCCAGGCGATCTACGTTGGCGACCCGGGCGCCAAGGGAGTGCAGCCCGACGACAAAGTCGTCATCGAAATGGTCCGCTTCCCCTCGCATGTTCACGACGGCGAAGGGGTGCTCATCGAGGTGCTAGGCGGTCGCGGCCTGCCGGGGGTCGATACGCTGTCGATCATGCACGAGTACAGCCTCCCCGGTCCGTTCGCCGAGGACGCCCTCGAAGAAGCCCGCGCTCAAGCAGAAAAGTTTGACGAATCGATCGGCACCGAAAGCTCGGGCCTGCACCGGCAAGATATTACGAACGAGACGATCATCACGATCGACCCCGTAACGGCTCGCGACTTCGACGATGCGATTTCGCTGACGCAAATCAACGATCATCTCGGCAATCCCGGCCACTGGATCCTCGGCGTCCACATCGCCGACGTCTCCCACTTCGTGCAGCCGAAGACGGCGCTCGACCGGGAAGCGAAAGAGCGAGCGACGAGCGTCTACCTGCCCGATCGCGTCATCCCGATGTTGCCCGAGATCATCTCGAACAATCTGGCGAGCTTGCAGCCCGACCGCGTGCGGTATGCGATCACAGCGCGGATCGAGTTCACCGCCGACGGCACGCCGATCGGGACCGAGGTCTTTAAGAGCGCGATCAAGAGCCGGCGGCGGTTCACCTACGAGGAAGTCGACGAGTACCTGCAAGCGAAGGGACTAGTCGAGCGTAGCAGCAAGGACAAAAAGCCTGCGCAAGCCGCGTTGCACGACGAAGAGGCGGAGAAGTTCGACAAGAAGCCCCCTGCTCCCGCCCCAGCCCAGCATGTGAAAGCGACTGGCGCGGCGCCGCCGCACTTAAAACTCACCGCCGACGTCGACTCGTTGCTCGAACGCATGTTCACGCTCGCGATGAAGCTCCGCGAACGCCGCTTCCGTCGCGGGGCGCTCGAACTGAATCGCCCCGAGCTCGAAATCGATCTCGACAAAAACGGCCGCGTCACCGGCGCTCATCTGGAGATCAACACCGAGAGCCATCAGATCATCGAAGAGTTCATGCTCGCCGCGAACGAAGCGGTCGCGGAAAAACTGTTCGACGACGAGCTGATCTTCCTCCGCCGCGTCCACGGGGCGCCCGATCCGCGCAAGCTGAAGTCGCTGACCGCGTTCGTCGGCGAACTCGGCATCAAGACCGACAGCCTCGAAAGCCGCTTCGCGCTGCAAAAGCTCCTCAAAGACGTCGAAGGCGATCCCCGCGAGCACGCGATCAACTACGCGACGCTCCGCTCGATGCAACGGGCCGTTTACAGTCCCGAGGAAGAGGGGCACTTCGCGCTGGCGAGCGACTGCTACTGTCACTTCACTTCGCCGATCCGCCGCTACCCAGACCTCACCGTCCACCGGCTGTTCGACGATCTCGCCCAAGGCAAGAAGCCGGTGCAGAGCCTGGAAGCCCTCTTCGCCCTCGGCGACCACTGCAGCGACCGCGAACAACGGGCGACCGAGGCCGAACGCGAGCTGAACAAGGTTAAGCTGCTGAACTACTTCGCCGACAAGATCGGCACGGAGATGAACGGTTACATCACCGGCGTCGAAAGCTTCGGACTGTTCATCACCGGGTCGGACATCCCGGCCGAGGGTTTTATCCCGATCGCCGCCCTCACCGACGACTATTACCGTTACGACCGCGCCGGGCACGTGGTCCACGGCCTGCGCGGCGGTAATTCGTATCGATTGGGCGATGCGGTGCGGATCGCCGTGGCCGCCGTCGACGTTGATCGCCGCGAACTCGACTTCCGCCTGATCGGCCGCATCGGCAAATCGAGCGGCCCCGCCCCCA
This sequence comes from Lacipirellula parvula, assembly GCF_009177095.1. Lineage (NCBI taxonomy): Bacteria > Pseudomonadati > Planctomycetota > Planctomycetia > Pirellulales > Lacipirellulaceae > Lacipirellula > Lacipirellula parvula. Next base: position 5,690,069 of record NZ_AP021861.1, read on the forward strand.
CGGGCCGCAACCGCCGTGGCAGCGGCGCTCCGCACGGGCCTGAGAAGCCCGGCAAGAAAAAGGGGCCCCGCAAAGGAGGCAAGGGCAGGAAGTAGCATCGCCCCTGGCGAGTCGCTCGGTGGCCCGTAGAATACGGCAGCCTGCGTGTCTCCGTGCGTACGGCCCGCCCCGCGATTTCAAGAGATTTCAACCAAACTCTGCGCAATCGCGATTCTTTCGCCCCGCGCCCGCTTGCCGTACAACAAACGACTTCCCGCCGCACTCAACTCGCGAACGCCATGGCCGACGACTCTCAACTCTTGCAGACGCCGCTTCATGGGTGGCACGTCGCCCACGGCGGGCGGATGGTCGATTTCGCCGGCTGGTCGATGCCGGTGCAGTACAGCTCGATAGTTGAAGAACATCAGGCGACGCGCAAAGCCGCCGGCCTGTTCGACATCTCGCACATGGGCCGGCTGATCATTGACGGCCCCGACGCCCAGCGGTTTCTCGATTCGCTCCTCACGCGGCGGATCGACGACATGACGCCGGGCCAGGTCCGCTACTCGCTTGTCTGCAACGAGACCGGCGGCGTGCTCGACGACATCCTCGTCTATCAGATCCAACTCCCCGAAGGGGGCCTCAGCGGTTACGGCCTGGTCGTCAACGCCAGCAATCGCACGAAGATCATCTCGTGGCTGAACCAACGCCGCGGCGACTTTGACGTCGGTATCGACGACAAGACGACCGAGTACGCGATGATCTCGATCCAAGGTCCGCGAGCGATCGAGGTGCTCGACGGCATCTGCGACCACGAACTAACGTCACTCCGCTACTACTTCGGAGTCATGACTCGCGTCGCGGCGTTCCGTTCGTTCGTTAGCCGCACGGGCTACACGGGCGAAGATGGTTGCGAAATCATTTGCGACGCCGCGGACGCCGGCATCATTTGGACGCGGCTCATCGAGCGAGCCGAACCGCTCGGCGGCGGGCCGGTGGGCCTCGCGGCGCGCGATACGCTGCGGCTTGAAGCCGGCATGCCGCTGTACGGGCACGAACTCTCCGAACAAATCAACCCGGTGCAGGCCGACGTTAGCTTCGCAGTGAACCTACGGAACCGCGAGTTCATTGGCCGCGAAGCGATCGTCAAAGCCCAAAAAGACGACCAGCAGTCGGTCCGCGTCGGCCTGCAGCTCGAAGGCAAGCGCCCCGCCCGCGAAGGCGCCGTCATCCTGCACGGCGACGAACCGGTCGGCGCCGTGACGAGCGGTACCTTCTCGCCTACTTTCGAGCGGCCGATCGCGATGGGTTTCGTCAAGCAAACCGCCGCGGCCCCCGGCACCCCCCTGGCCGTCGACATCCGCGGCCAACACCACCCCGCCCAAGTCGTCCCGCTGCCGTTTTATCAACGCGGGAAGTGAAGTACGGAAAGATTTCTCACGCAAAGGCGCTAAGGCGCGAAGGAATGCAGAGAAGAAATACAGAGAACCACGAAACGCACGAAAGGAACGAAAAGGAAAACTGTTAAGCAGAAGAATGAGAGATAGTTTCACAGTGCAATTGCCTCCTTCGTTCTTCTCCCTTTCGTCGTTTTCGTGTGTTTCGTGGTTAAAAATCCTCCCCCGTATTTCTTTGCGCCTTCGCGCCTTTGCGAGAAACATAAAAGCCCCCAGCCACCTCGGGAGATTGCAGAAGTGAAACCCGAAGATCTTCATTACGCCAAAACGCACGAATGGGTCTCTGTCGCCGAAGTGGGCGGGCAGAAGATTGCCACCGTCGGCATCTCGGCGTTCGCCGTCGAAGCCCTCACCGACCTGGTGTTCATCGAACTTCCGAAAGTCGGCGCCCAGGCCGAAGCTGAGCAGCCGTTCTGCGAAGTCGAGTCGGTGAAGGCCGTGAGCGACGTCTACGCCCCCGTCACCGGCGAGGTGATCGAGGTCAACACGACGCTTCCAGACAAGCTCGAAATCCTCAGCACCGATCCCTACACCGAAGGTTGGATCGCGAAGATCCGCATCACCGACGATTCGAACCTCGGCAACCTCCTCGACTTCGCCGCGTATGAGAAGCAGTGCGCCGAAGAAGGACACTAAGCGAAGGGGGAAGGTGGAGGGCGGAAGGGGGAAGGAATACTGGTGAGTGGTAATCCTGAACTTCGTGATCGGACGAAGAAGTTTGCGCTTCGAGTCATTCGTCTGTTTACCGCCCTTCCCAACACTGACGAGGCGCGAGTCATTGGAAAGCAGTTGCTCAGGTCGGGGACTTCCGTTGCCGCCAATTATCGTGAGGCGTGTCGAGGTCGAAGCGACGCTGAGTTACTCTCCAAGCTAGGAATCGTCGAGCAAGAACTGGACGAGTCGTTACTTTGGATGGAACTGCTCGTAGAATCTGGAATCATTCCCCCAGCCCGCCTCGACGAACTTCGTAAAGAAGGCGACGAACTTTTGAGCATGACAGTCGCCTCAATCAAAACGCTCAAGTCACGTCGCTAAAACACCTTCCCCACTCCCCCTTCCGCCCTCCCCTTTCGTTCCATGCCTTACCACTACAACACGCCCGAAGATCAAGCCGAAATGCTCGCCTCGATCGGCGCAGCGAGCATCGACGAGCTCTTCGCTCCGATCCCCGACGCCCTGCAGCTCAAGCGGCCGCTCAACTTGCCGCCGGCGCTGTCGGAAATGGAACTCGATCAGCACCTGCGGCAGCTGACCGCGCTGAACGACTACGCCGGCACGAAGGTCTGCTTCCTTGGCGGGGGGAGCTACGACCACTTCGTCCCGTCGGTCTGCGACGTCATCGGTTCGCGGAGCGAGTTCTACACCTCGTACACGCCCTACCAGGCGGAAGCGAGCCAGGGCAATCTGCAGGTGATGTTCGAGTACCAGTCGCTGATCACGCGGCTCACCGGACTCGATGTGGCCAACAGCAGCCTCTACGACGGCGCCAGCGCCGCGGCCGAGGCGGTGTTGATGGCGCTCCACGCGGGCGGCAGCCGGAACAAGGTGATTGCCCCGTCGACGCTCCATCCGGAGTACCGCCAGACAATCGCCACCTACTTCGAGAACATCGACGCGGAGCTCGTCACGCTCGACTGCCCGGCCGGCGTGCTCGACGCCGACGCGCTCGCCGCGGCGATCGACGACAAGACGGCCGCGGTCATCCTGCAGCAGCCGAACTTCTTCGGCTGCATCGAAGACGCCGACCGCATCGCCGCCGTCGCGAAGGGAGCCGGGGCATTGCTGATCTCGGTCTTCGACCCGATCAGCCTCGGCATCCTGAAGCGTCCCGCCGACTACGGCGCGAGCATCGCCGTTGCCGAAGGGCACACGCTCGGCACGCCGATGAGCTACGGCGGCCCCTACCTCGGCATTATGTCGTGCGACAATTCGCTCGTCCGCCGCATGCCGGGCCGAATTGTCGGCGAGACGACCGACCGTCGCGGCAAGAAGTGCTACGTCCTCACGATGCAAACCCGCGAGCAGCACATCCGCCGCGACAAAGCGACGAGCAACGTTTGCACGAACCAGGCGCTGTTCGCCGTCCGCGCGAGCGTCTACCTCGCCCAAGCCGGTCCGCAGGGCCTGAAGGAAACGGCCAACCTCTGCCTGCAGAAGACCCGCTACTTGGCCGAGCAGCTCTGCCAGAACGAACGCTTCAGCCAGGCGTTCGACGCACCGACGTTCAAGGAAGTCGTCATCCGCGACGCCGAGAACAACGTCGACGGCTTGCTCCGCGAAGCGATCGACGCCGGCTACCTCGCCGGCCTGCCGCTCGGCCGCTGGTATCCCGAACTGAGCGACTGCTTCCTGGTGGCGGTCACTGAAAAGCGCACGAAGGCCGATATCGACGGACTGGTGAAATCGCTTACTGCGAAGTCTGTCCGCCAACCGGCTCACGTTTAATTGAAGAAATTTGAACCACAACGACACAACGAGCGCGACGTAAGACAGAGAGAATTTGATCAGTCAGCGACACACACTGGCTTTTCTTTCGTCGTGTTCGTTGTGTCGTCGTGGTGAATCCCGCATTTCCTTGGCGCTCTTGGCGTCCTTGGCGGTTCAAAAAGAAGACGAAAAGACGATGCGAAATACCCGCGACACGCAGCTCCTGTTCGATCTCTCCAAGCCAGGCCGCCGCGCCGCTCGCTTGCCGGCGTGCGATGTGCCTGAAGCGGCGATTGAAGACCTGCTGCCGGCGGGCGCCGTCGCCGCCGCGCCCCCCGCGCTGCCGGAAGTGCCGGAGCCGCAAATCATTCGGCATTACCTCAACCTGTCGACGCTCAACATGTCGGTCGACACCCACTTCTATCCGCTCGGCAGTTGTACGATGAAGTACAACCCGAAGCGGAACGAGCGGGCCGCCGCGATGCCGGGCTTCGCTGATCTGCACCCACTGCAGCCGGCCGAGACGATCCAGGGGATGTTGCACGTTCTCTACGAGATGCAGCAGTATCTGTCGGAAATCTCGGGCCTGCCCGCCTGCTCGCTGCAGCCGGCCGCCGGCGCCCATGGAGAGTACGCCGCCCTGCTCGTCGCCGCCGCCTACTTCCGCGACATCGGCCAAACGGCCCAGCGCGTCAAGGTACTCGCTCCCGATAACTCGCACGGCACCAACCCTGCGAGCGCCGTGATGGCCGGCTTCAACACGGTTACCGTGAAGACCCGCAGCAACGGCGGCGTCGACATGGAAGACTTCTACAAGAAGCTCGACGACAACATCGCCGTGTTCATGATCACCAACCCGAACACGGTCGGCATCTTCGAACCGAACATGCGCGAGATCGCTGACGCGGTCCACGCGAAGGGGGGCCTCGTCTACCTCGACGGCGCCAACATGAACGCCATCCTCGGCGTCACCCGCCCCGGCGACTTCGGCGCCGACATGCAGCACTACAACCCCCACAAGACCTTCAGCGGCCCGCACGGCGGCGGCGGTCCTGGCGCGGGGCCGATCTGCGTGACGGAGGTGCTAGCGAAGTATTTGCCGTCGCCGATCGTCGTGAAAGTGGAGGGTTCAGGGTTCAGCGGTCAGGGTTCAGGAAATGCCTCTACACTGAACCCCGAACCCCGAACCCCGAACCCTCAGTACGCGTTGGCGTACGACCGTCCGCACTCGATTGGCCGCGTCCGCTCGTTCTTCGGCAACGTCGGCGTGCTGCTGCGAGCCTACTGCTACATCCGCACGCACGGGCCGGATGGCCTCCGCCGCGTCAGCGAGAACGCCGTCCTCAACGCGAACTACTTGCTCAGCAAAGTGAAGCACATCTTGCCGGTGCCGCAGGGCGATCGCTGCATGCACGAGTTCGTCGCCAGCGGTTCGAAGCTGAAGGCCGAACGCGGCGTCGCGGCGATGGATCTCGCCAAACGGCTCCTCGACTTCGGCTACCACGCCCCGACCGTCTACTTCCCGCTGACGGTCCCCGAAGCGATCATGGTCGAACCGACCGAAACGGAGAGCAAAGAAACGCTCGACGCCTTTGCCGAGACGCTGTTCCGCATCACCGGCGAAGACCCCGAACTGCTCCACGAAGCGCCGCACTCCACGGCCATCAGCCGCCCAGACGAAGTCGCCGCGGCACGCAACCCAATGCTCTGCTGCCGGGTTGATTAAAAGTTAAGAAGGATCTCACGCAAAGGCGCGAAGGCGCAAAGAAAAGAAAGCAGCTAGTCGGGCGCATTCCTTTGCGCCTTCGCGCCTTTGCGTGAGATAATTACAGCAGATGACGCCCTGCCGATTGATCGTTGACCCGCCCCTCGACGGCGCCTGGAACATGGGCTTCGACGAGGCCCTGCTGGAGCAAGCGGCGGATTCCGGCGTCGCAACGCTTCGCTTCTACCAATGGCAGGAGCCGACCCTTTCGCTCGGTTACTTCCAGTCGTACGACGAGCGCGACACCCACGCCGCCAGCCGGCAGGCGGCGGTGGTGCGGCGGCAAAGCGGCGGCGGCGCTCTGATGCATGACCGCGAGTTGACCTACTCGCTCTCCCTTCCGGCCGACCATCCGCTCGCCCGGCAGTCGCCGCAGCTATACGACGTCGTCCACCGCTCGCTGATCGATTGCCTCGCTGCCGAAGGGGTGACGGCGGCGCTCCACAGCGATCGCACCGGCGCCTCCTCCGCGACCCTCGCCGTCGAGCCAACCGTTAATGTCGAGGAAACCGACGCCGCCGCCGAACCGTTCCTCTGCTTCGCCCGTCGCACCTCGGCGGACGTGGTGCTGCCAGGCTCGGTCTCCGCCGAACCTCCCGTGAAGATTGTCGGCAGCGCCCAGCGGCGACGACGGGGCGCCGTCCTCCAACACGGCTCAATCTTGCTCGACCGCTCCCCCGCCGCGCCGGAGCTGGCCGGCATCGAGCAAATTTCGGGAGTGTCTATCAGCCCCGACTGGATTATTAAGAATTGGACAGCCTCGCTCGCCGCGTTGCTCAAGTTGGATCCGCAGCCCTTTCAACCAGCGGGCGACTCGGCGTTAATGACCCGCGCCGAAGAGTTGCGCGCCGGCAAATACGCTGATTCCGCTTGGACCCGACGCCGCTAATTTGGCGTGGAGAGCCCGCCAACTACGGCCCGATACCACATAGGTCAGGCCGAAAGCCTGACGGCGCATCGCTTGGGCATCAGATTTGAATAGGCGGTCTGTCAGGCAAGAATGCCCGACCCACGTGCGGCTTCCCGCGGCGCGAGTAAAAAAACGTCCGCGGGGGGTTTGTGATTTCGGGTCCAGCGGTAGAATTCCCGCAGGACCGGGTCTGGATTTTGCTGTACGGACTACAGCGGCCGTGTTATTCTCGCAATCAGAGCCTGTGGGGGGCTCCGATTGACTATTCGATACGGCCGGAAGAGACCAGACTCTCCGACAGGGTTGATCTCACTGCGACCAAAGGCTTTTGAGCGCGTGGAAACGCGTTCTGGGACAGCAGCCTGCGCGCGGTGGGCCTATGGGCACGCGCTCCTAGCGCCCCGCTACGCGCCGGCTTCATTAGAGGCTCGGCCATGGACGTTACGTTAAAAGTGCTGGAAGGCGCCAAAGTCGGCGCGAAGATCGCTATTAAGAAGGCCGAGTTCACCATCGGTCGTAGCCAGAGTTGCAGCCTTTGCGCCGGCAGCAGCGCGGTCAGTCGTCAGCACTGCTTGATCAGCCGCGACGAGTCGAAGGTCACCGTTCAAGACATGGGCAGCCGCAACGGCACCCTGGTCAACGGCAACAAGATCGAGGGTGCCGTCGAGCTCGCCTCCGGCGACGAAATCACCGTCGGCCCCCTCAAGTTTTTGCTCACGATCAGCACCAGCCTCAACAGCGTCAAGAAGCCGGAAGTGAAGAGCGTCGCCGAGGCGGTCGCTCGGACCGCTAGCAAGCCGACCGACTCGGTGGGCGACGCCGATATCTCGGAATGGTTGCTCGGCCCCAGTTCCGCGCTCAACGAAACCCAAACCATCCGCATCGACGACACGAACGCGATTCACAAAATGCATGCCGCGGCAGCCGCGGCTGCTGAAGCGGAAACCTCTGCCGGAACTCCGGAGGGGGACGCAACCGAGTCGGAGAAGGCGACCGATCACTCCGGCAAGCCCGCGAAAAAAGAACCGGGCAAGCTCCCGAAGCAGCCCGATAAGGCAGGCACCAAAGATAGCCGCGAAGCGGCCGTCGAGGCGCTCCGGGCCTGGAGCCGACGTCGCTAGAACACTCGGCTTCCCAGTTTCGTATAATGAGAGCCACCTGCTGCGGCGGGTGGCTTTTTGTTTGTCCCCTCATTCGACGCACCACATGCCGACGATGGATATCCAACGCAATCCAAAATCTCAGAAGCCTCAAGCCGCGCTGCTGGGCCTCGGCTTTGACGCGGAAGATGGCCACAAGCGCATCACCCGCGGCAAGAACTTCCTGCTCGCCGGAGGTTCGCAAGAAACCCACGGCATGATGCAAGAGACGGCAATCAAGATCAACGAACGCCTCGACAAAGCGGGCAAACGCCTCGCCGACGTCTCCGTCAACGAACTCCGCGACATCGTCGCGGACATCCAGAAGTAAGCCGACGCAGGCTGGCTTTTAGCCCAGCGGCGGCGGATACACGGCATCCATAAAAACAAAGCCCGACAGCGCTTTCGCGCTGCCGGGCTTGTTAGTTCTTATGCTGAATCTTGCGAGGGTTCTCGCGGGCTGAAAGCCCAACCGACTAGAACCCCGCAGCTTCGAATTCTTCTTCCTGGCTCATCGCCCCGTCGCCCAGCACTTCGCCTTCGGCGGCGAGCATCGCCCGGCCGGCCGGCGACAGGCGGACGTAACCTAGCCCGCGGATCACTTCCAGCACTTCGCTGCAGGTCGGGAACATCCGGCCGTTCTTCCGCTTGTAGTCGTCCATCGCGTTCATGAATTCGACTTCTTCCACCGAGTAATCGCGTTCGCAGGTGGTCGGGTCGATCTGCCGACGACGCTGTACCTTGGCCCGACGCTCCAGAGCCGGCGCGGGAGCCGAGACCTCTTCACGGCGGCGATCGATCGTCACCAACTCTTCGCCAGCCTTGGTCTTCCGCGACGACGAACGGGGGGTCGCAGCGGTCCGTTGCTTCGGAGCGGTCGAGGCCTTGGCGGCGGACGACTTGCGAGCGACGGTGGCGGTAGCGGTCTTCTTGGCGGGCATGGCGTCTGATCTCCGTGCAGTGGGGAAGGCCCGTGGCGGGCAGTCGGCGGGACGGCGGGCAAGTGTCCCTGACGCTAGCAGTCATCGACCCAGCAGGGCGACAAAGTAGACCGACTAGGAAAAATAGCACATTTAAGGGATCTTGCCGGCTTGGTCGGCTAGTGCGGATTAGCGAACCGTTCCGGCCCTGCGGCTGAAGGCCTGCCGCCGTCGTTACAGGCGGCCCGAAAGCCCGCCAGCGAGCCCAATAACCGCCCCAGCCGGACCGCCACGCGGTCCGGCTGGCGAGCCGTTTGAGATGGCTGTTCGCTGCGGAAATCCCCCCACCGCCGCCGCCCGGAGGGCGTGGCCCTCCGGCTACTTCTCGAAGGCTCACCTTCCGCTCAACGAGCAATTCAGGTTGCGACGACTTTCCCGCCTCGCTACCATCCCCGCGCGAGCAGACTGGCCGGTCCCGCATTCCCAGACCACCGGCCCCCTCGCCGAGGAGTTTCCGATGCCGATCATCTTCACCTACTGCCGACTCGCCGTCGGGCTCGCCGCGGCCGTGGCGCTCGCCGCCGGCTGCAGCCAGGTGCAGTCGACCGCGCTCAACTCCGAGGGCGTCCGCCTCTATCAGGCCGGCAACTATCAGCAAGCCGCAGATTCGTTCCAGCGGGCCATCGCCAACGACCCCCGCTCGGCCACCAGCTACTACAATCTGGCCGCAGCGCTCCACAAATCGGGCAAGCTCACCAACAACCCGAACGATCTCGCTCAGGCCGAGCGGTATTACAACCAGTGCTTGGAGTACGATCCGAACCACACCGAATGCTACCGCGGCCTCACCGTGTTGCTGGTGGAGACAGGCCGCACCGACGCGTCGTTCCGTCTGCTCGAAGGCTGGGCGACGCGCAGCCCGCAGCTTGCCGACCCGCGGATTGAACTCGCACGCCTGTCGGAAGAGCAAAACAACCAGCAACTGGCGTCGGCTCGCTTGGTCGAAGCCCTGGCGATCGAGCCGACCAATCCGCGTGCTCTAACGGCGCTCGGCCGCCTCCGCGAAGTACAAGGCGATCGGGCCCAAGCCCTCGCCAACTACCAACGTTCGCTCGCGGTGAATCGCTACCAGCCCGAAATCTCGGCCCGCGTCGCCGCGCTACAAGCCTCTGGCGCCGGAGCAGGCGTGCCCGCCTCGCCGCTCGTGAACCCGACGCCGGGAACGCGGACTGCTGATCAGTGGCAGTCTTCGGTGCGGTATTAGGATTTTGTCAGTGGTCCGTTGTCAGTCGTCAGTTGCGGAAATGCACTGAGACCGTATTCGCAACTGACTACTGACTTCTATCGAGTCCGCCGCTCGTGCAACCCTTCCAGTAGGTCACTCGCCGCATCGAGCGACGCCGGCCCGTCGCAACGACTGGCGAGATCTTGGCACCGTTCCCGCACATCGGCTGAGCCGAGCAATTCCCCGAGCACCGCAGCAACGCGAGTCGTCTTAAATTTCACCTGCGGCACCACCGCCCCCACGCCGAGTCGCGTCAACCGCGAGCCGTTGTCGAGTTGATCGTACGCCATCGGCATCACCACCTGCGGCAGCGCATTGGCTAAGCCTTGAGCACACGTGCCGATCCCGCCGTGATGCACCAGCGCGGCGACGCGCGGCAGCAGTTCGCTGAACGGTACGAAACCAAAGCTCCGCACGCACGCCGGCAAGCCGGGCGGCAATTGCGACGGATACTTCGTCATCAGCAGGCCACGGCGACCGAGGCGCTCGCAGACTTCGCCGGCGGTGCGGAAGAACTCGGTCGCCTGCATGTTGGCCGAGCCAGGCGCAAACACAATCGGCGGATCGCCCGCTCGCAAAAACTCTTCCACTTCCGCGCTCAGCGTCGCCTCCGCCGGCGGATCCCACAACGGAAATCCGACCACTGCCGTATGCGCCGGCCAGTCGGGCTGCATCGGGCCGAACCAATCGGGAAACATCCCGAGCACCAGCTGCGGCGAGTTGTTCCACGACGTGAAGATCCGCGCCACCGGCGGCAGCCCTTGCCGTGCACGTAGTTCGTTCACCGTCGGGGCGATCAGCGGATCGACCATCCAACGATCCGCCGCCCAAAACATCGCCCGCTTGGCCCACTTCGGCCACTTGGCCATGTTGGGCGTCCCCATATATCGCGACGTATCGTGCACCGTCATCAGCGCCATCGGGGCGTAGTGAATCGACGCGAGCGGCGCGCGATGTTTTTCATGGAAGATGCGGCTCGCCAAGTCGAGGCCATGGGCGCCGAGCACCGTGTCACCCGCCGTGTAGTGCTTCTCCAGCAGCGCGTAGACTTCGCCCATGTAGTGGGAGGCCCCGCGCGTCATCACCAGCTTCAACCCGCGCTGCGGATGCCACAGATCGGGGTGGAGCATCAACTCGCGATACTCGTCGGCCGTCCCGAGCGGGAGCATTTCGAGGCCGGCGCCCTCGATCACTGACTTGAAGTAGGGGTTCACAATGATCTGAACCCGATGCCCGCGGCCGCGCATCGTCGCCCCCAGCCCGACCATCGGCAGCACATCGCCGTAGCTGCCAAACGCGCTGAGAATCAGATGCATCGCCAATCGCCCGTCATTCCGCCGCGAACCGCCGCCTGAGAGCGCCCAATCATCCCCCGACCGGCGCCATCCGACAACCCCGGCCGGCTTCAGCCGCCGTTGCGATTGCCAACTGTTCCGATGACAATGCAACTAGCAGTTCAAATTTGAACCGCCAAGGACGCTAGGCGAAAACCAGAATGACGAAATCCGAATGACGAATGAAATTCGCTTGCGTCCTTCATTCGTCATTCGGATTTCGTCATTCGTCATTGGCCCCCGCGTCCTTGGCGGTTAATCCTCCGCGATTCATACCGCCATGCCGCAACCACCTGAAGACGACGACGATTTCGAACTCGAACTCGAACTCGAACCAGTCGATCCCGAGATCATCGCCCATCGCCAAGAGCGGGTGCAGCAGACCGTCGAATCCGCGGCAAAGAAGATCGACGTCGACGAACTGTACGAGCCCCGCAGCGACTACAGCGACCTGGAGCTCGACCTTAGCGGGTTGAAGTTGTTTCGCTTCACGACGCGAACGCTGCTGCTGATCACTGCCGTCGTTGCCGTGGGGATGACCATCCGGCTGATGTACGACGGCTGCATGGTGATTTTCGTCGCGATGGTCGTCTCGGTCGCGCTCGGCTGGTACTGGATCAACATCCTCGAACGCAAGCAAGAAGCCGAACGGCTCGCCCGCCGCGAAGCGTTCCAGGCCCGCATGGCCGCTCCCCACGCGAGCCCTACAGCCCAACCCGCTGCAACGGCGAAGGCCCCCGAGTCGAAACCCGCCTCGCCGTTCGACGACGGAGCGCCGCTAGAAGAACCGGAGAAGCGTCCCTTCTTCGACGTTGATTTCGCGTACTCGATGCAAGAGCTGCTGATCACAAGCGCGGCAGTCGCAGTCGCCTTCGGACTGCTCACCTGGATCACCAAGGGGCACTCGCCCAAATTCTTCGGCCTCATCGCGCTGGCCGGCATCGCGTCGTTGGCGGTAAACTTCAAACCCCACCGCCTCGTCGTGCTCGCCTGGGGCGCACTCATGGTGATCTACGTCGGCTACGGCTTCGTCATCATGATGATGCCAGTGAAGCCCTAGCGCCCCGCGCTGACGATTGACTAAAGAAATGCCAGAAACGATTACCGATTACGTTTGCACCGCCTGCGGGTGCCTTTGCGACGACCTGACGCTGACGGTCGACGGCCGCCGCATCACGCGGGTCGAGCCCCCCTGCCCTGTCGCCGCGTCGTTCTTCCTGAAAGAGCGGCCCGAACCGCCCGCCGCGGCGCTGATCGCCGGCCAACCAGCAACGCTCGAGGCGGCGCTCGCCCGCGCCGCGGAGATTTTGCAGACCGCCGCGTCGCCGCTCATTTGCGGCCTCGAACGTGCGACCGTCGACGCTCAGCGTGCCGCCGTGGCCCTCGCCGACAAACTCGGCGCCACGCTCGACCCAACCGACGATGCGGGCCGCAGTCGCAATCACGCCGCGATCCAAACGCTCGGCGCCGTCACCGCCACGCTCGGCGAAGTCGCCGGCCGCAGCGACCTCATCGTCTACTGGAACTGTGATCCCGCCGCAACGCATCCCCGCCACATCGAGCGGATCGCCCGCCATCCCTACACGACGCCTGACGCCCACCCGACGCCGCGCCGCGTCGTGGTCGTCGCAGCCACTCGCAACGCGACGAGCAAGCAAGCCGACGAGGCCCTCACGCTCCGCACCGGCGGCGACCTCGCAGCGCTCGCGGTCGTCCGTACGATCCTGGCAGAGGCGCCGCTCGGCGACGAAACGGCGATCGAACGCCAAACCGGCGCTCCGCTCGCGCAATGGGCCTACCTCGCCCAACGGTTGAAGGCTGCCAAGTACGCCGCGATCTTTTACGATCCGACGCAACTCGCAACGGACGGCCCCGACGCCATCGTCCAATCGATCACCGAACTTGTGCGCGAGCATCACCGCCACTCCCGGGCGGTGGCGCTACCGCTCGGCTCGCCCGGCAATGCCGCCGGCGCCGCCCAGGTGCTCACGTGGCAAACCGGCTTCCCCTCCGCCGTGAACTTCGCCGCCGGCTATCCGCGGCATCTCCCCGGCGAGGCCACCGCCGCCCACATGCTCGAACGCGGCGAAGCCGATGCGGCGATCATCGTTGGCAGCAATCCAACCGCCCACCTACCACATGCCGCGCAAGCCACGCTGAACAAACTTCCAACGATCCTGCTGACCAATGAGGCGAGCGACGCCACGCAGCAAGCCGCCGTCACGCTCTTCACGCCCACCTTCGGCATCGAAACGGCCGGCAACGTCTTCCGCTGCGATAACATCGCGCTGCCGCTAACGGCCGCGATACCCCCCAAACTCCCCGCCGCCGAAGAACTACTGCAGCGTCTGTTGAAACTTCTAAATTGAACCGCCAAGGACGCCAAGAGCGCCAAGAGCGCCAAGGGAATGCAATATTACTCAATTCCCTTAGCGCCTTTGCGTGAGACAATTTCTTTTTTTGAAATCTCTCGCAAAGGCGCAGAGGCGCAAAGAACGGCGAATAAGAGCGACTGGCGTATTTCCGTCGTGCTCGTCGTGCCGTTGTGGTTCAATTCTCCTCCGCATTTCTTGGCGCTCTTGGCGTCCTTGGCGGTTCAATTCCTAACCGAATCCCCCTGCACCTCGCCAATCCATTCCACCACGCTCGCCTCCAGCACATCGAGCGGCACCGCCCCGCCGCTAAGCACCCGGTCGTGAAACGCCCGCACGTCGAACTTCTCTCCCAGCTCCCGCTCCGCCCGCTCGCGCAGCTCGCGAATCTTCAGCTCGCCCGTCTTGTACGCCAGCGCCTGCCCCGGCCAGCCGATGTAGCGGTCGATTTCCGCCTCAACATTATGGATCGGCTGAGCCGAATTCTCGGCCATGAACTTGATCGCCCGCTCCCGCGGCCAATCCATGTAGTGCATCCCCGTGTCAACCACCAGTCGGCACGCTCGCCACATCTCCATCGAGAGCCGCCCGAAGTTACTGTAGGGATCTTCGTAGAACCCGCACTCCAGTCCCAGCCGCTCGGAGTACAACGCCCACCCTTCGATGAACGCCGTGCAATCGGAGTAGCGACGGAACTTCGGCAGCTCCTCCATTTCTTGTTGCAACGCGATCTGCAAATGATGCCCCGGCACGGCTTCGTGCAGCGCCAGCGCCTCGAGTCCAAACAGCGGCCGCGCCTTCAAGTTGTAGGTGTTGAGATTGAAGAACCCGGCCCGCGTCCCATCGCCCGCCGGCGGGTTGTAGTAAGCCGAACTCGTCCGCGGCGCCACGTAGTCGGGCACCGGCCGCAGCCCGTACGGCATCCGCGGCAACTTGCCAAACAACGTCGGCAGCTGCCCATCCATCTTCTTGAGAATGAACGACGCCCGCTCGAGCAACTCTTCCGGCGTCTTCGCGAAGAACTGCGGATCGTTCTGCAGATGCTCGACGAACGCCGCATAGTCGCCGTCGAAGCCGACCTGCTCCTTGATCGCTTCCATCTCCGCGCGGATCCGCTTCACCTCCGCCAACCCGCGGGCATGAACCTCTTCCGGCGTCGTATCGAGCGTCGTGAATCGCCGCACGCGATGGCGGTAGAAGTCGCGACCGCCCGGTAGTGCCGACGCGCCGATCGAGCCCCGCGCCGCCGGCACATACTCGTCCTGCATGAACTTGAGGAATCGTCGGTACCCCGGCACGACTCCCTCGGCAATCGCCGCCCGAGCCGCCGCCCGCAAACGTTCCTGCTCCCCCTCCGGCACGCCGGCTGGGAACTTCGTCAGCGGCTCGTACAGCAAACTCTTCTCTGGATCGTCGACGATGTGCGGCGTGATCGTCCCCTCATAGCCGAGCAGAATCACCTCCGGCTGCGTCACGTCCGCCGCGATCCCCGCCCGAAGTAACTCGATATGCCCCGTCGCATAGTCGTCGAACGCCCGCAGCCGCGCGATGTAGTTCTCGTAATCCTCGACCGTGTTCAGCGGCACGTCGCGACGCAACTCGGGGAACTCGATATGAAACCCCGACCGACAATCGATCGGCGTCAGATGGCTCTTGAACTCGAACTCCGCCGCGTCGTCGCGGAGTTGACGAGCCAGCATGTCGTAGTTCACCTGCTCCGCCGCGGCGAGTTCCGCGCGATCGATCGACGCAAGCCGCTCGGCAAACTTCTTGTTCTGCTCGTATCGTCGCGCGCTATCAGCCGGCGACACTTTGGCAAGCCGATCATTAAACCGCCGATCGCCCAGCGAGGTGGCAAACGTCGGGCTCTCGACGAGCCCGAACTCCCAAATCTCATCGAGCAGCGCCGTAAGCTGAGCACTCGGCGTCGGCTCCTCCGCAACAACGAACCTCGGCTGAGGCAGTAATAACAAGCCCACAAATACAGCGAGCGTTTTCAATCGCATCATTGCGTTAACCTTCTTCGTTGATGCATTTTCGAACTGCCCAGGACGCCAAGGAAGAAATGCTTTTTACCACGAAACACACGAAAGAAACGAAAAGAATTCTCGCACCTATTTAGTCACTGTTAAACATCACTCTGCGTCTCCGCGCCTATTCAAGACAATTTTTTCTAAAATCAAAACTCTCGCGGAGACGCTGAGTGACGCTGGCAGGCATGACCTCTTATTTCGTCCTTTTCGTGTGTTTCGTGGTAAATCTCCCCGCTCCCGCATTCCCTTGGCGCTCTTGGCGTCCTTGGCGGTTCAATTCTTCGAGATCACGCCACGCGGTTCACTTCCACCGGATGCCCCAGGTCTTGCTCAATGACGCCATGATCTTGCAACCAGATCGTCACGCACCAGCAGACCAGCGCCCACGACGTTCCCACCGCCCAGCCGGCCAGCACGTCGCTCGGCCAGTGGACCCCGAGATACACGCGGCTGACGCCGACGGCGCCTGTGACAAGAATTGCCACCCCGATCAGCAGCACCTTCAGCCGCCAGTGCGGCACGAACCGCGACGCCACCATCCCCAGCGTCAGATACACGGCCGCCGCCATCGTCGAGTGCCCGCTCGGGAAGCTCGACGTGTAAACCACCGCCCCATGCGGCACGAGATCAGGCCGCGGCCGATCGAACGATTGCTTGAGCACCGTGGCGAGCAAAATGGCGCCAACGCTCGCGATGCCGACGTAGACCGCCGCCCGCCGCATCGATGCCAGCCAGAAGAATGCCACCGCCGTCGCGCTGATGAGCGACAGCACCGCCACGCCGCCGAGCGCTGTGAAATCGCGGCCCACTTCTTCGACCCATCGCGGCCCAATCGGATCAGCCAAGTTGTCGGGCTGCCGCATCGCCAACAAGATGCGCTCGTCGAGATCCCCGGTCGAACCGCGCACCACCGCCCGCGACAAGCTGAAAAACCCGACGGCCAACCCCGCCGAAATCGCCGCGAGCACTAGCGCCGACCAAGCCCACCGCCGATGCGCCGCCAGCGACTCACTCGCCACGCTCTGCTTATCGTCGCTAGCCATTCAACACTCCGTGCTAGTTCAAAAAGATTTAACCGCCAAGGACGCCAAGTGCGCCAAGGAAATACGAGAGCGGGGAGATTAACCACGAAACGTACGAAAACGACGAAAAGAAAAGGCGAGTCTGCCAACGTTCCTCTGCGCCTCCGCGCCTCCGCGAGATATCTAAGTCTTGAGTAAACACTCTCGCAGAGGTGCGGAGGCGCAGAGAAGGACCAACTAGGGAGATTCGACCAAAATCCTTTTCGTCACTTTCGTGTGTTTCGTGGTTCAACGCATTTCTTCCCGCACTCAATAAGTAATGAAAAACCTACGGGCGCACGATTTGCTTCACCACATGAAGCATTCACTTCACCGCAACTCTCTTGCCATAGCCAAATTCAATCCGACTCATAGCGCGTCTCCGATTCACACCCCGCCACGCTCGCATTAAAACTAAACCCATCGCCTCTGCGATCCCAGCCATCTCCCAGCCAGGAGCGTTCCGATGTCACTCAAATTCCTCTCCCCGCCGCGCAGCGCTGCTAATTCCCCAGCCGCGCTGGCCACTTTCTTATCACTCGGAGCCCTCGCCGCACAGCTTGCCTCCGTCGCCCAAGCTCAACTCCCGCCGGTCGACACGGCCGCGGTGATCAAGCAAACCGAAGCCGAGAAGCCCAAGTTCGCGGAACGCCAGCAACGGCTCCTCGAGTACCGCTACGACCTCGCCGATCGCCCCTCGCCCGACGTGAAGATGTCGCTTGGCAAGCCGATCCAAACCGGCGTGCGGGCCAAGCTTCCCGAAGGCCTCACTTGGGACAAACTCGCGAGCCTCACGCCCGAGGAAATCAAAGCCAAAACGCTTTGGCCGCCCGGCTTCTACCCCTTGCCCCACCCGCATCACGAAACGGGCGGCATGATCTTCACGAAGGTGCAGATCGACGAGTTGAAGCGGCAAACGGGCCGCGACCTCACCCGCTTCGATCTCGACTACGACCTGCCGCAGCACTTCCTCCCCGAGTTCCCGGCGCCTATCTACCTCACGACGCGGCCCGACCTCGGCGACGTCTCGAAGGGACAGCTTGTCACCCTCGCTAACTACTACGAGCTATTCAAAGACTGCCTCAACCCCAAACAACTCGATGGCTTACGGTTGCTCGTCACGCCGTTCCCGCAGCAGCAGTTCAACGCCACCGACGACCGCCGCAGCCTCCACCCGCATGAAGGGGTGAGTTGCTTCGACTGCCATGCCAACGGCCACACGAATTCGTCGACGCACACCGTCGGCGATATTCGCCCCAACGAACATCGCCACCGCATCGACACGCCGACGCTCCGCGGACTTAATATCCAACGCCTCTTCGGCTCGCAGCGTGCCATGAAGACGGTAGAAGATTTCACCGAGTTCGAGCAGCGGGCCGCCTACTTCGACGGCGACATCGCGATGGCCGCCAAGAAGGGCGTCAACCCGCTCGAGCGTGGCAGCCAAGTGCAGTTCATGGCCGAGTTCCAAGAACTGCTCGACTTCCCGCCGGCGCCGAAGTTGAACTTGCTCGGCAAGCTCGACCCCGCGAAGGCGACCGAGAGCGAACTGCGCGGTCAAGAAATTTTCTTCGGCAAGGGCCAGTGCGCCACCTGCCACATCCCGCCTTACTACACCGACAACCTGATGCATAACCTGCAGACCGAACGCTTCTTCAAAGAAGTAATGATCAACGGCCGCAAGGCCTCGGCCGACGGCCCGATCAAAACGTTCCCGCTGCGGGGCATCAAAGACTCGCCGCCATACCTCCACGACGACCGCCTGCTAACGCTCGAAGACACGGTCGAGTATTTCAACCTTATCCTCGGCCTCAAGCTGAACCAGCAAGAAAAAACCGACCTCACCGCCTTCATGCGAGCCCTGTAGCCGCGGGTCAACGCCCCGCCGGAGCGAACCTCAAAAGAGCCTGCCAAGCCCCGCGCTTGGCAGGCTCTTTTTTACACATTCTTTTAGAACCGCCAAGGACGCCAAGAGAATACGGAAGCGGGGAGATTAACCACGAAACACACGAAAAGGACGAAAGCAGAAAAGTGTCTGCCATCCTCTCTCTGCGCCTCCGCGCCTCTGCGAGAGGTTTTGTCTTAAATGAATTTTCTCGCAGAGGCGCGGAGGCGCAGAGGAAGATGGATCGAGAGGACTCAAAAAGAATTCCTTTCGCAACTTTCGTGTGTTTCGTGGTAAAAATGTATTTCTTCCTTGGCGCTCTTGGCATCCTTGGCGGTTCAAATCCCCCCAAAAATCAGCTACGCTCACCCCATCGCCAGCCACTGACAACTGACGCCCGCCGCAATGCCCCTCACCAAAATCGCCAACGGCACGATCTACGACCCCGCCAACGGCGTCGACGGCGAAGTCGGCGATCTCTGGATCGAGGATGGCCGCATCATCGCCGCGCCGGCCAACCCCGCGCTCCGTGCGGCGAAAACGATCGATGCCACCGGCCTCGTCGTCATGCCAGGCGGCGTCGATATCCACTGCCATATCGCTGGCCCCGCCACGAACGCCGCGCGGATCATCACCCCCGACCAACGCCGCGGCGAAGCCAACGTCCTGCCACGCACGGAACTCACCCGCAGCGGCACGCTCGGCTCGGTCCCCAGCACGTTCGCCACCGGCTACAAGTACGCCGGCCTCGGTTACACCACCGCGTTCGACGCCGCGATCGCCCCGCTCGGCTCACGGCACGCCCACCTCGAGTTCGCCGACACGCCGTGCATCGACAAAGGTTGTTTCATCCTCATGGGAAACAACCAGTACGCTCTCGAAGCGATCGAAGCGAACGATCCCGAGCGGCTGCGAATGTTCATCGCCTGGCTCCTCGGCGCCACGAAGGGGTACGCCCCCAAGCTCGTGAACCCCGGCGGCGTCGAAGTTTGGAAGCAATCCGCCACCGCCCGCGGTCACGGACTCGATGATCCGATTCCCGGCTACGCGATTACCCCGCGAGCCGTCATCCGCGAGATCGTCGCCGCGGCGAACGACCTCGGCCTGCCCCATCCGGCGCACATCCACTGCAACCAGCTCGGCATGCCGGGCAACTGGCGGACGACGCTCGCGACGATGGAAGCGGTCGAAAGCCGCCGCGCCCACTTCGCTCACATCCAGTTCCACAGCTACGGCGGCGGCGAGGGGGACGAGTTCAGCATGTCGAGCCGCGTCCGCGACTTGGCCGACTATGTAAACGCCCACCCCAACCTCACGGTCGACGTCGGCCAGGTGATGTTCGGCGACGCCGTAGCGATGACCGGCGACGGCGCCGCGGGGTACTTCCTCCACAAGCTCTACGGCAACCGCTGGTTCAACTGCGACGTCGAAGTCGAAGCGGGCTGCGGCGTCACGCCGATCGAGTACCGCCGCAAGTCGGTCGTCCACGCCCTGCAATGGGCGATCGGCCTCGAGTGGTATCTGCTCGTCGACGATCCGTGGCAAGTGATGATGAGCACCGACCACCCCAACGGCGGCTCGTTCCTCGCGTATCCGCAAATCATCCGCCTGCTGATGGACCGCGAATTCCGCCGCGAAACGTTCGCCCGCTGCCCCGCCGCCGTCCGCGAACGTTGCATCCTCGGCGACCTCGACCGCGAGTACACGCTCGGCGAAATCGCGATCATCACCCGCTCCGGCCCCGCGCGAGCGCTCGGCCTCAAGCAAAAAGGACATCTCGGCGCCGGCGCCGACGCGGACGTGACGATCTACACTCCGAGCGAGAACTACCAGGAGATGTTCGAGCTGCCAAGGCTGGTGATCAAAGCGGGCGAAACGATCGTCGAGCAAGGCGAAATCCGCGCCACCCCCGCCGGCATCGCGCTGCACAATGCCCCGTCGTTCGACGCTGAACGTCTTCCCGAAGTTGAAGAGTGGTTCGAGAAGCACTATTCGTTGCGGTTCAAGCATTACGCTCAAACGTAGGCGAGCGCCGCCTCGTACTCTTCCTCCGTGTTGCAATTCAGGAACGAACGCAACTCCGGATCCACCGCGCGCAACTGCTCGACCGGCGCCTCGACAATTCGGCCGCCCAACGAACGCAGCGCCCCATGCAGCGAAGTCGTCCCCGCCGCGAGCTGAGCCTGTAACGCCTCCGCCACTCGCGGTCGATAAACGGCGAGCAACGGCTGCAGCCGCTCCCCCTCCGCAGGAACCGCTGCTTCTGCGTCGCGCGCGAGCAATTGAAACAGTCGCTCCACCAGCCTCGGCTGCAACAACGGCGCGTCGCACGAGACAACTAGCACGGCCGCCGCGCGACCCTCAAAACTCGCCAGCCCGTCGACCAACGCCGGCAACGGCCCGCGGTCGGCCACGCGATCACGAATGACTGTCGCCTCCCAGGGCAGCGGCGGCAACTGCTGCTCCGCCGCGGCGACAAGCGTGATCCGCTCCCGCGGCACGCACTCCGCCGTCAGCCGCATCACGCGGGCGAGCATCGTCTCCGCGCCAAACGGCAGCGACGCCTTGTCACGCCCCATCCGCCGGCTTCCGCCGCCACAGAGAATGAGGGCGCCGCGCGTCGCTCGGTCTGTTTCGTCGGAATCGCTCACCCGCGCCACCCGTCGCCAGAGTCGGTACACTAGAGCGACGCTCACCGTGCCGCCGCTCCGTCACTTATTGTGTGCCATGACGCTCCGTTTGACCAACCTGACCGACGATCAAATCCCGATCGAGTGCGACGGCCTCGCGCCCGCGGCGTTCGCAGGACAATCGCGCGACGCCCTGCTCCGCCACTCGCTACTCCACGGCAATCGGCGCCGTCCGCTCGGTGAACTCTTCCGCGTCGAGGGCGATCCCGCTGGCGACCACTGGACCTTCGCGGGCGAGTGCCGAAATTTACACGGCCTCGGAACTGGCCTGACGGCCGGCACGCTCACCGTTGAAGGATCGATTGGCCCGCGAGCTGGGCAGCAGATGCAAGGCGGCCGACTAGAAATCCGCGGCAACGCCGGCGATTGGCTCGGCGCCGAAATGCGCGGCGGGCTCATTCGTGTCCACGGCAATGCCGGCTCCCACGTCAGCGCCGCGACCGCCGGCGCCAAGCGCGGCATGAGCGGCGGCACGATTCTTATCGACGGCAACGCCGGCAGCGAAGTTGGCCTCCGCATGCGGCGCGGCCTCATCGCAATCGCCGGCTCCGCAGGCGCCAACCTCGGCTACCAGATGCTCGCCGGCACGATCCTCGTCTTCGGCGGTTGCGACGGCGCCCCCGGCACGGCGATGCGGCGAGGGACGATTGGCGTTTTCGGAAGCCCGCGCCCCGCGCCGCTGCCGACGTTCAAATCAGGCTACCGCGGGCCGCTGCCAATGCTGCGACTATTGGAATCGCAACTCGCCGCGGAATCGTTCGCCGTCGATCGTCTGCCGCAACTCGCCGCCGCCGTCGAACTCTTCCACGGCGACTTCCTCCACAGCGGCCGCGGCGAATTGCTGCTTAGCTGAGCGAATGAGGAACCGCCTCGCCCTAGACATCCCCAACCGCGGCAGACATCATTCAGCGATGATCACGATCGACTCTTCTCTCTCGCCCGCAACGCTCCTTCCGCAGACCGAACGCCTTTGGCAGATCGCGGCGCCGAAAATTAGCCGCATCGCCGAACGCTTCCCCCACGCGGCGCCGTCGCCCGTCATCACGAAAGCGGGCCGCTACGAACCCCAAGGCTGGACCGAATGGACCCGCGGCTTTCAGTACGGCTCGGCGCTGCTCGCGTTCGACGCCACCGGCGATGAATCGCTCCTCGCCATCGGCCGCGACGGCACCCGCCGCGACATGGCCTCGCACGTCACCCACTTCGGCGTCCACGACCACGGTTTTAATAACGTCAGCACCTATGGCAACATGCGGCGGCTCATCCTTGAGGGCCGGTTGCCGGGCGAAGCGAATCAACTCGAGTATTACGATCTGGCGCTGAAAGCCTCGGCCGCGGTGCAGGCCTCGCGGTGGAGCCGAATCGAAAACGGCGGTGGCCACATCTACTCGTTCAACGGCCCCCATTCACTCTTTAGCGATACGATGCGTTCTCTGCGGGTGTTGGCCATCGGACATCTCGTCGGCGCCCAGGCCCTAGGCGAGAACGACGCCCCGATCAACATGCTCGACCGGCTCGTCAAGCACGCCCAAGCCAACGCGACCTACAACGTCTATTTCGGCGAGGGTCGCGACGCCTACGACCTCCGCGGCCGGGTCGTCCACGAAAGCATCTTCAACGTCAACGATGGCCGCTACCGCTGCCCGAGCACGCAGCAGGGCTACTCGCCGTTCACCACCTGGACCCGCGGCCTCGCGTGGGTAATGCTCGGCTACGCCGAACAGCTTGAATTCCTCGACGTCCTCAGCGACGCCGATCTCGCACCGCACGGCGGCCGCGGCGCGATTGAAACGATGATGCTTCGCGCCGCGCGGGCGACGTGCGACTTTTTCATCGAGCAAACGCCAACCGACGGCATCGCCTACTGGGACACTGGCGCCCCGGGGCTCGTGCAGCTCGGCGACTATCTCGATCGCCCGGCCGATCCCTTCAACGCCCATGAACCAGTCGATAGCTCGGCATCGGCGATCGCGTGCCAAGGCCTGCTTCGCTTAGGCCGTCGACTGCAGCAAGCCGGCGAGCGCGAAGCAGGCGACCGCTACTGGGCCGCCGGCCTCACCACGCTCCGGTCGCTATTGCAAGAGCCCTACCTCGCCACCGATCCACAGCACGACGGCCTGCTGCTTCACACGATCTACCACCGCCCCCGCAACTGGGACTACACGCCCCCCGGCTCCCGGGTGCCGCACGGCGAAGCCTGCATGTGGGGCGACTATCATCTTTTGGAAGCGGCGCTCTACGTATCACGCTTGGCAAAAACTCAACCGTATTACGCATTTCATCTTCCTCTACATGCCGGCTGAGCTTTCAGCACAGGCGTCGCAACACGCTGAAGACGCCAATCGCACGACCTTCTTCTTTGCGTTTCCTTTGCGTCTTCGCGCCTTTGCGAGAAACAAAAAAATTCGAAAACAATGACGACCTCGCACAACAAAACAGCGTTCGTCACCGGCGGCAGCCGCGGCATCGGCTTCGGCATCGCCCAATCGCTCGCCGCCGACGGCTGGCGCTTGGCGATCAACGGCATGCGTCCCGCAAGCGATGTGCAAGAACCGCTTGCCACGCTCCGCAAGTCGTCGCCCGAAGTGATCTACGTCCGCGGCGACGTTTCCAGCGCCGACGATCGCGCCGCCTGCCTCGATCAAATCCGCACCGCCTTCGGCCAGCTCAATCTGCTCGTGAACAATGCCGGCATCGCTCCCCGCGTGCGAGCCGACATTCTCGAAGCGACCGCCGAATCGTTCGACGAGATGATCAACGTCAACCTGAAGGGCCCCTACTTCCTCACGCAGGCGGTCGCCGCCTGGATGATCGAGCAGCGCCAGGCCGACACGGCGTTCGACGGCGCCATCGTCAACATCTCGTCGATCTCCGCCGAGGTCGCCTCGACCAACCGCGGCGACTATTGTCTCGCCCGCGCCGGCACGAGCATGGCGACGAAGCTGTGGGCCGTTCGCCTCGCCGAGTTTGGCATTCGCGTTTACGAAATTCGCCCCGGAATCATCGCGACCGACATGACGGCCGGCGTCAAAGAGAAGTATGATCGGATGATCGCCGACGGCCTCACGCTCGAACCTCGCTGGGGCCAGCCCGAAGACGTCGGCCGCGCCGTCGCCGCGCTCGCGCGGGGCGAATTCCGCTACGCGACGGGGCAAGTCGTGAACATCGACGGCGGCATGACGATCGGCCGATTGTAGTTCCTCGATATTTTTTGTGGGTGCCACTGGCATCTTGCCAGTGAGAAGTGCCAAGCGAGTACCCACATCCGCACTGGCAAGATGCCAGTGGCACCCAATGATTCGCACTAGCCGGAGCAACTCGTGGCTGATCGACTGACGACGCTTCAAAAACTCATCGACACCGGCGTCATCGCCGTCATCCGCGCTGACTCGGGCGATCAGTTGGTAAACGTCTGCCGCGCGCTTTCCGCCGGCGGCGTCCAGGCGTGCGAGATCACGATGACTACCCCCGGTGCACTCGACGTCATCGCCCAAGCGAGCCGCGAACTCGGCAAGTCGGCCCTCGTCGGCGCCGGCTCGGTGCTCGACGCCGAGACCGCCCGCGCGGCGATCCTCGCCGGGGCGCGGTTCCTCTTCTCGCCGATCTTGAACCTCGACGTCATCGCGATGGCCCACCGCTACGATTGCGTCGCCGTCCCCGGCGCCATGACGCCGACCGAAATCGCCACGGCCTGGACCGCCGGCGCCGACGTCGTGAAGGTTTTTCCGGCTAATCACTTCGGGCCGCAATACCTCCGCGACGTTCACGGGCCCCTCCCCCAAGTAAAACTCACCCCCACCGGCGGCGTCGATCTCAACACCGCCGCCGACTGGATCAAAGCGGGCGCTGTCGCGATCGGCGTCGGTTCGTCGCTCGTGAAGAAAGATCTCGTCAACGCCGGCAACTGGGACGGTCTGTCGTCGCTCGCGAAGCAGTACGTCGACATCGTCGCCACCGCTCGCCGCGGCTGAGCCGCTCAGTAAAAGCCACCGGCTCCGCCGGTGGACGAACTGCCGGCGACGCCAACTCTCACCGCGTCCACCGGCAGAGCCGGTGGCTTCTATTCCCATCGCCAGCCTCACGCCGCGCGGCGCGGCCCGCGCGGCGGTTCCAATAACTCTCGCCGAAATTGCAAGATTCGCGCCTGATGCTCGCGCACCTCGCAGAGTCGGCACGGCGCATAAACGAGCCCTCCGCATGTTGGGCAACGGACCGGAATCGACGTAGCGTGCCGAATCGGCGCACGCCGTTCTTCCGGACCGCGCCCAAAGTCGCCGCGGCGGCCGCGAGCCATCTCCGCGACCGTCGTGCGACTCACCCCGACTTTGCGGGCGATGGCGCGATGGGACATTCCTCCCGCATCAAGCAGGCGGCGGATTTCCAAAATCAGCACGGTAGGCAGCATGAGTTCGACCTTTCTTCGAGGGGCGCGGAAGTAGACGGAAAGACGACCGACGGCGGTCGCACGGCTCGCTCTGCCGAATCGCGCCGCTACGCCGCCTCCTGGTCGGTCCAGAAGTCGCGCTCGTCCGGCAAGGCTTCGTAGTCGTCGTCGGGCAGCAACGCCTCCCAGTACTCGTCGTCGAACTCCAACAGCGTCTCGTCGTCGACCTCGTCGAAGGTCGGGTGCAGCAGCGACTCCATCTGCTCGTCGTCGAAATTGGCCCCGTCGTCGAAGGGGAAAATCGCGTCATCGTCGGCGGAAAAATCAGGGCGTGGCATGGTTCGGCTCCAGGAAAACGGGGTTGAAAAGGTCTTCGCCACGAGCGCCAGCAGCGCTGCGTCGCTGAGCAAAAACCTAACAAACCGCGCGGCCGAAAACTATACACTTGTTCACTATTTCTGTGGGTTTTTTGTACCCCTCGAAATGGCCGATTTTTCGCTCGCGCTTGTCGAAAATTTGAGCGCAAACCGAGCGAGTAGAGGCCGCTCTGCGCAGCAAAGAAATCGCGCCTCGCGATCGCGAATCGCGCGTTACCGTGGTCGCAACCCTTCCCTAGCCCCGGGCTCCGCCCGGGGGTGGGTTTGCGTCACGCGCGACGGAGCCCACCGGAATGGTGGCCCACCCCCGGGCGGAGCCCGGGGCTAGGAATACGACGATGAGCAAATTGAGAGAGGGTGGCCTACTGCCCCAGCTCGTCCAGCGACTCGCGCAGCATGTCGTAAATGCGGGCGTCGGTGCGCCGTAGTTCGTCGCGCATGGCGCCATTCAATTCATTCGCCGCGGCGAGCGCTTCGTCGTCACGCCCCAGTTGCTGATTGACGACGCACAGCCCCGCATAGACGAATGGCCGCAGCGACGAATTCGGCGACTGCGCTTCGCTCGTCTGCGAGAGCGACACCAACACCGGCAACGCGTCGCGATAGTCGGGCGACTGCGAATAGAAGAGGTAATATCGCACCAGCCCCACGTCGGCCAAATCGTAGATATATTGATCCTGACCGGGAAAATAACGCCGCACCGCCCGCCACGCTTCTTCACTCGGCGCGATGTTCGCTTGGAACAATTGGGCCCAAGCGGAATCGCGCCGCTCGACGTTCGCCACCCGCCGGCCGTCGAGATATCCCCGCGTACGGAACAGAAACGCGCCCAGGAGCCCCAGCGCGACGGCGCCAAACAACACGAGCAGCGCGCGACTCGGCCGCCAACGCCGCGGCTCGAGTTGCGCGGCCTCTTTCATCAACCGTCCCAACTCGGCGGCCGCGCGGCTGCGGGAATCGGCCGAGGCAATGAGATCGGCGAGCGGCCAATCTTCAAGCCCCTCGCCCCAGCCTTGGGCCGCAGCCTCGCCGGCCAATTTCCGCAAATCGGCCAGCAGTTCCGCAGCATTTTGGTGCCGCTGCTCCGGCCGCTTGGCGATCATGCGGTGAATGATTCGCGCCAGCCCGCTCGGCACGTCGGCCCGCACATTCTCGATCGCTCGCGGCGACGAGTTGAGGTGCTGCAGCGCGATCGCCAGCGCCGTCTCGCCGTTATACGGCGGCGTTCCGGCGAGCAGATGGTAGCTCGTAATCCCTAGCGAATAGACGTCGCTCCGCGCATCGACGGCCCGCCCCTCGATCTGCTCGGGGCTCATGTACAGGGGCGTCCCCATCGCAACACCGACTTGCGTGAGCGTCTTCGCGTCGGTGCTCTCCATCCGCGCCAGCCCGAAATCGGCGACTTTCACTTCGCCCGAGTTGCCGAGCAAGATGTTCTCCGGCTTCAGATCGCGGTGGACAATCCCCGCCTCGGCCGCTTTGCAGAGCGCCGCCGTCACTTGGCGTAGCACGTCGAGCACGAGCCGCGGGTTGAGCGCTGCGTCTCGCTTGAGTACCTCGCCCAAGTTCCTGCCGCGTACATACTCTTGGGCGATGAAGTGCACGCCGCCCACGTGCCCGACTTCAAAGATCTGCACGATGTTCGCGTGCACGAGCGCCGCCGCCGCGCGAGCTTCGTACTGAAACCGCGCGACATAGTTCGCATCGCGAGCCAGCACTGGCTGCAACACTTTGAACGCCACTTGCCGGCCCAGCGAACGTTGCTCGGCCAGGTACACCTCCGCCATGCCGCCCGCGCCGAGCCGCCGCAAGATTCGATAGTCGCCGATCTCGCGACCCGTCAAATCAGCGCTGGCCTGGGGGTCGTTGCTCATGCGAGAGGGCTAGTGAGGTGCAGGAGACGTCCAGAGCATGACGGCCGCCGTCGCTGCCGGCGGATGAATTGACGCTTCAGCTTGTGGGCGGCCCGCCCAATCGCGGAGCCGGTAGGTACTGTGCCGCTATGGTTACGCTGCTCGGGCCCCAATTGATCGCATCAATCTTCGGCAAACTGCGGCAAGGCGCTCAGCACGCGGCTGGTTGCTTCCGACTTGTTCAGCACGTAGAAGTGAATCCCCGGGATGTCGCCCTCCAACAGCCCCAGTGCCTGCTCAATCGCAAAGTCTACGCCCGCCGAAAACTGCCCCGCGGGATCGTCGGCATGTTGTTCGAGCGCCGCCACAAACCGCGGCGGCAGTTTGGCGCCGCACAGCGATGCGATCCGCTGAATTTGGGCGAGATTCGTCACCGGCAAAATTCCCGGGACGATCGGAATTTCGATCCCCAGATTGCGGCACGCGTCGCGGAAGCGGAAATAATCGTCGTTGTTGTAAAAGAGCTGCGTGATGATCGCGTCGGCGCCGGCGTCGACCTTCCGCTTGAGGTTTTCCAAGTCGACCGCCAAGCTCACCGCTTCCTGATGCTTCTCGGGGTAGCCCCCCACGGCGATCCCCATCTGCGGAAAGTCGCGGCGAATGAAGTCGACCAGTTCGTTGGCGTAGGAGAAGCCCCCGGCGGTTGGCTTGAACTCCGTCTCACCCTTCGGCGGATCGCCGCGCAGGGCGACGACGTTTTCGACGCCGCGTTCCAACGCCCGCGCGAGATACGCCCCAATCTCCGGCTCAGTCAGTCCCACGCAGGTAAGATGGGTCGCCACGGGCAACCCAAACTTCTCGCGCACCCCGGAAATGACGTCGAGCGTCCGATCTTGCGTCGAGCCCCCCGCCCCGTAGGTGCAGGTGATATAGCTCGGCTCGAACTTCACCAGCGCGTCGACGTGCTGGAACAAGCTCGTCATCCCCTCGGCCGTCTTGGGAGGGAAGAGCTCGAACGAGAGCCCGAAGCGATCCGAACCGTAGGCGTCACGAATAGTCATAGGCGTGGTCTGTATCCTCGTCCCACGCTCCGCGTGGCGACGCGGTCCCCGACGCTCCGCGTCGCGAACCTCGGCGTTAAATCATGTAACTGTTTGAACAAATTCTATAGGCGGCAATGCGGCCACGGCGTCGATCCCGCGCAAATCGCGGGAGCGAATCGACGGCCGCCAAGCCGCGCCGTTTGCCTACTTAACTCTAAGCGCCGCAACGGTGTCCCGCAATCGAGCAATCGCCCAAGTTCGCCCCGATCGGCGTTGGCGGCCAGGGGCGCCATTGGGGTATAATGAATATCCTGCCCCACGCTCCCCTGCCTCGCCCGCGGACGTCGATTTGACCCACCACGCGACCAACGCCGGCCTGCTCTTTCGCGCATGTTGTGCCGCGACCGTAGCGTGCGGCGTCGGCGGCATGTTCGTCGGGCCACGCCCGGCCGTCGCTGAGGAACCGGCCGCTGCCGTAGAGCCTCCTGCCGCAGAAGCCGAGCTCTCGCCGCGACCGACGATGGAACACGCCATCGGCCCGTTCGTGCAGGCCTACTGCGTCGACTGCCACAGCGGCGACAGCGCGGAAGCGGGCCTCGACTTCGACAAACTCCTGGCCGCCCCCAGCGTGCCGCATCGCCGGCTCCAATGGCAGCGGGCCGTCGAGCGAATCGCAGCGGGCGAAATGCCCCCCGCCGACATGGGCCAGCCTGAAGCTGCGGAACGCGACGCCGCCCTCGCTTGGCTGCGGGAGGAACTCGCCGATCCCGATTGCTCGCAGCCGCAAAACCCCGGCCGGCCAACACTCCGCCGGTTGAACCGCACCGAGTACCAGAACACCGTTCGTGACCTCCTCGGCGTCGAGTTCGACGCTCACAAAACCTTTCCCCGCGACGAACTCGGCTACGGCTTCGACAACAACGGCGACATCCTTTCGCTGCCGCCGGTGCTGCTCGAAAAGTATCTGCAGGCCGCCGAAGAAATCTCGCTCAAAGCGATCGTCTCGCCGGAAATGATTTCCAAGCCCGTTCAGTCCGCCGCGTGGGGCGAACTCCACGGTGGCGCGGCAGCCCGCGGCGTGCGCGGTCTCTTCTCCTCAAACGGCCGCATCCACGCCGAAACGCCGTTGCAAGGCGCCGGCACGTATCTCGTCCGCGTTAAAGCCTTCGCATCACAGTGCGGCGCCGAAGCGACCAAGATGCGAATCTTGTACGGCGACCAGGAACTCGCTCACGTCGACGTCCCGGGCGAACTGAAGGAAGACCCGCAAACCTACGTCGCCCAGTTCGAAGCGGAACAAGGCGTCGCGAAGCTCGGCGTCGAAATGACGAACGACGCCTGGGAACCGATGGCGGCCGACCCCAACCGCCGCGACCGCAACCTCTACATCCTGAGCATCGACGTTGTCGGCCCCACCGAGGCCCTCAAGCCTGAGCATTTGTCCGCCGCGCAACGCCAGCTGCTTGAAGGCGGCCCGACGCTGCAGCAATGGCGCACTACCGACCAGTGGGCCGACGCCACCCGCGGGCTCGTCGCGCGACTGCTCGGCCGCGGCTACCGCCGCCCCGCCACAAAGGAAGAAATCGACCGCATCTTCAGCCTCGTCGCCGACGCCCACGATCGCGGCGACTCGCTCGAACGAGCGATGCAGCTCGCCGTGCAGGCGGTGCTCGTCTCGCCGCAGTTCCTTTTCATCGGCGACGAATCGCTCCCCGCCGAAGCGCCATCTGCCGAAGACGCCCCACGCCTCGCGGCCGACGCCAACGGCCAGCCCGTCGGCGAGTACGAACTCGCCTCGCGGCTTAGCTACTTCCTCTGGAGCTCGATGCCCGACGACGAGTTGCTCGCGCTCGCCGCCGAGGGCCGGCTCCGCGAAAAGCTCGACACGCAAATCGAACGCCTCCTCAACAGCCCGCGGGCCGACCAACTCATCCGCAACTTCAGCGAGCAATGGCTCGAAACGCGGAAGCTCGAAACGATGCAGCGCAGCCCGCAGCACTTCCCCGAGTTCGACGCCGCCCTCCGCGACGCCTTCCGCGAAGAAACATTCCGCCTCGTGCAAGACGTCGTGCGGAACAACCTGCCGCTGCCGACGCTCCTCTCGGCCGACTATAGCTTTGTGAACGGTCGCCTCGCCAAACACTACGGCATGGCCGAACCGACCGGCGACGAATTCGTCCGCGTCTCGCTCCCCAAGGAACGGCAAGCCGGCATCCTCGCCCACGGCAGCGTCCTGTCGGTTACCGCGTTCGAAGATCGCACCTCGCCGGTCCTCCGCGGCAAGTGGGTGCTCGATCATCTGCTCGCCGATCCGCCGCCGCCCCCGCCGCCAGACGCCGGCAGCCTGCCCGACGCGAGCGGCGACCTCTCGCACAAAACGCTCCGCGAACGCTTGGAGATGCATCGCGCCGATCCCACTTGCGCGTCATGCCACAAGCGGATGGATCCCATCGGCCTCGCGATGGAAAACTTCGACGCCGTCGGCCGTTGGCGCGACACCGACGCCGGCCAGCCGATCGACGCCTCGGGCGAACTGCCCGATGGGCGAAAGCTTGACGGTCCTGCCAGTTTGCGCGACGTGCTGCTCGCCGATTACGGCCGCGTGCGACGCAGTTTGGCTGAAAGACTGCTCATCTTCAGCCTGGGCCGCGGGCTGGAACCGTATGATACTTGTGCGGTGAACGAAGTCGTCGCCGCGGCGGAAGCCAACGGCGACACGTTCGCCAGCATGGTCCGCGCGGTCGCGAAATCGACGCCGTTCCAGCAGCGCGGCAGCGTCGAAGGCGAGTGAGTGAGAGTTGGGTGAGTACGTGTTTAGGTGAGTAGGTAACGAATCTTCGTCCCGTATTTTGTGGGAGGCGTCTCCGACGCCGATGCACCCGCAAGAATGGCGACGATTCCACAAAGGTCACGCGAAATCGGCGTCGGAGACGCCTCCCACAGGGCGGTCGCCTCCCACAGCGAAATCGCAACGACCCAATGGAGAGTTGAAAAACCATGGCTCAATTCCCATCGATGCAGCGACGCACCTTCCTCCGCGGTCTCGGCGCCGCGATGGCGCTGCCGTTCATGGAAAGCGCGCTCCCCCGCTCGGCTTGGGCCTCGGCTGCCAACGCCGGCAAGGCGCCGCTGCGGATGGCGTTCCTGTTCATCCCGAACGGCGCTCACATGCCCGATTGGACGCCAACCACCGAAGGCGCCAACTTCGTCCTGCCGAAAACGCTCGAACCGCTCGCGAAGGTCCAACAAAAGATCCAAGTCCTCAGCGGCCTCACCCACGCCAACGGCTTCGCCCTCGGCGACGGCGCCGGCGATCACGCCCGCTCGGCCGCCACGTTCCTCACCGGCGCCCACCCGGTGAAAACCGACGGCAAGGGGATCAAAGCCGGCATCTCGGTCGACCAAGTCGCGGCCGAAAAGCTCGGCAAGTCGACCCGCTTCGCGTCGCTCGAGCTCGGGATCGAAGAAGGCCGCCTCGCCGGCGGTTGCGATAGCGGCTACAGCTGCGCTTACTCGAACAACATCTCCTGGCGTTCGGAAACGAGCCCCACCGGCAAAGAAACGAATCCGCGCCAGCTGTTCGATCGCCTCTTCGGCGGCGGCAGCGAGGAAGATCGAACCCAATCGCGGGCCAAGCGCGACCTCGAACGCAAAAGCATCCTCGACCTCGTCCAGCAAGACGCCCGCGGCTTGCGCCGCCAGCTCGCGAAAAGCGACGCCCAGAAACTCGATGAATACCTCGCCGGCGTTCGCGAGATCGAAAAGCGGATGAACGCCCCCAGCGACGAGCTCTACGTCGACGACCAAATGACGCGTCCCCGCGGCACGCCGCAGGAATACGCGAAGCACTCCCGCCTGATGGGCGACCTGCTGGCCGTCGCGCTGCAGAGCGACATGACCCGCGTCGCCTCGTGGATGTTCGCCAACGAGGGAAGCGACCGCTCGTATCAAATGATCGACGTCGCCGAGGGGCATCACTCTCTCTCGCACCATCAGAACGAAGCCGAGAAGCAAGCCAAGATCGCAAAGATCAACCATTACCACATGCAACAGTTCGCTCACTTCCTCGAGCGGCTCGACTCGGTGCGTGAAGGCGACGGCACGCTCCTCGACAACACGATGATCGTCTACGGCAGCGGCATCAGCGACGGCAACGCCCACAACCACGACGACCTGCCAATCATCCTCGCTGGCGGCGCCTCGGCCGGCATCGTCGGCGGCCGCCACCTGCGGTACGAGAACGGCACGCCGCTGATGAACCTCTATCTCAAGATGCTCCACAGCGCCGACGTGCGGGTCGACGCCGTGGGCGACAGCACCGGTCAGCTCGACCGCATCGACGTTGCGTAAAGACAGCGGCCAACCGCGCGAGCCCAAATTTATTGAATGCTCTGGCCCCCTCCCCCTTGAGGGGAGGGCTGGGGAGGGGGTGGAACGCTGGTACCAGCTTCAGTCACCCCTCCCTAACCCTCCCCATCAAGGGGAGGGAACCACAACAGCGCAGTAGTGGCCCCGCGCTCCACGCGTGCAGCCTGAGCCTGCGGCGCATCTACCTCCCGTCGCCGAAAAAATCTGCGCATTCCGCGTCCTCGCCATCGGCAAGCCGCAAAGTCCCTCAGCCTTTACCGCTTTGAGGCATTTTCTAAAGAGCCAGCCGCGCCCTGCGCCCCGTTTTTTATGGAAGACCGCGCTGTTACTCGCCGATAAACCTTCCCTACTTTGATAGGGAGGCGTTCTCGCAGCCGTCGCGAAATTCAGTCGCATCGCCCGAACTCTGCGGTATAATCCGCGATTGCGGGCAGCGGCGGCCTGCAAGCACGTTGCGATTTCCCACCCGAACTGGCGGCTACTCCACGAAGGAAAACGCCCCCCATGAGCCAAACCGAGATTCCTAGCTCCGCGGCCAACATCACTCGGGCCAACTGGTCGGAGATCACTCCCCAGCACTTGTACGACAAGTGCATGGCACTGGCTCGCAATCTCTGGTGGAGCTGGCACCCCGAAGTCGTGAACTTGTTCCGCGACCTCGATCCGGTCCGCTGGCGGCAGATCGACCACAACCCGATCGCGCTCCTCGCCGAGATGACGCCCGACCAAGTCGCCGAGCGCGCCTCGGAGATGGTGCTCTACACCCGCATCAACCAGGCCCATCGCCGGTTGAAGGAGTACATGGCGAACACCCGCACCACCTGGGGCGCCCGCGAAGCCGGCGTCCTCGGCGCGATGCCCGTCGCCTACTTCTCCGCCGAGTTCGGCATCCACGAATCGGTGCCGATCTACAGCGGCGGCCTCGGCGTCCTCTCGGGCGACCACATCAAAAGCGCGAGCGGCCTCGGCGTACCGCTCATCGCCATCGGCCTGTTCTACGATCAAGGCTACTTCAAGCAACACCTCAACGACGAAGGTTGGCAGAACGAAGAATATCTCGACACCAAGGTCGAGAATCTGCCAATGGAGCCCGCCCGCGATCCCAACGGCAAGGCGATCACCGTCGAAATCGAAACGACGCACGGCAAGCTGCTCGCCAAGGTCTGGCTGATGCACGTCGGCCGCGTGCCGCTGTACCTGCTCGACTGCGACGTCGAAGGCAACAGCCAGGAAGATCGCCGCCTCACCTCGCGGCTCTATGGCGGCGACGTCCGCACCCGCATCCGTCAGGAACTAGTGCTCGGCGTCGGCGGCGTTAAAGCCCTCCGCGCCCTCGGCATCAAGCCGGGCGTTTACCACCTCAACGAAGGCCACAGCGGTTTCGCGCCGCTGGAAGTCATTCGCGAGCGGATGCAAGACGACGGCATGTCGTTCGACGAAGCCCTTCGCGAAGTCGCCGCCCACACCGTCTTCACCACCCACACGCCGGTGCCGGCCGGTCACGACCGCTTCGACGGCGGCATGATCGAAGAGCACTTGGGCCCGCTCCGCCAGAAGCTCGGCATCTCGTACGAGCAGCTGATGGGCCTCGGCCGCGTCGAACCGCAGAACGAGGGCGAATCGTTCTGCATGACCGTCATCGGTCTGAAGCTCTCCCGCCGCGCGAACGCCGTGAGCTCGCTCCACGGCCATGTTTCGCGTCGCATGTGGGCTCACCTTTGGCCGTGGCGCGTCGAAGAAGAAATCCCGATCGGCCACATCACCAACGGCGTCCACATCCCGACGTGGCTCGCCTACCCGATGGTGCAGCTCTACGACAAGTACCTCGGCACCGAGTGGCACACCCGCATGGGCGAGCCAGACATCTGGCAGAAGATCTACGCCGTCGATCCGGGCGAGCTCTGGGAAACGCACAACGCGCTGAAGAGCCGCTTGCTCGAATTCGTCCGCCGTCGCGTCAGCCGTCAATCGCGCCGCCGCAACGAAGATCCGGCGATCATCGAAGCCGCTCGCACCGTGCTCGACCCGAACGCGTTGACGATCGGCTTCGCTCGCCGCTTCGCCACCTACAAGCGGGCCGACTTGTTCCTGCGGAACCTCGAGATGATGTCCGACCTGCTCGACGATCCGAACCGCCCCGTGCAGTTCGTCTTCGCCGGCAAGGCCCATCCCGCCGACGAGCCGGGCAAGAAGCTGATCCAGAAGATCGCCAACCTGCGGCACGATCCACGGTTCGCTGGTCGCGTCGTTTTCATCGAAGACTACGACATCAACGTCGCCCGTCACATGGTGCAAGGCGTCGACGTCTGGCTCAACAACCCGCGGCGTCCGCTGGAAGCCTCGGGCACGAGCGGTCAGAAGGCTGTGCTCAACGGTGGCCTCAACATGTCGATTCTCGACGGTTGGTGGGCGGAAGCCTACAACGGCATGAACGGCTTCTCGATCGGCAGCAACGTCGCCCACACCGACGTCGAGAAGAACGACGCCCGCGACGGCGAAGACTTGGTCCGCGTGCTGGCCGAAGAGGTGATCCCGTTGTTCTACCTCCGCGACGCCGACGGCCTGCCGCACGAGTGGATCGCCCGGATGACCAACTCGATCGCGACGCTCGCCGCCCGCTTCAGCGCCCACCGCATGGTGACCGACTACGTCCAAAAGGCGTACCTCGTCGCCGCCGGCGGCGTGAGCAGCGACATGAGCGTCCGCTAACCGCGATATAATCCTTCTGGTCCCCTCCCCTTGATGGGTAGGGATAGGGAGGGGTGATTGAAGCGTGTACCAGGCTTCTCCCCCCTCCCCAGCCCTCCCCTCAAGGGGGAGGGAGCCAGAGAGATTCAGACAACACTAGCCGGAAGGCCACCGCCTTCCGGCTAGTTGTCGTATTTGACAACCGCGCAGCGCCATGCCCGCCATCATCCGCTCCCCCGACGACGCAGCCCTCGCCGAGCTCTGCCGTGAACTCGCCGCCCGCGCCGAACGTCTCGACGCCTCCGGCGATTGGCCCGCCGAGCAGCTGCAACTGTTCGCCGACTACGGCGTCTACGAGTGGTTCGCCGGCCCCGAGTGGGGCGGCCAAGCGTGGGACCAAGAGTCGATCCTCCGCGGCTACCTCGCCCTCAGCGGCGCCTGCCTGACGACGACGTTCATCCAAACGCAACGCGACGGCGCCTGCCGACGGATCGAATCGTCGACGAACGACGAGCTCAAGCAGCGGCTGTTGCCCGGCCTCACCAGCGGCGAGCTCTTCGCCACGGTCGGCATCTCGCATCTCACGACCAGCAGTCGCCACATTGCCAAGCCGGTGCTGCAAGCCCGCCGCGTCGCCGGCGGCTTCCGCCTCGACGGTTTTAGCCCGTGGGTCACCGGCGCCAACCACGCCGACTACGTCGTCCTCGGCGCCACGCTGATGGACGGCAACGAAACGACGAGCGAGCAACTCCTCGCCGCCGTGCCGCGGACGCTCCCCGGCGTCAGCACGCCGTCGCCGGCTCAACTGGTGAGCCTCTCGGCCAGCCACACCGGCCAGTTCAAACTGGACAACGTCTTCGTCAGCGAGGAATGGCTCATCGCCGGCCCCGTCGAAAACGTGATGTCCTCCGGCAGCGGCGCCGGCACGGGCGGCCTCGGCACGTCGACACTCGCGCTCGGCCTCGCCAAAGCAGCGATCGATTTCATCTCCGCCGAAGCGAGCAAGCGGCCCGAGCTGTTGCCCCCGCGCGACGGGCTGCTCCGTGAGTACGAGGAACTCGAAGCGGCTCTCTTCGCCGCCGTCCGCCAGGAACCGACCTGCACGAACGACGAACTCCGCGGCGGCGCTAACAGCATCGTCATGCGGGCCACCCAAGCCGCGCTCGTCGCCGCCAAGGGCGCCGGCTTCGTCGTCGGCCACCCCGCCGGCCGCTGGTGCCGCGAAGCCCTCTTCTTCCTCGTCTGGAGCTGCCCCCAGCCGGTCGTCTCCGCCCACCTCTGCGAACTCGCCGGCATCCTCGACTGAAAACCTGAATGACGAAATCCGAATGACGAATGACGGACGCAAGCGTATTTCATTCGTCATTCGGATTTCGTCATTCGTCATTCACGGCGCCCCTTAGTGCCTTCCAGCCTTCGTGGTTAGAATTCCTAGATGAACCCCACCGATCCCATCGTCGTCTGGCACCAACAAGCCGTCTCCCGCGCTGACCGCGAACAGCAAAACGGCCATCGCGGCTGCGTCGTCTGGTTCACTGGCCTCAGCGGTTGCGGCAAAAGCACCGTCGCCAACGTCGTCGACCACAAGCTCTACGAGCGCGGCGTCCGCACCTACTTGCTCGACGGCGACAACGTCCGCCACGGCCTCAACGCGACGCCCGCGATGCTAGCGGAGCGCTACGGCGACGAATTCGGCAAGCGCTTCGGCCTCGGCTTCGGCCAGCAAGATCGCGAAGAAAACATCCGTCGCGTCGGCGCCGTGTCCCAGCTCATGTGCGACGCCGGCCTGGTAACGCTCACCGCGTTCGTCAGCCCGTACCGCGCCGATCGCGACGCCGTTCGGGCAATTCTGGCGCCGGGCGACTTCATCGAGATCTTCGTCGACGCCCCGCTCGAAGTCTGCGAAGCCCGCGATCCGAAGGGGCTCTATAAAAAGGCCCGCGCCGGGCAGATCAAAGACTTCACGGGCATCGACGCTCCGTACGAACCGCCGGTCGAGCCGCAACTCGTGCTCAAGTCGGCCGAGTTCAGCCCCGAGGCCCTCGCGGAAGAAGTCCTCCGCTACCTCACCGAAGCCGGCAAGCTGAACATTGCGTAAGGTTCTGTGGGAGGCTTCTCCGACGCTGATTCCGCTCACAAACTCACGCGACGAGCCATAACAGCCACCGGCTCCGCCGGTGGACGCAGCTGGGTAAACGCCCCACTGCTAACTCGTCCATCGGCCAAGCCGTTGGCTTGGATGAAATGCCGCATTTCATCAATGCAAGCATTCTCAAAACGTCCGAACTTCTGTTGACCTCGCGCACCCGCCCCGGATAGATTGATCCGGCGGGCGACGGCTGCTTCCAAGATGATCCCGCCTTAGTTCCCACCTGCCGGTCGCCCTTCTGCTGGATTTAGCTGGTTTCTGCAATCTGCGGCGCAAGGATGCGTCATCCGCGCGGCATGCAGGACTAGTTCTCTGCCATCAAGCGTTGGAACGAACAGAGTGAGTCGGCCCCAGACGTTGAACGCGTCTGCGCGATCGCAAGGAGGTTCTGTCGATGATCAAAATCAGCGATCGTAGTGCGAATCGCATCGCCAGCGATGAACTGCTAACGCGCAAAGCGGCGCTCCGCGACGACGAATCCCGCGTCGCGGCCACCCTGAGCACCACGATCGGCGACGCCGAAGCGACGGGCCCCTCGATGAAACGCCGCACGAAGCCCCGCCTTACCGTTCGCCCGCCGGCCGAATCGCAACTCGACGCCGTCGCCGCCGAAATCGCCGACGTCGTCGAATCCCAGCTCACCGGCCGCATTCGGGACCTCTCGGTCAGCGTCGAGGAGGGCCAGTTCGTCCTTCGCGGCATTTCGCGCTCGTACCATGTGAAGCAAATCGCCCAACACCTGGCGATGGCCGCGATGGATACGATTCTCTTGGGCCGGCTGGTGAACGAAATCGAAGTTCACTCAGTCCGCTAGTCTCCGCGGCCCGAGCAAACCGCCCAAGCCGCCTCTTCAGGCTTCCCCGCCAACACTTCGGACTGGTCGCTTCAGCGACCAGTCCAGCCCCGCCGAGCGACTCCGCGCCTCCCCGACTCGCCCCCTCGCATTAATCCACAAATAAGCTTGCTTTTGGCCGCGCGCTCGCCTACACTGAACACCCGACCACCATTCGCTCTTTGGCAACCTGCCGCCAGCTCAGCGTCCGGCCCCACAAGCCGCCGGCGCCATTTCACGCTGCGCCAACAATCAAGCGAGCCTCGCTCTTAGAACGCGGCCATCGCCGCTGATGTCGCTTTTTAATGTCGCCTCAAATGCGACATTAAAAAGCGACACGAAGCCGCAACTCGCTGACATCAAGCGACTTAGAACAAGTCCTTAATGTCGCCTAAAATGCGATTCGGGCCGCTGGAGCCAATGCGACATCTAGCCGTCGCCGCCCAGCCCGCCGTCCGCGCCGTCACCGGCATCCTCGTCGAACATCGCGTTGTTCTCCGCCCGCGCCCGCTCCACGAGCGGCAAGATCACCGCCGCCAGCTCCGCCTCGCCTCGCAGGAAGTTCAGCTCCACCCCCACCGCCCGCAGCGGCACGCCGCCGATGCTCGGCACCCGCAGCTTCACCAAATCCTTCCGCGTGCAGACGATGAACCGCGCGTTCGCCTCGCGGGCCAGCTGCGCTAGTTCCTCGACGTCCTCGCGGGTGAAGTCGTGGTGATCGGGAAACTCCCGCCACCGCTCGACGCGACAACCGAGCCCTTCGAGCGTGTGCCGGAAACCCGCCGGATTGCCGATCCCGCAGCAGGCCACTACCGGCTGATCCCGCACCGTTTCCAGCGGCGAAGTCCCGCCATTCGAATCGAGCAGCGCCGCCGGCCGATGCTCCACTTCGGCCCACGCCGCCGTCGGGGCAAGCTGCGCCACCCGCGCCCGCACCTGCTCCCGCGCCGCCGGCGGAATCATGTCGGCCCGGCTCAACACCACCCCCTGCGCCCGCCGCAGCCCCGTCACCGGCTCCCGCAGCGTTCCCCGCGGCAACAGCCGATCGAACCCAAACGGTTCGGTCGCATCGAGCAGCACGAGGTCGAGATCTCGCTCCAATCGCCGATGTTGAAACCCATCGTCGAGCAGCAGCAACTGGGCCGCGAGCTCGTCGATCGCGATCTCCGCCGACGCCGCGCGATCGGGGTTCTGCAAATGCGGCACATCGGGAAGCGACAGTTCCAGCTCGAGGGCTTCGTCGTTCAGCCCCCCCTGCTCCGCCCCATAGCCGCGGCTGAGGATCGCCACCCGCACCTCTTGCTCCCGCAGGTGCCGCGCCAGCCACTCGACCATCGGCGTCTTCCCCGTCCCGCCGACGGTGAGATTCCCTACGCTGATCACCGGCACGCTCGGCCGATGGGTTTCCTTCGAACCGCGATCGTACCCGCGGTTGCGGGCCCGAATCGCCCAGCCATAGGGGACGCTCGCTGCCCCAAACGCCAACCGCACCGCCGCCGCCGCCACCCCGCGACGCCGCCCGCTAATCAAATCACGAAATGTCGAAGGCGAAATCATCAATGCAGCTACTTGTTCCGAGCTTTCAGCGAACCGTGACTACTAAAAGACTAACCGCCAAGGACGCTAAGGACGCCAAGGGGAAGACGGGCTAACCACAACGGCACGGCGAGCACGACGTAAGAATTGAAATGACGAAGGCGTACATCTCCAACTCCGTCCTTCTCCAGCTTATTCCTTCGTCGTGTCCGTCGTGCCGTCGTGGTTCAACTAACTTCCCCGCATTTCCTTGGCGTCCATGGCGTCCTTGGCGGTTCAAATTGACGGCAATCTCGCGATTCTCCGGAATTTCAGCCCCAACCACTAGGCCGGATGGACCTTTTCTCCCCCAGGTGCGTCTCAACTTCGGGGGGCCGCTCCTATAATGAAACTCAACGCCCCGCTTGGCCACCAATGCCCGCCGTGGGATTGCCCAGGTTTATGTCGACGATCGCTCCGCCGCCGCTGCCGCCGAACCCCGCCCTCGCCAACAGCGAAGGGTATATCGACGAGCAGATCCGCCGCACCCGTCGGGCGCTCAAGCTCCTCGACCTCGGCGCTGGCCTTCTCACGCTCACCATCGGCCTGCTCGCATTCGTCCTCGTCGGCGCCCTGCTCGACCACTGGATCATCCCCGGCGGCCTCAACGTCGCCGGCCGCGCGACGCTGTTCGCCCTGATGCTCGCCGGCCTCGCCTGGTACGGCTGGCGGCAGTTCATTCCGCTGCTCAAGCCAATCAACCCCGTCTACGCCGCGCAGACGATCGAGCAAAACGCCCCGTCGCTCAAGAACAGCCTGCTGAACTTGCTGCTGTTCCGCAGCCACCGCAACGACCTCTCGGCCCGCGTCTACCACGCCCTCGAACAGCAAACGGCCGCCAAGCTCTCGAAAGCCTCGCTTGAGGCTTCGATCGACCGCTCGGCCCTACTGCGGCTCGGCTACGCATTGCTCGCGGTCATCACCGTCTGCGCGCTCTACGCCCTCCTCTCGCCGAAAAGCCTCGGCCTCTCGACCGTGCGCGTCCTCGCGCCATGGTCCGACGTGACGCCTCCGAGCCGCGTGCAGATTCTCGACGTGAAGCCGGGCAGCATCTCGGTGGCCCGCGGCGAGCGCGTTGAAATCTCCGCGCAGATCGACGGCCTGAGCGGCAACGAACCGGTGCGGCTCCGCTACTCGACCGCCGACGAGCAAACTGTCGACGAATCGATCCGCATGGAGCGTCCCTCGCCCGAAGCCCGCCGCTTCACGGGATTCTTGCCGCGCGGCACCGACTCGGGCGTGATGCAAGACCTCACCTACTGGCTCGAAGCCGGCGACGCCCGCACCGAGAAGTTCACGCTCTCGGTTTTCGAACGGCCGACGATCGTCGTCCAGAAGATCCACTACGACTACCCGCGCTACACGGGCTTGCCGCCGAAGGAAGCGGTGCAAAACGGCGACGTCAAAGGCCTCGACGGAACCGAGGTGACGATCGACGCTCTCGCGAGCCAGCCGATCAAAACGGCCTCAGTGGATTTTGAGGCCGACGGCACGAACGATCTGACGATGACGTTCAACGGCGACCGCGCGACGGCCAAGTTCAAGCTCGGCTTCCGCGGCAACAGCCCAACGCCGCTCCACCCCAAGTACGCCCTCCGTTTCACGACCGCCGACGGCCGCACGAATGCCGACCCGACGGTCCACTCGATCGAAGTCACTCGCGACTTGGGGCCGGAA
This sequence comes from Lacipirellula parvula, assembly GCF_009177095.1. Taxonomy (NCBI): domain Bacteria; kingdom Pseudomonadati; phylum Planctomycetota; class Planctomycetia; order Pirellulales; family Lacipirellulaceae; genus Lacipirellula; species Lacipirellula parvula. Next base: position 5,732,272 of record NZ_AP021861.1, read on the forward strand.
ATTTCGATCACCGATCCTGAAGAGAAGGAGCAAGTCGCACGCGTGAGCGATCTGCTGACCATCGGCGTCGAGGCTCGCGACCCTGATTACGGCCTGAAGCGAGTCGCCATCATTGGCAAGGCGAACGACAAGCCCGAGCAGCCGCTGTTCGAGATGCTGGACAAGATTCACACCGGCCGCTTCGGCGCCATCAAGACCTACACGCCGGGCGAGCTTGGCCTCAAGCCGGGCGACCTCCTGGAGTACTGGGCCGTTGCGGAAGATTCGCGGCCCGAAGCGAACACGGCGTTCACCGATCACCACCGCTTGAAGATCATCGGCCCCGACAAGCCGCAGGCAGGTCAGCAGCCGCCCAAGAATGGCGGCCAGCAACAGCCCGACAACAAGCAAGGGGGCGAGAACGGCGAGCAAGGGGGCCAAGGCGGGGGCGGCGGCCAAGGGGGCGAAAGCGGCGGCGACGGCGAAGCTCAGGCTGGCGAAGGTGGTTCCAGCGGCGGGCAAGGCGAATCAGGCGAGTCGCAAGGCGAAAAGCAAGAAGGCCAAGGGGGCGCCGGCGGCGGGGCCGGCGAGAACGAATCAGGCGAATCGCAAGAGTCGTCCGACAAAGCGGGCGAGAACGGCGGCGGCGGTTCCGGCGGCGAGGGCGAGCAATCGTCGGAGAACCAATCGTCGCAAGGCAACTCGCAAGGAAGCAATAGCGGCCAGTCAGGCGGCAAAGAGCAACAATCGTCGAACGGCGAATCGAAGCCAGGCGAAAACGGCGAGCAAGGCGAAGCGGGCGGCGAACAGTCGAAGGTCGCTTCCGGCGGCGAGGACGACGGCACCGCCTTCCAACGCATGGCCGAGCACATGGGCGAGCAAGAAGGCGCCGGCGAAGGGAAGCCGAACCCATCGCAGCAAGGCCAAGGCCAGCAAACCGAACAGGCCCAAGCAGGCGAAAGCGCCGGCGAGCAAGGCGAGCAGAACGACACGCCGCAACAAGGCGCCGAGAGCGCCCAACGAACCAACGGCCAAGGGGGCCAGCAGCAAAAGCCTCAAGCCGGCGCCGCTGGCAAACAGCAAGAGGGCGCCACGGCCGACGAAGCGCAAGACGCCGCCAATCAAACGAACCAAGGCGAGCAAAACGGCGAGTCGCCCGAGCAATCGTCGACCGGTGCTGCGCAGGGGAGCCAAAAGGGTTCCAACCAAAAACCGCAAGCCGACGGCGCGCAGCCTCAAGGCCCCAACGAGAAGGCGACTGGCACGGAGCAAAAGACGAACGGTGCGGGCGACAACCCTAGCAAGCGCGAAGGCGCCAACACGCCGCAAGAAGCAAAGCCGGGCGACGGCAATCCGGAAGATCAAAAAGCGGGCCAAGAGCCCGGGTCCGACAGCGAGATGAATCGCAACAACGGCAACTCGGGGTCGGGCCACAGCGCCGGCGAAAAAGAAGGCGCCCCCGGCAACGACCAATCGATGCGTCAGGGCCGCGACAAGCAAGACGAAGACAACCGCCCCGGCCAGGACGATAACGAACCGCCGTCGGGTTCAGGAGACAAAAAGGAAAGCAATTCAAAGGGCGGCCAGAGCGGCGAGCAATCGGGCGGCGGCCAACAAGGCGCCGGTCAAAAAGCCGACGCCGCCGGCAAGGGAGGCGCGGGTCAACACGAAGCCGCCGACCAAGGCGCCGGCAAAGCCGAAGAGCAAGGCGAAGGCGAGACCGGCACGAACGGCGGCAACCAACAACAGGCCGACGGCAAGACGGGCCAATCAAGCGGCGATCAACCCGGCAACGGCAGTGAGCAAGGCGAGACCGGCGAGAACCAACCGAGCGAGGGAGCTCAGCAACCTGGCGAGCAAGGCGGGCAATCGCCATCAGCCAGCGGACAGCAAAATTCCGGCGAGACTGGCGAGCAGCAGCCGCAACCGAACGAACAGCCGAGCGGCGACCAACCCGAAGGTAGCCAGCAGCCTGGCGGACAATCGGGCGGCGGCGGGCAGCAGTCTTCCAACGAATCGAAATCCGAAGGCGAAAAGCCGGGCGATCCCGCCGACAAACAACAGCCGAACAACTCAAAGGGAACTGGCGGCTCGCAACCGATCGGCGGCGGCACCGGCTCGAACGCCATGAGCTCGCCCTCGACCGAGAGCGGCCAACTCGGCGCCGACGATCCGAACCTTGCCTACGCCAAGAAGCAGACTGACTTGGTGCTCGAACGACTCGACGAACAACTCGCCAAGAAGCAAGTCGATCAAACGCTGCTGAAGAAACTCGGTTGGACCGAGGATGAGTTGCAACGCTTCGTCGACCGCTGGAAGAGCCTCAAGGCCAGCGCCGCCGGCGAAGGCGAAGCAGCCACCGAGGCGAAGCAAGAACTGGACGACACGCTCCGCAATCTACTGCCGCGCAGCAACGGCCCGCTAAAATTCCGCGGCCAAGCAAAGGCTGACGACTTGCGTGCGAACGACGCGACGCGCGTCAAACCGCCGTCGGAATACGCCGACCGCGTCCGCGAGTACACGAAGGGAATTTCGTCTCAACGCAAGGATTGATTCGCAGCGCGCTGCCTACCGTCGCGTCGCGCATGAAAAACCCCCGGCATAAAGTGCCGGGGGCTAATTTCAAACCGCGCGAAAACTCAAGACCGCGCCCGCTTATTCGCCGGCGTCCCCCCAACGGCCCCGCCTGAACGCCCCGACTTCGGCTCATCGGGATCATCGTCCCGCGCATCAAACAGATCGCTCGAGCCGCTCGCCATCTCGTCTTCAAGCTCCGAGATGTTCGGATCGCCGTTGCCGTCGTTGCTCCCCGCCAGCCCGCCATGCGCTCCGCCGCCGCCAGGCGTGCCAGCCGCATGCTGATCGCTCCGCGAACGACGACGATCACGATCGGTTTCTAAGTCGCTGAACGGCGCATCGAGATCGCGGCCACGAAACTCATTCATCTCACCCTCAGGCGCGAGCGTATCGCTCGGCGAGCGCGGCCGCCCCACGTTGTAGTTCGCCGCGGCGCCGCTGCCGGCCTCGTCGGCGCACTTCACGCAGTACCGCACATAGGGAATCGCTTCGAGCCGTTCCTTCGCGATCGATCGGCTGCAATGCTCGCACTGGCCGTAGCCATCGGCGTCGCCGTTGATTCGCACGAGCGCCGCGCGAACTTCATTCACCAGATACTCCTCATTCTCAAGGAGCGTCGTGTTCATATCAAAGAGGAACTCATCGGTTCCGCGATCGCCGAGATGGAACGGCGCGTTCGATAGCTCTTGGTTTGCATCGCCCCCGACGGAGGTGCGCGTTTGGTTGTTAATCGAATCGGCGTCGGGCCGCATCCGCTCAAGCAAAGCTTCGAGCGCCCGACGGTAACGATCTTTCTCAATGGACTTCATGGCATGAACCTCGTGGCAACGACTGGCGGCCGCGACGGCCGTCGATTCCGGAAAGTTCGGTTGCAAACCCTATGCCGTGACGCCGCTGCTGCACGCCAGCAACGGTCGCGCTTTTGTGGCGTCGCATCCCATCTGTTACGCTGGAATAGTGCGTCATCCCCCTTCGCTTGGCTCGCGAGCGTTGGCCGCGGGCGATGCGTTGCCAGCCAAGCCGCTGGCTAGTTGCGCGCCCGCCTGCTTCATTTATTATCACCACTCCTCCGCCGTTGGTTAGTATGCAGCCCGTGGTTCCTCGGTATCTCGTCGCCTTTCACCCCAAGCGCGTCTCGCACCACTTCGTCGACGTGCTCGTCATCGGCGGCGGCATTGCGGGGCTGCGGGCGACGATGGGGATCGATCCGCGGCTTTCCACGCTCGTGGTGACCAAAGACAAGCTGCAGGAATCGAACAGCGCCTACGCGCAAGGCGGCATCGCTGGCGTGCTGGGGGCAGATGACAAATTCGAAAACCACGTCGAGGACACGCTCGTCGCCGGCGCCGGCTTGTGCGATCGCGAAGTGGTCGAGATGGTCGTTCGCGAGGCGCCCGAACATATCCGCCAGCTCATTGAGTGGGGCACCTCGTTCGACAAGCTCGAAGGCGAACTGCTGCTCGGCCGCGAGGGGGGCCACAGCCACAACCGCATCGTCCACGCCCTCGGCGACGCCACCGGGCAAGAGATCATGCGGGCGATGATCGCGCGGGCTCGCGACGTGCTCCGCGCCCAGTTTTGGCAGAACACCTTTACCATCGATCTCCTCACCAGTGACGACCGCTGCCGCGGCGCGCTCGTTTGGAACGAGCGGCATGGCAAGACGTTCGTCTGGGCGAAGCAGACGATCCTCGCCACCGGCGGCGCGGGGCAGATCTTCCGCGAAACGACCAATCCGCCCGTCGCGACCGGCGACGGCCACGCCGCCGCGTACCGCGCGGGCGCCGAACTCGCCGACATGGAGTTCATGCAGTTCCACCCGACGGTGCTCTACATCGCCGGCAGCAGCCGCAGCCTCATCAGCGAAGCGGTCCGCGGCGAGGGCGCCATTCTCGTGAACGTGCTCGGCCACCGGTTCATGCCCGACTACGACCCCCGCGCCGAACTCGCCCCGCGCGACGTCGTCAGCCAGGCGATCGCCGACCAAATGGAGAAGACGAAGCATTCGTGCGTCTATCTCGATCTCAGCCACCTCGACGCCGAAACGATGCGGGCCCGCTTCCCGGGGATCGCGCAGCGTTGCCGCGAGTTCGGCCTCGACATCGCGGTTGATCGCATCCCCGTCCGCCCCGGCGCCCACTACATGATCGGCGGCGTGAAGGTCGACCACGACGGCCGGACAACGCTCGACGGCCTCTTCGCCGCCGGCGAAGTCACCAGCAGCGGCCTGCATGGCGCCAATCGGCTCGCGTCGAACAGCTTACTCGAAGGCCTCGTGTTCGGGGCCCGCGCGGGCGATGCGGCCTCCGCAGCGGCGCTTGAAATGCCCGACTCGTTCGAGGCGATTTCGCTGGAGAACCCGCCGATTGCGCACGCCACCGAGCACCTCGATCTGCAAGACGTTCGCAACGCGCTGAAGAGCCTCGTCTGGCGCGCCGCCGGCGTCCGCCGTGACGGCGAAGGGCTGCGCAGCGCCGCGAAGTCGATCGAACAGTGGCAGCGGTTTGCCCTCGCGCAGCAGTTCTCCGATCCAGCGGGCTGGGAGCTGCAAAACATGCTCACCGTCGCCCGCGTGCTCATCGGGGCGGCGCTACGGCGTGAAGAATCACGCGGTGTGCATTTGCGAAGCGATTTTCCGGAACAGGACGACGTTCACTGGAAGGTGCGACTAGGCGATCGACGAGTTGTGTGATCGCGTTGGCTCAAGCAACCTCACGTGGTCGCTAGGCGAATATCGCCGCCACTTGCACTTCGAGGTCTGGGCATGCAAGCGGCGCTACGTAATCTCCCAAGCCGAACGTCTGCTCAAATTCGTAGCCGGCCGCCGCTGGTTGTCTGAAGACCTGTAACTTCTTCTCAGTCAGATCCACAATCCAGTATTCCTGAATGCCCGCCTGAGCGTAAATCTCTCGCTTCACATGGCGGTCTCGCTTCAACGAGCTTGCCGCGCATTCGACGATGAGCTTCACATCCATCGCCGTCGGTAACGCGCGGCTGTACCCCTCCGGCTTCCGCTGGAGCAAAGCAAAGTCCGGATCGAAGACGTGACCTTCGGTCAGGACAAGCGTCCCTTGCGATTGCAGCTTAAACCTGTCGATAACTTTCGTGAAAATCTCGTTCAGCTCGACAACGGAACTATTGTGATCGGGTCCGGCAGGCGCCATCGGAGTGATTACCCCTCCAATAAGTTCCACCTTTTGCGACGAGTCGAAAATCCCAGCACTGATCATCTGAAGATACTGCTCTGTCCTCAGCGGAGCGACCGGCAGTTTGATGACGCCCACTCCTGGCGGGCCAACGTGCGTGGAATAAGCGCTGCTCATAGCTCGCATTTTAGAGTGAATCGACAACCGTCACAAACTGAGCTTTCCCCGCCCTGCTCCCCCAGCAACCGACAAATTCTACCCCGCAGCCGAACCTTGCCCCTCAGTCGGGCGTAGCCCCTGGTCTATGCTGGCACACAGTGAAATATGCCTCATTTTAGGCACCATTTCACGGTAAAAAGCCAGCTTGGCAATAAACTGGGCAATAAAAGCTGGCCTATGCTTCCAGAAACACCAGTTTTGACGGGTGAATCATGGGCCGACGCAAGGGCACGCATAACAACGGGTACTTCTACCGCACCGGCCGCGGATGGCATGCCGTGGTGGATGGCAAGTTCGTACCGTTGGAGTATGAGAACGGCGACCGCATGAGGGACCGGAAGGCCTCCACCGCTGAACTTAAAGCAGCCCACAAACGTGCCCTGGATCGCAAGCCGGAGGACATGATCAAGCCGGACCGGGTCACCGTCTTGGAGGTCTGCAAGGCATACCTTGAGCAGGTGAAATCCGAGGGAGCTGAAGGCACCTACAACAATCGCTCGCGCACGCTGTTCGATTTCTGCTTTGGCCTCCCGTCACGGTTCCTTGGTGACGACAGGCCGAAAGCCAAGACGAGCGACTACATCCACGACGGCTACGGCAAGCTGGCGGTGACATCGCTAAAGAAGTTCCACTTGAACAAGTGGCTGCAAGCGCACCCGAATTGGAAAGGGGCCAAACGATCTTACATCCAGGCGGTACTACGCGCGTTCAACTTCGCGGTCGAATCCGGGATGATCGAGGCGAACCCGGTCAAGGGCTACAAAATCCCCAAGCAAAACGCCCGGGTCACCTACATCACGCCGGAGCAGGAAAAAGCACTCTGCGACGCTGCCAATCCCTCCCTGAGAATGGCCCTACAGGTCTGTATCCGCACGGGGGCGCGTCCAGGTTGCGAATTTGCCAAACTAACGGCCGCGCACGTCGATGATCAGGGCGACCGCATGACTTGGACGTTTAAGCCAGAGGAAAGCAAAACCAAGTCACTGCGAGTGATTCGCATCACCGATCCCGAGACGTTGAAGATTGTTCGCGAGCAAATGCGAAAACACCCGACAGGGCCAATTTTCCGTTGCGAGTCAGGCGACCCATGGCGCAGGGACAATCTCGCCGATCAATTTCGATACTGGAAAAAGAAGCTCAGCACAGACAAGATCGTCAAAGGCGAAGTGGTGCGGAAGGCGATTACCTTCGACAAGGATGCCGTCATGTACAGTTGCCGGCACACCTACGCGAAGCGGGTCCTCCAAGGCTACTGGAGCGGCAAGGCGACCAATATCGAGACGCTCGCCAAGCTGATGGGGAACACGCCCCAGATTTGCCGCGACCACTACCTGCAATGGTGCGACCACTACAGCGAACCTCTCTGGGACAACGCCTAGCGCTTGAACCGGCTCGGATCGAATCCCGGAACGGTCGACGTTGGCGGCGGCACGCGACGTTGAGACGGCGACCGCTTCACACCGGTCGGATTGTTCGCCTGCAAGTATTCGTCGAGCCATTCGCGTCGGAACTTAATCGGCCCGTTCCCATTCTGAACGAAGCGAATCTGCCCGGCCTTCACGACTTTGCGTAGGCCCGCCGGCTTGTAACCAAGCAACTCCGCGGCCGTTGCCAAGTCGATCAGCGCATCAGGTTCGGATTTTTCAGAAATCGCCGCGATGCAATGGGCGACGTAGCACTTGGCGGCATTCACGTCCACGTCTGGCACCGGGGCGCGGACCAATTCGCCGTGCCCTGCCCTGGCCATCAGACTTGAGACCTCGCCGACGATGGCGGCCGCGCGGTGGCCCTGCCACTGGCCGAGCGGGTCAGCTTCATAGATGGCGTCGAGTTCAGTCAGGTACTTGGTGAGGGTCATGGTACGAGCCCCAACTCGACGGCGAGCATCACGGTAGCGACCGCCGCGAGCGTCTTTGTATGTTTGTAGGTGAGCCGGTCGACCGTCAGCGACTTCGGCGGATTCCCAGCCTTCGTTTTGGCTTCAATATGCCGCACATGGGGGTGGCGAAGGATCGTGCGGTAGTGCTTCGCCACAACGGCCTTGAACGACAAGTTTTTGCGTCTCGCCTCGTCTCGAAAGAGCCGGCGGACCTTCGCGACAACGGGTGCAATCGGGACTTCGACCATAAGACCTCAGAGAAGAGTAGAAACGAAAAAAGGCAACGCTTTGAAGCGTTGCCTATAGCTCAAGGCTACACGCGCTGCGGCCGGGTGCTGGCAAATTCGACCGAGAAATTCCCGTATCAATCGGTTAACGGTGGCCTACGACTCATGCAAGCGTCACAATTAACGACTGCTGGCATCGGCAGGAATTTGGTCCAGTGTGTTGCATTTCTTCAACGCATGCGTTTACAATCCCGACCGGAGGCTCGAATGGTACGAATACTATTGGCTGTTTTTATCGGACTTGTGGCAGTGCCGTGCGGGGCTGAAGAGATTCCGCTCAAGAGCATTTGGTCCTGGGGATTACCCGATACGCAGCTCGTGACGGACATCGACCCCGTCGTTGTCGAGGAAGTGAAGAAAGTCCCCATCCGGAATGCAATGACTCCTCTGGTTGTCGCCGCCGGACTCGGAGACAAATCTCTCACTTACAAATTTGTAGGTGCGATGAAAGCACTCGACGGAAAGCCCGGCTTTGCCGTCCCTGGTCACGCGACTGAGGCATTGCGGAATGCTGCCAATACGCCTCTGGATGCGATACCTGACACGCTCCCGGCGGGTAATGTGACGTTGGTGTTCAGTTCTCCGCGAACGGCAGACAAGCTAAGCATCCAGAAAGTGGTACGGACTGGCAATAAAATCGAGATTCAATACGGCCTTGCATCGCGAGGCGGTCATTTTGTCGACAGCGACTACTTCGCACTGATCCCGCTAGGTGAACTCCGCCCCGGTAAGTATGACGTTGCGATTTCTACGGAGCAGAAGCCCCGCCGCTCAGCTCAGCACATATCGAAGCCGTTCTCATTTACAGTGGAGTAAATCGATGAAATACATTCTGCTGGTCCTGCTGTTACCAACTGCCGCGTTCGGCAGCGAACTCTCTATCGGCCCCATCGGCATCAATTCCGCGGGGCTGCGAGGTCCTGGTAACGAACCGCTCAATGGGGCCGGCGTGAAGATTGGACTAACAGAATTTCTTCGCCCTGCCGACCCAGACGTTGATAGTGCATCAGGTCTTCCCAATAGTACCGTCAACCCCACCCAAGTCACTCTTCAAAGGGCAGCGCCCACCCCAGGCGATATTGGTCCTCTTCCTATCCCGCCCAACTTTGACATTTACAGTCATTCGACCTATGTCGCCAGTGTGATGATTGGCACCAACGGCGGAGTTTCACAAGGCGCGGAACTATACGCGGACGGATTTATCACTGATGACTACGATGACCAGTTACTATCGCAACAATTCATCGCCAGAGTTGGATTAGGAACTGAGCATCCGATGCGAGTGATTAACGCAAGCTGGGGAAATGACGTTGAACAACCCAGCGCGACCCAGCTGTCGAACGGCTTCGATTGGATTGCTTCAAGGTACGATGTTCTCAATGTCATGGCGCTAAATGATGAGGAAGCTCCCGACGCTGATGTTCCGGGTACAAGCTTGAACGGAATTACAGTCGCCGCCTCTCAGAGAGTTGATGGCACTGGAGACTACAGGCAGCAGGTGAATGGGGATGTTGACTACAACCTTGAAGTAAATGAAGTCGAGCTAATCGCTCCCGGCGTCGGGATTCAGGTCTTCGGACTCAACAACATGTCAAGCAGTCGCGATGGCAGTAGCTATGCAGCCCCGCATGTCGTTGGCACTACTGCGCTGTTGCATCAATACGCGAATTTGGAACTCGCACGCCCAGGGACTACTTGGGATAGCACCGCCGCGCATCGACACGAAGTGATGAAAGCTGTGCTATTGAACTCGGCAGACAAGCTCGCTGGCGTCAACGGATCGACTCGTACCGTTGTCGACTTTGCAGGTTTTTCGTGGGAGGATTCGATAGCAAAAGACGACCCTCAAACCCCTCTAGACCCGTATTTCGGCGCAGGTCACTTGAATGCTAAGCGGGCGGTGCAACAGTTCAGCGCGGGGCAGCAGAGTGCGTCGATCGCGCCACTGGGATGGGCGTACAATGAGACGGCCGGGTTGGGTACTTTTCACACATACACCTTCAGCGAAACACTATCAGGCGACGTGTCCATAACGCTGGCCTGGGACGCATTTGTCGACAAGGCCGGCCCTAGCGAGTCGATTTATGGCACGGGCGACATTTTCTTTGGGGCAATGACCGATAATCTTGAACTCTACCTCCTGCCAGTTGGGTGGACATCGTTGGCGCAGGCAGTGGGTGAGTCCTCCAGCCCCGTTTCAAACGTCGAACACATCTTCGTTCAAGACATTCCTAGCGGCGACTACGAAATCCTCGTCCATCAAGTCGACGGGAACGATCGAAAGTACGGACTGGCTTGGTGGTTTGGAGACGGCCCCGTCGATGTTCCAGGCGACTTTGATAAGGATGGCGACGTTGACCAGGATGATTTAGGCGAGTGGAAGTCTGGCTTCGGCACAACCTACGACGGGGCCGACTTCCTTGACTGGCAGCGGAACTACGGGACCACGTCCGTTGCCAGCGTACCGGAGCCGTCCACGCTAATACTCAGCGTGCTAGGCCTCGCTGCTCTTTGCCGGCGACGGTCCTCTAACAGCATGGCTAGCTAGCGTGTCAGGCTAGGCCGGATAAATATGACTTACTTATCCACAATTGATTAAAAAACCGCGATTTTCGTCTGGATAGGGCTGCAAGTGGCGTGCCAAAAAGGTCCCCGCTTCAGTCCCAAAATTTGACCCAGCCGTCCATTATTCCCCGGCTCGGCCCGTCGCTCGCCGCTTTCCTCAGAACTTAAGCGAGGATACACGGTCCAGGTCCACACCTAGACCTTGCAAGTAGATACTTGTCGTCGCGATGCGAGCATGCCCTAGCTGGCGGCTGACCAGGGATACATCCTTGGTTTCATCGAACACCTGACAGGCATGGCCGTGCCTGAAGGCATGAGCATGCGTCTCCACGCCGGCACGCTCACCGAGCGTCTTCAAGAGCCGTCTGACGTGGCTAGTGGCCAAGCGCTCGCCCGTTCTGGTAGCGAAGATGAAGTCATCGCCGCTAGCGCCACGCTTGGCCAGCCATAGCTCCCAATGCCCGTAGCTGGTCGCTAGCGCGATCGTACGGGACTTCCGCCCCTTACCGCAGCGAACCGTCAGCCGGTCGCTTTCCACGTCGCTTGCTCGCAGGTCGAGGGCTTCAGCACACCGCAGCCCGCTGTGGAAGAGCAGGTCGAGCAACGCCCGATCTCGCACCGCCGTGGGCTTAGTGGCTCGAATCAGGGCCTTCACTTCGTTCGGGGTGATTGTCTTCATTGTTACGGGTCCGATCAAAGTAGTAACAAAATGTCCGGTTATTCAAGCATATACGCGCCGGTTCCGAGTCGACGCCGGAAAGCGTAACAAAAAAGGAGATTTGATTGGCCAATATTAACGGTTCTGCGCCCTCGCACAGAGTCTGGGAATTCCGCTCGGAGTCCGCCACCTGGATCGCGTGGTCATCCGGCTACGATCCGCCGCAACCTGCCGCCGGCTCCGCGGCCGCGATCGCGATGGCAGACCTGAAGGTCTGCCACGAGTTGGCCCCGTCGAGCATGCTCGACCGGACCGCGGCAATTGCCCTCGCCCGGCTGCTGCGGGCCATTCGACGCGGTGAGGGCTTGGAGGTCCTCGCCGGCAGGGCGTACGCGGGCGCGGGTCCACACCCGCGGGCGTGCTTGGGGTTCCGATCGATCCGGGCGGCGGCGGCGGCGACGGGTTTGAGTCGCCGCCAAATATGCCGATTGTGCGGATTCCCCGGTTACAGCGGTCGAAATGGCCGCAAAATCGGACCAGACTGCCAAAATGGCACGCCCTGAACAAAATCGTCAACCGCGCGAGGCAGAGTGCGCACATTGTGAATTTCTTCACACTCTCGCCGCGTCAAATGTACTATTTGGGTCTTTTTTTAGATTTAGATGCCGCTAGAACGGCATCCCGAGCGTATTACATATAGCCAAAATAGAGACTTTTCTGACCGGGTCCTATATGTGCTTTTCTCGCCGAAATTTCTGGCCACTGCGGCGTCCCGTGCGAATTACCAGTATCGCCTCACCCTGGAGAACCACGTTGCTGACCTCTACCGACCCACTCACACTGCTACGATCCGTCGCCGCCTGTCCGTGCAAGGCTAACAAGAGGGCGTTGCTGCGATCAATCGAGTCCAATTGGCTACCAGCAACTGCCAGCCGTTTCCGCGTCAAGGCGGCGTCGCCTCTGAGTGTGGAGGAACTGGTCCAGGCCTCAATGGTCGATGTTTATCGAGCCGTCTATAGACTCCTGGGGAAGCCCTACGCGAAGCCCGCTCATTTCAGGGCTGATATCGGCCAGATCGCCATTAAGGCGATGACGCGAGCCGCAGACGACCAGCGACCTAGCGGCATCGGAGTCACCGCCGGCGCTCGTTATCAGCGGCGACGGCGGGGCACGGCGGAGACTCGGTCGAGCGATCCGACGACGGAGAGACTCTCCGCCAACTACTCGCCGCGGAGACTGTCGCGAGGCCGGACGGACGCGGAGCATGATTTTCTCGACTGGTTCTGGGTGGCGGTCGACGATCAAGTCGCCGACTGGCTGGAATGGGAGGCTATCCTCCTCATAGCCGCCGAACCGGCATTCGGCGTCGGCGAATGGGGGAGGCCGAACGTCGCCGCGGTCGCTCGATATCTGGGCGTCGAGCCCGCTTTTCTCCGCGAGCGACTGAAAAGACTCGGCCAGCGGGTCGCGGCGGCATGCGACAACCCAGTACGCAAAAAAATCTTGGAAAAGTTGCTGGATTTCTGACCACTTTTCGGGGAAGTGTCAGAAGGACATAGGTAGGAGAAGGTCTGTCTCCACTCATCGCGACGCCGCTTGAATTGGCCGACTTGATCCCACCCGATGTTGGTCGCTCAACGGCCAATAAGGACGTACATCGCCGATTAACGCGGCGAAAACAACACATGCGCACATAAGACACATCCAGACAACCCTGCGCTGAAAAACGACGTTTTTACCCGTAGGACCCTCTGCATGTGCGTCATGTGCGCATGTGTCGTTTACGACGCGGCAACAACTCAAACTGGCACTCAGGTAGCTCCCGAGTCGCCTCCTACCTGCCATCGTGCATCGCACCCGCGGTGGCAGGTCTTTTCTACTTCTCCTGGGTGCGATGAGGTGCGTTTTGTCAGAGATACTTGATCCCTGCGTGGCCGTTGAAGCCTCGCAGGCGCGGGAGATTCTCCCGCTGCTGCCGCCCGAGTCGGCTAGCGTCTACTCGACATGGCGGTCAGTCGCCGCCGGCCTTAAGGGCATCGGCGACCCGACCTTATACAAAGACTTCTACGACTGGTCGCGGCAGGCGGCCAACTTCGGCGGCTGCCGCGAACTTTGGGACGGTCTCACCGGCACCGGCCTCGCCGGCCTCCTGAAGGTCGCCGAACAGTTCGGCGTCCGTCCGCAGAGCACAGGTCGCAAACCCTGTCTCCGCCTGACTCCCGAGCTGGATACCGTCATTCCCGCTTTGGAGGCGATCGCAGCCAAAGCTGACGGGGTCTACCAGCGTGGCGGTCTTGTCGCTCTAAGTCGGGACGTTGACCCGCCGGCCAACTCAATCGTCGCGAGCACGTCGACTAAAACAATCACGCTACGCTCGCAGGCGTTGCCGGAGCGGCTCGCGCAAATCGCCAACTTCGAGAAGTGGTCTGCGCAAAAAAGGGACTGGATACGATGTTCGGTCAGCCAAGACTTGGCGAATCAACTCGTCGCGCGCGGCTACTGGCCGAACGTCCCGAAGCTCAGCGGCATCGTCCCGTCAGCAGTGCTGCTGCCGGATGGCTCGATCCTCACGACTCCCGGCTACGATAAGGAGTCCGGCCTCTATCTTGACAGCCAAGACAAATACCCGGCGATGCCGTCCGTTGCGGACGCGGTCGACTTGATCAACAGCGTCGTTGTCGACTTCCCATTTGAATCGCCGTGCCATCAAGCGGCATGGGTCGCGATGCTACTGAGTCTGTTCGGTCAGTATGCCTGCGGTGGCAACGCCCCGCTGTTCCTGATCGATGCGAACGTCTGCGGCTGCGGCAAAGGATTGCTGGTAGATGCCGCACTCGGAATCTACGACTCGCATACCGCTGGCAAGGTGGGCGCGCCGACGAACGACGACGAATGGCGCAAACTTATCAGCACGATCGCAGCACAGTCGTGGTCATACGCAGTCTTTGACAATGTCGTAGGCCGCTTCGGCGGGTCTTCCTTCGAGCGCGCGTTGACGACGACTCGTTGGCAGGATCGTCGACTCGGCCTCAACGAGGACATCGACATGCCCCTGCACGTCATTTGGGTCGCGACCGGCAATAACTGCCACCTCGCGTCCAAAGATATGGCGCGCCGCACGGTCCATATCCGCCTTGAGTCGCCGCTAGAAAATCCACAGCTTCGCACGACGTTCGTCCACTCGAACCTGCTCAAGTACGTCCGCGAGAATCGCACGACTTTGGCGATGGCCGCGCTGGCGATCCTCAAAGGTTACGTCGACGCCGGCAAGCCGAATCAACTGCCCGACATCGGCTCATTCGCCGAATGGTCTGGGCTCGTTCGCTCCGCCGTCGTTTGGGCGGGGTGGACCGATCCTTGCGTGTCGAGCGCGCGGCTCATCGAAGACGATGAGGGTACGCAGCTCCTACGCGAGCTGCTCAACGCCTGGCCGGGACCATCCACGTCGGCGGAAGCGGTTAGCTTAGCCGCCGAAGACGCCAAGCTGCGACTAGCAATCGAGTCCGTCACCGGTGGCAGATACAACAGTCAAGCGCTTGGGGTCTTCCTCCGAAGCGTGAAGAAAACAGTCGTCGACGACAAGCGCTTTGTTCCCGCGCCTGGGCGTCGATGGCAAGTGGAGAAAATATGAACAAATACAAACCCCTGACCGACGAACAACATGTCGCTTTCGCGACCATGCTCAGAAAGGCTTGGCAAACCTTAGCAGGCAGCCACCTGCCGCTCGCGCCATTGACCGACGCCAAGCTCCGCCTGCAAGACAAGCTTGTCTTGTTGGCTGGTAAGCTTGCCAACGAGTCCGGCCACCATGTCCTCTACGACATCAGCTTCCCAGTGCCATCACGTCCAGTTTTGACGATCGAAGATCATCGGCAACTCGGCGAAAGCCTCTACTTTGCCCGCAACTCACTCTTCCGGCTTCTGAACTGCTACCCGAAGCAGAACACCATCACCCGGCGATTGAGTTCGCTCATCGACGGTTTTGATCGGCTGCGTTGCAAGCTCGATAGCTACGTCGCCGGCAAATGGCCCGGGGAGTTCGATCCGAGCATTTACTACCCGGCGGCGAGGCTGGCAGCGTGAAAACAGTAGTCATTACCTACCATCCCAGCTCCAACACCTTCGACTTTGTCGCCGATCGTCCTTACCTTCACGCCGACCATTATCACGCCAGACTCTGGCTCCGTGGCGACGGCCTCCCACGCCGCCGCATCCGCGAGCTGTTGCAAATCGCGTTCGTGCTCGGCCATCTCGGCGAAAGTCTAATCATCAAGTAAACGCGAAGATCGCATCCTTCGCGGGCCGCCGTCGCCTAGCTAGACGGCGGCGGCCATTTTGTAAACGCGGGTGTTTGGTCACCCCGCGGGCAGCGCCCCTGAGCATTACCCTCAAGGAACTGGGGCGCTGCTACTTTTCACGTTCGCTCCCTCGCGCGGGTATTGCGAGGTCGAGGCGATCAGGCGGCGGCACGCTCGCATCGCGTGTCGTCGCCGCTTTAATTCTTGCTCCGTGCTCGCGGGGTCGAGCACGTCGAGCACAGCCGCTGGCGCGCGGCTAAGAACGGCGCGTCAGCGGCACTCTTTAACAAATGGAGGTCGCATTGCGACACAACAACAACCTAGTCGAGTTAAACGGCGGTTCAGCGTGGAAAAACACGGCTACCGGTATCGAGTATCCATTTAGCCCGTCAACCCGCCGAATTCAGTTTTTACTCTGCCGCGCGGGCTTAGCTCCGCTGCCGCGAGGTTATCGAGTCGACACCACTTTTCGAGTGAAGGGCCCGAACGGCAACTCAATCGAGATTCTGTACGACCAGCATCCGGCACTGATGAAAACGTCGATGGAATTTTTATACAGCCGCGAAGCGTCTGCCCAAACACCAAAGGAAGCAAATGACACAACTATTACTTGACGCAGGACTCCTCTTTAAGGACGGAGCGATCGTTTACGACTTCCAGAAGTCCCGAGGGGACTTCGTCCAGTTGAGATGGAGGGACACACCCGAGAACCGCCAGAAGCTGGAGGCATTCATCGCCGAACGCGGTCTTGGCCCCTCAGACTTTCGGTTTCCGCGGGAACATCGTGAGGATCGCAGCCTTCGTCAACGAATAGAAGAGGATGGCTTGACGACTGTTAGCGACAGTACGCCCCGCAACCGCGCCGACGACATTCGGTCCGCCGTCCACGAGTACGAGGCATCCCGGGGGCGCGAGACGTGGAAAGAGAAGACGCTTCGTGAAGCCGACGAAGCCGAGGCGGCGGCAGAAGCCGCGCTGTCAGAAGCGGAACGCTATGCGAAACGAGCTGACCAGATTGAGCATGCAACGTGGGGCTATCTCCAGCTCGCGTTCTCTGACTGTCCGCAGAGCGAGATGGCCGCTGCACAACGTCGCCTTCAAGTCGCTCGCGAAGGCACCCCGAAAGAATACGCAGCCGCCGATGCCGAGTATCGCGCGAAAGTCAAAGCCAATGCCGAGTTGGCGAAGGCCAATCTTGAGGGGCAGTTAGCTCAGCAAAAGGAAGCCTACGAAAAACAAATTCAGTCAGTCGAGTCGACTGCTTGGGTCGACGCCACACCAACACCCCAACAGGAGCCCTAATGCACCCGTTCAAAATTTTCATCGACGGTGACCTCGTCTCTGCCGTCTCTGACACTGCCATCCTCTTTACCCGCATCCCCACGGCCGAGGCAGTCGAGCGACTCAGCAAGCACATCTCGATTGCTGAGGTCGACGACCTGTTCGCAAACTATGACGGCGGGACCGAATTCCGCCGTATCTACTTCCAGCTTAAGAAAGGCACCTAATGTACAACGTCCACTACGTCAGCCAACACAATCTACCGACCCCCGGCTACACCTGTCAGGTGACTGGCACCGTCTACACCACTCAGGAAGAGGTCGAGGCCGCCCAAAAGCTCTTATTCGAGTCGCAAGACACCGTCAACGGCGTCTGGACTCCCCGGCTCCAGTTGTCGCTGGTCGATCGTAAGGCTTTATATGAGGCCTCGCAAGAGTGATCCTCACCTACCAATCAGTCGACCAGCTCTGGACCGTCTGCCACTCAGAGCAAATCTTCTGCCACCGGGCGACCAAACCTCAAGCCCTGGCCGCCGTGGTGGCGGCATTCCCAGAGCTGCCATTGGCCGACATTGAAGCGGCCTTTGAGAATCCTGCCGATCCTCAAACATTCCGAGCCACGCTCCAGGCTGCCACGCAATCAACGCTGGCGGCAGTCGAGGATGCGACGGAGCAATTGAGCGAATCGGCTGAGCTGGCTCGTATCAAGGCGCTAGTGACTCTCACCCACGCCGCCGTCAGCGACATGACGGCGGCAATCGAGCGAGAGAACGACACCCGCGCCGCGGAAACCAAAGTCAACGCCGAGCGGCTCGCCGCCTTCAAGGCGGAGCAAGCAAAACAGGCAGCGGCAGCCGAGCAGAAGCGGCTGGCTGTCATTGCTCAGCAACAGCGCAAAGCGGCTGAAGCGGACAAAGCCCGGGACTTGAAAGCAGGTCGATTGCGAGATGGGACGGTGGAAGTGACAGAAAATCATTTCACGACAATCGACGGCAACGTGCGGAAGGTCCGGCGAGTGGTGGCTCGCTATGCTGCGGGCGAGACCCTTCCACCTGGCGTGGAGGCGATGCTGTGAAAAGACGTTTTCGGTTCGTCGGCGAATACCGAGACGGCATGCCACTTACCATTGGCGACATTTACAAGCGCGACGGCGTCGCCTGGATCGTCACCGCGGGTGGGCCCCGGCCCGCTGCCGTCGCGCCAGACCCAAGCGACAGAGGTCCTATTGGGCCGGCTGGAGCTGATGGCCGAGACGGAGCCCCTGGGCCTGCCGGCATCGACGGCGTTGGCTGGCGGTTCAAGGGAGCTTGGCGGAGCAACGCCGAGTACGTCCCCAACGACGTGGTGAGTTTCGAGGGAGAGACCTGGCTGGTGGTGAAGGCCGTCACCAAGTCGAGGCCTGATGCGAGCAGGTCTTTTTCGCTGGTCGCCCGCGCGGGTCGAGACGGCAAGGACGGGAGCAACTCGCATTCAACGACTCGCATCGTTCGCGAGAACACCTCGTCAAGCGATATCGAATTGGCGTTCTTGGAAGACGTTCACGCGGGTCAGCCCGTGTACCTGGAGGAAAACGATTCTTGTGGCGTGACGAACACCCTCAGTCATTGGCGCTCGAAAACGCTAATCGGGTTCGCGGTCAATGATACCATCGGCGGCTCGCGAGGCCTTGTACGCACGGCAGGCTTGATCGTCGTACCTCAGACCCTCTCGCCGGGCTGGAACTACTTCCTAAGCGGCCGCGGCGGACTCTGTACATCGGGCGAAGGTGTCTCCGTCGTCGTCCACGCAGGCGTGGCGGTCCGCAGCGATACGTTGTTGATCCGGCCGGAAGTCTTGCACTATACCCGCGATGTGCTTACGGCCAATGGTAGCGGTCCGAAGGGGGCTCCCGTCTACTTAAGTGGTCCCGACTCCGTCGATTTGGCGAGCATGCCAAACGATTGGCAAGTGGTCGGTGTCCTCACCGAGGAAGCAAGCGGAACGGCGACCTTCGCCGCGATTGCCGATGTTGTGCAATCTGACTGGTCAGCCGTGCTTGAGGATGAGTCGACGACGTTGACACCCAACCAAAGATATTACTTGAGCGAGACGCCTGGACGCATCGCCACAGACAGCGAAGGGCGGAAATTTATTGGCATCGCGAAGTCAACCACTAAGCTCGCCTTCGGTAGCGAAGGTAACGAAAGGAACATTGTAGGATGAGCAAAGAACAAGCAGCCGCGGCGCTCGCGGCCAGTGAGGCACTTTTGGCACAGGGACTCGCTGCATACTGCCGCGCAGTAATTCAGACCCGAGACTATGATTTAATCGAGCGTTTGAAGAAAAGGTTCAAAGACCCTGCCACGGTCACGAAGATGGAAGACTTGTTGAATGAGTCCTGACCTAGTCGCGCAGGGAGATTTGAGCGAGGAAATCGCCATCCTAAGACGGCTCGTTCTCGCCAGTGAGGGGAACCCCAGTCTTCAGAGGGCCCTCATTGACACTCTCAGCAAGGTGGCGTTGAACCAAGATCGTAGAAACCTCTTTTACTCGTCTGTAATCGGCCGAGAGACGGCCTTGGGGTTCGCCGTGGATTGCATTCAGGCACTGACGGAATCGCTCCGCGCGGAAGAGGAGGTCAGCGATGATCTATTCGTTCGGGTGATGGATCGGGTAGAGGCCTCGCTGAGCGGCTTGAAGTTGGAGAACACGGCGAACGACTTAAAGTTGCTCCAGTAGGGTGTTCAAACCGTCGTAACCAGATATGATTAACGGCGGTGACGGGAAATGTATCTTCGCCCCGGAACCCAACGAAAAGGCCGCAGGTAGTCTCACTACCTGCGGCCTTTTCTCGTTTAGGAGTTGGATCAGCGACTGTACGGGTTGAAGCCACCTCCGTAATACACGGCTCTTGGCTGCCGAACGGGTACGACGTAGATGATCACTTTGGGAGCACAGTACGTCGGCCGGGCTGGCAGCGCGACCTGCCGCATAGGCAATGATCGATGCTGGAGGGGCGCGGCGTTGGCGGTCGAAGACGTGAGTAGTAGGGCGAGGATGCTTTTCATACAGTAGCTCCAGAAAAGAGAAGAGGCGTAACCTTGCCGGTTTCGTCCATGCTTAGCATGCTGGCCGATCCGTACAGCTCAGCAATCCAGTAGTAGTAGTAGTAGGTGATGGCGTCGTCCATGTCGCTGAACCAATGGCGGGTAGACCGTTGGCCGGGCGTGCCGACTTCAAATCGAATGGTTCTCATTACTTCGCCTCCCAAGTGCTGAACGCACGGTCGAGGGCGAAAAGTCGGAGCTGCTCGCCGTAGGCCTTAATTGAGGCCTCCAGGCTGGCGACTTGGGCGTCGAGGTCTGTCATTCTGCTACCCACTTATTGACGGCAATAAAAAAGGTCATACGAAGTCGAACCAAGTGGCTCGGCGCGTGCGTAGCAGAGTAGTCAGAGGCTAGAAAAGTCGAGAAACCCGAGAGATTCGGAGGTGACTGATCGACCCCCCTGGTATAGACAGGCGAAAACTGCCGGGTTAGGCTTGCCAGCCTACCCTGGGCGGACCGTGGGGCGATTTGGCCATTGCCCCGCTCAGTTCGCCGCAACTGTCGCGCCTGCGGCGACTTACCGCTTGTCGGGCTACTCTCCCCTGCCCCACAAGTTCCTCCGCTCCTGGAGGATGACGCCGCTTCGCCGTCGATTGCTGGGAAGCGTGACCGAGCCGCGATTTCGTCGCCCTCGTACCGCCCTCCCGCGCCGGCGGAACCGCGAACGAATTGCCGAGGCCGGCGACGGAACCACCGTCGTCCACGAAGATAAGCATGGAGTCGAGCCGTCGTATGAGTTCACTGCCGACCGACCGACCGCGTGTCGCCGAGTTTGTTCCCGTCGAGCCCACGGGCGAGCCGATGATCGAAGCGATCGGGCTCTCTAAGTACTACGGCAACTTTGCCGCGTCGCGCGATGTGACATTCTCGATCAACAAGGGGGAAGTCGCCGCCTTCCTCGGCCCGAACGGCGCCGGCAAGAGCACGACGATGAAGCTGCTCACCGGTTACCTCGCCCCCTCGGCCGGCACCGCGAAGATCGCCGGCTTCAACATGGGAAGCGAGCGGCTGCTCGGCGCCGAACGGCTCGGCTACCTGCCGGAAAACGGCCCCCTCTACCCCGATATGTCGCCGCGGAGTCTGCTCACCTTCTTTGGCAACGCCCGCGGCATGTCGGGAATGGCGCTTCGCAAGCGGATTGAGGAAGTCATTAGCCGCTGCCATCTCGAAGCGGTGATCGGCAAACCGATCGGCAAGCTCTCGAAGGGTTATCGCCAACGCGTCGGCATGGCCCAGGCGCTGCTGCACAACCCCGACGTGTTGATTCTCGACGAACCGACCGCAGGTCTCGATCCGAATCAAATTCGCGAAGTTCGTAAGTTGATCCGCGAACTTGGCGAAACGAAAACGATTCTTCTCTCGACCCACATTCTGCAAGAGGTCGAGGCGATGTGTAACCGCGTTCTGTTCATCAACGAAGGGCGCTTGGTGTTCGACGGCACGCCGCAGCAATTGGCGGCCGATCAGAGCGACTTTGACGAGCGTTTCCACGAGTTGACTCGCGGCGCGCGGCGGACTTAGCAGGCAATCTCAAAAACATTATCGACAGGAATACAGGATTTCGCAGATCGACAGGATGCGTATCTACGAGACGATGATCCTGCCAATCCATTTCATCCTGTTATCCAGTCCATCATTGGCCCAGGCCGATCAAATATCATGAAGTGGAATGTTCTCACCGCGATCTTCAAGCGCGATTTCGTCAGCTACTTTTCTAGCCCGACGGGATACGTGTTTATTTGCGTCTTCGTGGTGCTCAGCGCGCTGGCGACTTTTTGGCCGCCGGAGTTCTTCGCCAGCAACCTGGCGAACCTTGATCAGCTCAGCCACTGGCTGCCGTTCATCATGCTCGTCTTCATTCCGGCGATCACGATGAGCGCGTGGGCCGAAGAGCGCCGCCAAGGGACGGACGAGCTACTCCTGACGCTGCCGGCGAGCGACTTCGACGTCGTCCTCGGCAAGTATCTCGCCGGCGTGGCAATCTTCACTGTCTCGCTGCTCTTCTCAGCCGTGTCGATTTACACGGTGTTTCAGTACGGCCTCGGCGATCCCGACGTCGGCTTGTACATCAGCACCTACATTGGCTACTGGTTCATGGGGATCGCGATGATCGCCATCGGCATGGTGGCCTCGTTTCTCACGGCAAACCTCACGGTCGGCTTCATCCTTGGCATGCTGTTCAACATGCCGCTGGCGCTGTTCGGCGTCGCCAATTGGTTTGTGAAAGACCCCGCCTGGGCGGAGTTGATTCGCCGCTGGAGCGCCGTCTACCAATTCGGCGACTTCAAGCGCGGCGTCCTCAGCCTCGGCGGCATGGCCTACTTTGTCGCCATCGCCGCGGTGATGGTTTACGTCAGCATGATTCTCATCGGCCGGCGTCACTGGCAATCGCGCGACGACGGCAAATACATGCTCGCCCACTACCTGACTCGCGCCCTCGCTTTGCTCGCGATCGCGGTCGGCGTGACGGTCGTCATCCAAGACCGTAACGCGCTGCGGGCCGACGTCAGTTCCGCGAAGCTCAGCACGCTCTCGCCCAACACGCTCAACCTTCTCTCCGAGTTGAGGGAAAACAAAGAAGTCAAGTCGATCAAAGTCGACGCCTACGTCAGCCCGCACGTCCCGACCGACTACGCGGCGGTCAAGCTCAACCTCATCAGCACGCTTGAGGAAATCAAGTCGCTCAGCGCCGGCAAGATTGAAGTCGCGGTCCACGAGATTCCCAATTACGGCCCCGAAGCCGAACTCGCGGAAAAGAACTTCGGCATTGTCCCGCAAGAGCAGACGATCTCCACCGGCGGGGAGTACAAGAACGAAGAGTTCTTCATGGGCATCGCCGTCACGTCGGGGCTCGACAAGGTCGTCACCCCCTTCGTGAACAAGGGCATTCCGATCGAGTACGAATTGATTCGCTCGATCATGACCGTCTCCGAAAAGCAGCGGCCAAAGCTCGGCGTCATCAACACCGGCGTCCCCATCATGAACCCCGACGGCTCGCTTCGCGGTGATTGGCCGCTGATCACCGAACTGCGCAAGCAATACGAAGTCGTCAGCGTCGACGCCGCGCAGCCGATTCGCGGCACGTACGACGTGCTGCTGGCGGTTCAGCCCTCGATGCTGAGCCCCGATGCGTTCGATCACTTCGTCGACGCGATTCGCGCCGGCATTCCGACGGCCGTCCTGGAAGATCCGTTCCCGTACTTCTATCCGGCGAACATGCCGGGGACGGGCGAAGAGAAACAATCCCAGATGATGGGGATGTTCGGCGGCGGACAAGCGGAACCGAAGGGCGACATCGACCAACTGTGGCGCCTGCTCGGCATCCGCGTCAATCCGATGGAAGTCATCTGGCAGAATTACGAGCCGGAAGCGAGCGTCCGCTCGATGCAAGACCCGCAATTTGTGTTCATCGACGCAGGCAATGGCAACAAGCAGGCGTTCAACCAGAATCTCGACGTCTCATCGGGGCTGAATCAATTGCTGCTGCTCTACCCGGGGGCGATCACCCGCGTCGATGACTCGAAACTGAAGTTCGAACAGATCATCGCCTCCGGCGTCGGCAACTCCGGCACGGCGCCCGCGCGACTGCTACAGCGAGTAGAACAAGGCCAACCGAACGGCGAGAACGTGCCTCGTCAGCAGACGAAGGATGGCTATATCCTGGCAGCTCACATTACCGGCCCGCCGCCGGAAGACGATTCCGCGCTCAACGCCCCGGCCAAAGAGGGCGTCGACCTCGCCGATGCTCCGGAGAATGCCGAAGCAAGCGTCAAGGCGAAGAAGGCCAACCAGCGCGATATGAACGTCATCGTGGTGACTGACATCGATTGGATCATCCCCAGCTTCTTCACGATTCGCGACATCGGCGAGGAGAACTTTCTGCCTGCCACGCAAAACGTGCCGTTCATCCTGAACATCATCGACGAACTGGCCGGCATCGACCGCTTCATGGACATCCGCAAGCGGGCCCGCGACCACCGCACGCTCGCGAAGATCGACGAAGCGACCGCCGAAAGTCGCAAGCAGGCTGCCGACGACCAAGACGCCTTCTTGAAAGAGATCACGAAGCAAGAAGAAGAAGCCCGCGCCACGATGATGAAGGCCATCGAAGAAGTTGAGAGTTCGAGCGCCAGCGACCGCGATAAGGCCGTCCTGCTGGAACAAGTGCGGATGCGCGAACAGCAACGTCTCGACGCCAAGGTTCGCGCTCTCGCTTCGCAGCGTCGCCGCGAGATTAAGCAGATCGACTACGACTTGGACAACAAGGTTCGCGCCGTTCAGGATCGGTACAAGCTGTACGCGATTCTGATCCCGCCCATTCCGCCGTTGCTACTGGCGCTAGCCGTCTTCTTCCGCCGCCGCGAATTGGAACGCCAAGGCGTCTCCCGTGAGCGGCTGAAGTAGAGGTAGTTGCGAGTTACGAGTTGCGGGTAGCGAGTTGGAAGACCGCTGCTCCGCTTGCCTCGTAACTCGCTGCTCGCGACTCGCAACTCGCAACTCAAATCTCGCATTCATCGACTCTCGGAGTCTTTCATGTCCGAATCTGCCAAGACCATCGCCTTCGTCGTGCTCGGCGCCCTCGCCGTCGGCGCCGCTTATTTCATCGACCGCCCGACGGCACCGGTGAACGTCAACACGCTCGTGGGCACCACGCTCAATTCCGAGTTTGGAGTCGACGCGCCGAAACGGCTGCAAATCGTCAAGTTCGATCGAGAGACGGCCAAGACTAAGCAGTTCGAGGTCGCATCGACCGATGGCGTGTGGCGCATTCCTTCGAAGCAAGACTATCCCGCGGACGCCACCCAGCAGATGGCTGCCGCCGCGAACGCATTGATTGACCGCAAAGTCCTCCGTGTCGCCGCTCAAACAGCGCAAGAACACGAAGCGCTCGGCGTCGTCGACCCGCAGTCGGCGAAGCTTGATTCGAATAGCGAAGGCGTCGGCACTCGCGTCGTGATGAGCGACGCCGATGGAAAAACGCTCGTCGACATGATCATCGGCAAGAAGGTGAAAGACGCCGAAGGTCAGCGCTACGTCCGCAACAGCAATCAAGACGTCGTCTACATCGTCGAACTCGACCCAACCAGTCTCTCGACCGGCTTCGAGGACTGGATCGAAGACGACCTACTGCAACTCGCCCCGTTCGATTTGCAATCGTTGTTCATCAACGACTACTCCGTCGAGCTAAGCTACGGCATGTCGCAAGACGGCCGCATTCAGACGCAAGTGAGTTGGGATCGCCGTAGCGAGATCAAGCTCGACTACGACGTCGAGGCCGCCAAGTGGGCGTTGAACGACCTCAAGGGCTACGATCGCTCAACGCAGCAGATGACCGAGCAGACGTTGCCTGCAGACGACGAAGTCAATCAGGAAGCAATCGACAAGCTGCGCGACGGCCTGGATGATCTGTTGATTGTCGATATTGCCAAGAAGCCCACCGGCCTGAGCGACGACCTCAAGGCGGGCAGCGACTTCATGACGAACCAGGAGGCCTTCCGCGACCTCATCGACAAGGGCTTCTCGCCCGTACCGTTGAAGCCGGGAGCGCCGCCGGAGATTCTCTCCAGCGAAGGCGAGCTCGTCGCCACTCAGCGGGACGGCGTCGAATACGTCCTCCGTTTCGGTAAGTTGCAGTTGCAGACAGAGACCGCCGAGGGCGAGGCGCCGGTCGATCCCGCCGCCGCGGAGGAAGCCGCGAAAGCTGCCGCGGCTGAAGACGGCAAGGATCTGCGTCGCTATCTGTTCGTGATGGCCCGCTTCAACGAAGACGCGATCCCGAAGCCGCAACTCAAGGAGTTGCCGGGAACGGGCGACTCGACCGAAACGAAAGAAGAAGCGGCCCCGGCGGAAGCGGCCGAACCAGCCGCCGAGCCGAACCCCGAAGCAGCGGGCGGCGATCAGGCTGAGTCGCTGCAGAACAGCGAGCCGACCGACGAAACCGCTCCCGCTGATGCCGCCGGCGCAGCTGCAAAGCCCGCTACCGCTGAACCCGACGCCGAGAAGCCGGCGGAAGAGACTCCCGCCGCCGCGCCTGCAGCCCCCGCTAAACCAAGCGACGAAGCGCCGGCGGCCGCTGAGAAACCGGCCGACCAACCCAGCGAAGATGCTGCCGCCGAGCGTGCAGCCATCGAGCAAGAGAATCAACGGCTTCAAGACGAATACAACGAAACGGTCGCGAAGGGAAAGAAACGCGTCGCCGAGCTGAACCAACGCTTCGGCGATTGGTACTACGTCATTTCAAACGACGTCTACAAGCAAATCCATCTCAGCCGCGATCAGGTGTTCAAGAAGAAGGGTGCCGAAAGCGAGGGCGTTCCCGCCGACGATGCGAACCCGCTGCAAGGGTTGCCGAACCTGCCGATCGGCGCGCCGCCGGCGGAGTGATAAAAGCCACCGGCTCTGCCGGTGGACGAAGTGGGAGCTGACCGCACGTTCGTTGCGTCCACCGGCGGAGCCGGTGGCTTGGATGGTTTAGCGCTCGGCGTTCTAACCGCACCGGTTCACGCAGACGCCACGCTGCCCAACTCCCGCAGCAACTCCAGCGTGTAAATCCCCGTGTCGTGCCCGTCGCTAAAGTCGATGCCGTAGGCGTACCGCCCCGCCGGCTCCATCGAGGCAATCCGCAGCGGGCGGATTTCAGCGGGACTAAGGACCGTGAGCGTCGTCGCTGGCGGCGGCTCCGCCGACTGTTTTTCGCGGCACGAGGCGCACGGGCAGCCCTCGCGGAGTTCGCGAATCGTGTACTCGCGCACTTGCCCGTCGCTCCAGACGATTCGCAGTCGCTCGGGCGACGTCAGTTTGAGTTCGGTCGGATGAATCGTCACGCACTTTCCCCTACGCGGCGCTCGTCGATGAAACGGCGCCCTTTTCCTTCAAACCGCGGCAACGACGCCGGCGGCGCCAACGCCACTTCAATCTTCAGCCCCAGTCGCAGCGACATCGCTTCCGCGATGCGCTCCGGGGCCGACCGTTGATCTTCCACTTCCACAAGCAGTTCGTCCATGGCGCCCCGCTTGCGAGCCGTGAGGCGATACTCGACCACTTCCGGGAAACTGCGAAGAATCTCCTCGACGGCCGACGGAAAGATGTTCACGCCGCGGATGATCATCATCTGATCAGCACGACCGAGCACGCCGCCCTCCAGCAACACGAACCGATTGCCGCCGCTACCGCGCCACGACGGCCGCACCAAATCGCCCGTCTGGTAGCGGATGATCGGCAATCCGTATCGACCAAGCGACGTGAGCAGCAGGCGAGCCAGCTCGCCCTCGCCGGCAGGCCGACCGGTTTCGACCGACTGGAACTCGGCGATGAATTCGCTTTCCAGCACATGGACGCCGCGCCGCTCGGCGTCGGCATACCCCCACGGCCCGACCTCGCTGGCGCCGGCATGGTCGACGACGCGCGCTTGCCAAGCTGCTTCGATCCGCTCCCGCACTGCCGGAATCGATCCTCCCGGTTCGCCGGCGACGATGATCCGCGTGACCGATGACGACGCCAAATCGAACCCGCACTCCGCGGCGACTTCAACGAGGTGCAACGCATAGGTCGGCGTGCAGAGCAGAATCGTCGGCCGGGTTCGTTCGATGAGATCGAGCCGCGCCCGCGAATTCATCCCGCCGCCGGGAATGACGAGCGCTCCGCGCGCGACGAGCGCATCGTGAGCGCTCCAGAATCCGATGAACGGCCCGAACGAAAACGCCAACATCGCGCGATCGGCAACGGTCGTCTCCGCGGCGTCGAGCACGAACTGCCAGCAGCCGATCCACCACCGCCAGTCCTCGGCCGTGTCGTACACCGGCATCGGCCGGCCGTGCGTTCCCGACGTTTGGTGGAAGCGGACGTAACGTTCGATCGGCCAAGTGCGATTGGCGGGCAACTCGTCCGGTTCGCAGTCGGCGATCAGTTCCGCTTTCGCCGTCGTCGGCAGCGCGGCCAGATCCGCCAGCGAACCGAGCGGAAGCGAAACGCCCGCTAACTTATGAGCGTAAAACGAGTTCTCTGCTACGGCGCGAGCGAGCGTTGTGTTCAGCCGATCGAGTTGCAGCATTTCGAGCGACGCGCGATCGAGCGATTCCACCTCTCGCCGTTGTTCAAAATTCAATTCCATGGCCCATTCGCGAGAGTGGTCGATGAATCACTCCGCAGGCAAGCAGGCGAGCGAAGATTCAGTCCGTAGAAACATCTTACCCTGATGAATGGCCGGCGTCGCATGGGAGGCTTGCCCGAGCTGTGAGCGCCCCAGCAGCTTGAACTCGTCGGCCGCGGCGATGCAGACGACCTCTCCCTCGGCGTCAACGCAATAAATACGCTCGCCCGCCGCCACCGGCGACCCGTAGTAGTTGCCGCCGATCCGTTTCGTCCAGGCCGGCTCGCCGTCGACGGCGGAGTAGCACGCCACGACGCCCCGGTCGCTCCACACGAACAGCTTGTCGCCGATCGCAAGCGGCGTCGGCACCTGCGGCAGGCTCTTTTTCAACTCATACGCAATCTCGGGCTCATCGCCATCGCCGGTCGCCGGGCGCACGGCGGTGAGTTGCTTGCCGTTCCCCCCTTCCCCGCTGCCGCTCAGAATCATTCCCGCAGCGAGGAACGGCGAGTTCACGCAGCGAGCCGCGTAGAATTCAGGCAGCTGCCAGACCACGGCTCCATCGGCCGGCGCGAGCGCGGCGATCCCGTCGGCCGAACTGCAGACGACGATCTGCGGCTCGCCGTTCGCGGCTTCGTATACGAGCGGCGTGGCGTACGATTCGGTCCCCGCTTGTCGCGGCCGTCGCCAGCGTTCGTTGCCGGTCGCTGCGTCCAGCCCCGCAATGAAGCTCTCACCCATGTGGTCGTTTGCTACGATCAGCAGATCATCCAGCAAAATCGGCGAGTTACCGGAGCCATGCTTGTAGTCGGCGGCGCCGAGCTCCCGCTGCCACGCCGGCTCGCCCGCATGCGTCACGGCAGCTGCATGGAGCACGCCATCTGCGGTCCACGTGACGTAGATGCGTTCATCGTCGACGGTCGGCGTGCCGGAAGCGTAGCTATTGGCGGCGTGGAGCGAATGCGCTGAAGCGGCGAACTCGCGCTTCCACAGCGTCTCGCCGCTCGCTGCGTCGATGGCGAGCAGCGTCATCGCTCCGGTGGTCGGATCGCCGGCGGTGACAAAGATCTTGTCGCCCCAGCCAACCGGACTGCTATGCCCCTTGCCCGGCAGATCAACGCGCCAAAGGTAGGCTTCCTCGCTCCACTCGACGGGGAACGTCACGTCGGACGCCACGCCCGAGCCGTTCGGTCCGCGGAATCGCGTCCAGTTCTCGCCAGCCTGCGTTCTGCCGCCTAGCGGACCGAAAACCGCCGCTCCGAGCGCGAGCGCTACGACGGCGCGGCCAGCACATCGACTCCAGCTACCGCTCGATCCCATAAAGTTCGATCTTTCGATAGAGAGTCGCCCGACCGATTGCGAGCAGCTTAGCCGCATCAGGGACGTTGCCGTCGCAGCGGCGGAGCGCCTCGAGAATCAACTTCTTTTCCCAAACATCAATCTGCAGCGAATCAAGCTGATCGCCTCCCGAGTCGCGGAGGCCGAGGTCGCGGGGCAGGATTTCATCTTCGTCTGCGAGCACCACGGCGCTGTCGAGCACATTCCGCAGCTGCCTGACGTTGCCCGGCCAGCGATAGCTCAGCAACTTGGCGCGTGCGGCGTCGCTCATCTGCAAATGCGGCCGACCGCGCTCCCGGCGATAGTAGCTGAGGAAGAAATCGATCAGCAGCTCGATGTCTCCCTCGCGATCGCGCAACGGCGGGATGTAGAGCTCGAAGACGCTCAGCCGGTAGTAAAGATCTTCGCGGAACTTTTTCTCGCGGACGTACGTCTGCAGGTCTTGGTTCGTCGCGGCGATCACCCGCACGTCCACGCGAACTTCCTGCGTGGCGCCGACCGGCAGGAAAGGATGGCCTTCCAAAATCCGCAGCAACTTGGCTTGCCCTTCGAGCGGCAGTTCGCCAACTTCGTCGAGGAACAACGTGCCCAGGTCGGCCTGCTGAAAGAAGCCGATGTGGTCGCGATCGGCGCTCGTGAACGAACCCGCCTTATGCCCGAAGAGCTGGCTCTCCATCAGGTCGGCGGGGATTGCAGCGCAGTTCACCGAGATCATCTGCCGATCGGCGCGATGGCTGCCGCGATGAATCGCCCGCGCGACGAGTTCCTTGCCGGAACCGCTCTCGCCGCGCACCAACACGCAGCCCGGCGCGCGGCTGACGCGTTCGATCTTACCCTTGAGCGTCCGCATCGGCTTGCTCTCGCCGATGAGCTCATCGTAGCCCGGCGACGAGCGGACGAGCTGCTTGTAGTCGCTCTGCAGCGAAATGTGGGCTCGCGCCCGCACGAGCGCGATTACCACCAGATTCGCCACCGCAATGATGAAATCAAAATCGGACTGCCTGAAGCGGCCCGCTTCGAGGTAAACGTGAATGGCGCCAACCGTCTGCCGTTCGCCGTCGCGGCTCTTCCGCACGAGCGGCGCGCACACCGCGTCCGCGAAGTGCTCGACCTTCTTCGCCTCGCCGCCCGCCGCTTGGTTGGCAACCCACACGGCATGGCCCTGGCTCAGCACCAATTCGGTGAGATTTTTGTTAAGCGTCACGCGATCGGCCGCTCCGACCGGAATCACCAGCTTCGGCTTGAGTTGATCTTCGTCATCGACCCACAAGAACCCCACGACCGCTGCCTGCGTGCGAACCTTCAGCAGTTCGAGCGAAACGCGAATCACCTCGTCGGGATCGTCGCAGCCCAGGAGCCGAATCGACAACTGGTAGAGCAGCATCAGCTCCTGCACCTGCTCCGGCGTCGGCAGCGCGGCCAACACCTCTTCATTGCTCTGGCGCACGGCGATCGGCAGGTCTTGCACGATCGTCTGCGTCTGCCCGCCGCCGTCGCCCTGCGCCGTCGCCGGTTCGTCGGAGAGGCGGAACTCAAACTCGTTGCTGCCAAGCTTGATCTGGTTCCCGTCCGCCAGCGTCGCATCGGTAATCTTCTGCCCATTGACCATCGTGCCGTTGCGGCTGCCTTGGTCGTCGATCACCCACCGTTCGCCATCCTCGTAATGGATGATGGCGTGGACCCGCGAGCAGAGCGGGTCGGTGAGCGAAATATGGCAGTCGGTGCCGCGGCCGAGGAGCGTGTCGCGCGAGGGATCGAGCGGGAAGTTCGTTCCCGAGTGCTTGCCGGTAAGGATGGTCAGATAAGCGTACACAGCGAAGCCACGCATTCCGTGCGGCGGGAAGAAATTGCCTGCGTCAATCGTAACGGACCGGCGGGGCGTTGGAAACGCAGCGGCCGCGGCGATTCGGGCCGAAAACAGCCGCGAAAAGGCGTTGGAGAAGCGGCGGGAATTCATCGAATCAGCCGACTCAGCCCGCCTTGTGGGAGTCGGCCCTCTCCAGTAAACTCGGTAGCTTCCCTACGGTTCGCCACGGCGAACCAGGATCGGGCTGTAGCTCAGCTTGGCTAGAGCGCTGCGTTCGGGACGCAGAGGTCGAAGGTTCAAATCCTTTCAGCCCGACTCTCTTAAATCTCGCCGAAATAAGAGTTTCTGTTACCTGCCGACGTTCGGCAGTGCGGCGTTTCCCTCAGCCAAAAACGGTAAATACCGTTTGTGGCTCGCTCTAAGGGAGATCCGCATCATGCCGTGGCCAGCTAACCACCTGCCCAAGTACCGCAAGCATCGCGCGAGCGGCCAAGCCGTCGTCACCCTAAGCGGCCGCGATCACTACCTCGGCCCCCACGGGACGAAGGCAAGCAGAGACTTTTACGACCGGCTGATCGCTGAATGGCTTCAGCATCAACGCCAGCCAGTGCCGGAAGGCTCAGACACGATTACCGTCGTCGAACTCTGTGCGCGCTACCTGAAGTTCGCCCAGGCCTACTACCAGAAAGACGGACGCTGCACCAAGGTGACGCCAGCCGTGAAAGCGTGCATCAAATACCTGCGTGCTTGGTACGGTCGAGAACCTGCCACGGAGTTCGGGCCGTTGGCTCTAAAGTCGGTTCGCCAACGAATGGTCGCCGATGGTTTGTCTCGACGATACGTCAACGATCACGTCGCTCGTATCAAGCGAATGTTTAAATGGGCCGTCGCCGAGGAACTGGTGCCGCCCGCAACCTACCAAGCCCTAACGGCCGTCTCCGGCCTGAAACGGGGAAGAACTGAGGCGCGCGAGCCTGCCCCGATCCTCCCGGTAGACGATGCGGCAGTCGAAGCAACGCTGGAACATCTCCCCGAAGTCGTGGCTGATATGGTGCGACTTCAGAGCGTTACGGGGATGCGTCCGGCTGAAGTGTGCATTGTTCGCCCCTGCGACATCGACCGCTCGGCAGACGTTTGGCTCTACCGACCGGCATCGCACAAGACGCAGCATCGCGGGCGAGAGCGAACCGTTTTCTTGGGGAAGACCGCGCAGGCCGTCTTGCTCAAGTACCTGGCCCGTGCAGCAGAAACCTACTGCTTCCGCCCCTGCGACAGCGAGCAAAAGCGCCTGGCCGTTGCTCATGCGAACCGCAAAACCCCGCTCACAGCGGGAAATCGTCCCGGCACTAACCGCAGCGCCAATCCGGCACGGAAGCCAGGCGAGCGGTACGCCGTAGACGCCTATCGCCGCGCAATAACCAGAGCCTGCGAGGTCGCGGAGATTGAGCATTGGGCGCCCAATCGCCTCCGCCACTCGTACGCAACGCGGGTCAGAAAGGAATGCGGCCTCGAAGCGGCGCAAGTCGCACTTGGCCACAGTTCGGCAGATGTGACGCAAATCTACGCAGAACGGGATTTGAACTACGGAATCGAGGTTGCACGACGCATCGGCTGAAATCGCGTCAATTCGGGTAGGGAAAGGCTGCACTCAAGCAGGCGATCTATGGCATCGAAAAAGCGTAAAAAGTCGGACAATGCGCAAGGCATCTACCCCAAGAATATTGAGCTGGCGCCGGAAGTTTTCAGCGAGTTTCGCCGGAAGTTCGCCAGAAAGTCAGCCTTTCCTAACCCGTTAGTTCGCATCAGCGACGATCTCAAACTACTAATCGAAGCCTCTCGGACTGACGACGACGAAGAGTGGCGAGCCTACGCCGCAGCGTCACATGGCCTAACCGCGGCCGATGCCGCAGATCCTGACGTTGTCGCCGACGCAAATCAGGCTTGGGCGCTCTGTCGGGAATCTGCGAGTTTCGCCGAATTGGAATTTCCGCCGGCCGTCGTCGATCAACGAAAACTGTTTGAGTTACTGGAAAAGACGCTGCGATTGGGACGATTGCTGGAGAAATTGCACGTGCGAGCATTTGAAGATGCCGTGCGAGAGAGCAACTCAAGAAAACCGGGACAACGGCGCGCAGCCGCGATCACGAACTCAGCCCATGTCGAGCAACACGACAAGTATCAGCCGCTGGTCAATGAAGCGATGCGAGCCAATGGCATCAAATATACGCCTGCCGCTGAACAGGTCGCCCGCCAGCTAGGCGTCTCCGCGAAAACCGTCTTGCGCCATACGACGAACCCGAATACCCAATCTGCCCCCCGCCCGGAGTAGGTCACCGCTGGGCGTTGTCCTATTTCCTGCCCACTCAATCGATTGCAATCCTCCTTATTCAGTCTTGCGAATAAGAGGCCTGCAAATGTCCGATTACCTGAACGAGACCCGAGTTTCACTTTCTGAACTTGCCACGCGCGAAGGCGTGAATGTCTCCACCGTCTGGCGGTGGACGCTTCGCGGCGTGCGTGGCGTGACTCTGGAAAGCTTCGCCGTCGGGGGCCGGCGCTTCACCACGCTCCAAGCGTTTGAGCGGTTCGTCGAAAAGAGCACCGCTGCATCGCCTAGTCTCGCCAGCGCGGCCCCCAGGCCCTCCACTCACTCGTCTCAGCGCGAAGCCGCCATCCAGGCGGCCGAGAACGAACTCGACAACGCCGGCGTCTAGAGATGCCTCCGACGACAATTTGAGGGAGAGCCGATCGCCCTAGCGCCGGTCATTGCGACGCGGCCAAGGATCGCAGTGAGTCACCGGAGCAGGTGCAGCGTTTTCCGGATGACCGCAGCGGTAGAGTGACGACGAACAAACGCTGAGACCGGCCCGGCGTCGTGGGGGAACCTGCACGCGACGTGAAACCAAGGTGCAGGCGAGTGTCGAGGGCTAAGGGCGGCAACGTCGCTCGATGAGAACCTTGGCCTCCAGCAGCATATCGAACTGCTCTCGCGCCAACAGTTCGTCGCGCAGCTTGCCGTTGAAGCTTTCAACGTAGCCGTTCTCCCAAGGGCTGCCCGGCTCGATGAACAGCGTCTTCACGCCGACCCGAGCCAACCATTCCCGCACCTTCGCCGCCGTGAACTCCGCTCCGTTGTCGCTGCGGATGTAGGTCGGCACTCCGCGGCGGACGAATAGGTCGCTGAGTCGCTCAAGCACGTCTTCGCTCTTAAGGCTGCGAGCCACGTCGATCGCCAGGCACTCGCGAGTATGCTCGTCGATCAGCGTCAGCATGCGGATTGGTCGGCGGTGGCTGGTCCGATCGGCGACGAAGTCGTAGCTCCAGACGTGATCCTTATAGGCAGGGCGCAGCCGCACGCACGATCCGTCGGCCAGCCACAGTCGCTTGCGTTTGGAGTGCTTCTGCGGCACTTTCAGCCCCTCCTGACGCCAAAGACGTTCGACCCGTTTGTGATTGACCGCCCAGCCCTCGCGTCGCAACAGCGCCGTCACCCGACGATAGCCGTACCGGCCGTAGTCGCTTGCCAGTTCGACGATCCGCTTCAGCAGCCGCGGTTCGTCGCTGGGAACGTGCCGCTTCCGCCGCTGCGTGCTGCGATGTTGGCTCAGCACCTGGCAAGCCCGACGCTCCGACACCCGGACGCGTCCAAGAGAATCTCGAACGTGCTCGACCGCCCGGCGTCGTTTCGTCGGGCTCAGAAGTTTCCCGAGGCGGCTTCTTTCAAGATCGCCTTGTCAGGCTCCGCGTCGGCTAGCAGACGCTTCAGCCGGGCGTTCTCTTTCTCTAGCTCTTTGAGACGCTTCGCCTGGTTCATCCGCAGGCCGTCGTGCTCTTCCTTCCAGCGATAGTACGTCTGCTCCGTCACCCCGATCTGCTTGCAGACTTCGGGAATCTTCTTCCCGCGAGCCAGTTCGACTTCGGCCTCACGCAGCTTCGAGATGATCTCTTCCGGCTTGAACTTAGTTCCTCGCGGCATCGGACTGCTCTCCTTCGACTTGCGCCCCAGACCTTGGATTCTCGCTCCAAGCGTGGGCTCTTTTGAAGGGGGCACGTCAGGCCGCACCGGCAAGAATAAAGTGGTCGTATTTCCCGGACAACCCCTTCTCATCCATCGCTCGTGCGATCAGGTTGAAGAATCGAAAGTCGATACAGGTCAGCAGCAGGGCTTCGGCATGCTCATGAGATTTATCGACTTTGATTGAACGAGCGAATTGCTCAAATGGCGACGGCGCCGACGCGAGCGATTTTTTGCCATCGATTGGTTTCGCTTTCTGTCGCAACGAATGCGACACCAGAATGTCCTTCGAACTGCAACGCTGCGGCGCGCCGACTATTCCTTCACCAGGAAGAACTCGAGGGGGCACCATGGTAGACCGTGACGGCCGCTCGTCATGCGAGTGTCGGTATTCATGACCTGCGCAGGGTGTTAAGCAATGCAACTTGTCGTCACTCGCGACGTCCCCACCGCGCGCAATGGAGGCTACCGTTGCGAGGCGAGGTGGAATTCTGCCCAAGGAGCGCGGGGGCCCGGTGCCTTTCGCATACCGCTCCCGTTGCAACTTGTCGACGAAATTGTTGCGCCAATGGCCGATCAGGGCCACGGGATGAAAGGCATCGATCACCGACCGCCTGCTACAACCTACGAACGGCAGGGACTCCCTCCCTCGACCACACAAACACTTAAAGCGATAGATGACACAGCAGCCCAGGAGAGATCCCACTACGTCGTCTACTGGATTTTTCGTTCGCAGGCTCTTTGCTCTGAGGCGCGTAGATGCACTCCTCGACGGAGGCGCGATGCCTCTATAAACTGGATCGATTATAGAAATTTCCCGCCGATGCACCAACCATCTTGAGCCTTCTGCGCCCTCTGGGAGAAACTGCATGGAGATTACAGACCTGCCCTCCGAACCGGCAGTGCGTGAATCAACTGCTGTAATATTCGTTCGGTTGACAATTGGCAGTCTCCTCTTTGCCACGGCGGCAATGAAGATTATTTCCCCCGCCGAATCGGCCACACTCGCCGTCGCATACCGAATCCCATCGCTCCTTACAGCCACGGTCGTACATGTGGAACTGGCGATTGCCGCCCTATTGATATTTGGCTGCTGGACCAGAAAAACGCTGGCCACTTCCGCAGTCATGTTCGGCGTCTTTGGAGCCTTTTCGATCTACCGCGGCTCGATGGGCTATGAGTCTTGCGGTTGCTTCGGATCCCTTCAGGTTAATCCCTGGATCACTGCGACGCTCGACGGACTTATGCTCTTGCTCGCAGCGTGGGGAGCTTGGAAATCTACGCCTAGTCGCCGGAAAGCGATGCCGCCCCGACTCTACCGCGCCAGCGGTGTGTACGCCCTGGCGGCATTATTGGCGGCGGGTGTGCTGAATAGCCCCCCCCCCCCTGGAGGACGTTTTCCGTGAGGTCGGCGGATTAGTCATTCTTGAACCCGAGACGTGGATCGGAAGGCCGTTTCCGCTTGCCGCCCATCTATCGCCCGAAGTTCCACTTGACGAAGGAAGTTGGACGATTCTTATCTACCATCATGACTGCCCCCACTGCCAGGAAGCAGTGCCACAGTATGAACGATTGGCGATGAAAGATCGGAAACGTGGCGTCGCGCTTGTTGAAACACCACCCTACGAATCAGATCACGCAGCGGAAGGAGTTGCGCGCCATGTTCGGCTATCCGACGCCCGCGAGTGGTTTGTTCAGACGCCCGTCGAAATTCAAATTGCCGACGGAATTGTCGTCAGCACTTCGCTCGACCTACCGGCCATAGCAGAGGAGCCGTCGCCCCACTCCGCCATACGCTCATTGGATATTATTGTGTCCAGAAATTCGTTAACCGATTGAGTATAGTGCCGCGTGACCGTTTTCCAGCGGGCTACCAGATTGTAGTAAAAGACGTAATAGATGGCCCAAAGACCGTCGGTGAAGCGGATCTTCTTACCTTGAGCGACGTTGCGTGGAGCGTAAGCAACCGGTACTTCTAGCAGTCGAGCGTTGGTTTGGCTAGCTAGCGCCGTAATTTCGATCTCCATGCCGAACCGCTTGCTAGTGAGAGTCAGTTTTTTAAGAAGGGGGGCTCGAAACGCTTTATAACACGTCTCCACGTCGGTTAGCCGCCAGTGTGTAAAGCAATTGCTGACCGCCGTGATGACCCTGTTGCCCGCGTAGTGCCAGAAAGGCCAATCGCCTCGCGCTGGTCGATGCATGAGTCGGCTACCGTAGACAACGTCAGCCCGACCTAACTGTATCGCCTCAATGAGCCGCGGTATCTCGGTGGCATCGTATTCGAGATCGGCGTCTTGAATGACAATTGCGCCCCCCTGAGCCTCTTCTATGCCTCTTCGCACGGCGGCCGTCTTGCCGGAGTTCGCTTCCAGGCGAATCGATCGAATTCGGTGGTCGGCTCGGGCCGCTTCGGCGATAATAGTTTTGGTCTGATCCGTTG
Organism: Lacipirellula parvula; assembly: GCF_009177095.1. NCBI lineage: Bacteria > Pseudomonadati > Planctomycetota > Planctomycetia > Pirellulales > Lacipirellulaceae > Lacipirellula > Lacipirellula parvula. Next base: position 5,769,935 of record NZ_AP021861.1, read on the forward strand.
AGCCATCATCTACGACAATTGCTTCCACATCCCCGGGGAGTTTCAGGACTCGCTCCAGCACTTCACCCAACGTCGCCTCTTCGTTGTAAACTGGAATAATGACAGACAGCAGTGTTGATCCGTCGATTGAGCGTGAGGTGAAAGAGTCGTGCGACATGGCGGACTCGGCTGCGGACGACTGGCGCGAAACACTCCCGGCGGCGGAATTCTGCTGCTGGGTAGTCGTACTTCTCGCGCCGATTCTGCGGTTGATTAATGGGGCGGCGGTGACCGACGACCAGTTCTACATTCAAATAGCGTTGGTGACGCTGACGCTCGCTGGGGCGGTTTCACTGCGGATTTGGAATTGCCGCCGCGCCCGGCGAGTATAGTTGATCTCGTGCGTCCAGGCGACCTAATGGTGAAAAGAAATTTACGCGTGATGGAGGCATTAAGATCGATCGCATAGCTGGAAATCGAACTCACGATGCGATAGCTTCGCTGGGAGCACATCTCGTCCGATTTATGTTCGACGCATCGCTCGACCGCACAGCGATTGCGATCCGCGACACGCGGGATGTAGACGAAGCTATTGACTAGGGAACGAGACTACTGATGTTCGTCATTTCGCCTCGCGTCGCTGAGTTTCCCCCCAAGCTCCTTCGGAGTTGGATCGAGGCGGCGGCATTCGTGGCTGCGAAATCAGCTTAGGCCGTGAATTTCCAAGATGCGCTTCATGGAGATTCCGATATTATGGCCCAGCTAAAGTGCGGTTTCGTACGAGAACGGTGCATGATTGGCACGCAACTCCAATCTTAGCGTTCCCCGCCGTCGAGTCTCCAGCGAACTGAATAGCGCCCACCGAGTTTCCGGGGCCTCGAAAACATTGAAAATCGCTTTAACCTGCTTAAAACTTGCACAATTCTTCGGCAAGCCTCTCATCGATTCAGCTATCGCCGCAAATCCTTCTCCCGTCTGAGCGCCGAGACAGCTCTTTGCCATGTACACGTCGCTACATCAGTCGGGACGCGCAGATTGACGCGCCCCCTCAATAGGAGCCGCGCTCGATTGCGAATCTGCCCCCCGAGGCTGTAGCGGTCCAATTTTATCCCCGCAGCCTAGGTTTCCCCTCCAATCGATGAGGGCCACGAGCTCACCGAGAAAGCGCGCAACAAATGGAGAACGCCAATGCGTCCGGTTTGGTAAGAATCGCGAAAAATTCAGCATTCCACAACAAATTGGCTTCTCACCGGCTTAAAGCGATAGTCGCTTCCCTGCTAGGGATCCACACTCTGCTACTTGCCTATGGGGCGGCGGTACATAGCCCAACTTATAATGAGCCGGCGCACCTCGTTGCAGGAATAAGCTATTGGAAGTTTCGCCGATTCGAAGTCTATCGCGTCAATCCGCCGTTAGTACGCCTTATCGCCGCGGTCCCCGCGATATTTGCCGGCTGTCAAACCGATTGGACAAGTTATTGGGAGGGCCCCGCAGCGAGACCCGAGATGGCTTTGGGAAGCGATTTCTGCGATGCAAACGGGCTTCGCACGTGTGAGCTGGTGACGCTCGCTAGATGGGCGTGCATACCGTTCAGCTTGCTGGGCGGATACGTCTGTTTTCTGTGGGGCCGCGATCTATATGGGCCGACCTCTGGGCTTCTCGCCCTTACCCTATGGTGTTTTTGCCCCAATATCCTAGGGCATGGGCAGCTCATTACGAGCGATGTCTCTGCAACAGCCCTTAGTTTGGCAGCATGTTTCTCATTCTGGCGCTGGCTGAAGAAGCCAACATGGCGATTAACCATTTCCAGCGGCGTTATCCTGGGCATTGCAGAGCTATCTAAAACGACGCTAATTGTACTCTACCCCCTTTGGCCTGTGCTTTGGCTGATTTATCGCTGTGCACACCGTGATAAAATTGGCCTACGCATCTGGCTTACGGAGTTTGCAAAACTCTGCGTTCGTGGCCTGATCGGACTGTACGTCGTCAACCTAGGCTACGGCTTTGAGGGGTCTTTCACGCAATTGGGGGATTACACCTTCGTAAGCGAAGCGTTGACCGGCCTCGAGGCGGAGAACGCAAAGACTGGCGGAAATAGGTTTGCGGAGACCTGGGTCGCGGACGTCCCGGTGCCGCTTCCGAAGAATTATGTCTGCGGCATCGACTTGCAACGAAAGGACTTCGAGCACTTTGACAGCCAGTTTTATCTCGCAGGTACATGGTCCAAAACCGGCTGGTGGCACTACTATCTCTCCGCGTTGGCCCTAAAGGTTCCGCTAGGGACATTGATGCTGATTATTGCCGCAACGCTACGTGGGTCACCTGCAAGGCGAGCCGACGAATTCATCCTTCTTGCTCCAGCAACGGTCGTTTTCGCGCTTGTAAGCTCGCAGACTGGCATGAATATGCACTTTAGATATGCGATGCCTGCTCTCCCATTTCTATTCATCTGGGCTAGCCGCCTCGCAGCTGCCGCCTCATTCCTGGGACGGCGGGTCCAGAAATCTCGCGTGCCGCCAAATCTTCTGTCTGTTTTTATTATTTGCGCATTGAGTTGGTCTGTCGCAAGCAGCCTCTTTTGCTTTCCGCACACTCTGGCTTACTTCAATGAAATAACCGGAGGACCTAGGAATGGATGGCAATACCTCACAAGTAGCAATATCGATTGGGGGCAAGACTTGCTCTTGATGAAGCGATGGCTGGAAAGCCACGGCACCGAACTGCCAACGCGATATTTCGTAACCAGCCCGGCACCGCTGGATTTTCTGGATCTGGAAGTAAAGCAAGCTTCGGAAGGGACCGAGGATGCCAACCAATCCCTGCCCCCAGGGCGTTATGTGGTAAGCGCTTGCGAGCTTATAGGTGTCATCGGCGAAAATCATAGATTCCGAGAACTTCGCCAGCGAATTCCAACGGCTCGGGTAGGATACTCCATATTTATTTACGACGTCACCGAGTGAATCTTGTCAGGCGCCGAAAAAATGGTGATCCTCACTCGCACTAGCCGAATTACACCGGGACACTAAAAAGAGCATTTCCGGATTTAGACGCTTTAAGATCGCATGTGCCCGCATTCCGTACGGCCCTTACTAAGCCTGCAGCGCGATACAGCTGTTACCGTGGCGGGTGCCGTCGATGCGAAGCACCAACAGTCCGATTGCAGCTATTGACCGCCACTTCGAGAGTGCTATTCTGTCAACACACTAATAAGATGCGCAATAACGCCATCATGACTCATCCCCGTCGGTACTGAGACTGTCCGATACGAACCTTACACAGGACGGCGCATCGAAGTTAAAGTTTACCGTCTATACCGCAAGATCGAGTGTTCGAGCCATGGGCCCGATGCTTCCTAGCCGTGGACTGTTGGTCAGGACACTTTAAGGCTGATGCTCAAGGTCCTTACTCCACCATACGAAAGGAATCTCCTAATGCGGCAGGTTTACTCGAGAGCAATATTATTAGGTTCATCGCTGTCGGTCGCAGCCCTTGTGTATGCGTGCAGTCCAACAGCGTGGTCATCGGTTTTCGGCGCTGTCACCCAACAGGGCTGCAAAGGCGAGTGCTCAGTCGACTCAATGACTGTGGATGAATGCTTGCATTCACCCGCCCAGAACTGTGATCCTGCCACTGACCCTCACGCCTGCTGCGACGTTTCTCGGTGTACGCGCAACGAAGTGCGTTTTGCTAAATGTCAGGTTGGCAACAACCCTGAGGATCCTTGCAAAATCCACACCGACATGGACGACTGGTGGCGCAAGCTCACCATCCGGCGTGAGGAATGCGCAGACCAGGGCTATTCCAGCTTTGAGTATGTTCCCAATCAGACATGGTGCGTCTGGGATGGCCCTAGTAATGCGCGAGGCGAAACGCCTTGCAAAACTAGTGCTTGTAGCACGGGGCCAATCGTTTCGATTTCGACGTATGCAGGCAGGATGGTCTGCGGCGACTGAGAACCGCTGCCACAATAGGCGCGCAAGGGCTCGACATCCGGCCTCGGCTTATATCGGCCGGTACGTATGAGCGGCAGCTTGATGGCCTCGGGTGGCGGAATGGTCGTTCCTGCCGGAATCCGGCTTGCTCCTCAGTTTACTCGCCATCGACAGAAGGGTAATGACCGCCAGCGATTGCCCTCGCACTTGATACCCGGAACTTGGCGCCCGCTGTCGAAGCTGCCGCGGCGGACAGTGTGCAGTGCTTAATCGCCCTAGCAATTCATTCCTACTGCATCTTTTTTCACGCTAAGTTCATTCAATTATGCCTAGTGAGGCTAATTGACATTGCGGACGACGCAAGAGCGCCGCTTCACTAACAACATAAGCTGCGGTTTGCCAGCGACCGAATGCCTACTAAGTCCATCAGATTTATTGTTGCGGCTATTGGCGTCGCGATTGCATTGCCCTATGAACCAAACGCCATGGGTCAGGGGCGAGGGTCGGAGCCAGCAATCCACGCACTTGACGACAGCACCGTAGACGTCGAGAGCGTATTGCATCACTTGAGACAGTTTGACTCCGTCTTCGTAGCAGGATTTAAGGCCACTGCAATTGAAGACAGGATTGACCGACTTAGCCCTAGGGGTCCCTTCTTTAAGGTGAAAGCCCGTTGGACCTTCACTGCCGAGGCAGACAAAACAGCGTACCTTATGGAGATCGTAGATTACGAAACCCCCCATTATGTGCCGCCTTCCGAGCGGGAGTGGGACACGGATGGAATGCGATTTGGCAATGCTGCGAAACCCGCAGCCGTTGCAGGATCAGATGAGAGTATGGCTGCGACTGTGCGCGCGACGGAATGGGGTTACTGGGGCTCAGATGCTTGCGGAAATCATCAGATCGATCTCTCCCTTCTGGTGTCTAGAGAGGGCCAGAGGCAGGAGGTTGGAAAGCTTTACAACTCCTACGTCTACCCTCCTCGAGATCTCTCGCCCATTATGAATCAGCTGACCTATCAGTGGGCAATGGGCCGATTCTTCTCGGGTAGCATCGACAAGGTCCTGACGGTAGATAAGACTTCTAAGAATCGTCTTCATGTCACTGCGCTGGGTCGAGCTTACTCAGGCGCCAATGGCAAATGGGATCTTGAAATTGAGCCGGCTGCGGCCTGGATCGTGCGAAAAGCCAAGTTCTATGCGGCCGCAAGTCCCGCAGTGGTTTTTGCGGAGATGGCGAATGAGGGCGTCACTTGGAGCGGCTCATACTGCATCCCGAAAGATTCGTACGTCAACTTCCTTGGCCCGCTTGAGGACATGAAGTCATCGCCCGGTGCAACAACGGTGCATCTCGCTTTTGAGCCTGCCGTCGAGGAGTTCGACAGCACGCTGTATAGCCGCTCCCAGGAGGCCGTACTACGGAGCAATGAGCCCAAGCTCACCCTTACGGACGGCCGTGTTTCCCCTGCGATAGTGTCGCAGCCCAACCTGCCAGACTTGAGCTTGGCACTGACTGAAGGCTCGTCAAACGCTGGGCGACAATGGTTTCTGACGGTAAACATAGTAGTAGTTGCCGGAATCCTGGCGGCGATCGCGTATAGAAGATGGTGGAAAAGCGACGGAATACCGCCCGCGTAAAATGGAGAGCTACAGTGATTCGACGACTGATTTTTGCGATCATCGCTGTCGCATGCGTGGCCTCCGCCACGCATGCGATGGATTCAGTGAGCAGCGAAGGAACGTGGCCGACCTCGTGGCCGAAGGAGCTAGAGGGGCTGCGCAAGCAAGCCATTTCCGTCGTGGGCGGCACTGACTGTCGAATTCACCACGAAATCACTTTCGACCAGCGCGATGCATTCGAAGCGGCTTGGCCATTCATCCTCGCACTGAAATCGAAAGGAGCTCCACTGATCATTCTTCGAAGTCCAGACCCGAATATGAGTCGCGCGCTCGAATCTGGTGTAAGGGTTTGGCCCGCCGTACGTAGTGCTCCGAAGAGTGAGGTGGCAACACCGCGAAACCCTAATGCATCGAACATGAGAGCGCGCTGGGCCAATTGCACATTCATTGAACTAGTTGTAGACGGGAAGGTAGTTGACTTGAATCGCATTAGCTTGCCCGCAGATACCCCAATCATCGATCGCCGATTCGACGTCAAGAAAAGAATAGATAAATGAAAAAATACGGCGCTACTGTTGGAATAAATCGCAATATAAGGTGCCACCTTTCTTTTCATCTCATGGTCGCGATAGTGACGATTGCGTGCGCGACCGGTTGTACTCCCTCGCAGCAGGAGAGCCTCTCGGCAGCTAAGCAACTGCAGACGGCGTCGTTGGTCTGTACTGAAGCCACATGGAACTTGGGGGAAGTACTGGTAAAAGGCAAGGCTCTCGACTTCACCCACGTTTTTCATGTCGAGAACCGTTCAACAAAGAGCATTAAGCTTGCTGATGTCCGATCTGATTGCGGGTGCGTAGTCGCCGATGACTACGAATCCGAGATCCCCCCAGGGCATTTTACAGATATTAGCGTCACTATTTCCGTGTTCGGGCCGCCGGGCGGTTTTCGAAAGACGATCATGGTGATAGACGACGACACTTCCCAGCCCCCCTGCGCGCTGTCGATAGTGGGCAGTCGAGCAGTTAGCGACCTTCTCTATTGTTATCCCGCCAAGATTAACTTTGGGAGGATCTGCCGCGGTGATTCGAAAACGAAAGAGATTCTAATCTCACGCTACGACGGCAGTGCGGTCAACTTTAGAACTTTCGTGAGCGACGAATGCCGCCTGAAGATCGACGGCAAACCAACTAGCCTCACGCGGAGCGACGAAATCTTGCGTCGAAATTGCGAATTGATTCAGGTGCCACTAAAACTCGAACTGGATACGGAGCCTGTAGGTCTGTTTAAATCCAAGGCTAGAATCCTCACGGAGTCGACAGACGAGGGCACAGCCGAGCTTGAGATTGAATTGGAGGCTACTATTATCGACAAGGCCACGCCATGGGTTCCGTCTATATTTGTCGGCCGACTACCCGCTGACGAAATTATTGAACGCAGCCTTGTGGCGATCGACGACCTTGAACAGATTCCGCGCATCATCTCCGCTTCGTATAGCGGCGATGCTTCAATGCATACTGAAGTTATCGATAGCAACGACCTCGACTCAACCAAGGCTCCTAGAGTTCGAATCACCCGAATTGGTGTTGGTTCCGGAAATCGCCTGGCCCGCGGGCGACTAACAATTGAAACGTCACGCTCGCCGGACGCGACGCCCGCCGTCGTTGAGATTTCGGCCTTTCTTTCTCCTTAATCTACCGTCCGAAGCTACCTTATTAGTCGTACTTTCAGGATTTTACTATGCGTAATTTGATTAAATGCACTTGCCTCGCTGCCATGCTTTACGCCACAGCAGTTGCCGCCGGAGCCGATCCGTTGCCCAACGCGACCTGCTTGCCCAAACGTACCTGGGCGTGCGCGGAGCAGGGCACGCTCTCTTGCAACTACCAGCAGTCGACTTGCAGCGGCGAATGTAAAACTTGCCTTGGTAATGATACGGTGCCTGCAAAGATGTGCTTCAGAAGCGAAGGCGGCGAATGCCCACCCGCCGCTTCGTATATTTGCGGCCAGCGGTTTGATAATGGCGTTTGCACCGATGTGGAGGGAAACTGCATCTGCGTGAATAACCTGGTCACGGGCGAAGACGGAACCTGCACGTTTTGGTCGTGCAACAATTAGCGTTGCTTGGCTTCTCTTGTCAACATGCTTCAGTTCGTAGGCACTCGCTCAGCAAGGCTGTAGCTGAAGGTTTTTCTGCCGCACCGAGGCCGCCTGCGGCGATTATCGATGGCAACCGGAATGCGTGAGAAACCGCGTCACAACAGCTACTTCTGCCTCAGGCATTAGCCAGCAAGAACCATTCGATCGTTGCATTGGCTATTGATCTCATCGCGCGCTGAAAATCATGCTAGCTACGATTGCGAAAACTGTGAAAGCTTCGAATTTCCGAGTTGCCCGACTGGCTGGGATGCACGCGGCAATCGTATGCACCGCGGCTTCGTCGCTCCTCGCGATGCCGCGCCCATGCGCAGCGCAGATGACCGCTCGGGACTTCGAAAGCTTATCTGAAACAGACAAGCGAGCCGTTCTGACGAGCGTGCTGCGGGAGCGCGAAATAGCAGTAAGAAATGTTAGGGCGAAGTCAATTTCACGGGTTCTCGTGCTGGAATATCGGGGCGATAAGCCTGGCCCCGTGCTTAGTGATAAGGTCGGTCGTTTCGAATGCGAAACTCGTCGCAAAGATGGGAATCGCTGGACGAGCGTCAACTGGTATCTTCCGACATCCGCTCACCCCAACCAGAAGGTTGTCACCTCGATAGACTCTTCCTCCGGCACCGCGCGGTCTGTAGCCGAGCAACATGGCTATGCGGGCATTTACGGCGCGGTCGACACCAAAGAAGACCAACTTGTCCGGTCAAGTCGATTTCAATACTGGTTCGACGGCAATTACGATAGGGCAGCGAACTTTCCAATTAGCTTCCTGCTCAAGAACATTGGGGCTGTCGAATTTGAAGGCACGAGCAGCGATGGCGGCGATATCAAGATATCTCTTCAAGTAGACCTTAAGGAGGGCACTCCTTACCACGATAAACGCACTATCTGGCTCGATCCTCGCAGGGGCTTCATGCCCGTGCGAATGGAGTGGCATTGGGATTTCGAGTCCTCTCCGCCCTTAGACCAGGATTTGACGCTCGAAGTTAAGGCGATGAGCGAGGACAAAGGGGTGTGGTTTCCGACTCATTTCATTGAGACCGTTGTCTCGACACGCTCCATTGAAGAAGGTTTTTGCACTCAATACGAAACGACGGCGAGCGACATTCAAGTCGGGGTCGTGACCGCGGAGGACCTTAAGGTCCACTTCGGCAAGGAGGTGGAAATTCATGACCGAATTACGGGCACGCGAACGAAAGCAGGTAAGGTCATTCAGTCGGGAGACAATCTCACGCCACTAGTCGCCGATGGAGATACTGCTCCACTCCGAACTTGGTGGGTGCCCCTTAATGTCACCCTCATTGCAGTGCTCCTGGCGGCTATTGCATGGCGCAAACTAAAACGCAGCTGATTGGTTACAAGATCTTAGGAAACTGCGATAGTGTTCAAAAAAGGTCTTTGCGTCGTGCTTGTCGGATGCCTGCTAGGTTTTGCCGCGAGATGGGGCGCAATTGCAAAGTATCGGCTAGCTTCGGAAATCAACCCGTCGCACGCAGATTATTACAAAGTGATCTGCGGGCCCATGAGCTTGTCATGCGCGATGGCGCGCCTTGGCGTGAACGCAACCGCGGCGCAGGTGGCAAAAACTTGTCGCGTGACCCCGTACGGTGTTTCCCTGATCGATTTAGCGGACTTCGCAGGCGGGCAGTCAACGATAGCCAACACCATTACAGAGTTAAGTTGGGATGACCTGCGCAATATTAATGGCGTTGCGGTCCTGTTCGTCAACGGCGACCACTACATCTGCGTCGATCCACGAGTCGACAACTCCGACGGGAGCTTAAGGGTCTACGACGGCGACGCTCCTGCTCGATGGTGCTCTAGGACAGAATTGGAGAGAATCTGGACGGGCAAAGCGTTGGTGCTGGAGAAGCGACGTCCAGCTACGCCGAGCGATCGCCCCCAACTAGAATGGGACGAATGCTATATAGACCATGGACTTATCCCCCAGGGCGAAGCCCCCGTCTATGCATTCGAGTTTCACAATCGCGGCTGCCAGGATCTCATAGTTCAAGACATTAAAGTGAGTTGCGGTTGCACCAAGCCGACGCTTTCTCAAAAAAGAGTGGCCCCAGGCGAAACGGCTCGGATTGAAGTCAGCTTAAACCTCGAGGGCCGGGAGGGTCGCGTGCAGCAATCGGTATTCGTCGAGACTAATGACCCGATAATTCCGATATCTCTTTTAAGAGTGGCATGTGCGACTCCCAGGAGAAGAGCGATCTCGACTGAGGCAATGCGCTTCGACGACATCTCGCGGGGCGGTCAACTCAAGCAACAATTTATCGTCGCTGCCCCCGGCTTCGAAGGCATCGAAGTGCGAAATGCAAACTTCAATTTGGAGGGGAACGCGATTTCCGACCGAGACTTGTCTTGCTCAATATCGTGGAAGCCTATCCGTGCAGCAACCAAGATGTTGAGTAGTCGACTGGGATTCGCGGCGACGCCTGGCGACTATTTGATTGAAGTGGCGTTCGAGGCGCGGAACAACTGTCCTATTGAGACTTTCCGCGGTGAGTTAGTAATCACAGTAGACAGCAACGCAGTTCCAGCAACCCATAGGGTTTCCATCGAAGGCAGTGTCGTTCAGGACGCCTACGCGGCCCCGCAGGTGGCCCTCATTACCCTCGGTCCTGGTCCTAATGACGGCGGCGCAGCCGAAATTCGTTTGCGGAGCCGAACGCATAAGAGAATCCAAGTGAATAGGATAAACACGGGAGGCGTTCATGCCTTACAAATTGCGCTGAAGAAAGGAACAGGGGAACGCGAAGCGACGTATGTCGTAAGTACGCGCTTGCCCAAAATACTGCCCGGAGATGTTCCAGTCAGCGGCGAGGTCGTGTTCGAGCTGGAGGGCAATTCGCGGGTGACTGTGCCGGTCACGATATTTCGTGCTCCCGCAATTAAACTTCCGGAAGATCGATCGAATGGGTCGCAAGCTCAGTGACCTGCTACCCAAAAACGAGTCCGTCGGTTAGAAGACTGTGGAGGCGAGATCTGGCCAAGCGTTTTTTGGGAGGATTGGTCATGAAGAAGTCTCAGTTCACGGATCAGCAGATTGCGTTTACCGTTCAACAGGCGGAGGCTGGCATGGCGGTGGAGGAGGTCTGCCGGAAGCCTGGGATCACCCAGCAGACGTTCCACCGCTGGAAGAAGAAGTTCGCGGGCCTAGGCGTCGCCGAGGTGCGGCGTTTGAAGCTACTGGAAGAAGAGAACAAGAAGCTGAAGGCTCTGGTAGCCGACCTCAGCCTCGACAAGCAGATCTTGCAGGACGTCCTGTCAAAAAAGCTTTAAGGCCTGCTCGTCGCCGCGAATTGGTCCGCGAAGCGGAGGCCCGCTACGGGATCAGCGAGCGGAAGGCGTGTCGAGTGCTCGGTTGCCCGCGCTCCAGCCAGCGCTACCGAGTTCAACGAGACGAGCAGGCCGCGTTGAGGATGCGGTTGAGAGAGTTGGCGGCGGCCCGCGTGCGGTACGGCTACCGGCGATTGCACATCCTAATGCAGCGCGAGGGCTGGCAGATCAACGCCAAGCGGGTCTATCGGCTGTATTGCGAGGAGCACCTGGGATTACGGACGCGAACTCCCAAGCGTCGAGTCAGTTGTCGAACGCGAGTCGGTCGACCGGCGGCAGAGCAGATCAACGACTGCTGGGCGATGGACTCCATGGCTGACGAACTGTTCGACGGCCGTCGGATCCGGGTGTTAACGATAGTCGATCACTTTTCACGTGAGAGCTTAGCGATAGAAGTCGGCCAGCGGTTCCGCGGGCAGGACGTCGCTCGCGTGCTCATGTGGATCGGCGCCGAGCGCGGTCTGCCCAAAACGATTCGCGTGGACAATGGAACCGAATTCACCTCGAAGGCGCTAGATCAATGGGCCTATGCCAACAGCGTCCAGCTTGACTTCAGTCGTCCTGGCAAGCCCACGGACAACGCCTTGATTGAATCCTTCAACGGCCGGCTCCGCGCCGAGTGCCTGAATGAAAACTGGTTCTTGTCCTTGGAGGGCGCCGAAGAGAAGATCAGCAACTGGCGGACAGACCACAACGAACATCGACCTCATAGCGTCCTGGGGAACCTGGCCCCCAAGGAGTTCGCTTCAACTTGCCAGGCATGCCTGGCAAGTTGAAGCCCCGCAATTCTTACTTACCTTGGACCAGTTTCTGGTAGCAGGTCAAGCAAGCCAATTCCTAGCGTTCCGACTGGATCAAGATTAGGGTGAAGGTCAAGCATAGAAAGGTTGCGTAAAGCGGAACAATTGAGTTCAATATTCAATACAAATGCAATCGGCCGCGAATAACCTGCGCGTCACGCGGCGATTGCTGGATCGCTCGAACCAATGTCATTGCCTGCTAACATCGGCAGTTATCAAAGTGCTACTTTATGCGTTAAATAGCGGAGCCATCGACTATTTTAAACGGACCCTTCCCTCTCGATTTAGATAAAAGAAAAATTCCATTTCCTCCGCAGGTATCAACCACAACATATTCAGTTGTTTTCGAGAGTTGCTGCTTTCCCCTTTGCGAGGCCAACATCGCCGTGGTCGACAGGTAGTGCATTTACTGCGTGAAGATAGCCGCCCTGATTCAATTTCTCTAGTGATTGATGCCTTTGCAGAAGTTCGCATACTCCTGTGCAACGCAGGCTGAAAATTGCTTCAATACATCCTCTTCTAATTCGTTAATTTTATAAATTAATATGCCGATTCGCCGTGCACTAACGCTGATTGAAGTTCTCGTGGTAATCGCCATTATTGGCGTTTTAATTGGCCTGATTCTGCCAGCCGTGGAAATGTCGCGTGAGTCGGCCCGTCGTACCACATGTGCCAACAATATGCGGCAATTGGGTATAGCCGCCAAGCTCCATCTTGATGCGCACCAGACGTTTCCGACTGGCGGATGGGGCCCAGGATGGATGGGGGATCCAGACGCTGGGTTCGGGACGCGTCAGCCGGGGGGATGGGTCTATAACGTTTTGCCGTTCATCGAGCAACAATCGCTCCGCGAACAAGGAACTCGGCAAGCGCAACAAGAAAAACGAATTGCGATTGCAGCTGTGATGGCTACGCCGCTTGAAAGTTTTACTTGCCCTAGCCGTCGATTGCCTCGGCCCTATCCATTCCAAGGCGATCGAACTTTGAAGAATGCGATAGCTCCGGAGAAATGCGCCAAGAGCGATTATGCCGTCAATTCGAAAGTGTCCTATGAGAAGTCAGAGGTCATCGCCAGTGAAGTGCAGTTGCGCGGTCGAGGCATGAGTAATACGGTTTTTGCCGGCGAGAAGTCCGTCGCTTCGGATCACTACGTCGACGGGGCCGCCGCTGGGGATCAAAGAGCGATGTATCTCGGCGCCTGCGATGACGTCGGTCGAGCGCCCGGTGGAAATCCGCGGCAAGATAGCGGCGGCGGCAGCGGTTTTGGAAGCAGCCATCCGTCTGGATGCAATTTCGTCTATTGCGATGGATCGGTACGCTATATCAGCTACGACGAGTCGTTGGAATAACACAGCCCTGTGAGCCAACTGAGTCGATTGGTCGATTTGCCGGCGAGTAAGCGCAAGGGAGAGTGGAAAATGGCAGGGCGTGAGTTTTCCCGCTTGGAGGAGTGCTACGCACGCGGTTCGCAACTGGCGCATCGTGAGAGGAACTATCCCTACGCGCACGAGCTGTTTACGCAATGCGTTATTGCAGCACCAGGAAATCCTCAATATGCGGACGCGTTCCTGCAGAACCTGCGCCGCCTCTTTCCCCGTAAGCAAAGCCCCGCTTGGCAAGCCATTGCAAAGCGCCGTAACGTTCCGCTCAAGAAGAAGCTGGCGGCAGGCGAATGGGAAGACGCAATGCGACTTGGGATCGACCTCTTAAGGCAAGATCCCTGGAATGTGGACGTTCTACGGGCCATGGCGACGTCCTGCGAGCATCTTCACTGCAACGAGTCCGAACTTGTCTATCTCAAGCAAGCGTTAAACTCGGCGCCTCGCAACGTGGAGGTAAATCGGCATTGCGCTCTTTCGCTAGCACGGATGGGCCAATTCGATCAGGCGATTGCCTGTTGGCATCGCATTGAGTCGATAGCCCCGCGCAATCGAGAGGCCGCCGAAATGATCTCTCGACTCTGCCAAGAACGATTGCGATATCCTGACGGTAAGCCGTCTGTGGCAGACGCTGCTTCTCGCGGTAGTGCTCCGTGCGCTGAAGAAGCGGCGCAAGCCATGGAAATGGCGCCTGTTGTGTTGTCGCCCATCGAAACACTAGAGCGCGCTATTGCCCAGGCCCCAAACGCTTCGGAAAATTATCTCCGTCTTGCAGAGCTTCATGTCGAACGGGGACGCTATCTGGACGCGCAATCGGTCCTCTATCGCGGGATCAGCAACTGCGGCGAAGTCGCTAAGCTGGACGAACTGCTTGAGCTTGTTGGGAAACGCTTGAAAGAACAAGAGATTGAGCGACAAGCTCTGGAGGCGATGCGGATTCATGCGAACGATATCGCTCTCCCAGCCATTCCTTGGCTAGAGCTAACGCTGACTGGAGCGATAGGACTTCTCATACTGCAATTTCTTCCTGACGTTGGAACCAGGATATTGGCTGCGGTAAACGTCGCTCAGTGGAGCCGCGGCACATGGGCGATGGCAAACTTTTACGCGCTCTTCGGCTTACTGCTGGTTCGATATCGAGTGGAACTGACTTCACTGTGGCGAGAGCGATAAGGCCCATTCGTCGGTCTAGAACTGTCCTATCGCATCGACGTTGTAAGCAAGCGCTGTTCTTGTCTGTCGAGTAGCGCAACTACTTGAATTGTGGAAAGCAATAAGTGGATCAGCCGTGATAACAAGAGAACCAGTCGCTGATGACCGAATGGCGCTCACCGTCGTAGCATTGCGGGGATTCACGCTCGTTGAGCTTCTAATCGTTATCGCCATTATCGGGCTCTTACTGCAGCTAACGTTGCCCGCAGTAGAAATGGCGAGAGAGTCTGCGCGCGGCGCAACGTGTCAGAATAATCTTCGACAAACGGCCATGGCATTTCAGCTTCACCACGGAGCTCAAGGGCATTTTCCGTCGGGCGGTTGGGGATTCACTTGGGCTCCTGATCCTGACGGCGGATCCGGAAAAAAGCAACCAGGCGCCTGGGCGTACTCGCTGTTGCCTTATTGCGAACAGCAACAGCTCCATCGGCTTGGGGCGGGAGCCAGCGAGGCCGACAAACGGGGAGCCAACCGACGACGGATTGAAACGCCCGTCGCTATTTACTACTGTCCCTCCAGACGACTTCCGCGAGCCTATCGTATCAACACTGGCATTCCCCATTCGCTTGAGCCGAAGGGCTCTGATCCGTTGGAAGTGGGCGGGCGCATCGACTACGCGGCGAACGGCGGCGGAAAAGGATACCGCTACTGGAAAGCGGGGCCTGAAACGATCGCGGAAGCGGATAGGTACGAGTTCTTCGACCCTGCGGACGGGTTCGGCGTGGTTTACCCGAGGAGCGAGATTACATTTGCCCAGCTCGTCGACGGCTCATCGAATACTTACTTGGCCGGTGAAAAGTCTCTCGACACTAGGCGATATACGGACGGACTCTCATTGGGCGACGACCAAGGGCCGTTTGTGTCTGATGATCGAGACAGCGTGCGCTATGCTGGTCCCGGTTACGCGTTGACTCCCGCGCAAGACGCAGAGGAGGACAACACGACGGCTTTTGGCAGCGCTCATCCGTCCGGATTTTTCATGTCGTTCTGCGACGGATCGGTCCAACGAATTCATTATGACGTCGATTCCGAAGTCCATGCGGCGCGCGCTAATATTGCCGAATGAAGTCTTCTCCTAGATTGCTGTCGAAGTCCTCGCTACAGCAAGTAAAGTAATTGGTTCATCCTAATTCGAGGGACTGCGATTGAATCGGTTAACGCTATTCGTGGTTCAAGCCGGCCTTGGCATCGCTTGGGGATGCCAGGACGTCTCTTTGCTCATCGCCCAGGAGCACGTCATCCCCCATGCGTCATTGTTTGAGGAGGGGGCTTTCAACGTCAATGACGGCGTTCATGCGACAGAGCGGTTCGTCTATCGAATCTTTAAACCGGATGTGAGACATGACGCTGGCGCCAAAGAAAAGTTACCTATGCTCGTGTGGTTTCATGGACACGGCCCCTTAGAGTTTTCAACCAACAACCGCGGGCAATTACTCTATGTTCACGAATGCGTCTTTTCTCAGTTCGAACGACCTTCCGACTGCCGATGCTATCTATTAGCCGTCCAATGTCCCGACGCATCTCGCATGTGGTTCGGCCATCAGGGCGAAGACGGCGGAAAACCGCTCATCGAGCCTGGGGAAGCCGTAGCCCGCATCGTGCAAACCCTCTGTGTAACGGAACCAGTAGACTCCGATCGCATCGGTCTCGTCGGCATCTCAAGCGGTGGCAACGCTGTCTGGGAATTTGCGATGCGTTATCCTGATCTCGTCTCCGCTATTGCACCGACGTCGGCTAGCGGCGGCGACGTTGCTGCGATCGCTCAGATGAAGAAAGTGCCAGTCTGGGCGTTTCATAACGCCCATGATTCTTCCGATCTCAGGGACGGGACGTTAGCGACCCTGTTCGCCCTTCAACAAAATGGCGGAGTCGGCTGGTTTACGGAAGTGCTAGGGAAAGATGTTGATCCGCACAATGCGTGGCGCGAGGCATTTTTGGAGCATGGTCTGTTGCAATGGCTAACGAGTCAGAAGAGAGGTCAAACGCCGCCGCAAAGTCACTGGCAGTTCTGGAAGCATCCCAAGTTCAATTCCCAATGGCTGCTTCCCGCTTGGGTCTTAATAGCCGCGACAATTACGGTCTATGTTGTCTTGATTCGGCGATCTAAAAGGAAAGCCGCGGAGTTGCCCTGGCCGTTTGATAAAGGCTCGGGACAAATGCAAATCGGTTCGCCGCCCGAAAACCGCTAGCATTCAACTAGCGTGCACGCCCGAGAGTTTCACTCTTCAAGAACGTCAAAAGAAACACCTGAAACGCCAGCGCCGACCTGCTTGGGACCAGGAGCGGCGACGATGACGAAGGTATCGCCGGGACTGGCGCCGGCTACGTCAAAGAAACTCATGTCGACGAAGCGATTCGGAGCCAGAATCTTACTGCCGCGCTCTACTCCGCCGACATGTTTCAAGAATACCTGCCCTGGCGAGACATCGACGTTGTCCAGTCCATCTGTCATCACTCCGACGCGAAATCGCTTCGGTACGCCAGAACCAACCGTGAACGACCAGCGATCGCATTTGACGCCAAGTTCAGGGGCATCGCCCTTCATGTCGGGCCCATCCAAGATGCCAATCTTCAAATAAGGAACGACGCTGGTTGCATTCGTTGAATTTTTTACTGGGTAGTTTTTTCCGTCGAACGTATTCCGTCGCTCGCCATGCTGAGAACGTGGATCGTCCACGAGTGCATACGACCAACCGCCAGCCATCCGAGTACACAGGACATCCCAGTGATTAACAAAGCTGGGCAGAGAAGCAATGGTTGGGTAGTCTCGTGAACTACTTAGATGCCCATGCCGCGGCAACTCCTCTATGGCAGCATTTGGAGCGGGGCCTGCGTTTGCGTCCGGAAAGCTGAATCTAGTGGCAAATAAAACATAGCCGTCTTCACCATAGTACCTGTCTCCGTCGCGCTCTATCGCATAGACGTTCTCTTCAGAATTGCTGCGCCACGGGACGATGTTCTCTTGAGGAAAAAGGTAAGTCGGGTAGAGCGTTCCGCCAATGTCTTCGTGAGACCCAACATAAGAAATCGTCGCTCGAGTCTGTGAAGGGCCCTTGATTAACCAACGAATTAGCGCCGGCAGAATTATACCAGAAGTAATGATAACAGCCACGACAATCCGTCCGTTCATTAATCGTCTCCCCGTCCACCTTCTGCACAGCAGGAATAAGAGTAGCTTTAGGCATTTAATAGAATACTGGATTGTCGTATGGGCGACCATCTCCGGATAGAAATGCTGCAAGTAATGCGAAAATTGTGCAGCGTGGTCGAATTCGCAGCATTGAATCGTTGCGGTGGAGGGTCGGGGAGTGACAATTGCTTTTCTGATTGTTTGACGTGCCCCCTTCAAAAGAGCCCGCGATTGGAGCGAGAATCCGGGTTGTGGGCGCAAGTCGAAGGAGAGCAATCCGATGCTTCGAGGAACGAAGTTCAAGCCGGAAGAGATCATCTCGAAGCTGCGTGAGGCCGCGGTGGAACTGGCTCGGGGGAAGAAGATTCCCGAATTCTGCAAGCAGATCGGCGTGACGGATCAGACGTACTACCTCTGGAAGAAGGAGTATGGCGGCTTCCAACCATGACGGTTGGGAGTACCACACTGCTGTCACTTTCGATTTCGCAATCAAGAAATCTCACTGGGAAATTGCTAGCTTGGATTTCACTCTAGGGATGCGAACATTAGATGAATGTCGGTCGAAATAAAGAGGGAAATCTTTGCTTGCAATTTGCACCGCCTGAATCCACTTAGCTTCTAAGAAAACCTCGGCGAGAAACTATTGCATTTTACAATCCGGACATTAGAACTGGTCATTTCTTCTCCGGCTGCATGCTGTGGACGGCCCACTTTCCTTCCGATTTCGAAGCTCGTCGCGCACGATGCCGTTCTATTCGCCGAGTTGCGAGCCACTGAACGACAACGGCAGCAAATCCAGAACTGAAACGCCGGCGACGCAAGCTACGCGACTGTCGCGGTCGAACACAAATGGAATCCCCACTGAAGTACGGTTAGGAGAGCGAGGCACTTAAGCGTAGATCTGGCCGTTTAGGCGAGCAGGAGATCAGGTGAGCGACAGCCCCAATAAATTCATCCGTGCCTTCTCAATGTTGCTAGAAGCCTATGACTATGCGGCAGACACGCAAAGTACCCTTTGGGATTTCGCAGTTCCGATTCGCAGCCTGAAGGAATGTGGACTCGATTGGTCTGATTTCCGCTGGTTGGCGCGCAAAGGCTTTGTTAGGCACGCCCAAGAGGTCACGCTTTTGGGAGACGATGGCAGAGACTTTCGCGCGACTGGCGACCTGACGTTTACCCGTCGCACCTGTTTTGTTTTGACTGAATCAGGGGTGCTCGCCGCGGCCGGTGCTTGCAATAAGCAGCGCAACGCGGATTCGGTGAATGTCTTTTCGAAGAACTTGGTCGCTAAAAGTCGCCGGCCGTTCGCCGAAGACGACGGCCAAGCTGCTGGCCCATCGCTTACGACTCCTCAGCCTCACATCATTCAATGGGACACAAACTCACGCCAGCTTCACATGAACGGCAAGCTCGTGAAGCGTTTCAAGTGGCCAGCTGCAAACCAGGAAGCTTTACTCAATGCCTTTCAGGAAGAACATTGGCCCCAGCGAATCGATGATCCGCTACCACCTCAGACTGACCAGGACCCTAAGCGCCGCCTAGCGGACACGATCAAGTGCCTCAACCGCAAGCAAATCAACCGTCTGTTACAGTTCCACGGGGACGGCACTGGCGAGGGGGTTATATGGGAAGTGATCGAACCCGCATGACCTGCTTGGCCATATCGGCAGGATCGGATTCTTTTCCAACTTCTGTCCGTAGCGGATAGGTCTAGCCATCAGTTTAATACCGCAGTGAGCCTCAACCACCGTCGATCGATCATGCTTCCACCGTGTCCAAGTTCATTCCAAAAGGCATGGGTTGGATTCCAGACCTGCCAGACCCACGCGACTTTACTTATCGAAGCACCGCGGTTCTACCGCTTTTGGTGCGGCTAAATCGCACGCAGAGCGAGACGCTACCCGACGAAGTTGACCTACGTCGGGATGAAGAAGTCGACTACTTCACCGACGTGGAAGACCAGGGGACGCTCAACAGCTCTGCCGCCTTCGCTGTACTAAGCCTGATCGAGTACTTCGAGCGTCGAGTACGTGGCCATACGTTCGAGGGCTCCAAGCTCTTTCTCTACAAAGTTACGCGAAATCTACGACAAAAGCGGCCGGCAAACTGCCTAGGGTCGCATTCTAGGGAGGATACCGGGGCCGATCTACGCACAACTCTCAAGGTGATGACGCGGGTAGGCGCCCCCCCTGAAGAGATCGCTCCCTACGAGATGGAGCGGTTCGATCAGGAACCAAGCGCGTTTCAGTATGCACTCGCCAGGCCGCTGACTGACGTCAGGTATTTTCGACTCGACGAACCCACTCAAGACGCTTCCATTCTGTGGGAAGTGATCACCTCGTTTCTGAGCGCGGGGTTTCCAATCGCTATCGGGTTTCCCGTTCCCACGTCGCTCACCATCGATCCCGATATTCCCTATCGGAGCAGCTTGGAACGTATTCGGGGCGGTCAAGCAGTCGTTGCGGTCGGTTACAGAAAAGATCACCTCGGACGGGGGCAGCATGCGATATTAATTCGCAGCTCATGGGGGAGCCATTGGGGAGACGGTGGGAACGGTTGGCTCCCCTTCACTTATCTGCGAAACCGCATGGCTCGCGACTTGTGGACGCTCATCAGCCCGCGCTGGCTCGAACCCGGCGAACTGCTTCAGCCAACAGTGAGCACAGTACGCTGAATCCGAAGAGTGGCCAAGTCTTGCGTGCGATCTCTGACTTCGACTCACAACGACAGGCGGTGACGCTCGAGCTTTCAGGAATTGACAAAGAATTCATTCCCGTATCGACCCAACTCTCCCCAATCCAATCCCAAGCAGTTCCGTAGTGCCCTCTAGCGCGTCCGCCTATGTTTTGAAGGCAAGGGGATCGTCGCATAAGAAACATGGTTACGGAACGCTGTTATGTCAGGGTCAGCAGCTAGTGACCGGGCGAGAACTGCCGCCAGCGCAACAGCGCCCAGAACGGTCATCTTTTTCGACATCGGCGGAACTTTGGCGTCACCTAGAATTTCGACTGCCGGGACGCTGATTGGCCTCGATGCTGACCCGCAAGTAATCCCCATCCTAGAGCGCCTGCGAAGCCGACAACTGCGGCTAGGGATTATTTCTAACACGCCTCCCTCCGAAACTGCCGATTCAATGCGGAAGGCGTTGACGGATTGCGGCCTCTATAAATTCTTTGACCCGGATTTGCTTGTCTATAGTTCAATTTTTCCACCTTCAGATCCTAATTCTGGAGAGGCGATCAAACCCAAACCCGACCCTTCAATCTTTCGGTATGCGGTCGGGCTGACGGAATTAGAAGCCAACCATTGCGTCTTTGTTGGCGAAGACGCTCTGGAGCGAGGGGGCGCAATAAGCGCGGGAATGCGCGTCGCTCCCGACCCTCGACTTGCAGAAGACGTTCTAGAGAACGTCCCGCTACGCTATCTGCGGATCGGAGCCCCTCAGGGAGAAGAGGGGAACTCGTGGTTTAGCAACCTGCAAGATTTGCCGATTGTCGCGCTGGGGTTACTAGCCGGGAAAGTACTGGCGATCGCGAGCGCAAAAACAGCGGCAAACCTGGACGATGCCGGCTACGACGTCATTCGCTTGGGTGCGCCCAACGCTCCCGACGCAACCGACGTGTATCTCCTGCGCGATGACGCCCGCGTGAACATTGCTGCCGAAGGATTCGCTGCTGCGAAGGATGGGAAAGAGGGATCGTCGAGTCAGTTCTTTGGCGCTTCACGCCACGCAGATGCGGGGCACGACTCGAACGCTGATGCATTTACTGGCAACAGAGAGGGGACGGCTGACGAGCCGTGGAACTGGGTACTCATGTCCGACTACTCGGGATTGCTCGTAGGGATTCCGGCTGGCGAGACCATCGAGAGCTTTCACTTCACGGGTAGTAGGCACGGTCACACTTTAAAGCTGATGCCTTCGCCGCATCGTTTGAGAGAGTTCACGGCCGGCGTCGGGTTTGGACCTGCGACGACGTTCCGTGACCTTCGTTCCGACGAAATTGACCAGCTCTCACAATTGGATGCCGAGCACATTCGTCTTAACCTCGACCGGTTCGTAGGACTAGCCGATGTCGGCGACGGCAATGGACCAATTCGCAGCCGGCACATCAAGCATCCCGATAACCGCCGCGCCGTCCAAGCGCTGGCTGCCGAATTCGAAAATCTGGGCCTCTCCACGCGGTTTCATCGATTCACGCACGAGGGAAGCTCGCTTGATAACGTCGAAGCCGAGCTGCCCGGGATTGACAACGAAATAATCCTAATTACAGCACACTTAGATTCGACCGCTGCAGAGGGAGACGCGATATTCCGCCCAAGCCAGGATGCTGCTCCAGGGGCAGACGATGATGGCAGCGGAGTTGCAGCGGCGCTTTCTCTAGCTCGAATCATATTCGAGAAATCGACGGCGCGCCAGCTTCAGCGAACCGTGCGATTTGTCCTGTTTAATGCCGAGGAGCAGGGACTTGTAGGGAGTCAGGCTTACGCGAGCGAAGCAGCGGACCGTGGAGACCACATCGTCGCTGTCTTTCAGATGGACATGATCGGATACACGGGGGACAACCAAACCTCTCCGCGACCGTTCGAGATTCACATCGGTCATCAAAGCGACGCCATGACGACGGCTTCCCGTCCGCTGGCGGATTTGATCCGCCGGTTCCAACCGTCCGTCGCAACCGACCTCCTGCCACCTCAGGTCTATGACAACACGCACCCACCAGGCGGAGATCCCGCGGCGGGACGCAGCGACCATGCGAGCTTTCATGACCACGGTTACCCGGCCTGTGTCTTGTCGGAGGACTTCTTCGTAGGGCCTGACACGACGTCGCCTGCTCCCCAAGACAACCCGAATTACCACAAGCCCGGCGACACCTCCGTTGAATATGACTACGCCGCACAAATTGCCCGCTGTATCGGCGCGGCAGTATTCGTGATCGCGGACCCCGCAGACGCGGCTGATTCCTTTGACTCACAGTCGTCCTTAGGAGTGCACTCAATGTCTAGCTATTTGAATATTGACAAGGCTCGCGAAGCCCGAAAGAGCAGTTCGTTTGCCGAAGGCCGTTCGACCGATGGGTTTCAAAATTTCCTTTTGAACGACCCGGCCCTGAAGGGCGAGGCCCCCCCGGTCGTTAGCGGCGCCAATTTGCTGACCGGAACCTCACGTCGCATCGTGCTCAATAGACCGGCCGGTTTTGGTATTCCAGAAGACGCCACCCCCGCTGGACGCATCTCGCAGGCGCTGGCTCTCGTCCGGCATATCGATGCCGCTCAAAGTTCGGAAAGTCACGTTGGAAACCGTAGATTTGCTTCCTATTTAGGGGATGATTCGACGACGGAAGACCAGCCCGGAGCGGCTGATTTTTTTGCCGACCCCGTGGTCCAGCAAATCGCCTCGGGAGATCAGTTCGTTTATCTGAACCAGCACTATCGCGGGATTCCCGTCTTCACGATGGCGCGGACGGTTCGGTTTGCCTCGAAGGGTTCGGCGGTGGAACTGACCGGCGACCATGCACCTTACATCTCCCCCAGCCTGGAAGTTCGACCGGCGGTGCCGGCCGCCGATGCTGTACGGGCCGCAGTGCAATACATTTCCGAACATCAGGCGGAAGATGATACTCCCGATGAATATGGCCAACTCCATCCCGCTTCGCAAATTAACCTGCAAGCGTTTTCCCCAGTCGTGCACGCCCGGTTCAGTTCGCCGAGCCAGCCCATCATCTATGAAGCGCAAGGGCTGGGGGCCACGGTGCCCGCAAGTCTAGTCGTGTACATGTCCGGCATCGAAGCTCCGCGTCTCGCCTGGGACATTCTCGTTACGTTGCCGCTCGGGGAACGGCAATATCGAGTCCTAGTTCCAGCCGACGAACAGGACGGGGAATTGCTGTATGTCAGGCAGGTTTCAACCACCATGGGCAAGACTCCAGGCCATGAGCCGGAGCCAAAGGTATGGGCGACGGATGCCGCCGTGGCTGCCAGGACTGCTGATGCAGCGAATACCCCTCAACCTCCCGCCACTCCAAGTTACGCCGCGGCGGCGCCCGCTACTGCGGCAGGAACCGCTGTCAGCGCCGGGGTCTACTTTCCGAGCCCAGCCAGTAGCTCGCTTCAGGACACGAGCTTTCCTCTCGATGTCAGTAAATACCCACTGGGCATCACCACTCCTCCAGCGGCACTGAACTTGTCGTGGGTGGATGCTGGCCAAGCGTACGCAGTGGGCCCGAATGCGATCGCGGTGCGCGGATTCGGCAGTCCGAACCTCCCCTCGAAGCGATTGAAAGGAGATGACAGCGTCACTGGGAAGCTGACGTTTAACTCCAGCGATCCAGTCGATCAGCAACTCGCAAATATCTTCTTTTTCTGCAACTACATTCACGACTTCTTCTTTCTCTTAGGATTCGACGTCGCGGCAGGAAATTTCGAGGGAGATGACGGAGTGATTGCACGGTCGCATCCCGGTCCGGTAGCTGGAACCGCTAACATGCTCACCCATCCCGATCACCAGCGGCCCGTGATGAACATGGGCCTGGTGGCTGGTGTGAACCGACATACGGCTTTCGACGCCGATGTCGTGTTTCACGAATACGTCCACGGCGTCAGTAACCGACTAGTTGGCGGTCCGATGAACGCTCTCGCGCTGGAAGCTGAACAGAGCGGGTCGATGGGCGAGGGCTGGTCGGATTATTTTGCGCTCACCATTCAGAACTACTCGTCCCCGGGCCAGGAACGCACAACGACTGGCGATTGGGTTGTGGATCAGCCAGGCGTCGGCATACGCAGTGCACCGTATGACGACAAATACCATTCCGACTTCGGAGACATGGCCACCGTGTTCGAATTGCAGGAAGTACACAACGCCGGCGAGATCTGGTGTGCGTGTCTCATGCATTTGACTCGCAAGATGGTAACCGCGCTGGGAAACCGCGACCGAGCCTATCGGGAGTGCTGGCAAATCGTGGTGGATTCCTTCAAAGTTTGTCCTGCGAACCCCAGCTTCATTGACGCTCGCGATGCGATTCTGACGGCACTCGAGGGTAGACACACGGCTCAAAAGCTGAATGCGGCCGAGTTTCAGGACTGTCGTAAGGCTGCCTGGACGGCCTTCGCCGGATTTGGGATGGGAGCGAAAGCGCCGAACAATGGCAGCGACTTCGCTAGCGCCATTAGCGACAACCACCTTCCGCAAGACCTGGGCGGGACGGTCGTGGCCCGGACGAAGAAACCCCGACCGAGCGGTTGGACAAGCGCCAAGCCATTGAATGGAACGACTCCGCCCGAAAACAACCTACAGCAAATCCAACGACTTGTTGCTGGTCTTTCGGCCCGCGAAAAAGCGAAGCTGTTTAGCGCACTTAAGGACGCTTGATCGGAATCACGATGAGCCGACGCCGATTCAGCTGTCATCCGTCGGGTCGGACATGAGCGACATCGATCAGATCCGGTCTGCCTGATTGCCGGCGGCGATTGCCCAAGCCTCGTTTCCTTGCAGAGTGGCCAATGTCCAAGTTTGATATTGACGCTAGTTTTGTCAGCGAAGGTCCATCCCGGCAGTCTATCGCTGCCTATCAACATGCGGAGAGCGCTCCGAGTTGGAGCTTGCCGGCTCGCGTGGAGATGGATTCTGATCCCACCTCCCCAGACGCAGCATCGTTCGCCGTCGCTGCCTGGTTCCTAGGGACGAAAGGCGAAAATGTTGACGTCTTTGAGCGAATGATCGTCGAAGCCATTCGCGATCATGTTTATTGGAGGCGAAATTTTCATCCCGGAGATCCCACCTTCATCACGGAGGAGACGAAGGCCCACCCTGGGTACCTGCAGGCGCTGTCGGCATTGAAAGATGCCCACAACGAACTGTTGGCTCAGCTCAAGAAGTCCGTGCCGTTCTTCAGCATGCGATATCAGGGGCACATGAACTGGGATCTGACGCTGCCGGGCATGCTGGGGTACTTTTCGACGATGCTATACAACCCCAACAATGTCGCTTTCGAGGGCTCAGCAGCGACTACCATCCTGGAGATGCTCGTAGGTGATGACATCTGTCGAATGATGGGGTACCAGACCGATATAACGGCGCAAGACGCTGGCAGCCAATCTTTTGACGACTCCTCAGAAAATAGTGCCGCTGCCGCCAGTATCCTGGAAATGTGGCGACGCATTCCGGAGGCTGATCGCAATCAGTTCCTGGAACACATCGCTCAAACCACAACCAACGCAACATCCACTGCAGTTCGTGCGTGGGGACACATCACCTGCGATGGCACCGTGGCCAACATCGAAGCCATGTGGGCCGCACGCAACTTGAAGTTCTATCCTGTATCGCTGCGGACGTTGCTAAGAGAGGCCCGGAATGATCTTGCCTCACCGCTGCGACCCGCGATCGATATGACCGTGGATTTGCCGACAGGGTCTTCGAAAAAGCTTACAGACACATCAGACTGGGAGGTCCTGAATCTGGACGCAGACGTCATCCTAGACCTCTCGGCACAGTTGACCAATACGTTTAAGATTCCTCGGGCAGTGGTCACCGCCGAGTTGGCCAGACAGTCCGTGCAGACCCTTGGTATGGCGGACTTCATGTCCCGCCACCTGCCGGATACTCCGGCGCCCGTTGTCACCGTTCCGGGAACCAAGCACTATTCCTTCCCCAAGGCTGCAGCATTGTTGGGCATTGGCTCGACTCATCTGCTTGATGTCGCCGTCGATGCTGACGGGCGTCAGGATCTGACTGCACTCCGCTCCATTCTAGAGAATTGTGCTGACGAAGGTCGCCCGGTGCTGGCCGTTGTGGCGGTGATTGGTACGACTGAAGAGAGCGCCGTGGATCCGCTGGCAGGAATTCTCGATTTACGCAATGACCTACGGCGTGACCGCGGGCTGAACTTTTCTGTCCATGCGGATGCGGCCTGGGGTGGCTATCACGTGTCGTTGATCAACGAACCGGAAGACGACGCAGGTCTGGCTACACCTGGGTTTGTCCATCCTAACCCGCCGCCCGAGCTCGGGCTGAGTCGGTATGTAACCGAGCAATTCAAGAACCTGAGACGAGCCGACTCCATTACAGTAGATCCACACAAGTCAGGTTATATCCCCTATCCTGCCGGTGCATTGTGCTATCGCAATTCGGCGATGCGCGATCTGGTAACGTTTTCAGCGCCTGTGATCTACCGCGGAGAAGCCGAACCCACCGTTGGAATCTACGGTGTTGAAGGTTCCAAGCCTGGCGCCGCCCCCGCAGCCGTTTATCTGACGCACAAGGTCATTCGCCCTACGAAAGCGGGGTACGGACGGATCATTGGGCAGGCCCTCTATAGCTGCCGGCGGCTCTATGCACGGCTGTTAAATATGTCTCGTCCAGGGGATCCCTTCATCGTAGTTCCCGTTCCCAGGTTGCCCGCCGAGCGTGCGGGCGAGAACGCAGCTGACATCGAAGCCCAACGAAGCTTCGTCCGCGAGCGCATTGATCGGGTCAACAACCAGACGATACGCGACGACAGCGAGGCCATTGATTTACTCATGGAACTGGGCCCAGATCAGAACATCCTTAGCTACGCCTTTAACCTTCGACATCCCAATGGCGATGTGAACGACCAGCTGGAAATCGCCAACAAGTTAAACAAGGGGGTGTATGCCGCACTCAGCCTAAAACCCGGGCAAGACATTTACAGCCAGGGCATGGTGGTCAGTACAACGGACCTCGAACTTGCCACGTACAAAGAGGCATTCTTCACGGACTATACACGCCGCCTGGGCGTGGTCGGCTCGGCAGGCGACCGAATTACTGTCATCCGGTCGGTAGTCATGGATCCTTGGATGACCGAGACCACGCGGGGATCCTTTATTGATGTGCTTGAGACCGAACTCCGCAAGGCCGTGCTCGCCTCGGTTGAGGAGCTTCGTCCATCTCGTGCCCGGGGTTACTAGGTATGCCCAACCGTCGCTTCAAGCTCTATTTTGCCTGGAACTGGGTTGCTGAGAATTCCGCCAAACTCGGAGTCTTGGAACACAGATACCCGACGCTGTTCGAGTTCAGGCGCGAGATATGGCCGCACTACGAACATAATGCAGCTCAAGCAGATCAGGGCGTCCTCGGCTTCATGGAACACGTGGTGTTGTCCGACTTCCAGCACTTTCGCGATGTCATTCGTGACGCGACTGGGAATGATGTTGAGGTGGTTCATCGATACGTCGACAAACTGATTCCATTGACCGAAGAACTGCTTGATTCTACTGACACTTTAATCGTCGTCAGTCTTGATCACTCTTGCACTTCGCAATTACCGACGGCGGCCGAGATTGCAGCGGTAAATAAATTCCTTTCGAGGACCGAAGCGTGCTTGATCGTGAGTCCACACCACGACATCGGTACGATCGGAAGTGACGTTGAGAGTCAGGAAGTCGAACATCGGCATCATAGCGACCAACTTGTCCCGGCCGCGCAGGACATCGGAGGTTATGCCAGATGCTTGCTGGAGGCCATCGGAGTGCCAGTTCGCAATCGATTTGGATTAAATCCTGCGACCACGCCTGAAGGCTCACCAGAGTCGATCATCGTTGCGCCACTCGACGACCTCGGGGTCTTAGCTGACGTCAGTACGTTCAACGCACACCCGCACTTGCCACACCTGGAAATTCGGCCCGGAGCAAAAGGCAAAGTTCGCGTCCTGGCCAAGCAACCGATTAATCCACTCGCAGCGCCGCACCCCTTCTCGCGCATAAACACCCACTTCGACGCGTTGCTTTGGGCGCCGCCCGACGGTGAGCGTCGCGGACAAACCGTGATCTGTGATGCAACTCTGTGGAGCGCCGCTTTTGGAGGACTGGCAAGCCTAGAGACATTGTGGCGCAACTTAGCAAGAATGTAGTGCGAGGCTTTGTCATCGCCAGCTTGGCGCATAAATTTGTTGCGAGCTATTTATCGTTTGCGTGCAATAGCTTACGAAAAATGACATTCTCACGCACAGATCCAAGACACAGCTAGGCTGAGGGCCGCGATGAAAGCGTGCAGCTGTAATTCTTAATCTTGTCGAAAGCCGGGGAATTCAAATCCTGTCGCCACTATCGAGATTGGTTGTTGATTAGGGCCGTCTCGGGTAGGGATGGCCGGGTAACCCTGTATCCTAGGTGGACTGGCGCATCATACGCAGCGGCGAGGATTTGCGCACCCGCTGCATGCGTAAACTCAACGCTCGCCAGCGCACCAACTTATCCACGAAGAACACGCTGAGCGGCGTTGCGCATATCTTCGGCGCTGCTACCCGAGATAGCGTGAAAGCCTCAGAGCGAGTCCTACCAACGTGCGCACCGGGTTGGCGGCGGTGCTAATCGGCATAACCGACATATCGCAGACATAGAGCCGGTCGGTCCCCACCACTTTCAGGTCCTCATCTACAACGGAGGCCGTAGCGAACGGCTGATCGTATCGAGGTCGCGCGGGCATTCGCAGAGAACCAACAGCGTGGTGAACGGTGCCGTAACCGAAGCCCTTGTTGCTTTGGCCATACCAGGCTTCTTCTGCCGGTCGCGCCGGCTGCCCGTTGATGCGGAACTGCGAGAAAATCCGATAGGTGACTTCATTGAGAACGGACCAAATCTCTTCCGGACTTTTGTGCCAGCCGGCCAGCGCCGGGAAGCGCGACTGCGATAGGCGATTGGCGCGTTTTAGATTGTGGAAGACGATTTCCGGCACGTATTGGAACGGAGGCGCTGGCTTCACTTCGTTGTCGTCGTCTAAGCAGTTGCCGAAGCTGAATTTGATGTCAACCCGCGCCACGCCGCCAGTAGGAGCGGGCCCGTCTTCGCTTGGATCGTTCTCCCGCAAGTGCCAATATTCATGGTTGAGATTCATTTCGACATTGAAGGGAAAACGGATCTCGTTTCCATCCCGGATGCCGCGTGAGTAAAAAACGATCTTAGCATGGTCGCCATGATCCAGATTCACGTCGCCAATGCCATCCACGAACGTGGTGACGCCGTCCGTGGTCGGGTGGTCCGTAAAGCCGCGGCCCACGAGTCCTTTCACACTGTCGGACAGCCAAGGAAACATACTAGACCTGCGCAAGAGCTTCGCGCTTTCGACAGAGCCAGCTGCGAGCACTACTTTACCGGCTCGGAGTATTCTCGCCTGACCGGTGACCAGGTTGCGGGCCACGATTGCCAAGTGACTGCCATGATCCTGCACGTCTTCGACGAAGTGTCGAAAGAGAATATGCAGACCGGGGCCATCGCCGTGACTTACGCCCGGAGTCAGACCAACTTGATTGATGAGGAGTTCGGCCGTATTGAAGACCCCCGTGGGCTCCGTAAAGAACTCGTCTTTCGGCGTGCCATCCGCCTGCAGGTACGGCTGATGCAGCGCGCGTGGAGTCTCTTGAATGGAAAAATCGGCGGCGAGCGAGGAACTGCGCAATCGAGAGACAACGGCTTGGGCAACCGCTCCCATAGAGCGCGACTCATTCATCGCATCGCCGGCCTGATTGAGCAGGCCAGCCTGCAGATCCTGGCGAACACGTGGAGGAAAGAAATCGAGTTCCCAGCCTTGAATGGTCGGGATGAGACCTGACCAGAAAATGGACCTCCCCCCAAAATTCAACTGCGGTCGCTCACCCACAAATAGTTCATCTTGATCCGAGCCGCCAGCCTGCCAGAACGTGTCACAACCAAAGTGCTTGGCCAGACTCGCGTTCGGAAAACGGGAAAAGTTATAGACATGCGTGGGATACAGAAAGGATCCCGCTTCAACGACGAGTATGCGCAGCTGTCTGCCGAGCCGTTCAGCTAAGTCGTCAGCTAGAACGCCGCCACCCATTCCAGATCCGATTACGACAATGTCAAAGTCATTTCGATCACTGAGGTACTGCAAGACCAGTCGCTCTCGGGCCGGGGTGTCGACAGCGACAAAGTTGGGGTAGGTCGAAGCTTGAAAGGTCATGACATGCTCCTGTGCCAGGCAGGCATAATCTCTTGAAGTCGCTTACTTAAAACCGCAGAGTGAACGATTCCACGGGGCAATACTGGCCATCGAGCACCAGAGCATTTGCCACCAAATGACCTGGCAAGTTGTGCAGTAAGTCTGGCCCGACATACAACGTCAGATTTCGCGATGCTTCGTAAATGAAGTAACTGGGGCTGAGACCGTTATTATCCTTTCTGGCGACATAGAGCGCGACCTGCCCGGCAGCAGAATGGTTTTGCGAGAAGTAACCGGAGGATAGAGAGGTCTGCTGCTCCAGAACTTCGTAGCGCTCGCCTGGCTGGCGCAGCGTCAGATCCAGTTGAGCCAATGAGGCAGCATCAGAAACATTGTGCACCGCGCCCCAGCCCTGGGCCGGCCCGAAGTAGAAGCGAAGCGTAGTCAGCAACATCTCTTTCTCGCGAGTGTTGCCGCCGCCATCGAGGTCAGTTGCTTGGAGTGCGGCGAGAAAAAACTCATCACGCGGCAACATTATCAGGCCTCTAAGGGAAAAATCCGATTCTGTTCGTCAAATTGCCTTAGCGAGATCTCAATGAGAATACTCTAGTTTCCTGCGGCGCATACTCCGCAGAAACTAATAATTCCTTCGAAGGGGCACGCCTGCCTACTGGCACTGATAGTGGTTCCAAAGAATTGGCGCCCGTTCTCGCAGAAAACATTCTTACGGCATCTGCAATACTCGAGCGATCTACTTCGAGTGCGGCCATCCCGGACCGTTATAGGAAGTGCTGAGCGTTGCAGACTCATTGAACATCGCTGCTATCCCTCCACCGCCCAAACGACGCCGCGCCGACGAGGACAATGTGCTGCAGCAAACCAGCATCCTTGCAGCCCCCAAGCCCTTCGCAGACCACCGCAGGGGTGCACGACGCCCCTACAGACACCGTCAAATGAAGCAAAAACCCCAACCACCCCGCAAATGGGGCAATGGGCAATCCGCGACGAATGCGAGTGATCCTGCAAATGCTCGACCGTCCATTAATAGCTCTTGTGATGTATCTATCTTTCTTGTGAATTCGCTGGACGCACGCGCACGAATCGATACACTACCCTCCCAATCCCCCTAAAGTCGCTGCGCATAGCTTTTTTATTTCCCCTGGGTAGTCAGCCATTTAGCGGTCGCGATTGGATCACGGACCATAGCCTGCGCTGAGCGCGATACGCAGTCTCAGAGGGTGGTTTGCGATATGCGTGCTTCACCATTTATTCTCATTCACGAGCCACTTAAGGAATCGCAATGAGTATCGCAACGCAAATGGCGGCGGTCATTGATCGATGGCGTTCGACGGCCGTTAACGTGCCTAGCCACCAGTCGCATCAGCTGTCCAGCCATCCGGTTGCATGGTGGTTCAACACTCAAAATGCGACAACCGTCGAATTGATGCGGGCTCTCGCCTCGGATACGGCATATGTCACCCCAGGGAATCCCGAGACAAGTCGCATCATCAAGGTATTTCTTCGCAACGACCGCCCGATGGGAAGAACGTTGGCCGGCGACCTCCCTGTCATCCGGCAATGGATCGCTGAGGGGGCGCCGACTGAGCTAGGGGAGGTCGCTCCCGTTGCGCCATCCCCCCCACAGAAGTCGCCGTGCCACTTCCCACGCCGGAGGAGGAAAAACAAGCCTTCCACAAGTTGGTAAACATCGAGAGCTATCCCGAATTTCTTCCCCGAGCGAACGAGATCGCGAGGGCCTATCTAGCGAACGTCGATTACACGCAGGACGAACTTCATACGCCAGGCGCAGCAGCCCCCGGAACGGCCTCGCGGTCTTTAAGCTTTCGTCTCCATATCCTTCCTTGTTTCAGCGACGAAGATATCGAGGTGATGAAAGATTTCGGCCTGGACCTCTCCGACGTTAATCAGGTCGCCGCACGAAGTAGGCAAATACTCGGCAGGCTTAAGGGAACCACTGGCGCGATCATGCCGCCCGCTGATCATGATGGGCCGTGGCCTGAAGAGTGGATTCGGACATTTGAGCGATGGATCAACGAGGGGCATGCGCCATGAAAGAGATCAAAGCCAAGAATCTGTCGGCTCAGATTAACTATAAGGCTGAAGGAAACCCTCCGGGACGCTGCCTTACACTAGCATCTCCAACTGCTACCCCGGGCTTGAGTTCGACTTCAGAGCCGTATGGAAGAGTTTATTCGAGGGCATCGAACTTCACGAGTGCGGCTTGACGGACTTAGGGCACATCGTTGTGCATGTCGAAAGAGATTCGAAAGCCTACAGTGCCGGCGTTCGCGACCTCGACTTGCTGGTTGCCGTCGAGGGCGTCCGCGTCGTGGCATCGGAATCCAGCACGGGAGCTCCCCTTGAGTTTTCGAATGCTCTCGCCGATGTGCTGGAAAAAGTCGGTGCCGAGGTGGAATGCACATTCTTCTCGACCGATAGCGGGACGAGCAAGGTTGTCGCACTTTTCGTTCATCCCATCTTGATTGACGGAGTGATTTCCTCCGACCTCGCGCCTCCCGGGCGTCTCACTCAAGGGCTTTGCTCGCCTTGGTTGGCTGATTATCGAGAATGCGGGTGCTACTATTGGGCGGCAAGTCGTCCCGATTTTGTTAATGCTCGATTGGAAGGAGCCGGTGGAGCGAGCGGAAATAGCTGGATGCAACGTGATCGCACGATCCGAAATCGCCCCGATGCTCGTCCATATCCGAATTCGCCGACTCCAGACCTGACTCATTTCACCTATCAGGAACTCTACTTAGAGTGGCAGAGCAAGCTGAAGTTCGTCGTGCGCGGGCAGGATTCAGAGTGAAATGAATCAGCATACCAGTCATCATCGACCGCTAAAATCCAGCGGCGCGCTTCCGGTTATCAATCCGCCTCCTCTGCCGCCGCCAGCGTCGTTCGAGCTGTTTGCCTACAATCCGCACGTCCATATCTTTGACTCTGAAGGCGGACCACATGCGTATGTCGCCAATCAGTCTCAAGTATTTTCAATCCCGGCGTCTCTCGCAGCCCGCCTGTCAGACCAAACCGATTTCGCCTGCGATCCTCGGGAACTACTCAGTCAAGTAGGAATCTCCTCATTCGCAAACTCCGCCGGCGACGCCGCGACAACGTCCCCCATTCGGTCGCTGTCTCTGGCTGTGGCTCAAAAGTGCAATTTGAGTTGTGGGTATTGTTATGCGCAGGAAGGAAGCTTCGGAGGGCCAGTAGCTTCGATGTCCCCGGACGTTGCGAGAGCGGCCGTCAATCGCCTGCTTGCTACGGCAATGCCCGGCGATAAGTGCCATCTAATATTTCTTGGCGGCGAGCCGCTGCTGGCGCGCGACGTCTTAAGGATGACGACAGAATTTGCCGCTGAGCTTGCCGAACTACGCCGCGTGGCAATTGGTTTCTCGATTACATCAAACGGCACTCTAATCACCCCCGATGACGGTGATTTCTTTGAGAAGCACAGATTTTCTGTAACTATCAGCCTAGATGGATTGGGAAGCGTGCATGACCGGCTACGTCCATTCAAAAGCGGAGCCGGCACTTTTGATCGGATCATGAGCAATATTCAACCGCTGCTCGAGCAACAAGGCGAGATGCAAGTCTCTGCTCGCGTTACGGTTACCCCGCGCAACCTCAATCTCGCTGATACCCTTGTCGGTCTTATCGATCGAGGATTCCATTCCGTTGGCTTCTCTCCAATGCTCACATCACC
The DNA here is from genome assembly GCF_009177095.1 of Lacipirellula parvula. NCBI lineage: Bacteria > Pseudomonadati > Planctomycetota > Planctomycetia > Pirellulales > Lacipirellulaceae > Lacipirellula > Lacipirellula parvula. Next base: position 5,804,116 of record NZ_AP021861.1, read on the forward strand.
CACCGGAGTAGATCAAATGGATTGGAGTCATCTTCAGGTGATGCTTGAGCAGATGATCATCTGCGGTAAGGAATTCGAAAGGCACGTTCGCGGCGGCATTAGATTTCCATTTAGCAATATGATGGCCGCGATGGAGGAAATTCATCGAGGTTCGAGCCGCCCCTATCCCTGCGGCGCCGGGATTAGTTACTACGGCGTCTCCGCCGAGGGCGAATTGTCGGCATGCCATCGATTCGTGGGCGATGCAAAGGGAAGCATGGGGAACATCGCGACTGGAGTCGACGCGAGCCTTCAGCGGCAATGGATGACTGAGCGACATGTCGACTCGCAGGAACCTTGCCGGTCGTGCTGGGCTCGCTACCTGTGCGGCGGCGGCTGTCACCATGAAGTACTTCACCGCGGTCGCCCCTCCTGCGACTACATTCGTGGATGGCTTCACTACAGTCTTCAAGCGTACATCCGATTACTTTCTCACGTGCCGGATTATTTCTCGCGCGACCGTTGATCAATGTTAAACGCTGAAGTATGCGTTATAGGCGCTGGGCCCGCTGGCAGCACAATCGCTGCAGAGCTCGCCAAGGCGGGACGCGAAGTCATACTGCTCGAGGCGCATAGGCTTCCACGGCCACGCGTCGGCGAATCCCTGGCGCCGACAATTCTGCCTTTACTTGAGTTCTTAGGAATAAAAGAAGCTGTTGTCGCTTCGCAGTTTCTCCGTCCGCAAGCGACAATTGTGCGTTGGGGCGCACGCTCCCAAACCCGAGAGGTCGAGGGTGACATTCCAGGATTTCAAGTCGATCGCGGAGAATTTGATTCGATCTTGGTGGAGATGTCGCGCCGAAATGGGGTTTGCTTCAGGCAATCGACCCGTGCCTTGACAGCAACTCGCGATGAAAATGGTAGATGGAGAATTCGTGCCGCAGCGGACGGCGTTCTGGAAACGATCAACTGCGACTTTGTTGTTGATGCGGCAGGGCGTAGTTCCTTCTTGCGTAGACAACGACTCAGCCTAACCTGTCCAACCATGGCCATCTATGGCTACTGGCGGGATGCGCAGCTAAGCGGCGATGAAACTCGCATCGAGGCAGGACCTGAACAGTGGTATTGGGGAGCTCCTCTTCCGAGCGGCTGTTTCAATGCGACGGTATTTGTGGATCTATGCCGCATTCGAGCTGCAGACAATCCAGTTACGTTGTACCGAGCGTTGCTATACGAATCGGAGCTACTTAGAGATTGCTTGCGGGGTATCTTAACGGCAGATCCGAGGGTTTGCTGCGCCACGCCCTCCGTCGCGTCAGAGGTCGTAGGCGAGGGATGGATCAAATGCGGTGAAGCCGCTTTTACTATCGATCCACTATCGTCTCAAGGCGTTCAGTCTGCAATTAGCAATGCGATTCAAGCAGCAGCGGTAGTGCACTCCCTTCTCGGTTGCCCAGGCGGTAGTACGGTATTAGCCCGGCAGTTTTACCGTGAGCGAGTGCAAGCAGCCGCATTTCGCAATGCCATGTTCGCGAGTTCGATGTACCGCGAACCAGCTGAAAACTTTCAGACGAGTTTCTGGTGGAGTCGCGCACAAGTTCATGCCCCTACGATTAGTACGTCTGTGGCCAGACTGCCTAGTAGCGAAGATGTTCTCATGTGGTCGACAGATGCTGCCGTGCTGCAAACTCCCGTCATCGACGGTTTCTGCGTCCGTCTGGGAACTGCGGTTGTGCCTCCGGGCGCTAAGCCAGTAGCCTTTGTTGGAACAGTTCCAATTGTTGACCTGCTAGAAATATTGCGATTTCCTCGCATCGCCAAGTCTTTACTGAGCATACTGCGCTCGCGATACGGCTGCCAAGTCGGAAACGAAGTGTATCGATGGTTAATCGAGTCTGGCGTCGTGCGACAAAAGAGCGCGGTCTCTCAGAACACACAGGAACAAAAGAAGGTCAACATAGATTAGTTTGATCTGACGAAACCCGGTGTGCTTGGCTCGGCGAACTGAGTTCGAATCCTGCACAAATGCAAATTCTTTTGCGATTCTGCGTCGAATTGGGACAATTGCTTGATTGCACGCTAGCATGCGATCTTAAATATGAGATTAAATTGAGTTGAGAATCCTGCGAGTGCATTCACCGAAGATAATAAGGTGACACAAGATACCAATTCGTTACGAAAAAGCAGCCGCATGTATATGACGCACTAGCGCCCTTTGAAACAAACATCGACACGGTAGAGGTGATCACTGTCACTGTGCTCTGCGGGCGGTATCTGCGGTTCGCGAAGGGCTACTACCTGAAGAACAGTAGGTGTACCGGGGCCACGCGGGCGATCAAGTCGTCGATCCGCTACCGACGGTCCGTTCGCTGATGTTAAAACGTTTGGCGGCTTGCTTCACTGCAAGCAGTTCCGGCGCTACCTCTCCCTCGCCGCATCGTGGCAAAGCTGCGCTAGCGTCCGCCAGTGCCGCGTGAGCCTTTCGAACGATGGAGCGGGGCCAACGCTCAAGGCCTGGACGACTTCGCGGCAAGATTTCTTGTGCGTGAATGCTGCTGCGCCATCGAAACGGCAACAGCTAGTCATTCCGCGTCGTCCGGCTCACTCTCCCCGGCCCGACGTGAGCCGATATGGCTTCGGTGTAGGCGTCGAGTTCTTTCAGGTTTCAGATTCCCCGTACCGAGGTACGTAGTGCAGACTTCGCGTGAATAGAGATGCAGTAAGCATGCCGACGCCAAATCGGAGCGGTTAAGTCCTCCAATCTCCAAAAATAGGCCGGGATAACCTGAAAACGCACCATCGACGTTGCGAAGCTGACCTAAGCAAGGCTCATAAATAGACTATTCGCCATAATTTTTCCACGAATCAATTAAAGATCTATGCGGACAATATCCGTTTCATCTGCCCGAAATGCCGGAAGTCCATCAAAGTGCCTTCCGCGATGGCGGGCCGACAGGGTAAATGTCCTGGCTGCGGTGATCGTGTGACAGTCCCGCCATTCGAAACGGCCGGCTCTTTCGCTGGCCCACCCGCGACGCCCAAAACGGCGTTGCCGCCGATACCGCCTCTTGCCGCCGCGCCCGTGCATGGGGTCAATCAGCCGCAGGATATCGTCGAACACGTCTCCGCCACTCCCGCGCATCCGCCGGTCGCTGTTCAATTGAACGTCAGCCAAACGACTACTGCTCCATCCAATGCGTTCAGTAGCCTCGGAATCTCATCCCTAATGATTGGCATGCTAAGCCTATTCACGTTTTGCATCCCCCTTGTTGGCATTCTCGTTTCGTTACTGGGGCTTGGCCTTGGAGCCGCCGGGCTAACGATGGCCATCCTCCGCAAGGGGCGCGGAATCGGTTTCTCCATCGCTGGTATCGTACTCAGCGGGATAACCTTGCTTATTGCCTTGTTCTTCATGTTCGTCATGAGTGCAGGCGTCACGGCGATGGATCAGGCGATCAAAGAAGCGGAAGCACGACAACGGGCGCAGCAGAACCAGCGACCTTAACCGGAGTTTCCGCATGTCAGACTGTGCGAACCTCAAAGCTCCTGAAGAGGCAGCTGTTCTTGCTCTTTACAAGCAGACGTACGATGAAACCGTTCGCTATCGTGACTACCCTTAGAAAGTAACCGCTTGGACATTCGCGATACGACTAGGTTCGGTTAAGCTCAGGCCGGTTGACGCCAGTGTAAATCAATGCGAGGTAGATTTAGTTCTCGTTGGCATCTTAGTCGTGGCATTCGTAGCGAGCCAAAACATTCTCCACGGACTGCAGCGGGAGTTTGTTGAATGCCGCCAGCGACTAAGAAAAATTGAGGATCGCTAAATCTTTTATATCCATATCCCAATCATAACTGCAAGACGCTCCTTCCGAGCAGAAGCAAGCTGATTGACTACAGGTGGGAAAATGCAAATGGATACTTCCACGCTTGGACTGCCGTTAACACCGCAACGTTGATCTACTATCTCTGTAGCGTTTGTTGCTAGCTGCCCGCACCGTAGCCACTTCGGGTTCATCGTGACGTAATGGCTAACCTAATCGCTGGCCTTCCCAGCAATTCAGGTAGCAGCCGCCAACGTCGCTAAAGACGCGCATCGCATGTCTTTTCTAGCGCGCCAGGGTGTAACCCAATTCTTGAGACTCTCTGGAGTCGTTTTCGCTGAGTGCAGCGTCGAGACGATCTGAAATACGGACTGGCTGGCTTCGCCGTTGGAATTCACGAACGCGTAGAACAAATTGTCATTCGATAACTCTTCATTCTTCTGGCTTAGCAGCCATTGCCGCTTGCTACCTAGTTCGCCTTCACCTAAATGCCCACGGAGTACGCGCCGTCAGTTGTGGACGCCACTATGTCGATGCCCTGCGCGTTGCGCAGCGCAACAACGGCGAAGTAGGCTCTGCGCGACAACTCGGCAGCGACGAAGTATTGGCCAGACATTCCTAACAGAATCTTCTCTAGACGGACGCCCTGGTGGAACCTCATGCGATTGCGATGCCCCCTGATATCGCAACCTCGTGACGTAGTGGCGTCGCCGCGTAAGCTATTCGCGATTGCTGAGAAAATCCAAGCGAGAATAGCAGAGATTAGATCGCAGGGGTCGATGGGGCTGCAGGGCTCGCTCTGCCCCGCCCTCCCCCGCCGTTGCATCCTTCATCCTCGCAGTTCCGGTCCCCCTGCCGTCTGCTCATTCTGCCAGCTTTTTCCACAGACACGCTTTCCATGACCTTGCATGTCTTCTGCAATCCTCTTCCAGGGCAAACTGAATTATAAAAGGTTGCAGATTGAGGTTCATAGCGCCTAGAAATCTTTTGTACCTCGGCTCGAACTCGACGCAGGGCAGCCGCTTCCGTCTCCACCACCGCCTCGGCCCCAGCAGCGGCGAGGGTTGATGCGACGGCGAAGGCGGGAGGGCGAACAGATCTGCGAGCAGCAAAAACTTGCTTCGCATGCGCTTGATCGCCGCGGTAGTGCGATCTCTTGTGATGCGATGGCGTGGCGAGCATTGGCGCTATCAGGGCGCCATTTTGCCAGTGCAGCGATGCATTGAGATTCGACGTCGAGAGCGAGCACGACGCTCACGAACACTTCACAGACTCTTCATTGGCTGAGAACCCAGCCGCGACTTGCCGGCCCCTACACTCGCTCTCGCCGGTGAATGCTGCATTGGTTGGGCCTGACCATCCTTGATACCCATGGTCAGGACGGGCATCTCGCCGGTTTTTTAAGACATCCTCTCTCCGGGAGCTCGAGATGAAACGTCCGATTCGTCGTTGTGGAGTCGCATTAGCACTTGGGATTTGCCTTGCGCAAGGCGCTCTAGGGGCCGTCTCGTTCACCGGGAGCTATGCGGAAACTTTCGATTCGCTGCCAAGCTCGGGCGCCGCCACCGGGTGGACGAACGACAGCACGTTGCCGGGATGGTCGCTGTTTAAGCGTCCGGCCCCCGGGTCTCCGCTGGCATCGATCACCCCCGGCACTGGCAGCAGCAATGCCGGTGCAATCTACAGCTTTGGCGGCTCGGGCGAAGCCGACCGCGCTTTGGGCGGCGTTGGCTCCGGCGGCACCTACTGGGGCAGCCCGAGCACGAACGCAGTTGCAGGGTGGTTCGCGGTCGCCCTCACCAACGGCACTAGCTCGCTGATCGACTCGGTGACGTTGGCCTTCGACGGCGAGCAGTGGCGCGACGGCGGCAACACCAGCGCTCAAACGATGGTGCTGGAGTACGGCATCGGAGCCGCGTTTGAAGCTGTTACCTGGACCGCGCCGGGTGGGAATTTTGATTTTGTTTCTCCGATTCACTCTGCCGCTGCCGCTTTGAACGGCAACGACCCCGCCAATCGCGTGGCCGGTCTCGGCGGCAGCCTTAGCGGCTTGCCGTGGGGCGTCGGCGAAACGCTGTGGGTTCGCTGGATCGAGAACAACGACGCCGGAAACGATCACGGCCTCGCGGTCGACGACTTTTCGGTGACCTCCTCCGTGGTTCAACCGCCGGCCGACGATGCAGATTTCAATGCCGACGGCACGGTCGACGGGGCGGACTTCTTGGCGTGGCAGCGCGGATTCGGCGCGGGCTCGACGCTCGGCGAAGGGAACGCCAACGGCGACGGCGTGGTCGACGCGGCTGACCTCGAAATCTGGAAGGCTCAGTACGGCCAGTCTTCTGCGACGGTTGCCGTCGGTGCGGTGCCCGAGCCTTCGACGTGCCTGTTGGGCGCGATTGGCTTGGTTGTATCGCTGGGCGTCGTTCGTCGCCGCTCTTAGCAACCCATTGATCCCGCATCTGAAACCCCAATTCAAATTTCCAGCATCGCCTAAACATCTTTGGAAGGGTTTGTCTAATGAAACTAAAAGTTCGGTACGCGCTCGCGGCCCTCGCCGCGCTGGGGCTCGCTGCCCCAGCCACTGCGGCGGTGGTCCACAGCAATCCGATTACAGGTTCCAATCCGGGACTAGTGAGCCCCTACACGACCGGGCAAACGGTGGCGGCTAATTTGTCCGCTTCGGGCATCGGTCATGGTGCGGGCGCCACGGGCACGAGCGCAAACGACCGCTACGCCGCCAACTCCTGGAATACGACTAGCCTCGACAACACGGCGTACTTCGATTGGACGCTGAGTCCATCGAGCGGATTCTCCATCGATTTCGCGTCGCTGACCGGTAATTGGCAGCGGTCGAGCACCGGGCCCAGCTCCTACTCGCTGCGGTCCTCGCTCGACGGCTATGGAGCGGACCTCGTCACGGGCTCCATCGGCGGATCAGGGACGGCCGAAGCTTTCAATCTGAGCTTGGCTTCCGCGACGTTGAACTCCGTCGTTGCTCCGATCACGTTCCGCCTCTACGCCTGGGGGACGACGAACTCCGGTGGAACGTTCAGCATCAACGACTTTTCGTTCGATGCGGCGATCGCCGCCGTGGCGACGGGGAACAACTCGGTCATCACCGGTCCTGTTCCGCAGTCGTTCGGTCGCGTCATGGTCGGACAAACGCCGTCGATCAACTTCAATCTTGCCAAGACCGGCAGCGATGCTACGACCTACGCGGCGACCGCGAACAACAATGGCGTCGTCGTGACTGCTGATGGAGCGATTGCCAGCGGCAGCCAGAGTGAGAACGTCTCGCTACAGTTGCAGAACAACGCCAATGGTTCCGCCAACACCGGCGTCAAAGCGTTCTCCGTGGCAGTCGACAACTTGGCCGCTACGAGCGCTGCCGCCGGTCAAGGCTCGGCAGATCCCAACGATGCAGTCGCCGTTTCAGCGACCGTCGTGGCGAATCGGGTGCTCGCCGCTTCGCAGGTTGACTTGGGAAGCGTCATCGTCGGCGTCGCGACGCCGTCGCAACTCACGACCGTCACCACCACGGGCGATGACAATAACAACACCCGCGTCACGCTCAACGGCGGTTCGGCGACCGATAGTTTCGTTACCGTGGCTGCCGCCGCCACGCAGTTGTTCGACAATTCGGCCGATTCGACGGCTCGGGGCGTTGCCGGAACATTCGCCACGGCTGGCGCCAAAAGCGGTAGCGTCGCCCTTGCTGTGACGGGCGAAGGCCTCGCTGGCGAAGCGGTGCAGAGTGCGGCAGTCGACTACGTCGCTACGGCATTCGATCCCAGCGCCGCCGCCTTCTTGTCGAACGCCGGCACGACGCTGACGCTCGACTTCGGCACGGTACTCCAGGGAAGCGGCGTCCATTCGCTCGGCGACGCGATCTACAACGTCTTGCAGACGCTGGACTACACGGCAGGGCTCGACCTCGACTCAGTGCTCGGCAGCGGCGACCTGAGCGTGCTGTCGGCCGACTTGGTCAGCGGAGCGTTCACGAACCGCGCGGCGGGGCAAACGAACGCCTTCGACTTCTTAGCTTCGTTCGACGGCAATGCTCCGATCGGCACGTACTCGACGACGTACACGCTCGGATTTTCGGACGCCGACGGCATCGCCGGCGCCAGTTCGTTCGGCGCTCAGCAACTGACGCTGCAGTTGACCGGCACGGTCGGCGTTCCCGAACCGTCGACGTTCGTCATGGGACTTGCCGGTTGCGTGGCATTGCTCCGCTGTCGACGGATGCTGGCATAGCCCGCAGTTTCGATTTCTTGAACGCCGCCGCACTCAGCAATGCGTGCGGCGGCGTTTTCTTTAATGCGATTTCCCGCCTTTTTTCGATCAGTGTCTGGCAATGCGCCGATTAGATCATTGCCGCGCACGACGTCGACCGCGTCGACGCCTCACGTTTTGGAGCATTGTAGTTCGCTATGTTCATTTGCCGGTTCCGCGCCATCGTTACATTCCTGGCCCTTGTTTGCTTGACCGCTGCCGCCGCCCACGCGCAATACAATCCGCCGACGACTTACTACAACTCGGCGACCGGCACAGGCGCGACTCTTAAGAGCCAGCTGCAGACCATCGTCAGCAGCATGACCGGCATCAACTACGGCAACGCACGTTATTCCGCGTTAGTCACTGACGCCGATCCGAATGCTTCCGGCAAGATCCTGCTGATCTACAATCGCGCGTCGGTAGCGGCGACGTGGGACAACGGAGCCACTTGGAATCGCGAGCATATTTGGCCGGTGTCTCGACTCGGCGTCGGCGACCCCAGCAATTCGACGACTGGCGTCGCCAGCGATCAATTCAACTTGCGGCCGGCGAATCCGAGTATCAACTCTTCTCGCAGCAATAGCCCGTTCGGCTCCGACAACAGCACCGGCGCCTACGGCTACAACGGGTCGTACTACTACCCCGGCGACTCCGACGCCGGCGACGTGGCTCGCGCCCAGTTCTACATGGCAACGCGCTATAGTCAGCTAACGCTGGTCGACGGATCGCCATCGGGAACGCAAATGGGCGATCTCTCGGCATTGCTGAACTACCACTTTCGCGACGTTCCCGATGCGTTCGAACAACGCCGCAACCATGCGATCTACGGCCTCGCTGGCGAGAACAGCCCCGCCATCAGCAACGCGTATGCACAGAAGAATCGGAACCCGTACGTCGATCACCCCGAGTTCGTCTGGTCGGTATTCGTCGACCAGATGAATGACAGTAGTATTTCGATTCAGGGGGGAACCTCCACGGGCGGCAGCGGATCGGCGCTCGATCTCGACTTTGGTCGCGTCCTCGTCGGGGCCGCCGTTCCCGCCAATCGCTCCGTGACGCTTAACAAAGCCGGCCTCGACGGCACGTACTTTCAGGTGACTTCTACTGGAAATGTCACGAGTTCGCTCACGGGCCGCTACAACGCCTTCCGTAACTCGACGACCGACTCCAAGGTCGTCAGCATCGGCGTGACAGGCGGCACCGCAACTCCCGGCCTCAAGAATGGCCAAGTGACAATCGACAATCTTGACATCACAACGCAAGGCGGCAGCGGCGTCGGCGCCAACGACGCCAACGACGTCATCACCACCAAGCTGAGCGTGCTCGATCACGCCAATCCGTCGTTCAGCGGCGCCAGCGACGTCAATCATCTCACGTATGACTTCGGCACGGTGGCACAAGGGAGCGCCGCCCCTGTGTTCAGATTTGATCTCTTTAACCTGGGCGCCAACAGCGGGTTTACGGCCGGCTTGGATCTCGATGGAGTCAGCGGCGCCGGCAACGGCGCCGCGTTCTCAACGACCCTCGCGAGCTTCACTGCCTTGGCGGCGGCCAACAGCAACAATTTCTCGGCATCGTTGAGCACGTCGACATTGGGGGCGTTCTCGGCGACTTACACGTTGAACTTCTCCGACGAGAATCTGCCCGGCGCTGCGGCACTCGCTCCGCTGACCTTGTCGCTGACTGGCATGGTGGCCGCGGCGACTCAATCGGCGGATTTCAACAACGACGGGATGGTGGATGGCGCCGATTTCCTCGTCTGGCAACGCGGCTTCGGAGGCGCCGGCGGAGCGACCGACGGCGACGCCAATGGCGACGGCCTCATCAATGAGTCCGACCTGATGATCTGGAAGGGACAAGCCGGGGCGGCAACCGCGGTTGCCACGACCGTGCCCGAACCCCAAGCGCTCGTTCTGGCAGTATTCATTGCAGCGGCATTCGCTTGGCCGCATCGCCGGGTAATTCGCGGCGCGGTGCGCTAACAAACCTGCGGTCTCTCCGAATATTGATCGATCTTGGACCATTTTTCGACCTACCGCCTGACACAATTGTCGTGGTAACGCCGCAGTGGTCGCATTCGCGCTGCCGTTTTCAACCGCAGCCGCTCGCGATGCGTACGCCGTGCGGTGCAGACCGCTGCCAAGTCATTCACATTCCAACTCACGATTCGCACAGGCGTTTGGGCGATGGAGAATAGATTGAAAGCCAATCTCAAGAATGCTCACTGCCGCGGCAGCGAGCAGCCCAATTCACACTCAGGATTCACGCTCGTCGAGTTGCTAGTCGTCATCGCCATCATCGGCGTACTGATCGCCTTGTTGCTACCAGCCGTCCAGGCGGCGCGTGAAGCCGCGCGGCGCTCGCAGTGCGCAAACAACATCCGCCAATTGGCGATTGCCGCGCAGGACTATCACGGCGCGAAGAATGAATTCCCGCTTGGCATGGAGATGATGCCCGGGCTGAACACAACCAGAGCGACGATGTTCGTACGGTTGCTTCCCTATGTCGAGCAAAACGCCCTCTACCAGAAATGGGATTTTAACCCAACCGGCTCGGGCCAGTTCCCCTCGAAGAGCATTACCAACAATCTTGCCACATCGCTCGCGGCCACGCTCATTCCGAGCTTTGTCTGTCCGTCGGATCAATTCGCCGAGAACCCCTATCTGATGCCGGGCAGCACCCCGCAAGCCTTCCCTTCGCAAACGGCCGCCGGCGCCGCGATCGGCTACTACTCCGGAACCAGCTACGCCGGCAATTACGGCGAGGGCTCGTACTACACGCAGTATTCGCAGTTCCGCATTCGCCCCAGCGGCATCTTCTTCCTCACGGGACCAGACGCCGCGTTGACCACTGGCCTGCATGTGCTGGCTGATGACCACCGTAATCTCCCGCCGGTGAGAATCGCAGCCGTGACGGATGGAACCTCTTCAACGCTCATGTTCGGCGAGAAGTATCACTACGACGAGTTCTTCGATAGTTGGACCAGCGGCAACAGCGGGTTGAAGATGCACCAAGTCTCCGCCTGGGCTTGGACTGGCGGCATGAAAGGGACAGCTCACATTTTCGGATCATCGGCTGTGCCCATCAACCAAACGGCTCGTCACTACACAAGTTCGCCGAACGATATCCAAGCTCAAGATCGCCGCTTCAACGGCTGGGGCAGCGGGCACGTCGGCGGGGTGACGTTTGCATTCTGCGACAGCTCCGTCCGTTTCATCGCCGACGCGATTGACCAAGTGACGCTCGTCGGGCTCTCTACGCGGGCGGGTGAAGAGATTGTGCAAGCTGGCGCCTACTGATTGAAATTGACTACCCCCACTTGCGAGACGAGCCATGAAACTGGCGGCGCCGCTTGCGAACTTCCGGCAACCATTGCTCATCGCAATAGCGATCGCCGTCTCCTGTGGTTGCGGCGGCCGCGAATACGAGACGGCCGAAGTTGAGGGCATTGTGACGATCAATGGCCGCCCCGGCGACGGGATTCGCATTGAGTACGCTCCAGACGGTTCACAGGGCGGCAAAGGTCCCTCCTCGACGGCGGAGACGGACGATCAAGGCCGCTTCCAATTGCAGTTCTACGACGGCAACGTTGGCTCGATGCAACGAGGCGCCGCCGTCGGCTGGCATCGGATCGTCGTCACCGACCAGCGTCTCGCAGGGTCTGCAACAGGACGCGATCTGAAAATGCGCTTACCCGCAGAATACATGTCAATCGGATCGACCTCGCTAAAGCGCGAGGTGGTTTCGGGCAAGCAGTCGCATGAAATCACGATCCCTTAAGCAAATTAACGAACTTAGTAGGCTCGGCGTTCATTAACAGACTCTTCGCGCAATCGCAACCAAGCGTCGACTACACTCTCTTTAATCTCTCCTTGCGAGGCGGCCCACACTTTATAAGGCTTCCCGAATATGGCGCCGGTAGTGTCTGACAAGACGTCAGCGACAGGAGTTCTTCGTGCTTATGCTTCTGTTCCTGCAACTGGTCGCGTCGAAGCGAATAACGGAAAATTTTCGCACGTGATGCGCGACCAAGAAAGCCTTGACGGGACTGCAGGATATCAACCGTCGATGGCCGAGAGCGAATCCCTGCCTGGCAAATCGGTGCTGTTGGTTGCGTCAAGCTCGCCCGCTCGAACCCACTTTCGTGAATTGATCGCCACAGGCGGATACCGCGTCGCTGCGGTTTCGAGCGCTAACGAAGCATTGCGTTTGCTGCGGATCGAGGCCTTCGCGCTCGCCGTCGTTCACGAGGTCGACGACAAAACGCCATCGAGGCTAAGTCGCGAGATGAAAGCGCTGACCGACGAGGATTTGCGACCGCCGCTGCCGGTGGTGCTGCTCGCTTCGACGTTCGACCCAGACTACGCGGTTCGCTGTCTGCGGGCTGGATCGGACGACTACATCACCGGCCCCCACCTCGAACCACGCGTGCTCCTTGCGAGACTCGAAGCGGTGCTACGCTCCTACCGTCGGCAACGCACCGAGCAAGAACGTGAAAAAAAACAACCGGCCCGCATCGGCGCCATCATGATCGATCCCGAGCGATTTCGAGTCGAAGTCAACGGCAGCGCGGTCGAAGTGACTCGCATTCAGTTCACGCTGCTCTACGCGATGGCCAGCCAACCCGACCGCACGTTCACTCGCCCACAACTTCGAGGAATCATCGCCGAGCTGGGAGGGAATCTCGACGACGGATCGATTAAATCGCACATCCACCACCTGCGGCGGCGTCTGGGAGTCGCAGGACGGCAGATTGAAACGGTGCGCGGCCTCGGCTACCGACTAGTTACTTGACGAGCCGTTATGGTATCCGCCGCTTACTGCAATGTACGCGTTCAGGGCCGGTAATCCCGTCTCCATTCAAGTGAATAAAGCGCCTGGTTCTACACCGCTTAGCAGAAATGCGGATTTTTGAGATGCAGATACGGCAGGTCATGCTGCCCTCTAGGGAGCCATTTACGGCATTAAAAGCACAAACCAGGGCCAGCACATGCCGTGCTAGCCCTGGCGGGCGATGGCTCGACGCGATACATGGCGAACTAATTTCCGCCCATCGAATTTTCAATCGTCTTTTGGATCTTCTCCAAATTAAACGACCCCGGTGTTTGGCTCGGCGGGTATTCCTTCATCGACATCAAAAACTTGCCGCCGAGTTGCTGCATCGGCGCCAACAGGTAGACGCGGTCTAGGAACCAGTCGTTGTAAACAGTGGCGTTGTGTTGAGCCCGTTCGAACGGGTCGCGGCGAAGATTGAACAGGAGCGGGACGCGGAGTTCGGTGAACGGCTCGCGCCAGACGCCGAACGCTTCGCCGCGGTTTTCGAGGAAGACCGCCTTCCAGTCGTCGTAACGCATCGCGACGATTTGGCCGTCGTCGTTGACGTAGATAAACTCGTGCCGCGGCGACTCCTCGACCTTGCCTGTGAGGTAGGCAAGCTGATTGTGGCCGTCGAGATAATTGTGGTACTTGCGGCCGTTGAGCTCAACGCCGTCTCGCACCTTCTTGACGATTTGATCGTCGCCCGCGGCGGCGGCGAAGGTGGGGAGCCAATCTTCGTGGGCGACGATGCCGTTGAGCATCTTGCCTGCGGGGAAGTGATTCGGCCAGCGGACGAAGCACGGAACGCGGTAGGCGCCTTCCCAGTTCGAGTTCTTCTCGCTGCGGAACGGCGTCGTGCCGGCGTCGGGCCACGTGTTGTAGTGGGGGCCGTTGTCGGTCGAGTACATGACGATCGTGTCGTCGGCAAGGCCGAGCTCCTCGAGGTAATCGAGCAGCTGGCCGACGTGGACGTCGTGCTCGATCATACCGTCGGTGTATTCGTCGTTCCCCTTGTGGCGATGCTCGTCGCGCACATGGGTGCGGAAGTGCATGCGGGTGCCGTTCCACCAGCAGAAGAAGGGTTTGCCGGCGTCCTTCTGGCGTTTGATGAAGTCCTTCGCGGCGGCGACTGTTTCGTCGTCGATCGTTTCCATCCGCTTCTTGGTGAGCGGCCCGGTGTCTTTGATCGTTTGGCCCCCTTTGCCGTCGGCCTTGCAGTGGAGCACGCCGCGCGGGCCGTAGACGTCGCTGAACTTGCGGCCGTCGGCCATGATCATTTCGGCGGGGTAGTCTTCGTTCTCAGGCTCTTCCTCGGCGTTGAGGTGATAAAGGTTGCCAAGAAACTCGTCGAAGCCGTGCATCGTCGGCAGATGTTCGTCGCGATCGCCTTGGTGGTTCTTGCCGAACTGACCGGTGGCGTAGCCGTTGCTCTTCATGACGGTCGCCATCGTGACGTCGGTCTTTTGCCAGCCTTCTTTGGCGCCAGGGAGACCGACCTTCGTCATGCCGGTGCGCACCGGGACGCAGCCGCCGATGAAGGCGGCGCGGCCGGCGGTGCAGCTTTGCTGAGCGTAGTAATCGGTAAAAGAGAGACCTTCTTTGGCGAGGCGGTCGATGTTGGGGGTATGGTAACCCATCATGCCGCGGCTGTTGGCGCTAATGTTCCAGGTGCCGATGTCGTCGCCCCAGATGACGAGGACGTTTGGCTTGTCGGCGGCCGAGGCCTGTCGCGCGGCGGCGAGCAGGCCGCAGAGAGCGATGGCGACGGCGACGCAACGAAATGGATGAGTCATTTCGCGTCTCCTTGGTGAACGGTGGCGAGAAGATGGGAGGGAGGCGCGGCTCCCGCTAGCTCAAGAGTGGACTATTCCACAGCGAAGTGCAACTTACGGCGGCGTGAATTCCGGTGTTTTGCCGGCAAGATGAGAAGAAATCCGCAGCCCGCCATACGGAATTGGAGCCGCAGGATGGGCGATCGCCCTAGTAACGAACGCCGACGCCGACGTTGGAGAAGAAGTTAGCCGCGTCGTCGCCCAGGCCCCAACCGACGCGAACGCCGACTTCAAAGTCAGGCGTGACGAGGTAATGGACGCCCGGGCTGACGTACGACTGGCTAAGTTCCTCGGCGCGGCCGTCGGTGTAGATGCCGAAGTATTCGATGTGGGCGTTCCACTGCTCGACGACGTTGCACTTGAGCACTGTCGACGGCGCCCAGCGATCGAAATTGTCGGCCTCGTCGCGACCATCGCCATAGCGAACGGCTGAGTCCCACAGCCAGTCTTCGCCGAGTTCCCAGCCCCAGGCGTACGTGCCGACGAAGTGCGTCGCCGTTTCGACGCCGCTCGTCGGCGTCGCGGCTTGGGCGATGACGACGCTGCGCGGCATCCAACCGTCTTGATCGGTAAGCGCGGCCTTCAGGCCGTAGATGACCTTCGCTTCGCTTTCGGCTTCAGTGGAATCGAAGTCGTCGTCGCCGCCCGCGCCGCCGGAGATCGAGTTCGCGGCGCCGCCGACTTCGTAGTTCGAGCCGATGCGAAACTCAAGCCACTCGTTGACGCCGTAGCGGGCGATCAACTCGGGGAAACTATGCGTCTCGGGGACGCTGCGATTGTCGATGAACGAGTAACCCGATTCCACGATCAACCGCTGAGCGCCGGCGGTGACCGTCGCCGGAGTGAATGAATCGCGATCGGTCTCGATGCGGTCAGATTCTTGCGCTAAACCCACGCGCTGAGTAACCGCCAACGACAAGACGGCAATAATCGCCCAGTTTCGCATGAAACGCGAGCCGTCCCAATTTCGATTCAATCACTTCTGTATACGCAGGTCGTCCTGCTTCGTGGGAGAGCTTCAGTAAATCGACGGCAGGCCGCAGCATTTAACATCGACTCTCGCCAGCGACTTAAGCCGCCTCAAAAATCCAGAGTGCAAGCGGTGAAGCGATGACCTCGGCGATCGAGAATCGCTCGCCGCTGCCGATCAACAGGAAGGCTTCGCAACGCCTTGCGCACCCGTGGGAAATAAGCGTGCTCATAAGGCGGCGCCAACAGCATTGCACTCAGCTCACACGCCGAGTGAATTGCCGTATCGCTCTCGGATAATTTCTTCGGCCAACTCGAAGCGGCGATTGTACGGCCCATGCACCAGAGCCCAGGCCACGCCTTGGCTGCCTAATTGCTCCGCAAAGCGAGTGTGCATCCAGTGGCGAATATGTTCGCCGTCGCGAAATCCGTCTTGCACGAAGGGTACGTCAGGAGGCGTAAGCAAGTAGAGATCAACACGGTCAGCGGCGCCAATGGCATCGACTCGCGCGTCGCGAGCGTGGTAGTACCGTTCGTGCCACGTTCCCGTGGCGAAGGCGTTCGTGTCGCAGACAAGAATGCGGTTGGCGCTGCGCGCGGCGAGGTTTTCACGGCGTTGCTGTTCTTGAGCGATGTCAACAAACTCGTCGTGGCTCCACGACGGCGGCGGATCGTCGAGCGTGCGGCCTGCTAATTTTCGCTCCCAGTGCTCGCGGCCATATTCCGGAACCCAAATCGTGTCGAACCGTTCGGCCAACTGCTGGGCGAGCGTTGTTTTGCCGGTCGATTCGGCGCCAATCAAGACGACACGTCGCACGAAGTGCGCCCGCACGCATGGTTCGAGCATGTCCCAATGTTTTAGCGGATCGCTGCGGACGGCGGTTGCGGAGATCGGAAACGCCGTTCGCTCGCGATCAATCATCACGTGCCGTGAGCCCATCAGCCCGGCATAGACGGGCCCGTAGTCCTCGCTCGTGAAGACAACGTCGGGAGCGCGGCCCAAGTAGCGAATCGTGAAATCAGCCCACTGCTGGCTGTCGTCGTCGAGTTCGTCCGGCACGAGGCGAATGTCGCAGTCAGGGTGAATCTCCTCTAGCCACGCTTTTCGCAGTTCGCCTGGGATTGTTTGCGACGGGTGGGCGGCGACCATTACGATCAGCTGATCAACCTGTCGGCGCGCCGCCTCGATGAGATGCTTGTGACCGCGATGGGGCGGGTAGAACTTGCCCACGATGAAACCGAGCGTCATGGCGAACCGACTCCCACCAGGGGACCGAATTCCGTTTCCGCCGCCGATTCACGGTGGGTCCGTTGCCACGCCCGCCAGCCCATCACTGCCATCGCGAGGAAAATCGCGTAGAGCAGTGCCGTTAGGTAGAGCTCCTTGTACACGTAGAGCGGCACGTAGATCGCATCGACCAGGATCCAGCCGGCCCAACTCTCTAGCCGCTTGCGGTTCAGCAACCACTGCGAAACGAGGCTGAGCGATGTCGTGAGGGCGTCCCAAAACGACGCCGATCCGCCCGCATGATGTAGCAGTCTCCACAGCCCTAACGTGCAGCATGCCGCAAAGATGGCGGTGAGCAACAGCTCACGGTGCGACGAACGCGAGATCCGCAGCGTTGTGCGATTCGCTCCGCCCCGCAACCAAAGCCGCCACCCGACGACGCCGAGGATAAAGTAGATGATCTGCAGCCCCGCGTCGGCAAACAGTCGCGACTGAAAGAAAACGACGCTAAAAGTGGCGACGTTTAAGAGGCCGATTGGAAAGTTCCACACGCTTTCCTTCACCGTGAGCCAGACGCAAACGGTCCCAGTGACGAAGGAAGCCGCCTCTAACCATGTGGCGCGGCCGAGGAGGGCCATCGTCACGGCGAGCGCCGCCGCCGCGGCGCCCAGCGCGATCATGGTGAGGGACTCTTTCGACATCGTTCGCGAACTCGCTCCGCCTGCTGCTAGTGCTCGATGACCGACAGGTATTCCGGCGGAACGTGGTCGGTGAGCCAGATGTCGTTGCCGGTGACGTAGAACTCGCACCCCGCAGCATTCATCCGTGCGGCGTCGACCGCCAGGAGGACCGGTTTGCCATGACGCATCGCTACCTGGATCATCGTCTCTTTGTTCGTCGACAGGTGCACATGATGTCGGTTGCGCTTCATCAAGCCGTCAGCCAAGATCGAATCGAGGTTGCGCGTCGCCGTTCCATGATACAGTACCGGCGGCGGCGCGGTTGGCTCATAACCGAGATCGACTTCCACAGAATGGCCCTGGCGGGCGCGGATTTGCGAACCGTCGGAGCTAAATTCAAACCGCTGCTTCGTACACTCGGCGACGATCGTTTGCAGCATCTCAAGGGCCAGCGCCTTGCCGGCGCGCTCCATCGCGTCGAGCAGGACAGGCACATCGACCCAGCCCCCCTCTTGCAGTTCCAAGCCGATCGTGTCGGGCCGATGGCGCAACACGTAACTGAGACTCTTGCTGATGGGCTTTCGTTGTTTCTCGTTCATTGTTCGTATCCTATGGTTACTTCTAATCATTTTTGTTTGTATTGATTGCCGCGCGCCTGTCGCGCCTCTTGAGCGGCGAACACCCCGGCCCATAGCTTGAGATCAACAGCCGCGCCGTGCGCCGCCAGCCACTCGGCGACATTGGCGAGCGGCGGCTCGTGGATCGTGATCGATTCCGTCCCGTCGCCGCCGCCAGCTTCGACCTTCTGCAAGCCTTCCGCGAGGAACAGAACGATCGACTCGTCGGTCAGGCCGGGCGAGGAATAACCGACGCCCAGTTCAGTCCACCTTGACGCCGCGTAGCCGGTTTCTTCCAGCAGTTCGCGTTGCGCAGCGAGCAGTAGCGATTCTCCCTCTTGCCCCGAAATATCGCCCGCCAGGCCTGCAGGCAGTTCAACCACCTTCCGACCGACCGGCGGGCGAAACTGCTCGACCAAGACGACTCGCTCGTCATCGGTGATGGCCACAATGCCGACCGCCGGGCGTCGCGTGTTGCGCGAGACGAACTCCCAGCCATGGCGTCCGAACATCGTGATGTGGCGGCCGGCGTAGAGAGTCTGCGGCGTCGATTCGTGCGACATAGTTAAAGTCCTGCGATTGGCAACAGCAATTCAGTGGAGTTCACATTGTCTTTGGATCAATTTTCATCTTATCTCCACCCCAGCGTCGCGCATCGCCTCAATCGCCCGCGCGCAGTCCCCAGGCTGCAAATCGACGCCCCGCACGGCGTGCTGAAGCAGGACGACGCGAAAACCGAGGTCGATTGCATCAAGCGCCGTCGCCTTGACGCAATAGTCGGTCGCGAGACCTGCAACGTGAACTTCATCGACGCCACGGCTGCGTAGGTACTCGGCCAATCCGGTCGAACGCCGCCGCGCGTTGTCGAAGAACGCACTGTAACTGTCGACCGTTGGATCGGTTCCTTTCCGAACGACATGGTGAATGTCGGCGTGGTTCAGCTCATTCGACAATTCGGCGCCATGCTCGCCTTGCACGCAATGCGTTGGCCACAGCACTTGGTCGAGATCGCCGAGGCGGACCACGTCGCCGACGCCGCGCCGCGGGTGCTCGGCAGCGAACGATCCGTGATCCGGCGGATGCCAGTCCTGTGTGGCAACCACTAGCTCGTATTGCGGAATCAAGAGATTCACGGCGTTGATCACTTCGTCGCCGCGCGGCACAGCCAGTGCGCCGCCCGGCAGGAAGTCGTTTTGCACGTCAATGATGAGCAGTGCTTTCATATAGCAATTCACCTAGTAAGGTGGGAGCAGACGACGCAGGGCGAGCTCAATAACGACGGCGGCCACGACAAGGTTTCGTCCCAGCGTCGCCGTCCATCGCAGCGACGGAGTTTGCGCCGGAGAGTGAGAAGCGGCTGCTTCGTCAAGCGAGCGTGCGAGCGTCGCCATCCACTCCGTAGTTCGCGGCCACTCGCTCAACCGTGCCACCCAATCTCCCGGCACACCCTCGACGCCGATGTTCGCACCGCAGATAGCGCCCGCAATCGACGCTACCGAATCAGTATCACCCCCTAGTAGTACGGCATTCGTCACGCAGGCCCGCATGTCCGTTGGCGAACTCGCCCAACAGTAGAGGGCCGCCGGGACCGATTGATTGACATATCCCGTGACGCCTCCGATCCAATCTTGCGAGTCGGCAAATTCCTGCGGCGACTCTCCTCGTTCCAGCGCTGCGACAGCATTCGCAATGCGGCGACGAAGCTCATCGCCGGTCGCGTCTTGCGACGCTGCGTGCAGCAATTCCAACGGCGTCTGCTGGTTCCCGTCAATCGTCAAACGGGCGGCCCGCGCCACCAGCAGTGCACCCTCTTCAGCTCTGGGATCTGTGTGCGTCAATCGAGTCGAACATCGGTTCAGTGCAATCAGCGCCTCTGTGCTGCTCGCCACGACGCCCAATATCGCCGAACGCATGGCCGGACCGTTGCCCGCACTGCGAACGCCGCTGTGAGCGGGACCGAATCCGACCAACAGCCGAAGGCATGCCTTGAGCGTCGCAAAGCCAACTCCCACCGGCGCCGTCGCAATCCATCGCTTTAGTTGCTGCGCGAATTCTCGCTCGAACTCCTGTGGTTGGCAGCCAGTTCGCGCCAATGAATAGGCTGCTAGCAGCGTGTGCTCGGTGTCGTCGCTGCAAAACCCCTTGCCGAAAATCAATTCCGGCCGCACCGCGTCGACGCCGTAAAGCCGCGCCGCGCGCCGTCTCGAGAGTCCCTCGCGCCGCAGTCCCGCGGCGTCGCCAACAGCGGCGCCGAGGATGCAACCCAAGATGTGCGAGTAGCGGTCCATGATCAAATCTCGAAGTGAAGCCCCTGCTTCATCAGTCGGTCGTACTTGCGTTTATCGAACCGGTAAAGCCGCGCCGCGCGGTGAGCGACGTCTTTCTCAATCTCGCCCGTCTCTTTGACGAACTCCATCGCCAGCACCTTCTTGCGGAAGTTGCGTTTGTCGAGTTCGCGGTCGAGGATCAACTCGTAAAGACGTTGCAACTGAGTGAGAGTGAATCGCTCGGGCAGGAGTTCAAAGCCAATCGGCTGGTAGCTCACCTTGTTGCGCAGCCGTTCGACCGCTGTCTTCAGGATGTCGGCATGGTCGAACGCCAGTTTCGGTAGGTCGCTCAAACTGAACCAGGCGGCGTTGCGAGCGTCGGTGCTGGCCCGAACCGAGTGCCCGGCGAGATTCACTAACGCATAGAACGCCACCGTGACGACCCGTTCGCGCGGGTCACGCGCGACTTGCCCGAACGTGTAGAGCTGTTCGAGGTAAATGTCGTGCAATCCCGTTTCTTCGTGGAGCTCGCGGCGGGCCGCTTCGTCAAGCGTTTCGTCAACGCGGACGAAGCCGCCAGGAAGCGCCCAAGCGCCGGCAAACGGCTGAAGGTCGCGTTCGATGAGCATCACCTTCAGTTCGTCGTCGTCGAGAGCGAAGACGACGATGTCGACCGTGAGCGCTGGACGCGCAAACTCGTAGGTATGGGTCATCGTCGCCTCCTGAAGCTTTCTTATTGTCTCATCGACACTATTTTGGTGTTTTATTTACACTAAGTCAAGCGAGGAGATAGAGACGTTAGGTTCAGGCTTGAGTAGTCGAGTTCCGAAGAATAATCGAAAGAGTGTCTGCTCGGCTGCTGCCGCTACCTGCCAGCGTCGAGCTCGCGCAGTTCTCGCCGGAATCCGCCCGATAGGATTGGAAAGCGGCACCATGTCTTCGGGTCGAGATTCTTATCATCGACATGGAACGACGGCGCGTAGCGTTCACGCTTCCACTGATTGCGGCACCACAGCTCGAAGAAACGCCGGATCCAGATCACGAGCTGCGGCTGGGCATATTGGGTAAACTCTGCCGCAACGAACGCCAGCACCTCGCCTGGCGAGCGTTTTTCCCCGATCGCTTGGTGCTCGATCGCATCAAGCAGATCGTACGGCATCAGGTCGGTTTCGTCGGTTTGCGATTGCTCGGCAGGGCGCAGCTCCGCCGTCGGCCGCAGTGCATTGACGACCGCCAGTTCAGGGAGGGGGCCAATTCCCACGGGGCCTTGTACCTCGAGCCAACGAAGCCAGCGCCGCAGGAATGCCTTATCGATGCCGGCGATCGGGCTGATGCCTCCGCACGTATCGCCATCCATCGTGGCGTAGCCGACGGCCGCCTCGGAGCGGTTGCTCGTCGCCAGCAGCAGCGCGTTGTTCACGTTGGCCAGCATCCAGACCGACGGGCCTCGCGCGCGAGCCTGAATGTTCTGCAGCGTCACGTCGTCGGTGCTCCACTGGAGCTGCCGGCCAAGCGCCGCTTCGACTTTCGAGCGATAGCTCTGGCAGACATCGTCGACATCGAGTTCGTAGTGCGTGGCGCCAATCGCCTTCGCGATGGCGGCGGCGGCGGAAAGCGTGATCGCGGAGCTTTGCCGCGTCGACTGATACGCGGTCGTGAGCAACCGACCCACGAGCGCGGCGGCGTCAATCTCTGCAGAAATTTGGCTTCTATCGATGCCGAGCAACATCGCGAAGCGCTCGCCGCCAAACTCCTCGAGTCCCAGCCGCACCATGATCGCCACCAGCGCCGCCACAGCCGCCGAATCGGCCCCGCCGCTAAGCGAGACGACGAATCCCTTGGCCCGGCTTTTGCGAAGATAGTCGAATAGCCCCAGCGTGATCGCGCGAGTGAACTCCTCTTCTTGCGACGATTCCGCCGCCTCCCAAGCGGCCGCTCGACTCACCCGCACCTCCGGCGCCGCGTTGTTAAAGGAGAAATCGACCGCAACTGCCGGCTCCGCGTTCAATTCGACCGCCGGCTGAAAGCTGGCCGATTGCGCGCGTCGCATGCGAAGCGCGTCGACGTCGACGACCGCGTCGATCACGCTTACCGGGGCCATCGTCAACCGCGGCCCGCTGACAAGCAGTTCTCCGCTGGCGGCGATGAGCGTATGGCCGTCGTAAATGACGCGGCCCGCCTCGTTGCCCGCCAGGTTGCTGTAAACGTAGCCGACGCCGAACGTCCGCGACGATTCGACCACGAGCTGCCGCCGCGTCGCGTGCTTGCCAAAGGCAAAGTGGCTGGCACTCGGATTCAAAATTAGATCGACGCCGCGCCGCATTAAATGATCGGCGGGACGATCGGCCACCCAGGCGTCTTCGCAGATTTCAAAGCCGATGCGGACGCCGTCGACTTCGAACAACATCTCGCCGACGCGACACTCCTCGCCCGCGAGACGCATCGTCGCCGACTGCCCCGCCGGCCAAGGCTTGAACCACCGCGGCTCGTAGTGCAACCCGTCGCCGGCGAGGCGTTGCTTCGCGGCGACGCCGACCAAGCGGCCATCGACAACCAGCGCGGAGCCATTGAACAAGGCCCCGCCGTAGAGCAGCGGTAAGCCAATCGAAACCGCCATCCCGTGAGTTTCGCCCAGCAACTCGCTGAGCACCTGCTCGGCCATCATCGCGACGGCGTGCGAAAAGAACGCGTCCTCGCAGCCGTAGCC
The DNA here is from genome assembly GCF_009177095.1 of Lacipirellula parvula. Taxonomy (NCBI): domain Bacteria; kingdom Pseudomonadati; phylum Planctomycetota; class Planctomycetia; order Pirellulales; family Lacipirellulaceae; genus Lacipirellula; species Lacipirellula parvula. Next base: position 5,827,312 of record NZ_AP021861.1, read on the forward strand.
GGTGATGCACAACTCCGGCAAGCAGAGGATCTGAACTTCGCGCTCTCTGGCGATTGCGATCGCGCGACGAATGTTATCGGCATTGCCATCCCAATCGAGCGGCGTCTGGTTGAGCGCAGCGGCAGCGACGCGCAGCAGTTTCATCGTTCTCCTCCGTCGACATGCCGCAGCGGCGCAGCGAATTCGCCGGCAATCGAACGCACCGTGAGAAACACCGAGTTTGCTTGTGCAAGCTTCGACGCCCGCGGATGGCTGTTCGTGGCGATGACGTGCGAAATGACGCCGCTGCGACGAATCTCCGCCAACGCATCGCCGGAGAATAGGCCGTGCGTCGTCACGCAAGCGACGCCGCTGGCGCCAGCGCGATGGTACGCCTCCGCCGCGATCAGCAGCGACCGTCCTGAGCGAATCATGTCGTCGTAGATGACGACTTGCCGCCCCTCGACGTCAGCGTTCATCGCGGTAACCACCGGATGGCCGTCGGCGAGCCGCTTCTTGAACACAAAACTCGCCGGCACGCCAATCTCGTTCGCCAGCGATTCGACCCACTTCGCACGACCGGCGTCGGTGCTCGCGAGAACGAAGCGTTCGCCGCCGAGCTGCTTGATCGCCGCCGTCACCGTCGGCTTGCCGTACACATGCACCGCCCGCAAACCGTTCTCGAAGTAATACTGAATCCCCTCGGCATGCAGGTCCAATAGGAGTAGACGATTTCCCGCACACGCGCGAGGAATGGAAGACAAAAGCTGGGCACGCGTTTTGGCCTTCACGATCTCGCCAGGACGGACGGCGCGATCCATCGTCGCGTAGCCGTAGTAGGGCGCCACGATCGTCAGCGAGCGCGCTCCCTCGTGCACGAGCCCCGACGCCAGGTCGAACAGTTCCAGCGTCTCTGTTTCCGAAATCGTTCCGCCGACTAGCACGACGTTCCGGTCGCATACATCTGACGCGATGCGGTGATAGAACTCGACGTCGTCGAACGTCTTCCGCTCGATGACGCCGATCTCGCCTCCCGTGATTCCCGCTAGCTCGTCACGAAGATACTCGTAGCTGGCCGTTGCGAAGAGTTGCATCATCCCTCCGGAGTTGCGGCAACCTGCGGATCGCGGGCCGCTTGAATCATGGCGTCGCGGCACTCGTGCAAGCCGACGTCGAGCCCCACCGGGTACTCATGCGGGTTCATGAACCGGCGAATCGTCGGATGGAGTCGCTGCAACTCGCCGCGGGCCCGCTCGCGAACGACTTCCAGCGGTTCGCTCTCGGCGACGACGCGGCCGCCGCGAATCACCGGCGTCAGCAGGTCTCGCGAAACTAACGGGGCCGGCATCGACTTCCGCCGCGTCGGATCCTTCGCATCGACCACGATCTGCCGCGGATCGACGCCGCCGAGTTCATCGTAGATCATATCGCCAGTCATGCCGTCGGTCGTTTCGTAGCGTCGCACCTGCAGGATGCCGGGAATGCTCGTCTTGACGACCTGCTCCGAGAGCTTCAGCCGCGGCGCCCATTCGCCCTCTTCGTTCTGCACGGCGCCAAGCTTGTAAACGCCGCCGAGCGCCGGCTGATCGTATGCCGTGGCCAGCTTCGTGCCGACGCCCCAGACCGAGATCTTCGCACCTTGCGCCTTCAGGTTCTCGATGATCCGCTCGTCGAGATCATTCGACGCCAGAATCTGCGCCTGGGAAAATCCTCCCGCGTCGAGAATCTTGCGGGCTTCAATGCTCAGATACGCGAGGTCGCCCGAATCGAGCCGCACGCCCACGAGTTCGTGCCCTTCGCTCCGTAGCTTGATTCCAATTTCGACCGCGCGCCGCACGCCTTCGAGTGTGTCGTATGTATCGACGAGGAACACACAATTGTTCGGCATTGCCTCCGCGTAGCTGGCGAACGCCTCCGCCTCGGTATCGAACGACATCACCCAACTGTGGGCGTGCGTCCCCTTCACCGGAATGCCATACAACTTGCCGGCCAGGACGTTCGAGGTCGCGGCGCAGCCGCCGATGTAGGCGGCGCGACTCGCCGACAGCCCGCCGTCGATCCCCTGCGCCCGCCGCAGCCCGAACTCGACCACCGGATCGCCTGCCGCCGCTTGGCAAACCCGCGCCGCCTTCGTGGCGATCAGCGTTTGAAAGTTGACGATGTTCAGTAGTGCCGTTTCCAGCAGTTGACACTGAAGGATCGGCCCTCGCACACGCAGCAGCGGCTCTTGCCCAAACGCGACCGTCCCCTCCGGCATCGCGTCGACGTCGCAGGCGAGACGGAGTTCGGCAAGGTAGTCAAAAAATCTCGGCTCGAACAGCGATTGGCCATCGTTGCCAACCAAGGTGGCGAGATAGGCAATGTCGTCTGGCTCGAAACGGAACGCCGAGAGATAGTCAATCGCCGGCGCCAGCCCCGCGGCGATGGCATACCCGCCCTGAAACGGCGGCTTCCGGAAGAACAAATGAAAAACCGCCGGCTGGTCCGCACGCCCCTGCTTCCAGTAGCCGTAGGCCATGGTGAGCTGATAGAGGTCGGTCAGCAGCGCTAGCGACGGGTGTGGCATGTTCTGCGGCATGGCGTTGGTCATGATGGTGTATTTATAACACTATCATTCGGCATTACAAGGGTATTTTCTTGAGGCTCGTGCTTCCTGCCCGTCGAAACGACTTGCAGGTCGAAAAAGAACGTTACACCCAACGTCACGCTTGGCGCGTCATGACGACCGCCTGCGCGTCGATGCTTCTACACCTTTTCCGGCGTCTTTACATGGAACTCTCTGTGCGAGCAGATCCAACTCGCCAGCACTGCGCAAACCACGCTACCCAGCAACAGCACCAGGACGCACGTCTGCGTCGTCGGTTGCAGCAAGAGGTCGGGATCATTCCGAACATCGAGTTGCCACGCTTCCGCCGCCATATCCTCCTCGCCGCGCGGGGTCGAAACCTTGTAACTCAACATGCGGTAGGCGATGAGGCGCGTGTAGTAGATCACCGTGATTAGGCGAATCCCAAACGGAAGATTTGCAAGCAGCCCCTCGATGACGGCGATGTAAATGACGCCGACCACCAACGCCCGTTTGGTGAGGAGGCTCACGAGGCCGAACAGACAGCAGTATGCCGTCATCGCGAGGGCGTGCAGACCGGCCGTTTTCACCAAGCGATCGAGCCACTCGCTCGCCGGCGTTTCCGAACCGATGTAAATCGCTGCGAACGTCACGGCCGTAAACACGAGCGTCAGCACGACGGTCGTCGTCACAGTCGCCAACAGCTTGACGAAGTAAATCGCCCCGCGCGGCAGCGGCCGCAGCAGCAGGTAGGTGATCGTCTGATCTTCCTGCTCGTCGTCGACGATGCCTGAGGCGTACAGCAGCGCCACCAACGGCAGTAGCAACTGCGGCATCAGCATCATCGCCAGCATAAATTCCAACCCCTCGGGTGGAACGCGCGACGAAGTGCAGCGCACCAAAATCGCCAGCGCCGCTGGAAGCGAAAACAACAGGCTGATCACCAGCCACCGCTTGCCATGCAAATGTTGCCGCACCGTGAGCGCATAGAGCGCGCTCAGGCCGTTCGCCAGCGTGGCCGCGTAAGAGCGATTCGCAGGCAGAGCAGGTTGAAGCGCGTCGCTCATTTATTCACCAAGTATTTGAAGACGGCTTCGAGGTTGTCGTCGTCCGAGTAAACCGATTGAATCGCCAGGCCGTCGGCCATCGACAGCTCTGGCAACCGACCGTAAAAGGCGTCGGGCGCTCGCGTTTCGACCATTAAGCCGTTCTGCTGCGAGAGGACTCGAATTCCCTCGACGTCTGGCCACTCCATCATCCGCGCCGCCAGCTGCCGATACTGCTCGCACACCAGCACGATGTGATGGGGATGCTTGTCGATCAGGTCGCGAATCTCGCGGACATGCCCCTCGGCGACGAGCCGCCCATGGTTTAGCAAGACGACTCGCGACGTCAGCGATTGCACCTCGTGCAATACGTGGCTGGAGAGGATGACGCTCTTGCCCGCGTCGCTCAGCCGCAGCACGATGTCCATCAAGTCGCGACGAGCCACCGGGTCGGTGCCGGTGAACGGCTCGTCGAGAAATAGCAGCTGCGGCTCGTGGACGAGCGCCTGCGCCATTTTGATCCGCTGCCGCATCCCCTTCGAGTAGCCGCGAATGGCTCGGCCTTGGTGCCGAGTCATCCCCACGGAGTCGATCGTCCGCGCCGCCGCCTCGCGGGCTTCCGCTCGACTCAGCCCGCTCAGCCGCGCGCAGGTGTGGACGAAATCCCAGCCGGTCATCCATTCGTAGAAGCGGTCTTGCTCGGGGCAGAGGCCGATGAAGCGGTTCAGCCGGGCGTTGCCCCACACCTCTTCGCCGAGGACACGAACTGTCCCTTGGCTCGGCCGGAGTTGCCCCGTCGCGATTTGCAGCAGCGTGCTCTTGCCGGCGCCGTTCGGGCCGAGCAATCCCGTCACGCCGGCTGGAATCGTGAGCGTCAACTTGTTGACGCCGATCACGTTTCCATACCACTTCGACAGTTCGTTAAACGCGACGACCGGCGTCATTTCAGGCGATCCAGCGATTTGATGGAACGGTTGAGAGTCCAAGCCGAGACGCCGAAGACCGCCAGCAACACGCCGGCGGACCAGGTCCAGGGATACTGCACGTCGATCGTCCGCAGCCGCGCGATGTCGCGTTCGGGGCCGGGCCGCAGACTGGTCACTTTCTCCCACGCGGCGGACTTCCCCAACATCTCCTCGCCGACGCGAGCGAGATTCAAGGTATACGAAACGAGCGGGCGCCAGTCGGTGCGAGCGGCTTCCAGTTCTTGCTCGACAAAGCTGGTCGGATCCTCGTGGCGGTGCCGGCGAATGGCGTGACGGCGGCCTTCGTGCTCGATTCCTTGCAACACGGCGGACACGACGCCCGTACCGATCCACGCCGCCAGCCAAAACATCGCCACGTAGCGCGAACTGCGCGAGAGGGACGAGAGGGCCAAGATCAACGTCCCGGCGGACGCGGCGATGATTAACCCATAGCCGACGCTCGCCAGCAACAACGGAAACGTCTGCTTCACAATCCCCGCATCGAGACTGAAGAGAATCCCGAGCACGTACGCCGCAACCGCAGGCACGATCGTCACCGCGCCAAGAAAAAAGACAATGACGCCCCACTTGCCGAGAAAGTAATCGATCCGGCGCAGCGGCCGCGACAGGTAGAGCGGCAATGCGTTGTAGCGTAAATCTTGGCTGATAAGATTCGGCCCCACGAGCAAAATGAGCACCATCGCCAGCCGCAACTCGGTGAGCATGAAGTAGCTGTAGGAGAGCGTCCAGACCTCCATCCGATAGGCCCGCGGATCGAGCAGCATCTGCCGATCGAGGAAACCGAGCATAGGGAGAATCGTCTGGATCAACTCCGACTGCTGCTCGACGAGTCCCCAGATGCACACGGCGGTCGCGAGGACGATCGCCGGCAGCCACGCCACGAACAGCGCGAGCTTCAGCCAACGATTGGCAATCGCAATGCGAACGCCATGGCGCGTGATCGCGAGCCACCGCCAAGCATGCCCGGAGAGCGTCCCCGACCAGTGCTGGTACCCTTGATCGAAAACCGGCATCAGGCTTGCTCCAGCGCGGTGAGAAAGACCTCTTCGAGCGTGCTCCGCTGCGGACGCAAATGCCGAATTTGCTCGCCCGCCTCGGCCGCCGTGCGCCAGATCAGTTGCGACGACTCGTGCGCCGGCAGCACGACTTTCAGCACATCGCCCTGCTCTTCCACGGTGCAGGCGGCATTCTGCAAACGCTGTGCGAATGGCGCAAGCTCGCCTTTGACGCGAACCTCGAACGACTGGCTGTGGACTTGCTTCAACTTGGCAATCTCACCCTGAGCAAGCAACTTGCCGCCGGCGAGGACGATGATGTAGTCGCACACCGCTTCGACGTCGGGCAGCAGATGACTGGAGAAGAGGAGACTCATCCCTTTTTGATGCGCCAGGTCGTGAGCTAAGTCGATGATCTCCTGCCGCCCGGCGGGATCCATGCCGTTGGTCGGTTCGTCAAGAATGAGCAACTTCGGATCGTGCACGATAGCCGCGGCGAGTTTGAGCCGCTGCTTCATGCCGGTCGAGTACGATTCAACCTTGCGATAGCGGGCCTCGCCCAAGCCGACGTAGTCGAGCGTTTCATGGGCCCGCTGCAACGCGTCGGTGCGGCTCATGCCGACAAGTTCGCCGGCGTAGGCGACGAACTCCACGCCCTCGGTATGCGGGAATAGACATTCGTCTTCGGGAGCGAAGCCGACCTCGCGGCGAATGTCGAGCTGCTGCCGGCGAAAGTCTTTGCCGAGGACTTGGCCCGTCCCCTCGTCGACTGGGATCAGCCCCAGCAGTGTGCGGATCATCGTCGTCTTGCCCGAACCATTCGGCCCGAGCAACCCGATGGCGCCGGCAGGGACCGCCAACGTCAGATGATTGAGCGCCGTCACCCGGCCGTAGGTTTTCGTGACGTTGGCGAACTCGAACAGCACAGGCAACCCTTGACATAAAGTCGGCGCACGCGGGACCGCCACAGTTTAGCGGTGAATGACAACGCGTCAAAGCGACGGCAATTCGCAGATACTCTGCTTTCGTCGAAGTCCTTCCAGTCTTGCCTCATGCCCAAGATTTACTGGAACACCAGGGCGTGAAACGGAAGTCAGGCGCCTTTCGCCAAGGGCGATGTTCGGCGTTAAACTATTATCTTCCCGCCAGCGGGACTACTCGAGCAATTCTGGCCCGACTCGATGACGGCGGAAGCGTGAATCCTGGGTTTGATCGCCAGCGATGCTCTCGCCACCGTCAGCGGAATTTGGCGGCGAAGAGCTAACCAATGGAGCGAGTCACATGAAGTTCGGACAAGTCGACAATCCAGAGGCGATCGACTTCACGATTCCGCCAGACCATCCCGACACGGCCCAGGCGTTGAAGGCGCCGGCTCCGTCGTTGGATGGCCTGGAAATCCGCATCGGCTGCGCCAAGTGGAACAAGGCGGACCTCAAGAATTTCTACCCTCGGGGCACGAAAGACGAACTCGCGTACTATTCGACGCAGTTTAATTCCATCGAGCTGAACGCGACGTTCTACCGACTGTTCCCGGCCGCGACGTTCGAGAACTGGCGAGCGGTAACGCCGGACGACTTCCGGTTCTTCCCGAAGCTTGAGCAAACGATCTCGCACTTTCGCCGACTCAGGGACGTTGCCGAGGTCGTCGAGCGCAACGTCGCCAATATGTCGCACCTCGGCGAAAAGTTGGCGATGCCGTTCTTGCAGATGCGCGACGATTTCGCACCGAAGGATTTTGATCGCGTTGCAGCGTTCGCCGAAAACTGGACGTACGATGCGCCGCTCGCGATGGAGTTCCGCCACACCAAGTGGTACAACGATCCAGAAGTTTCCAGCAAACTTTACGACTTGCTCGAAGCGCACGGCATTACGAACGTGCTCGTCGACACCGCCGGCCGGCGCGACCTCATGCACATGCGATTGACGACGCCGACCGCGTTCGTTCGCTGGGTTGGCGCGAACGACGCCGAATCGGATCGCGCGCGGCTCGACGACTGGGTCGAGCGGATCGTGAAGTGGAAACGCGCCGGGTTGCAGCGACTCTATTTCTTCGTGCATCAAAACGAGGAGCAAGAATCGCCCGCGTTGTCCGCGCACTTCATTGAACGGCTGAACAAAAAGCTCCGCACTGCCGTGCCGATCCCGCAGACGCTCAAGCCCAAAGAGTTGTTCTGATCAAGCTTGTTCGCCGCGAGTTTGTTAAAGCTGATGCGAGGCAGTTCAAGCCCCCATTTTTCGACCACCCCTCTCGCGGGGGAATCTTGACTTTTGCGCGCCGGCGGGGGGCCCCGATTAACTAGGCGCAAAAGTCTCTTCGTGATTTTTTGGCACGCAGTTTTTCTTTCGACGTTTACCGCATAAAGTAGACGGCGCCAGCTCTAATTGAGTCTCGACTTTTGCACTTCCTGAAGATTCTTTTGACGCGCAAAAGTCGGCGGCGCGGATAACAGCGTCCTTCTATTGATCTGAATTGTCAAAGAGCGTTCGCGCCTCGGCTGGCCTGTTGAGTACGCTTCAACGTCGCAGCGCTAGCAGCACGCTCGTTGCATTTCGACTTTGGTCGCCGTTCGCGTGTCTTCTAGGCTGAAAGGCCAGCGGCCAACTTGCACTCTAGCAGTTCAGCGGAGAAAGTCGCCTGGTGATTTTCGGCCGGGGGCGGGACGCCCCGGCTCGCTTGGGGGAGCGCGGCGCGCCGAAAGAGCGTCTTAAGGCCGCCGTCTGCCTCGACAATTGTCTTTTCACTGCTCCCCATGATCGATCTCGCGCATTCGCTGAGTTTCCCACTGGGCGAACGGGTTTGAGCAACGATCATACTCTTGAACCTGCGGCATGTTTTGCCGCGCGGCGTAGCGAAGGCGCCATCTCTCGTCGCCGAACCGTTATGCCCCACGACAAGAAGCCGTCAGCCGATTCCACATGGCGGCGACGGTACGCGCAGCTGTTCAAAGCGCCCACGGTTAGCTTCGAGTCTGAGAAATTTTTGCAGAGTGCCAGGCGCCTCGTAATTGCCGATTATTCAAGCTCTTACGCAGCCTTCGAGCATGTTTTTGGCAGCCCCGCGGAACAAATTCAAAGAAAAACTGGCTCTCGCGACAGAGGTTTTCTTGAGTCGAGCAATTACTTTTCAGGCGAGCCACTGAATGCGCTTTTAGGCGGCGCAACAAAAGGTCTGTGAATTTGGAAGTCGGGCAGAGAGTTCATCTCCGCTAACGCAGTTCAGGAGCTCACCTTGGCAGATGCCGCAACCAACCCGCCGCGCGGAAATCGCGACGAGCAATACGTTGAATTGCTAACCCGGCACAAAAGCCAGCTATTCCGTTTTGTATTCGCGATGGTGCACAGCCTCCCTGATGCCGAGGACGTGTTTCAGCAAGCGGCCATCACCATGTGGGACAAGTTCAGCGAGTTCGAATTGGGTACGGATTTCTACGCCTGGGCCTGTTCGATCGCTCGCTTCAAGGCGCTGGACCATCTCAAAGCGAAGGGGCGACGGCGGCTCTTGTTTTCAGACGAACTGCTTGAGCTAGTGCCGCAACACGATCACTGGCAGCCCGAGACGCAACAGGCGAGGCTCCGCGCATTGGCCAGCTGCCGCCACAAACTTTCTCCAAAAGACCAACAGCTCCTATTAATGTGTTACAACGGCCGCGAAAGCATTCGCAAATCGGCTGAGAGCGTCGGGCGCCCCGTCGGGAGCGTTTACGACAGCTTGTCGCGGATTCGCCGGGCCTTGTATGCATGCATCGAGCGCACGCTGGCGAGTGAAGGACAATCATGAGCTACAGGCGTGAAGTTACCCGCGAAGCCCAGCGTTGGTTCGACGGCTTGCTAAACGGCACGCTGTCCGACGCGGACGCCGCGCTGCTCGACAAGTGGCTGCTGGAACATCCGGCGGCAATCGAATATTTCCTCGACTACTGCCAACTCCACATCGATCTCGCGATCGACCTGCGGGCCGATCAGGCGCTCGATTCATTCCGCAAGAACCAAGATGCGGTGGCGTCTGCCGCCGGGCAATCGGCGATTGCCATTGCTCCGGTTGGCGGGGCGGGCGGCGCTTCGCTCTTCGGCATGTCGCGTTGGGTCGCTTACGGCATGGCTCTTTGCGCCGCCATGCTCGTCACCGTCGGCAGTCTGGCATGGTGGAGCAATGAGCGCACGAAAGAAAATCGAGCGCCGCTCGACTTCTCGCAACTAGCGACGACGGAAACGCCCTCGATTTCGTCCGTTCAACTCGGCTCGGGAACGACCACGCTTGAGTTGCCGGACATTGGTTCAGTCGTCGTGGAAGGGCCGGCGGACTTTCAGCTGCTCGGCCCGATGCGCGCCCGGTTGAACAAGGGTCGCATCAAGGTTCACGTCAAAAAACCGTCGGGCTACGGCTTTGTCGTCGAAACGCCTGACGGTGAAGTCACCGACCTCGGCACGCAATTCGGTCTCGACGTCGGCAGCCCGACGGGGACGGGTCTGGTCGTCTTCCAGGGTTCAGTCGACCTCCGCCTGGGGCAGTCGCCCGAGATGATTGAAGGATCGCGCGTCGAGCGTCTGTTCGGAGGCGACGGCGTCAGATTCAGCAAGGTGGGCGAACTGAATCGAATCATGTCGGTCGCCACCGGGACTGACGGCACGTTTCGGTTGCTCACAGGCGCGAAGGACGAGTCGTCGGCGATCATCACGAACGTCACCGACAATATCCGCAACGACGGTATGAAGAAGTTCTACGAGATCGTACCCGGGGGCCTGGGCGAAGACGCCCTCGCCTACGTCGATCGTCAGGAACATGAATGGAACGGCCTCACCAGCGCCGGCATGCCCGCGTACCTGCTGGGCGCCGACTATGTGAAGCCGTTCAACAACGACAAGTTCCGTTCAGATATTGAAATTGAAGTGACGCTCAGCAAACCGGCTCGGTTGTTTATCATCTTCGACGATCAACGGGTCGCGCCGCCCGAATGGCTGCGACGCGACTACCAACGATTCGGCGATCGAATCGGGTTGGACATGGGCAAATCGTTCACCGAAAAGGGCGAGGTCATCACCGCACTGGATCGCGCGGTGGGGCCAGGGCAATCTATCGATCAGGCGTTTTCGATCTGGGAACGCAAAGTCCCCAAAGCGGGCCGGATCAAGCTCGGATCCATCGGCTCCGACAAAGTGCTGTCAGCGATGTACGGCATCGCCGCAGTACCGCTCAAGCAAGAGAAAACAGGCCGGGAACAGTGAAGGCGGCGGAGGTCGATCTTGTGCGCGTCGCCATGATCGCTTGAAGAACTACTTCGATTGACTTCAGGGAGATTGACTAATGCTGTGTGTAAACCTAGTTCTCGCGCGCCGTTTGGGGTGCGCAACCTTGCTGAGTTGGGCGTTGGCGCCCAACGCGAGCGAGGCGGCGACGATCACCTATGCGAACCCCGCAGGAGCGCAGAACTTCACCGTCGGCGCCAATTGGGTCGGCGGCGTGGCTCCGGGATCGGGCGACTTGCCAACCATCAATGGCGTCAACGGAGCCGTCAACTATCCGTATGTCAGCAGCGCCGTCGCCGTTCAACGGTTCTTGATCGGCGACCAAGCGGCTGACTCAGGGGGACTCGAAATTCGCACTGGCGGAACGCTGACCACGTCGCTGACTTCGGCACATTACGTCGGCGCCCGCGGCACGGGCATCATGACAATCCAACCGGGCGCCACGGCGAACGTGAATGGCCCGCTGAACATTGGCTGGGGAGATACGGCCGCGCACGGCACGGGCACGGTCAATCAATTGGGGGGCGCCTACAACGGAACGGGCGCCAGCGGAGGGCTGATTCTGGGAGTCTCGGCCGCGGCCGGACCGCTGGCAGCCTCAGTCGGAACTTACAACATGCAAGCAGGAACGATGAACATCGGAAGCTCGCTCGTCGTGGGCCAAGCAGGCATCGGCACGTTCAATATGAGCGGCGGATCCGTGGCGACGGGCAACTTCTTGCAGATTGGGCGGACCGGCACGGGAACATTTACGCAAACGGCGGGATCGCTGACGGTTAATCGCGCGTCGGGAGACACGATGGTCATCGGCGCCGCGGCAGGCGGCGTCGGCAAGTACGAAATCAGCGGCGGATCGCTCAGCGTCACCACGACGACCGGCCCGGCCGTAGTGGCGAACGGCATCGCCGCGGGGACGGCCAGTGGAACGTTCAAAATCGTCGGCAATGGCGCGACTTCGATCGCGATCGCCGGCGACTACAAACAGTATGTAGGCTCGAACCTGGAGCTGACGATTGGCGCGGGCATCACGCCGATTGCGATGACGGGGAGTGCGACGCTCGGCGGAGCGCTGAACGCCCTGTTTTCGTCGTCGCCCAGCATCGGCCAACAATTCACGGTGATGACTTACGGCGGTTCGCTCACCGGGACGTTCGGGACGTTCGACAATGTCGTCGACGGCCCGCTCGGACCAAACACGATTACCTTAAGCCTCGACTACGGCACGGGAGCCAACAGTGCGGTCGTGTTGACCGTGGTGCCTGAGCCAGCGACGGGCGCGCTCGTCGCATGCGGCGCGATCGTCGCCGCGCTAAGTTGTCGGCGAGGAGTTCTCGCCCGGAAGTAATGCGAGCAGGCTCACGAAGAGCCGCTTCATGCAGGGGCAGGAGCCCGACAGAGACCTTGAACGACTGATACCGATTGGCGGCTGCGGCGCCGTGGCTTCCGAACTGCACATTCGGAGTCGCCGCGATGCATGCCGGGGCAGCCGTGCGTCATCAGCCGCACCGCAGTCGCCAATCGATCCGCACGCTTCATTTCGCACTCGGAGATCCTTCATGATTCACGCTTCTCTGCCTAAGATCGGCCGCAAACTTCTCTTGCTCGCCGCCGCGCCGATGGCGTGCGGAGCCGAAGCTTCCCACGCTGCAAACGCCTACTACGGCGCCAACGTAGGAGCGCAAAACTTCATGACGGCCAATTGGGTCGACAACGCCAACGCGCCCGTCGCCGTTCCGGGGTCAGGCGATCTGCCGTACATCAACTCGGTGAATGGCGTGACCGACTATCCCTACATCGACAGCGCGGTCGCGGTTCAACGCTTTCTCATCGGCGAGCTCACCGCCAGCCAGGGCGGATTGGAGCTCCGTAGCGGCGCGAACCTCACGACCTCGGCGACGGGCGCCCACTACGTTGGCGCCCGCGGGACAGGACAGTTGCGAATATTGCCGGGCAGCACGCTCAACATCAACGGCAGCTTGCAGGTCGGTTGGGGCGACGCGACGGGTCGCGGCACAGGAACGGTGACTCAAACAGGCGGAGCCTACAACGGCACCAGCGCGAGCACCGGCGTAACGTTGGGCGTCTCGGCTGTCAGCGGATCGTTCATAACGCCGTCGAACGGCACTTACAACCTTAGCGGCGGCACGATGGACTTCGGCGGGCCGCTGGTAGTCGGGCTCGCCGGCGTCGGCTCCTTCAACATGAGCGGCGGCTCCGTCACCACGAGCAACTACATTCAGGTCGGACGGACCGGAACCGGAACGTTCGTGCAAACCGCGGGAGCCGTCACCGCCATTCGGGCCGCAGGCGATGCGATGGTGGTCGGCGCCCTCGCCGGCGCCAATGGGTCGTACTCGATTAGCGGCGGCTCGCTCAGCATTACGTCGCTGGACGGCACGGGCGGCGTCGTCAATGGCGCCGCAACCGGCGACGCGACAGCCCTGTTCAAGGTGATTGGCAGCGCGCCAACGATCAACTTCAACAATAGCTTCGTGCAAAACGCGAACGCCACGCTGGCGTTCGACATTGGGGCGGGGATTAGCCCAATCGCCGTGACGACCAACGCCACGCTCAACGGGGCCCTGGGCATCAAGTTCACGACGACGCCTTCCGTCGGCCAGCAGTTCACGCTGATGAACTACGGCGGCACGCTGACCGGGACGTTCGCCTCGTTCGACGATATCGTCGATAGCCCGGCCGGCGTCAACAGCGTGAAGCTGACGCTCGACTACGGCGCCGGCGCGGGGAGCGCTATCAAGGTGACGGTGGCTAGCCTGGTCGCCCCGGCGATTCCGGGCGACTTCAACGCCGATGGCAGCGTCAACGGCCTCGACCTCGCCGCTTGGAAGACAAACGTCCCGATCGCGGCGGGCGCCACCGTCGCCCAGGGCGACGCCGACGCCGACGCCGACGTCGACGGCGCCGACTTTTTGATTTGGCAACGCAACTTTACGGGCGCTGGCATCGCCGCCGTCCCGGAGCCTGCCTCGCTGCTCCTTGCCTCCATCGTCGGATTGGCTTTCATCAGCCGTCGTCGGTAGATCAGACGGCCTTCTTGGAAACTTTGCTGCTAAGGAAATACGTGATGAATTGCTCGAGCCATTCACCTTCACTGCGTAGGTCGCGGATTGGCCGAAGAGCGCACGCTGTCGGGTTCACCCTGGTGGAGCTCTTGGTAGTGATTGCGATCATTGGAGTGTTGGTTGCTTTGCTGCTACCCGCCGTGCAGGCGGCGCGCGAAGCGGCGCGACGCTCGCAGTGCAGTAATAACCTCAAGCAAATGGCTCTGGGGGTCCACAACTATATTTCCGCGAAGCGAACGCTTCCTCCCGGAGCGGTCGTGACGGGGGCCTGCTGTTCGGCGTACAGCTACTCGAACTGGGCCATCGAGATTCTCCCGATGATTGAGCAGCAAGCGCTGTACGCCGCCTACGACCAGAGCATGTACAACGACAAGGCCACCAGCATCGAGAATCTCAAAGTCACCCAGACAATCGTCCCAGCGTATTCGTGCGCCACCGATGATGGCGCTAATCAGCTAGAGAAGCCGGTCGCCGGGCCAGGCTCGAGCTTGCAGTACCGCACGAGTTCCTACCGCGGCGTGACTGGCCGCTCCGACAACACGCAAGCCACGGTCTGGTGGGGCGCCCAGTTGGCTGCTCAATCAGGTTCGCTGTTTCCGCTGCCGGACACCTATCGAGGCCCGTTGCATACTGTCGGCAACATTCCTTATCAGGCGGTCAAGCCTCAACAAATCACGGACGGTTTGAGCAACACGTTACTAATTGGCGAGAAAGCCTCGGCCACGACGGGCGCCACCGCGGGGCAGCAGACGTTCTGGGGTTATTCGTACGCCGGGTACAACAAGTCGACCATGCTGCCGCAATCGCGGATGTTGCTTACCGATTTTGAACGCTGCGTTCAGGTTGGCGGCGACGGCGGCGACACGCCGTGCAAAGGGGGCTGGGGGAGCTTCCACGCCGGCGGCTTGCAATTCGCGCTGTGCGACGGATCCGTCCGTCTCATTTCGGACAACATCGACATGAACATCCTCTGCGAAGCCAGTACAATCGCCGGCGCAGAGTCGACGAACATTCCCTAACATTCGCTTCAGACGCCCCCACAATCGCCATGACTTCAGCTTTAGCTATGACTCACTTTCGTTCGCGAACTCTTGTTACCTACGGCTTGACCCTCGGCCTCCTCTCGTGGACCGGCTGCAGCGACGGCTCGTCGCTCGTCGAGGTTCGCGGCCGCGTCATGGAGGGGACGACGCCGGTTGCCGGCGCGAGCGTTACGTACCAGCCGATTGCCAAGTCCGCGGACGACGTCGCGCCAGGCCCGTCGTCGTTCGGCATCACCGATGCGGAGGGACGCTACGATCTGCGGACCATCAAAGAAGACAGCGTCGGCGCCGTGATTGGCTCGCATCACGTCTACATCAGCCTCGACAAAGGTGATACTCAAGACGGAACCAGCCCTCAGCCGAAGCCCGCAGCCGACCGTATTCCGAAAAAATTCAGCGATGGCACGACCGTCGTGGAAATCCCGCCGGCGGGCGCGGCGGACGTCGACTTCGATATCGCCTCCTGAAATTGACGCCAGACGAAATTCGCTCGCAGACTTGCGAGCGGCAAGCAGTCTACGACGCTGTGCACCTTCTGTGAAATGAGATCCTTCTGATGAGCCCGCTGGGTGGTTTTCGATTGGCGGTCGCCGCGTTGGTCTTGCAGTGGAGCGGAACGGCGACGCAGGCAGCGTCCATCTTGTCGACGATGACCTACAAGTCATCGGTAACGAGCGACGCGGGCGGGAAGCTCGACCTGAAGGCGGAGCTGAATTACGAATCGACGCGTTCGGGCGCGCCAATCGCCGTCGTGATGCATGGCTATTCCGGCAGCACCGGCAAAGCGGCCGAGGTTCGTGCGAACGCGCAGCGATTGCGGGACGCCGGGTTCTTCGTCGTTAGCGTCTCGCTCCGGGGCCGCGACGGTTCGGACGGCGTTCGCGATTCAGGCGGCGTGGAGATCTACGACATTTACGACGCCGTCGAGTACGTGAAGGCGACGTACCCCTCGCGCGTGAACGCCGGCAACGTCTCGATCACCGGCTATTCAGGCGGCGGCGGCAACGCGATGTCGGCGCTCACTAAGTTTCCCGACTACTTCCGCGCCGGCTCGTCCTACTTCGGCATGGGCGACTATGGGTATGACGCCGTCAACGGCTGGTACGCTAACGGCTCGGATTCGTCGCACCGCAGCCAGATGGTCGCCGACATCGGCAATCCGGCGTTCAACAACGTCACGATCCAAGATCGCTACCAATCGCGGGCGTCGAATTTGGCTTCCGCCAATAACCCGTACAGCGAGATTCATCTCTTCGTCAATCAGAATGAGCCGACTTGCCCGCCGGTGAATGTCACGACGTACCGCGATACGGCCGTCGCCGCAGCGACCACGCCTGGCGAATTCAACAACATTACGGTGCACATTGGCGGCACGGGACAGTACGTCGACTTCAACAACAACGGCGTGAACGAGGCGTCGGAACTGCAGAACTGGCCGCATGGCTACCCCGACGCCAATCAACAGAATGCAGCCGAATCGTGGTACCTGTCGCGGCTACTGAGCGGCAGTATTCCGCAGCCAGTGCTAAATCTTCAAGACGAGCTGGTGGTGGCCGGCTTCGTCACGACGAAGCGTTTCAGCCTGTGGCTGGGCGACGGCCAGAACTCGGTGGGCGATCTCGCCTACGATCTGACGGGCAACGAATGGTCCTTTGAACTGGGCATCGCGTCCAATGTGAAGACGATTGAAGGCACGCTCAAGGTCGACACCTCGGCCCTCGCCGGACAGCCGCTGGCGGCACGCTTAAATGGCGTCGTCATCGAACAACTCGTGGGCGGGGGTTCGTACCAACTTACCAACTTTGGCGACAACGACGTGCTCACCCTTTCCGTCACGGCGCCGGGCGATTTCAACGGCGACGGCGAAGTTAATGCTGCAGACCTCGACCGTTGGAAGGCAAACTTCCCACTATCCAGCGGAGCTACCGCGAACACCGGCGACGGCGATGGCGACGGCGACGTGGATGGCTCGGATTTTTTGATTTGGCAGGAGCACTTCACCGTCCCGTCCGAGCCGCCAAGCGTCGCGGTCCCGGAGCCGCAGGGCCTTTGGCAGCCCGTTGCGATCGGCGCCTTTGCTGCGATCGCGATGCGGCGTCGTGCTGCAGGACTCGTACTGCGTCGCGCTACGGCCTGACCGTCGCTTTCCGTTAACATCATCTTGAAGAGTACCCAGCGATGCTGCGATCTGTTTCATGCCTTGCTATCTGCGCATTGCTGACCGTGGTAGGCGCTCGCCCCGCCAATGCTGATGACGCTGCGTTCGGCCCAGTGCAAACGCTGACGACCGCCGATAACGTCAGCTTCTCGATCCTCGGAAAGAAGCCGAAGAAACCCGCACCGACGCTCTTTGTCTTCGCGCTGGACGCGCAACGGACTTTGAATAGCGGCGGCTACCGGCAAGCGGCAAACTTTCTCGCCCAGCAAGGCTACGTTTGCGTTTCGCTCGACCTGCCTTGCCACGGAAAGCAGCGTCGTCCGGGCGAAGCTGCGGAGATCAAGGGCTGGCGGCAGCGCGCCGACGCGGGCGAGAATTTCATGGACGAATTCACAGCACAAGCCTCGCGCGTCCTCGACTACCTAATCGAAGAGCAATACGCCGATCCTGCACGGGTCGCCGCCTGCGGAACCTCGCGCGGCGGTTTTTCGGCCTGCCATTTCGCGATTGCGGATCCGCGGGTGAAATGCGTTGCTACGTACATTCCGGTGGCTGATTTGCGCTCCCTTAGGGAGTTTCAGGGGGCCAACAACGCCCCGCTGCTCGCCTCGCTGTCGCTGATCGAGTGCGCGGACAAGTTGGCGAACCGCGGAGTTTGGATCTCCATCGGCGATCGGGACGAGCGGGTGAGCACCGACCGGGCGATTGAGTTGGCGCGAGCGCTCTCGGCGGCGGCCAACGGGCCGTCTCGCAACATCGAACTGCACGTCTCCTCAACTGAGGGGCACTCTACGCCGCCCGACGCGCCGCGGGCCTCGGCCGTTTGGATCGACGGCATTCTTGCCGGAAAGTAGGAAGCATCGGCTTCTTACGCCGCGCTGCGGCTCCATTGATGACATCTCAGACAGCATGATGGCGTGCGCCGACCCGCCGCAGGCTCGAGGCGTAACCTCTATAGAGTGAACCGTGCGGTTCGCGGCGCGCATCGCAACCAATTTTGAGGGCTGGCGGCGCTGGCCACAGCGCACGGCGCGCGGCCTTCGCCTCTGGCGTTCAGTCGATAGCGCCCACTGCGGCAGGCCGCCGAAACTGCCATTAGCTAGCAAAATCAGGGCAAAACTGGGGCCGTTCCCCCAGACTTCTAAACGTGCGTACACCACACGTTTGAACCTTAAGGAGATTTAATGCCACTTCGCCAAATCATTGACTCTAATAATTCCGATTATGACGATAAGTCGGATCGAGTCGACGCGAGGGGCTATCGCCAGGCAAGTAGCTCCGCAAGCGTCGCTCGAACCTTCTGAAGCGGGCGGCAGTAATTGAGAATGGCTAGGCAAGACAGGAAGCCTAGCCGACCTTTGCTCACTCGCGGAAGCGAGTCGAGCCCAATCGACCAAACCATTTAGTTCACCACGGTTGCCGACTGCCGCCCAGCAGGCAACAAGCCAGATCGAACGCCCTATGAAGTTGTCTCCCTACTACGCCGTTAGCCTGGGGCTGATTGTCGCCCTGTCGGGCTGTCATGAGCCGGAGCACCATCACGAAGAAGCTCACAAAATCGTCGTGACGAGCCCGCTGGTGAAGGACGTGACGACGACGCAGAGCTACGTCTGCCAGATTCGCTCGCGTCGGCACATCGAAGTTCGGGCCCTTGAGGGCGGTTACCTTCAAGAGATCAAGGTCAAAGAAGGTCAGTCGGTGAAAGAGGGAGACTTGATGTTCAAGATTCTCCCGACGCTGTATCAGGCGAAGCTCGACGCCGAGATCGCCGAGGCGGACCTCGCGCAAATTGAATTCAACAACGCCAAGAAGCTCTACGAGCAGCACGTCGTCTCGCCGCAGGAAGTGGCGCTGGCGCAGGCAAAGCTCGACAAAGCAAAGGCTCAGGTGCAGTTGGCTCAAGCCGAGCTCAACTTCACCGACGTGAAAGCACCGTTCGACGGCATCGTCGATCGTCTGCACGAACAACAAGGCAGCCTGATCGAAGAGCGAGACATTCTTACGACGCTGTCCGACAACGCCGTGATGTGGGTCTACTTCAACGTCCCCGAGGCGCGGTACCTCGAGTACAAATCCGAAGTAGCTGAAGGGACCGCGCCAGCGCAGGTCGAGTTGATGTTGGCGAACGGCCAGCAGTTTCACGAACCGGGCGTCATCGGCGCCATCGAGGCCGACTTCAACAACACGACCGGCAACATTGCCTTCCGAGCTGACTTCCCGAACCCGACCGGCGTTCTACGGTACGGCCAAACGGGAACCATTTTGCTTAAGCGCGTCGAGAAGGACGCAGTCGTGATTCCGCAACGGGCGACGTTCGAGATTCTCGCCAAGCGCTACGCTTATATCGTCGGAGACGACGGCGTCGTGCATCAGCGCGAGATCGAAGTGAAGAACGAGATGGAGGACATCTACGTCATGAAAGAGGGTATTAACCCGGGCGACAAGATCGTTCTCGAGGGAATTCGGCAGGTTCGCGACGGCGAAAAAGTGGAGTTCGAATTCATTCCCCCGGAAGAAGCTCTCTCTCATCTGAAGTTTAAGGCAGAATAGGCGCCAATCGCGATGTTCGCAAAATTTCTTCACAGACCGGCGCTAGCGATCGTTATCTCGCTGCTCATTGTATTCATGGGCGGCTTGGCGATTAATTCGCTCCCGATTTCGCAGTTCCCGTCCGTCGCGCCGCCGAGCGTCGTCGTCGCGGTCTCGTACCCGGGCGCCAGCGCGAAAGTGCTCGTCGACTCGGTGCTCATCATCCTGGAACAAGCCATCAACGGCGTTCAGGACATGCGGTACATCACTTCCTCGGCCACCAGCGCCGGCGAAGCGACGATCCAAATCGTCTTCGAGCCGGGAACCGATCCAAACGTCGCGGTGTTGAACGTCAACAACCGCATCCAGGCTGTGAAGAACAACCTGCCGCCGATCGTCGAGCGGGAAGGCATCATCGTCATGCAGAACATGGCGAGCATGTTGATGTACGTCAACGTGTATAGCACCGACAAGAAGGTTGATCAGAACTTCCTGTTTAACTACGCGAACGTTAACATCCTGCCGGAAATCAAGCGCATTCAAGGCGTCGGCCGCGCGACGATCCTCGGCAATCGCGCGTATGCAATGCGCGTTGAGCTGAATCTCGACCGCCTGCGGGCTTATAATATCTCCGCCGAAGACGTCATGGAGGCGATTGCCGAGCAAAGCATGATCGGTTCTCCAGGGCGTCTGGGACAGGCGACGGGTCGCACGTCGCAAACGATCGAATACGTGCTCACGTGGGTGGGACGGTACGACAAACCGGAACAGTACGCAAATATCATCCTGCGTGCGAATCCCAAGGGTGAAATTCTGCGGCTCAAGGACGTCGCCACCGTGACCTTGGGTTCTTCGTTCTACGACTTGTATTCCGACATCGACGGCAATCCTTCCGCGGCGATCGTGCTGAAGCAGTCTCCCGGCTCGAACGCCACCGAAGTTATCGAGAAGGTGAAGGAGAAGCTCGAGGAGATCAAAGAAGCGTCGTTCCCGCCGGGAATGAATTTCGAAGTCAGCTACGACGTTTCAAGCTTCTTGGAAGCGTCGATCGAGAAAGTGCTCCATACGCTGTTCGAGGCGTTCGTCCTCGTGGCGTTGGTGGTGTACTTGTTCCTCGGCGACTTCCGCTCGACGCTCATTCCGACGCTTGCCGTGCCGGTATCGCTCATTGGTACGTTCTTTTTCATGCTGACCTTCGGCATGTCGATCAATCTGATCACGCTGTTCGCGCTCGTGCTCGCGATCGGCGTGGTGGTCGACGACGCGATCGTCGTGGTCGAAGCGGTGCATGCGAAAATGCATGAAAAGCACCTCTCGCCCTATTCGGCGACCAAGGAAGTGGTTCACGAAATCAGCGGCGCCATCATCGCGATTACCTTGGTGATGACGGCGGTGTTCATTCCGGTGACGTTCATGACCGGGCCGGTCGGCGTGTTCTACCGCCAGTTCGGTTTGACGATGGCGATGTCGATCGTGCTCTCCGGCGTCGTCGCTCTGACTCTGACGCCGGTGCTGTGCGCGATGTTGCTGAAGCCGCACGATCCGCATAAGAAGCCCTCGCGTAGTCCGCTCGCGATGGTGCTGCGTCTAGTCGACCGCGGCATCGAGAAGATTACCGGCGGCTACGTGGGCATCCTGCAACGGATCGTGTCGCTTCGTTTCCTCACGGTGCTAATCGTCGGCGCCTTCTGCGTCGGCATTGTGATGGTCAATACGGTGCTGCCGACCGGGTTCATTCCGCTGGAAGATCAGGGCATCATCTACGGCATTATTCAGACGCCGCCAGGCTCGACGCTGGAGTACACCAACGCCAAGTCGCATGAATTGCAGAAGGTGTGCGAAGAACTTCCCGAGATCACCTCGGTCTCGTCGCTCGCCGGTTACGAAGTGCTCACCGAAGGTCGCGGTTCGAACGCCGGTACCTGCATCATCAACTTGAAACCGTGGGCTGAGCGGAAGCTGACCTCGAAGCAAATTATCGAGGAGCTCGAAGAGAAGGGTCGCGCCATCTCGAACGTCAAGCTCGAGTTCTACGAACCGCCCGCCGTGCCAGGCTTCGGCGCCGCCGGCGGTTTCTCGCTGAACTTGCTCGACAAGACCAATAGCAACGATTACACGCTGATGGGCGAGGTAACCGACAAGTTCATGGAAGCGCTCTCGAAGCGTAAAGAGTTGAAGGGGCTCTTCACGTTCTTCGCCAGCAACTATCCGCAGTATGAGATCGTCATCGACAACGACGTCGCCATGCAAAAGGGCGTGTCGATCGCCGACGCCATGAACAATCTCTCGATCGTCGTGGGCAGCACGTGGGAACAAGGCTTCGTCCGCTTCGGACAGTTCTTCAAAGTGTACGTCCAAGCCGCGCCGGAATTCCGCCGGATGCCGGAAGATCTTGAAAACATGTTCGTCAAGAACGACGACGGCGAGATGGTTCCTTACTCTGCCTTCATGAAGATTGAAAAGAAGCAGGGACTCAACGAAATCACCCGATATAACCTCTATACGACGGCCGCCATTCAAGGCGCTCCGGCAACGGGCTACAGCAGCGGTCAAGCGATCAAGGCGATTCAAGAAGTCGCCGCCGAAGTGCTGCCGCGCGGGTTCGCCATTGGTTGGCAAGGTCTGTCGTATGACGAGGCGGGCAAGGGCAACACGGCGGTCTACATCTTCCTGATCGTCGTGATGTTCGTGTACCTGGTGCTCGTCGGTCAGTACGAAAGCTTTATGCTGCCGTTGGCGGTGATCATTTCGCTGCCGATCGGTCTGTTTGGTTCGTTCGCCTTTTTGAAGGCGTTGGGCTTGGCGAACGACGTCTACGCCCAAATTGGTCTCGTCATGTTGGTCGGTTTGTTAGGCAAGAATGCGATTCTGATCATCGAATTCGCCGTGCAGCGACGCCAGGAAGGGCTCTCGATTCGAGACGCCGCGCTCGAAGGCGGCAAGCTGCGGTTTCGGCCGATTTTGATGACCTCGTTCGCCTTTATCGCCGGTCTGATTCCGCTCGTTCGAGCGACTGGACCTGGCGCCATTGGTAACCGCACGATCGGCACGACTGCCGTCGGCGGCATGCTCATCGGTACGGTCATTGGCGTCCTCGTGATTCCAGGACTGTACTATCTGTTCGGCATGGTGGCCGACGGAAAGAAACTTATCAGGGATGAACACGATGAACCGCTCAGCGAACTCTTCGAGCGCGAAGGCCATTAAGAAGCGCGTACGCGCCTTGGCGGTTGGCCTGGGCTTCGTGCTGTCGGTGCAAGGGTGCTGCATCCCTGGGCTGCAAAAGGCCCAGCCCGCGGCGCCGTTGCCGTGCGATTTCAACGGCGTTGCCACGCAAGAAAGCACGGCAATGCTCGGCTGGGAAGAATTCTTCAACGACCCGGTGCTCTCCGGCCTGATCGCGCAAGCGATTGCCGGAAACCAGGAACTGAAGATCATCAACCAGAACATTCAGATCGCCAACTTCGAGATTCTGGCGCGGCGCGGCTCTTATCTGCCGTTCGTCGGCCTGCGGACCAGCGCGGACTTGGAGAAGCCTAGCCTCTTCACGCCGCAAGGCGCCGTCGAGGATCAGCTGCAGCCGTTCCCGGGCAAGAACTTCCCCGAGCCGCTGCCGAACTTCCTCGTCGCCGCCGATGTGACGTGGGAAATCGATATCTGGAGAAAGCTGCGCAACGCCCGCGACGCCGCGACGTTGCGGTACCTCGGCACGCAGGATGGTCAGAATTACATGATCACCCGGCTCGTCGCCGAAGTGTCTGAGAACTACTACGAGTTGATGGCGCTCGACAACCGAATGGAAGCGCTCGACCGAACCATTGCCATCCAGCAACAAAGCCTCGACATGTCGCGAAACATGAAAGAGGCGGGCCGCGACACCGAACTAGGCGTTCAACGGTTCCAAGCGGAAGTTCGCAAGAACCAAAGCGAGAAGCTGATCGTCAAGCAGGAGATCATCGAGGTCGAGAACAAGATCAACTTCCTGCTCGGTCGTTTCCCGCAGTACGTCGATCGCGATTCGGCGAAGTTCCTCAATCTCCAATTGCAGGCGCTCAGCGTTGGCTTCCCTGCCCAGATGCTGCAGAACCGGGCCGATATCCGTCAGGCCGAGCGTGAATTGCAAGCCGCCGGGCTCGACGTGCGCGTCGCGCGGGCGCGGTTCTATCCATCGCTCAACCTGCGAGCCGGCGTCGGGTACGAGGCGTTCAACACCCGCTACCTGTTCAACAGCCCCGACTCGCTGGTCTATGGCGTCGGCGGCGACTTGGTCGCTCCGCTCCTCAACAAGAAAGCGATTCAGGCCGACTACCTCACCGCCAACGCCAAACAGTTGCAGGCGATCTACGACTATCAGAGGACCGTGTTGAATGCCTTCACGGAGGTCGTCAACCGATTGTCGAAGGTCGAGAATTACGGCAAAAGCATCGAGATCAAGCGGGAGCAATTGCGAGCGCTTGAAGCTTCAGTCGATAACTCGACGAAGCTGTTCCAGAGCGCTCGCGTCGAGTACATGGACGTGCTGTTCTCACAGCGTGATCTGATGGAAGCCCGCATGGTGCTAATCCAAACGAAGCAACAACAGTTAGCGGCAGTCGTTAACGCCTATCAGGCGCTTGGCGGCGGCGTGGCGCCGGTGACTGGCATACAGATTCCGATCCCGCTGCCGCCGCCGGAGATCATTCTTGAGCAGCCGGTAGAGCTGAAGCCGGCGGAGGAAGTGCTTCCTCCCGCCGCACCGCAACCAACATTGCCTGATCCGGCGACGCCGCTGCCGAACATTCAATTGAAGATCCCCGGCGATCCTCGCGACGCCGCGAAAGATGGCGCCCCCGCCGAACCACTGGCGAAGTGATTGGGGAGCGGCGGCGCCCTCAGGGTTCTCTTGAAGGACGTGGTCGCCGCTGCTTGAGGTTCGCCGCGCCCTGCGGAGTACCATGGGGACATGCCGCCAGATGGTGCGGTTACGCTTCGACCATCGCCGCGCGCACCGAGCGAGCAGCCGCTCGCTTCGGCTGGGCGTATCGAGCCGATTCGATCCGCAACCGCGACGGCTTCGCGGCCCGTGGTACGAAGTAACCGACGACCGACAGGATCCAGTAGATCCCTGCCAGGAACGCGATGCCGTCTAGTTCCGCTTGGTCGAACGACATGACGTGCGTCGTCCAGCGGCATGCAGCGACGACGATGCCGGCGATCAGCGTGGCCAACGCCAAGCTGACGATCGCATCTGAACCTCGATAGAGCGAGAACAGGCGTGATTTGTCGGCAGACATGGCAATCTCCTTAGGTTCGAACGAGCGTTGCCAATTCAACGCTCACTCAATCCTACGATTGCCAACTGAACCTCTTGTGAGCCGCGATTAAGTTCCGCTTCATGTTCGGACTTTCGGCGGGGTTTCTGCGCGGCTTAGCGCCTAAATGTCTGAATGGCGGTCAATTTGGGGGCAGGCGTTTGATTGAAGGTGCAGTCGAACCTCGGGTCGATGCCGCCTGAGTGCGCAGCCCCCGGAATCGAGGTAGAATGCCGCCTTCAGATCTCGACGACGCCGCTGTACTGGTCGCGACGGCCGTTGAGCGTTTGGTTAGAGTTTCCTTCAGGCGGCTTTATGGACGCCCCAAAGAAGAGCTGGCGAATTCGCTTTAGCCTCAAGAGCTTGCTCGTCGTGTTCACTGCGGTGGCGGTACTGGCTTGGTTCTATTGGACCGGACGGTTCCTCTGGCAAGAGGCGAAGCTCGAGCATTCGGTCAAGCAGCTAAAGTGCGGTCAAACCTTTGAAGATGCCATCACAGTGTGTGGGCAGAATCATGTTGCACTGCTAAGCGCAGCGCGCGGCCCTCAAGGAGAGTTGTACGGCTGGATTCGATTTCAGTGGCCCAATGCCACCTACCTTCTCGTCGCGGGCCTGAACCCATCTGCAGATGGAACTTTGGATTCGTGTGAGATTACGTCGATTCGCCTGTATCGTCTTCCACCGGCGCCACACGATTATATGCCTCAAACTGACAGGGGCCGCCGTCAAGCCGCCTTCGATTTGTCGCGTAACGGCAAATCGAAAGACGAAGTTAGGAAGTATGCGTATTGGACCGACTTCCTTGCGGTACTCGTGGGCGAAAGTCCGGACACGCTTGGCTTCCAAGACGAGCTAATTTACTCAGACCCTCCGGCGCAGACGCCCTCCAAATAGCGGCCTTAGGTGCAGCTTCCGAGTTTAGGTGCAAAGCCTTTCTGCGCCGTTGCGAGGCCCGCCGTCTTCAAACTAGGCCAGGCGACGCTTCGCAGCAGTCGACCGACGCGAACCGGCGACGATCAGGCTCGCGACAAGAATCGTCGATAGCGTCGCCGGTTCCGGCACCGCGACCGCGGCCGCCGCGACTGGAGTTGTGCCGAATTGCCGCTGCCACGCGAGGAAGTCGGCGCCGTCGGTGACGTTGTCGCCGTTCGCATCGCCCGCGGTCGTCGTGCCGTAAGCTTGCTTCCAGATATCAAGGTCGGCGGCGTTAACGAAGCCGTCGTCATTGAAGTCCGCAGGCAGCGTCGGCGTCGAACCCGAGAAGGCCCGCAGAATTTGGCCGGCGCCGCCGGAGACGATCTGGAAGTTCCAGCCCACTGGGGCGGTGAACTCCAACCCAAGGTCAGTGATCGTCTGAGCGGTGAGCAGATCGTACGACGTTTGCGTCGGGCTGGCGTTGGCAACGTCGAGGACGAGCTTCGAACCGGCGCTGAACGTCGCGGCGTTGGCGACGTTGACTTGCGAGAGCTGATCGCCCGTTTCAAATTCGAACGCGAGCGTGCCGGAGCCGTTTTCGGTGCTGTTGACGAGCAGATTGCCGAGGACGTCGATCGTCGAGTCGTCGCCGACGACGCGAAACTCGCCGACGCCATTCGGAGCGATGCTCAAACCGGTGCCGCCCGTATTGGCGCCTGCTTTGAACGTTCCGGCGCTAATCTTGTACAAGCCGTTCGCCGGATTGGCCGCCGTTTCGCGGGCGCCAATTGACAATGCGCCGTTGAAGTTGGCTTGCCCGCCGGTTTGGAAGAATCTGCCCGATCCTTGGCGGGCGATGATGCCGCCATTGGCGGAGTTGAGAATGCCGGTTCCGCTCAGATTGTAGGTTGAGTCAGTCGTCGCGCCAGCGGTCGCGTTGTCGGCGACGCGGAAGTCGTTGCCGATGGTGAGCGTCCCGCCTGATTGGTTGGCGACGACGCCCGTCGCCGTGCCGGCGCCCATCAGGAGCCTTCCGGCCACGTTCATCTGCCCGCCCGAAATGTTTAGCGAAGCGCCCGTGCTGGCGCCGCGTCCGACGAAGAAGTTGTTGGTGGTCGTCAACCCGTTGGTGAACGTCCCGCCGGTAATCGTAAAGCTCGACGCATTCCCAATCTTGCTGTTCGAAGTGGCGACTTCAACGGCAGCGTTGATTTGGACCGTGCCCGCATTCAGCGTAAACGATGACGTGGCGGTGGAATCGCCAATCAGCAGCTGAGCGCCGCCGCTCATGGCGCTCACCGTGCCGTTCTCGACGATGAGGTGCCCCTGCTGACCGTTGGTGCTGCCGTAGCCAAGTTGGATGTTGCCGACCGTCGCCGTGAGCGAACCGCCATTGGTAATGCGAACGGTGCCAGTTCGAGTTGCCTGACTGTTCGCATTGCCGATGACAATCAGCCGGTTGGAAGTGACGCTCGTGCCCGCGCCATCGATGACGAGCGTGCCGTTGCGGGAATTTCCGACCGTGAGGCCGGCGTTGTCGGTTCCGGCAGCGCCGCCTAGCAGGTTCAGCACGGCGCCGTTGCTCACCGTCACTTCGCCGGTGCCGCCGCCTGTCGCCTCGTTGTGGCCGATGCGCAGACGGCTCAATTCGACGGTGCCGGGATTCGCTACGCTGGCGACGCCATTGTTGCCGAAGAAGGCGACATCGGCCGACGTGGGCGCCAGGCCAGTCGTCACGCCGTCGGAGTAACTCGCGTCGGTCAGCGTGCCGGTCGTTCCTTGCCAGTAGAGGGTGACGGCCTGCGCAGGCAGCGCGACGAACGCGCTAAGGGCGGCGGCGAACGAAAACTTGACGAGGGCGTTGCTGGCTCTCACGACGGACTCTCCTTGCTGCTCTGACGGACTACGCTTCGACGGTCTGATCAAACTGGAAATGCGACGTCGACCACGAAGCTGACGATTCCCGCGGGAACGCCTCGCTCGAACGGCATTCGAGCAGGGCTGGCGTGCGACGCTCCGGCAGAGCGCCGTGCAGAGAAATCGGGATGCCGCCTAGCTTCGATGGGACAAATGAATGAGTGACGCCGCCTTAAGGCAGGGCCTCGCGGGGAGATCCGAGTGCGATTCCGAGACTCGCCGTCTCGCGCCCTGACGGGAATATTTATCAATCCACGCAGAAAGGTTTCCCCGAATCCTCAACTCCCGAGATCAACGCCCGCCACGACAAACCATAAACCCATGCCACCAAACGACTTACCGGACGCCATCCATTCTCAAATTTTGACGAGAATTTGAGTAACAGCGGAGCTCTTGCGGTTAATCCTAAGTAGTACGGCTGCACGGTCGGGCTGGACGCGGCTTTCGAGGTGGATCGCGGCTACCCGACGGCGGGGCGGCCTGACTGCGGAATGAAGATGGGCGGACTGGTTTGATGCTTCGACGATTGGCACTTTTCGCCGCGTTCACCGCGGGCGCGGCGACCTCGGCCGACGCCGCGATGTTGCGGGTACTCACCTACAACATTCACCACGGCGAAGGGAAGGACGGCGTCCTCAACCTGAACCGTCTCGCGAGCGTCATTTCCGCCGCGAATCCCGACCTCGTCTCGCTGCAGGAGGTCGACAACGACGTTCCGCGGACGAACAACGTCAATCAAGTCGCTCGCCTGGGCGAGTTGACCGGGATGACCAGCTTCTTCGGCAAGGCGCGGAATCTCGACGGCGGCGGCTACGGCAACGGCGTGCTCGTGAAGCCGAGTATTAGCGTCGTCGGCACCGTCAATCGAGCGCTGCCGAATCCCGACAATGTCGAAGCCCGCGCGGTGCTGGAGCTCAATCTATCGGTCGACGCCAACCCGACGACGACCGAGTTTAAGTTCTTCGCCACGCATTTGATGCACGACAGCAGCGCAGGACGAATCGCGTCGGCCGGCTACATCAACGACCTCGTGTCGACTTCCGCCGTCCCATCGATTCTGGCGGGCGACATGAACTTTAATCCTGGCTCGACCGCGTTCAACACGCTCGCGAACCAGTGGACCGACGTCACGAGTATCACCAACTCGGGGAAGAATCGCGCAAACCAAATCGATTACATTTTCACGCGTTCCTCGCTGCAATGGAACGTCGTCACGCGCAGCCAGTTCATCGTCAACGCGACGACGAACGTCGCATCCGATCATCACCCGCTGTTGAGCGTTCTCGAGCTCCTCGACGCAACGCCGACGCTAGTCTGGAACGACAACTCGGGCGCCTCCGTTGCGATGACTGACGGCTTCGCGACGAGTAACGGCAGCCTGGGCGTCGGTTCATTTCCGGTGAGCCCGTGGGAGAGCGGCGTGCCGACGCTCATCGTCGGCTACGGCGGCAAGGCGACGTTCAACGGCAGCGCGAGCCGCACAGTGGGTTCGCTGCGCATCGGCACCGACTTGGCGAGCGGTTTCATCGCCGGCCGTAACGGGGACGGCCTGTTAACGGCAAGCGGCAGCGTCAGCTTGACTCTATCGAACAGTGCGAACACCTCCGGCGATTTGGTCGTCGGCGAAGGGGGCTTTCAAGGGACGCTCAACTGGAACAGCAACGGCACGCTTGAGGCACAGGGGCGACTGCGGGTGGGCGAGTTTGGCAGCGGCGATGTCGTGCAGACCCGCGGAGCGGTGACCTACCGCGCAGGTTTGACGGTAGGCGCCGGCGCCACAGGCAGCGCTCGTTACCGCCTGAGCGGCGGAATGCTGGCGTTGGCCCCAGGCGGCAACGGTGCGTTTGAACTTGGCAGCGACGGCGCCACGGGGACGCTGCGAGTCGAAGGCACGGCAATCGTAACGCATAGCGACAGACTCACACTCGCAGGCGGCGCGCAAGGAGGCGGCGTTGGCCGCCTGGAACTTGTCGGCAGCAGCGCGAGCATGCAGATTGGCGAACTCGCCAACGCAACTGGCGCTGATCGCAGCGAAACGCTGTTTTGGCAAGCTGACGCCGCGGGAGTGACGCCGCTTGTCGTGACGCCGGCTGGAACGACTGCTCAGCCGGTGCAATTGCAGAGTCTGGCCGAATTGACGGCAAACGTCGGCACTGGCGGTTCGCTCTCCGGCGACGGCATCGCACTCGAACTCGACCTGTCGGCCTTCACGATGAGCGCGACGCTCATGCTGATCGACAACCGTACCACCGAAACGATCACCGGCTTTTTCGAAAATGGCTCGACTGGGATGCTGTATGGCGAGGGCGCCGCGATCCTCGGCACCGGTTTCAACGGCACGGTAACAATCACGTACCTCGGCACGAGCGGCGTCGGCTCGGCAGGGAACGACGTCGTGCTGCAACTTACGGCCGCGCCCGCTTCGGCAGATTTCAATGGCGACGGCATCGTCGACGGCGCCGACTTTCTCGTGTGGCAACGCGACTTCGGCGACCCGGCGCGGCTGGAATTGTGGAGACAGACGTTTGGTCAGGCGGCGAGCAGCATCGCCAGTACGGCCGTACCGGAACCGAGTACGTTCGCGCTATGCGTCGCAGCTACCGCTTGCGGCGGATGGCGGCGACGGCGGCGAGGCTGCTGAGTAGCAAGCAGACAGCGGTCGGTTCGGGAACGGCGCCGGCGTTTCGCGTGCTGGCGGTCGTGCCGAACGTCTCTTTCCAAACGGCCAAGTCGGCGGCGTCGACCGCTCCGTCGCCGTTCGCGTCGCCTTGGCCAAGCTGAGCGCCAGTCGCTAGGCCCGCATTCCGCTGCCACTGCAGGAAATCGGCGCCATCGACGATGCCGTCAGCATTGAAGTCGGCGTTGTTGAGCGAGCCGGCGACAAGATTCAGCACGACGTCGTTGCCCGTACCGCCGACGTAGCTGATGTGCACCGTGCCGTTAAAACCAGTTCCGAGCATCGCGGCGCCTTCTTCGTAGAGATCGAGCGAGTCGCCCCGTTCGAAGAAGCCGGTGATCGCTTCGGTGGTGCGGTTGTCGATCAGCATGAGCGTCGCGCTCATCGTGAAGGCCGAGAGATCGAGTTCGAGTGCGATGCCGTCGCCGGAGAGCGAAACGCCCGTACCGGTGTTCGCGGCGACTTCAAGCGGATCTTGCAGCTGGACCTTATTGGCAGCGAGGAAGCCGTTGCCGTCGATCACCAGCGACGCGACGCCGCCCGCGTCGGCTTGCCACTTGATCGCTTCGCTGACGCCCGCTTCGCCGCCAACGGCGTTCTCCAACTGGCCGAACTGCACGTGCGCTTGGCTGCCGATAATTTCCAAGCGTGCCCGAGCGGCGGAGTTCGAGACGTTGCCAATGAAGGCTTCGGCCTGGTGACGGAAGTTGCCCGCTCCTTCGACGCGGAGCGTCCCCTCACCACCGGAGCGACCGATGAGCAAGGCGCCGGCGCCATCGGCGGCGCTCACGGTGCTGCCGCCGGAGACGGTGTACTTGCCAACGGCGCCAAGGTCGGCGCCGATTTGGAGTTCGCCGTCGATCGACACCGCGCCGCCCGATTGAATCACCATGCCGAAGCTGCCGGCGTCGGCGCCGACGACGAGCGCGGCGCCATTGCCGACCATGGCGAGCTTGCCGTCAGCGGCGACAGTGATCGCGCCCGCTCCGCCGCCGCGACCGAGGATAACGTCGTCGTCGGTTTCGACGAGCGCGGAGTTCGCGGCGCCGACGCCGTTGCCGATGTTCAGCACGCCGATCGCGGTAACGTCGCCGACGATGAGTTGCCGATCAGCCGGCCCCGTCGGCCCGCCGCCTGGCCGCAGCGTGCCGCCATTGAGGTTGTACTCGCCGTCGCCGCCTGAGTTGACGCCGATCGCGAGATACTTGAGCGTCCCCGTCGAGGCGCCGCTGCTAACAACGCCGCTATTCTGATTGAACGTGCCGACGCCCCCCTGCCCCACGCGAAACTTACCTTGGGCGTCGAGCGTGCCGTTGCTGTTCCAGTTAACGACGCCGGCATAGCCCCCTTCGCCGACGATGAAGTCGCCGCTGCTATCGGCAGTGCTAGCGACCGTGAGGTTCACGTTTGCGTTCGCGTTGAACGTCCCGTTGCCGTTGCGACCGGCGATGATCGCATCAGCCTGATCGGTGCCGACGCGAATCGAACCGATCGTGCGGCTCCCGTTTCCGGTGAACGTCGCGATGCCGTTGTAACCGAGCACGAGTTCCTGCGTGCCGGTGTTGTACGGGCTAGCCCAAGGGCTGGCGGGCGAAACGCCCACGCCGCCGCTGCCATTGCCTGTTGCAAAACCGTCGGTGATCGCGGTAGCGACGCCGCTGTTGTTGTTCCAGACCAGCGCATACTCTGGGTTGGTCAGCGGCGAAATCGTGATCTCGAACTGGTTTGCCGCATTCGTGCGGTAGAGGTCGAAGTGGGGCGAGTAGGTGCTCACGCGAACCGTTTCGCCGTCGGCAAGGAACTCGAGTACACGCATCCAGCCGTTGCCGGCGTTGGTTTCGAACTGCGAGTTGATGAGCATCTGATGGACATCGTCGCCGGCGTTGCTCTTGTTGACTCGGTAACCAACCTGGTCGCCGCCGATGTGACCGTTGAAGGTCATCTCGAAATTGCCGGAAACTTTCAGCAGCTTGTTCCAAAGATCGCTGCCGTCGTTGCCCCCTTCCATCAGGTAGGACTCGTCGGTGGTTCCCCAGTAGCCGTCGCCGGAATTGATGAGCGAGTGAGTGAGCAGCACGGCCGTCGAGTCGGCGTACTGAGGCTGCTGCGCGATGCTCTTGGCCCAGTCGACGACGTTGTCGCGCGGCCAGAATTCAAGCGAGAAGATCAGCATGTCGCGGCCGTCAGGCGCGGTGAATTCGTAGTAGGCGTTCTGCAGCTCGCCGGGGACCATCGTTCCCTTGAGGATGCCCCCTTGGGTCGGATCGACGAGCGGGTTGTCGGTCGCCTTGAAGTAGGTGTTGAATTTCGTGTCGCGGGTCTCGGAATTGACGAACCCGTAGTCATGGTTGCCGGTCGCCATGATGTACGGCACGACGCCGTTGAGCGTGCTGAACGCATCGCGAGCCGCTTGCCACTGCTGCACGGCGGTGACGCCGTTGGTCGCGGTGCCGCTGTTGCGATTGACGATGTCGCCTTCTTGGAGCACGACCTGGATGTTGAACGCCTCCTTGTTGTCGACGATCCAATCCATCTGCTTCTGCAAAATGTAGGTGTCGTTCGGGCGAGCGACGTAATTTTGCGTGTCGGGGACTACCACCATCGACCAGACGGCGTCGGGCGAGGGGGCGAACTTCGGCTGCGCGGTCGTCGCGACGTAGCCAGGCGAGGCGTGGTTCTCGCTGTCGCCGCCGGAACCGCGCCAGTAGGCGCCGTAAACGCCTTGCGACGAGGGCCGCCAATTAGCGCCCGAGTCGTTCGCCGTGCTGCTGAGGTACTGCGGCAGCACGTAGATGCTGTTGCCGTCGTTGCCGCTCGTGGTGGGCCAACCCGAACCGTCGCGGTAGACGACGGTGTCTTGCACGACGCCCAGGTTGTTGCGGATGGCGATTGTCGCGTTGTTGACGTTGGTGTTCGGATCGTTCGGCAACGCGGGGAAGCTGGAAACTTGCAGCCGGTTCTTGCCGGTTCCCCAATCGGAATCGAACGTCGACGCGCTCGGCGTGAGCACCAGCGCCTGCCCGGCGCCGAGCGTCGTGCCAGTCGGGAACGCCGAGGTCCACGCATTAACCTGCGGCTTGCCAAACTGCCAGCCGCTGAGGTCGATCGACGAACTGCCGGTGTTAAACAGCTCGACCCACTCGCGATTGGCGGAGCCGTTCTGCGGCTCGTACATGATCTCGCTGAGAATGATCGAGCCGCTGGCGGGAGCGAGCAAGCAGAGCGACAGCGCGAGCGCTAAGTAACGAACGCCGAACTTAAGATAGATGCTAATCATGAACGCTCTTCCCGCCAGTGAGCTAACGCTCAAGTTCCACAACATATGATGATCGGAATCGCTGCAGCAGCAACCCGGCCACCATAGCGAGCAACAGGCCGCTTGGTTCAGGGACCGTGGCATTTGCTGGAGTCGCGGCGCCGACCGCGGCCGCGCTGAATTCGCTTTTCCAAATCGCCAGGTCAGCGCCGTCGACAACCCCGTTGCCGTCGGCGTCGCCGGGCGTCGCTTGCCCGTAGCCTCGCTGCCAAGCGAGGAAATCGGCGCCATCGACGTCGCCGTCGAAATCGAAGTCAGCCCGCGAGAACGGCGAAGCGACCAAGCTGAGCACCACGTCGTTCCCCGTACCGCCGACGTAGCTGATCGAGACTGTACCGTGGAACCCCGTCCCCAAAATCTGTTCACCCTGTTCGTAGAGGTTGCCAGTCAGACCATTCTCGAAGAACCCAGTCGCGCTCTGCGTCGTTTGGTTGTTGATGAGCGTGAGCGTGCGGCTCGCGGTGATCGCCGACAGATCGAGCGACAACGCGATGCCGTCGCCGCGGAGATTGCCCTGACCGTTGGCGCCGGTGTTCGCGACGACTTCGATCGGACTTTGGAGTTGCACCCGTTCGACGCCGCCGGATCCGACGATGCTGAGCGGCGTCACGCCATCGGCATCGGCGACCCAGCGGATTGTTTCATCGACGCCGAGCGCGTTTTGCAGCCGGCCGACTTGGATGAAGGCGTCGCTGCCGACGAGTTCGAGCGTTCCCTGCGAGCCCGCGTAGTCGCCGTGGCCGACGTAGATGTTCCCCGACGACGTCAGCGACCCGGTGCCGCTCACCTGCAGCTTTCCGGTGGAACCGGTGGCGGCGATGCGCAACAGCCCTGAAGCCGTAACGGTGCCGCCGCTGAGTTGATACTCGCCATAAGAACCGGCGCCCGTCGCGATCCCGAACATCGCCTGCGTGCTGACGCTGCCGCCGCTTTGCATCACGAGGCCAGTCGCGCCGTTGGCGTTCGCAACGTGGAACTCAGCGTTGCTCCCTTGCAGCACAATGGCGCCGTCGGACTTGACGGTCAGCGTGCCGTCGCCGCCGTCTTGGCCGACAAAGATGTCGTCGCGAGATTCGAACCGCGCCGTGCCAGCAGCGCCTGTGCCGTCGCCGACGTTGACGACGCCGACGCCCCCCGCGGCGCCGATGCGCAGTTGCCGGAGTTCAACGCCGCTCAATCCGCCTCCGGTTTGCAGCCGGCCGTTATTCAAGTTGTAAGTTCCGTGCGAACCAGCGCCGTTGCCGACGCCAGCGAACTTGAGCGTGCCGCCCACGTCGCCCGCCGACACCGTGCCCGCGGTTTGCGTGAAGACGCCAGTGCCTCCTTGCCCAATGCGCAGGCGGCCCTCGATCTTCAACGTGCCGCTGCTCCCCCAAGTGACGGCGCCGTTGTACCCCGCCTCGCCGACGAGCACGTCGCCCGTCTCGCTGCTGCCGGTTGGCACGGCGCCATTGCCGATGGTGAGACTCTTCGAGCCTGAAGCGATGAGCGTGCCGTCGCCTTGGGCGGCGTCGATGATCAACCCAGCATGAGCGGTGCCGACGCGCAAGGATTGAACGCGATCGGTGGGCGAGATCACGGTCGAGTCGTTGAACTGCGCCGTACCGCCGTTGCCCAGGAACAGCGCCTGCCCGCCGTCGCTGAAGGGGCTCGTCGCATTCGGCGCGGGGCCGCCTGAACCATTGCCGGCATTCCACGCTACCGTGAAATTCGCCGTTCCACCCGTCCACGCGAGACCGTCGACGTCGAACACGTTGAGCGTCGTGTCGTATGCGAACGGCAGCGCGTACTCGCTGCTCAGGTAGTTGGCAACGAGGTTGATCTGCCCCACCGAAAGCTGATCGTTGAAAACGACGAACTCGGCGAGTTGGCCGCTGAAGTAGTCGGTCGTCAGCAACGAGCCGCTGGCTGATCGCCCTGTGCCGAGCAGCAGTTCGAGGTCGTTGCCGCTGAAGGTGGTGCTCAGCGTCGTGCTGCCGTTGCCGGTGAACGTGTTGGCCGGCAGCGTACCGTCAACGAACAACTTGGCGTCGGAGTAGGCCTGCCCGTCGTCGACTTGCCACACGACGATGTGAAACCCGGAATCGGCGAGCGGCGTGTCGTAGAGCGACGAACCATCGTTGTAACGGAAGCCGGCGCCGCCATTGGCGGTAGTCGTCGGCGAGTTCGAGACATCGAGGCCGGCGACGCTCCCCGCGGCGCCGTTGCTGCGGCCAATTTGGCCGAGCCGCTCCGCCGTGGCGCCGGAAGTGTCGCTAGTCGTTACAGCGAAGACGGTGATCCCCTGCCCTGGCGTCGGCAACGAGTTGGAGGTCGACGATTGCAACGCATCGTCGCCGTCGAACGTCACCACCGCCTTGCCGTTCAGAGCGCCGGTGGCAAGCGTCGGCCGATTCGCCGCGTTCGCTTGCGACACCGTGCCGTTAAATGAATCGCCGGTGGCTGAATCGCTCCACGCACCGACCGGGGCGCCGTTGCTGAGCGCGGCAAGGTCTTCCGCTTTCAGGCGCACGATCGGCGTCACCGTGTCAGGCAGATTCCGCGACGGGGTCGAGTAGCGAATCGCGAGACCTTGGCTCGCGAGATCTTGCACGACGGCGGGCTGCGAGGTGGCGAGATTGTTCGTCTCGCCGACGTCGTTGGCGAGGTTGTAGAGTTCGGGGGCCGTGCCATCGGCGTTGAGCAGCAGCTTCCAATTGCCCGAGCGAATCGCAAACGCCTCTTGGCCGTTCGCGCCCGCACCGGCGGGATTCGGGTTTACATGGCGATCTTCCGTGCCGCGGTTCATGTCCCAGAAGAGCGGCGTCGTGCGCGTCTGCGACTGGCCGCTGAGCAAGGCCTGGCTCAAGTTCTCGCCATCGAACGCAGCGCCCACCGGTGCGTCGACGCCGGCGATCCCGAGCAGCGTCGGCAACATGTCAGCGCCCCAAATGACGGTGTCGTCGTCGGTGCGGCCCGCGGCGACGTTGCCGGTCCAGCGGGCGATGAGCGGCTCGCGGAAGCCTCCTTCGAACATCGAGCCCTTCGAGCCGCGGAAGGGTCCGTTCGACCCGATGCTGCTCGCATTCGCCCCGACGGCGCCGTTGTCGGCCATCACGAGAATGAGCGTCTCTTCGTCGAGACCTTGCTGGTCGATGTGATCGATCAGGCGACCAATCTGCTCGTCGGCGTATTCAAGGATCGCGAGATAATCGCGCGACTCGGCCGGCAAACTCGGATAGAGGGCGTTGTACTTGGCCTGCAGCGCTGCGGGCGGGACGTGCGGCGTATGCGACTCGTCGAGCCAAACGTTCATGAACACCGGCTGATTCGGATCGGCCGCCTTCGACTGATCGAGAAAGTCGATCGCCCGATCGATCATAAACGTCGCATTGTACTGCCGTTCGAGATAGACGATCTCATCGAGACCGCCACCCGTGCCGCGGGCGTCACTTTGCTGGTTGAGGCCATTAAAATAGTTGCTGGGCCGAGTCGTGACGCCCGCCGCCGTGCCGCCGTACGGTTCCACGTTGATGATGCGATTGCCGAGGCCCTCGAACTGCGTCCAAGCTTCGTCGTAGCCGTAGTCGACGATGCGCGGCGCCGTGACGTTCGTGCCGGCGGTGGTTCCGACTTCGTAGCCAACGTCGCGGCCGCCGCCGAGATGCCACTTGCCGAAGTGGCCGGTCGCATAGCCGCCATCCTGGAACGCGCGGGCCATCGACGGCGACGTGAGCGGCAGGCTGTTTGCGTTGTCGCGCGAGAGATTCGACGCCGAGCTGTCGATGAACGAGTTGATCCCCGACCGAGCTGCGTACTGGCCGGTGAAGAGCGTCGCCCGCGACGGCGAGCAAATCGGCGCACCAGAATAGAACTGGGTGAACTTCAACCCGTCTGCCGCGAGCCGGTCGACGTTCGGCGTTTGCGCGTAGGCGCTGCCGTAGGTCCCGAAGTCGCCCCAGCCGAAATCATCCATGTTGATGATGACGATGTTCGGCGCAGCGGCGTTCGCCCGCGGCATGGCGATCGTCGCGACGGAGAGCAGCAGAAGTATGACGCACCGGGTGATCAACAAGGCATTTCCGCAATGGACGATGGTGACAGGGAGTGGTCTCTAAACGCAGACAACCCCACGTTCGCTTCGCCAGGCTCTCTGCCCCGAGCAGCCTCGACCAAGCGAACGTGGGGAGTCGTTGTCGTCGTCAAAAATAAAACGTGCTTCCGAGCTGACTAGCGGCGAGCACCCCGGCGACGGGCAACGGCGATCAAGCCGAATGCCGCCGATGCCAGAGCGATCGAGTGGGGCTCCGGCACGGCAGCCGCGGCGATCTGCGCCGGGACGCCGAACTGGCCCTTCCAAACGGTGAGGTCGGCCGCGTTAACGGCACCATCGCCGTTCGCATCGCCCTGGGCGAGCGTCGCGCCGCTGTTCACGCCGAAGCCGCGTTGCCAAGCGAGGAAGTCCTTACCGTCAACCTTGCCGTCGCTGTTGAAGTCGGCGTTATTGACGATGCTGCCCACCAGGTTCAGCACGACGTCGTTACCGTCGCCGCCGATGTAGCTGATGTTCACCGTGCCGGCGTAACCGGTGCCGAGAATCGACGCCCCTTCCTCATAGAGGTCGAGCGACGTGCCGTTCTCGAAGAAGCCCGTGACGGCTTCCGCGGTTTGGTTGTCGATCAGCTTGAGGATGCCGCTGCTAGTGAAGGCAGAAAGGTTCAGCTCGAGTGCAATGCCGTCGCCCGAAAGCGTGGCGCCGGCGCCGGTGTTCGCGGTGACTTCGGTGGGATCTTGCAGTTGAACGCTGGCGGCCGTCGGACCAGCGCCGGTGACGACCATCGGCGTGACGCCGTTTGCATCAGCGGCCCAGCGGATGATCTCATTGACGCCTGCGGCGCCGCCGGGAGCGTTCTCAAGTTTCCCAATCTGCAAGCCGGCCTGGCTACCGATAAGTTCCAAACGACCGGTGCCGCCGGTGTTCGTTTCGTTGCCGACGAAGAACTCGGCGCCGTGAGTCACCTTGCCGGTCCCTTCGATGCGGAGCGTGCCAGTGCCGCCTTGCCGGCCTAGCTGGAAGGCGCCCGAACCATCGGTGGCGCTTTCAAACGTGCCGCCGCTGATCGTGTACGAACCGACGCCGCCCACGCCGACGCCGATGCGAACGATGTCGGTCGTGGAAACCGAGCCGCCGGTTTGCACCACCGTGCCGGTGCTGCCGTTGCCGACGTTGAGTTCGGCATTGCCGCCCACGCCGCCAGTGACGCTATCAAGGCGAATCTGTCCGTCCGACTTGACGTTGAGCGTCGCGACGCCGCCGTTACGGCCGATCCACAGATCGTTGTTCGCTTCCAGCAGTGCGGAGCCGGCGGCTCCAGTGCCGTCGCCGACGTTCAAAATGCCGGTCGCTCCCTCGTCGCCAATCGCGGTGACGCGAATCTGCGCGTTGTCGAGCGTGCCCGTCGGCCGGAACTGGCCATTGTTCAGGTTGTACGTGCCGTTGCCGCCAGCGCCGTGCCCAACGGCGAGGAAAGTCCCCGCAGTGCTCGTGCCGCCGCTAACGATGCCTGCGGTTTGCGTGACGACGCCCGTGCCGCCGTCGCCGACCCACAACTTCGCTTCCGCTTCAAGCGTGCCGGTGCTCCCCCAGTTGATCGTGCCGCTCTGACCGCCAGAACCGACGATAATGTCGCCGACGCCGCCCGTGGCGCTCGACTTCAGGCTCACCGAACCGGTCGCGTTCACCGTACCGTTACCATCGCGATTGGCGATGCGGGCCGAGGCCTGATCGGTGCCGACATGCAGCAGCGCGACCGATTCGCTCGTAGCGCCGCTGAGCGCCGCAACGCCGTTGTTGCCGAGGTAGAGTTCCTGCCCGCCACTGAAGGGATTCGCGGGGAACGTGCCGACGCCGTAGTTGCCGTTGCCACTGGCAAAACCGGCGGTGAAATTCGCCGCCGTCGTGTTCCACACGAGGCCGCTCGTCAAACTGCCGGGCGTGGTGGCCTGCAGAACGATGTCGTTGTTGTCCACGCCGCCGTAGTAGTTCAGGTAGAACTGCGTGCCGAGGGCGTTCGTGCCGACCGATTGGCCCTGCGTGTAGTTGCCGAACGTGCCGACCGCCAAGACCGTTGGATCGAGCGAGTTGACGAGCGTGAGGGTGCTGTTCGAGTTATAGGCGTTGAACGAGTTCAGGCTCAGGACCGACGTGGCCCCCAGAGTGAGCCCCTTCGCAGTATCGCCCGCGGTGTTAGTATCGCCTTCGACGATGATCGGCGTGGCGCCGCCAGCGTCGAACGTAAAGTTCAGCGTGCCGAAATTGCCGACGTCGAGCGCCCGCACATTGCTCGTACCGGTCGAGCCGGTGATGTTGTACGCCGCCGCGCGGCTGGGGCCGATTTGCAGGATGCCGTCGGCGTCGAGCGAGCCCCCTTGCTGATTGAAAGCCCCGGCATTGACGACGAACGGCGCCGGGCCGCCCGTGCCGCCGTTCGCTTTGTGGAGCGCGGCGAAGTTGATTTCGAGCCGCCCGTCCGACTTGATGTTGAACGTACCGGTGGAAGCAGTGCTGTGCCCGATCGTAAAGTCGTCCCAAGTGACGAACTTCGCAGAAGCGGCGGCGCCCGTTCCATCGCCCAGGTTAAACACGGCCGTCCCGGTGCCGGCGCCGATGCGAGTGTTGCGGCGAACTTCTTCGCCCAGCGCGGTATCGAGCGCGGCGCCGACGTTCAAGACGCCGTTATTCAGGTTGTACGTACCGGTCGAATTGTTGCCGACGGCGAAGAAGACGCTCGCAGCGGCCGTGTTCGTTCCAGCCTTCACCGTGCCGTTGTTTTGCGTGAACGTTCCCGTCCCGGCTTGGCCGACGCGGAACGCCCCTTCCACCGTAAGGGCGCCGGTGCTGTCCCACACGACGGTTCCGGCAGTCGGTGCATTGCCGCCAATGTAGAACGCCCCGTACGGCTCGGTGGCCGACGTCGCGTATCGGACCAGCAGCGGCGTGTTGCCGGTAACGCGCAGCGTGCCGGCGCCTCGATAGTCGTTCGGGCCTGCGACGTTCGCAGCGCCGGCGTTCGTGCCGACCTGAATCCCGTACACCAGGTTCTCGTAGCCGGCGCCGTTGATCGTCGAAGTCGTGTTGAGCGTCGCCTCGCCGTTGTTGCCGATGTAGAGCACGTTGGCGCCAGGCAACCCTCCTTCGCCGGGATAGGCGAAGGGATCGGTGAGTTGCGCTTCCGCGCTGCCGCTGGTGTACGACCAGGCGTTGGCGTCCTGAAAGTTGCCGGTCGTCTTGTTCCAAATGATGTTGGCGCCCCATGCCTGCGAGCCGCCGACAATGGCCCACGCAGCCGCGAGAGCCGCCGCTTTCTTCGTCCGTTGGTAGTTCATCATGATCCTCCAGCCTGGATTTGGCGCCGCCTGCGGCGCGACGGGGGTAGTGCGTGTCGCACTCGGCGGCCGCCGTCATGCGAAGAGAGTATGATTACGTTGTGCTGCAGATGAGATAGTGAAAAGGGAGCGGCGTTAGTTCGCCGAGACGACTTCATCTCCCGCGCGGCTCGACATCGAGCGCCACGCCATCAGGTCGATGCCGTCGGTGATGAATCTGCCAGAGGCGTCGCACATCGAAACGTGCACGCCGCCGGGGTGATTGCTGCGGGCGCCGAGCGTGAATTGGGCGAAGTTCGATTCTGCTAGCGGCTGGCAAGGGAGCCCCATCTCCGGGCGGTCGATGCACACGCCGACGTCGCTGCCACAACCGGTGGTGTCATCTGGGGCGGCACTTACGGCACTACAGCGCCGGGAATTAGGGACGAGTAGCGTCGAGATTTGGATTGTCGACGCCGCGGGAGTCCAATTGCGAGCACGCCGATCGAGTTCAGCGGCGGCGGTGCCCGATGGAGCTGGAATCATTTCCAGCGAGAGGTAGGTGTTGGAAAGCCCGTCAGTGATGTGCTTCATGGCAATCGGCGCCCCATCGCCATTGGCATCAAGCTCAAATGGACCAGGGCCGCCGATGTTTGGCATGCCCGGAAAACCAGTGCCCGTTGGCGCTGTTTGATTGCTCCAACGAAAGCTGCCCCAGTTGATACCGTAGCTAGTCTTGTAATCGCCGCCCGCATCGAGTCCGGCAGCAAACAGCACCTTCTGCTGTTCTGCCGATGGACATTGGAACGCCGGGTCGGGCTGCTGAAACATCACCATCTGGTCAGCCAGCGTCAACGCCGGATTGAACCGACTCGAGAGCGACGACTGCTCCATGTACGGAAGCAACTGCAGAGGGACTGTTTTATCGCGAGTGCTACCGAAGTCGGTCCCGTTCTTGCCCTTCCGCCCCGCCGCAATCGGCAGATGCCCCATCGCCGACTCGAAGTTCTGCGCCGCCAGGCTGTACTGCCGAATGTTGTTGAGGCACGTCGACCGCCGCGCCGCTTCACGCGCCGCCTGCACAGCCGGCAAGAGGAGCGCCACGAGGACGCCGATGATCGCAATGACGACGAGAAGTTCGACGAGCGTGAAGGCCGCCCGCTTCGGAGAATTGTGCATGCCGCCGCGCGTGTGCTGATCGACGAGAAGTCCCGCATCGCAGTGTTGCCCCACTGCCGACGCCGCTCTCTCTGCTCGCCAAGCTGCTGCCCGGCCTAGCGAATGAGAGGACGCCCCTGCGAGCGACCTGGGAGAACCCTTCCCCCTCCCCGTCTGTCCCGGCGGGGCCGAAGGTCGCTGTTCGGGCTTCGCACACGCCCTTTCGAGAGTAATTAACGGGCCGAGACGGCGGGTTACGCAAAAAATCATCGCTGGGGAGAACTTTTCGGCAGGTTGCGGGGGTCGGCAGCGCCGACCGGCGGGAGGAAGGGTC
Source organism: Lacipirellula parvula (assembly GCF_009177095.1). Classification (NCBI taxonomy): domain Bacteria; kingdom Pseudomonadati; phylum Planctomycetota; class Planctomycetia; order Pirellulales; family Lacipirellulaceae; genus Lacipirellula; species Lacipirellula parvula. The sequence continues at coordinate 5,869,893 of NZ_AP021861.1, forward strand.
GCCGCTTCGCAAACAGGGCGCCGGAAACGCTATACTGGCAGCCGGATTCCCGCACATTCACCGAGACTTCACACTTTTTCGCCGAATCGGAGTAACCCCTGGCGGCTTCCCGTTAAGAGACTACAGGACATGGCAAATCATCCGGCGGACCAGTGAATTTGCTGGCGATCCATGAGCGGCGCTCGACCTACTAGCAAATCCGATGCAGCTAACGAGGAACGGGCTCGTTTGGCCGCGCTCTGGGAACAGGCGCGGCCCGCGGTCTTCGCGTACCTCACGGCGACCATCTACGACTTCCACCGCGCAGAAGATCTGCTGCAGGAAGTCGCGGTCGCCGTCGCCACGAAGTTCCACACGTACGAGCCTGAGCGGTCGTTTTTGGCGTGGTCGATTGGCATCGCCCGCAATCGGGCATTGCTCTACTTCCGAGAGCAGGCCCGCGACCGCCAGCATTTTTCGGACGCGACGTTGCAAACGCTGGGCGACGCGGCCGAGAAGTTAGCTCAGGAAGAGGGAAGCCTGAAGCGCGAGGCGCTCCGCCATTGCCTGGCCCGCATCGTCGGTCGGCGGCGGCGGGTGCTCGACTTGCGCTATACAGGCGAACGCTCGATCGCCGACATCGCTGGCGAACTCGAAATGACGGGCAACGCCGTCAAAATTATGCTGCACCGCGTGCGAGCGACGCTCGAGGAATGCGTAACGCGGCGGATTGCTCAGGAAAGGGTGACGCATTGATGCCCCCGAAAGATTTATTCAACGGCTACCTCGACGGCGACTTGAGCGCTGAGCAGTTGCTCACGCTGGAGGATTGGATCGCCGCCGACGCCAACAATGCCGCGACCTTCCTGGAATGGATGGCGCTGCAAACTTGGACCCGCGAGGCGCTGCAAGGCGAACTACTGCAGCAAGTGCTGCAGGAAACAGACCCCGTTAACCGCTTGCCTGCCCCTACGGGCGTTCGCACGGCACGGTGGGGTTGGTTCGCTGTTCTCGCGGCGTCGCTGTTGATTGCAGCGATGGCCTACTCGCTGGGAACGCCCTCTCGAGACGGCGTGCAAGTGGCGGAACAATCCACCGCAACGCCCGAGCAAGCGATTCTCGACGCCATCGACGAATCAGCGCCCGAAGAAGTCGACGCCTCGATCGTCGCGACGCTGACGCACCTCGATAAATGCAAATGGGCTGACAATGCCCTCCCGCTCGATTACGGCCAACAGTTGGAGGCGGGAACCCAAATCAAATTGAACTCCGGCGTTGTCCGCGTCACGTTCGAAAGCGGCGCCGAAGCGGTGCTGCAAGGTCCGTGCGACTTTGTCGTCGACAGCGCGATGCACGGCACGATCCGCAGCGGCGGCGTTGCCGTCACGGCGCCGAAGCGGGCTTATGGTTTCCGCATTCGCTCGCCCAATGCGGAGGTGATCGACCTCGGCACGGTGTTCGGCGTCAACGTCGACGCGAGCGGCGACTCCGAAGTCCACGTCTTCTCCGGAGAAGTTCTGTCGCGGAGCGTCGACCAGCACGATGGACACGAAGGCGAGTTGACGCGTCTCACCGCGAACCACGCGCTAAAGTACAACAGCGACGCCGCAGAACCGAGCAAAATCGCCTCCAACGGCGCGCTGTTCGCTCGCACCGAGCCGGTGTCGGTTCGCAAGGCCGACTACGACTTCTTGCCCGATCGCAGCGGCCTGGCGCTATGGCTGGCGGCCGACCTTTCGGCGCGGCGGCAGGACGGCGACGGGGTCGTGGCGTGGTCCGACATCCTGTTCGGCGACAACGTCACCGCGGAGGACGCCTTCCAGCCGCAACGCGCCGCGCAACCCAAGTTGGTCGCGAACGGCATCAACGGTAAGCCTGCGCTCAGCTTCAACGGCACGAACGAATTTCTCGTCACGACGCCGCTCGAAACGACCGACAACCAAACGATCGTCATGGTCTGCCAGTTCAGCGAGGCCGCCGAGCGTCCGGGACGCAAACGAGGCGGGCAGATTCTCAACTACAACGGCCCGCCGCATCGTTTGGTGAGCAGCACCTACGAACCAGGCGTGCTGCAGATCGGCGAGCCCTTGGACTTCGGCTTCAAGCCGACGAGCCTCGGCGGCAAACTGTTCGCCGGGCGGCTCGACGGCAAGGACGTTTCTGAAGCCGAAATGTACTCGCCGCCGATCGGCGTTGGCGTGCCGGTCGTATTGGTCTACCGCTACGACCTCGACAAGCACCTGGCTTCGCTGTGGATTAACGGCGAGTTGATCGACCAGAAACCCGCACTGCGCCCTGCCGGCGTAACGTCGCGGAAAACAATCGGCCGACATGGATTCATGAAGTTCTTCTTCGCCGGCGACTTGGGCGAGTTGATGATTTTCAACAGCGCCTTGGAAGGCGATGCACTCCGCGACGTCACCGGCTATCTAAGCAACAAGTACAAGATTGAGCTGAAACCGCAACCTGCAGCCTAGCGACGCAATCAAGCGAGCGGCACGCGCATCGAACTGATTCGACGGATCAACTGGCGGTATAGGGCAGCAACTGAAGGGTCGTCGTGTCACTGAGATTCATGCGTTACATTTCGGCCCTGGCTCTCGCCTGCGTCTGCTGCCTTTCTGAAATCGCCGCCTCGCAGGCCGCGGAACCGTCGCGCCCGAACATCGTGATGGTCTACGTCGACGACGCCGGCTACGCCGACTTCCCGTTCTTCGCCGACGATCACCCGCGCACGCCGAACATCGACCAGCTCTGCCGCGAAGGCGTGCGGTTCACGCAGTTTTACGTGAATGCCCCAATCTGCTCGCCGTCGCGCGTCGCGATCACGACAGGTCAGTACCCTTCGCGGTGGGGCATCACGACGTTTATCGCTTCGCGGAAAGAGAACGAAGTCCGCGGCATCCCGAATTGGCTCGACCCCGCGGCGCCGACGCTCGCCCGCTCGCTGCAGTCGGCGGGCTACACGACCGGTCACTTCGGCAAGTGGCACCTCGGCGGCGGCCGCGACGTCGGCGATGCTCCGCTGATCACCGAGTATGGCTTCGACGAATCGCTAACGCAGTTCGAAGGCCTCGGCGATCGTCTGCTGCCCTTGCTTGATGATCACAATGGCGAGAAATTGCGGAAGCTGCAACTTGGCCAAGCAAGTGCGAAGCTCGGTCGCGGCAAGGTCGAGTGGATCAACCGTAGCCAGCAAACGGGCAAGTACGTCGGCCGAGCGATCGAATTCGTTGAGCAGGCCGAAGCCAACGGCAAGCCGTTTTACGTCAACGTCTGGCCCGACGACGTCCACACGCCGCTGCATCCGCCGGAGAAGGTGTCGAGCGATTCAAGCAAGCGCGAGCGCTATCTCGCCGTACTCGAAAACATGGATCGCCAGCTCGCTCCGCTATTCGATCGCATTCGCAGCGACGACAAGCTGAAGAACAACACGCTGATTCTCGTCGCCAGCGACAACGGCTTTGAGCCTGGCGCCGGCCATGGCGGTGAGCTGCGCGGCTCGAAGGGGATCCTTTACGAAGGGGGTATCCGGGCGCCGCTAGTGGTATGGGGACCTGGACTGCTTCATCAAGAAGCGATCGGCGGCGAAAACAATAAGACGGTGATCTCTTCCATCGACGTCGTCACGTCGCTGCTCACGCTCGCGGACGCTTCCCCGCCTGCAGAGACCGCGTTCGACGGTGAAGACCTCAGCGCATCGCTACTCGGCAGCGAGCAGCAAATGCGCAACGGAACCCTCTGCTGGATTCGCCCGCCGTCCGCGAAAAAGAAGCGAAATCCAGGTCGGCCCGATCTGGCGATCCGCGACGGGCAGTGGAAACTGCTCGTGAAATTTAACGGCTCAAATCCCGAGCTGTTTGATATCACGGCTGACCCGTGCGAGCAGCACAATTTGGCGCAGCAGCATCCCGAGCTCGTGGCGTCGCTGACGAAGAAAGTTCAGCGTTGGCGTCGCGACGTTGAAGGGGATGGCCGCACAAAGGTATCTGCGGCTGCTCTTTCAGCATCTTCTTCCGCAACCGCGGCGACTCCGTAGTGTTTAATTCTTGCGACCTCTCGATCGATGACGAGAGCGCCGCAAGATGCTCACTCCCTGAGTCCACACTCGCTTTCCTTCGTCAGGCTTTGCACCCTGCTAGGCGCCATGAAACGCACGTCACTGCTCGTCGCTTCGCTGGTAGTTCTGTCGCTGACGGCGCCAATCGCCGCAGCGGCTGACGCGCCGCCCAACGTCGTCTACTTCCTCGTCGATGATCTCGGTCGCAACGACTGCGGGTTCATGGGCGGCAAAGAAATCAAGACGCCGCAAATCGACGAACTGGCCGCTGCCGGCGCGAAGCTCGACGCCTACTATGTGCAACCAGTTTGCAGCCCGACCCGTGCAGCGCTGCTGACTGGCCGATATCCGATGCGACACGGCTTGCAGGTCGGCGTCGTAAAACCGTGGGCAAAGCACGGACTGCCGCTCGACGAACGCACGATCGCCGACGACCTCAAAGCGGCCGGTTACGCGACCGGTATCTTCGGTAAATGGCATCTCGGCCATTTCTCTAAAGAGTATCTGCCGATGCAGCGCGGCTTCACGCGGCAGTACGGCCACTACAACGGCGCGCTCGATTACTTCACACACGAGCGCGACGGCGGGTTCGATTGGCACAGCGATGGGAAAACCTGTCGCGACGAAGGCTACTCGACCGCGCTTATCGGCGAGAAGGCGGCGGAGTTCGTCGCGCAGAACGCCGGCAAGCGGCCCTTCTTCGCGTACGTACCGTTCAATGCGGTTCACTCGCCTTACCAACCGCCGAAAGGGGGAGTGGATGCCTATCCGGAACTTAAGGGCCAGCGGCGCAACTACGCCGCGATGCTGACCGCCACTGATGCGGCGATCGGCGAAGTCGTCGCCGCCGTCGTTAAGGCGGGCGTCCGCGACAACACGATCTTCATTTTCTCCAGCGACAACGGCGGCCCCAGCCCCGGCCGCATCACCGACAACGGCGCTTACCGCGGCGGCAAGGGAGGCCTGTACGAAGGCGGCGTCCGCGTCGCCGCGTTCGCGACTTGGCCGGGGCACATTAAACCAGGTTCGACGATCACGGAACCGCTCCACGCCGTCGACTGGCGGCCGACGCTCGATAAGCTCTGCGGCGCCAAGCCGACGAGCGACCAGCCGCTCGATGGCCTCGATGTTTCTTCAACGCTCACGGCCGGCGCTCGGTCGCCGCACAAGGCGATCTTGTTGAACACCACGGCATCGGCCAGCGCGATCCGCGCGGGGGATTGGAAGTTGATCGTCCGCGCTGCAACCGCGCTGCCGAACGGCAAAGGGAAAAAGGGCAAGCGAGCCCAGCGCCTCGGCCAAGAGGAAACGGAACTCTTCAATCTGACCGACGACCCCTACGAGCAAAAGAACCTCGCGGCAGAAGAGCCCGCGAAGGTCGCGGAACTGCGCGAGCAACTAGATCGATTCGCGAAAGAAGCTGTCCCGCCGCAAGCGATGCCGAGGCCCGCGTCATACAAGGCGCCGGCAATTTGGGGCGACTTCGGCGGATGATCAATCCTTACTGGCTTTTTCGCAATTTTTCACGACATTTCGAAATAGCGCGAAATTCCCCTCCATTCAAGCTGCTGGACCCTGCATTTATGCGCATTTGGAATAATTTCAGTAAGGCGCAAGTGTCGACGCGCGTCGCCTGCGTGCGATTTGCTAACGCCGCGCGCCGTTTCTAAACGCCTGCGATCGATTAGAATGAAGACTACACCGAACTGGCCGATCACGGCCTCCTCGGGAACAATGGTGACGTGAACGAATCGCGGTTGCGCCGTCTTATCAACCTCTCTCATCGACTCGTTCGCTTCACGCTGACAACTAGCCGCTAGCTTGCTTGGGTGTCATGGTACGTTTTCATCTTGCTTCGATGTCCGTCCGCTCGCATTTTCAACGCAGCCATTGGCCGCTGGGGCGTCACGCGTGGGCGCTAGCGTTCGGTTGGATGATGCTGGCCGCAGCCAGCCACGCTGCGGAAGCGCCGCTGGAATACAACCGCGACGTGCGGCCGATCTTGATCGACGCCTGCATCTCGTGCCACGGCCCCGATAGCGCCTCGCGGCAAGCGGGCCTGCGGCTCGACCGCCAGGCCGACGCCGTCGAGGCGGCGGCAATCGTCCCGGGCGATCCCGATTCCAGCGAAATGATTCGCCGCATCCTCAGCGAGGATGAATCGGAGGTCATGCCTCCGCCGGAAACGAAGAAACATCTCACCGACGAACAGAAGGCGACGCTCGTTCGCTGGATCGAGGAAGGCGCCGAGTACGAGGCCCATTGGTCGCTAATCACCCCGACGCGGCCGACTCCCCCGACCACGGCACAGCAAGCGGACTGGATTCGCAATCCCATCGATGCGTTTGTGCTCGCCAAGCTGCAGGCGGCAGGACTTGCACCAGCTCTCGAAGCCGATCGCCGCACGCTCGCTCGTCGCGTCGCGCTCGACCTCACCGGTTTGCCGCCAGCTCCTGAGCAAGTTGAAGAGTTCATCGCCGATGAATCGACCGACGCCTACGAAAAGTACGTCGACCGGTTGCTCGCCTCGCCGAAGTGGGGCGAACATCGCGGCCGCTACTGGCTCGACGCGGCTCGCTACGGCGACACGCATGGCATCCACATCGACAACTATCGCGAGATGTGGTCGTACCGCGATTGGGTGATCAAGGCGTTCAACAAGAACATGCCGTTCGATCAGTTTACGATCGAGAACCTCGCCGGCGATTTGCTGCCCAAACGCTCGCTCGATCAGCAGATCGGTTCCGGATTTAATCGCTGCAACATTACGACCAGCGAAGGTGGCGCCATCGACGAAGAGTACGCCGTCCTCTACACGCGCGATCGTACCGACACGACCGCTCAGGTTTGGCTCGGCCTGACGGCTGGCTGCGCGGTTTGCCACGACCACAAGTTCGACCCGCTCTCGCAGCGCGAGTTCTACGCGATGTCGGCGTTCTTCAACAACACGACGCAAGCGCCGATGGACGGCAACGTGAAAGATACGCCGCCCATCGTGATGGTGCCGCTGGAAGCCGATCTGCCGCGGTGGGACGAGCTGCAGGGCCTCGTTCCCGCCGCGGAACAAGCCGTCGCCGCTCGCCGCGACGGGGCGCGGCCGGCATTCGACGAATGGCTCGCCAAGTCAAAACGCGAAGACGCCGAGTGCTGGATTCCCTCGTCCGGCCTGCACCTGCTAGCGCCGCTCAACGACGGCGGCGATGAAGTCTCCTACACGCTCGATGGCCAGAAGACTTCGGTCCCGCGCAACGCCACCGTCGAGTGGCGAGACGGTAAGACCGGCGCGAAGGCCGCTTACCTCAACCAAGGTTCCGCGCTCGAGGTAGCGAAAGCTGGCGATTTCGAAGGCGACCGCCCGTTCTCGACCGCGGCGTGGGTCAAGCTTCCCGGCAACGACGCCAGCGGGTCGATCGTCGCCCGCATGGACGACGGCAAAGACTATCGCGGCTGGGACATGTGGGTTGAAGGCCGCCGCGTGGGCGCTCACATTGTTCACAAGTGGCCCGAGAACGCGCTGAAGGCCGTCACCAGCGAAGCGTTGCCGGCAGACGTGTGGGTTCACGTCGCCGTCACCTACGACGGCAGCCGCAAAGCGAGCGGCATCCAAGTTTACGTCAACGGCGAGTTAAAGCCGACGAACGTCCAGGCCGACAGTCTGACGGAAACGATTCACACCGAAGTCCCGCTGAAGGTCGGCCAACGTCACGTCACCTCGCCGCTGTCGGGCGTGAGTATTGAAGACGTTCGCCTGTACGATCGCGCTCTTTCGCCCAGCGAAGCGACCGCCCTCGCCAATGCGTCGCTCTTCGCATCGTTGGTGGCCGCCCCGGCCGACAAGCGCGATGCCGCAAGCGCCGACGCCCTGTTCGGCTGGTGGCTTGCGAACGTCGACGACGACGGCAAACGCCTCGCCGCCGAGCGCGACGCTCTCACCCGCGAGCGAAACGACATCCAGGCCCGCGGCACGATCACCCACGTCATGCAAGAACGCGGCGAAATGGCGAAGGCCTACATTCTCAACCGCGGCGAGTACGATCAGCGGCTCGATGAAGTGCAGCCCGATACGCCGGCGTTCTTGCCCAGCTTCCCCGCCGATTTGCCGCGCAATCGGCTCGGCTTCGCCCAGTGGTTGATTCGCGCCGACCATCCGCTCACGGCGCGCGTCACGGTCAATCGATTCTGGCAAGAAGTTTTCGGCCAAGGGCTCGTCCGCTCCGTCGGCGACTTCGGCGTTTCCGGCGAGTTGCCGTCGCACCCGGAGTTGCTCGACTGGTTGGCGGTCGACTTCCGCGAATCGGGCTGGGACGTGAAGCGATTCTTCAAGCAAATGGTGATGAGCTCCGCCTACCGGCAGAGTGCGCTGACGTCACCGGAGAAATTGGAACTCGATCCCGACAACCGCCTCCTCTCGCGCGGCCCGCGGTTCCGCATGGACGCCGAAATGGTCCGCGACTACGCCCTCGCGGCGAGCGGCCTACTTTCACCGAAGATTGGCGGCCCGAGCGTGAAGCCATATCAACCGCCAGGCGTCTGGGAAGCGGTCGCGATGATCGGCTCGAACACGCGCGACTACCAACAAGATACGGGCGAAGCGCTCTATCGCCGTAGTATGTACACGTTCTGGAAGCGCTCGGCGCCGCCCGCGTCGATGGATATCTTCAACGCCCCGAATCGCGAGCACTGCACGGTCGTGCGCGAGCGCACCAACACGCCGCTGCAGGCGCTCGTCACGCTCAACGATCCACAGTACGTCGAAGCGGCTCGGCAACTGGCCCAGCGAGCGCTGCTCGAAGCGGCGCCCTCGTTCAAGCATCGATTGTCGTTTGTCGCCAGCCGGCTTCTAGCGAGGCAGTTTACGCCGGAAGAACAAACGGTCATCGAACAGAGCCTCGACCAGCTGGCCGAGTTTTACGCCGCCAACGCGGCTGAAGCGGAGCAACTGCTGAAGGTCGGCGAAACGAAAGCCGACGCCAAGGTCCCGCAGGCGGAACTTGCGGCGTGGACGATGGTCGTCAATGAACTGATGAATCTCGACGAGACTCTCAATAAGTAGCGAGCTTTTCTCATGAGTTTTCTGAACGAACTGCGGACGAACGTTAGCCGCCGTTATTTCCTGTCGCAAGGTTCGCACTTGCTCGGCGGCGCCGCGCTCGCCTCGCTCGCAGGAAAGGCGTTTGGTTCGACGGCGGCAGCGCCCGCGCCAGGGCATGGCCTGCATCTGCCTGCGAAGGCGAAGCATGTCATCTATCTGCATATGGTCGGCGGTCCGCCGCAGATGGATCTGTACGACTACAAGCCAGTGATGAAGGACTGGTTCGACAAGGACCTGCCCGAGTCGGTCCGCATGGGCCAACGGCTGACGACGATGACCAGCGGGCAAACGCGGTTTCCGATCGCCCCGTCACGGTACAAGTTCGAGCGCTGCGGCCAATCGGGCGCGTGGGTCGGCGAGCTGATGCCGTGGATGAAGAAGCAAACCGACGACGTGCTGTTCATGCGCAGCATGCAGACCGACGCCATCAACCACGAGCCCGCGATCACGTTCATCCAAACCGGCAACCAGGTGACCGGCCGTCCCTGCCTCGGCTCATGGGCGTCGTACGGCCTTGGTTCGCTGAACGACGACTTGCCGACGTTCGTGGTGATGGTCGCGCGGCCCACGAACACCGAACAAGTGCAGGCGATCTCCGCACGACTCTGGTCCAGCGGCTTTCTGCCGGGCGAACATGCCGGGGTGAGCTTCCGCACAGCCGGCGATCCAATTCTTTACATCAACGATCCGCCGGGAGTGAGTCGCGACGTCCGCCGGACGACGCTCGACGGGTTGAAGACGCTGAACGAAATGAACTATCGCCAACTCGGCGATCCGCAGACGCACACGCGCATCCAGCAATATGAGCTTGCCTTCCGGATGCAGTCGAGCGTGCCCGAGATGACCGATCTGAAGACCGAATCAGAGTCGACGTTCGCCCTGTACGGCGAAGCGGCGAAGACGCCCGGCACGTTCGCGAACACCGCCCTGCTCGCCCGTCGCATGGTCGAACGCGGCGTCCGCTTCGTGCAGATCTACCACAACAACTGGGACACGCATGCGAACGTCGCCGGCCGGCTACCGGACCAATGCCGCGACGTCGATCAACCTTGCTACGGCCTCATCCAGGATCTGAAGCAACGGGGGCTGCTCGACGAAACGCTGATCATTTGGGGCGGCGAGTTCGGCCGTACCATTTACTCGCAAGGCGGACTCTCCGACCAGAACTACGGCCGCGACCATCATCCCCGCTGCTTCACCATGTGGATGGCGGGCGGCGGCGTGAACGCCGGAACCGTCTATGGCGAGACCGACGACTTCTCCTACAACATCGTGAAGGATCCGCTGCCGGTCCGCGACCTCCACGCGACGATCCTACACCAACTCGGCTTCGATCACGAACGCTTCACCGTGAAGCATCAAGGGCTCGATCAGAAGCTAACCGGCGTCCTGCCGGCGCGAGTGGTGCCGGAACTGATTGCGTAACGCAATTAAGCTTCGCAACGCTGGGGACGGAAAACGCGGACTGGCGTCAGAGCGATCCGACCCATCTTTCATACTCATTGCTTTCAGATCCGAAGTAATCAGTGACGATGGCATATGCCCAATCCGAGTCCTCTTCGTGGAGGACGATCGTGAATTGGAATATTCCGTCTGCATTCACATACGCCTTGCCTGAAATTGCACCGGCAAAGTACACGTACAGTCCCTCGACGTCTCCGTCGTCCGTCACCAATCCCGTGATGGTTACCTTGTCGTCATCTCGTACGCTGAGCTGCGAACTGAAACTGACGTATGGACCCTGATTCACGCCTCCAAGATCGACGACATACTTCATGAATGTCGTCTGCCCCGCGGAATCAGTCGCAGTGACGATAATGGTGCTCAATCCCGTGGCGTTAAGGGCGGGAGTCATGTGAAGCACGCCCGTCACGGTATTAATTGACTGGCTCGACCAGATTGATCCGTTCGAAGTCGACGTAATTGTGTAGGTGATGGCGCTATCGGCTGTCTCCGCATCGGCGAAATCGCCCCACAAATCGAACGCAGCGTCAGCGGCATTGGCGTTGATGTTCACCGCCCGCCAGCCCTTCGACGACGGGGCGTCGTCGGAAGCGCCCACCGGCGTCCCGCTGGCGTGGCTCTGAGACAAGTGAGCGTTGATCAGGCTCGCATCGCCTGCGGAGATGCTGCCGCTGCCATCGACGTCCGTTAGTGGAGCGTAACCGCTGGAGGCGGTCGTGAGCCCGCTGCCGGCGGTCGCTGCCGAATAATCCGTCGAATTGACGACGCCGTTCTGATCGACGTCGCCTGGCAGGACGCGAAACTCGAAGGCGAAATCCCCGCCGTTCACGCCGTTCCCGGACGAATAAATGCTGCTCGACGTCGTCCACTCGCCGTCTAAGGCGTTGTCGTTACGATCTCGAACCGGCAGTAACCCGTCGCCGTCGAGTTCCACACGGTAGCCGTTCTTCGGCAGTGCGGCGCTGAGGGTCCATGTCGCGGTCAAGCTTAGCTGGTCGTACTCAAACTTCTCGACGCTGACGTGCGCGACTCCAATGCCGGTCAACGACAAATTGCTGGAGAGGATTTGCACGTCTTCGCTGAATTGGAAGATGAGCTTGTCGATGTTCGTCCACGGCAACGACGCCATCTGCGACGATGAACCAACCGGCACGCTGTATCCGCCATCGCCTAAATGGCTATCGCTCAGATACTCAACGAACCCCGAACTCCAAGCAGTGCTGCCAACCTCGAAATCAACGACCGTCGGAGCGCCTGTAAGCGCCAACCGCTGTTCGAGCGATTCAAATCGCAGTCGCGGCGTCGCAGTGTGCGCGCACGCGCCCCTCAGCCAACTTCTCATGACAAAACTCCACGCCGAGATTCGGCGGCAAGCGGTAAGAAGGCGCGCTCGATGCGACGCCGGTCTACATAGATAGTTGCAACTCGGCGTCGCAACTGCTCATTCAATTTGCGTACGCTCGGGCAACATTACTTGAATTTAAGAATCTGCCGTCTGCGTCGTGCGAGCTTCAGTTACTTGCGAAGTCATCGAGAGCGACGGGCAAAACCAACGATTCACCAGCCGTGCGGGAGCCGCGACGGATGACGCGAATCCAGCGCCGCCTGAAGAGATGCGTTACTGAAGGCCGACCGGCAACAACGATGCCGGTTCGATAGCAAGCTCCACGAAACGCTGGTAACGCTGCTTCGGTTTGGCGATTTGCGAATTGATCGCCAACTCCGAAAATTGAGCAGACGAATGCAAAGGCAGCCACGCCGGCGTGGTCGTCGAAATGCGGTATCCCTGCTCGACAGCCCGTTCCAGACACTTAATCGCCTCGGCTTGCATGGCGGGATCGACGCGAGCTCGCATGCTCAAGAGTCGAGCCGCGTCGACCTGCAGTTTTTTGTCGAGCGGATACTCCTCCGCCAATCGAATCGCAGACATTGCGTCTTCATGCGAAACGCTGGTTATGGAAAGTCCAGAGAGGCTCAGTTGCAGCAAGAGCCTGTTGTAACGAACCGAGGGAGAGTTAGGCAGCGCAGCGCTTGCGCGCGACAATTTCTCTTGAGCGGCGAGCAGTTTATCTTCCGGACTAAGCCGGCCTTGTCCGAGTTGATACGCCAGCGCGAGATTATTCATCACCTCAGGACAATCGCCCGCCAATTTGAACGCTATCTCCCCAGTAGGAATGCCGCCTGAGAAATCATTGAGTTTGCAATCGCAGTACGCGATGTAGGCCGCCGCGACGGCGGAAGGCTGCTGACGATTGACCTTCAAGAAGCATTCCTGCGCTCGCAACGCGTCGCCCGCTCGCAACAAAGCCAAGCCAAGTGCAAATTGCACTGCTGGGGCGTCGGCTTGAAGCATCAGGCTGCGTTCCAACGAAATTCTAGCGTCGGCTAACCGGCCCTCCTGCATCATTGCAATCCCTGCATTGAACAGCCGCGCGTCTTCCGACGGGCGGGATGCGTAGAGCACTCCAGATCCTGCGATCAATGCCGAGAAAGCAATCGTGCAGGCGATCAGCGGACGGCGGCGGCGGCGGGCGGCGCGCTGGAGCCTGCCTCGCGCCGTGAACGCAGCGCCCAGAATATCTGCGAGCGCTCCGGCCGACTGATGTCGCTCCAGGGGATCGAACGCAATGCAACGCTCGACGGCGGCGGCCAACCGAGGGGGGATCGTAGCGTCCAAGGCAAGCAATCGTACAAATCCTTTTCGCTGTTGCTGCAACAATTCAGTCGCTAGGCTGCGCCGATCGCCTGGCGCCGTCGACAATGGAAACGGCAACCGTCCGCTCAATGCTTCGTACAACAAAATGCCAAGCGAAAAGAGATCGGAGCGCTGGTCGTAGGCGGCGTCGCCAAACTCAAGGCCCACCGCCTGCAACTGCTCGGGCGGCATGTAAGGGAGCGTTCCCCCTTTCGCCTCGACGGAGTGGGACAAACTGCCGCTCAGATTAAAGTCCATGAGCAGCGGCGTGCCGTCCCATGACAGCAAGACGTTCGAAGGCTTCACGTCGCCATGCACGACCCCCTGGTCATGCGCGTGAGCGAGCGCCAACGCCAGCCGCCAGCCGACCCACGCGACGCAATCGTGCTTGTCATAAAAACGCGGCCGAGCGGGTGCAGCTTCTGCAACTTCTACGGAGTCAGTGGGACGGCGGGACGCATTGGCGACGGATAATAGCAGATCGCCGGCACGCGCATCTTGGCGAGCATCGGCCTCGATAAACTCACACAACGTGCTTCGCCCTACGAATGGCATGCAAATGTGCGCCAATTTCGTCTGGGGGTCTGACGACGCCGAGTAAATCGGCACGATATTCGGATGCCGCAGCCGGCCGAGCAGGTCGGCTTCCAGCAAGCTATTGCGGGTGAATTTAACGATCACCTGCCGATCGCCGACGCCCGCCTGACGGCACAGGAAGACGCGAGAATGAGCTCCCTTGCCCACTTGCTCCATCAGCAGGAACGCCCCGACGCGGTCGCCCGCCTCCGGCCAGTCGGCCACTTCGCTGATCGCGTGGAACCAGGACTGGCGATTGAAGTAGCCTTCAACTTCCAACTGACGGCAGATCGAGCTACGCAGCGACTCGCCCAAGGGAGTCAGCCACCGCGAGTAATCTTCGATCGACGGCGCATGGTCGACGTCGCTGAAATTAGAGAACCGCTCGATGGCGCGTTCCACGACGAACGAATGATCTTTGTCCGATTCGAGCAGCGTCTGCAATTCCGCGACCACGCGAAGGGCGTCTGCCTCCACGCGAATCGAATCGTAAGATGCGTTCGTCTCCATAGTCTTCTGTCGCCGCTCGGCGCCAATTAATTTAAAGACTTCCTAGAGTTCGACGATGCTAGCTTGAAAGTGATTCGAGGAGCGAATCGAGTGCTCGCCGAACCGTGCTGACGCTAATGTTTAATCGTCCCGCGACTTCTTCGTACGTTAAACCTTGCAATCGCAGTTCGACGATTCGCCGCCCGCGATCGCCTGAGTTATTAATCGCTCGTTGCCAATTCTCGCGCGTGCTGATGATTTCAAGCGGCTCCTGAGCGCGCGCATCGTGCAAGTCGACGTCTGGCCGACTGTTGGCCGCGGCTGTATTGCCGGCGTCCGGTTGCGAGAGCGACTGCTCTCGACCTAAGTCGAACGCCTTCGTCGTCGTATAGTGGCGGTGGGTCTCATACACCTTATATTTAGCCATTCCGGCTAAATAAGCGACCAGCTTCTCCGGCGTCGACGCATCGTCGAACTTGGCTCCTTTGCGAATCAGCGACTTCCAAACCGATTGCACGATGTCGGTGGAATCGACCTTCGAGCGCAACTCAGAGGGCAAATGGCGGCGCACGACGCGCAAAATATTCTTCGAGTATCGCTCAAGCAGCAGCCACACGGCCTCTTCCGAGCCGCGCGCTGCTTCGCGCATCAATTCCTCGAAGGAATCTGTCGTCGACGATGGATCGGTGTCATATGCCATATCCGCACTCAAGTGCAAGGTCGCCAATCGCGGCAGGTCGTCTCAAATTACTAATCAGCTAAGCTCACAAGCATCAATACGTCATCTGCCATTCGCAACTTCGCTGGCAATGTTGTCGTCCGCCGAGGCTTTTCCTCATCCACCATAATGCGTCCCGCCGCAAACGACGGCTTCATTGCAGATCCGAACTCAAGCGACAGGCAACTCATGGCGCCGGACTTCCTCCTTCGTCCCATCCATGTCCCGCTCGATAGTGAATCAACGGATCAAGGTCGTAACTCATGACCTGCACCGAACCGTCGCAATAAACCATATTCGTCCCTGCGGCATGAGCGCTGCCGAATCGATACTGCGCCGAAGTGCTCGAGGCAGGCAGCGAATCGTCCTGGGCGAGCGTTAAGTCGATTCTCGTGTACCGATGGTTGTCTGAGCAAAAGCCCGTAAAAACTGAGTCGTTGTCGCCGATCGATTCGCCCGTCAGGTAGTGCTCTGAATGCAAGTACTTCTCGCCAATCAAGTACGTTTGCGAAGCACCGTCGACAATCCGGCGAAGCTGCGTGCCCGTGCGGGAGAAGGAAATGCCCGTGAACTGCGTGGTGGGGTCGGCGGAATATCCTTCCGGCATCGGCCAGTTGTGAGTGACTTCTGCAGCCAGCGTCCCAGGTCCAGGATCGGACGTGATCAGCGTTGAGCCCGTGCTGATCGCAAAGTCGCTGTGCGCGAATTCCGGGGGTGAGCCAAATGGCTTGATCGCCTTCAAGTACGGGTAGTTGCCAGAAAGGGTAACGGCCTCGGCGCCACGTCGCGTCGGACAGTTAAACATTGGCATCGGTTGAACTAGCCGGGCATGCGCTTCTTCGATGCTGCCGTTCCGCGCCAACTCCCACAGCGGGCGTTGCTCAATGTACGGCAACAGGCTGTATCCCCAACTTCCTGGCTGCCGTAGACCAAATCCACGCGACGGCATGCCCGTCCACTGGAAGCCCCATCCGCCGTGAGGAAAGACTTTTTGGGACTCGTGATACGTCAGCAGCCCGAGCCCCAACTGCTTGAGATTGTTCTGGCAAGACGCCCGCCGACTTGCCTCGCGGGCCGCTTGAACTGCCGGCAGCAACAACGCAATGAGAATTCCTAGGATGGCAATCACCACTAGGAGTTCGACCAGCGTAAATGCAGACCTTCGGCGCACGGCGTATCAGTCCGTTGGGGCGAGTAGCGTGAAGAGACCTCTCATAGTCTTTCACGTTCAACTTCGCCACGCAACGACTACCGCAACTCGTTGCCAGTTAAAGAGTTAACCCCGCCAGCAAAGGCTAGCGAGCAGAGTTAATTCACCATTTAGCCGATTGCATAGCGGCATCGGCGCAGCGAAAGACGCTGATAGATAAAGCGGAAAACGCTTTGGAAACCGCAAGCTGCGGCAACAACGTGCGTCAGCGGAGAACGACGCGCGAAGTCGCCGTTAGCTTCTCATTGCCGATGGGCGACGCGCGGCGCAGCCAGCTTTTGGCCTAATTTCCCGAGCTTTTCACGCCCTGAGCGCAGCCTTCTGGAAAAACAGTCCACCGCGCCGACCCACCCGACGTTGCGAAGGTGGATGGGCCGACGCGGCTTCCTGTGGCTGTATGCTACGGGGCAGCGCAGCACCCAGCGGACAGAGAGCAACTCCAGAAGGAAGCAGAGTGGTCCCTCATTCCAGGTAGTTGCGAAGGCCGATCAGAACTGCTCATCAATTCTCAGAAAATTTTAGAACCGGTGATATTTCTCGAAAAACCGAACCCCAACCCCACAAACGGGGGGCTCAAAATAGCCTCGACAAAGCTTGGTCGGGGCTGGAGCACTATCGCGCAGCAAAAAGCCGGCAGCCGAGTCATCCCCGGCCTCCGGTCGTTAGCTAGCTACAGCAAATTGACCACGCGATCCGCGAGGCCCTTCTCACCAAGCACCACGTTGAGCTTGCCGCTCGCGGCGACTCGCTCCAGGACTTCCAGTTCCCGGAGCCGCATCAGCGTCGGGTTGTCGGCGAGCAGCCGAGCGGTGTTTGCCTGGCTGCGCATCGCGGCGGTTTCCTCACGGCGGACGATCAAGTTGGCCTCGGCCGCCTTCTTGGCCTCGGTCACCTTGTTCATCAGGTCCTTCATCTCGCCCGGCAGGATAATGTCGCGTACGCCCACCGAGACGATTTGCAGACCCAACTCGCCCGCACGACGGCTGACCGCTTCCTCGAACTCGCCGGTGACCGCATCCTTCTCGGTCAAGAACGAATCGAGATCGCGTGTCGCGACAATCGCCCGCAGCGCGAGTTGCGCCTCGCGGTAGAGCGACTGCGTCGCGCCGTCGGCCACCATGATCGACTGCCGCGCATCGACCACTCGGTAAGTGACCACCGCATTCATGCGGAGGGTTACCTTGTCGGCGGTCATGATTTCCTGACCAGCGACGTCGAGGGTCTGCTCGCGCAGGTCGATCTCCGTCACGCGAGCGTCGCCCATGCCGCGCCACCAAGCGTACTGGCCTGGCGGCAAGGTTTCGACGTACTCGCCGTTCTGGAACACGACGCCGACCTTGTAACGGTCCACCGTGCACACGTCGAGCACTTGCGACGCTTGCTGGCTGCGGACAATCACGTTGAAGTCGTCGTGCTGGAAGCGGACCTTCCGCGCGTCGATCACTTCAATGCGCACTTCCTTGAAGCCGGTCCAGTAGGGTACAGGCCCGGCGGCAGGATGTGGCTGAAGCGACCGTCGATCCAGACAAGCGCCCGCTGGTGGTCCTTCAGGTCGACCACTTGCGCACGCCCCGCAAGGGCGCCGCTCTTCACGATCACGTCGAGCTTGTCGTGGCGGATCCACGGCAGTCGCTGCGACGCGACGTCGATGCGGACTTTCTGCAGCGGATCGAAGATCCAGCGGCGGCCCGCATCGAGCAAGCCTTGGAACTCGCCGTCGCGGAAGTGCAGGCCGACTTCGTCGCTGTGGATGTGAACTCGTTTGAACATGATGGCCGCACCTCCTTTCGTGTTGTGACTATGCGGCTGCTCGTCTTCCGTCTTTGACTACTGACTATACAGTTTCGATCAAAAGACGTTTAACACAGAGAGCACAGAGGACACGGAGAAATGTAGTTGATACTCACTATCTAGTTCTTCTCTGTGCTCTCTGTGTCCTCTGTGTTTAAGTGATTGTTTTTCCTACAGGAAATATTGGATGCGTTCCACCGTTAAATGGTTCGCACGATTCTTGAAAACCCCTCGGGCAACGAAGCGGACGATTGATCACGCCTCCGTACGCGGAGCGTCGTTTAAGCAATTGCGACTGCAGCGTCGTTGGCAAGCGTCCGTCGACCTGCTGCGAAGCAAACGCTTCGCAGCGGCGGTCAACCTCTCGCCGGCGTCAAACGCTGCAGACGCGAGTGCGGAATCCACGCACTACAGAGCGTCGGCGGGCGCTGCCGCGATCGCCATCTCGCCGAAGCGAGTACGGCGACGCGCGGCGGATCAATCCATTCGTTCGTTGCCCTCGGGGTTACCTTGACGCTTGCGCGCCTGCTTTGGAGCGAGTTTTCACACTCGCGGTGGGGGTACGGGAGTCGAACCCGTGACTTCCAGAGTCTAAATCTGATGCTCTACCAACTGAGCTAACCGGTGGCGGACGACGCGCCCGTTCGAGCCCATGTTCGGAACACGCTGTGCTAACCGGTTTAATGGAGCGCAGCGCGCCGCTGGTTTCGACGCGTCGGACCTTGCTTGAAGAGACATACAAATCACTTGCAAGAGACGCCGGCGGGAGTCGAACCCGCTCCGAGCTGCGTTGCAGGCAGCCGCCTCACCATTGGGCTTCAGCGTCGATTGTTCGCGCGATCATCAAAGCCACCGGCTCCGCCGGTGGACGAACTGCGAGTTGGCTCCACCTTGCTACGTCCACCGGCGGAGCCGGTGGCTTTTAGTGGGTCGCGAAAAAATCACGTTGGGCCGCCGTTGCCGACGGCCCAACGCGCTAATCAATGAAGGCCACGTGCTGCATGGCCGCAGATTCGGTCTCGGTGTTCATCACCACTAACCGCCAATCGTCGAGCTTGATCGTCTTGTGATCGGGGTGACGAACCTTCCCGCGAACGAACGCGCGGGGGTTGCGTCGCTGGATCACCCAGCCGATCGAACGCAACTCGGGACGACGGCTGATCAACCGCATGTACTCCCGCGGGGTAAGCCCGTTGGGATACGCTCTGCTGACGTACACAGCTTGGCCGCCGTCGCGAACGAGTTCATCGACAATGTGCGGCTTGCCGGCGCCGCGCTGCAGCCGTTCGTTTCGCAAGATGACCGATTCGTTCACCTTGGTTCCCAACGGCAGCGGCACGAAGAACCACTCCCCTTGGCGGACGAACGCCTCGTTGCGGCGACGATTACGCAGCCGCGGCTTGACGCTGCGGCGCGTTTGCTCGGAACGGACGATGTCGGGCTTGAGCGCCTCCATCGCCGTCGCCACGGTCGACGCCGACCGCGTCTCGGGCACGGCGGCGACGAACCAATGCCGCTCGTCGCGACCGCACAGAAACTTGTGCTTGCCCGTGCCGTCAGCCGCCATCAACAGCAGATGGCGACTCGCAGGCTGAACGTCGAGCACAATCAATTCGGCGGGCGTGGGACTTGCCAAAGCGACGTCGAAAAACTCGCCGTCGCCGTCGCGACCAATGTCGATCGAAACGCCATTGGTCCGCAGGCGCCGATGGGCGCCCGCGCTCAGTCTAGCGCGCGCGCCGATCCGGGCGAAGTGCCGTTCAATCGGATGCGCGTTCATGGAACTACTCCAAAAACTAGGATGGGAAAAACTAACCAGTGCCCTCGCCAGGAATTGAACCCGGTCTTCAACCTTCGCAGGGTTGCGTGCGGATCCGGCACACCCCGAGGACAAACTTCTTCTAGCCCCTGGCTCCGCCAGGGGGTCGGCCACGATGAAATATTCTGGCTCCCTCCCCCTTGAGGGGAGGGCTGGGGAGGGGGTGGAACGCTGGTACACGCTGCAGTCACCCCTCCCTAACCCTCCCCCTCAAGGGGAGGGAACTTCAAAATTTTTATTCATATCAATTCAGCTCCCAGTAGAGGAATCGAACCCCTTCTTCGACGTTCGAAGCGTCGCGTGCGACTCCGGCACACTCACTGGGCGTTGGGTTGGGTGGCGAGCCGTAGGTCCCCCGGTTTGAAGAACCGGGGGCTAATTTGGCCGCCTTGTACTCTCAATCCGGCGGAGGGATTTGAACCCCCGTGGGGCTGTTTACAAAACAGCTGCATTGCCGCTCTGCCACGCCGGAACATTTCTCTCAGCAGGTCCGCCAGGATTTGAACCCGGTCCGTCAGTTTTGGAGGCTGACTGCTCTCCCAGGAGCACAGACCTGAAAACCCCGTCGATGCGGCCGGCGCGCCGAACGCACCGACGGGGGACACGATTAACGACTCGACTAACTTTTCAGCGGCACGTTCCAGTACGCTTCGCTGACGAACTTCGACCAACTCTCCAATCGGACTCGATGATCTCCATACGCCGGCCGCCACTCAGGAGACACGGGAACTCGCTTCAGGTTCATCCGCGCTTGCTGCGGCGTGCGGTCGGCCTTGCGGCTGTTGCAGTCGACGCAGGCAAGGACGCAGTTCGTCCAGCTCGAGACGCCGCCGTTAGCGCGTGGGATGACGTGATCGATCGTCAACTCCTCGCTCCCCGGCGTGACGCCGCAATACTGGCACTGAAAGTGGTCTCGCTTGTAAATGTTGCGTCGGCTGAACGCCACCGTCCGCCGCGGCAGGCGATCGAACTCGTTCAGTGTGATCACCTCCGGCACGCGAAACCGGACATTGACGCCGTTCATGCAGCGTTCGTCGTCGCGCGGGCGAAGCTGCGACCAATCGCCCCAGGTGAACGTCTGGTAGTCGGCCGCATCGACCACGCGGGCCGCTTCTTTCCACAACAGCACGAGCGCCCGCGCGACGGTGGCCACGTGGACTGGTTGCCAGTTGCGGTTGAGTACCAGGACTGGTCGCTGCAATGTGTTCATGACATTTTTTTGTGGCTGGGTTAGTAGGTGAGTAAGTGAGTAGGTGGTTAGGTAATTTGCGAACGCCTCGCCGATGAATCGAACATCGTCTTACGATTTAGAAGATCGTTGTGCCGTCCAACACACTCGCGAGGCAGGGTGACCGAGCGGACTCGAACCGCTTGCCGCCTGGTTCACAGCCAGGCCCCTCGACCACTTCGGGATCGGTCACAGCGGAAGGCATGGGATTCGAACCCACACGACCGCTCGCGCAGTCGCACGATTTAGCAAACCGGCCCGACCAGCCTTATTCGGCTACCTTCCGTTTAGTTGTCGTCGCGTGCAGTGGAGCGCCGGGGAATCGAACCCCGATTTCCTGGGTGCAAACCAGGCGTCGTCCCGTTGGACCAGCGTCCCATCGATTTAGTAGTCTTCTTTCAGTAGTCGGAGCGGGAGTCGAACCCGCAGACGCCAGGCTCTCGACCTGGCCGCTTTGCCAATTTGCGTACCCGACTGTGGAGTAGCGAGTCCTGGATTCGAACCAAGCGGAACCGGGCTTATGAGACCCAGCCGGGATGCCTGCCACTCGCTAATGCGTTGCTTCGCGCCGCGGGGTTTGCCCGCGACTAGACGATCTTTAGTGACCAAGGGGAGATTCGAACTCCCACGCCTTACGGCACGACGTTCTGAGCGTCGTGTGTCTGCCAATTCCACCACTCGGTCATGAGCACCCCGTGCCGGAATCGAACCGGCCGTTCCAGGCTGAGAACCTGGCGTCCTACCGATAGACCAACGGGGCATATTAGCTGTGCTTGCCAAAAACCAGTGGGAGGGGTCTCCGACCCCGAAGCGACGATGCGCACCAAATTGGTTCGGGGTGGTAAGCGGTATCGGCGTCGGAGACGCTCCCACAAATAGTCTTGGACTTAGATCTCACTTAAATGAGACGTGAAGGAATCGAACCATTCGTCGCCACCCCGCTTATTTCGTGACAACTGGTTTACAGCCAGTCGCGGGGAACACGTCTCCTTGTGCAGTGGCAAGGGTGGGAGTCGAACCCACAAAGTCGCGAAGGTTTGAGCTTCGCCGCTTTGCCTGTTTGCGTACCTTGCCGCGAGCGCCCTCGATGGGATTTGAACCCACGCTCTCCTGCGTGACAGGCAGGCGTCCACTCCAGGCTGGACCACGAAGGCGTAACGAAGGGGGAAGGCGGAGGGTGGAAGGGAGAAGGGAGAAGGGAGAAGGGAGAAGGGAGAAGGTAAGAGCTCACGCAATCCCCCTTCCGCCTTCCTCCTTCCCCCTTATTTTCAGTAGTCCCGGGTGGACTCGAACGATTGCATAATCCGGTCAAGAAACGCACCTGCCTCAGGAGGCGGTGCGTATTCCGGTGCAATTACGCCTGACGGGCGAGAGGAAGACGCTGACCTCAAGGAGATCGCTATAGCTTGGCCGCAGCTGCGCAGCGAGACTCGTAAGCAATTGCTCGAGATCGTGCGTGGGTCTGCTGCTCTTCATGCTCACAAGGAGCCAAGCTGAGCACTTCGGGTTCGCACAAATTGCAGTAAATTCGATTGCAGTGAGCTGTCAACGGGGTGTGTCGAAATCGGAGTAATGTGGAGCGAGCAGGGGGCTAGCAACCTTTCAGCCTGGGCGACGAGCCCGCGGTGGGTGGCGCCGACGGTTGAGTTGGACGACGAAGAGACCACTAGCGATCAGTGAGCCGGGGCCCAGCCGTTGGGACCAGGGGGGGCTTTGACAACTAGAAAAAAGCAGCCCCGCTGCGGAAGTCGCGAGCCGCGGCGGGGCGAGGATGCGAACTAGCTGTAGTACTCGCTGAACGCTAACTCGACGGCCCCGATGTCCACGGTGTCACCGCCAACACCATCCCAATTCTCGAATCGATCCCAACCGCGTTGATCGAGTTCGAGGGCAATGTTTGTCGCGATGCTGTTGCTGCCCGCATCGATAGCCGCGCTATCGTAGTAGGGTAGATGTACGCGAGTGCCTGCGCTACTGAACTCCAGCGATTTCAACCGGGCAGTCGAACTCCCCGACAGGAGGATGTTGTTAGTCGAGAGCCCGCCACTAGCGCCACTTCTTAGCAGGTTATTGGCGCTCGTGGTTTTTAAGTTGCCGCTAACATCACCGCCGACTAGGTTGTCCGCGATGATGGAGTTTCCTGCATATAGGTAGCGGCCGTTTCCAGCAGGGTGCTGGTAATAAGTGTCGTACACGCCACTTCCCTGCGATGCGGAATTGTCGGTGATCGTGCTGTTGATAATGCGATAGTCGTAGAGATAGGGGTCGTAAATGAAACTGTAGACCCCACCGCCTTTGCTGCTCGCCCCAGATGCCGTGTTTCCTGAAATAGTGGAGTTGATAATGTCGAAACCGTAAAGCGAGTTGTACTGCTCAATTGCAATTCCAGCTCCTGCACCGCTTGCTCCGGTTACGGTGTTATCGGCGACTTCGGATCCAATCACGCGTAAGACGCCGTAAGAGAAAATCCCTCCCCCTGCATTCGAAACGGTATTTCCCACGACTCGCGAGTTACGAATTGTAACAATACCGTCTGCGTATACCCCTCCTCCAGCCAATCCGCCTCCGTCTGTAATCGTTACGCCACTGATGGTTGAAGTCCCAGTTGCAACGATAACGGATTGCTGCGACGTACCGGCAATTGTCAGCTTGTCAGCCCCCGGTCCAGATATGACGGTGTTAGCCACTGACAATGAATCAGGAGCGGACCCGGCGTCAGCGCCGTCAATTGACAGCGTGATAGTCGCCATTCCACCAGCATAGAGCGATGGATCGAAAGAGATGATCTCGCTACCTGCTAGGGCTGTAGCCAGCGCCAGCGCCTCTCGCAGCCGAAGTGAATCAGTTGTTGCTTTAAGCGCAACAGAGTTGTTTCGATCACCGGCATTGCGAACGACTAACGACGTGTTTAACCCAGCTTCGAACGCGCCAATGTCGCGAAAGCCGTCACCGCCGTTGGTTGGCGACAAGTCATATTCGCGAGCGAACCCGCTCCCGCGCTGATCGTAAGAGATCGACCAATCATTGCTGCCCTGATCGATGGCAGGGCTGTTCGTTAGCAGGGCATGCGTTTTCGTCTTCCCACCGTAGTCGCCTAGCGGAGCTAACAGCGGATCAATCCGTGACGTTGGCGTGCCGATGATGTTGCCGGCGCCGCTAAAGGATTGGCCATTCGCTCCAGCGCCTAAGATGTTGTAGCTGCTCGCGGGATCCAGCGCGCCGTGAATGTCTAGCGTTGGTCCCCAGCCAGACAAATTTTGGTTGTTGGCGACGATCGTATTGTGCAGCGTCACTGTTCCACCGGTCTTCCGCAGTCCGCCGCCGTAGTTAGTCGCAGTGTTATTGACGATGGTGCTGTTGACGATTGTCATTACCCCAGACGACTCGACGAATACTCCGCCGGTATCTTGGCCTGCCGTGTTTTCGGAGATGGTCGTATTCTCGATGTACGACGTTGCGCTGTAGGCGCTTATGCCGCCCTCGCCTGCGCTACTGGAGTTTTGATAAATCGAACTGCCGTAAATATTGAGCGTGACCGCTGGGAAGCCTTGAACGCGTATGCCGCCGCCTCGAGTTGCGGTGTTTCCGTGGAACTCGCTGCTGAAGATGGTGACGGAGCCATTGGCGCTAAATAATCCTCCGCCCAATCCCGTACCTGTGGCGTGGTTATCAGTCACGACGACGCTATGAAGCGTAAGATCCTCAGAGGCATTGTAGATGCCAGCGCCGTCGCCATTGACGGCGCCTCCCTTGATCGTCATGCCGCTAATTTGGACGTCGAGCACGCCGGTGCCCGCGACATAGAAGACTCTGCTTGTTCCGTCAGCGTCAACCGTAAGCTTGTCGGCGCCAGGACCAACGATGTTCACGCTGCTATCAACCGCAAGTGCGCTCCCACCAAGAGTGATCTGATCAACCCACTTTGCAAAAACGATCGTGCGTGCTCCTGCGTAACTGGGATCATTAGCCAGTGCAATTGCTTCTCTCAAGCTCAGATCGTGGAAGCTGTAATCACCGTCATCGAGGTCCTCCTCCGTGGTGACAATTAGCGGGCTAACGCCGTTCTGCGCTGCAGTAACAAGAGTTTGCTCCCAAAGTTCCGCGTCCAGTTGATCGATCGCGCCGTTACCATCGAGGTCGCCAGGCGCATAACTATTCGAGAATAGCCCTAAGTTGCTGTTCGTGCTCCCGTTTCCAACACCATCAGCGTTTCCATCCCATATCGGCGGCAAATCATCTGGCGGGCTATCTGCCTCGAAGGCAAATCCATGCGCGTGGACATTCTTTATGAAGCTATAGTTCGCACTGGAAGCCCCATAGCCTCCACTTCCAGCGCCGGCAGTCCCCTCACCACCTGCTCCAAAAGAGTTACTGACGCCTCCTCCCATTGTTATTACATCACCATCTTCAATATCTATTACAAAGTTGACGAAAATATTGGCGCCTGTCGTGGCTAAAGTGTAGGGTTCTCGCCCGTCAATTGCGACAGTGAGTATGCCTGAAGTTTCGTTAACATTTTCATAATAGTTGTGGTACACATCCGCGAAGCTCTCGAACGTTATCCTACCGACGCTTTGCCCGTTCTTATGGATAGTAATATCTGCTCCTTGGTCTAAGTACGCCGAAGAATTAAGGCCGCTTCCTGTCGCCACGCCCAGTCCGATAAGGTACAACGCGCCGTAAAACTTCTTGGCAATCGACGGATTACTATCGTCGAATATGAAACGCCCTCCAATTTCTCCATACGGATAGGACACGCTCAGCCCGCCTCCCATTCCACCTTGGTACGCATTGCCAAGTTGAACAGACTCCATTGACACACTGGGGACTGCAGTCCGATTAGCGCCAGTCACAGGCGAGACGCCATCCCATATTTCAGGAATGATAAATCCCGCGACTTTGGCAAAGGCGTATCCGTAGCCGTCTCCTGACGAAACCGCGTCAGTGTATTCGCGCAGTAGCGTATCGTGTTCCTCCCACGTGTATTCCGAGTCAGGCGCCGCGTTACCTGCCTCGGCTCCCGTGTAAATCTCCGCGCGCATGTCTAGCCCCCAGCTGGAAGCGTCAGTACGAATCCAAGATCCGACGGGTGAGCCGGCCAGCACACGACGCTCCTCAAGGGACTCGTACCCCAATTGCACGAATCGTTGGTCGGGTTTCGCGATTCTTGAAGTTCGGCGGGATACCCTTAGGTCTAGCTTCGCCATCTCCCGCTCCCATGTGCTAAGAAATCTGCGCATTGGTAGCCTTTCACTCTCTGATTGGTGGAAGAAGCAATGTCCGCAAGGCAAGACAAGAAGAGCAGCTGCGGAGCGCGAAGCTTAAGCAGCCGTACATGAGCCGCGTCGGTGGTTGTAGCTCAATCGCATGATCAAATCAACTATTTTTCAGACTTGTTGAGACGCAAATCAGCAGCGTTAAGATCTCGCGACACAAGGACTTATCTGTTTTGCCCAATTACCCGCATCGATGTCGATTGCGTCGACAGCACTGTTGACTAGACAACCCGTATGCCGACCGTCCGGGTGTCCTACCGATGCTCGACCTACGCGCACAGATTGAACAGAGGTGAGCGGCAATTGCTGCAAACCGGTAGATACCGCCTTAGCCGCAAGCCAGACGACAACAATTTAGCTGATTCAGCCTGCGAACCAGCTGCGATTCTCGGCGCCGACTAACCTGTGCCCTCAGTCTGACTTGGGCGGAGAACCCGCGGTGCTCCGCGTGTGCATGGCGCTCGCACTCAATTGCTCAGGAACGTCTCAGGCCTTAAGCACGTGAGCACCGTCGCCCCGGTCATGAAGTTGAGCGTCACGCAGATGACGAATGCATGAATGGTTTCGCCTCTGTACGGAACCCAAACTTGAGATCCCCTTAGTGGCTCAGGTTCGCCAACCGTTATTTCGCCAAGTTGTTCGCCATCGAGCGTCGCAAGATACGTCATTGCTCCACTCTGAACTCGGAGCGGTGCAATTGCAACAGAGGGAGTAGTGCTGATCGGTTCGCGTAACGGCCGTAGATGTCGACCGAGTGAGAAGAAGCGTCGCGCGGCCGCTACCGCACGACGCTTTGATATCTCGCAGAGCCGCAGCTCGGTGTCTGAGTTCGGCAGTAGCCACTGCGATAGACTCACCCTAAGGGTGATGAGCAGTAGGCGCCAGTGCTAATCGGCGATGTTGGTGAAATGCTTTGCAGCAAACAGGTAAGGCGATAGCGGCGGCGAGCTGCTACGAACGTCGTGCATATGGCCGAGGCAGCGGCTGTCGTCTGGGTTGTCAGTAGGCTTCGCGGCCCGCGACGCTAAGCGATTGGTCGCGCATTCAGCGCCCGCGTCGGTGGAGGAGCTCGACGCCGATCGCATTGAATAGGGAATTCGCGTCACCGCACTTCGCGCAGAGTCGCAGCATTCGCTCAAGCCAAGGAGTGCTGCGCTGTCGGATCGCAGCAGGCATCTCGCTTATTTCAAGTAAGAAAATCACGTCATCCTGGCTGAGGCTTTCATCTGTCGCATTTGTTGCAGCCGTCACTAAAGGCATATTCGAACCCGTTAAGGTTGGCGTATTAGAAGACAGAATGGTCGTATGCCGACCCCGCCCAGCGAAGTAGAGAAAAGAAACGGCCGGTTTTATTGCGTCATGCGCATCGGAATCTATTCCCAGCACTAACCGTGCCAACGTCGCATTGCTCTCAGTAGCAGCCACAATTGCCACCGCTCGCATGCGAACCTATCTATCCAGTTCGCAAATGGCAGAATGTCGGAGGGAGTTTCCCAGTAGCTGGAGGCGATCATGGCAACGGCGTACCAACTTGACGGAGTTATCTACAGCATAGCCTCGCATCGTGACTCGCAAGGCCACTTTGCCACTTGGAAGTGCATGACGTGCGGTACGGCGGGCGGTAAGAGCGGGGTTTACGCCGACGAACACGGCGCCGCAGAAGCTGCGCGTTCACTGATTGCGGACCACCAGGCGCGTAACCATCCTACCGCTCATGAAGGCAGGCTGTTTTCCCTGGCTTACGGCAGTCAGGCAGTTATGCCCTTCAGCAGGACGGCGCTCGACGAACTTGCCGAGCATGCTGCGGCAAAGAACGGGCTGCTCGACGTGACTGGATATCTCACCTACGACGTCGACTTCGAAACTTTTTTCCAATTCCTCGAGGGACCGCAGCTGGTCGTCGAAGGACTCATGAACGTGATTAGTGCCGACGCTCGCCATCGGGTGTTGAACGTTGTTCATATCTCCGAAGCGGAGCGACAATTCGCGGCTGCAAGTGCCGCGGCGAAGTTGACTACGGGTCTGAAAGCCGATCCCATGCCCTCAAATGCGGAAAGCCAGCGAATGTTCTCGACGTGGCGAATGAAGCTCGTCACTAGAAACGATTTTGAGGTCATGAACATGGGGGAGATCGTCGCCGACGTTCTAGCATCTATGCGGAAACCTGAATTGGGCGGAGAGTACGTTACCGACGCAATTCTTCAGTTGTCGAATCAGCTCCGAGATCGTGCATCGTTGGCGAGCTTGTGAGGCTGCGAATGCCTGACCTACGCATCATCGCGGGGTGCTGCTTTGAAGTCTTGTACAGCCGTCGCTTCGTCCAAGATCAGTCTTGCAAACCCTTGGACGCGAATGGCAGTGCTGTAACGCTCGGCGTCGGCAAACATGCGCGCCAAGACCAACAGATCGTCGTAGATTCGCGCGGTCGCTTCATGCAAATCACGGTCACTCATTGAACTGATCGCGGTCAACGAAAAAAAGTCGGACAATCAAGCGACCGCCGGTGCCCGGTGGTGCCTTTGGCAGTACGCCGCAAACCAGCAAAAGTCTCGGCGATCAACCCTGCCGCGGTGTCGAAGGTCCAGACACTGCAACTGATAGGCCGAAGCCGTCTGACATGTACGATGCCGTACACGCCACGCGAAGGATGAAGCGGGGGCGGGGCTTGAGGGCTACTTCCCTGATGGTTGGAACTTCCGAGCGCCGTCGATGAACCGCGTCATGTCGCCTTCCGTGATCTGCAGCACGACGTTGCCGAGATCATCCAGGGCCTGTGCTCGCACCGCCCACCGCCGGAGTGCTTAGACATCGAAGGCATGGTGAGAGTCGCGAACGGTTGATGTCGGCGGCCAAGAGCTGGTCGCCGCGTCCTAAAGCCAGGCCGTTGGACCATTCACTCGCCCCGCGGACCTAGCGAATCTGGCGGGGCGCTTATTTTCGACTCAGCCCCCAGACTCCCGGCCGGGGTCAGGCGGGGCGGGACGGCGGGCGTTTAACCAGAGACCGAGTGAGCTTGTCGCAATGATGGCCACTCCAGTCACGGCACAAATTGCCGCATCTGTTCTGGTCGCTCGTCTCAGGCAGTCGACTAAATCGTTGTAGTCGATAGGCTGAATTTTTAGCGATTCATCATACAGTTCGAAGGCCAGATTACTCGCCAATGCGGATGCGAAGGCGTCGGAAACGGCCGCCCAAGAGAGCAGGATAAGTCCGATCGCAAGATTGATGACGAGTACGGCTTTCATGCCCCGCATTCTAACCGCTGGCGCGGGAATGCAATCAGCCGCTTCTCACCCCTCCGCTGGGGGTCGCACACATCCTGGACCACCACCCAGCAATGCGCTTTACAGATTGACGGTATGTTTGTTGCTCAGCCTCCTGGCAGTTAAGCACGACACCACCAGGGGCGTATAGATGGCACGCGACGACAAAAAGAACGCACGTCTGCAACGTAATGGCCCAACTACCGACGCCGAGATCGAGGATCCGGCCAAATCTAAGAAAGTGGCCGAGCGGAAAGTATGGGCCGAACGCCGCAAGTTGCGGCTGCGAGAGAAGCGGCTTTACCCTCCGCGATGACCGCAACGGCCTCGCCGCGAGCGTTACGAGCTCAGGCGCACGCAGTTCGGCGCTCAACGTGTGCCATTGATGAAGTTTGATCTAAGCCGCATCAATGCGAATGAGGTCGCACGGGGCATAGAGAGTGTGAATGCATGAGGAAGAACTTCACCATCCTCGGTATTGCAGGTGTCGCAATCCTCAGTGCCGTTAGCATCGCGTATCTCACTAACTCGCCTTTTCAGTCCCCGGCAACGCTCGCGTGCGCGGTCCTGGGGGCATTTGCGGCAATCATCGCCGAACAAACTTGAATGGCCTTGCCTGTTGGATCTGCTCTGCGGCCTGTCCTGCTAGGCGGCCATGTGCCTGAGTCCGTTCGACGCCAGAGTGTGAAGGGATACCAGGCCTGTAGGCGAGGACCACTCGGTGCGATTAGCGGATGCAAAATTGTGGACGAATTTTGCCATTTGCGGCATGATGGGCGTCGCGCCACTCCTGATCTCGTGGTGGCCGGTGGCAGGTACTGTGGGCTTTTGCGGGCTAGCTGCAATCGCGGCGGCTCTCGCGGCAGCACGCGGCTCATTTATGCGGAATAGCTTGCGGAGGCCGCGTCTGGCCCCGCCCGCCCGGAATCCGGCGGCTAGGTCTGCTTTCGCTGGCGAGCGGCGGGCGAGCCGGTACTAACGATCGCGCAAAGTGCACCTCAACTAGTCCTGGTCAATCCGTCGTAGGCAGGCTGCAATTGCTTTGGAACGCCGAGTGCAGTGTGAGAGAATAGCGGCTCACACCACACAACTGACTTAGGCTGATCATGTCTGACCGCTTCAAGAGCCTCCACCCTGATCCCAGTCAAACAGAAATTGCGCGCTTAGCTGCCGAGATTCGTGCAGGGTGGTCGCAAGGAAAAGAGCGAAGCCGCGCCAGTGCAGAGCCAGTCGGCGCGCCCGTGAAAACGATTTCGGTAGGGCGGACTTCCGGCAAGCCGATGCCGTAGTGATATTTCGCCCCGCCCGTCGCCAGCGGGTATAGTGGGGGGATGCGAACGACCGAATGACAAATTCGCAGTTAGCGTTCTTGCACAATACTCATCTATCGAGCTATCTCAATGTCTGTCAGAGGCTTAATAGTTTACGGCCCAATTGTGCTCTCATTGGTCGTCGCGCTCGTATATCGCTATTCGTACATCGCGAGGCTTTGCAGCATCGCGTTATTGTGTATTCCCTCATTTCTCCATCTAGGTTCCCTGGTGGTTCCGCATCGTCTGCTCGATGAGCAGGTGAGGCGACAGATGGAGGTGCGCGACGAAGGAGACGACGCGCCGAATGAGTACGAGCTTTTGCTTACGGGGATACAAAGGTCTGGTCGGCGTGAATTCAATGTGTTTAGTGCGATTACCTTTGCTTGGGCAATCCTGGCGATCTTACCCGTGCGCCGCAGGGTCGTCGTCGTGGCCTAAGTCGTACCGCGATTGCTTCTTAGAAGTTTGCGGCCGGTGAGCGGGGGCGGTAGAGTGGCGCCGTGATTCCCTTTCATCGAACCACACCACATTCATTCCGCCATTATGTCCCGTTATTTCATTGCAGGCAATTTCTGGCTCGTAGCGGCGTTGCTCATCTTCATTGGGAAGCGTTACGAACGATCTGAGCCAACGATGTACACTGTGTTCGGCGTCGGTCGATATTTTAGTGAAGGCGAGTACACGACCCTCACGCTGGGCACGCTCGCGATAGCAGTTGCTTTTTTTACCGCGGCAGTAGTGTCCTCGCGCCGCCCGCAGGGATGAGCCGCTAGCTGGCAAGTTTCACTTTCTGCAGCTGCTTGATCTGCGTCTCCTGACGAATCGCCTCGGCTGCATCAATGACCAGTCTGGCGAATCCTTGCGTTTGAATCGCTGCTTTGTAATGCTCGGCGTCGGCGAACATCCGGGCGATACCGAGAAGCTCGTCGTGAACGCGCGCGGCAGTGTTCAGAAGATCGTTGTCGTTCATGGCAATGGCAGCAGTCCCAAAGAGAGAGCGTCGGACGATCAAGTGACCGCCCGACGCCCAATGATGCCAATGGCAGTGAGCCGCAAACTGCAGAAAGTCTCGGCGATTCAACCTTGCCGCGGTGTCGGAGGTCTAGGCAATGCAATTGGTAGGCCGAAGTGTTGTGACCTATACGATGCCGTACAGGCAACGCGGAGGGTGAAGCGGTGGCGGGGCATATCAGCCGTTTAGGCTCAACACCTTCGTCGCTGAGCTTGCCGAGCCACCCGATTGCACGCTCCGGCCAACGCCGCAATACAACCTAGCAGAACCGACATCGAGGGCTCTGGCACGACCGCTCCTTCAGGAGCCGCTTTTACGTTGCGCTGCCACACCAGAAAGTCATTTCCATCGGTGTCGAGATCTCCGTCCGCGTCGGCCAAAGAGTCTACACCGAAGGAAGCTTTCCATTGGTTCAAGTCAGTACCATCAACAATTCCATCGCGTGTGAAGTCACCGATCGCCGGCGGGTGATGTGCGGAAAGAAATGAAGTACTGAAGGCGCCCGCGCGGGCGCTATCCCAGGCCATCTCCGCCGCATGGCCGAGATAATCGATGCTGACAACTAACGCAGCTGGTCTGAATTCAAATGAGACACTGTCGTGCAACTGGCTATTAGTGTTGGGGCCTACTAACGAGTAATAAGTGTCTAGAACCTTGTCGACATGCTGAAACGATTCGGCAACCGTGATATAGGATTCGTCGCTGAGCGACGTGCCTCCCAAGTGCGCAGATGCGCCGACGAACCTTTTCCCTGAAATAATCGAGGCAGGAGTCAGTTGCACATGAAATCCAACTGACGCGTCTGATGATGCGCCACCACGACGATCGTCGAACGCGCCGACCACCTTGACCCCGAACGCGCCATTTTGGTCGCGGAACCCGAATATGCCGACATTCTGTGGCAACGGCATGTCTTCCGTTCGTGCATAGGAGAAATCTGAGATGAGTAAATCTCCGACGATGATACCCTCTGTGCT
Organism: Lacipirellula parvula; assembly: GCF_009177095.1. Lineage (NCBI taxonomy): Bacteria > Pseudomonadati > Planctomycetota > Planctomycetia > Pirellulales > Lacipirellulaceae > Lacipirellula > Lacipirellula parvula. Next base: position 5,902,855 of record NZ_AP021861.1, read on the forward strand.
ACTTATCCCAATAAGGTCGGACAAGCGAACATCAAACCATGTACTTGAATCTTCGGGTTCGGGAGTTAGGTCGACGAATCCACCATGCGCAGTAGTGCAACTGACGACGAACATGGCTGAGAAGATGGCGATGTATCGGAGAGTAGAGGCCATGGCAAGCTAACCACCTGGACTGGCTGTGAGGCAATTAAGCTAATCTGGTCTGGCCTCATGCGAATTGCAAGCGTTGGCGGGAATCGGTCGCACAGATTGAGCGCTGGCGTCCAAACCCGTAGATACCGCCTTGGCCGCGGAGTCGACCGCCGCGATTCTGCGCCTTCGGCCTGCGCAGCTGCTGCGATTCTCGGCGCCGACTAACCTGTGCCCTCAGTCTGACTAGGGCGGAGAACCCGCGGTGCTCCGCGTGTGCATGGCGCTCGCACTCAATTGCTCAGGAACGTCTCAGGCCGCAGGCACGTTAGCACCGTCGCACCAGTCATGAGGTTGAGCGTCACATAGACAACGAACGCCTGAATAATTTGGCCTCTGTACGGAACCGAGATCTGTGATCCACGCACTGGCTTTGGCTCGCCAACCGTTATTTCGCCAAGTTGTTCGCCATCGAGCGTCGCAAGATACGTCATTGCTCCACTCTGAACTCGGAGCGGTGCAATTGCAACAGAGGGATCGCCAATGATTTGTAAGCTCATGGGTCGTAAAAGTTGACGGTCTACAAGTAGTTTCCGTCCGAATCAGCGCGGGCGTCGGGAACGCGCGAATATCTTTGACAATTGAACCATTAGCCCCGCCGGAGCGACTCGCAAACCCAGGCGGGGCGAGTCCAAAGCGACGTCGGGCGGCGCCATAACGGTTGAATTTCGACGCACACATGCAATGGCATCGCCGATAGTCGTGATGCGGAGCGCGTCATTGCCTGAGATCGCAACGTCAAAGTCCTGTTCTAGGTCGCAAACGATCTCGACAAGATCGAGAGAGTCGACTGTCAGGTCACCAGCGAATGAGCTGGCCAGAGAAACGCGACTTAGAGGTTGATAACCAATCAGCGTCAGACGAGTCTGAAACCATTCAAGTATGGCATCACATGCGCCGCAGCATTGGTCAGCGGTCAGTGTTGCTGCAGCGGCGCCACAGACCGGGCAATCTAACTGGTTCGTGACGACTTCTTGTCGAAGCATTAAAGGTGCTCGAGCATAGTCGCGTCCTGCGATCTAGATCAAGTGACGCTAACTTGCGTTACTTCCGAACTGCATGACTTGCCCCGCACTGAGCAGGATCAGTTACCTGATATTGTGTCCAGCGAATGATACCCAGTGTTGTGCGGAGAGTCTTTTTTATTTGCAGCCGTGATGGAATTTCGCGGCCATTCACAAGATGAAGGAAGTCGACACTCGTGCACTTTGCGCGGCGTTATCAGTGCTATCGCGGGGCGCTGATGCCTAGGCGATGCCGACGATCGAGTTCGACGACGAAGAGTTGGTCACCGGGACCTGAACCCGGCTGTTTTGCCAATTCAATTGCCCCTCGGAATTAGCGAATCTGGCGAGGCGCTCGTTTTTGGCTTAGTCCAGAGCTCCCGCCTGATATCACGGGTAGACTGGCTCATCACACCCCACTCTTCGGAGAGTAGCCATGTCCCTGAGCATCCGCGATTTCAAAGTCTACATGCCGGCGAAGGATTTCAGCCTGTCGAAGAAGTTCTATTCCGCTTTGGGCTTCACACAGTCAGAAGGATGGGGAGGCACGGCAGACTTCGCGCTGAACGGCTTCCGATTTCGCCTGCAAGACTTCTACGTCAAAGACTGGGCCGAGAACTTCATGGTCGTCATTAATGTCGACGATGCCGAAGAGTGGCGGGCGCGGGCGTTGGAGTTGGAAGCTACCGGGGAGTTCTCCGGCATGTCCGTGCGACCTCTGGAGAAAACCGGCGACACGGTGCTGTTTCACGTCCTTGACCCGACTGGCGTCCTGCTCATCTTCGTTCAGTAGCGAGCGACCTTCGCACCGACGCCACGCAATGGGCCAGGCGGAGAGCAGCCGACGCCCTCGGCCCTCGCCGCTTGAGAATGTGTGCATGGCGTCCAGTCGACCAGCGTGGCATGCCGCTGCGGGCCATACGCTGTGCTGAACTGACGCTAGCTAGGCCTACAACGCAATTTCGTCGGAGCGAATGCTCGGCACAGAAATCGCATCCGCACAGCTGTGCTTACTATACACCCGAATCACCGGGCCGAACGGATGGGGCCGCATATGGCGATCGAAAATAAAAGCACGCACGCGTCGTGCTCCAAGTGCGGTGCGATCTACACCCTAAAATCAGTTCCTGCTCACTACCCCGACCGCCAAACGCTAACATGTCGCCGCTGCCAAGCGGTCGTCTTCACCGCCTCTTCAATTGAGTCCTACTGGATTGAACCTCGCGTCGAGGACCTCGATCGATGAACTCCCTTCGATACGCTATGGCGATTGCCTGCTTCGCGGCGAGCGTAGCGTGCTTGGTTCTGTGGGGCAGGAGCTACTGGTACTTTGAAACTTGGTCTCGACTGTCAAGTACGGGCGTACTTTTAAGAATGGAAGACTGCGTGGGATCCGGGCGGGTAAGCCTCTACGACCTGCCAGGCTTCGCTCCAGGTTGGGGATACCACTCGTCAGCTGCATTTGACTCTTCCGTGTATTTCAATATCGACACGGAAGGCGCGTTTGGCTTTCACCAGACCCCGGCAGCGGAGATGCACTTTCCCCTCTGGTATCCTGCCCTCGTCTTCGCACTCGCCGCCCTCTCGGCGGTGCGTCTCGGCCGCCGGTTCACGCTGCGGTCGGCATTGGTGGGAACGAGCGTCGTTGCTGCGTTACTGGGGATGGTGGTGGCGTTGTAGTCGCATGAAAAAGCCCCCGTCGCGCACCGGCACGACGGGGGCGAATTCAAATGCTACTTTTCTGGCTCAACGACGTTGACCTTGCCGGTCCAGGTCACTTCATTGCCGTCACCGCCGTTGGGCGTGTACTTGATCGTAAGTTTGGCTTCGCCAGCTTTCTTTGGCTTAAACAGCACCCATGTATAGCCGCCGCCCATCATGTCTTCGCCTTTCTCGTTGGTGCGAATTCCTTGGACGCGCCCGAGCCGCTGCAATACGCCCTCTGGCTCGGTCTCCACTTTCTTGAACTTCGTGGGTCGGCTGCCAGTGTCGTCGACTTGCAGAATCAGCAGGCCGCCAACGTTAATTTCCTTGGCTGGCGGATCGCTCTTAGCGGCCCCCTCTGGGCTAACAACGGGCATGATGATGGAGTGACCGTTGAAAGCGGCCATACCGCCGCCGTCTGCGGCGTGTTCGGCTACTTCCGCGCCAACTGCTACGCCCGCTTCTGCAGCCTTCCGCAGACGCTCGCGGCGTTGCGTGTTCTGCGCGGAAGCCCGGTTCACGGCAGCAACGAGGCCTACGACCACTAAGCCCGCTACAACTACATTCCTTCGTAACATGGTTTCGCCTCCCTAAAAGGTGCGACGCCAAAGCGGCGTTCGCGAGGCGATAGTGTACACGATTGGCCGATGGGAAATGCGGCGGTTTAGTGTTGTCACGTCAGCATCGCCGATGCCTCGCAGAAAAAGAGAGCGGCGACCGGCGTTGATGAGCTTGCCAGTCGCCGCTCCTGATGGCGGGAACGCCCGACTCGACCCGGTAATGAGCGGGCCGGGGAATCGTTGCGTCGGTCCGCATTGTGGCGGAAGCAGCCCCCCCGCTTCAAGTATAAGGCAGAAATGAAGACGCTTTGACAATCGGCAATCAGGTTCGGTCGCACCTATTGGCACGCATTTAGCGTAGTTTCACGGAGGCAAACCAGCGGCCAAGCGTTCCGCCCTCGCCGTTGCTGCCCGCGACGCGGGGCGGAATGCTAGGTCGATAAACAAACGGGGGAAAAATGAACGCTGCTGTCGCTGCCTACGCGGTCCCACGAATCTTCGCCGAGCTTCCCTATACGCACTCGTGGCTCAAGATTTGTCAGCATGCCGAGCGACTTGACCGCGCTGAGATCACCGAGTTCGATACGAACGTTGAAGGTACTTGGCTGCGTTTTTTCTACCGCGATTACATCTTCTCAATCGGCGAGCGCGGCGCGCGCGTCCAACTAACGGTAAATGACGCCGACTGCCCTACCGACGTGATGCTTGAGGTGAACGAACATTTCGCGGCACTACTCGCGCCGCACCTGCGGCATTGCTAGAACGCCAAGCCTGAGCGGCGGCCCGCTGAGTCTCTGACTGGGGCGGCGGGTCGCCGCCAGTTTATTACTATGACTTTTCGCCGTCGACCTCACCAGGAATACCGAGAGGCAGCAACGTTCGGGCTACCGGTACACGACGAAGAACATTCGGAGCGCGAGCCTACAATCGAAGTAAGCAACCATGACGACGACCGACAATCAAAGGCGGGAGACCTTCAAACTTGAAGGGATGAAGTACGACATTGTCGTTCAGCAGCAGGCTAGCGGTGACTTCGCAGGCGAATGGTATTGTTCAGCGTGCGACCGTGGCGACGTGTGCCCGGTGCGGCAGCCGTCCGAGAAATCGCTGCGACAGTGGACCCGACACTGCATCGCCATTCATCACGCACTTGAGCACATGGAAGAGTAAGGGGGATGCACAATGCCACGCGGCGACAAATCTAAGTACACGGACAAGCAGAAGCGCAAAGCGGAGCACCTCGCCGAGAGCTACGAAGAGCGCGGCGACTCAGCGAAGACCGCGAAGCGCAAAGCCTGGGCGACTGTCAACAAAGACAGTGGCGGCGGCAATAAGAGCGGATCAGGCAGAGGCAAGCCTGACACAAACGAGTCAGCTAAGAAAGGCGGGCGCAAGGGCGGCGCGGCTACGGCTAAGAAGTCTGCTAAAAAGAAGACCGCCAAGAAGAAGGCTGCAAAGAAGGCAACGAAGAAGAAGTCGCCCAAGAAGAAGGCCGCGAAGAAGAAGCCAGCCAAGGGGAAAGGTACGAAACGCAAGGCTAGCAAGAAGTCCTCGTGATAAATTAGCCCCGTGTCGAAGCTGGTTCTTCGAGAGAGGGACTAGTAGACCGGGGCCATTTTATGCGCCGACCACTTCGCGCTCCGTCCTCCTGCGCCTTGCAATCTCACTCGACGGAGACTGCCGTTTTGTTTCGAATGCAGGTGACGCCCACGGCGAGTCCGCATACGATTTGAGACTTCGCTAATGACACATCGCGAGTTTGGAACATGGACTCCTGCATCATTCAGCAAACGTCGCACGCAACGCACAACGGCACCAAGGGGTTTCCTGAAATTGTCGGCATGCTGACTTCTGCAGGCGTTGAATATTACTTCGTTGATTACGCTGCGATGGCCACCACCTTCTACGGAGAAGGATGCGTCGTTAATTCCCCGATCCCTTATGAAGACATGCCGACAATTGCTGACGACCTCCAGGTCGACGAAGTGAGAGCGGCCATTCTCGATAGTCAGCGGCATGGCCAATCACATCGTGACTTTTCGCGACGTGTCATGGTGGCAGGCGTGCAAGGATACTTCGCTTTCTTGCGAGGCCAGCGAATAACTTATCTTGGCAGGCAAGGCGACCAGCATACCGAATGGTTTCCGGGCGCGGGGCCGTCGAAATAGATGCAAAAAGAAAGGCAGGCGGCAATTCTTCCTGCAAGCCTGGCGACGTGCCTCAGCGAAACCGCTGCATCCGGATCGCCGCCGGCCAAACATCCGACGAGATTGCCTCGCCCCGCCGACGTCGCGAATCGCGCGGGGCGCTTTTTATTTAGTCCGCACAGGACTGGAACAGCTCAGCGCAAGTCGCGTCCCCAACTTGTGATAGTGCGACCTCATCAGTCCAGGAATGCGTCAGGCGGTGCAATCCGCATCGACGATCAGCGTTACGACTTCGCAAACGCGGTGGCTTGGTCAAGGAACTCGAGCTTGAACAGATCGTAGAAGACTTTTTTGGCAGCCTCACCGACTGCTTTGCAGGCCTCCGCGGGCGCGAAGACGTGTGCTCTTGACTGGTGCGCGCCGTACAATTCGACCCATTTATCTACGGGAATGAAATGCTCCAACGTATGAGGTTCCAGCTGCCCTGGAGCCTCAATCCACATTTGCTTTGCTTCCGTCATGCCTGGCGGCTGCGGAACATCCAGCCAAACCTTATGAATCGGACACGGCTTGCTTGCTACTTCCCATATGCGCTTTGCGATCTCGCGTCGAATCCTCACTTTCTCCTGCGTATTACCTGCTAGGGTTGCCACCCCTGCGTACAGGTGGTGGGGACTTTCGCCTGCTTCGTTGTGCATGCTCGGTGGAACCGTGTTGCGAGCAATTACCAATGCTTTCTTCCATATCCGACGCTCTCGGATATCGGTGATTAGCGATTTGATGTCATCGTCGTTACAGAGTTCAGGTATCAGAAGCCTGTCATCGGTAAGCCGAAGGAAGTCGACACACGACGTTAGCGTACTACCGCCGACTTTTGCGCCGCGCTCGGTCGCTAATAAAAAAATCGCCCACAGCATGCAGTCGACAGCTCTCACTTTGTGATGATGGTACATCCCGGTGAAGAGCAGCATCTTGTTGAACATCACTTGCGTAAGCGGCGACAACCCGGACAGATGGCCAGCGATGCGTGTTTGCGACTCGCCATCAAAGTTTGCAGTTAGGATTCGGATTGAATGGAAAAGACGGTCCAAATCGACGTGCATCTTCAGGCCACTGAACATCCCGTCGCGCGGCATATAGTCGAGCTTATCCGCGTCGAATGGGCCATGAACGATTTCGCTCATGAACACTTCGCTAGCATCCGTCGTGCCCGTGATCAGTTGTGCTATCTTATCGCAGTTTAATTTTCGCTTGCGTTTTGAGTTAATTCCGCTGACGAAGTTCTGGAATGCAGGCGATTGAACTATCAGTGCAGACAGTATCTCGCCGCCGCCGCTTTGCGAGTACTCAGGATGATCCCGCTGGAATTGCTCCATGTCGGGAAGCGAAGAATAGAATTGTTCGCTCGTGTGCGAGAAAGGGCCATGCCCCGTATCGTGGAGCAGCGCCGCATACCTTACATTGTCTTCGCAACTTGCATCGACACGACCTTCATCGAGCGCAGACGCTTTCAGTGCTGCACACAGTCGCCCGCTCTGGCACAAAACGCCGAGCGAGTGTTCGAATCGCGTATGGTGTGCAGAGGGATAGGTAAGGTATACCGCACCAGTTTGATGCAGATACCTGAGCCGTTGCAGAAGAGGCGTGTCTAAGAGGGCAACCTCGTAGGGCGTTAATTTAAACGTACCCCACAGCGCATCATGAATTATCTTGTGGCTCGCATACGTATCAATCCACGCGACCGTATCGGTGGGCAAATGATCAGCTACAAAAGCGTCAATCTGCTCCTTTAACGGCTGCATCTTTTGATCCAAATGCCTTTTTTAAGCGATCAGCAATAGATTCAACGGCCTTCTGCTGATCGGTCCCTAAAGACGAGAAAATCTGCTGCCCAAATGGGCCAGCCAAATGGGGAGATGTACGGAAATAAGTTTGAGCAGCATTCTCGCGGACGATCGACCCCGCCTGATCCAGTAGTTGCAGCGTGCCCGATAAGACTTCAGAAACGTGATAGTGGCGATGCCAGGCGAATGACTTGAAACGGCCTCCAAACTCTAAGGCGGCTTCATTAAATACCCTCGCGAAAGCGAGGTTGTCGACCATTCGAATTTCCCGGCCAACCTTGTAAAGCGTCGCCATCAGGAGAGTTTCAGGAGTCGCCTGCTCCATTGTGACCATGACCTTCTCCTTAAATGCCGTGGACATAGATGGGGATTGTGGTTTACCGCTGGGCGCGTGTCAAGTGCCGCTAAGAACCTTGGGGCTGTCCTCGTTGCCATCAGCAACAAGCATACCGCGCTACTACGCTCTCAGCCTCAATTCGGCAGACCAGGGCCTTCTATTTATATAGACTGCGGTTGAACTCGTTAAGTTCACCTAGGGTCAACCGCACATCCGATAGAGCGGGCGGGATGGAGGGAGTTTTCTAAATACCACGAGTTTTACGGGCCGAAAAGGATCGGCTAACCCAGCACGGCTGCGGTAGTTTCGCAGCCATACAGGTCCGGTCGCGTTCATAATGTCGTCCACCGAGACCGTTACAACGCCATCGCACAGCCGAAAATTGGCCGCCGCGAGGCGGTACTGGACATCCACGTTGGTGATACGGGCATTGCCCCCGAACTCGATCGCGATGGCGGTGACGTCCAAATCCTCGCCTGGATAGACCAGCCGGTTGTCTTGGCCTCCAAACGATCGCCACGGCGAAAAACGGGAGACGTACAGGGGCGGCAAGCCGTTATTGCCGTTTCCATCCACCCCGTACTCGTAGACGTGATGTGGAGAGTCGGTAACTAACGTCAGGTACGGTGCGACTGCAGCACCACGCCCACTGTTCCGGATAGAGATCGTCGCTAAGTACTGGTAAATGGTTTTCCCACCTGCCTCTCTAGAGCCGTTGCGCTTAACGGTTGCCACAACGCTCAATAATGGCTTGGCTCGGCGTCCGAACATATCTTCGATGTCGAAGTGCTCCATCTTGATGAAGCTCTCGCCGCTACGCTTGTAGTAACGATCCTCGGTCAGCTTGGCCATGTGCGGCCCCGAGTCGCTAGCCGGAACGTAGGTTGCGACAACACCACTTGCGCCGTTTTCTGGGATGGCTTTATGGACCACGCCGTCTACCACTGGATTGGCAGCCTGCGCAGTGAGTTCGTTGAGCCGAGCGACCGCGGCGGTCACGTTGGGTAGTGCAACAATCTTCTGAGCCACGTCAGGTCCGTCGCCGACCTTGCGGGCGTCAACTCCCCAGATACACACACCACCATCGGAGTTCGCGAAACCACTGATCACCTTAGCCAGGTTCTTCCTATCGTCAGCGGAAGTGAACGGCCCTGCTGCTTGCTTGAAGTCGAGGTGTAGATTCTCCTCCTGAACTCCAAGCATGCCCTGGATCTTAGCGAGGTCGAGTGCGTCGAAGTCTGCCTTGTTCATACCAAAAGCCTCGGAATTGGTTTCCGGCAATGGTGACGCCTTGGCAACCAATTCGCAAGCAGTCGACGAAGGACACGAACAGGCGGGCGCAACACTCGACGACGATTCTACTTGCGTCGCATGGCAAAGGTGCGCGATGCATTAGCCGGTGCGAAATTACCAATCATTCGAACTCAAGTAGCGGTTAACGAGCGAATCCTCGAAGTACTCGTTGACCGCTATTGGGCTCTTCAAGCTATCGATGAGTCTCGATAGCCCCGTCTCAGTTACGAACTCGATATGCGACAGCGTCATTGCCAGTATCTCATCTTTATGCTTCCACCGAAGTGGAGCGGAGACGAAGAATGAGATCGCTTCCGAGAGTGTTGGTGCGCCCAATGCCGAACCATGCTCGTCGTAATTGATCGCCCAAAGTCTTCCGTCGGGAACAACTAAGACTGGCATCACGAACGTGAAGATTGGGCTCTCTTCAAGGTTAGCCTCGCTCGATACTGCTAGATCGCTTGATGACGCGATTGCTTGAGCCCATTTTGAGTATACGTCCCCATCTGACGCATTGAATGCGGAACCGTTCCGTGCAACTTGCATGAGATTCTTGCCGGTCGGTCGGTCCTCGCGGTACTTCGTTTCTCGCGGATAGAAACGTAGCACTCTCGCAGTCCTATTGGTGGTTGCAACGACATCGTGAAAGCTTTCATTGCGGGCGCGAGGAACACATTGAATTAACAGTGGGTAGTGGTCGCGTACATTTTTGCATTCGATAGCCAGGCGGAACAGAAATGGACACCGACGGTAGTGACGTTCCTGCGGCCGAATTTGCACTCGAAGGTCGAACTGACGCGACAAGCCGGTTACCGGATCAATGTACGTTCCACCGTGCAGTGGATCGAGTGACTTAGAAGTCAGTAGTCTACGGATCTTCATCTCAAATCCGAAGTCCGATTCATTAGCGACGAACTCTTCAAGGTCCGCTTGGGTGATCGGCTCTTTTGGCATCGGGATCACTCTGCTTCGTCAGCGGGAGGCGGGGTAATTTCACCGGGGACGTACTCATCATCGCCGAGTGTTACGTCTAGAATCAAATTGAACGCGGGCTCGCCTCGCGATACCCTTCCCGCGTTCATTTGAGTGTGGCGAACGAATGAATCCTTACCGCAGCGGATTGTTGGAACGGGATCTGACGCCATGACTGGCTCCTGGGTACGCTCAGCCGAAAGATCACCAATCTCGTCCCTCCGCATGCAGATTGCAAGCTTTTCGGAAAATCGGTCGCACAGGATCGAGCGTGCTGCGTTGCGAGCGGCTGACGTGGCACCGAGTCGGATTCCGCCAAAGCGCCTCACTGAGGCCCTGGGAGCGTCCTGATGTCGATCGCGATTTTCAAGGCTCTCTGAGCCTTCCCGAGGGCGTATCGTTGGCACGCGTCGCGAATCACGTAGAGGTTTTCGAGCGAGAGAGTATCAGCCGTTGCGGGGTTCAGAACGACCGCCTTCGCTTGCGCGAGCAGTTCCCTATCGTCGAATGTATCGCAGAGAACGTTGCGTCCTGTGATTTGAATCCGGCGGGGGTGGTCGTTTCGCTGCATTGGCCTCATGGTGTCAATCGACTTTCTCTGCGTTCCAAACAAGCGTAGCGGTGTCCTTGACCGGCCAGTAGAGCACAATTCGCCCCCCTGATTCATATCGTTCCACTTCGACCGCGATCGGCGCGGCACTCTCTCGCGTGTCAGTGTAGATCCACGCCTCGCCGATCTGCCAGGCGAATGCGTTGGGCAGGCGGGTCATTCGATCTTCTCGCTCCGGCGATGTTCGATCTCTTTGACGGCCTTCGCCGCTTCGGCGTCGTTGGCGGCGATAGCCTTTAGTTCCCTGAACAGCGCCTCCCCATCAGAGTCGAGAAACGTATCGCCGCGAACTTTGAGACGCTGGCGAACTTCGTCGAGGGCCTGATTGGAGCTGGCCATAAGGGACTCGCTGGCGGCTAGTGCGGATAGGGAGTGTACAGCCACTCAACTATGCAAGCGGCGCGCCGATGTAGTTATCGCTCGGAGACGACCCAGATAGCGACCGTCCGGGGTTGTTACTGCAGTTGGAATGCATCTCCAGCGCAAGCGTCCGGAGTTGCGCGAGTGACCATGCTTTCGGCGGAGTCAATCTGGCTTCAAGCGTGCCGGGAGCAGCGGTGGCATTCAAAAAGCAGCGGGTATTGTAAGCAACGCTGCTCACGTGGCTCACGCGTCGCCGACTGGACCAAATGGGCCCTCGAACGGATCGAGATCATCCGCTTCTGACTTCGCCCAGTGGGTCCAAGCTTCGAACGACTTATCTGATTGCCACTGTAGAGTGCCAGCCGCGTGACGTTCCTCTGCGGCTGCCCGGTCAAGAGTCGCTGCGGGCGCTGTTCGGCAACGTTGAGATAAGGGGCCATCCAGCTATCACGTTCAACCACTCAAGGAAGATGTCACTGGTGAAGCCCACTTCACCAGCACTAGGGAAGCGTAGTTCACCAGCACTGGTGAAGTTTCCTGCGCGCCACTGGTGAAGCGTACTTCCCCCATCCCAGAAGGGACCAGAAGGGCTGTCGCCGCTTGAGGCGGCGACGCCTGCAGAAGTGAAGAAAATGCCGCCCCTCCCGACCAGTCTCAACAAGATGATCAAACCGAGATTCCAACTCCTGATCGAAGCCGAGCCGCAAGCCGACGATCCCGACGGCAACCGGCGACTCCGCTTCGCACTCAAAGCCATGCTCCGCCGCCTCGGACTCAGGTGCGTCACTATCACCCCAGCAGAAACCCAAAACACTCAACCCAACCAAGAACGCCATGAACGCCAAGACTGATACCAACGTCGCTCATCGCATCGAGCAACTGCTCGCACGCGTCGCTGGAGTTCGGAGGGGAACTGAATGCGACCGCCCTGTGAAGTTCGACCGTCGCGGTCAGGCTCATGCCCAGCAAGTGGCGGAGGCTGAGCGGACCGCGAATGCGAGATCGATCTCACCAAGGAATCGTGAGGGATGAGAGGTGGGAGGGTTAGTTTCCGGGACCTACCACGTTCAGTCACCAACCACCGCATTTCCATGCCTCACCCATCAACGACCGCCCGGCCACCTGCCCCTCAGCACCGCACCGCGCCTACTGATGCAGAGCGATACCGCAGCACGCTCAAGCCAGGCAGCTTCATACGCGACATCCGCCAACGTTTAGTCCCAATCGGAACCGAACCACCGACCAAACCCCGGCGATTCATCAGAGCCACGCCGAAAGCGCTGCACGTAGCGGTGCGATCCGTCCCCTCCCCCTGCCCGGCTCACGAATGCAGCCGTCATCGAAGCACAACACGACGTCGATGGCAAAGGCTCGCCGCTCGACTCGCAGCACAGCTCGTAGCGTTGGCTCAGCAGTTTTCACCCAGAAAAGGGTCCCCTTGCCCAGTTTGCCAATCTTTTGGATCCCCATGCCCACCCTTTGGACCAGGTTCATATGGTATTAGTCCCGCCTTCCCCAGACCCCATTCCCGAAAACTCTCAAACCGCCTGCAAGCATTGCCAACGCCTATTCACGCCGCGATACGAGCGTGGCCGACCGCAACTGCACTGCAGCGACGAATGCCGCCTTGCTCATCGCCGAGCCACCGGCGGCCAGGCCTTGGCATCATGGCGGTAATCGATACGGAGGCTGGGAGTCTGATTTTCTTCCGCCTGATCTTTCTGGTTCGGCAAGCGCCGGCGCGGTCGGCCTTGCGACTGCCGGCTGGGAGCCGGATTTCTATCCGGCTGATTTAGAGCACTTGGCGCCAAGTCCCCCCGACGACTTCGACTACATCCGCGGCGACCTCTCGCAGCTGGCGGGCTGGAGCAACGCCACGCCGGAACTTCAGGCGAGCATGCGCGAACTGCAGGAAGGGATGCGATTGGCCGCGTCTGTCGCCGATCGCGCTAGCGGTGGGCTGTCAGACAATAATCCGTCGCGTCGCAACGCGATCAATCCATCCGTCGCTAAGCCACCTCTCTCCGTCCCATTTGTTAATCAGCCGAAATTTGAGCCGCTGAGCGACTTCGATCTCCACTCGGCCAACAACCCGTTAAATCCATTTCGGGTTAGCAATCAAGCGGAGTGGGCGAGAGAACCTGAGGCCGCGCTACCGGATATCTCTGGTCCTCTGCAGCACTGGAATCTCAGCGGCTACGTCGATCCGCAACTGAAGAACCCGCCGTCGATGGACTTGCCGAAGGCGATGCTGACGCCTCCGGAGGTACGGGCGTCCACGCTACCTGACATCCGTGCAAGGAATGCCGGCGCTGCGATCGAGTTCGGTATCGCCGCAGAAGAAAATCGGCAGGCCGAAGAAGCGTTCCATACCCCGGAGCCGTCCTCTCAAAAGGACCAGTGGGCTCGAGGGTGGCATCGCGCGCGGTATTACAACAGCCTCCCACTGCCGATCAACACCGACGTTCTAGCCGCCCCCGAGATGCTCGCGAGATACCGCGAGATCAACGAACTGGCGACCGGTGCGCCGCTGCTCGACACTCCGCCTGCCGATCGGGAGATTGCCCAGACCTACATCGACTCGCAGCGAAAGCTCATGGAGGCGAGCGGGATCGACGACCCCGTCCGCTACGTCGCCGAGCGTGAATCCACTCAGGGGCCTCAGAATGTTGTAACGCGCAACCTGTCTGCTGCTCTTAGCGCCGCCAAGGGCACGGCGCAGAACGTCGCCTCCTACTACCTCGATCCGCACGACGACTTCGGCACTGGGCAACAAACTCGCCTGCGGGGCAACCGCGCAGCGTGGCAGGAAGTGGTGGAAGATGCCAAGGACGAGAAGTCCGCACTCCCCAATTGGGCCAACGAGACGGCGCGCGGCGTTTCTCGTGCGGCTCCACAACTGATCGCTGCAGCCGGCGTCGGCGCCGCTACCAAGAATCCAGCTCTTGGGTGGGCCGCCATGCTTGGTCCGTCGAGCGCCGAGACGTTTCAGGTTGCTCGGTCGAACGGAGCCTCTACTGCGCAGGCGGCAGGATACGCTGCAACTACCGCAGCGCTAGAGTATCTCAGTGGCAAGATCGGCGGCAAGGTCGCCAGTAAGCTCGGCCTAAAGACGTTCGAGGAACTGGCGTTCGACGTCGGGAAGAAGAGCGCCGCCAAGTCACTCAATCCGCTCATGGGGGCTGTCGGCGGTTCGTTGATTGAAGGCGGAGAGGAGATCACAGCGAGCTTCGGGCAGGAAGTCGCCGAGTATGTCACCGGTCTGGATGAGAAGATTGTCGATGAATCCACACCGGAAGCCCTCGCTATGTCGTTTGCAGTTGACGCCTGCGCAATCGGCGAACGTACAGCCTGCTGTGAGGCCGAATGTTCGCGCTAAAGTCTCGCCGGCAGTTACCGCACCGCAAGCGAGCAACGCGGCGCCAATTGCCTCGCCGGTGAGCGACGTTGGCGCGGAGTCAGACATCGTCAAGGCGATGTACACCGGCAACTACCTGCCGTACCAGTTCCGCAAGGAAGACCTGCGGAAGATGCTGCAACTACCGGACGGGGCGGCGCGCGTGGAGTTGTGGCAGCGGTTGAATGGGGAGGCGATCGAGCAGACCACTGCAGCTAGGGATCAATCTGCGCCGCCGTAGTTCGTCAGACCGAACGTGGATGGCAGGCAGGTGATACAGGTGCAGTTGCGGTGACGGTGCAAGATAGCGGAGTTCAGGGATGAAGACGCCGCACCCCGATCCGACTGAGGCTGAGATCGCAGAGCTGTGCGAAGAGATTCGTCGCGGCTGGAGTCCAGCGGAGCATCGGAAGCGGATGGCGTGGGCCATCACTGATCCGGTGGTTGTCGCGGAAGTAGAAGTTGACGAGCCGGGCGAATAGCCTAGCTAGCTCTTTGACAATTCGGTGTAGCCCGCGCCGCGCGAGTAGCGTCCCGGCGCGGGCTTTGTACAAGCGGCAAGAATTCGGCAAGTTCATCCGAGCGAGAAGGCCTTATGTGCATAAATAAGCGAGCCAAATCCACATGTTTGATGCCGCAGCATGCAGCTGCTACGATATGCCCCAAGAACAACAAACCAGTGCCAGGATGGACCTCCTTCATGACACGCATTCCTCTTCGCCTTCTCGTCGTAGCTGTCGTCTGCTTTGTCGCGATGCTCGGCAACGCCTTAGCAGAGGTGAGCGTGCGCGGGTACACCCGGAAGGATGGGACCTATGTAAGGCCGCACTACCGCTCTGATCCTGACGGAAATTTCTGGAACAACTGGTCAACGATTGGGAATATTAACCCTCACACCGGTGAGCGAGGCACAAAACGAAGTCCGCCCGCCGGTTACGGCGGCGGTAGCTACACGAGTCGCACTCAATATTCCGAAGACGGCAAGATGTCTTACGCTCCTTCGGTTGAGCCCGTGGCGCCGGTAAAGAGTCCAGAACAGTGGGCCGTCGAGCGCGAAGCAGCCAAGTTAAAGAAGAAAAAGCGAGATGAATCATCTCGCCAAGATGTATCTGCTCAGCTTCTTGCACGTGGCGTCGAGATGGACTGGCAACAGCACACGAGCTTCGAACTTTACAATGCGAAATACCGCGTAGGAATGGCCGACACGCTCAGAGAAGAAGGAGTGCCTGTCGAGTGGAAGAATCTCTCAGCGATAGAGCTGAACGAGATGAAGAATCGCGTCCAGCTCAGTAAGAAGATTAAGCAGTACGGCATAGATGTTGACTGGGAGGAGTACACGGCTGAAGAGCTTCACGACATGATCGGTCGCATTAAGCTGGCAAAGTACATTCGAGAAGTTAGTCCAAGCAAGAAGCGAGTGGACTGGCGCAAGTTCAATGCGAATGAGCTCTCGCGGATGAGCCTTGAGAAATAGTCAGCCGCCGCACTGCCCACAAGCTTTCCCTTCGCTCGCCGAGCAAGCCCGGCCACTCTTCGTGTTGTGATACCATCGGCAACCGGAATTGTGACGCACGTTGCCGTTGGTGTTAAGCCAATGCGCCAGTGATGAAGTGGCAGGCGTCGATGGTGTCAGTGACATTGGCCGTGGCGTCGGCTTCGCTGCCGCCGCGAAGTCGAATTCTCGGACTGGTTCCGCTTCAGCCTCAACTGGCTCTGCACTGCCACCTAGCAACATGCCAAGCCTTAACCCCGCCGCAACCACGCGGTAGCGCGCATGCTCGCCGCTTGCCTTAAGATAGGACGCCGGCAGCCGAATCTTGGCCAACTCGCCCGGCTGTCGAGTTGCTTCAAGTATCTCAGGACAGTAAGCGAATTCTTTCGCGAGCTTGTGGCTTTCCTGTAGCCACAATCCAGCGTCGCCCGGCTCAACCTTCCATAACTCAGGGCGCGCCTTGAGTTCGGCAATCTCCCGCTTTAAGTCGTTGGCGCGATGCTGTCGCCCCAGCAAGTTATCCCAGAGCGAATGTAAGTTGTCGCCCTGTACTAGCGGTATCGAGTTGCCGCCGCGGTCGCCATCGGGAAACCGCTCCGAGAAGAGCGCAGTTGAGTGCATCGGCTGATGCAAGTCGCCAACCAAGTGAAACAGCCAACTGTAGGCCAGCGCCTTCTGGCTTGGCGTTGCATCGCTCGCGATTACCTTGCGGCAGTACGCGATGGCTTGAATGATGTTCCACTCTTCGGCTTTGCCGACAGGCTTCGAAACGAAATTGAAGCCTCTCTCACGTCCAATGGCGATATTGACGTAGTGCCAAGTTGGCATATCAAAGCCGGCCTTGCCCCTCGCAATATCAGGCCATACAGCAGCCTGCTGGAATATCCAGCGATTCTCGTCGACATCAGAGGGCATCTGCTTGGCGAAATCATCATCAAACCGCGGGTGGCGCCGGAGCGTTCTTACTATTTCAGCGCGTGATTGCTCATTCAACTGCTGCCAAGCAATGTCAGCAATCACTTTGTGGCCAAGTGCGTTCCAGGCCGCAGCGTTGGCGGTTGATAGGAGCAGAATGGCAAGTGTGAGGAGGTTACGCATCCCGGTACTATACTTTCGCGTGTCGCGAAATGCGATTGCGGCGGTTAGACGGAGCGGCATGGCCACTGCAGCAATCATCGTCGCAGTTCCGCTGATTTGCCTGTGGGGAGCACTGTGCGTGCTCTCGCTAGTCCCGGCGATATTCAGCAGGAGGAGGGCGCAACCGCTCAAGTCACCTCCCCCGCCACCCGACGGTCATGTCGGCTTAACTTGGCGGGATCTAACTTACTGGCTCCTCTGGTTCTTTCTCTGGCCGATGCTGCTCGCCGTTCAAATTGACGCTTGGCGCAATGGCAGCTAACCCCGCCCGGAATCCGGCGGCTAGGTCTGCTTTCGCTGGCGAGTGGCGGGGGTAGAATGCGGGGATGAGCAGTTCACCGATCTTTCTCGACTTATATGGAATCTGGGATGGCAGCCGATCGCTAACAATTTCGCAGTCGCCTTGCATCGCTCGCCTCAGCTTCGACTTTGAAGGTGCTGGTCGCGAGCTGACGATCGTGAACCCATCGAGCTACTTAGAGGTCGCAAACTTCCTGGACGGCGAATGCTGCCGCATTGCGGTCTTCAATCGCAACGCTGAAGACGGCAACTTCCTAGAGTTCGGCCGCTTTCGTGTCGAGTTCCATACCGAGGACAATCTACTCACTCAGTTTGAGGCAGATGCAGTTACATTTGAGGACCGAGTTTAACAATTCCCCGCCCGTCGCCAGCGGATATAGTGGGTGCATGAAGCAGCGATTCCGAATAAGTCTTAGGCGACTACTAGCTGCTGTTACGATGGCTGCGATCGGATGCTCTATCGTGGCGACGCCGCGTCCAACTCACTTGTCCGGATCGTTACTTGATGCAGCTGATTTCATTCAGTTTGGGGTTGGGTATTCGACCCCGTTTGTCGTGCTGTCGATACTGTTTGGCAGACCTCTGCTATTTCTTGGGCTCGCCGTCAGTATTTTCTTCGTGGCAGTGCTGCTCCTTCCCCTCTTTCTTTAGAAGTTTGCGGCCGGGGAGCGGGGGCGGTAGAGTGGCGGCGTCACAAGAGCCCCGCGTGCGACTAGTGCTATGACTAGCAGGCTTGATACTCTTCGCGTTCTAGCGTCACTGAAAACTCAGCGACAGCTGGTCGTTGACGGAACTCGCGATGAATACCTGCTGCCCGGCGAGTTGCTGAACGACGCGGCGTCATTAGTCGATCTCGTCGAGTCGAAAAGCATCGTTCGTGATCTGACCGCCGAGCAGATCACAGCTATCCTAGAGTTCGGCACAATCCTTCGCCAAAATGCCGGGAAGATCAACGACGGTAGCAATGAGTTCTTGATTGAGCAGGACAAACACTGGCAAGCGATACGCCTCGCCGCCCAGCGTTGCTTCGCCGCCCTGACAGGCGAAGACGTGGAACAGCGACCTCACGCCGCCTGCGCCGCCCGCAGGGATGAGCAGGGCCTTTACGCCGTAGGGTGCGCAGTTGTCGCACTCGTTGCTATTGGGCTCGAAAGCATCGAGCAGCGCGCGAACGCAATGTGAACGGATGCCTTAGTCCTGGGTTAGGCGTCCGCTTGTCGTCGAGCTTTGCATAGTAGCAAGCCCGCTGTACCGCCAATGAATGAACCTAAGGGGAATACATACGGCTTCTAACCTTCCATCGCCGCATCAATTGCTTGACTCTCTTGGTAATTGGAAGCGACTGCAACCCCGGCATGCAACTTGACGTAGATCATCATTACCAGAATCACAGCAACGATTCCAAGCAACGCGCCATAGGTCATATGGCGCCATAAGGACACCGGTAGCAGAAAGTTCAGCGTGCAGAATGTAGAGAGCAGTATGAATGCAGCGAATTCTGCGCGGATTTGCGTGAACATCAGGACTGCGGCTAGTGAAGCCGTATAGAACATCAACGATCTAATCGACCATCGCATGGTGAAGCGGGGGTGGGGCATGGTCATTGTCCGCTATCTTCATCGCTTTCGGGCGGGCAATAAGTCTCGACATACACCTTTTCAGCTTCAGGAAATAGAGATTCGATCTCTCGCTCGTACTCTGTGTCACCACCTTCGTAGGGTGGCCCGACACCCCAGATTTCCGAATAGCCATGTTCGCCGAAAAGAGAGAGTATTCCGGGAGCTCGTACTGCTGGATCTGGCTCGGCCATGAACGCGCCTCGTGCTAGGCAGTCTCGGCGTTCCTGGAGCCAGTTCATCTGGTGCCACATAAAAAGCGAGAGCAACGTCATAGCCGCGAGAAGCACTCGCAGAGCATAGCGAGGCAGCCAGCGGTACTTGGTTCCAACGCTCAGCTGCCTAATCTCGCCCCTCCCCATGCAATTTGCAAGCGTTGGCGGAAATCGGTCGCACAGATTGAGCAGTGACGCGTCCGCGGCAGTTGAGTTCGACGACGAGGCGGCGGTCGGCGATCGGTGAGGCCTGGCGCCAACCGTTGGGACATTAGGGCGAGTGGTAGGAATCGACGATTCCGTGGCGCGGCTGTCAGCTTGCTGAATCGGGCCTCACGGAAACGCGAAACTGTACCACTCGGGGCTTTCGGGCCCGATCTTTGGCAACTCGGTGTAGCCCGCGCCGCGCGAGTAGCGTCCCGGCGCGGGCGGCGACAACTCTCAAGTGCACGCAATGCTGTCGCGCCCAGAACTCAATAAAAGCCATTTTATTTAGAGAAAAACGGCCTGGTTTCGTCTCAGCATAGACACCTTAAGTCATTAACTAGTCAGGGTATATCGCGTCGCGAGATGGCCCTGTGACAAGCCCCAATGCCATTGCCCATAATCAACCGCACAATTATCTTCGCGACTTTGTTGGAACGGTCTAGAATCGTTTGAAAGGGAAGTCAAATGGTATACTTGACAAAAACCGCTGCTAGACTAACTTGGCTGCTGCAGATAATTGGAGTCGCATTAGTTGCCTTTTCCTACGCTCGCATTATCTCGATTGGAGACGAGAATGCCGCTTCATCTTGTTTGTTGATGGCGATGGCGGGCGTAGCAATTTGCTTAGTCTCTCTCGCGGCGTGGTGCATTGCACCTGCATTGCCGAGGACCGAGAAGTCCACTTTTAAGGAGTAAGCTAGGTGCCGACACACGAAGCAGCTTCTCGCTCACGAGATGTTGCCGTGTGGCTCACACTTTGCCTTATCAGTGAAGCGCTCCCTGTCTTCTTAGTCTTAGTCTTCCATCTAGTTGGAGATTCCCCACGAACGCTGAGGGAAATTCTGGGCTACACGAGCCTGACGATGCTAGCAGTCGCGATTCTCGCGGCATCGTTGTGCGACCTAGTCATGGAACGGCATTACCATCGTCTCGGGCGGATGCAGATCCTTCTGCTTTTCGCGGCGGGAATGGTCGCATATACCGTGATTGCGGTGGCGATGCGGCTTGAACTCAACGAGTACCGAGTCCAAGGGTCGCAGTTTAAATTAGAAAAAATTCAAATACACATATGGGGCATTGAGATTCTGCTGATTGTCGCTATATTCTGTGCGGCTGCTTTCGCTAAAGCGTGGATGCTCGCGCAGCCTGATGACGATGGCACAGGAGCCCTCTCATGGCAAACCCCGCCTCAGCCCGCTCAAGGTCCGACTCAGGGCAACCCGCCAGGCCGCGAACTGAGCGGGGCAAAGATGCCGCCTCAGAAAGGTTCGAGACGGTCAAGACGGTCGAGACGTTCGGAAGGTCCGAACATTCCGAGGTGAACGCACGGAAGCAGTCTTCGCGTCTCGTGCCAGTTTGTGTTGCAGCCGCAATTGTCGGTTTAATGTGCGTCGGAATGGCTGTTCCGGCCGCATTATTCCGGGCATCGTCGGCGGAAGAATTTGCCGCTGTGCACCAGAAATCGCTAGCGGAGTGCGAAAAAGAACTCGCTGGGCTGAGGACAGAGAAAGACGACGCAAAGGCAGAGTTGGCACGAGCACAGTTCACTCATCAGTCGCAATTGATTGCGGTTAGCAATGCTTACACGTCGGCTCTTGCGGAACTCAACGCGCTGCGCGTTTCACGAAGTGGTTTGCAACATGCGAACGGACGCCCAACGCCCGCGCTCGTGGATGATGGCGTGAGGCCGGCGATCTACGAGAGCCCGCGAGTGGAGCACAAGTCCGCTAAGCCTGTGTTGGACCCGGTCAAGAATGCACCGACACCGAGACCGCTATCGGACTCGCCGGATGAAGTGCGGACTGCGAATCGTTCCAATTCCGAAAAGGCCGGCCCCGTTGCCGATCGAACGCCGTTGCTACAGGGAATCGTATTCGCTCACGATGGTGTTTGGTGGTTCCAGAAGTCGGATGGCTCCTGGCACTTCCATAGCGGCGGCAAATGGCATCGTGTTCGTGCACCCAAGATTACCAGTGCGGCTGCAGCTGTAGCAGCACTCAAGTCGAACGCATCCGGTGAGCGGCACTCAGCGGGCTTTCGCGGCGTTACAGCTGAAGCAATGAGCAGTGCGGGCGGAGGTGTTCAATCGCAGGCGATCGGAGGACCTGTTCGAACAGGTCAACGTTGTTGCGACAAGTGCGATCGACCAGTCCAGCTCTGTGGTTGTCCTTAGAGACAAATGTTGAGACGGCGCGATCGATTGAATCTAGATCTTGACGCAAGGCTCGGATAATCGCGCAGTGCATCGCTAGAACAGCGTTCCGATCGGCTCGACCTCGAGCGACCCGTCCGCCAACGGCCGCATCAACTCATCGAGCGGCCCGCGCTCTTTGATCTCCGGATTGAGCCAGCGAGCGTACTCGGCTTCGGTCTGCAGGATGACCGGCATGCGGTGGTGACCGACGCTGCGAACCTCTTCGTTCGGCTCCGTGGTTAGCAGCGTGCAGGTGTAGATCTCGCCGTCGTCGCCGTGCCACGTCTCCCAAAGGCCGGCGAAGGCGAATGGCCGCTGGTCTGCGAAGCTGAAGTAGTGTTTCTTCTCTTCGAACTTCTCAGCCGGCAGTAGGCAGCGGCGAGTCTTGAACGCAGAGCGGTACGTTGGCTTCGTGTCGACCGTCTCACTGCGAGCGTTGAAGCATTGGCGTTGGAACGCCGCACGCTTGGGCTGCTTGTCTGAGGGCTTCCACCACGTCGGCAAGAACCCCCACTCGCAGACGTCGAGACCCCGCTCGCCGTCGTCGCCGAGGCGGATGACCGGGACCTGCTTGAGGGGGTAGAACCCGCCGCCGGGGATGCTGCTAAGGGCGATCTGGCGCAGGTTCGAGCGGATGCTACCGTCCAACAGATTGAACAGCTGCTGCAAGTGCCGCTCACGACCCAGAGGGCCGTCGCCCAGCGTTTGGGCATATGCACGGATACGGTGTTGGCCGTGTCAAGAGGGCTTCACTACCAGCAGCTTTCTTCATTCGGAAAGTCCGTCCGCATTTGCCAAGGCACGCCAAGGCCTCAAACTAAAACCCGCAATCCTACACTCAAGCAAATCTACCGCTACTGCGAGGAGATTCGTGGGACGTGGAGCCCACAGGAAATGGAGCAAAGATACTGTGGCCCAAATTATTGGACGGTGCCAACCTCTCGCACGCACTCCGAGGCCGCATAGTGGACGCCGCGAAATGCCACTGAGACTGCCATCGAGACGACGCTAGTGCAACGTTCTTTGGATACTCCGTGCTCTGCGGCGGGAATTCGCCTTGCACAACCGGGTTGATTCAGCAAAATGATGTTCGTCAGCGCTTCGCTGGCCCGTGCCTAAGAAACACGGTCAATGAGTGGAGACAGTGCGATGATAGCAACATCAGGCCGAAGGCCCGCGCGCGTAGGTTGTCATTCAAGCTTTGATCCGGATAGCCGGGGAGCGAGATGGCGACGGGGGATCCACTCCCCTTTCTTACTGCGTTCGCGGGCCTTCGGCCTTTTAGAGCGCCGTCGGATTGTCGCAGCGCCCAGCCGGGGCGTTGGCCCACTGGGCGTCTCTTCTATGCCGGCAGCGCCATGGAAGGACTCTCATGGCCGCATCTCTTTTCCCGGCGAGTCATCGCCCCGTCGTGTCGTGGTTCATCCGCACCCATGAGTCGCTGAGCATTCGCTGGCATCGATCTCGGCAACGCAAGCGAAGTACTATCTGCCCAATCTGCAGCCCGCAGCTTGAGCAGCAAGCCGCCCAGCTATTGAACGCCGGCTTCTATCAAGCCTCGGTAGCGTCGAATCGCCTGCGGCTCGAGCTGATCGCCGTCGCGTACTACAAGGAAGTCGTCCGGGCGTTGCACAAGAAGGAAACCTCTCGCGAGCGAATCGGCTTCGGTTGGGTCGTCGATCAATTGCTGGAGTTCGAAGAGGTCATCCACGTCATCCGAATTCCGTCGCGTCCTTCGTGCCGTAGTGGTTCTCTCCCTTTCGTTTCTTAGAGGTCTTACGAGCGAGTGGCTTCGGCGAGAGTTGCACTCGCACCGCCTCGATTAAAAGTCGAGTATGCTGCTGTTGACACCACGAAGCCTTTTGTGGCTCGCGATGTCATGTTTATTTTCTTGACTCATGCGACGTTCCCTTCTGGAGTGGTAGCCCTGCGAATCGAACGCAGCGCCACGCGCTTATCAGACGCGTTTGAGCGACCAGCTCTCGACTACCTGAGGAGGGTTCAGGTGTTAGGGTTCAGAGTTCAGGAAATGCACAGAAAACTCTTCCTTCCTGAACCCTGAACCCCGACCACTGAACCCTCCAAACGCCCTGTGGGGGATTCGAACCCACCCTCTGCGGCTTGAAAGGCCGCCATCCTCAGGCCAATAGACGAACAGGGCTTGTTAACAATCGCTTGCTTCGTTTCTGCAGTTCGTTATGCGTGCGCGCACCGTGAGCGCAGAGTGGGCTGGGAGGCGCTCGAATCCTCGTCTGCGGTTCTTCAGACCGCCGCTAGACCGTCTCAGCTACCAGCCCGCGAGTTGCCGTGGGAGCATCCGTGCGCCGCGAGCCAACGAAAAAGGCCCGGCGTCGCAGCGACGCCGGGCCTTGTGGCTCTATCAAAAGAGTTGGCCAAGCGTCAGCAATGCCCTTTACCGGCGAGCGCGTATTGGGACCGTTCGTTCGGCTGTTCGCCAAACGTCGGGCCGACGATATTCGCCGCGAGCATCGAAAGGTGTTGACTGGGCCGTAACATGGAAAGCATTTCTCCTATCCGAACTATACCCGATAAAGTCGAAGGGCGTCGTTCTGATAGATATAGATGTCGGTTATTGGCGAAAGTTCGCGCACTTTTCTTGCGAATGTCAGAAAAAGTTCGCACCAAGCAGCCGCCGGTCAACGACCGGCCGGAGTGACGATCGCAAAGCCTGTCCGATCAACAACGGAAATACGTTCACCACGAAGAGCACAAAGGGCGCGCAAGAAGGCACGAAGTCACTTCAATCGATTTTCCCCTCAGTGCTGGCTGCGTTTTACGTTGCAAGCGATTTAGCGGCCGGCCAGCTCAACGGGGAACGGGGGTGGTCGGTTCATTCGCCCTCATTTTGCCCCGAAAATCAAGCCAGAATGCTCTTGACCGCCTCCGCGGCCAACCTCCCCTCGGCGCTCGTCGCGGAGTTTAGTAGCTTGGGCAGTCTATGACGCACTCAAACGCCGATCCTGAAGTTCAATCCCGCCTCAAGTTGGCGGTCTCCGCCGCCCGCGCCGCCGGCGCCATCACGCTCAACTGGTTCCGCCAGTCGACGCTCGACGTCGAACGCAAAGGCGACGGCTCGCCCGTCACTGCGGCCGACCGCGCGTCGGAGACGCTCCTGCGCGAGCAGATCTCCGCACAGTTCCCCGACGATGCGATCCTGGGCGAAGAATTCGGCGAGAAGCCGGGCACCTCGCCGTACCGCTGGGTGCTCGACCCGATCGACGGCACAAAGAGTTTTATTGCCGGCGTGCCGCTCTACACGACGCTGGTTGCGGTGATGAAGGACGATCAACCGCTCATTGGCGTTATCTACTCGCCGGCGACTGAAGAAATCGTCTACGCCGCGACGGGCGGGCAAACTTGGTTCGCCATCGGCGACGGAGAACCGGTCGAAGCTCGCGTCTCGTCGACCGAGCGTTTGGCCGAAGCGACCTTCGTCACCACTGAAGTCGGCAAGTACAGCCGCCTCGGCAAGCAAACGGTGCGCGACGTTTACTCGCAACTCGAAAAGTCGTGCCGCCTGTCGCGCACGTGGGGCGATGCGTACGGGTTCATGCTCGTCGCCACCGGCCGGGCCGACGTGATGGTCGACCTCTTCATTAGCTTGTGGGATGCGGCGGCGCTGAAGCCAGTGATCGACGGCGCCGGCGGGCACTATTCCGATTGGCGCGGCGAGCCTTCGGTACACACCGGCAACGCGGTGGCGACCAATCGGCATTTGGCTGGCACGGTGCTAGGGTTGACGCGCGAGGCGTAAGGCTAGATGAGCGCGGGGTGCCACTGGCATCCTGCCAGTGCTGAAGTGGGTACTCGCTCGGCGCCTCTCACTGGCAAGATGCCAGTGGCACACACGTCTAATTGCCCACCTACGCTCACATGCCGGTGATGATTCTTTCAGGCTGATCCCACCCGACGCCAGTCGACTTCACATAGTTGAGGTAGTGGAACACCCCCGGCGCCACGATCAGCAGGCTGTCGAAGCGATCGAGCAGTCCGCCATGGCCAGGGATGAGCGTCGACATATCTTTCACGCCCAAGTCGCGTTTGATCGACGAGATCACTAGGTCGCCGCACTGGCCGAGGATGCTGATCATCAGCCCGAGCATCACAAGATGCGGCCAGTAGTTCACCGTCGTGCCGCGGAAGACCCAAGCTCCGAGCAGTGCCGCGAGCAGCGTCGTCAGCAGCACCGCCCCCACAGCGCCGGCGATCGTTTTGTTGGGGCTCGTGTTCGGTAGCAGTTTGCGGCGGCCGAACTTCTTGCCGCACAGATACGCGAACACATCATTGAGTTCGGTGCAAATCAGCAGCCACAGCAAGATCGGCCGGAAGAGCGGATCGTTCGCGATGTACGCGAGATGCCCCAGGCTGATGCCGAACAGGGCGAACCCCACGATCGCGACTGCCGTGCGGCGGATGTATCCCTGCGGATTGTCGGGAAGCAAGCTGCCGACGACGACAAGCCCGATGCCAAACGCCCACGACGCGGTGAACAGCCCCATCCAATGATCGACGAGGGCGAAGTACGTCACCAGGATGCCGAGAACGACCGACGCACACTCAATACGAGATTCGTCGAGCTGCGTCGCGCGGGCGAATTCGCGGAAGCAGAACAGGCTCAGCAGCAGAAAGAAGCCGTAGACCCACGCGGCGCCAAGCAGGATCGGCACGACCATCGCCGCGGCGAGGATGTACCACGATCGTGTCCGCGCGATCAGCTCGCGGTAGGTGTCGTCGCTGAGCCGTCCCTGCCGTTTGCGAACGCGAATCAAAATCGACGCGGCGATCAAACCGATGACGATCACGGCCACCAATGCGACGGTGGCGGGGTGATCGAAGGCATGCGACGGATCGAACAGGCGGTCGTTGACGCTCATACGGAACCAGTTTTGAGGAAGGTCGCAGCCCGGGCGAGACGGCGCACCGCCGTCGCCAGGCAGCCGATGATGACGAGGCCGAGTGCGATGCGAACTTCGCTCCACGGCAACCGCCACGCGAGCGGGGAGAACGCCAACCACGCGCCGAGCACGGTAACGATCGCCATCCGCTGCGGCTTCGCCATCGGCCCGCAGAAATCGTTGGGGGCGCCGAGCGAACGGGCCATCGCCCGCACATAGGCGACGAACACCGCCAACAGCGCCGCCAGATAGCCGAGGGCCGGATCGCCGCCCGCAGCATAGCCGAGCCCGATAAAAATCGCAGCGTCGGAGACGCGATCGGGAACTTCGTTGTACAACTCGCCGGTCCGCGAAGCGATTTGCCGGCCCACCGCGACCATGCCGTCGAACAGATTGCAGAGCAATCGCACCTGGCACAGCAGCGCGCCGACGAACCACAGCGCTCGCGCGACTCCTTCATTCGCGTGGCTCGTCGCGGCAAACGCCACGCCCGCCGCCGACGCGGCCACCATCCCGAACACCGAGATCCCGTTCGGCGAGGCGCCGATCTTAATGAGCCACGCGGCTACACGGGCCGCCCAGCGGGTGTCACGGCTGGCAATCGGCCGACGCTCCGTCGGTTCGTACGGCGTTTCGCTCATCAAGATTTCCATCCCAACAAGAACATGCCGGCAATCAGCACAAGCATTCCCAACACGTTGACGGCCGAGATGGTCGCCCCTTCGAACCGCCACGCGATCAGCGCCGCCCAGATGAACGTCGACGCGTAGATGGGGTACAGCACCAGCAGCGAGCCCCCTTGCTTGAACGCCGCGACGAACAACACCATCACGGCGATGTAGCACGCCACGCCGCCGGCGAGCTTCGCGTTGAGCAAGTAGCTCAGCCACCCGCTATTCGCCGCGGCGGCGCCGCTCTTGTACAGAAACTGCCCCACGGCGCCGAGGAACGCGGCGACGATGAAGCAAATGATGCTGGTCAGGGGAGTCGCGGCAGGCACAGGCGGAAATCCAAGTTGCGGGGCCGGCTCATCATCGGCCGGAGCGAGTTTCGCGGATAACGCGGTCGCCATTCTGAACTTGACTCAATCACTTGGGAAGTGGATTTTTAACAGCAGCCCAACGAATACGCCAAGAACAGCGAGCCAGCGAGCGATGGGCTACAATTGAGATACACTGAGTTGCCCGCCGCCAGCGATTGAGAGCCCCGCGAAATGTGGCCGAACGCCGACGAAACTGAACAGCTGCTCCATGGCGCCCGCGAGGGGGATCGTGCCGCCGTCGACCGGTTGATGGAGCGGCATCGGCAGTCGCTGGAGCGGATGGTGCGCGGCCGGCTCAATCGCGGCTTGGCCCGCCGCGTCGACGCAAGCGACGTCGTGCAAGACGCGCTCCTCACTGCGAGCCGGCGGTTGGCGGATTACGTTCACGATCCGAAGTTGCCGTTCCATGCGTGGCTGCGGCAGATCGCCCGCGATCGGCTGGCCGACGTCTATCGCCGTCAGCTAGCCGACAAGCGGAGCGTCGCCAACGAGCAATCGGTCGGCGGCGAAGGAACGAGTATGCTCCCGCCGGCGGCGCTGGTGCGCGACGCTGAGTTAACTCCGGCCGCGGCGATGCTGCATCGCGAGTTTGCCGAGCGGTTCAACGCTGCCGTCGAGACGCTTGCCGAGGCCGACCGCGAGATCATCTTCATGCGGCATGCTGAGCAGCTGACAAATAGCGAAGCGGCGGAACTGCTCGGCCTGAGCCAACCCGCGGCGGCGATGCGGTACTTGCGAGCGCTCCGGCAGTTGAAGTCGATTCTCGGCGATACGCCTTCGCAGTGGTAGGAAGCAATCGCCGCATGAGTTCACCGGCAAACAAACCAGATCCCGCGCCCGATGATCGCGACGAGCGACTCGCCGAGTTGATGGAGTCGCTACTTGCCGCGGCGCGGGCGGGGCAGTCGGTTGATCTCGAAGCCACAGCCGCGGCCCATCCCGACCTTGCCGACGAGCTGCGCGAATTGTGGGGCGTCGCGGCACTCGCCGAAGAGTTCCAAAGCGAGTCGGACGCCACCGCGCACTGGGCAAGTGCGCCAAATGCTGCGGCAGGAAAGCCGTGGCCGACGCGCAGCGGCATCCCGCTCGACGGCGACTTTGGCGACTACGAGTTGCTTGAGGAACTTGGCCGCGGCGGCATGGGGGTCGTCTATCGCGCGCGGCAGCGGAGTCTCGACCGCATCGTCGCACTGAAAATCGTGCTCCGCGGCGCCACGGCGAGCCTCGCCGACCTCGCCCGCTTCCGCGGCGAAGCCGAGACCGCTGCCCGGCTCAATCACCCGAGCATCGTGCCGGTGTACGAAGTCGGCCAGCATGGCGACCTGCCCTACTTCACGATGCGATACGTCGCCGGCGAGACGCTCGCCCAACGCGTCGCCGCCGGACCGCTGCCGCCGCGCGAAGCGGCCCGGTTGCTCGCGCCGATCGCCCGCGCCATCGCGGCCGCTCATCAACAGGGCGTGTTGCATCGCGACCTCAAACCGTCGAACGTCCTCATCGACGAACAAGCGGAGGCGTACGTCAGCGATTTTGGTTTGGCGAAACGACTGACGCCGGCGAGCGATGACGGCGATCGGCCGCACGACGCGCAACTGACGCAAACGGGCGCCATCCTCGGCACGCCCGGCTACATGAGCCCCGAGCAAGCGGCCGGCAGTCGCGGTTCGATCGGCCCGGCGTCGGACGTTTACAGCCTTGGCGCCATTCTCTACGCGACGCTCACCGGCCGGCCGCCGTTTCAGGGGGCGACGCCCGTCGACACGGTGTTGCTCGTGCTCGAACAAGATCCCGTGGCGCCGCAACTGCTCAACCCGCGGGTTGATCGCGATCTCGAAATGATCGCGATGAAGTGTTTGCAGAAGCCGGTCGAGCTACGGTACGCCTCGGCCGGCGAGTTGGCCGACGATCTCGAAGCCTATCTCGCCAACGAACCGATCGCCGCACGGTCTGGACGCTTCTCCGGCATCATCACCCGCGCGTTTCGCGAAACGCATCATGTCAGCATCCTCGAGAATTGGGGACTGCTATGGATGCTCCACGCAGCGGTGCTACTGGTGCTCTGCATGATCACCAACGGCTTTCAACTCGCTGGCGTCACCTCGCGGTGGCCTTACATCGCGCTGTGGACGATCGGCCTCGGCAGTTGGGCGGCGATCTTTTGGAACCTCCGCCATCGCAGCGGGCCGATCACGTTCGTCGAGCGGCAGATCGCCCACGTATGGGCCGGCAGCATGATCATCGACGCGTCGATGTACGTCATCGAATGGCAACTCGGGCTGCAAGTACTCACGCTCTCGCCGGTGCTCGGCCCGGTGAGCGGCGCCGTGTTCCTCATGAAAGCGGCGATGCTGTCGGGCAAGTTTTACGTCCATGCCGCGGTGCTATGCCTCACCGGCCTGGCGATGGCGTGGCTGCAAGTGCAGACGGTGATGCCGAACCTGGGGCTCACGCTGTTCGGCGTGGTGTCGGGGGTTTGTTTTGCGCTGCCGGGATGGAAGTACTGGCGGCAGGTGCGGCGGAGGGAGCGGTGATCAGCGGGTGGCATGTCGTCGCGAAGCGTCGACATGTAGCACCACGATACATTCTCTACGAAGGCTCAACATGCTCACCCCTGAGGGGCGAGAGCATGGCATATCTCCAATGATGAGGTCCCCTCCCCTCAAGGGGGAGGGAGCCAGAACTTTCAAAAAGTCGTTGGCCTCGCGTCGGAACAGAATTTGAACTGAAGTCACGCGCTCCCCCATTCAGCATTTAACCTCCTCTTCCCGCCAAGCGCTCACCTCCGACAACCCCTGCACCGCGGCCGCGATTTGCACGACGAGTTCCTCGGCCCGCGCCGCCGGCGCCCCGCTGAACTTCGCCAGGTGAATCATCGTCACCAACTCGCGCACCCACGCGAGCGTGCCGATCAGATCGGCATGCAGTTGCTTCCGTAGCTCGGCCAACTGCCGCAGGTTCTCGCGGCGGACCTCTTCGCTGTGCCGCGCGGCGCCAATTTCCGCGGCGGCCGCGGCGAGTGGATCAACGTGCGCGGCCGTCTCGCCGAGCAGCCGATCAAGCTGCCGGATCCGCTCCGCTTGCGCTCGCCACGCCGAACGAAGTTCGACCAGCCGCCGCTCTTCGCAGTTGAGCACATCCTCGGCCCAACCATCGAGCCCCTGCAGCGCGGCGTCGAGTTCGGCTTCGACTTGCGCGATCGCCGCGGCCAACGCATCGCACTCAATGGGCCCGTCGCTCTCTTCGCGAGGCGCATTACTTCTCGCTTCTTCTTCGCCCCCCTGCCCCGCCGACAACAACATCGGCAAGTAAAATGGCCAGAAGAGGCACGCCGAGCCAAGTCGCATGGCGAGTGCGACGCCAAACGATTCACGAACAGATTCGCCGTCGTCGTCGCTGTTAGGCTTGCCCTGTTGCAAGTAGCTCGCCACCGCGACGACGACGCCGAACACCAAATAAAAAATCGTCGTTTCAAGGAGTAACATGGCCCGCCGCCTCCCGCATCGCGCGGAGTTCTTCTTCAACGTCGACGTCGAACGTATCGTCGCAATCGCCGACGCCAAGCAGTTCTAACAGCGCTTCGGTCTCGGCCTCAGATTGCTCGACCTTCGCACAGATTCGTTGGAATGCATTGATCGCGTCGCCGCCGTTCGCCTCGGTCGGCAGCGCCGCGACGAATTTCCGCCGCGCGACGGCCGCCCGGTTGCGGGCCGAGATCTCGGCCAATCGTCGCCGCGCTTCGGCCAGCTTGAGTCGCATCGCGGCGACCTGGCTGCGCAACCGTTCGCTGAGCTCTTCGGCAGAAGCCGTTTGTTGCGCCAGCGCGTCGGCAAGTTGCGTGTGCTCGATCTTCCGCCGCAATTCGCGTCGGGCTGCCGCTTCGTCGCCGCGCGCGAGGGCCAGCTCCGCCGTGCGCACCCGCTGCGCGATCGACTGTTGTTGGTCATGCAACTGCCGGGCAAGCAGCTTTTGATGGGCGATCGCCCGCGCGGCGCCATCCATCAACTGGCCGAGCGCCGTTTCCATGTCGCGGACCGCTTGCCGCAACAGCTTTTCGGGATCTTCGCACTGATCGATCAAGTCGTTAAGGTTCGCCGAGAGCAGGTTGCTCATCCGTTTGAGTAGTCCCACGAATTAATTCCTTATATCTTTCGATTGCCTGAATTAGAAAACTTCAACACAGAGGACACAGAGAGCACAGAGGAAATACATCCGTATTTATCAGAATCTTTCGCATTTCTCTGTGTCCTCTGTGCTCTCTGTGTTGAATGCATTCAGCTTGGTGAACCCGTCGACCACTAAGCTCGCGACAGCGTTTCCCAAATCGTGTAAATCATCACCGGCACCACCGCCGTGTAGCAGGCCGACCACGACAGCACGAGCCGTCGCAAGAAGCATTCGCGGCGAGCCCGACGGTCGGCGGCCATCGTGTCGCACAGCGGCGCGAAACCCTGGTACAACGCCACCGTTCCCCACAGCCCGGCGATGAACGGCAAGATCAGCCCGAGCCACATGGTCGCCGCGAGGGCGAGCTCGCCGCCGCCGAAGATGACGATCCCCATCGCGAAGGCGACGTAGATCGGCAAGATGCCGACGAGCGCTACCGCCGCCACCGCCTTCGACTTCACCGTATGGAGCACGACCTCGAGCATTGTCATCCGCACGCCGGCGAGCAGGCAGTAGAAGTAGAGACTCGGCAAGCAGACCGCGCTCGCGGCGATGAGGCCGAAAGCGTACGCCGTCACGAGCGCCGCCGCTTCGCCGTTGATCCATGGGCCGAACTTGCCCCATGTCGATTCGATCGATGCGAACTGCAAGAGCGTCGACCGCGGCGAATCGAGCCACGTCGGTAGCGAGGTCAGGCTGGGCCAGCAATCCGTCGCCGTGAAAACGAGTGACATCGCGAGCCCGTACAGTACAAACCCGGCAAGCGAAATCGCCAACAGCCGCGGCAACATCACCGGCGTCGCCGCCGGCACGCGGAGGGCTTGGTAGAGCCGCCGCCGATCCTTCAGCACGAGTTCAATCAACGCAAGCAGCGTTAGCTCGCGCGGCTCGATCGGCCGCGGCGGCGTGGGCGGTTCGACGACTTCGACTGCACAGAATTCACTTTCAGTTAGTCCCGCACCTCCCGCCGCCGGGGTTCGCAATGTGGAGTCACGACCCCGACGACGGGCGTCCAGAAGTTGTTCGGTGGTTTGCATTTTTTTATGCCTTTATTTTTGGTTGCACGCGAACTGAAGTTGTCAGTTGTCAGTTGCCAGTTGTCAGTGGGCAGTGGGCAGTGGATGAACACTTCGCCCTTTCACTACGCCTTCGCTAGAACTCGAACAGCCCGAAGAAGAAAAACAGCTCGCCGCCGATCGCTCCGACCAGCAGCAGCCACCACACCGGCGTCACATGCTGCGGTTCGAGCCGTGCCATCACGCGGCGGAAGACGTCGATCATCGCCACGCCGACGCCGGTGAAGACGACGAGGTTCACCGCCAGCACGAACCCCGCGTGCGGGATCGTCGCCGTGAAGAACCAGTTGATCGGGATCGACGCGATCATCGCGAGGCCGCCCCAGCTAACCGTCACGAGCGCCGCGAGCAACGTGCTGCTCGCCGAGAGTCGCGAGCCCGACAGGCTGTTGAGGATGTACAGCGCCGGCAGCGGAATCGCCCACGCGATCCCCGCCGAGAGGGTACAGATGAACGCCTTGAAAAAGATGTCGCCGGCGCCGCCGAGCAACCCCATCGTCATCCCGTAGGTCAGCGTTCCGGCAATCGCCGTCGTGAGCAGCGCCGCCCACACCGGCCAGCGATAATCGCTCCGTCCTTCGTTCCAAACGACGGCAAATTCTTCCGGATCGCGGAGGGCGAGTCCGACGTGCGCGATCCCGGTTTGGAGATGTCTGCGAAACATGGCTTGGTTTCCTGAGTGGCTGGTTCATGCCCAAGCAGGAAACCGCGACAAGCGGCGAGGATTAACCGCAGAAGGAAAAAACTTTGCCAGTACCCCCAACCGCCCACATCACGTGGCGATCAAATGGCCACTTAGTCGATGCAACATCATGGCGACTTGCGGAACTTTGCGGTTTCTTTGCGGATGCCTTATTATTCTTCGCTCAGGACAGGTACCATAAGAGTTCCATGGTAGAAATAGCTCCTTGCGGCCAGGCGGGACGAGGTCTCCGCTGATACGTCGGTTTGCAGGTTGTGTTCAGGGTTTGTATGTCGACCAAACAAGTTCGCCGTCCGCTGTTCCGCCTCGCTCCGCTCAGCCGACGATTGGCATTGGAACCGCTCGAAGCGCGTCAGCTGCTGGCGAGTGATTTTCAGTTGCTGAAGGACGTCAACACGACGCCGGCGGCCATTGGGTCGGATCCCGCAAATATTGTGGAAGTCGGCGCGCTTGCCTTCTTCACGGCATCGACGCAAGCGAACGGCGTCGAACTCTGGAAGAGCGACGGCACGGCGGCGGGAACTGTGCTCGTGAAGGACATTTTCCCAGGGCTTACGGATTCTTCTCCCGCCTCTTTGACGAACGTAAGCGGGACGCTCTATTTCACGGCGCTCGATGCAACTGGAGGCCGTGAATTATGGAAGAGCGACGGGACCGAAGCGGGAACCACCCGCGTGAAAGATATTCGGCTTGGCCCGGATGATTCGACTCCTCGCCTCCTGACCAACGTCGGCGGAACGCTCTACTTCACAGCCAATGACGGCACTGGCGGCGTCGAACTTTGGAAGAGCAACGGAACCGCGACGGGAACCGTCCTCGTCAAAGACATCCGCGCCGGCGCGAGCGATTCCTCGCCCAGCGCCCTAACAAACGTCAACGGCACGCTCTACTTCGCCGCCAACGACGGAACTAGCGGCATTGAACTTTGGAAAAGCAACGGCAGCGCGGCGGGGACCGTTCGCGTCAAAGATATTCGCGCAGGTTCGATATCCTCCGGAATAGACAAACTGACGAACGTTGGAGGGACGCTCTACTTTGCCGCCTCCGAAGGATCTAGCGGAGTCGAACTCTGGAAAAGCAATGGAACCGACGCGGGCACGGTTCGCGTCAAGGACGTCACCTCCGGCGCGACTAGTTCTTCTCCCAACAACTTCGTCGACGTCGGAGGCAAGCTTTACTTCACTGCCTACGACGGCGCCAACGGCGGCGGCGTGTGGAAGAGCGACGGCACCGAGGCGGGAACCGTCCGCGTGGCAGGCGGCGTTCCAGGAGCTAATTTTACCAATTTTGGTAATCTCCGAAACGTCGGAGGGACGCTGTACTTTGTCGCCAGCGGCCAAGATAGTGGCGTCGAACTCTGGAAAATCGACGGAACGAACGCCGGGACCGCGCCTATTTTGGATATTAGGCCAGGTTCAGCCAGCTCTTTCCCAAAATATTTAACGAACGTGGCTGGGACGCTGTTCTTCACTGCCAACGATGGCACGAGCGGCGACGAACTGTGGAAGAGCGACGGAACCACGATTGGGACCACCCGCGTCAAGAACACCCCGGTAGCAGCAGAGGGTTCCCGCACTCCTTCGCTACGAGCCGTCGGGGGACTGCTCTACTTTTCGGCCAACGACGGCATCAATGGCCGCGAGCTTTGGATAAGCGATGGTTCTGCTGCGGGAACCGTGCCCGTCAAAGAGATTCGTTACGGCTCGATGGGCTCGACCCCCGGAAATCTGACAAAAATTGGACAGACGCTCTACTTCACAGCGAACGACGGCACGAGCGGCGAAGAACTCTGGAAAAGCGACGGGACCGCTGCCGGCACGGTACGAATCAAAGACGTCAATCCCGGAGCGTTGGGATCTTCGCCTAGCCACTTAACCGAGGTCGGAGGAACGCTCTACTTCACGGCCGACGACGGGACCAGTGGCCGCGAACTTTGGAAGAGCGACGGAACGGAAGCGGGAACCGTTCGCGTGAAGGACATTGCGGCGGGCTCGCTTGCGTCGCTTTCTGCGTCCTCGAACACCTTTCTGGTGAACGTTGGCGGGGTGCTCTACTTCACGGCCAGCGACCCGAACTTTGGCATGGAGTTATGGAAGAGCAACGGCACTGCGGCCGGGACGACCAGAGTCAAGGACATCAACCCCGACTCGGACTCCTCTCCTGCGCATCTGATCAATATGGGAGGAACGCTCTATTTCACCGCCAACGACGGATCGACAGGCCGAGAGCTTTGGAAGAGTGACGGCACTTTGGCCGGAACTGTCCGCGTGAAGGATATCCGCGCAGGGGCGCTTGGTGCGTTTGGGTCGACCTTCTTAAGCAAGCAGAATGTCCTAGTAGAAGTCGCTGGCATTCTTTACTTTAATGCCGACGACGGGGCAACCGGCCGCGAACTTTGGAAGAGCGACGGAACGTCTGCGGGTACAGTGCGAATTAAGGATATCGAGCCTGGCGTAAATGGTTCTTCACCCGCCAACCTTACAAAAGTAGGGGACACGCTCTATTTTTCCTCCTCCGGAAGAGTCAGCGGCTATGGCCTCTGGAAGAGCGACGGGACCGAATCCGGCACTGTGATCGTGATTGATAGCCACGTCGATAACCTTGCTTCCAACCCTCGCTATTTGACAAATGTAGGCGGGACGCTCTACTTCGCCGCTTATGACGGTCCCGGCATTGACGATGTGCCGAGCAACGTCGAGCTCTGGAAGAGTGACGGAACCGAAGCCGGAACAATCCGCATTAAGGACATCCACGCTGGATCGCTTCCTTCCTATCCCGCCAGCCTGACCAACGTGGGCGGGAGGCTCTACTTCACCGCCGATGACGGGGCAAGCGGCCGTGAGCTTTGGACAAGCGACGGCACCGAGGCGGGAACCAAACTGGTTCATGATTTCGCCCCCGGCGAACCAGGCAGCGATCCTGCCAGCATCGTCGCAGTCAACGGCCGGCTATTCGTCGTCGCCACGACCGAATGGTATGGCGGTGAAATCTGGGTCGCCAATCTCGCGGAGCCCCCGCTCGCCGGCGACTACAATCGCGACGGAGTCGTCAACGGGAGCGATTTCCTAGCATGGCAACGACAGTACGGCTCGCAGGCGACTCCGCTCGGCAGCGGGGCCGACGGCAACGGCAACGGCAGCGTCGACGCGGGCGATCTCACAATCTGGAAGCAGAATTTCGGCGCGACGGCTCCGTTATTAGCGACGTCCGCCGCTCCTTCAGTCGCCAACGACAGCGCGGCAGTCATGGCGATGGAGCCAATGAGCAATGAGGCACTCGCCAAAGAGGATTTCGCCAGCCCGCGGCCGGCAAGCGAATTCGCACCCGCTGAAGCGTCCGCCGTCGACGCGTTCTACGCAAGCGGCGATCTAATGCACCTGTTCAGCGACGCCCGCTCGGAAGCGTGGGGGCGGAAGAAGAGGCTCGGCAGCAGGCTTCGAATGGGTGCATAGCAACTGTCGAATGAAGCAGTGCGCGGCGAGACGATGATTTCGAGAGCAAACTCTTCAGGCGAGTTGTTCGAAACCGCCGATGCACGCAGATGATTTTTATCTGCGTCTATTTCCGTTCATCGGCGGTTTCTTTTGCACTATTTCCGCGAGTTCCCGCCAGCCGCGGGTCGTCCAAATCAAGCCGATACAACATCTGGTTGTACTCGTACCGCGGCGTCGGCTGCGGGTGGTCGGCGAAGAGCGTCGTGTAGGTCCCTTCGAACAGCAGCACCGGCGACTTCGCGTCGGTCAGTTCGGCATGGAGTCGCGGGTTATAGAACGTGTAGTTGTCGTGCGACAGCACCTTCGCCGCGGGGCCCCAGGGGCCGGTCGGGGCGTCGGCCTCGGCGTACCACACTTCGCCGAAGGCGGAAGGCTTGCCGAAACGCTCCATGAAGATGGTCACCCAGCGGCCGCGGAATTCGTTCCACGCGATCGAACCGGTGTGGGGCGTCACGTCGGCGCCGTCGATCGACTTGATCGAGCGTTGCGGTTCGAG
Source organism: Lacipirellula parvula (assembly GCF_009177095.1). Classification (NCBI taxonomy): domain Bacteria; kingdom Pseudomonadati; phylum Planctomycetota; class Planctomycetia; order Pirellulales; family Lacipirellulaceae; genus Lacipirellula; species Lacipirellula parvula. Next base: position 5,940,327 of record NZ_AP021861.1, read on the forward strand.
TCGCTCCCACTGCGCGGCGTCTTTCCAACCGGCAAACGTCGCCGGGCAGCGGAAGTTCGGCAGCGGATTGCCGAACAGCAGCCATTCTTTCCCGGCCTCGTCGCGCCAGAACGCGGGATGCCCGTCGGGCATCAGCGGCCGCTCGGGGGTCGCGTCGCTCTTCGTCCAAACTTTGCGGAGCGGCTCGAATCGCTCCGCATCATCATCCCAAACGCAAACGCCCGCTTCGTACGCATCGAGCGGCGGCTTGATCTTCAGGTACGTCGCGACGAGCTTCGGCGGCCGGTCGCCGTCGGGCAGGCTCACGTAACCGCCGATCCACGTCGGCCCGTCGCCCGGAAAATTGGCGACGCCGCGTGGCACGCCTTTCTCGTTGCGGAAGTAGTCGTACTCCAGCGCGATCGGCGGCTCGAACCGCTTCAGCGGTCTGAGCGAAGTGGTGGCACTCGTACTATCAAACACCCCCAGCGGGTAGAACGGTAAATCGGTGTCGCCCCACAGCCAGAACCGCCGCCCGCGATGATTCGCGACTTGCACCGTATCGCACCCGAAGACGCCCGACTCTTTCCAATCGCGACGTTCGCCAAGCTGCTGGCTCTCAGCAAAGATGCCGCCGCCGGTGAGCCGCCCGAGTCGCTTGGCGATAATCGACCGCTCAACCTCGATGCGAATCGTCTCGCCGGCCTTCGGCGTCACGCGGACGCCGCGCGAGCCGAACCCGTCGGGCCGTACGCCGTAGCCATGGCCCGCGACGCCGAACCAAATCTCACGGCCGAGCAGATCGGGCTGGTCAACCGCGATCAGTCCGGCATTGTCGGTCACCAGGACGATGTCGCTCGTCGTCCGCAATTCGACGAGCGGTACCGGCCAGCCGTTTTCTTTGTCGACGACTTCGATGCGACATGGCGCCGCTGCTATCGCAGCCTTCGCGACCAATAACGCAAGCATTCCCCCCGTTAAACGCATCGCCCCACAGCGTCTTGCCGCCGTTTTCATAACCGCTATCGCCTCGCCGGTGACTGCTGGCTGTTTCTTCGACATGCGGCCATTGTAACCCCGAGCACGACCGAATCCGGCGCAACAGCGAGCTCTTTTCGGCAGCCAAAAAACAGCATTTCACGCCACTCATGACAACCATTCTCCTTGTCCGCTTAGCCAGCCAGCGGCGATTCTGATAGACTGCACGACGCCGTGGTGGTGATTTCGCACAACTGCCCGGCCCACGCGACGAATCATGAGGCGGCCCTCATCCCTCGTCGCGTCCCCAGTTCGCGCTGCGTACGACGCGCAGCGTCTTCGCGCATGAGATGCGCACACCAACCTACCAGTTCCAATCCGCGTGCTATCGTCGACGCAAACCACGATCGTGTCGCGAGGCAGGCCTTGATTGTCACCATTCGTAGGAGACTCTTCATGTCATTCACCACTTACCGTTTGAACCATTCGCTCTCCCGCCGCCTGCTCTATGCGGTGGTTGTCGCCGCCAGCGCGATCGCTCCGCTCTCGGCCAGCGCCGCCGAAGTCGCCTACTGGCGGCATGAAGAAGGGGTCGCCGGCCAGCGCGTCCCCGATGGCCCGAACACGGTGCTCGACGCTTCGGGCAACGGCAACCACATGCAAACCTTCTCGTCGGCAGCCGCGCCCTTTACGGCGGCGACGTACACGACCGACGTGTCGCCGCTCGCCCTCCGCAGCGGCGCCCCCAACTTGCTGTCGCTCGACTTCGGGCCGAATCCCTCGCAAGGAACTGACGACGGCGGCGGCCAGAACGATGACAACTACACGGCCGGCAAGCCCGTCCAAGAGCAGTACTTCAGCACCGTCACTTACGAGCTCGCGTTCAACATGAACGCCGTCGGCGGCTACCAGGCCCTGTTCGGTAAAGATGGCAAGCCGCTCGATAGTCCCGTCCCGCCGCTGAAATTCCTCGTCCGCGGCGACGACTTCCCCGGCGGCGTGCTCAATCAACTCTTCGTCGAATGGATCGACGGCAACGGCGTCATCCACAACCTCGCGACGCACGAAACGGTCGTGGCGGGCGAATGGAACCATGTCGCCTTCACGCTCAACGCGACTGATGCGCAACTGTGGGTCGCCGGAGAAACGGGCAATTACGTCCTCAAAGATTCGATCACTGGCGGCAGTTTCGCGAACGGCCTCGGCGAGGTAATCGTCTTCGGCAATACCTCGTATACGATCGGCCGCGGCATGTTTGACAACAACGTCACCGACTGGGCCAACGCGAAGATCGACGAGGTTCGCATTAGCGACGCCGTGCTGACGCCTGATCAGTTCCTATTCGTCCCCGCTCCGGCGGCCGACGCCGACTTCGACGGCAACGGCGTCGTCAACGGCGCCGACTTCCTCATCTGGCAGCGCGGCTTTGGCCCGTCGGGCACGCCGACCACCGGCGACGCGAACGGCAACGGCACGGTCGACGCAGCCGACCTGGCGATTTGGAAAGCCCAGTTCGGCGGCGCGCCGAACGTGAGCGCCGTCCCCGAACCGGCGACGCTGGCCCTCGGCGCTATGGGCATTGGCGTGATGGCCCTCGCCGCCCGCCGCCGAAGCTAGTGGATGAAAGCCACCGGCTCCGCCGGTGGACGATGTACCGGCGAACTGAAACGAACTACGTCCACCGGCGGAGCCGGTGGCTTTGATGCCGTTCCGCTCGCTGTCCTCTACGGCCAACCGCACCGCCGCTCCCGCCGATCGTTTGTCCGCGCGGGAGCGGCGGTCTATCGTAAGGGAATCATGATCCCCCCTGCCCGTCGCGCCGCCGCACTCCGCTCCGCCTGTCGTTCGTTGCGATTCGAATCGCTCGAAACACGGCAAGTCCTCTCGGGCTCCGGGCTCACCGCGCAATACTTCCACAACGAAAATCTCACCGGACTCGCCTTCGAGCGCGTGGAGCAACCCAACTTTGTGTGGGGGACGACTCCGCCAGCGCCGGGCGTCGATCCCACGGCGTTCAGCGCACGTTGGTTCGGGCGAGTCGAGGCGACGAGTACCGACACTTACACCTTTCACACCGTCAGCGACGACGGCGTCCGCGTGTGGGTCGACGGCCAACTGCTGATCGACGACTGGAACGTCCAAGGCTCGCGACTCGAGTCGGGCGCCATCGCGCTGCAAGCCGGCCAGCAGTACGACATTCAGGTCGAGTACTTCAACGTCGCCGGCAACTCGACATTCCGGCTACAGTGGTCGAGCCCCAGCCAAACGCGACAAAATATTCCGGCGTCGCAACTCTACGCGAGCCCGTCGGGACTGCTCGGCGCCTACGCCGACTCGTCCGGGAATGTGATCGAGCGCGTCGACCAAACGATCGACTTCGATTGGGGAACCGGGACGCCAATCGTCGGTATTCCGGCCGACGGCTTTGGAGTCACTTGGACCGGCTTCGTGAGGCCCGACTTCAGCGACGCCTATCAGTTTCGCATCACGAGCGACGAGCGCGTACGGCTCTGGATCGGCAACGAACTGCTGATCGACAACTGGACGCCCCATCCCGTCGCCGTCGATCTCGGCGCTAAGCAACTCGAAGCGGGCAAGTGGTACGAGATCCGCATCGAGTACGGGGACGTGACCGGGCAAGCGGAGATCGAACTGGCGTGGCAAAGCGACCGACAAACGAACGGCGCGTTTGAAGCGGTTGCCGCCGACCATCTAAGCGCCGCGAAGCCCGCGCAACTCACCGCGACTAATCCGCTCGGCCCCGGCCAAGATCCGTTCGTCATCCAGTGGGAGGGGCAATACCTGCATGTCCGCTCGGCCGGCAACGGCGTCTGGATCGATCGGGCCGAGCATCTCGAAGACATCCATCCGAGCGACCCGGCGAGCGTCAGCAAGAAGGTGTGGACGGCGCCCGCCGGCACGAATTACTCCGGCCAAATCTGGGCGCCCGAGCTCCATCACATCAACGGCAAGTGGTACATCTACGTCACCGCTTCCGATGGCGTTAATAACTCCACGCATCGGATGCACGTCCTCGAACGCGACGCCGCCGATCCATTTGGGGCGTTTGTCTACAAGGGGCAACTCGCGGCGACGACCGATCGCTTCGCCATCGACGGCACCGTGCTGCAGTGGGCCGACAAGCTCTACTTCATCTGGTCGGGTTGGCCCGGCACGGTCGACGGGCAGCAGAATCTCTACATCGCCGAGATGTCGAACGCCTGGACGATCAGCGGCGAGCGAGCGGTGCTCTCCGTGCCGACCTACAACTGGGAGCGTTTTGGCCTGCCGATCAACGAGGGGCCGCAAGTCCTCATCCATGAGGGGAAGCTCCACATCATCTACTCCGGCAGCGGCTACTGGCGGGACGAGTACGCGCTCGGCCGGATCACCTACAACGGCGTCGGGCCGATCATGAGCGCCAGCTCGTGGGTGAAGTCGCCGACGCCCGTCTTCAAACAAGCGGGCGACATCGTCGGCACCGGGCATGCATCGTTCGTGAAGTCGCCTGATGGAACCGAAGACTGGATCGTCTACCACGCCCACCACGATCCGAACAACTGGCAAGACGACCGCGACATTCTCATTCAGCAGTTCACCTTCAATGCCGACGGCACGCCGAACTTCGGCACGCCGATTCCGAAGACGACGCCGGTCGTCGTCCCCTCCGGCTACGTCGATCCTGAACGGCCCTTCGTCGCCGGCGACTTTGATGCGAGCGGCATCACGAACGCCGCCGATCTTGCGGTGTTCAAAGGTTCGTTCGGCCAAACGATCACGCCCGGCATCTCGGCCGACGCGGACGGCAACGGCATCGTCGACGGCGCCGACTTTTTGTATTGGCAGCGGAACTACGGCGCCCAAGCGACGGCAACGGTGGCGGTGGCGTCGACCGCTTCAACGGTCCCGGCAAGCAGCGCAGCTTCAACGCCAGCGGCAATCATCGCCGAAACCCCAACCTTCACTCCGCCAAATCCCGCGCCGCACACAGCCCGACTCTCTGGCGATGAACTCATCGACTCAGCATTCGCCGCCAACGCATACGGCCCAGCACTATCGCTGCAAACACTTGAGAGCAAAAATTCGACGCCGCAGGCAAATGTCGAAGAGTCCATTCGACAGCGCGGCGATTCGGCTGTTCACGCTTCGCACTCCATCGAGCCAAATCCCACCGACGACAAGCGACGCCGGCACGCCCACCACGCGCCAGCCTCCCCAGAGCAAAATGCAGAAGCGCCGGACGCCCCGCCGGAGCCCGCCGACTCGCTTCACTTCCCCGACTTGTGGTCCGCCAGCGAGTCGTAAATCGGCGGCTCGCGCAACACCGTCGCCGCGAGCATCGCCCCAAAGCAGGCGGAGAGCATCGGCAGCAGCAACGTAAAATTGCCAGTCATCTCGATCACCAGCACGATGCCGGTGAGCGGCGCTCGCACCACCGCCGTAAAGAACGACGCCATGCCGACGACGCCGGCCGAGGCGGGGTGCGATTCGATCGTCGGGAACCAGCCGCCGACAATCATCCCGTAGATGACGCCGATTTGCGTGCCGACGGCGAGCATCGGCGCGAACAGCCCGCCCGGCGTGCGGGCCGCGTACGACACCGGCCCCAGCACAAACCGCACGACAAGCATTCCAAAGAGCAATCCGACCGGGAACGTCGTCGTGAGCGTTTGCTCAGTGAGGGCTTCGCCGCCACCGACCCAATTGGGGGCGAACCATGCCAGCGCGCCGACCGACGCGCCAATCGCCGCCGCTTGCAGTTCGACGGGCACGCGCGTCAGCTTCGCGCCGAACGTGAGCGACCCTAAAATCGCGCGGCAATAAGCGACGCCCGCGATGCCGGTGATCAGCCCTAACCCCAGGAAGAAGAAGATCGCCCCCGTGCCGGGGTAGCGCGGATCGTGCAAGGTAAAGTCCGGCCCCTGCCCTAAAATGAGCCGGCTCACGGCAATCGCACTCGCGGAAGCGCCGAGCGTCGCGATCGACGATCGCGTTTCAAATCGCCGCAACAGCTCCTCGATGACAAACACAGCGCCGGCGATCGGAGCGTTGAACGCCGTCGCCAATCCGGCCCCTGCGCCCGCCGCGAGCAGCGTCAAGCAATCGTCAACGTTGCGACGGCCGACGCGACCGATGAAGTGGGCGATGCTCGCCCCCATTTGCACCGTCGGCCCTTCGCGGCCGAGCGCGAGCCCCGCGCCGATGGCGAGCACGCCGCCGATGAATTTTACTGGGATTAAACGGAGCGGCGCCTGCGGCTTCCGCTTGTTCAGCACCGCTTCCACATGAGGGATGCCGCTTCCCGACGCCTCGGGCGAGAACCGCCGCACGAGCCACGCCGCCAGTCCCGTCGCCGCCGCGCCGGCGACCACGAGCACCGCAAGCCCCAGCCACTCCTCGGCTTGGGCCCAATCGGCAAGCGCGTTCCGCTGGCGGTCGGCCCATTCGAGCGATCGGCGAAACAGCGCGCCCATCAATCCCGAGGCGCTCCCCACGACCAGCGACAACGCAGCCAGCGGCGCGAGCCCCGCGGTCGCGGCGCTAGATTCAGTCGAGTCGGCGGATTTCAGCGGCGGCGGCAAAAGAGTGTCCTGTGGCGATGCGAGAAGATAGCAAATCGTCGCCGCCGCGGTTACCCGAGTTGTGCCGCTCCGCCCCGTTCTGCCGCCGGGGAGCGTAGGCGAAGGCTCGCCGATCGCGGTCTACTGCCAGCCGGCGCTAACGGCACGCCGGTTGCGGAACCTCCGTCCGGGAAAGCGGCAACGGAGCAGAACGATGGATTTGGCCGAACTGTTTAAGCGAACCGAGCGAATTCTCGCTGCCAACGAGCAGTTACGGCTGAAGCTGAAGCAGACGCTTTCACAGGCCCAGCGATCGCTCAACCAACACCCTGACCCCCAAACGGCCGCGCGAATTCCTGACGACTGGGGAAAAAAACCGAACCACGCATCGTCTGACATCCCGCACCTCGCCATCGACGACGCGCCTCCGCCCAACTGACGTCGAGGCGGCCCGGCACGGAGGTTGGGCCTCCTCGGCGACCTTTCTCGGACGCATCCGCTTTTATTGTCTAAGCTACCGCAAGTTTTTCGTTGAACTGTTTGACGTTACGCAGCCAATTGCCGGCTACCAGCTATACTTCTCGATCGCTCCCGCGAACTCTCTCTCCACCATTCCAACGCTCTTCGGAGGATATTCCATGAACGCTTACCGCTCCGCTGCCCTCGGTCTGCTCGTCACCGCCGTCGCCGCCAGCACGCTGATCGCACAAGAAACGAACGAACGCCGCGAGAAAATCCGCCGCGCCGTCGGGGCTGCGGCCGAAGTCGCCGAAGGCCTCATCGAGCAAAACGCCAACACGGCCGTGCCGGCGGTCGATGGCCGTGTGATCATCTTGAAGCGGGTCGAAAAGAAAGACGAAGCCCTCGCCACGGAGCCGCAAGAAATCAACGCTGGCGGGCTGGTGATCGTCGAAGTCCCCGACACGCAAAGTCACCCGACCGAAGTCGCCGAGCCAACCGTCACGCCGGCCGAGGCAGCGCAATCGTTCGGCAAGGTCCGCGGCATTCGCACGAACAACGCCGGCCAGCCGATGATGGGCGGCGGTTACACGTGGTTCTTGTTCAAGACGCTCGCCCCCGGCAAGGCGGCAATCAACGTGAAGTACACCCCCAACGGCGGTGGCGATCCGGTCGATCAGACGTATCAGGTAAACGTCGTCGCAAAGTAAAGTTAAAGACAGGAAGATTTTCAACACAGAGGACACAGAGATCACAGAGGAATGCAAAAGGGAACTAAGTTGCAAAATTGCCCTCTTACTTGGTTCTTTCTCTGTGTCCTCTGTGCTCTCTGTGTTGAAATCTCTTTCTTTTACTTTCCCCTCACTCTTCATAGTGCGAAACGTCATTCCACAACTGAATGACCGGCTCGTTCACATTGTGCTCGTATCCGAGCGCACTCAAGCTCGCCGTCGCAAGCGTGAACAACTCCGCATGCTGCGGCGGCAGTCCGATCCACCGCGCCCCGAGCATCCGCGTGAAGTGCCCGCTCGAAAATAGCAGCACGTTGCCCCCTGCCGCGCGAGCCCGCTCCAGCACGCGATCCGCGCGAGCCGCCACTTGCTCCGTCGATTCCCCCCCGGGGCAACCATCGCGATAGATCCGCCAGCCCGGTTGCCGCGCGACGATCTCGGCATTCTTCAGCCCCTCGTACTCGCCGTAGTCCCACTCGACGAGATCGCGATCAACCGTCGCCACGCCGCCAAAGCCGGCCAACTCGCACGTCCGCGACGCCCGCACGAGCGGACTCGTCCACACCGCCGCGAACTCCAGCTTTTGCAACCGCGCGCCCAATCGTTCGGCGTCGTATTCCCCCTCCAGCAACAGCGGAATGTCGGTCAGCCCCGTATGCTGCCCCGACTTGCTCCACGCCGTCTGGCCGTGACGAGCAAGGTAAATGATCGGCAACTTCGCACTCATGCTTGTCCTTCCAATGGTCTCTTGCTCGCGAGCACACCCTCTCAGCTGGCTGCGTTCAGTAATATCTCACGCAAAGGCGCAAAGGCGCAAAGGGAAATACCAAATCGTTCGCTTGCGTTCTTTGCGCCTTTGCGCCTTTGCGTGAGACTATTCATTCTCCAACTCATGGCGGCTTGCGGTGAAAGCACGTTGTAGCCCCCAGAACCAGTCATTTCCACCGTTTGGCCGCTTTTTGAGCCCCCTTTGACGAGTCGCAATTCGTAACCTAGCCTTTCCGGTCGAAGCGGACGCAACGGTTCCTTCGTCATTGGCCGCACAATCTACGCGTGCCGACGCACGCCCAATTCACTTTCGTCACCCGAATCGCGAGAAGAACTATGGACAGCCCCACCGCCAACGTCCCCGGCCCGTTCCGCACCGTCATCGCCGCTGAAGTCGAAACGCTTCGCCATCATTGGAAGTGGTTCCTCGCCCTCGGCATCGGCATGGTCGTCCTCGGCACGATCTCGCTCGGCTGCTCGGTGCTGACCACCGTCGTCGCCGTCGTCGCCTTCGGCTTCTTGATGATCGCCGGCGGCATTGCCGAAATCATCAGCGCCTTCTGGGCCGGCAAGTGGAGCGGCACGCTCATCCACTTGCTCATCGGCATCCTCTACACCGTCGTCGGCATCATGATCGTCGACACGCCGCTGCAAAGCGCCGAACAGCTGACGCTGCTGCTGGCGTTCTTCCTCGTGATCAGCGGCATCCTCCGCATCGTCTTCGCCCTCAGCGAACAATTCACCGGTTGGGGTTGGGTGCTGCTCAACGGCGCCGTCACCCTGATGCTCGGCATGTTGATCTACAAAGGCTGGCCCGAATCGGGCCTGTGGGTCATCGGCCTGTTCATCGGCATCGAAATGATCTTCAACGGCTGGGCCTGGATCATGCTCTCGCTCGCTCTGAAGCCGCGTGACGTGAAGTAAGCGGAAGAGTTCGCCGAAGATTGAAAATCAAACGGCCGGCAGCGCGACGTGCGCTGCCGGCCGTTGTTTTTTGATTTGTCAGTTGTCCGTGGTCAGTTGTCAGTTGCTAAATGCGAAAACACTTGAAGGCAGCCTACTCTCTCGCCAGCAACAACTGACCACGGACAACGGACACTAGCGCTCAAGAAGCCCGCCGCCCCATGCGATCATGCTCCAGCGCCCGCTTCAGCGCCTCGCGTTCGCGATTGATTTCATCCGCCGTCCGCACGCCGAGTCGCCGCAGCACCGGCAGCGGCGGGCACCAACCCTGAATCGCATGCTGCAACAGAAACGCTGCGATCACCGCCGGCACGGCGAAAAATCGCTTGTCGACAAACGCCCCTAGCGCCGAACCGACCAAGATGGCCGTTGAGGCGTTCGTCTCGAGCAGCCGCTCGATGTCCCACTCGCGATCGAGCTCTGCCAACCGCTCGCGAATCGCCGCCGGCCCCGCCGTCATCGTCCGGGCGATGCTAGCGTCCGTTTGCCGCCGAATCTGCTCATTCACATGGGCCGCCGTCTGCTGCGGCACGCGGTCTACGGTGGAGGGGATCATGGCTTGGCTCCCGCTGACTGAAGGTGGAGGAGATCAGCCAGATTTTCGGAGCAAGCGGCATGCCAAGGGACGGGTTGTCAGTTGTCCGTGGTCAGTTGTCAGTTGCTAAATACGAAACATGGAAAGGCAGCCTGCCCCCTCGCCAGCAGCAACTGACCACTGACAACGGACCACTGACTATTTCCGCTCCTCCGCCTCCTGCCGCCGAATCGTCTCCCGCAGCCGCTCTCCAAACGTTTCATCGAGCGGCGTCGTCTCCATCCACGGGTCGACGCGGAACGCCCGGCGGGCTTGTTCGAACGTCAGGTCGGTGTCGATGTACCCCAGGTTGAACGCCGTGCGATCAGAGAGCCCTGTCAGCAGCACCTGCAAATCGTGCGGCAGCGAATGCCCGCCGAGTCGCCGCAGGTGCATCAGTATCCGCGTCATGCAGTTGTTCCAGATGAGGTTGTAGAACTCCGGCTTCTCCTCGAGTTGATGAGCCCCTTCCATCATCGACTTGAAAATCGCCTGCATCCGTTCCGGCGTCGCCCGCGCCGGGTAAAAGAAGACTGGCGTTTTCCAAATCTTGCCGCGCAGACCCACGACGTCGCGTTCATCGCCGACGACGTACATCAGTTGCAGTTGGCGGAACATCGACGGAATCAACTGGTACGGCTGCCCCAATCGCCGCCGTCCTTCCACCGACACGGCCACCGTCTGCCCATCGGAGAAACCGAAACAAACGAACACATGCGCCACCGCATCGAGCCCCGGCATCGGCGCCACGACGTAGTACATCGAGTTCAGTTTCGAGAGATCGTACGTTCGGTCGTAGAACCCGGGCGTGAAATCGGTTCGCGAGCGCCAAGTAAAATTCCGCACGTTCTGGACGTGAATCTTGTCGCCGTCGATCTCGACGATCGGATGCCGCGCCTGCTCCGGCGACCATTCGACGTTCGTATCGGGCGTGACGAAGCCGAAGTAGTAGATTGCAATGGCCGCCGCCGCAACGAGCGCTGCGCTCGTCAGCCGCTTCTCCGGCCAACTCTTGCGAAACCATTGCCACAGTCGCAACGGCTCGCGTCGCGCGAACCAGAAGAGCGCGACCACCGCCGCCGCCAGCGCGCCCGTGAACCATTTTGATCCCGGCCCGGTGAAGTAAATCGCCAGCGCCGACCAAATGCCGAGGAACCACCAGCCGAACCCGCAAGCGAACCGCCCGCACCACGCGAAGGTCTTTCGGACGAATGCCATGCGAACCCAATTTCTGTTAGTCCCAGGAAGCGATCATGCGATTTCCGCGGCGATCTCACGGCCGCTCGACCGATGTTCTAGATGGTATAATGCTGTTGGCGGCGTGACTATTCCATCAGGAGCAGGTTCCGATGACGATCAAAACTCAGGCAATTTACGCGGGCGGTTCGCTGCAGTTGCAGCAGCCGCTTCCTGTGCCGGATGGAACGGAAGTGCAGATCAACATTCATCTGGAAGCTCCCTCCACCGTTGCGAACGACCCACTCGCCGCAGTGATTGGAATCGGCGAAGGCCCCGCCGCCGGCGACGTATCTGCAAAACACGACGACTATCTTTACGGCACGCCATGAGCAATCTGGTCTTCGTCGATACCTGGGCCTGGCTGGCGCTTGCCATGCGGAAGGACCAGTTTCATGAAGCCGCTAAACGACGTCACGCCGCATTGATGACGGATGGTCGATCTTATCTGACAAGCGATTACGTCCTCAGCGAACTCGCCACGCAATTGTACCGGTCGCTCCCGGCCGCCGAAGCGGAGCGATTCTTCGCGGTCGTACTGAAATGTTGCGACGACAACGTTTACAGGCTGGAGCCAATCACGCCGGATCGATTTCGTGCCGCTTGGCGTTTACGTCAGCAATTCGCCGACAAACCGCGTATCTCGTTCGTCGATCTCGCCTCGATGGCAGTCATGAAGGAAATGGGCGTCACCGATGTCTTCACCGGCGACGCCCATTTTGCGCATGTGAACTTGGGGTTCACAATTCTCGATTAGTAGGCGAAGAGCGATAATTTAAACCCGCCTACCCTACTCACTTCACTCCTTCATATCCCTCTTCAACCCCGACCGCGTCGCTTGCACCGCCAGAGGATCGTCGGGCCACGCATGCTTCGGGTAGCGCCGCCGCAGCTCTTTCTTCACCTCGGGGTAAGTGTTTGCCCAAAAGCTCGCGAGGTCGGCCGTCACCTGTTGCGGGCGGCGATTCGGACCGAGCAAGTGCAGCAGCACGGCAACGCGGCCACCGCCGATGCGGGGCGTTTCGCGCACGCCAAAGAGTTCCTGAATTTTCACCGCCAACATCGGCGGTCGGCCTGGCTCGTAGGTCAGCGGATGCCGATTGCCGTTGGTGAGTTCAAACTCCCGCGGCGCCAGGCGTTCGATCTCGGCAATCCGCTCGTAGCCAACTTCTTGCTGCAGCCGCGAGAGCCAATCCGCCGTGCGAATATCGTCGAGCGACCGCAAGCCAATGCAAACTTCCGGCAACATCGCCGCGAGTTCTTCGGCATCGAACCGCGGCAATTCCAACTCAGGTAGCGATTCCGCCAGCCAGCGAACCCTCGCAAGAAAACTCCCTGCCGCGGAATCGGATGGCGGCAGAAATCGATCGAGCTGCGGACGCGCTTCTCGCGCCAATATCTCGCCGGCCGCCACGCGATCGCTGATCGCCACCGGCGTCTCTTCGAGCAGCAGATCGCTCCAGTAGGTTCGCGAGCGGGCTTCGACTTGGCCGCGCGTCGGGTTGTAAAACAGCTCGTCGCGAGTCTCCAGCAGTTCTTCCGGCAACCACTCTCGCTCGACGGCGGACGCTGATCGCGCCCGCGCTTCGCCGCCAGCGTCGTTGAGGTCAATCGCCAGCAGCAGCGTCTCGCCCCGCACACGCGAGCCGCCGTCGAGCCGCACGCCGCGGCCGCCGACCATCGTCGCCCGATCTTGCGTCCCGCCGCGGAGCTTCGCGAGCCGGTCGGGAAACGCTTCGAGCAGCGCCTGCATCAAACTCAACTCGGGCGTTTCGCTGCGTGGCGCGAGTTCCCTGTCGACGAGCCGGTAAAGCTGCTCCGCCGAACGGAGCACATTGCGAGCGCCGCCATGGTGAAGTTCCAGTGCCGGATCGGCGAGCCGCATCCCGCCGTGGAATGCCTGCAACGCCACGACGCGATCGACCACGTCCGACCGCGTTCGCACCGACTGGTGATCGCGCGGCCCGCGCCGCCCTTGGTCGGCCGTGCGAAACGGATCGCGTTCGGAAAGGAGGGCCGCCGCGATCGACGTTTCACGCAGCACGCCGTGATGTGCTCCAGCGAGCAGCAACCGCCCCAAGCGTGGATGCGCCGGCAAGCGGGAGAGTTCCTTACCGAGCGGCGTCACGCGATTCTCCGCATCGATCGCCCCGAGCATATGCAACAATCGCCGTGCGTTCTCCAACGCTTCGCTCGGCGGCGGATCGAGCCATGGAAACTCTTCGCTCTCCCCCAACACGAGCAACTGCAACAGCGGCTCGGCGAGATCACTGCGAAGCGCCTCGGGAATGTCGGCCTCAGGGCGATGCCGATGCGACGCCTCTTCCCACAACCGCCAGCAAACGCCCGGCGCCGTCCGCCCCGCGCGGCCCGCCCGCTGCTCGGCCGAAGCTTGCGAGATCGGCGTCAGTTCGAGTCGCGGCAGCCCGGTCGCCGGCGCGACGCGCAATTGACGCACTTGCCCAGAATCGATCACCGCCGTCACGCCCGGAATGGTCAGCGACGTTTCAGCAACGTTCGTCGAGAGGATAATCTTCCGCTGCCCCGTGTCGAGCAGCGCCCGATCTTGCTCCTCCGGCGGCAAATCGCCGAACAACTTGAGTAGCGCAAAACCTTGCCGATCCGCCAGCGACGCGAGCGCCGCCTCGCAGCGCATGATCTCGCCTACGCCCGGCAGGAACACGAGCAGATGGCCGTCGGTATCGCGTAGCGCTTCGGGCACGGTAGCCGCGACGAGGTCGGGCAGTTCGCGCTGCTCGCCGCGGCGTTGGTAGCGGACGCTTACCGGGAACCGCCGCCCCTCGGCATGCACGATCGGGCAATCGCCGAGCAGCTTTGCCACCGGCTCGGCGGCGAGCGTCGCACTCATCACGACGATCCGCAGATCGGGCCGCAGCGTTTGTCGCACACGCAACAGCAGCCCCAGCACGAGATCCATCTCGATCGTCCGCTCGTGGAATTCGTCGAGCACGACGGCGCCGATCCCCTCGAGCGAAATATCATCAAGCAACCGCCGCAGCATGATACCGGTCGTCTCGACGACGAGCCGCGTTTCGCGACTGACGCAGGCGTCGAAGCGAACGAGATAGCCAACCTCGCCGCCGACGCGGCTGCCGCGAAGCCGCGCGATTTGCCGAGCGACCGCCCGCGCCGCCAATCGCCGCGGCTGAATGAGCGCTACCTTTTGCCCCGCCGGCAGATCATCAAGCACCGCCGCCGGCACGAGCATCGTCTTGCCTGAACCTGGCGGCGCCGTCACGACGACGGCTCCGCCCCGCGACGCCTCGACGATCCGCGGCAACGCGCTCGCGACCGGCAACTCGGCCAGCCAGTCAACAAAGGGGGAGTCGGGCATGGGGTGGACGAATCGAAGCGGAGGACAATTCAACAAGCGAACGCTATCAGTGGGGCAGATGCTTAGGTGAGTAAGTGATCGAAGGTTCCACCTACTCACCTAAACACATACTCACTCTTTTCCCTCCTCACTCACCTCTTTCCCCCCAACTCCTTCACCCTAATCTTCCGAAACGCCACCGGCCCGTGGTCGCCTTGCAGCATTAATCCGCCCTCGGCGACTTCAGGTTCCAGATTCCAAGCGGCCCCGGTCGGATGTTTGAGATCGACCTGCTCGTGAACTTGCTTGCCGTTGAGCACGACGTTCTCGAACCGCGCGTTCGTCACCTTCTTGCCGGCGGCGTCAAACCGCGGCGAGTAAAACGTCAGCGTCAGCGTCTGCCACTCGCCGGCCGACTTGGCGGCGTTCTCGCTCGGCGCGATTCCTTCGTCGATGTGCGCGTATGGCGGGCCGAGCTTCGCCCGCGGATAAACGCCGCCACACATGTCGCCCGTGAGTTCCTTCATCGCCGCCGTGTCGCGAATCTGAATCTCATACAACCCGTTGAGCTTCACCCCAGCGTTCGAGCGCTCGGGAATCATGAATTCGCACTCCAGCTGCACGTCTTTGAACGGTTGCTTCGTGTGAAAGTTCACCCCGTCGCCGTCGCTGACGAGCACCCCCTCGCCTGGCTGCGTGACGAGCCGCCGCGGCTGCTTAGCGTCTTGCTTTGCATCGCCGACGATCGTCCAACCGCTCCGTTCGCTTTGCCAAGCGTCGAGCGCCGGTCCGTCGATCAGTTCGATCCACCCCTGCGCGGTCGAATCGTCCGCACGCCCGGCCGAGATCACCAGCAGCAGCCAGGCGCACCCGGCAAGCAGTGAACGAAATTGCAACATGAGAAGCCCTTTGCTTGGCGGCCGGAGCCGACTCGTGACGTGCCACGCCCCGCCATGATGGCGGAGCCGAGCAGAAGAACGCCGATTATGACGGATTTGCCGGCAACTTTCGACCATCTCGGCGCCCGAGCCAAACCTAAAATTGCGTAATCCGCCGCAGTTCGCTGCGGCGCGATTCGACGCGGCTCGCGTCGCCCCTGCCAGCCCCGCCCGCACGCTCCCGCCATGAATCGCCGCGCCTTCACGTTCTGGTTCAGCTTCGGCCTGTTCACCATCGCCGATCGACTGCGAGTCTACGGCCTCGACGAACTCGCCGCCGCCATGATGCGCGATGGCGCCAAGCCCTCGACGACGCTGCCGACCCATTGGCGGCTTGCCGACAACGGCGTCTGGCGATGGTTCGAACGCGAAACATTCGTCGACGGCGCGTGGCGGCTCAGCGGCGTCACGACGCCGATCCGCATGGAGACGGGCGAACCGGCGCCCGCGAACGACGGCTACCTGGCTTATGAACTCGTTCCAGCCGAGGTGCTGCGCCACAAGCCGACGCTCAAAGCTGAAGAAGCAATCGCCGCTGGCGAAAAGCTAGAAGACGGCGCCGAGCCAACAGACGCGGCGACGAAATCTGCCGACGTCGCGCCCCCCGCCCCGTCCGACGATCACGAAGAACACGAGCCGAGCGAAAAGCGCCGCGCTCGCCACGGCCGACCGCCGAGCAAGTGGCTCCGCAGCTTGCACGCCGACGAACTGAAGATCTGGCTCAAAACGATCGAAGTCCCCGAAGCCGATGTTAGCGGCATGACGTTTTGGGAGCATCTCACCCGCGACCATGCGTTCGATCCAGTGCACATCGAGGAGCTCGATCAGGCAGAACAAGCCAAGCTGCATGCCGCGGCGCATTACGGGTACTAGCCCCGGGCTCCGCCCGGGGGTCGGTTTCCATTTCGAAAAACTTACCCATGAGGTCCCCTCCCCTTGAGGGGGAGGGTTAGGGAGGGGTGACGGCAGCGTGTACCAAGATTCCACCCCCTCCCCAGCCCTCCCCTCAAGGGGGAGGGAGCCACAACATTTAGAATAGTGGGACGCTCGCTTGAACAAGCTTTTGCCAAACTACGTTCGTTATTCTCTCGGAACTATCTCAACGATCTTCGTGGCGAACGCCGTTCTATTTTCACTGCGAGCCCCTGCCGCCGAGCCGCAACCGCTGCCGGCCGTCGTCGCCATCGACGTCCTGCTCCACCCTGACCGAACGATGCTCGCCGCCGCCGCGAAGGCGAACGAAGAACTCCGCGGCGATTACCCCGCCGGCTTCTCGCTCGACAAACTCCACACGCCCCATATCTCGATGATTCAGCGCTTCGTGCGGCGGGACGACCTCGCACAGATTGAGGCGGAACTCGAAAGCGTCTTCGCCTCTGCCAAACCGACCGCGATCGAACTCGAAGCGACCGGCTACTACTCGCTCCCTGTCGGCGAACTCGGTCTCGCCGGCATCGTCATCGAGCCGACGAGCGAGCTCCGCGACTTGCAGGACCGCATCATCGCCGCGGTGGAACCGTTCGCCGTCAAAGGCGCCGCCGACGCATTCGTACCCTCCGCCGACAAAGCCCCCATCGCTCCGTCGATCGTCGACTACGTCAACGGCTACGTCCCCGAGCGGAGCGGGAAGAACTTCAACCCGCACGTAACCGTCGGCCTCGGCAAGACGCCGTTCGTCAAGCGGCTGATCGCGGCGCCCTTCCCCACGTTCACATTCCGCGTCACGGGGGCCAGCGTCTACCACCTCGGCAACTACGGCACGGCCGCCGTGGAACTCTGGTCGCCAGACGACAAGCCGGTCGCTAAGTAAGCAACTCGTCCGATGGGCGCTCTTCGCTCGTCCGCGCCGCAAGCACTTGTCCAGCGCTGCCGAAGCCGCGGTAAATCGCTGCAACCTGCGAGCCCGTCACGACTTGGCAGAGCCAGGCTACCGGTCTGCCTGCAGTTTCGGCATAAGGTTCGCTCTCCTAGAATGCAGGACGCCAGCACGAGACAAGCCATAGTTAAGTGACAGGAGTGAGCAGCGATGGAAACTAAACATAACCTCCGCGAACAAACGATCGAGAAGGTCCAAGACCTGATTCAGATCAACATCGATAGCCAAAAGGGCTTCTGCGAAGTCGCCGACAAATTGAAAGACAAGCAACTCGCAGCGCTCTTCAAACAGCTGGGCGATGAACGTCGTACGAATACAAGCGAGCTTCAACAAATCGTGAATTACAACGGCGAGAAGCCGCAAGACGACGGCTCGTTCGCCGCCACTGTTCATCGGGCGTGGATTGACGTCCGCGCCGCCATCAACGGCGGCGACGCAAGCGTCATCCTCAACGAAGCCGAGCGCGGCGAAGACGCCATCAAAGAAATGTACGAAGACGTGCTGAAAGAGACGGCTGGCTCGGCCGTCAACGACGTGCTGACTCGACAGTATGCGAAGGTGAAGGCAGGCCACGACAAAGTTCGCGACCTGCGAAACGCCTACGCCCATGCGTAGGACCCTTCGCCCTCGCATGCGGCATGAGCCGAAGCGGCGGAAGATGAGACCGTCGCTTCGGCCAAGCTAAATCATCGTGCGCCGAGGGTGACTCAACCTGCTATCGAGTCGCCCTCGGCTATCGCGTTGCGAAATAGAAATAGTTAGCCGGTACGCATTGCCGCTACAAAACGCATAGCCCGCAGGTCAGCGCGGCCGGCGTCCTGAACTGTCGCCGTCATTCGACGCCTCACGCCGCTCTTGCGAAAAGTGCGGCGGAATCACTTGAGGCGGCGTCGTATGATTGTCGCTGATCGTCGATGCTACGACGAACTTCACCATGTAGCCGAAATCCTCTTGGTCGAACGGCTTCGTGATGTAAAAGTCGCAGCCTGCGCGACGGGCGGCTTCCTCGTCTTCCTTCATGGCCCGCGCCGTCACGGCCCAGATGGGCGTGTTGCACGTCGCCGGGTGGGCGCGCAACCGCCGCGTCGCTTCCAAGCCATTCATTCCCGGCAGCCCGATATCCATCAGGATGAGATCCGGCGGACTGTGCGCCGCAAATTCCAGCGCTTCCTCGGCCGATGGAAACGACACCAACTGCGCAGCAACCCCTTCAAACGCGAAGATGTCTTCAATCAGTAGGGTGTTGTCGTCGTTGTCTTCAATGAGCAGTACAGTCTTCATCACTTAGCTCAAACAGGCGGTTGCAGGCTGGCTTCGTGGGCTTGCCGGTGGTGGAAAACGTCGTCAGTGCGAGCGGTCGATTCGTAGTTAGTTGGTTCAAGCATCGGCAGCGGCCTGCTCGGTACTGAGCGTCGGCTGCAACGCAGGCGGTTCAGGTTCTTCCTCAAGTTCGATCGTTCGCGGCACGACCAGCGCGAACGTGCTGCCCGCGCCCGGTTGGCTATCGAGCGTAATCTCGCCCTGCATCGCCGACGCGAACGTCGCACAAATCGCGAGCCCGAGTCCGGTCCCCTCAGCGTGACGTCCCGAGGAATGGACCTGCTCGAAGTTCTCGAAGATGCGACTCTGATCCTGCGGCGGAATGCCGATGCCCGTATCCGACACCGCGAAGATCCAGTTCTCCTCGTCGGATCGCGCCGCAAGCGTGATGACGCCGGCATCGGTGAACTTCACCGCATTGGCCAACAAATTGAGCAGCACTTGCTTCAGCTTCGTCCGGTCGAGCAGCGGCGTCCCCAAATCGTCCGGCACGACGACGGTAAATTCCACGCCAGGCCGCTTCTGCAACAACGGCTCGGTCATCGCAATCAGCTCGTCGAACAGTTCCGCAACGTCGACGGGCTCCATCATCAGCGCTTGCTCACGCGCCTCGGCCTTCGCGAGATCGAGCACGTTGTTGACGAGCGCCAGCAGGTGCCGTCCGCTCGCCGCGATCCGCTCGATGCGATCGCGCTGATGATCATCGAGGCCATGAGCGCCAACGTGCCGCAGCAGGCCGGTGGAAAAGCCGATGATCGAATTCAGCGGCGTCCGCAATTCATGGCTCATGTTGCGCAGGAACGTCGCCTTCGCCATCGCCGCGGCCTGCGCCGCCTCCGCCATCTCGGCGAGGGCTCGATTCGAACCGGCAATGGCCTCGACATGCGCTAGCAGTTGCTTCTTCGACTCACGCTCCTCCGTGATGTCGCTCGCCGACCCGGCCATCCGGTAGGGTCTTCCCGCCGCGTCCCACGCCGCCTGCCCGCGAATCCGCACCCAAATCCACCGATTGTGCAGCGTGAGGTAACGCAGGGTGACGTCGTACGGCACGCGGTCTTGGCAGTGGGCGTCAATCGCCGCCCGCACCTCGGCCACGTCGCTGGAGTGGACGCGCGTGAACCACTCTTCAACGTTCAGCTTCTCGTCGTCGGCCGGGAAGCCAAAAATCTCACGGTAGCGCGCCGAGGCGAAGAAGCCGGCTTGATCCGTGCGCCATTCCCAAATCCCGTCTTGCGACGCGCCTACGGCGAGATCGAAGCGCTGTTCGCTGTCTCGCAGAGCCGCCGCCGCCCGTTCCGCCTCCGCCGTTTGCCGCGACGCCCGCTGACGCATGTTGATCGCCGCTGCCAGCAACAATGCGCTCAGCAAGCCCTTAGCCAGCGCGAGATCAGGCGTCTTCGAGTAGTGGAGCGCCTCGGTTTCCGGCGTAGGCCAAACCTTGAAGCGCCAACCGAGTCCGCGGAGCTTGAGCACGGTCGATTCCACGACAGCGGGATCTACCGTCGCTTCGTCGGCGCTGGCGAAAATGGTTTGCTCGCCTTGCTCGACGCTGAAGCTAAAGGCGTCGTGCCGGCGGTCGGCGGCCAGGCCCCCCAGGATCGTGTCGATACGAAACACCGCCGCGATGTAGCCGGTCACTTGGCCCGCTTCGTCGATGGTCGGCAAGTAGCCGATGAACCCCGATTCGCCGTGCATCAGCGTCAGCACGGGCGTGAACGCAAACTGCCCGGTCTCTCGCGAGCGCACAACCGCGTCATGCCGCGGCCCCGGCGGCAGCACTTTGCCGAAGACGTCGTCGCGCTCGTTGGCGGCGGCGCAAACCCAGGCGATCCTCAACTCGGGGTTAATCCAGTTGATCGCCACGATGCCGCCGAAGTCTTCGAGCAACCGCCGCGCATCTTTCCGCTGTTGCGGTCGATCGAGCACTCCCCAGCGATCGGCGAAACGATCGATCGCCTGCAGCCGCGACTGAAGTTGTTCGCGAACTTGCATTCGCAAGCCCGCCGCCGCCACAGCCGTCGCCCGTCGCAGTTGCAGCGTTTCGTTGTCGACCAATTCCCGCCACACGAGCACGCTGGCCGCCGCTAGTGCGAACGACGCCGGATAAGCGAGCCACGACGATCCGGCCGCCGCCGCTTCCCGATAAGCCATCGCCACGACGACGCTTCCTAACAAAAACAAGCCGACCGCCGTCGTCAGCGCCATGCCGGTGGTAAGTTGCCAGCCGACGCGCAAATCAGTCCCCATGACGTAGCGACTCAACGCCACAAGCGCCAGCATGCAGACGACGATCCCTGCCAGCGAAGCCGCGGCGACGTCGAACCGCGGAAAGTTTCGCGCCAAGATCGCCATGCTTAGCAACATGAAGCAGAGCGCCACCCCCAACGCCATCCGGCCGCCGCCGACGCGCTTGATCAACGCCTCGCTCGGCTCGTGCAGCAGCGTCTCCATGCCAACGGACGCCCCGCTGGCGACTTCGACGAAGTGCAGCGCGCTGAACGCCAGCGCCGCTCCCGCTAGCCAGTTCGCCGACTGCCGCCGTTGCGTCACGCTGCAGAAAAGCGCGGCGCCGCTCAACGCGAACATCACCGCCGTATTGAATCGCAACGTCGGCCCTGGATTGGCCAACCGCAGCAGATCGGCATAGCCTGCCAGCCAGGCGATCATCATCGTCGCGCCGAGCGACATCGCCAGCGCGGCGACGACAAGAGCGCTCCATTCCACCGGCGAGTAACGTCGAAGCGGCTTCATGGCGAGATCGATGAAGGAAGATCGACCAAACGAAGCTGCGGCGCTGGTCGACGACTCGGCAAGACGACACGATTTTGGCGGGACCGTAGCGGCCAGTTTTCGTATATTTGGCGGTTATCCACTAGAGAACTTTTGCGCAATCCGAACGCTACAATGGGCTCGCCGCTTCCGAAAACGAGGGACAGCGCCCCTCTCCCACCTCACCCATCACCGCCGAGAAACGGACGATGAAGGCCTTCCAATACGAATCTTTCAGCCTCGATGGCCTGAAACGGGTCGACCTCCCCGAGCCCCAGCCCGGCCCCTACGAGGTCGCGGTGCGGTTTCGCGCAGCCTCGCTCAACTACCGCGATTTGCTCTTTGCCTGGGGCGTTTACAACCCCAAAGCGAAATTCCCGACCATTCCCCTCTCCGATGGCGCCGGCGAAGTGGTCGCCGTTGGCAGCGAGGTGACGCGCTGGAAAACTGGCGATCGCGTCTGCCCGATCTTCACCCAAGGCTGGCTTGAAGGTCCCTACAACGCCGCGAAGGCCGGCACCACCCTCGGCGGCGGCGACCTCCCCGGCGTCCTCCGCGAGATCGGCGCGTTCCACGAACAATCGCTCGTTCGCATCCCCGACTACCTCTCGTTTGAAGAAGCCGCCACGCTCCCCTGCGCCGCGGTCACGGTCTGGAACTCACTTGTCGTCTTCGGCAATCTCAAAGCGGGCGAGACGGTCCTCACGCTTGGCACCGGCGGCGTCTCGATGTTTGCGCTGCAGCTCGCGAAGCTGCATGGCGCCCGCGTTATTTCCACCAGTAGCAGCGACGAGAAGTTGGAGCGTGTCCGCGCGCTAGGTGCCGACGAAACGATCAACTACAAAACGCATCCCGCCTGGGAGAAAGAAGTCCTCCGCCTCACCGACGGCGTCGGCGTCGACCACGTCGTCGAAGTCGGCGGCGCCGGCACCATTAGTAAGTCGATCGCCTCGGCACGCATCGCCGGCAAGATCGGCGTCATCGGCGTCCTCGCCCAAGGCGAAGGCGTGAACCCGATGTTCCTGCTGATGAAGACGCTCGCGCTGCAAGGCATCTTCGTCGGCTCGCGCGAGATGTTCGAACATCTCAATGCCGCGATCACGACGGCGCAGCTGAAGCCGGTGATCGATCGGACATTCCCCTTCGACGAAGCCGTCGAGGCGTTGCGGCATATGGAAACGGGTTCGCACTTCGGGAAGATTGTGCTGAAATACTGAGGGCTGAGTTCGCAGCCGCCGGTCAACGACCGGCCGGAGCGCTCCTACGAAGAACGAACCACAAAGGCACGAAGTGCACGACGGGATTCAGAGGAGACAGGAGTCCGCGAATCAGCGTGAATGAGCAACTTGGCGATTCAACCTATTCGCGAAAACTACCCTTCGCAGAAAAAACAGCCCCGACCTAGCTAGGTCGGGGCTATTTGCGATGATTCGCGTGATTCGCGGTTACTTCGCTGCTTAAGAATTCCGTTGTGTTCGTCGTGCCGTCGTGGTTAAAAATGCGACGCGGATAATGTTTCGCTCCGGCGGGTCGTTGACCCGCGGCTACCTCGCTTCATTCCAACCTTGGCGCCTATGCTGTTCTACCTCAGCACTTGCTTTGGCCTCGCGCTGATCTTCCTCGCTCTGTACGACGCGTTTGAAACGCTCGTCCTGCCGCGGCGCGTCACGCGGCGGTTGCGGATCGCGCGGGTTTACTTCCGCGTCACTTGGACCGCTTGGCGCCGGCTCTGCGATCTGCCGCGTACGGGTCGTACGCGCGAAAGCCTCCTCAGCATCTTCGGCCCGCTATCGCTGTTCGGGTTGTTCATCTGCTGGATGCTGCTCATCGTCACCGGCTTCGCGCTGCTGCATTGGCTGGGCCACACGCTCACGCCGCCGTCGAATCGCGACTTCCGCCAATGCCTTTACCACAGCGGCGAAACCTTCTTCACGCTCGGCTACGGCGACGTCACCCCCGTGACGTATGTCGGCAAGCTGCTCGCCGTCTCGGAAGCGGGCATCGGCTTCGGCTTCATGGCCGTGGTGATTGGCTATCTGCCAGTGCTTTACCAAGCCTTCTCCAATCGCGAACGCAACATCACGCTGCTCGACGCCCGCGCCGGTTCGCCGCCGACGGTGTACGAACTGTGGCGACGCCTCGGCTCCACGGGTGAACGGATCGAAACCGATCGCTTCCTCGGCGAGTGGGAAATCTGGTCGGCGGAATTACTCGAAAGCCACCTGTCGTTCCCGGTCCTTTGCTACTACCGTTCGCAACACGACAATCAATCATGGCTCGCCGCGTTGGCGCTCGTGCTCGACGCTTCCTCGCTGCTGCTCGTGCATGGCCTCGAAGGTTCGCGATTGCGAGCAAGGCTGACATTCGCGATGGCACGCCACGCGGCGGTCGACATGTGCCTGGTGTTCCAACTCCCGCCGCACGAGCCGCGGGTGGAACGACTTTCCGATGAAGAACTGCGCCGCTCTTTTAGCCTCGCCCATCGACCGCTCAGCGACGAGCAAATCACGCAGCTTCGCGAACTACAGGCGATCTACGAGCCGTTTCTCCAAGCGATGGCCGACTACTTCCGCCTCTACTTGCCGCGGTTCATTTCGGATCGGCCGACTGCTGACAATTGGCAAACGAGCCCCTGGACGACTCGGGCGCCTCATTTGGATGAACTCTCGGGGGAGAGCTCGGCGGCGAGCGAGCATTTTCGTTAGGCGGCTCGTTGAGGCGCAGCGCGAAGTGGGTGTCGCTCCGGCGGGTCGTTGACCCGCGGCTACTAGCTCCTTTCAAGTTTCTGCGCTTGAACGCCGATCAGGGGGCAAGGCGTGTGCGCTGACGCGCACCTTGTCTGCTAGCACGAGATCGGGGGAGCGTCGGCATGTCGGAACAATCTTCGCGCAGTTCGCTGTTGGCTTCCGGCACTGTCATCGCGGCGCTCATCAGCGGCGTCACCGCACTAATCACGGCGCTGCTCCCGTGGTTCTTGCCTGACCGCAGCCAGCCTGTCGCACCGGTTGAACCTGCCGCCATCGCCGCGACTCGCGACGTGCCGGCAACGCACGGAGCGCCGAACTTCACCATCGGCGCCTGGACGATTACCTCCAGCGTCGACGACGAGGGCAACGACTACGCCGGCAGCACGCTGCGGTTCCTCTCGCAGCACGACCTCGGCGACCGCATCGAGGTGACCGGTTTCTTCGAGTGGCGCCTGCAGCAGCAAACGCTCGGCCGCGAGCAAGTCACCGCCACCTACGATCCCGCAACGCGGCAGCTCTACATCGAGGGGAAGTACACCGATAACCCCGAGATCCTCGCCCCCGGCTCGTTCTCGGCCGAGGTTTCGGCAGATGGCCGGCAACTTCTCAACGGCCGGTGGGGCAACGTCCCCGGCGAGCGAGTCGGCGTTCTCGGCACGTGGGAAGCCCGCCGCTAGCCCCGGGCTCTGCCCGGGGGTCGCTCCCCATTCCGGGCCGGCTCCGTCGCGCGTAGTGCCGCCCCCGGGCAGAGCCCGGGGCTAAAAATCCCGCCAGGAGTTGCGGCAAGCTCTAGCCGCACGCACGCCTGCCATAACGTAAACACCCTGGACATCCTATTCCCACGCCACTTTCGGCCAGTTCGCAGGGCAGTTTGAGAACCTTTCCGCTCCCCAAACGTGGCGTTCCACACCGTTTCGGCTTATCATAAATATTCACCCCTCGCTGAGGCGCGACGGGCGACTTGGAACGCCGCTTGGCTGCGCGACCGCTGTCGCGATCAGAAGCCAATCTTCTCTCCATTGACGACGACAACGAGGAACAGATGAAGCAATTCGTGTCCCGAGCTCTCCTCGCGGGTGCGCTCGCGTGCCTGCCCGCCATCGCGACAGCCGCGAACTACGACGAATCGGTCAACGGCGACATCTCTGGCGTCCCCGCCGCTCCGACGACGATCGCCTTCACCGAAGGCGCCAACGTCATCAAGGGAACCGCCGGCACGCCCGCCGACTACGACGTCATCAGCTTCACCATCCCCGACGGCCATCAACTCTCGTCGCTCTACCTCGACGCCTACTCGAACCTGGGCTACCAATCGTTCGTCGGCCTGCAGAACAGCGCGACCTGGACGACCGGTCTCGGCAATCTGGTCGTCGGCGAAACCTTGATGGGATACGCCCTCTACGACGCCGGTCTCGTCGGCACCAACCTCCTCGCCGACATGGGCGTCAACGGCGCCGGCTTCGGCTCGGGCTTCACCCCGCCTCTTCCCAGCGGCGCCTACTCGTTCTTGATTCAAGACACGACCAGCCCGTTTAGCTACCAATTCACCTTCAACGTCACCGCCGTTCCGGAACCGGCCACCATCGGCCTCGCCGCTCTCGGCCTGCTGGCGATCGCGCGCATCCGCCGCCGCTAACGACGAGCGACGTTTGACATCGCACCGCGTAACTGCCGCGAACGCTGAAGTACCGCAAAACGCCAATAGCCCCGACCTAGCTAGGTCGGGGCTATTTTTTCGCGCGAAGCTTTTAATTCATCGCAGCCGTCGTTCAAATTTGTCCCTGCCCGCCGTCGGCGAACAGTTCGACGCCATTGACGAAGCTACTCTCGTCAGACGCCAAGAACAGCACAACGTTCGCAATCTCCTCCGGCGTCCCGGCACGACCTGATGGCGCAGCCTCGGCGGTTGAAGCTTCCATCCCGCGAATTTGCTCGTCCGTCAGCTTCAAGCTGTTCTTGTAGCCAGGCGTCACGACGGTGCCGGGGCTGACGACGTTCACGCGAATCCGCCGCGGCTTCAAGTCGACAGCCCAACCACGCGCGAACGACCGCACCGCCGCCTTCGTCGCGGAGTAAACGCTAAACGCCGGAAAGCCTTTGATCGATACCAACGAAGCGTTGAGCACAATCGAACCGCCGTCGCTCATCAACGGCAACGCCTTCTGCACCGTGAACAGCAACCCCTTCACGTTCAGATTGAACAGCGTGTCGAAGTGCTCCTCAGTGATCTCTCCCAGCGGCGCGAATGCGGCCGTGCCGGCGTTCGCGAAGACGACGTCGAGCCGCACTTTCTGTTCTTTGATCGTTGCGAATAACCGATCGAGATCCGCAAGCTTCGAGGCGTCGCTTTGCACGGCGGTGACGTTCGAACCGATTTCCTTCACCGCCGCATCCAGTTCCGCCTGACGCCTGCCAGTAATGAAGACATAGGCCCCTTCCGCGACGAACCGCTTGGCGGTCGCGAGCCCCAGCCCGCTGTTACCGCCCGTGACGAGGGCGACTTTGCCCTGCAATTGCTGTGGCATGGGAATGCTCCTCATTCGCGCAACTGCTCTCCCCCCGCTGAATCACAAGAGGAGAGCGCTGCGATTGTTGATCTCGAGAAAACGGCCGCGGCTCGAATCAAGTAAACCCGCCGCCGACGCGAATCTCTTCGCCAGTCACCCAGCCCGATGCGCTCGAAGCCATGAATGCAACCACCGGCGCGACGTCGCTCGGCTGGCCAATCCGACCAAGCGGCGTCTGAGCTTCCGTCAACTTGCGGAACTCGCCGTCATGGGCCGTGATGTTTGCAGCCGTCGTCCCTTCCGTCTCGATCATGCCGGGATTGACCGAATTGACCCGAATGCCGCGCGGGCCAAGTTCTTTCGCCAGCGAACGCGTGACGGCATCGACCGCCGCCTTCGTCGCGCTGTAAACGGCCGTTTGCGGCAACGCGGTCGTCGAGACGATCGAGCTGATATTGATAACGCTGCCGCCGGAGCCCATCAACTTCACCGCTTCTTGCGTCGCAAGCAGCAGCCCCAGTACGTTCAAGTTGAATTGCTTGTGGAAGTGCTCGGGCGTGATCTCCTCAATTCCTGCGAACTCGTAGATGCCTGCGTTGTTCACCAAGACGTCGACCTTGCCATACGCCTTCTTCGCTTCTGCGAACAGCTTTACCACGTCGGCCGGATCGGCGACGTTGGCGCCGACCGCCACCGCTTTGCCTCCCTTGCCCGTGATGTCGGCGACCACCTTGTCGGCGCCCGCCTTGCTGCTCGAGTAATTGACGACGACCGCGGCGCCCTGGGCCGCAAGTTCACGGGCGATCTCGGCGCCAATCCCTTTTGAGGCGCCAGTGACGAGAGCAACTTTACCGGCAAGCGTAGCCATGGGAGGAATCCTTAAGCGAGGCGGATGTGAAGGTGGGTAGTTGAACGTGTGGACGAAATAAAAGCCACCAACTTCGTCGATCAACGGCCGCTGTGGGGAACGTGGCGGCCTTCAGGTAGGTTTTCGATTGACCGACGAAGCTGGCTGGCACTGGACGATTGGTTCGTCTGGAGCTGGTTACGCAGCCGGTTCGCCAAGTGTTCTGTACCGTTCAGTAAAAAATATCCCGTGCGCCATTTGACTGCAAGTGCTATAATTTACTGATCGGTAAAAAAGGAGCATTCCCATGGCCGCTGGCAGACCCCGCAGTTTCGACGCCGACAAAGCGCTCGATCGGGCGATGCGCGTCTTCTGGCGCCGCGGTTATGAGGGCGCCTCGCTCCCCGAGCTGACCAAGGCGATGGGCATCAACCGCCCCAGCATGTACGCCGCCTTCGGCAACAAGGAAGCCCTCTTCAAGAAAGCGGTCGACCGCTATCTCGAAGAGCCGGCCGCCCACCTGGCCGCATGCCTCGCCGCCCCCACGATCGCCGAAGTCGCCAAGCGGCTGATCCTCGGCGCCGCCGAACGCTTGGGCTGCCCCAAAAACCCTCGCGGCTGCCTCATCATGAACGGCGCTCTCGCCTGCGGCAAAGAGTCCGAAGCGATCCGCCGCGACTTGGTCGCCCGTCGCGGCGAGCACGATCAAGCGATCCGCGCCCGCTTCGCGCAAGCGGCCGCCGCCGGCGAACTCCGCAAGGGCGTCGATCCCGACGCCCTCGCGCGTTACGTCTCGATGGTGATGCAAGGCCTCGCCGTGCAAGCCGCCAGCGGCGCCACGCCCGAGCAACTCCGCAGCGTCGCGGAAGTCGCGCTCGCCAATTGGCCGAAGTGAAAACTTAAAATCTTCTTCATCTTCGCGTTTTTTCGCAGATATCACGGCGCACAAGCAATCGCTCGACCGTCGAACGCCGAGCGCCATTGGGGTATAGTAGCGCTTTACTCCCATTGAACCGGAGGCCGACGACGATGCCTGCCGTGCTCGCCCCTCTTCGCACCGCGTGCTGCTTTCTCGCCTTCGCCGTCTGTTGCGCCGCGTGTGCCCCTGCCGGCGAGTTCAACCCGACGCTCAGCATCGGCGACGCCGCCCCCGCCTGGGAGAAACTCCCCGGCGTCGACGGCGAAGAACATTCGCTCGCCGATCTCGATCCCAAGCTGCCCGTCATCGTCGTTTTCATCTGCAACAGCTGCGACGTCGCAGCCGACTATGAAGACCGCATCATCGCCTTCGCCGAGAAGCACCAAGACGATGCCGCCGTCGTCGCCATTTGCGCAAGCGCCAAGCCAGCCGACGCCCTCCCCCGCCTCCGCGAACGGGCCGAAGCGAAAAAATTCCCGTTCATTTACCTACACGACAAGTCGCAACAAATCGGCCAAGCCTACGGCGCCAACTACACGCCCGAGTTCTTCCTGCTTTCCGCCGGCAAGCCAGACGAGCGCCGCATCGTCTACATGGGCGCCATGGACGACAGCACCTACGCCGACCAAGTGAAGGCGAACTACCTCGAACCCGCCCTCGCCGCGCTCCAAACCGGCAAAGAACCAACCACCAAAGAAACCGCCCCCCGCGGCTGCCGCATCAAGTATCCGCGCAAGAGAGAATAGAGGTCGTACGCCAAAGGCCAGTAACTCCGCCCGCCTCCATTCCCTTCAGCATTCCGCATTCATCCTTCAGCATTCGAACAATGATCCACTTCACCAAACCACTCCTCGTCGCGATCCTCCTCGCCATCCCCCCCGCCGCCCACGCCGAAGACCTCATCGGCCTCTTCCTCTCCTGGCAGCAAGATCCCACGACGACGATGACCGTCACCTGGGTCGACATCTACGCCCACAGCAGCCCGACGATTCTCTACCGCAAATACGACGGCAAGCCTCACTCCGCCGAAACCAAGTGGCAAAAGGCGACGCCCGCCGCGCAATCGACCGTCGGCCCCACGACGCTCCAGCTTCGCCGCACGAAACTCACCGGCCTCGAACCCGGCACGCGCTACGAGTTCGGCATCGGCGACAAGACCGAAGACGTCACCCACTTCTGGCGGTTCGACACGATGCCCGAGAAGCTCACCGAGCCGCTCACCTTCGTCGCCGGCGGCGACATGATGCATAGCCGCGAACTGCTCGACGACATGAATCGCGAGATGCAAAAGCTCGATCCCGACTTCGCCGTCCTCATGGGCGACATCGCTTACGAAAACGGCGTCTACGGCACCCACTGGATCGACTGGCTGCAGTCGTGGCGCCGCTACAGCGTCGGCAAAGAAAAGCGGCTCATCCCGCTCGTCATCGGCATCGGCAACCACGAAGTGAAAGGCCACTACAACGGCCGCATCCCGCAAGACGCCCCCTACTTCTACAGCATCTTCGCGTTGCCGGGCGAGCGCTCGTACTACGCCCTCGACTTCGGCAAGTACCTCTCGCTCGTCATCCTCGACACGCAGCACACGCAACCCGTCATCGGCCCGCAAGCCGACTGGCTCGGCAAAGCCCTGGCCGAACGCGGCGACCAGCAGTTCCTCATCGCCGGCTACCACTTTCCGGCGTTCGGCACGGCGAAGGGCCCGAAAGACGGCGGCGCCATCGACGCCCCGCTCGCCCTCGACCTGCAAAAGCACTGGGTCCCCAGCTTCGAACGCTACGGCATGACGGCCGTCTTCGAGAATGACCACCACACGTTCAAACGGACCCACCGCATCCGCAATCGCCAGCGCGACGACGAGAACGGCATCCTCTACCTCGGCGACGGCTGCTGGGGCGTCGAACCCCGCCCCGTCCCCAAACCAGGCGCCGCCTGGTGGCTGGCGAAGGCCGAATCCCGCAACCACCTCTGGCGCGTGGAACTCGACCCGAACGGCGAAGCGAAGTTCGAAGCGATCGACGCCGACGGCAAGGTGTTTGATGAGACGGAAATCGAAACCCCACGCACCAAACCGGTGGAGTAATTTCCCCCTCCTTCGAAGGGAGGGGAGCAACCGAGCACGCTCGCCAGTGGCGAGCGAGCGCAGGGCGGTAGTCCCCCGGACTGAGTCGCTTCAGCGACCAGTCTGAACCCACGCGCGCCCCTCCCACTCGTCCCCTCGCCCCATGAACACCCTCGCCCGCATCCTCATCGCTCTCGCCCTCTCGGCAATCCTCGCCGCCATCGCTGCCCCGGTTCTCTCTCACCCCCTCTTCCTCAGCAGCCAGCGCGACGCCCTCCGGCTCGGCCTCGTCGTCTTCGCGATCGCCGCGGCTATCTCTCTCCCGCTACTCCTCGCTCTCGGCCGCAAGCGTTAGGGTAATCGCCTTAACAATCCGTAGCGATCCGCCCACTCCAACGTCGATAGCACGCAAGATATGGTGCCGGCCCTGTCGCCTTGCGCATCGCGCTCCCTACACTGCCGAGATCACTCCTGGAGCCAAGTGCCATGGAAAAGACGAACGAAATGACTGCCGCCAACGCCGTCCCGCCGCTCCATTTTCCCCCTGCGACGCTCGCACGCACCTATGAAGCGGTTACTCCCTATCTCAGCTCTTACACCCGACAGGTCCACTGCTCTGCGTATCAACTCGCCAAAGCAACGCGTCTAGGCTACGAGGGAACTCAACACCTCATCATGGGCATCCTCTCCTCAGAAAGCCCGATCATGCGCGAGGTGCGGAGCGAGTTCATGGTCACTGCCGCAGACGTCTGGACCAGTCTCCGCGAGATGTTCGAGGACGATGGATTTGTGATGATGTGCAATCGGCCGCCGATGACGCCGCGCTGCAAACAGATCTTTTACGCCGCGTTCCAAACCGCACACGAGGCTCACCGCAAGGCCCGCGTCGCCGACTTCCTGGTCCACTTCTTCGACGACTCCAGCGGCGACGTCCCCCACGACGGCTACGTCCTCGGCGTCCTCGCCGACTTCGACCTCACGCAGGCAGCCGTGGTCTCCTTCATCCGCTCGCGCGAACACCTCGAACCGCCCATGCCGCCCGATCCACCGGCTCCGCCCGCCCCGCGTCCCGAACCGCGCGTCTGGAAATCCGCCACCGACCGCTACGCCGACTGGCGCATCCGCCTCGCCGCGACGCAGGAAGATCCGCCTGCATCTCAAAAATAAATCTGAAACCGCGTCCAAAACAAATTGCTGTGATGCTGCATCCCCCCCGGCCGGTACGGAATCGGCTGGGCGAACATCGCATGCTGCCAATCGAAGTAGATCTTCGTGAACTTGTTGAGATACCAGTTCACCCCCGAGTCGATCGTCTTCACATGCCCGGTCCACTCGTTGCGATCGGCGAAGCCCCCTGAAAAGATCTCGTCGCCGACGGTGAATTCGTCGTAGCGAGACTGCACTTCGATCGCTCCAAGGCCCCGTTTCTCGTCGCGCAAATCGAACGGGTGGAGCGGCTCGACGAACGTCCGCCGCGTCAGTTCCTCGCCGGTCAGGAAGTAACCGAACTGCGCGTGCCACCCATGCGTCGGCACCCGCAGGTACGGGTCGTCGCCGACCGAGTAGCTGTTGTACCCCGTCTCCCACCCGGTCATCAGCGTCAGCTGCTTGTAGTACAACGCCGAGTGGACGTCCCACAAATGCCGCGGCCCACGCTCGCGCACGTCGTCGTTCAGTTCTAAGAACCATGGCGCCGCCTCGTCGGCCCCTTCGCTGTCGGTCGCGTTAAGCGACGTCCAAAACTGCCGCGGCCGCGGCGCCTGATCTTGAATGCCGTAGGCCATCGAGCCGCCGACGTTCCAATACTTCAGCGCCGGCAGCTCTTCGTTATCTTGCAGCGGCCGCAGGTTGAGATACGCCAGCACGTCCTTGTCGGCGTTGAAATCGTAGTACTGATTCCGCGGCCCCGCCGACAACGCCACCGCGTACTCTCCCTTCTCATCCCCGCGCTCGCCATGCAGCATCAGCGCCCAGTTGCGATTGTAACCGTAGTTGATCGCAAACACCGACCGCTCGGGCGTCGGCAAGAATTGGTTGCTCAGCGCGTACCAATCGTACGTGTACGGCACGCGAAACCGGCCCACGCGAAATTGAAATCGCGAGTCGTAATTGAAATTGAAATAGGCGTCGAGCAAGTTGAGATCGCCCAACCCCTTGTTCACCGATACGCTGTACTCGATCGGCTCAGTAAGACTGCCGTTGAAGTAGAGCCGCATCCGCGAGGTGTAGAATCCGAACTGATTCACCGGCTCCGAGTCGTTCTGCTCGTATGCCCGCACGTCGAGCTGCGTTTCGTTGTGAAACGCCATGTCGAACTCGCCGTCGTGCGTCGTCCACTTAAAGCCTTCGCCGAACGTCGACGCCGTCCGCTGCTCCCCCTCGGCCGGCTCGGGCTCGTCGCCGCGAATGTCATCAGGCTGGTCGTCGAAACTCCACCGCGAACTCGGCCCCTGCCCGATCGGCCCGCCCCCGTTCGCAAACGCGCCTTCGCCGCCGCTGCCGGACGACCGGTCGAGCGCATCGTCCAGCGACGCCGTCATCGCCTCAACCTGCGACCGCAGCCGCTGGTTCTCGACGATCATTTCCTCATGCTGCGTCGCGAGCGCCGCATGATTTTGCTCAAGCTGCTGCAGCCGCGTTTCCAGCGAGACGACCGCCGGCGCCGTGGTGTCGATGGCGTTGCTGACCGACGCCGCATCCTCGGCAAGCGCGCCGCCGACTCCGAGAGCTAGCCATGCTGCCAAGAAGCAGCCAATCAATTGCTGGCGCCCGCGAATACGCATTCATGTCCCGAGAAGAGTGATGAGTCCCAACGCTCGACTTATCGGTCCACACTTGCGCGCCAGCCAGCAAACGCCCCGTTGCTGAGCTCGATTTTATGTTCGCTGCGCGTAGTCTTACAGAAGCGTAAGCTTCGCTCGCTAGCAACAGCGCATGCTGTTGGGCTCTTCACACCAATGTGGTCGAAGGCCCTATCCTCAATGCCGCGGACTGCGTCGCTTCAGCGACCAGTCTGAACCCGCGCACTACTCAATCTCGCTCTTGAGATTGCTCGCTTCGCGCTCCATCTTCCCCACATACTCGCCCTTCTGATCGAGCGAGTCGCTGATCTCGCGGCTACGGTCCGACGACAGCAGCGAGCCCGAACTAGGCGGCGGGGTCTTGCACCCAGCGAGAGCCAAAATCAGAAAGCAGGGGGTGAGCAGTTTGAGCATTGGGATACCAGCGGGCACAGCCGTGGCTGCGGAGAAGCCAAGCTAGATACGATTTTCGGCCACCACGGTCAACGCCACCCGGCGCCAGCGTCGGGCTACAGAGACTTACCACAACGACACGAAGAGCACGACGAATTGCAGACAATCGCTACTCGCACTCCTCGTCGTGCCTGCTGTGTCGCCGTGGTTAAATTCCAACTTTTGTGTTGAAACTAGGCCACCAATTATGCCATGCTCAATCCCACGCGGCGGCGATGGTGCGCATGCTCTGCGCTCGCTCGACGCAGCTCCGTGAGCATCCGTTCTTTGACAACTTCACCCGCACTACGACTGTCGCCGCCATCGTGCTGATGTCGCGTGATGTCGCGTTTGGTCGCTTAGTGTCGCCTCGCGACACGTGACAAGAGCGGCCGTCCGCCGCAACGCGTTCCACAGAAACGACTTAACCACGACGCCTTAGTGTCGCCTAAAATCGCGTTTTCGCTCGGAGCCGACGCGACAGGCGACACGACATCGCTCGCGACACGAGCCAGCCGCTTAGTAAACCGACGCGGCCGGCGGCTCACTTCATCAACTGCTGAATCCCCTTCATGAGGACCCCTTCGACGCTCGGCGCCACCCGCGACGCCCGGTCGCTCGTTTCGTAGCCCCCCTGGGCATACGAATCGTGCAGGCCGATGTAGCCCGAGCCGTAGTCGCCGTACGCCGCAACGCAGACTTCCGCATCGGGCCGCAGCCCTTGAGCCGCGAGTTGGTACTCGACGAACAGTTCGCCCGGAAGGTGGAGCAAATCGACCTCGCCGATCCGCAGCCGACCGAGCGTCACCTGCCGCCCCGCTTCGCACTCGCGCAGAAACTGCAGATGCCGCACCGCCTGCAGCCGGTCGAACTCGGGCAGTTTTTTATCCGCGATCGTCGCCGTGAGTTCCTCCGCATTGAGATGCTTCCCCGGCGGCAACGCGATCTGCTCGGTCGACCAATCGATTACCGTCGCGTCGTCAATCGGCTGCTTCTCGCTCGACTCCCACGCCGCCGCCATTCCCGCCGCGAGTCGCTTCGCAAGTTCCGGCCGCATCTCGGGCGTGCCATTGTTGTACTTCCCGGCGCCAATGTTCCCGCCCGCCCCGTTGAAGTGAACGTGCAGCGGCCCCGGCACGGCTTCCTCGCGCAGTGCGCGAGCCATCCCCGGGAAGTCGGCGTTCACGCGTCCCTTGCCGTAGTAGCTCTGCGGATGCGTCGCGTAGTAAGTGAGAATCGCGATTGGTTCATCCCCATTCCAGAACCCAATCGCGCGGGCCTGCGGATCGATGATTCCCTCGGGCTGCGCGACCGCTTCCGGATCGGTGCACGCCGTATAGCGCACCCATTTAACTTTTCCGTCTGGGCCGAGGCAGCGACGATTCGAGCCAACCCGCTCGACTTTCCCGCTGCCATGGCTTACATGCGTCACCGGCACAACCTTGCCGGTCGCTTCCTTCACCGCAGCCGCCGTACG
Source organism: Lacipirellula parvula (assembly GCF_009177095.1). Taxonomy (NCBI): domain Bacteria; kingdom Pseudomonadati; phylum Planctomycetota; class Planctomycetia; order Pirellulales; family Lacipirellulaceae; genus Lacipirellula; species Lacipirellula parvula. The sequence goes on from NZ_AP021861.1 coordinate 5,975,605, forward strand.
AGCAATCGCTTCCCGCGCGAAATCGACGTTGAAAAGCTTCCCGCCTAGGCCGTACTCGCTCGCGAGCCGGTCGGCGCCGAAATCGCACCCCGGTGCATCATGTTGGTGGAGGGCATGAATCGCCACCCGCTCGGGCGTCGTCCCCGCCGCAGCGGCAATCGCTTCCTTGAAAGCGTCTTGCCCGTCGTTGCCGACGCCGACCCAATCAAGCGCCACGAGCACCACCGGCTGCTCATCTTTCGGCACAAGCACAACGCCCCGCGCGGTGAGCGGCCCGTCGATCGCCACGGCCGGATCGCACAGCGCATCGCACAACGGCGTCCCAATCGGCGGCGTCACATCAACCTTGAACGTCCCAACTGAAAGCCGCGGCGCCGCCGCATTGGCCCCCGCCGCCACCATCATCGCACCGACCAGCGCTATCCAATATCGCATACCACCTCCACAAAGCCGCGACCGGTGGTCGCGGGCATTTACACGTTACCAACGCCCACTCACAACTCACTCCGCAAATAAGCAATCAGATCCGCCATCCCCTGCACATCAATCTCGCGCTCAAACCCTTCCGGCATCAACGACAACCCAGTCGATTCCATCACATCGATGTCGGCCCGCGGCACCGTCTGCGTCGCCTTCTCCGCGCCGGTGAGCGTCACCGTGCTCGCCGTCTCCGCCGAGACGACGCCGCTGTGCGCCAGCCCGTCGACGGTCACGATGTTGTACTGAATGAACTTGGGGTCAACTTCGCGATTGGGATCGAGCACATTCACGAGCAGCGCCTCCGGCGTCCGCGTGACGACAGTCGCGAGGTCGGCGCCGACTTCGGTTCCAAATCCTTCGCGACGATGGCAGACCGCACAATTCTTTCGGAAGATCGCCCGCCCCTGCTCCGCGTTCCCCGCCAGTTGCGGCGCCTCGCGATACGCCTCCAGCACATCGGCTCGCGACGAAACGCCGCCAGCCAGCGCCTTAGCCGCCCGCTCGCGCACCTCGGCATCGGCATGCGTGGTGAGCCGCTGCGTCGTCGACGGATCAAGATCCCGCGGCGAAAGTTGTTCGCTTTCGATCGCCGCCACCAGCGCCGCCGCCGTCGCCGGCCGCGCGAGCAGCAGTTCCGCCCCCTGCAGCCGCAACGCGGGACTCATTCCTCGCCAAGCGGCAACGATCGGTTCAGCGATCGCTTGCTCATCGAACCCGCCGAGCGCCGCCAGCGCCGCCGCCTGCACCTCCTGCGGCTGATGCGGGGCGATCAACTCGCCAAGCAGCGGCACCACCGTTCCGAACTTGCCCATGCCGAGTTGGTTGATCGCCGCAACTCTCGCACTCGCTTCTGCATCGCCGTCAGCCGCCACTTGCAACGCGCTCGCAAGCATCGCCTCAACCAATGGCTCCATCGCTTCAACGCGATCGATCATCTCGCGCCGAACCTCAGCGGCCCGCCCCCCCGCGCCGCGCAGCGCGGCCGCCAACAAATCGCTCGCAAGCGATTGGTTCAATTTGCCGACTGCTTTAACATCCCTCGCCAACGATCGCAGTTCGTATTTTTTGCCACGAGCGCCAATCTGGCGGGCGAGTTCCGTGAGAAACCCTCTGCCAGCCGCAGTCGAGACGAATTCTTGGTCGGCAAGCAGCTTATGCAAGATCGCGTCGCTGCAGAGTTCGAGCGAACTTTGCACGGCAATTTGCATGTCAGCGTTGTCAACGTCGCGCTTGGCAATCTCCGCGAGCGCATCCATCCGCGCGGGTTCGCGGCAATCGCCCAGCGCGATGGCGACGCGATATCGCACGTTGAGCGCCGGATCATCGACCATTGCGATGATCGCCTCCTCCAGCAGAGGGCAACTGGACGAATGATTAACGTGATCCCGCAGCCGATGACTTGCCAGCCGCACGGCATGTTCGCGCATCTCGGCGTCGGCGTCTGCCAGCAACGTCGTCAGGTCGCTCACGAGCAACTGACGAGCATCGTGCAGTCCATAGAGAGCCAAAAGCCGTCCTTCAATCGGCGCAGCCTTGTCATTCAGCAATTTCGCAAGCTCATGCGAGGCGGCCAAATCTTGACGACGACTCAACAACCGCGCCGCCGTCGTACGATGCCAACCGTTCGGGTGCCTCAGCATCGCCACCAACTCCGCCGTCGTCTTCGCATCGCCCGGCAAGGCGCGCGAATACTGCTCACGCCGTTGCTCGTCCGTCCGGTCAGCGCGAATCGTTCGATACAACCGCCCTTTGTCGCGCCCGCTCGTGAGATCGAGATGCTGCTTGATAATCGGCGGCAAACTATCAGGATGCTCGATCACCTCGCGGTACATGTCGAGGATGTATAGATTGCCGTCGGGCCCGTTGGCGAACTGCACGGGACGGAACCAAATATCTTTCGACGCCACGAACTCCCGCTCCGGCGTCGCCCGCCGCGCGACCAGCGCGATATCGTCGCTCGCCGACTCAAGCGTCTTGCGATGGACCAGATTGCTCCCCACATCGCCGACGAAGGCGTTGCCGCGATACTCCGCCGGCCACGCATCGCCGGTGTAGATCGTCACGCCGGTCGCACTCGTGAAGTAACCAGCCGGCCGGCCGCCTCCCTCGACAATGCCGGGGACGATCCCCTTCGCCCGCAGCCGCGTGCGGATCTCGCGCCACGGCTCGACCGGGCTAATGCGAAAGACGTCGGCCGTCGGCCCCTCGACCGCGATGCTCCGCAGCGACGACGGTGCGTTGAGATACGGGTTGCGCGACAGGTCGGCATCTTCGTAGACAATCTGCTGGATATGGTTGCTGTTGTTGCATGTGAACTCACGCCCCAGCGGATCGATGAAGTAACCATGCTGGCTCGCCCCGCTCTCGGCGCGGATGTCGAGCGTCTTCGGATCGAACGAAAAGTTCCGCCCGCGGAGCACCAGCGGCTCAGCGTCAGGCTGATCGCCCCGCCGCAAATCGGCCCCGCAGCTGCTCACCGCGACGTGAATCCGGTTATCCAAACCCCAACGAAATGAATTCAGTAATCCCTGAACGTTATGCGTCCCAAACCCCGTGAACACGACCTTCCGCACCTCGGCTCGGCCATCGCCGTCGGCGTCCTTCAGGTACAGAATCTCCGGCGGCGCCCCCACGAACACCCCGCCGTCGTAGCAAAGAATCGCCGTCGGCCAGGCGAGTCCCTCGGCATAGACGCTGCTTTTCTCGAACCGGCCGTCATGGTCGGCGTCCTCCAGCACGCGAATGCAGCCGAGCATATCGTCGGGGTTCTCGCTGTAGCCGAGCATCTCGACCACGAACATCCGGCCATGCTCGTCGAAGTCGAGAGCGACCGGGTCGGTCGTCGCCGGCTCCGCAGCGGCCAATTCGAGGGCAAAACCAGGCTCGATCTCGAACGATTCGAGCGCCTTCTCCGGCCCGAGCGGCGCGATCCGCGGCAGGTCGCCCGAGTAATCTCGATCGATCGAATCATCCGCAGCGGCCGCCGCGACTGGGCTGGGCGACTCGGCCGACGCTGGCTGGGAATAGGCCTGAGCCAACAACAGAGCCAGCAACAAATGACGGAAAAGTGCATTCACCATGCCCCACAGCTTACATCGCGTCACCGCCGGCGACCACCTGCCGCTCGCCCTTTGCTACCAAACTTCCCGCTCGGCCCCGTTTTCAGGAATTCCTCCGCTCACCACCGTCTTGAAACGAGGGATGCTGTCCGAAAGCACGGAATCTCCTTGGCGGGCGTCAGCAAGTGCCGGCGTTCGCAATCGGACCTAATCGCCGGGAATTCCACGTTGACGCATCGACTTTAAACCACTCGCAACATGGCTCAATCGATGGCCTAATGAATCGCCAACAGGCGGTAAGGCCGCTTATAATTACGAGACTATGCCACACTCTCCTCTTGAGCGCGATCGCGCTCCCCAACGGCGTTGGCGGCGGTTCTCGTGCAAACTCGCGCGGCTGGCCGGCGTTTTGCTGGTCGCCACGCTCTGCCCTGCCACGCGCGGCGCCGAGCGAAAGATCGACTACAACCGCGATGTGCGGCCGATCCTCTCCGAGAACTGCTTCGCCTGCCACGGGTTCGACGAGGCGGGACGCCAAGCCGATCTGCGACTCGACGAAGCCGACTCGGCCCTGGCCGATCGCGACGGCCTGCCGGCGATCGTCGCCGGCGACGCCGAGGCGAGCGAAGCGTGGCGGCGGATCGCCAGCGACGATGAATTGGAAGTGATGCCGCCAGTCGACTCGCATCGCGAGCTCACGGCCGAGCAAAAGGGAATCTTGCGTAAGTGGATCGACGAGGGCGCCGTCTACGCGAAGCACTGGGCGTTTATCCCGCCGGTAAAAGCGCCGCTGCCTGAAGTAAAGCCTGCCGATTGGCCCCGCAACGAGATCGATCGGTTTGTGCTGGCACGTCTAGACGCGGAAGGCCTCCAGCCATCGCCCGCCGCTGACCGGCGGATGGTGATCCGCCGGCTATTTCTTGATCTGACGGGATTGCCGCCGGGCGCGGAGGAAGTCGAAGCATTCGTCGCCGACGAGCGGCCCGACGCTTACGAGCGTCTGGTCGATCAGCTGCTCGCCAGCCCCCACTTCGGCGAGCGGATGGCGCTCGAATGGCTCGACGCGGCCCGCTACGCCGACACGAATGGCTTCTCGATCGACGGCGGCCGGCACATGTGGGTGTGGCGCGACTGGGTGATCAGCGCCTTCAACGAGAACATGCCGTACGACCAGTTTCTCTACGAGCAACTCGCCGGCGATCTCATCCCCAATCACTCCGACGATCAACTTGTCGCCAGCGGGTTCCAGCGGAACAACATGGTGACCCACGAGGGGGGCACGATCCCCGAGGAGAATCTCACCAACTACAACGCCGATCGTGTGAAGACGCTCGGCGAAGCGGTGCTAGGACTCACGCTCGGCTGCGCCCAGTGTCACGATCATAAGTACGATCCGCTCACGCAGCGGGAGTACTACCAGTTCTTCGCCTACTTCAACACGCTGAGCGACATCGGCCTCGACGGCAACGCGGGCGTCAATCCGCGGCCTTATTTCCAAGCGAAGACGACGCTGCCTGACTCCGAACTGCCGGCGCTACGTGGCCGAATTGCGGAACTCAAGCAGGCGCTCGCCGCTCCCGACACCGTAGCCATCGAAAGCTGGGCCGCCGAGCAGCGTGCCAAGCTCGCCGCGCGCGGACGTGACTTCGCGGTGAAGCCGGCCAAGCTGCTGAAGATGAGCGCCCCGAATCGCGGTTTTGGCTTTGGCGTCGAAGAAGACCGCTTCGCGCGGGTGACGCAGCCCGAGGGGATGGTGGCGTACGACATGTCGCTGGAACTTCCGGCGGACGATCGTCCGATGACGGGCTTACTGATCGTCTTCCATCACGACGACAAGGCGCCGGGTGGCGGCCGCGGGCATGGCAAGATGTACTCGCCAGAAGCGGGGGCGCCCGACCAGGGGACGTTCGTCGTCACGTCGTTCTCAGCGAGCGTCGACGTCGTGCCGGGCGATCAGATCAACCTCCACCGCTTGCTCGACGCGAAGCAAGTAACGGCTAACTCGTGGCGGGACGATTACCGGCCTGAGCATGTGCTCAACACTCTCAACGACAATGGTTGGTCGCCAAAGATTGCCGTCACGGGACCGGCGCACCTGACCGTCACCTTTGCCGAGCCGATCTTTGCGAAACAGACGCCGTATCTCACCGCGCAGGTGAATTTCGGGCACGGCAACGCGCTCTCCGCAGCAAAGTTTGAATTCGAGGCCATGTACGGCGAAGACCCCGACAGCGACCTCCCCGCCGAGGTGATCGCCGCCGTTAACCGGAGCGTGAACGACCGCAGCGACGCCGATCGAGCACTGCTCGCAAAGTACTACGCCGAGCATGGCGCGCCCGCCGCGCGGCAGCGGGTCGAACTCGCCAACCTTGAAGAGCGCGTTCGCGTACTGACGGAAAAATTCTCGACGATGGTGATGGATCAGGCCGAAACGCCGCGCGAGACGTTTATTCTGGAGCGTGGCAACTACGCCGCTCCGACTGAAAAGGTGACGCCTGGCACGCCTGCCGCGCTGCCGGCGCTGCCTGAGGGCGCCCCAGCAAATCGGCTGGGCCTCGCCCAATGGGCAACCATGCCGAACAACCCGCTCACCGCGCGTGTGGCGGTCAATCGCTTCTGGCAAACGCTGTTCGGCACGGGCATCGTCAAGACGACAGCCGACTTCGGCGCTCAAGGCGAATGGCCGAGCCATCCCGAGTTGCTCGATTGGCTCGCGGTCGACTTCATTGAACATGGTTGGGACGTGAAGCGGCTCGTGCGGCAGATCGTCACCTCGGCGACCTATCGCCAAACCTCTGCAGCCAGCGAAGAGCTGATCGCGCGCGATCCGGCAAACCAGTTGCTTGCCCGCGGGCCGCGGTTCCGCTTGTCGGCCGAGTTCATTCGCGACGGCGCACTGAAGACGAGCGGCCTGCTCGTCGATCGCGTCGGCGGGCCGAGCGTCAACCCGTACACGCCGGGCGACCTGTGGCGCGAGATCAGCCACTACGGCAGTTCGCCGGCGACGTCGCAGGCGTTCGTGCAAGATCACGGCGAGAAGCTGTACCGCCGTTCGCTTTACACCTATTGGAAGCGAACCGTCCCGCCGCCGAATATGGCGGCGTTCGACGCCCCCAATCGCGAGATCTGCACGATCCAACGGGCCTCGACGACGACGCCGTTGCAGGCCCTCGTGATGCTCAACGACGTGCAGTTCGTCGAAGCGACCCGAGCGCTCGCGGAAAGGATGATTGGCCACAGCGGCGACGACGCCGCGCGGCTGCGGTGGGGATTTGAAGAGTGCACGTCGCGGGCTCCGACGGATGAGGAGTTAGTGGTGCTTGCCGAAATGCTGGGTCGCGAACGTTCGCGTTACGCCGCCGATGAACCGGCCGCGAAGGCATACCTCGCCGGCGGCGAGTCGGTGCGCGACGAGCAGATCCCGCTGGCCGAGCATGCCGCGTGGTCGCAAGTGGCGTCGTTGATGATGAACCTCAGTGAAGCCGTAACGAGGAATTAACGTGATCGATCCATCTGAAGAATTCGCACGGCACATTACGCGGCGCACCTTTCTTGGCGGCGCGGCGGGGACGCTCGGAACGGCAGCACTCGGCTCTTTGCTCGCGGGACATGCGGGGAGCACGTTCGCGGCGGCGGCGGGCGGCATCGCGACCAACTCGTTGGGGTTGCCGCACTTCGCGCCGAAGGCGAAGCGCGTGCTCTGCCTCTTCCAATCGGAAGGGTTCTCGCACGTCGACTTGTTCGATCACAAGCCGAACCTCACCAAATTCCACGGCAAAGAAATCCCGCCGTCGGTCAAGGGCGAGCAACGGCTCACCGGCATGACCTCCGGCCAGTCGGCATTTCCGGTCGTCGCGCCGCTGTGGCCTGGGCGGAAATGCGGCCAACAGGGAACGTGGATGAGCGACCTGCTCCCCCACATGCAAACGATCGCCGACGAGATGTGCATCATCAAGTCGATGCATACCGAAGCGATCAACCACGACCCGGCGATTACGTACATCAACACCGGCAACCAACAGCCAGGCTACGCGAGCATGGGGGCGTGGATGAGCTATGGGCTCGGCAGCCTCAACGAAAACCTGCCGACGTTCATCGCGATGGTGTCGCAAGGCTCGGGCAAGAATCCAGGACAGCCGATCTTCTCGCGACTGTGGGGGAGCGGGTTCCTGCCGTCGTCGCATCAAGGCGTCGGCCTGCGGCCTGGCGCCAACCCGGTGCTTTACCTCAAAGATCCGCCGGGGACGAACCGCGAGCAACGACGCGCGATGCTCGACGACCTCGCCCATCTCAATCACCTGCGGGCGCGTGAGCTGGGCGATCCTGAAACGCTCACACGGATTAACGCCTACGAGATGGCGTTCCGCATGCAAACCTCGGTGCCGGAACTGACCGACACGAGCGACGAATCACCCGAGACGCTCGACTCGTACGGCCCGGAGGTCGCGAAGGCAGGAAGCTATGCGGCGAATTGCTTGCTTGCGCGGCGGCTGTTGGAGCGCGACGTGCGGTTTGTGCAGTTGTTCCACCGCGGGTGGGATCAGCATATCGCCATCCAGAAGCAACTGCCGAACCAGTGCAAAGACGTTGATCAACCGACGGCCGCGCTGATCAAAGACTTGCGGCAACGCGGGCTGCTCGACGACACGCTGGTGATCTTCGCCACGGAGTTTGGCCGCACGGTGTTCAGCCAAGGGCGGCTGGGAGATCCGGGGATGGGGCGCGACCATCATGGCCGCTGCTTCACCGTGTGGCTTGCGGGCGCCGGCGTGAAGCCGGGTATGGAGTACGGCAGCACCGACGACTTCTGCTACAACATCGCCGAGAACCCGGTCCACCTACGCGACCTGCATGCGACGATCTTGCATTGCCTCGGGATCGATCACGCGCGGCTGACGTACAAGTTCCGCGGGCTCGATACGAAGCTAACCGGTGTGGAAGAGGCGCATGTGGTGAAGGGGATATTGGCGTAGCGGAAGCTACATCCCCCTAGCCCCTGGCTCCGCCAGGGGGTCGGCCACTATGCCGGTCGACATCACCGCGCGTTATGCCACCCCCGCGCGGAGCCCGGGGCTAAAAGAACTGTGCAACTCACAATCACTGCGCGTAGGCAGTTTGATTCCGCCGCGCTAGCGCATCGGCACGCCCTTCCTTGGCCGAGTTGCGGAACTCCGCCAACGAATCCTTCAGCGCCGGGTCGCGCCGCACTGCCTCGTCGAGGTCGGTGATCGCGCGATCCCAGTTCTCCATCATCAGGTACGCCTCGCCGCGGATGGCGTACATGCCGGCGTCGGTCGGATTGCTGTGAAGGGCGTCGGTCGCCGACATCGCCGCCCGATTCGGGCTGCCGAGGCTCAAGAACGCGCGAGCTTGCAAGCGGTTCACTTCGTTCGACGTATCGCCGTTAGCTGCAGCGGTTTGAAAATCCTCGAGGGCCGTGTCGGGGAAGCCCATCGCCAGGAGCGTCTCGCCGCGGTGGAGGTAGGCCTCGGTTTGATCGGGATCGAGCGTGATCGATGCGGTGAATTCGATGATCGCCTGGTCGTTCTCGCCGCGGACCTGCAGCTCGCGAGCTCGCGCGTAATGTTCGTCGGCCCCGCTGATGACCGGCTTGGCAACGGTTTGTTCAATGATCTCGACTTCAGCCACCTGGGGCTTGAGCGCCTCTTGCTGCTCGTGGAACACAAATTCGGGGGCGATCGCTTCGGCGCGGGCGAGCTTCTCCTCGGAGGCGGTCGTGGCGCCGTCGTCTTGCAGGTCGCGACTCCAGCGATAGTAGGCTTCGCCGAGCTTCGGCGTGACGATGGCGGCGAGCGCGGGATCTTCGACGAGCGTTTGCTCAAGATCGGCCACCGCTCGATCGTACTGCCCGCGCTTCAAATAGACCAAGCCGCGCGTGTGGTACGCGGCCGCGTTGTGCTGATTGAGCCGGATCGCTTGCGTCGCGTCGCGGAGGGCGTTGAACCGATCGCCTAACTCCATGTAGGCGACGGCGCGTTGTTCGTAGCCGGCCGGGTTGTTCGGTGCGAATGCGATCGCGTCGCTGAAGTCGTCCTTCGCCGTGTCGGGGAATCCCATCCGCAGGTAGGCGATGCCGCGCTTGCGGAAGAGTTCGGCCGAGGCGGCGTCTCCCGTCGGCGGTTGCACCGCGGCGTTTGACGATTTGAGCGCCATAGTGAACTGTTCGACGGCTTGCTGATAGTCGCCTTGTTCTAGCAGCTTGCTGCCTGCCGCAGACTGCTGGGCGGCCGCGGCGAGTGCGCTGTCGTCGACGGCTGCCGGCGCTGGAGTGGCAGTCGTCGCGGCGGGCGGAGTGTTCGGAGCAGCAGGCTGAGCGGCGGTTTCAATCGGCGACTGCGAGCAACCGCTGCCAAGCGGAAGCATCAGCGAGAGACCGAGAGCGGCACCAATGGATCGACGAGTCGTGAACATAAGACGCCTTCGACAGGCAAGCGACGAGTGAAGAGAAGGAGGTCGCTTCAATATACCTTTCATTTCTGGTGGAGCGCGAGATTGGCCGGGCAATCGTCACAATCAGCTTCTCAAGCGTGAAGCGGGCCAATTTGCAACGAGTTTGCCGGCTGAATGCTCGCGGCGGGCCGCCTGGCGCCGCTCACCCCGGGTTTTTCAAGAACCGCTTCGCCGCGTCGGTCAGCTCTCGGAGTCGCTGTTCCAGTTCGCCAACCGCGGCAGCGCCGTCCGGCATCGATCGCGCCGACGCCATATGCTCGAGCCGCGAGGCGGCGGCCGCCATGTCGCCCGCGCTGAGCGTGGCGGCGAGTCCCTTGAGGCTATGAGCGGCGCGATGGAGCGCCGGCAGGTCGTTGCGCATCACTGCCTGACGCACCTTCTCGTAGAGCGGCGGCGCATCTTCCAGGAAGATGTCGATGATCGCCCGCAGCAGCTCGCGGTCGCCTGCGAGCCGGCTGAGGGCGTCGTCAACGTTCATCGGAGACGGCGGCGAGTCGCTATCGTCTCGTAACGACGCGATGCTGCTCATGGTTCTGTCCTAAGGCTTGGCGTCCCGACTCGCCGGCACATGCGACGTCGCTGCGGCGTGCGTCGAGTCTCGACTGAATTTCACCCCCGCGATGGCATTGGAAGCAAACTCCGTTCCGTCGTTGCGGCCAGAAGAGCTGACGAATCGGAGCTATGTAACGGTTGTAGATCGTTCGCCTGCGCCGGTGCGCGTTCGTAGTGGAAGCCGCGCGGCCGATTCGTCGAGTGGACGACCAACGTGCAATTCGTCGCGAGCACGCCTAAAGGCCTATTTTACCGCACGAAATGGCATTGGCACATCACTTGCGTTCCGATTGTTCGTCTGGCAGTCAGCCGACAAATCATCTTCGCCGCTTCCGCCGCTCGGGAAACTCGTCGTGCAACCGAGTAGCAGCCGCAGACGGCGACGTTCAATGACACTGGAGAGAGACCATGAAACGTCAACATTCATCATCGCGTCCGAAGCCGCAACTGAACCGCGCGGGCAAGATCAAGTACGGCATCTTTGCCTGGTTGCTGGGTCTACCGCTGCCGATCATCATTCTCGCGCTGTTCTTCCGCGGCTGCGACTTCTAGTCGCGCCGACGGAAAACTTGCTCACTAAGAACATTTCCACTCGGGAGGGAGCCATGAACTGGGATCAAGTCGAAGGCAACTGGAAGCAAGCGAAAGGACGCATCCAGCAGCAGTGGGGCAAACTAACCAACGACGACGTCGACACCATCAAGGGGAAGCGAACCGAGTTGGTGGGTAAGCTTCAAGCCCGTTATGGCTATGCTCGCGAGCGAGCGGAGGAAGAGGTTGAAAAGTTCTGCACTACGTGCGATTCGGCGAGCGGCTGAGCCTGGTGTTAATCAATCTAGGCGCTCGCAGTGATCGCCGCCATAAAAAACTACTCGAAAAGGAATGGTGTCATGTCACTTAAATTTACTTCACGACTATTCGCGGCTGGACTGACGCTGGCGTTCGTTGGTTGTCAGGAATCGACGACTCGCAGCGACGTGGCCGACGCTCAAGCAGAGCTCCGCGACCAGCAGCACGACGTCGCGGAAGCTCAGCACGACGCCGCGGAGGCAACGGCTGATGCACAGCAAGAGGCCGACGAAACCCGCCATGAGGCGATGAAGCCCGTGCTAGATGCCGACGCCGACGCTGCGGAAGACGTGGCGGAAGCGCAGCAAAACGTTGCCGACACGCGTGCTGAAGGCAATGCGGAGATTCGTGATGAACAGAAGGACGTTAACACGGCTGCGGCCGATCTGCAGAAGAAGGAAGCTGAACTGAATGCGACGCAAGCTCGCGATGGCTTCGCTAAGCAGGTTGATCAGCAACTCGCTCTGGCCGACGAGCGAATCGCTCAGCTTGAAGAACGTCACGATAACGCCGAAGGCGCTGACGCTGACGCGATCGCCAAGCAGATTGACGTGCTAAAAGCTCAGCGTGATCGCGTCAAGGAAACGAACGACGACCTGAAGGGTGAAGAGCTGATGAAGTGGCAAGACCACCAGCGCAACGTCCAGCAAGAAGTGAGCACGCTGCAGCAGCTGCTCCAAGAGAATAAGTAATCGCAGCTAAAGGTTTGCGAGTGTGAGGCGTCGGCGACTTCGGTCGTCGGCGCCTTTTTTGTTGCGACAAGTAAATGCTGGAATTTACTGCCGACCACTCAACGATGATAAATCTGAGGTCCCCTCTTAATGGGGAGGGTTGGAGAGGGGTGACGACGGCTGGTACCAGGGTTCCACCCCCTCCCCCCGCCCTCCCCCTCAAGGGGGAGGGAGCCGCACAATTTCTCTTGAGAGGCTCGCCGTGGACCAAGCTGCAGAGACTGTGACAAGAAGCTGACTACCCAGCCTTCTCCGCCAATTGCGGTCGCGCAGCGATCGCCCGCACGCGTTCCACCGCGGCGGCGAGCGTCGTCGTGATGTCCGACTGGTCGTCGGCCAACCGGCGGCGAATTGCTTCGCTGCGGTCGCCGCCCCAGTAGCCGATCACGATCGGCAGCTGCGGGTATCGATCCCGTAATCGCCGGCAGAGCAACCGGCTGCTGCGGCTCGGAAGCGGCGGGACGCTTGAGAGAACGACCAGATCGACCTGCAACATCTCGACAGATTCCACGAGTTCGCTCGTGAGCGCCGAGATAGCAGCTCGCTCGACTTCGCAACCCTCTTTTCTCAGGAGCTGCGCGAGCATCACGGCGCTGATGTCGTCTGCTTGATCGCGGAGTGGAATGCATAGAACTCGCAACGGACGACGCTTGGACGCCTCGTCGATGACTTCCGTTTGCTCAGCAGGCGTCTGCTTCGCATCGATCTCGCCGAGCTCGTCCACCAAATCACGCGCCGTCTCTAGCACTAGCACAACTTGGTCGTCATGCAGCCGGCCGGAGTGGCGATCATCCTCTGCCAAGATTAGCGCAGGGATTACAGCCTGATCGTAGGCATCTGCGAGCGAACCGTTCGTCAGCAGCGGCGTGGCGAGCTCCTCGGCTTCGTCGCAGTCGCCAGCAAGGAGGCGCTGGTAGATCTTCTCAGGCGGGAGCATCGACGAGTGGTCCCCCAACAACACGGCGAGAAAGTGTAGCGCGGGGATATAGCGGGCCATTACCACAACGCAAACAGTCAGCGGCATAGCGAGCACCAGGCCAATCGTCCCCCAAATCCAGGTCCAGAAGATCGCCGCCACAATGACGCCGACGCCGGAGACGCCGGTGCTCCGGCCGTACAACATCGGTTCGGCGACGTTGTTGACGAGCAGTTCCAGAACCGCGAACAACGTGGCCACCATGAGCGGCTCCGTCCAACCTTGCGACGTAGCAATCGACACCCCCAGCGGCATGATCGCCGACATCCACGGGCCGATGTACGGTAAGAATCGCAGCGAGAAACTGAGAACGCCCCAAGTGATCGCACTCGGGACGCCGATCGCTGCGAGCCCCAATCCAACCGCGAGACCGTACCCGGCGTTGATCAAAAACTGCATCCGCAGATACTTGCTGACGCGCTCGGTGACGTCGGTGAGCGCTTCGGTCGAGGCATGAAGATTCGAGGCCCCGAAGAGTTGCAGTAACCGATTCCGCTGGTCTTCCCGTTTCAGCAGGATGAAGATCACCAGCACGATTGCGATGCCCGCGGTCGTCAGCGGCGCCACGAGGGGCCCCAGCCAATCGCGGACTTGCCCGAGCGGCGAAGGCGGCATGCCCACGACTCGCACATCGACGGGTTCCCCGCCGCCGTTTAGTTTGGCATCGGGAGAATCATCGAACTCCCGTTTCACGCGAGACCAGAGCCCTCCTTCGGCTGTCGCTGTGGGCTCCTTCCCGTTCGGCTGATTTTCACCAGGCCGAGTCGCTTCTCCCGTCGCGTCCGGAGTTGCCGGTTTCGGGGCCGCCTCATCTTGGCTCAACTTCTCCGTGACCTCGTCGATGACGTCGCTGAAGTTAGCCAGCATCGGCGAATCAGGTCGCAGATCCTCAACCCGCTTGATGATCTCGTTTCGCCAGCGCGGGAGCTGCTCATTCAAGTCGAGCAGTTGGCTGGTCACCACCCAGCCGAGGACTCCCAGGACGACGAACGTCACTCCCACGACGGAAATCACGGAGAGAATCCGCCCGAGTCCCCACCGCTCAAGGCGGTCTGCCAGCGGCGTCAGCAGAAAGCTGAGGAAGATCGCCAGCGCCAGCGGCAGCAGGATCTCCTTCGCGACGTGCAGCGCTGCGATCGCCACCACGATCGATGCCAAGGTGAGAAGCGGCGAACTAGCGCCAGACGACGTGCGGGATCGAGCCATGCGCGACGTCGGCGAGCGACGCCGACGTTCCTATGAAATTAGAACGATGTGACGATCAGTCGGTTGACGACCCGCACCGAACCGGCAACCCGGAGTGCGGCCACCTGCGCCATCTGCTTCAGATAATAGCTGGGAACAGCGCCCGAGAGAACGAGCCCTTCCTGCGCCGCGGCGCAGCTCACGCTACCGAGCACAGGATAACCAAGCGATTCGAGTGTTGCTTTGACGTTCTCGCTCGCTAGTTGCAGCCGGTTGCGGTTGATTGCCTGATGGTCGCTGTCGCGGCGCTCAAGCGGATTGGAGCGATGGAAGTCGAGGGCGGGAGTCGCAGAGGCGGGCGTCGATTTATGGCGAGGACGAATGCGAAGTGCTTCGTGCATGACAGTGAAGGATCCAGTACGGAGGGACCGTCGAGGCAGTCCAGTTGGTAGGGAGTTAAGCGACGAGAGGATCGATCTTGCGGATCCATTAAAAAAGCCGACGGGCGACAACCCTATCTGTTCAGCGACGGTGCGGACACCAGAGCAACGTCGTGACTTCAGACATGGTTTTTCGCCCGTCGGCGCTTCCGTGATTTGGCGAGCCCCGCGTGCGGGAGCGGAGCAATGCATTCAGCGTGCCAATTTGCGCAGATCGCAGCGATCAAAGGGGCCACCGCCACAGTCGGCCGCCGCTCGCGCAGGCATACATCGATTAAACCGGGCGATTTCTGCAACCTGATCGCCTTTCGGTCACTTTGTACGGCTGCTGTGCGGCCCGCGTAGGCGCGGTCGATTGCCCGCAGAGGGCGGCTCGGTTGGTCGCTAGCAATCCAGCTTTCGGGCGTTAGTGGTAGTTTTGAAGTCACTACCGAGTGGAAACTCCCCAACAGAAGGCCTTCGAGCGGCTCGCGTGCGCGGATCGCCAAACGATCACCCATTTCGCGATTTCACCGCGAATCGTCGCGACGCCGGCGCGCTGCGCATGGCACGCCGGTTGCAATTGTGTATCTCAGGCCTGACGCGATCTCGCTGAGACGCTGCTCCAGGGCCCAGGGGTCACGACACAACGACACCAGACGAACAAAGGAAGCTGTGATGAAACTGAACCAACAAACGCTAGAAGGAAACTGGAACGAGATCAAAGGCAAGCTCCACGAACGTTGGGGCGAACTGACCAACGACGATCTGCAGAAGGCCCGCGGCAGCGTCGACCAACTCGTCGGCATGATCCAGAAGAAGACCGGGGAGGCTCGCGACAAGGTTGAGCAGTATCTCGGCGAAGTCACTTCCAACGGCGCGACGGGCGTCAGCAAAGTTGCTGAGGCCGTTCGCAGCTATGCCGGTTCCGCCGCCGAATCGTTTGGCGACGCCCGCGGTCGTGCAGGAGATGCGATGCGCGGCGGTTACTCTCAGACGGAACGCATGGTTCAGCAACGTCCGATCGAGTCGCTCGCCGTCGGCTTCGGAGCCGGTCTCATCACGGGCGTCGTGCTCGGGTTAGTGATGCGCTCGAGGTAACTGCATTTAACCTACTCAACCCCGGCCTCCAAGGTCGACGCTTGCATAGTTTTCACATAGGAGAGAAGTCATGTTAAACCTAGCCATTACCATGCTGATTTTGGCATTGGTTGCCGCTCTACTCGGATTTGGCGCAATTGCCAGCAGTTTCGCCGGTATCGCGAAAATTCTATTTGTCGTCTTTATTGTGCTATTCTTGATCAGCGCTCTCGCAGGCGCCTTGCGTGGACGTCCGCCGGTCTAATCTGGCGATGACCTCGCTCGAACGAGTAAGAGTAGTCACGCAGGATTAGCAACATCACATGGCTAGCAACGCCGATGATATCTGCCGACGCATGGAAGCCGTTCGCCGCACTGCCGGCGAAGAGGTTGAATCTATTGTGCAATCGGCGAAGACGCTGTCGGACTGGCGCTACTATGTGAAGAATCATCCGTTCTTGTTGGCGGGGGCCGCTGCGGGGTTGGGGTTCTTCCTCATCCCGCGCCGGAAAGCCCCGCCAACTCCCGGAGCGGCGGATGCGAAAGAGCTAATTGAGTTGCTGAAGAAGCATCACGTGAGTGGAGTGACGGTCGAGGGCCCGCCGAGCGGATTGCTCAAAACAGTTGCGGGACTAGCCACGCCGTTCCTGATTCGCACGGCGATGAACTTCGCACAAACTCGATTGGAATCGGGCGATTGGAGTTCGTTGTTCGGCGGCAAGGCGGCATCGCCTGCCAAGACGCCGGACGACGAACAGTCATTCGAAGAGTTCAACATTCCGCGGTGATGCCATGCACAATCGCCTCCAGAATCATTTTCGAACTGCGGCTGAAGCCGCTGAGGCGCGGGTCTCGGCAGCAGCGGCCGCGGCTGATGAAGCCGTCGCCGATTTTGCAGCCAGCGGCGAAGGCATCGTGAACCGGACGGCGCGTTCGGTTGCGTCACACCCTGCCCTGGCTATCGGCGCCGCCTTCGCGGTTGGTCTTCTGATTGGCAAATGGGTGAAGCGATAATGGCGTTCGATCGACGTCCCACGACTGCTGCACCTGCCGCCTCGATGAGTCGGAGCTTCCGTCAGTTGGGAAGCGACGTACTCACGCTGATGGAACTGCAGGCTGAACTACTGCAACTTGATGTGCGGGAGTGGGTGCACAGCTTTATTCGCCCGCTCGCTGCACTGCTTGCCGCCGCGATTATTTTGTTGGCGACGGCTCCGATAGCACTGCTCAGTTTTGGCTACCTGCTAGCCGCCAAGACAGAGCTGCCATTGTGGGGCGCCATGATAACCGCAGCCGCAACAGGCTTCGCGCTCGCGATTATCTCTGCCGGCATCGGCGTCTGGATGCTGAAGCATGACCGGCGAATCCTCGATCGGTTTAGCACAGAACTTCGCAAGAACGTCCACTGGCTAAAAGAAACCCTACGCACCACGCCCGACGACGGCCCGCGATAGCCCGCCTTCGTCTCACGGTGGTTTAGCGTTCACCTCCTCGGAGACTTATCGCAATGTCTACCGCCAACTACTCAGAATTCGCTGAACGTACCGGCGCACGGCCTCCTGCCTTCGGCGGCGACGACCAACTCGCTCGCGGCCTCGACGCTTGCGATGCGGCGACCACGTTCTTCCGAGAGTATGCCCGCGAACGTCCCGAAGTCGTCGCATTGTGGGCGTTCGGCATCGGGTTCGTGCTCGGTTGGAAGCTGAAGCCGTGGTAGCGAGCACGCATCGCGTCATTAGCCCCGGGCTCCACCCGGGGGTCGGTCACCATTCCGGTAGGCATCGCGTTGCGCGCGGTTAGCTCACCCCCGGGCGGAGCCCGGGGCTAGGAGCGCTCTCAGTCTCCTTCGACGACCTGCCCGACTTGGATCCCGAGTTCCCGCATCTTATTGCGGAGGCTGCCGCGGGTGATGCCGAGTCGCAGGGCGGCCTTCGATTGGTTCCCTGCCGTCTCGCGTAATACGCGGGTCAGCAGATAGCGCTCCATGAACTGCAGCGATTCCTGGTAGACGTTCTCCGAGCCGGAATTAATCCGCTCGTCGAGGAACGACGCCAGATCGACGGCGCCTCCGTCATCGCTGGAAGAGGCGCCAGCCACGCGTCGCGGCGCTGAGCCTGGCTGCAGATACTCAAGGATATCTTTCGGCAACAACTCCGGCACGATCGTCGGACCGGTCGCCATGAGCATCGCGCGGCGGACGGCGCCCTGCATCTCGCGAATATTACCCGGCCAAGGGTACTTCTCCATCAGATCGAGCGCTTCGGGCGAGATGCTCGTGATCCCCTTGCTCAGCTGGCTGTTGAACCGCTTGAGGAAGTGATCTAGCAGCAGCTTCAAATCTCCCTGGCGTTCCCGCAGGGGCGGCAGTTGGATCTCGAAGCCGTTGAGGCGATGGAACAAGTCGAGCCGGAACTCGTTGTCCTCGATCATCTGTTCCAGATCGCGGTTGGTCGCCGAAATGAGCCGCACGTCGACCGAGATCGTGTCGTGCCCGCCGACGCGTTCGAACTTCTGTTCCTGGAGCAACCGCAGTACCTTGCTCTGCGTTGCCGGCGACATGTCGCCGACTTCGTCGAGGAAGATCGTGCCGCCGTTGCACTGTTCGAAGCGGCCAATATGGCGACGGTCGGCGCCGGTGAAGGCGCCCTTCTCGTGACCGAACAACTCGCTTTCCAGCAGGGTGTCGGTCAGGGCGGCGCAGTTCACCGCCATAAAGCACTGGTCATTGCGATGGCTGTGCTGGTACAGGGCCCGGGCGATTAGCTCCTTGCCCGAACCGCTCTCGCCGCGGATGAGCACGGTGACGTCCTGAGCCGCGACGCGGCCAATTTGCTTGTAGACCTCCAGCATCTTGGGGCTGCGGCCAACGAGCACGTCGCTGTCTTCGGAATCAGTTTCCGCTTCTTGCAAGCGGACCGGCGAGTTCATCAGCCGGCGGGTCTCGAGCGCCCGTTCGACCAACGAGCGAACCTGGCGAATATCAAGCGGTTTGAGGAGATAATCGTACGCCCCCATCTTCATCGCTTCGATCGCCGTGTCGCTGTCGTTCGTGGCGGTGATGAAGATGACCGGCAGGCGGAGATCGATTGCCCGAATCTCGCGGGCCAGCTCCATGCCGGAAACCTCCGGCAGGAGGATATCGAGCAGCAAAACATCGGGCTTGTGCTCGCGCAAGGCGGCCATGCCCGACTCCGCGTCGCTGGCAGTGTGAATCTCGACGTCCGAATCGGCGAACGCCTTTTTGACCAGCAACAGGACGGTGCGGTCGTCATCAATTACCAACAAACTCGCCATTGATTCCTTTTCTCCGAGCTCAATTGCGGCGCTCGGCGGTTATTCGATTTATCTCCCCGGCGTCTCGGGCGCACGAAGGCCCCCGCCGCCGTTGGCAGAAGTTTTCGATTCTATCTCGGCCATCTAAATTTACGAGACTACCGAATCGATTTGGTCTGGCAGAATCCCCCTAACATCCCAAGCCGGCCAAGGCGTAGAGCACAGTGGCAATAGTAGAGTCGCCGCCCGCCAAGGAAATAGCCGGAATACCCGATTCCGACGAATCGTTGTCGGCTCGATTAGAGGCGGGGGCGATTGGCTAGCAGCTCGCGTAATGCGGCCTTTCCCACCGGCTTCGTCACGTGGTAGTCGAAGCCTGCTTCCTTCGACGCTCTGCGGGCTTCGTCGTGCCCGTAGCCGGTGACCGCCACCAGGTAGGCTGCGGCGGTTTCGGGTAACGACCGCAACGCCCGGCAAACCGCATAGCCATTCATCTCGCCGGGGAGGCTGATATCGCACAGCACAACGCGGGGCTGAAATTCAACTGCTTTCGCAACGGCCGCGGCGCCATCTTCGGCAGTCGCCACCATGTGGCCGTCGAGTCGCAGCATATGGTTGAGGGCGAGGAGCGCATCGCGGCGGTCATCGACGATCAGAATCCGCTCCTGACGAGCGAGTTCTTCCCCCTTGGCTGGCGGCTCTGGCTGCGCCAACTGCGGCGGCGTCGACCGGGGCAGCGTGATGGTGAACTCCGCCCCCTGCCCTACCCCGTCGCTATGGGCGCGGATGCCGCCGCCGTGGAGTTCCACCAACCCCTTGGTGAGCGCCAGCCCCAGTCCCAAGCCGCCGCGGCTCCGCTCCAGGCTGTTGTCAGCTTGGTTGAACGGTTCGAAGATCCTCGCCAGCGTTTCGTCGGTCATGCCGATTCCCTGGTCGCGGACCACGATCGCGGCGTCGCCAACAGCGTCAGCGGCCTGCGCGTGGAGCGTCACTGAGATGACGTTCGGGCCATCGCTGAACTTGTAGCTGTTGTGGATGAGGTTCGAGAACGCCTGAGCCAAGCGGGCCGAGTCGGCGAAGACCCACGCATCTTGCTCGGGCAGTTCGATCTGGAGTTCGCATTGCTCCAGCAAACGGGCCTTGCGATAGTCGTCGATCGTGTCCCGCAGCAGTTCGCGGAGGTTCACGTGCTGACGGCGTAGCCGCAGCTTGCCGCGAGCGATCCGCGAGACGTCGAGCAGATCGTCGACGATCCGCGACATTTGCGCCGCCTGCCGCGCGATGACGGCCTGCATCTCGTTCGCTTCTTGATCGAGATTGAGCATCGCCAACACTTGGGCGCCGGTGACGATCCCCGCCAGCGGGTTGCGCAGTTCATGGCCGAGCATCGCCAAGAAATCGTCTTTACGGCGATCGGCTTCACGCAGGGCGCTTTCGGACGCCTTCATGTCGGTGATATCGACCGAGCAGCCGACATAACCCAGGAAGGCTCCGTCCGCACGGAACCGCGGCGTGCCGTTCACGCTGAGCCAGCGATACTCCCCATCGGCGCGACGCATGCGCAGCTGCGCATCGATCGCTTGCTGCAGCTTGAATGCTTGTCGGTAACTCTCGATAAAGGCTTCGCGCTCGTCTTGGTGGATGAATCGCGTCCAATTCATGCCCTGCAGTTCGTCGAGTTCGGCCCCGACGAATCGCATGTACTCCTTGTTCACATACTGGCAGCCGCCGACGCCATGGATCCAGATGAGCACCGGCGCGTTATCCGCCATGCTGCGGAAGCGGGCTTCGCTCTCGCGAAGGTCGCTCTCGATCCGCTTGAGATCGCTGATGTCGAGATTGATGCCGACCCAGGCGATGATGGCGCCATGCTCGTCGCGCACCGGCACGCCACGCGCCAGGACGGGATGCCACTTGCCATCGACGCCGCGAAAGCGATGCTCGACGTCCCATGCATCGCCCGATTGCACGCACTGCCGCCACGCGGCGATTGTTTGCTCGACGTCGTCGGGATGGAGCACGTCGGTCCAACCAGTGTCGGAGCATTCTTGCTGCGTCATGCCGACAAGATTGAGGAACGACTCGCTGCAGTAGATGTTTCGTCCCGCGGCATCGCAGATCCAAATGCCGTAGTCGATCGACTCGCCGATGGCGCGGTACATCAGTTCGCTGTTCCGCAGCGCTGCTTCGCCTTGCTTGCGCGCGGTGATGTCGACCACCGTGCCGATGTAACCGATGCGACGACCGTTCACATCGCGAAGCGGTACGGCGTTCCCCTGCACCCACGTGACAGCGCCGTCAGGACGCCGAAAACGAAATTCTGCCGACGACGACGCCTCTTCGGTAAGCGCCTGCTGCCAACCGGCAAGAGCTGCCTCGCGATCGTCGACGTGGATCGCGCTCATCCATCCCTTGCCGCGAGCTTCGTCCGCGGATAGGCCGGCCATCTCGCACCAACCTTCATTGACGAACATGTTGTCGCCGTGAAGATCCGTTTGAAAAATGCCGACCGGGGCATGGCTCGCCAAGGTGCGGAACCGCTCTTCGCTCGCTCGGAGCGCCGCTTCGCCTTGCTTGCGATCGGTGACGTCGAGCGTCGCGCCGAGCATCCGCACGGCACGGCCCCCTTCGCGAATCACCGAGCCAGTGCTGAACAGCCAAATGGTCTCACCGCTCGGTCGTTGTGCGCGGAACTCAAGCTCCAGCGGCGCATCTTTCTCAACAGCATTGGCGAGCGCCTGCCGCACGAGCCTGCGGTCGTCGGGATGAACAAGCGATTCGAACCCATCGGCTCCAGGGTCCAAATCTGCCGGCGTTACGCCGACGATGCCCTGCAGCGACTCTGACCAGGAGACGCGGTTCTCGGCAATATCCCACGCCCAAACGCCGACCTTGCCGGTCTGCGTCGCCAGAAGCAATCGCCGCTCGCTCTCACGGAGCGCTTGCTGCGCCTGCTTGCGATCAGTGACGTCGACCGCGACGCCGCCGACGCCAACGATTTCGCCAGCGGCGTTCCGCAGCGGGAACTTTGCCGCCAGAAAGTGCCGATCAACGCCCAACTGTGGAATCGTCTCTTCGAATTCCGCCGCTTCGCCAGATGTCAGAACTTGCTGATCTGCGGCGCGAAGCGCGTCGGCCACTTCGCGCGGCATCAGGTCGTAGTCGGTCATGCCGATGACGCCGCGCGGCTTCCCAAGCGACTGCGAAGCGACCGGATTGCAAAGCGTGTAGCGCCCTTCAAGATCCTTGATGAAAATCGCCACTGGGGCGTTCATTGTCACGGCGCGGAATCGCTGCTCGACGTCGCGGAGCGCTTGTTCGTGTTGCCGTTCTTCAGTGAGGTCGCGCATCGCGCCGATGACGCGCACGGCCTTCCCTTCGCTATCTCGAATCACATGGCCGCGCGTTGAGACGAGCGCGTAGCTGTCATCGGCGCGCTGAAATCGATACTCGGCCGACCAAGCCGTCTCTCCCTTTTCGATCGCAACCTTGATGATGCGCAAAACGCCGTCGCGATCCTTCGGGTGGATCTTGTTAACGCCCCAGTTCAGGTCGCCGCCAATCTCGGCGGATTGGTAGCCAAACAGCGTCTCCGCGCCTGCGTTGCGAGCCACGAGATCGGTTTCAAGATCCCAATCCCAGATGTAGTCGCCAGTCGCTTCGGCCACGAGACGGTAGCGTAGCTCGCGTTCTTCGAGCTCCGCCTCAGTCGCGCTCGCGAGCAGCGGGTTCCATTCGCAGAGAAATCCGCCAGGCTGACCATCGTCATTGAGTAATGCTAGCAGCGTGAGCGAACCTGCTCCGTCGCGTCCTTCGACGCCCGCGATGACAATTGGCGTCATGGCGTTCGAGCTGTCGCTCATCGCAGCGAAAATCTGATCGCCGGCGACCTCCCAAACGTCGTTCCATAAATCTGTAGCTGGAGCGCCGACTGCCTTCGTGCGATCGGCAAACTGGCTCTGAAAGCGATCGTTCGCCAACTGGGCGAAACTCGCTCCCCACCACACCGCTTGCGGACGTTGGCTGGCCAATACGATGTGCAGCGCCGTCCTCAAACTAACGGGCCACGCCTGCGACTCGCCAAGTGGATGCTTCGACCAGTCAATCGCCTTGAGTTGCCGCCCCAGCGCGCTGAGGCCCCATGGCGGCGTCGCGGCATCACTGGGGAGCGGAGCATTCATTCGGTCGGCCCGGGATCGAAGCGCAAGTCGTGCCGCGTCACCCCGACGTGGTCCAGCGTTGATTATCGCCCCGCCATGCCTCTATCGCAATCGACCTTCACGGCCATCGCGGTCGAATTGCCTGTAGTCTACAGCCTAAGCGTCGACGTGGGCGTCCGCAGACTCGGCGTGGAGTTTCACTTCCTCGGCAGGCGACTTTTCCAACGCTTCCTCGATCTCGGCCAGATGAAGCGGGTCGGCCTTAGCGACGATCAACGATTTGCCGCGCCGCAACTCTTCTTCGTAATCCTGAGCGTGGTCTTCCTTGATCCCCCACCCCGTCATGGCGCCGACGAGGCCACCAACGATTCCGCCGGTGATGCCGCTCGCGATAGCGCCGACAAACAAGACTGGCCCGAGACCCGGGATGACCAACAGCGCTGAACTTGCGAGCAGACCTAGCGTCGCGCCGGTGGCGGCCCCGACGGCGGCGGATTTCTCCATCTCGTCGCCTTGAGTCATCGGCCCCGCCGCGTCGAGACGCTCAGCAGTGTCGCGGCTGATGATCGAGATATATGATCCATAGCCTAATGCCTCGAGATCCCGTCGAGCGTCGCTCGCCGCTGCATACGTTCCAAAAACCGCAACTACGCAATCTTGTTTTGGCATCGAACTCTCGCCTCCAGTAGTGTCTGAACGCCGAACAATTAGCTAACTCAAACAGACGCATTACTCGGCGCGTCTGCAAATAACTGCATTGCGTGTGCCAATTTCACTCTGACGAAGTGTATCAGAACTCGAAGCCTAGCCATTCCACCAATAACAAAAGCCGCCGAGTCGCTAACGACTCGACGGCCTGGGTCGTGTCCCTGATAGCTGGCGAGCGACGCTTACCGCATTGCGTGATTGACGCCGTCGCCAACTAAATGAGTTGTGAAATCGGACCGCCGCTGGCGAGGATCAGCCTCGTGGCGATCGGCGGGATAAGATGCCGCCCTTAGGCGGGAGCTCGACTGGCCGTCGCAAGACAAGGTCGTACGAGCCCGGCTTGGAACAGCAGTTCCAGACAGCGTCGTTCGCCGAGGATGGCGCGATTCTCCCGCTCCTTCCGCGACCAGCTGCGCCGAATTTCGTTAACACGCGATTGGATGGTTCGTTGGCTCATCACATCTCCCTCCTGTTCGTGTCCCCCACGGGCCCTTACTAGGCCCCGTTTCTCAGTTGATAAAAGTATTAGGCAAACGTCGTGCCGAGCCGCTCGTTGTTCCGTCAGGCGACCGAAAACTGTTCGGTCGCAGCACGTTACGTTGCCGCCGCCATTGCTTGGCTTCTCCTCGCACAGCACTTGGAGAAGATTTATTCGCCAGCCGGCCTAAAAAACTTCCAGCCCGGTCGGCGGCCGTCCAAGTGAACGTCGACGCCCCTATTTACGGCACGACCGGCAAGGTAGTTCGCAAGTTCCTTGCGATTGCCTCGCCAAGCGTTCAGCGTTTTTTCTCGCTGTGTAGAAAGATGCGGAAAGCTTTGCGTTATTCCGCCTCCGCTGGCGCCTGACGGGCGCTCTCGAGCAGCGACAACTGCCTGAAAAGCGGGGAGCAATTGCGGTCCACGGCATCGAAGCAGCTTGATCAACGCGTTCATCCCGCTCGCCTCAACTCCTCCTCGCTCCCCACGCGTCTAGGTACAATGAGAGGCTCGAAGAGGGACTAAACTCCCGACTTTTCCTGCTATTTCTCCCTGCGGCTCTCGGTGCGCTGCAAGGGCTCTCCCGGCACCCAACGGAGTTCTCCCTGATGAGTCGCCACTCGACTGCTTCACGCCGCACGTTCCTCAAAACCGCGGCCGCAGCGAGCACCGCGATCGCGCTGCCGACTTTCATTCCGGCGCGGGTGCTCGGACGCGAAGGCGCCGTCGGTCCCAACGATCAAATCGTCATCGGCTTCATCGGCGCCGGCGGCCGTGCGCGGCAGTTGATGGATCAGGTGCCAGAAGGGGGCCGCATCGTCGCGCTGGCCGATTGCTTCCCTGAGCGGATGGCCGAGACCCTCGACCAGAAGAAGCAGCAGTGGAAAACGTACACCGACTATCGCACGATGTTCGATAAGGAGCAGCTCGACGCGGTGGTCGTGGCGACTCCCGATCATGGTCGCACCCTCCCCTGCATGCGGGCGATGCAAGCGGGGCTCGACATCTACGCCGAAAAGCCGCTCACCGCCTACATCCGCGAAGGCCGCATCCTCGCTGATGCGGCGCGGAAGCTGGGCCGCGTCTTCCAGGTCGGCTCGCAACAGCGCAGCATGGAGATCAATGACTACTGCTGTGCGTTCGTCCGCGACGGCAAGCTCGGCAAGCTGAAAAAAGTGCTCGCTGTCAACTATGTCGGTCCGCAGGCGATGCAAAACTTCCCTGCCGAGCCCGTGCCGACCGGCGGCGACTGGGACGTTTGGTGCGGCCCGACTGAACTGCGGCCGTACAACGGTTCGCTTCGCTTCGCATGGATGGGCTGGCGCGACTACTCGGGCGGCGAGATGACCAACTGGGGCGCTCACGGCGTCGATCAAATTCAGTGGGCCCTCGGCAAGAGCCACACCGGCCCGGTCGAGCTGTGGCCGATCACGCCCGGCCCGAACGGCAAAGTTGGCATGCGATACGACGACGGCGTCGAGGTGAGCTTCGAGTTGGAGAACACCGGACCGATGGGGGGCGGCATCTTCGTCGGCGAAGACGCGAAGATGGAAATCAATCGCAACAAATTCGCCACCAACCCGCCCGGCTTCGCGAAGGACGCCCCCAAGCCAGCCGTGCAAGACAAATGGGAAGGCGACGGCTGGATCGCGCGGCCGCACATTCAAAACTGGCTCGACTGCATCCGTACCCGTGAGTTGCCGAACGCCGACGTCGAGATCGGCCACCGTTCGATCAGCGTCTGCCACTTGGCAAACATCACCCGCGAAGTGGGCCGGCCGCTGAAGTGGGACCCGGTCGCCGAGACGTTCCCCGAAGACCCCGAAGCTTGCAAGCTGCTCGACCGCCCGCGCCGTGAAGGATACGAGCTGCCGGTCGTTTGATCTTCACTATCGAGCTGACTGAGTTATTTGAACCACGACGGCACAACGAGCACGACGTAAGACCAACACCATGAATGCGATGACTACCTTGACCTACTTCTTTCCCCGTCGTGTCCTTCGTGCCGTCGTGGTGCTCCTCTCCTGCGTCTGCCTCGCCGCGAGCGCCGCGGAGAGCGAGGCCGCCGAGCAGCCGAACATCATCTTCATCCTCGCCGATGATCTCGGTTACGGCGATCTCAGCTGCTATGGACAAAAGAACTTCAAGACGCCGAACCTCGATCGCATGGCGAAGGAGGGGATGCGGTTCACACAGCATTACGCCGGCTGCACCGTCTGCGCGCCGTCGCGGGCGTGCCTGCTCTCGGGCCAGCATACGGGCCACGTCCACCAACGAGCGAACGGCCCGATCGAGTTCCGGCCCGATCCGCAAGACATCTCGATCGGCCGACTGCTGAAGAACGCCGGCTATCACACGGCGATGATCGGCAAGAGCGGGCTCGCGTGCAACTCGCAGAACGGCAACCATCCGGCTGAGAAAGGCTTCGATCACTTCTTCGGCTACATCAGCCATGGCGCCGCCCACCGTTACTACCCCCAAGTGCTGTGGCGCGACGGCGAGAAGGTGCAGTATCCCGACAACCACGGCAAAGAAGGGAAGCACTACTCGACCGACATGTTCGTCGCCGATGCGAAAGAGTACATCAAGGAACACAAGGACGGGCCGTTCTTCCTTCACCTCTCGCTGCAGGCGCCGCACGCCGACCTGAACGTCCCCGCGAAGTGGCGCGACCCGTTCGTCGGCAAGTTCAAAGAAAAACCGCACACCAAAGACAGCCACTACCGCAACGAGACGCATCCGAAGGCGACCTTCGCCGGGATGGTGACGAACCTCGATGATGCGGTCGGCCAGATTCTCGACGAGCTGAAGGAGCAGGGAATCGACGAGAACACGATCGTGATGTTCGCCAGCGATAATGGCCCGATGAGCGAAGGAGGTTGGGATCGCAACTTCTTCAACTCCGGCGGACCGCTCAAAGGGGGCAAGCGCGACATGTACGAAGGGGGCGTCCGCGTGCCGATGATCGCGTGGCAGCCGGGCAAGATCGCCGCGGGCGAGACGAGCGACCACGTCTCGGCGTTCTGGGACTTCGTGCCGACCGCGTGCGAGGCAGCAGGAATCAAACCGCCGGCCGATACAGACGGCCTCTCCTACCTGCCGACGCTCTACGGCAAGGGCGAGCAGCCGGAGCACGATTACCTCTACTGGGAGTTCCACGAGCGCGGCGGCAAGCAGGCCGTGCGACAAGGCGATTGGAAGGCCGTGCGGCTCGACTTCCAGACCGATCCCAGTCGGCCGCTGGAACTGTACAACCTCGCAGATGATCTGGCCGAGACGAAGAACGTGGCGGCGGAGCATCCGGAGATTGTGGCGAGGATGCGGGAGATCATGCGCAAGGCGCATGTCGATACCGAGCTGTTTAAGATTCCTGCAAACTGAGATCTTGCTCGTGTTTCCGTTCGATACGCGACGCCCAACGGCGCGCGGACTGGTCGCCTAAGCGACCAGTCCGAACCCTCGCTTGGGTGTGCGCCCGGTTCGCTTACGCGAAGATTTCGATGCCTAGGAGCTTGGGCTCGGTCGTTGCGATCTTGCGAGTGCGCGCCCGGGCGACGCTCGGTCGGCCGTAGAGAATGAGATAGGCGATGAATCCCGGGACGCCAAGCAGAAACGCGGCAACGGCCCAGGCGACGGGACGCGGGCGGTTATTCTCGCGCTGCCAGCGGTAGACGAATACGGCGAGAACAGTCGAGAGGACGAACAACCCAAGCGAGACTTGCCACGATCCGACGGTAATCTCTTGCAGCGCCTCGCCAAAGGTACTGCCAGGGTGGACCTCTACCCATCCAAGAGGAGCAAACCAGACCATGCTCGGCGCGTACAGCAACAACAATGGCGCCGCGAGACAGAGAATTATTGCTGCGGCAAACGGCGTTGTCTCCTCGCGACGATTCGTCGTCACCTCCTCGGTGCGGAGGACCTCGCTCGCGGGGCTCAGCCAAGTGAGATGGCGAATGGTTGCTGTGGGAGTGTTCTCAAGCCGCTCGACGACCAATCGCTCGTTCGTGACTGGATAGACGTTGACGGCCGCGCCGTGCAGATCGGCCGGCAGCCGATACTCGACTTGCTCGCCATTCGACGGATTTAGCAGCACGACGCGCTCCGTCGTGCGGATCACCAGCCGCGGATTCCTTGGCGCTTGTATCGCCTGGAAGTCTTCATCGGCCTCCTGCCCGGCCGCTGCCTGCTTCGCCTCGCCGGCCTGCGCGCGGGAGGCTGGAACCCCGGCCATCGTCAGTGCCAGAGGGCGAGGAATGGCGGCAATTTTCTCCGTACTGAGCGCTTGAAGCTTGATTTCGAGGAGATCGTCTCCATCGAACAGGTAAATGTTCGGCGTGGGCGTCGCCCCGCCAATGTCGAGCCCGCTGTATTGGTTGCTGAATGACAATCCGCTCAACTTTCTGCCAGTCACCAAGCCAGTCGAGTGGTAGAAGCGCGGCCCCACTTCAAAATAGTCCTCCTTGTCCGGGGGCGTGAACTGAAAGCCCGCACGACTGAGATACTGGCTAGGGAGCTTTGATTCGCGATTATAGCCAACCAAATAGGCGCGCCCGTCGACGGCGGCGTCGCGCACGACAAACCAGCGAAGGTGGTCTTCGCACCAGAGTATTCTATTGCCCCAATTGATTGGCCCCTCGGTCCAAGGCAGGGGACGATTATTACCGACAAGAATCACCGGATTCGCCAGCTCACGGTTTCGCGGAACCTCCTCGCCTGCAAGCGTTTTGTAGGGAAGCCGCCGACTCCCTCCGTTGGAAATCACATATCGATCGAGCAGCGGCTCGCCGTCGATGGCGATGCAAAGCGATTCCGTCGACCTGGGCTGCGAGAAGCTCCCGACGACGGAGACGCCCATGCCCGCGGCGACAATCCAGATCGCGGCGACGCCGATCGTTAGCGAAAGGAACAGCCGCAGCGAGGGGAAGTTTGATTGGCGAGGCATGGGGAGCCTATTGGGAGCGGAGTGGGGAGGCGATAGGTGTTGGCTGGGCGAGATGGATGTAAATCCAACAACATTCGTGAGGTCCCCTCCCCTTGATGGGGAGGGTTAGGGAGGGGTGAAGGAAGCGTGTAATAGCGCTCCCCCCTCCCCAGCCCTCCCCTCAAGGGGGAGGGAGCCGGAACCTTCTAATAATCTGACGTTACTGCTGTCCGACCGAATCAATCCACGCGCTTAATAATCACGTCGTTGGGCGACATCGATCGCCGTGCTCGCGTACAGCGCGGTGAGCGCGAGCGAAACGGCGGCCGCGATCCAAGGCCACGGCTGATAGACCAGAATCAGCGAGACGAACATCGCGCCAATCAGCGGCCCCAATCGCGAGCCGAACCAACGCGCCCGGCGGATGCCGCTCAGGAACGCCGCCGAGTAAATCAGCGGCAGCACGAACCAAACTTGCCACGCGCCGATCGTCATCGACCAGTAAAAGGGGGCTGCAAAGCGTCCCGGCCAAGCGGACCAGAGCGCGTAGAAGATGATGTACGCCGCAACGAAGCCGACGACGAGCAGCATCCCTACCGCGATCTTCAACTGAAACGTCGTGCGCCGGTCGATGGGACGGAATAGCAGGTAGCGATACGTTCCCTTCGAATCTTCCCATGCCGTTTGCTTCAAGCCGACGCCGACGGCGACGCTGTAGCCGATGAGCAGGACCCACGCCCAGAAACCATTCAGAAACGGGATCTCGACCACCGGCGACGTTGAGACGACGGCGGAGAGCAGAAAGTTCAAGCAAAAACCTGAAGCAATCGCGAAGGCCGCCGCCGCCACGATCGGCAGGCTCTCACGCAACTCCTTGAGGACGAGCGTACGAATCATCGGTCGACTCCGTGACAAACAGGGGGAGCGAGCGTTTGGGCCCGCGGGTGTATTCGATGAACGCGTCTTCCAGATTCAAATCGAGCACGTCGATTGCGAGCGGCTCAAGCGACTCGGCCAGTTCACGTTGCTCGGCGTCGAAGCCAACCGTAATCAGTTCGAGGTTCGAGCCGACGTGCCGTGAGCTGACGACTCCGCCGCCTCCCGACCAATCGGGCGGAACGCCGCGGAATTCGAGCGTGACGAGCTTGATCGACTCGCGGAAATGCTCGGTCGGACAATCGACCCGAAGGACGCCGTCAACCATCACGCCAATGCGGTCGGCGATGCGTTCGACGTCGCCCAGGATGTGCGAGCTGAACAGGATCGTGCGACCCTTGCGCTGGATGATTTGAATAAGCGACTCGAGGAAGTCGCGGCGGACGACCGTGTCGAGGCCGAGCGTCGGGTCGTCGAGAATCAAGAGCTCCGGCTCGGGCGCCACGGCAAGCGCGAGCGAGACTTGGGCCCGCTGGCCGTTGGAGAGGCGGCGGAGTTTGCCGCGGCGGGGCAGTTCAAAGTGATTGATGATCTGATCGACAAGCCGGCCGTTCCAACGCGTGTAGAACGGCGCCACGAAGTCGATCGCCTGCTGGATCGTCATCCAGTCGTAGAGCGGATGCCCCTCGGCGATGTAGGCGATTCGCTGTCGCACTTCGGCCGGCATCTCGGCGACGTTGTGGCCGAGAAGCGTCGCTTCGCCGGCGTCGGGCTGCACCATGCCCATCAGCATTTTGATGAGCGTGCTTTTGCCGGCGCCGTTGCGACCGAGCAGGCCGTAGACGCAGCCGCTGGGAATCGCGAGGTTCACCGAGTTTACGACTGGGCGATTGCCGTAGAACTTTGTTAAGCGAGTGGTGGCGAGGGGGAGCATTTTTAGAAGGGAGAGCGAATTAAAGATGGGGAAGTTTTTACTGCATGTCAGTGGTCCGTGGTCAGTCGTCAGTCGTCAGTGGCTGAAATGCCGCAGGCACTAGGCGGCGACAGCAGCCAGTGACGACTGACCACGGGCCACTGACACTTACTACTCCTTCGTTCCTGCGAATTGAAACTGGCCGATCCTTTTTTGGAGCATTTCGGTCACTTGCTCGGCGGCGAAGCCGAGGTGGACGGCTTCGGTGAGGAAGCGGTCGATGAGGGCGGCGAGCCGGCGTTCGCGGGCTTGATTGGTGAGCTCCGCCTGCCGGGAGGCGATGAACACTCCCAGCCCGGGGCGGGTGTTGAGCACCCCCTCTCGCTCGAGCTCGGTGTAAGCACGGGCGATCGTGTTCGGATTAACCACCAGGTCTTTCGAGAGCTGGCGGACCGACGGCAGCCGGTCGCCCGGCTGAACGCGGCCCCGAGCGACGGCCTCGCGGACCTGCTCGATGAGCTGGCGGTAGATGGGCGTTCGGGCGGTGGAATCGCATTGAAATTTCATCTCAACCTCGGCACTGTACCAATCGTACTAGTACAGTGAATTTGGGTCAAGAGATGATTTTTGAAAATCGTGGGAGGTCGAAAATGGTAATGGGGAAGCTGAATGTGAAATGGGGTGTTGGCGTCTCCCCATTCCACATTCAGCATTCCCATTTTCATTGTCACCGCTCCGGCGGCTCGTTGAGCCGCGGCTACTGGGGCCGCAGCTAGGATGCTGAAAATAATTGACTCGTTGCGGGCGCTTCGTTACGCTCCAGGAGTCGTCAATCGGCAAGCAGGCAGCTAGCGATGACGGCTCTTCTCTTGCTCTTTTCTGTTGATTCCACCGAGATGCCAAGCGGCGTCGAGGTACAAGTCTCTTCCAGACGTTTCGGCCGCGGCCTTGCGCCGCGATGGCTGCTCGACGGCGTTTATGTTGTCCCTGCTCATTTGGCATCGGAGAGGTTCCATGCTTGTCGCCCCTCGTTCACGTTGGTCGCTCGTCACGTTGATGGGTCTAGCGATGTTTCTCCCGCAAGCGACCGAGGGCGCTGCATGGATGGACGACTTCAGCGACGGCAGCGTCACGGATGGGAATCCCGTTCCCTGGGTTCTCAACCTCAACGGCGCCGGCCCCTTCCCGGGAACGTACGACGCCTCCGGCGGCGATTTTTACATGAAACCCGCTGCTGGATCGGTCACGAACCAGATGTCGGCGCTCGTGCCGATCACGCTCGGCCCCACCTATGTTCGGACGCAGGGGACTGTACTGCCGGATCCCAACAATCCAAACAACAAAGCGGGCAATCTGGTTCTCACAGCTCGCGTCAACCCGCAGAACCTGACGGGCTACCTGCTGTACCTCGACCTTAGCGGCAATCTCAACATTCAAGCTCTCACCGGCGGCGGCGCGTCCGTCGACCTCGGCGGGGCCGACCTCGCGTTCAACGCCGGCACTGAGGTCGTGATGGAATTCAACGCCGTCGGCAATCAACTGACCGGCTACGCGTGGGCCGCCAACGATCCGGCCGGCAAGCCAGCGCTACCGCAGATCTCGGTCTCGCACTCCAGCTTCACGAGCGGATATGCCGGGCTCGCCTTCGCCGAGGACGCCGACGGGACGGCCGGAATCTACCGCTATGCGGCCGCTCAAGAAACGCCGTTCGTAGACGTGAATCCGTCGAACGGCGACTTCGACGGCGATGGCGACGTCGACGGCGTCGACTTTCTCACATGGCAGCGCGGCTTCGGACTCACTGGGCAACCCAATGCGACCACCGGCGACGCCAATGGAGACGGCAACGTCGACGCGGCGGACCTTGCCTTGTGGAAGAGCCATTTTGGCGGTCCGCCGACGCCAGTCGGAGCGGTGCCGGAGCCTGGTTCGCTGGGGCTGCTGATTGCGGCTGGGATGGCGCTGGCGGCAGTGCAGCGTCGAAGAGCCTTGCGCTAGGAGGCTCGCTCCGGCGGCTCGTTGAGCCGCGGCTACGACACGTTACCGGGCGTAGCTTAGTTCCGTCGCAGTGAGTTGGAGATCGTCTTTCAGTTCGCGCCGCGGGGCGATCTTCAGCTTCTGCAGTTCGCCGTGATACGCGCGGACGGCTTCTTCGGGGGCGAGTTCGCCGTCAGCGACCCGACGAAGGATCGAGACAAACGACAGCGGGTACTCGGCGTCTTTGATTTTGCGCCCGAACAGCGCCACGCGAGCGCCATGCTTCTTCGCTTCGGCAAGCAACGTAAAGGCGTCGAAACTCGTGCCGCTGCTGCCGCCGAGGACGCCGACGATCATGCTCGTGTCGTAGCAAACGAGTTCTTCGAGGACTTCAGGGCCGAAGAAGGGAATCTTGAGGAACTCGGGCCGGCCGCTTTGCGGGACGCCGGCGAGCATGCGGCAGATGTGATCGTTGACGAACGCGCCGACTTCCGGCGCGGGAACGACGCCGTCGATGTTCGGCGCAAAGACTTCCAGAAAGTAGTGGAAGCCACATTGCTCGGCGTAGGCGCGGAACTCGCGAAACGCTTCGAGCGTCGCGTAGTCGCTGTCGAGCGAGTTGTTAAACGTCGCCGAGTAGAGGCCAAGATTCACCTTCGGCTCGCCATCTTCGGTCGCCATCAGGCTGCCATACTGGGCTTCTTCGAGATAACAACTCGCGAACGGCAGCGACGGCGATTGGCGATAGTTGCCGCCGCGCGGGATCCAGACGTCGGTGGCGTCGTTCGCCCGGATCGCTGGCGTGACGTCACTGGCGTCGAACAATCCTTCGCGGTGGGCGAGCAGATCCATCGTCGAGACCGAAGCGAGCATAATATCGACGGCGCCTTGGCGGACGATCTCACGAATCTGGTCGCGGAAGTCGGCGATCGAACGATAGCGGCTCGACCGAGCGGCCGCTTTGTCGGTCTTCGTCGCAGCGGCACCGCCGTACGGTTCGCCGGGGCTCGTGACGCCCCACGCCATGTCGGCGTCCTTCGCATCGGCGAGGATGAAGTGGCCGCAATCGAGATTCTGGCGGAGAGCGGAGAGCTTTTCGACGAGTCGGGACTTCATGGATGGCGAACGAAGAATTTCGCTCGGAACGGCGGTGAGTCGGCAGTGAACGCGAGGTGTTGATATTACCTGCGCGGCTGCGGAGCGACTACCGTGCGAACCCGCGTCGCGACCGTTGGTCGCCGCGGAACGTGACAATTCTTCGTAGTTCTTTTAATGTTCGCGGCGAGTCTAGCCCCGGGCTTCGCCCGGGGGTCGGCCGCCACACCGGTAAGCGTGACGTTGTGCAGCGTCACCCCCGGGCGGAGCCCGGGGCTAGAAGATGTGCAAGCGAAGATTCAACGACGGCGGCGCGAGCCAATGCATGCCAACGCCGCGAGCGACGCCAACGCGAGCGTCGACGGTTCAGGCACGACGCTGCTGATGTAGATTCCTTCCAGCGGCCGCGTGTTCACGCCAGCTTCGAAAGCAAGTTCCACGATGAAGTCGCCGTGATCGTTGAAACGCAGTTGGCCGCCGCCCTGCGGGCCGCCGAACGTGCCCGGCATCGACAGATCGGCGATGGGGCGAATGTCGGTCCCGTCACCGAGGACGTCGACGTTCATACCCGTGATGAGTTGCCGCACCAAGGTCGTCGTGCCGGCGGCGACGTACCACAGACCGACATTCTCATCGGCGAGTTCCGCCACGAACATCATGTCGCCGGCAGCATTTGTATGGACGCCATTAAAGAATTTGAAGGTCGAGTTGGCGCCGGGAGCCGCTTGACCTTCAATCGCAAGGGCCGAGAGTGCGCCGTTGTTCCACTTGTAGATACCATCGGTCGCGGTGACGTCCGACTCGCCGGTGAAGAAGACGTCGTCGTTGCCGCTAATGGTGACACTGGAGAGTAGCCAGTCGAACTTCTCGCCGGGAACGCCCGGCACGTTAGTAATCCCGCTCAAGACTACCGGCTCCAACAAACCACGTGCGGTCGTGAAGAGCCCGCTATTGCCGAAGGCGCCCCAATCGCCGCCCATGACAATGTGGCCGGCATTGTTGATCGCCTCTTTCTGCACGCCACTAAACTTCGTGCCGGCGGGGAGCCCAGGAACGTCGAGATAGTTGGTACGTGCGACAACCTGCAAATTGGCGTCGCTCGTGCCGACGAGCACGGCTTCTTCATCGCCCGACGGGCCATAGCCAACGTCGAACAACGCGACGCCCGTGCTGGTGATGCACGGCGTTTCGAACGATGCATCTTCGACGACAAACGCCGTGTTAGGAATGAGGGTGACGTCTTCTTGCACCAACCGCACTAAGTTGGCCGAGTTCGTTCCGCGCCACAGGCCCAGGTCGTTGTTGCCGACGCGGCCATAGAAAACCATCTGGCCGTTGTTGTTCCCCTCCACGCTGACGAAGGGTTCCCACGGATCGGTGTTGCCTGGCGCATCGGCGCCGCCGACGCGATTGACGAACGCGAGGCCGGCGCGATTCGGGCCAATATAGTTCACGTCGTCCTGATCGACGCCAAAGCTTGCGGGAGCGGCCACGTTGCCGTTGTGGTCGAGAAACCCGGGCTGCGTTTGAACCACTGGCTGGCCGATACCGGGGGCGTTCTGCACGTCGTCGTTGCGGAGAAGGTCGGTGAGGACGCCGTTCTCCCAGGTGAAGATGCCGTTGTGAGAAAAGGGATTGCCCGGCCAGCCGCCCCAAGTGACTACTTTGCGGCTGTTGTTGAGCCCCGAAACCGTGATCGTCGGGGCGTAAAAGAATCCTGTCGTCCCCGGAACGGCCTGAGACTGCAACATCACCGGTTCGAGGTCGATGGCGACGGCTCTGGGCGCGTCGAGCAGAGC
This sequence comes from Lacipirellula parvula, assembly GCF_009177095.1. Taxonomy (NCBI): domain Bacteria; kingdom Pseudomonadati; phylum Planctomycetota; class Planctomycetia; order Pirellulales; family Lacipirellulaceae; genus Lacipirellula; species Lacipirellula parvula. The sequence goes on from NZ_AP021861.1 coordinate 6,011,609, forward strand.
AGCAGCGATCGCAAACGAAAGAGTAACAAGCGCTGTACGGCAACGGAGGAGCATGAGCATCATGTAAGCCTCGTGAGAGGAGTCGAAAAGGTCGCCAAGAGCAGGAAGAGCTACTTGCAAAAAAGTGCACCGCCTACTTGTTCGTCGACATGCCGAGGGTAGTGTCGCACAGTAGCCGCCGGTCAACGACCCGCCGGAGCGGCAAGCAACGGTCGAACCAACCAAGCATGCAGCGTAATGGCGATCACGAAATCCGGCGATGCCATGCGTGAAATCGACCGCGTCGTGCGCGGCGACCGCTAATCGGATTACGAGCGGTACTTGCCGAATCGGCTCGGCAACATTGCGCCGCCAGCGGCCAGAAGCAGCAACACGCATGGGGCTGGCTCAGGAACCGCCGCGGACGATGCGTTGCTGGCAGGCGCCGCATTCCGCTGCCAGACAAGAAAGTCGGCCCCGTCGACTGTACCGTTGCGATCGGCGTCACCGTTGGTATTGGTGGTTTGGCTCGTCGAACCGAAACTCGCGCGCCAGATGGCAAGATCATCGCCGTTGACGAAGCCGTCGTTGTTGAAGTCGGCTCCGGCAAGCGGCGCCGCGGCGACAGCCAACGTCCCTGTGGCGAGCAGGTCGCTCGCGTCCCACGCCATCCCGGCAGGGAGCGCTGGCAAATCGAGCGCGAAGACACCGCTCGCCATCGTGAAGTTGAGTAGATCGAAGCTATCACCGACCGTTGGCACGAAACTATCGACGAGCTCGATGCTCAACGTACCGCCGGCGGCGAGCGTTCCGCTGACGACCAATTGGTCGAACCCGCCCGTTGCGGCGGCGGCAATCTGCAAATGGATGGCGCCGCTCTGCATCGTCAAGTCGCCATGGATCTCTGTGATGCCAATCCATTCGCCAGGCGAGATGACGCCCCCTTGATTGACGACACTAAAGTCGACGACGTCGGCCACCAGCGTGCCGCCGGTGAATTCAAACGCGCCGCCGTTCGCACCTTTCGCTAGTTGGCCGACACGCAACCAGCCGTCGCCGGAGAGTCGGTAGACGCCCGCCGCGTTGGCCCCGCTGCCGCCAAGCGTGATCGCATTCGCCGCGACCGCGCCGCCGGAATGATTGACGCTCCCCTGCCCCGCCGCGCCGACTTGCAGCGCGGCGGCGACTTCGATCCAACCGGCGGTGACGTTGAACGTTGCGACGTTCCCGGCGTTCGGCGCTATGGCAAGCGTGCCCGCATGCTGCCCCACGGCGTCGACGGCGACCGAGCCGTTTTGAATCGCCGCGACGTCGTAGCGCGACGGCTGCCAGTTGTGCGTCAGCGCCACGTCGGGGTTCGCATCCCAGTTAGTGATTTGTGCGTACCGCTGGTTCGTGCCGCCATTGAAGATGATCGTCGTCGGCGCCGGCCAGGCTGCGATGTCGTTAATGTACTCTTCGAGATTCGTGTAACCATCGGCGTCGAAGTCGCCGTTGTTGTCGGCGGCGCTCGGATCGAGGCCGTGCGCCAGTTCCCAAAAGCTGGGCATACCGTCGCCATCGACGTCCCAATCGGCGCCGCGATTGTACGGGGCGACGCCGGTGACGGGATCGGCCCGCTTGGCGAGCATCGCCCGCCACTCGACCCCTTCGTTCGGATCGTGATTGAATGGATCGTCGGCCCACGCCTTGATCTTGCCCGTGCCGGTGCGGACCTCCTGGATGATCCGCTCGTCGAGCGTGTCGATCACGTTGTCGCGGGTCCACCAGTTGGCGCCCATGTAGTCGAGGACGCGATTGTACGCCGTGGTGGCCGTATCGGTGACGCCGTTGTACGTTGGCACGCCCCCCGACCATACGGGGCCGGCCTGAAAGCTCGAGGCGCCGAAATCGCTGTTGGCAAGGGCGACGCCATCGTTGGCATCGCCGTCCTTATTCGTGTCTTTCAGATTGCCCGAGTGGTAGACGCGGGTGCCGCTGGAGTTGCTGCCGCTAAAAATGCCCGTGCCGCCGCTCGCCGTCGTGATCGCCGTGCTTGCGCCGCCGACAGGATTGTCGCCGCCCGGACCCGCTCGATAAAAGTTGCCGACGAAGTTATTAAAACTCGGCTGCCCGCTCGCTCCGCCGCCGGCCGTGCCGAACCAGTTGTAAAAAACGTTGTTACGGAAGTCGTTGAACGCCCCTGTGCCGACTTCGCTGCCGACGCGCGGCAGCCGCCCCTTTTGGTGGGCGTACAGATTATGGTGAATGCTGAACTTCGCATTCGAGCCTCCCTGAAGTAGCGAACCGAGGCCGTGGCCGGTGTAGGTAATGCCGCTCGCCTCGGCGTCGGCTTGCGGGTAGTTCTGCCCCTGCGAAATGTTGCTGTACTGGATCGTGACGTTGTTGGCGAGTTCGTTGGCCGAGATCGTTTCGTCGGTGGAGTATGCCGTGGTGACGTGATCGATCATCAGGTTCGTCCCGGTGATGTCGATCGCATCGTAGACGTAAGAGTCCGGAAAATCGCCCGGCGTCGGCTGGATGCCTTCTTCCGGCTTAGAGAAATTCCGCATGCCGTAGCCAGGGGCGATCGTTACGTTGCGAAGGATGGCGTTCGTGCCGCTCGCCTTCACAAGGCCGCCCATGATCGTCACCGGCCCCGGCGCCGTCTGGCCCGCGACGGTGACGTGACTGCCGAGGTTGTAGCGGCTGTTGGTATCCCAGCCGTTGTCGTGGCCGCTCTCGGCGCCGAACCGGCCGAGCCAAAACGTGCCAGCGACGTCGAACACGATCGTCCGCGGCTGGACGACGCCGCTGACCGTGAAGTTGGAATCGCTTAGCCCGTAGCGCAGCGTGCCGACGCCGGCGTCGGTGTAGTTTCTGTCGAGCTTCGTCACGTGGTAGACAAGGCCGCCGCGACCGCCGGTAACGTTTGAAGCAGCGCCATCGGCGCCGGCAAAGGCGGGGAGCGATTGGGCATGCGCGGCGCCGGGTGTGCTGAACGCAACGAGTGCCGCGGCGAGGAGAAGCGTGAGGCGGAGCGGCATGAGGAGAAGACTCGACCGGCTACGTGTTGATGGCGAAGAGAGCCGTCATTTTAAGCTGCGGGCCACCGTCACGGGGCGAATCGGCAACGCCGGTTCTGGATCAGTGAATCTTGCGTTCCGCAACCGCGACAGCAGCCGCCGGTCAACGACCCGCCGGAGCGAGTACAAATGGGGAATGGGGAAATAACAGAGTCACGACCGAAGTCCACATTCCCCATGCAGCGTTCGCCATTTATCACCGCTCCGGCGGGTCGTTGACCCGCGGCTAGAGAGCGCGGCGATCACGCAAAGAAGCAAACTTGATGGCTCGGGGACTGCCACGGAAGTCGCAGCACCATCGGCAGACGTGAAGCCTCGCTGCCAAACAAGGAAATCGGCGCCGTCAACGGCGCCGTTGCCGTCAGCATCGCCCGTGGCGTTGTTCGTTTGTCCGGTGCTGCCGAAGCCTATCCGCCAAACGGCGAGATCATCGCCGTTCACAAAACCGTCGCCGTTAAAGTCGGCGGGACTGAGCGGCGCGTCGGCGACGACGTTGAGGAAGACCGTCACGTTGCCAGGGCTGAGTTGCCATGCCAGCCCTGAAGCGAGTGCGGGCAATTCGAACGCATCGAACATGCCGCCAGCGCCGCCGCTGGCGGCGAGGAAGGGTATCGAATCGCCGAGTTGCGGTTGGTACGCGCCGCCGCCGAGGTTGACGAGCGCCACGCGCAATGTGCCGCCAAGGTCGGCCGTACCGTCGACTTCGAGCCGGTCGAACTGCCCGAGTTGGGTGCCGCCGATTTCGATTTCGAGCACGCCGCTGTTAAGGGCGAGATCGCCGTCGATTTGCATCAACCCAGGACTTTCGCCAGCAGCGATGACGCCGCCGTTGTTGACGAGATCAAAGTCGACGGCGTCGGCGCTCAGCGTGCCGCCGGTAAAATTGAACGCCCCGCCGTTGGCGCCCTTGGCGAGCCGGCCTGTGCGCAGCACGCCGCTGCCGGAGAGATGGTACTCGCCGCTTGCCCCGACGCCGCCCCCCAGCAGCACTTCGTCGGCGAGCACCAATCCCCCCGTATGGTTCACCGTGCCGCTGCCGGCGGCGCCAACTTCGAGCCGTTCGGCGACGTCGATCCAACCGGCCGTCACGTTAAGCGTCGCCGCATTGCCGACCGCGGGCGCCACTTGCAGCACACCTGCGTGCTGGCCGATAGCGTCGATGGCGACCGTGCCGCCATTGATCACCGAGGCGTCGTATTTCGACGGCTGCCAGTTGCTGCCGGCCGTGACACCGCCATCGTTGGTTCGCCAGTTGGTGATCTGAGCGTAGCGCGTATTCGTTGCGCCGTTGAACACAATCGGCGCCGGCGCGGGAAACTCGCCCGCTTCGTTGAGGTATTCGACGACGTTCACGTAGCCGTCGCCGTCGAAGTCGAGTCGATTGTCGGCGGCGGAATTGGGATTGAGGCCATGGGCGAGTTCCCAAGCGTTCGGCATGCCGTCGGCATCGCTGTCCCAACCGGCAGGCCGAGTCGTCGTCGGAGCCGCGAGCAGGTTCGCCAGTTCAGTCGCGTTCGGCGCTGCGGCGCCGACGCCGCCGGACGGGCCGGTGTTCGTCTTCACGTTGTTGATAATCCGCTGATCAATCGCTTCGCGGTTCCACCAGAAGTTGCCGACATGGTCGAGCACCTGCTCATAGGCCGCCGGCGCCGTTTGCGTGGTGACGGGCGCCGTCGCGAACGGCGTCACCATTTGCGTCATCGTTTGGTCGGTGACCGGCGTCGAGACAGCGAACGCCCCCCAGCCGAGATCGCTGCCGTTCGGTACGCCGCCGGGATTGAGCTGTTTATCGGCGTCGACGAAATTGCCCGACTGATAGACGCGCGAGGTGACGTTTTTGTCGACCGAGAACGCGCGGTTGGCGGGCCCGGTGGTATTCGGCCCGGCGACAAGGTAGTTGCCGACGTAGTTGACGTCGGTGAACTCTTGCTCCGCCTCACTGCTGCCGCCGGTGTAGCTCGCGCGATCGCGCCAGTTGTAGATGACATTGTTGCGAAAGTCGGCCGTCAGCGTTTCGGCGTTGTAGGTGCCGAAGCGGGCCTGCCGACTGGCGTTGCTGGCGTAGAGGTTGTGGTGGAACGTCACGCTGGAATCGATCTGCGGACGAATCAGCGAACCGTACGCGTGACTGTTCGTCAGCGCGTCCGCAATGATCGAGTACTGCACCGTGACGTTGGTATTGTTGTTCGCTACGGAAAGATCTTCATCTTCAGCCCAAGATGCGGAAACGTGATCAAGAATCATGTTCGTCGCCACCGTCTGCCCCGCCCCATTGCCGCCGGCGAACGTGATCGCATCTTCACCGTCGCCCGTTCCCTTGCGGAATGTCATGTAGCGGAGCACCACGTTGCTGTTGACGGTGTTATTGCTCTTCGTGATTTGCGTGGTGTTGCCGTAGACGGTCACGGGACTCGGCGCCGTTTGGCCGGCGATGTAGATATTGTTGACCGTCTTGATGTCGAGGCTGCCCTGCGTGAGTTGAAACGTACCGCCGACATCGAAGACGACCAGCACGTTGCTCGCCATTTGCTTGCGGGCGGCGTCGTAAAAGGCGCCCCGCAGCGTGCCGACGGCGGGCTTGCCGTCGGGGGCGAGCGTGTCGGCCGTGGTGGTGACGTGGTAGACGGTGGCGTTAGAAAACCAGCCCCCGGCCGGCGCCGTGCCGGTGAATGAACCGCCGAATCCCTCGGCGCCGGGGAAGAAGGGGAGTTGGGCATGCACTTGCGCTGCAGCGACGGTCGCTAGGATGAGCGCAGCTGCACGCAATGCGAAAGGTATCTTGATCAGCGGCATGCAGAGCTCACGTTGCGCTAGTTCTTGGTGGCCAAGTCGTTGATGTAGACTTCCAAGTTCGTATACCCTTCATCGCTCAGCGTTGCGCCATTGCCATCACTCGGATCGCGCGGATCGAGCCCATGCTTGCGTTCCCACGCGTCGGCGATGCCGTCGCGATCGGCGTCGAAATCAGCGGGCCGTCGTTGTTCTTGCAAATCATCGATGCCTGGCAGCTTGCCGTCGGCGCCGCGGAACTCTTCTTGCGAATCAACTAACCCGCCGGTGCGGTTCCGCACGGAGTCGACGATTCGCTGGTCGATCGCATCGCGTGCGAGCGAGGCCCCGACGCCCGCGAGGACTGCTTCGTACGCTTGCTCCGCCGGTTGAGCGACTGCGGCGACTTGTTCGCCGAACGGCAACGGCTTGCCAGCGGTGGCGAGGCGATCGTCTTTCGCAAACCCGTCAAAACCTTTGGCAAGCTCCGCATCATCCTCCGGCACAGAGCCGTCGTGATCGTCGTCCTGATCGAGGTCGCGCCAATTGCCGATGGCGACGACTTCGCTCCGCCCTGGCGTCTTCTCGCGGAAGAAATACTTTGCCTTCTTCGCGGGCCCGCAAATAAAGACGTTGCCGAGCAAGTTGACGCGAACGTCTCCCCCTTCGCTACGGTGGGCGGCTTGATCGCCCCAGTCGTAGACGACGTTGTTCGCCAGATTGAGATCGGTGCGACGGCGATCGCCTTCCGCTTGGCCGTCGTCGAGCGTCTGCTGCCCGCCGATCGATGGATTGCGGGCGCGGTTGTGGGCCCACAGGTTGCCGTAGAGGGTGTAGCCGCCAATGTTCTTGGCCTGATCCTCCGGCGTCAATTCACCGCGGATGAGCGAGCCGTAGCCGTGGGCGCCCTTCGGGTGGAACGAGTTGTTGAGTCCCTCGGCAATGATCGAATTCTGAATCGTGACGTCGCGGGCCCGCGTGACCGAAAGGACTTCGTCGATGCCCCACGCGGCGGAGACGTGGTCGAGGATCACCCGCTCGCTCTCGTTGCCGACGTACATCGCGTTGGCGGAGGCGGGGTTTAGCTTTCTTGGCGTCGCTCCGGCGGGTCGTTGCCCCGCGGCTACTGGTACTGGGCGCGCGTTGAAATCGCCGGTGCGGAAGCGCATGTGGCGGAGGATGACGTTTTTTGTGCCGGAGACTTCGGCGGGGAAGCCCCAGCAAGTGACGCCGCCGGGGGCCGTTTGGCCGGCGATGGTGAGGTCAGGCTTACGGATTTCGAGTTCGGCATGGAGCGGAATGGTGCCGCCGACGTCGAACACGATCGTCCGCGGTCCCTCGGCCGAACGGATCGCGTGGCGGAACGAGCCTTCGATTTTGGGCTCGGTCTTCGGGTCGTAATCCGCGAGCGTCGTCACATGATAGACGTCGCCCCCGCGGCCGCCGGTGGCCTGCGCGCCCTGGCCGACGGCGCCCGGAAACGCCGGCGGCGCGGCCTGCATTGCAGACGCGACGCCGGCGTAGGCCAGTGCGATCACGATGGCGAATCGTGCAACGTGACGTGTGAGGCTCATGACACTCCAAACGTAGAACGAGCGCAAGCGGCAGTCACTCGCGATACAGTGTTGGCCCCTGAGGGGCCGAGTGATGTAGCCAGGGGCGCGAGCCCCTGGTCTGTGGGCTGAACAGATTACTTAGCCCCGCGAGGGGCGACACTGTTCGGCATAGCTTTGGGGAATTGTGTCGCCCCTCACGGGGCTCTGAATCATCAGGAGCTTCGAACCAGGGGCTCGCGCCCCTGGCTACAGCATATCGCCCCCTCCGGGGCTGACATCCGATACGTAATCCTGTCCCCTTCAGGGGGAGAGTTGGAACTTCCAAAGTAGTCGAGGCCGCCTCCCCCCCCTTCGCTCTTACTTGCGCCGTCCCACCGCCAACGCAGCCAACGCCGCGATTCCGCACAGGCTCAGCGTCGCCGGTTCCGGCACTGCCGCGGTCACTTCTACGCGAAAGAGACTCGTATCGAATTGCGCCGCCGTGCCGCTCGCGCTCGATGGCCGCAACGTGAACGTGTCGAACGTGAAGCTCGGCGTCGTATCGGTGAAGCTGACCGTCGCCGTGCCAGCGCCGCCGATGCTGCCGCCGCTCATCGTGCTGACGATGTCGAGGCCGCTTGATGCGTTGCGGGTGAGCGTCATCACATAGGTGTACTGCGTGTCGCTCGCGTAGCCAGTCGCGCCGGTGGCGACGCCGTTGGCCAGGGCGAGCCAATCGCCGCTGCCGCTCAGGAGGGCGCCGTTGCCGTCGTGCTCGCGGAGCTGGAAGGGATTGCTGTTGCCGAGCGTCGGCCCCATGTTCATGAACATGCTGTAACCGGAATAGGTTCCCGAACCGGGGGCGCCATTCGCAGCCAGTCGCGTCGCGGCGGGGCTATCGACGACGGCAAGCCGGAAATCCTGGCTCGTATTGCCGGCGTTCACCGTGCGCGGCGTGAACGTCCAAGTAACCCGCAGCGAATCGCCCGTATTGGCCAGCGTCACCGGCGAGGCTTCGGGCGTGAAATAGGTGGTCCACGACGACGATCCAGTCGAAACGGAACCTGCCAACGGCCCGCCGGCGCCCGTGGGATCAAGCGTACCGCCGCCCCCTTGGAACCAGGCCGATTCGAGATCGGTGTCGGCGTCGCCGTCGACGCCCATTTCAGAATAAGTGGGCGAAGCGGGGTCCGAGTCGGTCCCGTCGGCCCAACGGTCGTTCACCAGAATCGCGGCATTGGCTACCGACGAGAAGCCAACAAGCAGACAACCCGCCGCAGCGAGTCGCCAAGTCGTAACGTGCATGAGCGTCCCTCCCAGAGATGAGAAACCAAGGAGATGCCGAGTGCGAACCGACGGCGCGACTTGAAGTCCCGAGGCTCGCGTCATGCCGAGCGTCGAGGTGCTGCAAGACCGCGATCTACAAGACCGCCGCAGAAAAGTTAGAGAAGCAATGTCCGCACCGGCGACTGCAGGGTTTAGTCTATTCGCGGGATCTCTGCATCCAAGTAGCCAATGTTGCAATGTTATTCCGAAAAGACGCAACGCCCCGGCAATTACGTCGCGAAATAGAAGTTCCGCACCGTCCAATCTTATTTTTGAGGTAATTAGCTATCGCGACGCTCTCGCCCCGAGCTGCCGACAACAGCGCGTGACGCCTCGATCGCGGGCGCTTCGTGGCGAAATTCTCGACATTTCAGCCGCGCACTAGCGAAGCCGACTGAGCCACTTCGCTTGCCTGCCCGCAGTCGACTCGACTCCTCCGCGGAAAACATTTGCGAAACCTCATCCTCGCGTTGCTCGATTCGCTGATTGACGACGCAGACGACAGCGTTTGGCCGTGCGTAATTTCGGACCAATGTTGCAATAAATGACACTAGACCGCAAACGGCGTCGCAGCGAAGATCAATCACGGCGGCGGCAAGCCCTCGGTGGCGTGTCGTTGCTCGCTGATTAGATTGCATGATGCACGCGATTGAACGGGCCGCAGCTTAACAAGCCCGACTTAACAAGCTCGACGCCCGATCAATCCTTTTCCCATTGTTCGTCGATTCCGACTTGCTCGTTGTTGTCGTAGCCGAAGATCGCTCGACTCACTAACTCCTTGCCGCGCGGCCGTCGCGACCTCGCGGCGATTCGCCAGTGCGCTGGGAGCCTGTTCAGCGCAGAGGATTTCCATGAACCAATCTGCACCGGCGCCAACTGCCACCGGTGGCGGCAAGCCCCCTCAAGTTCGGCGGGCACGATGCGCCGTCGCGGCGCGAGCCTTCACGCTGGTCGAGCTGCTCGTCGTCATCGCGATCATCGGCGTGCTGGTGGCGCTGCTACTCCCGGCCGTGCAAGCCGCCCGCGAAGCCGCGCGGCGGACGCAGTGCCAGAACAATCTCAAGCAAGTCGGCTTGGCAACGCAAAACTACCACGACTCGCGGCGAGAACTGCCGCCGTCGCGCGTGGCGGATGGCCAGCAGACGTGGCTGGCGTTGATCCTCGACTACATGGAGCAAGCGAGCGTCAAGAAGCTGTGGAACCCGCAGCTCGGCTGCTACTACGACCAAACGCTCGCCACGCGGAATGCGAGCGTCGAAGCTTACTACTGCCCGTCGCAGTCGCACGAAAATCGCGCGATCTTGGTCCCGGAGATTCCACAGGACGGACACTCTCACGTTCGCGGCGATCCAGAAATCCCCGGAACGACGGTTGGCTACTCTGGCGCGCTGGCAGACTACCGCGGAGTGCTTGGTTCGACCTGCCCAGTATTCGCCACGAATGATGCGGGAACGCAGATTCAAGTCACCGACTTCGACGGCGGCATGGGCCATTATGCCGACGGTGCCATCCCGCAGTGCGACCGAAGCAAAGTCCGCTTTGGCGGCGCCGGCAATCGAGGCGTGATCGGCTTCAAAGCAATGACCGCGCTCAAGAGCGTTACCGACGGGACGTCGCTCACGGTGCTAGGCGGCGAGGTCGGCCGTTACGCTTCGGAAGCGGGCCACGCCTTTAATGGCGACCACAATGCAGCCATCATGCTCGGCGAAGGTCGCGGCTTTTGTCAAAAGTGCGAATTGAATAAAGCCGAGGGAGGCGACAACGGCTTCGGCGGCGTTCACTCCGGCATCGTGCTTTTCGTCATGTGCGATGGCAGCGTGCAATCGATTTCCAAAGAAACCGACTTGCCCGTGCTTGACCGCATGGCAACGCGGGCCGGCGACGATCTGTACGCTCTGAACGGCACAGCGACAAGCTGCCGGCCGTAGTGTTCTTGCTGAGCGAAGGCGATTGATGTTCTGGAGCCTGTTAAAGCACCGAGTGCCGTCGCTCGCAGTCGCGCTGATGCTGTGCGCGGGCTGCGGCGATTCGCTCCGCACATCCGTCGGCGGGCGAATTACTCGCGCCGATGGTTCGCCACTCATCGGCGCGACCGTCACCGTACGCTCCGACGCGACTGGCAAGTGGGCTCGCGGCGTCACTGATGCCGACGGCGCCTTCCAGCTAGGCGGAGCCACCGCCGACGAAGGTATCGAACCTGGCGAATACTACGTCACTATCACGGAAGAACGCGGCGATATGGGACAGTTGCCGGCCACGATTCCCGCACGCTATGCGAAACGAACGGCGTCGGGCATTGCGCTCACCGTCGCCGCGGGCGAATCGCAGGAACTCATTCTGCAACTCGACCCAACATAAAAATCACCTCCGATCGGCGGCTCGCTGGCCTCGCAGCAGACCGCTCGGTTGCCTCTCATCAACGCCATCTTATCGTCCGGAGACATCACGCATGCTTTCGCACCAAGCCTCGCCGTCGACGAAGCTTTCTGGATTGTTCGCCGCCGGGCTATTCGTCGTGTTGTCGTCGGCTCCTGCGGCCCACGCCGCCATCACCTGGGACGGCCAAGCCAACACGCAGTGGTGGTTTGATCCCGTCAACTGGAACGCCAACAGCAACGCCAATAACGTCCTGCCGCCGATTGATCCGATCGCCAGCGGCGATACGCAAATCAACATCGGCACCACTGGCGCCTGGAATCTCACCGGCGAGGGCGTCGTCTACGATCCCGCGAACGATCCCTTCTTCACCTCCGCCAGTTCCGTGACGTTCCCCACCGGCTCGCCGCTCGTGTCGACGCCCGGCGTCATGCGCGACTACGGCCCGGAGACGATCTACCGCCTCTACATCACTCGCAATCAAACCAACACGAACATCCTCACCATCAAGAGCGGCGATCTCGTCATCGAGAGCACGACGATCATCGGCCGCTCGGGGAGCACTGCCGAAGCGGCGAACCTCGGCAAGATTGTGCAGACGGGCGGTTCGCTGCGGCTGCCGACGGCGACGCTCGACCTTGGCCAGCGCGAAACCTCCGGTTGGGGCAACGGCACCTACGATTACCGCGGCGGCGTCCTCGAAGTGCAGCAGGCGGGCGGCACGCAGGGGATTCGCCTCTCGGCTGGCAGCTCGACCAACGGCACCGGCGGCAAGGGCCGGTTCATCATGCACAACCCCAGCACGGCAGGGCATGTCCGCACGTTCGACTTCACGCTCGCCGCCGACGGCAACAACGGCGACGGCATTACCACGGGCGTCGCGACGGTCGAGTTCCACTTCGAAAACGGCGGCACTCGGCCGATTCAGGTCGATCGCAACCTCACTATCAACAACGGCCTCGATGCGGACAGCATCGGTACGCGCTCCTCGCGACTCGAACTTGTACTCGACTCAGCGCCGATGCTCACGGCGGGCGTGCCGCAGAATCTCGGGCTGTTCGACGTCAACTTTGGCGGCACGTTCAGCGGCATCATCAACGGCACTGGCGACTTGGACGGCGACGCCGTCTTCAACGATGATCGCGTCTTCTCGAACGCCGCCGGCTCCGTCCACTATCGCCAGGGCGACACCGTTTCGGCGACGTTCGGCAACACGAAGTACAATTGGACGATCAGCTACACGGGCGACATCACCTGGACCGATCCCGTCGCCGGCTCGGTGGCGGCCGTCGCGGGCAGCGGCGGGACCGACGTCGTGCTCGTGGGCCTCAGTTCCGAAACGCTCGCCGTCGACGACGCCGACTTCAACAACGACGGCACGGTGGACGGCAAGGACTTTTTGATTTGGCAGCGCGGGTTCGGCTCGGGGACGAACAACGGAACCGGCGACGCGAACGGCAACGGCGCGGTCGACGCGGCCGATCTCACGATCTGGAAGAGCCAGTTCGGCGGCCCAGCGCCCGGCGTCGCCGCCGTTAGTGCGATCCCTGAGCCGGCGACGATGGCCCTGGCGTTCGTAGCGATGTGCGGGCTGCTCGCAGTGCGTCGCCGCACGGCTTAGTTGGCGGCGCTGATTGAAGACTGGACAGGATAACAGGATTTGGGGGGATCGACAAGATTTGTCATTCATTGCTGTCGCTGAGAAGACGAACTTGATTGAGCTGCGGTCATTCAACCGCTCACTCTCCTCTAAAATCCAGTGAATCCTGCGAAATCCTGTGATCCTGTCCAACCTCGATCGACAAACCACTCCGCGCAAGGCGGCCACAAATCGCACACCTCTTCAAAAGAACTAACCGCAGAGGAACGCGAATGGACGCAGACCATCCAGATGAAAATTGCTGGTTACGTTTCAACTAACAATCTGCGTTCATCTGCGGTTCCGCCTTTCGCTCTTAGCCGCAGGCCGTTGTAAAAGTCGCTCCGGCGGGGGCGTTGCCCCGCGGCTGGGTCAGGCAATCAGTTGCTTGACCACTTGGCCGTGGACGTCGGTGAGGCGGAAGTCGCGGCCGGCGTGGCGGTAGGTGAGGCGTTCGTGGTCGAAGCCGAGCAGGTGCAAGATCGTCGCGTGCAGGTCGTGGACGTGGACGCGGTTCTCCACCGCTTTGAAACCGAAGTCGTCGGTGGCGCCGTAAACTTGGCCCCCCTTCACGCCGCCGCCGGCGAGCCAGGTGGTGAAGCCGTAATGATTGTGATCGCGGCCGTTGACCTTGCCTTGGTTGGCGCCGGCCGTCGGTAGTTCGACCGACGGCGTGCGCCCAAACTCGCCGCCCCAAATGACGAGCGTCTCATCGAGTAAGCCGCGCTGCTTCAGGTCGACCAAGAGGGCGCCGATCGCCTGGTCGCACTCGCCGGCGAGCTTGCGGTGGATGATCTCGAGGTCGTCGTGGCTGTCCCACGGCTGACCCTCGCCGTGCCACACCTGCACGAAGCGGACGCCGCGCTCGACGAGCCGACGGGCGATGAGGATTTGCCGCGCCTGCGTGCCGGGGCCGTACATGTCGCGGATGTACTGCGGCTCGCGGCTGACGTCGAACGCCTCGGCCGCCTCGGTTTGCATGCGGAAACCAAGTTCGTACGACTGAATGCGGGACTCGAGCGCGGCGTCGTCCTGACGAGCCTGCTGATGGCGGAGATTGAGCTTCGCGAGCAAATCGAGTTGCTCGCGTTGCCGCGGCAGCGAGATCGCCTCGTTTCGGATGTTTTCGATCAGCTGCTCGATTGCCGTGTGCTGCGTGTCGAGGTAAGCGCCTTCGAACGCCCCGGGCAAGAAGCCCGATTGCCAGTTCTGTGTTTCCTGAATCGGATAGCCGTTGGGGCACATCGCGACGAACGCCGGCAGGTTTTGATTCTGCGAGCCGAGGCCGTAGCAAACCCACGAGCCGAGGCTGGGGCGAATCTGCCGAGCGTCGCCGCAGTTCATTAGCATCAGCGACGGCTCGTGATTCGGCACGTCGGCGTGCATCGAGCGGATGACGGCGATGTCGTCGATCGACTCGGCAGTCTTCGCAAAGATCTCACTGACTTCAATGCCGCTCTGGCCGTACTTCTTGAACTTGAACGGCGAGCCGAGGGCGGCGCCGGTGGGACGTTCAGTAGCGAGATTTTGCGTCGGCAGGTTCTGGCCGGCGTATTTGTTGAGCAGCGGCTTCGGATCGAACGTGTCGATGTGCGAGGGGCCGCCGTTCATGAAGAGATGAATGACGTGCTTCGCCTTCGCCGGGAAGTGCGCGACCCGCGGCAGGAGCGGGTTGGCGATTTCAGCGGAAGACGCTTCGCCGGCCAGCATGCTGCCGAGGCTGAGCGCGCCGAGGCCCATGCCGCAACGCTGCAGCAACTCGCGACGAGTGAGAGCGAGATGTTCCGGGCGAGGTTGGTGGGGCATGGTTCCGACTCTCTGATTCAAACAATGCAGATCTCACGCAAAGGCGCGAAGTCGCAAAGGAAATGCAGTTATTGGCTCTCTTCTTTGCGCCTTCGCGAGAGAAATCCTTTACCTCAATCCACAAACGCAAACTCATTACACATCAACAGCACCTGCGCCAGTTGCGACCAGCGGTCGAGCGGCGCCGGCGCGGCGGTGCGCGGGCCGTCGATGCCGTCGAGCGTGTTCCAAGCTTCCACTGAGCCGTCTTCGCGGGTGAGAGTAATATTCGCTCGCCAGAAGAACGTGTCGTGGTGGTGATTGTTTTCGATCGAATCGACGATCAGGTCGATCGTGTCGCCCGCGCTGACGGGGAATGATTCCACGCTCGTTGCGCTGCCGCCGGTCGGCACATGCCACTCGCCAACGCGGCCGCGAGCGCTGGAGACGATGCGCCCCAGCACGCCGTTACCTTCGGCGGCGTGCCGCTGCAGTTCGCCTTCGATCCGCAGCGTGCCGGCGGCGGGGACGGTGAAGCGGCGGATCGCGGCGTGCGTTGCGTCGCCGGGATGCCCGCCTTGGACGTTGAGCATCGCCCAGCCGGCCTCGACTTCGGGAAATGCTTCGCCGCCGTTCCAAGTTCCGTTCGCGAAGTGCGGGAACTGATGGAAGTCGGCGCGGTCGCTCAGCGGATCGTACGTGCCGTAGCCATACTGCCACCGCGGCTGAGAGGCGACCTGCGCGGCCGCATCGGCCTGGGCGCCGGCGGCGACGAACGTGGCGGCCTCGGCGATTTCCTCGACGCTTGGCTTGCGTCCGAGCGCGAATTGATAGAGCTGCGAAACGCGATCGGTGTCGGCCAGCGGCGGCGAGTTCTCCGGCACGGCGGCGCTCCGCTCGGCAAGGCCCCGCGCTTGCTCGATCGCGAACGGGCTGTTGAGCATGAACAACGCTTGGCTCGGCGACGCCGTTTGCGGACGGGCCGCGGCGGGGGTGTTCGGATTCGCGAAGTCGAATGTGCGGAAGAACGCCGGCAGGTTCTGGCGTTCGATGAAGCCGTAGATCGCGCGGCGATTCGAATAAGGAGCGGTCGTGAGCTGCACCGACGGACCGCCCATCGTCACGTCGAGCCGGCCAGCTGCCTGCAGCAAGCCGTCGCGAAGCGATTCCATGTCGAGTCGGCGGCGATTCATGCGGGCCAACAGCGCGTTCGTCGGGTCGACCTCGTGGCAATCGGGCCGCGGGGCGCTTGACTGGCGGTAGACGTTCGACGTCACGATGCGGCGGATGAGCCGCTTCGTCGACCACGACTCATCCATGAACGTGACCGCGAGCCAATCGAGCAGTTCGGGGTGCGTCGGCGCCTCGCCGCGAACGCCGAAGTCGCTCGGCGTCGCCACGATGCCGCGGCCGATCAGCCTGCCCCACACGCGGTTCACCCACACGCGAGCGGTGAGCGGGTTGTTGCGGCTGGCGATCGCGTTGGCGAGTTCCAGACGGCCGCTGCCGTTTTGAAATGGCTGCGGCTCGCCTTCGGCAAAGCAACTGAGGAAGTGCCGTGTCACCTCCGGCCCCGGCGACCCGTTGTTGCCGCGGAGGAAGATGTGCTGCGTCGCCGGTTGCGGGGCGTCGGCCATGGCCGCGGGCAGATCGTCGCGCGGCGTTTCGGTGCAACTCGCCAGCACGCCGTAGAGCGAATAGTAGTCGGCCGTCGGAATCGCATCGTACTTGTGATCGTGGCAGCGAGCGCACGCAACGCTCAGCCCCATCAGCCCGCGGGTCATCAAGTCGATGCGATCGTCGTTGATTAGTTGGGAATCGTTGAGGAATCGCCGGCCGAGCGTGAGGAACCCGCTCGCGGCCGCGGCGTTCGGATCACCCGACTGGTCGGCGGCAATCTGATTGACGACGAACCGGTCGAACGGCATATCGCCGTTGAACGCGCTGATCACCCAATCGCGGTACTTGAAGGCGTTCGGGTAATTGCGGTCTTCTTGAAAGCAGTAGCCCTTTGTGTCGGCGTAGCGGGCGACGTCGAGCCAGTAGCGGCCCCAGCGTTCGCCGAACTGCGGCGACGCGAGCAGCCGGTCGACGGCTTGTTCGTACTCGGCGTCGCTGGAGTTAGCGGCGAATTGCTCCAACTCGGCGGCGGTTGGCGGCAGACCAGTGAGATCGAAGTGGAGCCGACGGAGTAGCGTTCGCGGATCGGCGGCGGGCGATGGTTTGACATTCGCCGCTTCGAGCCGCGCGAGGATGAACGCATCAATCACCGTGCGCGTCCACGCGCGATCGGCGACTGCGGGCGCCGCGACTTTTTGCGGGGCCTTGAGCGACCAATGATTGCGCGGGTCGACCGTCGGCGCCTCGTCGGCAGTGGCCGCTTCATTGCGCGGGTCGGGGGCGCCCATCGCCACCCATTGTTCGAAGTCGGCAATGATCTCGTCGGAGAGCTTGCCCGACGGCGGCATCTCGTACGATTCGTACTTGAGCGCCGAGATGAGCGTGCTCTCGGCCGGATTGCCGGGTTCAATCACCGCGCCGCCGGGGCCGCCGTTGCGGAGATGCTCGGCCGAGTCGAGCCGGAAGTCGCCCTTCGGCGAACCGGCCGCAGCGGAGTGGCACGAGTAGCAATGCTCGACCAGCACGGGGCGGATGCGGGTTTCGAAGAATTCGACCGCCGCGGGGTCGAGCGCGGCCTCATCGGCGCGAGCGAAGGAGACAGCCAGCAGTGACGACAGCGAGAGAGCCAGCAACGATACCGGAGCGCGGCGCCAAAGCTTCCGCGCAACATGAGTATTCCTCAATCGTCGCAACGCATCCCGCATGGCGATCATTGCCTCGGGGTTTGAACGGTCTCACCTCGCGCCCTGCGGGCCCGGTCATTATATACCGACGGGCAGCCAGCTACACCCGCGATGCGGTGCGGACGCGATCGCCTTTTGCGACGGCGCCTGTTCGTTCGAGCCAAGCGAGCGATGAGTAAATCGCTGCAATGCCGCATTAGACAACGACTTCGGTAACAAGATGCGCGGACCAGTAGCTCGCCGCCCGCCAAGGAGCAGCGTGAAACTAGAGCAATTAGCGAAGCCGCGAACCGCTAAGAGCGGTCTGGAGACGTTGCGATTGCTCGTAACTTCTTTCTCATCGTTGCGGCCTGCTCCGGATGCTTGTTGACGAGGTTCGTCGTCTCGTCGAACTCGGCGGAGAGGTTGTAGAGCGCGCCCTTTTTGGCAACCTTCGTCGGCGGCCCAGGGTTGAGGCTGTCGCGCGACGGTCCCGCAGGGACGAACTTCCAAGGTCCCATCCGCAGCGAGTGCGGATCGCGGCCTTCATGCACCAGATGCGGCCGGCCGGTCTTATCCTCGCCGAGCAGCGCGTCGAGTTCGTCGCGGCTGTCTTGGCAAGCACCGGTCGGAATCTTCGCGCCGGCAAGCGCCGACAGCGTTGCCGCGAGGTCGACCTGCCCAAACAGCGCGCCGGTCGTCCCGCCGGCCGGCACGCGGGCGGGCCAGCGAACGAAGAACGGCACGCGGGTTCCCCCTTCGAACGCCGAGTACTTCCCGGCACGGTACGGTCCATTAGGATCGTGCTCGCCGAGCAACTCGTTCGCTTGGTCGACGTAACCGTCGTCGAGCACCGGCCCGTTGTCGGAGCTGAAGATCACGAGCGTGTTGTCGGCGAGGTTGTGCTTCTCGAGCGAGTCGAGCACTTGGCCTACGGTCCAATCGAGTTGCATGATCGCATCGCCGCGGAGGCCGTGGCCGCTCTTGCCTGCGAAGCGCGAGTGAGGCACGCGCGGTACATGGATGTCTTGCGTGGCGAAGAACAGGAAAAACGGCTCGGCATGATGCCGCTCGATAAAGTCGACGCCCTGCCCTGCGATCACGTCGGCCATCTCCTCGTCGATCCACCGAGCCTGCTCGCCGCCGGTCATCCAACCGATGCGGGAGATGCCGTTGACGATCGACTGATCGTGCCCATGCGACCAGCGCTGCTTCAGCTTTTCCGGCTGCTCGGCGCCCGACGGGGACAGGTCGATTCTCTCGGCATAGCTCACTTCGATCGGATCGGCCGGATCGAGATCGACGACGCGACCGCCGGAAACGTAAACGCAAGGCACACGATCGCCCGTGGCGGCAATGATAAAATGTTCGTCGAAGCCAATTTGCTCGGGACTTGGTTTGATCGGCTCATTCCAGTTCACCTTCCCTTCGCCGAGCCCGAGATGCCACTTGCCGATCACGCCAGTCTTGTAGCCGACGCTCTGCAGCAAGCTCGCGATCGTTGGCGTACCAGGCTTGATAATGAGGTTCGCATCGCCGGGCAAGATGCCGGTCCCTTCCTGGCGAAACGCATACTGCCCCGTCAGCAACGCGAACCGTGACGGCGTACAGGTTGGCGCCGAGGAGTGCGCGTCGCGAAACGCAAGCCCTTGCTGGGCGAGCTTGTCGATGTTCGGCGTCGGAATCTTGCCGCCGTTGATCGAGACGTCGCCGTAGCCGAGATCGTCGGCGTAAATCAACACGATGTTAGGGCGCGCGACGCCGGCCGGCTCCGCGGCCTGCAGCGGCGCTACGTTGATCAGTATAGCGGACAGACCGAACAGAATCGAAACGACGCGTGTCATGCCGCTGCCTTGGAAGGGACTCTCTTCAGTGGTCGCACTATCGGCGAGCGGCAACGTCACCGTGAAGGTCGTGCCCCGATCGATCACGCTGTTGAACGCAATCTCGCCGCCGTGATTATGAACCACCGACTGACAGATGCTAAGCCCCAACCCCGTGCCGCCGACGCCGGGGCTGCGCGTGCGAGCCGATTCCGCGCGGAAAAATCGTTGAAAAATGTGCTGCTGCTCTTCGTTCGAGATGCCGGTTCCCGTGTCCGCAATGCTGAGCCGCACGCTCGTCCCGTCGACGATCGCCTCGACTGTCACCTCGCCGCCGGCAGGAGTGTACTTCACGGCGTTGTCGAGCAGGTTGTTGAGCACCTGCCGGAGATGGTTGCGGTTCCCTTCGACCAGCGCGTAGTCGACGCGGCCGACGCGCAGTTTCACCCCGCGAGCTTCCGCAACGCCAGAGAACATGTCGACTGCTTTGAAAGTCAGGTCGTTCAAATCAACGCGTTGAAACTGAGCCACCGGAAGCTCCGCCTCGGTTTCGGACAGCAGCAGCAACTGATTGACGAGCGCTTCGAGCGCGCCGCACTCTTCGATCACATCGACCATCAGGTCTTCGTATTCCTCGGGAGAGCGAGCGCCGTTGAGGGCGACTTCGACCGAACTCCGAATCGCGGCAAGCGGCGTCCGCAGTTCATGCGCCGCGTTCGCCAAGAAGTCGCGTTTTACGTTCAAGTACGCAGCAATACGATCGAGGAGGCTGTTGATCGTCTCGGCAAGCTGATCGAGTTCGTCGCCTGAGCCGCGAATGATCAAGCGTTCTTCGAGGTGGTTGGGGCGCAATCTCGCGGCGGTGGTGATGATCTCGCCCAAGGTGTGCACGGCGCGAGACGCAAGCCAGTACCCGCCAATCGGCGCCGCCAACAGCACCGCGGCGGCGGCCAGCAACACCCAGCGATCGATCCGCGCCATGTCCTCGTTGATGCGATCGAGCGTGGCGCCGACGCGGATGCCGGCCACGCCGTCGATCGCATGGGGAGCCCGCATCTGCACGATGCGATACCCCTCAAAAGTCACCGGAGTTGCATCCTCATCGATATTGGGCCGCGGCAATCGCGGACGCGCATCTTGAGTCGCCCATAGCTGATCGCCGCGATCGTCGACCAGCTTCACATACCAACCACGATGCTCGTGGCTTTGCGCCATGCGCTCCAGGTCGGTCTTCAGCGACTCCAAATTGCCGTGATGCACCGAGTTGATCGAAAGCACAATTTCATGCGCATCGTCGATGAGCACCTGGTCGAGTTCGTGCACGAGCGCCCAGCGCACTCCTTGGCGCAGGCCGATCAGCGTCACCAGCGCCGTGATAATGACGACGATGGCGTTCCAGACGGCGAGTCGAAACCGCAAAGTCCGCCACGTCGGCCCCTGAGACTTCGTGCGTTTGGCGGGATTCAACGACGGCATGGCGTCATTCCGTGAAAGTGGTCTGCAAGGCCGCGTCTCGCTCCGCACGAACGTCGTTTAGACGCCCTTGAGCACGTAGCCCCGACCGCGGACGGTTTGCAACAACGGCTCGCCGAAGTCGCGATCGATCTTCCCGCGCAGTCGCGTGATGTGGACTTCGATCACGTTGGTCACGCCTTCCCAATTCGAATCCCACAGATGCTCGCTCAGCATCTTGCGGGTCAGCACTTGCCCCGCGTTCCGCATCAGGAACTCAAGCAGGCTGAACTCGGTTGGGGTGAGATCGATTTCTTGACCGTCGCGCGTAACCCGACGCGTCGCCAAGTCGAGCGACAGCGGCCCGACGCACAGACTCTGAGCCGTCAGATTGTGGGCGCGCCGTGCCACGGCCGAGAGCCGCGCGAGCAGTTCGGGAAACGAAAATGGCTTGATTAGATAGTCGTCGGCGCCGGCGTTCAGGCCGTCGACGCGTTCCTCCACAGAGCCCAAGGCAGTCAGGATGATCACCGGCGTGCGGATTCCCTGGCTGCGGATGGTGCGGAGCACGTCGATACCCGACTGATCCGGGAGCATCAGGTCGAGGACGACGGCGTCGCACTTCTGGGCGACGACGACGTCGAGCCCCTTCGCCCCGGTGGCGGCGAGCGTGCAACGATGACCGGCGTCTTCGAGACCGCGGCGAATCGCTTTCCCGAGAATGTCGTCATCTTCTACGACAAGGACTTCCATATTGCATCTGTTCCGTAAGTGAGGCGAGAAGTTGAATGACGGGGGCGGCGATTAAAGCCACCGGCTTCGCCGGTGGACGAATGGCCGCCAGGCTTAATTCGTACATCGTCCACCGGCAGAGCCGGCGGCTTTCATCCCTGAAGTTGCGACAGTCCTATTATTAAGAATAGCGTCCGCGGGCTCCTGGGGGCGACGGGCTAATTAGCGGAAATCCGTACCAGCACGGGAGTAATAGCGGTCTGTCTATTTTGTAATTACCGTTGACGGCTGCCGCCGATCAGTGAAAGTATACAAAATTGAAAGGTAACTTCGAACATGAATGCAATTCCGAGTCACCGCTGGCCGCTTTTTCAAACATGAAAAACAACCGCACCGATTAAACAGCTCCCGCCCGTCGCCTCCCCCTCCCTCCCAGCTCGTAATCGGAGCTCCTCCCGCTGTGGCGCTAACTGCTTCTTCTGAGCGCCCTGCCCCGATCGACCTTTCTCCAGAGAAAGCCGATCGCTTGCTTCGTTCGATCGAGCAGGCCGCCCATCTGCTGCCGACTCAGGGCCCGATCACGGTCTTCGTCCATCATAATACGCTCCACGCCTTCGAGGAGTTGCGCTTCGACGCGGCGCTCGGCCGCTCGCAACGCGTCTACGGCAGTCAACCGTTCCTGATGGAAGAACGCTACCGACGCGAACTCGCGCGCGGGCGAATCAAGGAAGCGGATCTCGCCGCCGTCCTCGAAGCAGACCTCGCCGATCGCGCCGACGAACTCATCGGGCTGCTGGGAACGCGTTTCCACCTCCGGCTCGCGATGCTCAAGCATTCGCTGCGCACGGCGCCGAGCCCCGAACTACGGTGGGTGGTCGCCGAGACCGACGCGCTGCGCACCTTTCGCAGCGACGTCCCGCCGGAGATTCGCCGGCGACTGGTCGAGGGAACGCGTCGCTGGATCATGCGCGACTTCCGTGCGGGTGTCGCGAATTCGGGACAACTAAGCGAGCCGTTGCTGGAGCAGTTGATTGAGAAAACACTCGATCAGTTTGATCGCCAAAAGATCGAATCGTGGCACGACGCCCAGTGGGAGGAAGTTTGTTTGCAACTCTTGTGGCGACTTTCTTTCGACGGCGTCCAGCGCACCGGCCGAACGACTCCCGCCCCGCCGGCAGCCCTGCGCCACCGCGACGCCCTGCTGCAGGCGACCGGAGTCGACGCCGACGAGTTGGCCAACGAAGTGCTGATTCGCTACGCCGCGGCCTTCCTCGACCAAGGGTACGCCCACTGGCCGCTTCCTGATCGCGACGCCGGGTTCTATCAGTCGTTCCTGAGAGTGTACGGTCATTCGGGAGGCGTCGTTCCCCACTGGCTCATGGGGATCAAACGCGAACTTGCCAGACTGCAGCGCGAGCAAGTCACGCCGCTCGCGTGCATCGAGGAATCGCTCGACCTCCTCGGCGTCTCGGCCGAGGAACGCGACGAGTTCATCGCGGCGTCGTTGCTTGCGCTGCGCGGCTGGGCCGGCATGATCTGGCAGATGGAGACGAACGCCGAATGGGCCGTACGGCCGGCGCCGCGCGGCACGCTCGTCGAATTCCTGGCGGTACGGCTGCTGCTCGATCGCTTCGCCGCCGCTCACATCGCGAAAGAAGCGCTGGGCGATGCGGAGCCGCTCGCAATGCTTCGCTCACGAGTCACCGCAATTCACGCCGCGCGCACGCCCACCGGCAAGACGCAACTGGCGTTCTTGGTTTTCCAGCTCTGCCAAGTGCGGGGCGTCCTGCCTGAAGAACTCTTCCGTTTGCCTGAAAAGACTTGGGGGCAGCTGGCGGACGAGCTGTCCGCCTTCGACGACTTCGAGCGCCGCCGCACATTTCAGTTGGCCTACGAGCGCCGCTACCGCAATCAAACGCTCGACGCCCTCGCGATTCACAACCGCTGCCAGCAGCCGAATGACGCCGCCTCGCGGCAGGCGCCTTCGTTCCAGATCGTTTGCTGCATCGACGACCGCGAAGAATCGTTCCGGCGCCACTTGGAGGAAGTCGATCCTGCGTGCGAGACGCTTGGATACGCCGGCTTCTTCGGCGTGGCGATGTATTACCGCGGCGTTGCCGACGCCCACAGCCGGCCTCTGTGTCCGGTGGCAGTCAAACCGCAGCATTACGTCAAAGAACTGCCGGCGTACGCACTCGAAGAAGTCGATCGTCGTCGGTCGCGCTTTCGGCGGCTGTTCGGCGCGGCTTCGCATCAGTTTCACCGGGGCAGCCGTTCGCTTCTCGGCGGCGCCGTCACGGCCCTCTTCGGCACGCTGGCGTCCGTGCCGCTCGTGACTCGGATCCTGTTTCCGCGCATTTCCGCGCAGATCCGCAAGCTGTTCGGTCAGATCGTTCGCCCGCCCGCAGCAACGCAGTTGCTGCTTGAGCGAAGCGAAGCGAAGCCCGGCCCCGACGCAGGCCACGTGGGCTACAGCGTCGACGAAATGACCGACGTCGTCGAGCAGACGCTTCGCGATACGGGACTTACTCGCAATTTTTCACGACTGGTACTGTTCTGTGGACATGGTTCGTCCAGCTTGAACAACCCGCATGAAAGCGCCTACAACTGCGGCGCTTGTAGCGGCGGCAGCGGCGGACCGAATGCCCGCGCCTTCTGCCAAATGGCAAACGACCCACGCGTCCGAGCGAGACTGGCAGACCGCGGGCTCGACATTCCCGCAGAAGCCTACTTCATCGGCGCGTTTCACAACACCTGCACCGATGGCGTCGACTACTTCGATCTCGATCGCCTGCCGGCCGCCCACCAAGAACTGTTCGCGACGACGCGGCGAACCATCGACGAAGCGCGGCGCCGCAACGCCCACGAACGCTGCCGACGTTTTGAATCGGCGGAACTATCGCTCACGCCCGCCGCGGCGCTCGCGCATGTCGAGCTCCGCTCGGAAGACTTGTCGCAAGCGCGGCCCGAGTACAATCACGCGACCAACGCAGCAGTCTTCGTCGGACGACGTGCACGGAGCCGCGGGCTTTTCATGGATCGGCGCACCTTCCTGGCGTCGTACGATCCGACGCAAGACGCCGAGGACGGGGCAATCCTGGCAAGAATCCTCGCCGCGGTAATCCCCGTTTGCGCGGGCATCAATCTGGAGTACTACTTCTCCTGCGTCGACGTCGAGGGCTACGGCTGTGGCTCAAAGTTGCCCCACAACATCACGTCGCTGCTGGGGGTGATGGAAGGGGCGTCGAGCGATTTGCGGCCAGGGCTTTCGGCCCAGATGATCGAAATCCATGAACCGCTCCGAATCCTGTTCGTCATTGAAACAACGCCGGCCGCACTGGAGCGAATCATGACCGCCAACCCGACGATCGCGCGGCTTTGCCGCAACGAGTGGGTGCAACTGGCGACGTTGAGTCCTGAAAACGCGACGATCCACCTCTTCAGCAACGGGCGATTCGAGCGATACGTTACCGAATCCGACCAACTGCCCGAAGCAGCGGCTTCGATCGATTGGTACCGCGGCTGGCGCGATCATCTGGGCTACGCTTCAATCAAAGCGTCCGTCTCGCCAACTCCCGCTTCCAGGCTCAAGGGGAGGACGCCGCGATGAACGACGAGCAACTCTTCCAACTGCTGGGAACGTCCGTCGTTGCGTGCCCGACGCTGCTGTTGACGGTGCTGGGCGTCTCGTCGCTTGTCGGCCGGCCGCTACGCGAACGGACGGCGAGCCGGCTCACTCAGGGCGCCGTGGCGACGGGGCTACTTGCATCGATCGGCATTCTCGTGCTGATGCTAATTACCGATCGCCGACTGGTTGAACTCGACATGGGCCACTGGCTGGCACTTGAGAAGCAGCACTTTCATTTCACCTTCAAGTTCGTGTTTGATCGGCTCTCCGTGCCATTCGTGATTCTCTCCTTCGCCCTCTGCGGCGTGACCGGCGCGTTCGCAAGCAAGTACCTACATCGCGAGCCGGGCTACGGGCGATTTTTCGTGCTATATGCGATGTTCCTGCTGGGGATGGTCGTCACCTCGCTGGCCGGGACGATCGAAACATTGTTCGCCGGGTGGGAACTCGTCGGCCTGTCGTCCGCGCTTCTCGTCGGCTTCTTCCACGAACGCTCGGCGCCGGTGCGAAACGGGCTGCGCGTTTGGACCGTCTATCGCGTGGCCGATGCGGCGTTCCTGTTGGCGACGCTCGCGCTCCACCATCTCGCTGGTGGCGGCGACTTCGGCGGATTGATGGGGAACAGCCCATGGCCCGCGGGGCATGCAGCGCTCACTACGAATCAGGCGTTGTTCGTCGGCCTGCTGCTGTTGGTCGCCGCGGCCGGCAAGAGCGCGCTCGTTCCGTTCTCAGGCTGGCTGCCGCGCGCAATGGAAGGGCCCACGCCGTCGAGCGCTATTTTCTACGGCGCCCTGTCGGTTCATCTCGGCGCCTTCTTGTTGCTGCGATTCGGCCCACTGCTCGAAGCATCGACGCTCCTGTGCGTCGTGGTCGTGGCGCTTGGGCTTGTTTCAGCAATTTTTGGAGCACTCGCCGCGCGAGTGCAAACCGACGTGAAAAGCGCCCTCGCCTTTGCCGCGCTCACTCAGGTAAGCATCATTTTCGTCGAAATCGGCTGCGGCCTCCGTTACATCGCGCTGATCCACATCATCGGCCATGCCTGCTTGCGAACGCTGCAACTCCTGCGGGCACCGACGCTGCTGCACGACTACCACGACCTCGAAAACGCCATCGGCGGCCATCTCCCGCAACAGGCGACGTTCTGGCAACGCATTGTGCCCGCGGCACTGCGTCGCCAGGCGTTCCGCTTGGCATTTGAACGCGGCTTCTTCGACACGCTGCTTGGCGACTACTGCGTTCGTCCGTTTCTCAGCTTCTTCCGACGGTGCGACGCCATGGAACGACGCTGGACGAATTTCCTGGCAGGCCAAACGTCGCGCAACGCCGCGCCCCTCCAAGCAACGGGAGACGTCGCCGACGACATACAGTGACTGAACTCCACCTTCCCTGGTTGCAACTGGCGATCGCGCTGCCAGCGCTCGGCGCGCTGTCACTAATCGGCCTGCGCAACCATGCAGCGACTCAGCGCCGCACGCTCCTCTGCAGCGGGTTGTCGCTCGCGTGCGCAGCAGGAGCCTGGCTCGACTTCGGTTCACTCCATGCAATTGCAGCACACGACCGCTGGTCGATCGCCTCTCGGCTCTTCGGCGTCGAGTTCTTCGTCATCGACGAATTAAATGCGCCGCTACTGCCGATGGCGGCGCTAATCAGCTTCGTCACCGCGCTCGCGACGCTGCGCACAAAATTCCGCCACTATCCGTTCACGATCAGTTTGCTCTCCGAGACGATCCTGCTCGCGACGCTCAGCTGCCGCCACTCGTGGGGCATCGTCGCCCTGCTCGCGATCAGCGTGCTGCCGCCGCTATGGGAACTCCACAGTCGCGGCAAACCAATGCGCGTGTTTGCGATTCATATTTCATTCTTCGTCACGCTGCTCGTCGCTGGATGGTGGCTTGTCGAACGAACAACGCCCGGCACGGCGTCCTCGAGTCTCGCGTTTGGACTGTTGACCGCCGCCGTGCTGCTGCGCTGCGGGGCCGTGCCGTTCCACTGCTGGATCACCGACCTGTTCGAACACGCCGCGTTCGGCACGTCGCTGTTGTTCGTCACGCCCATGGTCGGCGTCTACGCGGCTGTGCGCTTGCTACTGCCGACGGCTCCCGACTGGGCCCTGCAGAGTCTCGCACTAGTCTCCATCGTCACGGCCGTCTACGCCGCTGGGATGGCGCTGGTGCAACGCGACGGCCGGCGGTTCTTCTGCTATTTGTTCTTGAGCCACTCGTCGCTCGTGCTCGTCGGACTTGAATCGGCCACTCCCATCGGTTTGACTGGCGCTCTCTGCCTCTGGATCTCGGTCGGCCTGGCGCTCACCGGATTCGGCCTGACGCTGCGAGCGATCGAATCCCGTACTGGCCGCCTCTCGCTCAGCGAATTCCACGGCCTTTACGAACATACGCCAACGCTCGCGGCGTTCTTCCTGATTACCGGCCTCGCGAGCATCGGCTTTCCCGGGACGATCGGCTTCGTCGGCGCCGAACTGCTGCTTGAGGGCGCCATCGGCGTCCACCCGTGGATCTGCTTGCTGGCGGTGCTCACTGCCGCGCTCAACGGCATCGCCGTGCTGCAGGCTTACTTCCGCATCTTCACGGGCAAGCGTTACTTCCCGACGATCTCCCTGCGAAGCCGCCTACCGGAACGGATCGCCGTGCTGGCCCTTGCAGCGCTCCTGCTCGGCGGCGGCCTCTTTCCTCAGCCAGGGCTGACCTCGCGTTACCGCGCCGCCAGCGAATTGATCGCCGCCCGCCTTGAGCGGCTTGGCCAGAGGTCGGCGATGCGAGCTGCCAGCGACTGACCGAGAGCATGTCGGCCGTAAGCGGCCAAACTTACCGCTTTCTGCGGCTTCTTTTCCCCGGTTTTGCTGGCGTCCAAAGTGTCCGGCGCCGATGCAAATATTGACGCCTCGGCGACCCGAGCCAACTCGGACCGCGTTGACTTTTCCCCAGCCGCGAACTAGAAGTATCAGTGACTGCTAATAGGTTTTGGCAGGCGATTTTCGGGCCCAGCGGCCCCTCTGGACGCCATGATTCGCTCACTGATCAACGCCGCGAACGTCGCTTGCCAATGGGGCGGGCAATGCGCGTTTCGATCAATGGTGCTGGCGATCGCACTAGTCGCGTACGGCTCGATCCCGAGTCTCTCGCTCGTGCAGACCGAGGTCGAATCTGAGGTTCAAGAAGAGGCCGCGACCGCTTCCAAACCGATCGGAGAGTTCCGACGCAGCCTCCGCTACGTCGACCTCGCTTACCCGGTGAAGAGCGGCCAAGTGGCGGCCCATGTTTGTCGTTCGCCAGCCTTAGCGGCCCATTACGTTGATTCGATTCCGCACCTCTCGGCCGGACTGGCGCTTCCGCTGCGCTGTTAGCAGGGCAACCGCCTCCGGCGCGCTCTTGCGGTGCGCCTGTGAGGTCGCTCGACGAACTCGGCGGCGTTTGCCAGAGCGTTTCTTCCATCCAGTCGAACTTGCGGTTGCCTCGTCGAGCCTACGCGAGCGCATCTTGCGTCCGTCGGCTCCGGCTGCTCGCTTCGACTTACATGCCGCGGCCGACCATCGGCTGCGCCATTCACCGACTTACGATTCGGAATCTTACCTACCATGCAAAAACTAGTAGACGGCGTTCATCGCTTCCAAAACGACGTGTTCTCCACGCACGAGCGCTTCTTCAAGCGGCTCGTCGAGGGCCAAAAGCCTCTGGCGCTGTTCATCACCTGTTCGGACTCGCGCATCGATCCGAACATGATCACTCAGACCGAGCCAGGCGAACTATTCATCCTCCGCAATGCGGGGAACATCGTTCCCACCTACTCCAATACCAGCAGCGGTGAAGCGGCGACCATCGAGTACGCCGTCGCCGTCCTCGGCGTGCAGGATGTCATCGTCTGCGGCCACTCCCACTGCGGCGCCATGGGCGCACTGCTCGACCCGAGCCAGGTGACGAACCTCCCTTCGGTGCGCGGCTGGCTCGGCCACGCCGAGGCGACTGCTCGCATCATTCGCGAAAATTACGGACACATCACCGATCCGCAGGCAAAGCTCACCGCGACCGTCGAGGAAAACGTCCTCGTCCAGCTTGAAAACCTCCGCACTCATCCCAGCGTCCTAGCTGCGATGGGGCGCAACGAGTTGCGGCTCCACGGTTGGGTTTACAAGTTCGAAACAGGCCAAGTCTTCGCATTCAATCCGCAAGACGGACAGTTCGAATCGGTGGGCGACCAAGGCTTCGAGCCCCGTCCGATCATGCCGCACTTGCGAGCGATCTAAACACAGGCGATTAACCACAGAGGACACAGAGAGCACGGAGAAGAGGGCGCTGATTGAGGCAGCCAATCTTCTTCGTGCTTTTTCTATGTGGCCTCTGTGTTCTCTGGTGAGAGCACTTGATGATTGCAGTTCTCTAGCCGCCAATGAACAAACCTGAACCAGCCTCGCCGCTGCGTTATTGGAAGCAAGACTTCCTCTCGTCGATCGTCGTCTTCTTCGTCGCCCTCCCCCTCTGCATGGGCGTTGCGCTCGCGTCCGGCGCCCCGGTGGCGGCGGGCCTCATCACTGGTATCGTCGGCGGCATCGTGGCCGGCTCGCTCGCCGGTTGTCAGCTGCAAGTCAGCGGTCCCGCCGCCGGCCTCACCGTCATCGTTTTTGAAATCATCCAGCGGCTTGGCCTCGAAATGCTTGGCCTCGCCGTCCTCATTGCCGGCGCGATGCAGATCGTCGCCGGCGGACTGAAGCTCGGCCCCTGGTTCCGCGCCGTCTCGCCCGCCGTCATCCACGGCATGCTCGCGGGCATCGGCGTCCTCATCTTCGCCAGCCAGTTCCATGTGATGGTCGACGACAAACCGCGTCGTAGCGGCTTGGAAAATCTCGCGACCATCCCGCAAGCGATCTACAAGACATTCAACGGCCCGCCGCTTGCCGGCGAAGAAGAGCGCATCTTCCGCCGCCACGCTCTGCAGGAGATGGCCGACCTCCATCACGATCAGATCAACATGCGGGTCCACGCCGCGGAGCTCATTCCTTACGCGCACATCGCCCCAGCGAGCCCGGCGCTCGAGCAAGTCGAAGAACCGCAGCTCAAAACGCTCATCCCCGAGCAGGAACGCATCACGCGACACCTGCTGCAACTTCGCGACGAGATGATTACGGCCGAGGGCGCCTCGGACGGCCAAGTTCACCTCGACGCGGCCAAGGTCGCGCTCCAGGAGGCGATCGTCCGTAGCGAAGCTGCTGAGGCGGCGCTTCGCTCAGGCAAAGCGGTTGATGCGATCGCTACGCAAGAGGCCGCCGTGGCCGCGATCGATGTTGCCGCCAAGCGGCTGAGGAACCATCGCATTGCCGCGATCCTTGGCATCGGCACGATCGTGATCATCATCCTGTGGCAAAAACTCTCGCCGCGGAAGCTTCGGCTCGTCCCGGCGCCGCTGATCGCGATCGTCGCGGCGCTGCTGGCTGCTTACTTCCTGATGCTGCCCGTATTCTACGTCGAACTCCCCGGCAGCCTGTGGGAGGAGGTTCGCCTGCCGACGCTCACGCTGTTGCAAAACGCCCATTGGGGCGAGCTGCTGCAAACCGCGGCGCTTATCGCCATTATCGCCAGCGCCGAAACGCTGCTGTGCGCCACCGCCGTCGACCAACTGGCGCATGGTCAACGCACGAACTACGACCGCGAACTGACGGCTCAAGGAGTCGGCAATATCATCTGCGGCACGCTCGGCGCGCTGCCGATGACCGGCGTCATCGTCCGCAGCTCAGCTAATGTCCAGGCCGGCGCCAAAAGCCGCCTCTCGACCATTCTTCATGGCGTTTGGCTGTTGGTGTTCGTCGTCGCGCTCGGCGGCCTCTTGCAGATGATTCCCACCGCCAGCCTCGCCGCGGTGCTCGTCTACACCGGTTACAAGCTGGTGAACATCAAGGAGATCAAACGACTCCTCGAGTTCGGCTGGGGCGAGGTCGCCATCTATCTGGCGACGCTGATCACGATCGTTGCGAAAGATCTGCTGGTCGGCGTCGTCGTTGGCATCGCGCTCGCCGCGGCCAAGCTCCTGTACACCTTCTCGCGGCTTGGCATCAAGATTGACCGCGATGAAGCGCAGAACCGCTACCGCATGCGACTCGCCGGAGCGGCAACGTTCGTCCGGCTGCCCAAACTGGCTGCCGCACTCGAGCAGTTCCCCAGCGATGCGGAAGTTCAGGTCGAACTCGACCGTCTGTCGTACATCGATCACGCCTGCCTCGAATTGCTCACCTCCTGGGGCGAGCAGCACCAAGCCTCCGGCGGGCGGCTGTCGATCGATTGGGACACGCTACGCGCCAGTGCGCACCGCTCGTCGCCTCGCAGGAGGACAACTGGCGAACCAGAAGCAGCGTAGCTGTCGCAATCTATAGCACTATCGTTGACTCACTTCGTCGCCCTGCACCGCGGCCCGCACGTCGCTCGTCCGCGGTATCCCCTGCTGCACGCGGGCATGCTCGGTGACGTGCACCGCCTTCTCCGTCGGCTCCAGCGGCACGTGATGGATACGCGCCTGTACCTGCGTCATCTCGGCGCCGAACAGCAGAATGAGGCACGAGTAGTACACCCACAGAATCACGATCACAAGCGACCCCGCGGCCCCATAGCTCGAACCGAGCGAGCTGTGACCTAGATAGAGCCCAAACAGCAACTTGCCAATCACGAACAGCCCCGCCGTCACGAACGCCCCCAGCCACACGTCGCGCCACGCCACCTTCACGTCAGGCAGCACGCGGTAAATCAGCGCGAACAGCAGCGTGATTAGCGCCAGCGATAAAAGCGATTCGATGAATTGAACCCCGACGACGTACGGCGACGCCACTCGCACCGCCGCGGCCATCGCGGCGCTCGTCACGAGCGAAATCAACATCAGAAACCAGATCACCAGCACCATCGCGAACGCAAAGAAGCGGTCGATGATCATCTGCACGATCCCCAACCCCGGCTTCGGCTGAACTTCCCAGATCGTGTTGAGCGAATCTTTCAGCTCCGTGAAAACGCCGGTCGCGGCGAAGATCATCGTGGCGATGCCGATCCCCGTCGCGATCGGCGTCGCCGCCCGCGGCTGGGCGTTGGCGATCAGCGTCTCGATCGCCGCGGCGCCGTCGTTGCCAATTAGGAAAGCCGCTTGGGCGAGAATCTCGCGCAGCGCCACCTCCGAGCCGAAGCTCCGCTCGGCAATTTTGAAGGCGATGACGACGATTGGCGTGAGGGAAAAAACGGCGTAGAAGGCAATCGCCGCCGCCATCCGCGGCACTTTGTCTTCGTGCCATTCAAAGAACGCACCGCGCAAGACGCGCGGCAACTCGTGCAGCGTTCGGGAAGGAAACAACATCGCCGGGCCTGCCGCCTGCAGTTCGTGGGTCCTCGATTAGACCCATAGCGGCAAACTCCGTGCCGCACGGTCGGATGCATGCCGGCGACGACCTGGGGCGAAAATCAACGGCCTATGGCGTGATCCGGCAAACAAACCGCCCGGCAATCTCGTACGAGTTGGCCACTTGGCGAACGCGAGTCGTTTCCAGAACGACCGGCAGTAGATTGACGCCAGCGTAAGTAAAATCAATCGCCAGGTACGGCTGCGGGATCCGCCGCGTGTGGAACAGCGCGGCGCCTCCGCCCGAGACGTTGAGCGTCAGCACCCGCTCCGCCGGCGCC
The DNA here is from genome assembly GCF_009177095.1 of Lacipirellula parvula. NCBI lineage: Bacteria > Pseudomonadati > Planctomycetota > Planctomycetia > Pirellulales > Lacipirellulaceae > Lacipirellula > Lacipirellula parvula. The sequence goes on from NZ_AP021861.1 coordinate 6,044,162, forward strand.
GTAATCCGCAAGTCGCCGCTGAGCGGAATCACCGTCACCGGCGCCGCGACGATATGCCGCCGCTGAGCACGCGTATCGGTCCCCATGAATTTGCGATTGGCGAAGCACTCCACCAGCCGCATCACATCGCGTTTGCTCGCCGTTTGCGCCCCGGCGCCGAGGTGAACGTTCAGCTCGCGCATCACTTCGTGGTAGCAGATCGGCTTGGCGACTCCACGCAGGAGCTTGCCGTCCTTCTCTTGCGGTCGCGCAAAGAAAACCGAACCGCACCGCCGGCAGAGCCACGGGCTGGCAGGCGCCGAGACGCTCGGCCGACGCAGCATCACGGGCGTGCTGCAGCTGCCGCAACGCTCGATAGCGTCATCGAGTGCGCAGACTGCGCCGCCAACGGCGGCGTAGTCATCGTCGACGGCGGAGGTTTCGATCATCGGTAGCGGCTCGCTGCTGAGTCGTTACGGATCTCTGACGGGGAAAAGCCTGAGGGACATTGGCAAGCTTATGTCAACTTTCGCCTGGATGCGGTTTGCCGTCGTCGATTGGATCGAGAAATGGCCGTCGCAACCGTCCGGTTGTTCCGGTAGTAGCGACGCACAGACAAAATGTTCTTATTCGATCCCGAATTCTTCCGACAGGCGAGCCGTTTCCGCGTTTCGCTCAGACGCCGGCCGCAGCCGGAGCGTAATACTGGCTCCGCATCGCCTCGATGCCCTTCGCCAGCACCGTCCGCCAGGCTCGGTCAGTCACGGGCGAGAACTTCGGGTCATGCTTCGCGATCGTCTTCACGAGGGCGTTCACCCACAGGTCGTACCACTGCGGCTTGATGTCCATCCGCCCCTGCGAATGCGATTCGCCGAGCTTGTCGACCTTCATCCGTCCGACGGCCGTGCCGTTGAAATACATGATCATGAACGAGATGCCGTCGCGGAGCAGCCGCTTTTGCTTCGCCATATCGGTGTTGACGAATTTGCCGGCGATGACGCTCGACGACGCCAAAAACGCATCGTAGAAATCATCGAAAAATTTCGGCGAGAGGCAGCACGCGCCGTAGCTGCTTTGAACTAGGTCTTTGTCGGCAGTCATTCGTCTGTTTCCCGCGATTGATAAGGCAGAGGCCGAGGCGCCTCTCTATTTTCAACTTAGGTCGCGGGGCGAGGAGACGAGCGGAATCCCGTTGGGGTTTCGGTTTGTAGCAACCGCTGCTGGAATGGCCGCACGGCCCTGGACGCATCGACTCTAGCCCCGGGCTCCGCCCGGGGGTCGGTTTGCCATTCAGAGAAGCGTAGTCGCTCGCACTGCCCCCCCGGGCGGAGCCCGGGGCTAGGAATGCAACTGCGACGTTCGCCGCGTCTTAGCGACGCCGGCGCAACCCGCAGAACGCGGCCGCCGCGAGAATGAGCGGCAGCGCCGCCGGCTCAGGAACCGCCGCAGCGGCCGCTGCCCCGATGCTCGTGCTCACGAACCCCAAGTACTGCCGCCACAAATCTAAATCAGCGTCATCCACAACGCCGTCGGCGTTCCCATCGGCGGCATTTTGCTTGAGCGGATAGTAACCGGTGCTGCCGTTCTCGCGCTGCCAGACAAGAAAGTCGGCGCCATCGACCGTGCCGTTGCCGTCAAAATCGCCCGGCGGCAGCAGGTTGTCGATGATGGACCGCGCATCGCTGATCTGCAGATCGTTCAACAGCGCCGCCGCATTGTCTAGCAGCGTTTGCTTCGCAGCGTCGCCCGCATACGCCTTCCGCGCACGATAGAGTTGGAACACCAACTCCAGTTCCGCCTCGCCATACTCGACGCCGGTAAAATCCTGCAGCTTCAGCAAATAGTCGTAGCCCGTTTCCACCGTCGGCTCGAACATCGTTCCTTCGCCGAAGTCGTTCCAAGTGGCAAGTTGCACGAAGTCGAGCTTGCTGGCGTACTGGTTGGCGAGGCTCAACGTGCGATCGAGCACCTGCCCGTTGTTGTGCGGAATGTCGAACGGAATGATGTCGCCGACGCCCCCTTGGACGTAGTAGTCGTTGAAACCAGGAAACGCGACGCCGCCAAACGAGCCTGACGCCGTCGCGCGAAACTTGTAAAAGTCTTCAACGTGCTGATCATACGTCCGGCTCGCGTCTTGATAGATCCACGCATACTCGCCGTCGGCGTTCACTCCGGCGTCGTTCCGCTCGTACCACAGCGTTTGGAAATCAACCGGCTCGCCCGCTTGTCCTAGAATCTCGGTCCATTGCGCCGGCTGTTGAAACGCGATCGGCCCAAAAACGTTCAACAGCGGATCGTTGTCGGCGTTGATGCGAATGTAGTTCGGATCGTTGAAGTAATTGTCGCGTAGATAAGCGACATTGGCCTTCGCCTGGCTGATATTCGTCGAGAAGCGATCTTCGAGAACGACGTTGTAATCGAGGCCGAAATCGTTCGTCTGGGCGATAATCGCGTTCGAGCTGTTCAGCAGGTCGTTAATGTCGCCGTTCGAACCCTGGACGCCATACCAGTTGACCATGACGCCGTCGACGCCGCTCATCTTCATCAACAGCAGATGATACTCGATGACGTCGGCGTCGCGCGACGCATACGGACCGATCTTTGGATAGTAGTGAGCGGCAATCTGACGGCGTCCCTGCGAATCCACGACGTTGGGATTCTTGTTGCTCATCTTCCAGTGCCAGCCCCATGCACTGCCGCCGAGCGTCGCCGGGGTTTCGAACCACGGCATGTAGTGCATGTAGACCTTCGCTGGATTGGTCTTCACCGGATCGGCCGCAACGACGACGCGCAGCGACGACGCTGCAATCAGCAGCGCGGCGAGCAGCGGCAGCGATCGGAGAAGTCGGCTCAAAGGGGCGTTGCCAATCAAAGCGAGCGCACGGCAGAACGCGGCCCGCGGAGAGTTGAGGAGTCGTTTAACGTCGCTTCGCCGGCTCGCGCCAGCCGGCGGGAGCTTGCTTCGACAACTCCAGGTTAATCTCATTCGCCCCAGGCGCGACAGTAAATTTCAGGCCCGAGGTCTCTGGCGAGGCGTACCAGGCGGGCGTGATCGCCGCTCCGGCCGGCGCCGGGCCGCCTAACTCGGTTTGGTTCACCGCTGGGCGCTCGCGGGCGACGATCGTCACGCTGTACTCGCCCGGCTTCAAGCCCGCCTCGCGACCGGTGTAGACCTCGTAGTTGCCGGCTGCATCGCTCATCGCGTACGACTGCGTCCCGCCGCTTGTAGGAACGAACGAGATCGAACCCGAAGGAACCGGCGCGCCTTCCAGCGTAACGATGCCCTCGACGGTCGCTTGGTTGCTCGTGCCGCCGCAACCGACAAGCAAGGCCGACAGCATCAAGGCGGGGTAAACAAACGATGTACTGAACTGGCGCACGCCGAGCCCTCGCTAGGTTCCTATTGCTTGCTACGGCAGCCGCGCAATTTCGCCGCCGTCGCGCGTCGAGAGGGCGCGATAGCTCAGCATATCGATTCCCTCTTGAACGAACTGCACCGAACCGTCGGCCATCACGAATTGGGCGCCGCCGGCGTGCATGCTCTTGAAGCCGCGGACCGATTTCGAAATCGTCGCATCTTTGAAGTCTTCCGGCGACAACTGAATCGGCAGATAGTTCAGCGGAATGCTGCAAGTCGCCCAATCGCCGTCGGAGAAGAAGGCCGCCGAGTGGTAATCGGTGAAGACGACGTTCTCGCCGGCCAGGAACGTGTTGCTGCTGCCGTCGGTGATTCGCTTCATGTTCAGCGGCGTCCAGATGCTGGCCCGCTGAAAGATGCCGTTGTTAGACATCGTGTTGTGCGTGTCAGGCGAACCGCTGATGTTGCTGGCAGGCGGATCGACGTTCGTGCTGCAAGGCGTCGCTTCGACGGAGAGGAGCGAATCGCCGATGCAGCCTTTGTAGCTGGTCGTCGCGGTAATCGTGCCTGGTTGAAAGTTCCAGTACCATTGCTGGCCATCCGACGGCGCAGCCGAATCGTCTGAGGGGCAACTCAAAATGGGAAGCTGAGTGGAAACAATTGGTCGAATTGCTAAATTGCCCATCCCAAAACCGATGGTCGCACGGGCACGAAACATCACGCCCGGAGCGCAAACGTAATTGGCGACAATCTGAGCATGAGAAGCCTGCTGCTCAATATAAGGGAGGATGTCGACGATCCACCCTTTGCCGTTGTACCCCGGCTTGGGAACGGCAACCGTTTCTCGAACTGCAGCACTACCGCTGCCGCACTGAGCCGTCTGATTGTCCCAGCCGTCTACATGCGGAATGCTCTGCGGAAAGCACTTCTTAGCATCGTGGTGGTTCAGACAAGCCAATCCGATATTCTTTAGGTTGTTCGTGCACTGCGAGCGCCGCGCCGCCTCCCGCGCCGCTTGCACCGCGGGCAGCAAGAGCGCCACCAAGACGCCGATGATGGCGATCACCACCAGCAGTTCCACTAGCGTGAAGCCGCCGCTTCGCCAGGCGCTCCGCGAACAGCTGTTCATTCTTCTGGACATACATGCAACTCCTCTGCAATTCCGCTTCCACGCGGTTCGTGCGTTAGCGTGCGACTCGCTGCGACCGCCCGACGCCGTACAACGCCAATCCAGCAACGGCCAACAAGCCGAACGTCGCCGGCTCCGGCACGGCCGCCACCGCGGGCGCCGCCGCTCCCGTTCCGAAGTTTGCCTTCCAAGTCGCCAAGTCCGCCGGACTGAGCGCCGTCGGCGATCCGCCGCGCTGCCAGACGAGGAAGTCGACCCCATCGACGCGGCTATCGCTGTTGAAATCCCCCGGCACGCCAGCCTGCGTGATCAGGCTTAGGTCGTTCCAACGCACCGTGTAGGTGCCCGAACTGCCGTACCCACCTGGATCGAGTTGCATATGCATATGGGCCAGAGAATTCAGATCGAGGCCGGGCGTGGTGCCTGGCGCGCTGTACCAGGTCGGAGACGTGATGGGCATCGTCAGCACGTGGTTTCCTAAGAGCTGACCGTACCAAGCAAAGTTGGCGCTTGTGCCATCAGCGTCGATCAACGTAACAATTGGCCCCAGATGACCATCGGCCGTAGGCAACCCTTCAAGTGTGACGTCAAGTTTGATGTCCGTGCTCCCCGCGCCTTGAATTGCCAGCGCACCGATGTAGACGTAGTTGCTGCCGTATCCGGTAGCGGTCACGTTGTAGCTTGTCGCGCCGTAGTCGATGGTCGCTGAAGGCGCCACCCAGGAGGCGTAAAGCGCATCCTCAAAAAAACCCAAGTCGAAGCTGGCGATCTGCACGTCGGCTCGCGCCGTTCCGCTGAACGACAACGGCAAGCAGACAGCCGTGCCGAGAACAATGAGAGTGAGCAGGTTCTTCATGTGAGTCGCATCCCCGTCTCGAAAATCTCGAACTTGTGTTGCAACAACGGCGCGCCGTGCACTGCGTGCCCCCAGCAGCAGTGCACGGCGGCCGCCGATGATTCTTACGACCTCGCCCGTTGGCGGCGGCAACCCAGCACCAAGGCGCCGGCGCACGCGGCGAGCGTCAATGTCGCCGGCTCAGGCACCACGTTGGTCAACCGCAGGTTTTGCCATTCAATCGTGTATTGCCCTTGCGATCCGAAACCGCCCGGATCGAGTTGCATGTGCATGTGCGTCAGCGTGTTGAGGTCGAGACCCGGCGTCGTCCCCGCCACGGCGGTCCACGTCGGCGAATCGACCGGCAGCGTCAGCACATGGCTTCCTAAGGTCTGCCCGTACCACGCATAGTTGACGTGCGTGCCGTCGCCGTCGATGAGGCCGACGATCGGACCCAACATGCCGTCAGCAGCCGCCGGACCGCTCAAGTTGACGGTCAACTCGATGGTGTTGTTGCCGGCGCCGACGATCTCCGGAAAGCCGATGTACTTGTAATTACTGCCGTAGCCCGTCGCCGTGATGCTGTAGCTCGTGGGGCCGGAGACGACGGTGCTCGACGGCAGGGCCCACGAAGGATAAAGGGCGTCGGAAACGAAGTTGTCGAAGTTTGTAATCAGCGCATCGGCCTGGGCGACTCCCGACAGCAACATGCTGCCAAGCGCTGCCATCAAGGCGCAGCGACGCAAAGACTTCATCATTGGATCTTTCTCCCTTCGAAGGTGTTCAAGAGTGATGAGAGGAGTGTTGACGGAAGAGGTCGAGACGCGATCAATCGCGCCTAGAAATGCAAAAACGTTGGTGTCAGCCGAATGAGATAAACCGCCGCCTATGGCACACGCAAATGAGAGCCGATGCGACGAATAGCGAGCAAGAACGTGGAGAAAAAGAGTCGACTTAAAATTTCGATCAAGACGATATCGGAGAAGTAGGTGGCCTCATCCTTGCAACCTGTAGCGTTCATGCTATGCTAAGAAAAAGAGGGTGTCAACGGTTCTACCGCTCTTTTCTGAGATACGCTCTATACGGCCGCCGCGTAGCGATACCGTCGGCATTGGCCGGCTGTTTCGCAGGAACGCCCGGCAGCCGCACATTGCAAATTCACTCGCACCCGCTGCGACGCTAGCGGCCACGCGAGCTGCCAACCCCGAATTAACGAGCCCCGAACTCAATCCGCCTTTCGCGACGCACGCATGCCGGCTCCAGCCAAATATACGGAGGTGATGTCCGTCATCCAGCGTCGCATTGACGAGGGCGACTACCTGCTCAGCAGCATCCCCGGCGAGCGGAAGATCGCCGAAGATACGGGCGTTAGCTACATGACGGCTCGCCGGGCCGTCTCTGAATTACTTGAACTGAAGGTGCTCACCCGCCATCCGTCCGGCGCCCTCGACGTCCACCCGTCGTACGCCAAGCGGACTCGACCTGCGGAGGTGGTGCTCCTTTATCCCGCGTATGCGTCGACTTACCTGACGCAGCTTCGTGGCCTCGTCTCCGAGTTCGCCGACGAACGCGAAGTCCGTCTGCGGCCGGTGCAGTTCGTTCATTGGGATGAAAGCACTGTCGTCGAAGCCGCCGCCCAGGCTCGCGGCGCCATCGTCATTCCGTCAGGCGAACCGCTTCCGCCGCGGCTGATCGAGGCGTTCAAAGCCAAAAAGATCGTAATGCTCGACGGCGACTATTCCGACGTCGGCATCAGGTCGATCCGACTCTTCTCGCAAGCCAGTATTCAGAAGGTTCTCAACCACCTGTACGACCTGGGCCATCGGCAGATCGATTGCGTCAATACTCAGAATCAGAACGCCGAGATCCGCCGCCGTATCGACATTTGGCGGCAATGGATCGAGCGTAAGGGCATCGCCGGCCGCCTATGGGACAACCCGGCCGCTCCCTACACCGATCCGACGATCGCCGCCTACAAGTTAATGTCGCGTCTGCTCGACAACGGCCAGATCGAAGCGACGGCGCTAGTCGGCACCACATGCCCGGCCGCCATCGGCATGATGCGTGCGAGTTGGGAACGGGGCGTGCACGTCGGCAAAGAGCTGTCGATTTGCGCGATGAACATCGAACCGCCGGCCGAGTTCTTCTGCCCGTCGATTACCGGCCTGCAAATGCCGAAGCTCGCCGGAGTGCTGGGGGCTTGCTTCGACTGGATCTTCGGGCCCGATCAGTTCGACGGGGCCAAACTGCTCGAACCCAAAAGCGCCGCGTTATTTGAGGGCGAATCAACCCGCCGCCCCACTGCCGCCTCCATCGCCAAGAAGTAATTGCCTGGCGAAGGCGTATTTAGCGACAGATTCTGGCGACTAACGCCCTCTTGAGAGGGATATTAGCCTGTACAGAAGACGGACGGCCGTTATATAACACGGATCGCCCGTGGCTGATGATGACTATCCGGTTTCCAGCGCGGCCTCCGGATGCTAGCGTCCGCTCGCCCTCATGAGGCGCTGGGGAAAACCCTTCAACCCGCTATTTCCTGGGAAACTACGCTATTTGCTGGGCAAAACGCCCGTTGTAGAACATAGTCGCGAGTCAGCTCACTCGTCTTTTCTCTTGTCATTGCGCATTTGTTTTCAGCGCTTCCCGCAAAAATCACGCCCCAGCCGCCGTTTGGCACGTCACTGGCATAAGGGGGCCCGCCGAGAGCGAGGCCCCGCCTTGCCGTGCGAGGCCAGAACGAGGAGCGAGAATATGCCTGTCACCGGACGCCAACGCCGCCATTCCGGATTTACGTTAGTCGAACTATTGGTTGTGATCGCCATTATTGGCGTCCTCGTAGCCTTACTGCTGCCCGCCGTGCAAGCCGCCCGCGAGGCCGCCCGCCGCAGCCAATGCTTGAACAACTTCAAGCAGCTCGGGTTGGCGATGCAGAACCATCACGACACGTTCCGCTATCTGCCCGTGGATATCAATCGGCAGCCATCGCTGACGAAGCATCGATCGCAGCTGTACCTCCAATTGCTGCCGTTTATGGAAGGCTCCGCGTTACGCGCGGCTTACGATTTCACAGCTGCTGCCACAGCCCCCAAAAACTTGAACCTGCTGTCGCGCCCGGAACCAATGTTGGCGTGCGCCAGCGACGAATCGCAGCTTCATACTGAAGGCGGTAACGACAACGGCGGCGATCGTAAATCGAGCTACGGGTTTAACTACGGCTATGGCACATACTCTCAGCTCGTGAGCGATCCACTGCGTCGCGGACCGTTCTGGGCGAATCCGGGCGTCCCCAACGACGACGCCAAGAAAGAGTTTTGGCGTTTCGGCAAGGAGACCGGTACGCCAAATAAGGAGCAAGACACTTCCGGCCAACAGGTCAACTACAAGAACATCAGCGATGGCTTGAGCAATACCTTTCTACAGCTTGAAATGCGCCAAGTCCCGTCGGACGACGAAAACGATCAAGACCGTCGAGCCCGCGTTTGGATCTTTACCGCGGGTTCCTACCAGATCACGACTCGCATGGCGCCCAACTCTTCGGCGCCAGACGTCACCGTATGCTCGACGCAAAACAACGCCATCGCGCCATGCCTACGGAAGTCTGGCGCTGCGCAATTCATTCTTGCCTCGCGCAGCGCCCACTCGGGCGGCGTCAACGCCTCAAAGTGCGACGGCTCCGCTGAGTTCGTCAGCGACGGCGTCGATCTCGCCGTGTGGCGTTCGCAAAGCACCATCGCCGCCGACGATCCGCCGCTGTACGCGAACGACCCCGAAGGCAACGGCCAGTAGCCGCACGTGAAACATCTCTCGCCGCAAACAAGTCACTAATCACCACTCGCCAGTCACTACCCAGGATTCTCCCCTCATGCGTCGCTCCCTACTCTCGTCCACGCTCGTCGCTTTGCTCACTGGATTGCTCGCCAGCGTTGCCGTCACGCCCGCCCAAGCTATTACTGTCACCGGCCGCGGCTTTTCGAACCATAGCCACGACCAGTTCAGCACCACGACTTCGGCCGGCTCGCCCTTCTTCACCGGCTCGACCAACTCCAGCGACGGCACCCAATACACCATCGGCCCGTCGAACGGACTCACCGGGAGCATCCGCACCCCGAATGGCCCTGGCTCCTCGCCCACAGGTTCGAGCACGACGGTCAGCGGCCACGTCTCGATCACCGGCAACGCCACTTCCGTCGGCGCCGATGCGGCAGCCGGTACGGCCGACGACTGGCTCAACGGCAACGGCGTGCCCGCCGGCGTAACGCTGAGCTACGACATCCTGTTTACCATTTCGTCGGCCAACGGCATGAACCTCATCACTGCCAACGGCAACACCGGCAACGGGCTGGCGATCGCCAACACCGCCAACCAGAACTACGGAAATCTCGATGCCGGCGAGCAGCTAAATTTCAGCACGATCACCGCCAGCAACTACGTGTGGGGCGGAGCACCGACCGAATCATTTAGCTTCACGCCGATTTCCACCGGGACCACGCGCTTCACCGCGTTCCGTTCGAATAGCCTCGACATTGCCTCCGAAGGCGCCACCCTCTCCGATGGGACCAATACGTGGGGATTCGGCACCTCCACCGGCACGGTCGTCAGCAATATCCCGATCACCAACACGCTCAGCGCGACGTTCAGTCCCGCTGGTGGCGACGTGCCGTTGACCCTGAAGACCGACGTCGGCGCCTGGGCCCTGAAGGGCTTCCAACTCAGCACGCCGATCTCGTACGACGTCATCGCCGTCGCGCCGCCAGTCAACGCCGACTTCAACGCCGATACGTTCGTCGACGGCGCCGACTTCCTCATCTGGCAACGCGGCTACGGCCTCGCCACCGGCGCCCTGCTCGCCGACGGCGACGCCAACGGCGATGGTGCGGTAAACGACCTCGACCTCGCGGCTTGGAATGCCAACTTCGGCGCCGGCCCGACGCCGCCGATCTCGGCGGTCCCGGAACCTGCCGCGCTAACGCTTGCAGGCATCGCAATCCTCGCCTCGGCTGCGATGCGGCGACGATCGTAGATCGGCGTCGACCAATCAGTTGCAAACGAACAGCCAACAAGAAGGCCACCGCGAATCAGCGGTGGCCTTTTTCATTATTATGCGCCGAGGAAGTGCAGCACGGCGGAAGCGCGCGTGGCTCTTGGGGACCGTAAGGCAACTTGCCGTACTACGAGAGCGCACGAAAAAACCTCCGCAATCGCATGTGCGACTCCAGAGGTTCTTCAAGTGGCGGGGGCCGGATTCGAACCGACGACCTCGAGGTTATGAGCCTCGCGAGCTACCTGGCTGCTCCACCCCGCGTCAGATCGGCAATTCTAGCTCACATTCCGCTGACCGACAAGGAGCCGTTTTCGGGGTGCAAACAGCGCTATGGCCCTCATTGCAGCGATCTCACGCCCGCTCGGCTCAAATCTTTACCTCATTCCAAATGCTATACGCTGAAATCACCGCCAAGCCCATGAAAAACACGCCCGCCAGCAGCAGCCCCATCCGCAGGAACCAGTTCGGCCGCAGCTCCCGCGGCAACAAAATGAGATTCACCGCCAGCACGTGCCAGCAGCTGAAACCCATCGCTGCGTTGTAGAGTGCGGCGGCCCACTTCAGCAGCCGCACTGAGTCCCACAGCGTGAGCGACACCAGCCCGAACGCCGCGTACGCGCACAACGTCCCGAAGAAGAGATAGCGAATGCGGTGCGGATCCCACCGTCGCAGCGGCGGCAGCGCGGTCCAACTTACTTCGACCCACCGCCGCAGCGCGTTCTCGGCAGTGGTGGTGATGTTCGGCGCCAGCACGAGGAAGCCGCAGAACAGCACCGCGAACCACATGAACTGCCCCCACACGGGCCCCGCCGCGTCGCGCAAACCGTTCGCCGTCAGCGCGGCCGCCTCCCAATCGCGGGCCTGCGTGTTGCGCGGCAAGAACTGAATCGACAACATGCACGGCAGCGCGATACCGACAAAACACGCCGGCATCCACACCACCAGCTGATCGCGCAACACGTAGCGATACCACCCGCGGAACCGCCGCAGCGATTCGGCGGTGACCAGAAAAATCATCCCCGTGTGCGAGAGCTGCATCTTCTCGCCGCCGACCATGCTGGGAATGACGCCGACGTTGGCGCCCATGCCCCACCCTTGGTCGCGGGTGTACGAGCTGATCGCCGTGTTCGTCAGCCCGCCGCTGCCGGAGATCGCCGCGAGCGCCCCCAGCACCGCCAGCATCCGCGAGTCGATCACAGGAAAACCGTCGCCGTTCCACAGCGACACAAAAATATTCTGCGTCAGCGGTTGGCCGTCGTCGCCCCCCCCCATTACTGGCACGCTACCGAACTTCACGAAGCCAGTAAGAATCTCGATCCACGTCTCCGCGTTGGAGTAAAGGAATGCCACCGTGATCAAAAACCCCAGCACGACGACGATCTTAAAACTGATTAATCCCTTCAGCGAGTTGTAAACCGTCCCGCCGAAAATGAGGGGCGTCATCATCCCGATGAACAAGATGTAGCGCAGCGTTCGCAACAACGCGTCGCCGGTGAGCGAGACGCCGAGCAGCTGATACGTCTCCGTCGGCTGCGCAATCTCGCCGACCATCACCGCTGCCAGCGGCGTCGCCGCCGCCGAGGCGATGTACGGAAACACCGAGCCGAAGTCGAGCACCAAGTACAGCGCCAGCCAGAAGAACGGCCCCGGCAGCAACCGGAACTTGCCAGTAAAGATCGACTCGCCCGAGTAGAGCGTGTAGCGGCTGATCTCGAGGTTGTAGACGACCTGCCCGAGGATCGAGAGCGTCGACAGCCACAAAATCGCTCCGCCGTACTTGGCCGTCGTCAGCGGCCCCGCCATCCACTCGCCGGCGCCGATCGCAGCGCCCCCCATCACAAGCCCCGGCCCGATCAGCTGCGTCCAACTTTTCAGCGACATCGGCGGCGCTTCGCGCAACTCGCCGATCTGCCACGGCGGCATCTCCCGCGAACCAATCAGCGGCGCAGTAGGCGGAGAAGTCGACGAAGCGTGCGGATCGGCCATGCAATGCTCGGACGGAAAAGGACGAACAACAAGAGAATGACCGGCCGAACGAGCCCGACGCGGCGATGAGGCGGAAAGCCGATTGTCGCATTTGCGGGCGGCCCGTGGTAGGTTGTTCGTTCACTTGCGACAGACTAATCTCGGGCGCGGCCGCTCAAACAGCGACCCGCGGCCCATTCTTTTCACGTGCAGTTTTGCACTCAATGAGCCAATTGCCATGACGACGTTTCCAAAGCATATTGCTCTGTCATCACTGCTGATGTCGTGGTGCGTCATTCGTTGTATGGGAGCCGAACCGATGGGCGTTGAACCTCGCGCTGTGGGAAAGATTGAACGACACGATGCGGCGCTCGACGCCCTCGTCGACGTGAACGCGCCGGTCGAGATCGTCGCCGAAGGCTTCGTCTGGAGCGAAGGCCCCGTTTGGTGGGCCGCCGACAAGTCGCTGCTCTTCTCCGACATCCCACGCAACGCGATCTTCAAGTGGAACGAACGCGACGGCCTCGAAGAATTCCTCAACCCCGCCGGCTACACCGGCGAAGTCCCGCGCGGCGGCGAACTCGGTTCGAACGGCCTCGTCATCGACGACAAAGACCAACTCGTGATGTGTCAGCATGGCGATCGCCGCATCGCCCGCCTGGAGGCGCCGCTCGCTGCCGGCAAGAAGCCCGAAGCGAAGTTCACCAACATCGCCGATCGCTGGGAAGGCAAGCGATTCAACAGCCCGAACGATCTCGTCCGCCACTCCAGTGGCGCCATCTACTTCACCGACCCGATGTACGGTTTGCTCAAAGGGGGCGACCCGAAGACGGCCGAGATCGACTTCATGGGCGTCTACCGCTGCGGCCCCGATGGCAAGGTGACCCTCGCCACCCGCGCGATGACGAAGCCGAACGGTCTCGCCTTCTCGCCCGACGAAAAGATTCTCTACGTCGGCCAGTCTGATAGCACCGCCCCGCTGTGGCGGGCGTTCGACGTGCAAGCCGACGGCTCGCTCGCCAACGAACGCGTCTTCTTCGACGCCACCGAGCTGGCGAAGCAAGGCCTGAAGGGTTCGCCCGACGGCTTCAAAGTCGACAAGGACGGCAACATCTTTGCCTCCGGCCCCGGTGGCGTGCTGGTGATCTCGAAGGATGGAAAACACCTCGGCACGATCTCGACCGACGACGTCGTCTCGAACTGCGCCTGGGGTGACGACGGCAGCACGCTCTTTATGACGACGAACAGCCGCCTGGCCCGCGTAAGAACCAAAACCCGCGGCGCGGGGTTTTAGACAAATGCTTGAAGGCTCTTAAGCATGCGTCTCATCAGACTGCTCGAATTCGTCGACTACGAAGCGATCCTCCCGTTTCCCTTGGGCACGATCGTTCTAGTGCCAATTTGGGCTAATAGAGTAGGGAATTCACTAGCATCCGCGCTCTCCCTCTGCGGAATCGTACTGCTCGCCGGACAGTTTATGATTCTCACTCGCACTTTTGACCGAGGCACAGGACAGAAACTGCCGTACTTTGCAGTTAACAACGTGGTTTTAACACTAGCAATCACAGCAATCGTTGCCGCTTGCTTCAGAATTAGGGCCTAGCGTCGCGCGGAGGCGTCCAGATTGCATCCTGTCGACAGGCGTCGCAATCCCCACCCGCCAGGCGCCGCACTCCCGCATGGCGTTCCCCTCCGGCTATATTGAAGGGCTCCCTTCCCCTGCCCTTCCCACTCCTGCCGCCCACGCCGATGAAGGCCCTGCTCCTCAGCGAGTATCGCAAACTAAGCGTCGTCGAGATGCCGACGCCCGAGATCGCTCCAAACGAAGTCCTCGTCCGCGTCGGCGCCTGCGGCATCTGCGGCAGCGACGTCCACGGCTACGACGGCTCGACCGGCCGTCGCATTCCGCCGTTGGTGATGGGGCACGAAGCCGCCGGCGTCATCGAAGCCGTCGGCTCGAGCGTCGCCGACTTCCACGTCGGCGAGCGCGTCACCTTCGACTCGACCGTCTACTGCGGCGAGTGCGGCTACTGCCGCGCGGGCCGCGTGAACCTTTGCGACAACCGCCAAGTTCTCGGCGTCTCGTGCGGCGACTACCGCCGCCACGGCGCCTTCGCCGAGTTCGTCGCCGTCCCCGCCCACATTCTCTACCGCCTGCCTGATTCGCTGCCGCTCGAACATGCCGCCCTTATTGAGGCTGTGTCGGTCGCCGTCCACGGCGTGAAGCGGGCCGTTCCCAAAAAAGATGACAACGTGGTCGTCGTTGGGACGGGGATGATCGGCCTGCTCATCGTGCAAGTGCTGCGCCACTACGGCTGCCGGCGGCTGATCGCCGTCGACGTCGACGACGATCGCCTGGCCCTCGCCAAGAAGTTCGGCGCCACCGACGTGTTCAACGCCAAGCAAGTCGACGCGACGAAAGCGATCCTTGAACTCACTGCCGGCCGCGGCGTCGCTGCCGCGTGGGAAGCGGTCGGCGCCACGCCCACCGTGCAAACTGCCGTCAACTCGGTGAGCAAAGGGGGCCACGTCACGCTGGTCGGCAACGTTTCGCCGACGATCGAACTGCCGCTGCAAACCGTCGTCACCCGCGAGCTCACCCTCCACGGCACCTGCGCCTCAAGCGGCGAGTACCCCGAGTGCATCGACCTGATGGCGAGCGGCGCCGTCGACGTTCGCCCGCTGCTGAGCGCCGCAATCTCGATCGACGACGCACCGGCGTGGTTCGAACGCCTCTACGCCCACGAACCGGGCCTCATGAAAGTCGTCGTCACGCCGTGACGCCGATATGTACATATTGAATTTTGTGGTCCCCTCCCCTTGAGGGGGAGGGAGCCAGAAAAAAAACGAAACGACGAACCACCCACGCCGAAACGCACCACTCCCCCCGGCTTGAAGAGCCGGGGGCTAATCAAAACTCACAACTCAAAACCCGCAACTCGCAACTTCAATGAGCACCGACAACTTCGACCTCACCGGCAAAACGGCTCTCATCACCGGCGCCAGCCGCGGCCTTGGCCAAATCTTCGGCCGCGCCCTCGCCCGCGCCGGCGCCGACCTCATCGTCACCAGCCGGAAGGCCGCCGACCTCACGCCCTTCTGCCACGAGATCGAAGCGATGGGCCGGCAAATCCTGCCGCTCGAACTCGACGTCCGCGATCAATACAGCATCGAGGCGATGTGCAAAGCCGCCCTCGCCGCGGTCGACAAGATCGACATCCTGGTGAACAACGCCGGCTGCAACGTTCGCAAGCCAGCGCTCGAAGTCACCTGGGACGATTGGAACCTGATCCTCGACACGAACCTCCGCGGCTCGTTCTTCGTCGCGCAAGGCATCGCCCGCCACATGGTCGAGCGCGGTTACGGCCGCATCATTAACATCGGCTCAGTCACCTCGGTCTGCGGCTACGCCGGCCTCGGCCCCTACGGCGCCAGCCGCGGCGGCATCAAGCAGCTGACGATGAGCCTCGCCGACGATTGGGGCGCTCACGGCATCACCGTGAACTGCCTCGCCCCGGGCTGGTTCAAGACGAACCAAAACCGCGCCCTCTACGAACAAGAGGGCTGGGTCGACTATCTCACCGACCGCATCCCCCTGAAGCGCCCCGGCAAACCCGACGACCTCGAAGGCGCCATCGTGTTCTTAGCCTCGGACGCCAGCGCCTACGTCACTGGCCAAACGCTCCTCGTCGACGGCGGCATCTCCGGCGGGCCGGTGAAGATCAAGCTGTAAGAACCTGAGCGACGACAGCACGCAGCAACAGTCACTCTGCATTCCCTTTGCGCCTTCGCGCCTTTGCGTGAGACATGTCTTTTAAGATCTCACGCAAAGGCGCGAAGAAATACAGAATAGGCAGTTAATCTCTAAGGTTCCACCACCGGCCGGCCTTCAGGATCGACTTCCGGCAGCGTCGCTTCGCTGCCGTCAGGCGCCATCGTCGCCAGGTGAACCACCGCCTCGCCCTGCTGCACGAGCGGGTTGTTCGTGTGGCCGATGACGATCCCCTCTTCCGCGGCAATCAGCGGCGCCGCATCGTCGCCGAAGGCGTCGGCCACCATGCCGAGTTGCTGCCCCGCCGACACCTTCGCGCCGAGCTTCACGTCGAGCCGCAAGATGCCGCTGTTGAACGCCCGCACCCACGAAGTTTTCGCGATCAGCGCCGAATGCTTCGTCCGCGGCCGCGGCGCCGTCGCCCGCATGCCGAGCGCCTGCAGCACCCGCAGCACGCCGTCGCGACCGAGCTGAATCGCCTCGTCGTCGAACCGCAACGGCTCGCCCGCTTCGTACACCAGTGTGCGAATCCCCGCATCAGTCGCCGCCTTCCGCAGCGACCCGTCGATCGCCCCGGCATGCATGATCACCGGCGCCCCGAACGCCTCCGAGAATCGCCGGGTCTCCTCGTCATGCAAGTTCGCGCGAATCTGCGGTAAGTTGGTCCGGTGGTTCGACCCCGTATGCAGGTCGATCCCATACTGGCACTTCAGCACCACTTCCTGCATGAACAGAAACGCGAGCCGCGCCGCGACGGATCCTCGCTCCAAACCGGGAAACGAACGATTGAGATCACGCCGATCAGGCAAATACCGCGACTGGGCGTTGAACCCGAACACGTTCACGATCGGTACGGTGATGAGACAGCCGGCGAGCTCGCGCGGAGCGATTTTCTCCAGCACGCGGCCAATGATCTCGACGCCATTCACCTCGTCGCCATGAACCGCCGCGCTGATCCACACGGTCGGCCCCGGCTTGGCGCCGTTCACTACCATAATCGGCAGCGTGAGGCTCGTCCCCGTCGGCAGCTTCGCGACCGGAATCTCAATCCGGCGCCGCTCGCCCGGGTTCACAAACACCCCGGCGACTTCGATCGGCAAATTGCTAACTTTAGCCACGGCTCATCCTTGAGAAATTACTAGCTATAAGTTGTGAGCGACGAGTTGCGAGTTAAAGAAGGCTGCCGCAAGCCTTCGCTGAGTCGAGATTTCAATCGTTGCGATGACGAAGCCAACGCATCGATTGCTCTCGCAACTCGCTACCCGAAACTCGCTACTCCCCTACCCCTTCCCCTTATCCCGTTGCAGTCCCGCCTTCGCATTCTTCTCAATGAACTCAATAATCTTCGCCGCCACGTCAACGCCGGTCGACTTCTCAATTCCTTCGAGCCCCGGTGACGAATTCACTTCCATCACCACAGCGCCATGATTCGAACGGAGCACATCGACGCCGGAGATGTTCAGCCCCATCGTGCGAGCAGCGCGAACCGCCGTTGAACGTTCTTCCGGCGTAATCTTCACCTTCTCCGCCGTGCCGCCGCGATGCAGGTTCGAGCGGAACTCGCCGGGGCCCGCTTGCCGCTTCATGCTCGCCACCACTTTGCCGCCGACGACGAAGCAGCGCACGTCGCTGCCGCCCGCCTCTTTGATGTATTCCTGCACGAGGATGTTCGCGTCGAGTCCGCGGAACGCCTCGATAACTGCCTGGGCCGCCTTTTTCGTCTCGGCGAGAATCACGCCGACGCCTTGCGTTCCTTCGATCAACTTCACCACCAGCGGCGTGCCGCCGGCGAGACTGATCACGCCGTCGATGTCTTTCGTCGAGTGCGCACAACCCGTCACCGGCAACCCAACACCGTCGCGGGCCAGCAGTTGCAAGCTGCGGAGCTTGTCGCGCGAGCGGCTAATTGCCTGCGACTCATTCGCGACGAACACGCCCATCATTTCGAACTGCCGCACCACGGCCGTGCCGTAGAAGGTGTTCGAGGCGCCGATGCGCGGAATCACCGCGTCGACCTTCAGCGGCTCGCCCTGGTAAATCACCTGCGGACGCCGCGAGGTGATGTCCATATAGCAGCGCAGGTAATCGACCACAGACATTTCATGCCCGCGGTTCTTGCCCGCCTCTTTCAGTCGCGTCGTCGAATAAAGCGACGGTCGCCGCGACAGGATGGCGATCCTCATTCTGATCTCCGTTTCTTTCTCTTAGCTGGCTTCTTCAACGATGTTTTCGAAACGCGCGGCTGGCTAACAACATACGAACGGCCCGGATCGACGACAAACTTCCCGCGCACCGCTTCCCGGCCGAGCAGCATGCGGAATCCCATCTCATCGCGAGCGGCGAGCGTCAGATCAATCGGCCAGCGCTGGCCGTCGACCTCGATATCGACCCGAACCACCGGCCGATGAGTCGTGTGGCCGTTAGAACTCCGTATATGGCGAAACTCTAGCACAGGAGCCTCGGCCTGGAGCGTGGTTTTCGCATCTCGCTGCAGGGGGTGAACCACAAACCGCACCCAGCGGGCCCCGTCGCGCTCGAATTCTTCGAGGTCGAACGCGTGCAGCGACGAGCTGCGGGCGCCCGTGTCGATCTTCACCTTGATGGCGTCGATCCCCAGGGCTGGCACCGCGATCCATTCGCGCCAGCCGACGGTCGGTTTAGATGGTTTATGAGGCGCCGTCATGGCGATGCCGAGTTTCCGGTTGAAGCGGTCGGTTGATCAGGCGTACGCCTGCCGTCGTGTTCAGTCGTCCTGCTGTTCAGGCGGCTATTGGAAAGCGATCGTGCCTTCCCCACAAGTCCGCTCCCACGACTGAGAATCTCGGTTTTCGTGTTGCTTTCGGCCACCTACCCTGAGACACTGAACAAACGATCACACAAGTGACGGGGCTCATGCTGCGCGCCGCGAGCCGGGGCGTCCCGCCCCCGGCGCATTCGAACACTTCAATCCCAGTCGCCCCCCAACAGACGCTTAACTGTCGCCTCAAACCACGAAAAGACACCCAAAACGCAACTCAAACCCCTTTGCAGCAAGGACTTACATTCTGTCGCCAAATATCGACTTCGCGACACGAGGCGACACGACACATCTGGCAGCAGTCTCCAACCTAGTTCAGCTACTACTGGAAAACGCATTTAACACAGAGCTCACAGAGGAAGGCAACGGACAGCGCTCCGTTCCTCTCCTTCATTCTTCTCTGTGCTCTCTGTGTCCTCTGTGTTGCAATCTTCAGCTGTTCCCAGAACCTCACAGCCCTGGGCTGCTCTGCATAATCCCGCCGTCGGCAAAAATCGTCGTCGCCGTGATGTAACTCGCCCCGTCCCCGGCGAGGAACGCCACGACGCTGGCGATCTCGCTCGGTTGGGCCATCCGGCCGAGCGGAATCGCGTCGTCAAGTTTTTTCAGCAGCGCCGGATCGTTCATCGTCGAGGTGTTGATCGGCGTCGCTACGGCGCCGGGACCTACCCCCACGACCAAAATATTGTGAGGCGCCAGTTCCAGGCCGGCCGTGCGGGTGAGCATCCGCATGCCTCCCTTCGAAAGGCAGTACGCCGTATTACCCGGCATCGGCCAATCTTCGTGAACGGAGGTGATATTGATGATCCGCCCGCCGGAACCTTGCTTGATCATCTGCTTCGCGGCGACCTGCGTCCCAAAGAAGGCGCTCTTCAAATTGATGTCGAGCACCTTCTCGTACTGCGCTTCGGTGGTGTCGAGCACGCTCGTCCGCGTCTCGACGCCGGCGTTGTTCACCATGACGTCGAGCCGTCCAAACTTCGCCACCGCCGCGGCGACCAGCTTCTCGAGATCAGCCACCTTGCTCACATCGGCCTCAACGCCAATCGCCTGTTCGCCGAGCCCAGCCAGCTGTTTCTCGAGCGCCGCCGTCGCCTCCGGATGAGCGATGTAATCAATAACGACGCTGGCCCCCTGCCGAGCCAACTCCTCGACAATCGCCAACCCAATCCCGCTATTCCCACCCGTAACAACAGCGACTTTGCCTTTAAGATTCATCAATCAATCCTTCTATTCTCGGTCCCCCCTTTGCGCCTTCGCGCCTTTGCGTGAGACATATCTTTTTAGATCTCACGCAAAGGCGCGAAGGCGCAAAGAAAGAGAAAGGTGTTGTTCAGATTTTTAACCAAGTCGCTGCAGCAAGTGATCGCCCACCCGCAATGCATTCGCCATCGCCGTGAGCGCCGGGTTCACCGCCCCGATGCTCGAGAAGAAGCTCGTGTCGACCACATACAAATTATCGACCTCGTGCGTCTGGCAGTTGACGTTGAGGACCGAGGTCTTCGCATCGCTCCCAAACCGGCACGTCCCTGCCTGGTGCGCGACGCCCCCCAAGTCGATTTCGTTCTTCATGTACAAGTTGCGGGGAATCAAATGGTCGTGCATGTCGAGCTGGTTGAGCATCGATTTCAGCTTCTCGTACAGTTTGTTCTTCGCCACCGTGTTCGACGGCGTGTAGCTGAGCGTGATCGTCCCCGCGGCGTCGACCGTCACGCGGTTCTCCTCGCGCGGCAAGTCCTCGGTCGAGAGCCAGAAGTCGACCGCGTGCTTCGCAATCATCTCCAGCGACCACTGCGGCGCGAGCATCGTTTCGATCGGCTTCTCGCCGCGGAACATCGGCGCCTGCGACTTGCCGACCATCTGAATGTTCCCCATCGGGAACTCGTACCCCGGCATGCCGAAGTAAAAATCGTTCAGCCCGAGCGTCTTCTGATAGATCGTCGGGTTCGGCTCCTTCGACAGCGCGAGCACCGCCTGGCTATTGTGGAACATGTAGTTCCGCCCCACTTGGTCGGAGCCATTTGCCAACCCGCGCGGATGCTTGTCGTTGGCCGAACGGAGCAGCAGCTTCGCCGAGTTCGCCGCCCCGCACGAGACGACGACAATGCTGCCGGTGAACTCCGCCGGCTTCCCTTCGTGGGTGCCGACGACCCGCGTCACTTGGCGACCGTCGGCACTCGTCTCCAGCCGGTCGACCATCGCGTTGGTGAGCAGCGTGACGTTCGGGAACTCCAGCGCCGGCCGCACGGCGAGCGTTTCGGCATCGCTCTTCGCGTGCAATACGCAGGGAAACCCGTCGCAATTGATACAGCGGCAACAGTGGCTGAACGCCAGCTGCGCTTCGTTCAGCATGATGCCGCACGGCGAGTGAAACGGATGGTAGCCGGCACGGGCGAGGTCGTCGGCCAGCTTCTGGATCCGCGGCTCGTGCGACACGGCCGGATGGGGATACGGCCCGCTCGACGGCGGTTCGGTCGGATCTTCGCCGCGCGCGCCGTGAACGTGGTACATCTCCTCGGCTTGCTGGTAGTACGGTTCGAGCTCGTCGTAGCTGATCGGCCACGCCGGCGAGACGCCGTCTTGATGCTGCCGTTCGGCAAAGTCCTCGGCCCGCAACCGATAGAGCGCGGCGCCATACATCTTCGTCGCACCGCCGACAAAGTAATGGACGCCCGGCTGAAACGCCTTGCCCCGCTTGTCGTACCAGACATCCTTCGAGACGTAGCGGTTGTCGATGAAGACCGCCTCGGCGCTCCAGTTCTCCGGCTCGCGCTTCAGCCAATCGCCGCGTTCAAGCAGCAAGATTTTCTTGCCCGACGGCGCGAGATGGCGAGCGAGCGTCCCGCCGCCGGCCCCGCTGCCAATGATAATAACGTCGTACTGTTCGGCCATGGCGATTCTCCCCCTCCCTTAAAGGGAGGGGCTAGGGGAGGGATTTGGCTAGGCACAAATGTAGGTCACGATTAGCGATTAATAACGAGCTGCCGATTATTGGGGATTTTCACGGGGTGCCACTGGCATCTTGCCAGTGCAGAAGCGGGAACTCGCTCGGCACTTCAACACTGGCAGGATGCCAGTGGCACTCACGCCCTAGTTCTTCGCATTCAACAACGGACTCCATTACGCACGGATCAACACCACCGACGACCGCGCTTCGCACCGATAACTCGTCTGCCCTGCGGAGATCGGCGCCGGCGGAACGCACAAATCATCCGGACTCTCGCGAGCCGTATCCATCAGCCGCCGCCACTGCGCACCAGCAGCCAACGGCGGCAGCGCGAACTCCAACGGCTCCCAGTACGCGTTGAGCGCCACATACAAATGCTCGGCCCCGTCAGGGCTGGTCAATTCATACGCCACGGCATGCGAATCAGCGCCCCAGTCGGGCTCGTTCAACCGCACGCCATGCCAGGTGATTTGCGGCGCCCCTGGTTCGCCCCAGAACGCCCAGCTCCGAAACAACGACGACCGCTGATGAAACGCAATCAGCTCCCGCGTGAACCGCAGCATCCCTGCATGCCGCGTCGCATCGTCCCAGTCGAACCACGACAGCTCGTTGTCTTGGCTATAGGCGTTGTTGTTCCCCCGCTGCGTGCGAAGAACCTCATCCCCCATCAGCAGCATCGGCCGCCCTTCGGAAAGGAACAGAATGGCGAGGAAGTTCTTCGCCTGCCGCCGGCGGAGCGACTCAATCGCCGCATCGTCCGTCGGCCCTTCGACGCCGCAGTTCCAACTGTAGTTATCGTTCGAACCGTCGGCGCTCTGCTCGCCGTTCGCCTCGTTATGCTTCGCATCGTACGAGACGAGATCGTTGAGCGTGAACCCATCGTGCGCCGTGATGAAGTTCACGCTCCGATCGGGATTGCGATCTGTTTCATGGAACAAATTGCGACTGCCGACGAGGCAATCGGCGAGCGTCGCCACCTGACCGGCGTCGCCTTTGACGAACTGCCGCACGTTATCGCGGTACCGTCCGTTCCAGACGCCCCAGCGATCGCCCGCAAAGTCGCTGACGCAGTACAGCCCGCCCGCGTCCCACGCTTCAGCAATCACTTTCGTCCCGGCGAGCACCGGATCGGATTCGATGTCATACAAGATCGGCGCCCGCTCGAGCGGCGCGCCGTCCCAGCGCCGCGACAAGCTCGCCGCCAGGTCGAAGCGAAACCCATCGACGTGCATCTCGGTCACCCAGTACCGCAGGCAATCGAGAATCATCCGCCGCACGACCGGGCTGTTCGCGTTAACCGTGTTGCCGCAGCCGGTGTCGTCGACGTACTTCGACAAATCGTTCGCGTCGAGAATGTAGCACGCCTCGTTATCGATCCCCCGCCACGAGAACGTCGGCCCGCGCTCGTCTCCCTCGGCGGTGTGATTGAACACCACGTCGAGAATCACCTCGATATCGGCGCGGTGCAGCGCCTTCACCAGATCGCGAAACTCATCAACGGCGCCGAGCGGCGTCTGCTGCGAGCTGTAGCCCGCATGCGGCGCGAACCAAGCGACCGGCTGGTAGCCCCAGTAATTCACGCCGCTGGGGGCATCGGTCGGATCGAACTGCTGCACCGGCATTAGCTCGACCGTCCGCACGCCAAGCTGCTGCAAATAGGGAATCTTCTCGACGAGCCCCGCGTAAGTTCCCCGCTGCGTCGCGGCGACGCCGGAGTTGGGATGCTTCGTGAACCCCGCGACGTGCAACTCGTAGATCATCGAATCGACGTACGGCCGCTGCAGCGGTTGATCTCCCGCCCACTCGTAGGCCGCGGGGTCAACGACGACGCCCTTCAGCGCCACGGCGGCGTTCTCTCCTGCCCCGCCGCAAGCCGCGGCCCGCTGATAGTTCGCGAGGTTCGCCGTCGCGCGGGCGTACGGGTCGAGCAGCAGCTTCGCGGGGTTGAACCGCAAACCGCGGGCGGGATCGTTCGGCCCAGCGACGCGGTAACCATACAGCTGCCCCGCCTGGACGCCCGCCACATGGACATGCCAGTAGTCGTACGTGCGGTTCGCGACCGGATCGAGCACGAACTCGCGCGCCGGCTTGGCATCGCCCGCCGCCGCGAACAGCTGCAGCGTCACGCCGGTCGCATGCTTTGCGTGCAAACAAAAGTTCACCCCCGCGGCGTCGACCGTGGCGCCAATCGGAACCGCTCGCCCTGGCGTGGCGCCATTCATCTCACTGCCGCCCTCCATACTCGAACAGCAGCGCCACGATTAGCGCCGTCCATCCCGTCTGATGGCTCGCCCCCACCCCGGCCCCGGTGTCTCCATTGAAATACTCGTGGAACGGAATATGGTCGCGCCAGTTCGGATCGGTCTGGAAGTATTCGTTATCGCCCCACACCGGTCGCCGTCCGCCGTGGCTGCGATCGGGCAGGAAGATCTGCGCCAGCCGCGCCGAAAGCTCCGACGCCACCTCGTCGAGGTTCTTCATCACGCCCGAACCGGTCGGGAAC
The DNA here is from genome assembly GCF_009177095.1 of Lacipirellula parvula. Taxonomy (NCBI): domain Bacteria; kingdom Pseudomonadati; phylum Planctomycetota; class Planctomycetia; order Pirellulales; family Lacipirellulaceae; genus Lacipirellula; species Lacipirellula parvula. The sequence goes on from NZ_AP021861.1 coordinate 6,068,488, forward strand.
TCGACCTTCAAGTCATCGCCGAAGTGCCGCCAAAACTCATGGAGCGCCCGCACGATCATGTAGTTCACCGGAAACCAAATCGGCCCGCGCCAATTCGAGTTCCCGCCAAACAGCCGGCTATCCGACTCGGCCGGCAGATACTTCACGACAAACTCGCGCCCCTCCGCCTTGAGCACATACGGATGGTCGAGGTGATACTTCGAGAGCGAACGAACGCCGTAATCGGACAGGAACCCCGCCGGGTCGAGCATCCGATGCAGAATCGCCGTGAGCCGCTCGCGAGTGAGAATCGCCATCAACCGCGAGTTGTTCGGCCCCGGAATCGCCACCGGAGCGACGTTGCGCAGCAAGTCGGGCCGATGCTTGAGAAACCAGCCCGCCCGTTCGACGAACAGGTCGAGCCCTTTGAAGCGATCAGGCTCCGCCGTCAACACGGCGAACAGTGGCACGAGGCTGACCATCGAGTGAATCTTCAGCGCGTGCGTCGTGCCGTCCGACATCAGCACGACGTCGTAGAAGAATCGGTCTTCCGCGTCCCACAGATCGATTCCCTGCCCATCCATGTTCGTCATCGCGTGGGCGATGTAGAGGAAGTGCTCGAAGTACTTCAGCGCCATGTTCTGGTAGAAGGGATCGTACTTCGCCAGTTCCGCGGCGATTGTCAGCATCGCGATGCAGTACTGGGCCATCCAGCTCGTGCCGTCGCTCTGCTCAAGGACCTCGCCGTTAGGCAGCGGCGTATCGCGATTGAAACAGCCGATGTTATCCATTCCCAGGAATCCGCCGCCGAAGATATCGCGGCCGCCGCTATCCTTACGATTCACCCAGAAGGCGAAGTTGAGCATCTCGTTCTGGAAGATCTCCTTCAGGAACTCGAGATCGCCATGGCCGGTCGTTTCCTTCTCGATCTGGTAGACCCGCCACGAAGCGAACGCCGACACCGGCGGGTTCACGTCGTCGAAGTCCCACTCGTACGCCGGGAACTGGCCGTTGGCGTGCTGGTACCACTCGTATCCCATCCGCAGCAGTTGGTTCTTCGCCACCCACGGATCGATCCGCGCCATCGCGATGCAGTGGAACGCCAAGTCCCAGCTCGCGTACCACGGGTACTCCCAAGTATCGGGCATGAGAATCACTTCTGCGTTGTGGAGTTCCTTCCAACGATGGTTGCGGCCATGCCACCGCTCGGCGGGCGGAGTGGGCTGCGGTTCGTCGCCGGTGAGCCAGCGGAAGACGTCGAAGTGATAAAACTGCTTCGACCACAACAGCCCCGCGCACGCTTGCCGCGCGACGGCGCGTTCGTCGGGGCCGAGCTTCGCCGGCAAGGTCGTTTGGTAGAACTCGTCCGCTTCGCTTCGCCGCGTTGTAAATATCTGGTCGAAGTCGCCAAACGGCGCCGCATGCGGTTCAGCGCGAAACCGAACCTCGACCGTCGACGTCCCACCCGCGGGAATGTCGAACCGAATATGCCCGGCAAGCTTGCTCCCTTGGCGATCATGCACCGCGGCGGCGTTGCCGTGAACGACGCGCTCATTAACGCCGTCCTTCACATACGGCGAACGGTTCGACCCTTCGCCGAGGTGTTCGAAGTTCGTTTCATTCTCGGTGAAGAAGAGATCGACCGGCCGACTATCGCCGCTGCGGACGTACCACCAGCGTTCGCCGAGCACCTTGGCATCGGTGTACGCCGCCATCGGCCCGGCGACGCGGATGGCCGGCCGCTCGGCGCCAACCTCCCACGACCAGCGGTTGCGATACCACAAGTGGGGCAAGATATGGAGCGGCGCCGCGTCGGGCCCGCGATTCACCGCCGTGATGCGGCAGAGGATATCCTCGGGACTCGCCTTCGCGTACTCGATCGTCACGTCGAAGTAGCGATTCGCACGGAAGTCGGCCTCCAGTGCATCGAACAGCTCGTACTCCGGCTGCAGTTGATTCCGTTCGCCGTTAACTTTCACCAGATCATCGTAGGGATAGGCCGCGTGGGGATACTTGTAGAGCATCCGCATATACGAGTGGGTCGGCGTCCCGTCGAGGAAGAAGTAGTACTCCTTCACATCCTCGCCATGGTTCCCTTGCGGATTGCTGAGACCGAACATCCGCTCCTTGAGGATCGGATCTTTCTCGTTCCACAAGGCGACGGCGAGGCACAGATGCTGCTTATCGTCGCAGAAGCCGCCGAGGCCATCCTCGTTCCAGCGATACGCGCGGCTGCGAGCGTGATCGTGGGGAAAGTAATTCCAAGCATCGCCGTCCGCGCTGTAGTCTTCGCGCACGGTACCCCAAGCGCGATCGCTCAGAAACGATCCCCACCGCCGCCATTCGCCCTCGCCGGCGTTGCACTGATCGAGTCTCGTTTGTTCGGCGCTGGACATCGCTCGTTACTTCCTCGTCAACGACCTGGCAGCGAACATCAAAGCCACCGGCTCCGCCGGTGGACGAATTGCAGTGGTCGCTCACTTGCGACGCGTCCACCGGCAAAGCCGGTGGCTTCAATTGTCTTCGCGAAAGAATACCGCATCGCCACGCACGCTGCCTATCGAGATGCGGCAAACTTTACGCGCGGCCAAGAATAACCGGATGACGACGCCGGACATTCGCGATATACTGGGCCGCGTCGCCATGGGAAGCAGCGACGTTGTCGGAGAGTTGCAGTGGATGCGAATGGACTATCGATGCTGTTGGCAGCCGTCGAAGGACGGATGGCCGACGTGTCGATCTTCTCTCCCGCCTCGCCGCAGGCTGGTTGGATCGTTGATCTCGCCATTCTCGCCCTGGCGATCATCGGCATCATCTTTCTGGTCGTCGAAGGAATTCTGTTCTATTCCGTGTGGCGTTTTCGCCGCGCGAAGAACGACGCCCCCGGCGAGCCGGCCCAGGTTTACGGCAGCGAACCGATCGAAATCGCCTGGACCGCCGCACCGACGATGATCGTCTTCTTCCTGGTGCTCGTCACCACGCGGACGCTCTGGCAGGTCGAAGCTGCCCCCGTCCAACCGCGCGAGGGGGACCAAGCGTTGTTCGTCACCGTGATCGGCCATCAATGGTGGTGGGAGTATCGCTACGACAGCTACGACGGCCGGAAGCTCGACTTCATCACGGCGAACGAGTTGCACATGCCCGTCGGCGACGGCGAGACGCAACGCCCCGTCCACCTCACGCTGCAATCGGGCGACGTGTGCCACAGTTTTTGGGTGCCGCGATTGGGTGGGAAGGTCGACCTCATTCCGGGGCGGAGCAATTTGCTCGCGTTCGAGACGGAGCAGCCGGGGCTCTATCTCGGCCAGTGCGCTGAATACTGTGGCGCCCAGCACGCGAACATGATGCTTCGCGTCGTGGCCGAAACGCCGGCGGAGTTCGAGGCTTGGCTGGCGAACGAGACGGCCCCCGCGGTCGAAGATCCTGCCGTCGCCGAGGGGAAAGCGACGTTCCTCGCCAACTCGTGCGTCAACTGCCACCGCGTGAGCGGCACGGCCGCCCAAGGCGACGGAGCGCCCGACCTAACGCACTTAATGAGCCGCGAGACGATTGCGGCCGGGCAAGTGCCGAACTCACGGAGCAACCTACGCAAGTGGGTTCACGATCCGCACACAATCAAGCCAGGCGTGCTGATGCCGGCGTTTGGTTTGAGCACGGAAGAAGAGAACCAAATCGTGGAGTATCTACGCACACTGAAGTGAGATTCCATTAAATATTTCACGCAAAGGTGCGAAGGCGCAAAGAAAAACAACTCGGCATGCAATCCCCTTTGCGCCTTCGCGCCTTTGCGTGAGATCTTCCTGTAAAAATTTATTAGTAACGCCTCAGATTCCAAGCCAATGGCAACCGTCGACCATCCTCAGCGCCTAGCCCGCTCCGGCATCGCCGCCGACGCCGCGTCGCGCGGCTGGGCCGCCGCGCTCCACGAGTGGACGACGACCGTCGATCACAAAAAGATCGGCATCATGTACGTCCTGATGAGCCTCGTCTTTCTCGTCATCGGCGGGATCGAGGCGCTGCTCATGCGGTGGCAGCTCTTCTACCCGCGGGCGGAAGTGATCGGGCCGAACGTCTTTAACCAGCTGTTCACGATGCACGGCACCACGATGGTCTTCTTCGTGGGGATGCCGATTCTGATCGGCATCGGCAACTACATGCTGCCGCTGATGCTCGGCGCCCGCGACATGGCGTTCCCACGGCTCAACGCGTTCGGGTTTTGGATCACCCTCTTCGGCGGGTTGCTCGTTTACCTTAGCTTCATCACGGGGGCCGCGCCGGAAATCGGCTGGTTCGCTTACGCTCCGCTCACTGAGCATACGTTCGATCGCAACGCTGGGACCGACTTTTGGGCGCTCGGGCTGCTGATCAGCGGCATCGGCACGATCGGCGCCGCGGTCAACTTCATCGCGACGATCCTCGGCATGCGGGCGCCTGGTATGACGATGCGGAAGATTCCGTTCTTCGCCTGGACGATGCTCTGGACCTCGTTCCAAATGCTGCTCGCCATTCCGCCCCTCACCGCGGCGCTGGTGATGGTGCTCTTCGACCGGCAGCTTGGAGCCCACTTTTTCGACGTACAGAACGGCGGCTCCGCTTATCTTTGGCAGCATCTCTTCTGGTTCTTCGGCCACCCCGAGGTTTACATCCTCATCTTGCCGGTCTTCGGCATGGTGTCGGAGGTGATTCCCGTCTTCTCGCGCAAGGTGCTGTTCGGTTATGAGTTCATGGCCGCGGCGACGATGGCGATCGCGTTCATTAGCCTCGGCGTGTGGGCCCATCATATGTTCTGCGTCGGCATGAGCCGCACGCTCGACCTCTACTTCGCGGCCGCAAGTTTGATCGTCTCGATTCCCACCGGCATCAAGTTCTTCAATTGGCTGGCGACGATCTATGGCGGGCGAGTCAGCTTGCAATCGCCGATGCTTTTCTGCTTCGGCTTCCTCTCGATGTTCCTCATCGGCGGCCTCACCGGCATCATGCTCGCCGCGGCCCCGTTCGACTTCCAACTCTCCGACAGCTACTTCGTCGTCGGCCACTTTCATTGGGTGCTGATCGGCGGCACGCTCTTCGGCACGTTCGCCGGGATCTACTACTGGTATCCCAAGGTGACCGGCCGGATGCTTTCGGAACGATTGGCCCACTGGCACTTCTGGCTGCTGTACATCGGCTTCATTCTCACGTTCGGGCCGATGCACGTCTCGGGCATCCTCGGCATGCCGCGGCGGATCTACACCTACGACCCCAGCCGCGACTGGGAATGGTGGAACCAACTCACCACGATCGGCGCGCTCGTGCAAACGCCGAGCTACGCGATCTTCGTCTACAACCTGATCGCATCGCTCTGGAAAGGAAAACCCGCCGTCGACGACCCATGGGATGCGTGGACGCTTGAGTGGACCACCAGTTCGCCGCCGCCGAGCTACAACTTCGAAACGCAGCCGATCGTCCACAGTCGCCGCCCGTTGTGGGATCTGAAGCATCCCGACGATCCTGATTGGCAGTATGAATGAAATGAAATACTTCAACACAGAGGACACAGTGAGCACAGAGGAAATGCAAATTACGATTCCACGCCTTTCTCTGTGTGCTCTGTGCTCTCTGTGTTAAACGCATTTAATTCAATGAAATGACCGAACCAGCCGCCGCACTCCCGATTCCGCCAGAGATCGCTCCCGAGCGAACCCTCAACGCTGCGCAGTGGGGGATGGCGAGCTTCCTCGTTTCCGAGGTGGCGTTCTTCAGCACGCTGATCGTCGCCTACGTCACCTTCCTCGGCCGCGACGTGGTCGGGCCGCTGCCTGCCGAAGCCCTTTCGCTGAAGCTGGCATTCGGCACGACGCTGTGCCTCGTGGCGAGCAGCATCTTCATTCACTTCGCCGAGGGAGCGCTACGCCGCGGCAACAACGCGAGCTTCAAGCTGCTGTGGGCCGCGACGATCGCCCTCGGCGTCGCGTTCCTCGTCGGCACCGCGTACGAGTGGCACGACCTCATCTTCGAGAAACAGCTCACAATCAGCCGCAATCTGTTCGGCACGACCTACTACACGCTCGTCGGCTTTCATGGCCTGCACGTTACCGTCGGCGTCATCGCGATGTCGATCATCTTGCTGCTCGCCGCCCGCGGGGCGATCACCAAGGAGCATGAGACGGGCGTGCAGCTCGTTTCGTGGTACTGGCACTTCGTCGATGTGGTGTGGATCGTCGTTTTCCTTGTCGTTTACGTTGGCGCGAAAGGGGGCTCGGTATGAGCGACGGCCCACAACTCGCCCACGACTCGGCTCATGAAGACGACGCCATCGAACTGCCGGCGCCGACGGTTGCGCCGCTTGTGCTCGCGCTGAGCATCGCGCTACTCGCAGCCGGCGTAGCGATGAGCTTGGCGTTTCTCGCCGTCGGCGCTGCGCTATTTATCGTCGGGCTGTCGATGTGGGTCAGACAACTCATTCCTGGTCGCGGCCACGTGCACGAACCACGCGTCGCTGAGGCCCTTCGTCCGCAAGCGATCGCCGCCCGCCGTGGAGCCGTCGCGCGGTTGCAAATCGGCATGCCTGGCTATCGGCTCCGCTTGCCGGTGCGGGTCCATCCAATTTCCGCGGGCGTTAAAGGGGGCATCGTCGGCGGCATCGTGATGCCGCTCCCCGCGATGCTGTACGGCCTCGCGAGCGGGCACGGCATATGGCTGCCAATCAACCTGCTCGCCGGCATGGTGCTGCCGAACGTCGGCCAGATGGAAACGGCGCAGCTCGAACAGTTCCACTTGCCGCTGTTCATCACCGGCTGCGTGATCCACGCGGTCACCTCGCTAATCATCGGCCTGCTCTACGGTGTGCTATTGCCGACGCTGCCCGACGTGCCGAAGCCGATCGCGTGGGGCGCCCTGCTGATGCCGCTCCTCTGGACCGCGATGAGCTACTTTGCCTGGGGCGCTGCGAATCCTTCGCTCCGTGCACGAGTCGATTGGCTGTCGTTCGTGCTCTCGCAATTGGTGTTCGGCATCATCGCGGCCATCGTCTTCATGCGGCTGCGGGCTTGGCGGCCAGTGGCGAGCGGCGTCATTGGCGGAATCGTCGGCGGTCTGTTAATGCCGCTCCCCGCGATGCTGTGGGGCGTCATCTCGCGGCACGGCATCTGGTACCCCGCGAATCTGCTCGCGGCGATGGTGACGCAACACTCGGGCGAGTTTACCACCGCAGAGCTTGAAGGATATCACGCCGAGTGGTTCGCCACGGCGATGATGGTGCACTTGGTGCTCTCGATCCTGTTCGGCTTGGCGTTCGGACTCGTGCTGCCACGCGTTCCAGCAATCCCCGGGCCGATGGCGTGGGGCGGGCTGGTGATGCCGCTGCTGTGGACCGGCCTCAGTTATGGCTTGATGGGCGTGGTGAACCCGACGCTGCAGCGAGTCGTTGAGTGGCCTTGGTTCGTCGCTTCGCAGTTCGTGTTTGGCGTCGTCGCGTCGATCGTCGTCGTGCGATCGGTCGAAGTCCACATCCCGCCGGCAGGTCGCGGGCCGGAACCGCGGGACGAGTACCTCACTGGCAAGTAAGTAGTTATCGAAGCGCGTGACTTAGAAGCAGGAAGCAACCGGTTGTTTCGCGAGACATTTCCAACTCGATCGACGCCTAACTGCCATCGCACGCTTGGCGGTGTGTTCCTCGCGCTCGCGTGCTTAGCGAGCATCGGTTGCAACGCCGATTTCCCTAGCAAGCCGCTACCAGCCGATCGTCCGGTTCCGCAAAACGAAATCTCCGACTTCGCCGCGCTCTTCCGGCAAAACTGCACAGGCTGCCACGGCGCCGACGGGCAGCATGGCCCCGCGCCGCCGCTGAACGATCCGTTGTTTCTCGCCCTCGTCACTCCCCCCGAGTTGGAAGAAGTCATCCGCAACGGCCGCCCCGGCACGCCGATGCCAGCGTTCGCGACCGAGCAAGGGGGCACGCTCACCGCGGAGCAGGTGCAGATCCTCGCCAACGGACTCCAAGGGCACTGGCCAATTGGTGAGAAGGACAAAGCAGAACTCGCCGCGCTCGTTGCGAATGCTCCTCCATACCTGGCTCCGCAAGGAAGCTTGCAACTGAATAACGACGCAACAACTGCGGGAGCCGCCCTCTTCGAACGAGCTTGCGCCGAATGCCACGGCCCCAACGGCGCCGGCGGTGAAACGGGTTATACCAACGGCGCCATCAACGACCGCGCGTTCCTCGCCCTCATCAGCGACCAAGCGCTGCGGCGGATCATCATTACCGGACGCCACGATCTCGGCATGCCAAACTACGCCCAGACCGATGGCCGGCCCGACGATTTCAAACCGCTCACTTCGGAAGAGATCGACGAACTCGTCGCCCTGCTCGCCTCCTGGCGTCGCGACAGCCCTTCCAACGCCAATGCCGGAGAGTAAGCGAAAGTCGCACGGCAATACGCCCAGCTAGTTGAATCGCATGGACACTCAAACGCCTTCCACCACCACCGTGAAACATGAATGCCCCGGCGCCACGCCGCCGCGGCGGGCATTCTTCCGCTGGCTCACCGGCCTGCTCGGCGCCACGGCCACTGGCTTGCTCACGCTGCCGATCCTCGGTTACTTCTTCGCCCGCCGCACGCGGCCCGCGATGTGGGTCGAGATGGGCGCCCTCGCCGACTTCCCGCTCGGCGAAACTCGCACGATCAACTTCGACAACCCGCTGCGTCAGCCGTGGGACGGCATGACCTCGCTCACCGGCGTCCATGTTCGCTACCAAGGCCAAGGCGACGATGGCAAGGAGCAGTTCCTCGTACTGGCCGCGAACTGCGCCCACCTCGGCTGCCCCGTCTCGTGGTTCCCGCAATCGGGGCTGTTCATGTGCCCCTGCCACGGCGGCGTTTACTACGAAACCGGCGAACGCGCGAGCGGCCCCCCCCCGCGCGGCCTGTTCCACTGCGTGTGGCGCGTAAAGGACGGCAAGCTCGAAATCGAAGCTCCGCATTACCCGACGCTGCACGACACGCTCACTGGTTCGCTTGAATCTTAAAACAGATGTACCAACTCCTCCTCAAACTCGGCCAATGGATCGACGCTCGCGCCGGCGTGAGCGCCACGCTCTGGCCGATGATGCGCCATCCGGTGCCGCGGTCGATCGACGGGCCGATGGGGTGGTGGTACGTCTTCGGCAGCGCCTCGATGACGCTGCTGCTCATTCAAATTCTCACCGGCATCGGCCTCTCGATGGTCTACGTGCCGTCAGCCGACAAGGCGTACGAGAGTTTGCTCTATCTCGACTACGAACATCCGTGGGGCTGGTTCCTGCGGGCGCTGCACTACTACGCCGGCTCGGGCATGGTGGTGATGCTGCTGATTCACATGACGCAGGTTTTCCTGCATGGCGCCTATAAGTACCCGCGCGAGCTGACGTGGGTCGTCGGCGTGTTGCTGCTCGCCTGCACGATGGGAATGTTTTTTACGGGACAGATTCTGCGCTGGGATACGGACGCCTATTGGGGACTCGCGGTCGGTGGATCGATGGCGGGCCGCGTCCCGGTGCTCGGGCCGTTCATCGTCCACACGCTGCTTGGCGGCGAGATCATCGGCGCCAGTTCGCTCAGCCGATTCTTCGCGCTGCATGTCTTCATCATTCCCGGCGCGCTGCTCGCCTTCCTGGGCTTGCATCTGTGGCTCGTGCTTCGCTGCGGCATCAGCGCCCCGCCCGTGCCTGGCGAGGTCGTCGATCCGGCGACGTACGAGAAGACATACCACGAAGAACTAAAACGGGGCGTCCCTTTCTTCGGCGACGCGCTGCTGAAAGACATCTTCTTCTCTGCGCTTGCGGTGACGATCGTCGTGATCATCGCCGCGGTCGTGGGACCGAAGGGCCCGAACGAGCCGCCCGATCCGACGCTTTTGGGCGCCAACCCGCGCCCCGAGTGGCCGTTCCTGTGGCTCTTCGGGCTGTTGTCGCTCAGCCCGCCGGCGATCGAGACCTTCATCATGCTGGTCTTCCCAGTGCTGGTGCTCGGCGCCCTATTCCTCGTGCCGTTCGTCAGCAATCGCGGCGAGCGGGCGCCAAGCCGCCGCCCCGTCGCCGTGCTGCTGGTAATTGTGATTTACACGACGCTCGGCGTGCTCACCTACGAAGGTGTGCAAGCGCCTTGGTCGCCGGTGATGAATGCCTGGAGCGGCGATCCCGTGCCAATCGATCTGCTCGACGGTCGTTCTCCGCTCGAGCTGCAAGGCGCCGCGGTGTTCCAGTTCAAGAACTGCCGCAACTGCCACGCACTCGACGGCATCGGCGGCCGTCGCGGCCCAGACCTGACGACGATCGGCGCGAGCCTCACGCGCGATCAGCTCATCACGCAAATCAGCAACGGCACCCCCGGCGGCGGCAACATGCCGGCGTACGGCAAGCAGATGAGCCCGGCGGAGATGGACGCCACCGTGGCCTTCCTTGTTAGCCTCCGCCCGAACGGCCAAGTCCCCGCGGGATCGGTCGAAGACTCGCCCATCGAAGGCACGACGCCGCAGCCTGAGTCGCTGACGGAGTGAGGACGCCATGAGTCCCACGCTCGACGCCTTCGTCCGTTCCTGGCCGAGCGAACCGTGGCTCGTCGCGTCGCTTTTGCTTTCGGCAGCGATCTACGTTCGCGGCTGGCGCAGCTTGCATCGCCGTGATCCTGAGCGCTGGAGCCTCTGGCGGCTGGCGTCGTTCTGCGGCGGACTATTCGCAATCTTCCTCGCACTAGCATCGCCGCTCGAACCGTTCGCCTCGTTGTGGCTGCAAATCCACATGGTGCAGCACCTGCTGCTGATGATGGTCGCCCCGCCGCTGCTCTGGCTCGGTTGGCCGCTGCTGCCAACGATGCTCGGCCTGCCGAAACCGATTCGCAGCGTGTGGGTCGCGCCGCTGCTGCGCTCACGGCGATTGCGTAACTGGTTCACGCGGCTGACGCATCCGCTTGTTGCCTGGCCGATCTACGTCGGCGTCACTTGGTTCTGGCATGCCCCGCGGTTCTACGATCTTGCACTCAGCAGCACGCGTTGGCACTTCATCGAGCATCTGCTATTCGCTGCCGCTGCCCTGCTCTTCTGGTATCCCGTGGTTCGCCCGTACCCGAGCCGGCCGAATTGGTCGCCATGGTTGTTGCTCCCTTATTTGCTGCTGGCCGACGTGCAGAACACAGTGCTCGCGGCGTGGCTCACGTTCTCATCGCGTGTGATCTATCCGCACTATGCGAATGCCCCGCGGATCGCTGGCGTTGCGGCGATCGACGATCAAGCGGCTGCGGGCGTCATTATGTGGGTGCCGGGATCGATTGCGTTTTTGCTGCCGCTGTTTCTCATCGCGGTGAGGTTGTTGCGAGGCCAATCGCGAACGGGGGCCGGCTCTCCGAGACGCACAACCGTTTCACATCCACTCCCATTTGAATCAACGGGCCTCCTGCCAATCCTCAGCCAACCGTCGCGGGCGCCATCGTCTCATCGTTTTGATCTGCTCCATACGCCGCTGATCGGCGCCCTGCTCCGCTGGCGTTACTTCCGGCCGCTGTTGCAGTACACCGTCGGTGTGCTCGCCGTCGCCGTCATCCTTGATGGGTTGCTCGGCCCACAGCTGAGTCCGCTCAATCTCGCCGGCGTACTGCCGTGGATCCACTGGCGCGGCGTTCTCATTCTCGGCCTGCTGATCGCCGGCAATCTCTTTTGCATGGCATGCCCCTTCACGCTGCCACGCGGCATCGCTCGCCGCTTTTGGCAACCGACTCGGAGCTGGCCGCGCGTACTAAGAAACAAGTGGCTCGCGGTGGTGCTCGTCGCTTTGTTCCTCTGGAGTTACGAAGCCTTCGCACTCTGGGACAGCCCTTGGCTGACGGCGTGGATCGCCCTCGCCTACTTCGGGGCGGCGCTGCTGGTCGATTCGATCTTCGCCGGCGCCTCGTTCTGTAAGTACGTCTGCCCAATCGGGCAATTCAACTTTATGCAATCGCTCATCTCGCCGCTGGAAGTCACCGTCCGCGACGCCAATGTCTGCACGAGTTGCAAGACGAAGGAATGCATCCGCGGCTCGGCCACGCTGCCGGGGTGCGAGATGGGCCTCTACCAACCGCGCAAGGCGGGGAACTTCGACTGCACGTTCTGCCTCGATTGCGTACAAGTTTGCCCGCACGAAAACGTCGGCATACTGGCGACAACGCCGGGCGGCGCCATTTGGAGCGATCGACTCCGCTCTGGCATCGGCCGCTGGAGCGCTCGTCCCGACGTTGCGGCACTCGCGATCGTACTCGTCTGCGGCGCGTTCGCGAACGCTGCCGGCATGATCGCGCCGGTTCTACTTTGGCAGGACCAGCTGCGTGAGCGATTCGTCGGCATGCCGCCGCTGGCCGTCACGACCGCGTTCTACGCCTGTGCGCTCATCGCTTTGCCTGCGCTCGTGTTGTTGCCCTTGACGGTCGTCAGTCGCCATTGGGGAATCATCTCCGCAACTAATTCGCAGGTCGCGGCCCGGTTCGCGATGACGCTCGTGCCGTTGGGGTTCGGCGTGTGGCTCGCACATTATTCGTTCCATTTTCTGGCGAGCTGGGACACCATCATTCCCGCCACGCAGCGATTCGCCAGCGACCTAGGCGTCGATTGGCTCGGCCCGCCTGCCTGGATCTGCGCGTGCTGCCGTCCAGCGGCCGATTGGATCATTCGCTTTGAACTCCTCGCCATGGGGGCTGGTCTGTTGCTCACGCTTTACGCCGTCCTCCGCGTCAGCGAATCGTTTGCAACGAGCCCGCGCCGCGTCATCGCCGCCGCCGTGCCGTGGTGCGCGGCCGCCATCATCCTCTACGCCAGCGGCGTCTGGATCATGCTGCAGCCTATGGAAATGCGCGGCACGCTTCCCGACGAATCTGCCGCCATTGCACAGCAGGCGTCGCGATGAGTTGCCGAAATGCGATTCGCACGTTGACGTTCGCTTGCTGCTTGGCGGCCAGCACCCTCGCAAATTACGCTGCTAACGCCGATGGCGGGCGACTGGTGCACGTCGAACGTGTTGACGGCTTCACGATTTCGATCTTCGTCGCTCCCGATCCGCCGCGCGTTGGTCCGATCGACGTCAGCGTGCTGCTGCAACGCGGCGATGATGACGCCATCGCCGACGACGCTCAGGTAGCGGTGAGCATGCAGCAAGCGGGCGACGCCACCGCATTCGTTAGCGGCCCGGCGACGCGCGAGCAGGCGACGAACAAGCTTCTTCGCTCGGCATGGCTGGAACTTCCCGCAGCCGGACGATGGAGCGGCACCGTCCATTGTTCCATCGGGGAACGAGACTTCACTGTTCCTTTCACCATCGAGGTAGGCGAGTCTCCTCCCGCCTGGACTGCCATCGCCCCGTGGTTTCTCTGGCCCGTCGCGGTGATCGCATTGTTCGGCGTCCATCGCCTCCTGCAACGCCAAAGAAAAAACCCTCGGAGCGACCGGAGTCGCCCCGAGGGCCGTTTGCTTCAGCAGTAGGTTTCTAAGCTGTTAAGCTCAGAATTCTTCGAACCCGTCGTGACCGGCGCCGGCGCCGACCAGTTCGAGCTCTTCGACCCGACGGCCCGGCTGCTTGGCAACCGTCCGCTTGGCCGGCTTGCTCGGCATCGAGTAAGAAGGAGTCGTTGCCTTCGGCGCCGTGTAACCTGTCTTCTTTGGCGTCTGCTTCGCTTCGCGATTCAAATTGAATTGAGCGACGACCGATTGCAGCTGCTCGGCTTGCCCCGACAGGGCGACGGCCGTGCCGCTCATCTCTTCGGTTTGCGAAGCATTGCTCTGCGTCACTTGATCCATCTGAGCGACCGCCTTGTTGATCTGCTCGATGCCGACCGTTTGCTCACGGCTGGCAGCGGCAATCTCGGCGACGATGTCGGTCACGCGCTTCACGCTCGTAACGATCATGCCCAAGGTCTCGCCCGACTTGTTGACCAGTTCCGAACCAGTTTCAACCTTCTGCACCGAGTCTTCGATGAGTCCCTTGATCTCGCGGGCGGCAGTCGCAGAACGCTGAGCCAAGTTGCGAACTTCGCCGGCGACGACCGCGAACCCACGACCTTGTTCGCCGGCACGAGCCGCTTCGACTGCGGCGTTCAGAGCGAGCAGGTTCGTTTGGAAGGCGATCTCGTCGATCGTCGTGATGATGTCGGCAATCTTCCGCGACGAGCGGTTGATTTCACCCATCGCATCGACCGCTTGAGCGACGACGGCGCCACCCTTTTCAGCCGTTTCCCGCGAGCTGTTCGCGAGCTGGTTGGCCTGATCGGCGTTGTCGGCGTTTTGGCGGACCGTCGCGGTGATCTCTTCCAGCGACGAGGCCGTTTCTTCGAGGCTCGAAGCCGATTGCTGGGCGCCTGAGCTCAGCTGTTCGCTCGCCGCGGCCAGTTGCTGCGAAGCGGCGGCAACGCTGCCGGAGATATCATCGACTTCAACGATCGCCCGGGTAAACCAACGCGCGATCATCGTAGCGAGCGCCAATCCAAGAGCGACGTTAACGCCGAGAACGATGAGCGTCACCATGCGCCCCGTTTGGTAAGCGTTCAATCCATCGGTCGCTTCAGACTCGCAACCATCGACATTCAGTTGAAGTTCCTTCGCGATAAAGCCGTCCATCGCTTCACGAGCGGCGTTCGATTCATTCGCCATCAGATTCTCGGCCTCTTCCTTCTTGCCTTCCCGCGAGAGGGCGACGACCTGCTGACTCACGGCGAAGTAGCTCTCAGTCGCCTTTGCAACGTCCGCCAAGAGTTCAACTTCTGCCGGCGAGGCCGCCAGTTCATCGAGAATCTTCTTGGTGGCCAGAATCTTTTCACGCTGCTCGTTCATGATCCCTTCCGCGGCGAGCATTTCTTGTTCGTCGTCGGCGACGATGTGCCGGTATTCCGCCACACGGTAGTCGGAAGTCGCCGTGTTCAGCTGGTTCGCAGCGCCGCGAGCCGGAATCCAGTTGTTGGCAAGCTCCGTGACGTTACCGTTAAGATCCGACATTTTCCAGATCGAAATGACGCCCATGATGAGCATCAAGGCCAACAAAGCCGAGAACGAAGCGAACAGCTTCGCGCCGACGCTCAAACGAGAAAACCAAGCCATTGCAAAACTCTCCTTGAAGATGCCGACGCTACGTCGGAATAGTTCGTTACTTGAGGTATTAGGCGATCAGGTTATGCTGCCGAGACTTCGACTTGCTCTAAGCTCTCGGCGCCCACCAGCCGGCCCGTATCGAGCAGCATGACGATTCGCTCGCCCAGCTTCCCCATGCCGGTGATGCAGGACGATTCGCCGCAGGAAGCCAGTTCCGGCGGATCGGCAATCGCATCAGTTGGAATGTTGAGCACGTCCGACACCGTGTCGACGACGAGCCCCACCACTCGATTACCGACGTTCACGACGATGATGCAGGTGAACTGGTCGTATTCCTTCTCCGTCATCTCAAAGCGAGCGCGAAGATCAATGATCGGCACTACCGTGCCCCGTAAGTTCATCACGCCGCGCACGAACGACGGAGCGTTCGGAATCGGCGTGATCTTGGAGAATCCCTTGATCTCCTGCACGCGCAGAATCTCGATTCCATACTCCTCGTTCTGCAGCGTGAACGTGAGGAACTGACTGTTGTCGTCAGCGGCCCCTCGGTCGTTTGCAAGCGTGTCTTGCATGCGTTGCCCCTTTCTTGTCGTGCACTCCGGCGACCATCGCGCAGAGCATTCCTTACATGGCGTCCGCTGCTTGGCGTTCATCGCTCGTGAAGCGACGCGACGGGCGGACAGCGAAGACTAGGCGCTGAATTCGATGCGGAATCGTGCGAGATTTGCGCCGGACGCTCCAATCGCGCCCGCGAAATGCATGAGCGCGATTCTGCGTCTCGCACCGCTGCGAGTTATCGCAAAACAAGCTGATCCATCGGCTGAAAGCCGCACTTATGCTGCTGCTGCTGCGATCGGCGACGATTCGGCAAGCCGCACAACACCTGCGGTCAATCGCAGGCACTCAACGCCACGAGTCCAATGCCAACAGAATTCCCCAGACGGCTAGTCGCTGAATAGCGATATTCGCACGCTAGAAGTTAAAAACACGAAGATCAGGTGCACGAAGCAGGGCCTCGCTTCTACGGCAACGCCTACGAAGCGTCAGTGCGACTCAACCGTGCCGGAGCCAAGGCCCCGCGGGCATTTCGCGGCTCGGCGAGCAGCAAAGATTTATCTCGAGCACATGGAAGCTTAACGGAGCTGCGATAATCTCTCCTCTTTGCAGCTTATCGAACGAAATGCCGGCAGAGGCATGCCAGTTGCATAGATCGCCCACATTGCTCCTTCCGTGATATATCCGACTTCTTGAGACGCCTGATGCCCGCTTGTTCCCGGATCGACTCCCTCTGCTCCCACCAGTCACGGTGCAGCCGCGGCTCTTCCGCACCTTCCCGTCGCCGCGTAGCGTGAACTGTTCGCCATTGCGATCAGGTTCCGCGCTTTCAGCATCCGGACGAACCCTTCGCCGTCAGCTTCCTTTGCTCACCGTTTTACTTCTGGAAGAACACCTAAGTGGAGAAAATGCTAATGAAGAATCCCGTTTTCATCGCGACGGCGGCGATCGCTCTCGCCGCTGCAGCGGCGCATGGCGCCGTCATTCAGTCGCAAGGGTTTGAAGGAACTCCGACGCAAGGCTGGGGCTACGCTCTAACCGGCACGGGCGGAAGCGTCAGCAACGAGAGCCTGGCGGCCGACGCTCCGGCCAGTTCGCGCGTCCGTAGCGGCAGCTATTCTTTCCAACACAGCGCCACGGCGGCGTCCGTGCAAGCGAGCACGTTGGCATTCGATCCCGTCTCGCTGACCGACTACGAAGACGTTGCCGTAGAACTGCGGCTCGCGTCCATCAGCAAAACTTCTGGCAATGGCAACGACAACGCTGATCTCGTGCAGGTTTTCATTGCACTTGATGGCGCAGCTTTCTCGGCCACCGCAGACCTGACGGTCGAAGGGAATGCAAACGCCCGCTGGTCGTACACTTCTGGCACGGGCGTCGCTGAGGTTACTGTCGGTACGCCGGTTCCGAAGTTTCAGCCTGCTGGCGGCGCTAGCCGGACAACCGACGGTTATAGCAAACTACTGCTAAACATTCCTGACTCAGCGGCATCGTTCGCGTTGAAGGTCGTCAGCACCAACAATGCAACCGGCGAAATCTGGGCTATCGACGACGTTTCCGTCAGCGGCACGTTGAAGACAGTCCCCGAGCCCGCGTCGCTCGGCTTGCTCGTGCTTGGCGGCGTCGCGACTGTGGCTGTTCGCCGCCGGATGGCATAATCGCTGCTCGGCATTAGCGAGGCTAATTCCTCCTGGGACGGCGGACCATGCGCTGCCGTCCCAGGCCTTCTCTTTCGGAGCTTGTGAACGTGCTTCATCGCTCACGTGTTATATCGATCACTGTTCGCGTTGCCATTCTAGCCATCGCGCCTGCGCTGACGGTAAGCTTCGTGCGCCCCATTTACGCCGACGACCTGTCGACCGTGCGGGACCGCCTGATGGCGGATCTGTTGAGTTCCGTCCCCTCGGCGTCGACTGTCAACGGCTATCGCTCCAGCCTCAGCGCCAATGGAAGTTGGTCAGATGTGAACTACGGCTCGCAATCGCGCGTCGACTGGGAACCGATGACGCACCTGACGCGTCTCACCGCCATGGCCGAGGCGTATTCGAGCAGTTCGAATTCGCTCTACCAGAACACGGCGCTCCGCGACGACATCCTGAAAGCGTATGACTACTGGATCAGTCGCAATCCGCTGAGCGACAACTGGTACTACAACGAAATCTCGGCGCCGCAGGAACTCGGCAATGCGATGGTGCTGATCAACAGCGCGCTCTCGTCGTCCCGGCGAAACAGCGGCCTCGATATTCTGGAACGCGCTTATCGCTCGCGCAGCAGCACGAGTCTCAACACCGGCATGAATCGCGTCGAACGCGCGACGGCCGGCATCAGTCGCGGCATCGTCGCCGGCAGCAACAGCATCACGGCCGACGCTTTTGCCGCGATCGGCGACACGCTCGTCGTAACGACCGGCGAGGGAATCCAACGCGATGGATCGTTTCACCAACATGGCCGGCAGCTTTACAACCAAGGGTATGGCTCGTCGTTCATTGGCGGCGTGACGCAAGCGCTCGAACTCAACGGCGGCACGAGCTTCGCATTCGCCAGCGACAATCAACGGGCGCTCATCGACTACATGCTTGACGGCACCCAATGGATGGTCCGCGGGCAGGTGGTCGACTACACCGCCAGCGGTCGCGAGATCACTCGCAAAGGCCAAGACGACAACGCCGCCGCACTTTCGGGCCGGCTAAAAACAATCATCGACTCGACGCTCGGCTATCGTGCGGCGGAACTCACGGCGTTTCGCGAGCGGATCCTCGCCGCCAACTCCAGCGGCGCCGCGAGCCCGACGCTCGCGCTGAGCGGCAACAAGCATTTCTGGCGTTCTGATTTCACCGTTCACCAGCGGCCCGACTTCTACGCTTCCGTCAAGCTTTCGTCGACGCGGACGGTTCAACCCGAAACCGGCAACGACGAGGGGTTGAAGAACCTCTACCTAAGCGACGGCGTCAACCTCATCATGCGGACCGGGAATGAGTACGACAACATTATGCCGGTCTGGAATTGGCGGCGGTTGCCCGGTACCACGGTCGAGCAAGATTCGCGGTCGCTCAAGCCGACCGACGACTTCGGCGTCACGGGCACCAGCACCTACGCCGGAGGCGTCTCCGATGGCGAGTACGGCGCCTCGGCG
Organism: Lacipirellula parvula; assembly: GCF_009177095.1. Taxonomy (NCBI): domain Bacteria; kingdom Pseudomonadati; phylum Planctomycetota; class Planctomycetia; order Pirellulales; family Lacipirellulaceae; genus Lacipirellula; species Lacipirellula parvula. Next base: position 6,087,215 of record NZ_AP021861.1, read on the forward strand.
TTCAAGTACAACCGCTTCAACGTCAAAGCGAACAAGTCTTGGTTCTTCTTCGACGACGAATTCGTCGCCCTCGGCGCGGCGATCGATGCGCCAAACTCGGTCAACAACGTCAACACAACCGTCAACCAGACGCTCCTCAAAGGAACGGTCAGCTACAAAACAGCCGACAGCGCCGCTCGGCAAACGATCACACTCGGTCAAACCGTAACGCCGGCCAATCTGGAGTGGGTCTTTCACGACGGCGTCGGTTACTTTTTCCCTACTCCCGTGAGCAATGCGACGTTCCGTGCGTATACGCAGACGGGCACCTGGGAGTCGATCAACGAACGCTACGACGACACCGCGGTCAGCAAAGACGTCTTCACGCTCTACGTGAATCACGGTAATGGTTTTACCGGCGGTTCGTACAACTACATTGCCGTTCCTGGCCTCACCGTCGGCGATATGGATAGCTACCTCGCGGCCAATCCCATCGAAGTCCTGCGGAACACGAGCGCTGTGCAGGCGGTGCGACAATCGAGCCTCGACGTGACGCAGGCGGCATTTTACTCGGCTAGCTCATTGAACCTGGGCGGCGGCCAATCGTTCGCCGTGAGCGATCCCTCGACCGTCATCATGCGGCGGCCGAACAACGCGCTGCAGTTGACCGCGTCGAGTCCCGAAGCGAAATCGCTGCCGCTCGACATCGATCTCAACAGCGTCAAGTTTGCAACGAACGGCGGCAGCTGGCTCGATGGCTTCGGCAAATCGGCGACGGTCACGCTCGGACTCCCCGGCGGCGATCGCGCTGGGGCCTCGGTCGGCATCGCTATCAGCACCGACGCCGCCGCAACGCCGACGATTCGCTTCACGACGTTCGATCAGCCGACGACCTTTAGTTATGTTTCAGACGCCCCGCTCGCGCTCCCCGCGAACACGACGCTCTACGCCGGCAGCAACAAGACGCTGACGTTCAACGGCGCCATCACCGGCAACGCTTCGCTCACCAAATCGGGCGAGAGCGACCTGAATCTCAAAGGAGCCAACGGCTACCGCGGCGGAACCACCGTCCTCGGCGGCGACGTCGCGGTGAGCGGCGATCAACGCGAAGCGGACGGCGGCTGGACCGTCGGCCCCAGTAATGCGTCCGATGTGACAGTCGACTTCCTCGCCAACGCGAAGATCAACGTCAGCGCTGCCGGTCGGGTTCACCTTGGTAACACAACGCCCAGCGGCGAAGGCAAGAACATCCTCAATGCCGCGGGAACGGTCGTCAACGAGGGTGCACTATACGTTGGCAGAAACGCGACGGTGAACGTGACGGGCGAATGGACGCAAACGGGCCCACTCTCCATCGTGGCCCGCGGCAGTAGTCCGTTCTCGCCAGTGTTGGCGGTCCCCAACGGAGGCGCCTTCAACTACGCTGGCACGACGAACATCAAAATGGATCCCGCGCCTGACAGCACCGGCGTCGCTTCGCTGATCATCGGCGACGGCAGCGGGGCGGGCGTCTTCAGCACTTCGCGCGGCTTCGAGCGAACCGTCCCCACCGGTGATGGCGCCAGCGTCATCACGCTGCAAAACAACGGCAAGCTCGCCCTCACTGCCGATGTACCGCAACTCACGACGGGGCAGTTCCAATTCCAACTCGGCGCCGTCGCCGGCGTCGTCGATACGAAGAGCTATTACGCGGGCCTGAGCACGCCAATCACGAATCAGTCAGGAAAAATCGGCGGACTGACGAAACGCGGCAACGGCACGTTAGAACTCTTCGTCGCTAGCCAATATCAAGGCGAGACACTCGTTGGCAACGGCACGCTGAAAGTGAGCAACACGACTGGATCGGCAACCGGCACAGGCGCCGTCGTCGTCGAAGCTGGCGCCTCGCTGACTGGCAGCGGTGCGATCAGCGGCGCCGTTGCACTGCAGGCCGGCGGCTCGATCGCTCCCGGCGCCACGACTGGGACACTCACGACCGGCGCTCAAACGTGGTCGGGCGGCGGCGCGTTCTGCTTTGAAGTTGCTTCCGTCGATCCCAGCCAAACGTCGCAAAGTGCCAAACGCGGGCTCCTCGGCGGCGCCGACTGGCTCGCGGTCAATGGCTCGATCACGATCAGCGCCACTGCGGCGAACCCGTTCGTCATCAACCTCGCCGGGTTGATGGGCGACGTGCTCGGCAGCGTCGAGGCCTGGAACGCTGCTCGCAACTACACATGGACGCTCGCTACGGCTAGCGGCGGCATCAGCGGCTTCGCAGCCGATCGCTTCGTGATCGACGCCGCCGACTTCGCGGCGACCAATGACGTCAACGGCGTCTGGAGCATCAACCGCTTAGGCAACTCGCTCCTCCTCGAATACGCCGCGAACGGCGTCGCCGGCGACTTCGATGACAACGGCCTCGTTGACGGCGCCGATTTTCTGGCTTGGCAGCGTGGATTCGGCAGCAATTACAGCGAGAGCGATTTGGAAACCTGGCGCGCCAGCTTTGCCGCTGCCTCCTTTGCCACGGCGACGCCCGTTCCAGAGCCTGCTGCCATCCATCTGCTCGCGCTCGCCGCATTCGCTGGCGCATGGTCGGTTCGTCAACGACTTGCAACCACCTCTGGCGAACTCGCCTGATCGATGGCTCAGAGCCAATGCACGCGAAAGTCTCAATCAACTCCATTAACCAAGGATTACCGCAGAGTGCCTGAGCATCTCCTTTCCCGCAGGAACTTTCGTGACCAGGTCCAAGGGCCAAGTTCGGGTATATGGCATTCAGCGCGAAGGCGGGCTGGAAAAACTCGACCGGAAGCAGTTCATGAAAAAGGTGATGCAAGCTCCGCGCACAATCCAGAAGGAAACCTGAAGCGCGTTTGCATGTGACTCGCGGACTTTCCGTACTTCTGTCTTCGCGCCGTCGTTAAGCCGTGCCATAATGTGGCTCGACGTCGTCGACATGCCGCTTTTTGGACCATGACGGCGTCATCCGAGATGCCATCGCGCCCCCCGCGATGCCATCCGGCGGTCCATCTTCATTGGTCGCTGGGGGGATTCTATGCGCGCCGCCGCTCTGCTCGCCTGCCGCTCCCGTCCATTAGGACGCGTGTCTTCTCGCCAAGGTCCACGGCCTCACGCGACGCTGCCAACACGGTCAAACCGATCGGCGTTCACGCTCGTCGAGCTCTTGGTCGTCATCGCGATTATCGGCGTGCTGGTGGCGCTGCTGCTTCCGGCGGTGCAAGCCGCGCGCGAGGCGGCGCGGCGTTCCACATGCGTGAACAACCTCAAGCAAATCGCCCTCGCCGCGCTCAATTACGAATCAGCCAAACGCACGCTTCCCGCCGGCGCGGAGATTCAGGTTCCCGAACATTGCAACGACTCCAGCGCGAGCGATTGTCGCGGCAACCCCATGTACATCGCCATTATGCCGTACTTCGAGCAGGGCGTCGTCGAGCAACGATACGACTACAAGCAAGGTTGGTCGCGTTGGCTCAACGATACGGCGCATGGCGGAGCGAACGCGGCCGCCAACCAAGAACTCGCCAACTCCGAAATCGCCGTCTTTAAATGCCCTTCAATGGCGGTCTTTCTAGAAGAGAAGCCCCGCCGCGACTACTTCGGCATCACGGGCGGACTCAACCAAGCCGCCACAGGATTTCGAGGGAAGGTCTTCAACGACGGCGTGTTTTTTGTCGGAGAACAGGGAGTCGAGTTGGCTAAAGTCATCGACGGCACGTCGAATACGCTTGGCCTTGGCGAAAGCGTCCATCCCAATCTGTACGGCATCGGCAACGGCTACGGCATCAACACGATCGGCGGCCCCAGCGCCTGGTACGACGGAGCCGCGTGCGTCGGCGATGCGGCAAAAGCGAATTGCGATCTGGCCAAGACGTCGTACGGCCGATCTGTGCGTGCACTCATCTACGCGCTCAACTTCAACATGATTCAATCGTTTGGCGTACTCAAACCCGAGCTGGAAAATGATCTGCCGTTCGGCAGCATGCACGCGAGCGGAGCCAACTTTGCGTACGTCGACGGGCACGTCGAATTCCTGGCCGACTCGCTCGAAGCGCTGCAGCTTGGCGCCATGGCCACTCGCGACGGAGACGTAAAATTTTGAAGAATCTCATTTGTAAGGCGCCCGCTCGACGGCGTACCGCAACGTGGTTGATCGCGAGCGGCATGTTGCTCGGTTGCGGCGACGGGCATCCTCCTTTAGCGCCGGTGTCCGGCGTCGTCACCTTCGGCGGCAAGCCCGTGGAAACGGGGACGATCGCCTTCCACCAGCCCGGAGGACGTTCCGCAGCAGGCGCGCTCGGTCCGGGAGGGGCGTACAAGCTGACGACGTTCGAAGCGGGCGATGGCGCGCTCCTCGGCACGCACAAAGTCGTGATCGACGCCGTTCGCGTGAGCGGAGGTCCGCCGCCGGCAAAGTCCTTCGCCGACGAGATCAAGCAATCGCAGATGCCTCAAACTTCGGCAGGTCCAACCGTTCAGCGACTGGTCCCCGAGAACTACGCATCGCAGACCAGCACGCCGCTCGAAGCCGAAGTGAAAAGCGAAGACAACGTGATCAACTTCCACCTAAAGAAATAGGCAGGGTGCTCGCGAAGAGCATCGACGAAGCCGGAGGCATTGCGAGCCTCGCATGATCCATGGCCGTGAAAAACGGTACGTACCGTTTTGGCCGGATAGAAACGCAGCGCCGCCGAGCGTGGGCAAGCACCAAAAGCCGTTGATTCGGCGGAAACGAAAGCAAGTGGGCGCACCAAGACTCGAACTTGGGACCTCAGCCTTATCAGGGCTGCGCTCTAACCAACTGAGCTATGCGCCCGCATGAAAGACGCCGCGTTTTCTCGCACGTCGGGGCGTTGGCAGTCCCCAGCGATCTGTCGGCAAAGCAAGCAAGTCCCATATTCTAGATTGCGGGCGGTCGCTGTCAAAGGGGGATGCCGTCGAAGAATTCGACGCGACAATGCCGCGAAAATGCGGCGATTTTTCGCGAAAAACCTGTCGTCCAGATGGCAGAACAGGTGCAATCGGTCTGGCTTCAATCCGCGGATCGCCACTATAAACCGGGGAAGTCGACGGCTGGCCTCGCAGCCGCGGCGGCGATTTCGTTACCCGACCCGAAGGATTTCCAGGCATGCCGTCTCTCCCGTTTCGCCGTTCGTCCCTCCTGGCAGTTGGATTGGTCTCGCTCGCCTCGTCGGCCCAGGCAGCCGCCCCGTCGGTCGACGACGCCCTCAAGCTGGCGCCAGTGCAGTCCGGGATTGAGTTCGATACTCCAAGCGCCGACAACGCCAAGAACTGCAAAATCAACCCCGAGAAAATCGGCAAGATGACCGCTTGGGTCGTCCGCGATCCGAACGGCGTCATCCTGCGTCAATTCTCCGACTCGAACGGCGACAACGTCGTCGATACCTGGAGCTACTACAAGAACGGCCTCGAGGTCTACCGCGACGCCGATCTCAATTTCAACGGCAAGGCCGACCAGTACCGTTGGTTCCACACCGGCGGCTCGCGGTGGGGCGTCGATAAGAACGAAGACGGCAAGATCGACGTCTGGAAATTCATCTCGCCCGAAGAAGCCTCGGAAGAAGTCATCGCGGCGATCCGCACGAACGACCCCGCCCGTTTCCAGCGGCTGCTGCTCACTTCCGACGAGATCGGCAAGCTCGGGCTCTCGAAAGAATTGACCGACAAACTGACTGCCCGCGTTACGGAAGCCTCGAAGGCGTTCACGAAACTGGTTGCTGAAGGGAAGATCGACGCGAAAGCTGAGTTCGCCGACTTTGGCGGCCTGCGTCCTGGCACGGTCCCCGCTGGCACGCGCGGCAGTTCGAAGGACCTCACTGTTTACGAAGACGTCTGGGCGATGGTGCTCGCAGGCGAAACGCCGCAGCAGGTCCAGATCGGCAGCATGGTCAACGTCGATGGCGCCTGGAAGCTAATCGACGGCCCCGCTCTCGGCGGCGGCAACGCGGCCCTGGCCGGCTTCTTCTACGATTCGGCCGGCGTGCAACCGCAGCCGCAAGGCGCGCCGGAGCAAGTTGCGGGCAACGAGCCGACCGAGGAAATGCAGAAGCTGCTTGAGTCGATTCAAAAAGTCGACGATCAACTCGCCTCGGCAGCGGAAGACGCCAAGCCGGCCCTCAATAAAGAGCGGGCCGATTTGCTCGAAGAGCTCGCCGGCATCGCGAAGGAACCGGCCGAGCGCGAACAATGGCTGCAACAGATGGCCGACATGGTGAGCTTCGCCGTCCAAGACGGCAGCTACCCCGAAGGCCTCGAGCGTCTTGAAGCGCTCGAGAAGAAGCTGGCCGACGACGAAGCTAGCGAGAACCTGCGGACGCACGTCGAATTCCGCCGGATGCAGGCCGCCTGGGGCAAGAGCATTGCCGAACCGAAGGCCGACTACGCGAAGATTCAAGAAGCGTGGCTGAAGCAGCTTGAGGAATTCGTCGACAAACACAAGTCGGGCGACCACGTTGCCGAGGCGCTCCTGCAACTCGCCATGGCCAGCGAGTTCAACAGCGATAACGAAGCCGCCGAGAAATGGTATCGCCGCTTAGTGGCTGACTTCGGTAAGAGCCCTAACGCCTCCAAGTCGGAGGGCGCCATTCGCCGCCTCACCTCGGTCGGCAAGACGATTCCGCTCAAGGGCGCTGCCCTGCAAGGCGGCAATGTCGATCTCGCTCAATACGGCGGCAAGGTAGTGCTGGTCCACTACTGGTCGTCGTCGTCGCCCACCGCGAACAGCGATGCCGAAGCGATCGCCGACCTCTTCAAGAAGTACGGCGGCGCCAAGTTCGACGTCATCGGCGTCAATCTCGACTATTCGAAGGATGAAGTCACGAAGTTCATGGGCGACCACAAGAACGTCTTGTGGAAGCAGCTCTTCGAACCGGGCGGCTTTGAAAGCCGGCTCGCCAACGAGATGGGCATCATCACGTTGCCGATGACGATTCTGGTCGACGACAAGGGACAAGTCGTCAACACGAATCTGCAAGTCACCGAGCTTGAAGATGAGATCAAGAAGTTGCTCGAATCGCGCGTGGCGAATAACAACGCCCCGGCGAAGTAGAGCAACGTCGCTCGTAGTTAGTCGAAACTCTTCCAACTGGCCGGGACGGAACTTCCTCCTGGCCAGTTGGGCTTTATTGAGTTGTAAGCAAACGCGCGATCAGTGAAATGGCTGATCGCCGACCATCCTTCGCCTGTTGAATGCTGGCAAAACCCGCCTTGCTAGCGGCTCAACAGCCCGTACTTTCCCCGCAGTTGTAAAAGCTTCACTCTCAATCCAAAAAAGAGACGGAAAAACTCGCTTCTCCGCGATTGGCACGCCGATCGCATTCCCACATCCCACCGCACGGCGACATCAAGTCGCCGCCCCAAAGACCCCGCCGCCCGATCGTGCAAGATGCACCTGACGCGGCGTTACCCGCCCACCCCGCGATAGGAACCGAGAACGGATTCTCGGACAAACCATGGACACTGCAATCTCGTTGCAAGTTGGATGGATCGCCATTCACCTGTTTGGACTGATCGTCGCGTTCCTCGTGCGCGTCTACGCCAGCACGGCCGCTGAAGTGCCGCTGCAAGCCGCCTTTCTCGTTGGTCTCGCGAGCGTCGCCGTTGCCACGCTTGCCGGCGAACAGTTCGCTTGGCCGTTGTGGACGGTGAGCGGCGCGACGCTCGCGGTGATGATCGTCGTCGCCGTGGCCGACTTCCGCTGCCAACAGCACGAGCCGGCGTAGACGGCTGCTCATCTCGGGCTGATCAAAGCAAGGAGCGCTTTCGAGAGATGCACGCAGATCGCGTGATGCGCACGCGCCTCCCCTGCCCTTGCGTTTTCCTGTCGACTGGCAGCCTGCTCCGCCGACCACTGCGCTCCGCCACGGATCACCGTGCGCAAGCCGTATAGGAGTTGCACCGAGAAACTTGAGTTCTCACCGCAGACGAACTCAAACTGAGCGTCTGCGGATGAGCAGTCCCAGCATTCCGCTCGCGACCAAAGCCATGCTGGCGCTCGTCGGCTCGGGAACGACTTCAGCGAAGTAGTACCCAACGCCGTCTCCGCCAACGTTCCTCGGCAGATTGCCGTAGACGTTGATCTGCTTCGTGCCAAGCGGGATGTTATTCCAGAATGCTGCGTTGGTATGGGTGCCGCTGCCATTGATGAGCGCGCCGACGCTCAACACTCCCGTCGCCGTGTTAAGCACTAGATTGTTCGCGCCGGCCACCTGCGTTTGGTTGTCTTGGTTGCCGATCAGGTTGAAGGTAGACGGCGGCTGAATTGCGTTGACCGCGTCTACGAGTTTCACGTCGTAGACTGGCGTGACTACGTCATTCAGAATATTCCAGATGCCGAATACGGTGCTGGCAGAGAGATTGTAGCCGGTCAGATCAAACGAGATCAGCGAAGTGGAAGAGCTGTTGGTTTGAGCCAAGTGTCCCTGGACCTGGCCTGTGCCCGGAAACAGCGTCGTAAACTCGGACGGGAAGATCGCCGTGTTCACGTTGTTGAGCGGCCCCGCTCCGCCTGCAGAGAAGACCTGCGATATGTTGATGACGCCGTTGCCATTGGCGCTTGTGAACTGACTGGTCGTGGCGCCCGTGCTGGTCACGTTCAGAAACTGATAGGTCACTGCCGAAGTGGCGTTGATCTGGCAGCAGCCCCATGCCAAGACGCCCAGGAGCAAGGCGCGCGACGAACCGAGTTGAAGTCTCACAGTAGCATTCCTCAGAAGAGATTCGGAAACTGAAAAGCAGCCTCAGTTGTAGTTGCCGGACTCGGGGAAGCAACTAGCGTGCACCATTACCTGGGAAAAAACGGCGCCTTTCGAGTCTTTTCGCTGAACGAGAGCTACCCATCGGACTATTGACGGCGACCGCAGCGTTGTAGATTGGCCTGTTTACTCTCAATCCGAACGGGAACGACTGCGAATGTATCCCGCCATCGAAGTAGCGGCAGTTGCGGCGTCGGCGCTGTACGGCATCCTGCGCGGCGCTCGCCAGAATTTCGATCTGGTGGGAATTTGCTATATCGCCTTTGCCGTCGCTTTCGGCGGAGGCACGGTCCGTGACGTGCTGTTGGATCGTCATCCTATCTTTTGGATCGCGAACGACCACCTCGTCTGGATCGCGATGGCGATCGCCGTCGCGGGGGCCTTCCTGCCGAAGTTGGTCTCGAAGCTCGAACCGCTGCTCTGGATTCCCGACGCCATGGGGCTCGGACTCTTCAGCGTTTTAGGAGCGGTCTACGCCCTTGAATGCGGCACGGGGCGATTCGTCGCCATCCTGCTGGGAGTCGCCACCGGCTCGTTCGGCGGCGTCATCGCCGACGTCATCTGCAACGAACTACCGCTCGTCTTCACGCGGTCGCCGCTCTATGCGACCTGTTCGTTCTTCGGAGCATTCGCCTATGTCCTGTTGGAATGGCTAGGCGTCGGGTCATCGCTCGCAATGGGCGTTGGATTCTGCGTCGTCGTGGCCTTGCGAGTCGGCGCCGTCCGTTGGGATTGGCAACTGCCGACTCACGCCGTCGAGAAAAAGCCCTCCAGACGCGGTGATGAGGGGTAGTCCGTTGCGTGAACATCAGAGGTCGATTACAAGGATATCGAGGGCCCCAACCGCTCCGCCATCGTTGTGCTGTAGGAAACTATCGCCGTGAGCGTTGAAGAAACTAAATCGAGCGTCCGCACCAGTTTGGTCGCCGTTGCCATTTTGGTCGTGTTGCTGTTCGGCGCGTATCTGCTCGGCGTCATGCGAGCCAATCGCGGCCTGACGTCTACCCTTGAAGAGCGCACCAAGAAAGATCAACTCGTCGCGAGCATGCTGCTCAACCTCCATGCCGCCGCAGAGGCCGAGAAACGGGCGGTCTTGGCGGAAACCGACGAAGAATCAAAAACCAACGCCGACGAAGCGGGTAAAGAGTCGGCGGCCGTGGAAGCGGAGCGGCTCGAACTCGGCAAGCTCATCGACGCCAGCCAGCGAACCGAAGAACGAAAATTGCTTGACGAATTCGACGCCGCTTGGAAGGAGTACCAAACAGTCGACGAAGAGATCCTCGACTTGGACGCCGAGAATACGAATCTGAAAGCCCTGCGGCTTTCCTACGGGCCGGCAGCGGAGTCGCTCGATCAACTCGACGCCGCGCTCAACGATATGATCTCCGCCGCCGATGCGACCGGCGATCGAGCGGCGCTATCGACGGCAGCGTTCCAAGCCGCGGTGTCGGCGGGCAAGATCTACGCGATGCAAAGCCGGCACATTGCCGAAACGAACGACGACGAGATGGATCGCATCGAAGGCCAGATGACCGCCCTCAATCAAGAAGCCGAGAGCGCGTTGCAGAAGCTTTCTGAATTGAGTGGCCCGGCGCAACAAGCAAACGTCGCGAAGGCCCAAGCCGCCTACGAAGAGTTCCGGAAGATCCACGCGCAGATACTTGAGCTGTCGCGTCGGAATAGCAACGTCCGCTCGCTGGCGCTCTCGCTAGGAAAGAAGCGGAGCGTCACCGCTCGCTGCCTCGAAGTGCTCGACGCGCTGCAGAAGTCAATTCGCAGTGAAAAGGATTTGGCGACTCGCTGGTAGCACTTCTTCCTTGCGCGTTAGTTGCTCCACGCAATTCGAGCGGTAAGCGGCTGACGCAGGTCGGGTGTAAGCCAAGTCCCGCCGCGTTTCTCCAGACCGGCAACTGACCTTGACGCGGTACAAAAGGATTTGCCCGCAAAATCGGAAAAAGGCTCCCTTTCGGCGCCCGCTCTTGCCGAAATCAGTATGCAGACGGAGCCTCGCGCCGTGGGGAAAGCGCCCAACATCGGTGCGGCGTCGCGATGCGCCCGTCCCGAGCCGCTTGGCGGCTCGCTAGTCACGAGCTGTTCCAAGCCATACGAGACAAAGGCTAGCTAACGCGAACCCACGAAGGGAACGCCTGCTAGCAAACGACTATCCCAGGAGGGGGACCATGCGAAAGTTGATTCTTGGCCTCGCGATCGCCACGCTGGCGTGGGGGCCGGTGAGCAAGGTCTCGGCCGAAACGGCCGGCGACCGTGCCATCGCTCAGCAGATTGCTCAGAACATGAAAGAGAGCGGTCATCTCAAAGATTACCGCGTCGGCGTCAAATACCAGAACGGCGTCGCCTGGCTGATGGGCTCGGTAACGAGCGCCGAGCAAAAGGATATCGCTGAGCAAATCGCTCGCGAAAGCAATGGCGTGCAACGCGTCATTTGCAAGCTCGACGTGAAGCCGGGCGCCGCTGCTAGCGAACCGGTGCAGACCGCCGGCAACTTCCAAGACGAAGGGCAGTTCCAACCTGCCGCTCGTCCGATGCCGACTCGCACCCAGGCTGCCGCTCCTCGCGGCAACACTGGCGCCCCGCTGCCTTACGCTCGCACCATGGGTCCGAACGTCCAAACCGCCGGCTATTGCCCTCCGGGCGCCGAGATGGGCATGGGCGGTCCGGGCGGCATGGGCGGTCCTGGCATGGGCATGGGCGGACCGATGGGAGCTGGCCCCATGCCAGCTGCCGCTGGTCAGGCCGTCAACTACGAGAATCCGCAGATGCCGGGGTATGCGTGGCCGAGCTACGCCGCTCACCCGAACTACGCGGCTCTCACCTATCCGAAGCAGTACTCGGCCGCCGCTTGGCCGTACATCGGTCCGTTCTACCCCTATCCGCAAGTTCCGCTGGGCTGGCGTAAGGTCACCCTGGAATGGGACGACGGCTGGTGGTTCCTCGATTTCAAAGACTGCAAGGATTGCCACTAAGCGTCTGAAGTCTGCGATGGCATGGATAACCTCCGCCCCTGTCGACCGAACTCGGTCGACAGGGGTTTTTTGTTGGTTGCGGGTGACGAGCGACGAGTTGCGGGTTGCGAGCAAGAAGCCTGTCACCCCGAGGTACTCCGAGGGGTCCGCTCAACTCCTCGCAGCGCTCGGAATGCCAGCACAGCCTTCGCGCAGCTCGTAACTCGCGACTCGCAGCTGCACTGCTAGCAGCTCGCTGCTCAGTGCTCGCAACTTTTTTGCCGATTCAATCGGAATATCCCGCAAGTTCTACCCAGAATCACACGATATCAAACTCTGAAGAGACCGCTTGGGTCAGTGGGCCGCGGTCACTCGCCTTGGTTTCGATCGCAGCGAACGAACCAAGACCTCGTCGAAACCACTCATCGAAGGGTTAGCAGGATGTGTCGTAAAACCGCCCCAACCGCGTTGCTGATCGCCATGGCCCTCGGCTCTCTGGGGAGCACTGGCTGCACCACGCTGGGTCCGAGCTTGGGCTGGATGGCGACCCCCATCCCGATCACTGCTTACCAGCAGAAGAAGCACGAAGATCAGTTCTGGAATCATGAGCGCTACGACCGTGCTCCGATTCTGGGTCCGATCACTTCGGGCGCTGAAGTGGTCGCCCTCGATCCGCCGAGCGATGACGAGGTGATGCAAGCCTTAGAAAAGGCGATGCCCGTCCAAGGCGGCGTGCCGCTGCTCTTCGAGCGAAACCGTAACAACGTCCGCATCGTCAAGGAAAAGATCGCCGACTACATCGATCCGCCGCGCGTCTACCCGATGATCGGCCCGGCTCAGCAGCACCACGCTCACTACAAGTGCACCATCTACTTCGAGGACGTCCGCCGCATCGGCTGGCCAGTGCCTCACACCCTCCGCGACGAAGACGCTCGCGAGGTGATCTACGTCGACCATAACCATCTGCACATGGTCGGCAACGTCGACACCGGCAAGGGCAGCCCCTACGGACCGTAAACCAGGTCCGAGCGGCGAAAAGTCAACACCGCGCAAAGCCTCGACCCAGTTGGTCGAGGCTTTCGTGCGTCACTCAGAAAAACTCCCACGCAGCGATTGCAGGGACAGCGTATGGATGCTCGACGAGCCGCAATCACGACGATGGCCGCACTGGCCGCGATGCTCGCCGCGCCGCTTGCCAGCGCCGCCGAGGAAGCCATCGAAGCGGCGCCCGTCGCCGTGGAGACGACGATTCCGACCACCAGCCTCTGGCAAGTGCTGCTCGCCGGCGGTCCGCTCGTCATTCCAATTTTCGTCTGCTCGTTCGTGCTGATGCTGGTCGTCTTTGAACGGGCGATGGCGCTGCGGCGAAGCCGCGTGATTCCGAAGCTGTTCGTCGAACGCTTCCTGCTGCAAATTAGCGAAGGCGCCGTCGACCGTCAGGGAGCGCTTGAGCTGTGCGAAGAAAACACCAGCCTCGTCGCCGACGTTTTTGCTGCGGCGCTCCGTAAGTGGGGCAAGCCAGCCGTCGAAGTCGAGCAAGCGATTCTCGACGAAGGCGAGCGAGCCGCGAGTTCCATGCGACGTTACCTCCGGGCGATCAACGGCGTCTCCACTGTTTGTCCGCTGTTCGGTCTGCTGGGGACCGTGTGGGGAATGATCGAAGCGTTCAACGAAATTGCCGGCAGCTCGGCGATGGGTCGGCCGGAGCTGCTCGCCGGCGGCATCGGCACCGCATTGATGTCGACCGCAGCGGGTCTGTGCGTGGCGATTCCCGCGCTCATCCTGTACCTCTACTTCATCGGCCGCGTCGATGCGCTGGTGATGGAACTCGATCGCCGCGGGCAAGACCTCGTTCACCTCATTTCGGCAGAGGGACTCGAAGACCGCCGCAATCGGCCGGTGCGGACCAGCAAAGCGAAGAAGGCGGCTTAGCGAGGAGTCCGTGGTCAGTTGTCAGTGGTCCGTTGCTGTGCTGTCGCAGCGGCATGCCGATCACCAGCAACTGACCACTGACCACTGACGACTGACAACGGACCAACCCAATGCCCATCAAGACGCAACAAGACGAGCTGCCGGCGCTCAATCTGACGCCGATGATCGACGTTGTGTTCTTGTTGATCGTCTTCTTCATGTGCGCCTCGAAGTTCAGCGGCGATCAGCGAGACATCGACCTCCGCCTCCCTGAAGTTGCCAAGGCCTACGCGGCCAATGCCGCCCCGAAGTCTCGCCAAGTCGCCGTCTACGCCGGCGGGCGAATCGCCCTCGACCGCGAGGATGTGACGCTCGCACAACTCACGCAGAAGCTCGCCGCAGCGAAAGCTGAGCAGCCAGGCATCGGCGTCGTCATCCTTGGCGACGCCGGTTGCGACTTCCAGCACGTCGCCGACGCTCTCGCAGCGTGCAAAGAGGCCGGCATCAGCCAACTCTCCGTCAGCGTGCGGGTCGCCCAAGGGGCTTCCGGCGAAAGGCGGTGAGCATGCCTCTCCACCACATCGCACCGCTCGCCACTCTGCTCCAGCTGCCGACGTTCTGGATCTGTGTTTGGATCGGCTTGCTCACGGCGACCGTCGCGATTATCTGGTTGATCCGCACGCGACTCCGCAACATCAAGTCGTGGCAAAAGTGTGCGATCCTCTCGCTGTGGGTCCACGTACTACTGGCCTGCCTCACGGCGACCGTACAGATCGCGGTCGGCAGTGCAGGCGGCGGTCCAGGTTACGGCCCGCCAATCCAGGTGGCGTTGCTGCCGGATGAGCTCGAAGCAATCGCCACGTCGACCGATGCGACGCCCACGCCGCTCGAGGAATTTGAACTAGATCCCGACGCGACCGACGTTGAGACGCTCAAAGCCGCGGACGATACCTCGGAAGTCGACGAAGCGGAAAAGCCGCCGGCCGAGCCGTTCGAGGCGCCGCAACTGCTCGCCAAGGCGGAACCGGCGCCAGAACCAGCCGTCGAAGAAACGAAGGCCGAGCCTGAACCTGCGGCACCTACGCTCAACGAAACTGACGAACAGGTCGCCGTCGAAACGCCGCCGCCAGCGGCGGAACCTGCCGGCGCGCCGGCCGACGCAACAGCTAAGCCGCTCGCCTCAGCCGCCGAGTCGATCGCGCCGACAGCCGCCGTCGCGGCAGCGCCAGCGGCGAGCCCGGTCAGCCTACCGAGACGTAAACAACTGCCGGCGCCCTATGCGGCGCGCTTCGCCGCGAATCGAACAGAGCTTGTCGCTGCTGGCGGCGGGAACACGCAAACTGAAGGCGCCGTCCGCGCCGCGCTCAACTGGCTTGCCGCCGCCCAATCGAAAGATGGCCGCTGGGACGCCAAACGTCACGGCGCCGGCCGCGAGTACTATGTGCTCGGCCAAGACCGCAAGGGCGCCGGCGCTCAGGCCGACACTGGCGTCACCGGCCTCGCGCTGTTGTCGTTCCTCGGCGCCGGGCACACACATCAGGAAGGGCTCTACCAGCCGCATGTCGGCAGCGGTCTGGAATTCCTCCGCCGCTCGCAGCAGCCCGACGGCAACCTTTGCGGCGACGCTGGCTTGTTCGCGCAAATGTACTGCCACTCGATGGCGTCGTTCGCCGTAAGCGAAGCGATGGCGATGACCGACGACGAACGGCTCGGTCCGCTCGTCCGCGGCGCCACGCGCTACACGATCGCCGCCCAGCATCCGACCGACGGCGGTTGGCGCTATCGCCCCGGCGATACGGGCGACACTAGTCAGCTAGGCTGGCAAGTGATGATCCTCCGCAGCGCCGAACGCTGCGACGTCCCCGTACCGCCAATCATTTGGACCCGCGTCGATCGCTTCCTGCGTCAGGTGGAACGAGGCCAAGCGGGCGGACTCGCCGTCTATCGCCCGGAAGAGGCCCGCCCCACGCGGACGATGACCGCCGAGGCGCTCTACTGCCGCCAACTCGTGACGGGCCGCGCCGACGGAGCCCTCAGCCCCGCGGCGCTGCGTGAAGCAATCGGCTCGCTCTCGGCGGAACCTCCGTCGACCGCGCAAGTAAATCTCTACTACTGGTACTATGCGACGCTCGCGCTCCATCGCGCTCAACACACGACGCCCGAAGCAGGCGAAGCGTGGCGGCGCTGGAACGACGCGCTGACGCGAACGCTGCTCGCCACGCAGAACAAAGACGGCTCGTGGCCTGAAACCTGTATTTGGGCCGGCTACGGCGGCCGCGTCTTCACCACCGCGCTCGGCGCCATGTGCCTCGAGGTCTACTATCGCTACGTTCCGCCGGAGGAGTCGGTTGATGCCTCCGACATCGCGGCTCAACCTGACTGGCAAGCCGTGCCGCCGCGGTGACCTTGAAGATCGAAATGAAACCGCCGATGACCGCCGATTAACGCCAATAAATACAGAGAAGAGGCCGGACTTGCTCCAACCTATCTGCGTTCATTGGCGTTCATCCGCGGTTCCTCTTTCTTCTGATCTGTATTTCCTCGGCGCTCTTGGCGTCCTCGACGGTTCACATTCCCGCGTTGCGACCGTTAATTTCCTGCAATCGCCACGCCGGCGGACCTGCACAATTGTGCCGATTTTCACGGCGAAACCTCAAGCAAGGGGACGCCCGCGGGGGTTTCCGGCGGTTTGACTTGCCCCCCCGCGCCGTTAAAATTGAAATCAGTTGGCGGGCGTCTGATGCCGTGTCGTCGCACGGATTTACGCGATTTTCTCACCGGCGCCGCCTGCCGCGCTTGCCGAGGGTTCCGATGTCTGAATCTAGTTTGTACTTGTTGGCGGCATTCGGCGTTGGACCGATGGAGATGGCGATCATTGCCATGGTGATGCTGCTGCTGTTCGGCACCCGCCTGCCTTCGGTGATGCGGTCGCTTGGCGTCGGCATTACCGAATTCAAGAAGGGTTTGAAGGGCGAAGAACTGCCCGATGCGAACGCCTCCCTCGAAGACAGCCGCCGCGCTGAAGAGCGCCGCTTGAACTAGCCGTCGCTGATCGTTTCATTTTGCCCGCCCGCGCTAGACGACGGCGTCTGAAAGCGCGATCGCTGCTCGCAGTTGTTCCTTCATGTTGCTGCCGCTCGCATTCCTGAACTTCGGCTTTGGCGAGATGGCTATCCTTGCCGTCATCGCGCTGCTTCTCTATGGCAGCGATCTTCCCGAAGTCGCCCGCACCTGGGGCAAGGCGTATCAGGAATTCCGCCGCAACCTCAACGGCTTCCGCAACGACCTAAACAACGTCATCTACTCCGAACCGGAGAAGGAAATCCCGCGGAAGCTGCAGTACTACCCCGAGTTCCACCACGACTCGGCGGATGACGATGCGAGCAACAACGACGCCGAGAGCTTCGTCGAAAAGCTTCCCGCTCCAGCAACCGAACCGGCCGTCCCGGTTGCCTCGACGCCGGCCACTGGAACAAAGCTGGCGATACCTCCGGCCGATGCCGAACCGGCTCGCACCGACGCTCATGGCGCTGCGTAGGGCGTCGTTCGCGTTTTGCTCCGCTCGGTTAGACGCGCCCGCTTGGCTGAACTTGGCAGTCAGCACTCTATTGGCGCCCTCGCAAAACGCAACGGACTTTTGACTTTTGCACGCCCGCGGGGGGCCCCGCTTTTTAGGCGCAAAAGTCGACGCTCCGCGCACGCGACGAACCCGCCCACTCGAGTTTTCTCGAGTCTTTTCGCTTGCGCGGTCGCCTGAACGCGAAGACTTTTGCGTTTTTCGTTAGCATGCAAAAGTCGGCACTGGCGCCGGACGCTTCGAGGTCGTGTTCACATCACGTAAGCAGTCAAATTGTCAAAGAAGCTCGCCCGCAGTCGATCCTAGCGGATGCCGTGGCCGATTTCTGCCTCTTGTTTCAGCTCTTTTTCGGCCACTTGAACTTGCACTACACTATCAGCCTTGATCGATAGGCAGCCGCCGTTTCTGCTAGTCACAAGGGGTCCGCGTCATGCCAGGCCAAGATGAATCTCGCCCGCCGTTGCCCCCCTTCGACGCCGCGTCGGCCGCACTGAAGGCCCGCCTCGCGGAGGATGCTTGGAACAGTCGCGATCCGGCTCGCGTGTCGCTCGCCTACTCGATCGACAGCGTATGGCGAAATCGCGCCGAGTTCCTCACTGGCCGCGAGGCGATCGTCGCGTTCCTGACGCGCAAGTGGCAGCGCGAGCTCGAGTACCGGCTTATCAAAGAGCTGTGGGCGTTCCACGACAATCGAATCGCGGTTCGCTTCGCGTACGAGTGGCGCGACGACTCGGGTAACTGGTTTCGCTCCTACGGCAACGAGAATTGGGAGTTCAACGCTCAGGGGCTGATGCAGCGACGGATCGCGAGCATCAACGATCTGCCGATTCGCGAAGCGGATCGCAAGTTCCACTGGCCGCAGGGACGACGGCCTGATGATCACCCAGGGCTGTCGGAGCTGGGTCTCTGAAACGTCAACGACGGTTCGCCAGCGGCTGTTGCAATCGCCCTGCCCTTTCGCTCAAGCTAGTTGCCCCCTTGAGTCGCCGACTCCCGACAATCAATCAGCATGGCCGAACGCCCACAGCTCCCCCAATCGCCGATCACCGCGGCCGACCTGGAGCGGTTTCACCGCAACGCTCCGGCGGCGATGTCGCGGCGCGGCCCGGCGTTCGTCGGCCAAACGTTCGCCGATGCGTTCGAAACGCTGCTCATCGGCGGCATGCCGATCGTCGGCATGCTGTGGCTCGACTGGTCGTCGGAGCAGCTGTTGCTGTTCCTGCTGATTGGCGCGTGGATGGCCATCCTGCTTGATGTCGCGCGATACCTGCTAATGTCGCCGGCGGTCGAACGATTCGCGCAGACGAAATTCGACGATTGGCACGTGTGGGTCGTCGCCGGCGCGCTGCGCGAAGGCCGGATGCACGCCGCGACAGAGCATCTGCGCGTGAAGCATCAGCCTGGGATGGGGATCTTCGTTGATCTCGCTTGCGGCGGCGTCGGCACGTTGTTCATCATCCTCGCGATGACGATCGACGCCGACCAGAATCTATTCGCATTGCTTGCCGACCGCAGCGTCCAGTGGTGCCTGGCGGGGCTGATCGGTTACCAACTCGTCGCGTTCGCGTGGGAAGTCGTGCGATGGCGGCGGTCGCCGCAAACACACGAGGCGAAGGTGCTGCTCGGGATGCGCGGGCTGGGCCTCTTCTTAATGATGTTCCTCGTCGTCATGCTCCGCGAGTCGGCTGGAGAGAGCGGAGGCGTCGCACGCGGCGCGATGCTCGCCATCAACGGCGCGATCGTCGCGCTCGGACTGTTCAACGTCGTCGGCCTGCTCTGGCTTCGCGGCGAAACGCGCTGGCTGCGGAACTACCTCGACCAGCGACGACGGGCGTAGCAGGCGCTAAGCGCGAGCGACGCCGCCAGCATCTGGATGGCGGCCGGCTCGGGAATCATCTGAATTCGCAACGTCGCTCCGGCGGCGATCCCAGTAGTAGGCCCGCCGCGACCGCCGGCAGTGAATGGTTGGAGCCGCCACTGCAGGGTGCTGCCGTCGGCCAAGATCGCTTTGAGCATCTGCCCCGCACGCTGACTCAGAATCAACGAACTCCCCGGAGCGTTGAGCCCGGAGATCGGCACGTTGTTCAAGAAAAACTGCGTGCCGAACAGCGTCACGTCACTGCCGGCCATCATCAACGGCGCCGTGCCTTCAAACGTTCCGCCGAGAATATTGGCGTCGACGTTGCCGAAAAATTGTACATTCCCTTTCACGACGCCGCCCGTCACGCGAATGTCGGCGTCGAACGCTTTCATGTCGGTTTCAACCAGCCCGCCGTCGATGCGGAGCTCGCTGCCCGGGCCCGCAATGAACCCTTGCTTCAACACGCCGGCGCCGGCGAGTTGCAACGTCTGGCCAGCACCAATAGCGAAGGGGGCGTTCGCGTCAACGACTTGTTGGAACGCGGGAAGGTTCGGCGTCGGAACAGCAGCGCGTTTGAGTCGAATTAGGCCGGTAGGAACTCCCGACTGCAAACTGCGGAACACCAACGGCGTACCGTCGGCTAGTACCCCCGTGAGGACGTCGGATTGAGTCGGGTTGAACGCAACCGAATCGCCGACGTTCGCAAGGCCGCCGATGGGATTGCCGTTGAGCTTGAAGTCTCCGCCGAAGACGCCGAGGCTGCTGCCTGTTGTGCTAAAGAATGAAAAGGCGTCGACGACGCCGCCGCGCCAATTGACCTGGTTAGCTCCCGATAGCGAGAGATCGCGAATCTTCCCGCCCTCAACGGCGATGGCAGCGCCGAGCGCGTCGACGTCGAAGGCATACCCGCCGCGGAAGTTGAGTTGAGCGCCGCTGTAAACGTCGAAGTTGGCGCCGATCGATCCGCCGTCGACGTTCACGGTGGTTCCCGCGAAGGCGTCGAAATCGGCGCCGACCTGCCCGCCGTGAATGTTGACCGTGGCGGCGAACGCCTCAAGATTCTTGCCGACGACGCCGCCATGAATATTGAACTCGGCGCCGCGGCCGACGTTGAAGCTGTCGGCTAGCTTTCCACCGGCGCGGAGGTTGAGTTGCTGCCCCGCGCGAACGCCTAGCGGCGCCAGCGCCGAGTCGACCTCAACGACGGAAGCAGCGGCAGCGGGCTGCGTCCACTTAAGCGTAACGGTTCGAGGACGATCAGATTCTCTGGAATCGAACGCGAAAGGAGTGCCGTCGGAGAGCGTTCCGGTGAAGATCTCGTTGGCGGCGACGGTCAGCGTCACTTGGTCGCCTGGTTGGGCGAGTCCGGGAACGGCGACGCCGTTGATCTCGAAGTTGGCGCCGAACAGCGAGGCTTGCGCGCCGGTACTGACGTCGAAACCGTCGCCGAAGGCGCCGCCGCGAATGTTCGCCGTGGAACCGCTCTCCGCCTGCATGAGGTCAACGACGCCGCCGGTGAACTCGCCCCGGCCGGTGGACTGAAGTTCCAACTCGCGTACTTGGCCGCCGGAAATGTGCGCGGTGGATGAGGCGCCGACGCGGAAATTTGCCCCGATCAGACCGCCGGTGACATTCGCTTGCGAGCCGCCTAGCAGTTCGAGTCCGTTGCCGATCTCGCCGCTAGAAACGTTCACGACGGATTGATCAAGCGCGTCAACGTCGCCCGAGACGGAGCCGCCGGAGACGTTCAGCGTGCCGCCGCGCAGCGTCCCTTGCGGGCCGAGGAGGCCGCCGGAGAGTTGCAATTCGCCATGTGGGTGGACCTCCCAGTATCGCCCCACGCTGCCGCCGGCGACATCGACGACGGCGTCCTTAAAGACATCCATCTTTTCGCCCACGACGCCGCCGGAGATAAGGACGTCGCTGCGGTCGGCTTCAAAGTTATCACCGACGGTTCCCGCTTGAATCTCCACGATGCTGCCGGGGCCAGCGGTGAAGTTGGGGCCAAGCTTGCCGCCTGCGTGCACGCGAACCGTTTGGCTAGGAGCGGCGCCAAAAGGGGCGTTAGAGCCTGATACGTCGACGAGAGGAGCATACGTCGGAGCGGCGGACCGAATGAGTCGCACGACGCCTCCGGTCAGCAGGCCTTGCGTCTGCTCATCCATCATCGCGATGGGCGTACCATCCGACAGGAGAGCGGTGAAATCGGTTCCTGGTACATAGTTGAACAGGACGGAGTCGCCGACGGCGTTCAAACCTGGAATGGCGACGCCGTCGATCTGGAAGTCAACGCCATGAAGTTCGATCTCGCCCAGTTGCCATTGATGAATATCGCCGAGTGCTCCGCCGTGAAAGACGATCTTCCCGCCGTTCCACATGCCGCTATTGCCCACGATGCCTGTTTCAACCACTGCGGAAGCGCCCGGCGTTACGGCGAGATCGCCGATAGCGCCTCCATCGACGAGAACTTCCGTCGTGCTATGAGCTTCCACCCGATCAATGGAACCGCCAGTAGCCTGCAACTTCGCTCCTTGGTACAGACGCAGCCCAGTTTGGGATCCGCCGCTGACCTTGATAACGCTGCCGTTAGTGGCGGTGCTGGGGTCAGGATTGCTGTAGGACTCGAAGGCGCCGCCAGAGATGTTCACCTGAGCCCCATCGGCGTAGAAGGAACCGAGTAGCTGCCCGCCTGAGACGTTCACGATGGCGCCTGGCTTGGCGTCGAACGTCCCTCGGCGCGCCGCGCCGCCAATATTGACGATGGAACCGTTGTAGGCGGTGACGCCCCCAAACTCTGCGGTTCCGCCGATGTTGACCGTGGCGCCGCGGTAGGCGTGAGTTGTACTCGCCGCTCCGCCCAGCATGTCGAAAGTCGCGTCAATGACTTCGAGATTGCGCCCGACCGTTCCCGCTTGGACGACTAAATGGCCCCCCTGCCCCACCGTAAAATGCGCCGGGAGCGCACCGCCGGTTTGCAAGGTAAGCGTTTGTCCGTCATGAATGCCGTCGGGCGACTCGGCATTGTTCACCGTATAGCTCGTAGGCAACGGACCGTGCGGAGCGGATTGAATGAGCGAAATCGGCGCGTCGATCTCGCCGCGATCTCCGCTGAAGACGAACGGGGCGCCATTTGAATAGACGCCGCTGAGGACGCTTCCTGCCGGAACGGGAATCACTTGCGAATCGCCGACATTTTGCAGACCGGCGATGGGCACGCCGTTGAGTCGGAACTCCGTGGCGTGAATAAAAAGTTTGCCGCCGACGCGCACGCGGAAGGGATCGTCGTCGATTCTGCCGCCGTACAGGTGAACGGCTCCTTGGAGATGGGCGGAGTTGATCTCGCCTCCGAAAATATTAACGGTGCTTTCCTTGTCGCCGCTGATTTGGTTGATTTGCCCGCCGCTGATAGTCGCCGTGACGTCATCGTCGATGCTAGCGCCAGAAACGAGACCGCCAGTCACGTTCAGCGTCGAACCTTCCCTTAACCAGCCGTAAAAATCTCCTCCTTGAACATTCAACGTCGAGCCGCGCAAGTATTGTGAATCATTGATGCGACCGCTTTTCAGCGTGACAGTCGTGCCGTCGAACGCCCGAAAACCATGACCAATTTCCCCGCCATCGACGACGACGCTCGCTCCCATCGCATACATGCCATTGTCAGTGGAACCGCCGTTGATTTCGACGGTGCTCCCCGGACCGGCGCGGAATCGCTTGGGCAACTGCGCGCCGTTTTGCAAGCGCAACGTCTGCCCCGCGCTAACAAACGGCAACGTCGAAATCGTTGAGACGTCGATCACTCCAGGGACCGGCGTTGGCGGGGCGGCTGATCGCGTCAAGCGAAGCGTGCCGTTCGAAATCACGGACTCGCCCGCCCTCAGATCCTGGTAGTGCCCTAGCGGCGTCCCGTTCGCCAAGATTCCCGTCAGCTGGTCGCCATCCGCGAGATTTACCAAGATCGAGTCGCCCGGAGCGATTAACCCCGACAGGGGCACGCCATTAACCGCAAAATCAACGCCGAGAATATTCAGCGACGCAGCGGCGTGAGTGCCAATAGTTCCCATCGCTCCGCCGGAGATCGTCGTCGTGGCTCCGCTAGCGCTGTAGTGAGTTTGGATACCTCCGCCGGAAACTTCGCCCTGCCCTTCAAACCACAGGGTTTCAACTTGCCCGGCCGACATCGTAATGTTCGAGCCAGCGCGTCCAGAAATACTCGTTGCAGCGCCGCCAAGGACATTCACGGCGGCGCCCGACTCGGCGCTCAAATTATAAATCGTTCCGCCATCAAGAAGATTTAACGTCGTACCGGCGCCGATGGTCGACGGCGCGAATGCGGGCGGCACGTTGATAACGGTTTGCGCCGACGCCGCAGAAAACGACAGCCATGCCGCTGACAAAATCAACGCCGGTTGGATCGAACGAATAGCGTGACGCATCACGAGAGAGGCCTCTTCATTGCACTGAATGTTCCGTGAATAGACTCCGCAGTCTAGCCGCGTCGCGGTCGCCCGTCAAACTTCTCTCGCGATCCATAAATCCTCCGATGAGCCCGAATTCGCATCCATTTTTCGCACAGGCGAGCGTGACAGAGAAGCCCGCAGTCGGCCATCGTCGGTAATGCGGGGATATCGAGTGAGAAGCAGCCCGCCCGCACACCTCGGCTGATTCGTAAGGGACGCGTGCGCGCAAGAGAGACCACAGACCTCCATCCACGCAACTCGGCGACGAAGGAAGGCAATCCCTGGCTGCAGAAAGAGCGTCGCGGCTATCGCCCTGCCGCCGACAACCGATTGGACGCCGATTTAACGACGTCGGGCCTGCTTGTCGATGGCAGCAAACCTGGCGTGATGGCCAGCGTCGGCTGCGGGCAGGTGATGTCGTGGACCAGAATCTGCGATTGGCCAATCACGAAGGTATGGAACTCGTCGACGACGAGGTTGCAGCACTCCATATCTTCCGCCTGCTCGAGGCTCTTGATCAACACCGCGTTTCTCACTGTATGTAGCGGCATCTCCGCCTTCAGTTCCTTGGCCATCCGCCAGCCGACGCCTTCAACCCAAAAACGATGGCCAAGCGTCGCGACGACGCTCTCGCCCGGAAGTTCGACGCGCAGCACTTGAGTCATGCGACCGCGCGTCGTCTCTAGGACGGGCCGGTAGCCGAGTTCGCCAGTCGTCGGGTGCTTCGCTAAGACAAGATCGCCAACGCGAACCAGTTCAATCGGCGTCGGCCCCGATTGCTTCCAGACTAACGTATCTGGCGCGAAGCAGGCGCAATGTTGCATCTGCGGAGATTCCACAACGATGTTCGAGCTTGGCGGCGGCGCCTGCTCGTAGAATTGGACGAACGTTTCGTCCAGGTACGATTCATAGACCCGGTCCATCGAATCGTACGAGAGTTCATTGTGCTTCTGCCAAGCTCCCCACCAGTGGGTCACGTCCTCCGTTGCTTCGCTCAAACTGCCGGATGCGTTCAACCCCGATGCGATTCGCAGCACCTCTTGGACGCGCTCATTCCGCGCGGCGAGCGCCGCGTTCTGGTTCTCGACTCGCGAGCGCGTCCTCTTCACGCGCGAATTCGCCCCGCGCATGTTATCGCTAAGAACTCTCGCAGGGTCGGTCGTCGCCTTATTCCTGTTTAACGCCCCTTCGACTTCATAGTTGGTCGCGCGGACCTCGGCAGCCTCGTAGAACGGCTTTTGCTGCGACACGGTTTCAATCATCCGCACCATTCCGTCGGGCGCGGCGACGACGTCGACTTCAACTTCGACCGGCGCTTGCAACAGTTGCATTAGCAGCGGAACGTAGTCAGTGACTTGCCGGGACTGCAACCCCGCCGCGGCCGCGCGACGCACTTCGGCATGCTTTGAATAGACAGCCAAGCCAGTGAGCTGAATCGTCGCCGCATGCTCGGGCATCTTGGCGAGCGCCGCCGTCATCGCGAGCACCAACTCGCAATCATATTTCTTACCGGCGTCGGTGCGCACTGTTTGCCGCACCGCTTCACGCAGCGCCGGAATGCCGGCCGGGTCGTTGATCGCGCGGAGCTTCGTCAGCCCCTTCTCGCGATTCACTTTCAGATCACCGGTCGCCTCTCGACAGAACTGGAGGTACTTCGGCTTGAGCTCGTCCATCTCTCGCTTCGCCTGATCGCGACGTTTGGTTTCGGCGTCTATCCACTCTTGCGTGTAGAGTCGGCCGCGAACTTCGCGCATGCCGAGGCGCTGCTGCGCCAGATGGTGATTCGGGTTCGCGAGAATCACGTTGGCCCAATGGTACTTCTCTTCGGCCGTAAGCCCTTGCCGCATGCACCATTCGGCGAGATCGACGTGCTCTTCAATTGAAGCGACGCCCCCTTCGCGCAGCCCCTCGTACTTTTGCCAACGCTCGTCGGCGGCGACGTGCTTTGCGACTTCGGCGGGAGTCCGCCACTCGCCGTCGAACTTGATCTCGCCAAGCTGCCAACGCGCGGGAGCGAAGTCGCCCTCCGCGGAGCTCGCTCGCTTGAGAAGGTTCGTCTTTTCCTGCTGATCGCCGGCCAACCCCGCCGTCAGCGCTTGTTCCACTAGCCGTGACGCGTTTCGCGGGTAATCCGCCGAGTTGGAGCGAGACGCGACCTCTCCCGCAATTGCGACGAGTTGGCTCCCAGCCATCGCGCACAACGCCGCTGCGCTCCAACGGAGCGCACAATTCATACGAGACATGCCTCTTGCCCTCGTAACTGAAGATGAAGAAATAGCTCCGTCGCAACGGACGAACATCTTGAGCAAACCGCCTACTGAGCGCGAGAAATGCGCCTTCGCACGCTGCAGACCGCGCAGGGTTACAGCACGGCCAGACCGCGATCGCCAAGCAAACCGCGAGTAAACTTGCCTAGGGCTTCGCGGTGACGAACGACTTCGCCACGTCTCGCGCCGTCCCTGGCTTTGGCACGAATCCCGGCGTCAACGCCAGCGTCGGCTGCGGGCACGTCTTGTCGTGCACCAGCAGCTGCGACTTGCCGATGACGAAGGTGTGGAACTCGTCCACGACCAAGTTGTGGCATTCCATTTCTTCGGCCGGAGCGATCTCTTCGACCTTCGCGCTCCCCTGCAGCGTATGGAGCGTGGCCGGGAGCCGCATCTCTTTCGCCATCGCCCAGCCGCTGCCATCGACCCAATAACGATGCCCCAACGTGGAGATGAACTCCTCGTTCGGAAGCTTCACCCGCACGACGGGCGAAAGGGGGCCGACGGTCGTTTCAATCACTGGGCGGTAGGCGAGTTCGCCAGTGCTGGGATGCTGCGAGAGCACCATATCGCCGACGCGAATCTGCTCGATTGGCGTCGGCCCCGACTGCTTCCAAACCAAGGTACCGGGGGCAAAGCACTCGCAAGGCGGACGCGCACTGACTCGCGACGTCGGCAGTTGCGTCCCTTCCACCGCGGCGATAAGCCAACCAGCGTTTGGCGGCCCCTCGGCGACGCGGGAGAGGTTTTCACGCGGACGCTGCTCGCGTTGCGTACCAGTAGTAGCCCTCTGCGAGCCCCGCATGTCTCCCTTGATCAGAGCGGGCTTCGGCGCCTGCTCGAAAGCGGTAGTGTAGGTTTCGCTCGTCGACGATTCAACGACTGTCTTGATTTCGTCAGATTCGAGTTCGTTGTAGTCCTGCCAGGCCCGCCACCACGAGGCGACGTCTTCGCTGCTCGGCTCGACGCCGAGAACGATCTTCAGCACTTCGTTGATCCGCTTGTTGCGTTCAGCAGAGGCGGCGTTGAGTTGCTCGACTCGCGACTGGGTCGCTCCCGCACGCTGCGAGGCGGCGTTGAGATGGCCGTTGAGCACGGCGCCGACGTCGGTCTTGATCGTATCGCGACCGAACACGCCGTCCACTTCGTAATTAAGGCTATGCACGCGAGCGACTTCACGCAGCGGCTCTTGCTGAGTGAGCGTTTCCACCAATCGCACGGTACCATCGGGAGCAGCCATCACGTCGACGTCGGCTTCAATCGGCGCCTGGAGGGCCGCCATCAGCAAGGGGACAAAGTCAGTCGCCGGACGTGGACGCAATCCTTCCGCCGCAGCATGACGGACTTCGGGAATACTTGAGAAAACCGAAAGCTCCGTCAGCGCGAGCGTCGCCGGGTGTTCCGGCATGCTCGCCAGAGCCGCCGTCATCGCCAGCACCAACTCGGCCCGGTGTTCTTTGCCGCCGGAGGTTTCGAGCGCGCGGCCGACGGCATCGCGCAGCGCTGGGATCGCCGCGACGTCGTGAATCGCGCGAATCTTGGCGAGCCCCTTCTCGCGCGTCACTTTCAGCTCGCTGGTCGCGTCTTTGCAGTACTGAGCGAATTGCGGCTTGAACTTGGCGGCATCGCGTTTAGCTTGCTCAAGCCGGGCCTTCTCCGCCGCCACTTGTTCGCGGGTGTAGAGCCGCCCCTGGTACTCCTGGGCGCCGAGACGCTGACGGGCTTGATCGTGGGCCGGATTCGCCATCAAGACGTTCGCCCAGTGGTAACGTTCTTCAGCCGTGAGCCCTTGGCGCATACTCCACTGTGCGAGGCGCAAATGGTCGGCGGGCGTGTTGCTCGCTTCGGACTTCAGCGCATCGTACTCTTGCCAGCGATTATCCGAGGAGACGTGCGATGCGACTTCCTCCGGCGAGCGCCACTGCCCCTCGAAGTTGATCAACCCTCGCTGCCACTTCGCCGGCGCGTAATCGGGGTCGGCCTCGGCTGCACGCTTGAGGAGCGATTCGCGCTCCTGGGCGTTGCCGGCCAATCCGACGGAAATCGCCTGCTCCACCAACTTCGGAGCGTTCTTGGGAGAATCGACCAGCTTCGGCTTGATTTCCGCCGCGACGAGTTGCGTCGCTGGCGTCCCATCAAGCGGCGCGATCGAGCCAAGCGCCAAGACGGCGCACAACGCCACTGACTTACTGCGAGCCATGCCTCTAGCCCTCGTATCAGTACCACGAGAAGAAGTTGTTCCGGCTCGTAAGATAGCGTTTTTCGACTTCGGCGGACAAGTTGATCGCGATTTGCCCTAATTTGGGCCGGTTTCAATCAGTTTTGTCTCAGCCGAAAATGCCAAGCTCGCGCAGATTACGCCGCCGCATCAGGCGCGGGAGCGACGGCGGCCGGAATCTCGCCTTCGGGAAGAACCGGCAGCGCAGGCGCTGGTTCGGTGCAAACTCGGTGGATAAAGCGGAGCTTTTCGATTGCCGGCTGGGAGAGGACGAAGGGATACATGTCCTTCAGCCCCATGCCGCGGTTGAGACTGTTGAGGACGTAGGTCATCGCCAGCCAGTCGTCCATCATGTCGTCGAACGAGGCGTGCTCCGCCTTCTCAAGCGAAAAGCGGGGCTTCACGCGGCGGGCGTTGGGAGCTTGCGGGCGGAGGGCCAAGCCGCAAGCGGTGGCCGTTTCCAACGTATCGGTAATGTGGAGGTAGTGGGCCCATGTCTCTGCCCAGTCTTCCCAGGCGTGGACGCTGGCGTAGGCCGAGACGAACTGCGACTGCCAATCGGGTCGCGGGCCGTTCTGGTAGTGGCGGTTAAGGGCTTCGCCGTAATCTTCCTGGTCGTCGCCGAAGACAGCGCGGCACTCCGCGAGCCAGCCGCTGTCCTTGATAAGCCGATCCCAGTAGTAGTGGCCCACCTCGTGGCGGAAGTGGCCGAGCAACGTGCGGTAGGGTTCATGCATCGCGACGCGGCGGCTCTCGCGCTCGGCGTCGTCGGCTTCGGCGAGGTTTACCGTGATCGTGCCATTGGCATGGCCGGTGAGGACGGCGGGGTGCTCCTCATCGATGATCGGCGGATCAGCCAGGAAGTTGAATTCCAGGCCGCGCTCGGGATCAATCGACTTAGGCACCACTGGCAAGCCGAGCGCCTGCAGACTGTAGACCAGCCGCCGCTTGGCAACCTCCAGCGCGTACCAGGCCTCGTGGTGCCCAGGCTGGGCGAGATCGGGGATCGTCTCGGTCAGCAGGCACGCCTCGCACAGCGGCTCTTCCTGGTCGGCAGGGACGGCCCAGTTGCAGACGTTCTTCTCGGCGTAGTTCTCGCACAGCCGGTAGGTGCGTCCGCCGGCCTCCGGCGCCTCGGGCGTCCACAGCCCCTCGCCGGCCGGCTTGAGCGACACGATTTCGCTCAGCTCTGGCAGGTAAGCCAGCGTGTGGTCGCATTTCACACAGCGGAAGTTCTCGAAGAAGACGGTTTGCCGGCAGTTATCGCAGTAAAATAATCGCATGGCCGCACTCTAGGCGAATGTCGTGCCGAGTGGGAGTGCGGGAGGGTTCAGTTGACGAGGTTGAGGGTTCAGGCGAGCGCCTGCCCGCTGACTCCTGACCGGCCCGGGGGCGGGGACGCCCCGGCTCGCCGGGCGTCACTGGCGGCGTCGCCGCTAGCGCCAGCGGCGCTCTCCAGCATTTTTCACCAATTCTCCAATTGCACGTCTTGTCCAAAGTCGATAACTTGCAAACCATTGAGCGAGTCTTCACGTATAGCTTGCTCAAGTGACTCTCACGAGCTACCTCCCACGACGGCGGTTTCCTATCCAGCGGTCTCACGACCAAACTTCGCACCCAAAAGGCCTCTCCTGAATTGACAGCGACTTCCCAAGACTATTTTGTCGCCGTCTCTTGCCGTTTGGCCCGGCTTTCGTGCTTGGTGCGCTCCTGGATCGACCGCTCTGCCCTCCGTACTCGCGTCGCCCTCTGCTCCACCTGGAGGGGTCGCCTCAGACGTTGAGTCGTCTGACCCAGCCCTCGTTTTGCCGTCTGGGGACATGACCGTCCCGCCGGCCGGCAGTCTCCGCTTTAGTCCCCACCGGGGCTAACCGTTTCGCAGCACCTATCGGTTGAGCCGAAGGTCGAACAACGGGCCCGACGTTTTCGGGCGTAAAAACGCGTTCGTATCCACGCCGCCGTGGACCGCGTACCAGGTCGCACTTGCAAGCGACCCCTCGGGCAAGGTTGTCTGGCTGCACACCACCTAAACACAGCTCTGTGGTTGCCCCTGGTCGCGCCCGTATTGGCCGGCTATGCCCCAGGAAGGAGGCCTCTCCATGAAGGTATTCGAACAAGAAGTGATCGTTCCCGGCTGGCTGAAGAGCGGCTCGCCGATTGCCAGCTTGCAGAAGGCCGTCGCCGACGCCTGCGGCAAGAAGGCTGCCCCCATCCGCGTCGCCATGGTCGGCAAGAACCGCCTCGGACACGTCTGCGAGATGGAAGCCCTCGGCGACCTGACCAGCCCAAAGAACATGCTGCCGTCGTCGGTTTTCGACTACCGCCAACGCAAGGGCGAGCGGACCGACAAGTTCAACGCGGTGATGTTGATCCCGACCGGCGTCGACTGCGCCATCGGCGGCCACGCCGGCGACGCCACCCCGGCCGCCCGGCTGATCGCCTCGCAGTGCGACAACCTGGTGATCCACCCGAACGTGGTCAACGCCTCGGACATCAACGAGCAAGCTGAAAACAGCCTCTACGCTGAAGGCTCGTTGATCTGCCGCCTGATGATGGGCACCATCGGCCTGCAAAAGGTCCGTCAGAACCGCGTGTTGCTGGTGACCGAAGAGCGTCCCGACGCTCCGCACGTCGTCGACAACACGATCAACTGTGCCGAAGGCGCCCGCGCCACGCTCGGCATGGACATCGACGAAGTCGTCGTCCTTGAGGAAGGCCTCGAGATGAAGACCGGCGTCGCCGATTCGGGCCGCGTCACCGGGGCCATCAACGGCCTGCAAGGTCTGCTGGACATCCTCCGCTCGAAGCGCGGCAGCTACGACGCGGTCGCCCTGGCGACCCGCATCACGCCGCACATCGACACGGTCGAGCTGCACCGCGCCTACTTCGGCGAAGGCGGCCCGAACCCGTGGGGCGGCGTTGAAGCGGTTCTCACCCACACGACCAGCACCGTCCTCGACGTGCCGACCGCTCACGCTCCGACGATGTCGAGCGAAGCGATTCGCACCGAGCGGTGGGGCGTCGTCGACCCCCGCAAGGCGGCCGAGGTGATCAGCAGCACCTACCTGTTCTGCGTCCTGAAGGGCCTCAACCGGGCTCCGCGCGTCATCACCAACGTGACCGGCGCTTACGACCCGTCGACCCTCACGGCCGAAGACGTCTCGGTGCTCGTCATTCCGGACGGCTGCGTTGGTCTGCCGACCCTGGCAGCCATCGAGCAAGGCATCCCCGTCATCGCGGTTCGCAACAACACGAACCTGATGCGGAACGACCTGAGCGAACTACCGTTCCGCGCGGGCCAACTGAAGTACGTCGACAACTACTACGAAGCGGCTGGCATGATGGCCGCCATGCGTACGGGCGTCTCGACGTCGACGCTGCAGCGTCCGATGCAGCCGATGAAGATTGATCGGATCTCGACCGCCGTGAAGGCGACCAAGGTCACCAAGACCGCGGCGAGCACCACGACGACCAATGGCAAGTCGACCCTCAGCGGCCCGAAGGCCAAGTCGAACGGTCATGCCAATGGCCACGTGGTAAACGGCTCGAAGGCCTAGTCGCCTGCGATTGCTGACGGATCGAAGTGAAACGACTCAATGGCTGGGGATGGCCACTCGCCGCCCCAGCCATTGTTTTTTTATTAGCCCCCGGTTCTTCAAACCGGGGGCGAGCGACGTGCCACTTCACGCCCCCGGTTTGAAGAACCGGGGGCTAAATGTTGCTGGGGAGTTGTTGTCAACGTTGAATCATTCGAATCGCCCAAACGCTGTGCTGGATCAAACTCGGGCTCCGATTTACGAAACGCTGCGCTCGTATATCGCTGGCAAGACCTACCCGTTCCACACGCCGGGGCATAAGGCGGGCCGGTTCGCCCCGCCGGAACTCGTCGACCTGTGGGGCCAGCCGCTGTTCGATTACGACCTGCCGGCGATGACGGCGACCGACAACTTGCTCCACCCCACGCACTGCGTGCAGGAAGCCCAAGAGCTGGCGGCGGAGTTGTTCGGCGCCGCGGCGACGTTCTACACCGGCGGCGGCGCCACGACGGCGATCGCGGCGATGATTCTCGCCGCCGTACCGCCTGGCGGAACGATCTTGTTACCGCGAAATGTGCACCGCTCGGTAGCGTCGGCGCTGGTCCTTTCCGGCGCGCGGCCGAAGTTTCTCCAGCACGACGTACTACCGCAGTCGGGCGCCCTGAGCGTCACCGGCGAAACGGTCGCCGCAGCGCTGGCCGAAGGGCCCGTTTCGGCCGTACTGCTCACACGGCCGAGCTACTACGGCTTGGCCCGCGAACTCGACGACGTGGTCGCTGCGTGCCGCCAGCACAATGTGCCACTGCTGATCGACGAAGCCCACGGCCCGCATCTGAACTTCTTGCCACCGGGGAGCGCCCCGACCTCCGCGATGCGGAGCGGCGCCAGCCTCGCCGCGCAAAGCTGCCATAAGACGCTCGGTTCGCTGGTCGGCACCGCGCAACTGCACGTCGGCCACAATTCGCCCGTGAGCGCTGCGCAAGTTCGCGACGCCTTCAACCTGCTGCAGACGACGAGCCCCAGCTACCTGCAGCTCGTCTCGATGGACGTCAATCGTCGCTTCATGGCCAGCGAAGGCGCCGCACTCTTCGCGCAAGCGGTCGCCGATGCCGCGGAACTCGCCGCACAGATCAACGCGCTGCCCGGTCTGCGCGTGCTCGACCCGGCGGACGATCCGCGACTTGCCGGGCATCGTCGCGATCCACTACGGATGGTAATCAACGTCGCCGGCGCTGGTTGGACCGGCTACGACGCAGAGTTGTTGCTGCGCAACGAATACCAAATGGAAGACGAGCTCGCTGATTGGTTTAACATCGCGCTCGTGCTCAGCCCGCGCGACGACGCCGACGCGAAAGCTCGCCTACTCGCAGGCCTGAAGCAAATCAGCGCGAACCCGCGGGCGCCGGAGAGTTCGTCGATCGCCGAAGCGGGCCATCTACTACAACCCGCCGTCCCGCCTCTCCTAATGACGCCGCGCGACGCCGCTCTTGGTCCGAAGCAGGCCGTCCCGCTCGACGAATCGATCGGCCGCGTTTGCGCGGAGAGCATCATGTTCTACCCGCCAGGGATTCCCCTCCTGATGCCGGGAGAAGTGGTGACGGGCGAGATTCTGGAGGTTTGCCATTCGCTGCTTGCGGGCGGCGCGCACTGCTATGCATCGGACCCAACGCTGGGGACGGTGCGGGTGGTTGGGGGCGCTTAACGGCGGGTTCGCGTCCTTGGGTTGGCAGCTTTCTTGGCCCCCGGTTTGAAGAACCGGGGACTAATGGCGGGTAATCGGTCTTTTGGGTCTTACGGGCCGATTGCTTTCTTTTGCAGATGCGGGCGGGCATAATGGATGCCTGTTGTGCGAATTGACGCTCGCCTATTAAGTCCGCATCGCCACCCCACGAAAGAGTTTGCATGGGTCTGAACGTACGCCGCCAGGGATGGGATGATCGCCGGTTGGCGATCGAGGCGCTGGAAGACCGGCGGGTGCTGGCGGTTGATTTTGAACTGCTGAAGGACATTAACACGCTCCAACCGCAAGGCTCTGGCCCCAACTCCTTCGTGACGATCGGATCGACGACGTACTTCATCGCCAGTACGGAAGGATCAGGCGAGCAGCTCTGGAAGACCGACGGCACATCGACTGGCACCTCGTTAGTGGCTGCGAATTCGCCCACAATTTACTCCGCTGGTCTTTCCACGCGTCTATTCAAACTCGACGAAGTCTTATACTTCGTCGCCGACGACCAGCTCCACGGCTATGAACTTTGGCGAAGCGATGGCACGGAAGCGGGCACTTTCCTCGTGAAAGACATCTCGCCGGGAAAACAAGGCGGATCGATATACAATATAACGCTCTCCAGCGGTCGACTTTTCTTCGCCGCCAGCGACGGCGTTCATGAACGTGAACTGTGGAGCAGCGATGGCACCGAGGCGGGGACGGCGATGGTCAAGGACATTCGCCCAGGGGCCTCAGGCGAGATTAACAACCTGACTCCCGTCGACGGCGGCATCTACTTCCTAGCCAATGACGGCGTTAACGGCCGCGAACTCTGGAAATCGGACGGCACTGCTGCCGGAACCTACTTGGTGAAGGACATCGCTCCGGGAGTCGCCCGCACCTTCAGCTACAGCGTTACGCCCCTAATCGAAGTGAACGGTCGTTTGTTCTTCGCAGCAAACGATGGCGCGAACGGCGTCGAGCTGTGGACGTCGCTGGGCTCCGAAGCCACAACGCATCTCGTCAAAGAGCTGGGAGGAATGTACGGAGACGGCGATCCCCTCTCGCTCACCAATTTCAACGGTCAGCTCTATTTCACGGCTTACTCCGAGCCGCACGGCGGTCGAGAGCTTTGGACGAGCGACGGGACCGAAAGCGGGACAACGATCGTCAAGGACATCATGACGACGTTTTATTCGATAGGAAGCGATCCCACGGGATTGACGGTGGCTAACGGATCATTGTACTTCCGAGCCAACGACTTCTCCCACGGCATTGAACTCTGGAAAACGGACGGAACCGAATCGGGCACCACGATGGTCGTCGACCTCCGCCCAGGAGTTGACGGTTCGGCGCCGCAAATTTTGGGCGTCCGCGACGGCTTGCTTCATTTCAACGCGAACGACGGCAGCGGTTCCAAACGCTGGATCACCGACGGCACGACGGCGGGCACGACTCCGTTCGCCTACCCAACCTCGCCTGAAGGAGAAGTACTGGGGTTTCTATTTCCCCATGCGGTCTCGGGAGGCTATCTCTTTTCGGCAACGACAACCGCCTATGGCAGTGAGCTTTGGCGAATGGACGCCGACGGCTCCAACGTCGCGCTAGTCAAAGACATCAATCCGGCCAATGGCTCCTCGGATCCCTACAACTTCGTCATTGCCGGAACTCGTGCGATCTTCAATGCCACCGAGGGCCTGACGAGAAATTGGTGGATCACTGACGGTACGGCGACGGGCACCGTGCGCTTCGCACCTTATGCCTCCGCAGGCTTGACGGAAATCGCGGGGGTCGTCGCCTCTCACGGTCGTTTTCTATTCACCGCGAAGAATTCGTCCGGGAGTTTCGATATCTGGGAGAGCGACGGCACGGAGGCGGGGACGCAACGCGTTGCCAATTCGCCTACAAATGGATTCTCGACGCGCCCGATGGTGGCGCTGGAAACCGAAGATTCACTCTACTTCGGGCTCTCTCAAGGATCTCACTACCAGCTTTGGAAAAGCGACTCCAACGGCATGGCGCCGATTCCCGGAGCCATCTCCGACATGGGGCTCGCCAAGCCCGGACCGAACGGCTCCCAATTCTTCAAGCGATACAACACCCTAAGAATCACTGACGGCACCGAAGCGGGAACAATCACCCTGAAAGAGTTCGGCCTCCAGAACGTGAGCATCTCGCCAGACGCTGCCGGAGACGGCACATCGATCTATTTCGTCGTCGACTACGATCAGCTTTGGAAAAGCGATGGAACCGTCGCGGGTACGCAGCTGGTTCGATCCTTCGATCTTGGCAACAATGCGCTTTCGCGGCCAATTGCGTTGACGGTAATCAACGGCACGCTCTACTTCAGCTACATCACCGCCAACGGAAACGCGTTGTGGAAAAGCGACGGAACAGCGGAAGGCACGACGGAAGTTTTCGCACTGGAGAGTGGGCTCGTTGCGAACATTTACAATCGCGATGATTCGATGTTTTTTCGGACGAACTCCGGTTTCAGCGGTGAGATGTGGTATAGCGACGGAACAGCTGCCCACACTGTCCGGCTCAGTTCGCTCCTTCCACCTGAGAGAAGCCCTAGGGCATACTATTTAGACGCCGTCAAAGTGGGCGACGTGATCTATTTCGGCGCGAACGACAACGTCAGCGGCGACGAGCTTTGGAGCACGAACCTCGTCACGGGCGAAACGACGCTTGTGAGAGATCATATTGCCGGCCCGATCGGAAGCCGCCCGACAACGCTACTCAAAATCGGGCAGCGTATCGTCATCGTCGCTCGATCGGAGACGCACTCGACTGAACTCTGGGCGATGGATTTGCCTCCCATTGCTGGTGACTATAACGCCGACGGGCGCGTCGACGGATCGGACTTCTTGGCGTGGCAGCGAGCCTTCGGTTCGGCGGCAAGCCCTGCGGGCAGCGGCGCCGACGGAAATAACGACGGAATCGTGAATGGCAGCGACCTGGACGTATGGGAAACCGGATATGGAACCGGAGGCTCTGCGGCCGTCACAGCCAGTTCTGATGCATTCGCCTTGAGCGAACTTACCGTCACGTCGCTGATTGCAAGCGACGAGATGTCAACGATAACTGTCGACAAGGGCGCCGATGACGCGCTGTTCGGTAGCGCCGCTGATGCGGCGTTCGCTTGGCTGGCGGCGGACAGAAGAGGGAAAGACGCCGACGATCGAAACGACTCCGTGACGGACGCCAAGCTTCGCGGCTGGGCGACGCGGCTACCCCAAGATCCGTCGGCTAGCGCTGCACAACCAGCGATGACTCGCCAGACGAAGGTTGTTGATCGTGCTGGCGAGCCTCTGTGGAGCCTTCCGCGGAAGCAGCAGCGTAATGGCAATGGCGAATCAACAATCGCCGGCGAACACGAAGCTAAGTTGGCAGCGTTCGGCCGGGCAGGCAGGCACGGGTAGAGTCGCGCTGCAGGCAACTTGGCGTGCGGTCTCGCCTGCCCCTCGCCCTGCGTGCGTCCTGCTGGCAGCCTGCAGCTGCGGCAGACGTCAGCGGCTCAAGTTACCCCCGCGAAAAAGCCGAAAAGCACGTTGCGTGCTGCGGGCAATTCCGCGCTCGCTCCCGGGGGGGACTTCTCATGCGGATTCAGGGCGGGAACGATTCCATCTTTGCGCTGCTAGCGGCGCGGCAATCCTCGTCGGCAATCGGCGGCAAGTCGACGGAACAAGCAGCGGCGGCGAGTTCAGCGGCTTGCGAAATCGACGTCGCCGCGCCCGAGGAAGACTCTCCCGACTTCACGCAGATGACGCCGAAGGAGATGAAAGAT
Source organism: Lacipirellula parvula (assembly GCF_009177095.1). Lineage (NCBI taxonomy): Bacteria > Pseudomonadati > Planctomycetota > Planctomycetia > Pirellulales > Lacipirellulaceae > Lacipirellula > Lacipirellula parvula. The sequence goes on from NZ_AP021861.1 coordinate 6,124,256, forward strand.
TTCGCTAAGCAGTTGTTCGACGACGGCGAGATCGATCTGACGCAGCTCTTCATGCTGCAGACGGCTGGCATGCCGTTGGGCAAAGTCGGCGCCAACGGCGAATTCGTGCCGCTGTCGAACGACGAGGCGAACGCCGCCCAGAACAAGCCGGTGAATTACTTCAGCACCGCTCAGGAAGCGATGAAGTTCATCGAGCAGTCGGGCAAAGCGAGCGATCCGACGTCGGGCTATGCCAACTGGAAAGGGATTGTCGACGCGCTGAAACGCGCGACCAGCGGCGTCGACGTGGTGGGGTAGAAATAGAAACGCACCGCTAATGAACGCTGACAAGACGCCAATGGAAATCCACTAGCGTTCGATCAGCGTCTATCAGCAGTGCGAGTCTAATCCAGTGTTCGACTACAGTCCGGCGAGAATCTTCTTCACGCGTTCCCAACCTTCGGCGAACGCCTTCTTATCGTCCTCGCTGGCGCCAGGTTGCTCGCCGGCGCGGAGGAAGCCGTGGCCGGCGCCTTCGTAGACGACCGGTTCATACGTTTTGCCGAGCTTCTTCATCGACTCGGTCACGCGCGGGACTTGCGACGTGATGCGGGCGTCGTTGCCGCCGTAGAAGCCGTAGACCGGAACCTCGATCTTCTTCAGTTCTGCTTCGTCTTCGGGCGCCGTGCCGTAGCAAACCATCGCCGCGGCAATCTTCGGGTTGTGAGCGGCGTAGCCGAACGACTTGCCGCCGCCCCAGCAGAAGCCGATGACCGCAACCTTGCCATTGGCCGCTTCGATCTTGCTCGCGTAGTCGACGGCGGCGTCGAGGTCGGCCGTCACTTGCTCGGGCTTCAGTCCGTAGATTCCCTGCGTGGCTGCGTCACGCGAGGCGAACGCCGACGTGCCGCCGCCGTCAGGCCCGGCGCCGCTGAGAAAGTCGGGCGCCACCGCAACGTAACCCGCCTCGGCCAGCCGATCGGCGACGCTCCGTTCCCAATCGGTGAGGCCCTTGTTTTCGTGAATGATCACGACGGCGGTCGCCTTCTCTTTCACTTCAGGAAAGACGACGAACGTCTTCAGCGCCCGCCCCTCAGGCGTCTTGATGTCAACCCACTCGTGATGGCGCGGGGTATTGTTGAGCCGTTCCTCAACCGGATCGGCCGCCTGGGCGCTCGCATAGCCGCTGGTCGACAACACGAGCAATGAAGCAACGAACGAGTGAAACGAAATACCTAACAGCGTACGCATAACCATCGCCTCCCGAATGGAACGTTGAACCAGAGCACGACTCGGCGTCCACCGAGCAGTGTAGCGAACTCAACCGTCAGCGAACATCAGCCGCCGGTCAACGACCGGCCGGAGCGGTGCGCAAATGGGGAATGTGGAATGCTGTATGTGGAGAAGCCTAGGTAACCGCAAGCCTGCTGTGGCTCGCCATTCCCCATTCAGCATTCCACATTTGATTCCGTCGCTCCGGCGGGTCGTTGACCCGCGGCTACTTGCGGCGACGCGCCAAGCGACAGCCGACGACGGCTAGAAAAGCGATCGTCGCGGCGGCGGGTTCCGGAACGGCGGCCACCGCCGCTACGGCCGGGGCGCCAAAGTTCTGTCCAAACGTCCTTTGCCAGACCAAAAAATCGGCGCCGTTCACGGTGCCGTCGCCGTTGCCATCGGCCTCGGCTTTGGTGGTCGAACCAATGTCTGATTTCCACACGGCTAGGTCGGCAGCGTCGACCTTGCCGTCGAAGTTGTAATCGCCCGCGGGAACGTTAAGCGGCAAGATCGTATTGAAGGTGACCAGATTCGCCTTCACGATATTGCCGGTGGTGTAATTGCGGACTGGAAGGGTGTCGAATGGGCTGCCAGCGTTGACGCGAGGCAATGCTGCAATCGCATCGACCACCGTCATCCCGTTACCGACGACTCTACCAAACGCAGTGAAGCCGCCGTTCTGCGCATCCAAGTTTGCAGCGTTATTGGCAAGATTGAAAAACCATTGGTTGGTGGCGCTGTTCGGGTCGCCGCCAAGTTTGGCCATCGCAATCGTGCCGCGCAGATTCGAGATGCCCGGTTCGTTCAACACCGCCGGGTCTTGCGAGACGCTCTGTACCCCAACGGCATCGGAGGGAAACTTGAATCCTCCGCCTTGCACCACAAATCCCGGCACACTGCGATGGATGAACGTGTCGACCCAATCGCCGCCGTTGGCGTAGTTCAGAAAGTTGGCCGTCGAGAGCGGCGTCGCGGTCTGATACAACCGCACGTCGATGTTGCCGAGCACGGAGTTGAACCGCACGACGACGGCTTCAGCGCGCCAAGCGCCAAGCAACGAAAACGCGAAGACGCACGCCGCCAGCAGGCGAGGTAGATGACGACTGAACTGCATCAATGGGGTCTGCTCAACGGTCTGCTTCAAGACAATGCCGCAATCACGCAAAAAACCTTTGCGATTGCGTCGTCTTGGTTCTGTTCCGGAAACTCGCGAACCGGCCGCAAACGCCGGTCTTTCTAGGGTAGTCGCGGTCTGCGAACGTGTCCACGAACCCGCCCCGGGACGTGGCGACAGCCGGTGCATTTGATAAAATCGCTACGCCGCGAAGGCGTGGACACTTTTCATGCGGCCGGAACGCTTCTGCGCGCCGCTCCGGCCGGTCGTTGACCGGCGGCTCCTTTCAACTCACTACTCACTCAGCCCCCAACGATCGCTATGCCAGCATTCCCTGAAATCGGCAAGATTCCGTACGAAGGTCCCCAGAGCAAGAACCCGCTCGCGTTCCGGCATTACAACGCCGACGAAAAGGTCGAAGGCAAAGCGATGCGCGACCACCTGCGGTTCAGCGTCGTTTACTGGCACACCTTCCGCGGCACCGGCTCCGATCCCTTCGGCCCCGGCACCGCCGTCCGCCCGTGGGAGAGCGGCAGCGATTCGGTGGAGAACGCGCAGAACCGTGCTCGCGTCGCCTTCGAGTTCATTGAAAAGCTCGGCGCCCCCTTCTACGCCTTCCACGATCGCGACGTCGCCCCTGAGGGAAAGACGCTCGCCGAGAGCCACAAGAATCTCGACGCGATCGTCAAGGTCTTCAAGGAAGAACAGCAGCGGACCGGCATCAAGTTGCTGTGGGGCACCGCGAACCTATTCAGCAACCCGCGGTTCATGCATGGCGCCGCGACGAGCCCGAACGCCGAAGTCTTCGCCTACGCCGCCGGCCAAGTGAAGAAGGCGATGGAAGTGACGCACGAACTCGGCGGCGTCGGCTACACCTTCTGGGGCGGCCGCGAAGGGTATCAGTGCATCTGGAATACCGACATGAAGCGGGAACTCGACCACTTGGCGAAGTTCCTCCACATGGCGGTCGACTACGCGAAGCAAATCGGCTTCAAGGGTCAGTTCTACATCGAGCCGAAGCCCAAAGAACCGACCAAGCATCAGTACGACAGCGACGCGGCGGCCTGCCTCAACTTCCTCCGCGAATACGGCTTGAAGGATCACCTCAAGCTGAACCTCGAAACGAACCACGCGACCCTCGCCGGCCACACGATGCAGCATGAACTGCAAGTCGCCGGCGCGGCCGGGGCCCTCGGTTCAATCGACGCCAACACGGGCGACATGCTGCTCGGCTGGGACACCGACCAGTTCCCGACCGACATCTACCTCACGACGCAGTGCATGTACGAAGTGCTGAAGTACGGCGGGTTCACCACCGGCGGCGTCAACTTCGACGCGAAAGTACGGCGCGAAAGCTTCGAGCCGATTGATTTGTTCTACGCCCACATCGGCGGCATGGACGCGTTCGCTCAGGGCCTGAAGATCGCCGCCGCGATGCGAGCCGACGGCAAGCTGCCGGGAATCATCAAGGACCGCTACGCCAGCTGGGACAGCGGGTTGGGCGCCGAGATCGAGGGGGGCAAGCACTCGCTCGCCTCGCTCGAAAAGCTAATGCTCGAAAAGGGCGAAGCCGCCGGCAACCGCAGCGGCCGCCAAGAAATGATCGAGAATCTCATCAACACCTACCTGTAGTAGCCGCGGGTCAACGACCCGCCGGAGCGAAACAAGTAGCGTCATCAACAAAGGAGCCAGCGATAGTCGTCAAACTTCCGCTGGCTCCTTCTTCTTTGCGCCTACGCGTCTTTGCGTGAGATCAAAGAGATACAGGTCTCTCGCAAAGGCGCAGAGGCGCAAAGAAATACGCAAAGAAGAAACACATGGGGAGAAGCGGCTTATATACCGCTCGTATTCTTTCGTTCTTTTCGTGTGTTTCGTGTGTTTCGTGGTAAAAAATCCCCGCATTCAAAGCACGCCACGAGCCGCTAGATCCGCACGCAACTTCGCCGCATCGACGAACAACGTAGCATCGAGCCCGACCGCCAGCGCTCCGTCGACGTTTTCCTGCCGATCGTCGGTGAAGAAGACTTGCCCCGGCTCGACGCCGGCCAGCTTCGCCGCGTGTTCGTAGATCGCCGGCTCCGGCTTCATCGAGCGAACTTCGAAGCTCAGCACATACTGCTCGAACGAATTGTTGAGAAACGGGTAACGCCCCGAGGTGACGAACTCCCAATCAAGCGTGTTGGTGTTCGACATGATCCCCAGCCGGCGACCGCTCGCGGCTAGTTGCTCGACGATCGCGACGCTCTCCTCGATCACCTCGAAGATGTCGCGCCCCGCGGCGAACAGTTCCTCGCGATTCGGTTCAACGCCAAGCGTCTCGCAAAAGTGGTCGTACACCGCCAGCACATTGAGATCGCCCCGCTCGAACCGCCACTGAACGCTGCGGGCGCTCCCCTTCGCCTCGAACAGGGCATGCCGCACCAGCTCGGCCGAGACGCCGGCCACCTCGGCCATCTGCTGGCACATCCGCTCGTGGCTGAACGACAGCAAAACGTTGCCCAAATCGAAGTAGAAAAAAGCGGGAGTCGCAGGCATGGCGGCGCCTATAATTTTGCGTGCAGATTTCGGGGTGCGAGCGATCGGCTGGTCTCTGTTATAACAATTCGCCGTTTGCCTGGTGAGATTTCTAATACAGGGAGATTAACCACGAAACAGACGAAAGGAACGAAAATAATGCTCTGATTTGCATCCCCCTTTGCGCCTCTGCGCCTTTGCGTGAGACATGTATTCAATAGATCTCACGCAAAGGCGCGAAGGCGCAAAGAAACACGCAAAGCAAGACAATTTCTTTTTTCGTTCCTTTCGTCTGTTTCGTGGTTAAAACTCTTCCCGCTAGATCCAACAATTCAAGTGAGAGTGAGATGCATCGATTGATTGCCGCATGGGTTGTTGCCTTTGGGATGGTCGCCGCCGGCGCTGGGACGCTGCTCGCGAAACCGGCGGAGTCGCTGTTCACTGCCAAGAAAATCGACGGCGCGGAGCTGCGGTTCATCGGCAACGTGCCGGTCGCCATCCTCACCGGCACGCCCGCGGAAATCGGCCGGCAGCATGCGGAGCTACTCGCCGGCCCCGGCAAGGGGATGGTCGAGTTCCCCAAACGCTTTGCCGAGCGATTCGGCGTCGAGGCCTTTTGGCCGCTGGTGACCCAAGCCGGCAAGACGCTTGTCTCGCGGGCGCCACAGTCGCATCAACAAGAACTCGCTGCGATCGCCGCTAACAGCGACATCACCGCCGACCAACTCGCCGTCGGCAACACGCTGCTTGAGCTGCGCCGCCTTGGCTGCTCCGCCGTCGTCGTCGAACCGGCGCGAAGCAAAACCGGCGCGCCGATCTTCGGCCGCAATTTCGATTTCCCCACGCTTGGTGATCTCGACAAGTACAGCATGGTGATCGTCTACCGCCCCGAAGGAAAACATGCGTTCGCGTCGATTGGCTTCCCCGGACTCGTCGGCGTCATCTCGGCGATGAACGACGCCGGCCTCGCCGCGGGGACGCTCGACGTTGAACGCTCGGCCGACGGTTCGCGGAAATTTAACCCGACGGGCGAGCCGCTGGCGTTCGTCTTCCGCCGCATCATGGAAGAGTGCACCACCGTCGACGAAGCGGAGAAGCTGCTCCGCAGCGTCAAGCCGACCACGTGGATGAACCTCACCGTGTGCGACCGCAACGGCGGGGCGACGTTTGAGATCACCCCCGATCACATCGCACGACGCAACGCCGAGAACGGCATCGTCCGCTGCACGAACCATTTCCGCTGCGACGGTATGAGCGTCGGCGAAGAATGCTGGCGCTACGACGCCCTCGCAATCGACGACCTCGCGGACAAGATCGAAGTCCGCGAGGTGCAACTGGCGCTCGACGGCGCCAACCAAGGCGCCATGACGCTGCAAACAATGATCTTCGAACCGCGCGACCTGACGCTCCACCTGGCGATCGGCAAACCGCCCGTCTCGTTGAACAAGATGGAAAAGATCGCGTTAGCCCCGCTTTTTAAGCACTAGCAGTATTTCCTTTGCGTCTTCGCGCCTTTGCGTGAAACCTGCATTCAATTGGTCTCACGCAAAGGCGCGAAGGCGCAAAGAAGAGGAAAATGGCATACGCCGCGGCAAGCTGCGGCGAGCTTGCCGCGGCTAACGCTCCTGCTGAACTTCGCGATTGCGACTGCTCGATACCTTTAACTGTATCTGCCGTCGCTTCTCTGCTTTTGTCGTCGCGAGGTGCTATCGTGAGCGCTGATCTCTCTCGGTTGACTGCTATCGTTTACACCAGCGGGCGCCAGCAGAGCGTCACTCGGCTGATCAACAGCGTGGCGTGGCTTTACCCGCAGGTGAAAGTGTTGGTCGCCGACGACAGCCGCCAGCCGCAGCCGATGGCGGGCGCCGAGCCAGTGAAGATGCCGGTCGACAGCGGTGTGAGCGCGTGCCGCAACGCGCTGCTCGCGCGGATTCGGACGCCTTACTTCCTGCTGCTCGAAGACAACCAAGAACTCAACCGCGGCTCACACGTCGACAAACTGCTAGCAGCGGTCGCCGGCGGTAAGTGCGACCTCGCCGCAGGCGACATGATCAGCTGCCGCCGCCGCTTCGGCTTGTTCACCAAGCGCGAGGCCGATCCTGGCCACGGCACGGTCGAGGCGACGCCCGAAGCGGTGAAGATCACCGCCGGAGCTCGCCCCGGCGTCGACGGCGTCCAAGGTTGCGACGTCGCCCACAACTTCTTCGTCGCCCGCACCGACAAAGTCCGCGCGATGGGAGGCTGGGATCCGCAACTGCTGGTCGACGAACGGCTCGAATTCTTCATCCGCGCCCGCCGCTTCGGCATCAAGACCGCGGTCTGCCTCGACTCGGTCGCCTGGCGTTGGAACGACGCCGCGGCGAAGACGACCCGCGACTTCAGCGCCCTGGCCGTCGCCAAGATGGGCGCTGCCCGGCTGATCGACGCCAATGGCCGCACGATCGAAGCCGCCAGCAGCCAAACCCGCGCCGCGTAAACCGCGGAGCCATCTTTCAAGCCCCCGCACTCACGCCACCAAGCAGCCGGAGGGCCACGCCCTCGGGGCCGCCCTGCCGGGAGGCGCTGCGAATCTCAAACGCACCGCCGCCCGGACCGCGTGGCGGTCCGGCTGTTGGCGAAGCGCCGCGGTAGTTGCCGCAACGATTGGCCAGCTCAAGCCAGCTCGGCCTGATGCTTTCGGCGATTCTCCGCTACAATTCCGCAGTTGCGCCAGCGGCGCAGCTCTGTCGGCCGACTCCGATTCTGCGAGAGGCCAGCGCGGTCTGCTCTTGAGCGCCCCGCCGCGTCTTGTGGGAGGCGTCTCCGACGCCGATACCGGTCGCCACTGCAAGCGGTTGTGGCATCGCACCGCCGCTTCGGGGTCGGAGACCCCTCCCACAAATTTTTAGGGCAACGCCCACTTCAACACATCGAGGGACGTTCCATGTCGTCCGCCCAACCTCCGCAAAACCTTCCGCCCGCCGAAGTCGAGCAGCGCCGCCGCGCCGGCCAGCCGGTCCCGATCATCGACGTTCGCACGCCCGCCGAGTTTCGCGGCGTGCATGCCGAGGGAGCGCAGAACATCCCCATCGATGAACTTGCGAGCCGCGTCGACGACTTGCGGCAACAAGCGGCCGCGGGGCCGCTCTACCTCATTTGCCAAGGGGGCGGCCGCTCGCGCCGTGCTTGCGAGCAACTTGCCGCACAAGGATTCGCCGTCGTGAACATCGACGGCGGCACGAACGCCTGGGGCGCCGCCGGCCTGCCGGTAGTGCGCGGCAAGGCGACGATCTCGCTTGAACGCCAAGTCCGCATCGCCGCCGGCTCGCTCGCGCTTACCGGCGCGCTACTCGCCTGGTTCGTCCACCCCGCGTTCGCCTGGCTCTCGGCGTTCATCGGCGCGGGACTCGTCTTCGCAGGCGTCACCGACACCTGCGGCATGGGCATGGTGCTGGCGAAGATGCCTTGGAATCGTTCGTAAACGATCTATGCACTGAATCTCAACGCCATCAAACCACAAACAACGTCACACATAATCATTTCTCTTCCTTTGCGCCTTCGCGCCTTTGCGTGAGACCTGCATTAATTAATCTCACGCAAAGGCGCGAAGGCGCAAAGGAGGATCAGAGGAAGTAAGCAATGCGGATTGTGATCATCGGCGCGGTGGCAGGCGGGGCTTCGGCGGCGGCGCGGGCGCGGCGGTTGAGCGAGCAGGCGGAGATCGTACTCATTGAGCGGGGCGAAGCGCCGTCGTTCGCTAACTGCGGGCTCCCCTACTACGTCGGCGGCGTCATCGAGCAGCGCGACAAGTTGCTCGTCGCTCCTGCCCAACGCCTGATGGAACGCTTCCGCCTCGACGTGCGGACGCGGACCGAGGCGATCGCCATCGATCGTGCGAACCGCACGGTGCGGCTCCGCTATCTGGAGAACGGCGACGAGTACGACCTACCGTACGATAAGCTGATCCTCTCGCCTGGCGCGGCGCCGATTCGTCCGAACATTCCCGGCGTTGATCTGCCGCAGGTCTTCACGCTCCGCGAACTCCGTGACGCCGATCGCCTTCACGCCGCGGCGAAGGACGCCAAGCGGGCCGTCGTCATCGGCGGCGGTTTTATTGGGCTCGAGATGGCGGAGAACCTCGTCCATCGCGGTATGGCGACGACGATCGTCGAGCTGGCCGATCAGATCCTGCCGCCGTGGGACGCCGAAATGGTGTCGCCGCTCGCCGCCCACCTGCGCGAGAAGGGCGTGACGCTCAAACTGAGCAACGCCGCCGAAGCAATCGAGCCGGCCGACAATGGCGTCGTCGTGCGGTTGCGCAGCGGCGAGTCGCTCGAGGCCGACATGGTGATTCTGAGCGTTGGCGTCCGTCCGGAGAATCATCTCGCGGTTAACTGCGGACTTGCCGTGGCGGAACGGGGCGGCATTAAGGTGAACGACCAGATGCAGACGAGCGATCCCGACATCTACGCCGTCGGCGACGCGATCGAGACTCGCAACCTGGTCGACGGCACGCCGGCGCAGATTCCGCTTGCTGGGCCGGCGAATCGGCAGGGTCGCATCGCGGCCGATCACATCTTTGGCCGGTCAACGCGCTTCGCCGGCATCCAAGGGACGGCGATCGTCGGCGCCTTCGAGATGGCCGCGGCGATGACCGGCCTCAGCGAGAAGGTGCTGCGTAAGGCGGGGACGCCGTTCGAGAAGATTTATATCCACCCCGCCAACCACGCCGGCTATTATCCCGGTGCGAAGCAGATGTCGATCAAGTTGCTATTCGAACCCGACGGCGGCCGGTTGCTCGGCGCGCAGGCGGTTGGCCGCGACGGCGTCGACAAGCGGATGGACGTCCTCGCCGTGGCGGTGAAGGCGGGGATGACCGCGTTCGATCTCGAAGAATTGGAACTCGCCTACGCGCCGCAGTTCGGCTCGGCGAAAGATCCAGTGAACATGGCGGGGTTCGTTGCGTCGGGGGTCGTGCGCGGCGACCACCCAATCGCTCACTGCGAAGACTTGCCGCAGCAGCCGGGCGCCAACGGCGAGTTAGTTCTTGATGTGCGCATGACCGGCGAATTCGCCGCCGGCAACATCCCCGGCGCCGTCAACATTCCCGTCGACGTCCTGCGCGAACGCCTCGGCGAACTCAACCGCGAGCAGCCGATTATCGTTTACTGCCAAGTCGGCATGCGTGGCTACATCGCCACGCGGATCTTGCTGCAAAACGGTTTTAATGCCCGCAACCTCAGCGGCGGTTATACGACCTACAAGCAAGTAACGGCGGCCCGGCAAAACGCTGGTTAATGACGGCGGAATTTTGCGGTGAGTGTTTGAGACGGAGCGTGTGTGGGAGGGGTCTCTGACCCCGATGCGACGTTGTACCACCACAACGGCTTGTCGTGGTGAGCGGAATCGGCGTCGGAGACGCCTCCCACAAAAGGCCGCGAAGTCCCCTAACCACCTGCCCCAAGAGCTTGTGATGATTTCCGCTATTGAATCCATCGATGCTAACAGGCCATTTACTTGGCCAGCTCGCCGGCCGTTGCTCACCGCCGAGTGGCGCCAATTGGCGATGCTCAACTACGCCGTCGATCGCGCCATCCTGCGACCGCTCGTACCGACGGGAACGGAACTCGACGATTGGAATGGCGAGTCGTACGCCTCGGTGATCGGGTTCCAATTCTTGCGAACCACCTTCTGCGGCGTGCCAATCCCGTTCCACGCGAGCTTCGTCGAAGTGAACCTGCGGTTCTACATCCGCCGGCGGGCGCCGGAAGGATGGCGCCGCGGCGTCGCATTTATTCGCGAACTTGCCCCGCGCCGCGCCGTGGCGCTAGTGGCGAACCTGCTCTACGGCGAGCGCTACCTCGCCGTGCCGATGACGCACGAACTCGTGCCGGGCGAGGGCGAGGTTCCGCGGCGTTTGGAATATGGCTGGCGCTACCGCGGCGGCAGCGGCCGACTCGCGCTCGAACCGGCCGGCGAGGCGTTGCCGCTGGCCGAGGGTTCGCACGAGCAGTACATCGCCGAGCACTACTGGGGCTACTCGCACCATCCCCGCGGCGGCGTCGAGTACGAGGTGGCCCACCCCTCATGGCAATACAGCCCCGGCCGGGCCGCCAGTTTTGAATGCGACCATGTCGCTGCCGTCTACGGCGAGCTGTGGGTCGAAGCGCTGAGCGGCCCGCCAACTTCCGCCTTTTGGGCCGACGGTTCCGCCGTCCGCGTCTACGCCGGCCAGCGAATCCACTAAGCGGCAAGCCGCGGGGTGCATTCGCTGAACCTGGGTCCCTCCGACGGGCTCATCTGCTCTAGCCGGAAGGCCACGCCTTCCGGGATGATGTGCGGACCGGGCGTAAACCCTCTCGGCGCCGCCCCCGGACCGCGTGGCGGTCCGGCTACTTGTTGTTGCTCGCCCACCAGTCACCGATCACTAGTCACCGGTCTCCCGCTCCGATGTCCCTCGCCATTCGCCCCGCCGCCGAAGCCGACCTCCCGGCGATCAACGCTATCTACAACCACTACGTCGTCACCTCGACGACGACGTACGACCTCGCGCCACTGCCGCTCGAAGATCGTCAGCGTTGGTTCGCGGGCCGTGACAAAATTCACCCAGTGATCGTCGTCACCACGCAAACTAGCGGCATAGAAAAAATCGTCGGCTGGGGATCGCTCAACGTCTTCCGCTCAAAGCCGGGCTACCGCTTCACCGTCGAGAACTCGGTGTACGTTCACCCCGACCATCAGCGGCAAGGCATCGGCTCGGCGATCATTCAGCACCAGATTCAACAAGCGAAAGAACTCGACCTCCACGCGATCGTTGCCGGCATCGGCGCCGAGCAAACGGCCAGCATCGCCCTCCACGGAAAGCATGGCTTCGTCGAAGTCGCCAGATTCCCCGAGATCGGCCGCAAGTTCGACCAGTGGCTCGACGTGGTCTTCATGCAGCGACTAATCAAGTAGCCGCGGGTCAACGACCCGCCGGAGCGATTCACCGCACCAACTCTGCTTCAAATTCTTTTAACCACGAAATAGACGAAAGGAACGAAAGTAATGCTCTGATTTGCATCTCCCTTTGCGCCTTCGCGCCTTTGCGTGAGATCAATTAAATGCAGGTCTCACGCAAAGGCGCGAAGGCGCAAAGAAATACGCAGAGCAAGACAATTTCTTTTTTCGTTCCTTTCGTGTGTTTCGTGGTTAACCTCCCCTGAAGTGCAATCAGCGTGACTAACGGCAAAATAGCCTGGTTTTCCCCCCCCCGCGAACCGCCTGCCGCGTTCGGCCCTCTGTGGTTAAAATGGAAGGCTCGCGATTTTGTGGGAGCGTTTCATTAGTACTCGCTCCGGCCGGTCGTTGACCCGCGGCTACTGAACCCCGAACCCTGATACCTGAACCCTCTCTAGCATGCTCAACAAAATCTCTCGCCACATCACGCAACCGAAGTCGCAGGGCGCCAGCCAGGCCATGTTGTTTGGCACCGGCCTCACCGAAGAGGACATGAATCGTCCGCAGGTCGGCATCGCGAGCATGTGGTACGACGGCAACACCTGCAACATGCACCTGCTCAACCTGGCGGGCGAAGTGAAGAAGGGCGTGCAGGCCGCCGGCATGGTAGGGATGCGGTTCAACACGATCGGCGTCAGCGACGGCATCTCGATGGGCACCAGCGGCATGAGCTACTCGCTCCAGTCGCGCGATCTCATTGCCGACTCGATCGAGACGGTGATGGAAGCGCAGTGGTACGACGCGCTGGTCGCCCTGCCCGGCTGCGATAAGAACATGCCGGGCTGTCTGATGGCGATGGGCCGGCTCAATCGTCCGGCGATCATGGTCTACGGCGGCACGATCAAGCCAGGCTTTACCTCGGGTAAAGCCGCCACCGGTGGTGGCGGTGAAAAGCGCGACATCGTGAGCGCGTTCCAGTGCTATGGCGAATTCCTCGCCGGCCGCATCACCGAGGAAGAACGCAAAGACATCGTCCGCCACAGCTGTCCCGGCGCCGGGGCGTGCGGCGGCATGTACACTGCCAACACGATGGCCTCGGCAATCGAAGCGATGGGCATGACGCTGCCGTACAGCAGCTCGATCCCCGCCGAGAATCCCGACAAAATCGGCGAGTGCCTCGCCGCGGGCAAGGCGATTTACAAACTGCTCGAAATGGATCTCAAGCCGCGCGACATCATGACTCGCGCCGCGTTCGAAAACGCGATGGTCGTCATCATGGCCGTCGGCGGTTCGACGAACGGCGTGCTGCACCTGCTGGCGATGGCTCGCTCGGTGGGCGTTGAACTCACCATCGACGACTTCCAAGCGGTGAGCGACCGCGTGCCCTATCTGGCCGACCTCAAGCCGAGCGGCAAGTTTGTCCAGGAAGAGCTGCACGAAGTCGGCGGCACGCCGGCCGTGATGAAGATGCTGCTCGAACACGGCCTCATCGACGGCACCTGCAAGACGGTGACCGGCAAGACCATCGCCGAGAACCTCGCCCCGCTGCCTGGCCTGAAGAAGGGCCAAACGATCGTCCACTCGCTAGACAAGCCGCTGAAGGCATCGGGCCACATCCGCATCATGCGCGGCAACCTCTGCCCCGACGGCGCCGTCGCGAAGATCACCGGCAAGGAAGGGCTCGTCTTCACCGGCACGGCCCGCTGCTTCGACAGCGAGGAAGACATGCTGCACGCGATGGAGCGGAAGGAAATCGTAAAGGGCGACGTGATCATCATCCGCTACGAAGGCCCGCAGGGGGGCCCCGGCATGCCGGAGATGCTCACCCCCACAAGCGCAATCATGGGCGCCGGCCTCGGCGCCGACGTCGCCCTCATCACCGACGGCCGGTTCAGCGGCGGCAGCCACGGATTTATTGTCGGCCACGTCACGCCGGAGGCCCAAGTCGGCGGGCCGATCGCCCTCGTGCAAAACGGCGACAAGATCACGCTCGACGCCGAGGCGAATCTCATTACGGTCGACGTGAGCGACGCAGAGTTCGAGAAGCGGCGGAAGGCGTGGAAGGCGCCGGCGTTCAAAGCCACCCGTGGCACGCTCTACAAGTACATCAAGAATGTGAAGAGCGCGAGCGAAGGCTGCGTGACGGACGAGTGAGAGGTGACTGGAACGTCGCGCCAATCGCCACCAGCGCCGACTCCGTCGACACCGCCTACTCAATAGCGTCCGAACTGTCTCGCATATTCGCCATCGTCTACCCGCAGCAGGCGCCCCGCCCGCTGCGCGCTGTCGCTGCGATGGGGTAAAATCTCAGCGTCCTCACCGAGATCCCCACGGAGCGCGAGATTCCATGAAAGCGGCACGCATCGGCCTCACCACCCTGCTTCTCCTCACTCCAGGCTTCGCGGCCACGGCGCACGCTCAAGCGGCTGCCGTTGAAGCGGCCGCTGAAACCGCCGATCGCGCCGCAGTGATCGCCGACGGCATCGAGTACCTCCGCACCGCCGGCCAGGCCGCAGACGGCACGTTCACCATCCAGGCTGGCCCCGGGCTCACCGCGCTCGCGCTCACCGCCCTGCTCCGCAACGACGTGCCGCTCGACGATCCGATGGTCGTAAAAGGCTTCAAGGCGCTCGAAGGCTTCGTCAAACCAGACGGCGGCATCTACGGCAACGGCCGCATCAAGAACTACGAAACCTGCGTCGCGATTCTCGCCTTCACCGAAGCGAACGCCGACAAGCGGTACGACAAGATCATCGCCGATGCGAACAAGTTCGTCCGCGGCCTGCAGTACGGCGTCGCGGCCGGGCAAGAAGACCAATCGAACGTCTGGTACGGCGGCGTCGGCTACGGCGGCCCCGAACGGCCCGATCTTTCGAACACCAGCTACCTGATCGACGCCCTCAAGGCGGTCGACGCTCCGGACGACGACGAAGCGATCCAACGGGCGCTCGTCTTCGTCTCACGCTGCCAGAACCTCAAGAGCGAATACAACGAAACCGAGTTCGCCGGCAAAGTGAACGACGGCGGTTTTTTCTATGTGATTCCGACCGAAAAGGTCGATCCCTCCGAGGACGAAAGCTACACGGCCGACGGCGGGCTGCGGAGCTACGGCTCGATGACCTACGCCGGCTTCAAGAGCCTCGTTTACGCCGGCCTCACGAAGGAAGACCCGCGCGTGAAGGCCGCCCTCGAGTGGATCGGCAAAAACTACTCCGTCACCGAGAACCCGGGCCAAGGCTCGGCCGGCCTCTACTACTACTACAACACGTTCGGCTCGGCGCTCGACGCCGCGAACCTCGACGCAGTCGTCGACGCCGCGGGCAAGTCGCACGATTGGCGGGCCGACCTTACCGCGGCGCTCGCGAAGCAGCAGAACGACGACGGCTCGTGGGCGAACGCGAACCGTCAATGGTTTGAGAACGACAAGAACCTGGCGACGTCGTTCGCGCTATTGGCGCTGTCGCACTGCAACGACGAAACGAAGTGAATGAACCAGAGCAACCAGTGACCGCGGAACCAGCTCGCCGTCGATCGCTGGCGAGCGTCGGTTTCTCGTTGCTCTGGGCGCTGAACGTCGCGCTGTTCGTCGGCGCCGTGGCATGGATCGCCTACGATCCGGTCGTTGCGCGGCACTTGGCTTACGAGCAAGATCGTCTCGCCACAGCTAATCGCGTGATCCTTCACGACCTCGGCCACGCGAGCGTTCCCGCCGAACCAGTGGCGACCGACAGCCCGCATGCACGCGCGCTCACGATCATCGTCGTGCTCGCGGCGGCGGGCGTCGTTGCCGTTGGCCTTGCGTTATTGTTCGGCCCGCAGCGCCATCGGCGGCTCCGCTCGTGGCTCGCGTTTACCGCGCTCGTCGCCGCGTGGCTGGGGCTCGCCGTCTCGTGGCGCGACGTTGCCTGGACCGGTCAGCGCTACCGACTCGGTCGCGAAGTCGCCGCCATCGAACCAATCGCCGCCGCCCTCCGCGAGCGCTGGCCCGAAGCTGACGGTCACGAGATCCCCGGCCTCGGCCCCTACATGGCGTACCCGCCGGCGGGCCCGCGGATGCTGATGCTGCTCCACCAAGTGCGCGCCCCTGGGGCGAGCAATTCGATCTCGGCGATCGAACGCTCCGACGCCGGCGGACTCCGCTTCGAACTCGCCGACGGCGACGCCGGGGCGTGGCTCGAATGGCACCCCGCCGGCGAGCAGCCAGCGTCGTTCACGGGCGGCCTGCAAGGAAGCTACGAGCTCGTCCGCTCCAGCAACCTCGGCGACGGCTGGTTCCTCGCCCGCTACCGCGTGCCGAGGACGTATGGTCAGCCCCCGAGATAGGACTGAACCTCGCTAAGCATTCAAGCTCGGCGACGCCCTCTTACTAGCGTGATAAAAGATGCTCCAACGACGCCCAAGATCGCTGTCGTGGGCTCGGGAACTCCTTGAACTGGCGCTGGACTTGCAATGATCGACGACGGGATCGAGTTGGCAAGCGAAACAGGACTGCTCAACATGCTATCGCTTAGAGTAACCCGCAACTCCGCCCCAAGATTGAATGCGTACATATTGATTCCCAGGGGATGGTAGCCCTGTGGAATATTGCCGGAAGGAATGCTCGGGGGGCGTACCACCCCACCAGATTCCCCGGCATTCGCCGACGCTGCGTAGCTGACCGCAACAGCCAGAAAAAACACGCTCACGAGCCCAGACTTCATCGGAGTATCCACGCTAGAGATGTTGGTGAACGGTGAATCCGCGACTAGCTGCCTAGGCTATCACCATCAAAGACGACCGTCAAATACGTTGCAACCAACCCAAAAACTATCGAGATGCGAGCAGCCGAAAGCTGCCCAGCGAGCCCAGTCGTACCGCTCACGCTCACATCTGCTTGAGAAGGACGGAACCGCGAATCACTCGAATTCTCGCTAATAAAAACGCGGAACAGTTTCCTCGCATTCGCGCCAATTCGCGGGATTCGAGGTCAAAATTCCTCCCCTCCGCTGCGCCGCAGCATCTGGACGCCGCCCCGCCCCAACCGGCACAATTAGCGTAGCCGCCCCATCCTGGCGGCCGGCCGGAATCCGCGGGCAACTTACCCTGCCGACCGCCGGCGCCGTCTCGTCACGCAAGGCATATCGTAGTAAGGCAAATTATCGCCGCCGGCGCCTTCCGCGTCGCGGCCGAATCGATCAACACATCAGCCACCACTGAACGGACTCCAAGGTTCTTCCGCCATGACTCACCGTACCACGCTCGCCTCGCTCCTCATCGCGACGATTGCCCTCTTTGCGATTGTCTCGCCACTCTCCGCCAAGCCGAACAAAGAGGGCGGGGACAAGGCGAAGGCCGCCGACTCCAAAGAAGAGTCTGATGACGCCGGCAAAGAAGATGAAGCGAAGAAGGACGACGAAAAGAAAGCCGACGGCGAACCAGTTGTCACGCACGGCACGGTGACGATCGACGGCAAGGAAATCGCCTACACCGCCACCGCCGGCAAGATGCTGATCAAGAGCGACGACGGTACGCCGAAGGCCCACGTCTTTTACGTCGCCTACACGAAGGACGAGCCGAAGTCGGAGAAGTCCGAGAAGGCCGCCAAGAACCGCAAGAAGAATAAGAAGGAAAAGAGCGACGACGAAGGGGAAGGCGAAGAATCAGAAGGCGAACCACAGTCTGATGACGAGAAAGATGCCGCCGATGACGCTGCCGAAGACGACGCCCCGAAAACCAACCGCCGCCCGATTACCTTCGCCTTCAACGGCGGCCCCGGCAGCTCGTCGGTCTGGCTCCATCTCGGCATGCTCGGCCCGCAGCGCGTGAAGCTCGACAGCGACGCCGGCACGCTCCCGCCGCCCCACGAGTTGATCCCCAACGAATACTCGCTGCTCGACGTTACCGACATCGTCTTCATCGACCCGGTGAGCACCGGCTTCAGCCGTCCCGCGAAGGGCGAAGACAAGAAGCAGTTCCACGGCTACGACGAAGACATCCGCAGCGTCGGCCAGTTTATCCACGACTTCACGACGAAGTACGGCCGGTGGGGTTCGCCGAAGTTCCTGCTCGGCGAGAGCTACGGCGGCATCCGCGCGGCCGGCCTCAGCGGCGAACTGCAAGACCGCTACCACATGTATCTCAACGGCGTCGTGCTCGTCTCGGGCGTCGTCGACTTCCAAACGCTGATGGCTTACGGCAACAACGACGTCGCCTACGCGTTGTTCATCCCCGGCTACGCCGCGACCGCTTGGTACCACAAAGCCCTGAGCGACGACCTGCAGAAGCAAACGGTCGAGGAAGTCGCCGCCGCTGCCGAGAAGTTCGCCGCCGGCCCCTACCTGCGGGCGTTGATGGCAGGCGATTCGCTGCCGAAGGAGCGTCGTGAAGAAATCGTCGCCCGTATGTCGGAGCTAACCGGCCTCTCGGAAGAATACATCAAAGCCTCGAATCTCCGCGTTCCGATGGCCCGCTTCGGCAAAGAGCTTCTCCGCAAGCAAGGCAAGATCATCGGCCGCTTCGATAGCCGCTACTCGGGCCTCGCCCTGGACGAGGTCGAGTCGACGACCGATTACGATCCGAGCGCCTCGGCCGTGTTCGGCGCGTTCACCTCCGCGCTGAACGAGTACCTCCGCGGCACGCTCAAGGTCGAGGAAGATCGCGTCTACGAAATCCTCACCGGCAACGTCCACCCGTGGGACTATAGCGAGTTCACTAACCGCTTCGTCGACGCCTCGAGCACGCTCCGCGACGCGATGATTCAGAACCCCTATCTAAAGGTGTTCGCCGCGACGGGTTACTACGACCTCGCCACGCCGGCGTTCGCGATGAAGTACACCCGCGACCACCTCAACCTCGTTCCCGCCGTCCGCGACAACTTCGTGATCGACCACTATCACGGCGGGCACATGATGTACGCCCATGAGCCGTCGCTGGCGAAGCTGCGCAAGGACTTGGTAAAATTCTACGACTCGGCCCTCTCGAACGTGCAGAAGGAAATGGCCGAGGCGGACAAGCGATAGCACCAGGGCTAGTTAATAAATACTTAAACACAGAGGACACAGAGAGCACAGAGAAAAGCCCGGCAAAGCAACTTCTTCTTCGTCTTCTCTGTGTCCTCTGTGCTCTCTGTGTTAAACGCATTTCTTAATGGTTTGCCATGCGCATCGCGATCTTGTGTTTTACGGCAATTGCTTGGCTGGCATGTTCTAATCTACGCGCAGACTCGCCGAACAAACCGCCGAACATCATCCTGATCATGGCCGACGATCTCGGCCGCGGCGAACTTGGCTGCTACGGCCAAACGAAAATCAAAACGCCGCGCATCGACGCACTCGCCCGCCAAGGGATGCGGTTCACCGATTTCTACTCCGGCTCGCCCCTGTGCGCCCCCTCGCGCTGCGCGCTGATGACCGGCCGCCACACCGGCCATAGCTTCATCCGCGATAACGGCGAATCCGGCCACTGGGATTGGGTTGCGGAGAAGTACGACACCCCTTTCACCGGCCAGCGCCCCATTCCCGACGAAACGGTCACCCTCGCTGAGCTCTTGCACAGTCGCGGCTACGCCACCGCCGCCACCGGCAAGTGGGGACTCGGCCACTACGGCACGACCGGCTCGCCGACGACGCAAGGTTTTGATCTCTTCTACGGCTACTATTGCCAGCGACACGCCCACAACCACTACCCTGCGTTCCTGTGGCGCAACGGCGAGAAGGAAACGCTGGAAGGCAACACGGGCAAAGATGCGCTCGGCGCCATCCACTCGCACGACAAGTTTCTTGAAAACGCCAAGACTTTCATCCGCGAATATCGCGACGGTCCGTTCTTCCTCTACATGCCGGTGATCATCCCGCACCTCGCCATCCAAACGACCGAGCAGGAACTCGCCAAGTACGACGGCATGCCGGAGTCGCCGCACAAGAAGCAGAGCCACTATGCCGAGCATCCTCGCTCTCACGCCGGTTACGCGGCGATGGTGAGCCAACTCGATACGGGCGTCGGCGAGATCGTCGATCTCGTCGCCGAGCTCGGGCTCGATGACGACACGATCATCCTCTTCACCAGCGACAACGGCCCGACCTACGACCGCGCCGGCGGCGCCGACTCCGACTTCTTCGATTCCTCCGCTGGCCTCCGCGGCCGGAAGAAAGAGGTGTACGAGGGGGGCATCCGCATTCCGCTGATCGCCCGCTGGGCCGGCAAGATCAAAGCCGACAGCACCGAAACCGCCCCCGCGGCGATGTGGGATTTGCTACCGACGCTGTGCGACGTCGCCGGCGCCCAGCCCCCGGCCGATATCGACGGCATCGACCTGCTGCCGGTCCTCCTCGGCAAAGCGCAGCCCCAGACCGATCGCGACTTCTACTGGGAACTCCCCAACAACGGCGGCGTCCAAGCCGTCCGCCACGGCAATTGGAAGGGCGTCCGCACCGGCCTCCTCGCAGGCCCGCAGTCGTGGCAGTTATACGACCTCGCCGCCGATCCCAAGGAAACGACCGACGTTGCCGCCGAGCATGCTGATGTGGTCGCCAAGATCGACGCGATCGCCCGCGAATCGCACGTGCCGTCGAAAGAGTTCCCCTTCCCGACGCTTGACGCGGCAAACTGATTTGAAACCGCTGGTGAACGCAGTGGCGGTCGAGTGCATTCTGCGCGATAATTACCTCGCCGGCCTCAGGATAGGCCGCCGTACTCGCCACGCCCGCCGATTCGTTCCATGCCGCAAGCCACCGCCCCCCCTGCCCCGCTCAACAACGGCCTGACGATCGTCGACGGCGCCTACCAAACGCCACCCGGACGCGCGTCGGCCATCGGCCGGCTTCTTCCTTCGTCGTTCTTCTACCCGCGGCTTTATCGCAACATCTTCCGCTCGAGCGCCATCGCCCGCCGCGGCGGCTACGACGACCAGGCGTGGATCGATACCAGCTCGCACATCCTCCGCTCGCTCGAGTGGGTCGGCTTCAAGTTCGACGTCACCGGGCTGCATCACATCGCCAACGTCGAGGGTCCCTGCCTCATCGTCGGCAACCACATGAGCAGCCTGGAAACGGGCGTCCTCCCCGCGCTCATCCGACCGATCAAACCGGTGACGTTCGTCGTGAAGCAAGCGCTGCTCGATTACCCCGTCTTCCGTCACGTGATGCGCGCTCGCAAACCGATTGCGGTGACGCAAACCAACCCGCGAGCCGACTTGAAGACGATGCTCACCGAAGGCGCCGCGAAGCTCGCCGAAGGAACCTCGATCATCGTATTCCCGCAAGGCGCCCGCCGGCCAACCTTCGATCCGACGACGTTCAACTCGATCGGCGTGAAACTCGCCGAGCGTTCGAACGTACCGATTATTCCGATGGCGCTTCTCACCGACGGCTGGCCCCTCGGCTGGCCGGTCAGCGACTTCGGCCGCCTGCAACCGACCCGCACGGCCCACTTCGCCTTCGGCGAGCCGCTGCGGGTCACTGGCCGCGGCGCCGACGCCAACGCCACCCTCATCGACTTCATTCAGACCCATTTGCGGCAATGGGGCTTTTCTGGGATCGAAGCTCCGCGAACCTCGGGCTGAGCTACGCTTGCCGAGCGGCGGGTCGCAAGCATTCTTTCTTGTAACAAACTGACCGCGCGCCGCGCTTCCTCCGTAGTAGCGCTATCCGTCCCAGGCACACTTGGAGTTCCCCATCATGCTTCGCAAATCGATCCTCGGCTTGTTCGTCGTCGCCGCCGTCGCTGGCTTGGCCAACAGCGGTTCGGCCAACCCCATCAGCAAAAACAACCCGTATCGCAGCTTCAACATCAGCGGCGTCAACTACGGGTCGATGAACTGGGAACGCTCGCACGGCAACCGTTCGTCGTCGCGCAGCTTCCGCTCGGGCGGCATGTTCCGCGGCCGTTAAGACTTCGCGCGAATATTTACTCACGCCGAAAGGCGGATCCCGCTCGTCGGGATCCGCCTTTTTTGTTTCTGCAAACTCTCCCTACGAGACAGTTTGTCATCCTGCGCAGGCTCTACTTGCGTGATTCCACCACGCCAAACCTCTGGCGACGCTGGTAAACTGCCCAGCGCACGGAAGCTCGGTCTCACACCAACTTCCGCATCATTTTGCCGCCGCCAATTTTCATAACCCTTTGCAGCAGCGGCCCTTACTTCTCTCCGCCAAGACCACGCAAAAAAAGTGCGTAAGGTTTTGGCACGATTGGTGAAGTTCTTAGTAGCGGAACTTCTCGACGCACTCCTCCCAGCATTTCGCCGCGGCCCTGCGCCCGATCCCTGCAATGGACGACGCCAGCACAATTTCCACCGCCCAAGCGCGGCAGTTGAGCATCTTGTGGACGAAAGCCCACCCGATCGTCTCGACGTATTTCCGCGCCTCGCTGTGCGACTTCCATCAGGCCGAAGACCTGCTGCAAGAAACCGCCGCCGCCGCCGCGGAAAACTTCACCAACTACGACCCCAGCCGGTCGTTCACCGCCTGGGTGCTCGGCGTCGCTCGCAACAAGCTGCTGCAGCACCACCGCACCCACGCCAAGGATCGCCACGTTTTCGACGACGACGCGATTCTGAAGCTCGCCGACGTCTACGCCGACATGGAGTCGGAAATCTCGGCGATGCACACGGCGCTCGAACGCTGCATCGAACGCGTCGACGGTCGCCCGCGGAAGCTCCTCGAAATGCGGTACGTCCGCGAACTGACGCCGCGTAAGATCGCCACGATGACCGGCATGAACTCGAACGCCGTCTCGGTGATGCTCCACCGCGTTCGCCGCGCACTTCGCGATTGCATTGAACGCCAAACCTCCGCCCAACCCGGCCCGCGGCCTCTCTAACGAACCCTCCATGCGCGACTACGCCGAACTGCTGAGCGCCTACTTCGACGACAACCTCACGGTTGCCGAGGCCGAGGCGCTGCGCGATTGGCTGCGGGCAAGCCGCGCCAATATGCGGACGTTCGTCCGGGCTTCGGTGATCCACAGCCGCCTCCGCGACGTGATGATGCAGCACGACATGCGGAGCCTCGTCTTCGAAGGCGCCTTCGGCGATACCATCGATCCCGACCATATCGCCAGCCTGCTCGACGAAGAAGAAGCGACCTCCAGCCGCCGCGCCATTGAAGCTGAGGAACAGGCCGAGCGCGCCGCAATGGCTGAAGCTCGCCGCGCCGAGCAACTCGATCGCAAGTCGCTCCGCATCGAAGAGCCGCGTTTCCCGCACCTGCAGGTTTACGCCGCCGTGGCCGCCGTCGCCGCCGTGCTCCTGTTAGCGTTCAATGCGTTTGCACCGACCGCATCCTCGACTGTCGAACCAGTGGTTGCCGAGGCGCCCGTCGCCGGACAGCTGCCGGTGATCGCCACTGTCGTGAATGCGTTCGACGCCCGACTGCGGCGCGACGACTCGTCGATCGCCGTGGGCGCGGAGCTTTCCTCCGGCCCGCTTGTCGTCGAACGAGGCGTCGCCGAGTTGCGATTTACTTCGGGCGTCTCGATTGTCGTCGAAGGTCCGACTGAAATCGAAGTCTTGACGCCCGATCGCGCGAAACTCGTCAACGGCCGCGTCGTCGTGCGGGTGCCGCATGAAGCGTTGGGCTTCACCCTCCACTCTGCGGCCGCGTCGTTCATCGATCTGGGAACGGAGTTCGGCGTCGAGGTGCTCGAATCGGGCCGGGCGAGCATCCACGTGCTCGACGGCGAGGTCGCCTTCGTCGCCGGCAAGGGAGCCAAACCAAGCCGTACGCTGCAACGCGGCGTCGCCGCTGAGCTCAGCATCAAAGGCACTGCCGAAGACGTTGCGTTCGACGAACTAAAATTCGTCCGTCGCGTTCCGGCCTCGGCATACGAGTTGGCCGTCCTCAAAAGCCGCCCCCTCGCCAGCTGGCGACTGGGGAACGTGCAACCGAATGAGACGCTGAAATGCGAAGGCCAATTGGCGCTCGATTCAATCGTCAACCCAGGCATCTTCCCCGTCGATAATCGAGAACGCGGCCTCTCGCCGCCGGCTCCCGCCGTCGTCGCCCAATTCGAAGGCGATCACGACGGCATCGACGTCGAGGAAGACAAAGCTCTCGGCGGCGTCGCCAACTTGACCTACGAGGCATGGGTGCTGCCGCAGGCCGGGGTCGGTCCGCAGCGAATCTTCTCCACGTTTGATCGCCCCCGCAGCGGCATGGCGCTCGGCGTCGTCAACGGAGGTTGGTACCAGTTCGGCGACGACGACCTTCGTTTGCACTTCACCGTCTACGGCAAGTACGACTGCGTGTCGGCCGCGCACCTTGAGCCCGGAAAATGGGTCCACGTCGCCGCCACGGTCGACGCCGCCGGCACGCCGCTGCTGTATTTGAACGGTTCCCCCGCCGAACTTCGCTTCCGCCCGCTCGACGTCGTGGAAGAGAACAACTCGCAAGACATGGATCCGCTGGATTTCCTCGCCCAACAAGATCGCCAAGCGAAAAAAGCGGCAACGCCCGTCGAATGGCTCGCGACGCGCGAAACTCCGCTCGGTTTGGCGACCGCGGGACGCGCTCGCCTTGGCCGCAACCCCTCCAGCGCCAACGGCGACATCTCGCCGGAACGTTGGCAAGGCCAGCTGGCGAGCGTCGCCGTCTACGACCGCGTGCTCAAGCCCGAGGAGCTCAGCCGGCACTTTGCGGCGACCAAAGACACCACGACCGATCACAACAACGGCCGAGAGTTGGCGGATGCGAACGCATCTCAGCCGGCTCCGGGCAAATCGACGCCATGATTGGCCAAGCTACCGGAGATTTGACGACGAACAATCGACGCCGTCCCTCGCCCGAATCGAGCTGGGGGGCAGTTCGCCCAGGCGGGGGCGGCGTTTAGCAACCATCTTGTCTAAGCCGATGCGATCTCGCCTCGGCAAGTTCTTGAAGCAGACGATCCAGGCACAATTCTTGTCACGCAAATTCGAGTCATTTATTCACGATTGAGGGAAGCACGATGTCGATGCAACGATTGAAGTTGGGATTGCTCGCCTCCGCCGCGGTGATCTTGGGCGCCTCGAGCGCCGCCGCCCAAACCCCTGGGTTCTTTACCGGTTTCGAGGCCGAGGTCGGTCCCGGCAATCCGGTCGCCTACACCACAGGCTCGCTGATCCTGCAGGATGGTTGGGATCTTGGTTCCGCCGCACGTTCTCCGCGCGTGCAAACGGCCGCCGAAATTGCCGCTGAACTCACGACGGCGGGCCTCAACGTCGGCCAGACGACCCACAGCGGCAACAGCGCGCTGCTCGTCTCCAAAGAAAACATCAACGTCGAATCGAGCGGATACTTCGTCCGCGACGTCTTCACTGGCTTGGAAAGCGAAACCAAAGTCACCGTCAATTTCTGGGCGCGGCCGCTGACCTCGGGCCTCGGCGCCGATCCCGCCGGCACGCCTGCCGGCAACAACAAAACGATCGGCGAACGTCAAGGCAACATGTTCATCGGCATCGCCGACAACACTGAAGTCCGCGCCGCCGCCGTCCGCTTCGGCGTCGACACGTCGGGGGCCGACCCCTACACCAACGTGCTCGAGCGGCACATCGACTTCGCCAGCGCCAGCGCCGGCGCCGCCGTGTGGGTCAAGTCGGGTCAGCTCTGGACAGCCGATTCGTGGTACAACTTCAAGTTCAAGATGGACTACACGACGAAGACCTACGATTTCTTCGTCAACGGCGTCAAGGCGAACGCCGATCCGATCCGGTTCTACAATGAAACGTCCACCGCGGCTCAACGCTTCTTCGTCTCGCGCGGCACCAACCAGGCCGGTTCGATCATCGACGACATCAGCGTGATGCCGACGTCGGCGGTGCCTGTCACCCCTGGCGATTTCAACGCCGACGGCCTCGTCAACGGCGCCGACTTCCTCCTCTGGCAGCGCGACACCACTGTCGGCAGCCTCGATGATTGGAAAGCTAATTTCGGCGCCAGCTCAACCGTAGCGATCGGGGCCGTTCCAGAACCGGCCGCCGCCGCTCTCGCCGCCCTCGCGGCGATCGGCCTGGGCGTCGTCGGTCGCAAGCGCCGCTAAGCGCGGCAACCCTCTCCACCTGGGAAGGCCGATCGAGAGTCGCTCACGCGGCCCTCGATCGGCCGACCTTGCTGATCTGTTCTTGATTTTCGTCGATTTGGAATCTGCCATGAAACGTCGTCCTCGCCAGCCGTCCCTCGCTCGACTCGGCTTCACGTTGGTTGAGCTGCTGGTCGTCATCGCCATTATCGGCGTGCTCGTCGCGCTGTTGCTGCCTGCGGTGCAAGCGGCGCGTGAAGCGGCCCGTCGTTCGCAGTGCGTCAACAACCTCAAGCAGGTGATGTTGTCGATGCACAACCACGAATCGGCGAAGCGCGCGTTTCCGTCAGGCGGCGTGAGCCCTTGGCCGTACATCGAGGACTTCCTCACCGATTCGAAACCGGGGGTTTCAAACACCGGCACTTCTGGCTCGCCGCTAGGCCCCGATCGGCAAGGTTTGAGCTGGGCCTTCCAAACCCTTCCCTATCTAGAAGGCCAAGCGACGTACAACATCAAGACGACCGCGCAGCTTGAGCAATCCGACGTGCCAATGTACCACTGCCCGTCGCGACGCCCTCCCACGCGTGCGTTGGGCACCGGCCCCTACCTCATGGACTACGCGGCCGCCGTGCCGCTCAACACGGCTGCAGAAATGGGAACGCTCTACAGCACCGCCATCCAGCTTTCGCCTGACTGGGGGACGAAGGGCTGCCAGTTGCAGCAAATGTGGGGCAGCAATGGCGGCGGACCGCGGTTCATGATCGGCGGCGACGGCACGCCCACGATTGACCAAGAAACAACCAGCGGCTCAACCACCTCCGCCACGCTCGCCGGCAAAAGCAAAGGCTATTCCCCGGCCATGGGCGTCATCGTCCGTGCCAACTACTGCGCGCTCTGCGGCGATGGTAAACGGAACACGGGCTTCTACACCCGCGTCAGCTTCAATCAAATTCCCGACGGATCGAGCAACACCCTCGTCATTAGCGAGAAGCGGCTCGAACCGCGGCTCTACGACGGCGGCGCCGGCCACGACGATCGCGGCTGGTCGGACGGGTGGGACTTCGACACCTTACGCAGCACGATCTGCGTGCCCGACTCTGATCAAGACTACGAGCCCCCCTCCAGCGGCGGCTCCAACCCCAAAGCGGGGGCAGTCGCCTATTCCTTCGGCTCCGCTCACGCCGCCGGAATCGCCGGCGGGTTCGCCGACGCCTCGGTGCGCACCATCGGCTACGGCATCGACGTCGTGGTGTTCAACTACCTCGGCCACCGGGCGGATGAGCAGAACATCGATGCGGGGAACCTTCAGTGAAAAACTGTAGCGTTCGTCTCTGTCTCGCTTCGCTCGCGATCGGCGTTGCGACTCTCGCTGGCTGCGGTGGAAGT
The DNA here is from genome assembly GCF_009177095.1 of Lacipirellula parvula. Classification (NCBI taxonomy): domain Bacteria; kingdom Pseudomonadati; phylum Planctomycetota; class Planctomycetia; order Pirellulales; family Lacipirellulaceae; genus Lacipirellula; species Lacipirellula parvula. Next base: position 6,151,413 of record NZ_AP021861.1, read on the forward strand.
TCCGGCGGCGGAAAGGTGAAAGAGCACGCGCACGCCCGCGCGATTACCTCGCTCTACTTCTCTGCCACCTCCGCGCTCGGCGGTCCTCCCGCCAACGAAGCGGCGTTCAAGGAACAGATCGCCAATGTGAAGCCAGACCTGAGCATCCTCGACGTCGGCAGCATTGATGAGTTATTTGTCTCCGACCGCGACGGGCAGCCGCTCGTCATCAACTACGGCCCCGCGGCGAAGGCCAACGGCGGCGTCGTTGTTTACGAGCAGACCGGCAAAGACGGCATCCGCTTCGTCGGGAATACGAGCGGACAGGTCCAAGAGGCCGACGCGGCTCTATTCGCCAAACTCGTTCCCAAACCCGCGACGCCCTAGCAATTGCCAGTTTGCAGGCGCCAACGCAGGCTGTCCTTAAACGTCGCCATTGTGCGGCAGCCCGCATCCGCAATCGACGGCTTAACCGCTGTCACGACGCCGACGCCCGCCCCAATTGCCATTGCCTCGCGCCGCCCGGCCTGAAAAAATCCTCCGCCCGCAGGCCGACAGGGGCCACCCCCCTGGCCTGCCGACTCTTCTTCCGGAACGAGAAGTGCGGAGCTGATTTTTCATGAGCCGAGTTTTCACCTGGACCGCGTCCACTGCACTCGCCGTCGGACTCTTGCCGGCGGCCACTCAAGCAAGTTCCGTCTACGCCGAGTACCACGCCGGCCCCACGACCTCGACGAGCACCCCTGCCAAAGTGTGGAGTCCCGAACTCTGGGGTTGGTACGACCTCAACAGCGGTTCCATCGGCCCCGCCGGCGCCGGAACGGTGAACACAGGCGGCTCCGGCCTCAACGCCTGGCGCGTGACTGATCAACGCGCTTCGCTGCCGAATTCGATCTACGTTACCGATTTCCTTTCGCCCGACCTGGCGAGAATCGCCGTCAACGGCTGGCGAATGAGCAGCACCATCCGTTACGTCAACGATTTCGGCGGCGGACCGAACCTGGGCATGTCGGCCTTCCTCGGCGGACGCGCCTATCACATGATGCTCGACCTCACCGCCAGCGGCGATCTCCGCGTCACGCTGCATGACGAGACGACGCGTTCGTATCAAATCACGAACAACGGGCTCGGCACGGCCGCACTCCATCGTTTTCAGTTCATCAACACGCCGCAAGCGGCGACGGTCGCGCTTTCCGTCGACGGCGTCGTCCTCGACAGCACGTGGGACGGAATTCTGCTCGCCAATCACCCCAGCAATGTTCAGTGGGGCAATAGCGATCAGGCGGGCGTCAACCTCGGCGTGGCCGACTATCAGGAAGTCTTGTTCGAGATCGGCCCGTTCACCGAGTCGCGCGGCGACTTCAACGGCAACGGCGTCGTCGACGGCGCCGATTTCATGATCTGGCAGAATTCTGCGTCGCAGCCGTTCGATCTCACCGCCGACGCCAACGGCGACGGCCGCGTCGATGGCGCGGACCTCGCGGTGTGGAAAACCAACTTCGGCACGCGCTCGACGACGGCAACCGTCAGTGAAGTCCCTGAGCCGGTGTCGTCGGTGCTACTCGCAGTCGGCGGCCTCGCTGGCGTCATGACGCGGCACTCGCAACGACGCCTCTAGCCCCGGGCTCCGCCCGGGGGTAACCTCACGCGCGACGAACGAAATCAAATCCTGGGGTCCCCTCCCCTTGAAGGGGAGGGTTAGGGAGGGGTGACGGGAGCGGGTACCAGGGTTCCACCCCGTCCCCAGCCCTCCCCTCAAGGGGGAGGGAGCCAGAGCATTCAGCCAGGCGCAGCTGGCAGTTGAATAAGATTTGAGCCCAATGGCTGGAGAGGCAATGACTGCGCTGCAGCTTAATGCGTAATGCAAGGCCCGCGCGCCGGCCACGGCGTATACAGCGGACACGGCTCCGACTTCCGGCACGGGCCGCACGGACCGCACAGCGGCTTCGGAAAGTTGCACGGCATCGGCTTCGCACAGTAGTCGTCGCACGTGCAGTCGTAGCACGGGTTCGGACAGGGCATCGGCTTCGAGCAGTAGCAATCGGGGCAGCACTTGTAGCAGCAATCGACGCACGGCATCGGCTTGCCGCAGTACGGCGGGCAGAGGCAGCGATAGTTCGGCGTGAACGGAACTCCAACGTCGGCTGGCTGCATCACGGCCGGTTGGTTCACCACCGGAGGCGCCGCAGGGGCGACAGGAGCAACTGGGGCTTCAGGAGCAACCGGCGGCGCCGGCTGCAGCAACGCCACGCGTGGTTGGCTCGATTCCTTCCGCATGATCGACGATTCGTTCCGCCGCAGCGGGCTTCGCTCGGCGCTCGCCTTCAACACCAGCGTCGTCGTCGGCTGCTGCAGCGTGATCGGCTCCTCGCCGTACGCCCGCCGCCCGGCCGCCGCCACGGCGATCGTGAGCGCCAAGATCGCCAGCACCGCAGCCCGCGACTTCATGATCGATTCAATCGACATACGCAACGCTCCAGCCAATCATCCTAGCGAAGCAACCTACTCACCTACTCACGCCTACTTCACTTCCGGCAACTCGCTCTGCCCGTCGAACTTCTCCGGCAGATCGATCGCCGGCGTCGGCTCCAACGCGGGGTCTCCATCCGCCTCGTCCGTCGCAGCGTTCGGATCCACCGGCGTCGGCACATTAGCTCCATCGCCGTTGACCTGCTCCGGCTGAATTTCTTCGACTGGCGGAAGCTCCATGGGCGGAGCCCCGTTCAGCCGAATCTGCCAACCGCCGCCCAAGGCCCGGTTGATTTCCACCAAGCTGCGAGCCACGGTCCCCTCGGACACCGCGAGGGCGTCCTGTTGCTGCACAAGGAAGAGTTCGGCGACGAACACGCGGCCGAAGTCTGCCTGACCGCCCTGGTACAACTCGTTCACGAGGTCGCGTGATTGAGCCGCCGCGGCGACGCCGGTCCGCAAGATGCGAACCTGCTCCTGAGCTTGCAAGAACTGGACGATCGCGTCTTCCGCTTCGCGATTCGCATCGAGCACCGTCTGTTGGTACAGCGATACCTGCTGCATGAAGCGGGCCTCTTCCGCCGCGACCAAGTTGCGGATACGGCCGTAGTTGAAAATATTCCAGCTGAACGTCGGGCCGGCATTACCGCCCGTAGCGCTGGACAGGAACAGGTTTTGGAACTGGCTGGCCCGGACGAAGATCTGGCCGGTGATCGAGAACGCCGGGTAGAGGTCGGCCTCGGCGACGCCGATCAACGCACTTTGCTGAGCGACCAACCGTTCCTGGCGACGCACGTCGGGACGGCGGCGAACCAAGTCGGCCGGGATGCCAAGCACGACTTCCGCGGGCGCCGTCGGAATCGGACGAATGCCGCCCGGACCGGCGAGCATCGCTTTGATGTCTTGCGGCGGCATGCCCATCAGCGTGCAGAGGCGGTTCTCGGCACGACGCAGGTCGGCTTCGAACTGCGGAATCGTCGCTTCCGTTTGCGAGACGTTGGTAACGGCTTGCGACACGTCGAGCTGACTCGACACGCCCGCCTGTTGTTTGTCTTCCGCCAAACGCAGCGAGCCGCTCTGGCTCTCGACGTTCTGGCGAGCGTAACGAAGCCGTTGCTCGAGCGTCCGCACGTCAACGTACGCTGAAGCGACGTCGGCGATCAGAATCACGAGCACGTCGTCGTAATCTTCAATCGAGGCGTCAAGCTGCGCGTCGGCCGCTTCGATCGACCGGCGGAACTGACCCCAGAAGTCGAGTTCCCATTGGAACTGCGTGCCCAAGGTCCACACGCTGAACTCGCGTGAGATGCCCGGCAAGCCGCCGCCGCCGCCGCCGGTGAACCCGACCTGCTCGCTCAACAGGTTGCGTTGGTAACCGCCGAAGGCCGTTTGCGATTGCGGAAACAGATTGCCGCGAGCGTACGCATCGAGCGCGCGGGCTTCCATCACGCGGAAACCGGCCTGCCGCAGCGTGAGGTTTTGCTGCGAGGCGGTTTGAATCAGCTCGTTGAGAATGGGATCGTTGAACGTCGACCACCACGCCCAGTTGTTCTGCGGCTGGCTGATGACGCGCGCATCCGCGTAATCAATCCAGTGCTCGGCCACAGGCGCGGCCGGCTTGCAGTAGTTCGGGCCGACTTTGAACCCGTTCTGGAAATACTCTTTGCAGCTCGTCATGCAGCCGCTCATGAGCGTCAGGCACGAGAGCCCCCAACAGGCGGCAACAACCAGGGGATGATGGCGGCGCGGGCCGCCTCTCGGTTGTTCCGTGGAGCGTCGAAAATCCATTTTCGAGTACCCAAAGGGGTCCGGGTCATACAGGCGATGACCAAAATATCGGCAGGGTGGATTAGCCGGGGGCAGCTCGAAACAGCTGTAACACTTGATCCCACTAGGGGATGCGACAAACAACCGCTATAACCGCGCAAGTTTGACAGGCGATGAGAGCCTGGGACGACCTTATGGACGGGCGCGTCCGTCCGGTAGCTGCTAGCAGTGAGAGGCAATGCCCCACGAATTGCACTCCCCATCCCAAGCCCGCCCATTGAGCCACAGGCCGCGCCCCCTACCAAACAGCTTCCGCCGCTCGCCCCCACAGCGAAACCCCGCGCCTCGTCACTATCCTCCACGCCTTGCGGCAACCGCTCGCACCCCGCCAATTGCATGGCAAACCCCGCCGTCGCTCCTTACGATGGAGGTCTCCTCACCGGAACTCCCGCGGCCTCGCTCACAACCAATCCCGCTGGCGTACCTCTGTCTGTACTACCAACGAACTGAACTTCATGCGCCAACGGCCCCCTGCTTCCGCAACCGACAACGCTCGCCGTCTCGGACTTGAACTCCTCGAACCTCGCTGGCCGCTCGATGCGTCGATGCTTCGCATTACGGAGATCGTCGCCTCAAACGACGAGAGCCTCCACGACTACGACGGCGACTCTTCCGATTGGGTGGAGATTTTCAACCCCGGCGCCGAGGCGGTCGACCTGAGCGGGATGAAGCTCACCGACAACGCCAACAACCTCTCGAAGTGGACCTTCCCCGCCGGTTCGTCGATCGCCGGCGGCGGCTTTCGGATCGTCTTCGCCTCCAGCAAGAATACGGTAAAGCCAAACGGCGAGATTCATACCAGCTTCAACCTCAGCGCCGACGGCGAATACCTCGGCCTCGTGGCCGCCGACGGCTTGACGATCATCGATCAGTTCGCGCCGAAATTCCCCGCCCAGACCGAAGACGTCTCCTACGGGCGCGGGATGACTGCGCTCGGCTCCAGCGTCACCCTCATTGACGCCGGGGGCGCCGCGAAGGCCTGGGCGCCGACCTCCAGCGTTTACGACGCGACCTGGACGAGCGTCGGCTTCAACGATGCGGCCTTCAACATCGTCGGGCCCACTGGCCTCGGCTACGAAAACAATCCCGGCGACGCGGTCAACTACGTCGCCGACATCGCCACGACAGTTCCCTCGGGCATCGGCTCGCTCTACGTCCGCATGACGTTCGACCTCGCCAATTTTTCAGGGATCCATCAGCTCAAGCTGCGGATGAAGTACGACGACGGCTTCCGCGCCTATCTCAATGGCGTGGAGATCGCCGAATCCAACGCCCCCGACGTCACCCGCTGGGATTCGCAAGCGACCGCCGCTCATGACGACGCGCAGTCGAAGCTGTACCAGGAGTTCGACGTTAGCGCCGCGATTCCGCAGCTCCGCCTTGGCCAAAACGTGCTCGCCATCCACGCCCTCAACGTCGCCGCGGGCAGCGACATGCTGCTCACGCCCATCCTCGTCGGCTTCGGCGCACAAATCACTTCGCCGGAGACCATCGGCTTCTTCGAAACGCCGACGCCTGGCTACGCCAACATCGCCGCACCGACCGCCGGTTTCGCCGGCAGCCCCACGTTCAGCGTGCCGCACGGCCTGTACGACGCCGCACAACTCGTCTCCATCACTAGCGCCACCCCTGGCGCCGTCATCGTCTACACCACCAACGGCTCGACGCCCACAGTCAACGCCGCACTCGTGCCGACTAACGGCACGCTCTACACCGGCCCGATCACCATCGCCGCCACGACGACGCTGCGGGCCATCGCGTTCAAGACCGGCTTCAAGCCGTCGTTCATCGAATCGAGCACCTACCTCTTCCTCAACGACGTGATCAATCAGTCGCCGCTGGGGCAAGTCCCCGCCGGCTGGCCCGCGAGCGGCGTTAACGGCCAACAGCTGAACTACGGCATCGATCCCGACATCGTCAACCTGTACGGCGCCCAGGCGATCAAGGACTCGCTGGCCTCGCTCCCGTCGCTGTCGATCACCACCGACTTGGCGAACCTCTTCGACCCGTCGACCGGCATCTACGTCAACGCCTACAGCGACGGCCGCAGTTGGGAACGCGCCGCATCGGCTGAACTGCTCAACCCCGACGGATCGGAAGGCTTCGCCGTCAACGCTGGCCTGCGCATCCGCGGCGGGTACAGCCGCACCGGCGACAATCCCAAGCATTCGCTTCGCCTCTACTTCCGCAGCGAGTACGGCGACGGCAAGCTCGACTACCCCCTCTTCGGCGACGAGGGCGCCAGCGAGTTCGACGTCATCGATCTCCGCACCGATCAGAACTACTCTTGGTCGTTCGACGGCAATCCGCTCAATTCGTTCGTTCGCGAAGTCTTCGGTCGCGACATGCAGCGCGAACTCGGCGACCCCTACACCCGCAGCCGCTACTACCACCTCTACCTCAACGGCGTTTACTGGGGGATCTACCAAACTCAGGAACGCGTCGAAGAGTTCTACGGCGAAACCTATCTCGGCGGCGACGAAGACGACTACGACGTCGTGAAGTCAGGCTGGAACGACGGTCTCGGCTACCAGATGGACGCCGGCAACGACGCCGCGTTTCAGCAACTTTACCAATTGGCGCAGAATCTAGCCGTCAACCCGACGACGAACGCCAACAACTACTACACCCTGCAAGGACTCAACCCCGACGGCACGCGCAACCCGTCGCTTCCGGTGCTGCTCGACGCCGATAATCTGATCAACTACATGCTGATCATCATTTACACCGGCGGCTACGACTCCAGCCTTTCACGCTTCCTGGGCGATAATCAGGCGAACAACTGGTTCGGCATTTACAATCGCACCGCGGCGGACGAGGGCTTCCAGTTCTTCATTCACGACAACGAACACTCGCTCGGCGCTGAGGGACAAGGGCACGGCACGCAAAACATCGATCGCACCGGCCCCTTCAACAACGGCAATCAAAACAGCCTCTACTACTTCAATCCGACCTATCTCCATCAAGATCTGCTGTCGCACCCCGAGTACCGACAGCGGTTCATCGACAAGGTTCAGGAATATTTCTTCAATGGCGGACCAATGACGCCGCTGGCGAGCGTCGCTCTGCTGAACCAGCGCATCGCGCAAGTCGAACCCGCCGTCATCGCCGAAGCAGCGCGATGGGGCGATTCCAAGGTGGCCGTCCCCTACAACAAATCAACCTGGCAGACTGAGATCAACTGGCTGCGTAACACCTACTTCCGCAGTCGCAGCAGCACCGTGCTGGGGCAACTCCGCGCGGATGGCCTGTACGTTGCGATCCCCGCGTTTAGTCTCGCGTCCAATCGCGTTCCCTTTGGCTCGCTGCTGTCGCTCGCTTCCGTCGGCGGGGGAACGATTTACTACACGACCGACGGCCAGACCGATCCGCGACTGGTTGGCGGCGCGATCAACCCCTCAGCCGCCGTTCAGCCCTTCCTCAGTCCGTTCGCCATCAACGGCAACGTTACGATCCGCGCGCGATTCCGCACCTCGACGGGGGCCTGGTCGCCGCTGGTCGAGATGTCCTACACAGCCTACCTCGCCGGCGATTACACGGGCGACGCGGTGGTCGACGGGGCCGATTTCCTCGCCTGGCAGCGCAGTTACGGCGAAGCCGCAACCCCGATCGGCAGCGGCGCCGACGGCTCGCAAGACGGCGTCATCAACGACGTCGATCTCGACATCTGGAAAGCTCGGTTCGGCGACGTGGCGCCCAGTGCCGCGTCCACAAACGCCGCTGCCGTCAGCGCCTCTGCCGCGTCGCTGCTCGCCGAGGAAGAGACGCCAACGCCCAGTGCCGCTGTCGCCGACGAGGGCGATTCCCTCCCGGTCGACGCCGCATTCGCCTCCCTTGCGGGTTGGCGGACGGAATCGTCACTGCCGCCGAACGCCCCATTGCTCGCCATCCGCCGCGAACGCTGGCTCGACGCTCCCTCGCGACGCGCACATCAAGCGTTCGATCAATCGTGGCCGCCGCGTCTCCGCTGGCAACACGCATCCAGTGTCGGCCTTATCGAAGAATTGCCCGCCGACGAGCTCGATGCTTCCGCAGCGACGGAGTTGGAGCTTGAAGAGTTCGACGCCGCATTCGATGCATTGCCGGCGATCTAATCTTCCAAGTGCAACAGCGGGAAGGGTCGCCCGGCGCCATCCACAGGCGACCGACCGCAAACGCGAAAGCCCAGCGCCTCGTAGAACCGCAGCGCCGCGGGATTCTGTTCGTTGACGTCCACCGTCAATGGCCCCTTCAACCGTCGCGCATGCTCCACCAGCATCCGCCCGCCGCCGCGCCGGCTGCTGCTCGGTGCGATAAATAACGCCTCAAGCTTGGCGCCATCGAGCCCCATGAAGCCGAGCAGTTCGCCGCCGTCGCCGCCCAGCACCCACAACTCAAGCGCCGGCAACGCCGCATCGCGCACCTCCGGCCGCAGCGCCGCAATAACTTCCTCGCTCAAGAAAGAGTGCGTCGCCCGCACCGACGCCTCCCAAATCTCCAGCAATCGCCCCCAGTCGGCAGGCCGGCCCTCGCGAATCAACATCGTTCCCCTCATCGCGCTGAATCGATCAAGCCGCGCCCAACCCTCACGAACGACGCGCCCGCCCCACTCCCGGCCACTCCGACTCGTAATAGTATTCCCAAAGTTCCGGCTTGGGAGCGAGTTTGACGGCCAGCAATTCGTCGTCATCCAACTTCCGCCCCGCGGCAACGTCGTATCCAAACAGCCGCTGCCCCGCCACCTCAAAGACAAGAATATTTCCGCTATCGTCCCACGCCAACTCCTCGTGGTATGCAATGTCGCGCCGCGGCGCAAAATCCGGCGAGATGAAGACGCGCCTGCCGTCGACGTAAATTGAATAGTTTCGATCGATGTGATCGGACCTGACGACCCGCGCCGTGTGTCGCCCGTCCGGCGACTTCGCCGTTTGGAGCGTCGTCCACCAGAGGCCGCCAACCGCGAGAAACGGCGCCGCCAGCAGCAGGCAAACCGCCAATCCAATCCCGAACGCCTTCACCAGCTTCGTCAAATACTTCATGGAACATTCCAATACTTCATCCAACATTCCAACGCAGCGTCCGCCGACCTTCGCTGAACGTGACCACCGCTATGACAAGCGCCGTCGACTCGATATCGGCGATAGTCGGCATCAAATGGTCGAAGGAGGCAAGCTTCCGCCTGCAAGCAGCTATCCCAAGGCTGGTCGCCGCTCCGGCCCCGCATCGCGCGGCCATTCGCTCGGCCAAATGTAGATGCAGAAAAAAACCGCCATCGCCAAGACGCTTCCCAAAAACAACACCACGGCCCACAGCGCCTTCTTGTCCGCCGGCACGCGTTCGGTGTGGTACAGGTAGAGCAAGTAGACGACCAACAGACCGATCGCGATGAACGCCGTCAGCAAGTGCAATGCGAAGATCACCAGCATCCCGGCCGGAAGCCCAGAGGTCACGGGATTCTGATTCGGTTGCAACTGCAGCGAGCCGACGACCAGCGTGAAGAAGAGCACGACGCAAATAAATGGATAGACGAGCGGCCAAATCGTCAAACCGCCCAGAATAATCTTCGCCGGCTTACCGAGATCCATCGCAAACGCCTCACGGTGAACAGTCCATCAAACAAGATCGACTAGTATACACGCCCCGCTGCACGACGACGCCTGCTCCGAGCACGTCACCCCAATTCGAACGAAGTCACTCCAAACAACTTCGCCAACTCCACTGCCGGAGCAGCCCCCGTATACATCCGCGCCGTCTCAAACACCGGCGTCATTCCCAGTTCACTCGCCAAACTCAACGCCGCTCGATTCGGCTCGGGCACATCCAGAAACAGCGTCGCCCCCTCCCCTGCATGCTTGGCGGCCGCCGCATAGAGCTGCCGCGCCACGTTGAGATCATCCGCCGCCAATGGCCCGATCTTCCAACCTTGGCGGCATGGCCGCACGACGACGAACCCGCGCACGCCATTCGCATCGACCGCCGCCCAAGCCCCGGCCTGCAACTGCGGCAACCACGCCGCCAGAAACTCTTCGCGCGACGCCGGAAAGACCGTCCGGTCGTATGCGGCGATATCACGCAGCGCGACTTCGCCTACCGGCACGATCTCGCAGCGCGACGGCGTTCGACCGAGCACGCTCCCCTCGCCAACTGCGGCTCCCTCGTAACGCACATTGCGATGAGCCAACCGAAACCCCGACTTGGCGTAGTTTGCCTGCTGCGCTACGACGCCATCGAGCCCAATGTTCCGCCCAGCGAGCCGCTCCATCGCCGCCCGCCACAACTGCATTCCATACCCACGTCCGCGCACGTCCGGCCGCACGATGTAAAACCCAATGAACCCGAACGCGTCGCCATAACGCACCGCCGAGATCGTCCCAATCGCCGCTCCGCCAATTTCCCCCACCAAAAAGCCGCCACCGTCGGTGGCGAAAAAACACTCCGCATCACACAGCCCCGGATTCCACCCTTCTCGTGCCGCCCAATCGAGCGGCAACGCCATCTCTTCACGTCCCAGCGCCCGAATCTGCAGCTCACCATCCATAGCCATCGCCCATCGAACCTGCTCAACATCGGCGACAGTTTTACCCGCCGCGAACGCGTCTTCACCAGCGGAAATTTCTGGAAACTTTATTGCTGATTTCGGCCACCAACTTTGCTAGGCTGAATGCCGAACACTGAACACACGAACACACCCGACGAAGACCTTAAATCGAGAAAGGCGGGGCGCACTAAACTCGGTCGCTCCTCGCCTCCAGGTCAGGATCATCGAAAGCTTTGAGTGGCGGCCGCTTTCCCAATAGCACGAGCCGAGTAAGGACGTACGTGCCACCAATGATGCTGACGACGCTGGCCAGAAGCATCACCGGAATCATGAACAGAAGCATAATGGCGACTGCAATCGGCATCACCGCGATGCAGGCCGCCTTATGTCTCAATGCCATGCCTCTCCACTCAGATCGCCCTCTTAGCTGTGAGTAAATGAGCAGGGAGGTAATCGCCGAGGCCACCATGAAATAAAGAATCGCCCCTACCATACTCCGCATTCTAACCGCCCACGCAGGAACGCAAACGCGTCCGAGACAAGCCAGACGACACGCCAACTCCAGCGGCAACAACAACTTAGAATTCTGTCGCCAAAAATAGCATCCGCGACAAAAAGGCGGCCAACGACAAAATGGCCGCTCAAAATGAGATTCGCCGTCTCACGATGAACCGCGACTCGTGCCGCCGGCCATTCATGGTCCGTGGCACAACCAACACGTTGCGCGCCTCAGCAGAAAAACCCTCGGGAAAACCAGCTTCCGCTGCGAGCCACAATCAACTGGCACGCCAAATGCAATTCCGTTCATCCACGATCGCCGAGTTGCCTGCCGGCCATGATCGCACGGTTCACGACGAGCACAGTTGAGAAGAGCACTGTTGAAAGGATTTCCATGGCCGCAGCAGACACCATCGTCGACAGCGAACTTGACGACCGCGAACTTCGTCACGTAATGAACGAACTATCCCGCGAAGAGCAAGACGGCGCTCAGAAGGTACAAGTTTTCGCCGAACGGCTCCTCAACGTTTACAATGACGCCGCGCTGGCGCTGATGATTTCCATCGGCCACCGCACGGAACTGTTCGACAAGCTTGCCGACCTCGATCCATCGACCAGCACCGAAATCGCCGAGGCGACCGGCCTCAACGAACGTTACGTCCGCGAATGGCTCGGCGCCATGACCACTGGCGGCGTTGTTTCGCACAACCCGCACACGCATCGATACTGGCTTCCCGCTGAGCGGGCGGCCTTGCTGACCAGGGCCGCGAGCCCCAATAACCTTGCTTCCGTGGCGCAATGGTTCGCGGTCCTGGGCAGTGTTGAAGATAAAATTGTCGACGCCTTCACGCACGGCAAGGGCGTTCCCTATTCTGCGTATGGCCGCTTCCACGAAGTGATGGCCGAGGAGAGCAACCAAACTGTCGTCGGCGGACTCGACAACCATATCCTCCCGCTCGTGCCGGGACTGATTGAAGAATTACATCGCGGCATCGATGCGGTCGACGTCGGCTGCGGTCGCGGCAAGGCGCTGATTCACCTGGCGAAGCGTTTTCGGAACAGCCGCTTCACCGGGGTCGACTGCAGTGAAGAGACGATTCGCGAGGCAAACGCAGAAGCGGCGGAGTTCGGGCTAACGAACTTGAAGTTCGAATGCACCGACGCCGCGAAGTGGGACGCGACCGACGACTTTGACTTGGTCCTGGCGTTCGACGCGATCCACGATCAGCCGGCGCCAGACCGCGTGTTGGCGAACATCCGTCGCGCCCTGCGAGCCGACGGCCTGTTCCTGATGCAAGACATCGGCGCCGCCAGCTGCGTCCACGGCAACATGAATCACCCCGTCGGTCCGTTCCTCTACACAATCTCCTGCATGCACTGCATGAGCGTGTCGCTGGCCGGCGGCGGCCCGGGCCTCGGCGCCGCGTGGGGCAAGGAACTCGCACTGCAAATGCTCGACGAAGCCGGCTTCAACGACGTCCGCGTCGAACAACTACCGCACGACATCATCAACTATTACTACGTAGCGTATCCCTCCCCCTAGCCCCGGGCTCCGCCCGAGGGTGAGCCTCCACCTCGATAGACATCGTCGTAAGTAACGCCACCCCCTGGCTGAGCCAGGGGCTAAGAACACGATAACGAATCGCCATCTAACCAAGGAACTCTAAACAAAAACCAAGCAAGCCAACCGTAGCTCGCCGCTCTGGCGCCGACGTGGATTCTGGACACCATTGATTGATAAGCATCCTGCGTTTCCTACAGGGGGGCGCGACGTCGGCGTCAGAGTGGCGGGCTACGCCAAAGGAACTGGAAGAGGCTTGCCATGTGACGTTGCGAATCTTTCGGAGCGACTCGCGGGGGCGCCGCGAACGACACCAAGAGACAGATTCTCCCCCAGCAGTCGATCCGTTAGAATCACCGCAGCGGCGTCGCCGAAGTCATTCGGCGGCGTCGCTCGCGGTGTTTTTTCGTTTCATCGTTCGATCTAGCAGCGAGGCAACCGTCGTGGCGTCACCCGGAGAACGTTTTCGCGCTGCCCTCGAAGCAGAGCGTCCGCTGCAAGTCGTCGGCGTCATCAACGCCTACGCCGCCTTGCTCGCCGAGCGGGCCGGCTTCCGCGCCCTCTACCTCTCCGGCGCCGGCGTCGCCAATGCTTCGTTTGGTCTGCCTGATCTCGGCGTTACGAACCTCGCCGAAGTCTGCGAAGACGCCCGCCGCATCACCAGCCGCACCGACCTGCCGCTGCTCGTCGACGCCGACACCGGCTTCGGCTCGGCCCTCGGCATTCAACGCACCGTCCGCGAGTTCGAACGCGCCGGCGTCGCCGGGCTCCACCTCGAAGATCAAATCGCCGCCAAACGCTGCGGCCATCGCCCCGGCAAGGGACTTGTCGACGCCGCCGAGATGTGCGATCGCGTGAAGGCCGCCGTCGACGCCCGCCGCGACGCCGCGTTCGTCATCATGGCCCGCACCGACGCGGTCGCGAGCGAAGGCGTTCCCGCCGCCATCGACCGCGCGAACCGCTACGTCGCCGCCGGCGCCGACATGATCTTCGCCGAAGCCCTCACATCGCTCGACGACTACCGCAAGTTCACCGCAGCGGTGAAGGTGCCCGTTCTCGCAAACATCACCGAGTTCGGCAAGACGCCGCTGCTGACGACCAAGGAACTCGCTGCGGCCGGCGTGCGGCTCGCCCTCTACCCCCTCTCGGCCTTCCGCGCAATGAACCGCGCCGCCGAGTCGGTCTACGCCGCGATCCGCCGCGACGGCACGCAGCAAAGCGTCGTCGACCAGATGCAAACGCGCGAAGAGTTGTACACGGTGCTCGACTATCACCGCTATGAACACCTCCTCGATCAGCTCTACCCGGAGAAATGAGCGATGGCAGAGAGTCCGATCCAATCTGGCCTTCGCGGCGTCGTCGCGGGGACGACCAGCCTCTCGACTGTCGGCGCAGGCGGCGACAACCTTCGCTACCGCGGCTACGACGTCGAAGACCTTGCTCAGCATGCCGTCTTCGAAGAGACCGCGTACCTTCTCCTCTACGGAGAACTACCGACGCGCAGTGAACTCGACGCATTCGAGAAGCGTCTCCGCGGCATGCGAGCGCTGCCGACGCCGCTACGGGATGTGCTCGAACGGATCCCTGGCGACGCCCATCCGATGGACGTTCTCCGCACCGGTTGCTCGACGCTCGGCACGCTCTATCCCGAGCAAAGTTTCGCCGAGCAAGACGCCGCGGCCGAGCGGCTGCTCGCCTCGCTCCCGTCGATGCTTGGCTACTGGTATCGCTTCACACGGTTCAACGAACGCATCGACACGGCCACCCCCGACGCCACGATCGCCGGCCAAGTGCTGCGGCTGCTCACCGGCCGCGAACCGAGCGACGAGCACCGCCGGTTCATGGAAGCGTCGCTCACGCTCTACGCCGAGCATGAGTTCAATGCCTCGACGTTCACCGCCCGCGTCATCGCCGGAACGCTCTCGGACTTGTACTCGTGCGTCACCGGCGCGATCGGCGCCCTCCGCGGCCCGCTCCACGGCGGCGCCAACGAAGCGGCGATGGCCCTCATCGAGCAATTTCGCGAACCTGCCGAAGCGGTCGCCGCCGTCCGCGCGATGCTCGCCCGCAAAGAAAAGGTGATGGGTTTTGGCCACGCCGTCTACAAGCACCGCGACCCGCGGAACGACGTCTTCAAGCAATGGTCGCATCAGCTCGCCGCCAACGCCGCGGACGGCTACTTGTATCCCGTGTCGGAAGCGATCGAACAGCTAATGCGCGACGAGAAACGGCTCTTCTCCAACGCCGACTTCTACTGCGCGAGCGCGTACCACTTCGCCGGCATCGAAACGCCGCTGTTCACCCCGCTATTCGCCGTCGCCCGCGTCAGCGGCTGGTGCGCCCACATCAAAGAGCAACGCGCCGACAACAAACTCATCCGCCCCGCCGCGGATTACATCGGCATCGACCACCGCAGTTTTGTGCCAATCGACAAACGATGAGCGACCAAGTGAACTCGATCGCCAGTCTAGACTAGCCCCGCATTCCTTTGCGCCTTCGCGCCTTTGCGTGAGACATTCTTAATTTAGATCTCACGCAAAGGCGCGAAGGCGCAAAGAAGATGGTTCTGGAATTCAGCTAATGTCCGCTCACGATTACAAATCCGCCAAGCGTCCCGCTCCCGATCAGCTCTTCGTCGATATCGCCGACTACGCGCTGAGCGCTCGGATCGACAGCGACCTCGCTTACGACACTGCTCGCTACTGCCTGCTCGACTCGCTCGCCTGTATGTTCCAGGCGCTCGATTACCCGGCGTGCACGAAGCTCCTCGGCCCCGTCGTTCCTGGCGCCACGCTCCCCGGCGGCGCGCGGGTGCCCGGCTGTAGCTGGGAGTTGGAGCCGGTGATGGCGGCGTTCAACATCGGCGCGCTCGTCCGCTGGCTCGACTTTAACGACACGTGGCTTGCCGCCGAGTGGGGGCATCCTTCCGACAACCTCGGCGCCATCCTCGCCGCTGCCGACTACGCCAGTCGCCGCAACCGCGCGGCCGGCCGTGCGCCGCTCACGATGCGAGACGTGCTGACGGCGATGATTAAAGCTCACGAGATCCAAGGCGTGCTCGCGTTGGAGAACAGTTTTAATCGCGTAGGGCTCGATCACGTGCTGCTCGTTCGTATCGCCTCAACTGCCGTCGCGACGCAACTCTTGGGCGGCGATCGCGAGCAAACGCTCAATGCCGTCTCGAACGCCTGGATCGACGGCGGCGCACTCCGCACCTACCGCCACGCCCCCAACACCGGCTCGCGCAAGAGCTGGGCCGCTGGCGACGCCACGAGCCGCGCGGTGCGGCTCGCACTCATCGCCCTCACCGGCGAGATGGGCTACCCCGCCGCGATGAGCACGCCGACGTGGGGCTTTCAGGATGTTCTGTTCAAAGGCAAGCCGGTAACGCTCGCCCGCCCGCTCGCGAGTTACGTGATGGAGAACGTCCTCTTCAAGATCTCGTTCCCCGCCGAGTTCCACGCCCAAACCGCCGTCGAAGCAGCCATGCGACTTCATCCCGCGGTGCGCGATCGGCTCGACCAGATCGAATCGATCACGATCGAAACGCAAGAGCCGGGCGTGCGGATCATCGACAAGACCGGCCCGCTCGCCAACCCCGCCGACCGCGACCACTGCATCCAGTACATGGCCGCCGTGCCGCTGATCTTCGGTCGCCTCGTCGCGTCAGACTACGACGATGCCGTGGCCGGCGATCCTCGCATCGACGCGCTGCGAGCCAAGATGCGCGTCGTCGAGAACCCGACGTTCACGCGAGACTACTACGACGGCGACAAACGCTACATCGGCAACGCGATCCAAGTAAAGTTCGCCGACGGCACGCAAACCGAGCGAGTGGAAGTGGGCGTCCCCATCGGCCACCGCGAACGCCGCGCCGAGGGCATTCCGCTACTGCTCGAGAAATTCGAGCAGAGCATCGCCCCCAAACTCGGCGCCGAGCGGTTCAAGAAACTCAACGCCCTCTGCAGCGACGCGAATCAACTGCAAGCCACCGCCGTCGACGAGTTCCTACCGCTAGTGACCGCGTGAGTCACTCGAGCAGCGCTCAAATCTCATAAGTAATCCGCCCATGCCGTTGGCTGCGGCTGATGCGGTCGGTGGCATACAGCCCCGCGAGGACGAACTCGATGCACGCCGCCCGCACGGCAGGGTCTTGGCTCGCGTTCACTTCGAACGCCTTGTCCCAGATCGGTGGCACGCGCTTCACGAGGTCGGCGTAGTGCGACGACGGCAGCATATCGCCGACTTCGATTTTCACCCCCTCGCTGAAGATCTGCCCAATCTCGGCGAGGCCGTGCTTGTCGACGTACTCGCTGAAGACAGTGGCAATTGCCTCGGCCATCACCGCGTCGAGCACCTGCCGCTCGCTCATCTGATGGGTCCCCATCAGATCGAGTTCCAGCTTGCCGAGCGACGAGGCGTAGAGGTGGCCGAGATCGCTGATCCGCGGCACGGCGGGCGATTCGCCGAGCACCGCGGCACGATGGCGGGCCGAGGCGAGCATCGTGCGGTAGTTGGAGAGCGAGAGGCGGGCGCTCACACCCGACTCGTGGTCGACGTACTTCGAAGTTCGCGCGGCGCGGCTGATTTCTTCGATTAGTTCCTTCATGAAGTAGGGGACGACGACGTCGGGAGAGTTGCGAGTTTCGGGTTGCGGGTTGCGAGACTCATCACCCTCTTCCTCTCGCAACTCACTGCTCGCAACTCGCGACTGGTCCACTTCTTGCTCGAGGATCCGCACGCCGAGATCGCGTTCCAGCGGATAATGCGTGTGAATGATCGACCCGATGCGGTCCTTCAGCTGCGGGATCACCTTTCCCGAACGGTTGTACGTCGCGGGGTTCGCACTGAAGAGGATCATCACGTCGATGTCGAACTTCACGGGATAGCCGCGGATCTGCACGTCGCGCTCTTCGAGAATGTTGAACAAGCCGACCTGTACGAGCTCGTCGAGCTCCGGCAACTCGTTCATCGCGAAGATGCCGCGATGCATCCGCGGGATCAGACCGAAGTGGAGCGCATCCTCGGTGCTCATGCTCACGCCTTGCGCGAGCTTCGCCGGATCGATCTCGCCGATGATGTCGGCGAACTTAGTACCGGGCGAGAGCCGTTCGGCGTAACGATCTTCGCGGCGCCACCACGCAATCGGCACATCGTCCGGCGGCGAGGTATCTACCAACACGCGTCCCCGCTTGGTGATCGGGCGGTACGGATCGTCGTGCAGCGGAATCGCCGGATCGTCGATGTAGGGAATCGCCTCGTCGAGAAAGCTGCTCACCAGCCGCATCAGCCGGCTCTTCGCTTGCCCCTTCTCGCCGAGGAAGAGCAGGTCGTGCTGCGCGAGCAGCGCGATGTTCAACTCCGGCAGCACGGTATCGTCGAAGCCGATGATCCCCGGGTAAAGTTCCTCGCCAGACTTCAACTTTCGCAAGAAGTTGTCGTGAATCTCTTGCTTGACCGTCTTGCTCACCCAACCCGACGAGCGCAGCTGCGCGAGATTGCGGGGACGACGTTCCGAATCGAACAACAACGAAGCGGGGATAATCATAGAGCTACTATTACGAACTAGCCGGGCCGCCACGCGAGCCGGTCGAAGTGGGTGAGTCACACGCGGGCAAGCAAAGTCGAGAACGCGTCGCCGGCGTCGCCCAAGATTATAGCGCTCGGCAGCCCGTAGGTAGATAGGCCCCCTCCCCTGCCAGCGCAACGGCGCCGCAAGATGGCTTCAATGGAGCGGATCAACGGCGGCCGGCGACTACGCAGCCAGCCGAGAAGGAGCGGCCAATGGCTCGATTCCGCGCAACAAATCGTGCAGCCCTTGAATCACCGCGGCCGGCCCTTGCTGAAGCTCAGCCCGCAGCACTGCGTGCCCGGCACGTTGGACAGCTTCGGGCAGCACCGCCTCCGGCGTCGCCACGAGCACCCGGCAGGCTCCGCGATCGCTGGTGAAGTTTGCCGGCCCGTCGCTCCATAGCAAGATCTCAACTTCCACGCCGGTCGTGCTCTCGCGCAGCGAGTGAGCCAATTGCCGAGAGAGTTCAGCGTGAGACGGCCCGCCCGTGACGCGCGTCGAGACATGCTGCAAGCTACGGCTGCGAATGCCTTCGAGACAACGCGCGAGCACCGCCGGGCGTTGGAAGTAGGCGACGTTCGGACCGGCGCTCCACTGCTGCGGCGTCGTCGAGTGAACGCGATGCCACAGGTGATAGCCGTGCGTGTATCCAAGGGCGGTCGCAACGCGGACGCCGCTGCGACGTAGCCGCCGCGCGAGATCGTCGTCTTCGCAGCCCCAGCCGCGGAAGCGTTCGTCGAAACCGTTGACCCGCTCCAAATCTTCCCGCCACACGCCCATGTTCCAGCCGGTGAGTTTTACGCGATTATCACGGTGGAGCATCTGATAGGCGAGCAACTTCGCATGCAAGCGACGCAGCTTGAGGCGCTGTTTGAACGAAACTCGCTTGGCGAAGGCGCCGCTCCGAATCGACGATTCGTCGATCCGCTCGCTTGCAGCCTGATCAAGCTTAATGCAATCGCCGGCGCGAGCGATCCCCGGCCGCCGAGCGTCGAGGTGCCGGCGCAGGTGGTTAGCTGGAAAGATGCAGTCGCCATCGGTGAACAGAATATACGGCGCCGTCGCGATGCGAATGCCGGCGTTGCGGCAACGAGCCAACTGAAACCCTTCGTGCGGATGCGTGGCGAATTTTACTGGGAATGCCGCTGCGCGGGCGAACCGCGCCACCATCTCGGCCGTTTCGTCTTGCGAACCGTCGTCGACGACGATCACTTCATACTTCCCGTCGACGCCCTGCTGCGCGGCCAGCGACTGCAAGCAGCGCTTCAGGTGGCCGGGACGCTGATAGGTCGAAACGACGACGGAGATTTCAAGCGGCGAGGACACTGGTTGATCGACTCCACGCAAGGGCGACGGCGGCACGGATTTCAACGTGCCGGATAGTAGCCAAAGGAACCGACCGACGGCGAGGCCGATTTGAACGCTAGCAGCCGCGTTCGGCGACCGCAGCAGAAGGCGGCGAATCTGCGTTACGCGGCCTGCTCGACCAGCGGGAACTCGCGTTCGTTCCCGTCGAGATCGGTAATCCGCCGCAGCCCGTGCCGGCTCGCCACCAGCGGGGCGTAGTCGCGTGCCCGGAACGCCGCGTACACCAGCGGGCTCTCTTGCCAATGCTCGGCCGAAACGTCGGGGCGATGGAGCACCCGGCAGCCATGCTGCTTCAGTCTTAGGAACAACTCATGCTGATCGTCGAACTTCAGCGGGGCAAACCAGCCGCCGATTTCGCGAAACAACGCAGTCCGTGCCAGGAAGAACTGCGGCGTTAGGTCGCAATCGAACGCCTCGCCCCGGCTGCCGGCATGCCCCGGAATCAGTTGCAGCGAGTCCCCATCGCGGCGCATCACGCCATGGTAGACCTGTCGGCGGCGACTCACCCATATCGGCCAACGCTGCTCGCAGTCGATTAAATCGCCAGCGACCAGATCGGCCTGATGCCGTTCAAGCGTTTCGAGCAGCAGCTCGATCCGCGTCTCGGCGGTGAACGCCATGTCGTCGTCGAGCGTGAGGAAGTACGGCGTTTCGACGAGTTCCAACAGGGCGTTGCGGCCGGCAGCGACGCCGATGTCGACCGGCAAGCGGACGTATTCCACATCGGTGCGTGGGTAAGGAGTGACGCTATCATCGCCGACAATCACCCGCAGCCGTGGATAACGACGACGAATCGTCCGGACCAGCCGATCGAGCGAGCGGGGCCGTTCAAACGTTTTCACAATGGCAGTCACCTGCGCAGCGACGCCCAAGAAACGCATGCTAGCTAACTCCCCATAGCTGGCCCGTGACGAGAGGCGCCTTCCCACAAGACGCTTCTTCATTTGTCATCGGCCCGCTGCGGGAGAAAGGTGATTCAATCCGTTGGGTTTGCACGGCGATGAGCGGCAGACGCATGAAGGCGTCGACGCATCTGTAGCCCCGGGCTTCGCCCGGGGGTCGCGCACCACGCCGATGGCACGTTGCCTCTACTCCAAGCCGACCCCCGGGCGGAGCCCGGGGCTAGAGGCTTGAACGGCGAGCTACGGACGCATCGCGTCGTCCGCTGAACCGGCGCGAGCCAGCGGCGGGACGATGTCGGCCGGCTCGTGGTGGTCGATCAGCATCGACGGGCAAACTTCCTGCTTGCCGCACTGCTCGCAGACGAGGTGGATCAGGTCCGATCCGCCGAGCTTAATGTCATGTTCGCGGCAAAGGTCGTACAGCTGCTGAAGGTGGATGCAGGCCATGGCAGAGCTCGCGGGGTGAGGCGGGGCGGAGCAGCCCGTCAGTTTACCGCGCCCGGGTGAATCGTCCGAACTCGTTGCGGGGCAAGCATCTCGCGACGAAGCATCGGCGCCAGGTTGGTGTTTTCCGCACAAAGAAACCAGCTAATTCGGAAATAATCGCCAAATTGCCTATGAATTGTGGCCGTTCCGGATGACACTCACGGTCGTCGCCGGCTGGCTTTTTCGGAACCCGGTTCCCGGGATTCGGCCTCCGGCCAGCCCGCGGCGACGCCTTCTCTTTCTCTCTTCTTATCCCTGTGCCTGGAGTTCCGGATCGTGGAACGGCGTAGTCGGCCTGCGTATCACCAGTTGCCAGAGCGGGGGATTCTCGTCTTCGAGAGCCACCACTCCTCCTCGTTTTCGATGCCGCCGGAGCGGCGGACCTTTCACAAGCTCTGCTGGGTTCCCGTCGGCCACGGGTCGCTGGAGTACGGCCAGTCGCGGGTGACGCTCGCCCGGGACGAGTTGATTTTCGTTCCTGCCGAGGCGACGCACCGCTTCGTCGACGATCATTCGGCGCCGATGACGCTCGTGATGGCGTACTTTTCCGACGAGGTGGTGCAGCAGTCATCGCCGCTGACGGCGCTGCTCGCTGAACTCAAGAAAAAATTCCGCGATCCCTTCCCGCAGGTGAAGCTCAACATCTACCGTCGCAGCGGCGTTCGCGACTCGTTCAAGCGAATGCTCGCCGAGCAGCTACGCCACGACGCCGAATCGACCGCCATGCTGCACGCGGGTCTGCTCGAACTGCTCGTCCACTTCCTCCGCGGCGATCCGACCGGCAAGTCGGCCGTGCCGTCGCGCGAGCAAGCATTTGAGGGTTCGCTGGAGTACATCGACGACCTGTTCCACACGCCGATCCGCGTGAAAGATCTCGCCGACATGTGCGGCATTAGCAGCCGCCGCTATTCCGATATCTTCAAACAGCGAACCGGCAAAACGGTCGTGCAGTACCTCAACCAGAAGCGGGTGAGCTACGCCCAGGAGCGCCTGCGCGAGACGGGACAAATTATGTACGCCGCCGTCGCCGCTGGATTTAGCGATGCGACACATTTCTACCGCGTCTTCAAACGTTCGACCGGCGTCACGCCGGGGCAATACGTCGAGTCGAGCGTTGAAGCCAAAGCGAAAGAAACGGCTGCCGCGAATTAATCGCTTCAACGGCGTTGCCGCTTACTTAGGGATGTGCTCGCCGCGGATGATGTCGGCGAACGTCTGCCGTTCGCGCACGAGATGAACCTTGCCCTTCTCGACCATCACTTCGGCGGCCAACGGTTTGCTGTTGTAGTTACTGCCCATGACGGCGCCGTAGGCTCCGGCGACGCCGATGACGACGTAGTCGCCGATCGCGGCGACCGGCAAATCGCGGCTGCGGACGTAACCGCCGTCTTCCTGCGTGAAGATATCGCCCGATTCGCAGAGCGGGCCGCCAACGATGACCGGCTGCGTCGCCCCTTCGCTCTTTCCGCTGGCGTAGGCCACGGCCATCGGGTGGTAGGCGCCGTACAGAATCGGCCGAGCCAGATTATTGAAACCGGCGTCGACGACGTAGAACAAGTTGTCGCCCATCTTCTTCACGGCGCGGATCTCGGCAATGAGGCTCCCCGCTTCGGCCGAGAGGTAGCGGCCCGGCTCGATCTCCAAGCTCACGGGGTGACCAAACGCCGCCGCCAGCCGTTCGCGAACGCCGTTCCACAGCTCGTAGTAGGCCCCGATGTCGACCTTCTTGTCGCCTTCGCGGTAAGGAGTCGGCAAACCGCCGCCGGCGCTGATCGAGTGGATCGACGAACCAACCGACAGCGCCGCGGCCTCCATGGCGCCGCAGACTTGGCTGAGGTGCTCCATGTCGGTGCCCGAACCGATGTGCATGTGCAGGCCGGCGATCGACAGCTTGTTGCGCTTCGCCCGCTCGACGCAATCGGCGAGCTGGCTGTGCCAGATGCCGTGCTTCGATTGCTGGCCGCCCGTGTTCGTCTTCTGGCTGTGGCCGTGACCGAAGCCAGGGTTAATCCGCAGCGTGATGCCTCGGCCCGGGCAGACGGTGCCGTACTGGTCGATCATGTCGGGCGAACCGCAGTTGACCGGGATCTCGTGCTTCGCGACAAGCTCGAGCGCTTCACGATCAAAGATGTCGGCGGTGTACACGATCTGCGGCGGCTCGGCGAAGCCTGGCTTGAAGCCAGCGGCTAGCGCCCGTTGAATCTCGCCGGCGCTTACCGCGTCGACAACGCCGCCGCTGCGACGCACGACGTCGAGGATCGCCAAGTTCGAGCACGCCTTCTGCGCGTAACGCACGACGTCGAAGACCGCGAGATCGGCAACGCGCTCGGCAACGATCGCGGCGTCGTAGACAAACAGCGGCGTGCCAAACTTCTTGGCAAGCTCCACGACCGACTGGCCGGCGACTTCGGTGACGGTGAGCGGAAACTTGGCGGCAGCGGCGGCGGGCATGGCAGGAAACTCGTCGATGGTGCGAGCAGGCGCTCGCGGATGTAGTTTGAAAACGAAAAAAGGCGGCGGTCGCCTGTGCGACCGCCGCCCTAAAAATCTAATCGAAATCAGCTCAGTTCAACAGGCCTTAGAACCCACGCGGGGCCCCGGCGCCTTGCATCCGGGCCTGATTCGCGGCGGCGCCGATCGCTTTCAGCACGCCGTCTTCAAGCAGCAGCCGGGTACGGACGCCGTTCTCGACCGGTTCGCCCAGCAGGCGAATGTGATCCGCGTCGCTCCCGGCCTTCTTCACCGCAACCTGCAGGTTCTCGATCATCGGCTTCTTGTCTGCCTCGGCGATCGACTTGGCAAACTCAAGGGCCTGCGTCAAACCAACCGTCAGCTCGAAGGGGGTGATCGACTTCTTCGGCGACTTGGCCGAAGCTTCGATCGCCTTCTTCACCGCAGCGACGGGGTCGCTGCCGATGGCAAAGTAGACGGCGTTCTTGCCGACGCCGACGATCATCTCGCCGTTCTCGCTCAGCAGCTTCTTCGCCTTCTCGTCGGCGCCGCCGGGGATCTTGTAGGTGACGTTGTGGAACTTCACGTCGGCGGCCGTTTCCGCATCGAGATCGAGCTTCGGCATGTCGACCGTCTGAACTTCGGCGTACTTCTTCAGGCCGTCGACCACCTTCTGCGAATCAACGACGTAGGCGCCGGCGACCAAGCTGAAAGAGTTGTCGCCCATTTCGAGCGAAGCGCCGCCGTCGGTGACGCCGCCCTCGATAGTCGCCTGCATCGCCGCCAGGAAGTCGTTGAGCGCGTCCTTGGCCTTCGCCTTCGAGGCGTCGTCCTTGATCTTTGTTGTCTTTTCGATTTCCTTCGTGACCGTGGTGCGAATCGTTTCGACCATCTGCTTCACTTGCGACTGATCGACGCTGTTCGCCGCCGACGCGAACGACAGGTTCATGGCCGCATCGGGCTTCGAGAAGCCAGCGAAGTTCGTGGTCACCTTGCTGTTGGCGGCGAGTTGCTTGGCCAACTTCGTCCCCGGCAGCGCGGTGTAGACGAAATCCAACAGCGTGTTCGACTTGTCGGCGTCGATCTTCAGCCCAACGGTCACTTCATCGAGATCGGAAATGAACTCGCGAGTTTGCGCGATCTGGGCTTCGACCAGCGCTTTACGCTTGGCGAACTCGGCGTCCGATTCGTCGCTCTTCTTCACCAGGCCTTGCTGGGCGCCTTGGCTGAGGGCTTCGATCGCCTGCTCACGCTGAGCTTCCGGCAGGTTCTTCACCTTGACGCGGGCGGCGATGTCGTAATCCTTCACCAACGCCTTGAATTCAGCGCCCGGATCGGCGGGGATCGACTTCAGCCACGACGGATCGAGGCTCAACAGCGCCCAACCGTCCGACTTCTTCATGAAGGCGCTGGAGCCTTGGGGAACCTTGACCTGCGAGACGCCGTCTCCCATGTCGGTGACGGTGACGCCCATGCCTTTGGCGATGTCGAGCAGGGCGTTGACGTCGCTTACCGGCACGCACAGCGCGCCGCTCGGCATGACGCCGTCGGTGAGGACGATCGCGCCGATCGGCTTCGACTTATCCAGGCCGGCCAAGCCTTTGCCTTGCGTGAACATCTGGACGAACTGCTCGACCATGTCCGCAGCGCCCGGCTGATCGCCGAGTTCGCCGATGAAGTTGATGTCCTTCATCAGTTCGTCGTAGCCGGCGAACGTGATGATCGCCACCGGCTTCGCTTCGCCGGTCGATTGTGCAGCGGCCAACGGCGCCATGACGGCCCCGACAACGAGGCCGCAAACGGCCATCCAACGGGTAAGGTGAGTTCGCACCTGAGATCTCCATCCAAGGTAAGGTGAAAGGCGCCGAAGCGCCGTAGCAGGCGAAACGGTAGAAGATAGGCGGAGTCGACGCGGCGGCAAAGCGGTCGCCGTGAAACTAGCGGACCAACCTGCAGAAACCGGGCAGTCTCTCCGATCGCACGAATCGTCGGCGAGCAGACGCCGGCAAAGCTGCAGCATCCCCCCGACAAACGTCGCGGCGCGATCAATGCGTTCAAACTGCGCTCGTCAATGCGCGCAGCAGCGCCGCCGCGTGTGATAGCGCCCCCCAGCGCCAGCGACGGCTTAGCGTTCGCGGAACGTAATGCGGCCCTTGGTCAGATCGTACGGCGAAAGTTCGACGCGAACCTTGTCGCCCGGCACGATGCGGATGAAGTTCTTCCGCATCCGACCAGCGACGTGAGCGGTGACCTGATGCCCCCCCTCGATCTCCACGCGGAACCGCGTGTTCGCCAGTGCCTGGGTCACGACCCCTTCAACTTCTAGGGCCTCTTCTTTTTGCTTTGACATAAAAACGTTGGTCTCGTTGCCTAAGGAACGCCACTCGCCGCCCAACAGCAGGCGCGCACGCAGCGAACCCTGTACATCGGCACATCCGACAATCCTAGCATTCGGGAACCCGCGGTCCAACAGGCAGAAGTCACGGTTTTGCAGTGATTTACGCCGATTGCAGGCCCCGTTTGCCGCGATCGCTCATCCGCGGGACGCCCCGCGGAAGATGACAGCACCGGCAACGATATTCCGACTTCTTCGGCCCGATTGGATTGATCTTGCCGAAAATGCGGGGGGCGAGTCTCTTTCCTGGCAAAAACTGATAACTCGCCTCGGCGAGGCGACTGCTGCAAAAATGCCGGCAAGGTCATCGCAAATTGCCCTCAAGTCGTTGTCTACCAACAATTTGACTGCCAGCAGGCAAGGCGTGAGAATTGAAAAATTGCCCTCACTCCCCGATGCCAGCGTCGGGCGCGCGAAGACTCCTTTTGCCGACTTCCACGGCGCCGCCGCTAGGCCCTTGTTCCAATATCCATGAGCACCCGGACTCCCGAACACGTGAGCAGCGCGTCGCAACCCGATGATGATGCCGTCAATCGCGCGAAGCAGGAGATCCAGGCGCTCGTCCAGGAGGTCGTCGCTCTTTCCAAAAGCGAAATCGAAGAGACCGACTTTTTCGCCGCCCTCCTCGAAAAGTCGATCTCCGCGCTAGCGGCCATCGGCGGCGTCGTGTGGACGCTCGAAGAGGGGCAGCCGTTCAAGCTGCAATATCAGGTCAACCTGCAGCAAACCGGGCTCGCCGCTAGCCAGGCGGCCCAGATGCAGCACGCGAAGCTGCTGGGAAGCATCGCCCAGCGGGGCGAACCGCTGCTGATTCCGCCTCACTCCGGCGCCGGCGAAGGGCCAGAGGATGCGGGCGCCGCCAACCCGACTGAATATCTGCTCGTCGTCGCCCCCATCAAAACCGATCGCGGCGTCGACGGCCTCGTCGAAATTTTTCAACGCGTCGGCGCACGGCCGACCACCCAGCGCGGCTACCTGCGCTTCCTCGTGCAGATGTGCGAGATCGCCGGCGAGTATCTCAAGACGCGCCGCCTGCGGCACTTCGTCACCAAGCAATCGCTCTGGGAGCAACTCGAGAATTTCACCGCCTCGGTCCACACGCGGCTCGACTCGCGGCAAACCGCCTTCACGATCGCCAACGAAGGACGCCGCCTGATTGGCTGCGATCGCGTCACCGTCGTCCTCCGCAAAGGAAGCTCGTACGTCGTCGAAGCGATCAGCGGGCAAGATACGTTCGACAAGCGTTCAAACGTCGTCCGCATGCTGCGCAACCTGGCGACGGTCGTCGTTCGCAGCGGCGAAGACCTGTGGTATACGGGCGACACGCAGAACCTCGCGCCGCAAGTTGAGAAGGCGGTCAACGAGTACGTCGACGAATCGCATACCAAGCAAATCGCCGTCCTGCCGATCCGCGAGCACGATCCGCACGCCGACGACAAAACCCGCGATCGCAAACGCGAGAACATGCTCGGCGCGATCATCATCGAACAGCTCGTCGACAGCCGCGCCCCAGACGGGTTGATGCAGCGCGTCGACGTCGTTCGCCGGCATAGCGCCACGGCGCTTACTAACGCTCAATCGCACGAAGGCTTGTTCCTGCTGCCGCTGTGGCGGTTGATCGGCCAAAGCCGCGTGCTCGTCACGGCCCGCAATCTGCCTAAGACGATCCTCGCATCGATTGCGATCGTCGCCGCCGTGCTGGCGATGTGGCTCTTTCCGTGGGATTTCAACGTCACGGCCGACGGCAAGCTGCAGCCTGAAGTCCGCGCGAATGTTTTCGCCGCGGTCGACGGCCGCATTACTGACGTCCTAGTCACCGAAGGGCAGGCCGTAAAGAAGGGCGAGTTGCTCGCCAAGCAGCGAAGTTCGCCGCTTGAGGACCAGCGCGCCCAGCTTGAAGGCGAAATCGCCGCCAACGAGCAAGACTATCGTTCGAAGCGAGCCCAGGAAGGCTCGCTCGACAAAGCGCGAACTCCGGAGGCGGACCTCTACGACCTCCAAAGCCAGATTTCGCAAATCGAAACCAAAGCGATCGCGTTGCAGAAGCAGTTCGAAATCCTCAGGGAGCAGGAATCGCGACTCAACATCACCAGCCCGATCGACGGCAACATCGTTACTCCCAAGGTGCAAGAACTGCTTCGCGATCGCACTGTCGGCCCCGGCACTAAGATCATGGAAATCGCCGACATGACGCAAGACTGGGAGCTGGAACTCAAAGTCCCTGAAGCCAAGATGGGCCACGTCCGCGCGCAGCTGCGCGAGTTGCACGCTCAGGATCCTAAAGCCCAGCTCGAAGTCACCTTCATCCTGGCAACCAACCCCGACATCGAAGACAAACTCGCCGGCCGCGTCATCTACATCGCCCCCACTGCCGAGGCCGAAGGCGAAAAAGGAAATCTGGTGACGATGACGGTGGCGTTCAACCAGGAAGAACTCGCCAAGCTCGGCCCCGAGGGCGTCGCCACCGAACAGGCGATCGCCGCTCTCAAAGAACACCTCAAAGTCGGTGCCGACGTCAAAGCCAAGATCCGCTGTGGCCGCAAGCCAATCGGCTACGTCTGGTTCCATGAACTGTGGGAATTCATCCAGTCGCGAATATTGTTCAGAATGTAAAGGCGTCCGTTGTCAGTGGTCAGTAGTCAGTTGCGATTGATTGAACATCCTCATTAGCAACTGACGACTGACGACTGACCACGGACAAACGGAGTTTCCAATGTCATCCACTCTTCTCGTCATCCTCGCTCTCTTCGCTCAAGTGGCGGAGACGCCGAATTATCGGTACGGAGGCCAAGACCACAAACAACAGCAAGTGGACGCTAACGGCGACCCCGTGTTCGAGGGAGCGTCGATCACAGCTGAGGAAGATTCGATCATCTCCGCCGAAGCCGAAGGAACGCTCGTCAAGCTTGCCGTGAAGGAAGGCGATCGCGTCGCCCAGAAGGGCGTGCTCGCAACGATCGACGAACGTCTGGCGAAGGCTCAAGTCGAAGCGGCCAAGCTGACGCTCGACGCCGCCACCGAGCGTGCGAACGACATGGTCGAAGAAAAGTACGCAATCCTGGCTCGCGACGTCGCTGAAGTCGATTGGAAGAAAGACGTCGCCGCCAATACGGACAGCCAAAAGGCGGTCACCGAGATTCAGATTTTGCAGAAGAAGCTGGTCTACGATCGCTCGAACTTGCAGATCGACAAAGCCCGCAAAGATCAAGTCATCGCCAAGAAGGAAGCCGCCGTCAAAGGCGCCGAGCTGAAAGTCGCGGAGATCGGTCTCGACCGCCGCATTATCAAGGCGCCGTTCGAAGGCGAGGTCCAGCAGCTCTTTCAAAAAGAATCGCAATGGGTCAACCCGGGCGATCCAATCCTGCGGCTGGTGAAGTTCGACGTCCTCCGCGTCGAAGGTCGCGTGCTCGCCGCGCACTTCGACCCCGCGGAACTCGCCGGCAAGCCAGTGACCGTGAGCGTCACGCTCGCCCGCAACCGGCAAGTGGAGTTGCCTGGCCGGGTCACCTATGTCGGCCAGACGGTCAACATCAACAAGGAGTTCATCGTCCGTGCTGAGATTCAAAACAAGCGCGAGGGCGACTACTGGCTCGTTCGCCCAGGCCTGATTGCCAAGATGACGATCCACGTGAACCAGCCGGCGGAACCACAAGCCCGCGGCGTCGCGGCGCCGGCGAAATAGCCTCGTCCCACGCTCCGCGTGACGACGCGGGTGTCGCCACTTTGCGGCGTGTTCGTTTAGCTGCTCAACGATAAACGAATGACGCAGCGCGT
The DNA here is from genome assembly GCF_009177095.1 of Lacipirellula parvula. Lineage (NCBI taxonomy): Bacteria > Pseudomonadati > Planctomycetota > Planctomycetia > Pirellulales > Lacipirellulaceae > Lacipirellula > Lacipirellula parvula. The sequence continues at coordinate 6,181,212 of NZ_AP021861.1, forward strand.
GGGAACGAGGCGCCGGGGGCGGGACGCCCCGGCTCGCAAACAGATGCTGAGCAATCGCCCTGACATTCGCTGAACCCTGAACCCCGACGCCTGAACCCTCCCGCATGCCCACCCTTGCCGACAGCATCGTCTCCAGCTCGTCGCGCAAGCTCACGATCCGCGCTCGACCCGACCTGAAGTTCCGCAAGCAGCGGTACCAGGGCCGCACCTATTGGGTGGTGAAAGATCCGGTCGGTCTGCAGTACTTCCGCTTTGAAGAAGAAGAGTTCGCGATCCTGCAGATGCTCGACGGCAAGTCGAGCCTCGACGACATCGCCGAACAATTCGAAGCCGAGTTCCCGCCGCAAACGATTCGCGTCGAGGAACTCCAAAACTTCATCGGCATGCTCCACAAGAGCGGCCTCGTCCTCTCCGACGCCTCGGGCCAAGGCTGGGCGCTCAAGGAACGTCGCGACGAAAAGAAACGCCGCGAACTTCTCGGCGCCCTCAGCAACGTGATGGCATTCCGCATGCGGGGCATCGACCCCGAGCGGCTGCTGAACTGTCTCTACCCGTACGTTCGTTGGTTCTTCACCCCGGCGGCGACGATCGGCGCGCTCATGCTCGCCGCGGCGGCGCTGTCGCTGGTGATTGTTCAGTTCGACATTTTCAAGTCGCGACTGCCCGACTTCAATTCATTCTTCTCGGCGCAAAACTGGCTCGCCCTGGCCATCACGCTCACGGCGACGAAGATCTTGCACGAGTTCGGCCACGGCATGTCGTGCAAGCATTTCGGCGGCGAATGCCACGAGATGGGCATCATGTTCCTGGTGATGACGCCCTGCCTGTACTGCAACGTTTCTGACTCGTGGATGCTCCCCAATCGCTGGCATCGCGCCGCGATCGGCGCGGCAGGGATGTACGTCGAAGTCTGTCTCGCGTCGATCTGCACGTTTATCTGGTGGTTCAGCCAGCCGGGACCGCTGAATTACTTCTGCTTGAACGTCATGTTCGTCAGCTCGGTAAGCACGATCATGTTCAACGCCAACCCCCTGCTCCGCTACGACGGCTACTATATCCTCAGCGATATCCTTGAGATCCCCAACCTGCGGCAGAAGGCGAGCACGATCCTCAATCGCAAGCTCGGCAAATGGTGCCTGGGGCTCGAAGAACAGGAAGACCCGTTCCTTCCCAAGCGGCACCAGGCGCTGTTCGCCCTCTACACGATCGCCTCGGCCCTTTATCGCTGGGTGGTCCTCTTCTCGATCTTGTTCTTCTTGAATAAGGTGTTCGAGCCGTACGGCTTGAAGGTATTGGGCCAGGCGCTCGCGATTGCCTCGATCTACGGGATGTTCGTCATGCCGGCGATGGCCGTCTGGAAATTCTTTCGCGTCCCCGGGAGGTGGAGCAAGGTGAAGCGGGTTCGACTTTACATCACCTTGTCGCTGCTGGCAGGCGTCGTCGCGTCGCTCTTCCTCGTTCCGCTGCCAATGCACGTGATGGCGCCGTTCGAACTGCAGCCCTATGACGCCGACAGCGTCTACGTCGAAGTTCCGGGCCGATTGGTACAGGTCGCCGTCAAACCTGGCCAGCGCGTGAAGAAGGGCGACATGATCGCTCAGCTCGAGAACCTCGAACTTGAAATGTCGATCGCCAAACTCGAAGGCGAACGCGCCGGGCTGCTCACAGAACTCGAGACGCTCGATTCCCTGCTTTATCAACCTTCAAAAGCACAGGAGGCGGCCCTGCGCTGGGACACCGCGCACAAGCAGCTCGAAGGCAACTCCAAACAACTCGCCCAAAAAGAAGCCGATCTCAAGCGGCTTACGATCACCGCCCCCCGCGACGGCGTTATCATTCCGCCGCTGCGCACGCTCGACCGTCCCCGTACCGACGTCGCCGAACTTCCCCCCTGGACCGGCACGCCGCTCGACGAGCGCAACCTCGGTTCCAGCCTCTCGCCGCAAGGTCAGCAGAATCTGATCTGCATGATCGGCGATCCCAACGAATGGGAGGCGGTGATGATCGTCGACCAGGACGACTTCGGCCTCGTCCTGGACGGCCAAGAAGTGCAGTTGATGTTCGAGGAGTCGGCTTACCATGTGTTCAAGACGCACATCTCCAGCATCAGCGGCGAGCATGTCACCGCCGCGCCGACGCGGCTCGCGAGCAGCAACGGCGGCTCCCTCGCCGCCCAGCAGAACCCCGACGGCTCGATCAGCCCGCTGAACACGTCATTCCAAGTCACGGCCCGGCTGAACAACTCGCAAGAACTGCTCCACAACGGCCTCACCGGCGCCGCCCGCATCGACGTCGAGCCCAAAACCGTCATGCAACGCGTCGGGCGGTACCTGGCTCGAACGTTCAACTTCGAGTTGTAGCTCGATCAATCTCGCCAAGGCGCAAAGCCGCAAAGGTTTCGCTGCGCACCTTTGCGAAAACTCTGCGCCTTTGCGCCTTTGCGAGAGACAATTGGGCCTGATCAAACCGTGGCGGCGTGAACTACAATCGAATGTATGCTAGACGTCTATTTCTACGAAGCGTTTGAAGAAGAAGCCGAAGCCCTGCGCCGGTTGCTCCCCGCGTCTTTCACGGCCGGCTACACCGATCTCACCATTCAAGAGACAAGCCACGCGGCGCCTCCGGCCCGGGTGATCTCGGTCCGCACGCAGTCGATCCTGCCGCTCGCGTGGGCGCCCGAGCTGCAAGCGATCATCTCGCGCAGCACCGGCTACGACCATCTCACGGCCTACGCCGCCGCGACCAAGGCGCCAGTTGCCCTCGGCTACTTGCCGCTGTACTGCCATCGCGCCGTCGCCGAGCAGGCGATGCTGCTCTGGATGGCGCTGCTCCGCCGCTTGCCGGTGCAAATGCGGCAGTTCCACGACTTTCATCGCGACGGCATCACTGGCTTCGAGTGCGAAGGCCGCACCCTCGCCGTCGTCGGCGTCGGTCACATCGGTCGCGAAGTTTGCCGCATCGGCGCTGCTCTCGGCATGCGCGTCGTCGCCGTTGATCGCGCCCCGACGCACGCCGACGTGAACTACGTTTCGATTGACGAAGCGCTGCCGCAGGCCGACGTGCTAGTCTGTGCGATGGATCTCAACGCCTCGAACCACGGCTACTTCGGCGCCGACCAGTGGAAGCAGGTAAAACGCGGCGCGGTGTTCGTCAACGTCTCGCGCGGCGAACTGAGTCCTTCGGCCGAGCTCGTCGCAGCGCTCAACGCCGGCCAGCTGAGCGCCGTCGGCATGGACGTCTACAACCACGAGCCGAAGCTCGCCGTCGCTCTTCGCACGAAGCAACCTTCCGACGACGCCGAAGTGCAAGCAACGCTGGAACTCGCCCGCCGCGACGACGTCATCTGCACGCCCCACAACGCGTTCAATTCGTTCGAAGCGGTCGAACGAAAGAGCGACCACTCAGTGCAGCAAATTGTCGCCCTCCGCAACACGGGCAAGTTTCTCTGGAACGCCCCGGTCGGTTAGGCACACAGGTTAGGGTTTCAGCCCTTCCTTAAAAGCCACCGGCTCTGCCGGTGAACGTAGTGAGAGTTGAGCGCGCCAGCAGTTCGTCCACCGGCGGAGCCGGTGGCTTTCATAAAGTGCCGGGCTGAAAGCCCAACCTACGCTGCTAGCACCCGAGCCGCCCAACTCGCCTAGGACGCCGCGCCCGCTACGCCTAGAATCCGTTCGCCCGCGCCGGCGCCCGTTGCGCCCGCGCGCCTTCATTTCCAGGCGAACCCATGGCCAGACGGCGACGATACAACGACGATGAACAGCTCGACGTAGACGAACTTCCCTCGTCGCGCCGTGCACGGCGTCGACGCGGCGCTCGTTGGAAATTACTCATCGTCCCCGCGGCGCTGGTCGCGCTCGCCATCGCGGCGCCGACGATCATCGCCCGGTCGCCCCTCCGTAATACGCTTCTTGCCAAGGCTGTCCCCGCGTCGGTCGGCAAGCTCACCGCTCGCGACGCCGCGTTCTCGTGGACCGGAGGCCAAGCCCTCGGCGGCGTCGTCTTCATAGACGCCAAGGGAACGCATCAGTTCGAAGCTGAAAGCATCCAAACAAGCCGGTCGCTCGTAGGCTTCCTCTCCAACTCAAACGCCCTGGGCAAAATCACGCTGACGCGCCCGGTGCTCCATGTTGAAACTCGCGACGGCGGCAGCAGCGTCGAAGACCTCGTCGCTCAAATCGCCGCGGCTGCTGCCCAATCGGCGCAAGCAGCTGGCGGCGGCCCCAGCGCGCCAAAATCATTTGAAATCGAAATCGTCGACGGCATGCTCGTCGGTCACGACCTCGCGACCGGCCAGCAATGGCAAGTCGTCGGCCTCGCCGCCACGGCTAAACCGCTCCCCGACGCTGGTTGGGACGTCGTCGCCGACGGCGTCATGCGGCTTGGCGCCCCTGCCACCGCCGGCATGCCGGCGCCCACGGCAGTGGCCGACCAAGCAGGCCGCTTCAAGTTTCACCTCGCTCCCTCAGCGCCCGCCAATGGCGCCCCCGCGACCAATAGCCAGACAATGCAGCTGATCGCCGATCGCCTGCCGCTCGCACCGATCGAGCCGTGGCTCGCTCGCGTTCTGCCCGGCGCCAAGGTCACTGGCGACGCTTCCGCCGATCTTAACGTCGCGTGGGCGTTGCCGGCGGTCGATCCCGCGGCGCCGGTCGCTGCGAACGGCATGATGGCCCCCGGCGGTTGGGTCGCCGCGAAGGGGAACATCGACGCCGCGAATCTCCGCTTCACCGCCGTCGCCCTCTCGGGCGACTTGCTCGAACTCGCCAGCGCCGCAATCAAGCTCGACGCAACGCTCGCCGGCGATCGCCTCACCGCTCGCAATTGCACCGCCAACGGCGACTGGCTGCAGGCGCAACTCAACGGCGAATTCAACCTCCAAGAGATTCAGCAGCTCAGCCTGAAGTCGCTCCCCACCAGCGACGCCACGATCACCGCCCGCGCCGAGTTGCCGCAACTGACGCGGATGCTGCCCCGCACGTTGCGAATCCGCCCTGGCGTGCAGGTCGACGCCGGTAGCATGGAAATCACCGCCCGTAGCGAGAAAACTGGAGCCGTTCGCACCTGGACGGCCGCCGCCGCGCTGCAGAACCTCGTCGGCACCGACGGCCAACGCCCGATCCGCTGGACGAAGCCGTTTGAAGTCGGCGTCGATGCGATCGAAACCGCCGCCGGCCCGCAGCTACAGCGGGCGCTGCTCCGTTCGACGTTCGCCAGCGCCACCGCCGACGGGACGTCGGGCGGCCTCCAAGGCGACCTCGAATTCAACCTCGCCGAACTGGCCGAGGAACTCGGCCAGTTCCAAGACCTCTCCGCGTGGCAGTTGCAAGGCACTGGCTCGGGCAAGTTCTCGATCCGCGACACTGGCGCCGATCGCTTCGCCGCCGGCGCCGAACTCGACTTGCAGCAAATCGACGTTCGCCGCGCGGGCAAGGTCGTTTGGAACGATCCGCAGGTCCGCGTCGAAATCCAAGCCGAAGGCTCGCGACTGCAGTACCAACCGCAGCGGATCGACAAAGCGACCCTCTCGGTGACCGGTCCCGACGACCGCCTCGCCGCCGAGTTGCTCGAACCGATCAACCTCGCCGACGCCAATCGTTCGTGGTTCGTGAAGATCAACGGCAACGGCCCGCTCGAACGTTGGGCCGGCCGGTTGCGGCCGTGGGTCGCCGGCGTGCCGGAACAACTCGCAGGCCAATCGACCATCGACGCCCAACTTCGCGCGGCGCCAGGACTGCTGCAAGTCGATCAGTCGCAGTTCAACGTCAAAGAATTCGCCGCGCAGGTGGGCGCGACGCGAATCGTCGAACAAGAAATCCAAGCCGCCGGCGACTTCCGCTGGGAAGCCGCGACTCGCCAGTTTACGTCGAAGGCTTATCAACTGAGCAGCAGCTCGATTGCCTTCGGCACGCGCGAAGTCTCTGTCCAGTTCGCCGACGTCGGCCCGCCGACCGCCCGCGGCGAGGTTGCCTTCCGCGGCGATTTCGATCGTATGTCCGCATGGGGCGATCTGCTCGGCGGACAAACCAGCGACGGCTTGCGGCCGCGCGGACAGTTCGAAGGGCTGTTGCAACTCGCCAGCGATGCTCAACGCGCGACCGCCACGATTCGTGGTTCCTCGGCGCCGTTCCAGTTGGTCAACGCCGCCGACGGCTCGCTTGCCTGGAACGAACCCCGCATCGACTTCGCCACGCAAGCGTCGTACACGAACGCCGACGATCGCCTGCAACTGAGCGACATGCACGTCACCGGCAAGACGATGAAGCTCGACGGCGGCGGCTCGATCGACCAGCTCCGCACCGCCGGCCTCGTGAAGGGCGACGTCAACTTCACCTACGACGCCGCGGAACTCGCCCGCTTGCTCACCGCGTACCTTGGTCCGAACATCCAGATCACCGGCGCAAACCAAGCGAAGCTAGTCGCCAATGGCCAGCTGTACGCTTCCGCCTCGCCTGGAGGAGCCGGGGGAGCGATTCCCGGCGCCACGCTGCCCACCACCGCCCCTGGCGAAGCATTCCCTACCACCCCGCCGCTCAACAACACGAACGAATGGAACGGCGCGGCCACGCCAATCTCCACTGCAGCCCCCGCAGCGATCCCGATTTCCACCGCTCCGCTGTCCCACTGGTCGCGTCGATGGACGCTCGACACCGCCACCGGCTGGAGCGCCGCGAACGTCTTCGGCCTGCCGATTGGCCCCGCCCAGCTGAACGCCAAGGTTCAAGACGGCCAAGCGAACTTCACGCCGTTGCAACTCACCGTCGGCGAAACGGGCCGCGTCAGCCTGACGCCGCGGGTGCTGCTCGATGCAAATCCGCAGGTGCTTGAGCTGGCGCCCGGACAAACGATCTCGAACGTCGCCATCTCGCCCGAAGTCAGCGAGCGGATGCTTAAGTACGCCGCCCCAATCATCGCCGGCGCCGCGCGGACGGAAGGTTCGTTCTCGTTCTTCCTCAATGAAGCCCGTATCCCGCTGCGGCAACCAAAGGCAGGCCGACTGGATGGTCGACTGACCGTTCACAATCTCGCCGTGACGCCGGGCCCGATGATTCAAAACATCGCCGTGCTCATTCAGCAGATCGACGCCCTCAGCAAGAACAGCCAGAACATCGGCCAGAACCTGACCGATAACCTGAACCAGGGCCTCGGCAACATCAACCAAGGGATCGGCGGCATCATCGGCGCCGTCGCCCCGAATCGCGCCCCAACCGCCGCGGCCGAGCCGATCAAAGGCCTGACAATGAGCGAGAAGGCGATCGACGTCACGATCGTCGACGGCCGCGTCTACCACAAGAATCTCGAGTTCCTCATTGATGACGTCCCGGTCCGCTCCAACGGTTCGGTCGGCTTCGACGAAACGCTGAACATCGTCATCGAAGTGCCGATCCAACAAAAATGGGTCGGCAACAAACCAGCGCTGCAGTCGCTCGTCGGCCAGGTGATTCAGATCCCCGTCACCGGCACGTTCGCGAAGCCGCAAGTCGACAACCGCGCCGTCGGCAGCTTCGTCGCCCAAGCCGCGCAACAAGCCGCGGGCGGCATCATCGGCGAAGAGCTGAATAAGGCGTTTGATAAGATCCTGAAGCCGCGGTAAGAAATGACGAATGACGAAATCTGAATGACGAGTGACGAATCCTTTCAGATCATCAAACGCCTCTCGCATTTTCCATTCGTCATTCTGGCTTCGTCATTCGTCATTCGTCATTTTCGTAGGATCGCGTTCATGTTCTTCTTATAAGCCTCAACCCCCGGCTGCCCGTAGGGATTGATGCCGATGAGCCGCCCCTCGACCACCGTGGCGAGCATCATGAACTGGAAGAACTGCCCCAGCGTGTATTCGTCGAGTTGCGGCAAGTGAATGTCCGCCGTCGGGCGGTTCGCTTCGCGGTACGCCTGGTTCGTCCCTTCGATTGCCGCGGCGAGCACCTGCGGAATGCTCTTCTCCGCCAACTCATTCAGCCCGTCTTGATTGCGGTCGCTTGAGCCGATCTTGATCGCTCCGCGGCTCGGAGTATCGACGATCAAGTTGGTGATCAGCTTGTCGCGGGCGCCCTCCTGATGCTGCTGCCCGCGGCTGTGGAGATCGCGAGTGTTCACCACCGTGAGCGGCAAGGCGCCGACTTCGTGCTTGCCGAGGCTCTCGGCCAGCAACTGGTCGTACCACAGGCCGGCCGCTTCGAGCCGCTTGCCCCACGTCGAGAGGATCCGGGTATAGCAGCCGCGCAGCTCTTCCATGAGGTGGCAGACGCCGACGTACTGCAGCACGATGTTCGTCGCCGGGCCGTTGTTGCGGAAATGTTCGTTCATCGCCGCGGCGCCCATCAGCAGCCGTTCGACGTCGAGCCCCAAGAGCGCCGCCGGCATCAAACCGACCGCCGAGAGAACCGAGAACCGCCCGCCGACGCCGTCGGGAACTTCAAACACTTCCTTGCAGCCGAGGGCCTTCGACAGTTCGAAGAGCTTGCCGCTCGTACCGGTCACCGGGATCACATACTTGGCGATGTCGCCGGCATCTTTGCCGAGCGACGCCGTCAGGTCGTGCAGCAAAATGCGGAACGCGGCAGCCGTTTCGAGCGTGCCGCCACTCTTGCTGATGCAAACCAGGCCCCACTGATCGCCGCGGCTCTGCAGCAACCGTTGCAGATCGAGCAGCGCGTCGTTGTCGACGTTGTTCCCTTCGAAATAAATCCGCGGCCGGCCGCGGCGCATCGCCGGTTCGACTTCGTTGTAGTACTGATGGCAGCAAGCTTCGAGCAGCGCCCGCGCGCCCATATACGAACCGCCGATGCCCAGCACGACGACGCTCTGGGTCTCGGCGCTCAATCGGTCGGCCGCCGCCTTGATGCGGGCCAACTCGCTCTTCGCGCCATGCGAGCGGAAGTCGCCGAGCAACCGATCGGGCAATTCATGGAACCCCGCATCGAGCGGATTCTTCTCCGCCGAGGGTTCAACGCCGTCGGCCCACAGCTGCGCGTCGGCGAGCACTTCGTCGCGAGCTTCATCGAGATGGCCCGCCAAGTCAGCCAGTTGCTCCGGCGTGATCCCATGCTCCGGTAGAAACACCCCGCTCGGGTCATACGAAATGAGTTGATCGGCCATGACGAAAGTCCTGTGTAAGTGGGACGTTTGCGATTTAATCGGGCAAAGTGCGAAGGGCTACTAATGACGAATGACGAAACCAGAATGACGAATGAGGAGCCGAACTGAGACCGCCGTTTCACAGCATTTTTCATTCGTCATTCGGATTTCGTCATTCGTCATTTACCCCTAGGTCAGGGCTCGCCTTAGGGCAGCCCGTCTCCATATCCTCCCCATCCCCGCCCCCCCGGCAAGTGCCCCTGCCCCCGGTCGCAGCCGCCCGTTAAAATCACGGGTTCGCTGTTTCCTCACACCCTCCAGCCGATAGTCTGCCCGCCATGGATACCCACGCCCTCACCCGTCAGCTTTTCGTCAAGAACGACTCGAAGATCGTCATGTTCGTCGCCGACGGCCTGGGCGGCCTGCCGCAACAACCGGGCGGGCTCACCGAACTCGAAACCGCGAAGACCCCGAACCTCGACAAGCTCGTGCGCGAAGGCGTCTGCGGCAGTAGCATCCCCGTCGCGCCCGGCATCGCCCCCGGCAGCGGTCCCGGCCACCTCGGCCTGTTCGGTTACGACCCGATCACCTACCTCATCGGCCGCGGCGCCCTCGAAGCGACCGGCATCGGCTTCAAGCTCGAAGAAGGCGACGTCGCTATCCGCGCGAACTTCTGCACGCTCGACGCCGCCGGCAAAATTAGCGACCGCCGCGCCGGCCGCATCGCCAGCGAAGAGTCCGCCCCGCTCGCGATCAAGCTCCGCGAAGTGAAAATCCCCGACGTGCAAATCTTCGTCGAGCCGGTGAAGGAACACCGCTTCGTCGTCGTCCTCCGCGGCACGGGCGCCAACAAGGGCAAGCTCGGCGACTTCGTGCACGACACCGACCCGCAAGTCACCGGCGTCCCGCCGCTCGACCCCGTCGCCGGCAACCCCGAGAGCGAAGCGACCGCGAAGATCCTCAAGGAATTCGTTCGCCAAGCGCAAGAACTCCTCAAGGCCGAGAAGAAGGCCAACGGCTGCACCCTCCGCGGCGTCGCCAGCAAGCCGAGCATCCCCAGCTACGAAGACGTCTACGGTCTCCGCGCCGCCGCGATCGCCGTCTACCCGATGTACAAGGGCCTCGCCCAACTCGTCGGCATGGACATCCTCGGCCACGCGAAGACGCTCGACGAGCAAATGGAAGTCCTCAAAGAGAACTGGGACAAGTACGACTTCTTCTTCATCCACTTCAAGTACACCGACAGCACCGGCGAAGACGGCAACTTCGACGCGAAGGTGAAGCGGACCGAAGAATTTGACGCCGCCGTGCCAAAGATCATGGCCCTCAAGCCGGACGTGTTCATCGCCACCGGCGACCACAGCACGCCGAGCATGCTCGCCAGCCACAGCTGGCACCCCGTGCCGACGCTGCTGTGGGCGAAGAATTGCCGCACCGACGGCGTCGAACAATTCGGCGAACGCGACTGCCTCCGCGGCGGGCTGGGGCAATTCGAGGCGAAGCACCTCATGACGCTGGCGCTGGCGAATGCAGGACGGCTCGGCAAGTACGGGGCGTAGGCATCTAGCCCCGCTTCGCAACTGGGAGGCAACCGCAATGGACGACGCTGAAGCAGAAGCACCAGGCCCCCGCCGTCGGGTTTGGTTGGCCGCTCTGCTCGCGTTGCTCTTTGGTGCAGTGGCGCAAGTTTACTGCGGGCGATTTCAGCGCGCTTTGGCAATTTATGCGCTAACTTGGCTCGTACTACTCCTAGCGAACGCCGCGTTGCTCTGCTTGCCGTTCGGGCGGCTTGCAATTACCGCTGGCTTCGCATCCGTTGCGGGAGTTTATCTGTTCGTTTTGATCGATGCGATTCGCCTGGCTCGCAGCGATTCACGCGCCCCGCTGTGCAAATACCAGCGATGGTGGGTCTATCTCCTCCTCATCATCGCCAGCGGAACAATTTCGGAACTAGTCCTGCGATTGAACAGAGAGTATTGGTCGGAAGCATTCGTTATGCGCGTCGGCTCGATGCGCAACTCACTCCTGGCGGGCGATCGATTCATCGTCGATAAGCTTCCGCTGTATTCGAGACCTCCGCAGCGAGGCGAGATCGTCGTCTATCGTAGCTCGGGCGAGGGACGCCCAGTACTCTGCCACCGAGTCGTCGGGCTGCCTGGCGACGAGGTCGAGATTCGCGATGAACAACTCCTACTGAACGGCGAACCAGCGAAGGAAGAATATGCACTCTACGACGGCGAACGGCGCGACTACGACATCCTCAATAACTTCGCCGCACAAACAGTTCCCGCCGGGCATGTCTTTATCCTCGGCGACAATCGCCGCAACGCCAAAGACAGCCGCGTCGACGGCTTCGTTCCCATCGACGACGTCCTCGGCGTGCCCAAGCTAATTTTCTGGTCCCGCGAGCACTCACTCTCGCCGCCGAGCAACCCCAGGGAAAGCCGTGAGCCGGTGGAGACATGGGGGCCGATGCGTTGGGATCGGATCGGCCAACGTTTGGACTAGTCGCGGCGCCACCGTCTTACGAAAAAGCATCTGCTATAATTCATTCATGACCAAAACCCTCCAAGAAGCCATCGAACGCTTGCAGCAGATGCCGGAGGATCGGCAAGACCTCTTGGCCAGGCTCGTACTTCATGAAATCGACGAAGACGAGAAATGGGCGAAGTCGACCGCAGCGAACGTCGACAAGCTACGCGGCCTGATCGGGGAAGTGCTGCAAGCCGATAGCCGTGGCGAATGCGAACCGCTCGACCCGGATCGCCTGTGACGTCCAAGCTGCACGCCTCATTCCGCCGTGATTTTGCGAAGCTCCCTCGCGACGTTCAACAGCGAGCACGGGCGGCTTACCAACGTTTCCAAGCCGATCCGAATCATCCCAGCTTGCAATTCAAGCGATTACACGCCACGCTGCCGCTGTGGTCAGTTCGCGTGTCCGATTCGTATCGAGCCGTCGGCATTCGCCAGAACGACGACGAGATCGTTTGGTTCTTCATCGGCACTCACGCCGAATACGATCGGTTGCTGGCCAGCCTGTAATTGGAGGTGATACACGTTGCCTGATCACGACCACCGCCCCGAGTTCATGGTCACCCTCGGCCTGGCGCCCCCCTACGCCATCGAGGACGTCATGCAGGCCTATCGCGAAAAGGCCCGCGCGACGCATCCCGATCGCGGCGGGTCGACTGAAGCCTTCAACGCCGTTCATCAAGCCTTCGAGCGGGCGCAAGCCTATCTCGAATTTCGCCAAGACCGCCGCGGGTGGATCGCCGGAAAGATGGCTCGATACGCCGCGTTGCAAGACGCCATCGCGCGGCTTGAGCAACTCGGCGCCACCGTCACGGCGTACTCGCCCGAATGGCTGGAGAATTCCTACGGCGACTTCGCTCAACTCACTGAGCACGTGACGACGATCCGCTTCGCCGATTCGACCGACGCGACGCGGTTCATCGACGCCCTCGCCCACAGCTACCCGTCGCTCCGCGAACTCGCCGCACTTGAGCTCCCCGGCTGCCGGCTCAGTGACGACGACGTGATGCACCTCAGCATCTTCCAACAACTCCGCCGCCTCGACCTCTCGCGCACGCCGATTACGAATCGATCGCTCGCCGTGGTTGACGCGATCGAATCGCTGCGCGAGCTAAACCTCGACGGCACGAACGTCGGCTGGTGGGCCAAGCGCGGAGCGGCCTCGCAGCTCGCGCGACGTAAGGCAGCCGATGAGGTTGGTTAACGAAGGTCATCCAGCGCCGCGCTCGCGCATCCTTACCGCCGTCTTGCTGGCCGCTACCATCGCACTCGGACTCACATCGCGCCACTACGGCGAGCAATTGCCGCCGTTCATCGCCGCGTATGCCGGCGACGCCCTGTGGGCGACAATGGTCTACTGGCTGGCAAGCATCGCGTGGCCCCACGCGAGAACGACAACGCTCGCCGTGATCGCTTATGGCGTCTCGTTCGCGGTCGAACTGAGTCAGCTCTATCACGCCCCCTGGATCGACTCGATCCGCGCCACCCGCCTCGGCGCGCTCGCCCTCGGCCACGGTTTTCTCTGGAGCGACCTCGTTTGCTACGCCGTCGGCGTGGCTCTCGCGTCACTAATTGACTTGGCCTTGTTGTCTCTCGCAAAGCCGCGAAGACGCAAAGAAAACACAGAGAAGATGAAAGACGACAGAACGAACCCAGAGCAATTCTGAATTACTTTCTTTGCGTATCCTTTGCGCCTTCGCGCCTCTGCGAGCAACTCAAGGCACTGCCGACAAAGCAAACTAGGCCTCGCCCGGTACGGCCGCCTCTTTCGCAATCAACCCATCCCGCCGCAGCGACTCCCAAAACTCCGCCGGGATCTCTACCTGCAACGACTTCGCATTCGCAATCGCCTGCTCCGGCGTCCGCGCGCCTGGGATCACTGCAGAAACGACCCTCGGCGCATTCGCGAACTGCAGCGCCGCCGTTCGCAAGTCGATCCCATGTTCCGCCGCCGCGGCCGCGAGCTTTTCCCGCTTCGCCGGCGCCCACTCAGGGATCGTGCCGCCATAGAGGTAACGTTCACGCCCGGCGAGATAGCCCGCCATCAACGGCGCTCCCACGACCACCGACACGCCTTTCTTTTCCAACGTCGGCAACGTCTTTTTCGCCGCTTCGTCATGTTCAATCAGCGAATACTGCGTCGCAAGCAAAAACAAATCGGGGTCGGCCACTTCCGCCGCCCGCAGCGCCGGTTCGGGGCGATTGACGCCGAAACCCCACGCCTTGATGAGCCCCTCGTCGCGCATCCGCGTCAGCTCGGGCATCGCCCCCTTCTTGGCCACCTCAAAATACTCGGTCCACTTCTCGCCCATATCGCCGTTGTCAGGCGACAGGTCGTGGATGAACACGATGTCGATCTGCGACACGCCGAGCCGCTGCAAACTATCTTCGATCGACCGCCGCACCCCGTCGGCCGTGTAGTCGTATTCGAACGCAAACGGCGACGGCTCCTTCCACAGCGAAGGTTTCGGCTTCTCGCTCGTCGCCTTGAAGATGCGGCCCACCTTCGTCGACAGCACATATTCTTCCGGCTGGTGATTGTGCAAAAAGTGCCCCAGCCGCCGCTCGCTCAACCCGTAACCGTAAAACGGCGACGTATCGAAGTACCGCACGCCCACCGCCCACGCCGCTTCGAGCGCCGCCTGCGACTCTTCATCCGTCGTCGGGGCGAAGCCATTGCCGATCGCGACGCAACCGACGCCGACGCGATACGGCGGCCGATACTTCCCGCCGCTCTCCTTGTTCGTCGGCAACGGCCCCTCGATCAGCTTCCCCTTGGTCGGCATCACCGAACCTTCGCCGCTGGCGAGCAAATCAGCGGCGGCGAGAAACGTCGTTCCCGCGGCAGCGGTCGACATGAAATGGCGGCGAGAGAGCATGGCAAACTCCTGGTGGCGGGAAGATGAGCGCTAATGCAGTGCAAGCAATTCGCCTGATGCAAACAGAATCCCGAATCGCTGAAGCGGTTACAACTTGAACATTCAACTTGACGCCTCTCCCGCGCCGGCGCCAGCCCCGGCTTCATAGCTAGTTCCGACATTAATCAATGAAGAGCGGACTCGCTATTGACTCAACAGCGACGCAATGCCGCCCGCTAAACTGCGGCTGCAACAGCTATCAACCAATGTTATGATACGATTAACCAGAGAGACTCAGGCCGCGAACGCCAGTCCACCGCGCCTTCGAGGGGCCTAGGCTGGACGTACTTCAATGTCATTCGACCCGTGTGAGCGACGCCAATGCGATTGCCGGTCAGCCGCCCCTTCATCCGCCTGGCAGCAGCCCCCCTTTGGCTGCTGTGCGTCGCCTCTCTATGTCACGGTCAGAGTACGATCACGCCAATCGCTCTGCCGTTCGATCTGACGACTCCAGCGCCAGACGGCGCCTACTGGACTGAGCTACGCACGCCATCGATCGACAACCAGGGCGGCATCGCCTTCCGCGGCTATGTGAACGACAAGTTTGAGAACGGCGGCATCAACTCGGCCTATCGAACGTCCAGTGGAAACTACATCGCCCGCGCTGGCGAGCAAGCGCCGGGTCTTGCCCCGGGCGCTCGGTTCCTATCGATCGCGAATCTGCAAATCAGCCCCGGCGGAGCCGCTGGGTTTCTGGGGTACATCGAAACAGGTCCTTCCACATGGTCCTCTGGAATCTGGGCGGAGAACCCCAACGGCGAACTGCGGCTGGTTGCCCACAGCGGGACGCAAGTTCCCGGAGCTCCTGCCGGCACGACATGGTCGCCCTTCAACGACGCCATCGCAGACAATGCCATGATCACCCTGTACGACAAGGGTTCGGCGCCGTTTGTGATCAATGCACGAGGCGAGACGGCGTTCTACGCTCAGCTCGACCGACCAGGCGCCCCGCAGTCGGTGGAGGGTGTGTGGTCGGAGGGGGGCGGCGTCGGACTGCGACTTCTTGCCGGTACAGGCACGAGCGTGCCGCAGTACTCGCCGGGAGCGACGGTGGTCGGCATCCCATCTCCCTGGGACTCCGTGCGCATGAACGACCATGGCCAATCGGTCTTGGTCGCCGCCGTCGCGGCTCATGAACTCGGGATCGGCGGCGGAGTCGGCGTATTCATCGACGATCCAGTGCAGGGGCTTGTCATTGCAGCGAAGAGCGGCCAACAAGCTCCCGGATTGCCGAATGCGCAGTTCGCGAGATTCTCAATGCCAAGCCTCAACAATGCCGGGCAAGTCACCTTCCTCGCGCAGCACGTCCAAGGTCTTTCCGCAGAGGAAGGCGTTTGGGCCGGGCTGCCCGGCGATTTGCGCCTCGTCGCCCAAACTGGAGACGCAGCCCCCGGCGTCGACGGCGTTTTCGCAGACTTCAATCCAACGCTCAGCATGCCTGCGGCAGCGCGGCCGGTCATCAACGGGCAAGGGCAAGTCGCCTTTACCGCCCGCATCGCTGGCCCCGGTATCGACAAATCAAATGACAGCGGAATCTGGCTCCGCGATCTTGCCGGAAATTTGCAACTCGTCGCTCGGGAAGGCGACATTGCTATCGGCCAGGAGGTTCTAGGAGACGTTACTGACTATTCGGGAAGCCTCATCCTCAATAATCGCGGGCAGGTCGCTTTCGGAACATACAACGCGCTCTGGGCCACCGACGTCGCCGGCAATCTCCACAACATCGCCCAAGCAGGCGACTTCCTGCCTAGTTCTAACAAGTCGATCCATTTCGGAATGGGTCGCTCCACCGGCAATCAAGATGGCGTAGGATCAAGTTTCAACGACCGTGGAGAATTTGTCTTCTTCTCGTACAATGAAGGCTATCGCACCGGCGTTTACCTATCGACGGCCGTCGCGATCCCTGAACCCTCTGCAGCGACGACGGTTCTCATTGGATGGACGTTGCTGGCACTGCAACAACGACGCAGAGAACAAAAAGGGGACATTCTACTTTTTTTTAAAAAAGTAGAATGTCCCCTTTTTGTCACGCCGCCTTGCGCCGCTTCGCCGACGGCAGCGCCGCCCGCCAGTCGAGAATCCGAAAGATGTGCCGATTCCGCACCGGCCCGCTCACCGAAAGAATCCGCTCGAACGCATCAAGCACGTTCTCGCGCCGCACGAACTCGTTCACCTCGTTGCCGTGGTACCACGGCTGCCGCAGGTACTCGCAGTAGAGCGCATCGTCGCGATCGATTTCGATGACGCGATCGACGAGCGCTTCGAGGCTGCCGTAGTCAAAGTAGTTCACGAAGCTACGCGGATTGAAATCGAGGTGCACTAGCGGATTGCCCCAGTAGATCGGCAGGCTCTCCGCCATCATCGGGTGCACGATCTTCTCGGTCGTGTACCCCGGGTACGAATCGTTCTCGAACGCGATGGTGAACTTGTAGCGGCTCATGAACTCGCGCTTGTTCGCCACGCGGCCGCCGATGTTGTTCATCAACTTGCCGCCCGAATCGACCCGCTTGTATTTCGAGAGCAGCTCGAAGAACTTGTTCCGCGTCTTGCACTTCGGGTTCGAGTAGATGAAGTTGCAAAACGACGTCTTCTGCGCGAGGATCCGCTCGGCGGCGACCTCGCCCTTCACGAGCATGCCGGGATCGCCGTACCAGGCGTACAGCGGCAGCCGATAGTGCTCCGCGCGATCGACGAAGTCGAACGTGAACGCGAAGTCGCATTCGCGAAAGTTCGGCCGGCAGTTCTCGCCAGTGTAGAAGATGCGCGTTCCGGTCCGTCGCCGGAACGTGTTCCCAAACCCTGAATAGATCAGGAAGTCGGGCTGCTCTGCGATCTCAATCTCGTAGTGCGGCGAGAGCAGGTGCGTGAAGTAGTTGTTCTGGGGGCGGAAGATGCCCCAAAAATCAGCGTAGTCGAGTCGTATGCGCGGCTTCATTTTCAACATCCCAGAGAAGGCGAGAAATGTACTGGCCGTTGCGCACCATCGCAACAGCAAGCTGGCACGCTAGCACCAGGATGGGCACGACTCAGAAAGTTCCTCGCGCATTCTTCGGCCGTCGGTCGTTTCCCTTGTCAACTGTAACGCTCACGCAAAGCGACGCGTCGCGTCGCCATTGTCCGATCAGCTTGTTATCGAGTCGCTTCAACAGATCGTTGTGGAATCTGCGAAGTTTCCACATCCAACGAACGCGATGAGTCGTATTGCTCTTAGAGTCACGAAACGTCGCCAGTTAGTCGGTCGCACGAAGTTAGTCGCACGCTTCGCTTCATTCTCGACTCGCTACGCCAAAGGAACGCCGGCAATAGGCGTCCATGCGTTCAAGATGAACGCCCGTTGCGCACGGGAGCGAGTCGTTTCATTTGATCAGGTCGGAACCGCCGGGCGCCGTTCTGCGCTCAGCTTCTGCACGGTGCAGGGTTGGCATTCGCCATCTGCTGTTCGTCATTACACGTCCATTCTGGAGAGTATCATGTCGGCTTCTCGTGAAAATTGCCTCGAAGTCCTCGCCGCTGCGGCGGATAGCGACAAACTGGCGGCCGTCGAACGCCGCCGCTTCCTCCGCACTGGCGGCATCGCGGCCGGCGCCGCGCTCGTCGGATTAGTCGCCCGAGACGCCGACGCCCAGAGTGCGACGCCTCCCGCCGGTCCTCGTCAGCAGATGGCGCTCGTACGCCGCCACGAAAACGACCATGTCGCGTTCTTGCTGAATGGACTCGGCGCCGCCGCCCGTCCGAAGCCGACGTTCCAGAACCTGCAGCAGCCGAACCTCAACGCCTTCCTCACCGTCGCCACAGCCCTCGAAAACACAGGCGTCGGCGCGTACCTCGGCGCTGCTCCGGCGATTCTCGATGCCAGCTACTTAGGCGCTGCTGCTTCCATTGCGCTCGTCGAAGCGCGTCACGCCGGGTTCTTCAACAGCTTCCGTTCGAAGCCGATGACGCTGAATGCCTTTGGCATGGAACTCTCGTTCGACGCCGCCTTTACGCCAGCGCAAGTCGGCGGCGCCGCCGGATCGTTCATCGCGAGCCTCAATGGCGGCCCGCCGCTCGACTACAGCTCAACCCGCTCGGCGTCGAACGACGTCGCGATCCTCAACTTCGCCCTGGCCCTCGAGTACCTCGAGGCCGATTTCTACAACATCAACGTCCCGCTGTTCTACGGCGTATAGTCGTCGCGCCGCTGGAATCGAATATCGCACCGAAATCTCTGGGAGTTGCTCCACATGCGTCATACGGTACTAGTACTCGCACTCGCGCTTGGCATTGCGCAAACCGCGGTCGCCGAGCCAATCGTCGCCCTCACGGCGACGAACCAGCTAATCACCTTCAATAGCACGTCGCCGGGGACGCTCGGCTCCACGGTCGCGCTCACGGGACTGATCGCCGGCGACTCGCTCGTCGGCATCGACGTCCGGCCGGCAAACAACACGCTCTACGGCTTCGCCGTGAGCGCCGCCGGCGCCAGCCCGCCAACCGGTCGCGTCTATTCGATCAATGTCGGCACGGGCGTGGCTACGTTGGCCGCAACGCTCGCCGCCGATCCGGCTGACGTGACGCCGCCCACGCCATATAGCTCAATTAGCGGGACGTACTTCGGGGTTGATTTCAATCCCGTCGCCGATCGCCTGCGCGTCATTAGCGATACGGGGCAGAACCTGCGAATCAACGTCGCCACCGGCCTGACGCAACTCGACGGCGCGATCGCGTACGCCGCGAGCGACGCCAACGCCGGCACGCCCGCGCAGATTTACGCCTCGGCCTACACGAACAGCGTCGCCGGCGCCGCGACCACGACGCTCTACAACCTCGACGGCGCCCTCAGCACGCTAGTCACCCAGTCTCCGCCAAACGACGGTACGCTGAATACTGTCGCGCTGACGAGCCTCGCCGTGTCGCCCGACTCGGCGTTCGACATCTCCGGCCAAAGCGGCACGGCGTTCGTCGTGCTCGACGGCGGAACGCTCGGCTCGCTCAGCCTCGCCACAGGCGTCGTTACGGATCTCGGAACCATCGGCACCGTTGGAGCGATTGCCGATATCGCCGTACTCGCGGTTCCGGAGCCGACCGCGATAGCGCTGATTGCGGTAGGTTGCTGCGGCATTTTAGCGCAACGCGGCCGACGCCGCGTCTCCCGCTGAGTTCAGCTCCGATGCTGCGAGCACGGCGCCGACTCCCTTGACCGGTGCAATTCTCCGGCAGATTCGACTTCACGATAATCCCCCGCTAGGCAACGCCCGTCACCCGCGAATGAGCGGATGGCGGGCGTTTGTCGTTGGCCTGCGCGCCCTCGCTGAGGCTCGCGTCAGCCCTCCCCCAGTTGGATGCACCGTGAAGAATCTCTAAACTTTCCTGTTGAAAGCAAGGCTCTCGATTCGGGAGAATGTTTCTAGCAGCTGTCGGAGCGGCATACCAAGCTTCTGATAGTTCCTACCTGCCGTGAGCGACCAACGGGTTCCCGCTCCTCACCACGCGACACCAGACTCAATCCACACATGATCTGCCGACTCACTTCCCCGCTGGTCGCCGCCGCGACCCTCACGATGCTCCTCGCCCTTTCTATGTCAATCGCGACTGCTCAGATCATCGAAGCCTCCCCCGAACTCATTAAGAAGGTCGAAGCCGCCCTCCCCGACTCCCCCGGCGCCTCGGTGCTGGCGATCGACGACGGCAAAGTGATCTTCCGCCACAGCTACGGACTCGCCGACGTCGAGAACAACGTTCCTTGCACGCCAACCACCAACTTCCGCATGGCGAGCGTCTCCAAACAATTCACCGCCACGGCGATTTTAATGCTCGTCGATCGCGAGCTCATCTCGCTCGACGATCCGCTCACAAAGTTCTTCCCTGGCTTCCCGGAGTACGGCGAAGAAATCACGGTGCGGCACCTCCTCACGCACACTTCCGGCATTCCCGACTACGAAGGTCTCGTGCCGAAGGGAACCACGCTGCAACTCAAAGACCTCGACGTGTTGCAGTTGCTAATGCAAACCGACATCCCGCTGTTCGAACCCGGGGCGAAGTGGCAATACTCCAACTCGGGCTACGTCCTGCTGGGCCTGATCGTCGAACGCGCTTCGAAGACGCCTTTCGAAATTTTCATGAAAGACGACGTCTTCTCGCCGCTGAAGATGACCAACTCCAACGTCTTCCAGCACGGCCTCAACGTCGTGCCGGAGCGCGCGTACGGCCATACGAAGCAAGACGGCAAGTGGGTCCGCGCCGACCAAAGCGTCACCAGCGCCACCCGCGGCGACGGCTGCGTCTACACCTCGGTCGACGAATATGCCAAGTGGCTTCGCGGCCACGCCGAGCGGCGCCTCCTCAGCGGCAAGTCGCACGATGCCATGTTCTCGCCCCAGGTGAAAACCTCCCGCGGCGACAGCAGCTACAGCTACGGCTGGTTCCTCGACGAGTACCGCGGCGAGGAACGCATTCATCACAACGGCGATTCCCGCGGCTTCCGCCTCTGCTCGCAGGTTTACCCCGATCGCATGGCGGCGGTCATTCTGCAGTTCAATTGCGATCTCCAGGAGCCGACGATTCCCATCGGCGAGCGGATCTCCGACATCCTGATTTTCGATCGCGAAGCGAAGTGACCAGCCCTGCCCCAGCGAACCAAGCGGGATTCCGCCGCGTAGAATCGTCGCGGCTCACTCTCCGTCCGATCAATCCAGTACAATGGGATTCCCTCTCACCCCAGGGTCGCCTCCGGCGTCTTCGATGGTTACGAGCAATCTCTCTCGGCGGATCACGCTTCTTGGATTGATCGCCTTGACCGGAGCGTTCGCCCCTGCGGCGGCTAACGCCGAACCCGTCGACAAGCCGGCAAAGGCCAGCCCCGCGTCGGCAGACAAAAAGGAGAAGAAGTTGGAAGTCGCCACCTTCGGCAACGGATGTTTCTGGTGCACCGAGGCCGTCTTCGAGGAACTCAAGGGAGTCGAGTCGGCCGTCAGCGGTTACAGCGGCGGTCGCGTTCCCAACCCCACCTACGAGCAAGTCTGCACCGGCGCCACCGGCCACGCGGAAGTCATTCAAGTCACCTACGATCCCGAGGCGATCAGTTTCCCGGAATTGCTCGAAGTCTTCTGGATGACGCACGATCCGACGACGCTCAACCAGCAAGGTCCGGACCACGGCACGCAGTATCGCTCGGCAGTTTTCTACCACAACGACGAGCAACGCAAAGAGGCGGAGTACTACAAGCAACGGCTCGACGAGTCGGGCGCATTCAACGCCCCGATCGTCACCGAGATCACCGAGTTCAAGAAGTTCTACCCGGCGGAAGATTACCACCAGCAATACTTCGAAGCGAACCCGCGGCAACCCTACTGCCGCGCGGTCGTGAAGCCGAAGGTGATCAAGTTCCGCAAAGCGTTCAAAGACAAGTTGAAGGTCAACGACAAGTCGCACGACGAAGAGGAATAAGCTCCCGACCATCAGCCCCGAAGGGGCGACATGATGTAGCCAGGGGCGTCAGCCCCTGGTTGGCAGCGTCATGATGATCTAGAGCCCCCTGAGGGGCGACACAACTCCCGAATGTTGTTGCGAGCTATGCCGCCCCCACGGGGCTGCGAAGCTGTTCGCCCGATAACCAGGGGCTCGCGCCCCTGACTACACGACTCGGCCCCTCCGGGGCCAACACGGCCAAGAATTCATGCCGCTAACCTGTGCATAATTGATTACATGAATTCGAGACCACTCGCCGCCCAACGGAGCGTTCGTTCAATGTCCAAACTAGCATTCGCATTCGTAGCAATCCTAGGACTCGGCGCCATGGTCACGCTGGCCACCGCCCAAGAATCGCAGGCTGACAAAGCCGCCGCGAAGGACGCCAAGGAAGCCAAGGAAGCCAAGGAAGCCAGCGAAAAAGAAGCCGCGGCCGCCGCCGCGAAGGCCGAAGCCGAGGACCCCGAAAGCGTCGATTGGACCCAAATCGACTGGGGCAAACGGCTCACCCGCCTCCAGTATCGCATCATGCGCGAAGCCGACACCGAGCGCCCCTTCCGCAACGAATTCTGGGACTTCTTCAAACCAGGCGAATACCGCTGCGCCGGCTGCGGGCTCCCCCTCTTCGAAGCCGACGCCAAGTTCGATTCGGAGTGCGGCTGGCCCAGCTTCGACAAAACAATCGCGAAGGATACGGTCACCGAACACATCGACCACAAGATGCAGTACCCGCGCACCGAAATTCGCTGCCGCCGCTGCGAAGCCCACCTCGGCCACGTCTTCAACGACGGCCCGACGAAGACCGGCCTGCGCTACTGCCTCAACTCGGCGTCGATGAAATTCGTCTCCGAGAAGCAGCTCGACAAGGAGATCAAGACGGCGAAGGAGAAGGGCGCCAAGCCGAAAGCAAGCGCCCCCGCGGAAACCGCCGAGAGCGATAAGACCGGTGCGACCGTTGAAACCGGGGCCGAGAAGCCGTAAAACCACGGCTCAGGTTCTCTGCCGCGAACGTACAATGGAGCTAGCGGCAGGCCGAGCGATCGGCTGCAACGGAATGTCCACCGAGCCCGCGCTAGCGCATGAGTGAGCAACAAACGTATCTGGCCCCCGACGTCGTCCCGCGCCTCGCGGCGATCGACATCGGGAGCAACAGCATCCGCCTCGTCGTCGCCGAGGCCCAAGCCGGCGGCCGCTATCGCATTCTCGACGAAGAACGCGAAACCACCCGCCTCGGCCGTTCGCTCGCCGCCCACGGCGATCTCGACGCCAAATCGATCGAAGATTCACTGACAGCGCTCCGCCGCTTCAAGTCGATCGTCACCGGCTTTGGCGTCGAAAGTTTCCGCTCGATCGCCACTTGCGCCGTCCGCGAAGCGACCAACGGCGCCGAATTCTGCCGCCGCATGCAGGAAGAACTCGGCCTCGAAATCGAAATCATCGACGCCGACATGGAGGCCCACCTCGCCTTCGAGAGCGTCCGTCGTCGCTTCGATCTCGCCGGCAAAAACACCGTCCTCGCCGACATCGGCGGCGGCAGCACCGAAATCGTCCTCGCCAACGGCGAACTCGTCGAAGCGGTCTACGCCACCCAGCTCGGCGCCGTGCGCCTCGCCGAAAAGTATGGCGGCGAACTCACGACTGACGAACAGTTCCTGCCGCTCAAACGCTGGATCGATCGCGAGCTTCGCCAGACGACCGAAAAGCCCGCCGCCCCGCTTCACTTGCTGATCGGTTCCGGCGGCACCTTCACCAGCCTCGCCAGCATGCTGATGGCCAGCCGCGGCCTCTCGCGACTGCCGGCCGCCGGCTATCGCGCCTCGCGGGCCGACGTCTGCCACCTCATCGACCGCCTCCGCAAGATGAAGCCGGAGGAACGCAAAGCTACCCCCGGTCTCAACGCCGATCGCACCGACATCATCATCCCCGGCCTCGCGGTGATCGACGCCCTGATGCGCCGCTTCCGCGTCAACACGCTGCAAGTCCACGCCTACGGCGTCCGCGACGGCCTGCTGCTGACGATGATCGATCAGATGCAAGGCACCAGCGCCGCCTCGGCGCCGAGCCACGACGAACAAATCGATCGGTTCGCCGAAGCGTGCGGCGTGAACATGATTCACTCGCGGCACGTCGCAAAGCTCGCCGGCGAAATCTTCGCCGGGCTCGCGCAACTCTACGAACTCCCGCCCGGCGATCGCCGACTGCTCGAAGTCGCCGCCCGCCTGCAAGACGTCGGCTACCTGATCAACTACGAAGGCCACCACAAGCATTCGTACCATCTCATCCTCCACAGCCGCCTCGAAGGCTTCCGGCCGGAAGAATTGGAGATCATCGCTAACGTCGCCCGCTACCACCGCGGCTCGCCGCCGAAGAAGAAGCACGAAAACTTCAGTGAGCTGACTGAGCCCGATCGCCTCCGCGTCCGTCAGCTCGCCGCGATCCTCCGCGTCGCCGGCGGCCTCGACCGCAGCCACAACCAAACGATCCGCGAAGTGAAAGTCGACGGCGCCCCCGGCCAAGTTGTCCTCACGGTCAGCGCCAACGAATACCCCGAAGTCGACGTCTGGGCCTGCCGTCGTCGCGCGGAGCTATTCGAAGAAATCTTCACCGCAAAGCTAACGGTGCAGTGGGCCGGCCAATCAATTACCGCCGAAATCACCGCGCCGCCGGCCGCAGCGAATGGAGCGGGGACAACCGCTCGCAAGAAAGCGCCCGCGAGCAGCGCGAACAAGTCGGAATGAGCCCGTTCTCCCTAGCCCCGGGCTCCGCCCGGGGGTGAGTCTCCATCCCGGTCGACACCGTCGCGTCTAACTGCCCCGTCAGCGATGGAGCTTTTCAAGTGCCGGCTTCGCGATAATGAATGTTCTGGCTCCCTCCCCCTTGAGGGGAGGGCTGGGGAGGGGGTGGAACTCTGGTACCCGCCGCCATCACCCCTCCCTAACCCTCCCCCTCAAGGGGAGGGAACCTCAGAGGGCATGTTGGTATGAGTCGCCTGACGCGACGATTTATCCCAATATCATCTTATTTTCAGCTCATTCTTCATTCGCGAAGATTCGCGTAATTCGCGGTTACGAATTTCTCAATTTCAACGAGCCTGAAACGCCGCTGGCAGGTACCCCACCAAATCACTCGCTATGAGAGAAACCTCCCCCAACTCCTTCGCCGCCAAATCCCCCGCCAACCCGTGCAGGTGCATCCCCAACCGCGCCGCATCCCACGCGCTCAACTTCTGGCCGAGCAGCCCCGCAATCACGCCCGTGAGGCAATCGCCCGAACCGCCGGTCGCCATGCCGGGATTGCCCGTTCCGTTGACCGCGTAGCGATTACCATCGCCCACCAGCGACTGGTGGCCCTTCAGAATCACGACCGTCTGCCCGCTCGGATCACGGCGACACAACTCGCCGACTGCCTGCGCCCGCTCGGCAAGTGAGCCCCCCGGCGCCACGCCGGTCAGCCGCGCGAACTCGCCAGGATGCGGCGTCAACACCCGCGGCCCCGCCGGCTTCGCCAGCGCCTGCGGATTCCGCTGCAGTGCGTGCGACATCGCATTGAGCGCATCGGCGTCGACCACCATCGGCCGCGGCACGTCGCGATAAAGCTGCGCGACGAGCTCCGTCACCCCTTCGCTCTGCCCGAGCCCGGGGCCCAACGCCCACACGTCAAAATGCTCGCGGGCCGCCAGCATGTCGACGACGTTCGCATAGTCGAGCAGCCCGTAGTCGTCTTCCACCAGCGGGATCGTCATGAAGCAAGGACTAAACCCCGCCACCAGCGGTTGCGTCGACACGGGCGTCGCGATCGAGAGGAGACCCGCGCCGCTTCGCAGCGCCGCGAGCCCCGCCATCGCCGGTGCCCCCGCCATCCCGCGCGACCCGCCGACAATGATCAGCCGACCAAAATCGCCCTTGTGAGCATCCCGCTCCCGCGGCGGCAAAATCGGCAACGGCTCGCTCGTGACGTCGTTCATGCAAGTATCCTCTTACGCTGCCGGCAGCCGGCTTGGCCATGATGAATGTTCTGGCCCCCTCCCCCTTGAGGGGAGGGCTGGGGAGGGGGTAGATCGCTGGTACCAGCTTCATTCACCCCTCCCTAACCCTCCCCCTCAAGGGGAGGGACCTCATGATTTAGTAGCCCGCGTCGCCACAATCCCGGCCAGGTACCCGGCCTTGAACCCCGCATCAATGTTCACCACCGCGACGTTTGCCGCGCAGCTATTGAGCATCGACAGCAGCGCCGCGACGCCGCCGAAGTTGGCGCCATACCCCACGCTCGTCGGCACGGCGAAAATTGGACAAGCCACATGCCCGCCGACGACGCTCGGCAGCGCCCCCTCCATCCCGGCGACGACGACGATCGCATCGCAGCTGACAAACTCCGCCAGCCGCGCCGGCAACCGATGCGGCCCGGCCACGCCCACGTCTTGAATCAACCGCGTCTCGACCCCCATCCAGTCGAGCGTCTCGCGCGCTTCCTCTGCCACCGGCAGATCAGTCGTCCCGGCCGAAATCACCGCCACGCTCCCGCGCGAGCCCGCAGGCTTAGCCATCGGCGAATCGATGCGCACCGTGCGAGCCGTCTCGTTGTATCGCAGCCCGGCGAACGCCAATTGCAACTCGGCCGCCTTCGCCGCATCGACCCGCGTCGCCAGCACCGACTGCTCGCGCTCCAGCAACTGCCGAGCAATCGCCGCAATCACTGCAGCCGACTTCCCCTCGCCATAAATCACTTCGGGAAACCCGCACCGCGCCGCCCGATCGACGTCGACGGTCGCCGCCTCGGCAGCAGCCGACGCCTGCGCTTCGATGGCCGCAAGCGACACGAACTGTTCCAGATCACATTCGCCGGCAAGCAGCTGGCGAGCAAGTTGGCGAAGCTGTTCAGAGGACATGGCACCAGTCTACCCCCTAGCCCCGGGCTCCGCCCGGGGGTCGCTTTCCATCCCGCTAAACGTCGCGAGTCGCAACGCCCCCCGAGCAGAGCCCGGGTCCAAAACGCGGCGAGGAACAGCGATACACGCTATGCACTCACCGTCACCAGGGTGGCAGAAAATCGCGCGAGACTTCGAGCCATGCATTTGCTAGGTTGCACTTACCGCCTAGCGCCGTCACACAACGGTCAACGCATTACGTTGCGCGGACTTCACCGTCACGTAGGGCCATCAACAATATGTCGCGAGATCTGTCGCCCACGACGCGCGCCTAACGCCTTGCCACGCGACAACTTACGAATTGTGTCGCCAAAAACGCGAACAGCGACAAAAAGCACCAGCCGCGGGTCAACGACCCGCCGGAGCGACCCAGGCACAGCGTCGCCCTCAAGCGACCAACGAAAAGAGAACGACCGTCAGCCAAATCAAGCCGCCATCGGCACCGTCACCAACTCGCCATGAATCGCATGCAGCGACTCCGCATCGATCGTGTGCTGCCCGTTGGCGAACCCGACAAGCAGCGCCAAATCGCACAGCCGGTTGATCCGCCGCGGCACGCCGCCGGTGAGCTGATGCACCGTCTTCAGCGCATCGGCCGCGAAGATTTCGCGGGTGGCGCCGGCCGCTTCGAGGCGATGCGTCACATAATCGGCGGTTTCGCTCGCCGACATCGCCGGCAGCAACACCTTGATATCCATCCGCTCGTCGAGCGCGCCGTGCCGCTGAATCATCGGCCCGAGCGTCGGCTGCCCGACGAACAACAACGTGAACGGAGGAGCGCCAATCGGTCCAAGATTCAGGAGCAACCGCAACGGCTCGAGCAGGCCGCTGTCTTCCAGCAGGTGCGCTTCGTCGATCACGACGACCGCATGCCGCTTCCGCGCCACGTTGTCGGCGAGAATGTATTCCAATCGCCGCAGGCTTTCCTCGATCGTGTACCGCGGCGGATCGGCCGGCGGCGCGCCGAACTGCTCCGCGAGATACACCAAGAGGTCACGCTCCGTCATCTGCGGAAACACGACCCGCACGAACGGCTGGAACTGTTCGCTCAGCTGTTGCCGCAATGTTTCAACGAGTAACGTCTTGCCGACGCCGGCAGCGCCGGCGACCAGGCCCGCCGCGCGTCCATTTTCGATCGCGTAACGGAGCTTGTTGATCGCCGACTGGAACGCGGCTCCGCGATAAAACGTTTGCGAATCGCAGCCAGGTTCAAACGGCTTCGCGTCGAGTTGCCAGTAATCGAGGTACATGTCGGCTCGCGGTGGTCTTAGGCGGCGCGGAGTTGATTCTCGACGACGCCGAGGCAAATCGTCGCCAGTTCAGGCGCGGACTGAAGTAGCTGCTGGGGCTGAGCGGCGCCGCGTCCCGAGGCGACCAGCGCCCCGTCGAGCCGGCACTGCTGAATGACGCGACGAGCAATCGGCCCTTGCAGCCGCTCGCTCACGACGCCCAGGTCGAACAGGACAATGTCGTAATGATAACGCAACACGCCCGCGGTAACGGAAGCATGAATCGATTCAAGCCGGCTCGCCGCGCCGACGCCGCCGGTCGCGAGCGGCAACAGCGACAGCCGATCGCTCAATGAGTGGACGACGCCCTCGGCCAGCGACACGTTGCCGGCGAGCACGTCTTCCCAGCCGACGGCCGCGGCAAGTCCCAAGTGGCTCGCGAGACCCGGCTTCAGAAAGTTCGCGTCGACGACCGCCACCGTTTTGCCCGTCTCGATGAGCAAGCGAGCCAAACAGCAAACAAGCGTTGTGCCGCCAGCGCCTGCTCCTTGCGAGCCGATGCCGATCAGGCTGCGGCCGTCGTCATCGGCGGCAAGTATCGCCGCCAACGCCGGCTGCAGATGCGGTCGACAACGAAACATCAACTGCTCGTCGACCACCGGCCAGCGGAACGAGTCAACCTCAAGCGCCGGCTTGAAGCGGCCTTCAACGGTCGGCGTCGACTGAGCAAACGTCGACAACGGCCGACGCTGGCGGTTGGTTTCGCTTGGCTGCGGCGCAGCGACTGGAGCCGCTGCAACTGCTTCAGCAACCGACGGAGCGGCGAATGTCGGAACTGGAACCGATGCAAAAACTGGCTGCGGCTGCGATTGAGCAGGTGGGGCTTGGTACGGTGCACGCGGAGCAACAGGACTCGCAGTGACACGTTGCGGCTGCGCAACGGCTGCTTCGACGATGCTGACGGCGGCGTAGTTGTTCGGTGCTTCCGGAACACGCGGCAACGGCGCAGCTGGCGCAGGCGCGCGGCTGGGAGCGGCGATGGCCGGTTCGTCGATTTCGTAGGCGCGAATAAACGCCTGGTCGATGGCGCTCATGGCGGCGCTCCTTCAGTGAATCAATTAGCGCGGCGGTTGCGGCGGATTGAACGCCGGACCAAGCGATCCAGCCACGGCCGGCGCGGCGCCGTTCTGTTGCGGAGCCACGAGCGAGAAATCAAGCGGCGGATAAGGCGTCGTCGGATACGGCGAAAGTGAGCTGGCAGCCGGCGTCGCAATCGGCGCGAAAACGTGTGGCTGCACTGGCGCGGTCACCACGGGCGGAACGACGGCCGCCGGCTGCGATTGCACTTCAGGCGTCGGCTGCACGATCTTCGCCGTCACGTGCGGTTGCGTTTCGGCAACTGGCGGAACTTGCGGCGCCGCTTGCCCGATGGGATGCGAATTCAGGTACTTAGCAATCGGATCGGCCGCGGCTTCCGCTTCGGCGCTGTTCGTCGCCGGCTGCTGAGCCTCCGCGGCTGGCGCCGGCGCGACGCCATTGACCTCCGGCTTTGGCGAAAGATCGAGTGCCGGCGTCGTCGGCAGCGGCGCGGCGAATGTTTCGTTGGGAGTCGAAGCCGACGGCACGGCCGTTGAGATCGGAGCTACCGACAGCGGCCGCGCTTCGATGACAGGAGTCGGAACGTCGGCAATCGTCTCCTGCGGCGCCGACTTGCTACGACCGAACGTCGCGACACAAATTCCGCCGGCGACAAGCAGCAACGCGCTGACCGCGATCAGCCCGACCTGCGGCTTTCGCGACGTATGCCACTCGTAGAACTGAGCGGCAAATGAATCATTGCGATGCTGGAACGCGAACTCCTCGGCCCGCCGCGGTTGCGGCGGATCGAAGCGGCGATGCTGCTTCGGCGCGGCCGGACGGAGCGTCGGAAGCTCCGGCTCGCTCGCCGGGCGCTGCCGACGGTCGAGCATCGGCATCTCGGTGGCACGCATCTCAGTGGCATAGAGCGGCCGCTCGGGCGCCCACGCGTCGCTCGCCGGTTCGGTCGGCATGCGGTGGAGCGCGATGTGCGGCGGTTCAGCGACCGCTTCGTTGCGCGGCGTCGCTGGATGGAGACGGCGGTTCGGCGCGGCGGCTTCGACGTACGGCTCGCCCTGCGGCAAGTTTGGATCGACGATCCGCAACTTCGGCAGCGGAGCGTACTCCATCGCCACGTCGTCGGCGGCGAGCACTGGCGGCGCGTAAGGCCGCGGCGTCGAGTCGACGAATGGCAAGATGTCTGTCGGCGCCGACGAGGCTGCGATCGGCAGCGGCTCGTCGCCCACCCACGGCAGCTGTGCCAGCACAGGCCACTTCACGATCCCCGCGCTGTCGCCAAGCGAGTCGTAGCCGGTGGTTGGTGGATCGTGGCTCACGCGGCAGCTGCGAATGGATGAGGTGATCAGTCGCGGAACGCCCCGCTGGCGCCGTTGGGCGCACGACGAGACGATTCCCCTTGGAGTATCGGAAGGGGTTGGGTAGTTCTTGAGGATTGTCGCGAGAGTGCCGCGACGAGAGAGAGCGCCAGCATGAAGAAGACCTTCAAAATGGGGAGCGCATCTTGTGGGAGGCGTCTCCGACGCCGATTCCGCTCACCACTTCAAAGCACCGCGACCTTGCTAGCGGCTTCGGGATCGGAGATCCCTCCCACAGAATTGCTAGCAGCGCAACTAGGGCTTCGCAGCCTGTTCGCCGCCCCAAGGCAGCGTCGGCCAAAGCAGCGTCCGCCCGTCGCGACCGCTAGTGAGCGCTTGGCTCCCATCCGGCGAGAAGCTCACCGAAGTCACTTCCTCGCCATGCCCGGCGAGCGTGAGCAGCTCTTTGCCGGTGGCGGCATCCCACAGCTTCACGCCGTTGTCTTCGCTGCCTGTGATCGCCCGCCCGCCGTCGGCGGTGAGCGCCACGCTGGTGATGGCGCCGGTGTGGCCGGCCAGCGTCTGGCGCTGTTCGCCGGTGGCCGCGTCCCACACGATCGCCGTATTGTCATCGCTGCCGGTAATGATCCATTTTCCATCGGCCGAGTAATCTCCGCTACGCACGGCCCACTCATGTCCGGCGAGCGTCAGCAGCAACTCGCCGCTCGCGGCGTCGTATACCCTGCCCGTCTTGTCCTCGGCCGAGACGAGCACGCGCGTCCCGTCGGGCGAGAAGACGGCTTGCCGAAACCGCATCTTGCCATCGCCGAACTTCGGCTCGAGCGGAGCGCCGTCGGCCGCGTTCCAGAGCCGCGCGGTGCCGTCGTCGCTCGCCGTCAGCACCTTGGTTCCATCGGGCGAGTAGCGAACGCTGTTGATGAAGCCATCGTGCAGCGCGTCGATCTTGGCGACGACGTTGCCGGTGGCGCGATCCCAAATCTTGGCCGAGCGATCCCAACTGCCGGTCACGACTCGCTTGCCGTCAGGCGAAAGATCGGCCGACGCCACGACGCCATGCGGGCTAAAGCGAACTTCCAGCTCGCGGCTATCGAGATTGAAGATGCGAGCGTCGTTACCGCCGATCGACAGCACGCCGCGATCATCGGGCGTGAACCGTGCGGCCCACACGAGCCCGCCGTCATCGCCGAGATTCAGCCACGGCTGCGGCTTGCCCGATGCCTCGTCGCTGACCGTCAGCTCAGTCCCATCAGCAAGATTCCAGAGTCGCACCGTCCCATCGGCGGAACAAGCGGTGACAGCCAATTGTCCGTCGCTCGACAAGTCGATCGAAGTAAACGCCGTCTCGGGCGTCGGCGACTCCATCGTTTGCAGCAGCTTGGCGTCGGCGAGCGACCAGAGCCGCAGCTTGCCGTCGTCGCACGAGGTGAGCGCGAGCTTGCCGTCGGCGCTGACCGCGACGTCGGTCACCCACTCAGGGTGCTTCAGCACGCCGGCGCGAATCTCCTTGCCGGTGGCGACGTCCCACTGGCCGCAGGTGTTGTCGCCGCTGGAGGTAATCAGCCTAGCGCCATCGTCGGCGAACGTCATCGCCGTGATCGTGCGGCTATGGCCGCGAAGCCAATCACCCGCTTGCCAAGTTTTGCTGGCGGGATCGAAGCGCCATAAGCGAGCATGTCCTTGATCGTCACCGGTAGCGAGCAGTTGGCCGTTGGGTGCGAACGCGACGGCCGTGACTTCTGCTTGATGGCCATCGAGCGTGGCCAGCTTATCGCCGCTGTTGGCGTCCCAGACGATTGCGGAACCGCCCGCGCCGCCGGTAGCGATCAGCGAACCGTCGCCGCTCACCGCGAGCGCCGCCGTCCGTCCGGTATCGTCAAGCCGCAGATTCTCGGCGCCGGTCGCCACGTCCCACAACCGCACGGTACCGTCGCCGGCGCCCGTAGCGAGCCGCGAACCATCGGCGAAGAACACGGCCGAACTCGCGAGGAAGTCGTGCCCCTCGGCCAGTTGCTCCAATCGCCCAAGCGACGCCGCGTTCCACACCGAAGCGCTCCGATCGGCGCTCGCCGTGACAATCTCCGAACCATCTCGCGAGAAGCGCGACGAGAGGATCGCGTAGCGCGAGTCTTCGTCACCGCCGTCGAGCGGACGTTGCTCCGCATAGGCGGCGGGCCGCCAGAGCTTGATCTGGGCATCGCGACCGCCGGAGAGAAGCTGCTGTCCGTCCGCCGAATAGGCGAGGCTGCGGACATGGCTCGCGTGGCCGCGGAGTTGCTTCAGCGGTTTCGCCGCAGCGAGATCCCACACGACAATCACGTTGTCTTGCCCGCCACTGGCAAGCGTTGCGCCGTCAGGTGCGAACGCGAGCGTGCGGACCGGTCCGCGATGGGCGAGCAACTCCGTTTCGTGCGCCGGCGGATCCGCGGAGCCGTCGAGTCGGCGTGCGATGTCGATCCCCTGCGCTTCCGTTGGATCCCAGAGCAAGACTTTGCCGTCGTACCCAGCCGTGGCGATGCGATCGCCAGCAGGCGAGAAGCGGGCCGCGTAAACGGGGCCGCGGTGACGCGTGAACTCGGTCCGTTGTTTGTATTCGCCGCTGGCAGCCGTGCTGTCCCGCTGCCAGACGATTGCCTTGCCATCTTGCCCCGCGGTGACGATCTGCTTGCCATCGGGCGAGAACTCGGCCGACCACACCCACCACGTGTGGCCACGCAGCGTTTGCATCTCTTTGCCCGTCGCGAGATCCCACAACCGCGCCGTGTGATCGTAGCCGCTGGTGAGCAGGTAGCGGTCGTCGGGCGAGAAGCGGACGCTGAGGATCGCGTCCTCGTGGCCAACAAGTTTGGCAAGGAGCTTGCCGTCGGCGACGCTGTAGACGTTGACGACGCCGTCGCTGCCGCCTGCCGCGAGGCGGGCGCCGGCGCCGTCATAGGCGACGGCGTGCACATACTCCCCTTGCGGCAGCTCATGCACTGGCTTGCCAGTCTGCAAATTCCAAATGGTCGCTTTGCCGTCCCAATCGCCGGTCGCGACGTGCGTCGCATCGGGAGCGAACGCCGCAGCGTCGATCGGCGCCGAGTTTTTCCACGAGCGTTCCGCAAGATTGCAAAGATAGTCGAGACGGCCCCACTCCCAACCGCGGAGTTCCGGCGGGCACTGAGCAAGCAGTTCCGCAGCGCGGTCGAAGGCGCCTTCGTCGATTTTCGCCTTCGTCAGCCCGATACGGGCGACGTATGCGGCGTATTCTTCAGCATCTTGAGCTTTCTCGGCGGCGATGGTGGCCGCCTCCGCTTTTTGCCGCTGTTCGACGGCAATGGCGAGGTTTTCTTTTGCTTCGCCTTCTGCGTTCGTCGCACGGACAGTTTCTTTCTCGGCACGATCGCGTGCCACCTCGGCCTTCGCGAAGTTCTGCTTCGCCTCATCCTCGGCGGCGACCGCGCGAATTCGTTGCGACACCGCCTCATCGCGTTGCGAACGAACTGCGACGAAGGCGATCGAAACAATGCCAATGACCGCTGCAATGAGCGCCGCCACGGCGCCCTTCAGCAGCTTAATCCGCCTCTGCCGCGATGCCCGCTCCGCGAGGCCGCGGCGCAGTTCGACGAGCGTCTCGCGATGCGATTCGCGTTGTTCGTCGAGCAGCGAAACGCCAAGATCGTAGTCGCCCTTGGCCAGCGCAAGCCGAGCGTAGTCGATGCGGGCCGAATCGAGCAGCGCGGCCGCCCGATGGTTGCCGATCCACAAGACCAGCGCTTCTTCAAGCCCGTAGTTTGCTCGCGCGTATAGCTCGTAGTCTTGCTGCTCTGCGGCCGCCTTCAGGTGCCGCTCCGCATGCTCGACCAGATGAATGCTTTGCGAGTGCGACTGGTAGTCGCGAACAGCCTGCTGGAACTCCGGCACGGTCGCGTGCCGCTCGGCCGGGTCGGTCGCCATCGCCTTCATGGCGATGTCCATCAGCTCGCCGTTGCGATCGG
This sequence comes from Lacipirellula parvula, assembly GCF_009177095.1. Lineage (NCBI taxonomy): Bacteria > Pseudomonadati > Planctomycetota > Planctomycetia > Pirellulales > Lacipirellulaceae > Lacipirellula > Lacipirellula parvula. The sequence goes on from NZ_AP021861.1 coordinate 6,215,724, forward strand.
TGGCGATGATTTGGTTCTTCGCGGCCGAGAAAAGGCACGCCATCACCGTCTTGCCGCTGTGGGGCGGCTTGCCGACGATCGCTTCGAACAAGATCGCGCCGAGCAAGTACACGTCGCTGGCGGCAGTGATTTTCTCGATCGGCCCGGTCGCCATTTCAGGCGCCATGTAGGCGGGCGTCCCGCCCATCGCATCCGATTGCGAAACGCTCGCCGCGTTGGGGAAGTCGGGACTCACCCGCGCGAGGCCCCAGTCCATCACCAGCACTTCGCCGAAGTCGCCGAGCATGATGTTCTCGGGCTTCAGGTCGCGATGGATGACGCCGTTCACATGCGCAAATGCCACCGCGTCGGCGGCTCGCAACAGAATCGTCAGGTTCTCGTCGAGCGAACGCTCTTTGATCACTTTGTTCCACGGCGTCCCCTTCACTCGCTTCATCGAGTAAAAGAGGGCCCCGTCGTTGTTGGCGCCGAGGTCGTAGATCGGGACGATGTTCGGGTGGTCGAGTTCGCCGGTGACGACCGCTTCGGAAATGAACTTCTCGCGTTGGGCGGCGTTCTTGCTATCCTCGCCCTTGAGCATCTTGAGCGCGACGGTCCGCGCAATCGACGATTGCCGCGCCGCGTAGACGACGCCCATGCCGCCTTCGCCGATAACGTTTAGCAGTTCGTAGTCGGGGGCGTCAGCCGGCGACATCGTCACCATGCTCGTGGCCCCGCTCGTCCGCACGTTTCGCGACTTGACGATCAGCGACGAGTTGCTGATGAACGAGCCGTTGATCGTTTCCTTTTGCTTGATCGTCACATTGGCGTCGGACGAACCGCCGGCAACGGTCCCTTCCCAATGCGACGTCAGCGAGCTCTCGTCGATTGCCGACGAGCCGCCGAGGAACTGAACCGTTTGCTCGGCGTTGAATGCGACCGTCTTCGGGCTCGACTGTTCATCGTCGGTGAGCTCAAGGCTCATGCTGCTCAGTTCGAGCGACGCGATCGTCTCGCTTGACGAACTGCCGGAACCGGGCGCGGGCAGCTCGATGGTCATCTCGTTGCTGCGCCGATTCGCGTCGGACTCTTCTTCCGAGAGAAACCACTCGCCAGCGCCCGACGACGGCGGCTTGCCGACTTTGCCGACGTCGGCGATGGTTTGCATGTTGCCCGAGTCTGGCCGCGGGGCGTCGCCGGTCCACGTCGCTTGCGAACTCTCGGGCGCCTTGCCCGTCTCGGAGATGTTCCGTCGCGGAAGTTGCCGCACCACCGCGCCGCACGATGCGCAACGGCCCGCCTTCACGGCAGCGTCGTCCATCTCACGTTGGCAGTTGGGGCAGGCAGACATCGGCTAATTGGCAACGAACACGAGTCGAAGCGGGCTGGTGGAACCGGGCCGCGGGCAAGCTTCGATTGTAATCACGGGGCAAACTGGGACTGCTGCCGCGGCCCCGATTCCGGCAGGACGTGGCAATCCGTTCGCCAGCAACGGGCCGCCCGCCGTTGGGTTGGAGCGATTCTGCGGGCTAACGGGGCTTCTTCGGGCGGGTGAGCGCCGAGCGGAGCCGCTTCCACTGGTCCGGTTTCGCTCGGGCGATGGCCTCTTCCATCTGGTGGTAGGAGCTCTTTCCGGCCCCCGACAGGGCGATCGCCACGCCGGCGAGCGTGGCGCCGTGGTAGATCGCCGTCGACGAGCGCGGCCGCATGCCAAGGCCGGCGAGCGGTTCGAGTTGCGTGGGCGGCTCGACCGCGGCGCCTTCGTCGCCAATGGGGACGGCAGCCGGTTGTTCTTCGGCAGGTTGCGTGGTCGCCTCTTCAGTCGGCGGCCGATCGCGGGCGCCTTCACTGTCGTCGCCCGGATCGATGAGCTTGCCGTTGCGAACGAAGACGTCGATCACGAGTCGTCGCGCATTCGTCTCCGACTGCACGAGATAGATCACGTAGTGATTGTCGGGCAGGTTCTTGAAGAGCGCCGGCAGGTTGTTCAGCACGTTCGACGGCAATCGGAAACGCTGCCCAGTCGTGCCGTCGGGATTGATCACGCACAGTTCGAGGTAACGTTCGCTTGCGGCGCGGGTGTCGCCGCCACCGCCGCCGTCGTCAGTCGTAATGATGGTGACGAGTCGCGATTCGGCGGCCGTCGGCAACAGCGGTACGACTTGCCGATCGGGGAAGGTGAGAATCGCCACCTGCGGCGACGTGTCGATCCGGAACTTCTCGGCGCCGAGGCCCGGCTGCGAGATGTCGACCGTCTCGATATTGCTCGCGCCAATGGCGACGACTCCCGGTGTATCGAAGTCGTCGTCGAACACTTGCACCGTCAGCGTGATGTCGCCGGTCGGGTTGAGCGGATCGGGCGGACCGCTGTACTTGTGCATGAAGACCTGCGTCTGCCCATTCCCGGCAACGTCGACGGGGTAGGTCGAGATCGTCCCGTCGCCCCAGTCGACTTGGACGTTAAACTTGTCGGCGCCCGGGTCGGTGAACTGCAACGTGAGCGTCGTCTCGCCCTTGTTGTTGACGTCGGTAGCGACGATAGGCTTGAGCGTCGGATTGACGTTCCGCACCGTCACTTCGATCTCTTTCGTCACCGAACCGCCGTCGTCGTCGAACAACGTCACGGTGATCGTGTACTTGTTATCGGCGTCGTTGTCGGCGTACTTGTGCGACGAGGCGAGTGTGCCGAGCGTCGGCGTTCCCGGCGAACCGTTCGTGACGCTTGCCGGCAATTGGCCCGTTTGAGGAGTGGTCCCATCGCCCCAATCGATCGTGTAGTAGAACGACTCGACCGAAGCGCCATTGGGGTTGTTCGGATTGTTGAAGCCGGGATCGCTGAAGGTTCCGAGGTTCGGCAGATTAAGCGTTTGCCCCTCGTCGATGACGAAGACGCCGTTGGTAAGGTTGAGCGAGGGGGCGACGTTCTCGACGGTGATTGTGAACGTCCGATCAACGAAGCCGCCGTCATCGTCGCGGAATCGCACCGTGACGGTGTACGTGCCGTTGTCGGCGTAAACGTGCGGCGTCGACACGAAGTCGGCCGTCGTCGCCACGCCGGGCGAACCGCTCACGCGGTTGTTGATCGTCAGCGACTGCGGCCCCGTGCCATCGCCCCAGTCGACGGTCGCATCGTGGAATGTCTCCTGCGTCCCCTGGGCGCCATTGTCGAAGCCGGGGTCGGTCACGCCGACGCCGATGCCGCCGAGCGTGATCGGCGTCCCTTCGTTGACGACGATCGCGGGATTTTGGAACTTTAGCGACGGATCGACGTTCAGCACCGTCACCTGGAAGGTCGACGTCGTGACGCCGCCGTCGTCGTCGCGCACCGTCACCGTGACGGTGTAGACGCCGTTATCGGCGTAGACATGCGTGCCGTCGAACGAACCCGCCGTTGGCGCGCCGGGGCTGCCGAGTTGATCAATCGTTGCGGCGCCAGTGCTGTTCGCGGAACCGTCGCCCCAATTGATTTCGTAGGTGAACTCTTCGGTGGTCTCGCCGCCGTTGAGGACGTTGCCGGCGTTGAGCGGATTGTTGAAGCCGGGGTCGGTGAACTGACCGATGTTCGGCAGCGACAGCACGCCCCCTTCGTTGACCGTCTGCGAGCCAGGAACCGTGAGCGTCGGCGCCACGTTGTTTACATGCACCGCTGCTGAGCCCTCGCCGACGCCGCCGTCGTCGTCGATCACCTTCACATAAACGGCGTAGACGCCGTTGTCGGCGTAGGTATGGTTGGCGGAGAACGCGTGGCCCGTCGCCGTGCCGACGGTCACGTGGCCATCGCCCCAGGTGATTTCAACCTGGTGCGTATCTTGCGAGCCGACGTCGTCGAACGTGACGCCGAGATTGACCTGACTCCCCTCGGTAATGATGCTCGCCACAGGGGCGGCGACGACGTTTCCCGGGGCGACGTTGTTGACTTGCACCGTTGCGTTGCCGACCGCTTGGCCGCCATCGTCGTCGCGGACCGTCGCCTTCACCTCGTAAACGTCAGAGGCGGTGCCGGTCGGGTTGTCGTCGAGATACTGGTGAGTCGCGGTGAGCGTCCGCGAACCGGCCGCGACGGCCACCGTTTCGATCGTGCCGTCGCCCCAATCGATCTCGACCGTGTGGGTATCGAGCGAACCAGGATCGTCGAAAGTGAGTGTTAGCGTTGCGACGCCGTTTTCGTTGATCGCGGCGATGGGGTCGATCTTCACGCTCGACGGCGGAACATTGTTCACCAGTGCCGCCGCCGAACCGAAGCCAACGCCGCCGTCGTCGTCGGTCACCTTCACGGTAATCGCGTACGTGCCGTTATCGCCATAGGCGTGGGTCGCGTTAAGCGTGTGCCCCGTTGCGCTCGCGATCGTGACATTGCCGTCGCCCCAGTTGATCTCAACCTGGTGCGTGTCTTGTGAACCGGAGTCGTCGAACGTCACCGTCAGCGCGACTTGGCTCCCTTCGTCGACAATGTTGGCGACGGGGGTCACCTGCACATTGCTGGGGGCACTGTTGTTTACCTGCACCGTTGCATTGCCGACCGCTTGACCGCCATCGTCGTCGCGAACCGTCGCTGTGACCGTGTAAACGTCGGACGAGGTGTCGGTGGGGTTGTCGTCGATATATTGGTGCGTTGCGGTGAGCGTGCGCGAACCGGCCGCCACGGCGACGGTTTCGACCGTGCCGTCGCCCCAGTCGATGTCGACCGTGTGTGAATCGAGCGTGCCCGGATCGTCGAACGTCAGCGTTAGCGTCGCAACGCCGTTCTCGTTGATGGCGGCGATCGGGTCGATCTTCACGTTCGACGGCGGAACGTTGGCAACCTGCACCGTCGCGTTGCCAATCGCCTGCCCGCCATCATCGTCACGGACCGTTGCCTTCACCGTGTAGATGTCGGACGAAGTGGCAGTCGGGTTATCGTCGAGATACTGATGCGTTGCGGTCAGCGTGCGCGAACCGGCTGCCACGACGACCGTTTCGACCGTGCCGTCGCCCCAGTCGATGTCCACCGTATGTGAATCGAGCGAGCCAGGATCGTCGAACGTCAGTTTCAACGTGGCGACGCCATTCTCATTGATGGCGGCGATCGGGTCGATCTTTACGTTCGACGGGGGGACGTTGGCGACTTGCACCGTGGCGTTACCGACCGCTTGGCCGCCGTCATCGTCGCGGACCGTCGCCTTCACTGTGTAGATGTCGGACGAAGTGCCAGTCGGGTTATCGTCGAGATACTGATGCGTTGCGGTCAGCGTGCGCGAACCGGCCGTCACGGCGACGGTTTCGATCGTGCCATCGCCCCAGTCGATGTCGACCGTGTGCGAATCGAGCGTGCCCGGATCGTCGAACGTTAGCGTCAGCGTTGCGACGCCGTTCTCGTTGATCGCGGCGATCGGATCGATCTTCACGTTCGACGGCGGAACGTTATTCACCAGTGCGGCGGCCGAACCAAAGCCGACGCCGCCGTCATCGTCGATCACCTTGACATTGATCGCGTACGTGCCGTTGTCGCCGTAGGCGTGATTGACGTTGAGCGAGTGACCAACGGCGCTCGTGACCGTCGTGTTCCCATCGCCCCAATTAATCTCGACTTGGTGCGTGTCTTGCGAGCCGGCGTCGTCGAACGTCACCGTCAGCGCGACTTGGCTTCCTTCGTTCACGATATTGGCGACAGGCGTCACCTTCACGTTGCTGGGGGGAACGTTCACCACCTGCACGGTCGCATTGCCGGTCGCTTGGCCGCCGTCGTCGTCGCGGACGGTCACTTTCACGGCGTAAACGTCTGACGAGGTGCCGGTCGGGTTGTCGTCGAGATATTGGTGCGTCGCCGTGAGGGTGCGCGAACCAGCCGCCACGGCGATCGTTTCGATCGTGCCGTCGCCCCAGTCGACGTCGACCGTGTGCGAATCGAGCGTCCCCGGATCGTCGAACGTCAGCTTCAGCACCGCGACGCCGTTTTCGTCGATCGTAGCGATCGGGTCGATCTTCACGTTCGACGGCGGGACGTTGCTCACCAGCGCCGCCGCCGAGCCGACCCCGACGCCGCCGTCGTCGTCGATCACCTTGACGATGATCGCGTAGGTGGCGTTGTCGCCGTACGTGTGATTGACGTTGAGCGAATGGCCAACGGCGGTCGTCACCGTCGTGTTGCCGTCGCCCCAGTTGATTTCGACCTGGTGGGTATCTTGCGAGCCGGGGTCGTCGAACGTCAGCTTGAGCGAGGCCTGCCCCCCCTCGGCGAGGATACTCGCCACCGGCGTCACTTTCACGTTGCTCGGAGCAACGTTGTTCACCGTCGCCGTCGTGGTGGCGGTCGTCACGCCCAGATCGTCGTCGACGAGGCGAACGCTCACCGTGTACGTGTCAGACGGCGTCGCCGTCGGGTTATCGTCGAGATATTGATGCGTCGCCGTGAAGCTGCGATCGCCCGTCGGCACGTTATAGACCTGCACCGCCGAACCGTCTCCCCAGTTCACCTCCACGGTGTGTGTATCTTTCGAACCGGGGTCGTCGAACGTCAGCTTGAGCGTCGCGACGCCATTCTCGTTGACCGGCGTGATCGGCGCGAGCTGCAAGTTCGATGGCGCAACGTTGTTGACAGTGATCTTCGAGGTTACCTCGCTGAACTCGCCCGCCGAGTCGGTCACGCGGACCAGAACGTCATAATCTTCCGTCGCCGGGCCGGGCAGGTTGTCATCGAGATACTGATGCGTCGTCAAGAAACTCGTTTGACCAGCGGCGAGGTTGAACGTTTGCGTCGAACCATCTTTCCAGTCGACGAAGATCGTGTGCGTGTCGCTCGCGTCGGGATCGACAAACGTCAGCGACAGCGTGGCGACGCCGTTCTCATTGATCACGATCGGCGTTTGAATGTTGATGTTGCTCGGCGCTGTATTGCCGTTGAGGCTGGCGACCGGCGGTGCGGCGGCAGCGGCCTCGTCGCTCGACGGCGTGAACGCGGCGCCAACGGCCACCGTCTCCAGCGCGAGCGCCGGGGCGGCGGCGTCGAGCATGCGACGGGGTTCCAACCGGCGGGGCGCCAGCGTGAACTTCGGAAGCGTGAACTTCGGAACGGTGGCGCGAGTGGAACGCGAGCGCGAACGGCGGCGCGGGGGAATGGCCATAGGCTATTGGTGAGTCCAAGGTGAGAAGCATGTCGACGCGATCGCCGCCCTGAAGAATCGCGTCAGCCTCGATTATCCCGTCAATTTCACAAGGGTGTCAAACAACTTGCGCCGATTCGGAGCACCGCCAATCGCCCGATCAGCCCTAGCCGGTCCGCCACGCGGGCCGGGGGCGTTTCGCGTGACATTGGCTTGCTCGGCAGGCCGCCCGGAGGGCGTGACCCTCCGGCTACCGGTATTGCTGACGGTGTGCAAACGGAGCCGAAATGCCGTCGCTTCTCCCCATACGCACTCGCCGTGGCAAAGTTTGCGGGCGGCGCCGCTTCTACTGGAGGAAGGGGTTGGAGCGGGTCGAAATCTGGACGATGAGGGCCTTCTGCCGGCGCCGTCGGGGCGCGGCGGCGAGTGGCTTCCAAGGCCCCAGCGACCCGGTTCCGTCGATCCGCTGATGAATACTCAGTCGAGACTACCGCTCTGGCGCCGCGGCACGTTGCTGGCAACGGCGGCTGTGACATTGCTGGCGGGCGACCTGCTTGCCGAGCCGACGACCAGCCGCTTCGATGTGCCGCAGGAAGGCGCCACCAGCGCCGCCTACCAAGCGCCGGCGTCGCTGCAGCAGCCGCAGTCGCTCAAGCAACCGCCGTTGGCGGAGCCGCCGATCGACAACGCCATTATCGACGCCCAACGCGAAGCCGCGGCCAACGCGGCCGAGGCAATCGACGAGCGCGACGAACCCCTCAACGACCCCGAGGCCGACGCCCGCCGCATCTACCGGCCGATCACCAGCGTCGGCGTCGATGTCCGCCTCCCGCCCGGCGAGATGCCAGGCGCCATGGCACGGCAAGAAGGCGACCCGCCGCCGGTGACGATGCCGATCGTCGGCGACCCGCGACTCGAAGGTGGCTGGGGCGATCAGATGTTCAACTGGTCGGCAACGCAGTTCTGCCACCAGCCGCTCTACTTTGAGGAAGTAAATCTCGAACGCTACGGCTACGGTTGCCGGCCGTGCGTGCAGCCGTTGGTGTCGGGCGCCCACTTCTTCCTGACCATCCCGGCGCTGCCGTACAAGATGACGGTCAATCCGCCGCGCGAGTGCGTCTACACGCTTGGTTACTACCGACCGGGCGATCGCGTGCCGTGGCAGCGGAACTATATGCCGTGGGACACGCGAGCCGCGGTGGTTGAAGCAACCGTCGCGGTGGGCTTGGTGTTCTTGATTCCTTAGCCCCGGGCTCCGCCCGGGGGTGGCGTTGCGCGCCGCGACGTTCAACGACATGGAAACCGCCCCCCGGGCGGAGCCCGGGGCTAGAACACGCGATGGAACGTCCGTCCCAGCGCGTTCATCACAAGCGTGCCTAGGTTCGACCGCTCGATCGTGATCTTCGCCACGCCGCGCGAGCCGGGTAGCAGCGGCAGCGCGTCGTCGAGTTCGATCTTCACGTCGTGGTAGCGAGCATCGCCAAGCGGCGAAGCGGCCGGCGGCGTGCCATCGCGATCGGCAGCGTGGTTGGCATGTCCTCGACTCGCCACATGCGTCACGCGGCCCGTGAGGGCGCTAAACGGCTGCTCGTCGACGAGCACGTGCACAGTCTGCCCCGCACTAACAACGGGGACGTCGGCCTGTTCGACGCCGGCCCAGGCCGCTGCGGCCGAACTGCCAGCGATCACACAGAGCGGGGTCTTCGGTTCGATCCAAGCCCCCTGGTTGTGCAGATCGAGCGGCGAGCCGCTCCACGTAGCGAGTTGATCGCTCCGGCGGCGATCGGCTGGCCGGTCAGGAGCAGCGACGACGCGGCCGGCGTGCGGAGCGCGGATCGTCAGCGAAGCGACCATCGCCTCGTACTCGGCGAGTTGAGCCTCGGAATCAACTAGTTCAGCCCGAGCCGCGGGAAGCTGCCGCCCAGCGGCAGGCGACGTTGCCTGCAGCGCACGCAATTGGGAGACGCGGACGGCCCGCTCGCGGACCGTTGCCGCGGCCTCGGCGCGGGCAAGTTCGAGTTCCGGATTGTGAAGTTCCACGACAACGTCGCCGGCCGCTACCTCGGCGCCGGCCGGCAGCGCGCGACGCAACTCGCCAGCGGCCACGGCGAAGAGCGGATGGTTCTGCTGCGGCACAATCACCAGCGGCGCCTCAACGCGGCGATCCATCGGAAGGTAATAGAGCGCGGTCAATCCCAACAGCAACGCACTCGCCGAGAGCGCCGCCCGATCCCAACGCCAGCGCGACCGCACGAGCGGATTGGTCGCCAATCGCACGGCAGCCCCGATCGGCCGCGCAAGCACCCCCGTCAGCGTCACCGCGGCGAGGCTGTAAACGAGGTTCTGCAACTGGTAGGGCCGAGCCAACTTGAGCATCAAGATGAACAGGCCGGCCATCACCAGTGCCAGGTAAACCTTGGCGCCGATCGCATAAATCCATAACGTCCTCCGCTTAGCGGGCGAAAGGAGCGGATCGACCGGATCGGGCTCTTCGAGTAGCCAGCGGCGCCACGCCACGCCGACGAGCCCGCGAGCCCGCTCGGCAAGGTTCGGCGTTTCCAGCCAGTCGGAGAGAATGTAATAGCCGTCGTACCGCAGCAGTGGATTCGCGTTGATCGCGAGCGTCCCCACGCTGCAGACGACCAGCAGACTGAGCGCGATCGCCTGCACGATGCCCGGCTCGCTGATCGACCAGACAATCGCGGCAAGCGACGCGATGATCAATTCGACGAACATACCGCCGGCCGAAACGGCGATCCGCTGCCATTTGCTCGGCAGCCGCCACGCATCAGAGACGTCGCAGTACAGGCTAGGCATGCCGGCGAGCAACAGCAGTCCCATCTCGCGCGGCCGGGCTCCAAAGCGGCGGCAAGCCAGCGCGTGGCCGAACTCGTGAGCGACCTTCACCAGGGCGACCGCGGCAAACCAGATGGGCAACCAGCGCGACTGGGCGAGTTGCTGTAGGCCGCTGAGCCCCGTATCGATCTGTCCAGCGTGGCTGACAACGACATAGATCGCGGCGGCCATCAGCAGACCGACCGCCACGGCGCCCGCTCGCGAGAATACCCAACCGAGCGACCGGTAGAGCCGATCGACGAGCGGACCAGCGTCGAAACCGCCGACGCGGATCGACAGAAGCTGCAGCAGGTTCGACCAACGCTCACGTCGGCTGTGGCGGCGTCCGCGCTCGCACAATTCGGCGCCGCGGCCAGGAATCTCGCCGACGAGCAGCCCTTGCTCGTAGACGCGATTGACGAATTCTTGCATCTGCTCGATCGTCGCCCGCCGTGGGGCGAAGCTCGTTTCGAGTTCACGCTGCAGCGAGCGGAGGCTAACCGGTTGCCGCAGCGCCGTGAGCAGGGCCTGCTCTTCGCTGGAGAACTGAAATATCTCGCCCGTGACGGGGTCTTTCACCATGTACGCCGCGTCGCCGTCGAACGCCGTTTCGACGATGTGCAAATCGCCGCGCGTGCGCATCGGGAGGATGCGATCGGCGACGGCGCGGCGGTAATCGGCGGCAGGCATGGGAAAAGTTGCGGGTAGCGAGCGGCGAGGTGCGAGTTAGTTTGTTGGAGCGACGATCTCTGTCGGAAGGCTTAGCTTCCCTTGCTGGCCAGGGCGAAGCTTTCCGGCGCTGTTGTCGATCTCCGCCCACACGCGCACTTGGCCAGTGATCGGGTCGATTTCAGGACTGATGAAACGGAGCGTCCCTTCGACGTGCCCACCGGCGGGAAAGGCGTCGCCTTCAGCGCCGATAGCAAACTTCACTTTGCTGCCTACCGGCGTGGTGGCGGCAATCTCGGCGGGTGCAAACCCCTCGGCCCGCAAGCGATCGACGGCGACCAGTCGCACGACCGGCGCACCCGGCTCGACCCACTCCCCTGCCCTGCCGCGAACGAGCGCGACGACGCCGGCGAAGGGCGCCTTCACCGCATGCAGCTCCAAATCAAGCCGCGCCGACTCGACGCCGTTTTCCTTCAGCTTGAGTTCGTAGCGGTCAATCTCCAACTCATGCTCCGCTTGGCGGCGCTCGAGCTCTAGCTTCTCTGCCGTGAGCCGTTCGACGTCGAGCTGCGACTGCGAGATGCTGCGGGCAAACTTCTCGTTTGATTCGCTCGAGCGCTTCATCTCCGCGCGAGCTACTTCGAGCGCCTTGTCGGCGTACTCGATTCGCAGTTCGCTTGCCGCCTTCGCTTGCACCTGCGATCGCTCCAGTTCCGCCTTCGCCACCGCTAGTTTGGCGGCGCGATCGTCGAGCGACGCCAACAGTTCGCCCGCCGCGACGGCGGCGCCTTCCTCGACGGCGATCGTCGCCAACACACCGGTCTGCCGCGCCGGAACTTCCGCCTCGACCATCGGCCGCAAGACGACGGAATCGATCGTCGTCTCGGCCGCGCCGGCGAGTGTGCCGCACAGCAACACCGCAACCATCGTGATGTGGAATCGCAGCTTCATCGCGTCTCGTTCACTCTCAGTTGCTTCTAGAACGTCAGCCAGCGGTACACCGTCGCCCACATATCGTGCAGCCAGACGTAGCCGATCGAGCGGCGGCCGCAATCAATCCGCACCGCGGCCGCCATGCCTGGCCGAGCTTCGGCCGGCGGTTCCCCGTCGAGCGCGAGCCGCACTCGCATCGAAGGCACGGCGTCCTCCAGCCCGTCTGCAGCGAGCGGCGCAGCCGAGCTGACGGCCATCAAATGAGCGGGGTAAGTTTGTGCCACATCGCCAGAGAGCCGCACGCTCGCGGTCACCTCGGCGTTGTCGCCCGACGCCGCGCGTTGCGCCGCCAGGATCTCGCCAACATCGCGTTGCGCCGCCTCGGCATTGACGAACCAACCGGTCGATGCGTCGGTCACGGTGAGAAGCGCCTCGCCACGCTCGACAGGCCGCGACGCGAGCAGCGTTTGAACATCGGGGGTGAGAATCTCGCCGTTGATCGGGCTCCGCAGCGTGAGCGCCGCATGCCGCTCTTCAAGTAACTGCCGCTGCGTTTTCAGCCCGGCTAGCCGTTCTTCGAGTTGCCGTTGCTCGGCGGAGAGCGGCAGGCGATCTTCCGTTTCACGGTCGCGGAGCGTCCGGTCAGTCCGCGTCACGGCGAGCGCATCGAGCCGCTCTTGAGCCGCCGCAATTTCGCCGCGCACTTGTTGCAGCTTGAGGGCAAGCTCAGGGTCAGTGAGCACAATCAGCACGTCGCCTTGCTTCACGCGATCGCCGTGAGCGACGCGAACCTCGGCAATCGAACCTGTCGCCGTCGCAAAAATCTCACGTTCGATGGCCGCGGCGAGCGTCGCGGGCGCCTCCACCGTCAGCGTCGCCGGCACAAAAATCAGCGCGAGCACTGCGGCGACGATGCCGCCGGCAATCCACAACGCACGGCGGCGACTAACCGGCTCGCGGAGCGCCGCCAGTCGATCTGACCACGCCAGCATCGTCCGCACCGTAAACTGATCGAGCGTCGCAGCCCTCGCAACCGCCGGAGCGGCCAGTTCGCCAATCTCGATGAGTTGCCGCAGCACGGCGTCATCCGCGGCCCCGTCGAAACGCTCGGCGATGAGCACTAGATCGCAGCGATTCGAACTGCGCTCGCCTCCCTGCCCGGCGACTCGCTCGTCGCGCAAATGCGAATAACCAAAAGAAAATGGCGCCGCAGCTAACTGCCAGGCGTGGGAATGATCGAGATGCTCGGCCAGCGTCGCCGCCAGCCGCGTCGGCAAATCGGCGTCGTCGAGCCGATCGGCGACGTGCGTAATCGGCTCACCCCAATTGGCAACGTCTTCCGCGAGCCGAGCGGCGAGGCGAGCCATCTCGCTCTGCCGATCAGCGCGACTAACGCCGCTCACGCAGACGAGCCGCCACTGTTCGCCGCGACGCAGTAGCAACGACACGCGATCGCACTGCAGCAGTCGACGAGCCTCGTTAGCAACCGCGAACGCCGTCCCCTCCAAATCGCGCGGTTGTTGAATGCGACGCAAAAAGTCGACGGCATGCTGCTGCAAGCCGGCGGTCGCCCGTCGCTCGCGCAGCTCGGTAAGTGCATGGAAGTCGGCGGCAATCGCGGCGAGCGTCGACGCCAGTTCGCGGCGCCCTTGCTGAACGGTCGAGCTATCGCTGGACGGAAACCAAAGCTCCAACGCCCCGATCGCTCCATGGCCCGGCGCCCCGCCGCCCGCAGCGTCGGCGATCGGCGCAATGACTGATTCAACACCGACAGCGTCCGCCGCAATGGTCGGCGCCAACTGTGGCGCGGCGAACGCTCGTAACACGGCGTCGCGCCGCGATGCGATACTTGGCGGCACGCCTGCTGAATCCGATTGCAGCTCTGCAACGACCTCCAGCCGTTCCGGCGCTACACGTCGCCAACCAGCGCCGCCAGTCGCTCCTACTGCCGCGCATGTTTCCGCTAGCAGCCGACGGTAAAACTCCCGCGGCGTTGCTTCGCTGCGGGCCGCCGCGTGCAGGCGCTCCACCAGTTCCTCTAGCTGAAGCCAGCTAGCATCGGCAGCGTCGGTGAGTGGAGAACGAGGAGACATCTCGTCCAGTATACGCAGCCTCGCGCAGAACTCGCTCGCAGCGAGCCGGCGCCAGCGGAACGATTTCGGCAGCAACGCGATCGCCGCGCGGCAGGATAAGCAGATTGCGCAAGCGATCGGGGTTCTAACGAAATTCGTAGCTCTACCGGTTCTACCGTGACGAAAAACTGCTGCGAGGTTCCAAGTTCTCGGCCACACGCGGTCGCTTGCCGCCTCGGAAAGCTCATCGCTCGTCGCCCATGCGCTGGACGCGTCATCCCGCTTTCGTTTGGTCGCTGCTCGCCAGCCTCATGCTGGCCGAGGGCTGCCGCGTGCGCGAGAAGGCGACTTTCAAGGCAGTTGACGACACCTGCTACCGAGCCCTGGCGACGAAAATCGAGTACCCCGAGGTTTCTCCCTGCAGCCACAACGAGCAAGATTGGGCGGCCGTGCAGCCGCTAACGCTCGCCTCGCTGGGGCAGATGGAATACTGGAACATGACGCTCGAAGAGGCGGTGCGGATCACGCTCGCCCAGTCGGACGTCATTCGCGATCTCGGCGGCACCGTGCTCCGTTCACCCGGCACCGTCGAAACGTACTGGAATCCCGCGGTCGTCGAAACGAACCCGCGGTTCGGCGTTGACGCGGCGCTGGCGGCCTTCGACGCGCAGCTCACCAGCAGCGTCTTCGGCGAGAAGAACGACCGCGCCCTGAACAACGAGTTCTTCGGCGGCGGCACGCGCTTGCTCAACCAAGACCTGCTCGTACAGCAGACGCAAATCGCCAAGCGTTCGGCCACTGGTACGCAGTTCGCCGCACGACATTACACCGATTACGACGCGAACAACGCCCCCAGCAACTTGTTCCCGAGTGCGTGGAATACGAACTTTGAAGTTGAAGCTCGCCAACCGTTGCTCCAAGGCGCAGGCGTCGAGTTCAACCGCATCGCTGGCCCCAGCAACACGCCCGGCCTCTACAACGGCGTGCTCGTCGCCCGGCTCAACACCGACGTCGAGCTCACCGATTTTGAGATTTCAGTGCGCGACCTGCTGAGCAACGTCGAAAACGCTTACTGGGATCTCTACTTCGCCTACCGCGATCTCGATGCGAAGATCGCCGCCCGCGATGCGGCGCTCGAAACGTGGCGGCGGATCAACGCACTCTACGTTTCCGGCCGCCGCGGCGGCGAAGCGGAAAAGGAAGCGCAGGCTCGCGAACAATTCTACCGCTTCCAGGAAGACGTCGAAAACGCTCTGGCTGGCCGGCTGCTTGGCGGCACCAGCGTGAACAACGGCAGCGGCGGCGGCACCTTCCGCGGCGGCGGCGGCGTCCAAGTCGCCGAACGCCGGCTTCGCATGCTCGTCGGCCTCCCGCCGAGCGACGGTCGATTGATTCGCCCCTCCGACGAACCGGTGAGCGCGCCGATTCGCTTCGACTGGACCGAAATCACGCGTGAATCGCTCGTGCGTCGCGCGGAACTTCGCCGCCAACGCTGGGTCACGCGGCGGTTTGAACTCGAACAGATTGCTAGCCGCAATTACTTGCTGCCGCGGCTCGACGCCGTCGCCCGGCAGCGGTGGCGCGGTTTTGGCCATGACCTCCTTGCCAGCGATTCAACCGGCCGCGACCGCTTCGACAATGCCTACATGGATCTCGTGAGCGGCGACTTCCAGGAATGGCAAGTCGGCTTCGAGTTGAACGTGCCGATTGGCTTCCGCCAAGGCGCCGCCGCGGCACGCAACGCCGAACTGCAACTCACCCGCGCCCGCGCCGTGCTGCGAGAGCAAGAGCATTTGGTGCTCCACGACGCCGCGAACGCGATGGCGGAGTTTGACCGCACGGTCGTCGTCACGCAAACCGCCGGTCGTCGGCTCGATGCAGCCCGCCATCAACTCGACGCCGTCGAAGCGGCGTACGACGCCGACAAGGCGCCGCTCGATTTCGTGCTCGAAGCACAACGCCGTCTCGCTGAAGCGGAAAGCAGCTACTACCAAGCGATGGCCGAGTATGCCATTGCGATCAAGAACGTCCACTTCGCCAAGGGAACGCTGCTCGATTACGACGGCGTTGTGCTGGCCGAATCGCGGTGGCCCGACAAGGCGTACGCCGATGCGGCTGAACGCGATCGCTTGCGGGGCCGGCCGCGGGTGCTGAACTACGCGTCGGCTCGCCAGCCAGTAGTCGGCGGCGGAACCTACGACCAGCATTCGCTGGAGTCGAATCCGCTTGGCCTCGGCATCCCGGTCGAGAAAGAAGCGATCAAGACGCCTGTCGAGGAAACGGCGCCGACGACGCCCGAGCCGACGTTGCCGTTCGGCGCCGAACCCCTACCGCCGGTGCAATTGCCCGCGGCGCCCGTTGCGCACTCGGTCGTGCAACCGCTGGCGCTGCTGCCGAGCTTCGACGCCAATCTCACGCCCGCGACTGCGAGCAGTTCAACGAAGTGATGGAGTTGCTCAAACGATCTGTGGGAGGGGTCTCTGACCCCGAAGCCGCGTTGAGCTATCACAACTGTTTGCAGCGGTGACCGTCATCGGCGTCGGAGACGCCTCCCACAAGGGATTTTCCCAGCACGCTCGAGGTTGACGCTTACTTCGGTTGGCCGTCGGCTTCCATGGCGGCGAACCAGGAATCGGTCTCGCTATCGCCGGGTGCGTTTGCCGAAGCTGTCCCTAGCATCTCGTCGGCGAGGTATCGCGACAGCAATTCGGGAGTTGGATAGCTCCACGCCGCCGCCGGGGGCAAGCGCACGCCCAGCACTTTCTCGAACTCGACGTTCAGTTCCAGCGCGGTGAGCGAATCCATTCCCGACTCTGCGAACGGCGCGGTTGGCGACATTTCGCCGGCACCCGGTTCCGCTCGCTCTTCGAGCCAATTCATCATCCAGGTTTGAATCTGCTCGGCCAACTCCGGCGGCGTCAGTTCTGCCAGCCGATGCAGAAACTCTGGTCGTCCGTCAGCTCCGACCGCAACAGCTGCATCGGCGCGGAACGTCACGGTTTCGGCGAGTTCGTCCACCGGCGTCGCGGTAGGCGACTGCTGCCAAGCAGCGAGTTGCTCCAAGCCATTCGTTGCGAGCATGTCGCGGCAGTGGCTGCGTTGAATCTTACCACTCGACGTGAGCGGCACGCCGCCCGGCCGCACGAGCACGATCTGATATGGATCGACGTCATGCTCTTCGACGATCGCCGCACGGATCGCCCGCAGCACCGGCGCCATGTCCTCGCGCCGATGCTCGCGGCGGACTTGATGAACAACGACGAGCTGCTCGTGACCATCGACTTCCACCGCGAAGGCGGCGCCGAGATCGATCGCGGCGTGAGCTTGCTGAGCGGTCCGCTCGACATCCTGCGGATAGAGGTTGCGGCCGCGAATGATGATCACATCCTTCGCACGACCGGTGACGAAGAGTTCGCCGCCATCGAAGGCGCCAAGGTCGCCAGTCCGTAGGAACGGCCCGCTGCCGTCAGCCAAGCGGCCGCCGAACGTTTGCCATAACTCTTCCGGGTGGTTCCAGTAACCTTTCGCCACCGAACCGCCGCTGACCCAAATCTCACCGACCTGCCCTTCGAGGCACGGCTCGAACGTCTGCGGATCGACGACCCGCACGAGTTGATCGCCGAGCGGCCGGCCGCAGCTTACCAGCGGTTGCGACGCCTCGCCTGCCGCTACCGCAGCGAGACGATGCTTCGCCAGTCGGGCCCGATCGGCATGGAGCACGCGCGGCCCGTTGGCCCCGCCGCCGCCCGTCACCATTAGCGTCCCCTCGGCGAGGCCGTAGCAGGGATAGTAGGCTGCGGTGCGGAAGCCTTGCGGCCCGAACGCCACGGCGAATTCATCGAGAGCGCGAGAATCAATCGGCTCGGCGCCGCAGAAGGCAAGCTTCCAGCGGCTGAGGTCGAGCCCGGCACGCTGCTCAGGCGTAATCTTGCGAGCACAAAGTTCGTAAGCGAAGTTCGGCGCCCCGCTGATCGCGGCGCCGGTCCGCGAGATCGTTTCCAGCCAAGTGACCGGCCGTTGCAGGAAGGTCGCGGGCGCCAGGAAGTAAGACGTGCCGCCGACGTACATCGGCGTCAGGATGCCGCCGATTAGTCCCATGTCGTGGTAGGCCGGCAGCCAGAAGACGCCCGATTGCGGCGCCACGGCTTCTTCCGCCGGCGCTAACCCAAAGCCCGTGCGAATCAGCTCCAGGTTATGGAGCAAATTGCCGTGCGTTACAACGACGCCGCGCGGCTGCGAGGTGCTGCCCGAAGTGTATTGGAGGAACGCAGCGTCGCTTGGCGTTCGCGGAACCAACTGTTTGAACGATTCCGCATCACGGCAACGGTCGACGGCGATCCACTCCAGCGTCCGCACGGCCGGCGATTGCTCGTCGAGCTGCATCAGGCCGAGCGTTTCACTCGTGGTGAGTGCGGCGGTCGGCTTGCAGTCAGCAACGATCGCATCGAGCCGAGACGACGGGCGACGCGGCTTCGGATAGGTCGCTGGCGCCGGCAGCACGCCGGCATACAAGCAGCCAAAGAACGCGGCGATGAAATCAAGCCCTGGCGGGAAGATGAGCACCGCCCGGTCGCCTGGCGCTGCCACGCGGCTGAGCTCAACGGCCACGGCACGAGCACGGCGATCGAGTTCAGCGTAGGTCCACTCAACCCGCTGGCTGGCGTCGCTTCCGCCAGACTCGGCGAGGAAGGCGAACGCCAGTTGATCGGGACGCTCGGCGGCACGACGGCGCAATAGTTCGGCGACGCTTCTCATTTCAGATCGCGGCGTGGGCGTTTCTGCTGGCATGACCGCTCGAAGAAGAGAGAAAATGTCGTACCGAAATCGTGATCGGGAGAGTGCAGGCAGCATATGAGTCGCGGGCCGCATGAGGTACTCCTTGCCAGCAGGCAGCGGATGATGATTCTGTCGCGGGCAAAAAGTGCCCAACTAACGTAGCGTTGCGGGGAGCCCCAATGCAACGCACTCGTTGGGCCGGCGGACAGACTTTTCCGAAGAATCGCTCCGGTCCCCCGCTACCGCTCGAATCATCGTAAGCGTTTAACGCGCGGCCCGGCGCTACGCTTTCTCGTCCTTAATTTCCGCAGGGGAATCGGGCGTTTCAGCGGCTGGCGGCGTTGGACTTGCTTTCGCCGGGGTTTCTTCGACGCCGTCGTTCTGATCGGTCGAACTGCCCGCTTCAGGCGTCGATTTTTCACGAGGCTGGTTTTCCAGCGGCCGTTCGGAGGGATTCCCGCGCAAGCTGATCAATGCTTGGTGATTGAGTTCCAGCACGCCAATCCGCCTGCCCTGTGCGTCTTCGCCCTGCTGGCCTTCAACCTCGACAGGAACCGATCCTAGCCCGGCCAAAATTTCCGCGGGGTTGCCCGGATTAACGACTGCAACGCCTTCGCAAACGACTTGACGCATCCGGAGTTGGTCGTCCGCGAGGCCGAACTGCTCAACGCCGTCGCTATCGGTGAGGATGAGGCTTCCCAACCGACGCGCCGAGCCATCCGTCTTCGCGCCAGCAGCGGACGTCAGCAGCGCCAGAGCTCGATTGGGATTCTGAGGATCGAGGATCGACACCACGTTGCAAGCGATGCGACTCACCTGCAGCTGATTGTTCGTCACGCCGCACAACTCTTTCCCTTCGCTGTCGATCAGCACGAAGACGCCATAGCGATCGGCGTTTGGCGCGTTCTTGAGCGGCGGGTTGGAGCTCAGTTTAGCGACCGCTCGATCGGGCTTCTCCGAATCGTAGACGACTAGCTCCTCGCACATAATCTTGCCGGCACGGAGTTGGTCGGTCTTCACCTCGTGCGTGAACTTGTCACGGAGCGCCGCGCCGAGAGCGAAAAACAACAGCGGGTAAATAATCCAACGTTCGCGTTCGTTCATATCGTCGTCTTAATCAGTGAGGAACAAATTCAATTTGAACCGCCAAGGACGCCAAGAGCGCCGGTAATTCGCGGGCTGTCTGTTTTCAGTACGCCGTGCGGGCCGCGCCGTCGTCGCCGATCCACCACGGCAACCACGCCAATGACACCGGCTGTACTTCGATGTCCCCCTTCCGTGGGGGGACTTCGATCTTGGTCAGTTTCAGTTCGTGCAGTGGCTCGACATCGGCGTCGACTTCCTCGCCTGGCGGGGCCATGAGCCGCTTGAGCCGTTCGAGGTCGCGCAATTTCTCACGCAGCTGAGACTTTGCTTCAGCACTTTTGTCCCAACCCTTTTTCATCTGATTCGACATCGACGCCGTCATCAGCTGCTTTCGGCTGCGTCCGCCGAACACGCGCACCAAAATAATCTCTGCCGCGCGGGCGAGTGCTTGCCAAGCTCCGCTGAAAAACCACCACCTTGATTCACTCACCGCCGACTCCGCCTCATCGACCTCTTTCTCGACCCGCTTAATCACCTCCGGCAGCAGCCGCTGGCGAAATGCTTCGTCGGACTCATTGGGCAGCGACCGTTCATCAAACTCCGCGCACTCCCACAGCGTGAGCCGTTCCGACTGGTACACGTGGTTCTTCAGGTCGTCATCCCAGCGACGATAGTTCCGTTCTACCGCCATCTCGCTCGGTAGGTCGCCGTAGGCGGCGCTTGGCTCCGGTTCGTCGAGCAGCGTCGGCCGCTCGGCCATGATCTGCGACGTTTCCCACAACGGCTGCGGCAGTTCCCCATGCACCGGCTGCAGCGCCGCAAAGTCTCGCCACACGTCGACGCCGTCGCTTGCCCGGATGAAATGGAGACGCCCCACGGCGAACAAGCCGGGGCGGTAGGTGAGCCGTTCGCCAGCCGCTGGTTTTACGCTGTCGTCGAGCGGCCAGTAGCGTTGCGTGATGTCGGCGGAGAGGACTGGGCGGCTGCTGGCGGCGGAGTTGAGCGTCCGGCGTTGGGGCACGGGTGCTGAGGCGGGGGATTCTGGAGAGGCATCAGAGGGAGGCGACGTCGCGGGCGCTGCAGACGGGGCCGCTGAAGCAGACCCCGCCGGGCGTTTGCGATCGGCCATCAGCGTGCTGATTTGCGAACGCGTGAGCGGGCCCGCGAGGTAGGAGAGCGCCCACCGCGTTTGGAACACCTGCGGCCCGCTGGCGTGGACGTTGTTCATCACGAACACGCGATTGTCGAGCGCGGCGAGCGTCGCTTCCATTTCTTTGCGATTGAAGCTGGCCCCCGCTTCGGCCGAGGCGCCTTCGAGCCCCTCGATCACGCGAGCCTTGTCACGCTCCGTCTGCAGCCGGCCGAGGAACCAGGTGCCGGCGTTGGACAGGCCCTTGTAGTCGAGATCGACCGGATTTTGCGTCGCGAGCACGCAGCCCAAGCCGTACGCGCGGGCCTGCTTCAGAAGCGTGAGCATCGGCCGCTTTGCTGGCGGGTTGGCCGTCGGCGGGAAGAAGCCAAAGACTTCGTCCATGTACAGGATCGCCCGCAGGCTGCCCGTTCCCGGCTGCGACCGCATCCAGGCGATCACTTCGTTGAGCAGGATTGTGACGAAGAACATCCGCTCGGCGTCGGTGAGATGGGCGATCGAAATGATCGACAGCCGCGGCTTGTTCTCTGCCGTGTAGAGCAATCGCTGCACGTCGAGCGATTCGCCTTCGAGCCAGCTGGCGAACGACGGCGACGCGAGCAGATTGTTCAGCCGCATGCCGAACTCAAGCCGATCCTTCGCAGGGAAGAACGTATCGAGATCGACGACGCCGACCCGTTTGAACGGTGGCTGCTGGATCTCGTGAATCAAACCAGCAAGGTCGAGCGAACGGCCGTCGCGCCACGCTTGCCCTAGCACGTTCGACAGCAAAATGTGCTCGCGACTCGTCACCGCATCGGCGGTAATGCCCAGCAGCGCGAGCAACCCCGACGCGGCGCCTTGAATCCGATCGTTCAGCGCATCCGCGTCGTCGAGCACCGCTTGCGGCGGGGCGTCGAACGACTTCAGCACCGTCAGCGGCAGTCCCGCACTTGAACCGGGGGTGTAGATCGCCCGATCGACGCGATCGACGTACCGCTGGATGCGATTCCCATCTTCGTCCCACTTGGCGAGCCCCGACTTCCACAGCTCGGCCGTTTGCTGGGCTAGCTCCTCGGCCGAGACTCCCTTTCGGCTCGCGACCGATGGATCGACCCATGGCTGAAAGTCGCCGGGCCGCAGCTCCGGGAACGCAAGCAATAGATTCCCGAGGTCCCCCTTGGGGTCGATGCAAATCGCCGGGATGCCGTTGAGGGCCGCCTCTTCGAGCAAAGAGATGCAGAGGCCCGTCTTGCCGCTGCCGGTCATGCCGACGCAAACGGCATGAGTGGTGAGATTCTGGCTGTCGTACAGCAGCGGCGTTTCCCCCGCCTGGCTGAGGCCGACGTTGTAGTCCCGGCCCAGGTAGAAGGTCCCGGGCTTTTCGAATTCGGGGCGGCTCGGCTGTTCTGAATCCTGCATCACGAGCGCCTCGGGAAATCGACGGGCCAACCACCGGGCCAATCGGGTGACTATACTCGATTTTACTGCAGATTTCCTCCCCAAGAGGCTGCGTCGCCCCCCTCCTAGCCCCGGGCTCCTCCCGGGGGTGAGCCTCCACACTACATAACGTACCCTGACGCCGCGCAACCCCCTGGCGGAGCCAGGGGCTAACATGCCATACCGCATTCCGACACCGATTCACCAAAGCCTTCTTCTTCGCCGATGAGCCTCCTCGACCGCTTCCGCCGCAGCACACACCACCATGGCAGCAGCCGTGCCCCCGCAGCCCACATGACGTGGGCCGCCCGCAGCGTTTCGCACACGCTCACCAGCACGCGGCTCTTCCTCAAGAAGCAGCTCTGGCTCTGGCCGATCATCGCCATCGTGCTGCTGTCAACGCTCGGCTTTGCCGTTCATCATGCCATCGAATCGACGATGAAGGCCAATCTGCATTCGAGTTTGCAGACGCTGCTGAAAGTCGAACGCTCGATGATCGAGCGCTGGATGGCGACGCAGGAGCGCAATGCCGAAGCGATGGCGAACAACGCACAGACTCGCCGCATCGTTGACGAATTGCTCACGGCCCTCAAACCTAACGGCGAAGCGACCGACGAAGCCACGATCGCCAAACTGCGCGAACAACTCGCCGACAGCCTCGGCCCGGCGATGAACTCGCACCACTACATTGGTTACGTCCTCGTCGATCGCGACCGAAAAACGCAGGCTGCGTCGGAACCCGAAATCATCGGCATCGACGCCCCGGCCGGCATGCAGCTGTTCGTCGACAAAGCGCTCGACGGCGTCGGCAGCGTCTCCGCCCCTTACCCCAGCGTTTCCGCTCTCCGCGAAGGCGACGGCACCCGCCGAACCGGCGTCCCCACGATGATCGTCAGCGCCCCGATTCGCGACGAAAACTTCCAAGTCATCGCAGCCCTCGGCCTGCGCATTCAACCCGAGCGCGACTTCACGCAGTTGTTGCAGCTAGGGCGCATCAACGAATCAGGCGAAACGTACGCCTTCAACAAAGACGGGTTGATGCTCTCCAACAGCCGGTTCGACGACGAGCTGATCTTGCTCGGCGTTCTACCCGATCAGCCCGACGCCCACTCGATTCTCACCGTGCTGGTGCGCGACCCCGGCGGCGACCTTACCTCCGGCTTCCGGCCGAAGATTCGCCGCTCGGAAATGCCGCCGACCGCTGTCGTCGCCGCAGCCGCCGCCGGCAAGAGCGGCATCGACCTCGAGGGCCACAACGACTATCGCGGCGTCCCGTCGGTCGCCGCCTGGACCTGGCTCGACAAGTACAACTTCGGACTCGCCACCGAGGTCGACATGAGCGAAGCCTATGGCCCGCTCTACATTCTCAAGCGAACGTTCTGGGGCCTGCTCGGCCTCTTGATGCTCAGTTCCATCGCGATCTTCCTGTTCACGCTCCGCGTCGCCCGCCTACAACGCGAAGCCCGTGAAGCGGCCGTCGAGGCGAAGCAACTCGGCCAATATAAGCTGGAACAAAAGCTCGGCGCCGGCGCCATGGGCGTCGTCTACAAGGGGCACCACGCGATGCTCCGCCGACCGACGGCGATCAAGCTCCTCGACGCCGCGATCGTCACCGATCAATCGATCGCCCGCTTCGAGCGTGAGGTGCAGATCACCAGCCAGCTAACGCACCCCAACACGGTGCAAATCTTCGACTTCGGCCGCACGCCCGAAGGAGTGTTTTACTACGCGATGGAGTACCTCGAAGGAATCGACCTGCAAACTCTGGTCGAGCGCTACGGCCCGCAGCCCGCTGGCCGCGTGATTCATCTCATGCGGCAGATGTGCGGCTCGCTGTACGAGGCCCACTCGAAGGGGCTCGTTCATCGCGACGTGAAGCCGGCCAACCTATTCCTCACCCGCCGCGGCGGCGAATCGGATGTGGTGAAGGTACTCGACTTCGGCCTCGTGAAGGCTCGCGAAGAGCAACGCGACGGCGACGACCGTGCGATGGCTGGAACGCCCCTCTACATGTCGCCCGAGGCGATTCAGATGCCCGGCTCCGTCGATGGCTGCAGCGACATCTACGCCGTCGGCGCCGTTGGTTACTTCCTGCTGACGGGTCGCACGGTGTTCGAAGCGACGTCGGTCGTCGAGCTGTGCGACAAGCATATGAACGAACAACCGGTGGCGCCATCGGTCCGACTGGGGCAGCCGGTGCCGGTGGAGTTGGAAGAGGCGATTCTCGCATGCCTGGAGAAGTCGCGCTCGAAGCGGCCGCAAACGGCCCGCGATCTCGCGCAACGCTTGGCCCGTTCAGCTGCCGCGGCGGAGTGGTCGATCGAGCAGGCGGAAGTTTGGTGGAGCCGCCACGATCGCGGGCAAGCGGGGCCTAGCATCAACAGCGGAGCGCCGACGCTGAGCAAGGACCTCGAAGCGACGATTGCGCGGTAACCTCGTTCCCACGCTCCGCGTGGGAACGCCAAGACCGACGCTCCGCGTCGCGCGATGCCACACGAAGCGGCAGCCATCTCCAACAGCGCAAGACACTGCAACGAACTGCATGATGCAGAGCGTCGAGAAAGACGCTACCACGCGGAGCGTGGGAACGAGAGACGGGTCGTTGACCCGCGGCTACTCGGTTAGCTTCTTCTTTACCGTTCGCCAATCGAGGCCGGTTCGCTTTGCCGTTTGCTCGTAGCTCCCGCAGTGGGCATGCACGATGCGGCAATAGCGACGCAGCAATTCCTCCGCCGTCAGTTCGCCGCCGCGGATCGCCCGCGCCGTCGACTCCCACTCATCGCCCGCCGACTTCGCGGCGACCGCCGGCGCGTACGCGCCGTGAATCATCACGTTGCGAAAGCATTGCTCCAGTTCCCGCACGTTCCCCGGCCACGGGTAGCGCGGCCCGAGATGCTTATTGATCCAAGCCGCCACCTCGCCAGCGAGCGACTCCGCCTCTTCCGGCGCCACCCGCTGAGCGCTCATCAGCAGCAAATGCTCCAAATCTTCCGGCGACTCGTCGAGTTGCTCGCGTAGCGTTGGCGTCGTGATCCGATCGGCGCAAAGGCGATAGTAAAAATCCTCACGGAAGCGGCCGGCATCGATCTCCGCCACCAGATCGCGGTTCGTCGCCGCAATCACCTTCCCCGGGAACCGCCGCTCGACGGTATCGCCCAAGCGCTGGAACATGCGACTCTGCAACACGCGTAGCAGCTTCACCTGGATCGAAGCATCGAGCTCGCCAATCTCGTCGAGGAACACGGCCCCATGTGCGGGGCACGTTTCCAACCAGCCGACGCGATCGGCAGCAGCGCCGGTGAAGGCCCCGCGACGATGGCCGAACAGTTCCGATTCGATGAGCGTCGGCGACAATGCCGACAAGTTCACCGGATGGAACCCCGTGCAAAAGTCCTCGACGAACCGGCCCCGCTCCTCGTCGAACGGAATGTAGCGTGACAATCCGATCGCGCGGGCGACGAGTTCCTTTCCCGTCCCCGACGGGCCCGTGATCAGCGTCGTCACGTCGCCGAGGCAACGGTAGATCGAGCGTTGGTAGCGCCGTAGGTCGTGGGTAAAAATCGACTCCCACACCATACTCCGCAACCGCGCCGCCGCGGGGGAGCGACCGACAATGAAAAAGTAAACGTGGAAGAACGCGCGACGGAACTGAAAGTAACAGGCGAGCATGTGGGCCGGATCGTACCCGATGCCGAGTTCTCTCCCGGCCGGCGTGAAGTACCGTGCCACGTCGTCGCGAAACTTCCGCCAAAAGCGCACCTGCGTCGCGGGCTCGCCGGCGTGCGCCGCTTCGATCATCTGCTGGAATTCGATGCGGTACTCATCGAACAGGTGATAGAGCACCGCGTCGGCGTAAAGCTCCAGTTCGATCGGCTCCGCCTTCGCGCCTGCTTCGAGCTTGGCGCTCGCGTCGCGCACGAGCGTCGCCACATGCGCTGAAATCCGCGCATGATTTTGATCAGGCGTCGTCGCCGCCAGTTGCAGGCTCCAAACCGCTTGCGCGCCGCTGAACTCCTCGCCCAGAATTTCGCGTTCCCATTCGATCCGCTGCGGATGGAACGGATTGGTGTACCCAAGCTTCGCAATCGCGGCGGCGAGACGGCGTTGAGCGGGCGTGAAGAGCGACATGGGCGACGGCAACGGACGGCATTGAATGTCGGGCGACCTGCATCAATTGTAGCTCAGCATCTCTATCAATTCGCCGCCCTACATCACGCACTAAACGCAAACCAATACACCACAAATACTTGTAGCTTGCACCAAGTTTTGGCCCAAGCATTGCTTTAGCCGCAACAGCAGCGGAAGTCGATGTGACCTGCCGCCCGCCGCGGATTGAGCCGCGGCCCACTCTCTCCCGCCCTGGAACCTCTCCCATGCTCACCCGAGAAGTGAAATCGGTTGCCGTCGCCGCCCTCCTCGCGGTCGCCGCCATCGCAATGACGGCCCTCGCCGCCCCTGTCTTCGCCGACCAACTCGCTGCCGGCGACGACGCCCATCAAACGCAAACTCTCGCGGCAGACGCCGCCTCCCCTAGCAAGGTGTGCGGTAGCGCCTTCGCCCCTGCCACCGGCGGCCTGCTGCTGGCGATCGGCGCCTTGGGAGTCTGGACGAGCCGGCCGCGGCGGCCGCGCGTCGACTTCGCCCCCGCCGCGTAACGAAGTGGAGTGGTGAGGATGGCGGTGACCGGCGCTGCGGCTGGCTGGTTGCTCTCCGGCCCAGCACACGGCGCCGCCATCCTGTTTTTGAACAGCGGTCAGCAATCAGCGTTCAGCAGTCAGCCATTCAATTACTTACTCACTCTCACTTAAACACCTACTCACCCGCACAAGCCACCCACCACACTCGCAAACGCCCGCACCATGAACACCGCCACTTCCCGCAACGCAACTAACACTTCCCCCGCCATCTTGCCCCTCGCCGCAGTGCAACGTCCCGAACCCGCCAAGTTCCGCGGCGGCGGCTTGCTGCTACTCGCCATCGTCGGCATGGGGGTCGTCGCGTGGGCCACGCCGCTCGCTGGCGAAGGGTGGGAGTTCAACCGCCAAGCGATCGCCAACGGCGAGTGGAGCCGCCTGCTCACCGGCCACTTGGTCCACTGGAACTTCGACCACCTGCTATGGGACGCGGCCACGTTCCTGGTGCTCGGCGTCGCGTGTCTCTGGCGGAGCGTCGGCCGCACGGCGGCGACGCTGCTCGCCGCCGCCGTGGCGATCTCGGGGGCCATCTTCTTTCTGCAGCCGGAGATTGAAACCTACCGCGGCCTCAGCGGGCTCGATTCGGCGCTCTTCACGCTGCTCGTCGCCAGCCTCTGGCGGGAGTCGCACCGCAACGGCCGCCGCTGGCTGAGCGTTGCCGCCCCCCTCGCCCTGGCGACCTTCCTAGCGAAGGCGGCGTACGAAACGGCCGCAGGGGCCACGCTGTTCGTCGATAGCGGCGAGGCGGGCTTCATTCCGCTGGCGTCGGCCCACCTCATCGGCGGAGCGGTCGGGGCCGCGATCGCCCTGCTCCCTGCGAACCACTCAGCCAGTGCCGCTCACCACGCCTGAGCGGCACAAAAAAAGGCCGCTGAGCGACGCAAACGTCGCCCAGCGGCCTGGGAGGGGTGGCTAACGGGGATCGAACCCGTGACCTCCAGAATCACAATCTGGCGCTCTGCCAATTGAGCTATAGCCACCGCAATCGGAACGCTCGATGGTAATCGCTCGCCCCGGGGGCGGTCAACGTACGGATCAGCCGCTAGCCTGCGACCAAACCGGCATTTTCCCGCGAAACTCCGCCGCTCGCCTCAGCGAGGCCGGAAATACTTCAAAATTCCGATCCCAATGCCAACTCCCAACCCCACGCCGATTCCGCCCAAAAACAGGGCCAGGCCAAGCGGATATTCGGCGGTCGTCACGTGGGCGAGTAGCGGCATCATAGGAGGAGTCCAACAGGAGGGAAGGTTCAGGGGGCGAGGACGGCGGTCACCGGCAGGCTTTCCATAAACTGCTGGTACTGGTGGTCGAGGTCGCCAGCCGACTGGCCGCACAGTTCGGGAAGCGAGCCCGCTTCGTCCCGCCCAGCATAAATCAGGCGGAGGAGTTCGCGAAAGGGGCGCCGATAGGCCCCTTGTTCGCCGTCGATCAAGAACGACGCCAGCCCCGCCGACTGGCTGTAGAGCGGAGCGATGTCGGGCCGCCCCTGCAATTCGGTGATCCCCAGGGCCGCGAGTTCAGCTAGCGGTACATAGTAATTGTCGGTCACGCGGCGATGGCGAGCGGCCGGAATCCGCCCCGCATCAGGATTGCCGATCGTGAAGGCCTGCCCACCCGCCAGCTTCGACGCGAGCTGCTTCAACTCCTGCAGCGTCTCGAAGTAGCATGCCACCCCTTCGACCGCCCAGGCATTGGCCGTCGCCGCGAGGTTCCGCGTCGGCTTCGACGATGACTCATAGAAGAACTGGTGGACCGCCTCGTGGGCGATCGTGCCAGGATCTTGATCCTCGCCGGCGAAAAAGTGCGACTCCCGTTCGCGATCAAAGTAGATGCCGAGCGTCATCCCTATCTGCGGCTGGCGACGCACCAGGGCGTCGTTGTACTCGTCGCGAGTGCGGTGGTAGACGACCTTCATCGGTCGCCGCAGAAAGCCGTCGGTCTCTTTGCCGTCGAGCCGGGCCTGCAGTTCTTCCGCTGTGAGCGAGAACTCGCCGAAGAGTTGCCGCCAAATTTGGTAAAGCGATTCCAAACGAATCGCGAGGTCCGCCGCCGCGGCGCGATCGACGTTGGTGATCACCTGGAAGTGGTCGGTCCGCACCGTCCAGCCATGCTCAATCGACCGGTGACGCTCGGCATCCTCAGCGGCAGTGATCCACTTCTTGCCCCAGGGACGCAGGCCTTGCTCGTACTTGTCGGCATACTCGGCTTTGATCCAGCCGTGGTCGCGACTCCAAACGTGGCCGGTGGCGAGCATGTGCTGCGCGTACTTGCCGGCCCACTGGTTGCCGACGCGCTGGTAGCCCAACAAGCGGCGGGCGTCGGCATGATCTGGATCGAGCGCGACCGCCTGGCACGCCTGCTGAATCGCCGCGCTGACGTCGCCCGCCTCGACAGCGGCACGAGCCTTCGCAAACGCCCCCTCTGCCGCGGCCTTCGCCGACGCACTGACTTTCGGCGTCGCGCCCGTGCTGTTGTAAACATCACTAGGCACAAACAACAGCGAGCCGGGGCGTCCCGCCCCCGGCGCCTCTTCGCCCCAGCAAGGCGCAGCCGTCACCCCCACGCAAACAGCGATCAGCAAAAACAACCGGCGGCAAGGTCGAGCAGTTGGCACGCCTCTATTTTAGCATGCCCCAAGTAGCCGCCGGTTAACGACCGGCCGGAGCAGAGTGAGGAAAATGCTGAAGGGTGAATGCGGAATGCTGAAAATACAGGCTGCACCCCTCCGAAGTCGTCCACATTGACTCCCCTCAGCATTCATCCTTCAGCATTCCGCATTTCCCCGCTACCGATCGAACGCCGCGTCAAACGCCACGTTACTCGGCGAAAAGTCGAGCTTCCGCAGGAACTCGCACGCCTCGCGGGCGCCATGCTGGCGTTCCATGCCGCTGTCTTCCCACTCGACCGACAGCGGGCCGTCGTACTTGATGACGTTCAGCGCCCGAATGATCTCTTCGAAATTCACGCCGCCTCGGCCGGGCGAGCGGAAGTCCCAACCGCGACGCGGATCGCCGAAGTTGAGATGGCTCGCCAAGATGCCGCTGCGACCGTTGAGCGTCACGATCGCATCCTTGATGTGGACGTGATAGATCCGGTCGGGGAATTCACGAATGAATTCGACCGGATCAATCCCTTGCCAAATGAGATGACTCGGGTCGAAGTTAAAACCAAACTCCTCGCGATTGCCGACGGCCTCGAGGGCACGCCGGGCCGTGTGGATGTCGAACGCGATTTCGGTGGGATGAACTTCGAGCGCAAAGCGAACGCCGCACTCGCCGAAGACGTCGAGAATCGGATTCCAACGATCGGCGAACTGCTGGAAGCCGGCCTCGATCATCGACTCCGGCACTGGCGGGAATGAATAGAGGTACGGCCAGATGCTCGAACCAGTGAAGCCGTTCACGACGCCGACGCCCAGTTTCTGCGCGGCGCGGGCGGTCGCCTTCATCTCTTCAGCAGCCCGCTTGTTGACGCCGTCCGGCTTGCCGTCGCCCCACACGTGCGGCGGCAGAATCGACTTGTGCCGTTCGTCGATGACGTCGCACACCGCTTGGCCAACGAGGTGATTGCTGATCGCGTGGCACTGCAGACCGAAGCGGTCGAGCTGCTCGCGCTTCGCGGCGATGTAACCAGGGTCGGAGGTCGCCTTTGCCACGTCGAAGTGATCGCCCCAGCAGGCGAGCTCGTTGCCGTCGTAGCCAAACTCGCGGGTCAGGCGGCCGAGTTCT
Source organism: Lacipirellula parvula (assembly GCF_009177095.1). Taxonomy (NCBI): domain Bacteria; kingdom Pseudomonadati; phylum Planctomycetota; class Planctomycetia; order Pirellulales; family Lacipirellulaceae; genus Lacipirellula; species Lacipirellula parvula. The sequence continues at coordinate 6,246,144 of NZ_AP021861.1, forward strand.
TCAAACGGCAAATCGGCCCACTGGCCGGTGAACAGAGTGACGGGGCGCGCCATGATTCGCGTGGCTCCTGCAGGATGAGATCGGAAAGCCGCATTGTCGCCAATTTCCCGGCGGTCGCAACCGGCCGCCGTCACCCCAGTAGCCGCCGGTCAACGACCCGCCGGAGCAGAACGGTGCAACATTTCCGAATGCTATAATTTCCCGAACGAGCAGAAGAATTGAACCGCAAAGGACGCCAAGGTTCGCCAAGGAATACTGAAATGACTGAACCACGAAATAATCTCCATCTGCGTCTATCGGCGTTCATCTGCGGTTCGATTCTTCTCTTCGCAAGTAGCTTAGTCGCCCACGCCGCACTGCCGATCGATATCGAAGTCGCCGCCGAATCGGGCGCTCCGTTTGGAGCGATGCAAGATTGGGGTAAGCTCCTGAACGGCATGGACCTTTATCGAGTGCGCCTGCGCGGCGCCAATGGCGGCGACGAACCCTCTGTAAAAGCGACCGGCGAAGGCGAGAGCCAACGCTTCAAACTCGTCGGCCTCCTTAATCGTCGCGATCAACTCGTCTTGCCTGGCGGCACGTTTGCCGTGACCGATCGCGCAAAACTGCAGGCCTACTTCGAGTCGCTGCCGGAGAAGTCGGCCGAGCAGGGTATCGAACGCGGGATTTTCGGGCTGACGAAGCAACAATTCGAAGGTCTGTACGAAGAACTATCGTCGCCGGTGACGATCAGCACCAAGGGAATGAAGCCCGAAGCGATTGTCATGGCGCTCAAGGCTGGGTTATCGACGCCGCTGGAGATCGACGCCGCGGCGCAGGCAGCGCTCAGCGATGCGCCGCCGCTCAACGGAGAACTGAAAGGACTGTCGACCGGCACGGCGATCGCGATCGCGTTACGACCGGCGACTCTCACGATGCTGCCCGAACAAAAACTCGGCCAACCGCTGACGCTGCGAGTCATTCCCGCCTCGCGCGAACGCCGCGGCTGGCCGGCAGGTTGGAAGCCCGGCAAGGCCGATCGCGAAATCGTGCCGGGGATGTATCGCTTTACCAACATTGAAATTTCCGGCTACACGCTGGCGGAAGCGCTCGAAGCACTCGGCCCCGCCATGGAAGTGCCGCTGCTGTTCGACGAACGCGTGCTCGCCGTCCGCAAGATCGATCCCGCGAAGGTCGACGTCGAGTTGAAGCACGGCAAGCGTTACATCCGCCGGGCGGTCGACACGATCTTGAGCAAAGGCCGGCTGGTAGGCGATCTCCGCGTCGACGAAGCGGAGAAACCGTTCTACTGGATTACGCAGTTCGGACCTGATAGCCTGCCAGCGGCGGCAGCGAAGTAGTCGCGTTGCAATGCACCTGCATTGCTAGCCCCTGGCTCCGCCAGGGGGTCGGCATCGGGTACGCAACGCTTCCCTACACGCCACGTCACCCCCGGGCAGAGCCCGGGGCTAGTTTAAAGGCTCCCCAGGAATCGACTGAATGGCTCATCCCAGCGTCCGCTCGTTGCTTCCGCTCTCGTGGCAGGTGCCCGACGAGTTCCATCGCCGGTTAGGCGATCAGCCGGGTCGCCAGCGGACGATGAAGGCCGACGGCCATCTGCTCGTCATTCTCCACGCCCCGCCGAAGCCCGACGAACCGGAGCGTGAGGGCCGGTTCTTCTGGCGGGACGCCAACGGCCAGTGGACGCCCCCCGGCACGGCGCCGAGCCAGCCCGGCGTCGGCCAACTCCTCACGGAATACGAGCAGATGATCGACCGCCTGCAAGACGCCGAAGACCAGGCGAAGACGGCGCGCGAATATTTCAACTTGCTCAACCAACTCAACCCGCTAGTGCGCACGACTCGCAATCTCCACGAGGCGTTGCAAGATGCCCGCGAAGCGGCGCCCGACGATCGGCAGTTGCTGCTGTGGCGCGACCGAGCTTATGCGCTCGCCCGCTCCGCGGAGCTGCTACACAACGATTCAAAAACGGCCCTCGATTTCGCTGTTGCCCAACGGGCCGAGGAAGAAGCCGAATCGAGCCGCCGCGCCGCGACGGCTGCCTATCGGCTCAACACGCTCGTCGCCTGTTTTTTCCCGGTGGCAACGTTGGCGGCAATCTTCGGCGTCAACCTTCACCACGGCATGGAAGTATGGGATGAAAAGTACGCCCCGCTGCCGATGGTCGCCATCCTCGGCGGCGGGCTCTTGATCGGCGTCTTGCTGATGCTGTTCATCAATCGCAAAAGCTAGCTCTCGTTCCCACGCTCCGCGTGGGAACGACTCCTCCGACGCTCTGCGTCGCGAACGGCACAAGAGGCAAGTCAGCGTCGCTTGATTGCCGCGGAGCGGCGAGAGGTGCGTTCCCACGCGGAGCGTGGGAACGAGAGGGCGGCCGTCAAGTCGCTGTTTCTGGCCATCCCCCGTATGAGGGAGTTTTGACTTTTGCGCGTGCGGCTGGGGGCCCCATTAAAAGTGTGCAAAAGTCCGTTCTGCACAACTCGGCGTTTGACTTGACCACGCATTTTCCCGAGTCAAACGTCTTTTTCGCCTCGCAGCCGATTCGACTTTTGCGTTTTTCAACGAAAATCAAAAGTCGGCTTTTTGCTCGCTCGCGTCCATCGTTGGCTGGGAGCGACTCTACCGCAAGTTTTCAAAGAGCGCTGGCCGCGTGGAACGCGGGCCGAGGCGCATCGTAACGGGTGGGTTGAGCAAATGCAGCCACCGATTTCCGGCCACTTCGATTAAGTGTTGTCGACGTGCGGCCAGCCCCGACCTAGCTAGGTCGAGGCTAATGTACGATTGGGCGTCGCGCATCGCGCGTTGCTCATGAAGATCGCATTGCATCGCGTTCGGCCCGTTGCGATCAATCCGTTTCTTCAACCTCGACAACGACATTGGGAATCGTCGCTCGCAACTGATCAACGCGTTTCTTGTCGGCAATGTAAGTGAAATAGACTTTTTTCAGGTTTGGAAACGTCGCAAGCAGTTGAATACCTTCGTCAGAGAGCAACATTGAATCAAATGAGAGCTCTTCGAGCGAGGTCGATCCCTGGAGAGCTGACAGGAGATCTTCTATGTCAGTGCAATCGTAAGCATGGATCGTCTTTAACTTCGACAGCTTGCTCGCGGGCGTCATGTCAACGCCATGAAAGTCAATCGAGCTCAGGTTGAGTTCGACCAACTCTTCGACGGACTCTTCATCCTCTGAGAGCTTCTTAATGACTCCAGCTTCCATGAAGACATAGGCGCTAGAGCGGCCTTTGGCGCTGTCGAACATCGATTCAACCCTGGCTGCGCGTTGTCTCTTCACCGCGCGCGGCCCAAGGATCCTACCAACCACCAACAGGGCGCCGAGCAGCACAACAGCTGCCCCAGCAAAGATGAGGCACCCTAGGATTGGAAAACCAGAGTCTTCTTGCTCAGCCATCGGAGACGCCATTGCCGCGGAGCGGCGTTGTTGGCGTTCCCACGCAGAGCGTGGGAACGAGGGCTATAGCAGCTCGTCGAGTTCCTTCACCAGCGCTTCGAAGCGATCGAGCGCGGCGGCAACTGGGGCCGGGGTCGTCATGTCGACGCCCGCATCCTTCAGCAGGTCGAGCGGATCCTTCGAGCAGCCACCCTTGAGGAACGACAAGTAATCGTTCAGTTCCTGCTTGCCGCCGTTGAGGACGCGCTCGCTCAGCGCGATCGCCGCCGACAGCCCGGTGGCGTACTTGTAAACATAAAATGCCCGGTAGAAGTGCGGGATGCGGAAGCATTCGAGCTTCAGCTCGTCGTCGATCGCGAAGTCGGGGCCAAAGTAAAGCGACAGCAGATCGCCGTAGATCTTCTGGAACGCGTCGACGGTGAGCGGCTCGCCCGCCTCGGCCGATTCGTGGATCAGCTTTTCGAACTCGGCGAACATCGTTTGGCGGATGATCGTGCCGCGGATCGCGTCGATGTCGCGATTAATCAGATAGGCCCGTTCTTCCTTGGTCTTGGCATCGTCCATCAGCTTGCGGCTGAGGAGCTGTTCGTTGAACGTGCTGGCCACCTCGGCGACGAAGATCACGTAGTCGTAATAGATGAACGGCTGCGTCTTCGACGAGTAGTAGCTGTGCATCGAGTGGCCCGCCTCGTGGGCGAGCGTGAAGACGTGGTCGAGCACCGTCGGCTGGTAGTTCATCAGGATGTACGGCTCGCCGTCGAAGCTGCCGCAGCTGAAGGCGCCGCTCTGCTTGCCGCGATTCGGGTAGCGATCGCACCAGCGGGCGGTGGTGAGTCCCTTCTCCAGCACGCTGCAGTACTCGTCGCCGAGCGGCGTGAGCGAGCTCATCACTGCCTCGACGCCTTGCTTCCAATTGCGGGTCTGATCGAGGTCGCTGAGGATCGGCACGTAGGTGTCGTACTGATGGATCTTCTTCAGCTTCATCTTCCGCTGCCGCAGATCGAAGTAGCGGTAGAGGGCCGGCAACCGACGGTGGACTTCCTCGATGAGGTTGTCGTAGACCGACATCGGAACGTTGTCGGGAAAGAGCGCAGCGGCGCGGGCGCTCGTGTAGCCGCGGGCCTTCGCGTAGTAGACGTCGCGCTGCACCGAACCGCCGAGCGTCGCCGCGAGCGTGTTTTGGTGAGCGGCGAAGACGTCGTAGTACTGGTGGAACGCCGTTTTGCGAACCTCGCGGTTCGATGAGTGGAGAAGCGCCGAGAACGACGAGTGCGAGAGTTCAATCTCATCGCCGCTCTCGTCTTTGACCATGCCGAACTTCAGGTCGGCGTCGTTCAGCTGACGGAAGATGCGGTTCGAGGCGTCCGACATTTCGCTTTGCATCGCGAGCAGCCGCTCTTCGCCGTCGCTGAGCGTGTGGGGCTTGTAGCGTTGGATCCGCTCGAGGACGAGCCGGTAATGGGCCAGCTCTTTCGAGGCCATGTACTCCTTCATCTTTTTCGCGGGGATCGCGAGGATCTCCGGGCGGATGAAGCTGGCGGCCTGGCTCGCCTCGCTGCCGGCGTGCTGCTGCCGGCCCTTCATGCGTTGGTAGTTACTGCTGGCCTGATCCTCGGTCGACTTAAGGAAGGCGTAGGTGCCGAGCCGTTCGCCAACGCGATCGAACTCTTCGTCGAACTTCAGGCAGGCGGCCAGCTGCTTCGGCCCGTCGGCGAGCGTGCCGCGGAACTTCTCGAACTTGGGGATGAGCTTCTTCCACTTCTCGAAGGCGGCTTCCCATTCGTCATCGCTCTTGAAGAGCGAGTCGAGATCCCAGGTATCTTCGACCTTCACCTTCTCACGCGCCGGCAAGGTCTTGGCCTTCGGCTTGGCGGACGACTTGGCTTTGGGAGACTTAGCTTTGGAAGTGGCCATAAGATGCTCGTTAAAAGTAGCCGCGGCTCAACGAGCCGCCGGAGCGAGTGCAAATGTGGAATGCTGAATACAAGGGAGAAAGAATGGGACGCGGATTCTCGCGGATTAGGCGGATCGACGCGGATGAAGAAGTCGTTCGGCAGCTGAAGCTTAGCTTCCAACACTCCGCTGCGGCGAATGCAGAAGACTTTTTCAACACAGAGAACACGGAGATCACAGAGAGAGATGCGGAAAGCAAACGCAGATTCTTCTTCTCCGTGTCCTCTGTGCTCTCTGTGTTTAATCTCTTTTCATTCGTGTGAATCCGTTAAATCCGTGGCAATCCGTGTTCTATTCTTTGAACCTTGGTTGGACGCTCCGGCGGGTCGTTGACCCGCGGCTACCGCTTCGCGCTACCAGCGCCAGGCGATGGTGCCCCAGGCGAGGCCGGCGCCGAAGCCTGACATGATCAAGTGATCGCCGCGGCGGATGCCGCCGGCTCGCACCGTTTCGTCGAGGGCGATCGGGATGCTAGCCGCGGAGGTGTTGCCGTAGCGATCCATGTGCATGACGACCCGTTCGCGTTCGATGCCGAGGGCTTCGATCGCGGCGTCGAGGATGCGGACGTTGGCTTGGTGGAATAACCAGCAGTCGATTTGTTCGGTGCTGAGGCCCGCCGCGTCGAGGACTTGTCGCGTCGTGTCTTCCACGAGACGGACAGCCCACTTGAACACCGGTCGGCCATCCATTTTGAGGTACCACGAGTTCGGCTCAGTCGTCGTGAGGCTGAACGGCGTTTCCGCGCCGCCACCAGGACGGTGGAGGAGTTCCATCCCCGAACCATCGGCGCCAATCGTGTAGGCGAGCGCGCCCTGCTCAGGGCTGCCAGCCGACAGCAGCACAGCGCCGGCGCCATCGCCGAAGAGTGGATACGTCTTGAGGTCGGTCGGGTCAACCATTCGCGAGTTCGCATCAACGCCGATCACCAGCGCCTTCTTGCTACAGCCGGTGGCGACAAACTGCATCGCGGTGGTGAGCGCGTAGGTGAAACCAGCACAAGCCGCATTGATGTCGACGGCGCCGCAGTTGAGGCCAAGTCGCGTTTGTACTTTCGTGGCCGCGGCCGGCAGCAGGCGATCGGGCGTCATCGTGCCGACGATCAGCAGGTCAACTTCCGCGCGATCGATCTTAGCCGCTTCGAGGCAACGCTCGGCGGCGGCGACCGCCATGTCACTGGTCGCGAGGCCCATTGGCAAGTGCCGGCGTTCGCGAATGCCGGTCCGCTGGACGATCCATTCGGGATCGCAGCCGAGCGACGAGAGATCGGCGTTCGTCACGACGTTGTCGGGAACGTAGCTGCCGGTGCCGAGAATCTGCACCCCCGACAGAGTCCGGACGGGCGCTCCGCCGACCGCCGAAAAACCGTCGCTCATTACTGGAAACCTTGGGGGCGAAAGAGGTTGGGTCAACTGGGTGATTGAGGCGAATCTTAGCAGCCTACGCCTTTGACTGGAGGCCCGCAAGGGCGAGCTGGGGCGGCCCGCAACCAGGCTTCAGTTTGAACCGCCAAGGGCACGCTCAGGCCGCTTTCTTGCTGGCGTAGGAGTAGAGAATCGCGTTCCCCTCCTTGCCGACAATTTCGACAGCTCCCATCTGCCGCAGGCAGTAGGCGATTCGCTGGGCCGTGAACCGCGGCGTCTTCAGCCGCTCGGCCAAATGGGCCGTATGAAATTGTTTCGGCATTCGCTTCGGCAGCAGCCGCTTGAGGTCGGCCGTGGTGGCGAACGTTTGCGAATCGACGATTTGCAGTAGCCGCTGGTCTTCGATTTGGAAGTCTCGCTCCGAGCTCCGACGCCGACGCCGTTTGCCGCGGCCGGGAAAGCGACGTTCTTCGATGTCGACGAGCACCACTTCGAGCGTCAGCCGCTCGTGCGGGAAGACGCGCGTGAAGTACACCAGCTCTTCAAACACGTCGAGCAGCTTGCCTCGCTTGGGACTGCGACGTCGGCTCAGTTCGGCCCCGCCGCGCTCGTCGAGTTTCACCAGCAGCTTGTTGGCGACGATCGGTTTGACGATCCGCACCTTATGCTTGGCAAGCAGCTTGCGAATCTTGTCGCGAATCGCTGCGAGCGAGCCGTGCTGAATCTCGATAAACTCGTCGCCCCGCACGGCGTCGATGCGGTACTTTCCGTGGACGACCTCGCAGCAACCATCGTCGCCGGCGTAGATCGCTTTCAGCTGACGGTGGAGTGAGGTTTCCATGAGATAGGTGATCGGTGACTGGGGATCGGTGATGGGAGGAAGTGAGTATGTCGCTAGGCGAGTAGGCGGCGAGAAGTTGCGGCAAAGTTATCCGCTTACGTTTTCCCGATCACCAGCCACCGATCCCCGATCACTCTCAACTCCGCTTGATGCCAAAGTCTTCAATCGTCAGCAGCGTGGTGAGCTCGTAACCTTTGGCCGCAAAGGCTTCGCGGCCTCCTTCGAGCCGGTCAACAATCGCGAAGACGCGCTTCACCTTGAGGCCGGCCGCTTCGCAGCGCTCGATCGCCAGCAGCGACGAGCCGCCGGTGGTCACCACGTCTTCGACGATGACGAGTTCTTCGCCCGCGGCGTAGGGGCCTTCAACGTACTTGCCAGTGCCGTGTTGCTTCGGTTCTTTGCGAACCATGACGCCGCGTAGTTGCTTGCCATGCACGCCGGCGAGGGTGAGGATCGCGGCGGTGATCGGGTCGGCGCCGATCGCCATGCCGCCGACGAGTTGCGGCAGCTTGTCGCCAAGCAGTTCCAGCATGCCGGCGCCAATCAGCTTCGCCCCGCGCGAGTCGAGCGTCACCTTGCGGCAGTCGAGGTAGAAGGTCGCCTTCTTCCCCGAGGCGAGCGTGAAGTCGCCGAATTGCAGAGCGGTTTCTTTGACGAGATCGATGAGGGCTTGTTTGTCGTACATGGCTCTTCAACTCCCCGGAAGCGTGAACTCAGTGACATTCAGAGCCGGGGTATACCACGAATAGCGTTGGACCTTCCAGGGGCTGAACCACGACGACACGGCGGGCACGACGAAATACGGGAAGGATGAAACCGCCGATAAACGCAGATGAACGCCAATGGTTTCTAAATCTGCGTCTATCTGCGTTTACCTGCGGTTCCAAAATTTCTCCCGTATTCCCTTGGCGCTCTTGGCGTCCTTGGCGGTTGCCTTTTTCGCCTTCAGCAACGCGGCCGGCCTACCGCCGCACCGTAATCGTCGACTGCACCGAGAGAATGTCGTACACATCCTTCACGTCGCCCGCCTTCAGCTTGATGACGCGGGCGGTGGGGGGCGCCGAAACCGGGTCCGCGGCGCCCGGGCCGCGGAGCATTGCCGGCTGAGCGGTCGGATTCGCAGCGTTCGAAAGGAGCAGCACGCGATCTTCGGTCGCGCCGGCCGGTTGTCCGTAGACGCCGCCCGCGACTGGCGTGAGCAGCTTCTGGTCGACCTTCCAGGTTCCCTCTTCGATCGAGAACGACGGATCGAGTTCAATGGTGAACCGGCCAGCGTAACGACGATCGAGCATGAGCGTCATGCGACGCTTGCCAAGGTCGATTACCGCTGAGAACGGTCCTTGTAGCACCTTCAGTTCCTGGCCAACTTGCACGGCCTTCGGATCGGTGATGCGATTGATGTTCGCGAGCAGTTCCCACGGCACGTTGTACTTCTGCGCGATCGTCTCAAGCGTTTCGCCCGTGGCGACCACATGCTTCGGCGCCAGGCGGTGAGCCGGCGGGCCTTCGTAGATCACGTCGCCGGCGAGCTGCCCGAGCAGCGTGTCGACTTCTTGCGTTTCTTCCGGCGTGAGCGACGGATCGCCGTACCATTCCGAAAGCTTGAGGAGCGCTTGAGCGAGTTCGCCGCGGTCGAGGTCGCCTTGCACGGCGACGCGGGCCGAGGCGTACATCGACCCCTTACTCGCGTCGGTCGGCGTGATCGGCTCGGTCCCTGCGACCGGCGCCTCGGCAACGGGTGGCACATCGGCCACTGGAGTCGAGCCCGCCACCGGTGTTTCGAGAGGCGGAGCGACGGCGCTTGCGTCGGGGGTGACGGCGTAGGGATTCGACGAAGGCGCGGGCGAAGCCGCCGCGCTGCTTTCGGCGGCGGGTGCGCTTGCAGCAGACGGCGTGGCGCCGGTGCTCGGCGTGTTCACGAACGGAACCGCGGCAGCGGCAGCCGCGGCGGCAACGACCGGAGCGGCATCCTTCGCCGTCGAATTCGATTCCGGCAGCGGCGGCATGTCGGGAAGTTGCGATGCATCGGCCGAGCGCGCAACCGGCGACGACTCAGCCGTCGCTCCCTTGTCGGCAGGGGCCGCGGCGGTCGGATCAAACTTCGGCGCCTCGGCGGCGTCGGTCTTGCTCGATAGAATCGGCTCTGGCTTCCACGCCGGCGCGGCGTCGCCAGCCGGCGCTGCTGAAGCAGCAGCCGTCGCGTCGAGCGGCGGCGCGTCGAGCTTGGGCGCTTGCGACAGCCCGCCGACGCCAGGAACCGAAGCCCCGGGATCGCCGCCGATTTCAAGTTGGCCGGTTGTCCATTCGCCAACGCCCTCCGGAATGACCGGTTCGGTTTCGTTGATCTTCATGTACAGCACGACGCCGACGACGGCCAGCAATGTAATCGTGGCCAGTGGGCGAAGGGAACTCACGGCGGATCCTCCGAGCGAACGAACCAAGCGAAGCCAGCGGCTGCACCCATAGCGCAGCCTGCGGCGCGCGAGATAGTAAGTAATGTCGGCACAGGGTGCCACGTCACTTTGGCGGCGCTGCTAGCACGGCTAGTAGCCGCCGGTCAACGACCGGCCGGAGCGGTGATTCAAAAGACGAACCACAAAGACACGAAGGACACAACGACGCACAAAGAAGCGGATGAGCTAGAAGCTCTCTCTGCTTCTAGCAATCGACAGAGAAGGACAAATTGGCTTGTATTTCAACGCATTCCTTTGTGGTGCTGCGCGCTCTTGGAACCTTTGTGGTAAGTCTGTCCCCACCGCTCCGGCGGCTCGTTGAGCCGCGGCTACTGCTAGCACCTCGGCCCGGCGGCGGGGAGTAGTTCGCGCAGCGGGCAACCTTCGCACTTCGGCGTGCGCTTGCACCAGTGATGGCCGACGTTGACGATCAGCGCGTGCAACTCGTTGTAGGTCTGCGCGTCTGCCGACAAGCCACGGGCGACTTCCGCTTGCAGCTGGTGATAGTTGGCCCGCGGATCAATCCAACCATGCCGCGTCCAGATGCGGTGCGTGTAGGCATCGACGACCAGCGCTGCGTGGCCGAGCGCGTAGTTAAGAATCGAGTCGGCCGTCTCGGGGCCGACGCCGTGAATCGCTAGCAACTCCCGTCGCATCGCGTCGACCGGTACGGCTCGCATCGCGTCGATCGAACCTGCAAAACGCTCGACGATAAACGCCAGCAAATGCCGCAGCCGCTTCGCTTTCAGTCGGTAATACCCGGCCGGGCGAATCAGCTCGGCAAGTTCTTCTTCGCCGACCGCCGCCAATCGCAGCGGCGCCAGTAGATCGGCGGCGCGCAAATTGTCGAGCGCGCGTTCCACATTTTTCCACGCCGTGTTCTGCACGAGCATGGCGCCGACCATCACTTCGAACGGCGTCTCGGCGGGCCACCAATGCTGCGGCCCAAGCTCGCGTGCAAGGATGCGGAAGACGTTTGCACTGTCGCTGGGCATCGAAGGGTTCGCCGCGGCGCGGATGCTAGCACTGTCGCGCGGCGATCGCGTGCAGGTGCTCGGAATCTGTCAAGCTGAATGTGCGAAACAAACTTTGCGAATGAAATCCTCGTTTGTTCGCTTTCGCCGCTCCAAGTATAATCGGGGCTGACGAGTCGTTGTGCGACGCGAAGTATGCGGACGCCGCAGCGACTCGCCGACGACTCCCCAACCGCGAGACATGTGACGCCGACCTCCGCTAGCACGGCGCGTCGGCGTCAGATTTCATAAGAAGACTTATCCGTGATTTCCGTTCGCCCGAAGCTTGCCGAACTGGTTTATCAGCTGTACGGTCGCTCGCTCCATCCGGAGTTGTTCGACATCCAGCAATCGCGCACGGTCGAGCGGGGCGATTACAAGGCGACGGTCCAAATCACTACCGCCGGCCATGTCGTCACCTGGCAACATCGCGGGCTGACGCTCACCGAAGTAGCGGCCGGCGCCCACCACCCGCTGCCGCAACGCCGGCGGCTGATGTCGTACCGAGTGAAGGGCGAACGAACCGACCGCATCGAAATTCGTCCGGGCCTCACCTACGAAATGAGCTTCTCGCTTGAACCGGCCGACCACGAAAAGTTCGCCGCGTACCAACGCGAACTGACCCTCGCCGGCACTCGCCAAGGCATGCTGCAACGCTTCCAGCCGAGCGGCCGCTTCGAGACGGGCGCTCTCAGCTACGTGAACATCGAGTCGCGCGACAAGATGCTCTGCGTGCAAGCATTCCACACCTTCCCCGACGACTCAGCCGTGCTGAAGATCCAGTCGTGGTACCGCCTGGGCGGCTAAAAGCCGTCCCAGCAGCCGCCGGTCAACGACCGGCCGGAGCGGTGATCAAATGGGGAATGGTGAATGCCGAATGGGGAGCAGTGCATCGCCCCCATTCCACATTCAGCATTCCGCATTCTTTATTCGCTGCGGCGGCTCGTTGAGCCGCGGCTACTAGCGGAAGGCTACAGGTTGTAGCACTGCCGTGCGAATGCGGCGATCGCTGCGGTGACTGCCGCCGGGTTCTCCATCGGCGTCATGTGTCCGGCGTGTTCGATCTCGACGATCCGCACGTCGTCTTCGCCCGACTTTGCTAGCAGCTGGGCAAACTCGTGCAACTCGGCCGGCGGGCTGATGACGTCTTCGACGCCGACGATGCACAGCGAGTCGGCGGTGATCGCGTCGAGCTTGCCGCGAACGTCCTCGCGCCGGGCCATGCCGCGCTGCGCGGCGGCGACTGTTTCGGCCGATTGGCGCTCGATCATCGCTCGCAGCGCCACCTCGACCTCCGGCCGTAATTCGCGAGTCTCGGCGCCGAGCAACCGCGGAATCATCACGAGCGCCGGCGAGGAATTGCCCGCCTGCATCGCCGCCTCGGCCATCTTGAACCGCGCCGCGCGCGGTTCGTCGGCGTCGGCCGCTGCGCGAGTATCGCACGGAATCAGCCCGCGAATCCGCTCGGGCCAGCGCAACACCGCCTGCCAGCCGATGTAGCCGCCCATCGACAGCCCCGCCAGCACCACCGGTTCGCTGATCTGCAACCAATCGAGCAGCGCGATCACGTCGGCTGCATAACGCTCCATGCCGACGCCGTTCTCGGCGTCGCCGTCGGCTAAGTGCGAGTCGCCGAAGCCGCGCAGGTCGGGTGCGATGACGCGGAAGTGGGACTGCAGCGCAGCGATCTGTGCGTTCCACATCGTGTGATCGAGCGGAAAGCCATGGAGCAGCACAATCGGCGGCCCGGACCCAACGTCTTCGCAAGCCAGCCGCACGCCCTCAACATTGAACAATCGCTGTGCCATGATCGCTCCCTGACCGATTTCAAAGCGATGCGAATAGATTTATTGACAGGATAACAGGATTAAATAGATCGACAGGATCACGAGTTTATCAGCCCAAATCCAGTCGATCCTTTGCAATCCTGTGATCCTGTCCAGTCTTCGTTCGCGCGAAATTCGCAGGCTTACTTCTTCGCTTTCTCAAATTCCGCTAATTGCCGTTGCATGATCTGATACTGCGGCGCCCGCTCCACAGCCTTTTGCTGCGACTTGATCGCGTTGTCGACGTCGCCCGCCGAAAAGTAGCACCGCCCCAGCGTGTCGAGGTAGCTCGGCTCGTCCGGCGACAGCTCCAGCGAACGGAGCGAATGCTGTACCGCTTTCTGGTAGTCGGCTGCAGTCTGCTGCGTATTGCTCACGAGCCAGGCCCATTGGTTGTACTTCGACGGGTCTTCCGGCATCCGTTCGATCTCGTTGAGGTAAAGATCACTCATCTTGGCGATGCGATCGCGCGTCTGTTGCTTGAAAGCGTCGTCGACGCCCGGGATGCGCGCCATCGCGATCAGCACGTCGGGATCGCCGTCGTACTTTTCGTACGCCTTCTCAAGCGTTTCGCGTTCGGAGTCATACTCGCCGCGCGTGTGGTGATGGTTGGCGAGATATAGCAACTGCCGACCTTCTAACGCGTTGAGGTACGCTTGACCGTCAACCTGCTGCAGCAGCGTGCGCCGTGCGGCGCGATTTTCTTTCGCTTGGATCGCGACAAAAAAATCGGCCAGCACGTCCGACGCTGCTTTGTACTCCTGCCGATCGTGGAGCCACATCGCCAACTCACGGCGGGCGTACAGCGACTCGAAGTCGGTCGCCGGCAGCGCTTCGATCGCCGCGCGGTAGTCGCGGATCGCCCAGTCGACCGCGCCGATCGCCGCAATGCGTTCGGCGATGACCAGTCGTTCGAACTCGCTGTCAGGCTTCATCTCGAACGCGCGATCGGCAAGCTTGTTCGCCTGGTCGATCTGCTCGACTTTGCCCGTCTTCGCGAGCGCCGCCGCGTAGTAGTAGAGCAAGCTGCGATCGCCGTGGATTTTTCCGCGGTACTTATCGTAAACCTGATTGAGGACGTCCCATCGCTGGTGATCGACGATCCACTCGAGCGCCTGCACGACGCTCGAATTAAACTGCCGGCGATCATCCGCGCCGGCCATCAGATCGACGACCGCGAGGAGAGCGTTCGTCGTTTCGTCGGTCAGTTTCAGCTCGTCGCAAATCTTCAGCCGGCGCTGCAGAAGCGCGTAGACCGTGTAGTAATCTGTATCGGGCGATTTCTCCTCAAGCAGCTTTTGCTCCACATCAATGGCTTTACCCCACGCAGCAAGCGTCGCCTGGCGATCTTTTTGCTCTTGTAGCCAAAGCCCGATCCACTCGGTCGCCGGGCGATCGATCGTCTGCAACTCCTGCCGGCAAGCATCGGCTATCGCGGCCGTCTCTTCGGGAGTTAGTTCCGCGTCGAGAAGCGCAACCGCGGCATTGCGCGAGATTTTCGGCGCGTGGTCGAGGCGGGCAATACGGCAGAGCGCCGGCAGCCCCTGCCCTTTCGGCAACTCCGCCAGCGTGCGAATGCGGCTCTGCTTCTCGTCCGCGGAAAGATCGCCGAAACGCGACAACGCGCGACGAACTTCTTGCGAGTCCTGCGGCTGAATCCACTCCACCCGCATGCTCTGCAGGATGTACTTGGCCCGCTCGGCAATTTCGAGATCGTCGTTTTGCTCGGCCAGCTTCAGTTGGTCGTGGATGCCGGGGCCAAGCCGCATCAGTTCTTCTTCGGCGCGGCGACGCTGAGAGTACTGGTCGGAGCCGAGTTGCTTGATGAGCTCGTCGACCGATTGTTGCGGCGCTCTCGCGGCGACTTCCGGAGCAGGTTCTTGGGCGACGACGCTCGACGCGAAGAGAAGCAGACCGAGGGTTAGAAAACAGCGTTTCATCGCACCTCCAGACAGTTCCATCGGGGTGCCACTGGCGTGTCGCCAGTGGGAAGCTGGCACACGGTCTCCATCAGTTCCAGACAGCAGGCGGCCCCATCCTCAGGCTGTTGGCAAGTCGTCCGGCAGTCATGCCGTTTCAACACTTCCCACTGGCGACACGCCAGTGGCACCCAACTCATTTCACCGGACGCCTAGCGCTCGGCTTCCATTTGTTCGATGTAGCGGCGGAGGCGTTCCAGCTCATCCGAAACGTTCCGCAGCTTCAACATGTTCTCGACCCGCTTTACCAACGACACCTTGTCGACCGGCTTCGACAGGAAGTCGTCCGTTCCGGCGTCGACGGCCCGCTCCATGTCGCCATGCTCGTTGAGCGCGGTGACCATCAGAATCATGATGCCGCTGGTCGCCGGATCGCCCTTGAGCTTCTGGCAAACTTCGAAGCCGCTCAGCTTCGGCATCATCACGTCGAGCAAGATGAGATGCGGCTTGAACGACGCCGCCTTCTCCATCGTGTCTTGCCCATCGACGGCGACGGCAATCTCGACGTCGAGTTCGCTATCGGCCAGGTAGGCCTCCAGCAATTCAACGTTCGCCTCGTTGTCATCGGCGATCAGCACGCGGTCGCGGGTGGTGTCGGTCATCTTGCCTTCGCTGCAATTTGGAAATTCGATTGAAGGATGGACAGGATAACAGGATTGCTTGGATTGACAGGATGTTAAGAAAGTCCGTCAACCTTCAAGTGGAGAATGCTCTTCTCCGCCTCTTATTTATCCTGCATTTATCCCGTCGATCCGAACCAATCCTGTAATCCTGTCAAAGTTAAATCGACGCTGAATTCAGTCAGATCAAACAGCCGACGTCGCATCGGCAAACTGATCGGCCACGGTCGGCGCCGGGAAGTTGGCGCCCAACTCGCGAACCTGCTCACGAATGCCGGCATGCACCTTCGCATCGTCGACGGCACGGAGGGCTTCCAGCATCCAGCCGCCGATGGTCCGCATCTCGTCGACGCCCATGCCGCGGGTAGTGAGGGCCGGCGTGCCGACGCGGATGCCGCTCGGGTCCATCGGCTTGCGTTGGTCGTACGGAATCATGTTTTTGTTGACCGTGATGCCCGCGGCGTCGAGGGCGTGCTCGGCTTGCTTGCCGCCGATTCCCAGCGGGGTCACGTCGACCAGCATCAGGTGATTGTCGGTGCCGCCGCTCACTAGACGCAGGCCGCCCGCCGTCAGCACTTCGGCCAGGGCCTTCGCGTTGGCCATCACCTGCTTGATGTAGGTCTTGTACTCAGGCTGCAGCGCTTCGCCGAAGCAGACCGCCTTGCCGGCGATGACGTGCATCAGCGGGCCGCCTTGGATGCCGGGGAAGACGCGGCTGTTGATCGTCTTGCCGTACTCTTCCTTACTGAGGCACAGGCCGCCGCGCGGGCCGCGGAGCGTCTTGTGCGTGGTGGTCGTTACGAAGTCGGCGACCGGCACCGGGTTGTCGTGCAGTCCCGCAGCGACGAGTCCGGCATAGTGGGCCATGTCGACCATTAGCTTGGCGCCAACCTCGCGGGCGATCTCGGCAAACTTGCCGTGCGGAATCTCGCGGGGGTACGCGCTGGCGCCGGCGACGATCAGCTTCGGCTTGTGCTCGCGGGCAAGCTTGGCAATCTGATCGAAGTCGAGCCGGTGGTCGTTCTCGCGAACGCCGTAGCTGACGAAGTTGTAGAGCATGCCCGAAATGTTCAGCCGCATGCCGTGGGTGAGGTGGCCGCCGTGGGCGAGGTCGAGGCCCAGCACCGTGTCGCCCGGTTCGAGAGCGGCGAGGTAGATCGCCGTGTTCGCCTGCGAACCGCTGTGGGGCTGCACGTTGGCGAACTCGGCGCCAAACAGCTTCTTCGCCCGCTCGATGGCGAGGTTCTCTACCACGTCGACGTACTCGCAGCCGCCGTAGTATCGCTTGCCGGGGTAGCCCTCGGCGTACTTGTTCGTCAGCACGCTGCCGGCCGCCGCCATCACGGCGGGGCTCGTGTAGTTCTCGCTGGCGATCATTTCCAGGCCATCTTGCTGGCGCTGGATTTCGTCAGCGACGGCGGACCAAACTTCGGGATCAGCGGCGGCGAGGGGATTGCTCATCAACGGGGGCTCTTTGTGGGCTTAGCGACGTGTCGAGTTGGGGGCAAAAATGTTCCGCCATGCTAGCCCTCGGCTAGCCAGCCGAGGTTCCGTGGAACGCCGCGACATCGAGCGACCCGACAGGCATCGCAACTAATTATCGCAACTCCATTTAGACGCAACATTGTCATTGTCAGAGCACTGGCGGAGGGTGTCAATCGCCGCGAATCGCGCACGCGGCGCAAGCGCCAGCGTTCCGGCCAAGTCCCGCCAAGAATGGTCGTTGGGGGGCGAACTTCTATAATCCTATGTTCCCGCTCAGTTTTGGCAGCGGGGCCTCTGCGTGCCGCCCTCCGGCGGCCCCTGGCGACTTTCCCGCGATGCCCCACCTACCGCCGACTTACTGGCCGCCGATTTGACGCTTCCCCTGTGGGATCCGTTCCCTGTGGGAGGCGTCTCCGACGCCGATTCCGCTCACCACCACAAGCGGTGGTGGCTACGCAGCGCCGCTTCGGGGTCGGAGACCCCTCCCACATTTTGAGATCCCACATTGTTGAGATAGCACTTCCCCCGCACGGGTTCATCTTGCACGTTTCACCCGGAGACGATTATCACGACCGCTATGCTTCACGAAGAACTGCCGCTCGCCGTCAAGAAGGAACTCGACGTTCAGGGACTCAACGGGGTCCCGGTGCTGCTGTCGACCAGCACCGATCTTTCCCTCTCGGGGAAGCCGCGGCGGCATTGGATCGTCGCCACCCACGCCAACGTCGCGGCCGTCTCGGAGCAAGCCGAAGGCGAAGCGACCCAGCCGACGCCGCGCGTTGAAAGCTACGTCCCCGTCGCCGACGTGCAAGAGTTCCGCACCCAGGGCGCCGTCGGCTCCGGCTTCTTACAGGCGTACGTCGACGACCACTGGGTCGACCTGGCCCGCTATTCAAACGCTGAGGCCGATCGGTTCCACCGCGTCGCCCGTAGCCTCGAAGAACTGCGGACCACCGGCGCCATTGAGATCCACGAAGGCGAGACGTTACAGAAAACTCACTGCGAGAAGTGCGACCAGCGATTGCCGACGCCGGGCGAAGCCTGCCCGCGTTGCATTCCACGCAAGGCAATCCTCAGCCGGCTGGCCCAAATGTTGTGGCCCTACCGCGTGACGGCGGCGATCATGTGCGGCTTGATGCTGGTAGGTGTTGCGGCCGAATTGGTCCCACCGCGACTGCAGGCCTATCTGGTCGATCACATTCTCAACAACGGCCAGCGGACACTCAATCCGCAATCACTCGTCTCGGCGCTCATGGCCGTCGTATCAGCGCTCGCGATCGCTCGGGTCGTGCTGAGCCTCGTGAACTTCGCAAAGGGGCGCATGGCGACCCGCGTCGGCGTGACTCTCACCTTCGATCTGCGCGCGAAGCTGGTTGAGAAACTTCACTCGCTGGGACTCGGCTACTACGACCGCCATCAAGTCGGCTCGATCACCAGCCGCGTCGCCTACGACAGCGAAGTGATCCAAAGCTTGCTGCAGCAAATCACCGGCGGCTTCCTATTGCAAATCGTCCAAGTGACGGCCGTCGGCGTCATGCTCTTCACCATCAACCCCAAGCTGGCCATCTACACCTTGATCCCGGCGCCGCTGGTGATCATCGGCAGTTGGTACTTCTGGAAGCGGGTCCACCCGAAGCATTACCGCTACTGGGATAGCAGCAGCAAACAGGCGGGGATGCTGTCGGGAATGCTGTCGGGAATCCGCGTCGTGAAGGCGTTCGCTCAGGAAGATCGCGAGTACTCCCGCTTCAATCGCATCAGCGACTACCTCCGCACCTCGCGGATTCACGTTGATTACTCGACCGCGGCCTTCTCGGCAACGATGCAGCTGATTTTCAGCCTCGGCGGCTTAATCGTCTGGTATGTCGGCGGTCGAGACGTTCTCTCCGGAAAGATGACCATCGGCGAACTCATGGGCTTTCTCGCGTATCTCGCGATGTTCTACACGCCGCTGGCGACGCTCTCGCAGTTCACCACTTGGCTCACCAACTTCCTCACCGGCTGCCAACGGGTGTTTGAGTTGCTCGACACGCCGGTGGAATCGACCGATCCCGCCGAGCCGGTCGACCTGCCAGAAGTGCAAGGCCGCATCGAGTTCGACAAGGTGACCTTCGGGTACGAACGCCACCAGCCGGTGCTACGCGACGTCAACTTCGCCATCGAACCGGGCGAGACGATCGGCATCGTCGGCAAGAGCGGCAGCGGCAAAACAACGCTCGTGAACCTGCTCTGCCGGTTCTACGACGTCAACGAAGGCCGCGTCCTCGTCGACGGGGTCGACGTGCGGCAACTCGCCTCCAATCAACTCCGGCGACAAGTCGGCGTCGTGTTGCAAGAACCGTTCATGTTCCGCGGCACGATCTGGGACAACCTCGTGTACGGCCTGCCGACGAGCAGCCAAGAGCAAGCGATCGCCGCGGCGAAGGCGGCCCAGTCGCACGAGTTTATTCTTAACTCGCCGCTGGGGTACGACACCTGGCTCGGCGAGCGGGGCGCCGGCCTTTCCGGCGGCGAGCGCCAACGCCTCTCGATCGCTCGGGCGATTTTGTACGATCCGCCGATCTTGGTCCTCGACGAAGCGACGAGCAGCGTCGACGCCGAGAGCGAGCAAGCGATCCAGCAGGCGCTCAAAGCGCTCACCCGCGGACGGACGACGATCGCGATCGCCCACCGGCTGTCGACGCTGCGTGATGCACATCGAATTCTGGTGTTCGACCGCGGCCGCTTGGTGGAACAAGGAAGCCACGAGCAGCTCATCGCTGAGAACGGCCGCTATGCGAAACTCGTGCGACTGCAGTCGCAGACTTCGCCAAAGGCTTCGATCGACGATCTGCTTGAGAAGGCCGATGACGGCAGCGCCGACGAAGCAAAGGCAACCGCCGAGCAAGACGCCGCGGCCGAAGCGAAGAAGTTCCTGCCGAAGTGGCTGCTGCCGGGCGATGCCGAGATCTGCGCCGGCGCTCGCGACACGATGACGGTCGTCCTCGCGAATGACCAAGTCCACCGCGGCGTCTTCGCGGTGAACTTGTTCCCCGCGACGAACCCCGAAGACTACATCAGCCTTCGCGTCTGGACCCGCGACGGCGAGCAACAAGAAGTCGGCATCCTCCGCAACCTGAAGGAGTGGCCGGCGGAAGCGCGGCAGCTCGTCCGCTCGGCGCTCGATCGCCGTTACTTCCTGCAAACGATCGACGGCGTCGACGCCATCAGCCTCGAACTCGGCCACCTCCACTGCGACGTCCGCACCCCGCACGGCCCGCGAAGGTTCACGATGCGGTGGAGCCAAAGCCAGGTGCAAGACTTCGGCGAGCGCGGCAAAATGCTGCTCGACCTCGACGACAACCGCTTCCTGGTGCCCGACGTGCAGACGCTGCCGCCGAAGGAGCGGGAGTTGTTCCAGCGGTATGTTTATTGGTAAGCGTCGACGAGTCGACGCGCTTAGCCCCCGGTCAGTGACCGGGGGTAGCACGGCGTCGGTCAATCAGCGGGTGCAATCTCCACTTCGACTGCCCCGCCATTATCCCCCAGCTTCGCCGGCGAGTCGTTCACCCGTAGGCAAAGCACGCCGTCGCTCTTCGGTTGAATGACCGCCGCGCTGCCGATCAGCAGCGGTCTGGCGAACGACGGGTCGCCCTCGCTCGGCTTCGCGCTCGCGATGGCGCCAAGCAAGACGCCTAGCGGCATGCCGTCGTGATACTCGATCGTCACGCCGTTAGGTTCGCAGGGCCACGGTTCGCCGTCGTTGGCAATTTGAAACTGGCCCTTCGCGCTGACGCGGTACGACTTGCCCGCTTCTAACTTCCAGCCAGTCGCCTGCCAGCCGCGGTCGGCGGCGATGGAGACCTCCGTCGCGCCGCGCTTGGCGGCGGGTTGCAACGCGATCGCCATTCGTTCGAAATCGTAGCCGTAGTCGAGTTGAGCAACGAACGCCGCCCACTGCTGGTTGAGCAACCGCCATTTGGGGCCGTAGGCCGCTCGGAACTTGTCGTTGAACGCCGGGTCGGCAACGACGCCCTTCAACGACCTAAACTCCTCGCGAAACGCCGGCGTCCCATCTAGCATCGACGCCAGCGCCCAGGTCCACGCGTAGTGCTCGGTATCAAGCTGCCGGCGATTGTCGACTTCGATTACCGCTTCAATGGGCCAAGGCTTCCCAGCCTTCACGGCGTCTCGAACGATCTTCACCCGCCCCCACATCGGCACGCCCTCTTTCGACGCCGGCATCACGCCGAGTTCCAGCTGGCCATCCTGCCAGCGATGCGTGCCGAGCAGTTCGGCCATCCCCTCCATGTACCACCCTGCCCCGGCGCCGCCGAGTTGCGTCTGCATGAACGCGTGCGTTCCCTCGTGCAGCAGCAAATGGCGGCGATAGTAGTCGCTCGGCTGCTCGACGAGCCAGAACTCGTAGTTGCGGTTGTATCCGTTGGCGAAGTCGCGATTCTCTTCCGGCAGCAGCCCGAGCGCCGCAAACTTCTCCCGATCGCTGATGAGGAAGCCGACGAACTTGCCGCGTACGGAGCGCTCGTCGAGTTCAAAATATTTGGCCCACAGCGGAATCGCCGCGTCGAACACGGCGGGCAGCTCGTCGACGGCGGGGCTCAACGGCAAATCGGTGAACAGGCGAATGTGCTGGCCCGTCAGTTCGCGAATGCCAGCCGCCGCGGCGCGCTCGGCGTCGACCTCGCGCGGCAGCGGGGCGTTGGCAGCGTGAGCAATTGGCGCGTTCACCGCCAGCACTGCCGCGCACGCGATTGCGAACGCCAACAAACAGATTCTCGAAAGACGCAACCGCATGCCCACCCCATTCGCCATTCCGCCGAAGCCATTTCGCCCCGACGCTTGCCTCCATTGTACCCACCGGGGTACAAGTGCAGGCAGCGCGTCCACCGTCACTTGCCCGCGAGAATCCGCATGTCCGTTACAATCACCTGGCTCGGCCACTCCTGTTTCGCCCTCGAAGCCGACGGCCAACGCCTATTGATCGACCCCTTCCTGAACGACAACTCCGCCGCTCCCATCAAAGCGGCCCAAGCCGAGGCCGATTTCATCCTCCTCACCCACGGCCATTTCGACCACGTGGCCGACGCCCCGGCGATCGCCAAGCGAACCGGCGCCATGGTGCTGGCGAACTTTGAAGTGTGCGAGTGGCTCAAACGCGAAGGCGTCTCTGAAGACAAAGTCATCCCGATGAATCCCGGCGGCAGCGTCAAGCCGCCGTTCGGCCGCGTGAAGTTCACCATCGCCCACCATAGCTCCAGCACGCCCGACGGAGCCTACGGCGGCGTGCCGGGCGGGCTGCTCATCGAGATTGCCGGCAAGCGGCTCTACTTCGCCGGCGATACGGCCCTGTTCCTCGACATGAAGCTGATCGGCCTCGGCGGACTCGACCTCGCGGTGCTGCCGATCGGCGACCAGTTTACAATGGGCCCCGAGGACGCGGTCGAGGCGGTGAAGTTCCTGAACCCCAAGAAAGTCGCGCCCTGCCACTACAATACTTGGCCGCCGATCGCCCAAGACGCTGGCGCCTGGGCCGAGCTAGTTCGCCGGCAAACCGCGGCGGAGCCGATCGTGGTCGAACCGGGCGGCAAGTTCGTGGTATGATTCAGCCGGCCTGAAGACCCCTCCCGTAAAGGGAGGGGCTCGCCAGGGGCCTTTGCGCCGCTTCGCTCCTTATTCCTTAACATCTTCGACATTGATACCGCTGCTCTTCGAACAGTCGACCATACGGAACAACAAAACATGCCGTCGCTCATCGCCCCTACGGTTCGCGCCGCCTTCGCTACGCTCCTGCTCGCCTCGGCCACTGTCGCTCAAGCCGCCGATGCGATCGCTTGGAAGTTCTCGCCCGGTTTGGTGAACCGCTTCCAAATGAACCAGGAAACCAAGGTCACCAAGACTGGCGCCGGCGGCGACATGTCGGTCGATACGCTGCTCACCATCGACCTGTCGTGGGCCGTGAAGGAAGTGAACGCCGACGGCTCGGCCGTACTCGAACAGAAGATCGACCGCATGCGGATGACGGTGACGACGAGCGACGGGTTGAAGTCGGAAATCGACACCGACTCGAAGGATCCCGCCCAAGGCCAAGCGGCGATGGCGGCGCCGCTGCTCAAGGCGATCACCGGCAACGTCTTCATCATCACGATGACCCCGCGCGGCGAAGTGACGAACGTCGTCGTTCCCGATGCGGTCACCGAAGCGCTTAAGAATCAACCCGGCGCACCGCAAATGGGCGAACTCGCCAGTGCCGAAGGTTTTAAGAAGCTCGTCGGCCAGGCGTCGTTCGTATTGCCTGAGGGACTCACCGTTGGCAAGGAGTGGACCAGCACGACGGAATCGAAGCTCCCGGTCGTTGGTACGCAAAAAGCTGTGACCACCTACAAGTTCGAAGGCCCGATCGACCAAGAAGGAACGAAGCTTGAGAAGTTTACCGCCAAGGTCGACATCAGCTTCTCCGGCGGCGAGGTGACGGTTGAAGTGCCGAGCCAAGAATCAAACGGCGAGATTCTATTCAACGCCGAGGCGGGCCGGCTCGAACAATCGAAGATCACGCAGGTAACGAATCTGAAGATTTCGAACCTGAAGATTCCGGAACTGAAGGACGCCGCAGGCCAGGTCGTCGAACAGAAGATCGAGCAAACGATCGGCGTGAAGTGGGTGCCGGACGTGAAGTAACCGCCGCCCCAAGTAGCCGCCGGTCAACGACCGGCCGGAGCGGAAATCAAATGGGGAATGCTGAATGTGGAGTGGGGTAGGATCACGAGCGCCTCCCTCATCCCCCATTCAGCATTCCCCATTCAGCATTCCCCATTCGCCATTACTTCGTTCCGCTCCAGCGGCTCGTTGAGCCGCGGCTACTCCGCCTTCGTCGGCGTCGTGCGGACCTGGATCTCATCCCCAACGACCCGCGTCTCGAACGCGTCGATCTTGATCCGCGGATTGTCGCACCACGTCCCGTCGCACACCGAAAAGTGCCAGGCGTGCCAGGGGCAAGTCACCACCCCCTCGGCGTCCATATATCCGGCGCCAAGCGACGCCCCCATGTGCGGGCACAAATCGTCGATTGCGAAATACTCGCCCCCGCGATTGAACACGGCCACCAGCCGCTCGCCGACCTGAAACGTCCCCCCCTGCCCCTCGGCAATGGCTCCCACGCGGGCAACGGTGACAAACTCAGACATACGGGCAATTCGCTTGGTGGCAGATGGAGCCGTTGAGCTTACCCCCCCAACGGCCGCCGCTCAACGACGAGTAGCCGCGGCTCAACGAGCCGCCGGAGCGGAACTCGAACAAGGGCGAATGGGGAGGAAACTCACGCACGACTCTTCCCTCCCCTCATTCCCCATTCCCCATTCTTTCCGCCCCGCTCCGGCCGGTCGTTGAACGGCGGCTACCATTCGCTGGCGGCTACTACAGTCGCCACGCGGCCAATTCCGAGTACAATATCCATTCCGTCATTCGGATTTCGTCATTCGTCATTCAGCGTCTCCGCCTATGCCAGCCGACGTTTCGCTCCGCGAGTTCCAGCAACTCATACGCGGGATGTATCACGAGAAGGACGTTGCCCGCGGCGTCGACGGGACGTTCATGTGGCTGATGGAGGAGGTGGGCGAACTCGCCGCCGCCCTTCGCGAAGGGACGCACGAAGAACAGGCGATGGAGTTCGCCGACGTGCTCGCCTGGCTGACGACGATCGCCAACGTGGCAGGGATCGACCTCTCGGCCGCTCTGGAAAAGAAGTACGGCGGCGGCTGCCCCGGCTGCGGCCACCTCATTTGCACCTGCGACGATGCGGAGAAGCCGTGAGCGATTCCCCGCTGAAGCCAACCGCAATTTCTAGCCCCGAGCTCCGCCCGGGGGTCGAACGGCGCTCCATGCCGCAACGGTTCGCGGCGCTACCCCCTGGCGGAGCCAGGGGCTGGAAATGCACCTTTGCCTCGCTCTGCTGCGCGCTCATCGTGGCGACCTCGTCGCTCGCGCGCGCTCAAGAACCCGCCCCCGCCAAGCTCGCCATCACCCAACTTAAAATCGGCTTCGGCGGCGAATATAAGTTCGGCTGCTGGACGCCTGTTGAAGTCGTCATCCAGGGCGGCGGCGACGCGTTCACCGGCACCGTGCAAGTCATCACCCCCGACCCTGAAGGGGTGCCGACCTCCGTCTTCACTCCCGCCGATCGTCCCGTCGGAGTCTTCGCCGGCAAAACATCCTCAGCGCGACTCTTCATTCGCCCCGGGCAAGATGGCGCCAAGTACGAAGTTCGACTGCTCGACGAGCAGGGCCGCACGCGCACCAGTAAACAATTCATCCCCAACGCCGAACCTGGCGATGAATTCATCCCGTTTGGCAGTCCCGCGACAAGTCGCTTCATCGCGACGTTCGGGATGCAGCGCGGGCTCGGCGAACTAACTCGTTCCGACGGCAGCCAAGACAGCGCGACTGCGACCGAGGCCGTCAAAATCGACGACGCCGCTGAACTGCCGACCGAATGGTACGGCTACGAAGCGTTCGACCTCGTCGTCCTCGGCGGCGGTGATGCGGAACTCTACCGCCCGCTTACCGCCAACCCGGCTCGCATCGAAGCCCTCCGCAAGTGGGTCGAACTTGGCGGCCGGCTCGTCATCTTTTGCGGCGGCAACGCTCCCGAATTGATCGGGCCCGACGGCCCGCTGGCGACGTTCGTGCCGGGCCGTTTCGACGACATGTCGACACTCCGCGAGGCTCAGCCAATCGAAGGCTTCGCCGTCGCGAACGAATCGATCCCCGGCGGCGCGAACCTGCGGTTGCAGACACCGCGCATCGTCGATGTTGAGGGCCGTATCCTCGCCTTCTCCGGCCAGAATTCCAGCGACCTACCGCTCGTGATTCGCGCTCGACGCGGCCTGGGCGAGGTGACATTCGTCGCGTTCGATCCCGACGTCGCGCCGCTAAGCGATTGGGGCGGGCGGACCAACCTCCTCCGCCAAGCCCTCCAGTGGCCCTCCGCCGAAACATCGACGAACCAGTACGGCTATCAAGACGACATGACCGATCGCCTCCGTCGCGCTCTCGACGCATCGTTCGAAGGCGTCACCACGGCGCCGTTCGGTTTGGTGGCGCTGCTGGTGATCGGGTACATCTTGCTCATCGGCCCCGGCGACTACTTCCTGGTGAAGAACCTGCTGCGGCGGATGGAATTGACGTGGATCACGTTCCCGCTGATGGTCGTCGGCGTCTCCTTCGCCGCGTACTGGGCCGCTCACTGGATGAAAGGCAACAGCCTCCGCGTCAATCAAGTCGAGTTCGTCGACGTCGACGTTGCCAATGGCGCCGCGCGCGGCACCGTCTACACCCACTTCTTCAGCCCCCGTGTCGAACGCTACAACCTGTCCCTAGCGTCCTCCTTCGCAAAGAAACCAATCAGCGAGCCGGGTCGTCCCGACCTCGGCGCCGGCGATCCCTCCCTAGTCGCCTGGCTAGGCGCCACCGGCTACGGCCTCGACGGCATGCGCAGCAGCGGCGCTCAAGCCACCCTCTTCGAGAGCGGCTATGCCTTCAACCCGCCGCTCACCGAAATGAACGGCCTCCCGGTTCAGGAGTGGTCGACGCGAACGCTCATCGGTCGCTGGACCGGCGCACTCGACGAACCAATCGTCGCCGAACTTCGCAGCCTCGACGACGACCTAGTCGCGGGCCATCTCACCAACCGCACCGGCGTCGCGCTAACCGATTGCGTGCTGATGCATGGCCGCTACGCCTACGCCCTGCCCGATCT
This sequence comes from Lacipirellula parvula, assembly GCF_009177095.1. Taxonomy (NCBI): domain Bacteria; kingdom Pseudomonadati; phylum Planctomycetota; class Planctomycetia; order Pirellulales; family Lacipirellulaceae; genus Lacipirellula; species Lacipirellula parvula. Next base: position 6,272,835 of record NZ_AP021861.1, read on the forward strand.
CGCCGACGGCGCGGTCGCGACGATCGACGATACGATCCAACCGACGCAAGTTCGCACCGCCCTGCTGAAAGTCTCCGGCAAACAAACCGCGAGCCAACCCGGCAGCGGTCCGATCACGCTCGACGTCAACGGCATCGACGTCAACGAACTCGCCGTGGCGATGATGTTCTACAACGCCCTCGGCGGAGAAAGTTACGCCCAGGGCCCGAACCGCTACCAGCCGTTCCTCGACATGACGAAACTCCTTGCCGGCAAGCAAGCGATCCTGCTCGCCCGCGGCGTCGACGACCCCGGCTCGAACTGGAAAAACGGCGACCTCCCCCTCGCCAGCGACCACGACCGCCGCTGGGTGTACTATCGGTTTGTGATTCCGTTGGAAGAGGAAGATGAGTAGCGAGTTACGAGCCGCGAGTTTCGAGTGAATGAACTTTCGCTCGACGCTCCGACCGCTAACCCGTCGCTCGCAACTCGAAACTCCTAACTCGCAACTCTCCCATGATCGAAGCCCGCGACCTCACCAAAAAGTACGGCGACCTCTACGCGATCCATAAGATCGACCTGAAGCTCGAACGCGGCGACGTGTTCGGCTTCATCGGTCCGAACGGCGCCGGCAAGACGACGACGATGCGAATCCTTGCGACGCTCCTCAACCCCACCTGGGGCGAAGCGTACGTCGGCGGCTATTCGATCTACTCGAAGCCGAAGGAAATTCGCCGCATCATCGGCTACATGCCCGACTTCTTCGGCGTGTACGACAACATGAAGGTGATCGAGTACCTCGAGTTCTTCGCCGCGGCCTATCGCATTAAAGGCGCCGCGCGGCGGAAGATCTGCGACGAGGTGCTCGAACTCGTCGACCTCGGCTACAAACGCGAAGCCCTCGTTACCAGCCTCTCGCGCGGCATGACGCAGCGTCTCGGCCTCGCCCGCGTGCTGCTCCACGACCCGCAGGTGCTTCTGCTCGACGAACCAGCCAGCGGCCTCGATCCGCGGGCTCGCATCGAAATCCGCGGCCTGCTCAAAGAGCTCCGCAACATGGGCAAGACCATCATGGTCTCCAGCCACATCCTGCCGGAGCTCGCCGACATCTGCAACAAGGTCGGCATCATCGAGCGGGGCGAACTCCACTACAACGACACCGTCGACGAGCTGATGAAACTCGTCCGCCAGCAAACGGTCCTGCGGATCGGCATCGCCGGCGACAGCGACCCCGCGGCGCGGTTGATCGAACAAGCCAGCTACGTCGAGAAGGTCGAAGCCCACGACGGCCAGCTGCGGGTGACGCTCACCGCCGGCGAGCACGACTACAGCGAGCTATCGCAAGCGCTCGTCGCCGCCGGCCACCGCCTGACGCGGCTCACCGAGGAAGAAATCAACCTTGAAACGGCGTTCATGGCGCTCACGAAGGGAATTACGTCTTAAGGAAATTTGTCCGTTGTCAGTGGTCAGTGGTCAGTTGCTATTTATGGCAGCAAGCGCCCGGCGATAGCCGCAACTGACGACGGACCACTGACAACTGACGAGCCCCCAGAAAACGCGACCAGCCGCAAACCGCCCCGATTGACAACCCGCCCCTGATGGCGGAAAATTCTTGATTCACGTCACTTGCGCCCCGTTCGTCTAGTGGCCCAGGACAGCGCCCTCTCACGGCGCAGACAGGGGTTCGACTCCCCTACGGGGTATACTGTTCGCTTGTACAGAATCGCACCGACTTGCACGGCGAGTCGGATTAGCCCGGGATTCCCGGGCTTTTTTCGTTTCCAGTGACTCTACGAGTTTCGGTGCAGGAGAGTGCTGCGCCGGATTTTACCCCGGGGTCCGCGGCCGTTGCCCGCTGAAGTGCACCGGCGTAATCTTCTTCTGTGACCTGAAGATAATGCTTCGACGCCATCTGAGCAGAGTTGCCAATCCACTCGCAGACGACGTGCAGGGGATTCTCTTTCACCAAGTCCGTTTCTCGCGACGCCTGGAGATTCTGGAGCAGTCGCCCCCACGGTTTTACCCCGGCCGTCCACGGAACCTCTCGCAGTCCAGCTCGCGTGATGCGGTGAAGCTTTGCCCCGATGCAGTCTACGTGAAGCGCGACTTCCGTTGGTACGAGGCCCTCAGTCGGCGGATGCTCGACTTAGTGAAGAAAATCAGCCCTCGCGTCGAGTTCTACTCGATCGACGAATCGTTCTGCGAAGTCACAGAGGTTGCCCCTCGCGGCTTGCAGGCAACCATCATGCAGCGGGTCAGCGTGCGAATTGGGACTTCGGTTCGCTCGTCTTAGCCGGCGCGTGCCGCTTCTGTCGGAATACCGTGTTCTACAGCTGGAACGCCGCTGCCAGCTTAGATTTGCCCACAAGCGGCTTTATTGTGAGACATGACCGAATCCTCTGGTGAATCGCGTTGAGGGTCTACTCCTTCACGGCTGGCGGCCCCACGCGTTTCGGTATCGCTGAACGAGGCAGGAATAGATCCGTTAGCGAACGCCGACCTCATCAAGTATCATAGGAACATTATTATTCATCTATCCGAGCTCCGGCTCGACCGCTCCCTCGCGATCTGGCCAGTCCGCCGCGAATGTACACTCCTCCTCTGGATCGCCGAAGTTTCTTGACCAGGCTGAGCGGAACGACCCTCGGAGCCGTTACCGCAGCGGCTGGCGGGGCATCGTGGCTCCACGCGGCGCAAGATGCGCCGCTATTCTCGATTTCGCTTGCTGAATGGTCAGTTCATCAGGCCTTATTCAAAGGTAGGATGAACCACCTCGACTTTCCCGCGTTCGCAAAGCGCGAGTGCGGAATCGATGCGGTCGAGTACGTTAATCAGTTCTTCATGAAGCATGCCAAGGATGACAAGTACCTCGCTGCGCTAAAGCAACGTTGCGTCGACGAGGGAGTAACAAGCGTCCTGATCATGTGCGATGGCGAAGGAGACCTTGGAGCGCCCGACCGCGCGGCTCGTAGCGAGGCGGTTGCAAACCACCGCAAGTGGGTCGATGCGGCGCTCGCGCTGGGGTGCCACGCGGTTCGCGTCAACGCCCATTCAACCGGCACGCGCGACGAGCAGGTGAAACTCGTCGCCGATGGCTTACGTCAGCTCGCCGAGCATGCGGCTCCCCATGGGCTCAACGTCCTTGTGGAAAATCATGGCGGATTTTCATCGGACGGAGCGTGGGTCGCGGAAGTCATGCGAAAGGTCGACTTGCCGAACTGCGGAACGCTTCCAGACTTCGGCAACTTCAACGACTACGACCGCTACCAAGGCGTCGCCGAGATGATGCCGTTTGCCAAAGGGATCAGTGCAAAAAGCTTCCGATTTAACGACGAGGGGAATGAAACCGAAACTGACTTTAAGCGGATGATGGAGATCGCCGTCCGCGCTGGCTTCCATGGCTACGTCGGCATCGAATGGGAAGGAAAAGTTCCGGCCCAGGAGCGCGAAGGGATTCTGCTGACAAAGCAACTACTAGAGCGAGTCCGCGAGTCACTCGCTTCAAAGTAAGCTCAATAGCTCAAGCCATCACATGCTTGAGGCCGCGGTTCCCGTCGCGCTGCAAACCAAGGGTTCATTACGACCCTGGCTTCCCGGCTTCGTAGATCTCCGCGACTTCAGCAGCCGACAACGGCGTGTCGAAAATGATGAACTCATCGACCCGACCATTCAAGCTCCGAGTCCGATAGGTGCTGTAGTCTTGCGGCGTCCAGTTGCCGAGCTCCGCAGTTCCGATGCGCAGCGGCGTCGCGACGGTAATCTTTTCCGCGCTGACTTCCACGCCGTCGACATAGTGATGAACGGTCCCCGTCTCGCCGTTGTAAACGCAGGCGAGATGGACCCATCGCCCCAGATCATTCGAATTGATCACCGACGGCGAGTAAAAGTCATGAGAGAATTCGGGATCCGCCTTCACGCCCAGCAATAGCTGTCCGGTTTCGGTAATCTGCCAATGGAGCTCGCCCTGCTCGTGGCCGTCGCACAGCATCAGCGAGCTTAGCCAGCGCTCAAGCCCCTCGATGCGAACCCAGACGGAGAATGAGGCTGAGGCGTATTCTCCGGGCACGTTGATGCGAACGCGGTCGCTCGTCCGCTTGAACTCCAAGGCGCTCTTCCCGTTCCAACGCCCTGTGGTCCAGTGGCAACCGACGATCGCCCCGTTCAAGATCGCGTTGTCGTGCGAACTCTTGTTACGAATCTCACGCTCCCAGCCGTCCTGGTTATCGAAGTCGTAGTAGAGCAGCACATTGGGCTGCGATCTTAATTGCCGGCTATACGCGAACCACTCCTGGTGACGCCGCTGCTGAGCCGCCTCGGAAATTTCCAGCAACTGCTTCCGGCCGATCAATTCCGATTCACGCCCCTCGATCCGCGCCAAATTGCCGGCGATGTTCGAGCGAACAGCCTTCCCTTTCGTCAACAACTCCGCCAGCACGCGATCCTCAGGACGGATGTCCCATAGCTCTACTTCGCCGTCGAGGACATGAAACTCGCTGACGCCCTCTTCCTCAACTTTGACGGTGAACTCCGTGCCAAGGTCAACAGCCGCATAGGACGGCGTGTCGATGGTGAAGCCCTTCGCATGCTTGGGGACGTGCGCTCTGATTTTCCCTAAGCGGCAAATGACGCGATCAGCCGACACCAATTCGAAGTCGGCCGGACCTTCGATAATGGCGACGGCGCCCGTGAAAAACTCGACTTGAATCAAACCTTCGTCGAGCCGAAATCTACCGGGCTCCAGCGGACCGCCAGCACGAATCGCCGAGTTGGCGTCACCCCACTTGGCGCCAGTCGCCTGGCTCAGCATGGCGACGGCTCGCGACTTCTCTTCCGTCGCATTTGGCGCCGTCCGAATTGGCGGCACGCTCAAATTGGCCGCAGGAAGCGAATCGGTGCTCGCGGCAGGCTGGGCGTCGACTAGCAACGGCTTGTCGCCTCGGCTTCCACGATTTAGGTACGCACCGATGCCCAGCAGAATCGCCGCAGCTACGGCGGCCGCTACCCACTGCCGTTTCGTGAATCGCGAACGCCGCTGCTCCGCGGCGAGCTGCGTCTGCGGCGTTACGGACTGGTAATCGTCGCTAGGCGCCGCTAGCGACAGCGGCTGCTTGCGCAACACCGGAGGATTCGCATTCTCCAACCCCGCACTAAAATCGAGGTGGAGCAAGACGTGCACGCGCATAATCGCGCAATACATATCCTGCAGTTCCGGATTGTCGCGCAGTAATTCTCCCAGGCGTTCACGCTCGTCCGTCGTCAACTCGCCGTCGATGAGTTGCGACAACAGCTTGCGGGCTTCGCGTGCCGGCTCGTCGGCGGGGTATCGCGGGGCAGTCATAGCGTGGCGGCCCTCTTGCGCTCGATGCAATCCCCCAACGTCGTCCGCACTCGCATGAGCGTCATTCGAATGGCGCCCTCCGACTTACCATGCTTCTTAGCGATTGCGGTGATCGAACTCCCCGGCCAGTACCGCTCGCGGATGAGCGTTCGCAGATCCTCCGGCAAAGAAGCTAGGCAGTGACGCAGCGCCACCCGTACTTCATCTTCGTCCGCCGCGACTGGCCGAGCCGCAAGTTGCGCGATCACCGCCTCGTCGAAGACATGCTTGTCGCGCCGCTGGTCACGAATGTACGCCAGGGTGCTGTAATAGGCGACCTTGCGCGACCAGGCGGTGAAATCCATCTCCTCGGAGTACTCGTCGGCCTTTCTCCACAGTACCAAATTCGCCTGCTGCAACACGTTGTTAGCGTCGTGAACGTCACCGATCAACATCGCGATGTAGCTGAAGAGGCTGGTTTGAGAGCCAGTAAGCAGTTGCACGAATTTGTCGCGACTCGACTCTTGCATGGATGCGCCAAGCACCGCACTAAAGAATTGCCGCCCACGGTAAAAAGGGCGACATAAACTCAATCCTACAGGCTGCTCAGATCCACAACTTCACCGTCGGCACGGCTCGCCAAACGGTTGAGGATCTGGTAGTCGATATCATATTTGATTGCGTGGACCGCGCCATCAGCGAATACTGAGTTTGCGATCGCTGCATGCGCAGACCCAAAGCAATAGCCATACGCGCGGTCATCGACTTCCGGATCGACGTCTACGTCTGCTCGAAAAGGGAACATCGTTGACCGCATCGTGTCCGGATCCCAACCGTCGGACCAACCGCGATCATCGTGCCAGTCGCCAGTGTCATACTTGGACGGATGCAAACGCTTCTCTGCGATGACGAGCGTGTTTGATAGCCCATCCTCGATGCGTCGCACCGTGATTGGGGGATCCAATCCAGGGACGGAATAAGGTGGGATGCCATCTCGAACTACCCAATTCGTTCTGACGATGACGCCTGAGAAAGCCATCCCAGTCTTCACGTAGGCCAAACAGCCGTAGTCACCACAGTCCTGCCGCCCCCACACTTCGCCGGGGTCTTTATAAATAGTCCCCGGCTGCGCCGATGCGTAGTCAGTCAGATAGGGCTGCGTACCGCCATAATCGTCGGCATAGCGTGTTGGGCCACGACGGGAGGGGCAGTTATACATGCTTATGTAAACCGACGCGATTTGGGCGGTCGTCGTTAGATTGCGAACCGCACCTTGCTCCATGTAGGGCAGAATTTGAAACGCCCATCCCAGCCCCTGTTTGTCAGGCCCATTGACCTTTCCATTGGTGCTGAAGCTGGCGATATCTGGCCCCACGTGCGTGCCGCCCGTCGGAAAAATCTTCATCGCGCTTTCGTGATTGCTGAGCGCTAGCCCTACCTGCTTAAGATTATTTTGACACTGCGAACGCCGCGCTGCTTCTCTCGCCGCTTGGACGGCGGGAAGTAGTAGTGCTACCAGCACGCCGATAATCGCAATGACGACGAGCAGCTCTACTAGCGTGAATCCATTCTTCGCGAATTTACTACGTATCGACATAGAGGAGGTTCCTCGTTCCACAGTGATGTGGAGTGAATGAGCTGTATCGAGAACGTTTCAGCGACCTAGTAATTCCTTGAGACGCCTATTCAAGCGCTACGCCGCCGACGCGCGATCAACGAGACCATGGCGCCAGCGAACAGAATGACAGAGGAGGGCTCTGGAACCGCCGCTACGATCGGGCTTGCGGGAACTCCCGAACCAAATTGCCGCTGCCAGGCCAGGAAGTCAGCTCCGTCACTCTTCAAGTCACCATTTGCATCTGAGTTGGCGTTGACGCCGTAGTCACTCTTCCACTTGGTAAGGTCCAGACCATCGACTTTACCATCCTTATTGAAGTCGGCGGTGAATGTCGGAATCGCTGTCCCTGTGACACTTAACGTCACCGAGTTGTTTGCGTAGCTGACATTCCACGACAAGCCACTAGTGAGCGGAGCCAAAGAGAAATCCGTCGAGGCAAACGTCCCCATTAACGTACCCGGGGTGTTCGGAACTGCGTGGGCCAATTGATCGAAGCCTCCGGCAGCAACCATATTATCGATGGTCGTGACGGCGGCAGAGATGTCCGCTCCAGCTGTAAGTAACGTCCAGCTATTGCCGCTGACCGGATTGTATCCAGTTAGATCGACTTTCAGCTTCCCATTGGTGATGTCTGCGTTCCCCGCAACTCTGATCGTCGTATGCGCCGTCCCGGTAATTTCGGCAACGAGCGTTGAGGATGATGCGATCTGCGTCGGGTTCATCAGGAAATCGCCTGCGCCAACGATGATGGCATTACCGCCCGTGACACGCATTTCGACTGGCCCGCCAGCGCCAGGTGTTCCCCAGTCCATGCCGCGACCAACGTAAATATTGGAGCCACCGCCGTCTGACCCGGTCACGGCCAAGGCGCCCCCGCTAATGTTGACAGTTCCTGTCCCACTTCGATTGCCAATTGCGAAATTGCCACCTACGTGAACGACACCTCCCGTAATATTCATCGAGCCGTTACGCGGGCCAATATTTCCAGTCTGCGAGGGATTGCCGCCATCGCCAATTTCAAGATCGCCTCCGGTTTGGCGAAGCAAACCTCCCGAGTGATTCCACACGCCGGTCCCGTACTTGCCAATGAACAGGAACGGCGCTCTTGCCTCACCTCCCGACTGGTTGACAATTCCGTTGCCCTGTCGCCCTACGCCGAAGTCGTCGTTCGATTGCACTCGCGTGGAACTGCCCGAAATATTAAGCGTTCCAATTCCTGAGCCATTGTTGGGGCCTACGAAGAGAGCAGAATCCGCCAGTAGGGATCCACCCGAAATGGAACTGGTGGTCGTGCCGCTTTCGCCAAAGCGATAAGTCGAAGCTCGAATCGCACCGCCAGTCATATTGAACGTTCCGGTCGTGGCGCTAGCCGAGGCAACCGACAACGATTCCATCCGGAAGTCTCCAGATGAAAGAGTGGCGACGCCGCCGTTGTTGATGAACGCTTCATCAATGACGCCAGGAACCGCCCCAACATCCCAATTCGAACCAACGCCAAAGTTACCGCTCGCAACATTCCAGTTGTTCTGGGCGGAAGCCGTATTAGCAATCAACGCTAATGCAACCAACGACATGGCGTGAAACTTTACGCCCGACAAGCGACACAGCTTCATGGTGAATTCTCTCATAGCGGTGTTGAGGTTAGATCTCGCAGGAGAAGGAGAGAGCGACATAAGCCCGCGCGCAAGTTGACGCAAAAAACGACGTTTGCCCCCCGGCGCCCGCCGTGGGCACTGGCCGTCAATCTGCGAACGCAGGCGTGAGACGAAATCGGCTGCCCCGCCGATTTAGTCCCGAAAAGTGACGCTTGAGGGGCCTACGACACGAACCGACAGCTAAGCTCGATTAGCGACGAATCCCCTCTAGATTAAGAGTTCCGCCGCTGCCCGGAACGTCACAACAAAAATGGAAAATTCTCTGGGAACTGCCTCCATTCGAAGCAGATCCCGACGGAATGTGCTTTCTGCGTGGCCGCACTGCTAGGCTATTTATTCGACGTTCCATCCATGCACATGTGCACACAGTTGATTGCCGCGAGCACCGCGAATGCTGGCCCGAAGGCGGGTCTCGGACCGTTCGGGAACTTTACTCGGGCGGTCGTCGGCGCTCGCAATTGCGCCCGAGCGGTAAGTTCACCGGCCAAATACGCATCACCGGCCGCCCAATAGCGCTCCCCACAATGCCGTGCGAGGTTCAATTCCCGCCGATTTTCTCTTTGGTGATGGAGGGGGCGTTCATGCCTCGCAGAGGTGACGGCATTGGCTGGATGAAGAGCCAACGCTAAGATCGCCGCCCACAGACCCTCCGTCGCGTAGCCGGCGTCACTCTGCGTCCACAGCGGAGGTAGCGAGCCAGCCACTATTCGGGCTGCATCGTTTACGTCACCCCATGGGCTAGCGTCGCAGCGTCAGCCCATCGCGACAGCGCCGATCGGCGGCAACTTGATTAGCACTAGTACAACGACCCATTTAGAATTCCGAAATAGCTCAAATGCGTCTGTCACAGTCTTCCTTTTCGCGTGTCCAAGAGAACAAGGGCTGCCTGTCGCCCTTTGAATATGGGAAGTCACTTAGACTAGGTTGGCCGCAATGCCCAATCCATTCAGTGAAAGTGTCGGTGATGACCGAGAGGATATTAAGCTGGTCGGCCAAGCGCAGGCCGGCGATCGCGAGGCACTAGAGCGACTGATTCTTCGGCACCAGGCCTGGATCTACAACATTGCCGTCCGCATGGTCTTCCAGCCACAGGATGCTGAAGAAGTGACTCAGGAAGTGCTCGTTAAGGCAGTCACTCGGCTGAGCACATTCCAAGGTGAAAGCAAGTTCCGCACTTGGCTTTACCGGATTGCATCCAACCACGTTCTGAACATGCGACGTCGGGGCGCGGAGGCTGGAAATTACACGTTTCCAGCCTATGCCGCCGCGATCAACGGCACTCCTGATGCAGAATTACCCGATCCGAAGAGCGTGCCGGTCGACGTCCCGATGCTTGTGGAAGAAACCAAGCTCGCGTGCACCGCTGGCATGCTGCTCTGTCTGGATCGCAAGCAGCGATTAATCTTCACGCTCGGCGAGATTATTGGCGTTAGCGACACCGTGGGCAGCGACATTTTGGAGATGACTGCCGCTAACTTCCGGCAATGTTTGGCACGCGCTCGCCGCGATCTCTACCAGTTCATGAACAACCAGTGCAGTCTCGTCAACGCGAGCAATCCCTGCCGCTGTCCCAAGAAGACGAAGGGATTCATCGACGGCGGCCACGTCGACCCGAATCGCTTGCTATTCGCCACTGGTCATTTTCAGCGAATCAAGGAGGTCGCGTTTGAGACAGCCCGTGAAATTGACGACCTCGCAGATCGTTCCTACGCAGCGATCTATCGCGAGCACCCATTTCTTGAGCCTACAGATCAGGCTGAATGGCTGCGACGCATTCTGAATCAGCCTGAGGTTCGCACGGCTTTGCACCTTAACTAAGAAACTCCACCTCGAGTTGTCACACTCGTCGCGCTGCGGTGTCTATGCCATTGAGGAAAACATTTCTTCTTGGCAATGAGGACACGAGCAATGGCGAAACTAAATGGTCGCGTCGCCCTAATTACTGGGGCATCCAAGGGTATCGGAGCAGGCATCGCGAAAGAGTTAGCAGCAGCTGGAGCTGCGGTCGTCGTTAATTACGCGACTGACCAATCCGGCGCGGACGCTGTAGTACGCACGATCGTCGATGCAGGTGGCCGTGCTACGGCTATTCATGGGGACGTCTCGAAAGCCGCAGACGTAGCAAGGCTGATCGATCAGACAAAACAGGCGTACAAATCTCTCGACATCCTGGTCAACAACGCTGGAGTGTATCAGGGCATGCCGATCGACGAACTCACAGAGGATGAGTTTTATCGAGAGATGAACGTCAACGTGCTCGGGCCGCTGCTGACGATCAAGGAATCGCTCAAGCTCTTTGGGCCAAATGGTGGAAGCATCATTAACATTGGTTCCGTGGCCTCAACATCCTACACGCCTGGTTTCTCAATCTACTCAGCCACGAAGGCGGGGCTTGATGCGATTACTGGCGTTCTGGCGAAGGAACTTGCCCCGCGAAATATTCGGGTAAATTCCGTAAATCCGGGCGCCACTCTGAGCGAGGGAACGCGCGACGCCGGGCTCTACGGCGTGGGAAGCGATTTCGAGAAGCAACTTGTTGCCGCGACCCCGCTCGGCCGCATTGGCACACCGAGAGACATTGCCAACGCCGTTGTGTTCCTAGCTTCAGATGATTCTGGCTGGTTGACCGGCGAGAGAATACTCGCTTCCGGCGGCCTGCGGTAGCCACTCACTTCAACACAGAGGTAGCAAAATGCGCCGCATCATGTTGTGCGTTGTTTGGATCACGGTGGCTTGTGCGGCAGTAGCGGCTGAACCCGCCGAGGATCGTGTCGCGACGGGCAAGCTGTCGCTCGTGGGAAAATGGGCGATCACAAAGGTTCACCCGGAAGGCGTGACCAAGAACGCACATTGGTTGCTATTCGCTAGGGACGGAAATTATGCGGCCCTGGACAAAGAAGGGAAAGAGCTTTGGGCGGGCACGTTTGAAATCGTTCCTAGCACGACTCCTAAAAGTTGGGACCACCGATCGCACGATGCCAGGAAGTCGGGCGCAGACCAACTTGGTATCTACGAACTAAATGGCGACGCGCTGACGATGGCGTGCGTTGGCGGGCAGTGGAATGGTAATGAATGGGTTGGGCGCCCGCGGCCTAGGGCTATTGATCCTAAAGATGCGGATGTAATTCTCGAACTGAGTCGGGCGAAGCATGCTGGTAAGCTTGCCGATCCAAGCAACCAACGCAAAGGCAGTTCTATGACTAAAGACCTATCCACACTCGCAACTAAATTTATGCGTGCGATCAATGAGAATGATCCGAGCGGCTTTCTCGCGATGTTTGACGACGACACGATCGTCGACGACGCGGGGCGAATTATTCGCGGCCGCGACGCTATTCAGCAGTGGGCGGCTCACGACATCTTCGCGGCGAGCGTTACGCTCGATGCGCTCGACATGAATGAGTATGAAAGCGGTGTCACCATCACTGCAAAAATAGATGGCGCCTTCGATCGGAACGGGTTGCCCGATCCACTTATCATGACGTTCGACATTGCGCTCCGTGACGGAAAGATCGCGAAGCTCACGTGTCGATTGGCTGATAGATAGGGGCGGCGAGACGAACCTTGAGGGAATGACCAAGAGTACGGTAAAGCCTACGCTCTTGGGCACAGCAAAACGGGAGATAGAAACCCCTGTGACCATCCCACGACGAAGTTGAGGCAGCGGGACTCGGAAGCAAATCGCTCTCCAGCAGCGACTCCTGCCACACCTGCGTGTTGGAGTAGACCGTGCCCCAGTGATTGCGGTGCCGGCTTCCAGCTTGGGGCGGTCGAGCCGCCTCCATTTGAAAAGCACGCCCACTGGGCGTCATCCAAAGAAGGGCCACTTACGACCCAATTGGCCCTTCTGTGCGTCATGCCTCGTGTGGATGCATCGGGAGTTTTGGCGGCTGGAAATACAGATCCAACTTAAGCCAACGGCATAGTTCGAGAACATCCCCGCCCCCTGGCCGTTCCCCGCGATGTGCTAACAGGCCGGTGTTGAGTCGTGCTCAAGAATTGAGCCCTCGGCGCTGTAAAGTCTGAACCCCAACTAGATTCGATCCCCCCCGCAACCTACTCTTCTCCGGCGTTGTTTAAATCGCGACGTTACTATCCTCTGAAAACAGTAGATTATAATCGACTCAATGTAATCAGAGGTTAAGGACGCCAAAGTTAGAGCGCCGATCGTGAGCTGACGAGATGTGGAAGTTTCTGAAGAAAACAGCGTCAAAGTATCGCGATCGATCGCGATCGAAACAGATTGCGATTGAATTATTTGAAGAAACCAAGCTGCGCAAAGCACATAGACGATACACTCGGGCCCGCGAAATCCCCGAAGGCTATCTCGTCAATGTCGCCTATGGGTTTGCCGAACAGGCTTGGTATTTGGTTAGCTTCGATCATTCCGAGGTGAGTGAATTGCAGGAAATCAAATCGGCTACCAGAGATTAATACTCGCCGAAAACCCCATACCGCGTTCATCGTCACGAATCTCGTTGCAAAGACGATGGCGATGCTCTGCGGGACGAACGTTCCGATTTCATTCGGTGGCCCGCCCATCATGCCAGCCAACGCGATCACGCCTGCTCGCTAAAAATTCACTTCCCACTGGCTGTAAGCGAAGTCCGCATCCTGCGGCGCCAGAATCTTGTCGCCTCGCCAGAAGTGAGAGTAGCCGAACAGAATGTTCGATCGCGGCCCAATGACGTACTTCGCGATCAGGTCGAGTTCCTGCCCCAGGAAGCGGCTATCGAGACTTTGCAATTCCGTCGCGCTGAGTGCGGGGACGATGTCGCCCGCTTGGTCGGCGCGGAAGTACCAGTACCAGCAGAGTAGTTCCCAGTCGGTCTGCGGCGGCTTCGCTGTCAGCAACACGTTCGGCGACTGGATGTTCGACCGCGCCACCGCATCGATGAAACCGAAATACCTGTGGCCGAGCGGGAAGAGCTGGTTGAACCGCGTGAAGTCGTCGCCGCCGTCGTTGCCCGAGGCGTAGTCGAAGTAGGTCCACAGTTCCGGCCGCCACTCGTGATCAGGCGCCTTGCGGCCGACGCCGACGGTGGCGAAGCCAGCCCGTTGATCTTTGCCAAGTCCGCTTTGGCGGCCGAGCTGAACGCCCCCTTCCGTTTCGAACATCCAGTTGTTCTCGAACGTGCGGAACAGTCGCGAGCCGAACGTGTGAAGCGAGAAGTCGCTGACGATCTCCCCCGGACGGCGGTTGTCGTAGCCAATGTAGTAGAGGTCGAGCGTGTTGTTCGGCGCCGCGGTGTAGACGGCGTACGAACCGTACACCTGCTGCTGCCAGTCGGCTTTGTCGAACTCGTTCGCTCGCGGCGGTACGTAGGCTGTGTAGAACGAGTCGATCGACCAGGGGCCGTCCTCGTACAACAGCATGGCGCCTTCAAAAGTCCGCCGAGTATTCGCCCAGTCGAGCGGCGAAATCAGCCGCTGCGCGCCGAACAACATTTCTTGCCGACCGACTCGCGCCGTCCATATGCCGTCGGCGATCGAGTGTTCGACGAAGCCGTTGAGGACGTCGCCAAAGTTGTCGTCGATGATGCGGGGGCGGTACTGACCGCTGTCGGTCGTCGTGTCGGCGTAGATCCCTTCGAGGTAAACGCGCGACTGGTCGGTTATCCGCCAGTTGCCGTAGAGCCGCATCCGATTGAGGAAGAGGTCGAACTCAGTCTCCTCGAACCGCAATGCGCCGGGGCCGCTGACGGCGTTGCCCATGCCGACTTCGTGCTTGTACTGCAGACGGTACTGACCGCCGACGTCGAGCGTTCCCCAGTCGTTGTAAACGCCGAGCGGCATCAACTTCAGCTGATCGCCCAGGCAATCGCCGTGATACGCGGGGTCTTTCAGGTAGTTGAAGTCGTTAAGGAAGAACAGATTCTTGTGCGACTCGGCGCAAGGGTTCTTCGGCTTGGGCTTCGGGTAAGGGCCGCTGGCGGGAGCGGGGCCATATCCTTCCGCATCGATCGCCTCGTCATCCGTCTCGGCGTCCTCATCCCCTTCGGCTTCCTCTGCCTCGCCCGGCTGCAGCATGGCGACGTCGAAAGCAGAGTCCCCGCGAGCCGCGACGTTCATCGCCGCGGTCTTACGCACGGCATCAATCGACTCCTCCGCCCAGACGCCTGCAGGCCACGTGGAATGTGCCGCCAAGAGGCCGCAAGCGAGTGCTAGCAGTGGAGCGGGGCGTTTCATCGAACGTGTCTTCCGTGACTTCGGATATCCGAAAAATGGCGCCAGCGGGGTGGCTGTCAAAGACAGCTTCGTCGAGCATGCAGGGCAACCGTGAACAAACTTCGGTTCGGCGGCAGAGTCATCCACGCGGGCCGCGCGTCGGCAATCCCGCATGCGCAGATCCGCACGCAACGTTCAGTTGGAGGCCATAGCCACGCGCACCGCGCACGCCTTGTAAGAGGGCTGGTGCGAGTAGGGATCGAACGATGGGTGCGTCAGTCGGTTCGTCGCTTCGTAGTGCATCGGAATAAACACCTGCCCCGGCTGCACCGCCGGCGTGACCATCGCTCGCCCCCGCAGCTCGCCGCGCTGCGAGGCGACGATGATCAAGTCGCCTGAACTGATTAGCAGCCCCGCAGCGTCGTGTGGATTGATTTCAACGTACAGCTCCTCCGGGTAGAGCTTGCGCAGCACCGCCGACTTCGCCGTGCGAGTTTGCGTGTGCCACTGCGCGACCGAGCCGCGTCCGGTGAGCAGCGTCAACGGAAACTTGCTCGTCGTCGGTTCGGGCAGCGGCCGCGGTTCTTCGCAGAGGAACTTCGCGCGGCCATCGGGATGGAAGAAGCGCCCGTCGGCAAAGAGGCGGCGCTCCGTCGCATACTCGTCGCTTTCGGCAGGGTACGGCCACTGGACGCCGCCGCGCTCGCGGAGCATCGCGTAGCCGTCGATTCCAGCGACGTCGCACGGCTGGCCGGCGCTCAGTTGCTTGAGAATCTCAAACGTCGCCGCCGGCGATTCCCAGCGGCGGAACATCTCGCCGCAGCCCCAGTACTCGGCCAGCAGCTTGAAAATGTGAAAGTCGGCGAGCGCTTCGCCTGGCGCCCTCGCTACTTTGCTCGTCACGCCGATGCGACGTTCGGAGTTGATGAACGTCCCCTCCTTCTCGCCCCACCCCGCGGCCGGCAGGACGAGATCGGCGATGCGGGCCGTCTCGGTCGAGTGGTACATATCCTGCACCACAAGAAAATCGAGCCGCGAAAGAACGTCGCGAGCCGTCTCTTGGTTGATCCATGAGTGGGCCGGGTTCGTCGCCACCACCCACAGTCCGCGGATCTCGCGGCGGAGAATTCCTTCCATGATGCGGTGATAGGGCCAGCTCGCCTCGTGCGGAATTCGTGATTCGTCGATGGCCAAGATGCCGGCGACCTTCTGCCGATCCTCAGCGCTGGCGAAGTCGTGCCCGCCGAGCAGGTTCGTCGTATTGCTGAACAGCCGTGAGCCCATCGCATTGCACTGGCCGGTGATCGAGTTGGCCCCCGTCCCCGGCCGGCCGATGTTGCCGGTCATCAGCGCGAGGTTGATGATCGCCTGGGCCGTGCGCACCGCTTGGTGGCTCTGGTTCACCCCCATCGTCCACCAGAATGAAACCCGCAGCCCGTTGTGGATTGACTCGGCGAACCGCTCGATCACCTCGGCGGCGAGCCCCGTTTCCGCGACGACGCGCGACAGCGGAAAGTCGCTGACGAACGCCGCGAACTCGTCAAAACCGCTCGTGTGGGCGTCGATAAACTCGCGATCGATCCACTCGCGTTCAATCAGCAAATGGGCCACGCCATAGAACAGCGCGAGGTCCGACTTTGGTTGCAGCGCCAAGTGTTGCGTCGCCGCCATCGTCGTTTCGGTCGTCCGCGGATCGATCGCGATGATCTGCGGATCGAACTGGTTTCGCATCACCCGTTGCCACAGAATCGGATGGGCGATGCACAGATTACTGCCGACGAGCACGATCGTGTCCGACTGCTCGAAATCGGCGTACGTGTACGGCGGCGCGTCGAAGCCGAAGGCCTGTTTGTAGGCGACTACTGCGGTCGCCATGCATTGCCGCGTATTGCCGTCGCCGTGGAGCATCCCCATGCCGAACTTGGCGAGCGCGCCAAGCAGCGCCATTTCTTCCGTGACGATCTGCCCGGTGCTGAGGAACGCGACCGATTGTGGCCCATGCTCGCGCTGAATCGCTTGCATGCGGTCGCCGAACGTCGTCGCGGCAACGTCCCAACCGACCGGCTCCAACTTGCCGACGGCGTTTCGCAACAGCGGCCGCGTCGCACGGTCGGGCGCGTCGAGCACGGCCAGCGCCTCCCACCCCTTGGGGCACGCCATGCCGAGATTGACCGGATAGTCGGTCGCCGGGCTGAGGCCAAGCGCCTCGTCGCCGCGCTGGTGGACGTTGAGATTGCAGCCTGTCGAACAGAAGCCGCACACCGAAGCGGTTGCTCGATCGCCGTGCATCTGCGGCGGCAGCAGTCGCGGGCCGAACTCCGACGCGTTTAGGGCGAGCGATTCCGTCAGCGGCCCCGTTCGCTGTAACAGTCGGGGAATGAAACGTTGCGACGGCGTCGACAGATGCGTGCCGTTGGTTGGGGCTTGGCTCATCAACGAATCCCTCCCGGCATTCTCGGGGCCGCGCAGGCGGTGAAAAAGAGGTACCGCTCGAGTAACTCGCCCGCTAAGCAGGCCACGAACAGCAAACTCGCGGCGCCGATGAACTCCGCGCTGGCGACGTCTCCACCCAACGCAGCTTGATTGAGTAGAAACAGCGGCATCAATACGCCGCCCAGGAGCCCTAACGCGAAGCGGGCCAGAGTCACGCGCGACAACTCGCCCGCGTGAAGCATCGCCGACCGTCGCAGCGGCGTCATCCGGCGAAACAGCAAGTGCCGAAAGATCGCTGCCTCCCACGCGAGTTTCACCGCCGCGGTGACGATCAGTGCACGGCACAGAAGTGGGCTGACCTTGGCAACCAACTCAGTCAACTGCAGCGACGGCGCCGCGAGCATCGCCGCCAGCATGCTTAACCACATTGCCGCGATGCCTAACAGAACGCAAGTGAGCGTGAACCGCATGCCGACGCGGGTGAAGCTCCAGTACTCGCGCTGCGTGAAGACGTAGATCATCACCGAGCAGAAGACGGCGATCGCCCCGGTCGCCGCAACGCTCCACCCGAGCGGCTCGATGGCTGGTTCGAGATTGAACTCAATTCGTTCGAGTAGAAAGACGGCCGCGGCGTAGGCGGACGCGCATCCCGCGAACAATCCAAACGCCACGATTTCCCGGCTCAACCATGAATGTCGCAGCCCCAGCACCGCGCGAAACGCGTACTGCGGCCGGCCGAGGTGGAGCGAGCTTGCACCGAGCGCGAGCAAGCCGAACCCGAGCGCCGCCACGGCATGCACGGGTCGCAGCGACGTTCCGCTCGGCAGTTGCACGAGGGCCTCCAGCACTAGCCCGACGCAAAACGCCCCCACCGACAGCTGCGTGAGCACCAACATCACCACCAGCGGCCAATGGGCATGCTGGGCACTCACCCGCGCATAGTCAGCCGGCAGCAAGTTGCGCGGAAATGGCTTCTTCGTCTTAAAACTCGTCGTCGGCAGCGTGATCTGCGGATCGGGCGTTCCCGGTAAAAACGCCGTCGTCTCGGCGTCTTCGACCACTTGCCGCCGGCTCACCGTGCGAATGAGGATCGCCTCGTGCGGGCACGATTGCACGCACGCCGGCGCCTCACCTACCGCCAACCGCGACGAGCACATATCGCACTTCCGCACAATGCCGAGGCCCGCGTGATATTTCGGAACCTCGTACGGACACGCCAACGTGCAGTACTGGCAGCCAAAACACTGGTCGTCGAGATGCTTCACGATCCCCGTGACCGCATCCTTCTCGTAGGCGTTCACCGGGCACGCAATCATGCACGCCGGTTCGAGGCAGTGATGGCATGCCGTGGTGACATGCTGCATCACCGGCGCTGAGGTCGAACCTCCGACCATCAGGCCCACATCGCGCCACGTCTCCGTCTCGTCGAGCCCATTGAGCGTGTGGCAAGCGACGACGCACGCCTTGCAGCCGGAACAGCGATCGAGATCGACCTCGAACGCATACTGCTCGCCCGGCCCCGGCGGCGTCGCGGGGAGCAGGCTGCGATATTGCCGCGATTGGGGGCGAGCGACATCCGTCTCGTGCCAACGACTGAACTCCTCGACCGCCGACATCGATTGCTGCTCCGCGAGCAGCTGCGCCACTAGCGCCGGCCCGCTGAGCGGCGGCTTCGATCGATTCGAGTTGAGAACGGGAAGTTCAATCATGAATGCAGTTGGCAAGATAATTGCAATAAAAGCCACCGGCTCTGCCGGTGGACGCGGTGGAATGGCGGCTTGCGTCTACTCCGTCCACCGGCGGAGCCGGTGGCTTCTATCAAACCATCGCGCCTGCGCTAACCACCGGTTCAACAGACTCAGCCGCTGTGACGCAAGACGTCGCTAACCGACACCCAATCGCCGTTGCCAACTGCTCATCAAGCACCTCCGGCGGCGGCAACTCGAGGAAGACTTGCTCCCCTTCGACCTTCACCGCAAACGTCCGAATGCGATACTCCTCCCCCTGCAGCGACTCGCCGTTCTCCAGCGAGAACGTTTTCTTATGCAGCGGGCACGCCACCTTTGGTTCGCCGGCCGCGTCGCCGACGATGCCGCGCGACAGCACGAACGCCTTCTTGTGCGGACACATGTTCTGGCTGGCGTACCACTCGCCCCGGCTGGCGAAGTTAAACACTGCGAGCTGCGAGCGGCCATATTTCACCGTCGCCCCGCCGTCGATCGGGAAGTCGGCGATGCTCCCCACCGCGACCCACCGCAGCCCTGTCGAACGTTCTTGTTCATGCTCCGCCCACGAGCGGCCATCCGTCATGCGGAACTGCTCAAGCGACACGAACTCGCTCGGCCAATCGGCCGGCCGCGTCTGCTCGCGCTGGCCGACGATCTCGATGCAGGGCTCGGTCTCGTCGCTGTTGACGAACTGCCGGAACCGTTCCCGCTTCGCCGGATCGCGGACCACCGCCGCCCACTCGCACTGGTAAGTGTCGACCAGCCGCTGCATCATCGCATCGAGCTCGGCGGCGATGCCAAGCTTGTCGTGAATCACCACGTCGCGCAAATGCTCAATCCCCCCTTCGAGCTTCTCCCGCCACACGGCAGTACGCGTCAGCTTGTCGGCCGTCATGATGTAGTAGGCGAGGAAGCGGTCGATGTACTGCAGCGCCGTCTTTTCATCGAGATCGGTGGCGAACAGCTCCGCATGCCGCGGCTTCGAACCGCCGTTGCCGCAGACGTAGAGGTTGTAGCCCTGTTCGGTCGCGATCAGACCGACGTCTTTGTTTTGCGCCTCGGCACACTCGCGAATGCATCCCGACACGGCCATCTTGATTTTGTGGGGCGCTCGGATCCCCTTGTAGCGATTCTCGACGCGTATCGCGAAGCCGACTGAATCCTGCACACCGTAACGGCACCAGGTCGTACCGACGCAGCTCTTCACCGTGCGAACCGCTTTGCCATAGGCGTGGCCGCTCTCGAATCCGGCGTCGACCAGCTCTTCCCAGATCTCTGGCAGATGCTGCACCGGCGCGCCGAACATATCGATCCGCTGCCCGCCGGTGATCTTCGTGTAGAGCCCGTACCGCCGCGCGATATCGGCGATGACGGCCAGCTTCTCTGGCGTGATCTCGCCACCGGGCACCCGCGGCACCACCGAGTACGTCCCGCCGCGCTGAATGTTGGCGAGAAATCGATCGTTGCTGTCCTGCAGCGTCTCGTGCTCGGCGTCGACGATGACGTCGTTCCACAAGCTCGCCAGGATCGACGCGATCGCCGGCTTGCATAGCTCGCACCCATGCCCAGTCCCGTTACCGCAATGCGCGAGCACGGCGCCGAACGTCCGCAGCTCTTTTGCTTTCACGATCGCGAACAGCTCGGTTCGCGAGTAGGCAAAATGCTCGCACAGGTAATTCACGACCGCCTTGCCGGCTCGCTTCAGCTCCGCCTTAAACAGATCAGTCACCAGCGGCATGCAGCCGCCGCAGCCGGTTCCCGCCTTTGTGCAACGCTTCAATGCATCGAGCGTGTCGACGCCCCCTTCGTTGATTGCGGCACAGATCGCGCTCTTTGTCACGTTGTTGCACGAGCAAATCTGCGCCGAGTCAGACATCACGTCGAGACCGGCCCCGCCTACCGGGCCGGCCCCGACGATGAGTTCGTGCGGCGCGCAAGGCAACGCCCCGCCGCTCTTCGCAAAGATCGACAGCTTGCCGTAGTCGCTCGCATCGCCGACCAAGATGCCGCCCAGCAGCTGCTTGCCGTCGCGCGAGAAAAGCAACTTTTTGTAGACGCCCGCGAACGGGTCTTCGAACGTCAGCGGCATCGCATCGCACGCCGGCGCTTCGTAGCGGCCGAAGCTCGCCACGTCGACGCCCATCAGTTTCAGCTTTGTCGAGAGATCGGCGCCGGCGAATCGCCGCTCGCCGCCGGTGAGATTCGCCGCCACGATTTCCGCCATCTCATACCCCGGCGCCACGAGCCCGTAAACCATGCCGCCATGGACGACGCACTCGCCGATCGCCGAGATCCGCTCGTCGGACGTTTCGAGCCGATCGTTCACGACAATGCCGCCGCGGTCGCTCACCGAGACGCCGCATTGACGCGCCAGATCGTCGCGCGGGCGAATCCCCGTCGAGACGATCACCATCTCGACATCGATCGAGTCGCCGTCGGCAAACTCCATCCGCTCGACCGCTCCGTTGCCGTGAATCGCTTTCGTCGCTCGGTTGAGGTGCACCCGCACGCCGAGCGACTCGATCTTGTTCACGAGAATCCGCGAACCGGCGTCATCGACTTGCCGCGGCATCAGCCGCGGCGCGAACTCGATCACATGCGTTTCAAGCCCCAGGTCGTACGCCGCCTTCGCCGCTTCGAGGCCTAGCAACCCGCCGCCGATGACGGCGCACCGCTTCACCGTGCCGGCATACTTGATGATGTTCTGCAGATCCTCGATCGTCCGGTAAACGAACACGCCGGTCTTATCGACCCCCGGCACCGGCGGCACGAACGGGAACGAACCGGTCGCCAGCACAACGTGGTCGTAAGCAATCTCCACGCCGCGATCCGAACGCACCAACCGCCGCGCGCGATCGATCTCGCAAGCCCGATCGCCGACGTGCAGCTCGACCCCATTCTCCGCGTACCACTCTTGCCGCGCGAGCATCAGCTGCTCGGCATCGCGGTGAGCAAAGAACGACGTCAGCCCGACGCGGTCGTACGCAGCCCGTGGTTCTTCGCAAAACGTCACGATCCGATAGCGTTTCTCCGCGTCGAATTCGACCAGCCGTTCGCAAAACCGCTGGCCGACCATGCCGTTGCCAATGACGACGACGGTTTGTTTTGCAGTCGAGTGAGTCATGGGTTTGCTCATCGAAATCGCTGGAAGGAATGGAAGCCGTGAATCCGCGTTGCGGGCTGCATTAGGCAGGCACAGGTTCGACGGCAGGCAGGTCGAGCGATGGCCGAGCTTCCGCCCCTTCGCGGAACGTGATCGCAAAGCTCGCGAACGAAATGCAGGTCACTGCGATCCCCGCGATGAACAGTGCCGAGTGCCAATCGAGCCCTTCAACCTTCAGCAAGAAGCCAAACGCCACCGCCCCCAGATTTCCGCCGGCCCCGACGATGCCGCTCACTGCCCCCAGCGCTCGGCGATTGATAAACGGCACGACCGCGTAGGTGGCGCCGTTCGACATCTTCACGAACATCGCGAACGTGATCATCAACGGAATCGCCAGCGACAGCGTCGTGGCTTGCGAGAAGAGCATGAGCCCGATTCCCTCGCCGAACAGGGCGATGAACAACCACTTCACCCGCCCGTCGAGTCCCCAGCGGTTGCCGCAACGGTCGGCGATCAATCCGCCCACCGCGCGAGCGAACAAGTTCATCCCGCCGAACATCGCCGCGATCATCCCTGCGGTTCGCAGCGCCTCGGCCTGTTCCAGCGTCTTGAAGTAATCGAAATAGTCGATGAAGTAGAGGACCGCGATGTTGTCGATCGTCAGCTCCATCCCGAAGCAGGCACCGTAAATAAGGAACAACGCCCACACGCGGCGATCGCGGGCCGCTTCGCCGAACGCCCCCTTCGTCGCCTGCACCCGCGGCATCTTGCCGGCAGCCCGCAACTCGCGGAAGTTTCCCTCGGGCGTATCTTGCGTGCAGAAGTAGTAGGCAACGCCCGTGAGTGCACAGAGCACGCCGACGACGATCATTGCCACGCGCCAGCTGACGGCCTCGGTGAGTCCCCAGCCGACAAGCGTCGCAAACAGCAGCGGCATCGCCAGCTGCGTCACGCCGCCGCCGAGATTCCCCCACCCAGCCGCCGTCGCGTTCGCCGTGCCGACGCAATTCGCGGCAAACATCCGCGAGGTGTGATATTGCGTGATGACGAACGACGCCCCAATCGCGCCGATCATCACACGGAACAGCAGGAACGTCTTAAAATCATCCGCGAGCCCGATCGCCATCACCGGTATCGAACCGAGCAGCAACAGACCGGTGTATGTCAGCCGCGGGCCGATGCGATCGCACATCCAACCCGCCAGCAGCCGCGCAAAGACCGTCGCCGCGACCGAGCCGATGATGCACCAACCGACCTGCTCCTTCGTCAGTTGCAGCTCGCCGCGCACGACCGCCATCAACGGCGCCACGCCAAACCAGGCGAAGAAGCATAAGAAGAAGGCGATCCACGCCATGTGGAACGCCCGCATGTTCGGCGTCGAGAGATTGAACAGGGCGAGACGCGTTGCTTTGCCGTCGACTTCCATGGCGGAGTGACTCGAGAGGTTCCATTATGGTGGAATGATCGTGGTTCCGCCAAACCATTGATCACGCGTGTGGTGCGACTCGCTTTTGCAACCACAGGGCCAAACGCCGCATCGAGCGTCGTTTCTTCGGAAGCCCGAAGCGATCTCGCCGATTCCCAAAAATGGTCGCCAAGTCGCTGCCGCGTCTGTACGCACGACCGCACATCCCTTGGGCAACCTCCGCCAGCCGCCACTTCGGAAATCCGAAGCCGCCGAGTTTCATCTCCCGCCAGCAAGGCATTTCGCGGCCTTCCAACCAACCCCAACCGTTTTGGAACGCCATTTTCATTAGCAGCCGGCCACCCTCCATTTGCGTTGATCTGCGTTCAGCAGCGGTTCCAAACTGAAGCCTCACCAACCCACCCCCGCCTCAGCCCCCCGCTCCGCCGACGCCCTCATCCGGCGCCTCGGCCGGCGCTACGTGTTGGTACTGGGCGTTGTCGCCAGTTTGATGATCGTCGACCAAGCGATCATCCAGCCGCTGCTGGTGCGGATGGACGCCTACGCCCCGGTGATTAATCTCGCCGGCCGCCAGCGGATGCTGAGTCAAAAGCTTGCCAAAGCCGCGCTCGCTGCAGAATCTGCCCCCGATTCGAGACTCCGCGAAGCAAGCCGAGCGGAACTGCGCGTCGCCCTCGCCGAATGGATCGCCGCCAACGACGCCCTCCGCCAGGGCAGCGACGAGCTTCGCGTGCCACGCATCACCTCTGCGGAACTCACCACGGAGTGGGCCGCGCTCGATCACGACTTCCAGCCAATCGTCGCCGCCGCGCAACAAATCATCGCCGGCAACGATAAACCGCCGCAGGCCGCTGCCATCATTCTCAGGCATGAAGCACCCTTCCTCGCGCGGATGGAGCAAATCGTCGACCTCTTCGAACTCGAAGCCTCGCGAGAAGTGACGAGGCTCCGCATCTACAGCCTCGCCATCGCCGCCGCCGTCGCGTCGCTGCTCGTGACGCTCGGCTGGTTCGTCGTCCGTCCCGCTACCCGCGCAATCCGCACGCAAGTCGATGAACTCGAACACCGCGTCGCCCAACGCACCGCCGACCTCGCCGAGCTGGTCGCCTCGCTTCAGCATGAAGTCGCCGAGCGGAAACTCGCCGAAGCGAACAGCCGTCGCCTGGCCGCGCAGCTCAGCCACGCCGACCGCGTCGCCTCGATGGGCCATTTGGCGATCGGACTCGCTCACGAACTGAACCAACCCCTCGGCGCCATCGCCAACTTCGCCGCAGCCAGCGAAGTGATCCTCGAACAATCGCCCCCGGCCGACGATCGCCGCCTGCACCAATACCTGCGGCAAATCTCCGACGCATCGCTCCGCGCGGGCCAAATCGTCCACCGCATCCGCCGCTTCGTCGCCCGTACGAAAGACGACGCGAGCGATTATGAGCCAGTCGACCTCGCCGCGCTCATCCGCGAAGTCGTCGACCTTTGCCAGTTCGAAATTCGCCGCCATGAGACGGCCGTCGTATTGCACATCGGCGATCGTTCGGCACAAGTGGAAGCCGACCCGATTCAGATCCAGCAAGTGTTGGTAAATCTCGTGCAGAATGGCTTGCAGTCGATGCAGGCGATCCCCATCGCGTCGCGCCGCATTGCCATCGAACTGGAAGTCGACGACGATGAAGCGACGGTCAGCGTCGTCGACAGCGGCCCCGGCTTCGACCCCGCCGATCTCGAAGCCCCCTTCGCCCCCTTCCACACGACAAAGGCCGCCGGACTCGGCGTCGGCCTCTCGATCTGCCGCACCATCATCGCAGCCCACGGCGGCGACATCCGCATCCGCCCTGCCGATGTGGGAGCGCACGTCTCCTTCCAACTTCCCGTCAGCCCACCTCGCGTTTTACTCGACAACGAAGCAAAGCCGTTTGAAATTATGGACAGGATTACAGGATGATGCGGATTAACAGGATGCGAAAAAAAGGCGGGACTTAGTGGATGTGACAATGCATAAGCGATCTCGAGCTTCATCCCGTCGATTCCATCCATCCTGTGATCCCGTCCAGTCTTCCCAATGACGCCAGCCCCCCCACCCGCGCCGAAGCTCTATGTCGTTGACGACGACGAACAAATGCGACAGTCGCTCGCCGCGCTGCTCGGTGCGCTGGGGCATGAAGTCGTCACGTTCAGCACGCCGGGCGGCTTCCATCGTTTCTACCGCCGCGAGATGCCCGGCTGTCTCATTCTCGACGTCCGCATGCCGCGGCAATCGGGCTTGGAACTTTACGAGCAACTTCTCCACGAAGGCAAACGCCTGCCGGTGATTTTCATCACCGCGCATGCCGACGTCCCCACGGCCGTCGCCGCGATGAAAAGCGGGGCCGTCGAATTCCTCGAAAAGCCGTTTGATCGCCAGACGCTGGCAAGCCGCGTCGAGCGCGCCCTCGCGCTCGACGCCGAGTGGCGCTCCCAGGAAGCGGAGTTCGCCGCCCTCGCCACGCGCATCGCCGTGCTAAACGACCGCGATCGCGAAACGCTGTCGATGATCCAAGCCGGCGAACCAAACAAAGCGATGGCCGCCAAGCTGTTCATCAGCGAACGAGCCGTCGAGATGCGGCGATCGTCGCTCATGAAAAAGCTGAACGTCGCCAGCGTCGCCGAACTCATCGACCTCACCGCCACGCATCGCCTCATGAGCGACCTCCGCCAATCGCGCGAGCTGCGGTGAGGCTTTCCCAACGTCTTCCAACTGGCAGAGGACGACAGACGAAGCGAGAAGAAAGCAGACCTAGCCGCCGGAATCTGGAGCGGAGTCGCGAGCAGTTCGCTGTCGCGGCAAAAGCTTATCAGCCAACTGCGCGGCCTTGAACGCGGCCGCGATCGATATCGCCAGGATTGCCAGGAACCCCACCGGCTCTTTCCTGAAGAATAATGTCATCAATGGGACGTAGGCAGCCACATAGCCGGCTGCAGCAGCCAAGCCTAGCGCAATAATCCGAGCAGCGGAATAGACGAGTCGCGATGCCATTGCCCCATCATAGCCGCCGTCGGGGCGGCTTCCTACAGCGTCACCGCCATTCCTAGCAGGCCGGCCGCGATCGTCGTGACGATGATCGCCGAACGAAGCGTGAAGCGGTGGCCAAGTTGCACGGCCGCGACACCTGCAAAGGCAAAGCGGAGATGCGCAACCATCCCCTACAGTATATCCATTCGCTAGCAACGTGGTCACGGCGATTCCGCCGCGTTAACATGACGGTCGCTAAATCCCTTATCTACGAGGCTTCTCCCAAAGGCAGAATCGCCTTGGTCGGCCTCGATTGGCTCGTGCTCGCTTCCAGCAGTCGTTTCACAACCGCCCAAACTGCCGAAGATCCATGCGGAGAAACGACGCGCGTGCAGCACGGAGGCATGGCGCGAGTGACGCACAATGACGCCGACGCCAACCCGCCCGGACCGTTCAAGATCGCTTTCAACTAGCGCTGCATTCGTCGCGTGAATCGATCGGCGGAAACCGGGCATTCTGAGCAGGGCATTCGTCGCCGATTGCTTTGCGGATAGACTTATTGGAGTTCGAAAGACTCAGGCGCAATGAAACGCAAGGAGGGTAGCCATGGCGGCTCGAACGATTTGCCAAGTGATTGGATGCTGGGCATGCTCAGCGGCCATCATGCTGGCAGGCAATCCAGAACTAGCCAAGCCCGTCTTGCTAAACGCAGACGGCAAGGCAATCGACACCGGCAAGGCGTGGGGGCATAGCAGCCCATGCATCGTCGATCTTGATGGCGATGGCCGCCAGGATCTACTGCTTGGGGATTTCAGCGGCAAGTTCCACGTCTACAAAAACGCTGGCGGCGACGGCATCCCCCAGCTCAAGAGCGATGGCGCCCTCCAAGCTGGGAACGTTGACGCCGAAGTAAGAATTTACTGTTGCATTGGCGCCCAAGCGCGAATGGCCGATCTCGATGGCGACGGCATTCAGGATCTCGTCAGCAACTCCTACGACCCCGGCCACTGCTATCTCTTTCGCGGCCTGCCGGATCATCAGTTCGCCGCTCGCGAAGAGTTGCTCGACAAGACCGGAACGCCAGTGCGAAGCAGCCCGCAGCAGCAACAAGACTTCCAGTCATTCGGCAGCTTTTACACGCCTGTCGATTGGGACGCGGACGGCGATTTCGACCTGCTCATCGGCTGCTTCGACGGCGGGCTGAAGGTCCGGATCAATGAAGGCGATGCGAAGCAATACGCCTTCGCGGCGGAGAACATTCCTCTCAAGGCAGATGGCAAGCCGCTGAAAGTCAAAGCCCACTTCTGTCCAGCCGTGGCCGATTGGGACGGCGACGGTCTGTTCGACGTGATCGCCGGATCGGACGACGGCAGCGTCACTTGGTTCCGCAACGTCGGCAAAGCGGGGGCTCCCAATTTCGCCGGCGGCGTCGAGCTCGTCGCCAAACACGACGGCAACGGCTACAACCTGCTCCGCTGGAGCGACGACGACATTGGCCCAGGGATTCGCAGCCAACCCGAAATCGCCGACGTCAACGGCGACGGCAAGCTCGATCTCATCGTGGGAGACTTCGCGACCGTTTACGCGATCAAGCCCGACGTCACGCCCGAAGAGCGCGCCGAATTCGAGTCGATTCTTGCGGAGGCCCAGAAAACGGGCAAGCCGGTGGCCGAAAAGTACGAGGCCCTGCACAAGGACTTCGCCGCACGCTACCCGGGCGACGCCATCTACAGCGACGAAGCGACTGCAGCCTGGACCAAAGAGTATCAGGCGATGCGCGAGAGTCCTGAGTCGAAGGCAGCCGAGGCCAACGCCGCGGAGTTCGTCAAGAAGGTGAAGCCCTTCCTCGCCAAAACGCACGGCGCTGGCAACGAGTCGCACGAGTTGGCGATCCCGCATGGATACGTCTGGCTGTATCTCCGCAAGTGAACCTACGCTGGAGTTCTCAATGAGCCGCCTGCGAACGCTGCTGCGACTCACGTTAATTGCGACCCCGCTTGCGCTATTCGTATGCGCCATTGGCTGCGGGCCGCCATCCGCGCCGACCAGTTCTACTGCAACCGACGCCGCCCTGGTGCAACCCGCGGCAGACGTCGCAACAGCGGCGACAGCCTCGGACGCGATCGTCGTGCGCGTCGAGCAGACGCCCATCGCCGCCGCACTCGTGCTGCCGCAGCGTTCCGCGCTCCCCGGAGCGCAGTTCGAGCTCGCCGTGGAACTAGAAATAGCGCCGCAGTGGGAAGTGCGGGCGCTCGGCGCCAACTCTGCCGCGGGCATCGCTACCACGCTCCAACTGACTCTTCCGCCAGGAGTTTCCGCGGTGGGCGAATGGGTCGCGCCGTCGCCCACGCGGTCCATCGCACCTGACGGCCATCCGGTGCACGTCGGCAAATCAACGTTCAAACGAACGCTCAAAATCGAGCCAACGGCGCACGTCGGCGAAACGGCGATCAACTGCAAGATCGACTACCAAGCCTGCAACGAACGCTCGTGCATGAGGCCGGAAGCGATCGAACTTGCGGCGCCCTTCGCCATCGCCGCCCCGTAGTCGACTCCCGGCCGAGGTCGCCGCTAGCCCGCGCTTCGGCTAGCCCGCTCGCCTCCACGCCCAGACGGCGCCCGCCCCGCACGCTCTGTTTAGCTTGCTTTTCAGCAAGCTTCATCGCCCTACGGCGACCCGCATTGAACGCGTTTCTCAACCCCTTTTGTGACCATTTCTTATTGCCGCGCAAACGTAGCCGACCCGGGATTTCCCGACTATTCTGAATAGTTGACTCCTCTCGGAACTCTCCTCTGAAGACGGCACGGAACAGAGCTCGCATGGCATCTTCGCATCGCAATCGGCGCCCCTCGTCGCCCAATTCCATTTCCCGCCAAAAGTCAGCGCCGCGCAAGTTGCGCTACGAGCCGCTGGAAGATCGCCGCGTGTTGGCGGTCGTCATCAACGAGCTGCACTACAACCCTGAAGACAACACGAGCCAGGAAGAGTTCATCGAACTCTACAATACCGGCGCGACGGCGGTTGATCTTTCGAACTGGGCCTTCACCGACGGCATCGAGTATACCTTCGCACCTGGTCAGCAAATCGCGGCGGGCGGTTACCTCGTCATCGCTCAGAGTCCCGCGACGATCTTGGCGGAGTTCGGCGTCAATTCCATCGGCCCTTACACCGGCGGGTTGAGCAGCGACGGCGAACTCGTCGAACTCCGCAACGCTCAAGGCCAGATCATCGACCAAGTCGACTACAAGGTTAGCTTTCCGTGGCCAATCGCCGCGGACGGCAACGGCGCCTCGATGGAACTGATCAATCCGGCGCTCGACAACAATCTCGGCAGCTCGTGGCGCCCATCGTACGTCACGCCCATGTTCCCCGCTCCCAGCGATCCGCCGCCGCCCGCCGGCACGGGGTTGCTCAGCAACATCGTCCACCGCTGGAGCTTCAACGGCAATCTGAACGACAGCGTCGGCGGCTCGAACGCCACGCTCGTCGATCCAGGCCACATCGCCAGCTACAGCGGCGGCCGGCTCAATGTCAGTGCAAACTCTGGCCAGAGCTCGGACCAAACGCCGTTCGCGTCGGGCGCGTACGTCGACTTGCCCAACGGCATCATCTCCAGCCTCAGCGGCAACGCCACCTTTGAATGGTGGGGCACGGTCTCTACGAATCGTACCTGGGCTGAGATCTTCTCGTTCGGCCGCAGCAGCGGCGGCGAAGATCGCTCGACTGGCGCTCTCAACCAGGAATACGTCACGCTCATTCCCCAAGCCTCCTCGGGAACGTTGCGACTCACTCACCGCAACGGCGGCACGCAAACCGAAAGCTCCGTCGATTGGACGAGCGCTCCGACGCCCGGCGTGGAATACCAGTTCGTCAGCACTTGGGACACCGTCAACGACGTCCAGAAGCTCTACGTCAACGGCGTCCTTGTCGGCACAAGCCAGCTGCTCATCGACCTGATCGACATCGAAGACGTGAACAACTGGCTGGGCCGTTCGCAGTGGGGCGATCCGTTGTTCGACGGCTTCCACAACGAATTCCGCATCTACGACAAAGCCCTCACCGCGGCGGACGTTTCCACGAGCTACGCCGCCGGCCCCGACGCCGTCGCCCCTGGCCCGACGATTAGCGCGTTCAACGCGAGCGCCGCCGAAATCCTCGTCGGCCAGCCAGTGACGCTCTCCTGGAACGTCGCCGGCGCCACGTCGATCTCGATCAACCAAGGCGTCGGCACGGTCACGGGGCAGAACCAAATCGTTCTGAACCCGACGCAAACCACTACCTACACCCTCTCCGCCACGAACGCCCAGGGAACGAACACCCGCACGGTGAAGGTGGTCGTCGAGCACCCCCGCGCGACTCCCGGCGCACAGAACAACGTCTTCGCCACGAACGCCGCGCCGGCGATTCGGCAGGTCAACCATACGGAAAATCCCGTCTCCGGCACTTCCGTCACCGTCTCCGCCAAGGTGACCGATCCCGAAGGCGTCGCGTCGGTCGTCTTGCAGTATCAGGTCGTGCTTCCCGGCCAGTACCTTCCCGCGCGGCTTCCGGTGCCGGTCGATCAGCTGATCGCCGACGAAACGCTGCAACCGACGGCCAACCCCGCCTACTTCGCCGCCGCCAGTTGGACGAACGTTTCGATGCTCGACAACGGCGCCGGCGTCGACGCGGCGGCCGGAGACTCGATTTTCTCCGTCGCGCTGCCGCCGCAGTCGCATCGCACGCTGGTGCGTTATCGCATCGTCGTCACCGACGCGCTCGGCAAGTCGGCGACCGTCCCCTACGAGGACGATGCTTCGCTGAATTTCGCGTACTTCGTCTACGACGGCGTCCCTGAATACAAGAACAACGCGAACCAGGTCGTCGCCGACGCCGCCGCGCTCGCTTCGCTCCCGGTCTACCAATTCCTGACCCGGGCCGAAGACATGACGGCCGTCAACGGCTACGAACCGAGCCAGGAAATCCCGCAAGGGACCGAAGCCCGCAGCGCGTACAACTGGTCGGGCACGATGGTTTACAACGGCGTCGTGTACGACAACATCACCTACCGCCTCCGCGGCGCCAACGGCCGTTACCTCACCGACGGCAAGCGGAGCATGCGGTTCCGCTTTAACGACGGCAGCTGGTTCGAGCCGCTCGACAACAACGGCGTGCCTTACCCTGAAAAGTGGAAGACGCTCACCACCGGCAAAGGCTTCGACAATCGTCAAACGCTCACCTACTCGCTCAACGAAGCGATGACGATGATGCTGTCGAACCTCATGGGCCTGCCAGCGGCGGAAACCCACTGGTTCCAGTTCCGCGTCATCGACGGCGCCGCCGAAGCCCCCGACCAATGGCGCGGCGACTTCTGGGGCATCAACTTCGCGATGGAGGACTACGACAAGCGGTTCCTCGACGCCCACGACATGGAAGCGGGCAACCTCTACAAGCTCATCAACCAATCGAACGACGCGCTGCGGCAGCAAGACTACCAGGCGCCGTTCGCGGTGAGCGACGGCTCCGACCACGACTACATGGAAGAGATTTTCGGCCGCGCGAGCACGGATATCGAGTTCCGCGTCAATCTGCAGAAGTACTTCATCTTCCGCGCCTTGGCGGAAGCGGTGCGCCATTACGACTACTGGCCTACCGGCAACAAGAACATGGTCTACTACTTCGAGCCCGACTACCTGCCGCAGAACGATAACTTCGGCAAGCTGTGGATCATGCTGTGGGACACCGACGCCACGTGGGGCCCTACTTGGAACGACGGCAAAGATCTCGTCCAAGACGCCCTGTTCGAAAACCAGAACGTCGCTTACCGCAACTCGCTGATCAATCCGGCGTACTACAACACGCTCCGCGAATTGCGCGATCTCATCTGGCAGCCTGACCAAATCAAAGGCATGCTCGACGAGCTCGTGTCGAAGATCCTGCCGCTCGAAGCGGCCGACCGCGCGCGTTGGCAAGGCGCACCGGCCGACGCCGGCAACTACAACGGCCTCGGCGGCGCCGGCGCGACTTCGCTCACTGCCCTCGTGCAAGACATGATGAACTTTGCGTTCGTCGGCGGCAGCTGGCCCGGCGGCGACGTCGGCCCCGGCGGTCGAGCGTCGTATCTCGACGGCCTGCTGAATGCGTCAGGCGAAGAATCGCAAATCCCCAACACGCCGACGATTACCTACGTCGGCGCTCCCGGCAAACCGGCCGACGGCCTCGCGTTCCAAACGACGGCGTTCGCCGATCCGCAGGGCAATGCCACCTTCGGCGCCGTGCAGTGGCGTCTCGCGAAGGTCACCGACGTCGCCGCCGGGCTAGACGTGAACAGGACGTTCCTCGACGAATTCACCGCCAGCTGGGATTCGGGCGCGCTCACCGTCAACAGCAACGTCATCAACGCCCCCGCCTCGGCTGTGACGCCGGGCGGCACCTACCGCGCGCGGGTTCGCTACCAAGACGCCACAGGCCGCTGGAGCCACTGGTCGGCACCACTGGAATTTGTCGCCGGCGCCAACGCATCGACGCCGTCGCTCGTCATCAGCGAACTTCACTACAACCCCGCGTCGAATCCCGCCGTCGCCGATTCGCAGGATCTCGAGTTCATCGAAGTCCTGAACACCGGCACGCAAACCCTCAATCTCGAGGGCGTGCAACTCGCCACGTTCGCTTCGACGCCGTACACCTTCGGCGCTGGCCTCACCCTGGCCGCCGGCCAGCGGATCGTCGTGCCGAAGAACCCGACCGCCTTCCAGTCGGTCTACGGCTCGGGCGTCTACATAGCAGGAGGCGGCTACGGCACCGCGAACCTCAGCAACGGCGGCGAAGTGATCACGCTCGTCGCAGCCAACGGCACCGTGCTGCAGACGATCGAGTACGACGACGCAGCCCCTTGGCCCACCGCCCCTGACGGCGGCGGCCCCTCGCTTGAGTTCTTCAACCTCGCGGGCGATCCGAACTCGGGCGCCAACTGGCGGGCCAGTTCGATGACCGGCGGCTCGCCCGGTTGGGACGGCACCCCTGGCCTCGCCGGCGATTACAACCGCGACAACCGCGTCGACGGCGTCGACTTCCTCACCTGGCAGCGGACCTATGGCAACCGCACGCCGGCGCTGGTCGGCGCCGACGGCAGCGGCAACTTACTGGTTGACGCTCCCGATCTCACGATTTGGAAAACCAACTTCGGCCAGTCGCAGACGATCGCTGCCGCCGCATCGTCGGGTGCAACAGTAGCCGCCGCGGTAATGGCGCCGGCTTCATTGAGCGCTATGCTCGTCGAAGAATCGACGCCCATGTTCACGCCCTCCACGAGCGCCGATTTCGCCATGCCCGCCGGGCTTCCCTTTCTGGCAGCCGGCGATGCGTCGCAACGGCGCTTCGACGCCGCCTTCTCGGCGTTCGGAGACGATGACCTGCAACCGATCCGGCGCCGTGAATCGGCGAATGGCTGGTTGCAAGCTGAACGCAACGGTCGCACTGAGAGCAATTCGGTCGCGTGGGCCAACCCCAAGCACCGTGCACGGCGCGGCGAGTTGCACGAGTTCTCCGCAGAGGAAACTGAACTCGCGCGGCGCGACGCCGCCATCGGCGTCCTCGAAGATCGTCACTGCACGGTTTCTGACGACGAGTTGCTATAGCCTTCGCTCGCGCGGAGAGGTCTGGCAAGAACGAAGTGATCGTTACTGTGACGTTGATCGCGCGAACGTAAGCGCGCGCAAGGACGCCCGCCAAGGCGTTTCGGCAGTCGACGGACTTCGGATGGCGTTCG
The DNA here is from genome assembly GCF_009177095.1 of Lacipirellula parvula. Taxonomy (NCBI): domain Bacteria; kingdom Pseudomonadati; phylum Planctomycetota; class Planctomycetia; order Pirellulales; family Lacipirellulaceae; genus Lacipirellula; species Lacipirellula parvula. Next base: position 6,306,995 of record NZ_AP021861.1, read on the forward strand.
CGAAAAGCTTCCCTTCGCAACTCCGTGCCGTTGCGATATCTCTCTGCGGCTCAACGGGTTGCATTCGCGCGACCAATCGACGGCAAATCAGGCAAGCTAGGTTCTTCTTGCCGCCGCGGCTTTATTAACCTAATCTCTTAGTAGCGATTGCGACGATTGAGATTGACGGTTGCTCCCGTTTTCCGAGCCGGCTTACATGTTCCACCGCTCCCCATTATTGACGCGAATGATCGCCGCCCTCGGGCTGGCGTTGCTGTCAATTAACGGGGCGCAACAATGCCGCGCACTTTGCTTGCTAGCAGATTGCCACGCGGCCGAAACCTGTCCGCATGACGAAGCAGCCCAGCCGCGTTCATGTGGAACGTGCTGCAAACCAGCCAAGCCAACCGCCGCGAGCCCGCAGCACCGCCACTCTGGCGACGAACTGTGCGATGATTCGCACAGCTCGGACCACTGCCCCAGCGAACAACCTTGCGCCTGCTGCGCCTCGCCGGTGCCGACGCAAACATCCTCGGTCGTCGACTCGCAAGAAGTGCTCGATGCGATGCCGCTCGATGGCAATCTGACGGCCGTCGTCCAATATTTGAACCGCCATTCCGAACGCGTTTCGGACGCGCACAACAGCGATCTTCCGCGAACCGTTTCGGTATGCGCGGAGTTGTGCCGCTTCATCATTTGAGCATCACTCGCTTCGATCTTTGCCCGCTGGGCATGTAGCTGACTCACGCTGAGCAGCCGTTACTGCACGAATTGTCGCGAGGCGCCCGCCTGCGCTGCGACGAACGGATTCGTCGCCCCCGCCTCGATTTTATCTAGGGAGTAGTCCGTGAAACTGCATCGAATGGCCCGTTGGGCCAGGTCGCTCGCCCTGCTGGCCGCCGTCGTGGCGCCAGTTGCACTCAACGCCTCCAGCGCCGTCGCGGCCGACGTCGTCACCTACGAGATCACGGCGGACGACATGTGCTGCCAAGGGTGCGCCAAGAAAATTGCCGCCCAGCTCTACACGGCGCCAGGCGTGATGAACGTCTCGGCGAACGTTGAAAAGCGGCTCGTCACCGTCACGGCGAAGCCCTCGCCGAAGCTCACCGCCGACCGGCTCTGGAACGCCGTCGAAAAGGGAAAGGGCAAGCCGTCGCGGCTCGTCGCGAGCGACGCGGCGATCTCGCTGGTTCGTCCCGATCAGCTCGATGCGGCCAGCCGCGCTACTGACGGCCGTTATGTGATTGCCGTAACGCCCGCCGCCGACGCGAACGCCATCGCTCAGTTGAGTAGCGCCGTGCAGTCGATGAAGGGCGTTCAAACGGTCACGCTGCTGCAGGACAAATCGCAACTGATCGTCGAGCCGGCGAAGAACGTGCAACTTTCGCCGTGGCCGATGCTGTCATCCGCTCGGCAGTTGGGCCTCACGCCTTCCTCGGTCACCGGTCCATTTGGCCGGCTCACCTTGGAAACGACTCAAGCCGCTCCGCAAGTCAGCGCACGTCCTCAATCCGCCGGAGGGACTCGATGAAATCGTCACTGTATGTTGCCGCGCTCGCGAGCGCGCTCAGCCTGAGCGTTGGTTGCGGTAGCCCCGCTTCCACAACGCCTGTAAGCAGCGCCGCGACGACCAGCGCCGTCGTCAACGGCGAGAAGTACCTGCTCGCCGAAGAACCCGACGACGCCGTCGGCGTGATCGAAGCCCGCGAAACGGCGAGCAACGGCGACCCGCTAGTCGTCGTCGGTCGCATCGGCGGTTCCGACAAGCCGTGGGTCGAAGGTCGCGCGGCGTTCATGCTGCTCGACGCGTCGATGGCGGTCGTCGCCGAAGGGACCGAGAGCGCTGAAGGCGAAGTCTGCATGGGCGACTGCTGCGCGAACGAACGCGCCGAATGCACCACGCTCGTGAAGGTCGTCGACAACGGCGCCCTCGTCCCGGCCGACTCCCGCCAACTCCTTGGCGTGAAGGAAAACGACTTCGTCGTCATCCGCGGCAAAGCGAGCAAAGACGAGAGCGGCAATTTTACAGTGTTGGCCGACGGCGTGTTCATTCGCCGGTAGTCGTTCGGAAGAGAAACGAGAGAACCATGCGGCGACTTTTACCTTGGGACTATGGCGTTCGGAACCTGTTTCGCCGGCCGTCGCGCAGTGCGCTGACGCTCGGCGGGCTGTCGATCGTCATCCTGCTGGTGCTGGTCGTCGTCGGATTCATTCGCGGACTGGAAGCATCGCTCGCCGCCACCGGACAACCGAACGTCGTCTTGGTGTATGCGATGACTTCCGGCGCCGACATCGAGAACTCTGCGATCCCCGGACGGACTCCGGCGCTGCTCGCCGCTAGCGTCGCTGGAGTCCGGTCGCAGTTCGGCGAGAAATTCATCTCGCCCGAGCTATACCTGGGAACGCGGATCTCAGTGAACGATCAAGAAGGGCTCGGCTTGGTGCGCGGCGTGACGACGGCCGCGCCGCTCGTTCGCCAGCAGGTGCAGATCATCGAGGGAACGTGGCCGGGACCGGGCGAAGTGCTGGCCGGGCGGCTTGTTCACTCGAAGCTCGGCTGCGACGAGGCGGCGTTGCAGCCCGGGCAAACGATTCGCTTCGATGGTCGCGATTGGAAGATTAGCGGCGTGTTTGCCGCCGGCGGCGCGGCGTTTGAATCGGAAGTCTGGTGCCCGCTGAACGACTTGCAGTCCGCGCTCAAGCGGCAAGACCTCAGCCTGGTCGCCGTCACGATGGACTCGGCCGACGCCGCCGCAGACGTCGACCTCTTCTGCCGCGAGCGGATCGATCTCGAACTGAAGTCGGTGGGAGAAATGGCCTACTACGCCGACCTGCAAAAGCATTATCGCCCGGTGCGGATGCTCGGTTGGATCGTCGTCTGCCTCGTCGCGGGCTCCGGCGTCTTCGCGGGGCTCAACACGATGTATGGCGCCGTTGTGGGCCGCATCCGCGAACTCGCCACGCTGCAGGCCATCGGCTATCGGCGGCGCGCGATCCTACTCACGCTGATCCAAGAAGCGACGCTGCTCGCCTGTTGCGGCGCGCTGATCGCCTGCCTGTTGGGACTACTGTTCGTCAACGGCACGGCGGTACGGTTCACGATGGGAGCGTTCATGCTTCGCGTCGATAGCGTCGGCATTGCCATCGCCTGCATCACCGCGGTCATCCTTGGCATCGTCGGCGCCTTGCCGCCGGCGGCCAAGGCGATGCGACTCCCCGTTGTGGAAGCGATCAAAGCTATTTAACTCAGTGACCTGATTCGGCCTCGTGTAAACAAAAACTTTTTGCAACCAGAAGCGTCGACCATGTCGCATGTCGATCTCAGCCAACTCGCCGTGACGCGCCAGCCCGCAGCGACGGCCAAACCGCCCGTGCGGCGTCGCTGGGGCACGCGCTACATCGCGCCAGTTGCGATTCTCGCGGCGTTCGGAGCGTTGTTCGCCGCCGCGATGCGCGATACCTTGCTTCCCGCGCAGGCGGTGACCGTCGTGCCGGTGATCGTCACGCGGGCCGAGATTCAGCAAGAGGGGACGCCCCTGTTCCAAGCCGCCGGCTGGATTGAACCGCAACCCTCGGCCGTCACGGCGTCGGCCCTCGCCAGCGGCGTCGTCGAGCAGATGCTCGTCGTCGAAGGCCAACTCGTGCAGAAAGGCGAACCGATCGCCAAATTAAACGACGCTGACGCCAAACTCATGGTGCAGCAAGCAGACGCCAAGTTGCGGCTCGCCGAAGCCGACCTGCAAAGCGCTCAAGCGTCGCTCACCGCCGCACAATCGACGCTCGCCAACCCTAACGAACTACGGGTCGCGCTCGCCGACGCCGAATCGTTGCTTGCGGAAACTCAACTCGGCCTCGGCAATCTTCCGTTTGCGATCGAAAGCGCAACGAGCCGCCAACAGTTGGCAGCTGAAAATCTTGCCCGCAAAGAACAAGCCGGCGATGCGGTCGCCGGACGCGTCACGCGCGAAGCGGCCGCCGAACTCGCCGCTACGAAGAGTGCTCTCGGCGAATTGCAATCCCGCGGCCCGAAGCTCCGCGAACAGATCGACGCGCTCGGGCGCAAACGCGACGCCTTGCGGCAGCAGTTGGAATTGATGACGGAACCCAAGCGTGCCGTCGCCGCTGCAGAAGCATCGCTGGCGGCGGCCAAGGCGCGGCACGAACAGGCCCACCTGGAAGTCGACGCCGCTCAATTAAATCTCGATCGGATGACGGTCGCCGCGCCCATCTCGGGCCGCATCCTCACGGTCGACGCTCGCCCCGGCAAACGCTTATCGGGGCTCGATCCCCTCTCCGAGCAAAACTCCAGCGCGGTCGCCTCGATGTACAACCCCGCGAAACTGCAAGTTCGCGTCGATGTTCGCTTGGAAGACGTCCCCCAGGTGCAGATCGGCCAGCCAGTCACCATCGAAACAGCCGCGTCGCGTCAGCCGCTCACCGGCAAGGTGCTCTGGCTCACGACGCGGGCCGACATCCAGAAGAACACGCTGCAGGTGAAGGTCGGCATCGACAACCCGCCCGCGGTGATCACTCCCGAAATGCTCGGCAAAGTGACGTTCGTCGCGCCGCCGCAGCCAGTGACTGACCAGCAAGAAATGGCGGATGCACTCCGCCTGCTCGTTCCGCGGCAACTGGTGCAAGAAGGCGACGGCGGCAAGTTCGTGTGGATCGCCGACGCGACGAACGGCGTCGCCCGTCGCACGCCGGTCGAACTCGGCAAAGCGGGCACCGACCAGTTGGTCGAAGTCGCCGCCGGAATCGACCCGACGATGAAGCTCGTCGCCACGGGCCGCGAGTCGCTTACCGACGGCACACGCATTCGCATCGTCGGCAACGATCAAAACATCGGCGGCGGGCCTGCCGGCATGTCGCCGACCGCACGCACGACAAGCCCCGTCGTTCAATAGAAAACGCTCCCGACTAGAGAGTCAAATATTATGCCACTCGTAGAAGTCATCGACGTTCGCAAAGAATATGTGAGCGGCGAAGAAACGATCCGCCCGCTCGACGGCGTCCACCTCGACATCGAGGAAGGCGACTTCGTCTCGCTGATGGGCGCCAGCGGTTCAGGCAAGAGCACGCTGTTGAACCTCGTGGCCGGCATCGACGAGGTTACCTCGGGAACGATCGTCGTCAGCGACACCGAGATCACCTCGCTCTCCCGCGGCGGGCTCGCCGATTGGCGGGCTGCGAACATCGGCTACATCTTTCAGACGCACAACCTCATCCCGGTGCTCACCGCCTACGAAAACGTCGAGTTGCCGCTGCTGCTGCTACCGATGTCGGCGGCCGAGCGGGCCAAGCGGGTCGAGATCGCCCTCGCCGCCGTCGATCTCACCAACCGCGCCGGCCATTACCCCCGTCAAATGTCGGGCGGCCAGGAACAGCGCGTCGGCATCGCGCGGGCGATCGTCGCGAATCCCACCGTCGTCGTCGCCGACGAACCGACCGGCAGCCTCGACGACGACACGACCGAGCAGATCCTCACGCTGCTGCAACGCGTCAACCGCGAACTGGGGATGACGCTGCTGATGGTGACGCACGACGCCGACGCCGCCACCCGCGCCACGCGTCGCCTGCGGCTCGAACGCAGCCAACTCATTGAGAACGGCAAGCCGATCATCCCCCGCGCCCTGACCGCCTAAGGAATTGCGTCCGTGTTCAACTTCATTCCTTACATCGCGAAAAGCCTCTGGCGGCATCGCACGCGCAGCCTGCTGACAATCAGCGGCGCCGCGGTGGCGTTGTTGGTCTTTTGCTTCGTCGGCGCCGTTCAGCATGGCTTGTTCGCACTCACGGAAAATCAAGAATCGGGGCGGACGCTCATCGTCTTCCAGGAGAACCGCTTCTGCCCGCAGAGCAGCAAGCTTCCACAAGATTATGCGACGACGATCGCCAAACTCCCCGGCGTCGCCGAGGTGACGCCCATCATGGTCTTCACCAACAACTGTCGCGCGAGCCTCGACGCGATCGTCTTCCAAGGAATGCAGCCCGAGCAATTGAAACAGTCGCGGCCGCTGGAAATCCGCTCAGGGAACTGGGAAACCTTCGCCCGCCAGGACGATGCGGCCCTTGTCGGCCAAGCGGTCGCCGCTCGCCGCAAGCTGAAGCCGGGGGACAAGTTCACCATCGGCGACGTCACTGTGCTCGTGGCCGGCGTGTTCGCCTCGAACACTGCGTCCGACGAAGCGCTGATCTACACGCATCTCGACTTCCTGCAACGTGCCCGCGGCCTGAGCGATGTCGGCCAAGTGACGATGCTCGAAGTCCACCTCGCCGATGGAGCCAACCCCGACGCCGTTGCCACCGCGATCGACGCCGAGTTCCACTCCGGCCCCGTCGCGACGACGACGCGCACCAAGGGCATGTTCCAAGCCGACACGCTCTCCGATCTCGCCGAACTGATCGGTTTCATCCACTGGCTTGGCTACGCTTGCGTCGCGCTCGTCCTCTCGCTCGTCGCGACGACGACGATCATGTCGGTGCAAGACCGAATCAAAGAACACGCCGTCCTGCAAACGCTCGGCTTCCGGCCGCTACGCATCTTTCGGCTCGTCATTACGGAAAGCGTGCTGCTGAGCGTGCTGGGGGGCGGCCTCGGCGTCGTCGGCGGCATGTTGTTCCTCGCCTGGTCCGACATGTCGGTTGCCGCGGAAGGCGTCACGATTGCGTTTCGCCCTTCGTGGGACATCGCCCTGCAAGGCGCCATCGCCTCGCTGGCGGTCGGTTTGCTGGCAGGCATCGCGCCAGGCTGGCAGGCGGCTCAAACCAAAATCGTCACCGCACTGAGGCATGCCTAGCATCCCTCTTCGCTGCGAAAGCTCACGCTCGGAGACGCCGTCGCTGATTCAACCAAACTCAAAATGAACTAGCGACGCTGCTGCGGAAAGGAATCCCGCCAGATGTTCAACATCAATCACAACGTCTTTCTAACGCCTCGCAGCGGCGCATGGCGGCGCCTTGTCGTTTGCTGCTGCATCGCAATCGGTTCAAACCGCGCCGTGGCGCAAAGCCACGTCAATCTGCGCATTGCCGACTCGGTGCTGCCCGCAGCGGAGCCCATTCCGCTGCCGACTCCCGAGGCGGCGGCCGGTCTCGGCCTGGAAGACCTCGAGCAGATGGCGCTCAGTTGCAACCCCTCCGTTCAACGCGCAGCGGCGATGGTCGCCGCTGCGGGCGGAACTTGGGTTCAAGTCGGCTTGGCGCCCAATCCGAGCGTCGGCTACGAAGGCCAGCAAATCGGCAGCGGCGGACTCGCTGAGCAGCATGGCGTGCTGTTTAGCCAAGAAATCGTTCGCGGCGGCAAGCTCGCGCTGAATCGCGCCGTCGCAGGGAACGAACGCATGCGGCTTGAGCAAGAACTCGCAGCCCAACGACTCCGCGTGCTGACCGACGTGCGCGTCGCCTACTTTCAGGTGCTGCTCGCACAACGGCAAATCGACCTAACGAACAACCTCACGCAAATCGGCCAGCAGAGCGCCAAGACAGTCGATGCCTTGTACCGCTCGCAAGAAGTCGGCAAGTCCGACGTTCTGCAGGCTCAGCTCGAAATCGAGAACTCGCAAATCCTCGCCGAAAACGCCCGGAACCGCTACGCCGCCGCCTGGCGCAGCTTGTCGGCCGTCATCGGCGATCCCTCGCTCGCGCCGCAGCCGCTCCACGGCGATCCGCTCGGCGATCCTCAAAAAATCGACTTCGACGAAGCGCTCGGCCGATTGCTCTCGCTCAGTCCCGAAATGGCCGCTGCGTCGATGGCGATCTCGCGCGCTCGCGCCGCCATCGAACGCGAACGCGTCGAGCCGGTACCGAACGTTACGGTGCAGGGCCTCGTCAACTGGATGGATAACGGCATCAACGGCAAACCCGACGGCGGCGTCGCGGTGAGCGTCCCGATTCCCGTCTTCAATCGCAACCAAGGCGGCGTCGCCCGCGCCCAGGCCGAGTTAGTCGCGGCGAGTCGCGCACGCGACCAACTCGAACTCGACTTGCGCAATCGGCTGGCCCCGACGTTCGAACGCTACGCGAACGCCCGCAATCAGGTCGTTCGCTACCGCGACGTCATCCTGCCGGCGGCCGACGAGTCGCTCGATCTCACTCGCAAAACCTACACAGCGGGCGAGACAAATTACGTTGCGTTGCTCACCGCTCAGCGGACGTACTCGCACACGCAGCTTGGTTACTTGGAAGCCGTGCGAGCGCTGCGGATTTCCGAGGTTCAGATCGACGGCTTGCTCCTCGCCGGCAGCCTGGAGAGCGCACCGACCGGATCGTCGAGCCTCGAAGTCGGCGGCGGCGTGCAAACCGAACCAGTCGGCGCGATTGGCCTCGTGCCGCAGTAACGCGTGCATCGACCGAACCGCTCACTTCACCCCGCGCCGCCAGAACCGATCCGACGCATACCGCAGCACCACGTAAAACGTCGGCGTCAAAATCAAACCGAACATCGTGACGCCGAGCATCCCGGCGAACACCGACGTTCCGAGCACTTGCCGCAACTCCGACGCCGGCCCCTCGGCCAGCGCCAGCGGCAACACGCCGAGCAGGAACGCGAACGACGTCATCACGATCGGCCGCAACCGTAGCCGGCACGCTTCGATGGCCGCCTCGATCGTCGAATGCCCCTCTTCTTCGAGTTGCTTCGCAAACTCGACGATCAGCACCGCGTTCTTCGCCGCGAGGCCAATGAGCACAACGAACGCGATTTGCGTGATGAGGTTGTTGTCCATCCCGCGAGCCGAGACGCCCGCCAGCGCGAACGGCAAGCAAATCGGCGCGATGAGGATGATCGCCAGCGGAAGTGACCAACTCTCGTACTCCGCCGAGTGCACAAGAAACACGAACAGCACGCACAGCGGGAAGATGTAGAGCGCCGTGTTCCCCGCGAGTTGCTCTTGGTACGCGATCTCCGTCCACGCAATCGTCATCCCCGGCGGCAAGATCTCGCGGCCGAGCCGTTCGATCGTCGCAATCGCTTCGCCCGAGCTATGCCCTGCCCCGGTATCTCCCTGCACCTCCGCCGCGGGAAACATGTTGTACCGCACGACGCGGTCAGGCCCGCTCTGCCATTTCACGTCGACCACCGAACCGAGCGGCACCATCCGGCCATTCGCGTTGCGAGTCTTCAATCGACGAATGTCCTCCGCCTGATCGCGAAAGTCTTCCTCCGATTGCGTCCGCACCTGAAACGTGCGGCCATACAAATTGAAATCGTTAACGTACGCCGAGCCAAGGTTCGTCTGCAGCGCATCGAACACGCTCGTGAGCGACACGTTAAGCATGTTCGCCTTGACGCGGTCGACGTCGGCAAACAACTGCGGCGTCGATGCGCGGTAGGTCGTAAACACCCCCGCGAGCGTCGGCTCCTTGTAGCAGGCGGCGATCAACTCATCGGTCGCTTTCTGCAGAGCCTGCGCGCCGCTCCCTTTGCGGTCTTGCACGAGGAACTTATACCCGCCGGCGGTTCCCAGCCCTTGCACCGGCGGCGGCGGGACGACGAAGATGCTCGCATCAGGAATCGCCATCAGCGCCTGCTGCAAACTGTCGAGTTGCGTCAGAATCGGCGGCGCCGCCTCGCCCTCGTTCTTCACGCTCGCCGGGCCGACGAAGATCGCCGCCGCATTCGGACTGTTCGACCGCGTGGCGCCCGAGAACCCCGAAAAGCCGACCGCGAAGCCGACGCCCGGATGCTTCATGATGATCTCGGTCGCTTGCTTCACCACTGCGTCGGTGCGCGCGAGTGACGCCCCGTCGGGCAGCTGCAACACTGTAATGAGGTATCCCTTATCTTGCCGTGGAATAAACCCGCCCGGCACCGCCTTGAACCCATACACGGTCGCCCCAATCAGCGCCGCGTAGAGCAACAGCGGCAGCGCGATCTTGCGTAGATTCCACTTGACCGTGGCCGCGTAGAGCGTGCTCGTCCGATCGAACCCGCGATTAAACAGCCGGAAGAACCAGCCAAACGCAAAGTCCCAGAACCGCGTGAACAGATCCCGCTTCGCCCCATGCGGCTGCAAGAGCAGCGCGCAGAGCGCGGGCGTGAGCGTCAACGAATTGAACGCCGACAACAGCGTCGACACCGCGATCGTCAGCGCGAACTGCCTGTAAAACTCGCCGCTGATGCCGCCGATAAACGCCGTCGGCACGAACACCGCCGACAAGCCGACCGCGATCGCGATCACCGCCGCGGTCACTTCGTCCATCGCTTTGTACGTCGCCTCCCGCGGCGGCAAGCCGAGCGCGATGTGCCGCTCGACATTCTCCACGACGACGATCGCATCGTCGACGACAATGCCGATCGCCAGCACCAGCCCGAATAGCGACAGCATATTCAGGGAGAACCCGAACAGCGACATCGCCGCGAATGTGCCGATGAGCGACACCGGAATCGCGATGAGCGGAATGAGGCTCGCCCGCCAGTTTTGCAAGAACACGAGCACGACGATCACCACCAAGATGGCCGCTTCAAACAGCGTGTGGATCACCGCATCGATCGACTCGCGGACGAAGACCGTCGGGTTGTAAACGATCTGGTACTCCAGCCCCTCGGGAAACTCCTTCGACAACTCTTCGATCGTCTGCTCAACGCCGGCCGCCGTCGCCAGGGCGTTCGAACCGGGCCGCTGCGCGATCGCAATCGCCACAGCCGTCTCGCCGTCGAGATACGTGTTGACGGTATACTCTCGCGAACCAAGCTCAATCCGAGCCACGTCGCGCAACCGAATCACCCGGCCATCAGCTCCGGTGCGGACGACCATATCCTCGAACTGCTCCGGCTCAAGCAATCGCCCCAGCGTGTTGATCGTCAGCTGATAATCGCCCGAGACCGACTGCGGCGGCTGACCGATGACGCCCGACGCCACCTGGACGTTTTGCGCACGAATCGCCCGCAAGATATCGTCGCCCGTCAGCGACAGATGCGCAAGCTTCTCCGTATCGATCCACACCCGCATGCTGTACTCACGCAAGCCCGGCATGGTGACATCGCCGACGCCATCGACCCGCGACAGCGCATCCTTTACCTGGATGAGGGCGTAGTTGCCCATGTAAAGCTGGTCATACGTCTTCTTCGGCGAGACGAGGTGAATCACCATCAACAAGTCGGGCGACGACTTGATCGTCGTCACGCCCAGCCGCCGCACATCCTCCGGCAGCCGGGCCTCAGCCGTCGAGACGCGGTTCTGCACCAGCACCTGCGCCTTGTCGAGATCGGTGCCAAGCTTGAACGTCACCGTCAACTGCATCACGCCGTCGACCGTCGACTGCGACGACATGTACAGCATGTCCTCGACGCCGTTCACCTCTTGTTCGATCGGCGTCGCCACCGTGTCGGCGATCACCTCCGGCGAAGCCCCCGGATACATAGCTCGCACAACGATCGTCGGCGGCACGATGTCGGGGTACTGCGCCGCCGGCAACGTGAGGTACGCGATGCCGCCGAGGATGACGGTCACCACCGAAATCACGGTCGCGAAGATTGGCCGATCGATGAAAAAATGGGCGAATTTCATGGGAGTCGATCTCTAGTTGGCACGCTTCGAAACGGGAATCCGCGACTCGCCAGCCGCGTTGGCCAGCTCGCGTTCGTCGACCGGCCGCGAATTCGTCCGCGGCTGCGAGAGCCATTCACGTTGGGGCACGCGCTCGAAATCATTCGGCAATCCCTCCGCATCGAGCGCGAGCGTTTCGGTCTTCACCTTGACCGGAATGCCGGGCATCACCCGTTGCAATCCGCGCAAAATGAGCTGCTCGCTGCCGTCGAGCCCTTCCCGCACGACGCGCAGATTGCGAACCGGCGGACCCAGCTTCACATTCCGCCGCTCGACCTTCCCCTCAGCGTTCACCAGCAGCACGTACTTCTCCGATTGGTCCGCACTCACCGCGAAGTCGGGAACTAGCACCGCCTCGTACCGCTCGCTGCCCGGAATCCGCAGTCGCGCGAACAGCCCGGGCGTCAGCTTGAGATCAGGATTCGGCAGAATCGCCTGCCCGCGCATCGTGCCGGTCTCGGCGTCCATGCGATTGTCGAAGAAATCGAGATGCCCCCGATGCGGAAACTCGTCCGGCTCGTCGGCCAGCCCCGCGAAAATCGGGTTCTTTCCCTCGGCCGTCTCTTCGCCCGTCGGCTTTCCTTCGAGCTTCTGGTACTTCAAAAACGCTTGTTCATCGGCATCGAAGAAGGCGTGAATCGGATCGAGCGAGACGATCGTCGTGATCATCGTCGACTGCCCTACCCCGCCGCTGATCATGTTGCCGATCGTCACCTCACGGGCGCCGATGCGGCCGGTGATCGGGGCGCGAATCTGCGTGTACCCCAGATTGAGCTGCGCGAGTTCAAGCCGCGCATCGGCCGCTTCTTCGGCTGACCGCGCCGAAGCGGTCGCCGTCTTCGCCAAGGCAAGTCGCGCGGACGTGGCTTCCAAGCTCGCTTGAGCTTGCCGCTGCTCCGACTGCCGGATGTCGACTTCTTGCTCGGGAATCGCCTGCTTCTCCAGCAGCGATTTGGCCCGCTTGAGCAGCGTCTCGGACAACTCGAACTGCGATTGGGCGACCTTCACTTCAGCTTCAGTCTGCCGCTCGGTCGCCTGAGCTTGCTCCACCTGCGACTTCGCTTCCGACAGCGACGCATTAGCCAGGTTGACCTCCGCCTGAAACGGCCGCGGGTCGATCAAGCAAAGCAAGTCACCCTCGCGCACCAGCTCGCCTTCGTCGTAGTAGATCGCGTCGAGGTAGCCGCTCACGCGAGCGCGCACTTCAACGAACTCAATCGCTTCAAGCCGGCCGACGTACTCGTCCCACTCGACGATCGGCGCCTTCACCGGATTGCCGACGACGACTTCCACCGGCGGCGGAGCAGGAACTTCAACTTGCTGCGAGCATCCGGTAGCAAAGGCGATCGCAAACAACAAAGGCACAGCGGGAGCGGCGGCGCGTACCGCCAGCGCACCCCGCCGATAGCGGGAATTCGACATGGGACTGGCTCTTCCGAGGATGGCAGGAAATCAACTGTCCACCGCGGGACTAACGTTCGTTAACCCTCGCCAGCGGCAGCGATCAATCGGGGCGGGAGAAACGCTCGATGAAAGAGACGCTTCTGCTCGGTCATGGTTCGGGAGACGAAGCAATTTGCGTGACGCTCGCCCCAAACTTGGGAGTCGCATGCGTATTCTTCGGCTTGCCTCCGCCAGTAACTTTCATGATAATAGTTAGTGTCGACTGATGGGTCAAGCCGAGGAATGTTCCATGAGATCAATCGCGGCCAACCGTAGACTTGTAGACGCCTGCGGTACTTCATTTGAACCGCCAAGGACGCCAAGGTTCGCCAAGTAAAGACACTCTATCCCCGATTTCTTTTGCGCCTTCGCGCCTTTGCGTGAGACCTTTCTTTCTAAAAAAAGATCTCACGCAAAGGCGCAGAGGCGCAAAGGAAAGACAAGCAGAGAGGAGTTCGGTCCTCCTGCGTCGTGTCCGCCGTGCCGTCGTGGTTCACTCACCCTCGCATTTCCTTGGCGAACCTTGGCGTGCTTGGCGGTTGCCTTACCTGCTTTCAATCCCTGCAGTTCCAAAGCGCTTACTAAAATCTCCATCGTGAAGAACCGGCGGCCTGCGTAGAATACTTCGTATCCACACAAAGAGCGGCGTCGCAGCTATTGCTAGCGAACGTCGGCGGCCCTTTTCACGTGATCGTCGTATGCAACGCAAAGATCTCAGCAACGAAGTTTGCCCCGTCGCGCGCAGCCTCGAACAAGTCGGCGAATGGTGGAGCATGCTCATCCTTCGCGACGCGCTCGCCGGACTGACGCGCTTCGACGAATTCGAAAAGAGCCTCTCGATCGCGCCGAACATGCTCTCGCGACGACTCGCGGCAATGGTCGAGTCGAATATTCTTGAAAAACGCAAGTACTGCGATCGCCCGCCGCGCTACGAGTACGTCCCCACGCAACGCGGCCGCGACTTCCAGCCGGTCCTCTGGGCGCTGCTCGCCTGGGGCAACAAGCACTGCACCGAAGCCGGCAAAGGGATCCACATCGTCAACATCAAGACAGGCGCCGTCGCCGATCCGGTGCTCGTCGACCGCAAGTCGGGCAAGCTGCTCAGCGACCAGGAATACCACCTCGTCTGCGAGGCGAAGGCCGCCCAAGCGGCCAAGGAACGGGTCGAGATGATCAACGCTCGCCGTACTGCGAGCACCGCCGACGCTAGTTCAGCGAGCGCACCGGCCCCAAAAACGAGCGTCCCCAAGAAGAAGGCTACGCCCACGGCGAAAAAAGCTTCGGCGGCCCCGAAACGTCCGGCGGCAAAGCGCTCGTAGCGGCCACTTCTGAACGCAGCGGCGGCCCGTTAAATTAGGCTGTTGCTCCAGACATTCCATGGCCCCGGCGTGTTTAACGCTGGGGCCTTTCTCTTCTCCCTGAAACATTTGGCCTGTTTCCTCGCTGAACTCCGTACGGCGGCGTCGCGGACGCCGCCAGTCCGGAACTGCAGCGATCGCTAGGCCACATGCTCGAAAATTATCTCGATCCGACCGTGACGCACGCGTTGCCAATCGGCCCAAGATGGAGACAGAACCGCCGCGAAGAGGAGACGTCGCGGCGGCGGCATGGGCGCGTGGCACGCCTGCTCTCGCAGCGCCCCTTAACATTCGCACCCGCGGCACGCTGACGCCGCGGCACTTTCCGGACTTTTCGAGCACTGCGCCAGCACTTCGCTGATCTGCGCGCGGGGCCACCAGCAGAACAACTGCGCTACTGCTGCGCACTGACCGGCAGCGCTTAATAAACATTTCGCTTACCAAGACGCATTAGCGTCAGATGATCAGGACATCACGATGAATCGCACGTTAACTCGCTCGCTCATTCTCATCGCGGCCCTCGCCGGGCGGACGGCGTCGGCACAACTCGTCAACAACGAGTGGAACGCGGGCAGCGGCAATTGGAACGTTCAAAGCAACTGGTTCCCCTTCGGGGTGCCCGACAACGGCGCCGACGGGTTTGATTACAACGTCCTCATCGGCAATCGCGCCATCGCCGCCAACGCGATCGTCACGTTCGTGCCGCGCGACGGCGTCAGCGACACCGTCTCGTCGTTTGCTCTCTCGGGCGGGGCCGACTTCCTCACGAACGGCAATCGTTTGATCGTGCTTGGCCAAGCGACCGTCGACGGCGTTGGCAGCACGCTGCGGGTCGATCCGAACGCCGCGCCTGGCGCCATCTCGTTTCAAGCAAACAATCTGCTGCTGAAGAACTCTGCCACAATGACGATGAATGGCGGCACCCTCTACGCCGCGACGACCGACGTCGCTCCCAACGCTCGAGTGCAAGGCGGCGGCCTGATCATCTTCGGCGACGCCGATATATTCGCCGAGGACGCCTTCGATAATTCCGGAACGCTCGCCGTTGGTCTCGGCGGTACGCAAAACAACACGCTGACGCTGCAAACGAACGGCATCGATTTCATCGACCTCGACGGCGACAACGAACTGGGCGTCGTCAACGTTTCGAATAACGTCGCCGATCCGCTGGCCGACGCACTTACCCTGGTGATCGACGCACCGCTCGAAGATCCGTTCGGCGGAACGCTGTTAATCGGCAGCCGCGACCTGGTCGAGCTCAAGCAACGTTTACTCATGACCAACGCCACGGTTCAGCTTGCCGGCGGCGATCATCGTGCCACGCTCCGCACCGGCGCCGACACGGCGATTATCTCGACCTCGACGTTCAACATCAGCGGCGACGTCCTCCTGGACGGTCACTACCTGATCAGCAACTCGAACGTCACGGTGGCCGACTCCGCAAAACTCACGCTCACCGGCAGCACCTGGATCGATCGCGGAGCGATCTTGCTCAACAACAACAGCGAGTTGATCGTCACCGGCAACACGACGATCACCGACAGCGGCGACTTCAACTGGGACGGCACGGCCGGCAATGCGACGACGACGGTTCGCGGCAACGGGCTGCTGACGATCGCCGTCGACGAAGTCGATAACAGCAGCAACGACTTCAGCGGCACGCTCAACCTGATCGACAACGGCAAGGCGGTCGTCAACCTCACCTCCGACGCGTGGACGATCTCCGGCACGCTCAATAAGACAGGCGCCGGGATCTCCAGCATCACCGGCGACGGACTTAACATCCGCGGCGCCCTCAACGTAAGCAACGGCACGCTCGCGTTGCCGAAGACGACGCTCGGCGCCGGGGCGGTCGTCAACATTGCCGCCGACGGCATCCTGGAACTGGGCAACGACTCAAGCTTCGCCAGCCCAACTTCCGTCAACGGCGCCGGCACGCTGCGCGTCGCGGCAGCCTCCAGCGTCACTTCCAACACCACAATCAACGTCGGAACCTTTGACTGGGACGGCCTGAACGAAGGCCAACGTCAGTTAGTTGGCAACGAGGTGACCTTTACGATCAACGCCGAGCGTTTCGACGACGACGGCGACATGGACGACCGCATCATTCTGGGCGGCCGCGGCGCCAAGCTGATCGTCAATGGCCCCGCCGAATGGACGATGAACGGCATCTTCGCCGCCGGCATCGGCGTCTCGTCGAATAACGGATCGTCCACCATCGGCGGTACGTCGCGCATGGTGCTCGCCAACCGCCTGAACGTCGACGGGCTCGTCTTCGTCGAGGCGCCGATCACGTTTGGCGACGGTTCCTCCAGCGTCACCGGCGTCGGAACTCGCCTGGTTGTCGTCAACGAGGCGACCTATCGCTCGGGCAACATCATCGGCGACGGCACGTACACGCCAGCCGCCGTGAACAACGTCGTCGGCACGCCCAACATCAGCGTCCGGCATTTCGACTTCGACGCCGGCGATTGGAACATCGCGCCGGGCGGACATCTGAAGATCAACGTCACCAATTACGATCTCGTTGAGCCAACGAAGGCCTTCGATCGCAGCATCACGCTCACCGACGGCGACGTCACCGTCAACTCGGCCGACCCGCGCTTCATCATGAACGGCACGCTGACGATGATCTCCACCAGCGCCGAGCAATCGGCCGACTGGGAAGGGGAACCAATCAGCATCGGCGACGACAACGGCGCGTTGGACGCCAAGCTGATCGTCGGCGGCACGCACACCTCTCGCTTTCGAACTGACGTGCTGTTCAACGGCGACGCCGACGTGAACGTCGCCGCCGGGGCCGCGTTGAGCTTCGAGAACCATGTCGAGTTCAACACGTTGAGCCCCTCCGCAAGCGCCGAGTTCGCCGGCGGCGGCAAGCTCCTCTTCCAACGCACCGTCAACTTCATCGATCCGGTGACGCTCAACATGATCGGCGGCGTGGTCGACCTCGACGGCGACGACGCCACCGGCGACGTCATCACCGTCTTCGCACCGATCACCATCAAGACTGCGGAATTCAGCGACTTCGGCCGCACGAACCCGATGGGCGGCCTCAACGTCATCGATGTCCAAAGCGATTTCGGCTTCGGCTCGCTGACGGTGCAACTCGACGGCCCGACCGCGCACTGGACGCTCAATCCCGAAGGCGTGCTCAAGCTCACCAACGACCGCAATCGCCAGACGCTGCTCGCTGGTAGCGACGTAACCTTGAAGGGAACGGTTCAAGCCAGCGGCGACGTGCAACTCGACGCTCGCGTCGACATCCAAGGATCGATCAACATCGCGATGGCGGGCGAACCGCTCGCCCTTAACGGCGGCGATCAAGGCTTCGTCCCCAACCGCATCGCCGGCGGCGTGGTCTCCGGCGCCGGCCTCCTCGGCGCCAACGCCGACCGCGCCCTGTACGGCTTCGGCACGATCAACACGGCCATCGACTTCGACGACACCGCCATTCTTCGCGCCGATGACGGCATGCTGACGATCAACGGCCCGATCCTCGACGTCGGCCAGATCGGCACCGAAGACCACGACGGCATCCTCAACGTAACGAACGCCTGGAACTCCAACGTCGCCGACTTGGTGCGAATGAAAGGGGGCGAACTCCGCGGCGCCGCGCTCACCGTCGGCAACGCCGAAGGCCTCGTTGGCTTCGGCGTCGTCACGGCGAAGATCATCAACAACACGCGGATCGCGGCCCGTAGCGGATTGCTCCTCCTGGAGACGGCCGCCAGTGACAACGATTGGGATGGCGCCGCAAACAACGGCATGCTGCTCGCCACCTCGGGCGCGACGCTCGAACTCCGCGACAACGCCGACTTCGCCTTCGGCGGCGGCGTCTCCGCCAGCAGCGGCAGCCGCGTGCTCACCAATGGCTTTGCCTTTGACTTCGGCCCAACATCCACGCTCGCCCTCGACAACGGCACGTTCGAATCAACGCGCGGCGTCAACGTCCGCGGCGGCATGACCGTCGCCGGCGCGTCGACCATGAATACGACCGGCGGCGAACTTCACTTCAAGCAAGGGAGCTCGACGAACGTCATGGGCGAGCTCACCCTCGCCGGCGGACCGACCGTCGTCGAAGCGGGCGCCCTCTTCACCGGCGTCGGCGCCCTCAACGTCAGCCCCGGCAACATCTTGCGGCCCAACGCGAACGCGAACCTCAACGTGCTGGTCGATAACCGAGGGACGCTCGTGCCCGCGGGCGACGAAGCGATCGGCCGCGTCACGCTTGGCGAGTTCCAGCAAAGCAGCGGCGCCAACCTGATGCTCGAACTAGCTGGCATCGGCCTCAATCAATTCGATCGCTTGACGATCGAAGGAGGCGCCTTGCTCAACGGCCGACTGAGCATCGACCTCGACGGCGGCTTCATCCCGACGCTTGGGCAGACGTTCAACATTCTCACCGCCGCCGACGGCATCTCCGGGATGTTCAGCAACGTGCAGCTGGTCGACATGCCGGCGGGGCTGTCGTTTCAGCTGAACTACCTCCCCACCATCGTGCAGCTGAAGGTCGTCTCGGCGCCGCTGCTCTCGGCAGACTTCGACCACGACGGCGACGTCGACGGCGACGACCTGACGGCCTGGAAAACGGCATTCGGCCGAAACGCCGGCGGCGACGCGGATGGCGACCTCGACACCGACGGCGCCGACTTCCTCCACTGGCAGCGGCAGTTCGGCTCAAGCTCCGGCGTCGTCAGCCTCACGCCGCCGATCTCGGCCGTGCCAGAACCCTCGGCATTGGCGCTGATGCTTGCGGCTGCCGCTGGCGTCGTTCAGATCAATCGAAAAGGGAAGTCTCAACGAGTCAGTTAGGCCGCTGAATGCATGGAGCCGTCTCACGACAAGCAAAACTCTTCGATGACGGAATCTTCGACGAACGTTCCGGCGTCAATCGCTTCGCGCCATCGGCGAGGTCGTCCAACTCAATGCTCAGCACTCGGCAGATCTGCTGCAATTGAAGTAGGCTCGCCGGCCGCTCGCCTTGCTCGATGCGACGGTAAGTTGCCGGCGTCACGCCGATCGCTTCGGCGAGCGCAACCGCCGTCAGCCCCTCGTGCTCGCGGTACGCCCGCAACAAACGGCAGATCGCCGTTTCTTCGGGCGTCGGCGAGTAGTGAGATGCCGAACTCATGATGCATCGAACCCAATGCATACGGTCGAAACGTGCCAGAGAGCGACTGAAATGATGACGCCGCAGCACGAAGGAGGAAGGCCAGTCCAATCGCCGACCTCCCCCTTCGTTACATTCTCATGGCGTCGACGCGACCACCAGAACCGCTAACCTTCCAGCCAAGAGAGAATCGCTTCGTCAATCTCTTGGCCGAACAGATCAGCGTCTTCTGCGTCATCAGCTTCAACTTCTTCAACGTCGCTCGACTTACGCTTGAGCGAAGCGACGGCCGCCGATCCCGCGGCGTTCGAGCCGACGGCGCTCGACCATTCGTCGAAGGCGACGTCCCAATCGAACTCTTCCGCGGCGTCGGCAAGTTCGCTCGCCTCGTCAGCGGTCGACGAAGCCAGCCACCAGGCGGCCGACGGCAACGGCGAAGCGAAGCGGCTGAGCGTCTGCGTCGGCGATTCGTCGATCGCGGCAAGCGCCGAAACGCTGACGATTGGCTGAATCGTCTGAGCCACTTGAGTTGCCGGCGCCGCCGCAGGTTCGAGTTGCGTGCTTAACGCAGGCAATTCCGTCGTCGTCGCCACGGCCGAAGCTGGAGCATAGTGCACCGTCGCCGGCGGAATCACAACAACGCTGCCGAACTGACGCTGCCAAATCAGGAAATCGGCGCCGTTGACGGCTCCATCGCGGTTCGCGTCACCTTGCTCGACTGTTGCGCCGCTCAACGTGCCGAAGCCAGCATTCCAATTGCTCAGATCATTCCCGTCGACGTCCCCGTCGCGATCAAAATCGGCCTCGAACGTCGAGATCGCCGAACCATTGTCCTTCGTCCACACCAAGCCCGACTCGTTCGGATCGACCGGATCGATCTGCAGCAAGCTCACCAGCCCCGGGTTGGCCGCGACGACTTGGAAGTTGAGCTTGCCAAGCTCCACGACGGCTCCGCCGAAGTTGCTGCTTGGATTCGTGGCGAACATCGCCACCTGAATCACTCCCGGCGAGGTTTCCGTCGCGGCCAGACTCCATCCCGGCGCGGGGAACTGATCGCCCAGCTGCACATCGACGAAGTCGAGCACCGACGTGTCGTACTTCACGATGTAGGTGCTAGAAATGATGCCGACGACCGTCGTTTCAATCTTGATGTTGACCGGAATCGTCACCGGTCCGTTCAGATTGACGTAGTAATCGCCAATGCTCAGCAGCGGATCGAACGGATCAAAGCCGCCCGTGCCGGGGCCAACTTCATCCGGAACTTCGGGCGTGTTCGTCCCCGAGGCTTCCTGCAAGACCAGCGAAGCGTCGAACGCATTCAAGCTGCCATTGCCGCTCGCATCGCCGACGATCGCCGGATCGATCAGCGGATAGGCGTCGAAGCCTGTGTCCTGTCCGACGACCACGCGAGCGATCAGCGTCGAGTCGAACCCGGTGTACGCGCTCGGCGGCACCGAGCCCGGCAGAATGCCCGAGCCGTTCGCATCGCCCGGGAACGCCACTTTCTGAATCGCGGCGTCGTTTTGGGCGTCGTCGTCGTTAACCTCGGCGTTCTGTAGACGCAGCACCTGCACGGCGCCAAACGGCGCCGTCGTCGGCACGGCGGCCGCAATGCTGACGAACGACTGCGTTCCGCTAAAGGCGAAGCCCGGTGCACTCGCAAACGCGGCGACCGTCAATGTCACGAGGCCGTTGACGTCGGGAGCACTGAGGTTGGCCAGTACGTTCCAGCCAGCCAACGCCGGCGTGACCAGCAACGGATTAATCGTCAGCAGCGCCGGGTTGTACTTTAGCTCGAAGTTAACCCCCTGCACGTTCACGCCCGTCGCCCGTACCGGCAACATTGTGTCGAGCGTGTTGTTCGCCGTCAGGTCGACCGCTTGGCCCGGCGCCCGAGCGAAGTCGGGCAGGCTCACGATCGGCGTGCCGCCCACGACGACCTTGTTGAACGACTGCTGGTAGTCGTCGCCGGCGACGAAATTGCCGTTGCCGTCGAGCGTGTTCCCGAACGTATCGACGAACGCATTCGTGCCGCTAACCAGCGTGATTTGGTACGTATCGGCGGTAAGCGGACCGCCGGTCTTCACCCAACTCAGCGTGTTGGTCGCGGCGTTCCAGACGACCGAACCCTTCACGTCGACGTTGGCGACGGCGGCGTGCACCACAATATCGGCCGCCTTCAGGATGTCGCCGATCACCAGCGGGTTGACCCCGTCGTACAAGTTCAACACGCTCAGATCGAGCGCCCGATTGAACGTCACGTCGAAGCCGCTGTCAGTCGTGACGAAGTTCGTCACTCGCAGCGTGTTGCCGACCGTCACGACGTGCGTATCAACGCCCGCCGCCAGATCGTCGTCGGCGACCCCAACGCTGATCTCCACCGTCCCGCTGCCGGGAGGAGCGCTGAAGAGGACGCTGAAGCTGCCGGCTCCCGTCGAAGGATCGAAGACGATGCTGCCGGGAACCACCATTCCGTTCGCGCCGCCCGAGAGCGAAGCGAACGAGATCCCTTGCAGGGCGAACACATCGTCCGGGCTTTCGCCGGGATCGGTCGTCGTGAACGTGAAATTAAGCGTCTGCCCGTCGCCCGCCAGCGTGCCGCCGGAAATCGTCACCGTCGGCGCCACGTTGTTCACCGTGACGCTGCTCGTGTTGTCGACGATCGACGCGGTCGAAGCATCGGTGATTGTCACCGTGACGGGAAAGACCGAAGAGGTCGGCGGGCCGTCGACGTCGTCTTCGTAAGTGTGCGGAGCACTGTTAAACGTGTAGACGCCGGCAATCAGGTTGATAATCGTCGGCGCACTGCCGTCGCCCCAGTTGATCGTCACCGTGTGCGCCTGCGGCACATTGGTGAACGAACCGCTGACCGTTACCGCACCACCTTCGTTGATCGTGTTCGAGGAAACCGTAACGGCGCCGGTGAACGCGAACGCAGCGAAGTCGACGAATCCGCGGGTGTTGAGATCGCTATCGTGATAGACGACGTTCTCGATGCCAACCGGCGTGTTGACCGCCCACGCGTTGCCAAACGCAGTGACGTCCGGCGGCGCCCCCTGGCGACCAGTGACGGCGTCGACGTTCAGGTTAACGATCGCGCCAACCGACGTGCTCGCCGCGGCGACGTAGCTGCTGAAGTCGTTGCCCCCGACGCTCACGCCCAGCCCCGTGAAGTTCGTCGCAGGACCGGTTTGGCCCAAGTCGGCGATGCCGCCGTTCTGAATCAACACGCCGATGTCGGCCGTGTTGGCGAACGCCGTGTTCTGCACGAGCGCCCGGCCGCTGTTCACTTCAATGCCGACCGTTCCGCCGGAGATCGTCGTGTCGTCGCCGCTGTCGTCGGTGATAATCGCCCGGCCCGTCCCTTGCACGCGGATGCCGGTCGGGTTGTCGGCCAGCGTGGCGCCTTGAATCGTCGCCGCACCGCCGACGATGTGGATGCCGGTCTCGGTGCTATTCGAGACGCTAACGTCGTCGATGACGACGCCGGTCGGGCTCGTGTTCGACTGCCCCGGTTCGCCGACGCGAATGCCGGTGCGATTGCCGGTGAACGAACCGCCGTTGATCTGCACGTTGGTCAGCGTAGCCGGGTTCGCGGCGTAGAGCCCACTGCCGCCCGTATCGCCGGCGCCGCGGGCCTTGATCTGCAGGCCGGCCCCGGCCGCCGCTCCGGCCCCATTGTTGGACACCGTCAGGTTGTTGAAGACAAGGTTTGTGTAGGTCGGCACGTTCCCCTTGAGATTGATCTCGATGCCTGCCCCGGGGACGAAGTACGGCAGATTGCCGTTGCCAGTCGCCCAAACGTTCGTAAACGTCGCATTCGACAGCTTCTCCGCGTAGAAACCCTTCGATTGGTTGTCTTCAAACCCGGTGTTGGTGACGACCAAATTCGTCACGTTCGAGGAGCCGGTGATGTCGAGGTGCTTCTCGATCAGCACGCCATGGTTGAGATTCTCAAACAGCGAGTCGACGATCACGACGTCGTTCGCGCTCGCGTTGTCGGTGATGCGCAGGCCAATCTCCGTGATCGCCAGGCCGGTTGGGCTGCCGCCGGTAACCACGAGATCATCAAGCTTGATGTGCTGAATCGAAGCGCCCATCGGCACAATGATGCCGTGCGTGTTGACGCCAGTCGGCTTCAATTGCAGGCCTTCGAGCAGCAATGGATTCGCGTTCGAGGCGCCCGACCCAGTGAGCGTGATGATGTCGTTCGTCACCGGCTGATTGAGCACCGTCGCCCCGCTGCCGGCGCCAATGATGTTGACATGCCGATTGATCGACACCGCTTCCGTGAACGAGCCGGCTTCCACGTGCACCGTCCCGCCGGTCGCTACGACATCGACGGCCCGCTGAATGGAACCGTCGCCCACGAGCGGATTCGGGCTCGTCGAATCGTCTGTTACAAAAGCCTGGCCAGCCTGCACGTCGACGAAGCCCTTGTACGTTCCATGCGTCGGGTGCAGCTTGTCGACGTAGTGCAGGATGCGGTCTTCCACCGCAAAAGCCTGTGCCAACGTCAAGCTCGCCGCAGCCACCGGCGAACCGCCGAAGCTCCAACTGGTCCCGGTCCCGTCGAGACGCAAGAACGCGAACGCATTGTCCGGGGCAATTTCGATTTCATGCGGCTGAGCGCTCGTCGGCGCCAAGCCGCGGAACGTCGTATTGCCGAGGTTCAGCGTCGCGGGCGAGGCGAGCGTCCCGGCGCCGACCGAATCGAACCGCAAGCTCGCACCAAAAGTACCAGTAATCGCCGACGTGGCCCCGCCCAGCTTCACATCCGTGAAGCTGATGCCTGCCGCGTTGCTGTACCGCTGGATGCCGATCATCTGCGTTTGGTACAAGCCGCTGACGTCGATGTCGTTGAGCGAGATCGTCCCCGCCGCGGCGTACGGCGCCGATCCCGCACCGCGGAACTGAATGCCCGAGCGAGCGCCGTTCACAACGCTGTTTGTCACGTCCACATTCGTGATCGAGGCACCCTCATTGAAGCTAAAGAAACTGATGGCGCCGGCGCCGGCGAGGCCGGAATCGCCGTTATCGGTGAAGACGCTGTTGCTCAGCGTGACCGAGTCGACCGACTGCCCTGCCCCGTCGCCGTCGATCGACAAACCAATGTTGCGGAATTCCTTCACGCGGAGGTTGTCGAGCGTGAGCGAAGCGAACGTCGTTCCCGAGTTGATGCGAATGCCGTAGTCGGCGCGAATGCCCGCGTTGTTGCCGTCGAGTTCAAAGTTTTTGATCGCCACGGCGCCGGTCGTACTGCTGACAAGCTCGATGAGATTCCCCACAGTGGCGAGCGGCCGCAGAATCGTCGCCGGGGCCCCGCCGCCGCCAACCGAGCCGAGCAGCGTCAGCGCCTTGCCGATGACCAGCGCCTCGTCATACGTGCCTGCCTCGACGTTCACCGTGTTGCCGGCCGCCGCCGCATCGATGCCGCGCTGGATGCTCGAATCGGTCGAGCCGACGCCCGGCGTCGTCACGTAAACGTTGTTTGCCACCCAAGTCACCAAGCCGGTGGCGAGGGCCAAGTCGGCGTCGACCCGATGATGAATCTTGTCTTCGATGCGATAGTTATTCGCTTCGTCGAAGGTCGTCCCATTGGAAGACAGGTCGTAGCTTTGCGTGCTCTGGTTGTCGATGAAGAACGTATCGCCCGCGAAGGCGTTGCCCGCGCCGATCGTCACGCCGCCGGCGCCCGTCGCAATGAACAAGTCGGTCGCGTTGTCGACGGCGTCATCGAAATCGTTGCCAGCCACCGAGCCGCCCGCCCCCGCTTGGAAGCGGACGCCGACGCCCAGGCCCTGAATCTGATTGTTCGCAACGCTCGCCGAACCGCTGGCGACGTCGATGCCGACGCCCACGCCGGCCATCGCCCCCGAGTTGACGATCGAGTTGCTGCCGCTGATGTTGGCGACGCCGTTCGACTGAATCAGAAAGCCCGTGTTCACGTTCGTGAGCGTGTTGCCCGTGACCTGCACCGCCAGATTGCCGGTGAAGTTCGAACCCGCAATCCATTGGAAACCGAGGTTGGCGCCGCTGACCGTGTTGTTCGAGTACGTCACCGTCGACGCTCCGCTCGAATGCGACGTCACGCGGAAAGCCCGCTGTAAATTCGCGGCAGGGTTGTTCCCCACGGCGGAGTTGGTGAACGTGTTGTTGCTGACCGTGATGTCGCTCGAATGAGCGTGACCGTTCTCCCAGATGCCAAGAATGGTCTCTGGATCAGCGCTCTGCGCGTTGAGCACCGTAATGACGTTGCCGTCGATCAGCAGGCCGTCGTAAACGGCGCCGCCGCTCGTGTTCGACTGCATGGCCACCGAGGTGGCGAACCGCAGGTTGGCCGAGTCGCTAACGCCGTTGCCCGGGATGTTGATGAAGTTCCCCTGAATCGTTTGATTCACGCCGAACGAGTAGTGAATGCCAATGTTCTGATTGACGTCGATCGGCGCCACGGTCGCATTCAGGTCGGTGGCGATGCGAATGCGATTGTTGACGATCGTCGTCCCGTCGAATGCGTCAACGCCCGCGCCCGAGTTGAACATGCCAATGCTCAAGTCGAAGTCGCGAATGTCCAGGTTCGAAATCGTCCAATTCTTGTTGTCATCCGCGGCGTTGGCGCCGCCGGCGAACGACAGGAAGCCTTCGAGATTGACCGTCGCGAGATCGCCGGGGCCCTGGATAATCGCCGAGCCGAGACCGCTCGACGCCGTGAGCGTCACGCCTTCCAAACCGCCGGCCACGGTGATCGAGTAGTCGTCATCGGTGCCGCTGACGCCGTCGTTTCCGAGCGCCCACGACGCGGCGGCGTTCGTTTCGGTCCAATTGAACGTGCCGAGCAGATCGATCGTCCAGTTGTCGCCAGCCGCTTCGATCGCGTTCTTGATCCGAGTGTAATCGTTATCGGTAGCGGTTGGACTCGTGGCTGGCGTCACGTAGATCGTGTTCGTCGCCAGCAACACCAAACCAAGCGTGTTGTTATCGAGTTCGTCGGTAATCTTGTCAGCCGCCGCGAACTTCTCCGCGGCGGTCATCGCCGCAACGGCGATGCCGCCGAGCGTGGTTCCGGTCGCGTCGAGATCGAGATTGTCAAACGCCGAATTGGCGAGTGTGATGTAATCGCTGCTTGCCGAAATCGAAACGTCGCCCAGCGAAAGCCCCGTCAGTCCGACGCCAGCGCCGTCGAACCGAATGCCAGTCGTCCCGCCGGAAATTGCATTACCGGCGCCGAGCGTCAGGCCAGCTCCGCTAGCGACGCTCACGCCGGTCGTGTTGCCGGTGAGCGAACTGCTGCTCAGCGTCGCCGTGGCGTCGTCACCTTCCACCAACACGCCCGTGCCGCTGCCGGTGATCGTCGAGCCAACGACATTGACGTTCACAGTCGCCGAATTCGTGTTGCTGGCGTTGTCCTTCGCATAAACGCCCGCGATCGACGCATTGCTAATGGCAACGCCGGTGATGGTCGCCGAGGTCGAATCGCCGTTGCTGCCCGTGGCCGTCGGGTAGCTGTCAAAATTGTTGACCCACACGCCGTAGTTGGCGCCGGTCACCGATCCGCCGCTGATCGTCACGCCGCCGCTAACCGAATTGTTCCACAGGTCGTAGCCGGCCGTCTGGCCTTGCGCTACGGCACCGACAGTGATGGTGTTGCCCGTGATGACTGGGCTCGTCGCCGTAGCGATCGACGTCACCCAAATGCCGCTGAAACGCAAGATGCCAGCGTCGGAATCCGCCGAAATCGTGTTGCCGTTAATGGTGAGCGAAGAGGCTGCGCTATAAGCCAGATTGTGCCAGACACCGGCGCGACTGGCCGAGATGGTGTTGCCGCTGATGCTTCCCGTAACGCCAGGATTCGCCTGAGAAAAATTGCCGGTCTGCACGCCGACGCGCACATCGTTGATGACGTTGTTCGTGACGTCGGCGTAGAAATTGTTGTAGACCAGAATGCCGATGCCCCAGCCGAAGGCGCCAAGGTTCTCGATCAGATTCTGGCGAATCGCGTTGCCCGAGGTCGCGGCCCCGCCGTTGTTGAAGTTGTAGAAATCAACGCCCGTGTAGCTGAAGTTGCGGATGATGTTGTTCTCGACGGTGATTCCGCCGACGCCCTCGTACGACGCGATCGCTTCTTCCGCATCGAGATCGGCGCCGTTCAGCGTCGTGCCGCTCGTCAGCGCCGAATTGTCGCCGTCGAACGACAAGCCGGCAATCCGCACGTTGTCCGCCGCGACATAGACGAGCACCGGGTTCGGCGCCGTGTCGGGATCGGGATCACTCTCCGTCGGCAGGATGATCGCTTCCGCAGCGCGACCGCCGGCGTTGCCCGCCAGGCTCGCGTTCGGGCCGAGCAGTTCGAGCGACTTGTCGACGATGACTTGCTCAGCGTACGTGCCCGCCAAGACATTCACCGTGCCGCTCACGGCGACCGCGTCGATCGCATCTTGAATGCTGGCGAAAGCGTTGTATCCGAAGATGAGCCCGCTCACTACCGCGTCGCCCGGACCGATCGCCGCGACTTCGTCGCCCGGCTCCACCGTCCCGAGAGTTCCGCCGGAGCTGTTGACCGACTCGCCCCAAGTATCGTTCACGTAGACGACGCTCGGCTGGGCGATGGTCAGCGTCACGTCGTTGCCGTCGCCGCCCGCATAGCTCAGCGTGAACGGAATCCCGCTCACATAGATGACGGAACCTTCGGCCAGCCCGGCAAACGTCCCGTTAACCGGATCAAGACCGTCGTTGCCGGCGATCACGAAGCTATCGCCCGGCGCCGGCGCGAAACCCCGCGACAGATCGAGCGTCGCGCCATTGAGCGCCACGCTGCCGTTGACGACGAAATTGTCGTAGTTGGTGGTCGCGCTCGTGCCGTTCAGCTCGATCACCAGCGTGTCGTCGGCGCTCAGCGCGAGATTGCCGGTGAGAACGACCTGCGCCGTCGCCGTGCCAAGCTCGAACTTGACGGCCTTCGCCGACGAGTCGACGTTTTCGCCGTACGCGCCGGCGTGGACGATCAGCGTCCCCGGCGCGGGCGAATCGTCGAGGCGACTCAGCCCTTCGGTAATGCGCCCCGCAACGCCCGCCTGCGGGCTGGCGTCATCGACGTGCAGCGTCGAGAAGTCGCCGTCGAAGCCGAGCTGGCCAGGGGCCTTCAGGTTCGTGCCGACGTCGAGCCACGGCGAGTAGTCGACGTTGTTCGCCCCCGCGCCGCTAATGATTTTCGCCGCGCCCGGCGCTATCGCCGTGCCGCCGGGGTAGATGTTCGGAATGAGCGCCGCATAGCCGGGCTCGCCCGCGGGAGCGGTGGTCGTGACGATCGCGTTCGTCCCGAACCAGTTGCCCGAGAAGTTCCGCACGGAAGTCGACGACGGGCGACGATCTTCGACCTGCGAATACCAGTTGCCGGCGATCGCGTTGTTCGTGATGACGTTGCCGGTCGCTTCGTTCGAGGTGTCGAACATCAGCACGCCGACGGTGAAGTTGCCGGCGATCGAGTTGCGTTGAATCGTATTGTCGTTCGACAAATCCCAGATAATGACGCCGGTGCGATTCTGGACGATGTTGTTGTCCTGGATCACATTGTTGCCGGAGCCGACGTTGCGAATGTCCAGAGCAGTCCGATTGCCCGTGAGGATGTTGTTCTCGATCGTCGTGCTCGTGGCGCCGCTCGCCAGCAAGACGCCGAACGTCATGCCATTGCTGGCCCACGTGGCGGCCGTATTGCCGGTGCGAGTGATCGTGAAGCCGTCGATCTCTGTGCCGGCCGAATTCTCAACGCGAATCGTCGCCGAATCGCTGGGCGATGCCGCGGGACCGGCAATGGTCGTCGAGGCCGCCCCGGCGCCGAGCAACTTCACGCCCGTCCGGTTCGCGACCGTAACGGTTTCGATGTAACTTCCTGCATTCACTTGAACCGTGCCATTGTTCAAGACGCGATTAACGCCGTCCTGAATCCTGCCGACCGCTTCCGCCTGCGCGCCCTGCGTCGTCACATAAACGAGCGAGAAGTCGCCGGCAAAGCCAACGCCCGCTGCACTGCCTCCCGCGAGATATGGCGAGAAGTCGACGGTTCCCAACACCTTCGCGGCAATGGCGCCCTCGCTCGTCGTCCCCCAGTAGTTGCCGGAGGCGTTGATCACGCCCGCCAGCGGGTCGGCTTGAATGACCTTGCCGCTGAAGGCCGCGGAGAGGTCGTTGTTCGAAAGCGTCGCGGAACCATCGGCGCCGACAATGACGCCGTCGACGCGGCCGCTGAGCTTGCTCCCGGTGATCGAAGCGACGCCGTCGACGACGACCACGCCCGTGCCCGCTCCCGCCCCCGTGAGCGTGCTATCGACGATCGCCAGTTCGCCGTTGCTGTCGACCAAAATGCCGATCGCGCTGCCGCCGCTAACGATCGACTCGCGGATCGTCACGTCGGCGCCATCGACGTTGACGCCAAAAATGCCGCCCGCCACCGTGAGGCCGCGCACCAACACTTCAGCGTTGTTCGTCGCGGTGATCGGCGTCGACAGCGGTCCGCTGTTGAGAATCGACTGCGCAGCGCCTTGCCCGACGACGTCGATGTCTTTGTTGATGTTG
Organism: Lacipirellula parvula; assembly: GCF_009177095.1. Taxonomy (NCBI): domain Bacteria; kingdom Pseudomonadati; phylum Planctomycetota; class Planctomycetia; order Pirellulales; family Lacipirellulaceae; genus Lacipirellula; species Lacipirellula parvula. The sequence continues at coordinate 6,337,006 of NZ_AP021861.1, forward strand.
AGCGCGCCAGAGAACGTGCCGGCGAGAATGTTGATCTTGCCGCCGCTCGACACGCCCGCCAGAGCCGCGGTCACTGAATCATAGGCGTTGTAGGCAAAATATTTGCCGGTGACGAAGTTGTCGCCGTCGTCGCTGTCGGACTCAACCAAGTCGCCCGGCGACAACCCAGCTGGACCAACGTCGACGAGGATCACCCAATCGTTGTCGACCCAAACCTCCGCCTGCGTCGTGAACCCTTGAAAGCCAAAGATGCCGCGACCGGGCGTCGTCTCGACGTTGGTGTCGAGCCCGGTCTGCAGCGCTGGTGCGGAATCGATGTTCGCCGACGCCGCGCCGAGAATTTCCGGATACGTTCCCGGAGCAGGAGCGGTGGCGCTACCGCCGAATGCGACGGGGATTTGGCCCGCGTAGCCAGGCTCCGCACTGTTGGCGGTCGTGTAGGTCGGATTCGCCGTGCCGAACCAGTTCCCTTCGAAGTCCTTGCCGCTGCCGCCCGGCGCCGGCAGCGAACCGCCCGTCTGGCGATCGACGACCTGCCCGTACCAATTGCCGCTAATGTTGTTGTTATTGAAGTCGCTGCCGGCCGCCGTTTGCACCGGCGAGTTCGTTCCGCCGCTGCCGTCGAGGAACACGACGCCGACGGTCCAGTTACCCGTAATGTTGTTCTCTTCGACCGTCAGATTGTCGGTCTGATTGCGGAAGATCAGACCGGTCCGGTTGTTGACGATATTGTTATTGCGAATCGTGTGATCGTTCGAGTTATTGACGTCGACGCCGGTACGGTTGCCCGTGATCACCGAGTCGTGGATTTTCGTGCCGCTGAGCGTCAGCCCCTGAATCGCGATGCCGGCTGAGTTCAGATTGGGATCGTTCCAATCGGTGGTGTTGTTGCCGGCGCGCGTGATCGTGAAGCCGGCAATCTCAATGTTGCTTTCCTGCACCGTGAACGTCGCGCCCGAAACGCCGCCGATTGGCCCAATCACCGTTGTCGTGCCCGAACCAGCGCCCAGCACGCCGATCCCCGCCTTATTCAGCAGAACGTCTTCGTTGTACGTGCCGGAGTTCACGTGAACCGTGCCGTTCACGTCGACGGCGTTGACGCCTCCCTGAATCGTGGCGAACGCATCGGTCCCGAACACCGCCGCCTGATTGCCATTGCCCGGGTTGTTGTCGCCGTCGGTGATCAACGTGCCGATCGAGTAGGCCGACCAACTGTCGTCGACGTACACATCCGCCGCGAGCAGCGATCGCTCCTCCAGCCCTTCCATCCGCAGCGAGCGGCCGCCGCCCGCCATCACGATTTGCGAAGTCATGCTCCCGCGAACCAAGCGAGTCGCCTCGGACCCCGCGCGAAACACGCTGCACACCGCCTCCACGACGCGGCTCGATTGCCACGAACTCAGCGACAGCTTCTGGAACCGCTTCCGCCAACGATTGGTGCGGGCGCTGCGCCGTTCGGGGCTGAACAGATTCATGAAACGCGGGGTGCGGTTGCGTGCCATCGTCGATAACTCCGAGGTTCGGCCAAGCTCGCAGAACGTCGCGACAAGCGTGACATTCATGCCGGAGGCGGGCCCATTTGAATGCGGCCCAGCCTGCGTGAATCGCGAGCGGCTTCACATTGCGGTGAAAAGAAGGTGTCCTAGTTGATTCGCAAGTAGCATTTAAAAACTGCGGCATCGGCGTTACCGATGCCCGAGCTGCGGTGAAACGGAGCCTGCATTGCGCTGCCTCGCCTGCCCAGACGAAGCATCGCACCTCCGCCAACGACGCTTCCCGGTTGCGAGCCTGCGCCGTTGACCGCCGCCCTCGAAATCACGAAGCGGGGCGGCTCACGACGCGCTTGTTGACGTCGGTTTCTAACACCCCGAACGCCTGCTCGTGACGCTGCACCGAGAGGTGCAAGGCGTGCAGCAATCGCTTCGCCGTGAAATAGTTCGTGACGATCCGCTGAGAAACGTGTACCGGATCGCTCGGCACGCCGAATGGCTGAGCATTCAGCCCAAAATCGATGATCAACTCCTCCGGAGTTCCCGTCACGCGACAGAAGTTGGCATAGCAGGCGGCGGCGATCGACTTATCGTCGACTTCCACGCCGCGCTGCGGTTCGGCCGCGCTACCCTGTCCCGTCGCCGGTGCATCCCCCGCCACGGCACGCTCGCCCGTGGACGACGAACGAGACGGCCTCGTCTTCGTTGCTTCGCTCATAAGATGTGAATAGTTCTTGAGTTGCGACTAGATTCGCAGCCAGCGGCCCGATGAGCTGACTCGATAGAAAAGGAGCGGAACGGCCTCAGCCTGCAGCATTCCACACCCGCCTTGCGGCATTGCGCAGCAATGTCGTGTGCTGGAGTCTTGTGAAGGAGCGGCCTCTACACAATCCCCTCGGATGAGGGGACAAGCCAATTTTGCAGTGAGAAGTCTCAATCGAGGCAATGCGTGCAAAAATCGATGCGATTGGTTCGCCAACGCTGCTTGCACTTCAGTTGTAGGGAGAACACCCCACACACGGACTCGCGATCAATCACGCTTAGCTCTCTACAGCGCGCGAAAGAGTCGCTTCTGAATCGCACTTCGGTTGATCTGTTTGCCCGCCAAAAAAGAAATGCGCCTGCAACTCTGCCCGGCTCGTCACGCCAAAGCTCCGGTGCAGTTTCTTCTGGTACCCCGCTACCGTGTACTCGCGGATTCCCAGCTTCGCGGCGATCTTCTTTCGCGTGTCGCCATTGAGCATCAGCGTCAGCACTTGCTGCTCCCGCGGCGAAAGCTTGATCGCCTGCTGCTGCGCTCGCGGATGCACTCCATGACGATGCAGCCACTCGACCTGCCCAAACAACAACGCCACGATCTGCTTCTCGCGCAACGCGAAATCGGCGCGCTGCTGCCGTCGGTAAAAAGCCACCCGCGTGGCGGCGTCTTCGTCGATTGGAAAGAACGATAGCAGCAACTGCAGTTCGTCCTCATCTTGCAATGTGGCCTCTGCCTTCGCGCGGCGCAGTTCGCGCAATAAAAACGTCGCCGGCGTCCCCGCTTGCAACGCGGAGTAAACCGCCGCCCCAGAAACGCCGGGTCCGCGTTCCGGTGCAAACAACGCCTGCACCTGCGCCTGCTCCGCCTCCGATTGCCACCCGTCGCCGATCTGGCAAGATGCAGCCCAAACGCCGGGGTTCTCGTGATCGACGGCAATCGACGCCCACGACCACGCATCGGCCCCAATCATCTCGGCCACGCCGCCGGCAAATTGCCGCTTCCGCTCGGGAACGGCGAGACCAGCCTTCGGCTCCGCCAAACGGGCCAGCAGCGCAATCGCTGCTTCGTAATCGTGAGAACTGATGTCGGTCATAGCTGGCGTGGCAAAAACATAGCGAAGCGACCTGTCGGCCGATCTACACTCACGGAACATCGGGAAGCTGCGGCGGCGCGGCGGAATTCCACTGCCGACGAATCTTCACCGCGACGCCCCCTGCCTGGCGATCGACCTGGTACGCAACCAGCCGATCGGTCACGCCCTCGTACTTCGCCCGAATTTCGCACAGCACCGGCGCCAGCCCGCTGGCGGCAGCGACCTCGTACCGCCGAGCCGCGACGACGCGGTAGGAGTGCAGCCGCTGCGTCGCCTCAATCCTCCCCGCCAAGGCAAGAAGTTCCGGCGGCCAAAAGGCGTCAAACGTCGCTCCTGGAAAACCGTTCAGCGATTCCCGATAGGCATGAGCCGCGAGATTTAACGGGCAATCGGAGATCTCTTCCGAGTCGCACTCAAGACTCAGTCCGTCGAGCGGACCATGCAGGAAGTACCACCGAATCATCATACGAGTAGCTTTGCGGCAACGTGGCGTCGCGCACATTCACTCAGCGCGCATGGAGGGGCGGACGCCCCCTAGTCTTGTATTCGCGGTTTCGGCCGCGAACCCGACGCGCCAATTCCCCAAAATCTCCAGAAAAGCGACATACCTCTTGAGAGGTAATTGATTGACTCCCACGACGCCGCGGGTCATAACTCCAATGGCCGCGGGACTGAATTCTCCCCAAATTTTCTTGCCATTCTGTTTCACCGGGCCCGCTTCAAGTCACATTCGGGCCACCTATGGATTCCGCCGCTTCCGATTGGCAGTCGAAGATCGCCGCTGCGCAAGGCGGCGATCGCGAAGCCCTCGGCGAAATCTTTCGCGTCCTCCGCACCTCGCTGCAGGGCATGGCAAACGGCCAGATGGACGCGCAGCTCCAGGTAAAAGTCAGCACCTCCGACATCGTCCAGGAAACGCTGATCGAGGCCTATCGCGGGCTCGAAACGTTCCAGGGCACGTCCCGCGGCGAGCTGCTCGCCTGGCTCCACGGGATCCTCACGCACCGCATCCTCACCGCCAATCGCCGGTTCCGCGGGGCCGCCAAGCGAAATCTTGAATGCGAGCGTTCCCTCACGCGCAGCGAAGGCTCCCAATCGCTCCCGCTTCTTGCCCACGAGCTCAGTTCCCCTAGCCAACACGCCGCGGCCAACGAGGAACTCGCGCAACTCGAAATCGCGCTTCGGCAACTTCCCGCTCGGCAGGAACAAGTCATCCGCCTCCGCAACGAACTGCGGCTCTCGTTCGCCGAGATCGCCGAGATGCTCGATTGCAGCACCGATGCGGCCCAAAAACTTTGGTCACGCGCCATCAGCCAGCTAGCACGCAAGCTCAACGCCCATGCGAAAGATCGAGGGTAACAATCCGCCGAGCGACCGCTGGTCCGCGTTGGCCGCGCAGCTTCTCAAATACGACGAAGCCAAGGACGGTCCGCACGACAGCGAGATTGACACGGACGACGCGCCGTCGACTCGGCTCGAAGAGGAAATCGCCTGCATCGATCTCCTCCACCGCGTCTGGACGACCGAGACGCCCGCCTCCGCTCCGCTGCCGCCCGACAAGTCGTTCACCGAGTTCACGCTGCTGCGCGAAATCGGCCGCGGCGGGATGGGCGTCGTCTATGAGGCCGAGCAGCTCGCCCTGCGGCGCCGCGTCGCGCTTAAAATCCTCCCCATCGCCTCGGCCCTCAGCGAAGGCCGGCTCGCGCGGTTCCAGAACGAAGCCCTCGCCGCCGCGACGCTCAATCACCCTAACATCGTGCCGGTCTATTCCGTCGGCTGCGAGCATGGCCTCCACTACTACGCCATGCAGTTGATCGACGGCCAAAGCTTGGCCGAACAAATCGCCAAACGCCGTAAGAACCCGCAGGCAGCGGAAACCGATTACTTCGAACTCGCCTCGCTAGCCGCCCAAGCAGCCGACGCTCTCGAGTTCTCGCACCGAAAAGGGATCGTCCACCGCGACGTCAAACCAGCGAACCTGCTACTCGACGACGTTGGCAAGCTGTGGGTCACCGACTTCGGCCTCGCGCGACTCAGCGACGAAGCGGGGCTCACCTCCACCGGCGACATGCTCGGCACGCTCCGCTACATGAGCCCCGAGCGGATTGCGTCGAACTATCCCATCGTCGATCCCTCGGCCGACGTTTACTCCCTCGGCATGACGCTGTTCGAAATGATCGCGCTCCGGCCGGCGTTCGATGGCCAGGACCGCGCGGCGCTCCTGCGTCAGATCCTCGAAGACGAACCGCCCCGCCTACGGCAAGTCGCGCCCAACGCGCCCGTCGACTTAGAGACGATCGTCGCAAAGGCCATCGAAAAGGATCCAGCGCAACGCTATCCCTCGGCCGCCGCGCTCGCCGCCGATCTGCGGCGCTTCATCAATCGCGAGCCCATCGCCGCCAAGCCCCCTAGCGTCGTCGATCGCGTCGCGAAATGGTCGCAGCGTCATCGCACGTTCGTCCGGCTAGCCGGCTTGTTCGCGGCGCTCCTCGCGGCAACGTGGACCTTCAATTCGATCCGCATCCGCCACGCGCTCGACGAAACTTCCGAACTCCTCTACATCGCCGACATGAACCTGGCGTTCGAAGCCTGGAAAGATGGCTGGAGCGATGCGGTTCGCACGCCGCTCGATCGTCAGATACCGCGCGACGGTCAGGTTGATCAGCGCGGCTTCGAATGGAGCCTGCTGTACGGCGCCTCGCAGAAGCCGCGCGTCTCAGTGCTGCTCGGGCACGAGGGAGCCGTCACCGAGATCGCCGTTTTCCCCGATCGCCGTCGCTTAGCCAGCGTCGGCGTCGATGGCACGCTCCGCATCTGGGACATGCCCACCCAATCGCTGCTCCGCACCATCGAAGTCGGCGACAGTAAGCTCTTCTCTGTCGCCGTCTCGCCTAACGGCCGCTATGTCGTCGTCGGTTCCACTGCGGCTCATCTGCTCGACCTCGAGTCCGATGCGCCAATGAAAGAAATCTTCCGGCACGACAGCAACATCGAGTCGCTCGCGTTCCATCGCGACGGCGAGCAAATTGCCGCCGGCATTCGCTATCACGAAGTTTGTCTCTTCTCTCTCAACGGCGAAATCATCAAACGAATTCCCTGCGACGCCCGCGGCTACACCTTGGAATTCCATCCCCAGCGGCCAAGTTTGCTCATTCCGAACCGTCAGGACGAGACGAGCGAGGTCCGCAGCAGCCTGATTCAAATCTGGTCTGACGACCTGAGCGCGATGCAATCGAAAATCACTAACGGCTCGCGCAAACATGGCGGCACGCTGACTCACGCCCGTTGGTCTCCTTGCGGCAAATACTTCGTCGCGGGGGAGGTCTACCAATCGCGAATCCATCTCTACCCGCACAACTCCGATCGCAAAATCGACAGCACGCCGGTCGCTCGCCACCGACTCAGCGACTTGGCCTACTCGCCCGACGGCTCGACGGTCGCGATCGCCTACGAGAATGGAATTCTCGAACTCTGTCCCATCGACGCCAATCTCGACGACGCCCCCTCCTTCGGCCATCGCTCGCAGGTCTTCAAGGCCCACAATGGCGAAGTGCTGGCCGTCCGCTTCGTCAACTCGAAAAAGGTCGTCACCTGCGGCCAGGAAGGCAGGATTCGAATTTGGTCGCTCGGCGGTCGCGACACTCCCGATTTCAAAGTCACGAAGGATCATCTCCTTGAGTTCGACGTCTCTCCCGACGGCAAGAACCTTCTCTTTGTCGGCGACACCGGCTACATCGTCGCCGACGCCGAGCACGAAGAAGTGCGCTATCAGTACGCCCACGCCACGCGCAAACACAAGCTCTGCGCCTGGTCGCCGCGCAGCGATCGCTTTGCCGTCGGCTGCAAAGGCCCTAACCGGTTGCTGGTAGCGGGCGCCTCGGGACGCGTCCAGAAAAACCTGCCCATCGACGACGAGCCCCACGGCATCTGTTTCTCGCCGGACGGATCGACGGTGGCGGTCGTCATGGACCAACAACTAGATCTGTGGGAACCCCACACAGAGCGGAAAGCGGGGCAATGGAAACTGTCGCCCAAGTCACGGTGCGCGATCTTCACGCCCGACGGCAAAACGCTCATCGTCGGCGGTCACGAAGATGGCGTCACATTCATTCCGATGGATGGCCGCAAGTCGACGAGAACGATCCCCTGCAAGCTCGTTGACAGCGTGGCGCTCAGCCCCGACGGATCGCTGCTCGCCACCGGCCATCTCGACGGCGTGATTCGACTCTGGAACCTCGACAGCGACGCCCCGCCGGTAGAACTGGTGGCCCACCTCCGCTATGTCCGCAAACTCGCGTTCACGCGCGACGGCCGCACGCTCATCTCCGCGAGCGACGACGGCGCCATCCGACTCTGGTCCGTCGCCCATGGCCGCGGCTTCGGACCATTCGTGAAGCGCGCCCGCAACGGCTCCGCCGGCGCCGCGGGAATGTTCGGCCTGCCTGCCGACAATCGTTTTTTGGCAACGGCCTGCGAAACGACCAACCCCGATTCGCCCGCGATCGACATCTGGAACATCGAATGAGCCGCTGAAGCTCACCGGCAAGCGAAGTCGAGAATCTTGCTACGAACGCTGACGGAGGGGTGGCCGAAAATCGTTGCGGACGCCGCCGCTCCGATTTGCTATGGTGAGGATGGCCAGGGCGCTGCCGCGCGCCGGCCCAATCTTTGACAACCAAACGTCCCGAGCGCGCCTGCTTCAGCAGACGCGCAATCGACGCAGCAAACCAGTTGTCGCCTGTCGCCTGTCGCCTAGTGTCGCCTAGTGTCGCCTCGCGACATCAACCCAAACGCGACATTAGCCGCAAAGCACTGCACAAAAACAACTTACAACCATCGCTTAGTGTCGCCTAAAATCGCATTCGCGTCGAGAAGCAATGCGACACGACGCGACAAGAGAAGCCAGCAGGCGCCTCCAAGCTCAATCGGTACGTTGCGCATCAGCCCCCGGAGGGGGCGACATCATGTAGCCAGGGGCGCCAGCCCCTGGTTCGACGCATCCTAATTATCTGAAGCCCCGGAGGGGCGACACAGAACTCAACTTACTGCACGACTTCGGCCGCAATCGGCTTCGCCTTCAACGGCGCCGTCGCGATCCCGTACATGTTGTAGCCAAACGTCGCGCGATGCTTGTTGACCGAGCCGAGTTGCACGACCCGCGGCTCGCGGACTTCCTGCTTCCACACCGAAAACGTCATGTCGACGCTCTCGCCGGCGCCGGCGCCGAGTGCGAAGTTTTTGTGGTAGACCGACTTCGCTTCGTCGAGGCCGACGTCGACGCCCGTGTCGACGAAATCGTCCTTCAGCCACTGCGGCGGGTCCATGCTGTCGCTGTAGAAGACGTAGAAGTTCGCCGGCTGGCCCACGTCGACCCACACGGCAAGGTCTTCGTGAAACTTGTCGTCGTTGAACGGCATCACGTACTCGGCGCCCTCAAGATCGAGCGGCAGACCCTTGTCCGTCAGGCTGTTCCACTGATGATCGCGATCGACGAACGCCGGCGAGTCTTCATGCAAGCCCGACCGCACGATGCGGTAGAACTTGTTGCTGTCCCCCGCGCGAATGTTGTCGGTCACGTCGCGAATGATCGGCGTCTCGGGCCCGTCGCTCGGGCGCACTGAAGCCGACACCGGGAACCGATCGCTCGCGATCGCCATCACCCGATCGACGCGACCATTAGCGCCGACGCGGAGCGCTTCGCCTTTGTTCAACCGGCGTCGATCCGCATCGGCATCAGGCGAGCTGCCGTACTCCAAGTCGACGATCCCCTGGAACACGGCGACTTCGGTCTCGCCATCGTCTCCGATCGCAACGCCGAACTCCGTGCCGAGATCGATCACCCGCGCCGTCGGCGTGTCGATCGTAAAGCCGATGCCGGCCGCGCCGACGCGAGCTGAAATCGTGCCGCGATCGCTAAACATCGACTCGTGCGAGTTCACTTTGAAGTGAGCCGGGCCGATGACGACGACTTCCACGCCCGTGTCGAAGATGAGCTCGATCTGCCCCGAGCGGAGCGCGACCTCTTGGCCCACCTGCAAGCGGCTCAGTTCGGGAAACTCGCGTTCGTTTTCCCACACCGCGTCGATCGTCCGCGTCACGGTCGCCACGCTCGCGGCCCGTTCGCCAGCAGCAGGAGCGACGACGTTGGGATCATCTGCCGCGGCTGACTCCTCGGCTTGCGCGGCCGCTTCGCTGGCAGCGAGCGGACCGGCAGGCCCCCCGGCCGCCGGCCCGCTCCCCTGCCCTGCGAAGAACAACAAATACGTTCCGGCGCCGATGAGCGCCGCAGCCGCCACGGCGAGCAATGCTCTCCACGCTGGCCGCGATCGTTGCGTTGCTCGCGCCTCAACGGCATCCGCTGAGGCAACGCGCAATGATCCGTACGGCTCAGCCACTGCGTCATCCTCGATCGGCACCGTCGTATGGGCAAACGACCACCGCAGACTCGCCGTGTCTTGAATGTACTCGACGTACACCTCGCGGAGCGCGGGCTCGTCGTGCAATAGTTGCTTTAGCTCGGCAAGTTCCTCCGCCGTGGCGGCGCCGTCTAGCTTCGCCGCCACCAAATCATGCACGCGGCGGAATGCTTCGTCTTGTTCGTTCATCATGTCACCCCCTCCGCCGCCAACCGCCGACGGATGCACTTATGCAGCGACAATCGCACCCGTTGCAACGCCTTGTGGACCGACGCCGTGGTGCGATCGAGCGTCTCAGCCACTTGCTTGATCTTCGCCCCCTCGGCATAGCACCGTGCGAGCAACTCGCTTTGCCGCGGTTCGAGCGCCGCGACGCACTCGCGAAGCGCTTGGTGCCGGACGTCGGCCAGGGCGCTGTGGGCCTCAAACTCCTGAGCGATCAACTCTACGAGCGAATGATCGAAGAAGAGCCGGCTGCGGCTCACCCGCTTCCGCCACGACAGGATCTGGAAGTGCGCCACCCGCACGGCCCACGCCTCGAAATTGGTTCCGAGCTCGAAGCGATCGAACTCGCTCCAGAGCCGGATGTTCGTCTCCTGCAAAATCTCGTCGGCGTCGTTCCAGTTGGGGACGATGCCGAGGATATAGGCGTAGACGCGTCGCTGATGCTGAGTCAGCAGCCGCACGAACTCTTCGCGAGTCGATTCGGAGATCATCGACGATACCTGGTTAGCGCTAGACGAGTGGGAGAGGAGAGCTAGCTATTTTTCCATGGCCGAGCAGTGCGATTGTGGACGCCGAATCGCGCCAAGTCGTTTCGATTTGTCGCAAGTCGTTGAAGATCGGTCGCGAAGCGGCGAGCCGGCGTCCAGTCTGACCTCATCATCGCCACGGATTCGCTCGCTCGCCAAACCCTGCACAAATCAACGCAAGCCAAACCAGTACAACAACTTAGAGCCGCAATCTTCCGACGCCGCTGGCCCGTTTCAAGATTGCGAAATATTTCGCGTCCAGAAAGCTGCAGCCCTGGCCCTGAACTAACGTCCGCAATCTCCCGCATCGGCCGACTTCTCGGGGGCAGCCGACCGATCGGCGGGTCAGGACGGACGACGCTCTCTTCCACTTTTAAATGTTGCCGCATTCGCCGCGAGCAATTGGGCCCGCTTGAAGGAGCGGCCGCGTTGCCAGCGCCGCAGCGCCAACGATTCGTTCGGCCGCACTCGACGTTTCCCCTTTTCACTCAGCAGTTCACTGCAGCCCATGCCTCGCCTGTCGAGGTTGCTCATCTCTATCTGATTCAACAGGAGCTTACCTTCGTGATGCGCACCTCTCTTCGCCAAGGCGTTTTACGTCTCTCGCTCGTCGGCCTCTCGGGCGGGGCTTGGTTGGGAATCGTTTCGACGACCCATGCCGGCATCTCCTACACCACGGCAGAAGCGCTCTACACCGAGAACTTCAACACGCTGCCCACCACCCCGGCCAACGGCTCGTTGGGTTCTACGCCCGGCGGCTGGATCGACGACACCGCGTCGCCCGCGGGCGGCAACTTCAGCCTGGCTGGGTTCCACCTCTGGCACCCGACCGTCGTCTCTCCGGAAGGTGGCGCGAACGGTCACCAACGGCTCCGCGCGGGCAGCGGCAGCAGCGGCACTGGCGCCTTTTATAGCTTCGGCGCGACTACCAGCAGTACCGAACGAGCGCTCGGCATGGTGAACTCCGCCACCGTGACGCCTAACGGCGATTCGGCCTACATCGCTCTCCAACTCGTCAACAACACGGGCGTCACGCTCAACAGCTTCACCCTCAGCTACAACGGCAAGCAGTTCCGCTCGGGCGCCGACTCCGGCGAAACGCTCGCCTTCGCCTATAGCACCACCGCCACCGACGCCGACTGGTTCAGCACGGCGACGTACAACAGCGTGGCGGCGCTCAACTTCACGGCGCCGGTCGTCACGGCCACCTCGGCGAGCGTTAATCCAGCGAACGTGGTTCCGATCAGTTCCACTGTCGGCTTCTCCTGGGCGCCAGGCACTGAACTCTGGCTCCGCTGGTCCGACACGCAGATTACCAGCAAGGACGACGACGGCCTCGCCATCGACGACCTGCAGTTCTCGGCGTCGACCGCGGCAGGCCCCTCGCTAACCGTCAACTCGGCGACCACCGGCCCCGCGCTAACGCCCAGCACCTGGGCTAACAATCAGGCCCCCGACGCACTGCACAATTATCACGTCCTCAGCGGCCATACCGTCACCGTCAACGGGGCGTTCCCCGGCACGGAACTGCGGGCCCTCTCGGGCGGCGTGATCAACATCAGCGCAGCGGGCAACGGGCAGGCGATTTCCAAGATCACCGTCGAATCTGGCGGCAACCTCACTGAAACCGTCGGCGGCGCCTTCACGCTCGGCAGCGCCGCGTTGCTCGCCGACGCGAGCCTCGCTTCGGCGCAAGGCGAACTTCAAACGGCCCAAGACCTTGTCTTCAACGCCGACGCAGGCGCCGACGTGGCGATCGGCCTGCGACTGAGCGGCGCCGGCAACATCGACGTCAACAGCAACGGCGCCGGCTCCGATCTCATCATCTCCGACGCCTCCTCCCACACCGGCACGATCCGCTTCAACGGTACCGGCGATCAAGTGCGACTGGTGAAGGACAAGGACTTCGGCCGCATCGACATGAACTCGACCGGCGAGAATGCTTTCATTTACGCCAACACGGCGCAGGTGATCGGCGGCGTGCTCACGTTCAATCAGAACGGCAAGATCGACCACGCCGCCACCGGCAACCGCATCGTGCAACCGTCGGTGATCAACACCACCGACAAGACGGTGACGGTCGACCTCAGCAAGAGCTTCCCCACCGACGAACGCCGCTTCATCCTCGAGAACACGCTCCAAGGGAGCGGCGCCATCAACGTGGTCGGCTCCGCCGCCGACCCCACCAACCTCGGCAGCGGCGGCACCAACGGCACAACGCTCAACGAGTTCGAACTCGGCACGCAAACGGAACCCGCCACGCTCGCCAACAACAGCTTCAGCGGCGTGCTGACCGCCAGCGATTACGTCAACATCGAGCTTCGCAAGAACCTCCGTGGCGCCAAAATCGTCGTCAACAACCACGCCGTCGTCGACGTGGGCCACCCGGTCGTCGAGCTCACTAAGACCTACGAGTTTGGCGAAATCCAAGTCAACAACGGCGGCACGCTCGAAGTCGGCTTCGAAGCGAGCATCGCCGGCGCGCAGATCGGCCGGCACGTGGCGGAGCTCGCGCTGGTCAACAGCTCCGGCCGCTCGGGCAGCCTCACCCTCGGCGACGGCTCGACGACGGTGATGCAGATCAACGGCACGGGCGCTCACCAGTACGACACGATCACCGCCGCCGGCAATGTCTCGCTCGACGGCACGCTGAAGATCGTCGTCAACCCATCCGCGTTCACCGGGACGAACTCGATCTACAACCCAACGCTCGGCGACGTCTTCCCGCTGATTACGCTCACGGGAACCTCGTTTGCCGCCGCCGATTTTAATCACAGCGGCGCGGTCGACGCAGCCGACCTCTCCGTCTGGAAGACGGCCTTCGGCTCGACCAACTTAGGCGACGCCAACAGCGACGGCGTCACCGACGGCAGCGACTTCCTCGTCTGGCAGCAGCAATTCGGCACGACGAGCGGCATCAGCGGCAACTTCGATTCGCTCGTCGTCGAAGATCCGTTGGGCTACATGGCCGGCTCGGGCTTGGCATTCCAACTGTCGAAGACCGCGACCGCGCTGAACCTCACCGTCGTCAGTGCCTCGCCGCTCGCAGCAGTGCCGGAACCGGCGTCCATGCTTCTGGTCGCCGCCACGATTCCGCTGCTGGCGGCCGGCGGCCGCCGTCGTTCGGCTCGTCTGGCTTAAGCGAGAACAAGACCAACGCATTCATTCCTACGCTCAATCGTCCGTATCGCCGCGGCGGCATGCCGCTCACGAGGTTTCGATGAGAACTCAGCGCCGTCCCCAAGCCTTCACGCTGGTAGAACTGTTGGTCGTGATCGCCATCATCGGCGTGCTCGTGGCGCTGCTGCTGCCTGCCGTGCAGGCAGCGCGGGAAGCGGCGCGGCGTTCCGACTGCATGAACCGCCTACGGCAATTGGCGATCGCGTCGCAGAATCACCACGACTCGAAGAACGTCTTTCCTTCGGCTTCGACGACGAAGCTTCTCGCGGGCACGACCAACCAAGTCACTTCGCTCAGCTACCTCGTTCAGATTTTGCCGTACATCGAACAGCAGAACATCGGCAAGACGGTGAACTTCAACCAGCATTGGTCTGACACGACGAACTACGACGCCTCGCGCACCCCGCTTCCCTCGTTTCGGTGCCCATCTAAGGAAGACGGCGAGATGACGTTCACCGCTCAGCCGGGCGGCAACGACGCCGAGGAATTGAACTTGCTGCGAGCGCACTTCATGGCCGTGATGGGCGCGAAGAAAAACTGCCCGATTGCCGCTAACGAGACTTATCCCGCCTCCACGTACGAAATGTCCGCGTCATCGACTTGCGGCGACGCTGGGGGAACGGCCTTGAACGGCGTGATGTTCCCCGGCAGCGAGGTCTCGTTCAAGGACATTACCGACGGTTCCACCAACACCTTCCTCATCGGCGAGGTCGCCTGGGACGTCGGCCCGCAACGCGTCTGGCTCGTTGGCTCCGCATCGAAGACTGGCGTGTACAGTTACAACTATACGGCGAAGAACGTGATGTGGCCGCTCAACACTGCCTACCGCGCCGCCAGCGGCATGCCGGCCAGCGGCTACTACAACAATGATCTCAGCTTTGGCAGCCTGCACCCAGGCGGGGCGCACTTCGCCATGGCCGACGCCTCGGTGCAGTTCGTTCGTGAAGACGTCGATCTCGTCGGCGTCCTTCGCCCGCTCGCGAGTCGCGCTTCGGGCGAAGTCGTTTCGATCGCCGGCAACTGAATCGTCATCTTTACCCAATATTCAGCAGCGTTTGACAATCCGCTATGCGTTTCCAAATTGCCCTCCAACTCGCGCTGCTCGCCGCGCTGACATCCCTTGGCTGCGGCGGCTCCGGTCCGACGCTGGCGCCCGTTACTGGCAAAGTGCTGCTCGATGGCAAGCCCCTCGCCACCGGCCAAGTCCTTACTCAGCCAACTGCTGGCCGCGGCGCCAACGGCTCCATTCAATCGGATGGCACCTTTACGCTCTCCTCAGGGCGAGAACCAGGCGCCATGGTAGGGACGCACCAGGTCGCCGTCGTCGCCTACGAAGGAAGCGGCTCGACTTCGCCCGAAGCCCCGCAAGGCAAGCTACTCGTCCCGCAGCGCTACACGAGCACCGAGAACTCGGGCCTAACGATCGAAGTGAGCAGCGGGGAAAACACGCCGACGCTCGAGCTTACGAGCGCGAAGTAAAACCGCTGAGTTTCTGCTGGCGCCAAGAAATCACTCTGAGCCACGCCGCAGCCAAGCCTCGCGCACGCCGAACGCCGCAACGCCGCTCGCGTAAACCGCCAGCAGTAACCAGAAGAGCGCGACCTCGCTCGTTCCCAACAAGAACAGCCACCCCGCCAGCGCAACGAGGCTCGGCAACGGGTACAGCCACATCCGGAACGGCAGCGGATGCGTTCCATCGCGCCGCAGTAGGTGAAGCGCAACGATCTGCCCAATAAACTGGACGACAATCCGCACGGTAACGGCGCCCTTGATCACTAGCTCCAGTTGAAAGAAGCAGAAGAGCGCCGTTAGCGAGCTCAGCAGCCCAAGCGCCGCCCACGGATAGCCCTTCGTGGGATGCAACTTCGCGAACGGTGCGAAGAAATCGCCGTTCTTCGCGGCGGCGTACAGAATCCGCGAGTAGCCGAGCGTCATCGCAAATAGCCCGGCGAGGCAGGTCCAAATGATCAGCAGCGTGAAGCCCGCCGCGACGCGTTCGCCGCAGAGCTTGGTCATAAACGCGGCCGCGATGTTCGTGTTCGCCAGCGTCCCCGGCTCCACCGTTTCCTGCCACGGCACGACGCCGATGAACGCGAGGTTCATCGCGATATAGATCGCGGCCACGATAAGAATCGACAACAGCACCGACCGCGGGATCGTTTTCTCGGGCTGACGAACTTCGTCCCCCAAGTTGCAAATGTTGTAGTAGCCGAGATAGTCGTACACGGCGACGGTCATCGCGGCGCCGAGTCCGATGATGAACGTGCCGTCGAGCTTGAACGCATTCGCGGGAAAAGTAATCAGCCGGGCGTCAAAGTGAAACGCGCCGAGCACAATCACCGTGCCGACCGCGACCAGCACGCCGCTCACGAGCAGCAAGCTCAACTTGCCAAGCGATTCAATTCGCTGCCGCAACAGTAAGTAGACGAGGCCGACAAACAAGCACGCCGGCACGCCGATGGCGACGGTATCGTTGACGCCCCAGTGGCGAACCGCGCCGCTATAACTCGGCGCCAGCGAGATGGCGAAATTCGACGCTGCAATATAACCAGAGGCGACTTCGAGCGTCCCGCTCACGAGAAACTGCCAGATAAACAGAAATGGCAGCAAGCGTCCCCACCACGATCCGCGGAAGATCTCACGCAGAAAGTGATACGTCCCGCCGCTGCCGGGGAACGCGGCGCCGAGTTCCGCCCAAATGAGCCCGTCGCACATCACCACCAACATCGCCACGCCCCAACCGATCATCGCCTGCGGCCCATGCATTGCCGCGAGCAGCACCGGGATGGTAATGAACGGCCCGGCGCCGAGCATGTTTGCCACGTTGAGCGACGTGGCGTGGAGGGTATTGAGCCCTCGTTCCAATTGCGGCGGCGCGACTTCGTTCATCGGCAAGCGTTGGCGGCGGAGAGTGCGGGGCGAGAGCGTCGGCAAGTATCGTTGGCCATCCAGCAAATCGCAAGCGCAGGATGGCGGCCGCTCAGTCTCTGGAGGAGCCGTTTAGCCCGACGCAATCTGGCCGTCGCGGGGCGCAAATAGACTGGAGCCCTGCCGCTAACCCGCCTGGAGACTCCCGAATTCAGTGTTTAAGCTGCGCTCAACATTGATTGCGACCAGCGTCCGACGTATCGCAAACGACGCAGTCCAGCGGCATCTCAGGCACACGATTCGACGCCATGGTTCCATCCCGACCGGGCCTTGTCCATCAACTTGATCCCGCCGCGCAACGGTCTGAAGGCGATGTCAATCGCTCCGACCGTCGCACCGAATGGCAAACCGCGGCACTCGACGAGCGAACGCAGCGGCTGCTCGCGGAAGATTCGAAGTACTTCCTGCATCAGTCGCTATCGAGCCCCTGCCTTAACGCGCTCGAGAGCTGCGAAGGAATCTATGTCACCGACGTCCAAGGGCGGCGGTACATGGACTTCCACGGCAACAACGTTCATCAAGTCGGCTTCGGCCACCCCGACGTCGTTGCCGCTGTCCGCAGACAACTCGACGAACTCTCGTTTTGCACGCGGCGTTACACGAACCAGGTGGCCGTCGATCTCGCCCGCAAGCTGACGGAGATCACGCCGGGCAATCTCAACAAGGTGCTCTTCTGCCCCGGTGGCAGCGAAGCGATCGGCATCGCGCTGAAGCTTGCCCGTATCGCCACCTGCCGGCACAAGACGATCAGCATGTGGGATTCGTTCCACGGCGCGTCGCTCGATGCGATCTCGATCGGCGGCGAAGCGATCTTCCGCGCCGGCGTCGGACCGCTCCTTCCCGGCACGGAGCATGCGCCGCCCCCCGACGAGTACCGCTGCCTGTGGGACTGCGGCTCGCGCGGCGGCTGCGATCTGAAGTGCTCGAACTACATCGAGTACATGCTTGAGAAAGAAACCGACGTCGCGGCCGTCATTGCCGAGCCTTGCCGCGCGACTCCTTACATTCCGAAGCCGGAGTATTGGCAACGCATCCGCAAGGCATGCGATCGGCACGGCACGTTGCTCATCTTCGACGAGATTTGGCAAGGTCTCGGCCGCACCGGCCGGTGGTTTTCGTGCGAGCACTTCGACGTCGTGCCCGATATTCTGGTGACGGGCAAGGGCCTTGGCGGCGGCATCATGCCGCTCGCGGCGCTGGTGGCGCGTGAGGAGCTCGACATCGCGGGCGATCGCGCGCTCGGCCACTACACGCACGAGAAGAGCCCCGTCGCCTGCGCCGCCGCGCTCGCCACGATTGAAGTGATCGAGCGTGAAGGTTTGCTTGAGCATGCCGCGCGGCTCGGCGAGTACGCGCTCGATCGACTCCGCGAATTGGCCCGTCGGCATGAGCTCATCGGCGACGTCCGCGGCATTGGGCTCACGCTGGGCGTCGAGCTAGTGAAAGACCGCAAGACCCGCGAGCGGGCCACCGATCAGGCAGAGCAAGTGATGTACCGTGCGCTCGACAAGGGCCTCAGCTTCAAACTGACGATGGGGAATATCTTGCTGCTGACGCCGCCGCTGATCATCACCCTCGATGAACTCGACTACGCAATCGACGTCATCGACCGCTGCCTGTACGAAGTAGCGGCGTAGCGGCGCCTGTCGATGCTTATTTTGCTACAAACCGCAGCTTCAGCCATATCGCAAAATCTTTGCCGAGATTGGTGAGCGCCGCCCTCGAAAGGCCTTTTGCTTGGTAGCCTAATGGGAACGAAAGGCCGCGATGCGTCGAACCCTCCTGCTACTTTCCACCGCTTTCACGATCACTTGCGCGGCGAGGACGCTCACCAGCCGGGCCGCTGAAGCGACGGCCGCCGCGGCGGTCGACTTTCATCGCGACGTGCTGCCGATCTTGGCCCGCGCCTGCTTCGATTGCCACGGCCCCGACGCCCAAGAGAGCGCCCTTCGACTTGACATGCAGAAGGCGGTGCTGGCTGGCGGCGAGCTGTTTGGCGCGGCGATTGTTCCGGGAAGTGCCGAGGAAAGCCCGCTCGTTCGCTTCATATCCGGCGAGGGCGAGTTGGAGATGCCCCCCACCGGCGCCAAGTTGACGGCCGCCGAAGTCGAAACGATTCGCCGCTGGGTCGACGCCGGCGCTCATTGGCCTGGGCCCGCCGATGAACCCGTGACGGCGCCCCTCACTTCCAACCATTGGTCGCTGCAGCCGCTCGTGCCGACTAGTCCGCCGAACGATGGCGATCCGTGGATCGCGACGCCGGTCGACGCCTTCATCATGGCGAAGCTTCGCGAGAAGGGACTCACTCCCTCGCCTGCCGCTGATCGTCGCACGCTCATTCGACGGTTGTACTTCGACATGCTCGGCCTGCCGCCGACGCCGGAACAGGTCGCGGCGTTCAGCGCCGACGAGCGACCAGACGCCTACGCAAACATCGTGGAGCAGGTGCTCGCATCGCCGCGCTACGGCGAGCGTTGGGCGCAGCACTGGCTCGATGTGGTGCGATTCGCCGAGTCGAGCGGCTTTGAAACCAACGGCCCGCGCCCCAACGCGTGGCCCTATCGCGACTATGTCATCGCCGCATTCAACGACGATAAGCCGTACGATCAGTTTATCGTCGAGCAGCTCGCCGGCGACGCGAGCGGCGAGTCGGCCGCCACGGGATTCCTCGTCGCCGGCGCCTGGGACCAAGTGAAAAGCCCCGACGTCGGTCTGACGCTCATGCAGCGGCAGGACGAACTTGCCGACATGACGAACACGACGGCCACGGCCTTTCTTGGCATGACCGTCGGCTGCGCGCGATGCCACAATCACAAGTTCGATCCCATCTTGCAGAAAGATTTTTACGCGTTGCAGGCGGTGTTCGCGGGCGTGAACCATGGCGAGCGGCCTTGGATTAAACCAGATCGCGAACAGGCGAACGACGGCCTGCGGCCCGCAGTTAGCTCGCTGGAGAATGAGGAACGCTTCGATCCGATCGAAGCGACGGCCGTTCGCTTCACGGTGGCCGCGACGAACAACGGCAGCGAGCCGTGTCTCGACGAACTCGAAGCCTGGACGCCTGCTGGTGGGGACGACAACTCTTCGCGCAACGTGGCCCTCGCAGAACATGGCGGCCAGCCAAGTTCCTCGGGCAACTATGCCGACACTTCAAAACATCGCCTCGCGAATCTCAACGACGGCAAGTATGGCAACGACTGGAGTTGGATCGCCGAGACGCACGGGCATGGCTGGGCCCAGGTCGACTTTGCCGCGCCGCAGGTGATCGACCGCGTCGTGTGGGGCCGCGATCGCTTGGGCGGCTACGCGGACCGCTTGCCGGTCGACTACCGCATCGAAGCGCTGCAGCGCGACGGCAGTTGGCGCGAGGTCGCCAACTCGAAGACGCGGCGTCCTTACAACAATCAGGGCGCCATGGTCTACGCCGGCACGTTCAGCCAACCGGCGGAGCCGACGCGGCGACTGTTCCGCGGCGATCCACTGTCGCCGAAGGAGCCAGTCGCTCCCGACGCCCTCTCCGCGCTCGGCACGCTGGGGCTGTCGCTCGACGCTCCGGAGCAAGAGCGGCGTCTCGCGCTCGCGCGGTGGATTGCCAGCCCGCAGAACCCGCTCACGTCGCGGGTGATGGTGAACCGCATCTGGCAGCATCATTTCGGCGTGGGGCTAATCGACACGCCGAGCGACTTCGGCGCCAACGGTACGCCGCCGACGCATGCGGAGTTACTTGAGTGGCTCTCTCAAGAGTTCATCAACCGCGGCTGGTCGATCAAGGAGCTTCATCGCCTCATCTTGCTGTCGAACACCTACCAGCAGTCGAACCAATCGCGCGAGCAATGCGCGGCGGTCGATGCCGGCTCGCGGCTGCTGTGGCGCTACCCGCCGCGTCGACTGGAGTCGGAAGCGATCCGCGACACGGTGCTGCAGCTCACCGGTTCGCTCGACCTGACGATGGGCGGCCCCGGGTGGAGTGCGTTCGCCGCAAACGAAAACTACGTCCGCGTCTACGAACCGAAGATGGAGTTCGGCCCGCCTGAATGGCGGCGGATGATCTACATGCACCGCGTGCGGATGCGACCCGATGCGATCTTCGGCGCCTTCGACTCCCCCGACGGCGGGCAAGTTTGCCCTAAACGCGGCACGTCGATCACAGCGATTCAGGCCCTCAACTTGTTCAACAGCCGCTTCACGATCGACCAAGCGGAACGACTCGCCACGCGATTGCGCGCGGAGGCAGGCGACGATGCAGCGGCGCAAGTGCAGCGGGCGTTCCAACTAGCCTTCACACGCGACGCCGATGAACTCGAACTCGCCGCCAGCCAACAACTGATCGCCTCGCACGGCCTACCAGCCTTCTGCCGCAGCATCCTCAACGCCAACGAACTGCTGTTTATCCCTTGAGACTCAAAGACTGAGAGCTTAACCACGAAACACACGAAAGGAACGAAATGAAAACATAGAGACGGAACCGCCGATAGACGTGAATGAACGCTGATAAGCCATTTCATTGGCGTTCATCTGCGTCCATCGGCGGTTCCTCAGTCTTCTAAGTTCTTTCGTTACTTTCGTGTGTTTCGTGGTTAAAAATCCCCGCCTTCGAACCCTGCATCATGACCAATCCTCTCTCACGCTCCGGCCGCGACCTGCTCAGCCGTCGTCAGTTCTTCGGTCACACGGGGATCGGGCTCGGCGGGATCGCGCTCGCTCATCTGCTGCACGCCGACGGCAAGTTGGCCCACGCAGCCGGTTCATCGGCAGGCGGCCCCATTCGTCCGGCAATCGATCCGCTCCGCCCCCACGCCTCACGGGCGCCTCACTTCCCTCCGCGGGCGAAGAACGTGCTGATGATCTACTGCTCCGGCGCCATCAGTCAGCTCGATACGTTCGACTACAAACCCGAGCTCTTCCGCCGCGACGGCCAGCCGATGCCGGGGGCTGATCAGTTGGTGACGTTCCAAGGCGAAAACGGCAACCTCACGGCGCCGCGATACAAGTTCCGCCCGCGCGGCGCCTGCGGCAAAATGACGAGCGACCTGCTGCCGCGCATCGGCGAGTTGGCCGACGACCTCTGCTTTATCCATTCGCTCACCAGCAAGACGAACACGCACGGCCCCGGCGAAAACTTCATGGCCACGGGGTTCACACTCGATGGCTTCCCGAGCATGGGCGCCTGGGTGAACTACGCCCTCGGCTCCGAGAACGACCAGCTACCGGCGTTCGTCGCGATTCCCGATCCGCGCGGCGTGCCGCAGTCGGGGACGAATCACTGGGCGCCCGGGTTCTTGCCGGCGGTCTTTCAGGGAACCGCATTCAACGCCAGCCAACCAGTCCGCTTCCTCGACACGCCCGCCGGCGTGACGCCGCAGAGCGACGCCGCGTCGCGGGACTTCCTCAAACTGCTTAACGATCGCCACCTCGAACAATTTCCGGGCGACACGCAGCTGGCCGCGCGGATCGCGAGCTACGAACTTGCCGCGAAACTGCAGATGTCGCTCCCCGACGTGGCGAACATCGACGCCGAATCAGCCCACACGCTCAATAGCTACGGCGCCAACGACGCCGATCCGGTGAAAGCCGGCTTTGCCCGCAACTGCGTTCTCGCCCGCCGGCTGGTGGAACGCGGCGTCCGCTTCGTGCAGCTTTTCAACGGCTCGTACGCGATGGGCGAAGGGGTTGGCAACTGGGACGGACATAAGGCGCTCTACGAACAGTACGCGGTGCACGGCCCGATTCTCGATCAACCGGTCGCCGCGCTCGTCGCCGACCTCAAGCAACGCGGCCTACTGGAAGACACGCTCGTCGTCTTCTGCACGGAGTTCGGCCGGATGCCGACGTTCCAAAAAGGGGCGTCAGGCCGCGATCACAATCCGAAGGGTTTTACTGCGTGGCTAGCCGGCGCCGGCGTGCGGGCGCCCTTCAGCTACGGAGCGACCGACGAGTTTGGTTACCAAGCCGTTGAGAACGTCTCGACAGTGTACGACTTCCACGCGACGATTCTGCATCTGCTCGGCCTCGATCACACGCGGCTCAGCTTCTACCACAACGGCATCGAACGCCGGCTGACCGACGTCCATGGCGAGGTGATTCACGCGATGCTGAAAGCGTGATTGTTTTTTTACCCCCTGGCTCCGCCAGGGGGTCGGCCGCCACTTCGATAAGCATCGCCACTAGTAATGCTACCCCCTGGCGGAGCCAGAGGCTGGAAAGACATTTAAGCGTCACTGTTCTGTGATTCTCGCGATAAGCTACACTTCCCGATAGCGTCAACTCGCCTCATCACTTCGGGAGCAACTCATGCCCCTCGCTGGTCCGCCGCTGACGATTGAAGTTCGGATCTCGCGACTACTCGACCGCGGGCTCGCGGCGAATCCCGACGCCCCGGCGCTCGTCTCACGCGAGGGCCAGCTTACTTGGCAAGAACTCGACGCCGTCTCCACGCGCGTCGCTCGGCACTACTTCACTCTCGGCTTAAAGCCTGGCGACCGCATCGCGACGCTCATGCCAAACTGCGCGGAGCTTGTCATTCACCACATTGCATGCATGAAGGCGGGTTTCGCCGCGACGCCGCTTAACTACCGCTACCAGGCGCCGGAGGTTGATCACGCCCTCGAAGTAAGCGGCGCCTCGGTGCTACTCCACCACGCCGAACGCGAAGCCGACCTCGCGCTCAGCAAGTTTGCCGGCATGCTGTCGCTGGGCCGGATTTCATTCGGCGCTGCCGACGGCCGCGAACCGAGCTTTGAGCACTTTCTGCAAACAGAGCCACCGGCAGTTGAGGTCACTCCACCGACGCCCGACGCCGTAGCGTTCATCTTCTTCACCTCCGGCAGCACTGGCAAACCGAAAGGGGTCACCCACAGCCATCGTTCGTTCGGTTCGATCGTCGCGAGCACGATCGCTGGGTTCGAACTTAACGACGCCGACGTCTTTCTTCCCGCGACCTCGTACTCGCACATTGCCGCGACGCACATCTCGTTCGGCGCGCTGGCGGCTGGCGTGCGCGTTGAAGTGCCCCGCCGACTCGATGGCGACGAGATGCTGCCGCTACTCGCGAGCACGCAGCCAACGTTTCTCTGCATGCTGCCCGCGGCACTGTTCGCCCTGGTGCGCGACCACAACGCAACTTCCGAGCACTTCCGCTCGTTGCGGCTCTGCGTCAGCGGCGGCGACAAAGTTTCCGGCGAGCTCGAACGCGAATTCACCGCCATTGCCGGTAAGGCGATCGACGAACTCTACGGCATGACCGAGACCGGCATGTCGACCGTCAATCCGCCCGACGGCCTCAACAAGGTCGGCTCGATTGGCAAGCTAGTCGCGGGTTATGAGGGTTCGATTCGCGACGCCGCCGGCGCTGAAGTTCCGCTCGGCGGAGAGGGTCGGCTTTGGATCCGCAGCAACGCAAATATGATCGGCTACTGGAATCGACCCGACGCCACCGCCGAAACGCTCGTCGACGGCTGGCTCGACACGGGCGACGTCGTCGCTGCCGACGCAGACGGCTACCTCTGGTTCCGCGGGCGGCAGAAGCAGATCATCGTGCACGATGGTTCGAATATCACGCCGCAAGAGATCGAAGAGTCGCTGCTCGAGCATCCCGCCGTCGCCGCCGTGGGGGTGATTGGCATCCACAACCTCGTCCACGGCGAGAACGTGCGGGCGTATGTGCAACTCAACCCGGAGGCAACCGCGCCGACGGCCGCCGAACTGATCAAGTTTTCGCGGGCGAGCGTCGGTTACAAGGCGCCGGAGGAGATTGTATTCCTCGACGCGATGCCGCTGAATGCAACCGGCAAGGTCGATCGCGCATACTTAAAAGAAACAACGAGAGACAGCACAGCCTCTTGACCTTCGCACCTCGGCTGACGTACTTTAATACGCCTTAGAGCAATAAAATATGTCGCGAGATTTTATATGTCATTTATCATCGTGCGAATCGACCCGTCCGGAACGACCAAAAAACTCTCTTTCGCTTACGGGCTTGAATTAGAAGGAAGCACAGGCCATCGATTCAAGCTAGGCAAACACATTCGCACTGGCGGCAATGGAGTAGTCTTCGAGGCCGAATGTACTGCGCCAGACGGCACGGAGGAAGGCTTGTGTGCCGTTAAGTTCCTTAAGGAGCTTGACGACGTAAGACAAGATCGATTTGCGAATGAAATCCGCATACTTAACGACCTTAGCCACCCTAACATAGTGAAATGCTTCGGTTCTGGTCGAGTTCGCTTGGGAGAAGAGAACATTGATGTTCCATGGATGGCGATGTCACTCGGAGACGTCAATTTGCGCCAGTACCTTGATGAACATAAAGCTCCGCTTGACGCTATTACAGCAATTAATACGTGTATTAAGGTTTGCAATGCGATTGCACACCTCCACGACAAAAGCATTATCCACCGCGACCTAAAGCCAGCAAACGTAATATGGCTTACCGACGAAGACCGAGACAACATATTTTTAGTAGACTTTGGAATCGCCAAGTACGTAGGCGAAGACGTGTCGGCTCGCCGAATGGACGATTTCACTTCGCTGCACCAGTTCGTTGGTCCTGCTAATTTCGCATCGCCTGAGCTGCTCGCCTATTCTAGAGACAAGTCACACCCGGTTGATACCCGATCCGATCTTTTTCAGATTGGCTTGCTCCTTTGGTTTCTTGCCACGAACAGAATCGCTGCTGGAATTCCATCGAGAAGGCTCGACCCTACCAACGGACCTATCTTCGAAATTGCAACTCAATTGCTCGCAATGGACCCCGATGATCGGATTCCAACAGCCGGCGATTTATCGAAGCGGCTTAGCGAAATTGTGGCTACACTTTAGCGAATTTCCTTCACTCCAGCCCGCGTTCATCCGTCGCTGGCGCCAGCCAGATGACGAGCATTCCCGCTGCGTAGATCAGCGCGCACGCGCCGCCGAGCATTGCGTAGTCGCCACCGAACCACTTGAAGAGCGAGCCTGCCGCGAGCACGCCGCCGGCCGTGGCGAAGCGGCCGATGTTCATCGACACCCCGGCCCCGCTAGCCCGCACATGCGTCGGGAACAACTCCGGTAAGTAGAGCGGCAGCCAACCGAAGAAGAGCGTTGCCACGAGCCCCTGCGCGAACACGATCGGCAGGAAAGACGGTTCGAGCGGCGCCGTGAGGCGGAACATCGCCCAGGTAAGTGCAGTCGCCCCGACGCTGATCAGGAAATAGGAAAGTCGTCGCCCAATCCAGCCGGCGAGCGGCGCTCCTAGAAAACTGCCGATCGTTGCGCCCAGCGACCACCACTGCAGCGTCGTCGCTTTGTATCCCGGCGCTGCGGAGCCCGCGACGCTGTCGGCCCACGGAAGCATCCACTTGCCGCCAGCCCAGGCTCCTACCAGCGGTATCGACGCCAGCAGAATGCCGACGAGCGTCAGCGGCAGCAGCTCGCCTTGCAACAACGTACGCAGCGGCGGCGCCGGTTGCTTCGCCGCGCCGCGCATTGCGAGCCACTTCGGCGATTCGGGGAGCAACGTCAACACAATGACGCCGAGCGTGGCGGGAATCGCCGCCATCGCAAAGATCCACCGCCATGAGTCGGGCGTGATCGGCCAGAACCGTCCAATCTGCGAAAGCGCCAGGATGCCAATGTTAATGCCCGCTCCCAAGATGCCGGCCACCGTCGGCCGCGACGCCCGCGGCCAGCACTCCGCGGCGAGCGCGACGCCGTTGGGCCACATCCCGCCAACGCCAAGACCGATCATGAACCGCAGCAACAGCATCTCTTCGCACGAGCGAACCAGCGCCCCCAGCCCGGCGAATGTCGAGTAGAACAGGATACTGATTCCCATCGCCCGCGCGCGACCGATGCGATCGCCGAGGTTGCCAAGCAGGCTGCCGCCGATCGCGGCGCCGAGCATCAGCGCGGCCGTGAATCTCGCAAACCAGACGCCGCCGTCCGCCTCGGTGTACTCCGCTCCGAGCAAACTCTTGGTGACCGAGAGCGACGCCACCGGCATCAGGCCAAGTTCGACGCCATCGAAAGCGAGTCCTAGGAACGCCGCGGCAAGGACGGCGTAGCGTCCTGCGCGCGTCAGTTCGATGGGAGATGATGCCGTCACGGCTTCGGATTCGAGTGCAGAATAGATAGGTCAATCGCCGGCGATCTCAACATACTGCTTGAACGCCCTGTCGAGGTCCAGATTCTCGGGCGCCTCCGCCCCGTGCACAAGCACGCCGTACCGCAATCTCAGCGTTTCGCCCGGCCGCACCGCCACGCGGCTCGCATCGCCAGCCTTGAATGCCTTCTGGCCGAAGGAATTAGCGACCATCAGCCCATAGTCGCGCACATGAAATCGGCTCGGCCGAAAGTTCTCAGGATGACAGAAGATCGCCACTCCCGCCGGCTTGCCGTCGACGACGCCGCGATAGTCGCACCACGCCGGCGCCGTTCCCCAGACTTCGCTCTCGTTGCGTTTACCATCGGCGGATACGATCTCGCCGTTGCCGGCCGGCAGGTGAAACTTGGAAACTTGCTCTGCCCGCAATGGCGTCGCCACGCGGACGCCGAGTCCCATCTCCTCTTGATCGCCGAAGGCAAACTCGCGATCGCCGCTGAAGGTCGAATCCCACAGCAACAGCATCCCCTCGGGCGTCGCCCGCATGTTGCAGCGCAGCAGTTCACGGCAGATCACGTGCTCCGGGTCGGCTTGGTCGCGATGCGAGAACTCAGCCGCAAAGCCCGCCTCCCCCGCGCCGCCGTGCGACTCCTCCACGAATCGTTCAAAGCGAACCGGCGCCTTCAACCGCCATCCGTCGCTGCCGCTCACATCGCCGAACGCTAACCAGATTCCTGGGTGGAACTCGGGATGGTCGGTCGGGTCGCTTCCTTCGACTGGCGGATGGCTGCGCGTCACCTGGACGCCGTTCGGCGCACGCACATGAGCGAAGTAGGGGCGCGTAATCTTCTCGTCGCGGTAGACGAAGGTCGCGACCGGGGCTTCGTCGACGGCAATCTCTAAGCTATCGACTGATGGAGCGATCTTAATGCGCGGAACGTCGGCCCCAGCAGCGAACGAGCACCAAGCATTCCACAAGATGGCGATGACGGCAAAAAGCCTCATGCGCGATACTCAGCCACACGAGAATCTTGCGACGAACTTCAACCCATGCAACGCACGGTTGGACGCCGTTTCCGCCACAATAGCTCACTCGACTTCGTTCAACAACGAACTAAGCGTCTCGATCCCTCGCGTCGCGGCGCCGCTCGCCGTAGCCGGCAGCAGGCCCTCTTCGATCGCGCGGATAATCACGCTGTTGTCGAGTTCGCCCAGCCCATCGGCCTCGGCCCGCTCCAGCAGTTGCACGTGGAGCGCCGTAAGCGGCAACTCGCGGCCCCGTCGCGCCGCTTCGTCGATGATCAATCGGACATCCTTCAGATGCTGAGATAGCTTGGCCTGAGGTGTGAACTCGCCCGCCACCATTTTCGGTCCTTTGTTCTCCATCGTGCGCGAGCTGGCCGGGCTGTTCAATAGCACTTCAAGTGCACGCTCGGCCGACAGGCCCATCGACTTCGCAAAGACTAACCCTTCAGCCAGAACAGCGCGATTGAGTCCGAGCACCAGATTGGTGACGAGCTTCATTCGCACGCCGTCCCCCCATTGGCCGACGTAGTAAGTCTTCGCGGCGATCGCATCAAGCAGATCGCGACTCGCCTCAAGCGCACGTAACGGTCCCGCCACCATCGCGGTCGTTTGCCCGCGACGGGTCTGCTCGCTGGAACCGGAAATCGGCACCTCAAGATA
This sequence comes from Lacipirellula parvula, assembly GCF_009177095.1. Classification (NCBI taxonomy): domain Bacteria; kingdom Pseudomonadati; phylum Planctomycetota; class Planctomycetia; order Pirellulales; family Lacipirellulaceae; genus Lacipirellula; species Lacipirellula parvula. Next base: position 6,365,386 of record NZ_AP021861.1, read on the forward strand.
GTCGACGCCACGTGTGGCGAGTCTCGCGCCTAGCAACGCCGTTAGCTGCGGATCGCCGGTCGTCGTATCGATCAGCAGCTTGCCAGGGTGGTAGGCGTCTTCCAGTTGGCCCAGCACCTCTTCGACGACTTCGGTCGTGTAGAGCGAGATAATGACGCGGTCGCACTCGCGGAGCGGATTCTCCGACCAGCGGGCGCCACGTTCCACGAGCGGCGCCGCCTTGTTGGCCGTGCGGTTGTGGATCACCAGTTCGTAGCCGGTCGCGAGCAGCCGTTCGCAAATCGCCGTACCCATCAGCCCGAGGCCAATGAGCCCGATCGGTTTGCCGTCGCGCGGTCGATCAGCCATGGGAGGTGAACGCGGCAGCCGCGCGAAGTTAAGGAAGGCGCAGACGGACGAACCGCCGCGCGAATGGGTGGAAGAGGAGGCGCCGCCGGGCGAGCTTGCCGAGCGACTCCTGCATTCTATTCCCGCTGGGCGCCGCTTCAGCCTGCGCCGAGAGACATTTCCGAATCCGCAAACGCCAGTGCCAGATATGCAACACCGGCAGGCCCCGCGTCCGCGACGAAACCACGCCAGGCCTCCCGTTCCTTGACCCTCGGTTTTCCCACGGCTAGGGTGAACTTTCGCCCCACGGCCTCCTTTTCTCTTGAGTCGCTCACATGGCCTTCGCAACCAGACGCTACTTTCTCGGCGCTGCTGCCGTCGGCGGAACAGCGCTACTGTTGCCTAGCCGTTGCTCCCAAGCCGCCGAGGCGAACGAGCGCGTTCGCGTCGCGATCCTTGGCGCCGGCAATCAAGGACGGCGGCATGCCGAGTCGCTCCTCACGCTGCCGAACGTCGAGATCGCGGCCGTCAGCGACGTCGATTCAGAACGGCTAGCCGCCCAGCACGGGCGGGTTGGCAATCAGGCGCAAGCGGTCGCCGACTTTCGCCGCATCCTCGACGACCGCTCCATCGACGCCGTGACCATCGCCCTGCCCGATCACTGGCACACGCCCGCCGCGTTGCTTGCTCTCAATGCAGGCAAGCACGTCTATGTAGAAAAACCTTGCTCGCACAACGTGCGCGAGGGGCGACTGTTAGTCGATGCCGCTGCTGCGCATCCGCAGCTTGCGGTGGCTCATGGCACGCAAGCCCGTGCAACGCCCGGCATCATCGAAGCGATCGAGATGCTTCACGCCGGCGTCATTGGCAAGGTGCTCGTTGCCAAATGCTGGAACTACCAACAGCGCGAGAATATCGGCCGCAAGCAGCCGACCGCTCCGCCCGCGACGGTCGACTACGATACGTGGGTCGGCCCCGCCGAGTGGCTGCCGTTTCAAACGAATCGCTTCCACTACAAGTGGCACTGGTGGCGAAACTTCGGCACGGGCGACGCCGGCAACGATGGCTGCCATGAACTCGACCTCGCTCGCTGGGGCCTTGGCGCCGAGGAACATCCGACGACGATCTCGGCAATCGGCGGCAAGTACCACTTCGACGACGACCAGGAATTCCCCGACACGCTGCAAGCGACGTTCGAATGGCCCGGCGCCGGCGGACCTAGTGAACGACGGATGCTGATTTTTGAACAACGGCTCTGGACGACGAACTACCCGCACAACGTCGACAGTGGCGTCGAGTTCCTCGGCACGAACGGCCGGATATTTCTTAGCAAGCGGGGAAAGTTCGAACTGTACGGCCCGCGCAACGCGCGAAGTGAGCGTAAGCTCAACGGCGCGCTCGCCGCTCGCGTGGAAGACAACCATGCCGATTGGCTCCACGCGATTCGAGACGGAACGGCGCCGAAGGCGGGAATCGTCGCCGCCCATCGGACGGCGACGCTCGCCCACCTCGCCAACCTCTCCGCCCGGCTTGGTCGAACGCTCACATTCGATCCGCAAGCGGAAACAATCGCGAGCGACAACGAAGCGAACAACCTGCTCGCTCGCCGCTACCGCGACGGCGGCCACTGGGCTGTGCCCACCTGACATGCCGCCAGCATACGATCCCTGCTAGCCGGAAAGTCACAAGGTCCTGGTCGGCGCCAAAAAAACTGCCGCGATCACGCAAGGCGCCTCCCGGAGGGCGTGGCCCTCCGGCTATTCTGGAGGTTCGGCAATCAACCACTGAATGCTCCTCGAACGCTCTGCAGACGCCGCCATGTCCACAACTTCGCTTGTGCTCACGATTCTCGGCCCCGACCGCCCTGGCCTCGTCGAGTCGATCGCACGCCTCGTCGCCGAACATCAAGGCAACTGGCTTGAGAGTCGCATGGCTCACTTGGCCGGTCAGTTCGCCGGCATCCTTCGCGTCGAGGTTGAAGCCGACCGTGCTGATTCGCTCTCGCAAGCGCTGGCCGGCTTAGCAAAGTCAGGCCTCGAAACAGTCATCCATCCAGACCCCGCGATTGCGATCATCGCCGATCGTCCGCTTGTATCACTCGACCTGCTAGGCCAAGACCGACCGGGCATCGTCCGCCAGATCAGCGGCGTCCTCGCCGCACTCGGCGTCAACGTGGAAGAGCTGAACACGGAATGCCGCGCCGCCGCGGAGACGGGGCACCCCCTGTTCCACGCCGCCGCGCAACTGCGGCTGCCGCCCGACGTGAGCGAAGCAGACCTCCGCGTCGCCCTCGAAAATGTCGCCGCCGACCTCATGGTCGAAGTTAAGCTCGCGGAAAAGTAGCCGCGGGTCAACGACCCGCCGGAGCGTCACTTGCAAGGCGCCCCTCACGCCGCAGCCGGCGCCAAGTTGCTCCCAGTCGGCGGCTCGTTCGATCCCGCTAACACGCGGATCGCCTCCACCAGCATTAGCACTGCGAGGCTGAGAAGCACGAGCCCAATCCACGGCACCGGGTCGCTCGGCGCCTGCCAAGCCCCTTCGCTGGAGCGGAACGCCGGCACGGTCATCGTCACTAGCGCCCAGGTACTCATCACGTACATCACCACCGTCGGAATCCCAGTGACGAACCAAACCCATATGGCGCGTCGTGTCCGCCAGAGCCAAACCGTCACGCCGAGCAGCGTCAGCGCGGCGAGTAGCTGGTTGCTCGCGCCGAATAGATTCCAAAACAGCTGCCACACCGGCACCTTCGCATCCGAGGGATGTCGCAGCATGAAGAAGAGCGGCACGCCCGCGGTGACCGCCGTGCCAAAAATCCGTCCGCCGCGGCCATGCCAGCCCGTGAGCTCTTGCAAGACGAATCGTCCCAACCGCGTGCAAACGTCGAGCGTGTCGTACACGAACGTCGTGAACGCCATCAGCGCGAAGGTGACGCCAATCGCTTTTGAAACATGCAAGACGTCGAGAAACTTGCCAATGCCGTGCGCGTAAATTTGGTTCGGCTTACCAGCCAGTTCGGGCGAGCCTTCGGCGAACATCATCACGCAACAGAGCGAGACGACGGCGACCATCCCTTCCAGCAACATCGAGCCGTAGGCGACCGGTTTGGCGTCCATTTCGTTCCGTAGCTGCTTCGACGTGGTGCCGCTGGCGATCAGCGAGTGGAACCCGGAACAGGCGCCGCACGCGATCGTGATGAACAGCAGCGGTACGAGCGAAGCGGTTCCGCCCGTTGCCGTGGCAACTTCCCAACCACGAAACGCGGGGTACTCGGTGCGAACATTGCCAAACGCCAAGCCCAACGCCCCAGCGCCGAGTGCGGCGTACAAAAAGTACCCGCCCAATTGCCCACGCGGCTGCAGTAGCAACCACACCGGCAACACGCCCGCGACTAGGCAGTAGGCCAGCAAGATGGTGCTCCACAGCTTCACCGCCGAGCCATCACTCCAGCCCGTGATCGCCGCGAGGTCAAGCGGCACGTTCGGCCCAAACACGATCGCGAGCACCACCATCGGCAAGAAGACGCAGAGCGCGAGCCATGACGGCATCCCTGCGTATCGCATCACGAGGCCCATCACGAGCGTGATGCCCAGATAAATCAGCGATGCCGACGCGATCGCTCCGCCGCCGATGCCGCCGTTCTCTGCGAGCGGCGCTCCCACAAACGACGCCGCCGTCACGCCGGTGAACGCGACGATGATATAGACGAGCGCGATCCAGATGAACGCCAGAAACATCAGGTACGAACGTCGCGTCATGTAGAGCCGCACCACCTCTGCAATCGAAGTCGCACGGTGGCGAATCGACGCTACCAGCGACGTGATGTCTTGCACGCCGCCGACGAAGATCGAACCGATCAGAATCCACAGGAGCGCGGGCAGCCAGCCGAACATCAGCCCGGCGAGAATCGGCCCCACGATCGGCCCCGCCGCTGCAATTGCGGAGAAGTGTTGCGGCAGCAACTCCGCCGCGGAAATCGGCTCAAAGTCGACCCCGTCGCGCTGCTCCACCGCCGGCACCGGCGCCTTCGCATCGAGACGCAGCAGCTTGCCGAGCAGTCGGCCGTAAGTGACGTAAGCGATGCCCAGCACGAGCGCACTGGGGAGGACGATCCAGAGGAGATTCATGAAAGGATAAGCGTCGGCAAGAAGAGGAATCAAACGACCCAACGACGGCCTGCAGCCGTGCGGCTAAGTTGAAAGCCGCCGCTGCCAAGCCTCTGAGTCGCGCGAGGTATGAAAGATGGCGCAAATCGTGACTTCACGCCCATCGTACTGGTAGAACACTGCGTAGGGAAACCGCTTCACCAGAGCTCTTCGATAATCTCCGCAAGCTATCGCGAATGAGTTCGGAGCCGCAACGATACGCGAGATGCAATCGTTGACGCGAGTCATGAAGTAGATGCTGAGTCCTCGGCGTTGGCGCTCATACCAATCGCAGGCCGCTTCGAGATCGTCGTAGACGATCTCTTTGACGTACAACTCAGTGGCCATACTTGGCCTTGAGCCGATCCACGATATCGTCCCACGTCGTTACGCGAGCATCACTCTGGCGGCGCTCAAGCTCTTGCTTCTGCCAATCAGGAACGGGAACTTCGCTCGGAGACGCGGATAAGTCGTCCCACAGGTTTCCCAGCAGCTCAAATTTTTCGGCGGAAGACAATCCCGCGATCGAAGTTAGTATGTCGTCCATCTTGGCGCCTGCGGCTCAACTCACCAGCAACCCATGCTGACAATTCTACCACGCCGGATAGAAATTCGGCAAACGCCCCCTACGCCGCGGCCGCCGCCCCTAGCTCCGCCAGCATCGCCCCCAAACAGCGCGTGCTCTTCCCCCAGTCGAACATCTGGCCCGGGATCTCGGTCGCCGCCTCGATGCAGCTACCGCCGGCAATGCGCGTCACGCTGACGACCACATCGCCCTCAAGCGCGAACAGATCCGACGGCAACGCCGCCCGCACAATGCAGCCATCGGAAAGTTGATGCACGTCACGCAGCGCTCGCCCTTCCTTCGCGAGCGAGCACAAGAGTCGCACCAGCATCTCGCCCACCGGTACGACGTAGGCGCCGCTCAGCGACTTGCCGGTTTTCACGCCCAGCTTTGCGTACGTCGACTGCGCGACGCCGGCAATCGTCGACATCGACAGCGGCAGCGGCACTCCCGCGAGCTTGCCGAGGGCTTTGCCGTAGAGATCAAGAATTTCCTCGCCAGTCATCCGCTTCTTCGATTGAGCTGATGCCCGCGCGATGCGGTCGCGCACGGCGGGGATCGCAATCAGCGTCTCGTAGTCGATGACGTCCGACCAATCGATCGTGAGGACGACGGTCGCGTCGTAGTCGATGGGGGCCGGCAGCGAACCGTCGTTCGCCCCCGTTTGCCCCCCGGCAGCCGTCGCCAATCGCTGGCCGCACCCCGTGCAGAATTTTCCTGTCCCCTTCGTCCCGCATTCCGCACAATACATGGGTGGCGTCCTACCGCGAGGTGAAATCCGGGCCGTGCTAGCAACTGGCCTTCAGATGCACGATCCCACCTCTCCTATCGGCGCCAAGACTGCTAAAACTTCCTCCCCTACCCCACTTTCGGTCGCCGTGGCCGCCGCGAACTGGAAGTTACCCGCCGCTGTGCGATGATGAAGTTCCCGCCCACCCCGCATCTCGCCGTATGATCCCGCACCCATTGCCCCGCCTGCTAGCCGTTTGCATCGCCATCATGGCTCCGATGCTCCACGCTCCCCAGGCAACTGCCGCCCACGATTTCAGCGCGCTGACGGCACTCGCCAATGGCGCCCTCGCCGGTCAACACGTCGGCACGCCCGTTCCAGGCTTCGAGATTCGCCTCCTAAAGCATGGCGTCCCCATCTACCATCAGGTCTTCGGGGCCTGGTCGCTCAACCGCCCCGCCAACGTCGATAGCAGCACGAAAACGCTCAGCGGCGCGCTGCTCATGTCGATCGCCGATTCGGGCAACGGAGGTTTCTCGCTCGACAGCCACCTCGCCGACTTTCTGCCCGAATACAACGCCCCCGGCTTCCGCGACATCACCATCCGGCAAGCCTTCTCGCACACCTCCGGCATCGCCGGCGATGAGCAGGCGCTCGTCCTCTACCAGAAGAACATCACGCTCCGTCAGGCCGCGGCGATCATCAAGCAAACGCCGCTGGCCTTCACCCCCGGCAGCACGTTTTCGTATGGCGGGCTGTCAATGCAAGCCGCCGGCGCCGCGGCGGAAGTCGCCACTGGCGAGCGTTACATCGATCTCTTCGCCGAGCGCATCGCCGAGCCCCTCGGCATGACGAACACCTCCTTCGTCATCGCCAGCGACACAAACCCGCGCGTCGCCGGCGGCGTCGAGTCGACCGCGAGCGACTACAGCCGCTTCATGGATATGCTTGCCAACGACGGCGTCGATCGCGCGACCGGCGTTCGCATCCTGTCGTCGGCCGCAGTGAACGAGATGCTCACCCGCCAAACCAATGACGGCCAGCCTGTCAACAATTCGCCCGCCGACAACAACTACTACGGCGTCGGCGTCTGGGTAAATCAACTCGTCCAGGCCGGGCCGCCGGTCGAAGCGATGGCCGCTGGGGCCCGCGGCTTTCACAGCTGGATTGATCAGAAGAACGACCTCGTCTTCACGTTCGCCACCGACCTGAGCCACTTCGCCAACGTCGAAGTCCTGTCGTCGATGATGCACGCGGCAATTCTCGACGCCGTGCCGGCCGCCGATTTCGATCTCGACGGCACAGTCGACGGCAACGACCTTGCGATTTGGCAGACGGCGTTCGGCGCAACCCGCGCGGGCGACGCGAATGCTGACGGCGTCACCGATGGCGCCGACTTCCTCATCTGGCAGCGCGAACATGCGAATGCCGCTGCCTCGCCGAGCAGCCTTTCAGTTCCTGAACCAACAGGCATCGCGCTAGCGCTGTTGGCGATGGCGCCCTTCGTCCGCTGCCGACGTTGACTCAATAACGCCCGCTGTGCAGTCATCGCGCTGCAGAAAAGAATTGCCCCCTCGCCACGCCCCATCTAAGCTAGGGACTCGCCCCGCCACATCCCGTCAAAACATCTCATCTGGAGTCGTCTCATGCAGCGTTCGAGCGTCGCGGCACTGGCCCTCATGGTCGCGTTGGCTAGCGTCAACGTTTCGCATGCCACCAAGTTCGCAGTCCTGCTCGGATCGCCCCAGGGGTCGGCCGTCATCGCTCCCAACCCCCTCTACACGTCCAACGAGCCAGAGGTCAATCCGCTCTTCCATCATGACGTGTTCGGACTCGGTTTCGACCCAACCGAACTCTGGCAAGGCGCCCCCGCGACGCTGGAGGTCCTCTTCACCGACAGCCTCCCCGGCGATCTTCCCCCCGCCCCGAAAGGCGCACTCGTCTTCGGCGTCTCGCTCTTCGATCAAGCGTCCGGCAACGCGATCCACCAATTGCGGGCGCCGGTGACGCTCGCCGTCGAGTTCGACAGGCCCGCCGACCCGAGCAGCTTCGTCTTCAGCTCGCTCAACGAATCAACCGGCGTCTGGGGCGAGTTCCAGAAAGGAAAACCGAAGCAAGGTAGCACCGGCTCGGTTTGCGGCACAACCGACCATTTCAGTTTCTTCTACATCGCCGCCGTGCCGGAGCCGTCGACGTGGACGCTCGCTCTAGCGGCGGGAGCGTTGGGCGTCGTGCGACGCCGGCGGTAATCGATCGCCGACCGCACCTTTCTCCAACACGCAAGACTCTTAGCCCCCGGTTCTTCAAACCGGGGGCTATTCGTACCCCCGCAACTTTCGCTGCGCGCACCCCTCCATTTCGAGAAAGCAAGGTTAGCGAGGAAGGAGACTCAAACGAAATTGAGACTCGCTCTTTACAAATGCCAACGCAGGAGCGTCCTATCTCATTGACCGCCCTTTTTGCGCCTTCCATGCTGGAGAGATGTTCAACGTCACCTGTATTCCACGCGACGGACTTAATTGATGCGGAAGACCCTCTCCCTTTCGCTTGCCATTCTGATCGGTGCGTGGCATGCGTCGACGCATGGCGCGGAGTCCTCCTCCTCGACCGCTGACGAGCAAGCACGCCGAGACTACGCCGAATATGCGCTGACTCATCAGGGCAACGTCGCGCGCGGCAAGCTCGTCTTCGAGCGATCAGCCGGTCCCAACTGCGCGAAGTGCCACACCGTCGACGGTAACCGTCGCTTCGCCGGTCCCGACCTGAGTAGTATCGGCGATAAGTTTGAACTCCCTGAACTGATCGACTCGATCCTCAATCCCTCGGCAACGATCGCGATCGGCTACGGCAACACGATCGTTCAAACGGATGCGGGCACAACGCACGCCGGGGTCATGCAACGAGTCACGGCCGATTGGCTCGAACTGCTCGACGAAAACAGCCGCCCCGTCCGCATCCCCGCGGCCGAGGTCGTCGCGACCCAGGAGAGCGACGTTTCGCTGATGCCCGCCGGGCTTGAGAAGTCGATGACTCGCGATGAGTTCGTCGACCTCCTCGCCTACCTGCAATCGCTTCGGCAAGAACTCGGCGCTTCAGCCTCGCCGTCAACGCCCAACGAAATACCTCCATGCGCGGAGCCAGTGCAATTCGTGCCGCTATTCGACGCGAGCCTTCGCTTCGATCATCCTGTTTGGATCGGCCGCATCCCCGGCGACGGTCGTCGCTACGTCGTGCTCGAACATGCCGGCATGAGTTGGATCGTCGAGAAGACGCCGGCCGGCGATCGACGCACGCCGCTGCTTGATCTCAGCGGCGTCGTTCGCCGCGGCGGAGCGACGGGCCTGCTCGGCTTCGCCTTTCATCCTAAGTTTACCGAGAATCATCGGTACTTCTTAAAGTACCATGTCGTCGAGGCAGGACAGATTTCCACGATCGTTGAAGAGCGATCGTTCGCCCCCGATTTTAAGGGCGATTCAGGCCAGCCTCCCCGCCAGTTGCTGAAGATTCCTAGCGTGACGCAAGATCACAATGGCGGCAGCATCGTCTTTGGCCCTGACGGTTACTTATACATCGGCACGGGTGACACCGGCCCGCAGCGCGATCCACGCGGCCATGGCCAAGACCTGGGCTCACTTCTCGGCAAGATGCTGCGCATCGACGTCGATCAAACTGAAGCCGACAAGGCGTACGCCATCCCTCCGGACAATCCATTCGTCGGCGTCGACGGCATCCGGCCGGAAATTTGGGCCTACGGCTTTCGCGAACCATGGCGTTACAGCTTCGATCGCCAAACGAACGATCTCTGGGTGGGCGACGTTGGCCAAGATCGTTTCGAAGAAGTGACGCTGGCCCGCGTCGGCGAGAACCATGGTTGGAACGTCTTCGAAGGAGCGACGCCCTTCTCCGAGGAATACCGTCGCGAGCACGAACGCTACGTCTCGCCCGTTCTCAGCTACCCGCGCCGCCTCGGCGTTTCAGTCACGGGCGGTTACGTCTACCGCGGCGCGCGGACTCCGGCGCTGATCGGCCAATACGTCTTCGGCGACTTCGAATCTCGACGACTCTGGGCGTTGCTTCCTGAAGGACGCAATACAAAGGAGATCGTCGAAATAGGTCGGTCGCCGACGCGGATCGTTTCGTTTGCCGAAGACGCCGATGGCGAACTGCTCATGGTCGGCTTCGACGACGGCGTCGTCTATCGGCTTGATTTCGAACAAATCGACCTGAGCCCGCTGGAAACACACACCATTGCTGCAACCGCCGAGCAGAGCCCGGTCCTGTGGCGATACACGCTTGAATCGCCCTCAGAAAACTGGACCGCCGATTCGTTCGACGACTCGAGTTGGTCGCTGGCGCCAGGCGGCTTCGGCACGACGGGCACGCCGGGAGCAATCGTGCGAACAGACTGGCACGCTCGCGACATTTGGCTGCGTCGTTCTTTCGACCTCCCAACCGCGCCGTCTGCGACCGCGACGTTTGACGACAGGGAATTCGCCCTGCGGATCCATCATGACGAAGACGTCGAGATCTACCTTAACGGCGTCGAGATCGCTCGCCTGCCGCGTTGGACGAGCGGATATGCCGAAATCCCTCTCAGCGCGACCGCAGCGTCGGCGCTGAAGCCGGGGAAAAACGTTCTTTCGATTCACTGCCGGCAGAATAGCGGCGGCCAGTATATCGACGCGGGCATCGTCGAATACGTCCGACCGCGCTGATCGCGCGCCGGTTGAATCCCGGGTAGCAAGCCTCTCTTTGAACCAGGCGTGAACCTCGCAGGCGCGGCGTGCGTCCCTCCTCGCATCGCCGCCGCGTTCACCTCCTAGACAGCTCGCTTGCCCCCATGCCCGAAGCCTCGACGCTGCTGAGCTATCTCTTCGTGATGTCGATCACGCCGGGCCCAAACAACCTGATGCTCACCGCGTCGGGCGTCAACTTCGGCGTCCGCCGTTCGGTTCCGCACATGCTCGGCATCTGCTTCGGCAACGCCATTCAGGTATTGCTGGCCGCGGCGCTCCTCGCCACAATCTCCGCCTGGATTGGCGAGTTGCGTTGGGTCATGGCGATGGTCGGCTGCAGTTATCTGCTTTGGCTCGCCTACAAGATCGGCCAAGCCGGCGCTCCCGAGCGTCGCGACTTGGCCCAACCGCTCAATTTCTGGAGCGCTGCGCTCTTTCAGGCCGTGAACCCCAAGGCGTGGGTGATGGTGATCAACACGGCGATCTTGTTCATGCCGCGCGACGGCCGCTTGGCCGCTGCCGTGGGCATCGCCGCCGTCAGCGCTACGGTCGCTCTACCGTGCATTGCCGTGTGGGCTTGGGGCGGCGAGCGACTTCGCCAATTGCTGCAACGCCCCGCGGCGCTACATGCGTTCAACCTCACGATGGCCGCGCTACTCGCCGCCACCGCCATCTGGTTGCTCGTCGACGAGTATCACATCCGCTTCAGCGCGAGCTAAAACCTTAGTCCGCTCCCACAACCAACGAAAACTGCCCGCCCCCCGTCCGGCGAACCGGAAAGAGGACGGGCAGAACAGGAGATTCACTCAGCGAGCTCGCCTTGGCAGGAAGCGGCCAACTCGCAGTCTCTAATTTCTAAACGTAACTCGCTGTCATTTGGTTCATGCACGGCGACGGCGAGCAGCGAGCAGCCCGATCACGGCGACGCCGGCCATCGCCGCGGTCGCCGGTTCCGGCACCGTCTGCACGAAGATGTTCGTCGCGGCGATGTCGGCCCCACGCACAGGAATGATCCCGAAGAAAGTCAGCTCCGACACCGTGAGACGAATCTCGTACTCGCCGACCACTTCGGGATCGTAGCCAGTCGGCCCGATCGGCAGCGCCAAAAACCACGATGCAAAGCCAAGGTTCGCCGAATCGCTCACCACCCACGGCGTCACGTCGTTCGACCAAGCGCCCGAACCAGGGTTCGCGTAGAAGTTCGGGGCCAAACCCGAGACTGGCCCCGCGACGGTCTTGAAGCTCGCCGAGCCGGGGGTCGGATCGAAGTCCACCTCCAACGTGAGCCAGTAGTCGGTCAGCGAGAAGAAGTTCGGATCAGCGGCGCCATCTTCCGGCGTGAACTGATAATCGAACGACCAGGCGGGGTTCACGTTGTCGGCAGCCAGCCCCGTCGGCACGTAGTAGACGTTGCCGCTTTGCGAGAGGGGTTGTCCGGTGTCGCGAAGGCGACCTTTGAGGGCGACCGTGTCGCCGGTGTTGGCCGTCACCGAGGTGAAGTTGTCGGCCGGAATGCCCGAGCCTGCGATAAACGTGCCGTTGGCTTTGCTGGGCGAGACGAGCGCGGCAGCGGCGGGAACGGCCAGAAAGGAAATCGCCGCGAAGGCGAGCAAGGTGGAGCGAAAGCAAACGGAGCGAGTCATGAGCGTTCTTCGGGGAGGGCCGTCGATTAGGACGGTGCGAGGCGGGAGTGATTGGGGAGCTTGTTAAGAGAATCGCGATCGTTACGGCTACGGTACGATCGCGGCAGTCGGCGCCACCGCCTTCCGCTCAGCCATCAGCCAAGCGGAAGGCAGCGAGCCAGGAGATAGCCCGTCGACTACGCGTTGCCGCGTTGACGACGTCGCACCACGAATAAGCTGAGGGCAGCGGCGCCGGCCAAGCCAAGGCTTGCCGGTTCGGGGACCACCGACGACTGAATGTTGTCGATGGCAACCGAGTTCGCATAACCAGCTTCACCGTTCAGGTGGAAGAAGTACTCGCCGGTGGTAGCGCTCGGTTCGTTGGCGAGCAAGAAGGTGTGGTTCGAGATCTTTTCAATGCCGTCGACGAAGGCCTTCACTTTGCCCGTCGTGTAATCGGCTTCGATCGCCACGTTGTACGTCGTCCCTTCGACGTAGTTGAAGAAGTCGACGAGCGTGGTGTTGTCGGCCGAGCGGAAGGCGAACACGCCGCCCGTTTCGCTGGTCGGCGCGGCGGCAAAGCGGAACGATTGTTGCGAACCGCTGTTCGTGAAGGCGTTCATGCCGAGAATGATGCCAGCCGACCCGCCGCCAGCCAACAGCTTCGGCTGCGTGAGCGCCACCGTCGGGGCCGCGAGGATGTTGACGTCGAACGACATCCGAACCTTTTGACCGACGGCGCCGAAGCCGTTGTTGTCGATCCACAGCGCGCCAAGCTCAGCGTTCGCGGGATTGGTGGTCATGATCGCCCCTTGGGCCATGCCCGGAGCGCTGCCGACCACGATCGTGCCGCTAGCAGCCGTTGGCGGGCTGTCGGAGGTCGTCGCGGTGTAGCCGCCGATCGCCGAGGGCTTCGTCATCGGATTGCCTGGCGCGCTCACGCTCGGGGCCGATCCGGCCGCGTCGCCTTCGAAGTCGATGTTCATGAATGGCGCGGCCGAGGCCAGCGCGGGGGCCATGCCGATGGCGACGAGCAGAGCGGCGAGGCGTGAGAAGCGAGTAATGGTCATGAGCGTGTTCCTGATTGAACCCGTAGTTCGTGGTGCGAAACGGGCTGGTTGTGGCTTAGATAAAAACTGAGAGTGTGATTTCGAGTGAGAGGGTCGAGGTGCGTCGCAGCCGGCGTCTCCGCCTCTCGCTCAGGGATCAGCTGAGCGAGAGGCAGCGAGCCAGGAGAAGGCCCGTCGGCTGACCACACACAAAGTCGCCGACGTCGCACCACGAAAATCTGCTGAGTCCCTGCGGCCAAGCCCGACGGGCGTTGGCGTCGCGGGGAGTGAAGGGTGTTCGTTGCCGCGTGTGTTGTAGAGAGAGCCGTGTAACGGCCAGTGAGCAGAGTGCCTGGATCGAACTACTCGTTGAAACTAACTGATTCGACTTAAATTCCGAGAGAGGCGTTACTCGCTGCTTCGTCTCCCGCCTGGCGAACCAGACGGGAGACGACTTGCAGCTCGTTTCAATCAACTAGGCGTTGCGACGACGGCGAGCAGCCGAGAGCAAGCCCAGGCCAGCCAGCCCAGCGAGAGCGACCGTGGTCGGTTCCGGCACGGCTTGGGCGACGGCGTCGCCGACGACGTAGCCTTGCATCCCGCTGACATAGTTCGTCAGCGTGTCGCCGAAGACCCAGTTCACGCCGTAGGCGATGTTCGTGACGTCTTGACGCGGGGCGCCGGTGCCGATGCCGTTACCGCCGGCGATGTACGACGGGCTCGGGGCGCCGATCGTCAGGTTTGCCAGGTCGCCGAAGGTCAGCGGGCCGTTGATGCCGACCAAGTTGTGGACCCACGTGTTCGTCGAATTGAAACCGCCGTTCGAGGTTTCGTAGACTTGGACGCGCTTGTCGGCCAGGTCGGCGAAGTCGAGGCTGTATGACTTGGTGCCGTTGCCGTTGTCGATGAACAGCGGTTGGAAGTCGGGGTTCGACGGTTCGTTGGCGAGCACGGCGAAGTTCGTGCCGTCGGTCACCCAGATGTTGAGGTACGGGCCGACGGCCGGGCCCGAGCCGGCGGTGAAGCGAGTGGTGTCGTCGAACCGCGTGATGCCCAGGTTGGTGATCTGGCCGATCTTGGCGCCGCTGATGTCGTTGCTACCGTAAGCAGCCTTCTGACCGGCCGATTGGATGACGAATTCCGTGTTGGCGCCAATCGGGTTGATCGTCGGGTTGTTGCGAATCTGGAAGCCCGTGAAGGCGGCTTGAGCGGAGGCGCCACAGACTGCGAGAGCGGCGGCGACGGTCAGACAAGCGAAACGAATCTTAGAAACGGACACTAGCTTTCTCCTTGGAAGATGAACGACCCGCAGTTCGTGGTGCGAAGCGAGTCGCGATTATTTTTTGAGTAGATGAACGAGTGAATGATCAGCGAACGGTGTTCGACTAGCCTCCCCGTCCGCAGGCCGCGGACGGGGAGAGCCGGTCGACAGGAGACTCGTTAGGCCTTGCGAGCCCGGCGACGCAGAGCGAGGCCAGCCACGCCGGCGAGGGCGGCCATGCCGATGCTGGCCGGTTCCGGCACAGCTTGGAAGTTCCAGGTCTGGCCGCCGCCGAGGGCGGTGTAGGAGATGCCGTCGAAGTAGCTCACTTCACCCGGGTTGTAGGTTCCTTCGCCGATGCCGAGAGCGACGACGCGAGCCGTGGCGAAATCGGTCGGATCGCTCGTTTGGAAGGCAGCGACCCATTCGGTGAGCGAGCGAAGCGGAGGACCGCCGGCGCCGCTGCCGATTTCGAAGCCGCCCGACCACCACCAACCGCCGTTGGCATCGTTGCCGCCGCCATCAGTCGGCGAGATCGAGACTGCTTGCCACGCATCGGCCGTCGGGGTCGGACCGTTCCAGTAGGGCTCGTAGATCAGCGTGCCGTAGTTGTCGCCGGTGCCCGAGGTCGAGTTGACGATCAGCTTCAGAGCGGGAGCAGCCGAAGCGTTCAGCGGATTGGCGGTCTTGTAGTAATTGTAAGCCAACTGAACGTTGCCGAGGAACGAGGCCGCATCGCCGAAGTCAGCGTAGGTGTAAGCTTCGGCACGAGCGCTGTTGTCGTTCGGGGTGGTGATCTTGCCGGCGCCGGTCGGCAGCGGCTGAGCCGATTCCAGGTTGCCGCCCGCACCGGTCAGATCGACGATGCCGATCGTGGCGCCGCCCTGCACGCCGCTCTCATACCACGAACCAACGGCCGGGGTCGGCGTCGCCGGAAGAATCTGAGTGACGACCGCGGCCAAGCCGACGTTCGCCGAGAAGGCACAAGCAGTGCCGAGAAGAATTGCCTTGAAACCAAATCGCGTGATGGACATTAACGTTTCTCCGCCTAAAAAATGACTGAATGTGTGTGTGTGTGTGTGAAAACTCGAATCTCAAAACTTGATCTGAATCGGTCGGCCGCCGCTCACCTCAATGAGCGGCAGCCAACCCGTGACTTCAACTAGCTCGCCCGACGCTTGCGAGTGGCGGCGAGGGCTCCCATGACGCCAACCGCGGCGAGGCCGATCGTTGCCGGCTCCGGCACCACGGCCACTTGGCCCAAGCGGTCGCTGCCGTAGCTCGCTCCGCCGGCGACGCTGTAGCCAAACGATTGGCTCAACCGCAGTTGCACGGCGGTCGTCGGAACGGCCGGGGCCGGCGACAGGCCAAGCGAGTTCGACGTGAAGACTTCCCAAGGAGCGGCGAATTCAAGCACGCCGGGAGTCGAAGGGCCGCCGGGGGTGACCGAGTAGTGAATGTCGGCCGAGCCGGGCGTGTAAGCGATGCTGCCGGGAATGCCCGGAACGAAAGCATTCTGGTTCACGACTTCAAAGCCGATGTTCGAACCGGTCAGCGTGGTGCTGAAGTAGAGGTTGGCAAAGTCGAGGCCGCCGGTGTAGGTGTTGCCGGTCGTCGTGATGCCGACGTAAAAGTAGTCGTTGTCGCCGCGGGTGTAGATATCGTACGCGGTGGTGGCGTTCTCGTTGGTCGGCGTACCGAAGTTGCCGAGCAGAGCCGACGGATTGTACAGAACGCTCTTCACAGTTGCCCCGGCCCATTCGGCGCCGAGGGTGCCGTCGACGCTCACCGGAGCGGCATTGGCGCTCCCGACAAGCATCGTGGCCGCGACGCCGCAGGCGCCCAGAGCGGCCCAGAACTTGGAAACAGACATTAGCGATCTCCTGTTGATTGCCCACGTCGACGTTGCGTCTCGTGGTGCGACTCTAACTCTTTGGTCCCGCGATTCGTGGTGCGATGAGCAGGACCGACCCGTAACACATGCGATGCACGACTAAGCTTTGATCTGGTGCATTGCGCCGCGAACTCTGCGTACAGAACTCGCGGTGGAACGCTCCCTTCACAGGAACCGTGGCCCCTGCTGCGGCGCCTTGAGGAGTCGGCGCCGCAGCAGGCACGGCAAGGGTCGAATGATCCGGATCGATGATCCTCCTTGCATGAGTGACTTGCTTAGATCAACCGATCGACCAGGCGTGGCAGAGTATTCGTGTCGTGGTGCGAAGCTCGAGGCAGGCGCCATTTCTCCAGCTAAAAGAAACGACGGATGCTGGTCGGGACTTCTCTCTGAACCTGAGGGTCGATCAACAAACGACTTCAAACTTCGGATCAGGCATTCTTGCGAGCGCGATTGGGTCGGAACGCCGGCAAGAACTTCGCGGAAGCAAACGGTGTGTAGGCGTCGCCTCCGCAGGCAACGAACGCATTTTTTATAGACGGGCCTCCTTTCGATGGGTGGTGCGGGCAGGCGTCTCGCTTTGATCGGGTTAAGACGCCCGCGACGGACTACGCTTCAACTGGCCGCCAGTCGCCTTGGAGAACGACGGACGACGCCAACGGGGAAATAACTGCTTCCGGCCCACGACGACGCAGCGACGACGCGAACTCGGCTAACCATGTTTCATCAGGCACGCTGTCGAGCACCAACGCGGCGCCGAGCGAGCGAGCCAAAATTTCTTCTTCTTGCGAGAGCGAGTCCGAAGCGACCAGCCACCGCTGCTGCGGCCAAGCCGTCAGCACGCGATGCATAATCTCCCACACGTCGATTTCGGCACGATCCAAACCCACGACCACCAGGTCGAAGCCAATCAGCCGCATCGTCGACATCGCCTCGCGAATGGTCGACGCCGCGTAGACGTCAATCACCGCCGATGGACTCGACAGGCCGTCGATCCCGATGGTTAGGAGCGTGGGTTGAACCTTGGCTACCATGCGAACTAACTCTGATCGCGAACTAACTCGGAGAGGATTACTGGAGGCGAGTCGCCTCATTTCAATGCGTTCCCTTAAAGCGAACTGCGTGCCAATGGCGCGCAACGCCGCCGAGTCACGAAGAAATGCCGAGAAAACAAGGCTCCGTGAGGACAAACGCCCAATTCCGCGACCGATCGCAAGAATCTGACCGACTGGTCGTTTTAACCTGCTGTTTGCGCGAGATGCGGCGGCAGAGCGAAGGCCGCAAAGACGTTACGACGCGACCGGTTGTTTTGAACAGGGCAGGTTAAAATAACCATCCGGCGACATACGCCGACGAAGATGATGCAGAAACGCAACGAGTCGACCGCGGGCGCGGATAGTACGGAGAGGTGCGGACAGAATGACGCAGAGCGTCGAGAGGAGCGTTCCCACGCAGAGCGTGGAATTGAGGAGGAGTCGCCAAGAATGACGCGCAGCACGGAGCTGGGCGCCGAGCAGTTCGAGAATCTCGAACTGTGAGGTCCCCTCCCCTTGAGGGGGAGGGTTAGGGAGGGGTGATTGCAGCGGGTACCAGGGTTCCACCCCCTCCCCAGCCCTCCCCTCAAGGGGGAGGGAGCCGGAACACTTATTTCCGTGCCGACTTGCTTAACCGCGCGTCGAAATATTCAACCGCTCAATCCGCCGGTTAAGCCGCTGAATGTTAATCCCCAACATCCGGCTCGCCTTCGCTTTGCAGAAGTCTGTCCGCCGGAGCGCCTCGGCAATTGTCCGCCGCTCCAGTTCCGTGAGGCACAACTCGGGCGTTTCCGCCGACGCCGGCTGCGGCGACTGCAGCCGCACGGGCAGATCGCTCAGTTCAATGCACTCGCCCTGAGCAAGCACATGGGCCGATTCCATCGCGTTGGCCAATTCGCGGACGTTGCCTGGCCAGTGATGCCGCTGCAGCGCCCCCGCGGCAGCCGCAGAGAGCTGACGCATCGGCTCGTCATACAGCTCCGCTTGCTTCTGCAGGAAGTGATTCGCCAGCGGTACGATATCTTCCGCCCGTTCCCGCAACGGCGGCAACGTCGTCACGACGACGTTCAGTCGGAAGTACAAGTCTTGCCGAAACGTCCCTTCGCGCACCATCGCGGCAAGATCGCGATGCGTCGCCGCAACAATCCGCACGTCGACTTGGTGCGGTCGCGTATCGCCTACCGGCGTGACGCAGCGTTCCTGGATCACCCGCAACAGCTTCGCTTGCAACGGCAGCGAGAGCTCGCCAACTTCATCCAGAAACAGCGTGCCGCCATCCGCGGCGCGGACGAAACCGAGCGATTCCCGTACGGCGCCCGTAAACGCCCCTTGGACGTGGCCGAACATCTGGCTTTCGAACAGCGTGTCCGAAAGGGCCGAGCAATCGACCGGAATCAGCGGCGCAGCGCACCGGTCCGATTGGGCATGAATGTACCGGGCGACCATTTCTTTGCCGGCGCCCGTTTCGCCGAGAATCATGACCGTGCACTGACGCGAGGCGACGGTCGAGGCGACAGATTTGATGGCATTCATGGCGGCCGACCGACCCACGAGCGCCACAGGGCGCGCGAAGGATCGTCGAGCCGCGGGTGCGCGCAACGTGGCGCTACCCGAGGAGGTCCCGTTCATTAGGCGTGGTGTCTCTTCAAAGGTGGGCAAGGCTCGGGCGTTGTTCCGAACGCACGAACCGGCAGAACGCTTGGCAGGATCTGCTCACCAGACGAGAAGTCGGCAGCCTCTGGGGGCCCAACAAGTGGCCGCTCCAGACGCCGGACGATAAGAGCTGCTCGCGATGCATCGCGGCTCAGCCCAGAGAACGTAAGTTGCTCTCCTGAAGCAACTTGCACCCTCGGAGCCACCGGCAAAACGCATCGCCGGGCGATCTCTTTCGCCCTGACTAAGCTCTTTCCCTGTCGACCCGATTCACAATTCTGGTGAAATTCCGCATGTGTAAAACCACATGCGGTTAAACGTCAGAATAGTCAAATCTTCACGTTGATCAAGTTTCCGACACGCCGATTCCGTCCAAAAAAATCCAGCAAGCCTCCCCAAATTGGCTACTGATAGAGACTTCCGGCAACACAGCCCCGTCAAACTTTCCAAAGATTTCCTTCCCCAGCGAGCCGCGGGGTTCACCCCCGCGGTCCCCCGCCCCCAATATTCCCCAAACCAAATCCCAAATTCACCTTTATCCCGACCTCAGCGAAGCTGACAAACCCGCAATCTCAAGCTCCAACCCCCTCCGCCGCCGCTTGATCCCCATCCACCAGCCGAATCAACACCGGCAAAATGAGCAAGTTCCCAATCAACCCGCCAATCATCGACAGGCTCACCAGCACGCCAAAGTAAATCGTCGGCACAAAGTCGCTCACCCCCAGCGTGGCAAAGCCGACGGTCAGCGCGAGCGTCGAGTAAACCGCCGCCCGACCTACGGAACTCTGCGACTTCGCGAGCGCCGCATTGCACGACAGCCCTTCGCGCCGCAACCGCTGGTAGAACATCGTGTAGTGAATCGAACTATCAACCGACATGCCAATCGACACCGCGGCGATCATCGCGGCGCCCATATTCACCTTCAGCCCCAAGATCCCCATCACGCCAAACAAGATCAGTGAGGGGAATATGTTGGGGAACATCGTCACCGCCGTGAGGCGAATGTCGCGGATCGCGACAATCATCATCGCCAACACCACGATCGTCGCCACGATGAAAGCCTTCCACTGATCGGCAAGCACGCTCTCGATCAGCCGCGTCATGAGGACGTAGTATCCGGTAACCTCCGCATCGGGGAATTCATCCTGCGTGATCGTGCGCACCTGTTCGATCATCGACGCCTTCTCATCTGCACTCAGTTGCTCCGGCGCTCGCAGCAAGACATGGAGCCACCAGCGGCCATCTTGCGGGTCATCCTGAAAGAGCGCGTCGACGAACTGAGGCATTCGAGCGCGAGCCGCCCCCAATCCCATACGCAGCGCGAAGTCCCCCGTACTAGCCAGCCCGGAAGCTCCCCCCACGCCCGCAGCTAGCGTGTCGGACAGCGAAATCGCCTTACTGAGTTCAGGGGTCTGCGATTGAAGTTCGCCCTCGAGGTTCAACACCTGAACGTAAAGGTTAGCGTCGATCCTTGGCGGCTTCGTTGTGCGTGCACCATTCTCCTGCGGCACTGGAATCATGAGGTCCCACACGCCGGCCCCGCCAAACTCCGACTCGACGAAACCGTAGGCGCGGTTGATTTCGCTATCCGCGCGGAAGTTCTTCGTAAAGTCGGTCTCGTGGACCAACCGGTTCGAACCCCACATCGACACGGCAACGAGCACCACCGCCCCTGCCGCCAGCCAGCGAATATGCGTCGAAGACCAATTGAGCAGGACGTTCAACCAACGTCCCAGCGCGAGTTCATCGCTCGGCGTCTGCGGCTTCTGTTGATAGTCGCTCAACCAAACAAGCCCCGGCGTCAACAAAATGCACGACGGCAACACGAGCAAACTGCCGATCGCCATCATCAGCCCGAAATCGTGCACCGGCCCGACCTTCGAGACCATCAGCGCCGCAAAGCCGGCCGCATCGGTGAAGATCGCTATCGACACCGGCGCTGCGAGTTGATCGATCGTGTTGAACAGCGCTCGCCGGCGCCCATGTCCGTCGCGGCGTTCATCTAGGTAATGCACCAGCACATGCACCACGGACGCAACGCCGACCACGGTGACAATCGCGCCGAGCATCGAACTGACCATGCTGAGTTCCAGCCCGCTCAGCACCAGCACTGCATCGGTGAGCGCCAACGTCAGTTGCACGACCCCGAGCGGCAACAGCAGCCAAATGGGACTGCGGAAGCAGGCCAAGATCGTCAGCATCACCAGCAGCGTGCACCAGGTGTTGAGCCGTCGGCCATCCTGCTCGAGCAGGTCGAATGCCTCTTCGATCAACACCGGCTCGCCGACGAGCGCTCCGCGCGGCAACTCGGCGACGACGTCGCGCATGCCTCGCAGCGTCACCCGCCGCGACGGCTTCTCGGGCCCGGGGCGCTCGACCAAGCAAATCACGCCCGCCGCCGTTAGTTCTTCGTTATGCGTGTAGCCAGAGAAAACTTCTCGATACCGGTCGCCCAGTTCGCTCGCCTCGAAGGTCGTTCCGCCCGGCACATCGTGCAGCGACACCGTCGCCGCCACGCCTGGCACCTTGTTGAGTTGCTCCTGCACGTTCTTCACGCGCTCGATTCCCTCGGGCGTCGCCAGCTTCTCGTCGGCGTACATCGCCAGCACCACTTCGTACTCGCCAAATGTCCGCTGGAGCCGGTGATAGGGCACGAGCAGTGGATCGTCCGGCGCGAACATACTCTCGATCGACCGATCGAGCCGCAATCCGCGACCAGTGATCGCGGCGGCAATCCCCAGCACGGCCGCAAATCCCAGCAGCCAGTACCGGTGACGGATCATCCGTTTGATCCAGCGGCGATGGGAGAAACCGGTCATTCAACTTCCTTGAAGCGCTACGCGCTAGCGATTGCAGTGCCTGCTTGAAGACTGGACAGGATCACAGGATGTCGTGGATTGACGGGATGGCGGAACGATTTAGTACGCCAACACTCGCCCGCTATTCATCCTGTTGATCTGCGCAATCCTGTGATCCAGTCCATGCTCATTTGACGCCGCCTACCATCGGGGAGGGCCTCGCAGTATGGAGGTCTACAGCGCCCTCAACAAGGAACTGCAACACGCTGCTAGCAGCGCCAAACACTACCCGGCATTGCTGGAAATGGCCGACGCTTCGTCTGGCTGCAAGCTAGCAGCATGCCGTGAGGCGACGCAAGCCATTGACTGCCAACGACTTGCGGGGGCTGAAAACCACGCGAAGGCGACTTGCCCCTCCCGGCGGCGGTTCCTATACTCCGCCCCCTCTCCGCAGACCCCGCTGCGCGCAAGCCGTTGCCCCCGCTCCGGTTGAGCGTCCTTCGCATCGCGCCGCTGGTCGAGCGACTCGCCCGAGTTGCGCGCGAAGAGTCCCGTTCGTTCACTCATCGACATGCCGCCATGGAGGGCGACACGCTGATCATCGCGCAGCACGCAACTCGCTGCCAAAGTTCGCTCCGCGCGAACAACGCTTGCCCTGCGCGCTCGCCGCGCTGGACGACGGCGATGCTGTGCGCGATCGCCCTGCTCTACTCGACATTGTGGACGAGCGTCTCCCGAGCCGACGACATTCAAGTCGCCTCAACCGCGACACACGAACCAATCAGCGTCGCCGCCGATTCGTGCACCCGCTGGAAAGAAGGCGTCTACGACGTCTGGCATCTTCGCGGCAACTGCTACCTCAACCAAGGGCTGACCTACGCTCGCGGTTCGGAAGCGGTGCTGTGGATCGACGCCCGCGAGGCGAATGGCCCGACGAAGGTAATCGCGTACTTCGAAGCGCCTCAGGGAGGCCACGTCGCCGTTGATTTCCGCCGCGCCGGTGCGAAAGCGAGCGAAGACGCCGTCCTCGGTCAGCAGAAAAGCCCCACTTGGTTCCAACGCCTCGAAACCGCGGCGCCGCTCCGCTGGAACGTCCCCGCTCCGCTCGGCACGACCGAAGCCCGCCCCGTGATCTACGAGCGCGGCCTGGCTCAGTTCAATCCCGATCATCGTCGTCAGTTAATGTTGGCGCAATACACCGAGTTCGTCCCCAACGCCGCTGACGGCGGCGCAACGATCCTGCCGCCTGGCATGGTCAAAATCGACGTCTTCGGCCGCAGCGACGCCTCGCCGAACGTCACCTCCGACACTCGACAAGGCATCACGATGGCGAACGGCGGCATTCGCATTGTAATCGACGGACTCACCGTCGACGGCATGCCGGCCGGAATGGGACCGCTTGGTCAACTCGACCTCTCGACCGATCGCGCGGTGATTTGGAGTGCTCCGGGGCTGACCGGCGCCGGCGGCGTCCAATCAAAGGACGCTCCGCTTGAAATCTACATGGAAGGGAACATCGAGTTCCGCCAAGGCGATCGCGTCGTCTACGCGGACCGGATGTTCTACGACGTCCGCCGCCAGATCGGCGTCATCCTCAACGCCGAACTCCTCACGCCGCTGCCGCGGATGGGCGACTTCCAGTACCCCGGCCTCGTGCGGTTGAAGGCCGACTCGATTCGCCAACTCGACGCGTCGCACTTCTCAGCGAACAACGCGCTGATCACGACCAGCCGCCTTGAAGAGCCGACCTACGATCTCTCCTCGCAGCAAATGACGTTCACCGACGTCCAGCAGCCGGTCGTCGATCCGCTGACCGGCATGCCGGTCGTCGCCCCCGACGGCAGTATGGAGATCGCCCACCAGCAAATGGCGACCGCCGAGTCGAACGTCATCCACATGCGCGGCGTACCAGTCTTTTACTGGCCGCGTTTCGCGACCAATCTGCAAGATCCGTCGCTCATCATTAATCGCATCCGCATCGGCAACGACAACGTCTTCGGCACCCAGGCGATGATCGATTGGGACGCCTACGAACTCCTCGGCATGAAAAACGCGCCCGAGGGGACCGATTGGAACATCAGCACCGACTATCTCAGCGAACGCGGCTTCGGCTACGGCACCGACTACCAATGGAACCGCAACGAAATCTTCGGTTTCGTCGGCCCCTCAACCGGCATCCTCGACTTCTGGGCGATCAAAGATCACGGCCACGATAACCTCGGCCTCGGTCGTCGCGACATCACGCCCGAGAAGGACTTCCGCTTCCGCCTGTTCGGCCAACATCGTCAGCGGCTCGAAAACGGCTGGGAAGTGACCGCTGAATCGGGCTGGGTGAGCGACACGACGTTCCTCAATCAGTACTACGAGCGGGAGTGGGACGAACTACGCAGCCCCCGCACCGGCGTCCGCGCGCGACGATACAACAACAATCGCGAGTGGATGCTCGAGGCGAACGCCCAGGTCAACAGCTTCTGGAGCGAAACGCAGTCGCTGCCGCGCGTCGATCACTACTGGCTTGGCGAGTCGCTGCTCGACGATCGGCTCACCTGGTTCGAGCATTCGCAAGCGTCGTATTCCAAGTACCGCATCGGCTCGGAGCCGACCGAACCGACGCTGCAATCGCAGTGGGACGTACTGCCGTGGGAAGCCAACGTAGCCGGCGAGAAACTTGCGACGCGGCAAGAGCTTGATCTACCGATGCAATGGGGCGCCGTGAAAGTGGTGCCCTACGCGCTCGGCGAACTCGCCCGCTGGGGCGAAGCGCTCGACGGCGAACCGCTCGACCGGGCGTACGTCCAGACCGGCGTCCGTGCGAGCCTGCCGATGTGGGCCACCTACGACGACGTCCGCGATCCGCTCTTCAATCTGAACGGTCTGGCCCACAAGGTGGTCTTCGACGCCGAGTTCTCGTACGCCGACGCGAACGCGAACTACGACGAGTTGCCGATGTACGACTTCATCGACGACACTTCGATTATCGAAATGATCCGTCGCCTGCAAAGCGGCGCCCTGCCGCCGACGATCACCAGCCCCAAGTTCGACCCCCGCAATTACCTGTTCCGCACCGGCATTCAAGGTTGGGTCACCTCGCCGTCCGCGGAAATCGTCGACGACCTCATGGCCCTTCGCATGGGCATGCGGCACCGCCTGCAAACCAAGCGCGGCCCCGCCGGCAATCAGCACATCGTCGATTGGTTCGCGTTCGACATGAACGCCACCCTCTTCCCCGACCCGAACCGCGACAACTTCGGCGAGGAAGTCGGTCTCATCGACTACGATATGCGCTGGAATCTCGGCGACCGGTTCTCGATCGTCTCCGACGGTTACGCCGACGTCTTCGGCGAAGGGTTGCGGACGATCTCCGGCGGCGTCGTGATGAATCGCCCGACCCGCGGTAACATCTACGCAGGCGTCCGTTCGATCACCGGCCCGATCACCAGCAACGTCGTCATGGGCAGTTACAGCTACCGCCTCAGCGAAAAGTGGCTCACCACCGCCAGTGCGGCGTATGATTTTGATTCCGGAGGAGACATCGGCGAGACGATGACGGTCACCCGCATCGGCGAATCGATGTTGATGACAGTCGGGTTCAACGTCGATCACTCGAAGAACAGCGTCGGCGTGAACTTTATGCTCGAGCCGCGGTTCCTACCGAATCTGCGCATAACTAAAACGACCGGCATCGACATACCGCCGGCGGGAGCGATGGGACTCGAATGAGACTAGCCATGCCCCCCGACATGGAACCGGACGACGACCTGCGCGAACCCGAGGTGCGAACCTGGTTCCGGAAGTTTAGCGATGCGCTGCGCGGTCTGAAGATCGCGTTCCGCAGTGAGATCAACTTCTTCGTCCACCTGTTCGTCGCGGTGATCGCCGGCGTCGCCGGCGGCATCGTCACGATGACCGACGAACGGTGGTGCATCTTCATTATCTGCGTCGCCGTTGTGCTGTCGGCGGAGCTGTTCAACACGGCAATCGAACGCCTGGCTCGCGCCGTGACGCGTGAAGAACACCCGGAAGTGCGCGACGCCCTCGACATCGCCGCCGGAGCCGTGCTGGTCGTCTCGATCGGCGCCGCCGTCGTCGGCGTGCTGATGATCGGCTGGCCGTTCGTGGCGCAGATTACGCGCTAATTCCCAACCGCGTCCCCTCCCAACACCTTAGCCCCCGGCCAGCGGCCGGGGGTCGAACGAGCGTTCACACTCCAAAAAGCGTGAGCCTTCGCTCACCGCTTTCCCGCCGCAAACACATCGCTCACGTTCACGCGTAGCCCGTCCAACAACCGCGAAGAAGCCTCGTCGCTTGCCTTAAAGACGCCGTGAGTTTCATACTTGTCCGCGGCAAGCGTCATCACGCTAATCGTCCCCGCCTGCGGATCGACAATCCAGTACTCCGGAATGCCCGCACGCGCATAGTCGGCAAGCTTCTGCTCGTAGTCGCGTGCGTGACTCTGGGCATCGTCGCTGACGACTTCAA
This sequence comes from Lacipirellula parvula, assembly GCF_009177095.1. NCBI lineage: Bacteria > Pseudomonadati > Planctomycetota > Planctomycetia > Pirellulales > Lacipirellulaceae > Lacipirellula > Lacipirellula parvula. The sequence goes on from NZ_AP021861.1 coordinate 6,391,679, forward strand.
CGACTAAGTCCGCCCCCTTGTAGTACTTGCGGTTGCTCTTGGCGTGATTCTCGGCCGACTGATAAATCAGATCAGGCTCGCGATACTGCCGATCTCGCGTCCAAACCGGCAGCGGTGCAAAGAGCACCACGCCCAGATCCTTGGGCTCGACGAACAGGCGGAACACGTCGAGCAGAAAGCGAACGATCAACTGATGTTCGATCGTCGGCATGGGCAAAACCTCAACGAAGCCATCGGAGTACTCGATGAGTTGGTTCGACGACAAAGCGAGGTCGAGGTATTCCTGCTCGTCCCAATACCCCTGCCCAGGGTATAGCAGCGCGATGCTCCACGCCGGCTCGCCGAGCACGGGAGCAGAGAACTGCGGTGATGGTGGAACGGTCGCCATAGGATGCTCCAACGCGACGCCCCTCGCCGCCGCCGGTTCATTATACCACAGCGACCGCGTGGGCTAATCCAGCCAATCCTGATCCCGCAGCCGCGCCGGCACGTACTCTTCCGTCACGTAGCTGATATCCTTCGAAATCAGCGACTCGACTTCAAGCTTGAAGTCGTTCGACAGCATCTTCTTGATCTCCGTCTGCCATTTCGGCTTCTTCTCGAACCACGGGTACTGCGCTACCTGCTTCGCCCGTTTGCGGTCGGTGTCGTTGAGCGAAATCTTCACGCTGTCTGAAAGTTGGCAGCGCTCGAAGTCGATGCTCCGCAGACCGAGGTACTTTGCTTCGGGGATCGCCATCCGCTGCGACTCGAACGCGAGGTTGATCGAGCCCTGCTTGATGACGCTGTAGATGTAGTACCCCCACGGGTCGTTATCGAGCACGCAATAGAGCGGCAGTTCCAACTCGTTGTGCAACCGGTGCAGCATCCGTCGCACGCCGCGCGGCGGTTGGCCGGCGCCGTGAGTCAGAATACAGTTGTGCTTCTCCCAGAAGCGGTCCTCATTGAACCGCTGCCAGACCGTACCCTTTTCAACGTGCAGGATGAACTTCGCGGTGCAGCGTTTTTTGTCGAAGACGATGACATCGGGCTCGACAATCGACGGAATCGCGTAACCACCCGATCCCATGCGAGCGCAATTGATCTCGTCCCCCTTGTCGGTGAGAGTGATAGCCCCCACCATCGCTCCACGATTCTCCGCGTACAAATGCAACTCTTCGCGAATCGAGGAGAGGAGCACTTCGACGTCTTCGATAATCGTGTCGCACTCGCCCTGTTCGTCGAAGGTGTTTTCTTTTACGCCTTCGATCGTGTGCTTGAGCATGTAGAAGAGTCCCCGCAAGCTGGTGCTCTTCCCTTGGTCGATCAGCTTCTTGCAGCCGCTGGTGACCAGCATCGTCCGCATGTAGGCCTTCGCCTGCGAGAGATCAAAGAGCTGCCGCCGATTGGTGGCGTTGCCCATCTCGAGGATCTTCTTCTTGGGCGAATACTTCACGTTCGCCAAGGTCCGCGACGGGATGTCGACAAACGGATCCTTCCGGTTGTTCGCAGCGGTAACGACGCGATCCGCAAGCCCCGTGAGCCGCTCGGCCGTCTTCTCGTCGCGCGGCGAAAGCTTGACTTTGGGGGCCTTCGCAACAGTGGTCGGTTTCTTCTTGGCCATCTCTTCTCTTTCAATCCAATGCAGATCTCACGCAAAGGCGCGAAGGCGCAAAGGAGAATAGCAACAGTGGTGGTATTTTCTTTGCGCCTTCGCGCCTTTGCGTGAGACTACTCTTCAGAAGTAGCAGCCGCCGCCGGAGTGCGTTTAATCGCCGCCGCATGGCTCGCCGGATCGACGATGATCACATTGTCGCCGTAGTCAGTCTCTTCCGTCGGCTCTTTAATCTTCCGCCCGCGGTCGTCGAGCTTCATATCCGCGTCGGCGGTCACCCGTTTCGCGACAGTGACGAGCTGGCCGTATAAGTTGTCGCGATCAACGCCGTTCAGCTCGTGCACCGCCGTGGCGACTTCCTTCAAATACCGCATGAAGATGTCACGCCGATCGCCCTGCTGCTTCACCCGCATCCGCTTGCGGACGTACATGCCAAGCTTTCGACCCACTGCCTGCAAGCCGAGGCGAATCTCCTTTTGAATCTCCGGGTAGCTCGCGATTGCTTCCTTCGATTCGCTGGTAAACGGCACCCACACGCTGGCGATGTGGACCATGATGTAAACCGGCCCCTTCGGCATGCCGCCGCGGGATTGGCTCAGGCCGTAGCTCCGCCAGTTGGTGCTGGTGATCGTCTGCGTGATCGCACACGCCGCTTGTTGGAACTGCAACGGCACGCGATTGGCGTAACGCATCACTTCCATCGTTTGGCCTTCGGCGACGTTGACGTTCTGCATCGCCTGCAGCAGCCGCTCTTGCTCCTTCGGCTTCAACTGCTTGGCCGTCTGCCGAGTACCGAGCGCCGCCGCTTTCATGATGCGGTCCGCCGCGTCGCTGCCGAGCCCGTTGAAGGTATTGATCAAAAACTGCCGAATCGTGCGGGCGTCAGTCTCCTCCAACAAGTCGGACAGCAATTCTTTGTCGACGTTCTGCGTCGCCGCCGCGCCGCCGTAAGCGAGCGCGACTTCAATCTGAAATGGATTGCCGCGGTAGACAGACGGCGGTCGCGTCGCCGCGCAATAGAACTCGCCCGGCACGACTTGGTAGAGCCCCTTGAGCAGCAGCTCTTCGCCAATCGGGCAAATGCAATCCGTCGCCGGCGGGGCGATCTTCGTGCTCTGAATCGCTTGGTAGAGGGCCTCCGCTTCCGGCCGCCCCAGCTTGCGCGTCATCGCCCGCGGCGAGACCTTGGCCGTCGTGCAAATCTTCTTCGCCACGGCCGGCGAAACCCGCGAGAATTTCGTCGACAGGAACTGCGTGATTGACATGCCCTCCGCTTCGGCGAGCATCGCCGCCAGCCGGCCGAGCTCGATGCCGTACGGATGCGGCAGAATCTCCTTCGGCTCCGGCGGCAGCTTGTCGGCGGCCCGCTGGTAGTCGCGGGTGCTCCCCTCCGGGTCGGTATAGTGGAGCGTGATGTGGGGATTCGCAATCGCGGTCTGGTGCAGGTACTCGTCGACGCTGCCGCGACCACGGTTGTACTTTGCTTCGAGCTCGATCGTTACTCGCGTGCCGTGCGGTTGATCGACCCACTCGATGCCATGCTTCTCGATGTCCTTCGCGCCTTTGTCGCCAGGGGCGATGTCGACCCCTTCGCCGCCGCCGTTGAGAATTTTGGGCTCGTTGCGCTTCGTGTCGATCTGAATTTCGTAGTAGTGGGCCGGCTTCTTCGCCGAGATCCGCGAGATGATCTTCACCGGCTTGCCGGTCGTCTGCACGCCGTACATGCCGGCCGCGCTAATGCCGATGCCCTGCTGCCCGCGGCTCTGCCGCAGGCGATGGAACTTCGAACCATACAGCAGCTTGCCGAAGATCAGCGGGATCTGTTTTTTGACAATGCCGGGGCCGTTGTCCTGAACGCCGATCTTGTAGCGGTCGGTCGAGGTCTGTTCGATGTGAACCCAAATCTCCGGCAGGATGCCCGCCTCTTCGCAGGCGTCGAGCGAGTTGTCGACCGCTTCCTTAATCGTGGTGAGCAGCGCCTTCCGCGGATTGTCGAACCCAAGCAAGTGGCGGTTCTTCGCGAAGAACTCGCTCACCGAGATGTCGCGCTGCTTCGACGCCATCGACTGCGCCGTCGCACGCCGGCCGGTCGACTTGCCGCCAGCCGGGGCCTCATCGGCGACGTCATCGACTTCCGTGGCCGCGTCTTCAGCGGCAGCCGACTCCTCGGCCTCCGCCTCGGCAGCTTTCGGCGCGGCTTTCCGCTTGGCGGTACTCGCCGCCGCAGGAGCCTTTTTCTTCTTCGTCGCCAAGGCCGGGACGGAACGCTTCTGAATTGGTTTGCGGGTCGCCAAGGCGACTACTCCTGTTCGAGTCGGTCGACCAAGCAGGTCGACGCGCGAGGTCTCTTCGTGATGAAAGTCTTCTGTGGGAGGCGTCTCCGACGCCGATTCCGCTCACCACCCTAGGCCACTGTGGTTTCGCCGCGCTGCTTCGGGGTCGGAGACCCCTCCCACAAATCGAAAGGCTTCCTGGCCCCTATCGGCAATCGCAAGCCCACGATTCGCCGCATGTCAAAAGGTAGCGATCGCAGCGATTGTAGCGGCCAAATCCGGCGATTCCCACCCGCTGCGGCATGCTACCACCGGCATAAGCGGCGCGGGTGTTACGGCTGGCAGACAAAAACTCATCGTCACAGCCCGGACGATCCGACACACAGAACAACGAGGGGGACTTTTCGATCAACCGGCCTGCCAGGCCAGGGGTCAGCTTCCCCTCCCTACCCGCCCACCCGCGAGGGCCATCCCCTCGCACCTCGGACTGGTCGCTTCAGCGACGAGTCCCGCCCTGCCGGGAAGCCCAGGCTTCCACAGACCCGCCCCAACCGAATACTCCCCGAACTCCAAACGAAGGAGCGTTTCATGTCGATTCGCGTCATGGCACTCGCGCTCGTCGCCGCCGGCGTCGTCGCGTCGGTCGCCTCGTCAGCCCAGGCTGAAGAAGGTCTCTACAAGCGCGTCATCAGCTACCAGAACAAGCAAGACTTGTTCTACAACTTCTACGAAGGTCCAGATCCGAGCGGCACGACCACGGCGATGTACATCGCGCCCCGTCCAGTGCCGGCGTACGTTGGCCACACCTACACGACGTATCAGCCCTTCATGCCGCACGAGTACACCTACAAGCACACCCGCTCGAACTACGCCTACGCCCCCGGCGCCGGCTGGTCGCGGTCGAAGGTTCGTTACCGCACGGGCGGCCTGTGGCTCGACCACTGGGCGGCTGGCATCGACCCCGTCTTCTGCTGCCACTAAGCCGCAGCGGCACGGATGCCCAAATACTCTCCCCACCTCGGACTGGTTGCTTAAGCAACCAGTCCAGCCCTGCCCAAACGCGTCCCGCCTAAATCACTGAACGCAGCCAGCCTCCCCCGCTGGCTGCTTCATCCCCACACAAAGGAAGCGTCACGTGAACAAGTCGCTTGCCGCCTGCACGCTGGCCGTGGCCGCCGCCATCGCCGCCTGCCCGGCGATCGCCACGGCCGAGATGCCGTACCTGAAACCGCTCCGCCGCGCGAGCATGTACAACTGGCACGCCCAGTATGCGTACACCAACTACGGCGTGCCGACCTCGCTGGTCGTTCCGCCGACGGCGCAGCTCCAAACCAACTGGAGCTGGGGCGCCCCGAGCATGCGCGTCTCGCGGATCGACCACCAGTACACCCGCAACTACGCCGGCCAAGGCGCTGCAGGTCCGTGGGCGTACACGCCCCACCACCCGCAAGACACCGCCCAGTTCGGCGTCTACTACGTCCGTGCTCCGTGGTATCCCACCCAGCGGTAAGCAAACGTGGCGCTCGCCCAGCGCCACGCTGATTCAATCGGCGCCGCGATCCCCCTCGCGACGCGATTCCCCCAGCAGCCCCGACCTAGCTAGGTCGGGGCTGTTTTCGCATAGAGACGCAGCCGCGCTCGCATTTCGTCACACAAATCCCCATCCCCGGCCCCACGCGTTTCACGCCAACTCCTCGCCCCCCATTCCCACCTACGCCCTCTGCCTCCGGCGCCATATACTAAACGAAGGCGACATTTTTTTGCGTTCAGTCGCTATTTGCTTACGAATCGACCGCTACGCGAGAAGGTGACCTCCTTGAGCCTCGAAATCATCCACTACCCCCACCCGACGCTCCGCTACGTGTCGCGTCCGCTGAAGCGCGTCGACGCCGAGCTCAAGGAAATGGTCGCCGAGATGTTCGCACTGATGTACGAACACGACGGCATCGGGCTCGCCGCAAATCAGGTCGATTTGCCGTACCGTCTCTTCGTCTGCAATCCTTCGGGCGACCCCGAGCAAAAAGAGTCGGAGCATGTCTTCATTAACCCCGTGATCCTCAAAGGCTCGGGGCAACACGAACGCGAGGAAGGTTGCCTCAGCATCCCCGGCGTTTACGCACCGGTGACTCGCAAGGAAAAGATCACCGTCCAAGCCTACAACCTCGCCGGCGAAGAAATCACCGGCGAACTCGACGGCCTGTTCGCGCGCGTGGTCCAGCACGAAACCGACCACCTCGACGGCCGCCTCTTCATCGACCGCCTGACGCCGACGGAACTCGCCGACATCTCGGGCGAACTTGAAGAATTCGAAATCGACTTCGAAAGCCGCCGCAACGTCGGCGAGCTTCCCACCGACGAACAGATCGCCGCGCGGATCGATGAACTCGTCCGTCTGCGGACGTAGTTTTTTTGGCCGCGAGAAGGCACAGAAGGCGCAAGAAGAAAAGCATGGAGCCCGCGAAGCACGCGAGCAATGTTTTTCCTTTTTGCGATTCCTGCGTCTCTTCGCGGCCAACGCATTTTTAAGGACATCGGCGATGCGATTAGTGATGCTCGGCACCGGCCCGTTCGCGGTTCCCACGTTACGGCGCCTCGCCGCCTCACCGCACGAAGTGCTGCGCGTGATCACGCGTCCCCCGCGCGGCCGCCGACCTGAAGCCCCGCCGATGCAAGTCGCCGCCGAGGAACTCAACCTTCCCCTCTGGCAGCCCGACACGGTCAACTCAGAAGACAGCCGCTTGCGGCTTAGCGCCGACGCCCCCGAACTCCTAGTGGTCTGCGACTACGGCGAGATCCTCAAGCCCGAAACGCTCGCCCTCACCCCGCACGGCGGCATCAACCTCCACGGCTCGCTGCTGCCGAAGTACCGCGGCGCCGCCCCCGTGCAGTGGGCCGTCCTCAACGGCGACGCGGAAACGGGCAACACCGTCATCCAAATGACCGCCGGCCTCGACGCGGGCCCCTGCCTCGGCATCGATGTGCTGCCGATCGACCCCGACGAATCGGCCGGCGCGCTCGAAGCCCGCCTCGCGGCCCGCGGCGGCGATTTGGTCCTCACCGTGATCGACGCCCTCGCTGCCGGCACGGCGACGCCGATCAAACAAGACCGCCAACAAGCCAGCAAAGCTCCCCGCCTCGAAAAAGAGCACGGCGCCATCGACTGGTCCCGCGACGCCCAGGCGATCAAAAACCAAGTCCGCGCCCTAGATCCCTGGCCGCGAGCCTACACCAGCTGGCAGCGCATCAGCGAGCCGGGGGGTTCATCCCCCCGGTCTTCATCCCCCGGCTCCTCCCCCCAAGAACCCCTCCGCCTCATCCTCCACCGCACGAGCGTCATCGCCCCCTCCCCCAATCCCGCCGCGGCCCCCGGCACGGTCCTCGAAGCCGGCCCCCGCCTGCTCGTCGCCACCGGCGCCGGCGCCCTCGAAATCCTCGCCCTCCAGCCCGCCGGCAAACGCGTCATGGAAGCCGCCGAATTCCTCCGCGGCTACCAACTCCCCATTGGCGCCCTCCTGGGTACATAGCCACAGGTTCCCACCCGCGTCCCGCCCACCACCCCACCCCGCCCATTTAGCCGCGTGCATGAGCCCGCGCCGCCCCCAGCGATAGAAATCGCTCTTGTGGGAGGCGTCTCCGACGCCGATACCGTTTTCCACTGCAAGCAGCCGTGGTAGTTCAACGCTGCTTCGGGGTCGGAGACCCCTCCCACAATTTTGGGCAGAGTCCGCCCCAGCCGAGCCCCCACGCAAGTCCCCTCGTCCCGCCAGCCGATTTCACGCTATGATGCAAGTTCGCAGGAAGCGTCCGCGCCTCGGCCAAAGGAGGGCCGTGCGATGGTTGATCGGTTCGATATGCTGATGTTCGCCATCGCCGGCTACGTGGCGATCGTCACCCTCGTCCGGCTGATGATCTCCCGCCGCGACGAGGTCGTCGGCTACCTCCGCACCCAACTCGAACGCCAAGCCGCCGAAGCCGCCGCTCAGGCCGCCGAGGAAGAAGACCGCGACGCCGCGTAAGCCGCCAATCGCGGCAATGACCAAATGACGAAGCCCGAATGACGAATGAGCCAAGCGTCTCTCGTCTTCCTATTCGTCATTCGGATTTCGTCATTCGTCATTCACCCCTCCCGTTTGCATGACCAAAAAGCTCTACATCGAAACCGTCGGCTGCCAAATGAACGTGCTCGACAGCGAGCTCGTCGTCGCCAGCCTGCGCAAGCGGGGTTACGAACTCACCCACGACACCGGCGACGCCGACACGATCCTCTTCAACACCTGCAGCGTCCGCGAACACGCCGAAGAGAAGATCTACAGCGCCCTCGGCCGCCTCAAGAACGCCAAGCAGCAGAACCCGAACAAAATCATCGGCGTCATCGGCTGCATGGCGCAGAACCATCAGCGGACAGTCTTCGAACGCGCCCCGTACGTCGACCTCGTCGTCGGCCCCGGCCAACTGCATCAGGTTCCCGACCTGATCGACAAGATCGCCGCCGGCGGCGGACAGCAGCTGGAAGTCAGCCTCGGCCGCAAAGATGGCAGCCGCACCGAAATCGAACGGAGCCACGAAAGCTTCGACCCGCTCCGCGACCCGACGATGCGGCCCACGCCGTTCCAGGCGTACGTCCGCATTCAAATCGGCTGCGACAAGTTCTGCACCTACTGCATCGTCCCCAGCGTCCGCGGCCCCGAGCAAAGCCGCCACCCTGCCGACATCATCGCCGAGGCCCGCCAGCTCGCCGGCGAAGGCTGCAAGGAAATCACGCTCCTCGGCCAAACGGTCAACAGCTACCGCTACCGCGAAGGCGACCGCACCACGCGGATGAGCGACCTGCTCTATTCACTACACGAAATCGACGGCCTCGAACGGATCAAGTTCGTCACGAACTACCCGAAGGACATGACCGACGACCTGCTCGCCGCGGTCCGCGACCTGCCGAAGGCCTGCAAGTATCTTCACGTCCCGGCGCAAAGCGGCTCGAACCGCATGCTCCAGCGGATGAAGCGTGGCTACACGATCGAAGACTACCGCGAGATGCACCAGCGGATTCGCGAATGGCTCCCTGAGGCGGCAGTCACCAGCGACTTCATCGTCGGCTTCTCCGGCGAGACCGACGAAGATTTTGAGCTGTCGTGCGACCTGGTCCGCGAGTGCCGCTTCAAGAACAGCTTCATCTTCAAGTACAGCGTCCGCCCGGGCACGAAAGGCGCCGACCTGTACGCTGACGACATTCCGGAAGAGACGAAGCGCGTCCGCAACAACGAACTGCTCGCGATTCAGAACGAAATCTGCGAAGCGGACAACCAGCGGTTCCTCGGCCAGCAGGTTTCGATCTTGGTCGAAGGCCGCAGCAAGGCCGCCGAACGCCGCGAGGAAACGGGCGAAGCGACCCAACTCGTGGGCCGCACGATGTGCGACCGGATCGTCGTGTTCGACGGCAACCTCCGCCAAGTCGGCCAAACGCTGCCGATCTCGATCTACGACGCCAACGCCCACACCCTCTTCGGCGCCGTGGTCACGCAACACGTCGGGCCCGAGCTCTTCTCGCTCGCGTAGCCCTCGCTCCGCGTGCTCGTTCCCACGCTCCGCGCGCCTCATGAATCTTGAGGTCCCCTCCCCTTGAGGGGGAGGGTTAGGGAGGGGTGACGGCGCCGGGTACCAGGGTTCCACCCCCTCCCCAGCCCTCCCCTCAAGGGGGAGGGAGCCAGAACATTTATGGAAGATGGCCCGGCTCGTGCACGATTAGCTCCTCTGCTCAAGGCTAGAAGAAACGCCGCACGAGTTGCAGCAACGCTCAACCGCGGGCCAAAAGATCACCCGTCCGGCAAGCCAAGTGGTACAGCAGCGTAATCGCCGCCGCCGCGTCGAGCCCAGCCAGCACCGCCCAGGCGAGCGATGCATCCATCGCCAGGTCGACTTCCGACATCACGGCCAGAATCCCCAACGGCGTGTAAATCAGAGCGGCCAGAATCAGCAGTTCCCGCCGCTGCGAGACGTTCAACACGGTCCCCCAGGCCACCAGCGCAATCGCCCCGGCCATCGGCACTGCCGACCAAAACTGAGCCGAGACGACGACCGCCACTCCTGCCATGAGGAGCTTGACGCCAATGCCGGATTCGGCCGCAGAATGAAGAGGGGCGTGAGCCATAACCTCATTCTGATTGCCCTTGCAATCGCGTCTAGAAAATTGCGGAAAAGTTCGGGTGACCGCTAAGGTCGGCCAAATCTCCGGTTGCTTGTGCGTCCGGCTCATCGCTTGGCGCCGCCGCCCCAAGCCGGAAGCATTAGCGCCTGGCGCCACTCCATGCGTTACAATCGGACCCGCAATGTCCATTGAACCGCAGCCAACGCCGCCCAGCCACGCCTACCGCTTTCCCCTGCGGACGCTGCTCGTCCTCACAACGACGCTCGCAATCATCGCGGCAATCGCCGGAACGTACTATCGCAGCGTCGAGAGCGAAGCCGCTCGCAACAAGCTCATCGGTTCGTGGTCACTGTTCTCAGTATTTGTGGCCGGGTCATTATTCGCACGAGGCTGGGAAGCGTGGCGAGCATCAGCGGGCCGAGAGGTGCGATACATCGTCCACGCGCGGGGCCGCCGCCGGCAAGGAAGATGGTCAACGATCTCCACCGCAGCCTGCTGCCTAGCCGTCGGCTTGTGGATCGCCGTGGGTTCGTACGGCGTCGTCTTGGAAACACAGCAAGGGTTTGGGCAACGGTCGCCGCTGATAGAATTCGCCCTGATTCCGCTCCACAACTTCGGCATCATCGGCGCCGCAACCTCCGCTCTGATCTTCTCCCTCATCCGCCGACCGATGTTTCTTTGCGAGGAAGGCGTTCCGCTAAGAAGCGACTACCTAATCCCCTGGAACCACATCGTCCATGCCGAGTGGCAAACCGACCGCCCGGCAACGCTCAAACTCCATCAAGTCACCGACGACGTGTATCTCGACGTGCCTATTGCATTGCGTGCTGAAATTGAGCAATTCGTTCGCGGAAAAATTCGGTTTATTGATAACTTGAGCGACTCCCCTCGAATCGCTCGGCCCCAGCGTCACGAAAAGACGCCCGCTTAGCGCCCCTCGATGCCAGAATGAGCATTGAACATCCTCAAACGCCGCTCGATCCCGTCGTCCGCTTCCGCATCCGTACGGTGCTGACGGTCACGACAATCGCCGCCGTTGCCGCCGCGACGCCGCTCCTTTTTGGCGCCTGCAACCTGCAGCCGTTCGCCCTGCCCTCCTGGCTTACTGGGGCGGCTTCTTGATGCTCGCGCTCCTCGGCGGATGGCACAACTGGCGGCTCGCCTGGCGCCATCTGCCAGAAGCGGGGCCAATCGCGCACATCGTCTGGCTTCGACGGCGTACGCAGCTGAGCGCCATTCACCACCCCGCCGCCCTCGTGTTGATCGCGGTGTGCCTGCTCATCTCCATCGGCGGCCAATCGTACGCCATCGCCGATCGCGGCGCCAATGGCCGGAGCCACTCGCTCGTCTTCACGGTGATCCAAGGCATGAGCCAAGGGTTTTTGTTCGGCGGCATACTGCTGATTTTCCTCCGCCGTCCCGCGTACCTCTGCGAAACTGGCCTCTCCGGCGGAATCTACGCCCCTTGGAAATACATCCGCCACGCCGAATGGCTGCCTAGCGACGAAGGCGTGATGAAACTCCGCCGCTTCGACGGCGACATCTATATCGACGTCCCCGCCCGCGAACGCGACGCCGTCGAAGCGTTCGTCCGCGCCAAAACCAAATTCATCGACGCCGCGCCAACAGTCCCCGAACCGCAACCCACCCCTTAGCCCCCGGTTCTTCAAACCGGGGGTCGCATCGCCCGCCAAACACATCAACCGCCGATGCCAACGTCGCCACAAGAACTTTCGGAACACGCGACCGCGTTTTTGTCCGACGCCGGCATCGCCCCCGGTTTGAAGAACCGGGGGCTAAATAACGTATCGCTGGGGCCCAAGTTCTCGCTGCGAACGTTGCTCCTCGTCACGGCCCTCGGCGCCGCCGTCGCGGCGGCGGCTGGGATAGCGTACCGCGCGGCGCCGGCCGGGTCGCGCGCGACGCTGCTGACCTGCTGGCTAACGATCGCTGCGGTGCACGTTTCCTATCTGGCGTTCCAATGGCGAGCGCACACGCGACGACTGACGCTGGCGGGCCCCATCCGCTTTACGTTGCAGCGTCCCGACCTTCGCAATGATTCGAACGCGGCGATCATCCTCGCCGCGTTTGTATTTGTCTGCTTCGCGTCGCTCCTGGTCTTGTCGCTATCCATGGCAGTTTTGTTCACACTGCATTCGATCGACATGCGGAGCGGCCCTGGAGTCGTCCCCACGACCTGTTTCGGCGTGATCGTCGGCTTCATGATGGTCGCCGCGATCCATTTTTTGTACCGACCATTCGCGCACGCGCGGCCAATCCTCTTGGGCGATCAAGGCGTCATCGTGCGACGCCGCGTTCTGCGCTGGCAGACGTTCAAGCGAGCATCGTGGCATCACCTGCTGCCAAATTGGCTGATGCTCTACGGCAGCGGGCGGAAGTACGCAGCCGCTGTTCCCGACGCGCTGAAGACCGAAGTCGAAGCCCTCGTCGCCGCGCGAACGCGTTTTGAGGTCGACCAAACAAAATTAGCCCCTGGTCGCTGAGCGGGGCCGACTTGGCGGCGTCAAAAACAAAGCCCCCGGTTTGAAGAACCGGGGGCTAAGCGTTGGCAATTTTGCTGGCACGTCGAACGCGGCGTTTACATCCCGCCCGCGTCCTTCTCCGGCGAAGCCGCGGCCGACGGCTCGTCCGCCTTGATCCGCGACGGACGCTTCGGCTCGACGGCCGTCCCCGGCACAATCCGCGCCCCAGAGGTCGTCTCGTCGATGATCTGCCGCAGCACCTCCGAATCGATCGTCTCTTGCTCCATCAGCGCCTTGGTCACCGCTTCGAGCGTGTGACGACGTTCGCCGAGGATGTGACGCACGCGTTCCAAGCCTTCGTCGAGAATCCGCTTCACTTCCTCGTCGATCTCACGCGCCGTTTGCTCGCTGTGCGTGCTGGAACGGCCGAAGTCGCCGCTGCCGGCCAAGAACGGGCTGCGGTTGCTCTCGCGGAAGTTGACGCGGCCGAGGCGGCTCATGCCGAAGTCCATCACCATGCTGCGGCCGATTTCGGTCGCACGCTCCAGATCGTTCTGGGCGCCGCTGCTAATGTCTTCGAAAACCATTTCTTCAGCGACCGTACCGGCGAGCAACACCTGAATGCGGCTTTCCAGTTCGCTCTTGGTCATCAGGAACCGATCTTGCTCGGGCCGCTGCATCGTGTAACCGAGAGCAGCGAGACCGCGCGGGATGATCGAGACCTTGTGCACCGGGTCGGTATTCGGCAGCGAGTAAGCAACGAGCGCGTGACCGCTTTCGTGGTACGCCACCCGCAGCTTTTCCTCGGGCTGCATGATGCGGCTTTTCTTTTCGAGACCGGCGCTCGAGCGCTCCACCGCTTCGTTGAGTTCCTTCATGCCGACCGCCTTCTTGCCGTTGCGAGCGGCGAGCAAGGCGGCCTCATTGACGATGTTCGCGAGGTCGGCGCCGACGAAGCCGCTCGTGATCGCAGCGACCTGCTTCACGTTGACGTCTTCATCGACTTTGATCTTCTGCAAGTGAACTTCAAGAATCTCCTCGCGGCCCGACACGTCGGGACGATCGACCAACACGTGGCGGTCGAACCGGCCTGGACGCAGCAGCGCGGGGTCGAGCGTTTCCGGACGATTCGTCGCGGCCATGATGATAATGCCGCTGTTCGTGCCGAAGCCGTCCATCTCCACGAGCAACGCGTTGAGCGTTTGCTCGCGTTCGTCGTGGCCGCCGATCTGGCCGCTGCCACGGGTCTTGCCGAGGGCGTCGAGTTCGTCGATGAACACAATACAGGGGGCACGCTGCTCCGCTTGCTGGAACATGTCGCGGACGCGGGCGGCGCCGACGCCAACGAACATTTCCACGAAGTCCGAACCGCTGAGGCTGAAGAACGGCACGCCCGCTTCGCCGGCGACGGCCTTGGCGAGCAACGTCTTACCCGTACCAGGAGGGCCCACCAGCAGCACGCCCTTCGGAATGCGGCCGCCGAGGCGATGGTAACGTTCCGGGTTCTTGAGGAAGTCGACCACTTCGCGCAGTTCGTCGACGGCTTCTTCGATGCCGGCGACGTCGTCGAAGGTCACTTCAATGTCTTCTTGAGCGATCAACTTCCCGCGGCTGCGACCGAACGCCATCGGCGAACCGGCCCCGCCCATGCGTCGCAACATCACGATCATCAACATCACGAACATGCCAGTCAGCACCAGCACGGGGATGTAGGCGATCAGTTGGCTTGGTTGCTCGTCGTTGCGGTAGTCGGGAATCTTATTATCCCGCAGCAGGTTGAGAACTTTGGGAGCCAAGTAAGGCTGCGACGCGACGCGGAAGCCAGTCGGCGTGTACTCGCTCCAACCGGTGCTGGGGTCGAGAATGCTCTCCTTACCCCCTTCCGCGCCCTTGCGCTGCTGCGCCATCACCGTGCCGGTCACTTCGGTCGAGCCGACGTAAATGTTCGTCGGCTCTTTCAATCGCCACTGAATCGACGGCTTCACCGACTTGTCTTCGTAGGTGATGTAGCGATCGGCGTCTTTCGGCGCATCGGGATTGCTAGCGACGATCAAGTGGTCGAAATCGCTCCAGCCGATCGTCAGCTTGTTTTGCGTCTGCCAGACGGTGACGAGCAGGAGCAGCAGCACGCCGAGGCCGAGCAGATACCACAACATGTTGTTGTTCTGCGGCGGGGCCTTCTTGTCGGCAGGCTTCTTGGGAGTCTTGGAAGCGTCCTTCGGTTGATCCATGGATCGATGCCTTGGCAGGAATAGCACGGCCGTTTGAGTCAGCCGCGAGGTGGGTCGAGTTTTTCAAAGCCGCCATGCGGAGGCGGCTAAATGGTACGGCAGCCGCCTCGATCGGGGCAATCACCGCCCCGGCGAAGCTCAGCCGCCGCTCTTAACTATTGGTAGGATAGCACTTGCGGCGCGGAAAGGGAGCCTCCCCGGGCCGCCGGCGACTCCCAACGCGGGTTGTCGCGATTCTCGGCCACCCCTAAAATGCTGCGTCCCGATCGACGCCTTGCGGGGCGGCAGACGAGATCGCCCGCCTGCCACCCCAGCCGGCACTGCTGTCTCGCCGACGCTCCTCCTACGTCGATCCCCGCGGCATGGTGCGGCTGCTTTCCCGTTTCCAGGTGCGATTCGAACGATTGTTCCTATCAAACCGAAAACGTCAGCGGCTCGCCGCGCCTGCATGTAATCACAAGTGATCCATCCATCGGTAAGCGAGGACATGCGACGATCTTCCCTCTGGTTCCCTCCCCTTGAGGGGGAGGGTTAGGGAGGGGTGATTGAAGCGTGTACCAGAGTTCCACCCCCTCCCCAGCCCTCCCCTCAAGGGGGAGGGAGCCGGAAGAGACGAGTCTAGGCCGCAGCTTCGGTTCACACCGTTTCTACATAACCGAAATTGAGAGCGCGTCGGCCCGACGCACTGCAATCCGCCACCACCTTGCCCTGCACCCTTATGCCCTCCTCCCCGAAACGCGTCGCGGTCTTCGGCTCCACCGGCAGCATCGGCACCAGCGCCCTCGACGTGATCACGGCGAGCCAGGGACGGCTGCAGGCGGTGGCGATTTCAGCCCACTCGAAGCTCGACGAACTCGTCGAACAAGCGAAAAAACACCGCCCCTGCTGGGTCATCGCCTGCGACGCCCGCGCCGCGAAGCAGTACGACTGGTCCGACCTCCCCAAAGAGTGCGAACTCCTCACCGGCCCCGACGCACTCGTCCGCATTGCCGGCGAGCCGGACGTCGACGTGCTGCTCGCAGCGATCGTCGGCGCCGCCGGCCTCGCGAGCACCTGGGCCGCCGTCGAAGCCAAGAAAACCGTCGCCCTGGCGAATAAAGAGACGCTGGTGATGGCCGGCGAACTGATCGGCGAACTTGCCCGTAAGTCTGGTAGCCCGTTGCTGCCCGTCGACAGCGAGCACAGCGCCTTGTTCCAAGCCCTCCAGGCCGGCCAGCCGAGCGAAGTCTCGCGGCTGATCCTCACCGCCAGCGGCGGGCCGTTCAAACACCTTTCCCCCGTCGAACTCCAACAAGTCACCGTCGCCGAAGCGCTGGCCCATCCCACCTGGCAAATGGGCCCGAAAATCACCATCGACTCGGCGACGATGATGAACAAAGCCCTCGAAATCATCGAAGCCCGTTGGCTCTTCAACATCGAAGGCGAACGGATTTCGGTGGTCATCCACCCGCAGTCGATCGTCCACTCGATGGTCGAATTCATCGACGGCTCGGTGGTTTCGCAAATGAGTCCTCCCGACATGCGGCTGCCAATTCAATACGCCCTCGAATACCCGCACCGCGCCCCCGGCGTCGCGCGGCGGTTCGATTGGCGGCAGCCGTTCAAACTCGAATTCGAACCGCCCGATCGCGAGCGCTTCCCTGCGCTCGCCCTCGGCGAGGAATGCGCCAAATCGGGCGGCACCACCGGCGCCGTGCTGAATGCCGCGAATGAAGCGGCTGTAGGGGCCTTCCTCGACGGTGAGCTACACTTCACGGAAATCGTGCCAGCATGCCGCAGCGTGCTCTCGGCGCATCACTTTGAACCAAACCCGACGCTCGATGCGCTGTTGAAGCTGGATCGCTGGGCGCGGCAGGAGATATCTCGGTGGGTATGTGCTTGATCGCGGCGATGGACTTCGCCGCCCTGGGTAACTTGCTGCTCGTCATCCTCATGGTCGCCGCCGGCCTCGGCGCCGTCATTTTCGTCCATGAGCTCGGACACTTCGCCGTCGCCAAAATGTGCGGCGTCAAATGCCCCAAGTTTTACATCGGCTTCGACGTCCCCCTCGGCAGCATGATTAACAACATGCTCGGCCGCGAAGGCGAGTTCAAAATCTTCGGCATCGGCATCCCGCGCACCATCGGCCCGCCCATCACCATCGGCGAAACCGAGTACGGCATCGGCATCCTCCCCCTCGGCGGCTACGTCCGCATGCTCGGCCAGGACGACGATCCCTCGAACATCAACGAACAACTCCGCGAATCCCAAGTCGCCGGCAACTCGCCCGACTCGAAAACGATCATCGGCCCCGACGGTAAGAGCTACGTCGTCGACCGCCGCAGCTATCTCGCCAAAAGCGTCCCGCAGCGGATGGCGATCATCTCCGCCGGCGTCATCATGAACATCATTTTCGCGTTCATCTTCGCGACGGTCGCGTTCAAGATCGGCGTCCCCTACGAACCGTCGTTTGTCTCGCGCACCGCCCCTGGTTCGCCCGCCTGGCGCGCCGCGATCGTCCCCGGCGACGAAGTCGTGCAAATCGACGACATCGTGAAGCCCTCGTTCGCTGAAGAACTCATGGGCAGCGTCACGCTCGGCGACCTGGAACATGGCTTGCCGTTCGTCATCGAACGCGACGGCAAGCAAGTCAAGTTGCAACTCGTCCCCGAGCAAGGCGAAAAGCTCGCCCGCGTCGGTCTGGCGAGCGGCCGCTCGCTGCAACTCGGCCCGCCGGCCATCCTCAGGGCGCACACCGCCGCCGCCCAAGCCTCCCCCGCGTTCGAACTCGGCGACGAAATTCTCGCCGTCGACGGCGCCCCCGTCGCCAACTACGCCGAATACCTCTCCGCGCTCCTCAAGAAATCCGACAAGCCGGTCACGCTCACCGTCCTCCGCGGCGGCAAGCGTCCCGCCGACAAGCCCGAAGCCGCTCCCGAAGGCGGCGAAAAGATTGAGATCATCGTCCAGCCGGAACTCGAACGCACCACCGGCCTGGTGATGCAAATGAGCAAAATCACCGCGGTGCAAGACAACTCGCCCGCGGCGAAGGCTGGCCTCAAAGCCGGCGATTTCATCGAACGCATTGTCGCCGCCGACGACGACGCGGCCGACGACGCTCCGTCGCTCACTCGCGATCCCTTCACGTTGCCGGCAGCCCTCGCCGAACTCGGCGACGCCGGCAAAGAAATCAAACTCACTGTCCGTCGCGGCGCCAACGAAGAAGGCCGCCAAGGAACCGAAGAGCTGACGATCCCGCTGCGCAGCGTCGACTGGGTCGAAGAACCGATCGCCAACAACGATCCCATCTCGGCCCCGGCCCTCGGCGTCGCCTACCGCGCCCTGACCGTCGTCAGCGAAGCAAAGCCCGGCAGCCCCGCTGCGGAAGCCGGCCTGCAAGAAGCCGACGAACTGCAATCGGTCGAGTTCATCCCGCCTGCAGACATGAAGGACAAACCCAAAAAACTCACATTCGACTTGAGCCAAGGCGATAAGAAGGACGGCTACGGCCTGCCGTCGATTCTTTCCGAACTCCAACTCTTCCCGCCTGGCACGCAGCTCAAGTTCACCTACAAACGCGGCAGCGAATCGCTCGACGCGACGCTCACCCCCGTGGCGAGCGAGGACGTCTACTCGGTCGAACGCGGCATCCTCCTGCAGCCAATCCAACGTATCCGCGTCGCCGAAACCTGGAGCGAAGCCGCCCACCGCGGCCGCACCGAAACTGTCCGCTCGCTGACGATGGTCTACCGCTTCCTCAGCAAGCTCGGCAGCGGCCAAGTGCCGGTAACGATGCTCGGCGGCCCGCTCACCATCGCCCAAGCCGCCGGCTACTCGGCGTTCCAAGGCTGGGGCAAACTGCTGATCTTCCTGACGATGCTCAGCGCGAACCTCGCGGTGATCAACTTCCTGCCGATCCCGATGCTCGACGGCGGCCACATGGTGTTCCTCGCCTGGGAAGGCCTCCGCGGCCGCCCCGCGAACGAACGCGTCGTGATGACAATGCAAACCGTCGGCTTCGTTTTCCTGATCTCGCTGATGCTATTCGTCTTCACGCTCGACATCACGCGACTGTTCTCCGCATAACGCGAAGCGCCCCTAGCCCCGGGCTCTGCCCGGGGGTCGGTTCCCATTCCGATACCGGCTAACCCTGGTGGTGGGTGGCCCTGGTTGGCGTACCCGCCTACCAGGGCGGCGCAGCCGCAAGAGGCGCAATTTCATCGGAGTTCAACCTCGACCCCAGGGTGATCGCGCAGCAATCCGCTTCACGCCAGCTGTCGAAACCACTCAACATTGACGAGCACCGAGTTGCGGATCGCACTGCGAGCCGCATCGCTCGCCTCTACATAGGCCCGCAGCGCATGGCTCAACTCCACGAGCCGGCCCGGAGCCGTCTCGGGATGCGGCGAATGCGTTCGCCCCGCTGCTGCGCGAAAGCTGAAGTGGTACGAGACTCCGTCCAGCACAACGCTTGACGGCAATGCGTGCCGCACCCGCCGCATCATCTTTTCCCAAGCGACCTTCATCCCGTCGGCCAGCGCGTCGTCAATCTTCACGCGAACGTTGTCAACGTCCACCTCCTCAGTTCGCTCAGGCGGCCATATTGGCGATTTCGCCGTGCGCAGCGACAACATGAAGCCCACGCGCTTCACGTCCAACAGCAACAGCGCCCACTCAGGCTCGAAGGAAGGGAGACAAACGACGCTCAACTGCGGCCGATCATGATGACTCTCCGTTACCAGCAACGTCCGAGCGATCTTGCCGTAATAATTCTCTTTGTACGACGTGCCCACGATCTCAAACGGCGAATCCTCCGGCTGCAAACATTCGCCAC
Organism: Lacipirellula parvula; assembly: GCF_009177095.1. Classification (NCBI taxonomy): domain Bacteria; kingdom Pseudomonadati; phylum Planctomycetota; class Planctomycetia; order Pirellulales; family Lacipirellulaceae; genus Lacipirellula; species Lacipirellula parvula. The sequence goes on from NZ_AP021861.1 coordinate 6,411,215, forward strand.
CAACGAATCGGCTCGCTTCGCGCACTAGTTCCGACCGGACGGCGGACTGCAAAGGTTCAGGCACGTAGGCCAACATTTCCCCCGCATCTTCTACGGTCGCCAATGTCGCAATCTGATTCGCTGCCTCTTCGAGGCCAAAAATGCCTTGCGCATGGTAAGCCAGTAACTTCTCAAGCTGCGTGCGAGATCTCTCGTTCATCGTTGTCGTCACTCAAGAGGAGGCGGCGTGCTGATAATCGCAAAACATGAGCATTAGAGCGAGAGTTTAGCCTTTCGCTCATACCATCTCCTCTACGCCAGAGCGTGTCGATGCTCTGCGCCGACGCGCCAGCCGCGTTGATCACGCAAAGTCGCTGGGGTTGATCAGCGGTACAATTGGCGAAAGAAACGGGTCGTCAAATTCCATTAATTGCCCTGACGCCAACCTCCACACTCGGAACTCGTTTGTTCGATCGACGCCGCCTCGTCCATACCGCTTAGAAACTCCATCGTCCTCATCGTCGTGCAAGTAAAGGAGTCCGTAGGACCCAGTTCCGTTCACAGCAAGCCACTCCATAATCCTCAGAGACGTTGGCGATTTGCCTCGGTGATTACGAGACGAAGCGAAGGTCAGCACGCCTCGAACATTGTTCAGCGCCCGCTGAAAGCTCCACGAAAGCATGCCGTCGTCACACTCGGCCATGAAGGCCTCAAATCTATCGAAGAGTTCCAAGTCAGCTCGATCGCAAGCGTCGTCGATAACATTGAAAGCCTGTGACCACTCTTCCGCTCCCATCGAATCAAAATTCAACGTCGCAAAAGGCTCGCGAGACGATCGCACGACAGCCCACCCAACGGCGAACAGCATCACAATGCTCCAATCTAACTAGAGAACATCAACGGTTCTCTATACTCCAGCGCAGCGCTGATATCGAAAAGCAACTTATCCTGGGCGCCTCCGTCGACTCGACAATCGCGTCCCCAAAGAGGTTGCGGATCACTAAGCCGCGTCCTCAATCGGATCGACCCACCGCTCGATCTCTTCACGTTTCCGCAGATCAACGATGAGGCCGCTGTTCCAATCGACCATCAGCAACGGAAACGCACCGCCCAACTCGACTAGTTTCTCGATCAACTTGGAGTAGCTTCCCCGCCCCTGCCCGAAGAACCGCATAGCCACGACGGTGACCGTTCCAACGTGTTCTTGGCCGTAAAAGAAGGCCTCTTCCGACGCTTCGAACAAGAACGATCCGTCGACCTTCGCAATCGTAGTGACATCTGAGCTTTCTCTTATAAGCGGCAGGTCATGGCGGCGCCACGATTTGAATAGCTTGCTCAGTTCCTCAAAGGGCAACTGAATGCTTGGCAAACCCTCCAGATGGTCGCGGCGAAGATAAATGTCGGCCCAACCTTCCCCCTCCCATCGTTCGACTTTGAACTTCTCGATGGCCGCGATTTCATCCTGAAGATCATCGCGAAGAGACGTCGGCAGGAACTCAATTTGCCGCCAATCGTCCTCCTCAACATGGAATTCCGGCAGATCCTCGGTCGCATCTAGGTCTCGCGGTTCGCATGTTGCGGGCCGCGCATCGCAAAGAGTGGGCGTCGCGAACCTCACGAAGTGCGTGGGCGCCTGTCCCAAATTCTTGAGGGGTATCCGCTCATCGCTCGCTCGCTTCATCTCGCGTTTCAGCATGATGAATATCGGGGTCAAAATCGCCGCCAGAACAACTCCGGCGAACAGCAGTGCGGTCAGAAATTCGAAGAATACTCTCACGCATCAGGCCCAAGGTTTGCCGATCAGTCAATCGCTAATATTCGGCCGCGCAATCATTGCGTCTACGCTAACAAATCCAAAAACTTTTGTGTCGAAACTAGGCCACCCGTTCTGCTAGGCTCGATCTCAATCAGAACTGCGCGCTGTCCACAATCAGCGATGAAGCATCAACCGCTAGCCGGAGGGCCACGCCCTCTGGGCTGCAGCGCGCACGATTCGCCATCCCAAACGAGCCGCCACCGGACCGCGTGGCGATCCGGCTACTACGCCGCCTAGAACAGAACGCCTTGCAGCAGCATGTTCACCGCAGCAACCAGAAAACACACTGTCGCGACATCTGTCGCCGCCAAGCCGGCGCTAAACGCCACCGCAGCAACAACTTAGATTTATGTCGCCAAAAACGCGATACGCGACAAAAAGCGACTGACGACAGAAATCTGGGTAGCCCTGGTTGGCGTACTCGCCTACCAGGGCGGCGCAGCCGCGAGAGGCCCAACACTGAACGGCCTCCTGCGGCTACGCCGCCTCGGTAGCCGCTCCGGCGGCAACCGAGGCCACCCATCTTCCATTGCCAACAATGCCAGCGATCACTCGGCCAACTCAAGCACCACGACCGACTTCGCCGGCAACTCCACCGTCAAACTTCCGTTCCCGACCTTCGCACCAGCAAACTCACGAGGCGTCACCGCATTGAGATCAGTAAACGTGTTATGAGCATCCAGTTTGTCACCCGTGAGCACCCGCCCCGTCGCCCCCTTCGCGGCGACGCCGGCGAGTTCGCACGTCACGGTCACGGCCGCCGTCGGATGAACATTCACCAGCGACACATGCACCTTGCCGGCCTTATCGCGCGACGCCGAGGCGCTCACCGCCGGAATCGCCTGATCGCCGTGGCGATACTCGGGCGACTTCAACTCCAGCGGCAGCCGCGTCGCGTCTTGATGCACCTTGTACATCTCGAACACATGGTAGGTCGGCGTCAGCAGCATCTTGTCCCCCTCGGTGAGGATCATCGCCTGCAGCACGTTCACCACTTGCGCGATGTTCGCCATGCGAACCCGTTCGCAGTGATCGTGAAAGATGTTGAGGCTCAGCCCCGCCACCATCGCGTCCCGCAGCGTGTTCTGTTGGAAGAGCGCGTAGCCTGGCGTCCCCGGCTCGGCTTCGTACCACGTTCCCCACTCATCGACGAACAAGCCGATCCGCTTCTGCGGGTCGAACTTGTCCATAATCGCCTCGGTGTCGTCGAGCGTCTTCTCCATCGCGAGCGAATCGCGGACGATCGCGAACCACGCCGCTTCGTCGAACCCGGTCGCCGGCCGCTTGCTGTTCCACGGCGCCGCGAGGGTGTACTGGTGGAGCGACAGCGCCTGCATCCGCCCGCCGATCCGCTCCATCACGGTGCGGGTCCAATTGCCGTCGTTGCCGTTCGGCCCGCACGCGACGCGCGTGAGCCGATTGCCGGAAAGATCGCGACAGAATTCCGCATAGCGGCGATAAAGATCGGCGTAGTACTCCGGCCGCATGGCGCCGCCGCAGCCCCAGTTCTCGTTGCCGACGCCGAAGAACTCGATCCGCCACGGTTTTTCATGACCGTTCTTGCGGCGGAGGTTCGCCAACTCGCTATCGCCGTCGAAGGTGAGGTACTCGATCCAATCCCGCATCTCCTCGGGCGTGCCGCTGCCGACGTTGCCGGCGAGGTACGGCTCGGCGCCGAGCAACTCGCACAGCGCCAAAAACTCGTGCGTGCCAAACGCGTTCGTCTCGACCTCTTGCCCCCAGTGAATGTTGATCGTCTGCGGCCGCTGATCGACGGGGCCAATGCCGTCGCGCCAGTGGTAGTCGTCGGCAAAGCAGCCGCCGGGCCAGCGGAGGTTGGGGATCTTCAGATTTTTGAGCGCCGCGATGACGTCGTTGCGAACGCCGCCCGTGTTCGGAACCTTCGAATCAGTCCCCACCCACAGCCCATCGTAAATGCAGCGGCCGAGGTGCTCGGCAAAGTGCCCGTACAAGTGCCGGCTGATCGTCCCGCCGTTCTGATCGCCATGAATCACCCCCGTGGCGGTAAGCGGCTCGGCGGCCCTCACGGCAAATGGAGCGACCAGCGCGAGTCCAACGACAAACAACGAACGAGCGAGAAGCGTCATCACTTGGTCCTGACGATGAAAAGGAGCCGCTACCACCCGCCGGCGGGAGAGCTCCCGTCGACAATTGCGAGCCAGAACCTGCGAGTTTCAACCGCCGGCGCCAGCGGGTCAAGCAGCTTTCACCGGCGATTTCCGGCCACGCCGAAAGACTTGAACCGCCAAGGACGCCAAGATCGCCAAGGTAAAACGAGGGGAATGGAACCGCAGATAAACGCCGATGAACGCCGATGAACGCAGATCAGAGCCAGCCGACCTCCGCATTTGTCAGCGTTTATCGGCTTTCATCAGCGGTTCCGCCTGTCCCCGCTCTTCCCCTTGGCGATCTTGGCGTCCTTGGCGGTTAGTCTTCGGATTTCCCCCCACCGGAATTGGCGTTCCGCCGGAAACCACCTATCATTGTGAAGGCTTTCACAAGGTCACTCCTCTTGTCCGGGCGGTTCGACATGGCAAAGCAAGGTCCGCGGAAAAAGGTTCCGAAGGAGTTGGCGGTCATCAACGCCGACAACTGCACCGGCTGCGAGTCGTGTCTCGAGGTCTGCCCCGTCGACTGCATTGTGCTGATGAAGGTCGATCGCGGCATCGTGAAGGGGACGCAGCAGTGGTGCGAGATCGACCTCGAACGCTGCGTCGGCTGCGAAGTCTGCGTCCACATCCCCGGCAAAAAGTCGAACCCCTACGACCTGAAAGTCTGCCCCTGGGACGCCATCGAAATGGTGCCGACCGAACTGGTCGCCACCGTGGTCGCCGAAATCGGCGGCCCGCCGGAGTACATCCAAGAAAATTGGGACCGGCTCGTGGGGACTGCGCAGCAATTGGCCGAACTCCGCGCCGGGGCCTAACGGCTGCTCTGGGCGGTTATTTCCGCATCAATTGTGGGAGGGGTCTCCGACCCCGATGCCGCGTTGCGCCACCGCTATCGGTCCGAAGTAGAGACCGCCATCGGCGTCGGAGACGCCTCCCACAACCGCACGGCGCCCGTACCACTGACCACTGACAACTGACAAAAAATTTCTCCCCCCTGTCGATTCCGGCTCCAGGCAATCGACTACTAGACAAAGGCCCGATTCGCGGGCGAAAAATTCAACGCACAACCGTCCACGGGAGATAGCAGCATGTCCAGCGCCACAGGAACCGTCCGCTTGCACCGCGTCCTCCGCGCCCCTGCCAACCGCGTCTACAAGGCCTTCGTCGATGGCGACGCGATGGCCCGCTGGCTGCCGCCGCATGGGTTCATCGGCCAGGTTCACGAGATCGACGCCCGGGTCGGCGGCGGTTACCGCATGTCGTTCACCAACTTCGGCACCGGCTCGGCCCACAGTTTCAGCGCGAAGTACGTCGAGCTCGTCCCCAACGAACGAATCGTCCACACCGACCGCTTCGACGCCCCCGGCCTGCCGGGCGAGATGAACGTCACGATCACCTTCAAGCCGGTCCTGTGCGGAACCGAACTAAACATCGTCCAAGAAGGAATCCCCGCGGCGATCCCCACCGAAATGTGTTACCTCGGCTGGCAAGAATCGCTCGGCCAACTGGCGAACCTCGTCGAGCCCAGCATCCCCGACGGCGAGTAAGCGGCCGAATCGATATCGGCGATGCGGAAGGTCTCAATAGTTTGTGGGAGGGGTCTCCGACCCCGATTACGCGTTGAGTAACAAACATACAACGAAGCGGTAACCGCCCTCGGCGTCGGAGACGCCTCCCACAATTTCTTTCCTCAACAATCAAACCAATTACCGAATAGCGAGTCTGCAATGAACGTGAAAAAAATCATCGGCTGGGTCCTGAGCGTCCTCATCGCGGCGATGATGATCTTCCTCAGCGCCCCTGGCAAGTTCATGGACTTCGAGGGCAAAGAAGAGATGTTCGCCAAGATGGGCTGGGGCGTCGAGATAATGAAGACGATCGGCGTCATCGAGATCGCCGTGGCGATTCTCTACCTCATCCCCCGCACCGCATTCGTCGGCGCCGTACTGGTGACCGCATACCTCGGCGGCGCCATCTCCACCCATGTCCGCGTCAGTGACCAGTTCATCTTCCCGGTGATCATGGGCGTACTGGTCTGGATCGCCCTCGGCCTCCGCGACGGCCGCGTCTTTACTGCCGCCTTCACCGCCCCGCCGAAGCCGATCTCCGACTAGCAACTCCGAAATATCTTCTGGCCCCCTCCCCCTTGAGGGGAGGGCTGGGGAGGGGGTGGGCGTCTGGTACACGCAGCAATCACCCCTCCCTAACCCTCCCCCTCAAGGGGAGGGAACCAGAGGAAACAAAACAATCAACCGTCATTCGCAATCGCCGCTTCAATCTTCCGCAAGTACTCAATGCTCTGCTCGGCGATTTCGCGCGGGCTCGGCTCGTACTTAAACACCTCCAGCGAAAGCCAACCCGAGTAACCAATTTCATCGAGCGCCGTGAGGATCGGCCCATACTCGACATGCCCCATCCCGGGGCCGAGCAGATTCGGATCGTTCACATGAAAGTGAGCCAGCCACTCGCGGCTCTCGCGAATGATGACGTCGATCGGCTCCGCCTGGCTCGACATCGCCTTCACGTCGAGGTGCAACCGGCAATGGGGCGAGTCGACAAGCTTCGCGAGCTGAATGCCGCTCTTCGCGGTCAACATAAAGTTCCCCTCGGCGGGGCCGAGCGGTTCGAGCGCGATCGTCACGTTGTGGGCGGCGCACGCGGGCATCACTTCCCGCAGAATCTCAGCCGCGTATGATTCCGCGTCGTTGTACCCGACGCCCGGCAACAGGTTGCGCTGTTGCGGCGAGCCGAGTACCATCAGCGTGCCGCCGAGTTCGCCGCAGAGTTCGACGAGCGCTTTGAGATAGTCCGCCGTCGCCCGCCGGGTTGCGCCGTCGGGGCTGGTGAGGTAAAACCCGCTGGTCTTCGCGAGCAGCCAGTGAAGGCCGACGACTTCTAGCCCCGCCGCCTCGGCCTGCTGCCGGATCTCGCGCCGCCGCGCCGCGGGAACCTGCCGCGCGTCGAACGCCTCGGTCGGCGGCAACAATGTGAAGGGAGCAATTTCGACGCCCGTGTAACCAAGCGCCCGCATCGTTGAAGCGACCTGATCAAACGGCTCCTGGCCGAACATCTCGTTGCAGAAGGCGAATTTCATTGGATGGTTTTGCCTACACCCGTGAGATTTTTAAGCGTGGCAAAGGGGACTGCCAGTGGTCAGTAGTCCGTTGCCAGTTGCGATTAGAAGGCGGCCCTGAACCAGCGGCAGCCGCAACTGACCACTGACGACGGACAACTGACAAATCCCCGTCACTCCCCCAGTGTCGCAAACGCCGCAGGCCTTTGGTACCTTGTTCCACAGCATTGCTCTACGATTTTCCACCGCATGACGCCTAGTTCGCAGGTCGCACGATGCCGCTGAAGCCAGGAAAAATTCATCAGGGCGACTGCCTGAAATTGATGGGTCAGATCGAAACCAGCTCGGTCGATCTCGCGTTCGCCGACCCGCCGTTCAACATCGGCTACAAGTACGACAAGTACCATGACAGCCAGGAAGACGCCAAATACCTCGACTGGTGCGGCGAGTGGATCGGCGAGATCTCGCGAATCCTCAAGCCGAGCGGCACGTTTTGGCTCGCGATTGGCGACGAGTACGCCGCGGAGCTGAAGGTCGGCGCGACGCGGCAGATCGCCAGCCCGTTCATCATGCGGGGCTGGGTCATCTGGTACTACACCTTCGGCGTCAACTGCACGCGGAAGTTCAACCGCTCGCACGCCCACCTGTTCCAGTTCATCAAGGACGAGAAGCAGTTCACGTTCAACGCCGAAGACCCCGCGGTGCGCGTCCCCTCGGCGCGGGCCCTCGTCTACGGCGATAGCCGCGCGAACCCCAAGGGCCGGCTCCCCGACGACACGTGGGTCCTCCGCCCGCAAGATGCGCCGGAAAGCTTCCAGTCGATGGACGACCTGTGGTACTACTCCCGCGTCGCCGGGACGTTCAAGGAACGCCAGGGCTTCCACGGCTGCCAAATGCCCGAGCAACTCCTCGGCCGCATCATCCGCGTGAGCAGCAACCCAGGCGACGTGGTGTTCGACCCCTTCACCGGCAGCGGCACGACGCTCGCCGTGGCGAAGAAGCTGGGCCGGGAGTTCCTCGGCACCGAACTCTCCGCCGATTACGCCAAGTACGCCACCCAGCGGCTGAAGGGGATCAAATCGGGCGACCCGCTCGACGGCCCCACTGATCCAGCGTCGAGCTCGCCGAACACGGCGAGCGGCGTGACGCTCGAGGCACGCAATCGGCGTAAAGCTGCGGCGAAGTAGGCATGCGAAAGGCAACGTCATTCTGAGCGGAGCGAAGAATCTGGATGCTCGCAAGATACGCTAAATCCTTCGCTCCGCTCAGGATGACCACTGCTACGCTTCGCTCAAATTTGCCGTCTTGATCGCAATCGCATGCTTGCGATTCTCCTTGCGAACCAGCTGCCCGCACGCTGCGGCGACGTCGGCGCCGAGGCTGTAGCGGATGGTGGTTTTGAGGCCGGCCGATTTGAGGTGGGCGCCGAAGGCTTCGCGCGTGGGACGATCGGCGCCCTGCAGGTGCGGAGCGTCGTCGATCGGATTGAATGGGATGAGGTTCACGTGGACGCGCAGTCCGTCGAGCCAGGCGGCCAGTTCCGCCGCCGACTCCAACGAATCATTCACGCCGCCGAGCATTAAGTACTCGACCATCACTTCGGTCGACTTCGGTTGGATGCGATTCAGTTCGACCAGGGCGCGCCGCAACTCCGCCAGTGGGAAACGCTTGGCGAGCGGAATGATTTGCTGCCGCGTCTCTTGGTTAGCGCTGTGCAGGCTGAGGGCGAGGTTAAGGTTGGGGAACCGCCGAGCGCAGCGGATCATTGCATTAGGCAGGCCGACGGTGGAGACGAGAATCCGGCTCGGCGGCTGGTGGAATAGCTCCGGCGCCTGCAGGGCTTCGAGCGTTGCGTACAGGTTCTCTTCGTTGTGGAACGGCTCGCCCATGCCCATGAAGACGAGGTTGCGGAGCTGCCGGCCCTCGGTGGCGAGGATCTGCCGCGACTGGGTGATCTGATCGAGAATCTCCGCGGGCTGCAGGTTCTGAGCGATGCCCATCTTGCCGGTCGCGCAGAAGTCGCAGGCCGCGGCGCAGCCGACCTGGCTCGATACGCAGAGCGTCGTCCGGCCGGTGGCGATGCGGAGGATCACCGACTCGATAAGCATCCCCGCACGAGTGCGGAAGAGGAGCTTCGACGCCCCGTCCTGCTGCGAGTCGTTGCGGCAATGCAGTTCCAGCGGGTGGAGACCGACGCGGCGAAGGAACTCCTCGCGCACGTCGGCAGGTAACTCCGTCGCCGCATCGGCGTCGGCTCGGCCATGCTTCAGCAGGGCATTTCGGTAACGGCGCAGCGCGTGGGGATCAAACCGCAACTCATGGCGGAGCCGGTCGATCGCTGGCGTGTCGTAGATGCTTAGTTCGCTTGACATTTCAATTCGGGGAGGATTTCACGCAAAGGCGCGAAGGCGCAAAGGAATACGCTTGATAGTTAGTCTTCTTCTTTGCGCCTTCGCGCCTTTGCGTGAGACCTGCATTTTTCTAAGCGAGAGCTACCTTGTGAGCAGCCCCCGGTTGGTCCTGCACGTACCGCGGCACCGCATAGCCTGGCAGACGGCGGCGGAGTTCTTTCATGATCTCGCGGCCCCGTTCCACGCTCACTTCAAAGTGGGCTGATCCGCGGACGCGGTCGAGTTGGTTCAAATAGTACGGCGTCACGCCGAGGTCGATCAGCCGCAGGTTGAGGTCGGCTTGGGCGTCGACCGTGTCGTTCACGCCGCGGAGCAGCACCGCCTGGTTGAGCAGTAGCACGCCCGCCTCGCGGAGGCGGCGGAGCGCGGCGGCCACCTCGGCGTCGAGCTCCTGGGCGTGGTTCGAGTGAATCACCATCACCGGCGTCAGCCTAGTGCCGGTGAGCCAAGCGAGCAGCTCGTCGTTTACCCGCGAGGGGATCATCACCGGCAGGCGGGTGTGGATCCGCAGCCGGCGGAGGTGCGGGATCGCAGCGAACTGCTCCGCAAGCCGCGCCAACCGAGAATCGACCACCGTGAGCGGGTCGCCGCCGCTGAGAATGATCTCCTCGATCGTCGGATCGTTGCGGAGCGTCTCGACCGCCCCTGCCCACACCCGTTCGTTGGGGGGCGACTCGTCATACGGAAAATGGCGGCGGAAGCAGTAGCGGCAATGGATCGCACAGGCGCCGGTCACCACCATCAGGGCCCGGCCGGCGTACTTCTGCAGTAGCCCCGGGCGAAGGGCGAATGCGGCGTCCTCGACCGGGTCGTCGGTGAACCCGACCACTGACTCGGTCTCGGCCGCGGCGGGCCAAACTTGGCGGAACAGCGGGTCGGCCAGGTTCCCCCGTTCGATCCGGCGGAGGTAGCTGGGGGGCACGAACAGCGGGAAATCAGCCCCTGCGGCAGCCGCTTCAGCCGCCAATTCCGCCGGCAAACCGAGGGCCTCGAACAACCGCCGGGGGTCTCGAATCGAGTCGCGCAGCTCCCGCTGCCACGGGGCCGAGGTGGCCGTAGAACGGGCGCGGACAGCCGATTCTGGAGAGGTTAGAATGCTCAATTCGGTTTGCGGCAAGGGCTTCGCGTAAGGGGAGTCGCTGCGCGGCCAAACGACCATTATGCGTGACGGCTAGCCGGACCGCCACGCGGTCCGGGTCCGGAGGGCGTGGCCCTCCGGCTAGGGAGCGAACGCGCTCCGCACCTAGCTCCAACTAATAGAGACACTTTTTCAGTCGGACGACAGGAAGCAAATCAGTGGGAACTTACTCGACCAGCGATTTCCGGAAGGGCCTGAAGGTTCAGATCGACGGTATCCCGTACCTCATGATCGAAATGAACTTCCGCAAGCCGGGCAAGGGCAACGCCCTGTACGAATGCAAGTTGCGGAACCTGCTTCGCGGCACGGTGATGGACAAGACCTACCGCGCGGGCCAGACGCTCGAATCGGCCGACGTGTCGGAATTCAACGCCCAATATCTCTACCGTCAGGGCGAAGAGTTCGTGTTCATGAAGAACGACGACTACGAGCAGTACGAGATGTCGGCCGAGTCGGTCGGCGACGCCTGGAAGTTCCTGAAGGACAACATGGACTGCCAGTTGGTGGTTTACAACAACATGGCGATCGCGGTGACGCCGCCGAATCACGTCGTCCTGAAAGTTGAATATTGCGAGCCGGGCGCCAAGGGGAACACGGCGACGAACGTCACGAAGCCGTGCAAGCTGGAGACGGGCGCCGAGATTTTGGCCCCTGCATTCATCAATATCGGCGATTTCCTGCGAATTGACACCCGGACGGGTGAATATATTGAACGTGCCAAGGATCCAGACGCGTAAGCGAATGAGGTAGTGTTGAATTACTAACCGCGGATTGCACGGATGTCGCGGATGGGGTGTTCTTGGGCTTATGCCATCGCCCATCAGCGAAATGAGCGTGATCCGCGGTTTTCATATCCCGCGCCTAGAAAAGGACCGTCGCCATGTCTGTTGAGTCGCTGACGCTGGCCGCTATCGGCGGCGGTTGGATCGCATTGATCGTCGTCGCCGTCATCGTCATCGTGACGCTGATGTACGGCGTCGGGATCTACAACCATCTGGTGACGCTGCGGAATCGGTTGGAGAACTCGTTCGCGCAGATCGAAGTCCAACTAAAGCGTCGTTACGACCTGATTCCGAATTTGGTCGAAACCGTGAAGGGGTACATGAAGCACGAGCGCGAGACCCTCGAAGCGGTGATCTCGGCTCGTAACGCTGCTGTTGGCGGCCTGCAGGCGGCTTCGGCCAACCCCGGCGACCCCGCGGCGATGAAGCAACTCGCCGCTGCGGAATCGAACCTGGGTGGCACGCTCGGCCGGTTGTTCGCGTTGTCGGAGGCGTATCCCGACCTGAAGGCGAACCAGAACATGGCGCAACTCACCGAAGAGCTAACCTCGACCGAGAACAAGGTCGCGTTCGCTCGCCAGGCGTACAACGATTCGGTGATGCAGTTCAACACCTACCGCCAGTCGTTCCCGCCGGTCTTCTTCGCCGGAATGTTTGGCTTTGGCCAGGACGCCGAGCTGCTGGAATTTGCCGATAGCAAGCAGATTGCGGAAGCGCCGAAGGTGAGCTTCTAACATCGATTGGCGTGGTACGCCACGCGGTTCAGGGAAATGACGAAGCACGAATGACGAATGACGAAACTAGCGAGCAACACGCCTCACTACAGTTCGTCAGCCGGCATTCGTCATTCGGATTTCGTCATTCGTCATTCTGCTAGTCGGCTCTGAGCCGTCGCCGCGAGACATCACTGCATGGCCACCGATTTCTTCGAACGGCAAGATCAGGCTCGCCGCAGCACGAAGTGGCTGGTGATTTTGTTCGTGCTGGGAGTGATCGGCATCGTCGGGGCGACGATGGGCGTCGTGTGGGTGGCAGTGGAAGCGACCCAACACCGGGAGGCGCTCGAGGAGGGCGATCTCAACGGTCTGGTCGACAATCCGCTGTATGAATCGCCAGAAGAGCTCGCTCTTCCCGTCGGCGCCGGCGGCGGAGCCCTCTTGCTAATCCTCGGCGGCAGTTTGTTCAAAGTGGCGCAGCTTTCGGGTGGCGGTCACGTTGTGGCCGAAAGCTTGCAAGGCCGCCGCATTCATAGCGACACCACCGACGCCGTCGAACGTCGGCTGCTCAACGTCGTCGAAGAAATGGCGCTGGCTTCAGGCGTGCCGGTGCCACCGGTGTTTCTGCTGGACAGAGAGCCAGCCATTAACGCCTTCGCTGCCGGTTACTCGCCGAGCGATGCGGTGGTCGCCGTCACCCGCGGGACTGCCGAGAATCTGTCGCGCGACGAACTGCAGGGAGTCGTGGCGCACGAGTTCAGCCACATCCTCAACGGCGACATGCGGCTGAACATCCGCCTGATCGGCGTGCTGCACGGTATCCTGCTGCTCGGATTGATCGGCCGCATCATGTTCCGCATGGCGGCGAACTCGGGGGGCTCGCGCAGCAGCCGGGACAACAAGGGGAATGCCGCGATTTACTTCTTGCTGATTGGCCTCGCTGTGATGGCGCTCGGCTTCCTCGGCACGCTGATGGGCAACATTATCAAGGCCGCCCTCTCACGGCAGCGCGAATACTTGGCCGATGCCTCGGCGGTGCAGTTCACGCGCAATCCGACCGGGCTGGCCGGCGCGCTGAAGCGAATCGGCAGCGCCGTCACTGGTTCCAAATTGCAAGCGGCGAACGCGAGCGAGGCGAGCCACCTGTTCTTCGCCCAAGGCGTGTGGGAAGGACTCACCTCGCTCACCGCGACCCACCCGCCGCTGCCGGCGCGAATCAAACAGCTCGAACCGCAGTGGGATGGCTCGTTCGAGATGCCGCCAGTGACGCCGGCGACATTCAACAACCCAGCGCCGCGCACGGGGGCGATTCCAGTGCCGGGCCTCGCGGCCGGCGGCATTGCGGGGGCTGCGGCGGCACTCGCCACGGCGGCTGCAGTTTCTGAAGGTCCGGTGATCGTCCCAGGCGGATCGCCGGCCGAGGTAGTGCCGCTCGCCGTCGTCGCGAAGGCAGCCGATCAGGTGGGCGATCCGCAGGAAGCCCATCGCAAGTATGCCGCGGCGCTCGTTGGCTCGCTGCCGCCGCTCGTGCGCGATTCTGTTCACGAAACCTACGGCGCGCGGGCCGTTGTGTTCGGTTTGCTCGCGGATAAAGATCGCGAGATTCGGTCGAAGCAACTCAAGCGGCTTCGCGAGCTTGCGACGCCCGACATCGTCGACCTGACGAACAAACTCTTGCCGTACATCGACTTGCTCGACGTGCGGGCGCGGTTGCCGCTGGTCGACATGGCATTGCCGTCGCTGCGAGCGATGTCGCCGACGCAATACAAAGAGTTCCTCGCCTGCTTCAAGGAACTCGTCGCGGCGGACAATCGCCTAGGGTTGTTCGAGTGGACGCTCTACCGCGTGCTGCTGCGTCACTTAACGCCGCAGTTTGAAAAGACTGCCGCGCCGCGGATCGCTTACTACGGTCTGCAAAAGATGGGGCCGCAGTGCTCGGTATTGCTGTCGACGCTGGCGTATGCCGACAATCGCGTCGACGAGGCGCCCAAAGCGCTCGCCCGCGGCGCCGAGAAGCTGCAAGGCATCGCCGTGAAGTTGCTAACGCCCGAAGAGTGCGGCCTCGACCAGCTGAGCAAGGCGCTCGACGACCTCTCGCGCGTCGCCGACAAAAAGCGGCGGCCGTTGGTCGCCGCCTGCGCCGCGGTAATCTGTGCCGACCGCGAAGTGACAGTCGCTGAAGCCGAGCTTCTCCGCGGCGTCTGCGACATGCTCGACTGCCCGATGCCGCCGCTGCTGCCGGGCGGGCCGGCGACGTTTGCTCACGACAGCGTGGCGTCATGAGCGGCGGCAACGAGTTAGCGTTGCGACATGAGCGGCTACGCCAGCGAGCGGCGATGCTCGCGCGGCTGCGCGGGTTCTTTGCGGAACGCGGGTTTCTGGAAGTTGAGACGCCGGTCGTTGATGCGGAGATTATTCCGGAGCTGCATATTGAGCCGTTTGGCGTGGGCGATGCATCGCACAAACAGGCGTTCGGCTTTCTGCAAGCATCCCCCGAGCTCCACATGAAGCGGCTCCTCTGCGAGGGGCTGCCGGCGATCTTTCAGGTGACGCGATCGTTCCGCTACGGCGAGCGCGGAGCGATTCATAATCCTGAGTTCACGATGGTTGAGTGGTACCGCACCGGCGATGGCATGGCGGCGGGGATGCAATTGCTTGACGAGTTGTGCCAGGCGGTTGCGGGTTCGTCGGTAGCGACTCGTACGACGTACGCCGAGGCGTTCCGCACGCACGCGGGCGTTGATGCTCACCATGCGAACTGCGCCGAACTGGCCGCGGCCGCGAAGCGTTTGCACGTCGCCGTCCCCGAGGGAATTCACGCCGACGACCGCGACGAATGGCTCAACCTGCTGCTGGCCGACGTGGTCGAGCCGCGGCTTGGCGCCGATTGGCCCGAAATTCTCTACGACTATCCAGCCACCCAATCGGCGCTCGCGGTGACGGCGACGCGTGCGGACGGAACGCTCGTCGGCGAGCGGTTCGAACTTTACTGGCACGGCATCGAACTGGCGAACGGCTACCACGAATTGACCGACGCCGCGGCGCTGCGCACCCGGTTGGAAGAAGTGAACCGCCAACGCTCTGCCGACAACCGCCCTGCCCTGCCGCTGCCGGAGCGGCTGCTGGCGGCGATGGCCGATCCGGGGCTACCGGCGTGCAGTGGGTGTGCGCTGGGGTTTGATCGACTTGCGATGCTGGCCGGTGGGGCGACTACCATCGACGATGTGATGGCTTTCACTTGGTAGGTCTAAGAATTGAACCGCCAAGGACGCCAAGAGCGCCAAGGGGAAATACTTTTTGCCACGAAACACACGAAGCACACCAAAGTTTGGAAGCGTTAAATCGCACGCTCTGTTTGTTTAGTGTGCTTCGTGTGTTTCGTGGTAAATCTCCCCGTATTCCTTGGCGGTCGCCTCTTCTTATCACCGCTCCGGCGCCCGTGTACTCGCGGCAGCAAACTCGTTGACCCGCGGCTACCATTTTTTCTTGGCCAGCTTTGCGCAGGGATGATAACGGAAGCAGGTGGCGAGGTGGTCGTTCACTAGGCCCGTGGCTTGCATGTGGGCATAGATGATCGTGCTGCCGACGAACTTGAAGCCTCGCTTCTTCAAATCTTTGCTTGCCGCGTCCGACTCGGGCGACGTCGCTGGGACTTGCTTGTGGGCTTCCCAACGATTCTGAATCGGTCGGCCGTCGACGAACTGCCACAGGTAGCGGGCGAAGCCGTCGAACTCTTCCTGCACCTGCAGAAACAGCTGAGCGTTCGTGACCGCGGCCTTCACCTTCAGGCGGTTCCGCACGATGCCGGGATCAGTGAGGATCTTTTCGATTCGCTTCTCGGTGAAACGGGCGACCTGCACTGGATCGAAGTCGGCGAACGCCCGGCGGTAGCCCTCGCGTTTGTTGAGGATCGTCGACCAGCTCAACCCCGCCTGGGCGCTTTCGAGCGTGAGGAACTCGAACTGCTTTCGGTCGTCATAGACGGGAACGCCCCATTCCTCGTCGTGATACTGGTGGTAGAGTTCGTTGCCGCCCATGGCCCAGGTGCAACGGACGACTTCCTTCTTGGCAGCAGGCATCAGGGGACTCGTTCGTAGAGTTCGAAGCTATACGGATGCTCATTCTTCGCGTCGGCTTCGTGGCGAACCGATTCCACGAGCCGCCACGCGCCGCGATCGAACGCCGGGAAGCGTACGTCGCCGTCGACGTTGGCATGAACGCGCGTCCAGTATAGCCGCTCCGCCCGCGGCAGGAAGTGGGCGAAGATTTCCGCCCCGCCGATGATGAACACCTCCGTCTCGCCGGAACTCGCCGCGAGTTCGACGGCGGCCTCCATGCTGCCGACGACTTCTACGCCGTCGGCTTGGTAATCTGCTTGCCGCGTGACGACGATCATCCGCCGTCCCGGCAGCGGCCGGCCGATCGATTCGTACGTCTTCCGCCCCATGACGACGGCGTGGCCCATCGTCAGTTTTTTGAACCGCTGCAGGTCGGCCGAGAGCCGCCACGGCAGATCGTTCTGCCGGCCGATGACGTCGTTCTCCGCCGCGGCGACGATCAGCGAGACGATCATACCGCCACCGGGGCCTTGATGTGCGGGTGCGGATCGTAGTTCAGCAGTTCAAAGTCGTCGAACTTGAACGCGAATAAATCCTTCACCGCCGGGTTGAGCCGCATCGTCGGCAGTGGGCGCGGCTCGCGCGATAGCTGCAGCCGCGCCTGCTCCAGATGATTGTCGTAGAGGTGGGCGTCGCCGAGCGTGTGGACGAAATCGCCCGGCTGCAGGCCGGTCGCCTGGGCGACCATCATCGTCAGCAGCGCGTAGGAGGCGATGTTGAACGGCACGCCGAGGAAGATGTCGGCGCTCCGCTGGTAGAGCTGGCACGAGAGCCGCCCCTCGGCGACGTAGAACTGGAACAGCAAGTGGCACGGCGGCAGCGCCATCTGCGCCACGTCGGCGACGTTCCAGGCACTGACGATCAGGCGCCGCGAGTCAGGGTTCTTTTTGATCTGCTCGACGACGGCTTGCATCTGGTCGATCGAACCGCCGTCGGGGGTCGCCCAACTGCGCCACTGCTTGCCGTAAACGGGGCCAAGCTCGCCGTCGGCGTCGGCCCACTCGTTCCAGATGCTCACGCCGTTTTGCGTGAGATACTCGATGTTCGTCTCGCCGCGGAGGAACCACAAGAGCTCGTGGATGATCGACCGCAGGTGGACCTTCTTCGTCGTGACGAGCGGAAAGCCCTCGGCCAGATTGAATCGCATCTGATAGCCGAAGACGCTGCGCGTGCCGGTGCCGGTGCGGTCGCTCTTGTGAACGCCGTGCTGCAGGACGTGGTCGAGAAGGTCGAGGTATTGCCGCATGTGCTAATGACGAATGACGAAGCACGAATGACGAATGAGAACTAGCGAGGGCTCGACTCTGAACAGAGTTGAAGTCCTCCCATTCGTCATTCGGATTTCGTCATTCGTCATTCACTATTCACTTTCCTATTTGCCTGTGAGTTCCGTCACCTTCTTCGCCAACAGCGTCACGTCGTCCTTCTTCAGCAGATGGTCGATCTCGGTCTTCGGCACGCCGGCGCGTTCTAGGGCGGTAGCGATTTGCTTCCACTTGGTCGCGCGGCCCTTGCCTTCGGCGAGGTACAGGTCGGTCACCAGTTCGCCGAGTCGCTGCAGCGAGATCGACTCGCGGTTGTCGTAGAAGTTCTGAATCGCCTTTTGCTGGAACTTTGAATATTGGCGGTCCATCGAGCGGGTGCTCCTGGCGCGGCCTGACGGCTCGCGGCTAAATGGGGTGTTCGGTGTTGTCGATTCAACGGCAGGGCTCGCCGCTAGCGGCTTAGCGGGCCGTGGAGGCGGGCGTTTTTGCTCCATCGGCGCGCCGCGGGGCTCTACTTTCGTGGCCGCGGGGGGCGCGTTACAGTATGGTATCGCTCGGCGGGGCCTCGCGGCTACCGCCCCTCTCTTCCCTCCTGATGCAGCTTACAGGAATCAGCAGGCCATGCCGATTATCAAGTTCATTAAGGAAAAAAAGGAAATTGAAGTTCCTCGCGGGGCCAACCTGCGGAAGTCCGCCATCGAGGCTGGCATCAACCTTTACCAGGGAATCAACGGCTTCGGCGCCACGATCAATCAGTACGTCAACTGCCACGGCCTCGGCCAATGCGGCATGTGCCGGGTGCTGATTACCAAGGGGATGGAAAATACCAGCCCGATGGGGAGCATGGAAAAGTTCAAGTTCCGGGTACCGGTGCCCGACCCGATGGCCGCCCTCGCCTATGTCGGCAACGAGCAAACGATGCGGCTCGCCTGCTACACTGAAGTGAACGGCGACGTCGAGGTGCAAACCGGCCCCGAGATCGACCTCTTCGGCGAGAACTTTTTCAGCTAGCCAGCGGCCGGCGGCGGTCGGTTAGAATGAAAGGCGTTCGTCGCAGTTGCCCGGGCTGATTGCTGACCGCTGAAAGCTGACCGCTCCCATGAAACAAGTCGTCGCCATCGTCAAACCCTTCCTCGCCGAGCGGATTCTCGAAGGCCTCCGCCGCGCGCCGCTCGAGGCGGTCCATGTCCGCGAGGTGAAGGGCGTCGGCCGGCAGAAGAGCTATCTCGACGAGTATGCCGACAGCGAATATGCCGAGGCGTTTCTGCCGAAGGTCGAGATCACCGCCTGGGTCGACGACATGCGTGCGGAGGAAGTGATCCGCAAAATGGTCGAAGCGGCCCGCACCGGTCGGATGGGCGACGGCAAGATCTTTGTGCTGTCGGCGCAGTCGTACGAAGCGGTGCTGGGCGGAAAGTTTTAGCGCGTAGCGCGAGCTATTCCGCAGCCGCAGCTTCGTTGAAAATGCGATCGAACCGTTCGCGCGTGTCGCGCCAGGTTTGGTCGACTTCTTGCACCAGCCGATCGACGTCGGCGTAGCCGAGTAGGAACGCCAGCTTCTCCAGTTCCCGCGGTTCGTCGGGGAACTCGTGCCGGCCGGCCGAATCCATCAGCCGGATGCGGGCCTCGACGCTCCGCTGGAAACGATAGCTCGCCGCGAGCGAACGGGCGTCGTCCTTGCCGAGCACGCCGGCAGCTTGCAATGCTTCGAGCGCGGCAATCGTTCCCGGCACGCGAATCTGCGGTAAATCAAGGCCGTGCTTCAATTGCAGCATCTGCACGATGAACTCGGCGTCCATCGTACCGCCAGCGGCACGTTTGAGATTCTGCGACGAAGCCGACTCGCGGAGCCGTTGTCGCATCTCTTTGATCTCTTGGGCGTCTTGCGAACGCCACGGCCGGCAGTAGATCGAATCGGTCACCGCGCTCATCGCCCGCTGCGCCGCTTCCGGCGAGCCCACGATCACTCGCGACTTGCAAAGGGCGAGTCGCTCCCAGAGCTGCCCCTCTCCCTCACGGAAGTAACGGACGAACGACGACAGCGGCATCGCCAGGGCGCCGCTTCGCCCCGTCGGCCGCAGTCGCGGGTCGACTTCGTACAGCCGGCCATGCGGGCCGAACTGCGTCGCCGCTTTGATAATCCGCTGGCCGAGTTCGCTGAAGAAGTGACTGTTGCTCGTCGAGGCGCCGCGGCGGCCGGGGATCGTCGATCCTTCGCCGTCGTACAAAAACACGAGGTCGAGATCACTGTGGTAGTTCGGTTCGCGACCGCCGAGTTTGCCGAGCGCGAGGACGACCAGCTCGCTGGGCTGGCCGACTTGCTCCGGCCGCGGCGACCACGCCGGGAACTCGCCCTCAGCGTTTTCGATCCCGCTTAGCTGACCGATCGTCGGTTGACCGAGCTTGTCGATCAGCTTCACCGTCTCGGCGACGGCGATTTCTTGCAAGCAAGCCTCGGCGACGTCGCTGAGCGCGGCGTGCGTGTCTTGCACATCGTCTTTGCCGACGATGTCGCGGACGCCGACGCGCAGATGCTGAGCGTGCTTGAAGCTGAGCAGAATCGGCTCGAGATCTTCCGCCCCGCGGGTCAACTCGGCGAGCGATGCCTTGAGCCGCGCCAGGTCGGGAAGCCTCTCCACGATGAGGCTGTCCATCAGCTCGTCGATCATGCCCGGGTTGCTGGTGAGGATGCTCGCCAGGTAGGGGCACGCCGCACAGAGCGTGACGTACAGATTGAGCGACGGGCGATTGCTGCTGAACAGTTCCCACAACGCTGCCTTACCGCCGAGCGAATCGCTCACGCGGCTGAGCGTGATGAGCGTCGCATCGGGATCGGGCGTTGTTGCAATCGCCGCCAACAGTCGCGGCGCGATCGAGGCGAGAAACAACCGGCAGCGCCGCGTCGAGAGAAACGGAATGCTCTCGCTGGCAAGCGACATCAGGTTGTCGTACTCCGCGTGGACGTCGCGGAAATGATATCGCTCCAGCACGCGCTCGATCGTCTCCGGCGAAGGATCGGGATCGTTGACCAGATCGATCTCCGGCTCGGTCTCCGCGCGTTCAGGGAAGGCGTCGTGCAGCAGGTGATCGAGGATGCGGCGATTGACCGCGGTGCGATCGGCGTAGTCCTTCTTGAACGCCTCAAGCGCCGTCACGCCCCCCGCAGCGCGGTAGCCGAGGCGACGAGCGAGCTTGTGAATTTCAACGTCGGTGACCGGCAGCTCATGCGTTTGCAGGTCGAACATGATCTGCAGACGATGCTCCACCTTGCGGAGGAAGCTGTAGTTGTCCTCCAGGATCGTCTGTTCCTGGTGAGTGAGACAACCAGCCTGCTCGAGCCGTTCGATCGCGGCGAGGGTGTTGCCGGTGCGCAGCGCCGGAATGGCGCCGCCGTTGAGCAGTTGCAAGAACTGGATGACGAATTCGATGTCGCGAATGCCGCCGCGGCCGGTCTTCACATGCCGTTCGGCGACGCCTGCCTCCTCAGCGTGCTTCTCGATCTTTCGCTTCAGGCCCTTGATGCCGGTGATATCGGCGAGGCTGAGATAACGGCGGTAGATCCACGGCCGCAGGTGGTGGAGGTAGGTCTTCCCCAGTTCGATGTCGCCGGCGATCGCGCGGGCCTTCACGTAGGCCTGCCGTTCCCACGTGCGGCCACGGGTATCGTAGTAGGCGAGCGCCTGGTCGATGCGGGTACAAAGCTGCCCCTGGCTGCCGTCGGGTCGCAATCGCATGTCGACGCGGTAAGCGAAACCGAGATCAGTCGATTCGGTAAGGAGTTTGATCACCTCGCGGGCGAGCCGTTGAGCGAACTCGCCGCCGTCGGTGTCGGGCGTGCCGCTCACTCCCTCGGCGTCTTGGTAGAGCATCACCAAGTCGATGTCGCTCGAATAGTTCAGTTCGCGACCGCCAAGCTTGCCGAGCGCCAGCACCACAAAGTGCGGCGGGCGAAGGTTGCGGCCGTTGCGCTTGAATTGTTTTTCCGTCACTTGGCGAGTAGCGAAGTCGACGGCCGCCTCGACGATCGCGTCGGCGACGTAAGAAATCTGCCGCGTCACTTTGGCGACGGAATGCCCTTTCACAATGTCGCCGTAAGCAATGCGAAGCGTTTCACGCCGCTTGAACCGCCGCAGCGCCGCCATCACTTCGTCTTCGCTGCTGAGCGCGCGGACGTCGGCGACCAGTTCCTCGACCAGCATGTCGCGGGCGACGGCCCGGCCGCCCGTCATCCGCAAGAGATCGTAACTCTCCGGATCGGTGCAGAGCATGTCCGAAAGGTTCTGGCTCGCATTGAACAACAGCAGCAGCGGAGCGAGCGCCTGCCGATCGCGTTCAAAAAGCGCCGCCGCGGCTAGCGGGCTGCGCGAGGCGAGCAGGTAGCGCTCAAGGTTATTGAGCGCCATGTCGGGGTCGGCGAGCTTTGGCGCCACCGCAGCGAACTGCTCGCACAGCGTTCCCAGCAAATCGAGAGGCACCCCAGCCATGGCCAGCCGGGTGAGATTGTCGTGCCCCGTGCGGATATCGGCGAAGCCGAGCGGACGCAGCCAACCTTCGGCTTCAGCCGGGGCGTCGAGCATGGTCCGTAGGCGGTCGATCTGCATCGGAGATGTTTGCCCTGGCATAGCGATGAGGAGTGAGCGCTCCCCCCTACCCTGGGCCGCCTACAAACTCAGTGCGAAGGTGGGTCGAAAGTGGGCCGTTGCCTCGGCCGCTCGCCGCTGCGGGGCGAGCCCATTCATTCTCTCAGCAGCGGGCCGCGGAAGCAACTGGAACGCGATTTCAGCGGGAAAATGCCGACCCGCGAATTACGCGAATGAACGCGAATCAAGAACTGGCTGATTTAATTCCATTCGCGAAGATTCGCGTGATTCGCGGGCTCTCCTACGGAACCTTCATCCCCGCTTCAGGACTCAGCGAGTAAAGCAGCACGTTGAGAGCGATCTTGGCGGCGTCTTCGCGAGTGTAGCCGCGGCATTGCAGCGCTTCGTGCTGTTCGAGCGCGCAGCTGATGTCGTAGGGTGAGAAAATGACCGCTAGCCGGCCGTCGAGTTCGATCCCCTCAAGTTCCGGCTGCACCTTTTGCACGCGCGAGCGAATCGGCTGCCCCGCCTGAGCGGCGGCGGGTTCGCGGCGGCTCACTTGCTGAATGTTGAAACCGCCGGCCGCATCGGTGAAGAGCGGATTGTCGACGGGGATGCGCGTCAGCTTGGCGCCTTCGAGCACGATCTCGATCTCACGATGGAACGCGGCCGTGAACTCTTTGCTCGCACAAATCGAGTCGGCGAACAGCAGGCCGCCATTCTCTAGGTAAGTGCGGAGCGACTTCCGCTCTTCCGGCGTGAAGCGGAAGTCGTGCCGCCCGTGCATGAACGCCATGTGGAACCGCGGGAGCGCCGGATCGCTGGCCGAGATTTCAAACGGCTGCTGGCTGATCTGCAGCTTTAGTTCGCCCTGCGACGCCGAGCGGAGCAGATTCGCTAAGGCTCCGGGAGCGTCGTTGCAGCCGCCGCCATGCATTAACTTCGCGATGCGGATGACGCCGCGATCCGCATTGGCGTCGAGATCAGCCAAGTCGCTTGCCAGAAACGATTCTTCCTTCCCTTTCGGCTCGCGGTTGGTGGCGTACGCCATCACGTTGAGGCCAATAGTGTTGGCGTCTTCAATGCGCAGCATGGTCTGCTGCGGGATGTTATCAAGCCGGCCGCGACCGAAGACTTCCCAGTAGCATGAAAGGTCGACCTCGGAGAAGACGACGCACGTGCGGCAGCCATATTCGATCGTCCAAATTCGGCCGATATACGGCGAGTCGGGCCGCACCAATCGGTCGATCCGCCAGATCGGATGCTCGGGGCCTGCTTGCCGCAGCTTGTATTCGCCTTCGGGAAAGATCTTGTCGAGGAACTTCTTCATTCCATCTTTGAACCCGCTGCCATCGATGCAGCAAGCTTCGGCAAAGATGAAGCCGCCGCGATCGATGTAATCGCGGAACTTCGTCTCGAGGCCGCCGAGTTCCGGTGGCTGGCTGCCGCTGACGAATAGCACCGGCGCCTGGAGCAAGTCTTCGACGGTCGCCGCCTGTGGATCGAGGATTTGCCAAGTGAGGTTGAGATCCCACTCGCGTTCGACGTACGCGGTGAGATTCGCGACGTCGCTGGGGTGCCGATTCCAATCTTCGCCCGGCCCATGTTTTACTTTCGCCATCAGCACCGGCCGCCGGCCCTTCGAAAGGAAGAGCAGCGCGAGCGAAGTGGCAACATGCGGATTGTCTTCAGAGTGTCCTTCGCCAAGCCACTGGTGATTGAATTGATCTTGGCGGCTGATGAGGTACTCGGCGCCGGCGCGGTACCAATCGTGATCGCCGATGAACCGCCGAGCGGAAAGTCTACCCACCCGCTCCAAGCCGTACAAATAGTAGAACTGCCACTGACTGGCAGCGCCCGGCTGCCCCGGGTTGCGGCGAACGGAAAAGTTGCGGCCCAGCCAGACGAGCGCCCGCTCCAGCACGTCGTTCTGGTCAGGCGGCAGGCAACACTGGATGCCGTTGGCGTCGGCTTCGGCCGCCGCCGCGGCGACTTTGCCGGAGCAAATGATCCACGCGCCGACGCCGGCGCAGGTCATGCTGCCTGAGCCGGGCATATTTTCGGGCTGGTAGCCCCACGAGCCGTCGGGGTTCTGGCACTCTTTCCAATAGGTGGCGGCCAACTTCCAAACAACGGGATCGACCTTGGCGCCGACGCGCTCGGCCTCGTGGAGCGCGAGTACGGCAAACTGCGAGTTGCTATTATCGCCGCCGACCCCCGGGCCGAGGGGGTACGACCAGCTACCAGTTCTGGGACCTTGGGTAATCTGAACCCGCGACAGCCAGAGTGCGTTCTTCTGAATAAGGGCCAGGTCCTTGGTTGGTTCTCCCTCGCACAGGGCCATCGTCTGTAAAGCGACGGTGTACGTCTTTTCCGGCTGCAACGTGCGAAGATAGGCGAGCGACTTTTGAATCTTCGGGTGGCTCGGCTCGACGCCGGCCGTCAACAGCGCCAGCGTGCAGAGCGCCGTGACGCCGCCCGGATATTCGGTCATATCATCCCAAGTCCCCTGCCCCGATTGTTCATTCAGCAGGTAGTCGACGCCTTGGGTAATTGACTGGCGGACTTGCTCAGCGGTGAGCGAGGGCTGTTGTGCCGATACACGGAGCATGGGCGCCAGCGCGACGACGGCGGCCAATGCCGAGATGAATAGCGATCGACAGCGCATCAGAGACTCCTTCCATGCGGCCCGGCGACGCTGCTTTCGCGGCAAGATCGCCTAGCTCACATCGTAGGTTGCGTCGACTGCGTAAACAATGAGCGGATGCGTAAGATGGAAACTGGAGCGTTGAATTGTCCCTCTTCTGGGGGAGCTATAGACTGGGAATGAGCGAATGACGAAATCCGAATGACGAATGAAGGACGCAAGCGAATCTCGCATTTCATTCGTCATTCGGATTTCGTCATTTTGTCATCGAGCGCGTTCCGCAGACCTCAATCGATAGATACTCACTTACCGCTTAAAGGGCTCGACCGTTGTCGACGACGCAACCATCACGCAACCTGGGGGACATCCTCCAAGAGTTTCGCCAGCATCGCGGCATCATGCAGCAAGAGTTGCAGAAGGTGATCGTCGGCCAGGACGAGGTCATCGAGCAAATCTTCGCGGCGATCTTCACCCGCGGCCACTGCTTGCTCGAAGGCGTGCCGGGGCTGGCGAAGACGCTCATGGTGAGCACGCTCGCGCGGATCCTCGACCTGGGCTTCAAGCGCATCCAGTTCACGCCTGATCTGATGCCGTCGGACATCACCGGTACCAACGTGCTCGAAGAAGACGAGCATGGTCGCCGGAGCTTCCGATTCGTCGAGGGCCCGGTCTTCTCGAACATTCTGCTGGCGGACGAAATCAACCGGACGCCGCCGAAGACACAAGCCGCGCTGCTGCAAGCGATGCAGGAACGCGAAGTGACGGTCGGCCAAACGACCTACACGCTTCCCGAACCATTCTTCGTCATCGCGACGCAGAACCCGATCGAGCAAGAAGGAACCTACCCGCTGCCGGAAGCGCAGCTCGACCGGTTCATGTTCAACATCAAGGTCGGGTATCCCACCGCGAGCGAAGAGGAGCAGATCCTCACGTCGACCACGCGGCAAGAGAAACCCGAGGTGCGGAAGATCCTCTCGTCGCGTGCGATTCTCAACCTGCAAAAGCTCGTCGGCTCGGTCGCTGTGAGCGAGTACATCATCAAGTACGTCGCCGCGCTCGTGCGGGCGACGCGGCCGAAGGATGAAAAGGCGCCAAAATTCGTCCGCGAATGGGTCGACTGGGGCGCCGGCCCGCGTGCCGGGCAGTTCCTCATCTACGGCGGCAAGGCGCTGGCGGCGATGGACGGTCGGTTTGCGGTGGCAGTGGAAGACATTCAGAAAGTGGCCGTGCCAGTGCTGCGGCATCGCGTGAGCACGAATTTTCAAGCGCAAGCTGAAGGGGTCACGAACGAGGATGTGATCGCGAAGCTGCTCAAGGAAATCCCGACGCCGGAAATTCCGAAGTACGGGAGTTAGCGCGAAGTGGCCGCCGTCGAAAAATATCTGAAGCCGGAAGTGATCCGCCAGATCTCGCGGCTCGACTTGCGCGCGCAGTTTATCGTGAAAGGCTTCATGCAGGGCCTGCATGCTAGTCCGTTTCATGGCTTCTCGGTCGAGTTCAGCGAGCATCGCAAATACACGCAGGGCGATAACCCGCAGGATATCGATTGGCTCGTCTACGCCAAGACTGACAAGTATTACGTCAAAAAGTTTGAAGCCGAGACAAACATCACCGGCTACCTGGCGATGGATCTCAGCGGGTCGATGGCGTACCGCTACCAGAAAGAGTTGTCGAAGTTCGAGTACGCCACCTGCATCGCTGCGGCGCTCTGTTACTTGATGGTCCACCAGCAAGACCCTGTCGGGCTGGTGACCTTCGGCGAGAAGATCATCGACGTGCTGCCGCCGAAGTCGAAGCGTCAGCAGATCGGCAACGTGCTGTCGCACCTTGCACGCCTCAAGCCGCGGGCGAAGACTGACATCGCCACCAGCCTCATCCAACTCGCGGCGATGCTGCGGCATAGCAGCCTGGTGATGATCTTCAGCGACCTGCTCGTCGATCCCGAACCGGTCCTCGCAGCGATGCGGCGCCTGAAACATGGCGGGCACGAAGTGATCGTGTTCCATGTGCTCGACCAAGCCGAGGTCGATTTCCCGTTTGATGGACTCGTGGAACTCCGCGATCCCGAAACGCATGAGCGGATTCAAGTCGACGCCGACGGATTTCGGAAAGATTATTTGAAGGCGATCGGCGAATTCCGCGAAACGTACAAACGCGAATGCGCGAAAAGCCGCATCGACTACCTACCGCTCCACACCGGCATGCCGTTCGACAAGGCGCTGATGGAGTATTTGTTGAGCCGACGGAATATGGGGTAACAGGCAAAATGACGAATGACGAAGCCAGAATGACGAATGGGGGACGCATGCGATCACCGCGAATCATTCGTCATTCGTCATTCGTCATTTAGGCATTGCAACCATGGGTTTCCTCACGCCACTGCTGTTAGGAGGCATCGCGCTCGTCGCGATTCCCGTGGCGCTCCATCTCGTCATGCGGCAGAAGCCGCGTGAGATGACCTTTCCGGCGTTGCGGTTCGTCAAGCAGCGGCGCGATTCGAATCGGCGACGCATGAAGCTGCGGCATTGGCTGCTGCTGGCGCTTCGCTGCCTGCTGATCGCCGGGATCGCCGCCGCCCTCGCGCGACCGACGCTGCAGGGCTCTGGCTTGCGAGGCAAGGACAACGCCCCGCTCGCGGTGAACCTTGTCGTCGACAATTCGCTGCGGATGGAATACATCCATCAAAACGAGTCGCGGCTCGACAAGGCGACGCAGTTCGCGCTCGAACTCGTTGAAAAACTTCCCGAAGATGCAATCGTCGCTGTCACCGATCTCGGCCGCGCCGCGCACGGGTACGCCCCCGATCTTACCGCCGCCTCATCGCGACTACAAAACCTGCGGCCGACCGCGGAAGCGAAGCCGCTCGTCGACGCCGTGCTCGAGTCGATTCAACTCGCCGCCGAGCAAGAAGATCGTCGCCAAGAAGTCTTCGTCTTCACCGACTTGTCGCAAGGCGCCTGGAACGACGACGGGGTGAAGGAAATCAACGAGGCGCTCGCCAAGGCGCCCGACGTGCGAATCTACGTCGTCGACTGCGGCGTCGCCGAACCGAAAAACGCCTCGCTTGGGGAACCTCAGCTGCGGCACAGCGTGCTGCGGCCGGGCGAAGCGCTCCACATCGAAACCGACGTGACGAGCAACCTGAAAGGCTCGCCGCCGCTCGTGGAGTTCATGCTCACCGACGCCGACGGCAAGCCACAGAAGAAGGCCGAGCGGTTCGTCGAGTTCGACGACCAAGGCCGCGGCCGGATGGTGTTCGAGATCCCAGAGTTGCCGCTGGGGACGCACCAGGGATCGCTTGTGCTCACGGCGAGCGATCCGCTGATGTTCGACAACGAACGTTATTTCACCGTCGAGGTGCGCCCGCCCGCGAAAACGCTGATCGTCGCCGAACAAAAAGACGACGCGATGTTCGTGGAGTACGCCCTTGGCGCCTCGCTGGGGGGCGCGAGTCGTTTTGACGTGACGGTGACGACGTTCGCCGACTTGGCGAAGACGCCGCTCGAAGGATTTAATTCCGTGGTGCTGCTCGATCCGGGCGCCCAGTCGACCGAGGTATGGAGCCAACTGTGGGACTTCGCATCAAACGGGGGCGGCGTGGGAATCTTCCTGGGGCACAACGCGATTGACCACCTTGATTCGTTCAACGGCGATGCGGCCCAGCGGCTGCTGCCCGGGAAGCTGAAGCGTGTCGCGCACGCCGATACTTACTTGCGGCCGCAACGACTCGACCATCCAGCGCTCGCGGGGCTGAAAAACGAGGCCGAGGGCATTCAGTGGCAATTCAGCCGAGTCTTTAGCTATTGGACTTTTGATAAGCCTAGCAATCCCAGCTCAGACGCATACGTCATCGCCAACTTTGCGAACGACAAACCAGCCTTCATCGAACGCCCGGCCGGCCGTGGCCGCGTGCTCGTTTCGACGACGCCCTTCTCCGACTCGCTCGACCCCGTCGGCCGCGCTGCGTGGAACGTGTTGCCGGCGGAAGCGTGGCCCTTCATTGGCATCGTCGACCAACTTGTTGGCTATCTCTCGCAAGAAGGCGATGAGCGACTCGACTACCTGGCGGGCGAAGCGGCTCGCCTTCACCTGACGCAGCAGCAGCAAGTCGGCAGCTACGTGCTGCGGCTCCCCGATGGCGAGGCCGGCTCGCGCGTCGCCGCGACCGGCGGAGATGAACTAGCCATCAGCGTGACCGACGAACTCGGCAACTATCGCCTCACTGCCGGCGGAAAGTCGCAACGTCTCGACCGCGGCTTCAGCGTGAACGCGAACGCCAAGCTGAGCGACCTCGCTCGCTTCGATCCCGAGAAACTGACGGCCGCATTGCCGAAAGATCGCTTCCGCCTCGCCGAGAACTTGGAGATGGTGGAAGAATACGTCGACGTCGGCCGCTCCGGCCGCGAACTATTCCCTTGGGCGATCTGCCTGGTGGCGGTCATTTGGGGAACGGAGCACTTGCTGGCAAATCGATTTTATGGCGAAGGGAAGGACAAAGATTGAACCGCTAGACGCATTTTGTCAGTTGTCAGTGGTCCGTTGTCAGTTGCTTGCGATGGCGGCTCGCTCCAGGCGACAGCAGCAACTGACCACGGACAACGGACCACTGACTCCCCCTAACCAACGCCTTTAGCAGTTCAGCATTCATTCAAAAATGACCGGTTGGAGTTTCGATCCCGTTGGCAGCTGGTGGCTTGTGATGGCCGCGGCGTTGGCGCTTGCGCCGCTCTTGGCGATCGGGCCGTCGCAGCGGAAGCAATCGCTGCAGCGGCGGATGACGCTCACCGGCCTGCGGCTGTTGACGCTCATCCTGCTGCTGCTCGCCATGCTGCGGCCGGCGCTCGAAACTCGCACCACCCGCAAGCTCCCTGGCACGCTCGTCGTTCTTCCCGACTTGTCGCGGAGCATGTCGGTCGCCGACGCGACCGGCGGCAAGACGCGCTACGAGGCGATGCGCACGGCGCTTGCCGACTCCGCCAGCGAGTTCGCGGAGCTCGCCGAGTCGTGGGCCGTGCACGCCTACGGCTTCGGCCGCGATAGCGAGCCGCTGAAATTCGCCGCGGGCAAGTTCGACCTCCCCGCGGAACCAACCGGCCAGCAAACGGCGATTGGCGCCGCGATCGAAGACATCCTCGCCCGCGAAGCCCAGCAGCGGATCGTCGCGGTGGTGCTGCTGAGCGACGGCGCCCAACGGGCGTTCGCCCCGCGCGACATGCCGCCGCAAACCGCCGCCCGGCAGCTAGCCGGCGACGGCATCCCGCTCTACACGCTCGCCTTCGGCCAACCGTCGCTCGGCGAATCGAACGACCTGCGACTCAGCGATATGCTAGCGAGCGATGCGGTCTTCGCCGAAACGCCGACCACCGTCGAAGGCGTCGTCACCGCCGCCGGCTACAAGAATCAAACCGTGAAGGTGCAACTTCTGTGGGAGAACGCCGACCGCAAGCAGGAGCCGGTCGACGCCCAAACGATTCGCATCGAGCCGGGCAAAACGCGTTACCCTGTGCGGCTTAGCTACACGCCCAAGGCGCCGGGCGAGTACAAGGTAACGCTGCAGGTCGAATCGCCCGAAGGGGAATTGATCACCACGAACAACCAGCAGAGCACATTCATCACGGTCCTCAAAGGCGGCGTGCGGATTCTCTACCTCGCCGGCGCCGGGCGCGTCGGCGGCATGCCAGGCATCGAGCCCCGCTTCGTGCGCTCCGCCCTGGCCGCCAACCCCGACATGCATGTCGACTACGAGGCGATCAAGTACCAGCCGAATGAACTCGACATCCGCGATCAGCTCCGCGAAGAGAAGTACGACGTCATCTTGCTCGGCGACGTCGACGCCAGCGGCCTCAGCGCCCGCAGTTGGAGCGAAATGGCCAAGCAAGTGGAGCAAGGGATGGGCCTCGCCATGCTCGGAGGATTCCACAGCTTCGGCCCCGGCGGCTTCGCGAGCACGCCGCTGCAAGATGTGCTGCCGATTGAGATGAGCCGTACCGAACGACAGAGTTTCGGCGAACCGCCGCGAAAAGACGTCCATGTCCCCGGACCGATCAAGATGCTGCCGGTCCCGCTAAGCGGCGAGATCCATCCGATCCTCCGCATGCGCGACGGCGACCTCCAGCAGAACGAAGCGATTTGGCGCGAGCTGCCGGGGCTCGACGGCGCCAACAAGCTCGACCGCATCAATAAGAAGACCATCGCCAGCGTCATCGCCGAGGGGAACGACGGCAGCCGCTCGCCGCTACTGATCGTCTCACCCTACGGCGACGGTCGCTCGGCCGCGCTGGCCGTCGACTCGACCTGGCACTGGCAGATGGAAGGCTTCGGCGAAGTCCACCGCCGCTTCTGGCGGCAACTGGTGCTGTGGCTCGCCAAGAAAGACGACACCGGCGGCGAGCGGGTGTGGGTACGACTCGACCAACGGCGGTTCCAACAAGGAAGCCGCGTCGAGTTCAAAGTCGGCGCCGAGGATGCCCAAGGGGGCGTGCTCGACGGCGCCGACTTCAACGTCCAAGTCGAGAAGCCGGACGGCACGAGCGAAACGGTGCGGACGACCTCGCGCAACGGCGGCGCCATCGGTAACTTCACCGCCACCGAAAAGCCGGGCGACTACCGCATCGTCGTTGCCGCTCGCGACCAGGGCGAAACCGTCGGCAACGCGGCCGCGAGGTTCACGATCTCGGACCAGGACGTCGAACTCGACCAGCCCGCCGCGGAGCCGCTGCTGCTGGCCTCGCTCGCCCGCATCACCGCCGACGCCGGCGGCGCCGGACTCGCCCCCGAAGAACTGCCCGACCTGCTCGAAAAGCTGAAAGAGCGAGCCGACGAGTTCGAGGAAGAGATTGTCGAAACGCTCACCTTGTGGGACAGCTGGCCGGTGTTGGTCTCGTTCGTCGGGCTGCTGTCGGCGGAGTGGTTTTTGCGGAAGCGGTGGGGGTTGGTGTAACGATTTTAGCTCCCGGCTCTGCCGGGCGGTGGCACTGCTCAGGACGAAGCGTACTGGAATGGCGACCGCCCCCCTGGCGGAGCCAGGGGCTGAAATCACATCTTCACCACCAGCTTGCCGCGAATCGCTCCGCTGTCGCTCGCTTCTTGCAGGCGATGCAACTCCGCCGCGTCATCGAGCAATGCCACACGATCGATCTTCGCGTGCAGTTTGCCCGCTTCGAGCCACTCGCTGATCTGCTCCGCGGCCTGCCGTTGCACTTCGGCCGACGCCAGGAACATCGCGAAGCCGTGAAGGCTCAGGCACTTCGTGTAAAACGCGCCGACGGGGAACTCGACGCGTGACGCACGCCCGGCGATGAGGATGACTCGGCCGCGGAGCTTCATCGCGGCGAAGATCGCGTCGAAGTTCGGCATCCGCGACGTTTCCCACCAGACGTCGACGCCACCGGTGAGCTCGGCGACGCGCTTTGGCACGTCGTCGTGACGGTAGTCGAGCACATGGTTGGCGCCGAGCGTGCGGCAGTATTCCATCTTCTCGGCGCCGCTGGTCGTGGCGATCACTGTGGCGCCAATCGCGCGGGCCATTTGGATGACCGTCGAACCGACGCCGCCGCTGCCGCCGTTCACGAGCACCGTCTCGCCCGGTTGCAGCTGGGCGTGCTCCACCAAGCCGAGGTGCGACGTGATGCCGACGAGCGCGAGCGCCGCGGCTTGTTCGTCGCTCACATGCTCGGGCGTGGCGTAGAGCCGCTGCTCGTCGACTGCCGCCAATTCTGAAAACGTTCCCTGCCGGCCAAGCTTCCCCTCGTTGGCCCCCCACACGCGGTCGCCCACTCTGAACCGCTTCGCGTCGGGCCCGACTGCCGTGACGACGCCCGCCAAATCGCTGCCGATGACAAATGGAAACGGCATGTTCGGCATCGGCGCCAGGCCGCTGCGAATGTAGGTGTCGATCGGGTTGACGCTCGCCGCGCCAACGTGGACGAGCACTTGGCTGCCGGTGGGCGTCGGAGCGGGGAGTTCGCCGACGACGATGTTCTCGGCGGGGCCGGTCTGGTTGATGTAGGCGGCTTTCATGGCGGAGCGATCCAAGGGAGAAGTTTCGTCAGCGAATGACAGAATAGCGGCCCTACCGACCAGCAGGCAACGCGGCCTACAGCAGGCACAATCCGCCCGCCTGCTACAATGCGGCCGTTGACCTATACTTGTGAACCCATGAACTGGCGACCGCGCAATCTCGGCTTCCTGCTGCTGCTCTACGCAGTCGCGCTCGGCTATGCGCTCGTCGCCTGGGTTCCCGATCTCGTCGAAGGGTACGAAAAGATCGCCGAGCGGCATCCGTGGCTCGGTTACGCCTACCTCGCCGCGGTCGCTGCGGGAGTGCTCGTCCTCGGCGGCACGTCGGCCTACTTCTTCTATCGCGTCTGGAAGAACTCGCGCGCCAAACGACAGCGACGTTCGCAGCGGCTCGCGAATCCCAGCGAACTCTCCGCCGGCCAACGACGTTCGGAGTTCGCCGACAACCTCGCCCACAGCCACGAGCTCGTCGACGACGAGATCGCCTCCGAAGAACTGCGAGAAGAACTAAAGCGCCAGCTACTCGCCCTGCAAGAAAAGCAATCGAAAGAGCGGCTCGAGATCGTTGCCTTCGGGACGATCAGCAGCGGCAAGTCGACGCTGATGAACGCGCTCGCCGGGCGCGACATTTTTTCGTCGAACGTCATCGGCGGCACGACGATGGCCCGCTGCGAAGTCCCCTGGCCGGGGGCCGATCGCGTGATCCTCGTCGACACGCCCGGCCTTGCCGAGGTCCGCGGCGAAAGTCGCGCCGCGATCGCCGCCGCTTCGGCCCAGCATGCCGACCTCGTGCTGCTAGTGGTCGACGGGCCGCTCAAGTCGTACGAAGTGGAACTCGTTGAGACGCTCCGCGAGATGGAAAAGCGAGTGCTCGTCTGCCTCAACAAAATCGACTGGTACGACAAACGGCAAGAGCAGGAGCTAGTGGGCCAAATCGCCGAGCAGTTGCCGTCGATCGACGCCGCCGACGTGGTGGCGGTGCAAGCCGGCGTCGGCGAGCGTCCCCGCGTCCGAGTGTTAGCCGATGGCCGCGAGGAGCGCGACTTCGTCGAAACGCCCCCCGACGTGCGGCCCCTCGCGCGGCGAATGCTGGAAGTGGTGAAGCGCGACGGCTCCGACTTGCTGCTTGCCAACCTGCTGCTGCAATCGCGCGGGCTCGTCGACGATGCGAAGGAGCAAGTCCGTAAGCATCTCGACGAACGGGCCGACCAGATCATCAACCGCTACATGTGGGCCGCCGGCGGCGCCGCGGGGATCAACCCGCTGCCGCTGCTAGACATCGCCGGCTCGACGGCGATTACGCTGAAGATGGTGCTCGATCTGGCGCGGGTCTACAAGCAACCGCTCGACGCCGACATGGCGGTAAAGATCCTCGCGCAGCTCTCCAAGAACTTGCTCGCGATGGTCGGCGCCACCGCCGCGGCGCCGGTCGCGGGAACGATGATCGCCTCGCTGCTGAAAACGGTCCCCGGCGTTGGCACCGTCGCCGGTGGGCTGCTGCAGGGCCTAGTGCAGGCGCTCGTCACCCGCTGGGTCGGCAACGTGTTTGTGAAGTACCTGCAGAACGAAATGCAACCGCCGCCCGGCGGCCTGGCCGAAGTCGCCCGCAGCGAATGGAAACTGCTGACGCGCCCCGAGTCGCTGCGGCGGCTGATCTCGCTCGGCCGCGAACAACTCAACCTTGCCGCCTCGACAGAAGACAAAGAAGATTGAACCGCCAAGGAATACGAAACAAGTTGAATCCTAAAACATGAGCAACGTCCCGCAATCGCCGACCGCCGCCCAGCCTGATGCTGACTACCAGGCGTCGATGCGCGCGCTACAGTCGGCGATCGCTCACTTCCAGGGGTGCAACGAGGCCGAACTCCGCGAGCTTGCCGACGACATGAGCCAGCTCGGCCGTATGGCCGAGAAGCTGCAGTCGGGCCGCGTCGACATTGCCGTCTTCGGCGAGATCAGCACCGGCAAAAGCGCCCTCATCAACGCCCTCTGCGGCGAGCAGCGGGCGGCGGTGAACGTTCGCGGCGGCTGGACGAAGGACGTATGGCATGTGCCGTGGGAATCGGCCGGCTACTGCGTCCCGGGTTTCGCCGATTCGCAGGTGGTGCTCGTCGACACGCCGGGTCTCAACGAAGTCGACGGCGCCAAGCGCGGCGAGATGGCCCGCGAGGCGGCGGCCCGCGTCGATCTGGTGCTGTTCGTCGTCGACTCGGATCTCAACGACACCGAGTACCGTGCCCTCGTCGATCTCGCCGCGACTGACAAGCCACTCATTTTGGTACTCAATAAAACCGATCTCTACCGGCCTGATCAGTTGAACGACCTGCTCACGGTACTGAACGGTCCGCGCTACGCGGGGATCATTCGGCCCGAGAATATCGTCCTCGCGCAAGCCGATCCGCGCGAGGTCGAATACGTCATTGAAGCCGCCGACGGATCGACGCGCAGTGAGTACCGCAAGCAGCCGCCGCAAGTGGAAGAAGTGAAGGCGCGGATCATTGAACTTCTCGCTGCCGATGGCAAGGCGCTCATCGCGCTCAACGCCGCGATCTTCGCCGCCGACAAAAGCGACCGGATGGCGGCCCTCCGCGTGCGCTTCCGCGAGGAAGAGGCGGCCCGCACAATTTGGAGCTTCGCCGTCACGAAGTCGCTCGCCGTGGCGCTCAACCCCGTCGGAGTGGTCGACGTCCTCGGCGGCGTCGCCGTCGACGCGGCGATGGTGGTGACGCTCGGCCGCATCTACGGCATCTCGATCACCACCGCCAACGCCCAATCGCTCGCGATGTCGATCGGCAAATCGGCGGGCCTCGTCACACTCCTCGAAGCATCGGTCAGCTGGGCCTCGTCGGCGTTCAAGTCGCTCACCGTCGGCTTCGGCACGGTGCTCACCGCCGTCCCACAAGGCGCCGCGGCGGGCTTCGGCTCGTTCATCGTCGGCCAGGCGGCGCGGTTCTACTTCCAACATGGCGCCAGCTGGGGCGAGCAGTCGCCAAAGGCCGTCGTCGCGCAGATTTTGGAAAACACCGACAAGCGGTCGGTGCTGGAACAACTGAAAACAGAGATCCTCAAAAAGCTCGCCACCAATCGCCATGCGGATGAACCGGGGCAATCCTGGTTTGGGAAGAAGTAGGAAAAGAAGATGAACCGCCAAGGACGCCAAGGTTTGCCAAGGAAATGCGGAGAAGAACTAACCACGACGACACAACGAACACGACGAATGCAATTAACTCTCAATGCATTTCTTCCTTTGCGCCTCTGCGCCTTTGCGTGAGATCTTTTTCAAGAAATAGCAGATCTCACGCAGAGGCGCAAAAAGCAATTAAGAAGAAAACTGTATTTACTTGGCGTCCTTGGCGGTTGCCTTTCCCCGATCTCACAACTTGGCTAACACATGCTCGAAACAATCAACGGCAACCTCTATGACTTCCCCAAGTACTACGACCTCGTCTACGGCTCCGACTGGAAAGCGGAGGTCGACTTCCTCGAAGCCTGCTTTGCCAAGCATGTCCGCGGCAAAGTGAAGCGGCTGTTCGAACCTGCTTGCGGCACCGGGCGGTTGATGTTCCGCATGGCGCAGGCCGGGTACGACGTCGCGGGGCTCGACCTCAATGAGAAAGCGGTCAAGTTCTGCAACCAGCGACTGGAGAAGCACGCCCTGAAGCCGACCGCGTTCGTCGGCGACATGTGCGACTTCACGCTGAAACGCCCTGCCGACGCCGCGTTCAACACGATCAACAGCTTCCGCCATCTCGGCAGCGAAGCGCAGGCGCTCGCCCACCTGCAGTGCGTCGCCCGGTCGCTCCGCAAAGACGGCATTTACGCCCTCGGCCTCCATCTCACGCCCACCAAGGGCGAACCGCTTGAAACCGAAAGTTGGGCGGCCCGTCGCGGCCACCTTTCGGTCCTCTCGCGGCTGTGGGTCATCGAACGCAACCGCCGCCGCCGACAGGAACGGGTCGGCATGAGCTTCGACGTCTACACGCCGACGCGGCAGTTCCGCATCAACGACGAATCGAGCTTCCGCATGTACTCGGCCGCCCAGATGGCGACGCTGCTGGACGAGGTCGGCGAGTTCGAACTCCTCGAAACCTACGATTTCGGCTACGAGATTGACGAACCGATCGAAATTGACGGTTCTACCGAGGATGTCGTTTACATCCTCAGACGGCGGTAATGTCGGCCCAGGCTGAATTCCTTTACCGCCAAGCGGCTACGGAACGAAGAAAGGCGAAGAGCAGAGTCCTAAACCGACTTCTGCACCGATTCACTTTGCGCCTTAGCGCCTTTGCGTGAGACAATTCTTTCTTCAGAAGATCTCACGCAAAGGCGCTAAGGCGCAAAGAGGAACGGGGAACAGTGGATTGCCTTGGCGTCCTTGGCGTCCTTGGCGGTTAAAATTCTTTCGTAGAGCTCCGTTACCAAACCAACTTGCAAAGCCGTGAGTTCGTCTGCTTCGCCAACGTTGACGCCGATTGTGCCGGATTCGGTCCATCGGGAGTCGGCTGCGCACTTCGCGGCTTGGGCGCTGGCTGAACTGCAAATCCCCGCGGAATTGGCCGGCGACGAACTGATCGTCCAACTCCCGCCCAGCGAGCGGAGCGCGTTCGACGGCAAAGCGACGCTCCGCCTCGCGGATCACGACCACGCCACTCCTGAGCACGAACCACTCGCCTGGGACAGCCGTTTTGGTCGCTGGCTGCGGGAACGCTTGGCGTCGCACGGCCCCGTCGTACATGCCCGCCCCGCCCGGCAGCCGATGGCCGTCAATGATGTGACCGCCAAGCTCTTCGGCGCCTATGCAATCGAAGGGGGCCAAATCCGCCTCGCGGGCTGCCAACTCACCGATCATCCGTTCTTGCGGTTGTCATATGTTGCGGAAGGCGACGACGCCGAAGTCCGTCACCTCTTCGTCGCTCCCGATGGTTCCGCGGTGAGCGACGAACTGACGCCGCAGCTCAGCCTCGATGAACTCGAGCCGATCGTGAAGCATCCGCCGCGGATCGACGACGCTGCCATCCGCTCGCTCATCGCCGCCGGCCGTCGGATCGCCGCGAAGCAATCGACGGACCGCGATCCTGCCGTCGCGATCGCCGAGCCACTGGCCGCCGCCGTGCTGTGGGTCCGGCACGCCGAGGGGCGGCTCCAATTCACCATCGGCGCCGTCACCGTCGACCACCCCTTCAGCGGCTGGGCCTCGCTGCTGCGGCCGCAGCCGTACGTCGGCAAGGAATCGGGCGTCGCCTCGTTCTCGCTTGGCGTGACCGACGAAGGGGAAATCGAACCTGTCGAAGAGATCGCCGTCTGCCAGAAGTCGGGCCGCCGCGTCCTCCGCCGCGAGTTGGTCGACTGCAGCGTCACCGGGCTGCGAGTTCTGCCGGAGTTCACGGAACCCTGCCCCGTCTCGGGCCGCCCTGCCCTCCGTGGCGAATTCGTCAACTGCAAGCGTTGCCGGCAGCGGGTGAGCAAGGCCGTGCTCCGCGAGGGGGTCTGCTCGGCGTGCCAATCGCTCGCCAAAGTTTCGAAGGATGACCCGCGCCTGGTCTGGATCTTTGGCGAACACCCCGGCCTCGACCGCTGGAAAAGCTGGCGCCTCGCCGAGACCAGTACGGCATACATCGCCCAGGCGTCGTCGCTGCTGAAACAGTTGCTGGTGGTGATCGACAAGGAATCACTCACCATTAAACGAATCGCCCAGCGGAGCCGGCTGAGCAACACTTGGCTTGATCTCGACGAAGCCTCCCGCGAAGACATGTTGCGTTAGAGACGCCCCTCCCGGCTCAAAATCGTCTGTGGGAGGCGTCTCCGACGCCGATAACGGTCACCACCACAGACGGCACTGGCAACTGATCGCGGCATCGGGGTCGGAGACCCCTCCCACAATTTTTGGAACCACCCCGTCGCGCAACCGTAAGCTAGTCTTAGGGATCGGCCCACGGGCCGCCTGTCGGACGCCCCGACGCGACCCTCTCCCCCACTTTCGGGTCGTCTTTTTCAATTCTTTTCTGCTAGTGCGTTCGACCGAAGCCTACCCAGGTGTCCATGAAGGTTCGCGCGGAAGGAGGGAGCTGGAGTTAGCAGGTCGGGAGACGAACTTCGTCCGCAAGAGCGCAATGGGTAGGCGATTTCCCGCAACCCGGCGCGAATCGCAGACTTGGTGCGTCCGTTAGGGCTCCCGTTTGCGCATAGTGAATAGGGATGCAATGCAGCGGCCGGCTCGGGCCGGTAATTCCGATTTTTTGCTAGACTCCGATTCTGCGGTAGGTAAAATTATAAGGCTGGAATCGGCCAGGTTCCCTCCCCACCTCACACGCAGATCAAGCCAGACGCACGATAGCCAATCCGCGGTTTAGCCCCGGAATGCTCCGTTTCGGTAATTCTGACGTGCCCCCCACGCGTCACCCGACGAAGCAAGTCCGCCGGCGACCACGCCATTAACGGCACGCATTTGATCGCGTTTACCTTGGGTCCGGGGCAGCGAATCTCAGTTCACGGTCGTCGAGCGTCGGCAGGATTTATCCTGACCTCGCGATGGCGACTGGCGGTGCGTCCTTAATAGTTAGCGGATTGCTGCTGAATTGAGCCGTTGCGGATGCCAATGATGGCGCGGCGATATGTTCGTCGCCGTAGCGTTTGATTCAGCGGACGAATGACTTGGTCGTTCGATTCTCGCGCTAGTTGCGTCGACTCTCATGAGTCTTCGCGCCTCGCTCGAGTGGCAGAGACTGACAGTTGCAGCGAACATTTGCGTCGGCAAAAGCTTAATGCATCCCGGCGATGTTGCTGCAGTTGTAATCTCTTACCAAATGTCGAACAGCCAACAACTTACGATCGATCGGTGTTAAAATTAGTTGTCTCTGTCGCAAACTCTTGGGGGAACATTCGGCGCGTTAGCGCGACTTTTGCCGCGTCGCTTGGCGGCAACAAGTGAACCGCGTGTCTTGCGAGCAGCGTCTTGATGATGAGATGAAGTCTTGGAGCATCGCCCGCGCCGGCAGCTCAGGCCATCCTGTCTTCGACCCGCTCGCGGCGGTTTTCAGCGAATATTCTGCGCCAGATGAGACGCCCTAAGAATCACGATTGCTGAGGAGTGTGAAGTTGTACGACACGTTAATGGATCATGACCTGGAAGATGACGTTGTAGCCGTAGACGGCGA
The DNA here is from genome assembly GCF_009177095.1 of Lacipirellula parvula. Lineage (NCBI taxonomy): Bacteria > Pseudomonadati > Planctomycetota > Planctomycetia > Pirellulales > Lacipirellulaceae > Lacipirellula > Lacipirellula parvula. The sequence goes on from NZ_AP021861.1 coordinate 6,451,045, forward strand.
CGTCGAACTCGATGCCAAGGGCCTCGACGACGACATCGACGAAGACGACGACATGTCTCTCGATTTGGCTGATGACGTGAAGGACGAAGCGGCCGCAGTCGAATTCGACGACGAGATGCCGGAAGGCGAATCGTGGTCCGACGACCCCGTGCGGATGTACCTGACCCAGATGGGCGAGATTCCGCTGCTCACCCGGCAGCAGGAAATCAACCTGGCCCGCCGGATCGAGACGACCCGCACCGCCTTCCGTCGCCGGCTCCTCGCCTGCGATTACGTCATCCGCGCCGCTCACAAGGTGCTCAAGCGCGTCCACCGCGGCGAACTCCCCTTCGACCGCACCGTGCAGGTGTCGGTGACCGATCGGCTCGAAAAAGAGCAGATCCTCGGCCGCCTTCCGCACAACCTGGAAACGCTTGACACGCTGCTGGAGCGCAACGCTGAAGATTACCGGATTGCCACCAGCAAGTCGGAAAAGCCGGCCCGCCGTCAACAAGCCTGGCAGAACCTCGCCAAGCGTCGCCGCCGCGCGGTGATGCTGGTGGAAGAGCTCGGCTTGCGGACCCAGCGGATCGAGCCGCACATTTCGACGCTGGAGCAGTTCAGCGCTCGGGTCGACGAACTTCGCACGATGCTTGAGCAGATGCGTAAGGATCGTCGCCCCGCGTCCGAGCGGAAGCCGTTGATCATCGAGTACCGCAACATCCTGCGGATCACGCAAGAGACTCCCACGAGCCTCCGCAACCGCGTGAACTACCTCAAGGAAGTCTACTCGAAGTACCAACGCGCCAAGCGCGGGCTGTCGGAAGGCAACCTGCGGCTCGTGGTGTCGATCGCCAAGAAGTACCGCAATCGCGGCCTGTCGTTCCTCGACCTGATTCAGGAAGGCAACGCCGGCCTGATGCGGGCGGTCGATAAGTTCGAATATCGCCGCGGTTTCAAGTTCTGCACGTACGCGACGTGGTGGATTCGCCAAGCGATCACCCGCGCCGTAGCCGACCAAAGCCGCACGATTCGCATCCCGGTGCACATGGTGGAAACCATGAGCCGCGTGCGGAACGTGTCGCGGGCGTTGCTGCAGCGTTTGGGTCGCGAACCAACGATCGAAGAGACGGCCAAGGCGGCCGGCTGCTCGGTCGACGAAGCCCGTCGCGTGCTCGCCATGAGCCGGTACCCGATTAGCCTCGACCGTCCGGTCGGCAACAGCGAAGACAGCCACTTCGGCGACTTGCTGCCTGACTCGGGCGCCGAGAGCCCGGCGATTGGCGCCGCGCAAGAGATGCTCCGCTCGCGGATCACGAAGGTCCTCAAGACCCTCAGCTACCGCGAACGCGAAATCATCAAGCTCCGTTACGGTCTGGGCGACGGTTACAGCTACACGCTGGAAGAAGTGGGCCACATTTTCAAAGTGACCCGCGAACGTATCCGTCAGATCGAAGCCAAAGCCGTTCGCAAGCTGCAGCAACCAAGTCGCAGCCAAGAACTCAGCGGCTTCCTCGATTAGTAAAGCCGTGACCGCTGGTCGCGCAACGTCGTCACGACAACCACGAAGCCTCGGAGCGCCCGCAAGCGTTCCGAGGCTTTTTCGTTTCCCGCCCCCCACCGATTGGCCCGCCTCGATGTTGCATCCTCCCTCCAAGCACCGTCCCGCCTTCCAGTCCGCTCTAGCCGCAGCGATCCTGCTCATCGCATCGACCGCCCAAGCGGAGATCATCGATGCCCAGCCAGTCGATGGTTACCGCGGCATCTGGTACGCGAACCAGGCGACGAACGACGAGTACGGTTACAAGTACAGCGGCGGACTAGGAACCTACCCGCAGCAACACGCACCAATTGCCATTTACTCCCCCGAGGCGAATCGCACTTACTTCTGCTACGGCGGCTCAACCGGCAAGCCGAAGGAACTCGCCTGCATGATCTCGTACTTCGATCATGCGACCAACCAAGCGGCCCAACCGCGGATGGCGCTGCTGAAGCACATCGACGACGCTCACGAAAACCCCACGCTGCAAATCGACGCCGACGGTCACGTGTGGCTCTTCTGCAGCGCTCATGGCCCGCGAGAGGATGCGTACATCTTGCGGAGCGTCTCACCCCATTCGATCGAACGATTCGAAGTCATCGCCAAGACGAATTTCTCGTACAGCCAACCATGGTACATCCCCGGCGAGGGCTTCCTCTTCCTCCACACGCGGTACGAAAACGGCAAGCGGATGCTCTTCTGGAAGACGAGCCGCGATGGCCGCGAGTGGTCCGAACAACAGCCGCTGGCTCGCGCCGCGTCGGGCCACTACCAGATCAGCCAGCCGCTGCCGCGCGGAGCGGCGACCGCGTTCAAACGTTCATCCCAACAAAGGAGGCCTAAACGCCCGCACCAATCTCTACTACCTCGCGACGGAAGACATGGGCGCCACCTGGCGGACCGCCGCCGGTCACGAGGTCGAACTGCCGATCACTTCGATCGACAACGACGCGCTCATCTACGACTACCAAGCGGAAGGCAAACTGGTCTACCTGAAGGATCTCAACTTCGACGCCGCGGGCCGACCGGTAATCGTCTACCTCACCACCGACGGCTACGCCCCCGGCCCCGCCAACGGCGAGCGGCAGTGGTGGACCGCCCACTGGACCGGCGAGGAGTGGCGCCGCCGGCCGATCACCGTGAGCGACCACAACTACGACTTCGGTTCGCTCTACGTCGAAGGCGACGAGTGGCGACTGCTGGCGCCGACCGATCCCGGGCCGCAGCCGTTTAACACCGGCGGCGAGATGGTGCTGTGGACCAGCCGCGACGAAGGGGCGACGTGGCAGCGCACCCGGCAAGTCACGCAAGGGAGCCAGGTCAACCAGACCTACGCGCGGCGTCCGGTAAACGCCCACCCCGATTTCTACGCCATTTGGGCCGACGGCAATCCGCTGGAACGATCGACGTCGGCGCTCTACTACACGAATCGCGCGGGGGATGTTGTTCGTCCGTTGGTTGCGCCGTAAACCGTAACCAACGGACGCGGCTTTGCGTAACGGCCGCAGGGCGAAATGCGTCATGCACCCTGGCGATTTGCGATCTGAAGCGTGGACTTCAATCGCACAATCGATGCTAGCACGCGAACGCACAAAACCGCCCCGATGCAATCGATCGCCCTGAAGCGCATGATGCACAAAGCTTCTCACATTGCCTAAGCTCCGTCTTCTAACGCCGTCGATCTTCTTGGTGTTAACACCCCCTATACCCGCCCCGTCGCCCGTTGCTCGAAGGGAATCGAGGAATGAAGCGTCCCGCCTGGGGTCTCTGGCCCCACTGCGCTTCGACGTTGGTCGCGCTTGCACTGCAAGCGCCCGTCGGCGCCCAATCGTTCGAACAAGCGCTCGTTTCGCTGCCGCCTGTCGACAGCGAAACAGAGCTGTCGTTCGTCCCCACGACGCCGCTCGCCGAGACCGTGGACGGTGCGGCCTCCGCCGCACCGGCTGAGCCCGCGGCGGCGAACTCGTCGATTGCCGATGGCCTGCGGCTCGACAACGGCGTCGTGCCAATTGCGAGCTTCATCCAACTCGGCGAGTGCCCGACCTGCCCGCCAGGGTTGGCGCCGCCCGCCGAGAAGCCGAAGTACCCGCTGATCATCGTGTCGGGCGCCGCGCAGATCGACGGCATTTGGTTCGATCAGCCGGCCGACAACCAAGCCGTCGTCGGCGACGCCCGCGACGTCGCCGGCTTCCGCCGCGCTCGTCTCGGCGCCAACGGCTTCCTCGCCGAGAACGTGAAGTACCGCATGGAGTACGATTTCGCGTTCCCCGGCCGCCCGAACTTCACCGACGTGTGGGTCGACGTCGCCGACCTGCCCGGCGTCGGCCACTTCAAAGTCGGCCAATGGAAACAGCCGTTCAGCATGGAACCAGCGACGAGCTTTCGCGAACTGCTGTTCATGGAACGGTCGCTCGCCTTCGCGCTGGTGCCGTTCCGCCAAGTCGGCGTTGGCTTCTTCAACACCGCCTTCGAAGAACAAGCGACTTGGGCCTGGTCGGGCTACCGCTTCCCCACCGACCAGTACGGTAACGTCGCCGGCGACAACGGCTACGGCATGTCGACTCGCGAAACGATGCTGCTCTACAACGACGAGTGCAACAACGTCGTGCACGTCGGCGGCAGCTACACCTACAACGAACCGGCCGGCAACACGCTGCGGCTGCGGTCGACGCCTGAAGTCGGCTTCACGCAACTCGACGCCAACAACGTGACTGACTTCCCGATTCCGTTCTATGTGAACACCGGCTTCCTGCCGACACAAAGCTACCAGGTCGTCGGCGGCGAACTAGCGGCGGGCTTCGGCTCGCTCGTGTTCCAATCGGAATACATGTACGCAATGCTCAACGAACCGACGGGCCCGCAATTGCAGTTCCCCGCCGGTTACGCCCAGGTCGGTTACGTCCTCACCGGCGAACGTCGCAACTACGATCACAAAACAGCGGCCTTCACTCGCGTTGTCCCCGACGTCAACTTCGGCAACGGCAGCTGGGGCGCGTGGGAAATCGCTGGCCGTTACTCGACGCTCGACCTCAACGACAAGTTCGTCCAAGGCGGTCACTTACAGGATCTCACGTTCGGCTTGAACTGGTACCTCAATCGATTCACGCGGTTCGAGTTCAACTACATCCACAACTTCCTCGACCGTCCGGTGGGGAACGACACCGAGTCTGACATCTTCGGTACGCGGGCTCAGTTTGACTTCTAAGGGAAGAAGGCGAACCCAAGAGCACGACGGAGGACACGAAGCAGTCGAAGCAATAAGTAGGTAGAATGCTGCCGTTAGACGCGGGTGGATGCTCACGCTGCATTCATCTGCGTCTTTCGGCGTTGATCGGCGGTTCCAATTCTCTTGAAGGTTCACGTAACCATGGCTGAAGCTGACGATCCGCGGATTTACTTTGCCGCCGAGCGGACGCTGCTCGCGTGGGTTCGCACCGGGCTGACGCTCGTCGGCATGGGGTTCGTCGTCGCGCGGTTCGGGTTGTTTCTGCGGATCGTCCGCAACGCTCCCGACGCGCCGACGCATGCCGGGTCGACATGGATCGGCGTCGGACTCGTGGTGCTTGGCTCGGTCGCCATCGGCGTCGCGGCCTGGCAGCACGCGAAGTTCTGGCACGGCCTCGCCAAGTCGCAGCGGACGCAACCGGGCGTGATGCGATGGTCGGTGATCTTCGCACTCCTCATTTCGCTCATTGGCCTCGCCCTCGGCGGGTATTTGGTCGTCAGCGCAAACAGCGCCGAAACGGGCCGGGCCGCGGCCGTCGCCCGCTGACCGGATCGCCTAAACCACTCCCTTCGCAGCACTTGCGCCCCCTGCTTTACGCCCCCCGAAGGGGCGCGTTAAACTCGATCCCTTGAGTTTGGTTCACCATGCGTTGGTGGTCGGCTGGGCACGTGTCGCTCGGCCGACGCAACAGGGAACTCCGGTGCGATTCCGGGACGGCCCCGCCGCTGTGACCAGGCGCGATTCGACGAACGCATCTTCAGCCATTGCCGCTGGACTGGTCGCTTAAGCAACCAGTCCGAACCCTGAGAGGGCTCAAAGCCTCGACAGGGTTTACATGCGGCGAGAAGGCGAGTTTCGTCGAGCCTGGGAGTCAGAAGACCTACCACTGCATGCAGCAATGCGATTCGCTCCTGCGAGGGACGGGCGGATGGCGAGATAGTTTCATCGTTGCCGCCGATTGTCTGGGCGATCTTCGTTGGCGCCCACGCAGGGTCGGCGATTGATCGAGCCACGGCTCGCCCACGATGAGACGGACGCAAGTGCTCATGCCCTGCCCGCCAGCCACCCGCCGCGAGTCGCACGCGCCGTCGCGCGGCTTCACGCTGGTGGAACTGCTGGTGGTGATCGCGATCATCGGGGTGCTCGTCTCGCTGCTGCTGCCGGCGGTGCAAGCGGCCCGTGAAGCGTCGCGGCGAAGTCGCTGTGCGAACAATCTCAAACAGCAGGGCCTCGCGGCGATCAACTACGAGGGGCAGCGTCGCACGTTGCCCCCCGGCTGCATTGGCTGCCTGCCGCCGCAAGAGGGGGTGCAACTCTTCCTGTCGTGGAACGCCCAACTGCTGCCGTGGCTGGAGCAGACGGCACTGCACGCCCGGCTTGACTTCACGAAGCCGTCGGACGAGGCGCCGAACCTTCCCGCCGCCTCGCAACAGGTCGACGTCTTCCTCTGCCCGAGCACGCTGCAACCGGAAACGGCGAGCGATTCGAACCTGTGGCGCGGCGCGGCGTTCACCGACTACGGCGGCATCTACGGCGTCGAAGGCGCCGGTCGCGATGCGCCATTCAGTATCGATCCGAGTGAGTGGTTCAGCGGCCAAGTGTTGGAGCCGGGTTCGCTCGGCGTGTTCGTCTACGACGAGCCAGTTGCCTACCGCGACATCGTCGACGGCTTGTCGCAAACGGTCGCCATCGCCGAGTCGCTCCTCCGCCGCCGCGTCGAATGCGAGTGGATCAACGGCCAAAACGTCTTTGCTCAAGAGCAGTCGACGCCAATCAATTCGACCGAAGGACTGGAGAACGAAATCGGCTCGCCCCATCCCGGCGGCGCGCAAGCCGTCTTCTGCGACGGGCACGTCGCCTTCTTGAGCGAGCAGCTCGACCAACGCGTGTTGAACGCCATGCTGACCCGCGCGGGCGAGGAGGCGGCTCATGCTCCGTAGTGGTCGGCAACAGTTCATCGTAGCGCTCGCATGGTGGTCGCTCTGTTCAGCGATGTTGATCGGCGTCGGCACGCAGCCGGCGGCCGCGGGACCGGTCGCGTCGTTCGACGACGTCGAGTTCTGGGTCGGCACAGGAAGCAACCGCGCCGTCGTGGCGATCGAGTGGCTCACCGGGACGACCGAGCGGACGACGCTCGCGTGGGGGTTTCGTTGGGATGGAGCAGCGACGGGGCAGACGCTGCTCAATGCCGTGGTGACGGCCGACCCTCGGTTGTTCGCCAAGTCGGGCGGCTTTGGCGGCGGGCTTGGTTCGTCGCTCTATGGCCTCGGCTATGACGACGGCGACGGCGCGTTCGCGCTCGACGACGGCACGACGTTCAATGAAGCGGGGATCGCGCAAGTGAGCGGCCCGGCCGATCGTGCGCAGGCGGTCGACCCCGCAGACTACTACAACGAAGGTTGGTTCCGCGGTTTTTGGAACTATGGCTACTCGCACACCAATCCGTTCGCCGGCGGGTCGTGGACCGCTTCGCAAGTCGGCATGAGCAGTCGCGTGCTGCAAGATGGCGACTGGGAGAGCTGGGCCTATCACCCCGCGGTGAACCAGGCCGGCTTTCAGCAGTTTGCCGACAATCCGTTCGCCGCTCCCGCGCCGGCGATCGTCGGCAGCGCCGACTTCAATGGCGACGGCGGCGTCGATGGCGCCGACTTCCTCGCGTGGCAACGGGGCTACGGCATCACGACTGGGGCTGAGCTGAACCAAGGCGACGCCAACGGCGACGGCGGGGTCGATGCCGCCGATTTGCAGTGGTGGCGCGACGCCTTCAGCCAAGCGACCACGCCGCCGGCAGCCATCAGCGCCGCAGCGGTCCCCGAGCCGACGAGCCTGGGACTCGCGCTGATGGCGTTCGCAGCTGCGGCGGTTCGGCGGCGGATCAATCGAATTCATGGAACCCTCGCATGGAAGCACCCGACACGATGACCGCGCCGCCCGCGGCAGCAGCGAGTTCCTCGCCGCTCGTGGCCGGGCGCGATTTTTATTTTGAGCGGGGCCGATTCGTCCTCACCGAGGCGTATCTGCTCCGCCGCGGAACGTGCTGCGGCAACGGTTGCCGGCACTGCCCGTATCGCAAAGCATCCAAGCCACCGGCTCCGCCGGTGGACGTAGCAAGAACAGAACTGACTAGCACTTCGTCCACCGGCAGAGCCGGGGGCTTTTAAGACCACACCACTGAACTTTCACCAAGGAGAGATCTCATGAAGTTGAACTTGAAGTTGACCGCCGCCGCGCTCAGCCTGCTCGCGGCTTGCCCGGCGGCGCCCGCTTTCGCCGCGGATCCGTGGGCCGACAAAATGGTCGAGTACATCCAAGGAACCGGCGTCGGCAACGACTTCGTCACCGGTAATCCGATCAACAACCCGCAGACGGCCCTCGGCGAGCCGACCCGCTTCGCCAGCGATCCGGCGAACTTCGGCGGCCCGACGACTCCCTTCTCTTCCGCTTACCGCGACCACGAAATCGTCTCGATCGGCATCGGCGGTTCGCTGACGTTGCAGTTCGACGAGCCGGTGCAAAACCATCCGCTCAACCCGTACGGCATCGACCTGCTGATCTTCGGCAACTCGTTCTATGAGCTCGTCTTCGGCCCGAACACCGCGACCGGCAGCGCCTCGATCGGCGGCGGCCAGATCGAAGTGAGCGCCAACGGCGTCGACTTCGTCCCAGTCTCCGGCGTCGCCGACGGGTTGTTCCCGACGGTTGGTTATCTCGACGTCACCGAAGCGTTCCCCTCGCAACATGGCCAAGTCCTCAGCGATTTCACGAAGCCAGTGAATCCTGCCGCGCTCACGAACGTCGCCGGGATGACGACCGCTCAAATCATTGCGGCGTACGACGGTTCGGGCGGCGGCGTCGGCGTCGACATCGCCTCGACCGGTCTGGCGAGCATTTCTTACGTGCGGATCACGAACCCGCTCACCGCGACGAACACCGTGGAGATCGACGCGATGGCCGACGTCCGCGCGGTGCCGGAGCCGGCGACGATTGCGCTTGGCGCCCTTGCGGCGTGCGCGTTGTGGAGCGTCCGTCGTCGCCAGCGCTAACCGGCAATAACTGGCTGCTATCTCCGCAAGTCGAATTGGAACGCCAACGGCGTTCAATCATCCAGCCCAGGGTTGGTCGCGCAAGCGACCTACCCTGGGTCATCATCGCCGTCAACATCTCGCAACCCTGTAAGGGTTGAATCGGCCGAGGCTAACTCGATTGATTCAACCCTTACAGGGTTGTGGACTTTTTGGACGCTTACCCAGGGTAGATCGCCGAGGCGATCAACCCTGGGCTGGATGATGGAACGCTTTCAGCGTTCGCGTCATGCATAGCGCAGATCCTTTGCGCTGCGTTGTCGTATTGTGCGTCGCGGTCTCAAGCTCAAGGTCGCGTCATTCCGTGTCGCCTCGTTTTGATGTCGTGTCGTGTCGCTTGTGACGTGGAATGCGATTTTTGGCGACATTAAGCGACGGCGGTAACTCGTTGCGGCCGGATGATTTACGCCAATGACTGTCGTCTTTGTGTCGCATTTGCCCCTCGCATGGGGGGCGGTTAGGTTTTTTGACAGGATCGCAGGATTGCGCGGATCGACTGGATCGAAGTCGGTGGATCCGGAGGCGAATTTGCGCGCAATTGCACCAGTGGCCAAACGATCAGTATCTCAAATTGAGTGGCCGAAAGCAATCAAAAAGCAGGCCCGCGAATGGCGCGAATGTTCGCGAATAACTTGTGGTCAATTTTTCCTCATTCGCGCGTATTCGCGTGATTCGCGGATCCTTCGTCAAACGCTGGCAATGCAGGCGAAACATCGTTGAACCAATTTCTTGGCAAAACCGTATGGGGCGGTACTGTGGGTTGAAGAGACGCACCGGTGACTCGCATCACTGGGTGACAAACTGCCCGCGGGATGGTTCAATCGATGGGGCACCTGGAGTTATCTTTCCGAATCATCTCGCGGGCTTTTTCTGTTGGAACGTGTTGCAGTAAGTTCCACCCATCGGGTGCCACTGGCGTGCCGCCAGTGCGAACTGCCAACCAAGCCTCCCTACCGACAGACGTGCAAGCCCGCCTGAAAAGCAAAGTCTGAAGCCTAGTCTGTCTGAATCTGGCTTCGCACGTAGCCCTCAAGGCAGCTGACGTCGTGTCGACCCCCAACGATCAGGAGCGCGAGTCTCCGCTGCAGCACTGGCGACACGCCAGTGGCACCCAGCAAGCTGGTGTTTCTCACAACGCGCGGGCGTGGAACGCACTCGCGCGTGACGGCGTCCCGCTCGCTCAACCAGCGCGTGACGACGAACTTGCCAACCCGCTCGCGACGGTTGATCCCGCCGGCTGGCTCGGCCCCGACATTCGCGGCTGGCGCGTCCTCTGCCTCGCGGCCGGCGGCGGTCGGCATAGTTCGCTCTATGCGGCAGCCGGGGCGCAGATCACGGTCGTCGACATCAGCGACGAAATGCTCGCGCTCGATCGCGTCGTCGCCCGCGAGCGGGGTTTCGATGCCCGGCTGGTGCAGACGTCGATGGACGAGTTGTCGATGTTTGCGGCGGGCGAGTTCGATCTCGTCATCCACCCGGTGAGCACCTGCTACATCGCCGACGTGGCGCCGGTGTTCGCAGCGGTCGCGCGAGTGACGCGGCCGGGCGGGCTGTACGTGAGCCAGCACAAGTCGCCGACGAGCTTGCAAACGACGCTACGGCCCGAACGCTCTGGCGGCAACTACGCTCTCGCCGAGCGTTACTATCGCGAAGGGCCGCTCCCCGCTGCCGAACCAAGTCGGCTGCGCGAGCGGGGGACGCTTGAGTATCTCCACCGCTGGGAGCAACTGTTGGGCGGCATCTGCCGTGCGGGGTTTGCGATTGAGGACCTGCTCGAACCGATGCATGCCGAGCGCGACGCCGAGCAGGGGAGCTTTGCCCATCGGGCGCAGTTTGTGGCGCCTTATGTGCGGATCAAGGCGCGACGCGGGACTAGCTCTACAGAGGCCAAGCCTTCAATCGTGCTCGCTTAGGGCGAGTGATTGTTGCACGCGACGGCTAGCCTCTAGTCGTCGGCTGAAGCTGCGATCGTCATAGCCTCTCAAGATGAACGCAATCACCAAGTACAACCCGCCGCCGACCGCTCCCCACAGGAAATTGTTCGGCGGCTTGATGGAGCCGATCTTCAAGCAACAACCGACCGCCACGAGGGCTAAAGCGACGGAAGCTACTTTGAAGGAGAGTGGAATAGCGTCGCGGTGGCAGACCGCCCCAGCGACGCCAGCCGCCACTCCCGCCGCGAGCAAAAGCCTAAACGTCGGCGGCGAGTGCTCGAGCAAACCAAAATCGCCAGCATTCAACAACCAACTCGCTGCCGCAACGACGGTCATCCAGCCGAGCAGTTCCTTCAACGGGAAACGCATTTGCTCAGTCGAACCAACTTTTTTCCAATCAAGAACAATCTTCGTTAGCAACGCTGGGACGAAAACGGGCGAAACGACGAGCAGCATTGGGCCAAGTCCTTCGCGAAAGCGCTCCATCGATTGTTCTCCATCCAAACGACAGACAATCGCTGAACCAACGAGCATCCCAAGCAACAGCCCCATGGCGCGAATCAGTCGCGGCGCACGGCCAACAGCGGCCCAGATCGCGACTAGCCAGAGTTGGCCGAAGAGAAAACCCGCCATTACTGTGGCTTGAAACCCGACTGGCGGAAGCTCTGGCTTAGCGACCGCGAGGCTGGCGATTGCCGCCAGAATCAAATAAGTCCACATCGCAGGGCGAGCAACGACCGACAGCATGACGAGCATGTCCCGACGACAGGTTTAGGGAGTTTCGCCGTCGGATTGTATCAGAATTCGTCGCGCGTTTGAGCACGCGGCGGCGAGGGTTCGCCCGGACCGCGTGGCGGTCCGGCTGAGAGCGGACGCTACAAGAAAAATTCAACCTTGAGGTCCCCTCCCCTTGAGGGGGAGGGTTAGGGAGGGGTGATTAAAGCGGGTACCAGGGCTCTTCCCCCCTCCCCAGCCCTCCCCTCCAGGGGGAGGGAGCCAGAACGTTCGTTGACATAGAGACGCAATCGAACTGCCGACGAGCCCCAATGCTGCAAGTTGCTGTCGCAGGATTTCGCTTCACGCTTCGTTCTTGAAGACGCGGAGTTGTGGAGCGAGAGTTGCCACAGCGTCTGGTGGCGTTGGAGATGATGCAAGCTCGGCGACGGGAGCTTGGGCACGAACGCGGTCGATTCTGCTCACGATCGTCCACGCGACGACGAACGCGAGTGCGCCGGTGGCGACGGCGGCGGCTTCGGGCGGGACGCCGGCGGCAGCCATCACGCCGATGGAGACAATGAAGCCGATTGCGGAGAGGAGGCGGGCGAGCCAGCTCTCGCGGTGGGGGCCGATGCTGGCGGCGATGAAGATCGCGGCGGCGCCGGCGAGGCCGCTGCCGCTGACGAGGTCGCGGGGAGTTTCGTTCAAGAGCGAGAAATCGGCGAGGCGGACGCAGGTGGTGCTTAGCGCCAATAGCGTCATCCAACCGAGCAGCGCGGCGATCGAGTATTGCGGCTTGCGCGGCGGCTGCGGTGCGGGAGTGGAAACGCTCCAGAGGAACGTGGCCCAGGCGGCGGTGGCGAATGCGGTGAAGGCGCCGGCTGCGGTCATGAGCGCGAGGACGTGGGGCCAGACGACGTCTTGGTGCATCGACGAACGCCAGCGCGGGATGCCGTAGTCGGGCGCGACGAGCAAGATCAGCATCGCCACGAACCACGACGCCCGTGCGAGCGGGTGACTGCGGCCGAGTACGAGCCAGCCGCTGACGACGAAGAGTTGCCCGAGGCCGAGTGCGGAGGCGAAGGGGCCTTCGTAGTTGATCGACAACGCCACCGCATCGAGGCAGAGGGCCGCGATCCAGAAGAGCCAGGTCAGGGGGCGGTGGTAGAAGTTGGGCACGGAGGCAGTAAGGCGATGTTGAGGGTATCACTGGCGTGCCGCCAGTGTTGATGTGGGAACTTGCTCGGCACTTCGCACTGGCGACACGCCAGTGGCACCCAAATAAATTCAGCTCCGCGGATCGCGGCGCTCGTCCTTTATTCTAGTCAGCCGAGCCGAAATCCCCTGCGAGCGGCGTTGCAGGCCGGTCGACTCAGCGGTTGAAAATACCGCTCTGGCGGGGGAGAATGGGGCGATCGTAGCAGTCGCACGGCCGCCGGGTTCGCTGGCAGTGCCGGGGTCGACCGCGACTCTCCGTCCCTTCGCCTTCTCTCGATCGCTGCCGCATGTCGACTCATCCTCAGCAAGACGTCTGTTGCTTGATGGGCGACCCCGTGGCCGGCAACCCGACGCAGTACATGCTCGAGAAGGCGTTCGCGGTGGCGAATCTCGACTGGCGGTTCCTCACCTTCGAGGTGTCGGCCGTCGATTTCGAGATGGCCCTCAAGGGCGCCCGCATTTTTGAGTTCCGCGGCATCATGCTCGCCCCGCCCCATCGCGGCGAGGTGCATCGCTACCTTGAATCGGTGAGCGACTCGGCACGGCTCAGCGGGCAGGTGAACTGCCTGCAGCAACTCAACGACGGCCTGCGCGGCGTGAACACCGAGGGGATCGCGATGCGGCGGCTCGCTGAGCCGTATGTGGCGACCAAGGGGCTGCACGCGATGATCCTCGGCGCCGGACGGACGGCGAAGTCGATCGCGGCGGAGCTCGCGCTCGCCGGGGCCACGTCGCTCGAACTCGTGTGCGTCGAACCGACGCAAGCCGTGCCGCTAGTCGAATCGTTGAAGAGCGATCCGCACACCGCAGCGGTCGACTGCCGCGTGACGCCGTGGCCGAAGAATGGCGAGATCGCCGTCGGCAACGACGTGCGGCTGCTGCTCAACGCGACGCCGGTCGGCCGGTACGACGGCAAGGCGGCGTTGCCGCTGAACATCGACGCGCTGCCAGCGGAGCTGCTGGTGTGCGACATGACGTTCAATCCGCCGACGACGCGGCTGATGCGCGATGCTCGGAAGCGAGCGCTGCCGACAGTCGACGGACTGACGCTGCTGGTGGAGCAAGCATCAGTGGCGTTCGAACTGTGGACCGGCGAGAAGCCCGACCGCGAAGCGATGCGCGAAGCGGTGGAAGAGTTTCTTGTTCTTTAGCCGCAAAAAAGCACAAGGGACGCGAAAAGAAATCTCTGGTCCGCCTTCTTAATTTTTTGCGTCGTTTGCGACTCTTCGCGGTAAAAGTATTTCATGGCAACACGCGGTCTGTTCATCGCCGGCACGAACACTGAAGTCGGCAAGACGCACGTGGCGGCGATGATTGCGCGAGCGCTCGCGACGAGCGGGCGGCGCGTCGGTGTTTACAAACCCGTGGCAAGCGGTTGCCAAGCGACGGCCGACGGGTTGATCGCCGAGGATGCGGCGGCGATGTGGGAAGCGGCGGGGCGGCCGCTCACGCTGGAGCAGGTTTGCCCACAGCGATTTCTGGCGCCACTGGCTCCGCCGCGGGCCGCGCAGGCGGAAGGGCGTCGCATCGACGCGGCGCTGTTGCGGTCGGGACTCGAACCTTGGCTCGCAGCGAGCGAGATCGTGATCGTCGAAGGCGCCGGCGGGCTGATGTCGCCGCTGAGCGATGTGGATTACAACATCGACCTCGCCGCGGAACTGGGCCTGCCGCTGGTGATCGTCGCGGCGAATGAACTCGGCGTGATCAACGCAACGCTGCAAACGCTCATCACCGCCCAAGCAAGGGCGCCGCACTTGCCGATCGCGGGCGTCGTGCTGAACCAGGCGATGCAGCGGCCCGATGATGCGAGCTTGGCGTCAAATGCGGAAGAACTCGCCGCCCGCTGCGATGCACCGCTGCTAACCACGGTCTCACACCGTAGTGGGACGTTTGACCAGCCGGTTGATTGGTTCGCACTCGCCGCGATGAAATTTAATTGAACCACGACGGCACGACGAACACGACGAGAAGCGAACGAGTCGTCTCTATTCTTGTATTTCCTTTGCGCCTCTGCGCCTTTGCGTGAGATCTTCTTGGGAAAGAATTGTCTCACGCAAAGGCGCTGAGGCGCAAAGAATTTCGACAATAAAAAAAACGCGAACCACGCCCGTTAAGCGTGATTCGCGGTTAACTTGTTTCTTAGTGACTTCCTTCGTGCCTTAGCGACTTCGTGGTGAATCCCCGCGACTAAACAGCCGCCGCCTCAGCCCACTGCGGCATCCGCGATTCGGCCAGTTGCGTGTCGACGGTCATCCGCATCGTCATGCTCCAGCGGCCTTCGGCATCCGGAATGACTGTCCAGTGGGGCAACACGGCACACGATTGGTGTACTAGCTCGAAGCCCCCTTCCGACTGGCTCACCGTCTCGACCGGGTAGGTCCAGATCGCGGCGGGCTGGTCGAACTTCAGGTGGACGCTGATGCCGAGCCATTCGTCGGTCAGGCTCAGCTGCGTCATGCCTTGCAGGTCGAGCTGATGGCCGAGCTGTCCCAGGCGATGTCCATGAGCGCCCGAGAAGTAACGGTCGTCGGCGCCCGAGGGCAGACCGGCGAAGTTGAACTCCGGAGCAAAGTGCAGGCCGATGTCGGACGGCACGTTTTCGAGCAGGTAGGCAATCTCGAGCGTCGAGTCGCCGGCGTTGAGCGTGATGCCCTTCGTGAGCTTCACTTGCCGGCCTTGCACGAAGCCGGTTCGCGAGAGCTGCACTTGGACGCGGCCATCGTTGCGGCGGAGCTTCGCTTCGTACGGAGCGAGGACGAAATCGCCCTGCTCTTCCGCACGCCCTTGCGAGACCGCAGCGAGATCGGCGTCGGCCGCGAAGAAGTGGTCGACCAGCGAATTTCGCTGCCAGCGGTCGTAACCGAGGCGTTCGTTCAAACCTTCTTGCTTGAAGACGACGCGGTCGTGAATGCTGGAGACGTTCTCGCCATCGACCGACGGGCCGCGAAGCACCGCACGGTGATATGCTTCCTGGCGGCGAGCGAGCGTCGCGAGCAGATTGTGGCAAATCGACTTCACGTCGAGTTCGTACAGCTGGCCGCCCTCGGCCGGCGACACGAGGCCGAGCAACCGGTTGCTGGCGATCTTCACCTCGGGGCGACCGTCGAGGTTGTAGTCAGCCGAGCTGATTTCAACCCACGGCTGCTGGTCGGCTTGCCAACCGCGGTTTTCGTATTGGTCGAGCAAGTTGTTCGCGGCGATCAGCTTCTGGTAGACGGCGTTCCGCAAGTGCGGCAGGTACACGCCGCCGAACGCGCCGTGCCAGTAGCTGCAGTTGCACTGGCCGCGGTAGAGCTCGAGGCGAGCTTGATCGATCAGGTCGCCCGCGGCGCCGTCATCGACCATCTCCTGCAGCCGGCGGCTCACCATCTGCATGCGGGCGTACATTTCGTTCGTTTCGGGGTACTTCACTTTGAAGTTCCGCCAGTAGCCGCCACGGACGAACGGCTTGATCAGGTCCCATTGGCCGTGGTGTTCGAGTTCGTGCTTCGAGTCTTCGAACTGGTTGATGCGCGAGGCCGGCAGCGCCCACTCGACCATTTCGCGGTAGCTGCCTTCGGGAATGTAGACCTTGCCCAGCGGGGCGACGTTGTCGAACGCTTCGCTCGGCGTGGTGAGCTTGATCCAGTCGGAGTTGTGCTGCAGCGCGTCGAAGAACTGCGTCAGCCAGCCGCGATCGTAAACATGTTCGCGGGTGCCGGGCCACGTGCCGAACTTCTCGCCGTCGTCGCCGAAGAAGACGACCGCGCCAGGACGCCGCTCGGCGACGCCGCGGAGGTACTCGATCGTGTCTTGCGGCGGTTGGAACGGAATCGTGTACCGAAGCTTCTCGCTGCCTGGCGCGACGCGCAATATGTGGCCATCCTCTTCGGTGACGTAGTAGCCGTCGAGCTGCTCTTCGCCGAGGCCGGCGTTCTTGAAGTGGAAGTCGTCGAGAATCGTGTACTCGATGCCGGCGCGAACGATGTCGCCGGTGAGCGATTGCTCCCACACGCGTTCCGGCATCCACATGCCGCGGACCTTGGCGCCCATGCGGCGTTGCAGCCAGTCGGTGTAGCTGGTGATCTGGCCGACGCGATCGCGCGAGGGGATCATCGTCATGATCGGTTCGAAGAACGGCCCGCCGACGATTTCGATGCGGCCGGCGGCGACCAGGTTCGCCAAGCGGTCAACGTACTCGGGATGGCGGGCGTCGAGCCACTCCATCAGCGAGCCGCTCGTGTGGAGACCAATCTTCAGCCCCTCGTAACGCTCAAAGACGTTGAGGAACGGCAGATAGCTGTCTTGGTAGGACTGCTCGAAGACTCCGTCGAAGTTGCCGATTGGTTGGTGGTTGTGCAGGACGAGCACAAGGCGCAAAGGCTGATTCATGGCGGCGTAGAGTGGGGCTGGCGCGGCGGGGCTTCCCTGTTGAATCGCGCGGGGGTGGCGAGTCGTACTATATTTGCGGGTTTTGCGCGGCGAGGCTAGCGTTCTTGCTGCGGATTGTGCAAATCACGTTGACCTGACGCGGGCATTCGTCGGGTTAACTGGCACAGCCGCGAGCGGCAACCAAGTCAACCCAGCTTACTGAATCGGCGCGTTTTGACACGACAGTTGATTTGATTCGGAAGATTCGTGATGCGAATCGCGAGCCAAGCGACTGGCTGGGGAGGTGGTTAGGGCTGTAAGGCGGAAGAGAATGCTCGGCGAGGCCAATGAGCGAATGACGAAGCCCGAATGACGAATGAAGGACGCAAGCGATCCCCATTCGTCATTCGGGCTTCGTCATTCGTCATTCGTCATTCCGCCGCAGGCGCCTTGCCGCGTTTTCTGGCGAGAGGGGACAGATGTGGACGCCGCCGCCCCATTCGAGGCCAGCCTCGTGGGCCAGGCGGGGGACGATCTCCCAGTGCCAGTGGTACGACGCGGCGTGTTCATCGTCGAACGGCGCCGTGTGGAGGAGCAGGTTGTAGGGGCAGCCGGGGGCGACCGCTTGCAGCCGCTCGAGAGCATCGAGCAGCATGGCGGCGAGCGGCTCGATCGCGTCGTCGGCGAGTTGGTCGAAGCGAGCGGCATGCGTCTTGGACAGCAGCCACATCTCGTACGGCTGCCGCGGGGCGTGGGGCGTGACGACCGCATAGGCGTCGTGGTTCGCGACGACGCGCTGCCCGGCGGCGAGCTCGCGCTGCAGCAAGTCGCAGAAAATGCACGTTCCCTGCGAGCCGTAAAACCGCTCCGCCGCTGCCAGTTCCCGCTCAACGACCGGCAACACGAACGGCACGGCCGTCACTTGGCTGTGGATATGCTCGAGCGACGCGCCGGCATCGCAGCCAGAGTTTTTGAACACGAGCCCGTGGCGGATGCCCGGCTGCGCGGCCCAGTGGCGGAGGCGATCGCGGTAGACGCGGACGATGGCCGCTAAGCGCTCCGGCCCGAGGCGGGTGACGTCGAGCAGGTGCTCTGGCGACTCGATGATCACCTCATGGGCGCCAAACGCCCCCTCGATCGGCCGATCGATCCGCACCGCCGGGTACTTGTTCGGCACGACGCGGCACTGCCACTGCCCGCTGGCGTCGCTCACCGTCAACTCAGCAACCGGCGTGTGAATTTCATTCCCGGCACAGAACGGACAATTGCCCCTAACTGCAGGCGCTGTGGGAGGCGTCTCCGACGCCGATGAACCACCGCTAACCGCCGCCCCATAATCACTCGGCCGCCCCGCGCGATCCTCGGCAATGTAAACTCGCCGGCCGATGATGGGATCGATGCGAAGTTCAGGCATGGCGAGCTAGCGCAAATGACGAATGACGAAATCCGAATGACGAATGTAAAGGCGATGACCTTGTCATCCTGAGCCAAGCGAAGGATCTAGCGACACACGTGGACTTCCAGATTCCTCGCTTCGCTCGGAATGACGCCACGTGCGGTAGCACGCATTCGTCATTCGGATTTCGTCATTCGTCATTCAATACCCAGCGGGCCGCGGGCGACGGTGCGTTCGTAGAGCTCGGCGTATTGCTGCGCGCTGTTGCCCCACGACCAGTCTTGCCGCATGCCCGCTTCGATCAGGCGGTTCCAGGCGGCCTTGTCGCCGAACGTGGCCAGGGCCCGCTCCAATGCTTCCGCGAGGGCGAGCGAGGTGTAATCCTCAAACTTAAAACCGGTCGCCGTGCCGTCGGCGAGGGTTTGTTCGCTGGCGTCGACCACCGTGTCGACCAGGCCGCCGGTTGCTCGCACCACCGGCACGGTGCCGTACTGCAGGCTGTAGAGTTGGTTCAGGCCGCACGGTTCGTACTGGCTCGGCATCACGAAGATGTCGGCGCCCGCTTCGATGCGGTGGGCCAACTCGTCGCTGAACTCCAGCCGCACGGCGATACGATCGGGGAACTCGCGAGCCAGCTGCGTGAGCAGGTCGTGGTACTTCGGCTCGCCCGTGCCGAGGATAATCCACTGGGCGTCGACGCGCTCGGCCCAATGCCGCATCACGCGGGTGATCAGGTCAAAGCCCTTTTGATCGGCAAGGCGGCCGATCGCAGCGAGCAGCGGCACGTCGTTCCGCACCGGCAGGCCCGCCCGTTCTTGGATGTCGGCCTTGCAGCGGGCCTTACCGGCGGCGAAGTCGTGGACGCTGAACCGGTTCGGGCCGAGGTAGCGATCGATCGCCGGGTTCCACTGGTCGTAGTCGACGCCGTTGATGATGCCGCTGAGGTCGGCGATGCGATGCTGCAGCGTTCCCTCGAGCCCGCAACCGAGCGGCGCCGACAAGATCTCGCGCGAGTAGGTCGGGCTGACCGTGGTGACCGCGTCGGCGAAGACGATGCCCGTCTTCAGGAAGCTGAGGTTGCCGTAGAACTCCATCTGCCGCCAGTTGAAGTAACGCCAGTCGAGCCCGGTAAGGGCCATGTCCCAGTGCCAGAAGTTGCCCTGGTAGGCGAGGTTGTGGATCGTCAGCAGGCTCGTGAGCCCGCGCCATGGCGCCCGGTCGGCGTAGAGGGTCTTCAGGTAAGCGGGAATGAGGCCCGCGCACCAATCGTGGCAGTGGATCGCATCGACCCGCAGTTCGAGCCGCTGGATCGCTTCGAGCGTCGCCCGGCAGTAGAAGGTAAACCGCTCGCAGTTGTCCTTGTAGTCTTCGCCATCTTCGCGATAAAGCTGCGGGCGGTCGTAGTAATCGTCCTGAGCGATCAGGAAGACCGGCACATCGGAGCCTGGCAGCCGCGTGCGGAGGTAGTGGCCGCGGACCATCTTCTGCCCGATCGGGATCTCGACCGAGACGCCGGTCGGCTCGATCGGGATGTCGGCGTTGCGCGCTTGGCGGAACGCCGGCAGGATGATGATCGGCTTGTGCCCCAGGCGCGCGAGCTCACGCGGCAAGGCGCCGCAGACATCGCCGAGCCCGCCAGTTTTCGAGAACGGAGCCGCCTCAGAGGTGGCGAACAGAATATTCACAGAGGCGCTCCGCTTGAGATTTAACCTGGGGACGCCACACGACTTCGCAGCAAATGACGAATGACGAAATCCGAATGACGAATGAAGGACGCAAGCGATCCCCATTCGTCATTCGTCATTCGGATTTCGTCATTCGTCCGGTCCTTGGCGGTTGCCTTTTCTTCTGAACTACTTCGCCGCCGGTTGCTCCACGACTTCGCCGATGCACTGGGCGACGCGGTCGATGTTAGCCGGGGTCAGACCTGCGACGTTGATGCGGCCTGATCCGACAATATAGATCGCGTACTCGGAGCGGAGCGTTTCGACCTGCTCTTTCGTGAGGCCCGAGAACGAGAACATGCCGCGTTGGCGGGTCATGAAGGAATAATCGCCCGGGACGTCTTGGGCGGCGAGGGCCGCCACCAGGGCATGCCGCATGTCGTTGATCCGGTTCCGCATCGTGGTGACTTCGCCTTCCCACTGCTTGCGGAGGTCGGCGTCGCGGAGGATCGCCGCGACCACTTCGCCGCCGTGGGCCGGCGGGTTCGAGTAGTTCGAGCGGATCACCTTGTCGATCTGCGTCTGGACGCTGCTCGCCGCGGCCGCCGTGGGGGCGACGACGAAGAGGGCGCCGACGCGTTCGCGGTAGAGGCCGAAGTTCTTCGAGTAGGAGCTGCAGACCATCAGCTCGGCGCCCGGGCGGCAAAATTCTTTCAAACCGACGGCGTCTTCCTCCAGCCCGTCGCCAAAGCCTTGGTACGCGAAGTCGAGCAGCGGCATGACGCCGCGGGCGAACACCGCGTCGGCAATTTGCTTCCACTGGGCCGCGGTCGGATCGATGCCGGTCGGGTTGTGGCAACAGCCGTGGAGCAGAATGACGTCGCCCGGCGCCATCTTCTCGATCGGGGCCAACATGCCGGCGAGGTTGAGCGAGTTGTTCGGCGGGTCGAAGTAGGGGTAGGTCTTCGTCGCGATGCCGGCGGCGTTGAAGATTTGCGGATGGTTCGGCCAGGTCGGCTCGCTCATCCACACGGTGGCGCCCTTGAGGTTGCCCGCAATGAAGTCGGCCGAGACGCGAAGCGCCCCGGTGCCGCCGGGGGTCTGAGCCCACGCGACGCGCTTGCTCGCGAGCGGCTCGCTGCCGGCGCCGAAGGCGAGCTCGGCCGTCGCCTTGCAGTACTCGGCGAGGCCCGAGATTGGCAGGTACGACTTGGTGGTCGGGTTGGCGGCCAGGCGGCGTTCCGCCTCCTTCACGCATTCCAAGAGGGGCGTCTTGCCGTTCTCGTCTTGGTAGACGCCGACGCTGAGGTTGATCTTCTCGCTCCGCGGGTCGGCCTTGAACGCCTCGCCCAATCCCAAAATCGCGTCCTTAGGAGCCGCCTCAATTCGCTCTAGCATTGAAATTCCGAATGGTGTGGTGTCGGGGTGACCGACGGGTGCCGCCAAGTGTTGGTGGGGATGTCAGTTGTTAGTGGTCCGTTGTCAGTTGCGAAGACCGGTGGGGTCACTTCGCTGTACGTCGCCTAGCGTCGCACTCCCTCTTGCTATCGACGCATTCCAACGCTGCAGGCGTTGCATCTTCCAGCCCAGGGTTGATCGCGCTAGCGATCTACCCTGGGACCATCGTCGCCCATCGATCCGCAACCCTGAAGGGGTTGAATCAGCGCTGCATACGAACTGATTCAACCCCTGCAGGGTTGTGGTTACCATCACGCCGCTTTCCCAGGGTAGCCGGCTGCGCCGCCAACCCTGGGCTGGAGGATGTAACGCCGTTGGCGTATCAAACCAGCGCGTCATGCAGCAAGTCGCTGCCGACGACGCCCTCGGTCCAGACCTAGGAACTACTAACCTGATTCCAGGTTCGGAGCGCCAAAACGCAAGCGAATCGCCGCAACTGATCACTGACGACGGACAACTGACCAATCGCCGCCCGTTGACCCTCCCGCGCGGCGCATGCGACAATGATAAGTCCCGCGGCAGCCTGTTCCAAGGCGTCAGACGAGCCCCGGCGGCACTCCGTGCGGCTCTATTCCTAGCCCCCGGCTCCGCCGGGGGGTCGCACCGTCGCAACGCTCCGCCCACCGGCACTTCACCCCCTGGCAGAGCCAGGGGCTAGATACGGAATCATCGATGGCAACGACTCAGCGTCTCGGTCTCTGGCTCATTGGCGCCCGCGGGGGCGTCGCCGTCACCGCCATTGCCGGGATCATCGCGCAGCGGCTCGGCCTCGCCGACGGCACCGCTCTGGTGAGCGAGTTGCCGCAATTCGCTCACCTGCCGCTCGCGAAGTGGGACGACATCGTCATCGGCGGCCACGAGATCCGCTCGGCCCCGCTGGCCGACGAGCTCGAACGACTCCACCGCGAGAGCCGCGTCCTCTCGCCGCAGCTGGTCGCCGCCTGCCGGCCGGAGCTCGAGAAGATCGACGCCGAGATCCGCCCCGGCACGCTCTGGAACGTGGGGGCGAAGATCACCGAGCTCGCCGACTTCCCGCCGCCGGCGAACCCCGCTGAGCAACTGCCGCGCGACATCCTCAAGCGGCTGCAGGCTGATCTCACCGACTTCCAGACGCGCCATAAACTCGACACGGTGGTGATTCTCAACGTCTCGTCGACCGAGCCGCTGCCGAATCAGGCCCTCTGGCCCGCCACGTGGGCCGAGGCCGAGGCGTCGCTCGCGCGGCCCGACTGCCCGCTGCCGGCGAGCTCGCTCTACGCGATCGCAGCGCTCGATCTTGGACTGCCGTTCGTGAACTTCACCCCCTCTTTGGGGGCACTGCCCGCGGGCATCGACGAACTCGCGCGGCTTCGCAACACATGCCACGCCGGTCGCGACGGCAAGACTGGCGAAACATTGATGAAGAGCGTGCTGGCGCCGATGTTCGCCGCGCGAAATCTCAACGTCATGAGCTGGGTCGGCCATAATATTTTTGGCAACCTCGATGGCAAGGTTCTCGATGACCCCGCCAACAAGCAGGCGAAGATTCAGAGCAAGGATCGGCTCATCACCGACATCCTCGGATACACTCCGCAGACGCTGATTTCGATCGAGCACATCGAGAGTCTCGGCGACTGGAAGACGGCGTGGGATCACATCCACTTCCAAGGGTTTCTCGGCACGCCGATGACGCTGCAGTTCACTTGGCAGGGATGCGATTCGATCCTCGCGGCGCCACTGGCGATCGACCTCGTGCGGTTCACGGCGCTGGCGAAAAAACGCGGTGAAACAGGGGCTTTGCCGTGGCTGGCGAGCTTTTTCAAGAGCCCGCAAGGGAACCCGCCGCCGGCGTTCGCGGACCAATACCGCGCGCTCGAAGCGTGGGCTCAAGACGCCAAGAATTGAACCACGACGGCACGACGAACACGACGGAAAAGTGGAACCGCCGATGGACGCCGATAGGCGCAAATGAATCACGATCTGCGTTCATCCGCGTGCATCGGCGGTTTCGCATTGTTGTCTTCAATTCGTCGTGTTCGTTGTGTCGTCGTGGTTCGATCTGTTGATGGTCGCCAAAATAATCTCGCGCGAAATCGAGATTTTTCTACAACTCGCCTTGACTCGTTCCCGCGATAATTGCTTCAATGCGCGCAGTGTTAGCGGTCGCATGCCAGCGACAAGGCCATTTCGAGATTTCGACAACCACGACGAGACGACTTCGACCGCCGCCGCACAGTAGGAATTCACGCGGCGTAACATCACTCTTTCACCCATCGCTTTAACAGCTTCAACACACGGACTGATCGCGACTGACGAATCATCAATACATTGTTCGCCTCCTATTGATCGTCGCGACGCACCGTCTTTCGTTTCTGGGTTCGCAAGGATTGTTTCCCCACAGGACGTTTTAAATTTCTAGGACATCTCGGAGCGTTTCCGCAAAGCCCGCGAGGGCCGAGTTGAACCGTTTCGCCTGATACCGGGTCTTGCCTCCTCATCTCAGCGCCCTAGGAGGGGACCTTTTAAACTCTGGGCGCTACCAGGGAAGGAGCCGTAAGGCTATGGCTACGAAGAAAGCTGCCCCGAAGAAGGCTGCAAAGAAGAGCCCCAAGAAGAAGGCTGCCAAGAAGGCCGCGACCGCCAAGAAGTCGCCGAAGAAGAAGGCCGCTGCGAAGAAGGCCCCCA
Organism: Lacipirellula parvula; assembly: GCF_009177095.1. Lineage (NCBI taxonomy): Bacteria > Pseudomonadati > Planctomycetota > Planctomycetia > Pirellulales > Lacipirellulaceae > Lacipirellula > Lacipirellula parvula. The sequence goes on from NZ_AP021861.1 coordinate 6,475,273, forward strand.
AGGCCGCTAAGCCAGCGAAGAAGGCTGCCGCCAAGAAGTCGCCGAAGAAGAAGGCTGCTTCGAAGAAGGCCGCTCCGGCTGCCAAGCCAGCCACCAAGAAGCCGGCCGGCATGTAAGCCGCTTGCTTTGAAGTGCGATAGATCGCAGGCCGACCGCGCCCCCGGGCGCGGCCGGCCTTTTTTTGTGCGCTAATCAGGGAACCACGACGGCACGGCGGACACGGCGAAATGCAGGAGAATTGAACCGCCCAGGACGCCAAGGCTCGCCAAGGAAAGACATTATCTGCCCAATACTCTTTGCGCCTCTGCGCCTTTGCGTGAGACCTGCCTTTCCTAGAAAGATCTCACGCAAAGGCGCAGAGGCGCAAAGGAAAAGACAAGACGTAGGGGAATTAACTCTTTCCCCGTCGTGTCCGCCGTGCCGTCGTGGTTCAATTTCCTTCCCCGTATTTCCTTGGCGCACCTTGGCGTCCTTGGCGGTTGCCTTTCTTCCCCCGCCGGAAAAGGGCCCAAGTTGACCCTCCCCCCTGCCCCATGTTAGGCTAACCCGATCAATTTCCGCGAAAACGCCGCGATCCTGGCCGCCTTCTCTCGGCAGCCCCTCTACGGAACCGTTCCCCCCTTGGCTGAAACTCTCGACCCCGCCGACGAAGCGACCGCTCCCGCTCCGACCGCCCGCTTCACCGAACTCGGCCTCTCCGACACGATGCTCGCTGCGCTTGAGCACGTCGGCTACGAAGTCCCCAGCCCCGTCCAGGCCGGCATCATCCCGCGAATTCTCGCCGGGGCTGACGTGCTCGGCCAGGCTCGCACCGGCACCGGCAAGACCGCCTCGTTCGGCATCCCGATCCTCGAGAAGCTCGATCAACCCGGCCGCAACCACCAGCCCCGCGCCTTGGTGATGGTTCCCACCCGCGAACTCGCCGTGCAGGTTCGCGACGAGATCGAACGCCTGTCGCATGGTCGCAAGGTCCGCGCCACCGCCATCTACGGCGGCAAGCCGCTCAAGACGCAGATCGCCCGCCTCCAGAAAGGCGCCGACATCGTCATCGGCACCCCGGGCCGCATCCTTGACCATCTCGGCCGCGGCACGCTGCTGCTCGATCAGCTCGAATTCGTCGTCCTCGACGAAGCCGACCGCATGCTCGACATCGGCTTCCGCCCCGACATCGAAAAAATCCTCCGCCGCTGCCCGGCCAAACGGCAGACGTTGCTGCTGAGCGCCACGGTCGCCCCGGCGATCGAACGCCTCGCCCAGCGTTATATGATCGAGCCGGAGATCATGGACTTCTCCCCCAAGGGGAAGTCGGTCGACACGATCGAGCAGCGCTACTTCACCGTCGACGATTCGCGGAAGTTCGACCTGCTCATCCGCCTACTGAAGCGCGAGCAACCGCCGCAGACGATCATCTTCTGCCGCACGAAGCGCGGCTGCGACAAGGTCCACCGCAAGCTGTCGCAGAAGATCCACGGCGTCGAGTGCATGCACGGCGACATGGCCCAGAACGTCCGCGACCGCGTGATGAAGTCATTCCGCGCCGAGGAATGTTCGATCCTGGTGGCGACCGACGTCGTCGGCCGCGGCATCGACGTCAGCAGCGTCTCGCACATCATCAACTTCGACATGCCGCAGTCGTCGGACGATTACGTTCATCGCGTCGGCCGCACCGGCCGCATGGGCCGCGAAGGAATCGCGTTCACGTTCGTTACGCCTGAGCAAGGGATCGAACTGACGCGGATCGAGATGCTGATCAACAAGCTGCTGAACCGCGACGAAATCGAAGGCTTCGTCACGGTCGCCCAGGCGGCCCCGCCGCAAGATGGCCACGCTAACGGCGCTGCCGGCTCCACGCCGGGCGCGCCCGCCGAACCGGAAGGTCCGCCGAAGCCAGCCTCCCCGCCGCCGCCAGGCAAGCGGGCGCCGCGCCGTCATCGTCGCGGGCTGTAATCGCGCCGAGGAATTGAATGCAACGGCCCTTAGAACTTGCACGGCGGGTCGTAGCGCTGCGCGGACTACCGTCGCCTCGTCCAGCGATCGATGCCGCGGTAGATGAGGTCGACAAGCGCCCGCGTCAAGAAGACGCCGACCGCCGTGGCGATCGACCCCACGGCCAGCGCTAAGAGAATCTGCTCCCAGACCTTTGCGCTCAACAAAAACGTCGGCGCCAGGAGCGTCATCGCGAGGAGCAACGTGCGGAGGCTGAAGCGAAGTCGCAGCGGCGACGCTTCGCGAACCGCTATCGAGACAGCGCGATGAGCGCCGCACTTACCGCAGGCGTCGAACTGAATTTCGATCGGCGTATCGCACTTCACGCATTGCCAGGTCATCGTTGCAGCCTCAATCGTTGCTCACCGCCGTCCGCCGCAGCTCCCAGTCTACCAACAACCGCTTGGCTCCGTGCAACTCTCTTGCCGAAATCGCTAGCAGCCGCAACCGCCAGCGGCCGAATTGCACCACGACGGCACAACGGGCACGACGAAGGACAAGAATTGAACCGCCAAGGACGCCAAGGTGCGCCAAGAAAATGCGGCATCCCCAATTCTCTTTGCGCCTTCGCGCCTTTGCGTGACACAGTCTTTCTCTTAGAAATCTCACGCAAAGGCGCAGAGGCGCAAAGAAAAGACGAGTCAGAGCCAACTCCCCCGCCGTGCCGTCGTGGTTCAACCCTCTCCCTGCATTTCCTTGGCGAACCTTGGCGTCCTTGGCGGTTGCTTTTCCTTCTTCGCAACTGCCTTTCACCTCGGGGCAGCGACAAATCCCCCCGTAGTGGTGGTTTCCCTTCCCCGCTTCTACAATGGCCCCATTGCCTTGCTCCCCCTCTGCCGATTCGTTCGACATGAAACTGCTGCTCCTCGGCACCACCGGTTATCACGCGAACGACCGTCGCCAGACGGCTTGCCTGATGCTGCCTGAGAGCGGGCTTGTTCTCGACGCCGGCACCGGCTTCTACCGCGTTGCCAAGCACGTGCAAACCGAGACGCTCGACGTGTTTCTGTCGCACGTTCATCTCGACCACTGCCAGGGGCTGACCTACCTGTGGGATGTGCGGGCTGAGGCGCCGCAGCTCGGCCGCGTCACCGCCTATGCCGAGCCAGATAAGCTGACGGCCATCCGACAACATTTGCTGGCCGAGCTGATGTTCCCGGCGATGCCGCCGCTGGAGCTTCAAACGCTCCCGGCGGAGTTCACGCTGCGCGACGGCGGCCGGCTGACCCACTTCCCGCTGCGGCATCCCGGCGGCTCGGTCGGCTTCCGCATCGATTGGCCCGACCGCTCGCTGGCGTACGTGACCGACACGACGGCGCACGTCGACGCCGAGTACGTCGAAAAAATCCACGGCGTCGATCTGCTCATCCACGAGAGCTACTTCATCGACGACTGCCCGGAGCAAGCCGAACTCACGGGGCACAGCTGCCTGGGCGACGTCGTCGCCGTCGCCGCGAAAGCGAAGGTGGGTCGGCTGGTACTGGTGCACGTCAACCCGCTGATCGACGACGATGCGAGCATCGATCTCACGGCAGCGCGGCGCGTCTTCCCCAAGACGGAGCTCGGCGTCGACGGCATGGCAATCGACTTCTAGAATCGTGGAAGAATTTGAACCACGACGACACAACGAACACGACGGAAGCAAGCGAATTTCCCTCTGCCTTGCCTTCCCTTTGCGCCTCTGCGCATTTGCGTGAGATCTTCTGAGCAAGGAATTGTCTCACGCGAAGGCGCAAAGAATTCATCACGCTTCCGTCGTGTCCTTCGTGCCGTCGTGGTTCAATCCCACCGCCGCCGAGAGCTCGCCATGAACCCGCTGAAACAGCCCCAAACCGACCACCCGATCCACCCCAATCTCGCCGCGCGGTGGAGCCCTTGCGCAATGGCGGATCGCGAGGTCTCCGACGCCGACTTGCTGTCGCTGCTCGAGGCGGCCCGCTGGGCGGCCTCGTCGCGCAACGAGCAGCCCTGGTCGTACATCGTCGCGAAGCGCTCGAACGCTGAAGAGTTCGGAAAGGTCCTCAGCTGCCTGGTCGATGCGAATCAAGCTTGGGCTCGTCACGCCGGCGTCTTAGCCATCGGCTGCTACGCAACGACTCACGCTCGCAATGGAGAGCCAAACCTCGCCGCCCCGCACGATCTTGGCGCCGCCAGCGCCAGCCTCACCTTCGAGGCGACCTCGCGCGGGCTATTGGTCCACCAGATGATCGGCATCCATCCCGACCGCGCCCGCGAATTGTTCGCCATCCCTGCCGGCGTCGAACCGCTGACGGCGATCGCCATCGGCTACGAAGGCGACCCGAACTCGCTGCCGGAGCACCAACGCCAACGCGACCTCGCGCCACGGACGAGAAAACCGCTCAGCGAGTTCGTCTTCAGCGGCCGCTGGGGCGATAGCGCTCCGCTCTAGGCTGCCAACCGTCGCCGAGAGGCGACGATCGACAGCACGGCTGCACCCATTAGCAGCGCGGCCGTCGGCTCGGGAACGGCAGCGACTGCAGGCGTTGCGGCGCCGCCAAACTTCGTCTTCCAGACTTCCAGATCAAGCGGGCCGACGACGCCGTCGCCGTCGGCATCGCCTTGCGCGAGCGTGGCGCCCGATGCAATTCCCGAACCGCGTTGCCAGATGAGGAAGTCGGCCCCGTCGACGGTGCTATCGCCATTGAAGTCGGCGTTCGCGACGCTGCCAGCCGTCGAAATGTCGTACGTCACGTCGTAATCCATCGCGATGCCTTTGATGCAGCCGGCCCCCTGTGTCACCATGAGCGTGTACGGACCGGTCTGCCGAGCGAAGACGCTGCTGCTGGCGCCTGAACCGCCAAAGTTATTGTCCATCACCAGATTGCTCGCGACCGTTCCCGTCGCCGTGCCGAAGCCGATCGTGTTGGCCGGATCGTTGATGGGCGTCAACACCATGCCGTGATTCGCTTCTTGGAAAACGTTCGAACGGAACACCGTTGTGCCGAAGTTGGCAACGCCGCCCGGCGTGAACGTGAACCCCGTTTCGGTAGGCGTGCCGGTGAAGCTGACGTTCGAGACGGTCACCGCGCTGAATTCGAGCCCAGCGCTTAGGTTGATATCGTTGATGCCGGTCGGGCCAAAGGTCTGCGTCACGCCGATGCCGCGGCTAGAAGCGCCAACCGACGCGTTGGCGCCAGGCATGGTGAGGTAGCTTCCAGGAGCCGGCAACGCCTTGATGGTGAGCTCGGCGTCGAACGCTAGCGTGACGCCGGCGGGGATGCGATTGCCATCGATCCAATTCCCGACGGAAGTCGAGTCGCCGACAATGGAAAAACTCTTCTTGGTCGTGACGGAAGTCGCGACCGCCCCTTGCGTGGGCGCGGTGGGCGCCCAGCCGTCCTCGCCGGTGAAGGACGAGGTCCCATCGACGCTCAACGTGAAAAACGCCGAGGTGTTGGTGCTGTGATTGAGAGTGGTGCGTTTAGTAGCGAGAACGGGGGCGGCTTGAACCTTCGCAGCAGCGCAGGAAAGGACGAGTAGCGCGGCGCAGCAACGAACGCGGGAGATGGCGAACTTCATCGGAAAACCTGCCTTGGGATCGGAGAAGTGCGTACAGCGAAAAGCGATGCGAAACAACACGACATAGCAACGCCCCCCTTATGACCGCGATCGACTAGCGATTTCGCGGCAATGAGCTGGGAGGCGTGCTGAATGATCAGAAATGGGAACCGGCTCGTTCGAGACGGCGCAGTTATAGGCCGTTGCCTTCTGGAAGAATCACAAACAGCGGCGGGTCGTCGCCCGCGACGGTACTTTGCGTCCGCCAGACGGTTAAGTCGACGCCATCACTCACAAACTCGGCTGAGCCGTCGCACTTCGAAGCGTTAACGCCGCCTGGATGCGCACTTCGCGCCGCGAGATTCATTTGCGGGATGCCAGCAGTGCCCGTCTTGCGTTCACACGGAGCAATCGCATCATTCAGATCGGTGCAAGCCGTGACGTCGGCAAAGCTTGAGTTCGGCGCCATTAGCGTCATCACCTGGTAAGCGCCTGGATTGTAAATCCAAATGCGTCCGCGTCGATCTTGATCAACATCTGAGGGAACTTGCTTCATCTCCATTTGCAGGTAGGTATTGCTAAGCCCATCGGAGATGTTTTTATAACTGAACTGCTGCCCTGAATTGTCGTCTAGAGTAGCCCCGGCGGCTTTGCTAAACCGCCAGTTTTCGTTTTTGTTTCCAGCGGCAGGAACTCCCGGATTGGCCCAGAATGGCCCGCGCCTTACCGGATCGCTGTACAGCTGGCTGTAATTCCCATATCCGTAATTGAAGCCGTATCTTCCTTTGCGGTCCCCCCCTGCGTCTTCCGCTGAATCGCTGCCGGAAACGGTCACCAAGTAGGAGTCGTCGCTAGGACACGCGAGCATCGGCTCCTCGCGCGACATTAACTGCTTGTTCTGCACATTATTCGCGGACTTGGTCGGATCATACGCATTCTTCAGTGCGGACCCTTCCATAAACGGCAGCATCTGCAGATACAGCATCTGCCGGTGCTTCGGATCGTTAGGCTGTTTGTTGACATCGACCGGCAGATAGTTGTACGCCCCATGGAAGTTCTGCGCTGCCAATCCCAGCTGCTTGAAGTTGTTGAGGCACTGGTTCCGCCGCGCCGCTTCGCGGGCCGCCTGAACGGCCGGCAAGAGCAAGGCAACTAAGACGCCGATGATCGCGATCACGACCAGCAGCTCCACCAACGTGAAACCGAGGAACGCTTTCCGGCGATTACTCGTTGCCCGAACCGCCATGGCTCTGCTTCTTGATAGGCCGCTTACTGCGAGAACCGGCTAAGCTCCCTCGCAGATCGTTGCGAACGAGAGCAGTTCATTCACGTCAATTCGCAAGATTCGCGGTTGGTGGCTTTTGCGGTTGCTGACGGCGACTACAGGCCGTTGCCTTCCGGATCGACCTCATAGAGCGGCGGATCATCGCCCGCCATCGTGCTCTGCGAACGCCAAGCGGTCAGATCAATTCCATCGCTGACAAACTCCGCCGAGCCGTCGCACTTAGAAGCATTGACGCCGCCGCTATGCTGGCTGCGAGCTCCGACGACAAACACAGGAAAGTTGCCTGACTTATCAGCGCAAGGAGCAATGCTGTCGTTGTTCGTCGTGCAAGCCGTTGCATCAGCCGCCGATGAGTTCGGCGCCATCCGAGTTGAAAGCTGGATCGAACCTGCGCCGTAGATCCATGCGCGGGCGCGTCGGTCGTTATTCTCTTTCTCTTCAGATGGAACTTGCTTCATCTCGAACTGCAAGTAGGTATTGCTGAGGCCGTCGGAAACCTGCTTGTAATTAACTCGCTGACCGCTGTGGTCGCCATAGCGGGGCCAAAACTCTGATTTCGCGGCATCGGCGTTGAGTCCGCCCGCTGCGATGCCCGGGTTCGCCCAGAAAGGGCCGCGGCGAGCCACGTTGGCAGCCAACTGCCCGTAGTTGCCGTAGCCATAGTTAATGCCGTAGCTGGTTTTACGGTCGCCGCCTTTGTCATTTCCGCCAGCGACATGAATCTGCGACTCGTCGCTCGGGCAGCGCAGCATCGGCTCTTCGCGCGAAAGGAGCGCGAGATTGGCTTCATTGGTTGCAGCGACGGAAAAGTTGTACGCCGACCGAATCGTCGAACCTTCCATAAAGGGAAGGAGTTGCAGATACAAGACGCCGCGGGCGTACTTCTGTCCGTTCACGTCGACTGGTAAATACTTGAACGTGTCGTGGTGATTCTGCATCGCCAACCCCAACTGCTTGAAGTTGTTGAGGCACTGGTTCCGCCGAGCCGCCTCGCGGGCCGCTTGGACTGCGGGCAGCAAGAGGGCCACCAAGACGCCGATGATCGCGATGACCACCAGTAGTTCCACCAACGTAAAACCGAGGGACGCTCCCCCGCGACCGCTTCTCGTTCGCACAGCCATCGTTCTGTTCCTTGATGAGTCGCTTGGGGCCAGACCGGCCAAGTTCTCAGTTGTTCCGAATCGGGAGCGAGAAAAGCCCAACGCTCAAGAGAGCCTGAATTCTAGGGTCTTGGCATTCTTGAGTTCGCAAAAGCCCGCGGCCGTCGTCGCTGCCGTGGCGTCGACCGTGGTGATTTCCCGGCGATTGCCAGCCACTTCCGCTGTAGATCTTTGAAGAGACCGGAACTGGACAAACCTTCGCCGGACCGCCATTGGTTCTTATCCAACGCTAACCGAAGGTTTCGGCAATTTTCGCTAGATCGTCCGAAGTTTGCGGGGGGCCGCAGGCCGATTCGAACAAACGGGGAAGGATCTTAACGACGGTGCAAAAGACCGCTAAAAACCCCGCATGCGGGCGTGCCTCACCTTCGTAGGCAGGAAGATCCCAGCCAGCGATTCTAGCCCCGGGCTCCGCCCGGGGGTCGGCCCCTACCTCGGTAGACGGCGCCCGCGTGATGCTCAGCCCCCGGAGGGGGGGGCATGATGTAGCCAGGGGCGTCAGCCCCTGGTTCGAAGCATCTCGATGATCCAGAGCCCCGCGAGGGGCGGCACTGTTCGCCATCACGATTGGGAGCTGTATCGCCCCTCACGGGAGCAACACCGTTGCCAAGCCATGCGGCTAGTAACTGCATCATCCTCCTAGCAGTGCGGTAGGCGGAGCGGACGTCTCGGAGTACCTCGACGTGACAGGCAGGCGACGCGGCAAGAAGAGCGGAAGCAGCCGCAATATTCGCTCGCCGCTTACCGAGACAACCGCTTGGCCAGCCGCTGCAGCCGTCGCCGGTAGCTATAGTGCTCGACCTCCAGCGTGTGGCGCGGCGAAGGGAGATACTGAACGCCGCTCCACAGGTCAGGCCGCTCGGTCGCCTTCAATCGCCGGAACTCCTCGGCTCGCTCGCTCCCGCGATCAATCGCCTGCACGTACCGGGCGACCAGCTGCGACTGGTAATCGACCAGTCCGAACTGCCCGCTGTCGGGCTGGATGAGGCCAATGCAAAACAGGTCGTCGCGTTCGGGATGGAAGACGTTCACGAACAGCCGCGGGGCGTCGCCTTGCCAGTTGAGTTGCTCGCGGGCGATGAACGGCATGTTCACGCGGTAGCCAGTGGCGTAGACCACCAGATCGATCTCCGCCGCGCTGCCGTCGACGAACTCGACGCGGTGGCCGGCGAAGCGGGCGATGTCGGGCCGCAGCGCCAGCCGGCCATGCCCGACATGGTGATGGATCTGCGAGTTGAGAATCGGGTGGCTTTCGAAGAGCCGATGATCGGGCTTCGGCACGCCGGTACGCCACGCGGGGCCAAGCGCCACGTGGCTGACGACGGCGCCGGCAAGGCGGCGAGCCCACAGCGGCACGCGGAGCCATAGCAACAGTTCGTTCGCTTGGTCGACCGGCCGGCCGCGAATGAACTTCGGCAGAATGTGGTAGGCTCGCCGCGTGCTGAGGATCGCCTCGTCGGCATGGAGCGCTGCTTCGTTTGCGATGTCGCAACCGCTGTTGCCGCCGCCGACCACCAGCACCCGTTTGCCGCGCAGCACGTCGGCCGATTTGAAGGACGCCGAGTGGATCGCCTCGCCCGCAAACTCGCCCGGGTACTCGGGCCAGCGTGGATCCCAATTGTGTCCGTTGGCGATGACGACGCCGCGGTAGTGCCGCGACTCGCCGTTGGAAAGCCGAACGATCCAGCCGCTTTTTCCGTTACTCCCTTGAACCTCGTCACCCCGAGGTACGCCGAGGGGTCCGCCCCGAGTACCGTCTTGCTGCAAGCCTTGCTCTGCTCCCGCAGGCTCAACGCTCTCCACGCCAACGCCAAACTCAATCCGCTCATACACGCCAAACTGGCGCGCATAATCGCGCAGATACGCGAGCGTCTGCCGATGACTCGGATAGTCGGGCCATTTCTCCGGCATTGGGAAGTCGCTGTACTCAGTGAGCGGCTTCGACGAGACGAGATGCGTCGACGCATAGACTCGGCTGCAAGGCGCCCCGAAGTACCAATTGCCGCCGACATCGTCTTCGCGCTCCAGGCAATCGAACGGAATGCCGGCGGCGAGAAAATTCTTCGCTGCCGCAATCCCGGACGAGCCGGCGCCGATGATGCAAAATTTGTCTGGACGATCGATCATCAAATGAGCTTATCTACAAAGCGTTGAACCACGACGACACGACGGGCACGACGGGCACGACGGGCACGACGGGCACGACGGAAGAAACCAGTGTTCCTCTGCCCCGTCTTCCTTTGCGCCTCTGCGCCTTTGCGTGAGACATATCTTTTCTAAAAAGATCTCTCGCAAAGGCGCAGAGGCGCAAAGAAATACAAATCAGAGAAGAATTAACGCATAACACCTCGTACCCGCCGTGCCGTCGTGGTTCCATTCTCCCGTACTTCCTTGGCGCACCTTGGCGTCCTTGGCGGTTAAATCCCCAAAATTTCCGCCCCCGGAAATTGAGTTGACTACGCAGCCCAGGAAGTGTACACAAGTACACAACCGCCGAAACTCGCCATCCCTAGTTTCCCAGCCGACGGTCGATGACTCAAGCACCCGCGATCGACGCCGCTCCGACGCCCCGCCGCACGCTGCATGGCGAGAATGTCCGCCGCTGCATGGTGACGCAGGGGCTGACGCTGCTGCAGGTCGTCGAAGCGACCGGGCTCGACGAGCGGACGATCCGCAGCCTCCTCCGCGGTACGACGCAGCCCCATAGCCGGACGCTCCACAAGCTGGCGGCGGGGCTCGGCATCGATGCCGATGAGTTGTTCGTCGACCACCGCGAAGAGGCAGCCCGCTTCGATCGCCACGCCAACCCGGCGGCGGTGCAAATCGTGCGGCGCCACCCGGAACTATTCGCCGCCTGGTCGCCAGCCGACTTCGAAGAATTCTTCAGCCGCGTCGCCGTCGGCGGCGAGTTGACCGAAGAAGGCGCCCTCGCCTACGCCGCCGCCGCCAACCACCGCCGGCAACTGATGACGCAAGTCGCGGTCATTCTTGAGAGCTCTGAGTCGCAACACCTGAGCGAAATCATCGCGTTGCTCTATCAGCGCGTGACGACGATTGAGTGAAAGTCAAAAATACTTAACCGCCAAGGACGCCAAGGTGCGCCAAGGAAATGTGAGGAGGGAGTTGAGCCACAACGGCACAACGCACACGACGGAAGCAAGCAAATTCATTCTTCTCTTTTTTGTATTTCCTTTGCGTCTCTGCGCCTTTGCGAGAGATCTTTAAAAGGAAAGACGTAGCTCACGCCAAGGCGCGAAGACGCAAAGAATCCAAAAGTATCGCCAGCCTTCATCGTGCTCGTCGTGGTTCCATCCTTGCATTTCCTTGGCGCACCTTGGCGTCCTTGGCGGTTCAATTCTTGGAACGCTCAAGTCTCGCCGACGGACCGCACTTCATACGGCATGTACTCGGCCAGTTTGCGGTCGCACCAATCCACCGTCCGTTCCAGCGCGGCGAGCAGCGGCGCCCAGGGAATCTCTTCGTCGTTCACCGTGATCGTCGGCCCGCTCGTGGCGAGCAAGCTTGCCATCTGGGCCAGCGCCTGCTCGCGCATCGCCGTGATTTGCTCTGCATTCATCGCGATTCTCCCACAGAAAAATTACTTCGTGTGCCACTGGCGTGTCGCCAGTGAGAGGCGCCGAACGGACACGACGGCCGTTTGTCCCGCAAGCAGCCTGAAAATCAGGGCCGCCTGATCTCTGCAGTTCATGGAATGCGAGTACCCGCTTCGCACTGGCGACACGCCAGTGGCACCCAAGATTCGCAACTCACAAAAAAAGGCCGGCAGCCCCGACGTTGCCCCAAACGTCGAGGCTGCCAAGCCAGCCGCCGGTCCCGAGCACCTGCCCTCGCCATTCGGCCAACCACCAAAATCGAACGGCAAGCGACCAGCTCCAGGGACCGGCGGCGCCCCTCACTCTTCACCGATCACTGATCACCAGTAACCGATCTCCATTCCCCTACCCCGTGCACTTCACCACATACCGCGGATTCAACACCGCCGCGGCGCCGCGCTCGCTCGCCTTGAACCGCAGCACGACGTCGTTGTTGAACTCCGCCTCGCTGCCAATCGGCGCCTGCGTTACCGTGATCGGCCAGTTCTCCATGTAGGCAAACGCCTTCTTGAAGTCGCCGATGAACCACCACTTCTTCGCGTCGGCCGCCGTGACGCCGGAGGCGACGATTCGCCGATAGGCCAGCCGGCTCTCATGCACGCGGTAGTTCCCCAGCGGGTTGGCCGCCGTCGTCGCCGTCGCGGCGCCGCTGCCGGTGTAGGTCACCTCGGCCGCATTGAAGACTCGGTGAGCTGCATGCCGATACGCCGGCATCACCATCGCCGTCGTGCCGCGAACCAGCACCGGCTCGCCCGTGCCGGGATCGATCATGTCGGCGAACAACTGCTCTGCCGCGTCGACGTCGGTCCAGTCGACCAATTCGTTCGACGTGATGACGTTCTTCCACGGCGTGCTCGTCTGGTACGTGTTGTACGACGTACCGTTCGTCTTGTAGTTGTTCGTCACGCCGACGATTAGATCGAGCAGCCGCTTCTCTTTGTTGAGGCCCAAGATCTCGCCGACCTCGGCCGCCCGCGCAAGCACCAGGTGCGTCCGGTCAAAGAAGATCGTCTCCTTCGTCACCGGCACGATGAAGCCCCGCTTGAGCGTCGACGGCGTGTCGATGTAATCCTCGCCGAACCCCAGATGCGGGTACGGCATCCCCGGCGCCACGACGTCGACGTCGTCGGCAATCCGCTTCATCCCCGGGATCCGTTCGCCATCAAGTCGCGTCGGCACAGTTTGGACGAGCCGTGAGGCGACGAACGCTTCTTGTGTGTAGGCATCCAGAATCTTCGCGTAAATCACCTGCCCTGCGACAGTTTGGAACGCCGTCACGTCAAGGCCGTCGGCAGCCTCAACAACGCTGACGCCGCCGCCATTGCGCGGATCAAGCATGCCGACCCATTGCCGTCCGTCCGGGACCAGCGCCTCGGCCAAATCGCGAATGCTGAAGTCTTCGGGCGCCAGGTCGCGGTTCGCCAGCGCCTCAGTCAAATGCCGCGTCGTTCGCTCAGCGCCGTCGAGTTCGAACCGCCGCTTGAGTTCTCTGTAGTTGAGAGACATGTGTGGAGTTCCCCCTGTGTTTGAAGTTGTTAGGGTTCAGGGTTCGGGGCTCAGAAAGGGACAGGAGGAGGCAGGCAACCCTGCATCTCTTCTGCTGACCCCTGAACCCCGACAACTGACCCCTCCTAAGCCATCACCTGCGGTCCGCCGCGGAGCACCGTGCTGACGACCTCGATCAGCACCCGCGACGCGGCCGGGTTGACGCGCTTGGCGCAACGGCCGATCGCCAGGTTCGCAGTCGCAACTTTGGCGACGACTTGCGACAACAACTCGGTGCCGGTGCCGTCTTCGTCGGAGCCGAACAGGTCGCCGACCTCGGCCGTCGCTGAGATGCAATCGAACTCGAAGACGCCGCTGGTCGCGACTCGAATCGGATTGGAGACGCCGCTCGGCGACGCCTGCATCGCGACGCCGACGAATATGTCATGGAACGCTTCTTGATTGCCGGCCTCGGTTCCCGCGTCGGCGAGTTCCGACGCAGGCAATGCGGCGCCGCTCGATTGATAGATCAGGTCGCCGATCTCGATCACTGTCAGTGCAGCGACCGGCAACACCACCGGATTCGTATCGCCGTACCGCCATCGCATTACGTTTGCCATTGCTCTTACCCCGTTAAAAACGAAAAATATCTTGTCTACAGTGCAGTCGAACCTCCCCTGTCTCCTTTGCGCCTTCGCGCCTTTGCGTGAGATCTGCTTCGAGAAGAAATGTCTCACGCAAAGGCGCGAAGGCGCAAAGAATTCAGTGAAACAACTAAGCCCGCACGCGAATCGCGCGGGCAAACTCTTCCGCCGTTTCGACGCGTACGCCGCGTTGGGCAAGCGCCCAGGGCTCACTTGATCGCGGTCGAGCCGCTTCGGTCGTTTCGCGGAGCGCTAGCTCTTGTCGCAGCGACGCTTCACGCGCGAGCGCCGCTTGTAGTTCAGTTTCCAAGCGATTGCCGCGAGCGATCGCTTGCTCAAGCACCGTCTGCTGCAAGCCGTCGTTCGTCGCGCCACTTGGCCGCTCTTCTTGCTCGAACAGGCCTCGCGTGGAAGCCGGATCGGCGACCAAATCGACGCTTTGCACGTGGGTGATCGCCTCGACGAGCGAATGCGACCCGTCGCGCGTCAGCCGCGCAAGGACGTTGTGCGAGAAGCCGACGTTGCGCGGATTGTGCTGCGCATCCCACGCAAGTTGCTCGGCCACCGCGTGCTTCGGATTGAAGTGGAGATTGCCGAACAACCCCTCGTCGGGACGGAACTCAACCTGCCGAATGACGCCAAGCCGATCGCGGTAGTCGCGCGGCGCAAGCGGCCCGCCTTGCGGGTGATTGACGTTCACCTTGGCGCCTTCGTACAGACCGACCGCCGCAGAAAGCGCCTCGGGCCGATACCGACGGCCGTTGAGCGATTCGAGCCCGATCAGCTTGACGCCCCGCAGGACGCCCGCCGCCCGATCGACCCGCAGCGTCACGCCGCGGGAATCGACGAACTCTTGTAGAACTTCTGTCATGTGATGCTCCTTTCCCATGGATGGAACGAAAAAAGCCTCGACGCCGACGCACGATTTTTAGATCGCACATCATCGTCGAGGCTTGTCGTGATGCTCAGCCGCTCGCGGCTGGGCTCATTTCAATACCAGAACTATGCAAATGACCAAATGACGAAACCCGAATGACGAATGGCCAAACGCTTGCGTCCTCCCATTCGTCATTTATTCATTCGTCATTCCCTACCTCACCATCCGATCGACCGCCACTCGCAAATGTTGAATGTGGCCATCTTGCACGCTGAGCGTGATGCTGGCCGTGCCGTGGAACCCTTGCGTCTCGGCAGCGGCCAGCAACTTGGCGAACTCGGCCTGGGCCTGAGACCGCTTGTTCGTCTTCTCGGATAATTTTCTCGCTTGAATCATGCGTTCGATCCTAGCAAATTGAGTGGCCTAGTTTCGACACAAAAATTGGAAGAATTATTTGGTTGCGAGTATCGAGTTGCGAGCTTTGAGAAAGTGCGAAGCGGCCGAAACTTACGGCTTGCTCTTCACTCTCGCCGCTCGCAACTCGTCGCTCGCTCCTTCCCAGTTCTTTTGCTCCTGGTCGTAATCGAGCCCCAGCCGCTGGCTCCACGTTTGCGGCGAGAGAATTCCCTTTTCAAACGCGATCTTCTCGACCTGCACTTCGCGCAGTTGGTCGCGCACATGCAGCGACGGCAGCGTGATTTGCACCTCGACGCGTTGTCGCACGTCGCGCGGCAGCCGCCCAGCTGCGGCGGCGTTCTCGATGACGCGCCACATCACCAGCAAGTCGTCGTTGCGAAGCGAAGCTTGCAGCCGCTCGAACATCTTCACCGCCGGCCCCTCGGCCACCAGCGTCGACGAGTAGTTCGCGTTCGACGCATCGGAAGTGAACATGAACTCCGGCATCACCAGCCGAGCGGCAATCGCACGCAATTCGGCCTGCAGCACCGTCACGAAGTTGCTCGCGTTCACTCCCGCCGCCGGGAAGTCGTACTCCAGCCCCGCCGGGGCATCGAGGATCGTCCCCGGCTCGTAGGTCGCCAGTCGGCGTGTGCGCCCCGTCGCGGGGCTAAAGCCTGAAGTACTGGAGCCGTCAGTGACAAACTGCTCGACGCCGTTACGCAGCGCGCTGCGATGCTTGCGAATCAGCGCGATCGCCGACTGAATCTCCGCGACCGCGCTCATGTTCCGCAACAGTTTTTCCACTCGCCGCAAGTTCTTCCGCACCGGAAAATAGAGCGACAGCCCCCGCTTCACGTTGGCGTCGACATTTGCCTTACGATGCTGAATCTCGCCCGCCGCGATTGGTTCGCCGTCGACGTAGTAGCCGCGAACCGACTCGACGTCGTCACTTTCCGTGTGCACGCCGAACGACGCAGAGGGTTCTTGCGATAGCTCCTTCGGCGTCGAGACTTGCTCTGGCTCGATGAACCGCACCCGCGTCATGCCGTCGAGGCCGACGAAAAACCGCAAAAAGGCTTCGCCGTCGCGATCCATCCGCCGCACGATCTCCTGCTGCCGCGCGTGCCAGGCATTGACGGACAGGAACTCGTTGAGCACCCCCTGCACTTCCGTCAGCAGCGCGGCCCCGGCTGCGGAGTCATCACGCAGCACCGCTCGGTAGACATGCCCGGAGCCCACGATGTAGCTGATGCGGTTCTCAACGCCGTTGATGGCGAACTCGTTCGTCGCGACGAGTCGTCGGCAATCGAGCCGCACCTCCGCCAACTGCGCCTCGTTAAGATACGGCAACCCCGCCCGCACAAAGCCGCCGCCGGCTTCGTTGAGATTGTTCCACCACATGCCGTCATCGTCGACATACGCCTCGCGCGGATCGACGAGCGCGTCCCACAGCGAGTCGACCGCTTCGCTGACGCGCTGTTCGTACTGATCTAGATACTGTGTCATCGCGTACGCCTCCTCAACTTTGTCTCTGTTTCAATTCAAAAACTTGAACCGCCAAGGAAAGGCGATTTATTCTCCGTTCTCTTTGCGCCTTCGCGCCTTTGCGTGAGACCTGTCTTCTCCAAGAAGATCTCTCGCAAAGGCGCAGAGGCGCAAAGAAAACACAAAACCTGAAGGCAACTAGGTCGCTTTCGTCGTGCTCGTTGTGTCGTCGTGGTTCAATTCCCCTTCGCTTGTTTAGTGGCTTAGCAAGTTGCTCCCGAGGCCGTCGTTGCAGCTGCCGGCCGTTGCTGCTCGCGCGAGGCGGATAGCCATTTCGAGGGCGTCGGGGCCGTCGTCGTGAGTTCCAAGCGGGAAGTCTCGCAGTTGATCGACCAGCAGCGTCGTCGAGGGGCTGGTGCCGCGAAATCGCAGTTGTCGCCGGGCGAGCCAGGGGCCGATGGTGCGGATGCGGACGCGTTTGTTCGTGGTGTTGTGAATCTGCGAGGGTCGCCTGAAGCGCAGGGCGTACCCTACGAACGCTCGCTCGAATTCGTCGATCAGTAGTTCTTGATATTGGTTCGCTTCGACCCCGAATGCGTCGAGTGGAAACTGATTCGCCAGCAGCACGCCCGCTTCGACCATCTCCGGCGTCGGCCGGCGGGCGAGGTCGGCCTCGACGAACATCACGCCGTGCGCGTCAATGCCGAGCACGACGAAGGCCGAGTAATCGCCATGCTGCGCGTCACTACCCTTGCTGGGATCGAGCGTCATCACGAGTATCTGCAAGTTGTGCGGCCAGTCCTCGAACCAAATGTGCGCCCCGAAATAAGCCGCCGGCCATTCGCACTTCGACGGATCGATTGGCGAGTTTTGTTTCTCGCGCTCGAATGCGGCGGATCCCTCGTCGACGCCCATTTGCATGAGCGAGTACAAATCTTCATGCTCGGGCCAAAGCAGTTCGACCCCGGCGAGCATCGCGTCACGACGCTCCTCGAAGAACGCGCGGGCGTTCGCCGTCGCCCACGGGTCGCGCGGATTCGCGTAGCGTTCCTCCCACGCGGCCCAGAGATCCATCCGCTCCGGCCAACGCTCGATCGCGCGGAACAGCCGCGATCGCCAACCTGGCGAACGATCAAGCTCCATCGCGAGCGCGTCGCGATGGAGCGCTGTCGCAAAGTTCACGATGTTTGTCGAGCGGTCGCCCGCCTTCAGCAAGGCGCCGTGAAACCAATCGCGGCTCGCCTGCCGCTGCGACGCCGACGACATATGGGCGTCGTTTTGCAGGTCGTCGCAGATGATAAGCGTCGGTCGATGTTGCCGGAGCCGGCGACCGCGGAGATGCTGCCCGGTGCTGTAGGCTTCGATCACGACGCCGTTGGCGAGTTCGAGGCTCTCGGCACGCCAAACTCGCCCGCGGCCGATCGCGTGCGGATAATAGGCGGCGAGCAGGGCGTTGCTTTCGAGTTCCTTCCGCACGTTGGCGAGATGAGTTCGCGCCTGACCGATGGTGTCGGAGACGATCCAAATATATGGCTCGCGTCCCTCGAGGGCGCACCGCAGCACGTAGGCAAGCGTGCCGAGCGTGCTCTTTGCACTGCCGCGCGGGCCGAGGACGTTGAGTTTGTTGCCGCGCGATGCGTCGCAGCGGTCGAGTTCGTCGCTCAGCCAACGATGCATCCGTGATGGCGGCAAGCGAAAGTGCGCGGGCAGTAGGCAACAGCCCCAATCGAGCAGCGGCAGCGATTGCCACTCCGCGGCAGTCGAGCGAATGACGCGCTGTACCAGGTCGTGCGACAAGGCGCGTAGGACGGCGCCCGTAAACGGCGACGATGGCGCCGAAGAAGTCTCTGCGATATGAGGTTCATGTTTCATAACGTTAAATCCTCCTCAGCAGTCGGCGCCGGCAAGGCGATGCGATCGCTGGAAGCTGCGGGCGGCGGCTCGCTCTTGCCGACGCATTCCGCCGCGATGTTGAGGAGTTGGGTCAATACCGCTTGCCGTCGCGCCGCGTCGGGAATCTCCGCGACGATGAGTTCGGCGATTCGCTGCAGCGCCTCGAACACCGCTGCCGGCAGACTCACGGCATCTTCCGGCCGTGCGCCGGTCCGCGCGTGTTGCTCAAGCCACCAAACGCTCGTTCGCCAGTTCTTCTCGTCGTTGGCGGCCTTGTGGATGTTGCCCATGTGCCGGACGACCGCCTCGGCCTCCGATTGCAGCAGTTCCCGCGCGAGGGGCTCGTTCCGCTGCAGCTCTGCCTCGAGTTGCTCGGGAGTGCGGCCGACAAACTTCGCCGCCGTCGCGGGCGGGCAGCCGAGCCGGACGACGCCGCTGATTTTCGACTGTTCAGTTGGATCCAACATGTCGCCCCTCAGTTCTCGGCGCCCACAAACTCAAATGACACCACCGCTCGCCCCGTCGAACTGCGATAACTTGGAAATCGCTTCGAACCGCTAGGGCTGGCGCCGCTCTTCTTCACGTTCACCGTCCGCCACAGTGATGAGCGTTCGCAGTGGCGAATCAGCGCCGGGTGACTGCTGGTGACGTTGATGCGCAACCCCTCGACCCGATGGAGTTCCGCCACCGCCGCGACGACGCGCATGCCGATGCCCATCCCCTGATAATCAGGCAGCGTGACGATCCGCGTGAACCGCCGGTGATTACGCTTCGTGATCACCGGCAGCGTCGCACAGAACGTCACCGGCTCGCCTTGCCAAGTCGCCAAGTAGCAGCGAGCGCCAGGCGTCAGCGAACCGCTCAGATAGTGATGACGCGCAAACAGCCGCCACGGCGCCACGCCGCAGCGATGGATTTCGAGCTCGATCGCAGGACGCCGAAGACGCCTCCGCTGCAACTCACCCGTCGCCATGTCGAGCACCCAATCGGCTTCGAGCCACTCGGCAACGTCGTAATGGCACGTCACCGCGACGAACCGGCAGCCGATGCTGCCGCGGCGGATCCCTTTGGCGATCGCCATCGAACAAGCTCGCGCGACGTTTCGATCGACGACGCTGGTGAATTCGTCGAAGGCAATAACGGGAGTCACTAGTTCCGAGCTGCGAGCGACGAGTTGTTCGGAGCCAACTTCTATCTCGCTACTCGAAACTCGCGACTCGCAACTTCTCCCCAGCGCCCTCGCCAAATCGCAACGAAACCTCTCCCCGCAACTCAACACGCGATATGGCTTCACCCATGACGGCGGCGAGCTGAAGCCGACCGCGGTTAGCAATTCGACGACCTGCCGCACCGGCAATTCGCCGAAGCAATCGATCACCGCGCGATCGTCGGGCCACTCGGCGCCGCGGTAAAGCCGTTCGCCGTAATACTGCGACGCCACGGTGCTCTTGCCGCTGCCTGAGGGGCCGACGATCAGTCCGACCTGCCATGGCTCGTCATCGCCGGGCAGTTCAACGGCGAATCGTTGCTCGAGCTTCTCCGCCAGCGGCACATCGAACATCCCCGCAACCTGCTGGACCCGGAACGAGTCGTGAACGGGACATTCGACGTTGATTTCAAGTGAAGGCATCGGAAGGGTTCAGCTCTTGGGGTTCAGGGTTCAGTAAATGCAAATTCAAGCGAGCCGGGGCGTCCCCGCCCCCCGGTGAATTGCTTACTCTTCAGCAACTGGCAACTGACTACGGACCACTGACATCCTTCACAACGTCAACACCCGACACCGCCGACCTTCGCCGCGGAGCCGTTCGAACATCTCGCGTTGATCTTCCTCATCGCGACATTCGACAACGACTTGCCACGACTCCGGAATTCGCACTTCTTCGCAATCGCGCTCGACCGCCGCTTCGACTTCGGCCGCCGTTTGGGCGAGGCCGTCTAGTAGTTGCGCCACATGCGGGCTGTTGAACCTCGCATCGATCAGGAGCGCCGTTAGCTGCTCATGATCAGTTCCTGCCAGCGCGGCAATTGGATCGTGCGTCAGCAAAATCTTGTCGGCCTCCTCGGCGTTCACATCGAGCACCAGCACCGGCACGACTGCATCGGGCGTCGTCTCCGCACGGAGGTGGCCGTCAATCAACTGCAGCGAACCGTCGTCGAGTTCACGCGCCAACAACGCCCCGGCGTAGCCGATCTCGGCGAGCAACCCGCGGAGCGCATCACGCTGCGAGTCGGGATGCGTCCGCCAGTTGCGAGGGTTCGGGCGCAGTTCGTTAGCCCTCACACGGCGCAACTCACGAATCCGATCGCGTATTTGCATGCTCAGTCCCTCGTAGCGCTCGCGACAGCGAAATCCTCGACTCGCCCACAAACTGCCGGCTTGCTCTCTAGGTAAATCACCGTAGACCAACCGGCAGGCGCTTCATGAACCCACCATGAAGCGCCCGCCTTGTTGGCTCTCTTCGCTGACGAAATCGACCAAGTCGCTGCTCGCCTCACCAGCAAGATCTATCGGCGAGGCCTCGCAATCGACTTAGTTCTGATCGATCTCCACCCATGCGACGTAGATGCCGTTGCCGCCAACCTGCACGACGCTTCCAGTCACTTGGGCGTCGGTCAGCACTGCGTTCGACGGTCCGTGAGAGCTACCGGTAATTGTCTGCCACCCCGTCGACAACGTATGCGTATTCAATGGAGAGGCGCCTCCCCATACGCCAAGCGTCGGCGTTCCGCTGGGAACATAAGCCCGAATCTTGTAGGTGACCGGCTTACCCGACTTGCGGATGTTGCGAAGTTCCCAGCCCACGCTCGAGTTGTCGAGCCGATAGCACCAAACGTCCTGACCAAGCTCCGAATCGGTCACGCGATGGAACGTCAAATCCCGAGCACAATCATTGGCCGTGCCGATGCCGCGGCCAGGAACAAACAATTGCTTCTTCGTCAACGGATCGAGGAATGGCTCGCGCACGCCTGCGTCGTATTTTGGACCAATGCCGCCGAGATTCACCAATGGGTGATCGGCAGGGTCGTTCGAACCGAGCCAATCGACGCCTGCGTGTAAGTGGAACGCGTTCCCCGCACACGCGGCAACGACCACCGGCAAATTCGTCGGATCGTCCGGATCCGGGTTCGACGTCTCGGTGTTGGCGCCAAAGCGAATCGGGCGGCGATCGGGAACAATGAACGCGATCGGCAAATCGTTATTATCTTGATTGAGCCCCAATGACGGCTCCATCACCGCAGCGCGATCGCCGTCGACGATCAGCCCCGTTCCGAAAAAGCGAGTGACGCCCGCGCCATCACCGCTGATTTCGCGTGCAACATATGACGTATCCTCCGATCGCCCAAATGTGACGCTAGTGGCCGAAACGCTTGTGACGTACAAATAACGGTCCGGCTCGTTCGCTTCGTCTGGATTGACGCGAATGACCGTACGCGGCTCGAAGTAGTCGGTGCAGTTGTAGCCCCAGCCTCCCGGAAACGTAAAGTCGACCGTCGAGGAGCCATCGTCGATTTCCCATTCGACGCTGCTAGGGAGCGCATACGGCCCCACTGGAACAGTACTGAACGCCCCCGAACTATTGTAGCCGAACTCCGCGCGAACTTTGCCAGCCTGACCGGTGATGACGGCGCCCGCGAGCACCGGCGTCTCGATGAACATGTCGTCGATCTGCGAGCCGACGGCTGCGTTGGTCGGAACGCTGTATTCATCGAGCAGCTTACCGATCAGAAAGCCGCGGACGTTGTCGAACACCGGACGATCGCCGTGCGAATTGATAATCCCGTACCGCGCGCCGCGGAACGCACAGTCGCGAACCGTGACGTCGTAGCACTTGTGGAGACGCAGCGAGAACGACTGGTTCGTCGTGTTAAGGACGTAATTCACGCCAGCGCCAGCGTCGGCGTCGTACATCCATGCATGCCCGCCTCCGACGTCGGTCTTCACAAAGTGCCGCAAGTGGGTGAAGTAGCAGC
This sequence comes from Lacipirellula parvula, assembly GCF_009177095.1. NCBI lineage: Bacteria > Pseudomonadati > Planctomycetota > Planctomycetia > Pirellulales > Lacipirellulaceae > Lacipirellula > Lacipirellula parvula. Next base: position 6,497,592 of record NZ_AP021861.1, read on the forward strand.
GTTCAAACGACAGAGCACGCGCGGTCTGTTCGCCGGCGTCCAAATCCGTCGTATCGCCGAAGGAAAACACGCTGCCGACGTCGACCACCTGAAACGTGATGTCGCTGAACGCCAACGGCCCGTAGCGGTAGGTGCGAATTTGATTCCACCAGATGTCGTCCTCGCCATCCATGTCGATGACGAAGCGAGTTCGGCTGCGCTCGGCGTTGGCGTTGCCTTCCTCTTGATGCTGCGCCGATTGACCAGTCCGCGCGCCGATGAACGTCACGTTGTCGAAGATCGTCAGATCGCCGTGCGTGCCGACGGGCAGTTCGTCATCGAAATACCAGTCGCCCGCGGGAAAGTAAATCACCATGCGCGTGTCGGTGTTCGCCGATCGCTCTTCCAGCGCGGTGATCAGCGCCGCCGTGTTGTCGGCCAGCGGGTCGTTGGCCGTGCCGATCGTGGAGAAGTCGAGCACGTCTTCCGCGATCTGAGCCGATGCCAGCGATCCGCAAGCTTGCCAGGCCAATAGTGCTGGCAGTAACAGTCGAGTAATTGCCGTTCTCATTTGAATTGTTCCTTAAAATTGTCGAATGGCTCGGCCAACGCCGTGGCGTTGGCTTCGCGTCAAATCCATTCCGAGGACCGCCTGCAGTCCCCCCTTGCTTGTCGAAAATGCTTCTTACGTCCCGTTCATGGCGTCTCCTTTCATGCTGGCGGTGACACGATCCGGCGCACGATGCAGGCCGATCGCGTCGACCACGTCGTTGAGTACATATCCCAGCGCCATCCCAAGCAGCGCGACCATTGCGATCCACGTTCGTCGCAGTACGGCCACCCACCCCACTAGGCCGAGTTCGTCGCCGCGACCTCGCAACGTGTCATTGATCTGCGTTAACATCTCTTCATGCTCCTGCAGTTCACGCTGGACCGCCCCTGGACCGTCGGCGTGGTAGCCGAGTTCGCTTCGCAAGAAAGCGGAGAGGTGGACGACTTGCGTTTCGAGTTCGTGCTGACAGTCCATCGCGATTGCTCTTTCTGGATTTCTAGCCCCCGGCTTCGAGGAAAGTGAACCGTGAGGTCCCTTCCCCTTGATGGGGAGGGTCAGGGAGGGGTGGTTGAAGCGTGTACCAGCTTCACCCCCTCCCCAGCCCTCCCCTCAAGGGGGAGGGAGCCACAACATTCGAAGAAACTCAGAGGCCGGGGCTAGAAGATGCGCTACCGCACCGTCGCGGCTGCTGCCTTGCTCGACTCCGTCTTGAGATTCGGCGAATCGCCCGGCCCTTGCGGCTCTTCGGTCGGACGCACGCCCGAGGCCATGTCGACGCGGTTCGCATCACCGGCGAACGCTTTCAGGTACTCCAGAACCTGCACGTAGCTGCCGTACATTCGCATCGAGTCCTTCACGTAAATGAACGACGTGCGGAAGCGGCTCTCGAGGCGCGTCCAATTGACGATCGCGCGATCGAGGGCGCCGAGGAGCACGAGCGCGTTCTGGCTGCGGAAGTTGAGCTGGCTCCCCAGCGGAATGTTGGCGTCCGATCCGTCGACCGACCACGGCAAGCTGATCAGTCCGCCTGGCGCCTCTTGAATCTCGTCGCCCCCGAACGGCGCCGTCGAACCGAGCAGCGTCTCGTTCGAGTTGATCGCCCGTTCGATGAGATCGCCGAGCGGCGTCTTCTCGGGGTTGTACGTCACGCGGCGCCGCATGCGATCGCACGCGAGCAGATGCTCGACGTAGTGATCCTTCGTCGTCTCGTCGAGTCCGCCGCGAACGCCGAACTCGTCGTTCGCCACGACTTCGCTGCGGAAGTCAAACAGCGGGCCGAGCGCCGCCAAGATATGGAGGTTGCGAAACTCCGGAATGATGCGTCGAAACTGTTCTTTCCCAGGGTCGCCGGCAGGCATGATGGACTCCTTCAAGTTTGAAAATCGTTATGTAAATGTTGCTACTGCGTGGATTCGAATGGGGAATGTGGAATGCTGAGTGGGGACACAAGACCTGTACGAAACCTCTTCTCCCCATTCCCCATTCCCCATTCAGCATTCCTCATTAACTTGAAACTTCGTCGGCGCGATCTCGTTGAACCGCTCGCGCAGCTCGCGCCTTAGCGCGTCGGCCCAAGCGACTTGCTGTGGATCAGCGTCGCTTTCGGCAAGCGCGTCGAGCCGGTCGAGTGCAAGGCGTCCCGCAACCGCGTCTTGTAGCGGGTCACGTCCTTCCAGCTGCGAAAGTCGTAGAAGTTCTCGAGCTTCGCGATCATCACGCTCGATCGGCGATTGCTCGTCGACGGCGAGTGAGACGATGCGTTCGCTACCGTTATGAAACGGATCCGCCGCGGCGGCGGTCGCCTCCGTGGCCGCAAGCGGCGAGGGGTGAGTAGCGAGTTTCGAGGTCGAAGATTCAGGTTGCGATGGTGCTTCTTCTTCTCGTAACTCGCTACTCGCCGCTCGCAGCTTGCGACGTTTCAACCCACGACCGATGAGCCAACCGCCGACCGTCGAGGCAGCGATGACGCCCCAGCCGGCCGGGCCGCTGACGCCGAGCAACGCGGTCGCGATCGTTACCGCGGAGCGAGCGATGTTGCTCCAATTGGGCGACTCCGCGTCGCCGGTCTGCGGTTGAGCATTCCCGTTCGGCGTTGATGCAGCGGGTTGCAGCTCAAGCGCACCGAGCCGCGCGTTGATCGCCGCCAACGCATCGCCGCATTGGCACGAACCACTCGGCTGCTGCGGCGTGACTGGCTTGAACAGCGGAGTGCGTTGCTCGCTGCCGACAAGCGGTCCGACAAGCGGGCAGGTTCCATCAGGGCACCAGGCGACGGCGCCATTCGTTCCATTTGCAGGCGATGTCGTTGACGGAAGGGCGCCCGCTGCTCGCCGCCCCAACGCACGATCGAGAAATCGACCTAGCGGCCGGCCCGTGCTGGCGTAGGTGACGCCGCTGCTTTCGCCCCACACCACCGCGACGAGCCGGCCGCGGTCGTCGAACACGCCGCCGCCCGAATCTCCTGATCGCACGGCGCCTTGAATCCGCACGTTGGTTTGTCCCGCACCTTCCGAATAACCGATCGCCGGGCCTGTGATGCAGCGGTAGGCGCCGGTCGGGCCGAAGCCGCACGCGGTCAGTTGGCTAGCCGTCGACAATTCTCGATTCACTTCGACCGCTGGAGCGGCTGGTCGCGCGATCTCGAGCGCCGCGAGATCGGCTTGGTGATCGATCGCGACAACGAGCGCCCCATGGGTGCGACCATCGGGAAACTCGACGACGACTTGGCCCGTTCCCTCGCTGAACAAGTGGGCGCAAGTGAGGACCAAGCCGCGACTGCCGTCGGGGAGCGCGTCGATCAGCGTGCCGCTGCCGGCGTTGGCGACGCCGCCGGGGAGTTGGTTGTGGATGCGACAGGAGGCAGCGGTGGAGTTCGATGGAGCGATGAATTGGCAGAGGTTGATGGTTTGAACGTGAATGCGGACGGATGCTTCGGGAATCCCTCCCCTAGCCCCTCCCTTCGAGGGAGGGGGACAGGAAGAGAGCGCCAGCGTCAAGCCAATGAGCGACCAGGCTGCGACGGCGGCGAGCGTGGTCGCTTGCTCGCTGTGCAACCACCGCAATTGAAGAATGTTTCTCATCAGACGCCCCCCAACGTGAATCGGTAGCGATAGAACGGGCTGCGCGCGAGGTCGGCCGGCTCGGTCATGCGGTCGGCCAGATGCGGCACCGGATCGACGCCGCCGCCGATGCGGTCGGCCATCGCGCACGCTTGCGAACAAAACGGCGGTTGATTCGCTACGCGGCGATCGTCGCTGTCCGAACTCACCCAGAACCGCCAGACCGGCAGATGCCGTAGGGCCGCGAGCCATACGCCGCGGTAGCCGTAGTCGCAGCCGGCAAGCCGGCGCATGTACCGCACGGCGCCGTAGCGGTTAAACTCGCGCCAGCGATTGCTCGGGTTCGCTTCGAACACGTCGATGGCGCCGGGAAAGCGTTCGATCTGGCTTTCCAGCGTCACCGCGCGGCCTCCCTTCAGCTCGCGGACCTCGCAGCAGAAGAGATCGTTCCCCCACCACACGGCCCGCGCAGCGTGCGTGTAGTCGCTGCGACCGGCGACCGAGATCAATCGCGAGACCAGACCGCTGCCGCGAAAGAGCAGCAGATCGCCGTCTTTGATCTCCCGCTGCACGTCGCTGAGATTGACGTGACACCGCATAGCCTCCCCCTTCCGCCAGTGACGCGAGCGCACAAAAAAAGCCCGCCGCCGACCCTCGGAAGGATCAGCGGCGGGCTTTTGCGGATGGCCGATGTGGCCCCCGCTCGATACCGTTTGCTTGTGCGTGTGACTCTAGCGGAGTGGGTGGCCCAGTTTCAACAAGAAAATTTTTAGATTGTCGGTAGTCCGTTGGCAGTCGTCAGTTGCGTTCGCGAGCGGCACGATTCTAGCCCCTGGCTCTGCCAGGGCGTCGGTAGACACATCGCGCAACGTTGCCCACTTGAATGGCGACTCACCCCCGGGCGGAGCCCGGGGCTAGGGATGCGAGCAGCCCCGCTCGACTACCGCACCGTCGCGCCGCCGCGGTTGGCCATGCGGCCGTTGTAGTCGAGTTCATACGCATTGAACTCGGCCCATACCGGGAAGTGATCAGACACGGTCTCTGCTTCGTCTTGCGAAAGATTCAACGGTTGGCCGGCGAAGTTGTAGACGCCCGACCGGCCGGCGTACTCCGACGTCGAGGCCGTGTGGATCACCAGGTTGTCGTAGAGGGCATTCTGTCGCACGTTGGTAAAAACATTGCCGCCCAATAAACACATCAGACCGGGGATCATCCCGAGCCGCGTTTGCGACATTTTGCGATCGCTCGCGTTGAAGTCGCCCAGCATGATGACGTCGTCTTCGCCATTGCTACTGCGGCGGACAACGCGATAGACCTCGGCCAGCACGTCGAGCTCTTGGCTCAGAGCTGGATCTTTGGGCACGGTGTGGACGTTCACCAGAATGAACGTGAACGCCACGTTTGGATCGACGTTCGTCCGGAAGCTCGCCACATGCGGCTCACGACTCAGCAGGTTGTTCGGGTCGCCGACGGTGTAGACGCTTGAGCGGTCGATGACGATCGTCTTCGTGTTAAAGACGTAGGCGTACTGTTCTTTCTGATCGCTGTTGCCGAGCCGCTCGCTGACGACATAGTCGTACTGGGCCCCTGCTTGATTGACGTAGCTGACGAAGTCCTGCATGTGCCGCGTGTTCTGCGTGCTGATCTCTTGGATCGCGACGACGTCGAACTTGCGGACGACGTCGGCGAGCAGGGCGACGACGCGCCGTTCGCTCATCTTCTTATCGCCGAAGTCACGAATATTGAACGATGCGATCTTGATCGTTAGCCCATCCTGCCCCTGCGGCGCGGCGCCGCCGATTGTGACCGGCATGTTGGCGATCGTCGCCTGCGGCGTCTGCGCGGTTTGCGGCGTCGTGTTCCACGCGTTCGCCGCTGGAGTGCTGGCCGTCGGTTGAGCAGACTGCGCGTTCGGATCAGCCCCCAGTTGATCGAGGGCGCCGCCGCCGATGGCCATCCAAATACCGCCGCCCATGGCGATGAGCGTGGCGAATGATAATAGTTTTTGCACGGCCCGCTCCTTGGGCGCGAATGAGTTCGATCAATCCGTTTTGAACGCCTACGCTGCTCGTTGATGGCGCAGCGTCGCCCGACGACGGCCGAACGTCGAGCGCGCGAGGCGACGGGGCCGTTGGGGCGAGAGGCGGCGGGAGAGTACCCGACGCGGGCGATTGGGGCGAGAGAAGTTGGGTAAGCAAGTGGGCAGATTCTGCCAGCTTGCGTCCCTAGCCCCGGGCTCTGCCCGGGGGTCGGCGTGAAGCAGGGGCAACCTTCCAGCGCGTGGTGCGTCACCCCCGGGCGGAGCCCGGGGCTAGGGGTGCGATGCTAGCTTTGCAAGATGGCCTAGCTCCGGCACGATGAGCCGCTCCATCGCTAGCCGCACCGCCGCGGTCGAGCCTGGCATCAAGAAGACCGCCACGTTGCCGATCATCCCGCCGCACGCGCGGCTGAGCATCGCCGCGGGGCCGATCTCCTGGTAGCTGAGCATGCGGAAGAGTTCGCCGAAGCCAGGCAGCTCTTTCGTGAGTAGCCCAGCCACTGCTTCGGGGGTTTGATCGCGCGGGGCAATGCCGGTGCCGCCGGTAAGCAAGATCGCCGCCACTTGGCCGCAGTCGACGAACTCGCGGACCGCCGCGGCAACTGCCGTGGGCTCGTCGGGGACGATTCGCCGCCCAGCGACTGCATGCCCCGCCGCCGTCAACAGTTCGGCAATGAGATCACCGCTCCGGTCGTCGGCCGCGGTGCGGGTATCGCTTACCGTGATGACGCCGCAGGCGATCGGAGCGGCCCCGGCGGCGCGGTGTTCCTCGGCGGAAGGGCTGTCGTAGCGGCTCATGACGGGTTGCACCGATTTCGCGGGTCGCAGGGCTGGGGGCCGCGGCATTTGCGTGACTTCCGCGCCGCGGCCTCAGTATAATGGAAGTTGCTCCGCCCGGGACCGCCCCGCAGGTTCATCCACGGAGCACAGGAACAAGAGAATGCGTCGCCAATTCATTGCCCTCGGGCTTGTCGCCTGCTCGCTGCCCGCGCCCGCACTGCGCGCCGATCGCTTTGAACTCAAAGACGGCGGCGAAATCTCCGGCGAGGCGCTCGAGCGGAACGAAGCAGGCAACTATCTCATTCGCACCAGCGACGGCGCCGAAATTTCGCTCACGCGACAATCGATTCAGCGGATTGTGCAGCAAGACGCCGACTCTGCTGAGTACCAGAAGCGGAGCCGCGCAATCCAAGACACGCCCGCAGCGCACCGCGAGTTGGCCGAATGGTGCCGCACGAAGAAGATGCTCGCCGACGCCGATCATCACCTCGCCCGCGCGGCGGAACTCGACCCGAACGACGAAGCGTCGCGGCGCAGCCTTGGTTTCCAGCGCGTCGGCAATCGCTGGCTCACAGCCGACCAGTTGATGACCGAGCGGGGGATGGTCTTCTTCGACGGCAAATATCGCACGAAGCAAGACGTCGCCGTGCGAGAACGCAACAAGGGTCAAGACTCGGTCAACGTCGACTGGTTCTTGACGCTGCGTAAATGGCGGGGCTTCATGGACAATCGCCGTGAAGATCGCGTTCGCGAAGGCGAAGCGCAGATCATGGCGATCAGCGACCCGCAAGCGGCGCCGGCGATCATCCGCGTGATGAAAGACGAGCCAGAAGATGCTGTGTTCGAGATGCTGCTGCGGGTGTTGTCACAACTCGACCATCCTGCCGCGCTGCAACAGCTCGTCGCGTATACGCTCGATCCCGATACTGAACCGGAAATTCGCGCGCAATGCCGCGATTACCTCTCACGCTGGCCGCGACCGGTGCCGATCGTACCGTACGTCGATGCGCTCAAGAGCAAGGACAACAAGGTGGTCAACTTGGCCGGCGTCGCGCTTGGCCACCTCAACGACCCAGCGGCGCTTAGCCCGCTGATAGATGCACTTGTGACGACGCATAAAGTGGTCGAGGGGAGCGCCGAGGCGCCGGGCGGAGCGCAAAAGTTCAGCGTCGGCCCCGGCGGCGGGCTGAGCATGGGAGGCGACGCGCCGAAGGTTTACAACGTCGACTTCAACAACGAGCGCGTCCTGCAGGCGCTGCTCAAGCTCTCGGGCAACCAAAAGTTCGAATACGACAAACCCGCCTGGCGAGCCTGGTACGTCGACATGCAAATGCGGCAGCACGTGAACGCTCGCCGCGATCAGTAAGCTGCGCGCAGGTTCTGAATGGAACCGCCGATGAACGCAGATGAACGCGGATAATTCTATTCGCGAAGATTCGCGTGATTCGCGGTTCTATCTTGCACAGAATACGGCACCGCTAATGGACGCTGATCGAACGCTAACAAGAATTAATTGCTTTTCTATTAGCGTCTCATCAGCGTTCATTAGCGGTTTAAAAACGCATTGACCGCGAATCTCGCGAATGGTGATGGAGAGTAGGCAGCGGGCGGTAGCGACTTCTACCCGCGTTTATCTGCGTCCATCAGCGGTTACTTCTTCTGCGAACCGCTCCACAGCAGCACGACTTTGTCCTCGTCGTTGATTCTCGCGAGCCACTCGCCGTCGCGCGTCGCGTAGAAGCGGTCGTTTGCCGACGGCTTATGATTCCGCCAGCGGTGGGGCATGTTCTCCCAGAACTGTTTCGTTGCGACGGCCGACGCTTCGCTCGCCGCAGCCTCGTCGAGCGGCGATAGCGTCGTCGTCACATACTCCACTGCAGTCGGCGTCGCCTTCATCCGCAAGAACCAGCCGTCGGCGAGCGGCGTCAATTCGATCGTTTCCAGGTCTTCGTCGGTCAGCGGCGAGCCATCGAACGACGCGGTCAGCAGGGCCGGCCACTCGGTTCGTTCCGTCACGAGCGGCTGATCGCCCTGCCCTGCGACCCGCCAGCCGTAGATCCCGAAAATCAACGGGAAGAGGCCGATCGCAATCGCCGCGGCGAGAATCAGGCCCAAGTTCGCCTTCGGCGCTTGCTCCGCAGAGCGCTCGGGCAGTTCAAGTTGAGTGTCGTCGTTCATCGCCATGCGTCTCGTCTGCTTACCGGCTCGGCGCCAGGCGGGCGCGGCGCCGTTGCTCCCACCAGCTTTCGCTCACCATCGTCGCCGCGATGCGGTCGTCGAGGTTCGGCCGATAGATTGTGAGCAACAAGAGCGGCAGATACCAGGCGACGTACATTCCGCCGCCGTGGGCGTGCCAGAACTGGACGCCGACCATCAGTGCGGCGGTGCAAGAAATCAGCACGCCGAGATTCTTCCGCCCCGGCCACGCGGCGAAGCTGATCGACAACGCAATGAACGCGATGAGAATCGGAATCCGGTACGCCGGATCCCAGAACCGCCAGATTCCTTGCAAGTGAGCGAGCCGCGGCCAACGGATGCCGAACATTTGCATCAGCTGCGCCAGGAACAGGTCGGGGCTGCCGGCCGTGAACGCCATCGTGATGATCAGCACGCCGATCGCGATGAAGAACCCGCCGAGGAAGCGTTTGATGCCCCGCTCCCAGTAGAAGCTGCACCAAAGCGACAGCAGGAAGAATGGATAATAGTTCGTCCCCGAGGCGAGCCCGATGAGCAGCCCCGCCACCATCGGCCGGCGATACATCACGATCGACCAGACCAGCAGCGCCGCCGGCACCGCGTGCACCGGCGTGCCGCACCAGCGAGCCGTGTAGGGAAGCATCAAGTAAATCGTCGCACAGGCAATCCCCGCGACGAGATTATCGAAATGCCATAGCCCGATCAGCACGAGGCCGACGACGATCAGCACGTGCGAGGAGATCGCCACGACGCGGGTCGTGATCTCGCCAATCCGCAGCTGCCGCTGCTCCTTCTCCGCCGTCGTCTCGGGAGGCGCATCCTCGGACTGCACGATGACAGTTTGCGTCGAGACCCGCGGCAGCAGGTAAATCAGCCAGTAGCCAGGGCCCTCGGTGTCGAAGGTGTCGGCGGAGCTGTCGTCTCCCTCGGCTTGCTGCGTTTTGGCTTTCAGCTCGGCCGCGGGCAGCGCGTGCGTCATGTCGTTCGGCGCCACGCGCCCGGTGACGACGTTCGCCATCAGAAAGAACAGAATCGAACTCGCCAGGAACGTTAAGCCGGAGGCGTTGATGTTCGGATCGAGCAACGGCCGCCGCGTCATCGCGGGGTCGATCAACAGCCGAATGAGAAACAGAATCCCCACGGCAAACAGCCACTGAAACCCCAACTGCTGGATCTCGAGGGCATTCTCGCTAATTCCGTCGGCATCGTAGCTGTACTGCACCAGCAGTAGCCCCGGCGCCAGCGCGATCAGCAAGAACAGGTCGACGTTGCGGATGCTGAAGACGCGGTTGAACTTGAAAAAGAGCGCGAGCATCAAGAACGACGAGAAGTAGGCCCAGCTGGTGGGACTGACCCGCTCGTAGTGAAACAGGATGTCGCTCATGCGATCTACAAGCGCTGAGAAGACGGCGGGAAGTGGACTCGTCGCGGCCCGTGGGCCGCCGGTCTAGAATACGCGCATTGACGCAAAGTGCAACCCGGTTATGGAGTTGCGACTACAGTCGCAGGTCCGCCGTGTCGTCATTATGAGCAGGTAGTTTCTAGCCCCGGGCTCCGCCCGGGGGTCGGCTACCATAATGAAAGCCGTCGCCCCAACGCGACGCTACGTCACCCCCGGGCAGAGCCCGGGGCTAGGGTGCGCAACATCGACTAGCGGTTGAGCATTAATCGCCACGCCCAGCGGCGGCCAAGCGATCGCGTGCCGCAGCGGCCCAAGGACTTTCGGGCGCCAGATCGAGAAACGTCCGCCAATGCTCCAGAGCTTCGGCCGGCCGATCGAGCCGATCGAGCACATGCGCAAGGTGATAGTGCACGTCGGCAAAGTCGGCGCTGTACTGCAGCGCCCCTTCGAGCGTCGCCGCGGCGAGTTCGAGTTCGCCCGTCTCCGCGAGGACGCACCCCAAGCTCGCCCGTGCTTCGACGTACTCTTCGTCAATCTCGAGCGCGGAATAGTAGCGCTCACGGGCCGCGCTCAAGTCGTTCGCACGATAGAGCACGTCGGCCAGCGCGAAATGAAACTCCGGCTGAGGGCCGGCCGCCATCAGTAGCGTGCGGTACGACTCGGCGGCCCGGTCGAGCCGGCCTTCGTCTTCCCAGTCGATTGCTTCTTGTTGCAGTTGGCCAATCAGTGCTTGTAACGCATCGCCGTTGCCACTTTGCTTCGCTCGCTGGCCGACAGCTATAGAGATTGTCACCGGTGCTTCGTCGTTGTCCGCGAGCGAGCTCTCGTCGAAGTCGAGCAACAGTTGCCCGCCCGGCTCGGCCAGGTCGTCGCCTAGCCGCAGAAAGAGCCGCCGACCTTCAACGACGACCCGCGGATCAGCCAACGGTCGCGGGCTGTCGGGCAGCAGCCGGGCAATCTCGGCCAACCGACGGTCGACCATTCGCAACGAGCAGCCAGCCGCGAGCAACTGGGCGAGCCGCCGCGCCACGCCGACTTCTTCGAAATCAAAATGACTGAGCCGCCGCACGACCTTCACGGGCTGCAGCGTCCCCTGCCGCTCCCATCGTCGAATCGCGGCAACCGGCACGCCCACAAGTTCGGCCAACATCGCCGGCGTGTAGAGCCGCTGAATCGCGATCGCGTCCGCTTCGGCAGGTTCGTCATGAGCATCGTCGGCCATAGGGGCCAAGTCTCGGCGAGTGGCGAGGCGATGTCAACGCAACCGCCGCAACCGCTGCGCGCAAAAAAGCAGCCCCGACCTAGCTAGGTCGGGGCTGCGATTGGTTCTCAATTCAATTGCCAACCGCCGGCTCAACCGCCGCAGCAAGGTTGCTCGACGATCGGTACTTTCATCACAATGGTCCGCGGCACGCGGATCGTTTGCGTCACCGGCACTTGCTTGCAGACAACGCGCGGCTGCTGAATGGTCTCCTGCTGGGCGACCATCTTGCAAACCCGCACATCGAACTTCTCAACCCGCTCTTCCTGGACCCACTTGCAAGTGGTAACCGGAATCTGGCGGACATGCTCTTCGGGAACCATCTTGCAGACCTTCACTTCGACCTGCTGCGGCACCCGCTCGACGACTTGCTTGTAGGTGGTCACCGGCACTTGGCGAATTTGCTCCTCGTTCACCGTGCGGCAGACCTGCACCGGCACCTTACGGACGCAGGTCTCGGCAACCTGGCGCTGCACTTGCACCGGCACTTGTTCAACAACTTCTTGCGCGACCATCGTCGTCACCGGCACTTGCTGGGCGACGAGGTTCGGCTTCCAAACTTGTTGCACGACGGCTTGCGCGGGGGGCGTCGTGTTCGCCCACACCAACCCGGGACGCTGCACGACGGCGATGCCGGTCGTTGGATCGACGGTCGGCGACGCGGCCATCCACGTCAGTCCGCGGCGGGTCGGCGCCGGCTGGAACATCGTCACTTGGTTGACCATGCAACCTTGGTCGACTACTTGGGTCGCCATCGTCGTGACGGGACGCATCACGGTCGAGCGACGCTGCGTTTGCACCGTTTCGACCACCGGACGCATCACGGTGAATTGCTCTTCGCGTTCAGCCGTTTCCCAGACCTGCTTCTGGACGACGAACCGCTCTTCGCGGGTGCTCGTCTCGGCAACGGTACGCACCACGTCGTAGCTGGCGTCGCGCATCTGGGTTTCGTAGACCGGCTTCATCACGGTGAAACGTTCTTCGCGAGTCGACGTTTCCGTCACCGGCTTCGACACCATGAAACGGCGTTCGCGCTGCTGGGTTTCCCAAACGGGCACCTGCCGGGTGACTTGCACCTGGTCGTAGACCGTCTCCTGCTCCATGCGGTAGGAGGTGACTTGTTGCTCGTCGTACACGGTCTGGCATTCCAGCCGGTAGGTCTGTCCACAGCAATCAGCCATGGCGACCTGCGGCGTCGACGCCAACGGAACAACGGCGGCCAGCGCCACGGTGAGCGCATCACGAACGGTTTTCATCGTAGTAACCCCAACGAAAGTGCCCGAGAAGATCTGCGGGACGCGCAATACCCTGTTCGCGTTGTCCGACGAGACTTCCCCTCTACGAGCCCTCAGCCAAGTCATTTGTGGGAGGCGTCTCCGACGCCGATTCCGTTCACCACCGCCAACCAATGCGGCAGCTCGACGTCGTATCGGGGTCGGAGACCCCTCCCACAGTTTCTTTGGCAAAGCCCTCTACGAGAGTCTTGGAGACAAACGCGCGCAAGGCAAATCACAACACTTGAAAATTTTTGCTAGCAACGGATTAAGCGTCACATGCGACGCCTCTTAGGGCGAGGCTAGCGAGCAAACGCTGCTTCCATCGGAACGCGCGGTCACGACCCCTTCAATGGGAAAGTCGTGCGCGCGGCGGCAAAAGAGACCGCCCCATGCGCAACAACCGGCACAATCGACAAGCTTTGCCGGAATTGGCGGCACGACCGTTACTTGCCGGCCGCCCGCGCTTTGACCCGAGTGAGAGTACGCTCTGCTTCGTCGATGAGTTCGTCGGGTACGGGGCCTTCTTTCTGAAGTTTTTCCAAAGACTTCAGAAAACCCTCCATCGCTTCCTCAAGCGGCGCAAACGCCTCTGCTGGCAACGCTGGCGTCTCCCGCAGGCGATTGGTCGATTTGAGGGCGCTGCTGAGGATCATATTCCGCTTGAACGCCCGCTGCTTGGCCAGCGATTCTTCCGTCACATCCGGGGTGAGGGCCTTCTCGCCCGCGACGCTCGCAGCGAGCGAATCGACGTCGAACATCTCGGCCACTGCCGCCGGCGCCGCCGGGTGACCGAGCCGCGCGAGCGCCGCCGCCGCGTTGAACCGGGCGTCGGTGTACGGATCGTCGGCGAGCACCACGAGCTTTTCAACGAGCCGCGGATCGGCCTCCGATGATTGCGCTGCCGAGGCTTCCGCGACGACGCCGATGGCGAACGTCGTCTCCGAACGGACCAATTCATCCTGATCGTCGGCAAGCGTCAGCAACGCCTCAATAAGCTGCTCGTCAACTAGCGGCTGCGGCGGCTTGAGCGCGGCCATCGAACCGGCCAGCACGGCGATCGCGTTGATCGCCCGCCGCCGCACGTCGCGCTGCGGGTCGTGGAGCGCCGCGTTCAACAGCGCCGGCAAGCCATCGGCGACTTGAAACTCGCCGAGCGCCGTCGCCAGAAAGATCCGCATCGTCACTTCGGCGTCTTCGGGCCGGCCGGCTTCGACCATTTCGTTGACGTATGCGGCGATCTGGCCTGACAGCTCGTGACTGACTTTCAGCTCCGGATAACGCTGCGGCAGCCGCAGCATGTCAGCCAGCTCTTTTGCCTGCTGGAACCGAGCCTGGTTGTTCGAGCGGAGCGCTGCGACGATCTTCGCGGGATCTTGCTCGCCGCGACGGGCGAGCGTCTCGATGACGAACCAAATCCCCACCACCGCGGCGACGATCACCGCCGGGATGACGAACAGCTGAATGATGAACCCCGCCGACGGCGGCTCGACCGGCGGCAGCAGTTCGTCCGACGAGGTCCGCATCCGGGCGTAGCGGTTGTCGGCATCGGAGGCGCCCTGCGAAAACTCGTTCTGCGGCGGTATGCTGGAGGACATCGCGAACCTATCCGCCTGTCGTCGTCGACGGCTTAGCTCAAGTTGACTTCAGAAGAGTTTTCAACACAGAGAGCACAGAGGACACAGAGAAGAAATGTCGGTGCAAACCCGGCCGATTTCCTCTGTGCTCTCTGTGTCCTCTGTGTTGAAAAATGCATTTAAACTTCGCCCAATGTACCACCTCCCTCTGACGCTCGAAACGCCCGCCGCCAACCTCGCCCTCGACGAGGCGCTCCTCGACGCCGCCGTCGACGGCCAGTTGCCGGGCGAGGTGCTGCGGCTGTGGGAATCGCCCGGTTACTTCGCCGTCCTCGGCCGGTCGTCGCCGCTGAGCGAGGTCCATGCCGAGACCTGCCGTCGCGACGACGTTGCTGTGCTGCGTCGCGCCAGCGGCGGCGCCACGATCCTCACCGGGCCGGGCTGCCTGATGTATGCGGTGGTGCTCGACGCCGAGCGGCGGCCAGAACTTCGCAGCGTCGACCGAGCTCATGAGTTGGTGCTCGACACCATCGCCGCCGCCCTCGCCCCGTTCGCCCCCGGCATCGCCCGCCACGGCACGAGCGATCTCACGATCCCCGCCGAACGCGCCGGCGACCCGCCCGTAAAATTCTCCGGCAACAGCCTGCGACTCAAGCGAGGCCATCTCCTCTACCACGGCACGCTGCTCTACGACTTCCCGCTCGACCAAGTTGAAACCTGGCTCGCCGCTCCCGCCCGCCGTCCCGAGTACCGCGGCGAGCGCGACCACCGCCAGTTCGTCACGAACATTTCCGCGACGCGCGCCGCACTAGAAACCGCCCTCACCAACGCCTGGTGCGCCACCGAACCGCTCCCCGCCTGGCCCCGCGACCGCACTGCTGAATTGGCGGCCACTCGCTACGCCACCGTCGAGTGGTAAACAACTCCCAGCATTTCCTTTGCGCCTCTGCGCCTTTGCGTGACACATTTAAAAACAAAGATCTCACGCAAAGGCGCGAAGGCGCAAAGAAAGAAGAGAAAAAACCATGCACCGTCAGCCGCTACTACAACTGCTCGATCGCTACGACAGCCGCCATCCGAGCGAGGCGGCGATGACTGATCGCATTCGCCAGCTCGTCGTCGCCCATGCCGACTGCTTCGACCGCACTTGCCGGCCTGGACATATCACCGCCTCGGCATGGATCACCACCCCTAAGCGCGATCGGTTCCTGCTGGTCCACCACCGCAAGCTGAACCGCTGGCTGCAGCCGGGGGGCCATGCCGACGGACAGACCGACGCCGCGGACGTGGCGATGCGCGAGGCGACCGAAGAGACCGGCCTGCCCAACCTCCGTCACGCCGCCACGGGCGCCGACGCGACGCCGCTCGACGTCGACGTTCACATCATCCCCGCCCGCCACGACGCCGCCGGCAACCAGATCGAAGACGCCCACGAACATCACGACGTCCGCTTCCTGATCATCGCCGAGGGGGACCTCGCCCCGCAGGTGAGCGAAGAATCACACGCCGTCCGCTGGTTCACTGCGGAAGAGCTGCAAGCCACGATCGAAGAAGAATCGGTCCTAAGGCTCTGGCGCAAATCGGCCCTCTAGCGAGCCGGGGCGTCCCGCCCCCGGCGCTTTTGCAATTTCGTCAGTCGTCCGTGGTCAGTCGTCAGTTGCTGCTGTCGCCGCTGCACTCTCCCTCCGCCGCCCCCCGGGGGCGAGGACGCCCCGGCTCGCGCCCGCACCTACGCAACTCCCTCCCCGCATCCCCAGCAACTGACCACGGACCACTGACAACTGACAACTGGCGCTTCTCCCGCAACAACTGCCCACTGCCCACTCCACTGCAATCTGCTAAATTACCCCCACCCCAGAACCCAAGCCGACCCGCACGAGACCACTGCATGTCGAACCTTCCGACCGCCACGCCCTTTGGCGCCGTTCGCATCAATCGCGAGAACCTTCCCGAGGGTCAGCACCTCTGTGAATATTGCACGGCCAAGTGCTGCCGCTACTTCGCCTTGCCGATGGACACCCCCGAGTCGTTCGAGGAGTTCGAGTTCCTCCGCTGGTTCCTGCTCCACGACCGGGCGAGCGTGTTCAAAGAAGACGACGATTGGTACATGCTCGTCCACACGACCTGCAAACACCTCGGCCACGACAACCGCTGCGGCATTTACGAAACCCGTCCGCAAATCTGCCGCGACTACACGACCGACAACTGCGAATACGACGACGACTGGACCTACGATTTTTACTTGGAGACGCCGGAACAGGTGTGGGAGTACACCGAAGCAGTCATCCAAGAACCAGGCAAGTCGATCCGCAGCCGCAAGCCGAACCCGCTGGCGGTATTGAGCTAGGTTGATTCGCAGGTTCTGCAGAGTTAACCACGAAACACACGAAATGAACGAAAAGGGAGGGCAGGAACCGCGCCGTTTATTGTCGCTAATAATCTCCGTCGTGTTTCTTAGCGAATCATTTGCGTTCATCAGCGGTTCTAGTTGTTCCTTTCGTCCTTTTCGTGTGTTTCGTGGTTAATCTCCCCGCATTCGCATTTAGAGAGTGATCGAGCAAAGACCGATGGCCCTGATCCAACCGCGCACATTAAAAGGTTTCCGCGATTACCTCCCTGAGGCGATGATGCCGCGGGAGCGGATCATCGAGACTGCGCGGCGGGTCTATCGCAGCTACGGTTTTCGCCCGATCGACACCCCCGCCCTCGAGTACCTCGAGATCCTCACCGGCAAGGGGAGCGACGAGACCGACAAGCAGCTCTACAAGTTCCAGGATCACGGCGGCCGCGACGTCGGCCTGCGGTTCGATCTCACCGTGCCGCTCGCCCGGTTCGTCGCCCAGCACCAGCAAGAACTCGGCTTGCCATTCAAGCGCTACCACATCGCCTCGGTGTGGCGCGGCGAGAATACGCAGACCGGTCGCTACCGCGAGTTCATGCAGTGCGATTTCGACACGATCGGCGTCACCGAGATCACGGCCGACATCGAGATGACGCTCGTCATCAACGACCTCTTCACGGCGCTCGGCGTCGATAACTTTTCGGTGCGCGTGAATCACCGCGCGGTGCTCAACGGGATGCTCGAAAAGCTCGGCCTCGGCGACCGCTCCGCCGCGGTGCTGCGAGCGCTCGATAAGCTCGCCAAGATCGGCGACAAGGGCGTGCGTGAAGAGCTCGCCCGCACCGCCGAGACGACCGACGCCCAGTGCGACGCCCTCATCGCGATGGCGTCGCTCAGCGGCGACAACGAGACGATCCTCAACCAACTGACGCCGCTCGTGGCCGGTAACGCTACAGGCGAGCGCGGCGTCGCCGAGCTCCGCGAACTCGTCGCCGCCACCGCCGCGGCCGGCGTTCCCGCGGGCCGGATCCAGCTCGACCCGTCGATCGCTCGCGGCCTCGACTATTACACCGGCATCGTCGTCGAAACGATCTTGGGCGACCTCCCGGAGATCGGCAGCGTTGCCAGCGGCGGTCGCTACGACAACCTCGCCGGCCTTTACACCAACCAAAAGCTCCCCGGCGTCGGCGCCTCGCTCGGCCTCGACCGCCTGCTAGCCGCGCTCGAAAAGCTTGGCCGACTCGACGCCGTAAAAACCCCGGCGCCGGTTCTCATTTGCATGTTCGATGCCGCCCGGCGCAACGACTACCTCAAGCTCGCCGCGCAACTGCGCACCGCCGGCGTCGGCGTCGAGGTCTACCCCGAAGCCAAAAAACTGGGCAAGCAACTCCAGTACGCCGACAAGCAAGGCTTTAGGGCGGCGATCATCATCGGCGAAAGCGAATTCGCCGCCGGCGAGTGCCAAGTGAAAGACCTCAAAGCCGCCGCCGGCGTGACGGTCTCCTACAACGGCGACGACGCAGCATCCCTCCTCGCCGCGCTGCAGCCCCTCCTGTCCGACTAGCCTTTTCTTTCGACTCTTCTTTCTTTTTCTTTGCGCCTTCGCGCCTTTGCGTGAAAATTTCTTTATTAAGATCTCACGCAAAGGCGCAGAGGCGCAAAGGAATACGGGGAGCAAGAAACCTGCAGCAATCGGTTGCTGCAGGAAGCAGGCGAAGGTCATTCATGTACCTTCCTTGCATTTCATCCGTGACGATCCGCCAAATCCGCGCCAATCCGCGTCCCATTAGTCGTCTTTCCGATAGAATCTCTTCTGCCATCACCTCTGCGCCTCCGCGACTCTGCGAGAGTTTTCTTTAAGAAAGATCTCACACAAAAGCGCAGAGACGCAAAGAAAAGAAAGACGAGACAACTCTTCTTCTTTGCGCCTTCGCGCCTTTGCGTGAGACCTCTTTTGCTATGGCCAAGCGAGACAACCACTACGAAGCCGCCTTCGAGTCGTATCTCCAATCGCGGCAGGTCGCCTACGTCGCGGTCGACGAGGCCCGCCGCAGTCGCATCGCCGCCGGCTCGTTAAAGAACGTCGACTTTCTCGTCTCCCCCGCTGATGGCCTGACGCTCCTCGTCGACGTGAAGGGGCGCCGCTTTCCTAGCGGCGTGAGCCATCCGCAATACTGGCGCAACTGGTCGACGTGGGACGACCTCCGCTCGCTCGCCCGCTGGCAGGAACAACTCGGCCCCGGCAGCCTCGCGCTCTTCGGCTTCATCTTCCACATCGTCGGCGACCGTTCACCCATCCCAGCCGACGATCTCTTCTGGTTCCGCGGCGAACGCTACGCGATGCTCGCCGTCCGGGCCGCCGACTACATCCGCTTCGCGAAACCCCTCTCGCCCAAGTGGGAAACCGTCTCGATGCCCGCCCCCCTCTTCCGCCAAGCGGCAGTGCCATTTGATGAGCTGGTGGCGAGTCTCGAGTTACGAGTGGCGAGCAATGCGGAGAAGCAAACAGGGGAACTTTCGCCATAGCGGCCGGAAACCGCCGGTAATCCGCCGCTGTCCCCAATTGCCGCCGCCCACCGCTCTGATTACCCTAAAGGATCGAGCCAAACCTTCATCACACTCGCAACTCGCAACTCGCAACTCGCAACTCGCAACTCGCAACTCGCAACTCGCAACGGTATCGCTATGGCCTGGGCCCTCGTCCTCCTCACCGTCATCCTCGGCTGCCTCGGCACCCTCCGCCCCAGCGGCCGCGCTGAAGACTTTAAGCGGACAAAAGCCGACTGACCTGCAGCGTCAGCCGCGAGAAGGCACAAACAACACAAAAAAAGAGGGGCTCAACCACCGGCTGAGCCCCTCTTCTATTTTCAGCTTTCTTTTTTTGCGTCTCTTGCGCCTCTTCGCGGCCAAGCAATTACGCGGCCCGCTTCACGCTGCCGCCAGCAACGCCGCAGAACTCGGCGATCGCCCCAATAACGCGATCTTGTTCCTCGCGGGTCATCTCCGGGTAAATCGGCAAACTGAGAACCTCTTCCGCCGCCCGCTCGCTCTCCGGCAACGAGCCCGGCTGGCAACCGAGCGCCGCAAAGCACTTCTGCAAGTGGAGCGGAATCGGATAATAAATCGCCGAGCCAATCTTCCGCTCGTTGAGGAACTGCTGCAGCGCGTCGCGACGGCCGCCGGGGACGCGGATCGTAAATTGGTTCCACACCATCGCACAGCCGTCGGCCACCTGCGGCAAGCCGAGTTGGCGATCGACGCCGAGCCGCGCGAACTGCGCCGCATAACGACGAGCGTTCTGCTCGCGGCCCGCCGCCCAGTCGTCGAGGTGGGCGAGTTTCACGTTCAGCACGGCCGCTTGAATCGCATCGAGCCGGCTGCAAACGCCGACGAGACTGTGGTGGTAGCGAGGATTCTGGCCATGATCGCGGAGCACTCGCAACTTGGCGGCGAGCGTCGCGTCGTTGGTCGTGATGAGGCCGCCGTCGCCCCAGCCGCCAAGGTTCTTCGTCGGGTAGAACGACAGGCAACCCATCGTGCCCATCGAACCCGCCTTCTTTCCTTGGTACTCGGCGCCAATCGCTTGGGCCGCGTCTTCAATGACGGGGATGCCCGGAGCGGCCGCAGCCAAGCCTTCCATGTCAGCACATTGGCCGAACAGGTGAACGGGAATGATCGCCTTCGTCCGCTTCGTCACCTTCCGAGCGACGTCGGCAGGATCAATATTAAATGTGCCGGGAATGAGATCGGCGAAGACCGGCTTCGCGCCCAACCGCCAGACGGCGCCGGCGGTGGCGAAGAACGTAAAACTGGGAACGATCACTTCGTCGCCAGCGCCAATGTCGAGCGCCATCAGCGACAACAGCAACGCATCGCTCCCCGAGGCACAGCCGATCGCATGTTCGACTTGGCAATACTTAGCGGTCGCCTCTTCAAAATTCTTGCAAGCCGGGCCGTGAACGAAGGCGCCAGTGCGGGCGATTTCGGAGATCGCGCGTTCCATCTCGGCCAACAACGGGCCGTTCTGGCGGTTGACGTCGAGCATCGGAACGGGCGGGGCGACAGTCGGATCGGCGGCGTTCATCGGCGTGCTGCTTCCTGCAGTAGGATGTCAGTGGATTGAGCTAGCATCGGCCCGCTACTTCCTGAGCGAGCGCGGCCGAGAGAATAGAACTGCCGCGCGGGAGCGTCAATCCCGCCGATCACGCGTGCTAGCACCGGGGAAGGTTGCCGATACTTAAAGCAGTTTGCGCCTCCGCGCCTTTGCGTGAGGCATGTTTTCTGAATATCTCTCGCAAAGGCGCAGAGGCGCAAAGGAAATACAAAACAGAGAAAAGATAAACTCTCTTGCGTCGTGTTCGTTGTGCCGTTGTGGTTCAATTCTTTCAGCACGTTTCCTTCTCGCGTCTTCTACGTCCTTTCGCGGCAAAAAATCCCTCGGCATTTCTCCCGGTTTATGCAACTCGTCGCTCAACCTAATTGTCTGCCCGCCATCGGCGCGGGATAATCTCGCCTCGCTTGTCCCGAACAGTCCGTCACCCAGGAGAGTTTCGCCATGCGTTCACTCACTCGTTGTCTCCTCGCCGCGCTGCTGCTAGCAGCCGTCGCTCCTGCCGTTCGCGCTCAAATGCCGGCCCTACCCGAGCACAAGCACCTCGCTTCGGAAGTCGGCGTCTGGGACGCCGAAGTGAAACTCTGGCCCACCCCCGAATCGGAGCCGATGACGAGCAAGGGCTCCGAGACGAACGAAATGTTCGGCAGCTTTTGGCTCCTCAGCAAATTCGAAAGCGACTTCGGCGGCATGAAGTACACCGGACACATGCAACTCGGCTACGATCCCCAGAAGAAAAAGTACGTCGGCACCTGGATCGACACGATGAGCCCCTTCCTGCAAACGATGGAAGGGACCTATGACGAGAAGACGAAGACCTCGACGATGCTCGCCAGTGGCGTCGACATGGGAACCGGCAAACCGTCGTCTAGCAAAATGACGACCCGCTTCGAGAGCGACGACGTCAAAATCTTCGAAATGATGATGCCGGTCGAAGGAAAGAAAGACGAGTGGTGGAAGTCGATGGAGATCAAGTACACGCGACGTAAGTAGGCCGGCAGGCGGCAGTCAAAAACAAAAACGCCGAGGTCCCGCAGCGGGCCTCGGCGTTTTTATGTTTGCATGACAAGAATATTTAACCGTCAAGGAAAGGCGAGATCCCCCCGATTTCTTTTGAGTCTTCGCGCCTTTGCGTGAGAACTTTCTTCCTTCAATAAGATCTCACGCAAAGGCGCAGCGGCGCAAAGGGAAGGCAAGGCGGAGGGAATTAACTTGCTTCTCGTCGTGTCCGTCGTGTCGTTGTGGTTCAACTCCTCTCCCCGCATTTCCTTGGCGCTCTTGGCGTCCTTGGCGGTTCAAAAAAGAAGACTACCGTAAAGGAAACAACGGCACGTCGCCGATGTTCTCCGCGATCACCTTCCGAATCGCCTCTTCCTGGTTTGCGAGCGTCGTCTCGACCGACGCCAGCACCCGCCGGTCAGCAATCCCGTGGGCGAACCATGGCGCGTTGGTGAGAATCTCCTGCGTCAGCGCCAGGTTAACGACCGTGTTGCCGCTCTGCGGATCGCGATTGAAGCTTGTCGTCATGTCGTACTTCTTCAGCCGCGCCGTCGGCTCCTTGAGGTGGACCTCGGAAACAAGCGAGTCGGGCGTGATGACGACGTGCTGTTCGAGCGCGATCTCATGCTCGCCGATGTAGCTGTCTTTCGTGAGAACCTTGAGCGTGCCGTGCAGTTCGATCCGCCAGTTCGGATCTTCGATGAGATCCCGCAGCGTTCCGCCCGGATCGCCGCCGACCGTCTGCCACTTCTGGCTGACGAACTCGCTGCCGCCCCCCATCGTGACGATTTGCTTCGCCGAGTCGGTGCGAACGAGCACCTTCCGCACGCCGGTGAAGTTGTCGTTGATCGTGAACGTCCGCGCCGCCCCCTGCGTCGTAGCGTACTCGCCGCGGAACAAGAGGCCGCCAACGACGGCCAGCGCCGTCAGCGCGAGAACTGCCCCGATCGCCAGCTTCGTATTTCGATTGATCGCCATGCCCTCGCCTCGTCGCACCTGTTCGTCGTCGCTGGAAGAATCGGACCACCCGTAACTATAGGTCACGCCCGATACTGTAGGAGAAGGGCCAAAACGCGGGCGCGGGCGATTAGCCCGCCCTCACGCCCCTAGCCGGACCGCCACGCCCAACGATTCGCCATCTCCCACGCACTCCCCCGGACCGCGTGGCGGTCCGGCTACTGCCCACTGACTCCCGACTCCCGACTCCTCCCATTGCTAGCACCACCGAGGTTTGTACTTCGCCGTCGAGCGACTATAACAACGTCCCGCCGCGCGCCGAGGAGGGCGCGCACGACTCCCGCCGGGCGCCGCGCCCGCCCTGCCAAGGATGGCATGCCATGATTCGCACGCTTCGCATTTTTATCGCCGCTAGTCTGCTCCTCGCTTTCTCGACTGGCATCGCGCTTGCTCAACCAGCCGCGCGCACTCCCGCGCCCCCCACAACGCTCCCGGCGGTCGCCGCTCCTGCCGCCGTCACGCCCGCGCCCGCCACGGTCGCCCCAACCGCTTCTGCTCCAGAACCCCCGGCGTCGCCCGCCGCTGCGCCTGCCCCCACAGAAACTGTCACGCAGCCCGAGGCCGCTCCCGCCAGTGCCCCGACGCCCTCCTCCGCCGACGGCAACGACGAAGGAGACCGCCCCAAAGACGAACTCCTCGTCCTCGACCCCAAGGCCAAGGAAGATCTTGAGCAACGCCTCAAATCGCTCGACTCGGCTGGACTGAGCGATGAAGACAAAACCAAAGCGGTCGCGTTCTACCAGCAAGCGATCGAATCGTACGACGTCGCCGTCCAGCAGATCACCGCCGCACAAGGTTTTGAAAAACAACTCAAGGAACTGCCGGCCGAGACGGCCACCTACTCAGAGCGCCTCGCCAAGCCGCTCCCGCCCGCCCAAGACGTCAGCGGCGAATCGCTTGCGGCTGTTGAAGAACGGGCCGCCAACAACGAAGTCTCGCTCGCCCATTGTCGCAAGGAACTCGCGGCGATGATCGCCGAACCGAAACGCCGCGCGCAGCGGATTTCGGAAATGCCCAAGCAAATCGCCGACGCACAGCTCCGCCTCAAGGAACTGACTGCCGACCTCGACGCCATCGGCAGCGAAGAAGTGAGCGACGTCGTGACGATCGCTCGCCGCGCTTCGCTCTTACATGCCCAAACGGCAGTGCGTGCGGCCCTCCAACTGCTCGGCCGTGAACAACGTCTCTACGCCGATGGCGCGCAACTCATCAAGCTCCGCCGTGACTACTACGCCCGTTACGTTCCCAACAAGGAAAAGCGCCTCGCCCAACTGCAAAGCCAGATCAGCGAGCGCCGGCAAAACGAGGCCGCCAGTCAGGTCGCCGCCGCCGCGAAAGCGGTCGAGGACGCCGCCAGCCAACCAACCGTCAGTCTCGCGCAAGAGAAGCTTGTCAGCCTCGCGCAAGACAACAAAGTGCTTGCCGAACGCCGCACGGAAGTCGTCGCCGAACTCAACGCCATCGCCAAAGAACTTAGCGTCAGCACCGCGGCGCTGCGCGATCTCTCCGACAAGTACGCGAAAGCAGTCGAGCAAGACCAAGTGGACGAACTGGCCGCGGTCAACGGCCAACTCCTCCGCGAGCAGCAGGCGAAGCTCCCCAATCTCCGCGCCCTGCGGCGCCATCGCGTCCAGCGCGAAGCCCGCATCGCCGACATTCTGCTCGAACAATTCGAACTGATCGATCAGCAGTCGCAGCTTTCCAACCTCAACGATCTGGCCGACAAGCTCGCCGCCGAAGCCGGCGACCTGAGCGATGCCACTCGCACCTCGATCCGCCAACTCCTCGAAGCGAAGCGCGAGCTGCTCGAACAGCTCGTCGACAACTTCAACGACTATTCCGGTAAGCTGGCGAAGCTGCAAACGAACGAAACGCAACTCATTGCCGAAACTGACCGCTACGCCGGCTTCATCGCCGAGCGCGTCCTCTGGATCCGCAGTTGCCAGCCGCTGTCGCGATCCGACTGGCTCCCTGCCCTCGACGCCGGTCGCTGGAGCCTCGACCCTGCTAATTGGCGCGACGCCGGCCGCACCATCGTCCAATCCGCCCAGGCCAAACCGGGCCAAGTCTCCCTGTTCGTCATCGGTTTCACGCTGCTGCTCATCGCCCAACGGCCCGCCCGCAACCGCTTGCGCGAGCTCGGCGAAGAAGCCGCCAAGCGCGGCTGCATCCGCCTCCGCCCCACCGTTGACGCACTGTGGCTCACCGTCGTGCTCGCCCTCCCCGGCCCCACGCTCCTCGCCTGCCTCGGCTGGACGATGGATAGCCTCAGCTCCACCGAATTCGTCCGCTCGCTCAGCGCATCGCTTCGCTTCACCGCCGTCTGTTGGTTGCTCATCGAACTAACCCGCCACCTCTGCCGTCGCGGCGGGCTGGCCGACGCCCACTTTGATTGGTCGGAAGCTTGCCTCCACCATCTTCGCCGTCGCATGAACTGGCTGGCGGTCTTCAGTCTGCCGCTCGTGCTGTGGCTCGTCGGCCTCGACACGCAGCAACAGGACCCGACGACGATCACTTCGCACTGGAGCTCGTCGCTCGGCCGGGTGCTGTTCATCACGGTGATGCTGTCGCTGTCGAAGTTCCTCCACCGCATTTTGCTCGCGAAGAAGTCGCCGTTCCGCCAAGTGAACTTCATCGGCGGCGGCTGGCTGAAGCCGCTCAAAATCGTCTGGCGTCCCGCCGTCACGTTCCTGCCGGCGACGCTCGCCGTTATGGCAGCGGTCGGCTACTACTACACTGCAATGCAGTCGGCCGTCCGCATTCTCGAAACAGTCGCGATGCTGCTCGCCGTTGGCACCCTCGGCGGCCTCACTCGCCGTTGGCTCCTCGTGAACCGCCGCCAACTCGCGCGTGAACAAGCCAAGCAACGCCGCGCTCAACTCCTCGCCGCGGTCGAAACCGACTCAGCCGATCCTCCCGCTCCAGAAGCCGCCGACGACACGGTCGACCTTGCCGCCCTCAGCGAGCAAACGCAGACGCTCGTCCGAACCTTCCTCGGCTTCACCACCGCGGTCGGGCTCTTCTTTATTTGGGCCGCGGTCCTCCCCGCCCTCGCTTACCCCGCGGGCCACAAGCTCCCCGGCGCCGAGATGCTCACTTGGGGCCACCTCGCGTCGTTCCTCATCGTGCTAGCCGTCACGTTCGTCTCGGTGCGCGACATTCCCGCATTGCTCGAGCTTGCGATCCTGCAACATCTGCCGCTCGACGGCGGCACCCGCTACGCCTTCACCAGCATCTCGCGCTACGTCCTCGCCGCCCTCGGCCTGATCGTCGCGTTCAACTGCCTCGACGGCGACTGGGGAAAAATCCAGTGGCTCGTCGCTGCGATGAGCGTCGGGCTTGGCTTCGGACTGCAAGAAATCTTCGCCAACTTTGTCTCCGGCATTATCCTGCTGTTCGAACGCCCCATTCGCGTCGGCGACATCGTCACCCTCGGCGACAAAACGGGCGTCGTCAATCGCATCCGCATGCGGGCGACCACGATCATCGACTGGGACCGCAAAGAGTACATTGTCCCCAACAAGGATCTCGTGACCGAGCGACTACTCAACTGGACCCTTAGCGACCAGATGAACCGCATCGAAGTGGTGCTCTTCCTCTCGCACGGCGCCGACACCGACCGCGCGTGCGAGTTGCTGCTCGAGTCGGCCCGCGAGCAAACGCACCTCCTCACGGAACCGTCGCCAAGCGCCGTGTTCGAAGGAATCACCGAAGCAGGCCTCAAGGTTGCGCTTCGCTGCTTCCTGCCGACGCTCGAACATCGCGGCGCCACGATCCACCAGCTCTACTCGACGATCGACCGCAAGCTCCGCAACGGCGGCATCGAGGTCGCTTCCCCGCCGCGCGAAATGAAGGTCCGCTTCCTCCGCGACCAGCATGGACACCCGATCCCGGCGCCGCATGCACAGTTCACGAGCAAGAGCGACGCTGCAAGCTCGACAAAGAGCGGCAAACACAGCGCCGCGTAGCAGCTTTCAACTAGCCCCGACCTAGCTAGGTCGGGGCTATTTTCGCAGCGCATTTCGCAGCGTAACGTGATCTCTACGCGCGTCACTCGCCCTCGCCTGCAGACGGCCGCCAATTCCACTACAATGCGCCGACGGTCGAAGCTCCGCCGCTCGACCTGTCGCCACTTCTCCGCCCACGCATCCGCCGAGGTCCAGCGATCATGCAACGCCGCAACTTCCTCCAAGCCTCCCTCACCGCCTCGTCCGTCGCCGCGGTCGGCTTAGCGGCCTCGCCGCAAACCATCGCCGCCGCTCCCGCCGCGGCCGAACGCGAACTCTACGAATGGCGCACCTACCGCCTCAAAGACAAAGCCCAACAACCCGCACTGCACGACTACCTGAAATCGGCCGCGATCCCCGCTTGGAAGAAGCTCGGCCTCGGTCCCGTCGGAGCCTTCACTGAAATCGGCCCCGACGACGGCCCGTCGGTTCACGTGTTGCTCGTCTACCCGAACCCTGCCGCGTTCGCCGCCGCTCGCGAGGCGCTCGAAGCCGACGCCGCGTTCACCACAGCGACCAACGCTTACCGCACCGCGAAGCGCGAATCGCCCGCTTACGAAGGCATCGACAGTTCGCTGATGCTCGCATTCGCGTCGACGCCCACGATCACGCCGCCGGCCCAGAAGCCGCGCGTCCTCGAGCTCCGCACCTACAAGAACCACAACGACGACCGCGCTCGCGCGAAGGTCGCGATGTTCAACGACGGCGAGTGCGACATCTTCCCGAAGTGTGGTTTTGAAAACGTCTTCTTCGGCGAAACGCTCGTCGGCGACGACCAGCCGAACCTGAAGTACATGCTCGCCGCGCCAGACATGGCAGCTAACGAAAAGGGCTGGAAGGCGTTCCTCGAGTCTCCCGACTTCATCCGCATGCGCGACGACGCCAAATACGCCGACACGCAGCCGGCGATCACGAAACTGTTCCTAGAACCGACCGACTACTCCGAAATCTAGCCCCGGGCTCCGCCCGGGGGTCGGTGTCCATCGCGCAAGACGCCGCGCCGCCGAAAAACGCCAATAGCCCCGACCTAGCTAGGTCGGGGCTATTTTTGTTCCGTTGTGTGCATCACGCCTTGCGCGCCACAAACAGCGCCCACAGTTCGTGCTGCCAAGGGACTTCGACGGGGGTAAACCCCGCCGCTCGCAGGTACTCAACCTGCGTCTCGATCGTTTCGTGACAATCGTCGCCACTTTTCGCAGGGGCCCCGAACTCGTCGAGATTCCGCCGCCGCCACTTCGCGATCACTTGATCGAACGACGCCGGAATCCGCCCCGCGGCGAGCGACGACTCCATGTGCCGCCCCCACGCTTCGAGCAGCGTGCGAAACTCTGCATCGCTCGCCGACCGATGTTCGTCGCCGTTGAGAAAGACGCCGCCGCTCGGCAGCGCCGCGAAAATCTTCGCAAACAGCGTCTGCTTCTCCGCCGGTTCGAGATGGTGAATCGCCGAGGTGCTCACCACCGCGTCGACCGGTCCGATCGCCGCCGGCCAATCATCTTGCAACCGCTGCAGCGCGAACGACGCCCGCGCGCCAAACCGTTCGAGCCGCTGCTGCGCAACGCCCAAGAACGGCTCCGACTGATCCATCACAACCGCCGTCGCATTCGGGAATTGCTCAAGCACCCGCTCAACCAACCGCCCCGAACCGCCGCCGACGTCGACGAGCCGAAACGCAACGTTCGCCGCATAAGGCAACGCCGCCAGCAGTTGGTCCTGCACCGTCACATACTGCGGATGAATAACCGGCGCCGCCGCGTCGTAATCGACGACGGCCTGCGTTTGATTCCAGCGATAGTCGGCGTTGCTCATGCGGGGAAGGAACCTCGATCGCGACGCCAGGTTCGCAGCGGTTAGCCGCAACGCTTCGGCCTAGTGAACTTCCATCCACACGATCTCAACCTTTGGCAACGCTTTCGCTAGCATTGCCCGATCTTCCTGATCGTACAGTTCGACGGCATCCCCCAAAGGCGCCCCGCGAACCGAAGCGTCAATCTCCACCATCCGCAACGCTGGATGACGCCGCCACGCCTCGATCACCTCGTCATGCTCTCCCCGCGCCGCCGCCGCGGCATGCGGCATGATCTGCCGCGCCAGTACGAACGCCGACTCCACGGCCGTCAGGTCGCTCAGGTGAACCGCGGCCGCGTCAAACGTCTCGGCCTCGTCGAACCATAGATGCTGGACGCGCCGCCCGCCGCCGCGCCACGTCGCCACAGGACCAGACCACCGATCGACCACGCCGCGCATCTCGGGAGCCGCGAGCG
Organism: Lacipirellula parvula; assembly: GCF_009177095.1. NCBI lineage: Bacteria > Pseudomonadati > Planctomycetota > Planctomycetia > Pirellulales > Lacipirellulaceae > Lacipirellula > Lacipirellula parvula. The sequence goes on from NZ_AP021861.1 coordinate 6,526,450, forward strand.
CCGCCTCGTCAGCCCGCTGCGGGGCCACTTGAACGTCGTACCACATGCGCACGCCGCCCGCCGCTAAGGCGATCATCGCCGAAGCAATTAGCAGCGTGGTGATTCGAAACCGACGGGGAAATTGCATGGCGCCATCGTACCATGCGACGCCTCCGGAGGGCATCTTTGGCCCCTTAAAGACTCGCCAACGGGCAACGCCCAGCGAGCCCTTCGGCTCAGTCAGCGTCGCCTGCGAGCGACGGCTCAATCGTTGCCGGAATCTCCGCCTGCAGCGCGTCGAACTCCGCCGCATTCGCCCCGTCGCCCGGCTCCCACCCCCGCTCGCGCGCCTCCGTGGCGAGTCCTAACTGACTCGTCGCGGCGCCAGGATGCGTGATCCGAGCCAACGAGATGTTCCACATCCAAAAACCATCCGCCTTCTCAGTCACCGCCGTCCAATAGCTCGCCGATCCAGTGAGCCGCCATTCCGGCGTCAGCCAGAAATGAACGCCCGCCTCCGGGTAGATGGCCAAAACGCCGTCTTTGCCAAGTTCGTCGGCCTCGTCAATTTGCCCATCCGCGTCGTCGTCGATGAAATTCGGACTATCTTGAAACATTTTGGGCGTAAATCCACCGTACGTTCCGACGCCGACGAAAGGCGCCAACCGCGACGGCGATTGCACACGCGCCCCAATCGTCGCGCCGCCGGTAGCCGAAGCTTCGCCTTCGTACAGCAGGCCTGCGAGCCCGCCGTGCCACTCCAGATACGAGGTAGGATAGTGAAACCAACCCGCTTCACCACCCATCGCAAACGGATCGCCCGCCCCCGACAGCCCGGCGTAGGGGCCGCCCTTCCCCTTCACATGCCGCGCGTCGACCGCCTGCTTCGTCATCTTCGCCACGTTGTCGGTGTGGTGCGGGTACTTCGCCGCGTAGTCGGAATCGTCGCGTGCCCAGCGCGAACCACTGCAACCGGCGGCCAGCGCTAACCCCAGCAACACGATGCCCCAGCGTGGCAACATGGAATGATGAAGCCCGTCGCAGGGGTTGGGGGGGACTAGAAAGAAAAGAGGCGGCGTAGCGTATCGTGTCGCTTCCCGCGACGCGATAGGGACTCTCCCCCAGATGGGTTGGCAGACTTGGCGGTTTGCGCATCCCAGGTAAGGCACCCTCGGTTTCGCTCCTAAGAATTGCGCATCCCCGCCTTGAAATCAGCCGGCCCCCTCCGCTTTGTCGCGGGTTTTCCGCAACCCTCAAGCGTATAATGGTTTAGGCATCTTCACATTCCCTTCATCCGACTGACGCCCCCGCTTCACACATGCCACAACCCATTGTGTGATAGCACCTTACGAAAACCACTAACTGTTGTTTGACGCCTTCTGGCGGCGGTGTAAGATCGTCCCCTCACCTCCGCTGGATATGGTGTCCAACTGGGCATCCAACACCATATATAGTGGAATTTATTGATCCACCCCGGGCTTTTCCGGGGTTTGTCATAGCGACTCCCCAAAATGTAGTACGGAAGTACTACGATCGACCGGCGACGATGCCGATTGATTGCTGGGGTGTGTACTTTTGTACACAATGGTAGGATGCCCTTCTGACTGATCCGAAACAGGAGGTTTGATTATGGCGATGGCCGACGCTTCGCTCGCTGCACGCACCCAATCCCGTCCCGCTGGCTCCACGCGCAGTGCCGCCAAGCGATTCCATGGACGGCTCAAGATCGACGCCCAGTTCTGCCCCGTCGAGGTGGCTGACGTCTACGACACCGTTCAATGGGACGTTCGCAGCGCCGCCATCAAGGGCGAGAACGGCGAAGTGTTGTTCGAGCAAACCAACTGCGAAGTGCCGCAGTTCTGGTCGCAGCTCGCCACCAACGTCATCTGCAGCAAATACTTCTACGGCGAAGTCGGCACTGAACAGCGCGAATACAGCGTCCGCCAGCTGATCCACCGCGTCGTCCGCACGATCACCGACTGGGGTCTCGAAGACGGCTACTTCGCCACCGCCGAAGATGGCGAGCGATTCTGCCGCGACCTGTCGTGGCTCTGCCTCCACCAACACGGCGCCTTCAACTCGCCCGTGTGGTTCAACGTCGGCCTCTACCACCAATACGGCGTCACCGGCGCCAAGTGCAACTGGCGCTGGGATCCGCAAACCCGCGAAGTCGTTCAGCCTGAGAACCCCTACGAGTTCCCCCAAGGCTCGGCCTGCTTCATCCAGCACGTCGACGACAACATGGAAGACATCATGGAGCTCGCCCGCAGCGAGGCCATGTTGTTCAAGTTCGGTAGCGGCACCGGCACCGACCTCTCGACGCTCCGTTCGCATCGCGAAAAGCTCGCTGGCGGCGGCAAGCCCTCGGGCCCCCTTTCCTTCATGCGGGTTTACGACCAAGTCGCTGCCGTGGTGAAGTCGGGCGGCAAGACCCGTCGCGCCGCCAAGATGCAGTCGATCAAGGTCTGGCATCCAGACGTGATGGAATTCATCGAATGCAAGTGGAAGGAAGAGCAAAAGGCTCGCGTCCTCATTGAAAAGGGCGGCTACGAGTCGAACTTCAACGGCGAAGCCTACAGCTCGATCATGTTCCAGAATGCGAACCTCTCGGTTCGCCTGACGGACGACTTCATGCACGCCGTCGAGAAGAACGCCGAGTGGACCACCCGCTGGGTCACCGACCCCAAGAAGGCCGGCCCCTCCTACCAAGCTCGCGACGTCCTCAACCGCATGGCCGACTGTGCGTGGCACTGCGGCGATCCGGGCGTCCAGTACGACACGACGATCAACAACTGGCACACCTGCCCGAACAGCGGTCGCATCAACGCCAGCAATCCGTGCAGCGAGTACATGTTCCTCGACGACACGGCCTGCAACCTGGCGAGCATCAACCTGATGAAGTTCCGTCAGGAAGACGGCACGTTCGACGCCGATCGCTTCCGCGCGGCTTGCCGGCTCTACTTCATCGCCCAGGAAATCTTGGTCGATCACGCCAGCTACCCGACGCAAGACATCGCTCGCAACAGCCATGCCTTCCGTCCGCTGGGTCTCGGCTACGCGAACCTCGGCAGCCTGCTGATGGCGGGCGGCATGGCCTATGACAGCGAAGCCGGTCGCGGCGTTTGCGGCGCCATGACGGCCCTGCTCCACGGCGCCGCCAACCTGACGAGCGCTGAACTTGCCGAAGCCGTCGGCACGTTCGAAGGTTTCGAGCTCAATCGCGAACCGATGCTCCGCGTCATGGAAATGCACCGCGCCGCGACCGAGCAAATCAAGCCCGAGTGCCCCGAGTACCTCCGCGATGCGTCGCGGCAAGTGTGGGACGAGGTCGTCGCCGCTGGCGCCGCTCACGGTTTCCGCAACGCTCAGGCCACCGTGCTCGCCCCCACCGGCACCATCAGCTTCATGATGGACTGCGACACCACCGGCATCGAACCTGATATCGCCCTGGTGAAGTACAAGCAGCTCGCCGGCGGCGGCATGCTGAAGATCGTCAACCAAACCGTCCCGGCCACTCTCGCCACCCTCGGCTACGAGCAACCCGAGATCGAGTCGATCATCGACTACATCAACAAGGAAGATACGATCGAAGGCGCCGCCGATCTGAAGCCCGAGCATCTCTCGATCTTCGACTGTGCGTTCACGCCGCGCAACGGTACGCGCAGCATCGCCTGGCAAGCTCACGTCACAATGATGGCCGCCGCTCAGCCCTTCCTGTCGGGCGCCATCAGCAAGACCGTCAACATGCCCCGCGACACGACGACCGAGGACATCGCTCAGGCCTACTTCGACGGCTGGCGTCTCGGCCTGAAGGCCCTCGCGATCTATCGCGACGGCTCGAAGGAAAGCCAACCGCTGAACACCGGCACCGAAGCCGATAAGGCGAAGGCCAAGGAAGTCGCCGCCATCGCGAAGCCCCGCCGCGAACGGTTGCCCGACACCCGTCAGTCGGTCACCCACAAGTTCAACGTGGCTGGTCACGAAGGCTACATCACCGTCGGCCTCTATCCGGACGGCCGCCCGGGCGAGCTCTTCATCACGATGGCCAAGGAAGGTTCGACCATCGGCGGTTTGATGGACGCCTTCGGCACCGCGGTCTCGATGAGCCTGCAGTACGGCGTGCCGATGGAAGATTATGTTCGCAAGTTCAGCCATATGCGGTTTGAACCTCAAGGACATACGAAGAACCCCGACATCCGCATCGCGAAGAGCCTGATCGACTACATCTTCCGCTGGATGGGAATCACGTTCCTCCCCGGCTACAAGGAAGCGAGCTTGGGCCTGCCGCTCGAAGGCCCCAGCCCGGCCGCAAACCCTGCCGGCGACGACGAGGTTTCGGACACACAGCACAAGCCCGTCGCCAAGAAGGCCGACGGGCTGACCAGCAGCTCGGAAGCAAAGCCCGCCGCGGCCAAGTCGGAATCATCGAAGCCGGCAAGCTCCACTGAGCGAGCCGGGTCGTCCCCGACCCCGGCCGCCAAGACCAATGGCCACACGAACGGTCACGGCAAGAACGGCAGCAACGGCAACAGTTCTAACGGCAACGGCAACTCCTTCTACAGCGCCAAGCTCCTCGAACGAGCCGGCGTGCTGACGAAGAGCGACGCCGCCAGCCCCAACATCCGCAGCGAACAGTTCGCGCAGTTCCAAATCGACGCCCCGGCGTGCGACGGCTGCGGCGCGATCACCGTCCGCAACGGCAACTGCTACCTCTGCCACAACTGCGGCAACAGCATGGGCTGCAGCTAAGCGAGAAGAAAAAGGCGAGCCGCGGGGTTCACCCCCGCGGCCTTGTCTTCCCCTCGCGAAAGAACCCTGTCACCCCGAGGTACTCCGAGGGGTCCGGCCAGAGTTCCGCAGCGAGCAAAAACCGGGTGACACCGCAACGGGCGTCGAACGAGCTACGAGCTTGTTCGACGCCCGTTCTATGTAATCCCAGGATAGCGAGCCATGAAAGAAGACTTATTCGCTCTTATAGGTGGACGCTTGGAGAAAGTCTGCACCCGCGACGTACCAGCCTACGAACGCGACCCGAGCAAGACATGGATTGGCAGCTCACCTTGGCATTTAGACCTCAAATCTTTCACACTAACCCACGAACGAGAACATATCAGCACTGCCTTCAGCGTCGACCCGTCTGTGCTATTCCATACACAGATAGTCGAACTTGGCCCCCGAACTCTAGAAGGACGTCGAGTACAAACACCAACTGCTACTTGGTTCGAGATAAGCAACCATCTATACCACAACCCTCATTTCCGATTCGAGTTCTGCACGAGCCCCGAGAAACTTGAGCACTTCATCGCCGCTTCTCACTGGCTTGACGGATGCGAGACAGTTGTCGTAACGCCCCGCAGCAATGACAAAGGCCGCGATGTAATTGCAGAAAACAAGTGGACGCGAATCCTCCATGAAGCGAAGGCGTACAACCCCAATCGACGCGTAAAAGCAGAGCAGGTACGAGCACTGTGGGGTGTTTTCAGTCGCGACAAGGATGCCACGTGCGCTGCAATCACGACAACAGCGGACTTCGCACCTGGTGTGCACGACGAGTTTCACGATTTGCTCTCTAATGAGTTGCACCTATTTAATGGCGAAGACTTTGCGAAGCACATTAACCGTATAACAACCACAATCTCGGCCGCTTCCCTCAGTCGTCGATTGTTCTCGGAAGCTGGCGGTCAAATTTCATGCGTTCAAGGACGCGTCCTTCCGAAGCGAAAGCAATTGACCTTTGAACAATTCAAACAATTGCGAGATGGTTAAGCCAGCGTAGGTTAACCCCAAGCGGCTACCACGGATGGCGCCAACACTCTCGCGAAACCGCTCTTCCATTCCTAACCGCCCGCCCGCCAGCGTGTCCGTGCTGCTTCAAGCAATAAGAGGCGACGCGACTTAGAACCACTGTCATCTCGTCGGGAATGGGACCCCAGCACGCTGCCCGTGCCTCTCTCGTCGGCCGCCCCCCTCTTCCGTTCGCAGTGCTAGCTCTTGCGGGATTTCTCAGAATCTCCTCCAACAGCTTTCCTCCCAAGAACTTCCCCTCGCTCCTTCTCCTGCCCTGGCCGCCGTGGGGGGCGCAAAGCTTTTGATTACTCTGACCTCCACCGGGTGGTCAGCCTCCTCGAATGCACCATAGCCTTACCAGTCGCGCGAGCCGACAAGGAACAGCGGCTGGCTTCTTGGTGTATTCCCCCCAAAAGACTGGCGAGTCTTCCATCGTTAGCGAAAAGCAATGCAACTAGGATCAGATCACTTATGAAAATTAATGACATTTCACATCCGTTTTAAATACTTTCAACCACCCACCTTGAAAAAGCACAAGCAAAGTGCACATTACTTGCCGGACAGTCGCCACATCCTCCCACTTACCTTGGAGATTCTTATGCCTTCTCAAAGTCCCGCGCTTCTGGCAGCGATGAAACTCGCCGTGAAAGCAAACCCAAAAAACAAAAATGGAGTATGGGCCGTTTTGTATAAGGACAATAACTACGGTGGTAAGCCTTTGCTGATAGACGATGCCGGGCAAACCACGATGCCTAACGGTTGGGATGATGAAGCGACTTCCGCAATTGCAGGCCCGAACGCGGTATTTCGACTATTCCATAAGGCAGGTTACCAATCCGCTCACATCACGCTATTACCTGGGGAGGAGATTTCGAATCTTAAGCTTGTGGGAATCCACGACGGCGGCTCATCGTATAAGCTTTGGGATGCCAATGCTCTGACGCCCCCCTACTAGCAATTTTGACTTATGAATTAAACCGATACCCTGGTAAAATTAGCTTTTGACTCCGAAAACTATCAACCAGGGCATCGGTTCTCTTCTCAAAAAACCAAGACGTGTCCAATAGACATCGGCTCCCCTTGCAGCTAACGCGGGTGGCACCGACGCCCTGGCGAAACGCCTCCTCCATTCCAAACTGCTCCAGCCGCCAGTGTGTGGGTGTTGCATCAGCAACACGAGGCAAGCCGCGTGTAAGCTCCATCACCTCCTGTCGCTGGCGCGACCCCGACACGCGGCCGGCATTGTTGCACGGAATGGCTCGTCGTTCGCGGCCGAGTGTCGCGGCCACCCACAATCACTCGCTACCCTTCTCCAATCGCTTTCCTTCCAAAAACTCCCACACGCGTTCGTTCTCGCGGCGCGGCCAACCATGGCCGAAACCCTCAATCATCCGGAACTCTACCGGATGCCCCGCCCGCTCGAACGCTTCGTAACCTTTTCGAACCATTGCCGGCGGGACTTGGCGATCGCGGTCGCCGACGAGGAACAGCATTGGGCACTTGTTGGCCGTCTGCAGCGGGCTGTCGCCGAGCGGATCTGGCAGCCAGCCGCAGCCGACGACGGTGGCGGCGATCTGGTCGCTGCACATCGCGGTGAGCGCGTTCGCCGCCGCGCCGCCCTGCGAGACGCCGAGTAGGTAGATCCGCTGCGGGTCAACGTCGTACTCGCGGACGACGAAGTCGCACATGGCGTTGAAGAACTTCGCGTCGGGTTCGTAGATGCCTGGATTCTCCGGCGGGATGAACGGCGGCCAGTTGAGCATTCGCCCCTGCAAGTAGACGAGCAGGAAGCCCTTTTCGATCGCTAGGCGGTCGAGTTCCGTGTACGCGGCCATTTCGTCGACGGTGTCGAGGGCGCCGTGGAGGGCGAAGATGACTGGGATGTTGTGATTGGGTTTGGCGGGGGTTGGGTGTGAGGGAAAGACCGAGGGGATGAACCCCTCGGCTCGCTTGTCGACACTTGGCGCTACGAGTCGGTACTCGCGTGGCTCGCCGTCGATGATTATCGAGCCGTGCACCACCGTAGCTTGCGGCTGCCAGGACCATGTGGCGAAAGCGCCGACGAGCAGGGAGAGAATCCCCACGCCGACGGCCCTCTTCCAGCGCCTCTGCCCTGTCGGTAATGCACGATCAGCTTCCATCGACGCCGAACTCACCACGATTAGGAAAGCCGAAAAACCGCTCCGCCGGCCGATCAGAGGTAAATGGACGGCGGCCACCAGCCGATCGTCCCGAAAATTGCGGCCTTCACGCAGAAAACCCTACAAAAACAGGCCTGCAACGCCCTTGAAAAATATGACAAATACTTCCTTCCAAGTGATTGCCGCCCCTGCATCGGGCAGTTAATCTACAGCCTGGCAATTGTATTACCATTCAATCGCCTCCCTTTTCTCGACGATCTATTCTTGGCACGCCTCCGCCCCCCCGCATACCTGGCGGAACAGCACGCACTCACTCAAAGCAATTAAGCAAACCCGCGGAACAGGCTGAGAACGAGAGCAGCCTCTCTCGCGCGACACCACCTTTTCTTCATCACGAGGTCAGACATCATGAAGCGAATCTTGCTGTGCGTCGCGGTCGTTGCCGCGTTATTCGCCAGCACCGCCCAAGCGGCAACCGTCTACGACATCTCCGCCGGTTTTGATACGGCGAACAATCCCAGCACGCTCGGCCCGTGGAGCTACGGCTCTTCGACCGGCTTGTCGTTCGTCCCGCTGCCGCTCACCGGCGGCAGCAATCCGATCTATCATTGGCGGTCGGCTTCGGAAGAGGTGTACATCGAAAAGAACACCTCCGCCTCGTCGACGGTCGACTCCTTCGGCCGTTATTGGCCTGCCGGTCAAGTTACCATCCATCCCGGCAGCGCCGAATACGGCGTCTTGCGATTCACGGCGCCTGTCGCCGGCACGTACAACTTCAACGTTGGGTACACGGGCAACAGCCCCGCGAACACGACGACCGACGTGCACGTCGTCCTCAACGGGAACCTCGCTCCGCCGCTGTACAGCGGACTGGTCAACAGCGCTCAAGACGTCCCGAACGGCATCAACGGCGCCGGGCCGACCTTCACGGACACGGTGACGCTGGCGGCCGGCGGCACGCTCGATTTCGTCGTCGGCAACGGCGGCAACGGTCATCCCAACGACCTCACGGGCATCTCTGGTTCGGTCACGCTCGTTCCCGAGCCGGCGACTTTGCTGTTGGCGACGCTGGGCGTCGCTGCTTGCGGTGCGGTTCGCCGCCGCCGCGACTAGGACGACACGGAGCGATCAATCGCGTCCACGCCAATGGGGTCGGGAGTCTTATGCCACGAGCGGCAAAGGCTCTCGACTCTTTCTTTGCGTGCCATGAACGCTCTCAGCAAGCACCGTCCAATCAAGTATGCCAACCAGGGCTACCCGAACTCGCGGTAGCGACTATCGCCGTTGCCGACGGCGTGCCGCCAGGCAACAGGCGAATCCGCTGCAAACTAACGCAAGCGTCGTCGGCTCGGGGACCGGATTGAGCAGGAACCCGCGAACTTCCAACGGCACGCCGCCTGGCCCGTCGGGGTCGTACGAACCGATGCCAACGATCTGGCCGCGGTCATTGATGCCGCGAACTCCATATAGCTGCCAGCCAGCGCCGGTGGAGTCGAGCAAGTCGCCCAAGTTCTGCATGCCGCCGCTGCTGGTCCAGAGAAACGACAAGCCGTTAATAAGATTGGCCGATGAGCTACTGGTTGCGGAATCATCATCAGCGACGCCGACAACCATTCCAGCGTTATTGACATCGACCGCGCGACTTTGCAATCTACCGGGCAACAGCCCCAAATCGGACATGACGCCCGTTGAGCCGTTGGGAACTTGCGGATTCCAGAACATCGCGTGCCGGCGATTGCCGACGACCGTGTCGCCGGCAACCTGCCCGACGTCGTTGATCTCCGCAGCAGAACTCGCGAGCCCCATCGGAGTCGCACTGAGCGGATACCGCACGCCGGCGAGGCCATTGGGGACGGTGGGAATGAAAACAAACGCCCCCTTGGCATCGACGCCAGCGATGTCGCCCCGCTCGTTGATGCTGTTGAGGACGACGTTCGTCCCGCCGCCGCCGCCGAAGAGCGTCATCGAACCGGTCGCCCCGTTGGGCGTCGATGGCTTCCAAATATAGGATTGCCGACCCCCGCCGACGAAATCCCAGCCGTTCACGAGGATCGTCCCGTCTTCGCCGATATCCGGGCCGATGGGCCCTTCGAGATTCCCGCTAGGCCCAGGCGGGTACATTGCCTGCGAGATGGCGCCAGACGCGCCGTTTGGCAGATCGGGGGTCCAGAAGGGTTGGCTCAACGCCCCGGAGAGTATGCCGGGGCTTTTGCTGAGAATCTGCCCATAGTTATTCAACCGCACGCCATCCCAAAGCCCCGTCCCGAAAGCGATTGACGTCGGAGCGGTCGCCCCTGGCTGCAGTAGCCCCGCGACAGGCGAGCCAAATCGAGGAGGCATGACGCCGGCGACCTGCCCTTGCTCGTTGATGTCGTCAGGCTGGAAGCCAGCCAGGTCAACTAACCGATAGCTTGGCGCCGCGTACGCGTCGAACACGCTGCACAGCAATGCCGCAATGACTCCCAGCCAGACACGCACGCAGCAGATTCTCATGAGACGCCTCGACAAGAGTTAATGACCAGAAAACCACGACGACTCGTAAAACTTTGATTAATGTAACTTCTCGGGAGCCATATGTCGATTATTCGCGACTGCAGCCGCGGGAATGCAATACGCTACGCTGCCCGCCGGTTCAAAGAACCGGGCATTCATCCCCCCCGGTTTGAAGAACCGGGGGCTAAGCGGGGGGGTGGGGTTTTGGCGTGGACATTTTGTCGCCAAACGCATTTTTGGCGACAAAATGCTCTTGGTCCTCTGGCTGCGGTTCTTGCGGCGGCGATGTCGATGGCGCCGCGCGGCGGGGCTCGATGCAGGGGGATGCAAGCTTGCCCTCCAGGCAGTGCTCTTTGCCTGGAGCGCATGCGGTTCGCTCGCCGCAAGCCGGCGGGAAATCGGCATCCACTTCTGCGAGGGCGAGTTCGTAGAGGTCTTCACGCGACGGCGATGGATCGCTGGGCGCGGCTGGCGGGACCATGCATCTTGGCGCCGCAGCTTGCGCCGCGGGGGCGTCTTCGATGACGGTTGCGTCGTCGTCGGGGTTGTCTTCTACCGAGGGGATGAACCCCTCGGCTCGCTGGACGCCCTCTTTGGCTCGCTGGATGAAGCCCTCGGCTCGCTCGGCGTCCGCCTCGTCCTGCTTGATGAACGTTTCGGCTAGCTTGCGGTCTTCATCGTTGAGGAAGGCGGGAACGCCCGGGGCTTGAGTGAGCAGTTTCCAGCGGAGATGATTGCCGAGCGGCGTTTGCGGGAGCTTCGGCGACCGCGGATGGCCCCAGGGGCCGAGGTTCGGGAAGCAGCAGTCGAGGGCCCGTTGGCAGGCGGCGTCGATGAACGGGAATAGACGCTCCTGCTCGGCGGGCGGCAACAGCTGCAGCACTGCTTCCATCACCGCGTTGACGGCATGGTTCACTTGACCGGCGTGCGCCATGTTGGTCGGGCGGCGAGCGTATTGCTCGGGCCGGGTTCGCTCGAGCAACCATGCGGCAGCCCGCCAGTGGGTGCGGGCGGCGGCTTGCATCAGCTTGAGCGGATCGGGCGGCGCGCTGAGCGCCAGGAGCAACTCGTGGTCGAAATCTTCGTCGTACTTGCGTTCGCGCTGCACGGTGCGCAGCGAGACGCCGATCGCTTCGGCGGCCTCGACGAGCGTGGAACTTTCGCGAACGAGTTGGCAGAGCTTGACCCGAAGTTCGGGCGTCAGGACGCGGTTGCGGCCGCGGATGTATTGGCGTTTCATTGTTGTCCCCCGTTGTGTTGAACTTGCGTTGAGCGCAGTGCTCGGCCGCGGCAGGCGCCGGCGGCACGAAGTGAACGTGCGTTCACACTACTATATTGGTCGAGGGAATCCAATAACCGATTTCCGGCCACCTTGAGGAGAATGCGCGCGGAGTGGCGCGAGCCCCCGGTTTGAAGAACCGGGGGCTAAAAAGGGCCGGGGTGGCCGGGAATTGGGGGTTGGCGCTTGCCTCTTGTGGCTGCGCCGCCCAGGTAGGCGAGTACGCCAACCTGGGCTACCCGGTGGGCCACCCAGACGATCAGCGCTTGCGACGGCGACGGTGCATCGCGAGGGTTGCGGCTGCGGTGATGGCGAGGAACATCGTGGCGGGTTCGGGGACGGTGATCGCTTCCAAGCGGAGCGATACCTGGTAAGGCGAGTAGTCGACGGCCCAGTGGTAGGCGAGGCCATCACGGTGCGAGACGGGGGCGTTGTCGAACGTTCCCGCGACGCCGCCAAGCGCGGTGATGATTGGGAAGGCGTCGCCGATTTGCGGGGCGAAGGGGACGCCGCTGGCGTCGAAGAGCAATACCTCCAGCAAGCCGTCGAGCGTCGCGGCGCCATCGGTGACGAGCAGGTGGTCGTAAGATTCGCCCAGCGCGTCACCGCCGACGCGGACTTGCAGCGTGCCGTCGTCGTCGTTCACGAACCGATTGACGGCGACCAACGCGGCCAGGTCGGGCTCGATGCCGCGGAACTTCAAGCGACCGTGGTTCTCCAGCCCGGCGGCATCGAAGACGACCGTGTGATGAATGCACATCTCGCCGCCGAGGCCGTTGATAATCGTGCCCGCGCCGTTGATCTCCGCTCCACTGAGGAAGTGAGACTCGCCGCGCAGTCGCAGTTGCGAAGCGGCTGAGGCGAAGTTCAGCTGTGCATCGGGCCAGAAGAACACGTTGGCGCCGATTTCGACCTTCGTGGCGTCGACGTTCATCTGGCCGTTCATCACGAAGTGAGCGCCGTCGATCCGATTGACGAACAGCACGGGGTTGCCGGAGAGATTGAGCACGCCATTCATCGACCAACCAAACTGCGTACCGCCGCCGAGGTTCATCGTGAGCTTTCCCAAGAATCCGCCGCTGATGGTCATCTCGCCTTCGAAAAAATCGAACGGTTCGGTTTTCGTCGTGACCGCGTTGATGACGAAGGGCGCCGCGATATTCCAGTTCGTGTGATTATCCTCGCCGCTGAAATCGAACAGGCCGGCATTGACCACCGTCGGCGACGTGACGGAAGCGTCGCCGTTTTGCTGGGCGCGGCCGTTGACCGTGATGGTTCCGGCCCACTCGGTAGCGCCGTTGAAGTTGACCTGCCCGCCGTGCTCTCCGATGCCGTTGGTGTTGAAGGTTCCCCCCTCGACGCTGGTGTCGCCGAGGAAGATGAGGCGATCGTCCTCGCCAACGACGACGTTCGCCGTGGGGGCGAGCGTGGCGTCGGCGGCGACTTCGAGCGTCGCCGTCCAGCCGCCGACGTCGATTCCGCCAGCGAGCGTGACGCGGTCGCCGCTAATGACCGCTCGCTCGGCCGGGCCTTGATTGCCGAGCTGGCCGAACACGTCGATGAAGCTCGACGCATCAGCGGTCCAAGTGCCGACGCTCATGTTGAGCCGAGCGTACGGGCCAAGCGTGATCAATCCACTGAACGCGTCGGTGATGGCTCCACCGCTGAAGCTGAGCCGAGCGACATCGCTCCCGCTGACCAAGATTTCGCCGTTGCCGGTTTGTCCGTCGAGATCGAACGCGCCGTCGTTCGTTTGGATGCAATTGATCACGCCCGCGCCCGCCGCGACTAGGCCGTTGTTCGTGAGCGTCGTCCCCGTTCCCGAGAGTTGAACGCCGCCGTTGTCGTTGAAGAGGCCGCGAATCTGGCCGTTCACGATCAAGTCTTCGCTGACGCCGATGATGCCATTTTGCAGCCAGACGTTAGACTCGGCGCCGATGATGAGATCATGAGTGAAATAGTCGGTTCCGAACCCGGCGTCTTCAACGTTGAGTCGCGTGTTGTCGCCGCTGAGCGTCGTGTCGCCGGCGACGATCATCACGTGCCCTTCGTTTTGCAGGGCCATGCCGTTGGAAATTTGCAGCCCGGCGATCGTTGCGTCCTGATTGAGGAAAACGGTGTGGTTGACGACGCCGGGGAGGTTGCCGAGGCGGACGACGTCGGCCGCGCCCGGCGCGCCGGCCGGCGTCCAGCGGGCTGCATTCGACCATGAATCGCTGTCGGCGGCGTTCCACGACTTGTCGACGGCGCGGGCTGCGGGTGCACTCCCTAGTGCGAGCAGGAGGCCGATCGTACCGGCGAGCCAAATGCGGTTGCTGCGTGTTGCGTTCATCGCTGTTCCCCTCGAAGTTGGCGAGGCACTATCGCCGCCCCTGTTGCGGCGTGCATCGCCTATAGAAGGGAAACGCTAAAGGCGTGGCTTGGCGACAGGGTTCTCGGCGAGAGAAATGGCGCTTGCCGGTTGCGGCCGCGCGTGCCCCCGGTTTGAAGAACCGGGGGCTAAAAGGGGGCGGAAGCGGTCTATTGCTCGACTTCGAGCGGCCAAGCATAATCGAGTAAGCAGCCCCCCAGGTTGGGGGCTCTCTGCCGGGGGCAGGCCGCACTCTTTTCCCGGCGCCGGGGTTCCGCGCGACCCCATCGTTCGTTGACCCCACTGTTTCTGCATCCGGAGTTCGCTAATGCGCCTGCTCTCACTCTGCGCGCCGGCTTTGGCCGTCGCTGCTGCGCTCGGTCTGTCGACCGGCGCTCGCGCCGCCAATCTTGGCGCCGCTAACGCCTTCAATGGCTTCGTGTTCGGCAATCTCACTTCTCACGGCCAAGACACCGAAGGTCGCCTCGCGGTTGGCGGAAACTTCACGGCCAGCAGCTATGGCGTCGGTTCCGGCGGCGTCGGGCCCGCGGTGCCGATCACCAATCCTCGCACCGACGTGCTGGTCGTAGGCGGGAACATGAACGCCCAGGGCGGGTGGCAAGTGTTCAACGGCAACGCCGTGTGGGGGACGAGCCTCACCGCCGCGCCGACCACGACCAACGGCATCACCTATCAGGGCAATCCGGTCAACTTTGCCGCGGCTCAGGCCGACCTCACCGCGAAGAGCGCGGCCTGGGGCGCCCTGGCCACGAACGCTTCGGTCGTCTTCGACGGCTACTCGACGCTGACGCTCACCGCGACGAACGCCGGGCTGAACGTCTTCAACGTCTCGGAAAGCGTGTGGGAAGCGACAAGCAACAAGCAGATCGTCAACAGCTTTCCGAACGCGACGCTGCTGATCAACATCGCGGGGAGCGACGTCACGCAGTTCGGCGGCATGTCTTACAACGGCAGCAGCTCGCCGAGCAACAACCACGCGGGCGTGTTGTTCAACTATCCCACCGCAACGACCGTGCAGACGAACAACATTGCGATGCTGGGCAGCTTGTTGGCGCCGAACGCGGCGCTGACGATCAACGGCGGCGGCATTAACGGCGTCGGCGTGGCGGCGAGCGCGCTGCAGCAGAGCGGCGGGGAGTTCCACAACTTCACGTTTGGCGGCGATATTCCGTATACGCCGATCGTGCCAGAGCCGGGGACGTGCGTGTTGGCCGGCGTCGGGCTGGCGGCGATTGCGGCGAAGCGACGGGCGGCTAAGTAGTTTTGCTGCACGCTTGAAGTGAATGACGGCCCTGGCGGGCGCGACTCGCCGGGGCCGTTTTTTGCACGCGAAGAGGGCAAGCATTTAAGGAAGGCACATCCTGAGGTCCCCTCCCCTTGAAGGGGAGGGTTAGGGAGGGGTGACGGCAGCGGGTACCAGGGTTCGTTACCCCCTCCCCAGCCCTCCCCTCAAGGGGGAGGGAGCCACAGCATAGCGCAAGCGAGTGGAGACCAACAACCCGATCAACCTACGCATGATCTCGGGACTCCAACTCAACATTTAGCGGCAAGGCGGCGTCTCCCGGCAGCTCATCTGCGAGGATTGCTCGCTCCTCAGGCGTATTGGCCTCATCGACTTTGGTCGACTGCAACGGCCCCGAAAGGGCCAGCAGGTTCCCCGCGACGATGCACGCGCCGCCGGCCGCCATCGCAAACGTCATCTCTTCGCCGATGAAGTAGTTCACCACCAGCGCCGCCGGGAGTTGCAGGTAGCCGAGGACGCTGGTGAGTTGCAGCGGCAACTCGGTCGACACTTGCACCCATAGATAGTGGCCGAGCAGCGTGACGACGACACCGAGGTGAAACACGAGCCACGCATCGCGGGCGGTCATCGACCACTCGGCCGCCGGGGCCATCACCAGGAAGACCGGCAGGGCGAAGACGAACATGCCCCAGGTGCGGAGTTCGTTGTCGAGGTGGGCGTGGCGTTGATGGAGCATCGGCAATGCGGCGTAAAAGGTTCCGCTGAGGATGCCGACGAGCAGGCCGAGCAGTTGCCCGTCGGCGCCGTCCTCCATCGGTACGCAAAGCCAGCTTCCCGCCATCGCGAGCGCGACGCCGACCATCGCCAGCGCGCGCGGCCGACCGAAGCCGAACAGCCAACCGAGCAGCGGCAACTGGACGCCGCATGTGGAGAAGCCGATGGCGCCGATCGAGGCGCTCGCCATCTTGATACTTTGGAAGTAGGTGAGCCAGTGGAGGCCGAAGAAGAGGCCGACCGCTGCGAGCAGGCGCCAATGGCGGGCGACCTCGCTACGGAGTTCGCTGAAGGAGGCGCGGCGGCCGACGGCGAGGATAATCGACATGCCGATCGCCGAGAGACCGAGCCGCCAGACGCCGAGGGCGATCGAGTCGACGCCGATCGCTCGAATGGCGGCCGGGGCGCTGCCGAACAGGACCGTGGCGACGGTCACTTTCAGCAGCGACGATCGGTAACTAGCCAATGGTGGGCATCCGCGCGGAAGAAACTACGCCCGCCGGCGACGCCGAACGGCGAGTCCCGCCGCGGCGCCGAGCGTCAACATAGCGGCGGCAGGCTCTGGCACAGCATGCGCCGCGGGGGCGGCGCCCGTCAATCCGGAGTTGCGCTGCCAGATCATCATGTCCACGCCGTCGGTGACGCCGTCGCCGTTCGCATCGCCGGCAGCGGTCTGGCCGAAGGCGGCTCGCCAGATCGCCAGATCGGCGCTATCGACGAGCGTATCGCCATTGAAGTCGCCCATTAGGCTGGCGCTGACTGGCGTCACTCGGAAACTGAGACCGTACCGCACGGCGACGCTGCGCGTTTGGAAGAGCATCGTGTAGACGCCGCTCTCCAGCGGGGGCGTGAATCCTGTCGCCCCCACGCCGAGGGCGATGTCGTCGAGGATGTTCTCGCCCACATGGCCAAGCTGGGGGTTCGTTGGAAAGTTAACCCACCCGAGCATCGCCGGCGGAATGATTTCGCTTCCCGCACCGGCGGTCCATACGGCCCCTTGCTGAATTCCCGCGAAGACCGCGTTCATGTCCTCATGGAAGGTGACCGTGATGGCGCCCAACACGTAGTTGGCCGGGACCGTGATCTGCAGGAAATCGAAGTCCGTGGCGCTGGTTTCGGCGAGCAGATCGTTGAGACCGGGGGCGAGCGCGAACGGCGTCGGCTGCAGCGGATCAGTGGAGAGATCGCTGGCGGTGAACTCGCTGTACGACGCGGCGCGGGCCGCGCTCGCAGCGACACAAATAGCCAACAGGCCCGAAAGAAAAACGTTCGTCTGCATCACGCCGATGCTCCCGCTCGCTCGGCGCATGCACCGACGGGGGAAACTCTACGCAGCAGCGTCACACGAACGGAAACGGAATGTGCACTTCCGTCTCTTCTCGCTCAGAGAGCGCTGCGGCTCGCCAGCCAAGCGCTTCCAAGCGACGAGCAACGCCGACCGTGGCGTTGCCTACGTTATCGATTTCAGCCCGTGATCGAGCTGATGCGGATCTTCGTGCAAACCGAGCGGAAGCCGGTCTTCTTGCGAAAGTTCTTGCGACGGCGAAGTTTCTGGACGACGAGCTTCGGGCCCTTTTCCGGACCGATGACTTCGGCGACGACGCTGGCGCCGCTGACGAGCGGGGCGCCGAGCTTCAGCGAGCCGGAGCCGTCGCTGACGGCGAGGACGCGATCAAAGGTCAGCTTTGCGCCGGCGGCCAAATCGCGGTAATCGACCAGCAGTTCCTGGCCCTGCTCAACCTTCAACTGCTTACCGCTGTCTGCAATGATCGCGTACATGTGACTCGTCCGAAAAAAGCGTGAATCCAAGGGTGGGCCGATTTAGCCCAATCGAGCCCTGTAAATTACCTGATTTGCCGCGGGGCGTCGAGGGGTGGTTCGCCACAACGCCGGCCTTCCCGCTGGGGGGGGCTGGCAAACGGCCCGATTTGCCGTCGAACGCCCGTTTTCAACTGAAAACGGCCCGGTTCACTCGCCGCCGGGCCGCTCCGGCAGGCCGAACGCGGCCGGGTCGGACTGGCGGATGGCCTCGACTCGTTGGGAGATCATCGGCATCGCCGGGAGTTCGCTGTAGAACTTTGCGCTGGGGTCGACGCCGTGGGCCTCGTGGCGGGCGATCATCTGGCGGATGGCGGGGATGCGGGCGGCGGCTGGGAGGATGAGGAGCCAAGTGGCGGCGAGGGCTACGGCGTAGGCGGCCAAGCGGGTGGCGCGGGGAGCGGGGGCGCCGGGGGCGGGACGCCCCGGCTCGCTGGTGGGGATCGATGGGTGAGGAGGATTACTGGGCAAGGGCGGCGGCGGTGTCGGGGTAGAACTTGGTGAACATGAGCCACGCCATTGCCAGGGTGATCGCCAGGTTCAGCGTCTGTCCGCAGAGGTAGAGGATCAGCGGTTTGCCGCCGGCGAGGTACTGCTTCAGTTCGCGGAAGTTCGTTTCGAGCCCGATGCTGACGAACGCCAGGCAGAAGCACCAACCGCGGAGCGTCTTCGACGTGGCGGTCGCGGCGCCGACGAGGACCTTCCCCTCATCCCCGCTCGTCGAGATGAGCGAAAAGAGAATCGACGCCGCGATGAAGCCGAGGACGAACTTCGGGAACCGCCGCCAAATTTCCGCGAGGCTCGGTCGCGCGCCGTCGGGCGACTTCTCCACGCACGTCACCCAGTACATCGCCACGCCGAACGCGACGGCGCCGATCAGGATGTTCTGAATCATCTTCACCGTGGTGGCGACGAGCAGCCCCGTCTCGCCGAGGGCGTCGCCGGCCGCGGCGACGGCGCCGGTCGAGTCGATCGTCCCGCCGATCCACGCGCCGCCAAGAACCGGGCCGAGTTCGAGCCAATCGATCACCGGCGGCATCACCACCATCATGATCACCGTGAACGCGAGCGAGATGCCGATCGCCAGCGAGAGCTCTTCCTTCTTCGCCTTACACGCCGCGGCCGTGGCGATCGCGGCCGAAACGCCGCAGACCGACATGTCGGCGCTGATCACCATGTTGAGCGACTTCGATTCGATCTTCAGGACCTTCTGCCCGAAGATGTAGGTGAGAATCAGCGTCGTCGGCGTGGCGACCCAGGCGATGAACACTCCAGGCGGGCCGAGTTCGAGCAGTAGGTGAAATAGCACCTCGGCGCCGAACATCACGAGGCCGGTTTTGATGTAGAACTCGGCCCGTACCGCCGGCTGCAGCCAGCGCGGCGTGCCAACGGTGTTGCTGATGAGCAGCCCTGCCGTGAGCGCCCACAGGGCGTACTCCAGGTTGAGGTGTTTGACGACCTTCTGCCCGGCGAGGAAGTAAGCAAAGATCGCCAGCGCGAAAACGGCAACGAAGGCGAGCGGAAAACCGCGGACGCGTTCGCGCATCCCCGCGAGACCGGCCGAGAAGAGCGCGAGCAGCGCGACGAAGACGCACGCCACGCCCGGCACGACGCTCGCGCCCTGCTTGTCGACGAGCGCGTCGAGCGGATTGCTCACCCACGAGCCGAGGTCGGTCGACCGCACAGCGAGTGGGTTAACCACCTTCTCGCCGCCCATCGATCCAACAAAAGTCGCAGCGAGCGCCAAGAGCAGCACCGACCACCCGAGCCAAATCGACCAAACGTCCTCGCTGAGCCACGGCGATCGCGGGCGATTCTCTTCCATCACGCTCAAGCCACCAAACGAACATAGCCGCCAAAAGGCACAGAAATCGCGAAGAGAAAAACTCTTCGCGTCTCTTGCGCCTTCTGGCGGCTACATATTCTGAAACTACATCCCCTCGATGCGAACCTCACGCCCGCTGGCGTCTTCGCAGTCGAACTTGAGGAACTCCGGCGAGAGATCTTCGCGGCTGATCACCAACACTTGCACGGTGTGCTCGTCTTCCATCCGCGTCAGTTCGCGACGCTTCCGGTTGTTGATATAGCTCGCCACTTCCTCTTCGACCGTCACCGCGATCCGCGCGACGCTGGCGTGTTGGGCGCACATGATCAGTTTGCGGATCACTTCGATCGCCATGCTCTCGGCGCTCTTCACGAGGCCCGAACCGGCGCACGCGGGGCATTCCTTGTAGACGCTCCGCTTGAGGCTCGGCCGAATGCGCTGCCGCGTCATTTCGATGAGGCCGAACGGGCTGATGCGCAAGATCTTCGTGCGGGCGCGATCGCGACGGACCGCGTCGCGGAGGGTTCGCTCAACGATGCGGCGATGGCGATCTTTGCGCATGTCGATGAAGTCGTTCACCACGACGCCGCCGAGATCGCGGAGCCGCAACTGGCGGGCGATTTCGCGAGCGGCGATTTGGTTCAACTGGAAGGCCGACTCTTCCGCGCCGCCGTCGGTGCGGAAGCTGCCGCTGTTGACGTCGATCGCCACCAAGGCTTCGGTCTGGTCGATCACCAGCGACCCCCCGCCTCGCAGCGGGACTTTGCGTTGGTTGATCCGCGCGATCTCGTCGTCGAGCTTGTACTTATGGAACAGCGGTTCCTTACCTTCGTAGAGCTTGAGCCGGCTGACATAGCGCGGCATCACGAACTGCAGGAACTCCTTCGCCCGTTCGTACGCTTCGGCCTGATCGATGTAGATGCCGTCGACGTCGCCCGTGAAGATGTCACGGATCGTCCGGATGATCATGTCGCTTTCTTGGTAGATGTCGCACGGCGCCGGGGCTTTCTTGATCCGGCGGACGATCACCTTCCAGAGTCGCACGAGGTACGCGAGGTCGCGCGACAGTTCCTTCTTCGTCCGGTCGGTGCCGGCGGTGCGAACAATGAAGCCGAGGCCTTTCGGCGGGTTCAGTTCGCGGAGGATATCGCGAAGGCGACGGCGGGCGTCGTCGTCTTCGATCTTGCGCGACACGCCGATGCGGCCGAGCGCCGGCATGAGCACCAGGTACCGACCCGGGATGCTGATGTACGTGGAGAGCGTCGGCCCCTTGGTGCCGATGCCTTCTTTGATCACCTGGACGAGGACTTCGTCGCCGCGGCGGAAGATCTCTTGGATCGGCGGCTTGATGCGCGGCCGCACGCCGGGACGCATGCGTTTCTGCGCGGTGCGACCACCGCCGCCGCCATTCGGCCCACGACGGGTGGCGCGGCCGTTGTCGCCGACTTCTTCCAAGTCGTCGTCTTCGTTGTCGTCATCGTCATCATGGCCGAACTCGTCGTCGTGCTGGTCGCGCTCGTCGCGACGCGGCGGTCCGCCGGGCGAGATCTCGACGTCGGGATCGTACCCGCCTTGGCGGAAGTATTGCGGCTCGACGTCGCTGATGTGCAAGAAGCCGTTGCGGCCGACGCCAAAGTCGACGAACGCCGCCTGGATGCTGGGCTCCAGGTTGACGATCTTCCCCTTGTAAATGTTGCCGACGTAGTTGTCTTGGCTACTCCGCTCGATGTACAGCTCTTCTAAAACCCCGTCTTCGCAGATGGCAATCCGGCACTCTTCCGGCTGCGCGACGTTAATCAGCATCTCCTGCTTCATGGAAACTCTTTCTTAAGTTGGATGGCGCCGCGCGACGCCCGACCGGGCTCGCGCAGCACGCTGACCAGATGGCCTCGGCATCGAGACGAGGAGCGGCCGACGCGGCGAAGCAGCCAGCGACGCGCCGCGCTAAGCGCCGGCTCCGTCGATCGTGGCCATTCATCGCAATCGCGTTCAACAAGGTCGCTCTCGTCCGCCCAAGGCGAAAATTTACGTAAGTCTCTAACTGACGATCCGAAGCCAAAAGGCTGCGGGATGGTTGCTTCTAAAAACTGAACTTGGGCAACCGCTTTTCGTGGCGTGACGCCGGCGGCTTGCCAGCGAGAGGCCCCAAGCGTGTACCCAGTTCTGAACTGGCGGGATGCCACTGGCGCCCAGAAATACTCTCTCGTCTCCGTTACTCTGTTATTTGCTTTATGTTTTTCTTTGAGTCGTCGCGTCTTCGTGGTTCGTCTTTGTCTTAAACCGGGAACTCCGGGAACACTCTCGATAGCTCTTCTTTCAAGTAGGTCTTCACGTCGCGGGCCGTTTCCAGCGCGCGAACTTGTTCTGCAACGCGTTCGCACTGCTCGATCGAGACGCTGCGACAAACGCGCTTCACTTCGGGGATCGCCGAAGGAGTGACGCTAAGCGTCCGCAAGCCAATGCCGAGCAGCAGCATCGTGTATAAGGGATTGCCGCACATCTGGCCGCACATGCTGATCGGGCGATCGAATCGCTTGGCGGTTTGCACGGCCATGTCGATCAGCCGAATCACCGCCGGATCGGCCGCCGTGTACAGGCTCGCCACATCCTTGTTGCTGCGATCAACGGCGAGGCAGTACTGAATCAGGTCGTTCGTGCCGATGCTGAAGAAGTCGGACTCTTCGGCGAAGCGATCCATCATGATCACCGCCGAGGGAACCTCGACCATCATCCCGACGGGGATGTTGCGATCGAACGGGATGCCCGCCTCTTCGAGATCTTCCATCGCGTCGGCGAGCACCATCTTCGCTTGCCGCAGTTCGAGCATCGTGCTCACTAGCGGGAACATCAGCTTGATTTGCCCGTGAGCGCTAGCTCGCAAGATGGCCCGCAATTGGACGCGGAACATGTCGCGGTTCTTCAGCGCGAGCCGGATGCTGCGCAGCCCGAGGAACGGGTTGCGTTCATCTTCGGGATCGGGGAGCGTCCGCATCTTGTCGGCGCCGAGGTCGAGCGTCCGCATCACCACGGGCTTGCCGTGCATTTCCCGAGCAACTTCGCTGTAGGCGGCAAAGTGCGCTTCTTCTGGCGGGTCGTCGTCGCGGCCGAGATACAGGAACTCGGTGCGGTAGAGACCGATGCCGTCGGCCCCGCGCTCATCGCATTGCTGCACTTCCGAGGGGAACTCGATGTTGCCGAGCATCGTGATGCGGCAACCGCAGGTCGTCTCGGCCGGCAGATCGCGGAGCGTTTCGAGTTTGACGGCGAGCGACCGTTGCTCTTCGACTTCGTGGCGGTAGCGGGCGAGGGTTTCTTCGTCCGGGTGGAGGAAGATGAGGCCCTGGTCGCCGTCGATGATCACCGTCTCGCCGCCCGAGACGTCGGTGAGGAAGTTGCCGACACCGACGACAGCGGGGATGCCGAGGCCTTCGGCGACGATTGCCGTGTGGCTGCCGGGTCCGCCGACCTCGGTGACGAGGCCCATCACGAACTGCGGATTGAGATTGGCCGTCTCGCTGGGCGTGAGGTTGTGGGCCAGCACGAGCACCGGCGAGGTGACGTGGGCCAGCTCTTGCCGGGCGGTGCCGAGCAGGTGCCGCAGCAGCCGCTTCTGGATGTCGAAAATATCGTTGGCCCGTTCGGCCATGTACTCGCCGTCGAGCGACTGGAAAACCTTGGCGTATTTGCCGAGTGCGCGGCTGACCGAGTACTCCGGCGAGTAGTGCCGGGTGCGGATCATCTCTTCGAGCTCTTGCCGCAGACGCCGATCGTTCAGCATCTGCAGATGGGCCGAGAAGATGGCGGCGACTTCATCGCCGAGCTCTTTGGCAACGCGGCCGCGATTGCGGTCGACCTCGGCCGTGGCGGCTTCGATGGCGCGATTGAGGCGCGCAAGCTCCTCGCTGACGGCGTCGCGTCCGACGAACCGCCGCGGAATGCGGAATCCTTCGTTGTCGAGGATCAGGGCTTCGCCGATTGCCACGCCGGGCGAAACTGCGATCCCTTGGAGGCGTTCCATAGCGCCCTCGCTTTGGGGGCGCGCCGGCGTTCGTGCTGCTGCGACAAGCATCCGCTCGCTAGGGCCCGCCTTGCCCCGGCGTCGTCAAAATCTTCGTGCAACGCGCCCCGCGCGTCGGCCAGCGCCGCTGCAGAGCGGCGAGGCTCGGTCGATTTCTTCGGTGTTTGCTTATCGCTCAGGCAGCCTTCAGCCTGCGCGCCTTGTCAATTCGGTCCGCCAGCATCCCCAACGGATGGCGACGGTGTTTCGGTGGATATTCATCACCCCGAGGTTCGACGAGCGCCGCTGGGGCGAACGCTCGGCGAACCTCGACATGATGAACCGCATCGGGCCGGACTCTTGCAGCCGGCCCGCCACCTCAACCGCCGTCCGAACTCGTCGGAGGCTGACTTTCTGTTTGTTCTAGCACGAAGCCGTTGGCGATAAACCGCGCAAGCGCGTCGACCGCCTGTTCGGCGTCGTCACCGCGAGCTTCTAGCCGCAGTTCGACGCCGGGTTCGGCGCCGAGGGTGAGCATGTGCATGATGCTCTTCCCGTCGGCGCGGAGGTTCTCGCGAACCACCTCAATCTCACAAGGAAACTTCATCGCCAGCCGCACGAACTGCTCGGCAGGTCGGATGTGCAGGCCCAACGGATCCTTGTCGCTAATGACGACGACGCGTTGTGCCGCGGACGATGACATGAACTAAGTAGCGGTCAGCTTTCAGCGATCAGCTTGCAGCCCAACCTTCTCCGTACAAAGTGGCGAGTTTCGAGTTGCGAGCTGCGAGTAATAGGGGCGAGCCGAATTCACTCGCAACTCGAAACTCGCTACCCGCAACTCCTCTACGACCCAAACTGATTGTTGTCGGCTTCTTCCAAGAGCTGCCAGACGTCGCCGGGCTCTTTGCTTTGCTTCAGGAAGCGGCAGAACGTGTCGTCGCGCAGCTGGCGCGAGATGTTCTCGAGCGCCCGCAAGTGATCGCCAGGGCGATCAGGCGGCGAGATCAGCAGGAAGAGCAAGTGGACCTTCTCGCCGTCGAGGCTATCGAAGTCGACCCCCTCGTCGCTGACGGCGACGGCGCCGATCAATTCGTGAACGCTGGGGTGCTTCGTGTGGGGCACGGCCACGCCGCGGCCGATGCCGGTGCTGCCGAGCTCTTCGCGCTTCAAAATCGCTTCCACGATGCCGTCGTACTGGTCTTGGGCGATCTTGCCCGCTTCCAGCAGCGACGAGGCCATGGCGCGAATCACGTCTTCCTTCGTATCCGCTTCCACGTTCGTGCGGATGGCGTTGCGATTGACGAAATCAACGAACTTCATAACTCAAAGTATCCTTCGCTCAATGAATCGTTCTATTGAATGCAGTCGCGCTGGGCGGCTAGCGTTCGTGTTTTGGGAGCTTTGGTGAGTAAGTGTTTAAGTGATTACGTGATAGGTATTACTTACTCACTTAAACACCTACTTACTTCTTCCTACTCGTCGGCGTCGTCCGCGACTTCGTCTCCTGCGACCGGCGCTTCCTGCCGCCGGGCGTCGGGATTGCGATGGCGTTCTTGGACACGCTCTTTGTACCGCCGCAACTGCTCTTCAACCTTGCCGATCGCCGATTCGAGGGCGCCCAGCAGGTTTTCGCCTTGTTCGTGAGCCACGAAGTCGTGCTTGTGCTCGGCCGAAACCTGGAGGTCGACCTTCGGCTTCGCTTCGTCCTTAAGGTCGACCACGATCTCGATCGACATCAGGCGGTCGAAAATCCGGGCAAGCTTCTCGGCCTTAGCCCGCAGCTTTTCCTGCGTGGCCTCGGAGAGGTGCCCATGTCGAGTCGAAACGCTAATCTGCACGGTTCGCGGTCCCCCCGGGATCGGGTCGCTGCCGCGGCGCGAGGCTGCGACGGCGTACTACTTATCTACTGGCAACTACTACTGTATCTCACGGTTGTCGGGAGACGACGCTCCCAGCTGCCCGTTCCGAGGGCGGAAAACGGGCAGCACCCCATTCTAGCGGGTCTTTCCCAAGCCCACAAACGCACCTAAACCCGCAGAATCAAGCAACTTGGGCGAACCCGACCGGCAGAATTGCCCTCTCCACCGGTGTCGCCCCCCACTCGCCACTTAACATTCCCTGCAGCTTCTATGTCTAAGCTTGCCACCGCTTTGCGCCAGATTGAGGACGCCCGCCAATACACCCTGGGGCTGCTAGCCGATCTACCGGCGGACGCCTGGTTCTTCATGCCGACGCCGGCGGTCACTCATATTGCTTGGCAGGTTGGGCACATTTCGATCGCCCAGTACCGACTGGGGGTCGCGTTTCACCGGGAACCGAAACCCGAGGACGCCGCTTGGGTTCCTGCGGGGTACCGCGAGCTGTTCGGCCGCGACAGCACGCCGCAGGCTGACGCGAGCCTCTACCCGACGCCCGATGAGTTGCTGGCGAACTTGCACCTCATTAATAGGCACGTGACCGCGGAGATCGGAGAGCTAAGCGAGGCTGATCTCGATCGGCCGGTGATTCTGCCACACCGCTTCGTGAAGACGACGCTGGACGCACTGCTGTGGTGCTCGCGACACGAATCGGTACATGCGGGACAAATCGCCCTGCTACGGCGACTCCATGGAATGCGGCCGCAGTGGTAAACCACCACGCCGGCGCCACTAGGGGCAAGTTTCGTTGCCCGCAGAAAGTCATTATCGATAATTCATCAGCTGCCACCCGGCAGCGGTGTTCCCGATCGAAATGGATCCTGCCCGGTGGCCTCTCAACGTACTCACTCGCCGAGTTCGCGCCGCTCGCACCAGCCTGATGGCTGTCGGACGTGCGTGAGCGATCAGATTCGCGACGCCCTCGAGGAGCGGATCATCTCGGGCGCGTTGGCGCCGGGCGACCGGCTGATCGAACTGAGTCTGGCGAAAGAGTTCGCCACGAGCCAGGCGCCCGTCCGCGAAGCGATCAAGGAACTCGAATCGCGGCGGCTGGTGGAATCGATCCCCTACCGTGGCGCCCACGTCCGCGAGATCTCGGGCCGCGAGATGGAAGAGGCGTATGACGTTCGCGGCGCGCTGGAGCAACTGGCCGGGGAACTCGCCGCGCCGGCATTCCGCGGCAATGTGGCGGAGCTCCATGCGATCGTTGCCGACCTGACGGCTGCCGCGACTGCCGGCGACGCCGAGGGGTATTCGAAACACAACTTTGCGTTCCACCGCGCCGTCGTGAGCGGCGCCGGGAACGAGACGCTGCTGAACGCATGGGAAGCGCTCGGGTTCGAGATGCGGGTGCGGATCAACATCGCCCGGCATCAGAACCCTGAGCTCGTCGCCCGCGCGGCGGAGCATGTGCCGATTATCGATGCGCTCGAGCGGGGCGACGGCGCCCGGGCGGGGCGATTGCTGCGCGAGCATGCGCTGTCGTGCAAGGAGCGCTGGCGGAAGCGTTCGCTGCCGAGCGAGTTGCCGTCTGCCGATCAGAACGTCGCCGACGTTCCGGCGAGTTGTTTGTCGTGATTTCCAGGAACACCCCGCACACGCACGCATAGATCAAATACATCTGGCTCCCTCCCCCTTGAGGGGAGGGCTGGGGAGGGGGTGGAACGCTGGTACCCGCATCTTTCACCCCTCCCTAACCCTCCCCCTCAAGGGGAGGGGACCACAAGAATCAATTAGTTAGTTCAGCCCGCCGCCGTTTGCCGCCACCATGCGGCTCCCGCCCTTTTGGGTCGACCGGCCCACCGCCAGTCGACGCACCTATGTGGATCGTCCGCCTCGCGCTTCGGCGCCCCTACACGTTCGTCGTGATGTCGATGCTGATCGCCATCATGGGGGTCGTTACGATCCGCCGGATGCCGACTGACATCTTTCCGGAGATCGACATTCCGGTCGTGGCGGTCATTTGGACCTACTCCGGCATCTCGCCCGAAGAGATGGAAACCCGCGTCGTCGGCAACTTTGAGCGGGTGCTCGTGTCGACGGTGAACGACATCGAGCACATCGAAAGCCAATCGCTCGGCGGCATCGCGGTCATCAAGATCTTCCTACAAGAGGGAGCGAGCATCGACAGCTCGATCTCGCAGGTGGTCGCGACGTCGCAGCAGGTGTTGCGGTCGATGCCGCCCGGCATGTTCCCGCCGCTCGTGATGCGCTATAACGCGGCGAACGTGCCGATCGTGCAGATCTCGCTCGATAGCGAGGTCCTCTCGGAGAAGGAGCTGTTTGACTACGCGACCACCGGCATTCGGCCGGGGCTCGCGACGGTGAACGGCGCGCAGATCCCCTACCCTTACGGCGGGATGGCGCGGCAGATCATGGTCGATATCGATCCCGAAAAGCTCCACGCCTGGCATCTTTCGGCGGCCGACGTTTCAGAGGCGATCAACCTGCAGAACCTCATCGCCCCCTCCGGCACGGCGAAGGTGGGTCAGCAGGAATACAGCATTCGCCTCAACAGCAGCCCGGAGATTGCGGCGGCCGTCGGCGACTTGCCGGTAAAGTCAGTCGGCAATCGCACGATCTACGTCCGCGACGTCGCCAATGTCCGCGACGGCTTCGCCCCGCAAACAAACGTCGTGCGCGTGAACGGCCGTCGCGGCGTGCTGCAGCCGATTTTGAAGTCGGGCGCCTCGACGCTCGAAATCGTCGACGGCGTGAAGAATCGGCTGCCGGTCGTGTTGCAGTCGCTTCCCGAAACGTTGCGAGCGACGCTGCTGACCGATCAATCGATCTTCGTCCGTCATGCGATTCACGGCGTGCTTGTGGAAGCGGCCATCGCGGCGGGGCTGACGGGCCTCATGATTCTGCTCTTCCTCGGTTCGTGGCGGAGCACGCTGGTGATCGTCATTTCGATTCCGCTGTCGATTCTCGTGGCGATCATTTCGCTCAACTTCCTCGGCCATTCGCTCAACGTGATGACGCTCGGCGGCATGGCGCTCGCCGTCGGCATCCTCGTCGACGATGCGACGGTCGAGATCGAGAACATCCATCGCAATCTACACCTCGGCAAAGGCCTCGTGCCGGCGATTCTCGACGGCGCCCAGCAGATCGCGATGCCAGCCTTCGTGGCGACGCTCTGCATTTGCATCGTCTTCGTGCCGGTGGTGTTCATCACGGGGGCCGCGCGGTCGCTGTTCACGCCGATGGCCTTGGCGGTGGTGATCGCGATGATGACCAGTTACTTCCTCAGCCGGACGCTGGTGCCGACGCTCGTGCACTACTTCTTAGCGAGCGAAGTGGAGCTGTATCACTCGCACCCGAATGAGTCAGACGACGCGGTTCCGCAAAAGCAAAACATCATTTGGCGGTGCCATGAGGCGTTCAATCGGCAGTTCAACCGACTGCGCGACGCGTACGGCCTGGTGCTCGCCTGGGCGCTGGCTCATCCGCGGACGGTGGTGGCGACTTTTGCAATCTTCGTCTCGCTCTCGGCTTGCCTCGCGCCGCTCATTGGCCGCGACTTCTTCCCGCAAGTCGACTCGGGACAGATTCGGCTGCATGTTCGCGCCCCCGCCGGCACGCGCATCGAAGAGACCGAGCGTTATTTCACCGAGGCGAATCGCGTCATCCGCGACGTGATTCCTGCGGACGAAATCGAACAAATCGTCGACATCATCGGCATCCCGAACAGCGGCATCAACCTCGCGCTGAGCGACGGGGCGATGATGTCGTCCGCCGACGGCGAGACGCTGATCACGCTCGCCGAGCACCACGGCCCGACCGAAGACCACGTGAAGCGGATCCGCGACGCGCTGGCCGAGCGGCTCCCCGATCTCACGGTCTACTTCCAGCCGCCCGACATGGTGACGCAGGTGCTGAACTTCGGTCTCGCGGCGCCGATCGATGTGCAAATCTCCGGCCCGCGCGGCAACTACGAAAAGAACTACGCGATCGCCCGCGAGCTGACGAAGCGGCTCGCCGCGATTCCGGGCGTCGTCGATTCGCACATCCAGCAAGTGCCGCTGACGCCGCAGATTTCAGTCGCCGCCGATCGCAGCATGATGAGCCAGCTCGGCTTGTCACAGCGCGACATTTCGAACGATTTGCTCGTCGCGCTCAGCAGCAGTATCCAGGCGTCGCCCAACTACTGGCTCGACACGAAAACGGGCGTGCAATATCCGCTCGTGGTGCAGGCGCCGCAGCGGACGATGGATTCGCTTGAAGCGATCAAGAACATCCCCGTCACGCAGGGGGGCAAGGTGACGCAGAACCAGTTGCTCGGCAACTTGGTGGACGTGAATCGCACCTTCGGCGCCACGAACGTCACGCACTTCAACATCGCCCAAAGCTTCGACGTGCTGGCGAGCGTTCACGGATCCGACCTCGGCAGCGCGTCGACGGCGATTCAACAGGTGGTCGACGAACTCCGCCCCACCCTGCCCCGCGGCACGTCAATCACGCTCCGCGGGCAGATCGAAAGCATGGAGACGTCATTTAGCGGCTTGAGTTATGGCCTCATCTTCGCGGTCGTGCTCGTGTACCTGCTGATGGTGGTCAACTTTCAGTCGTGGCTCGATCCGCTGATCATCCTGATGGCGCTCCCCGGCGCTCTTAGCGGCATTTTATGGATCTTGTTCGTCACGCAAACGACGATCAGCGTGCCGGCGCTCATGGGATCGATCATGTGCATCGGCGTCGCGACGGCGAACTCGATTTTGTTGATCACGTTTGCGAACGATCAGCGCAAGCTCGGCAAGTCATCGGTCGAAGCGGCGTGGGCCGCCGGCGTCACGCGGTTGCGGCCGGTGATGATGACGGCGCTGGCGATGATCCTCGGCATGCTGCCGATGTCGCTCGGCATGGGCGAAGGTGGCGAGCAAAACGCGCCGCTCGGCCGCGCGGTGATCGGCGGGCTGGCGATGGCGACGTTTGCCACGCTGCTGTTCGTGCCGATTGTGTATAGCTTGCTGCGGCGGCAAAGTCCGGAGCGGGTCCTTGAACCAGAACTTGCAGATTGATTGTTGATAGATCGAAAGCGACCAAATGTGTGCCACTGGCATCTTGCCAGTGAGAAGTGACGAGCGAGTACCCACTTCAGCACTGGCAAGATGCCAGTGGCACCCGCAGAACTCAAACTAGCTATTACGCATTCTCAGCGGTGACGCGATGAATCCTTCAGAAAAAACTACGCAGCAGAATTCGCAGCACGCGGCTTCGGAGCACGACGAAGTAGGCGCGATGCCGCCGGCGCCGCAACCGGCGCGGTGGAAGCTCGCGCTCATCACTTCGCTTGCCGCGATCCTCGCGATCGGCGTGTTTTACTTGGGCTGGACGCCGAAGGCAAACCAACAGCGGGCCCTCGCGCGGGAGGTCGACATTTCGAAGTCGGCGTTGCCGCGGGTGCGCGTGACGCTTCCCCGCGAGGCTGAGGAACTGACCGACGTACTGCTGCCGGCCGACATCCAGGCAATGCAGGAAACGGTTCTCTATCCTCGCACAAACGGCTACGTGCTGCGGCGGCATGTCGACATCGGCGACCAGGTGGAAGCGGGCCAACTGCTCGCGGAGATTGCGACGCCCGAGGTCGATGCGGAGGTTTCGCAGGCCGCCGCCGAATTGTTGGGCGCCGAGGCGACGCTCGAAAGCGAGAAGGCGAATGCGCACCTTAGCGAGATCAACGCTCAGCGCTACCGGCGGTTGATCAAAACGGTCGCCACGTCGCAGCAAATGCTCGACGACGCCGAGGCGGCGCTTTTGGTCGCCAACGCAAAAGTAAAACTTGCCGAGGCGGCGATCCAGGTGTCGAAGGCAAACTTGCAGCGAGTCACTGAATTGCAATCGTTCGCGAAGGTGACCGCGCCCTTTGCTGGAGTCGTCACCGCCCGTTCGATCGAGGTGGGCCAGCTCGTCACCGCCGGCAATGCCCAGACCCAGGCGCTCTTCCGACTGGCGAGCACCAATCCGGTACGCGTCTTCGTCAACGTGCCGCAAGTGTATGCCGCGCATGTGGCGAAGGACCTCAAGGCTCAAGTCGTGCTGCGCGAGCAACCGACGCAAGACATCGTCGGCAAGGTGACCCGCACCGCTCGCGCGATCGACCCGAACACGCGAACGCTGCTCACGGAGATCCAAGTGCCGAACGACGACGGCGCGCTGCTCATCGGTTCGTACGCGCAAGTGAAGTTGCAACTGCAGCGCGACTACACGCCGCTGCTCATCCCCTCGTCGGCAATTATCTTCAACTCGCTCGGCACGCAAGTCGCCGCGGTGACGGCAGACAATCGGATCGCGCTCCACGACGTGCAAATCGAACGCGACATGGGTTCGGAGGTCGGCATCACGTCGGGACTCGACCCCGCCGAGTCGGTCGTCATCAATCCGGGCGACCGGATGTCACAAGGCCTGCATGTCGAGATCGACAAGTAGCCGCGGCTCAACGAGCCGCCGGAGCGAGTTCAAATGCGGAATGCTGAATGGGGAATGGGGTGAGGACTCGCCTAGCCGAGTTCCTTCCCCATTCCGCATTCCCCATTCTACATTTCCTTGCATCACCGCTCCGCGGGTCGTTGCCCCGCGGCTGGGGCGGTCTATTCACCCGGCGCCGAACCCTAGGTAAGCTGATGCTGCCCTCCCTATTTCCCCGACATCAGCTCCCTGGCCTCCCATGCCTCCTTCCGACGATGCCATCAACGCGCTTCGCGAAGCGCTGCGTCACTCGCCCGACAACGTGCCGTTGCACAAGCACTTGGCCGAGTCGCTGCTCAAGCTTGGCCGCTTCGATGAGGCGGAGGCCGCGTATCGTGCGGCGCTTGGCGTCGTGCCGCATCAGGTTGATCTGAAGCTCGGGCTGGCCAACGCCTACTATCAGCAGTCGAAGAATTCGCCGGCGCTGGTGGTCGTGGAAGACCTCATCAAGCAAAGCGATCCGCCGGCCGGGGCCTACCTGCTGCATGCGAAGCTGCTCGTGCGAGCCGGCGAGCCGCAACGGGCCGCCCATCAATATCGCGAAGCGATTGGGATCGATCCCGATGTTGCCGACGCGGAACTCGCTCGGGAGCTTGGCGTCGATCGTGCGTCGCAGTCGTTCGACACTGCCGATGAAGAGGGCCGTTATCGCGAGCCCGCCGGCGAACTGCCGCCCGGTTCGCCGGAGTTCGACATCGAACGGCCAAAGGTCACGTTCGACGAAGTCGGCGGCATGGATGCGGTCAAAGAAGAAATCCGCATGAAGATCATCTTGCCGCTCGAGCAGCCGGAGCTGTTCAAGGCGTACGGCAAGACGGTCGGCGGCGGCATCCTCATGTATGGCCCGCCAGGGTGCGGCAAGACCTTCCTCGCCCGCGCGACGGCCGGCCAAGTGAAAGCGTGGTTCGTCGCCATCGGCATTAGCGACGTCCTCGACATGTGGATTGGCAACAGCGAGAAAAATCTGCACGAGCTGTTTCAACAAGCCCGCCGCAATCGCCCGTGCGTGCTGTTCTTCGACGAGGTCGACGCCCTCGGCGCCAGCCGGGCCGATATGCGGCACAGCGGCGGCCGGCATCTCATCAACCAGTTTTTGTCAGAACTCGACGGCGTCGAACATTCCAACGAAGGACTGCTGATCCTCGCGGCGACGAACGCCCCTTGGCATCTCGACAACGCCTTCCGCCGCCCGGGCCGCTTCGATCGCATCTTGTTCGTCCCGCCGCCCGATCGCGAAGCGCGGGCCTCGATCTTGCAGCTGATGCTCGCCGGCAAGCCGGCCGACGGCGTCGACTTCGACGCGGTGGCGAAGAAGACCGATCACTTTTCTGGCGCCGATCTCAAAGCGGTGGTCGACGTAGCGGTCGAGGCGAAGCTGCGCGATGCGATGAAGAGCGGGAAGCTGGAGCCGCTGCGAACGAAGGATTTGGTTGCCGCGGCGGGAAATGTGAAACCGTCGACGCGGGAGTGGTTTGCGACGGCGCGGAACTATGCGCTCTATTCGAACCAAGGGGGCGTGTATGACGATATTCTGAAGCACTTGAAGATGTGATCTTATCCCTCTCCCTCGAAGGGAGGGGCTAGGGGAGGGATTCTCGACACAGTCAATACCCCCTTCGACATGAACAACCTCAATGACCGATTTCCGCGAAGTCGATCCGAGCGAGCTGCGAGTCCCCTCCTCTCGCCGCCAGGGCGCCGACCCCGCGAAACTACAGCGGCAAATCACTTTGTTCGGTTCCTCAACGCAGGGGATGCCGGCGCCGTGGGTGTACGAAGCGGCGGACGGCGTGCTGGTGCTGTATAATGGAGTGACGCGCGCCACGCGGATCGCCAAGCTAGCGGCCGGAGTCAAGATTCGCTTGGAAGTGATTGGCAAGCTGCAGCGTCCTCGGGCTGCAGACCCCAAGATTGGAGATCTCTTGTGATGAGCCCTGATACCCAACGACAACTGCTTGCGACGCTTGCCGAGACGCTGGCTCTCGCGCCCGATGTTCGCTTCGGTCAACTCATCGCACATCTTGGATTTCTTGGAGAGGATTCCCTCGATCGCGGCCTCAGCGATCTAGAAGATGACGAGTTGCTGGCCGTGCTCTACAGACACCGCGCCGAGCTGTTGGCCCGCCAAGAGGGCGACGCGACCGCCGGTCCGCCGGCGCCGAGCGCAGTTGTCTCGATTTCGGGAAGCGAGATTTCTCCCTCGCCTTCGCCTGGCGTTTCTAGCTAAATGCCGGCAAGGTTTCTGGATGAATCACTCCCTCACCCGCGCCGCCCACCTGTTCCAGATCTCGCGGTACGCCGACGCCGAGACGGAGCTGCGTCGCGCGCTCGCCGAGCAGCCGCACGATCCGCAGGCGCATGCGCTGCTCGGGCTTTGCCTTGCGAAGCAGGAGCGGTTGCCCGAGGCTGAGGCGGAGGTGAATCAAGCGATTACGCTGGCGCCTGATTGGGATCATGCCCACTACTGCCGGTCGGCCGTGCTGCAGGAGCGGCGGCGTTACGCCGAGGCGGCGGAGGCGGCGCGCGAGGCGGTGCGGCTCGATCCGGCGAGCCCCGACAACTACGCACGGCTAGCGATCACGCTCTACTGCCAAAGCCAATGGCAGGCGGCGCTCGATGCGGCACTAGAGGGGTTAAAGTACAACGGCGAGCATGCCGACTGCATGAACCTCCGCACGATGGCGCTCACCAAGCTGGGGCGGCAGCGCGAGGCGATTGCGGCGGTCGACGAATCGCTCGCGCGCGATCCCGACGACTCGTACGCCCATGCGAATAAGGCGTGGGCGCTGTTGCACGAAGGAAAGCCGCGGCCGGCGCTCGAGCAGTTTCGCGAGGCGTTGCGGCTTGATCCGACGAACGAGTACGCCCGGCAAGGAATGGTCGAGGCGCTCAAGGCTCGCAATCCGATTTATCGCTGGATGCTCGCCTACTTCCTGTGGATGGCGCGGCTCGACGATCGGATGCGGTGGGGCGTCATCCTGGGCGGGTACTTTGGCTCGCGCATGTTGCGAGTGGTATCAGAGCGCTCGCCGGATCTGGCGCCGTGGATTTTACCGATTCAAATTTTGTATCTGGTGTTCGTGCTGCTCACCTGGTTCGCAATGCCGCTGTTCAACTTGCTGCTGCGGTTGAATAAGTTTGGACGGCATGCGTTGTCGCGCGATCAGCGCGTCGCTTCGAACTGGTTCGGCGGCTGTGTCGCGCTGAGCCTCGCCAGCTTCGTTGGCTGGTTGGTCTACGGTCACGACGCGCTGCTGCTGGGCGCCTTGCTGCCGATGGGCGTGGCGATGCCGATCGTGACGCTGTTCGCGTGCGATCCTGGTTGGCCGCGACAGGCGATGACGCTACTCGCCGCGGCGATGTGCGTGGCGGGCGCCGTCGGCCTCTACGGCGTGGCGATCGAGCAAGAGTGGGGCTTCAATGCGTTGACCGTCTTCGCGTTTGGCTTCATCGCCAGCCCATGGGTGGCGAACGCGCTGGCGTCGGTAACGGTGCGCCGCTAGTAGCCGCGGCTCAACGAGCCGCCGGAGCGACCTCGAATGTGGAATGCTGAATGGGGAATGTGGTGAGGACTCGGCCGATCAAGTTCTTTCCGCATTCCACACTCCCCATTCGACATTTCTTCCCGCCACCGCTCCGGCGGGTCGTTGACCCGCGGCTACGCGCTGCAGCCGCAGCCGGTTTCCCACACGCGGCCGTCGGCGGCCATGATCGGCGTGTGAGCATGTTGCGGCGGCGCGGGGGCTGAGTTGTCGTAGCCGCGCGTTTCCGGTCGGGCGACGGGCGACCAATCGGGACTCACCGGCGGCAGGTCTGGGCAGAGCGGCGCGAACTCCGCGGAGCCGTAGACCACCTTGCCGCCGAGCAGCGTCAACACGCTTTCGAGTCCGCGAATCTCGTCGGGCTCGACGCGAAAGTAATCGTCGCTCAGCACGGCGAGATCGGCGTACGAACCAACGGCGAGCGTCCCCTTCACATCGGCCTCGCGACTAAACCACGCGCTGCCGGCGGTGTAGAGTCGCAGCGCCTCTTCGCGAGTGAGACGATCAGCTTCGTCGTGCAGCACCGTGCCGCCGACGGTCTTTGAGGTAACGAGCCACCACAGACAGGTCCATGGGTGATAACTCGCCACGCGCGTCCCATCGGTGCCGGCGCCGACGGGCAGGCCCATCGCCAACATCTTCCGCAACGGCGGGCGACGCTTCGCCGCCTCGATGCCGTAGCGGCGGATGAAATACTCGCCCTGGTAGGCCATGCGATGCTGAATCGCGATGCCGCCGCCGAGCGCAGCGATCCGTTCGAGATTTCGCTCCGACACCGTCTCCGCGTGATCGATGAACCAACCGAGCTGGTCGATCGGCGAGTCGCGGTGGACGCGTTCGAATACGTCGAGGAAACGGCCAATCGTTTCGTCGTAAGTCGCGTGGATCCGCCACGGCCACTTCGCTGCAGCGAGCTTGCCGACCACCGCTTCGAGTTCGCTCTCCATCACCGGCTTCAAATCAGGCCGCGGCTGCAGGAAGTTCTCGAAGTCCGCGGCGCTCCACACCAAATTCTCGCCGGCGCCGTTCACGCGGAGCGTCTCACTCCCCTCGCCCGGCCGCGTCATACCGAGCCAGCGCGTGTAGTCGGCGAGTTCTTCGCCCCCCTTTTGGGCGAACAGGCTATACGCCACCCGCAGCGTCATGTGGCCCGCTTCGTCGAGTTGGCGAATCACCGCGTAGTCGTCGGGATAATTCTGCCACCCGCCGCCGGCGTCGGCGACGCTCGTGACGCCGAACCGATTCAGTTCCCGCATGTACTGCCGCGTGGAGTTGAGCTGATCCTCGGGCGATAGCTTCGGCGCCATTGCGATCGTCGAGTAGAGAATCAGCGCATTCGGCTCGGCGATGAGCAGCCCCGTCGGGTTGCCGCTCGCGTCGCGGGCGATCATCCCGCCGGGCGGGTTCGGCGTGTTGCGATCGAAGCCGAGCGCCCGAATCGCCGCGCGGTTGAGCATCGCCGAGTCGTAGAGATGCAGCACGAACACCGGCGTGTCGGGCGCGGCTTTGTTGATCTCCTCGAGCGTCGGCATCCGCCCTTCGGCGAATTGAAATTCGTTCCACCCGCCGATGACGCGCACCCACTGCGGCGGCGGAGTCCGTTCCGCTTGAGCCTTCAGTTGGGCGAGCGCCTGCGACAAACTCGGCACGCCGTCCCAGCGGAGTTCGAGGTTGAAGTAGAGCCCCGCGCGGATCACATGGAGGTGCGAATCGTTGAGGCCCGGAATCACGCGGCGATGATTGAGAGCGATCCGCTGCGTCGCCTCGCCGGCGAGCGCCAAGATCTCGTCATCGGTCCCCGTGGCGACGATCCGCCCGCCGCTGATCGCCGCCGCCGTCACTTCCGGCCGCGTGGGATCGAGCGTGGTGATCTTGCCGCGATAGAGCACAACTTCCGGCGTCATCGTTTGTCCCCCCCTTTGATAACACTTACCGTGTTGTGGGAGGCGTCTCCGACGCCGATTTCGCGCTGCCAAATGTAATCAGCCCGCGGCGCGTCTTCGGGGTCAGAGCCCCCTCCCACAATTTCTTCAGCAATCTAACGCCGCTGACGAACTACTTCGTCACCTTCCGCGCCGCCGGCGCCTTGTGCACCATCGTATAAGCGTATTCAATCCCCACGCCATACGCCCCGCCAAATTCGCGGAACAGGCTCATCAGGGCGTTGTAGTGATCACGGTTCGCCCAATCGCGTTGGAACTCAAGCACCGTGGCGATCGTCGTCATCCGCACGGCGCCCGCTTGCACCATCCGCGACAGGGCAGCATCGTGGGCCGCCTGCGACGTGGCGCCGCACGCATCTTCGACGACGTAAATGTTGTACCCCTCGGCCAGCATATTGAGCGTCGGCCAAGCGATGCAAACTTCGGTCCACAGCCCCGAAAGAATGATGTTCTTCTTGCCCGTCTTCTTAATCGCATCGCGAAACGCCTGCGTGTCCCACGAGTTCATGCCGGTCCGCTCGATCGACGTCTGGTCGGGGAAGACGTCGAGCAACTGCGGCCACATCTCGCCGCTGAACGATTCCGTTTCGACCGTGGTCAGGATCGTCGGCACGTTAAACTCTTTCGCCCCGCGAGCGAGCAGCAGCACGTTGTTAATGAGTTGCTGGCGATCGATGTTACTCGCCACGCCGAACAGCATTTGCGGCTGGTGGTCGATGAAGACAAGCACGCTGTTGTCGGCGGTGATGAGCCCGGCGTCGGTGTTGGGAAGGATGTTGGCCATGGTGATCTCCGTGAAGTGGTGAGTAGGTGTTTAAGTGAGTATGTAAGATCCATTAGCCCCCGGTTCTTCAAACCGGGGGCCCGGCGCCGCCACAAGCGCCGCGATCAAAGGGTCGCCGCATCGCCCACAACGGCGCGACGATTATCAAAGCTCCAAGCCCCCGCCCCGTTCGCGATGATGAACAGCATCGCCCCCATCATCGAGGCGTTCTTCATGAACTGAATTGTCTGCTGCTGCCGCTCGGCCGCGTCGTCGAAGGTCCAGAAGTCGTGGAAGAAGTAGGTCGCCGCCACCAAGAACACGAGCAGGAGCGCCGCTCCGATGCGGGCTTGATAGCCGATCGCGATCAGCACGGAGCCGATAATCAAGAACGCAATCGCCCCCGGCAATAACACCGCCGGCGCCGGCACTCCCTCGCTCGCCATGTAGCCAGTGATTTGCGAGAAGTTGGGGATCTTGTTCCCCACCGCACTCATAAAAAAGATGCCAACGAGCAGCACCCGCCCGGCCATGCTTGTTACACCGATCAGTGAATTATTCACGACAGTCTCTCCTGTTAATTTTGAAATACGTCAGTTGTCCGTGGTCAGTTGTCAGTTGTCAGTTGTCAGTTGCTGAAAGGCGTTACTTCAAACAGCAACTGACTACGGACCACCGACAACGGACGCGAAGCCTCAACCCAAATCAAACACCATCACCTCCGCCGCTTTGTCAGCGCGGATCGCGACGGCAGCTTCTTCGCTAACTGCGGCCGCGTCGCCGGCGGTGAGCGGTTCGCCGTTCACCGTCGCGCCGCCGCGCAGGACTTGCACCCATGCGTGCCGACCCGAACCGAGCGGCAACGACGTTTCCTTTCCCGCTTCCAAGTCGCCGAGGTAGATCGCCGCGTCTTGGTGGATCGTCAGCGACTCGTCGCGTCCGTCGGGCGAAGCGACCAGCCGCAGCCGATTCAACTTCTCTTCCCGCGGTACGTCGAGCTCCTCGTAGCTTGGCTTCACGTTTTTCACATTCGGCATGATCCAGATCTGATAGAGGTGGACCTGCCGCTCTTGCGAAGCGTTGTATTCGCTGTGCGTCACGCCGGTTCCGGCGCTCATCCGCTGGAAGCGGCCGGGCGTCAACGTCGAGCCGTTGCCCATGCTGTCGCGATGGGCCAACTCGCCGTCGAGCACGTAGGTGATGATCTCCATGTTGTCGTGCGGATGGGTGCCAAAGCCCCGGCCCGGCGCGATGAAGTCTTCGTTCATCACCCGCAGCGAGCGGAAACCCATTTGCTGCGGATCGTAATACTGCCCGAACGAAAACGTGTGCTTGGTCTTCAACCAGCCATGATCGCCCCCGCCCCGTTCGTTGCTCTTGCGTACGCGAATCATTTTTCAGCCTTCCTTTCTTTGGACCTGTTCTGAATTGACAACGAATCTTCATGACGCTGTCAGTGGTCCGTTGTCCGTGGTCAGTTGCTAGGAAGAAGTCACTCCCCTCTCGCAACTGACAACGGACTACTGACAACTGACCGCCCCATCGCCATAAAATCTTACATGTAAGATATTGTGGCGAAAAAACGCAACTCACTCACACCCACGAATTTTTCCCGCCAGCTTTTCCATCAGCCCGGCCAACTGCTTCACCTCGCCCTTGGTAAGCGAAGCCATCAGCCGCTCGTGCAGTTCCACCACCGGCTTATCAAGCTTCTTCAGCACCGCTTCCCCCTTCTTCGTGATCGCCACGTGGATCACCCGGCGATCCTCTGCGATCCGTCGCCGCTCCACGAGCAACGCCTTTTCGAGCCGATCGACCAGCCCCGTCATCGCCGGCACCGGCTGGATCATTCGCGAGGAAATCTCCTGCACCGGCAACGGCTCCCCCGCCCCGCGGAGGATCCGCAGGACGTTGTATTGCGACGAGGTCAGCTCGAACTCGCGAAAGAGCGCCCCGAACCGATTCATCGACCAGTCGCTGACGCGCCACAGCCCAATCATCGCCTCTTGCTCCCCCGACGCGAACGGCTCCCGCTTCTTCAAATCAGCTTGCAGCGAGCCGCCCGACATGGGAAATATCTCCGTGTGAAGTAGTTATCGGCGATTTAATCGCCATGACATTATCTTACGTGTGAAATATTTGAGCGTCAAGGGGACTGTTGAGAAACCGGGGTGTGCGGTGCTGGCGCCGGCCAATCGCGGGCTTTTTCCTGCTATGCGGGCAGCTCCGGCGGCTCGTTGAGCCGCGGCTACTGGAAATAACCCGAACCTTTGGAATGGGACGGCTGTCCTGAAAGCGATCCGACCGGCAACTTTCCTCGGCAAAAGGAGCTCATCATGCGTACGCTCATTACCACAACTGCCCTCCTGAGCCTGTCGCTCCGCTAAGCCTCTCGCGTCCTTCTCGACGTCCGCTGGCCTCGCGGGGCCAGGCTCTCGCTCATCGCTGATTCGCATCGATCAGTCGGCTGCGCTCTCGTTGCGCCGCCATTCTTCCTCCCAGCGAGAGAGTTTCCATGTCGCTCGACAAGCGCACGCGCGAGCAAATGCTTGCGCACTGCGACGCCATCCATGAAGACGACGGCGTCGATCCCCGTGAATCTTTCAAACTCCGTTCTCACCGCGACAAGCCAGACCGCAAGGCGCAACAGCTCTGCCGCCAAGTTGCCGAGACGATCGACCAGATCCTCGCCGGCGAACTTGGCGACGCGGCGCTCAACGCGCTGCGCGTGACTTCGGTCGTGCCGGCGCCTGACGCGTCGCGCATGCTAGTCACGCTCGTTGCCACCGGGCGCGACATGCCGTTCGATCGCGCCGCAGTAGAACAGAAGCTCGTCGCAGTGACGGGCTTGCTCCGTTCAGCCGTGGCTGCGGCGATCACACGCCGCAAAGCGCCGAACCTCAGCTTCGTGATCATCGGGCCTCACGATGATGACTTGACGGCGCTCGCCAATGGAGGCGTCCAATGAACGAACCTACGCTGCCTCCGATCAACGCCTGGCTCGGCGAGCCAGTCGACCGCCAGGTTGCCCTCTCGATCGATCGCCTCCGCTCCAGCGACGACGTCGCGGCCGTCGCGATCATGCCCGACGTGCATCTCGCCAAGGAGGTGTGCGTGGGGGCCGTCGTCGCCACGCGCGAGCTGATTTACCCCGCCGCCGTCGGCAGCGATATCGGCTGCGGTATGGCAGCCGTTGCTTTCAACGCCGAGGCATCGCTCATCGACAACGAGCACGCCGCCGCTCGTCTGCTGTCGCAGCTCTACGAACACGTCCCCGCGAACAAACACGCCAAGGGGCGAGCCTTGCCAACGAACGTCGACGAGTTGCACCTTAGCGATGATCGCCTCAAGAGGATCGCCGCACGCGATGGTCGCTATCAACTTGGCACGCTCGGCCGCGGCAATCACTTCTTGGAACTCCAGGCCGACGAGCAGGGACAACTGTGGGCGATGCTCCACAGCGGCTCCCGCGCCGTCGGCCAAGCGATCGCCCTGTGGCATCAGGATCGTGCCACGCCATCGGACTGCGGTCTCGGCTACCTCGACTCCAATATGGCCGCCGGCGAAGCGTATCTCGCCGACGCCGGGTGGGCCCGTCGTTACGCCGCGGCCAATCGGCTCGCGATGCTCGAGGCTCTCGGCGACATCATGCGCCGCCTCTTCTCCGTGGAAGCCGATTGGTCGACGCTGATCCATAGTGATCACAACCACGTGCAGCGCGAACGCCACGCATCACCGAGCGGCGGCGTCCGCGAGTACTGGGTTCATCGCAAGGGCGCTCAGTCCGCCGTCGCTGACGAGCCAGGCGTCATTCCCGGCTCGATGGGTTCGCCGAGCTACCACACCGCCGGCCGCGGCTGCACGCTCGCCCTCGCCTCCTGCTCCCACGGCGCCGGCCGCCGCCTCAGCCGCACCGAGGCGAGCCGCAAGTTCAACGGCGCCGACCTTCGCCGCCAAGTCGGCCGACTGTGGTTTGACCACCGCCGCGCGAAATCTCTTCGCGAAGAAGCGCCCGCGGCATACAAAGACATCCGCCAAGTGATGCAGGCGCAGCGAGAACTGACGAAGATCACGCGAACGTTGCAGCCGCTGCTCACCTACAAGGGAGTTTAGGAACGGCAGGACTATCTCGCCTGCAGTATTGGATCATGGAATAATGCGGGCGCAGCTTCACTCCCAAGCCACTTCGCCTGAGCAGAACCATGAACCTCAACCTCGCTTCCCAAACAGCTCTCGTCACCGCGTCCACCGGCGGTATCGGCCAGGCGATTGCCGCCGCGCTCGCTGCCGAGGGGGCTCGCGTCATTGTGAATGGCCGTAGCGAGGCGAGCGTGGCGCAGGCGATCGAGGCGATTCGTCGGGAGCATCCGGCGGCGAACCTCGTGCCGCTTGCCGCCGACAATGGCACCGCCGCGGGCTGCGACGCGACGATCGCCGCCGTGGCGGAGGTCGACATTCTCGTGAACAACCTCGGCGTTTACGAAGCGGTCGGCTTCTTCGACGAGACCGACGAAGCGTGGCAGCGGCTCTTCGAGGTGAATATCATGAGCGGCGTGCGGCTTAGCCGACATTACCTGCGGCAGATGCTCGCGCGGGGCCGCGGGCGGATCATCTTTATCTCCAGCGAGTCGGGGCTCACGCCGGCGCCCGAGATGGCCCACTACAGCGCGACGAAGACGATGCAGCTGTCGATCTCGCGGAGCCTCGCCGAGCTGACCAAGGGAACCGCCGTCACGGTGAATACGGTCCTGCCCGGTTCGACGCTTACCGACAGCGTGAAGAAGTTCATCGCCGACGTCTTCCCCGACGCCACGCCCGAGGAGGCGGAGCAGCGGTTCATTGCCGAGAATCGGCCCAACTCGCTGATCGGCCGGTTCATTCGGCCGGAGGAAATCGGCGCTGCGGTGGCGTTCGTCGCCAGTCCGCTAGCGAGTGCGATCAACGGGGCGGCGATTCGGGTCGACGGTGGGCTGGTGCGGCACATTGCTTGAGCGTTCCTCCTTCTTTCTTCTCTTCTGCGAATAAAGATCTCACGCAAAGGCGCAGAGGTGCAAAGAGCGGAGCCATCCCTGCATTTCCTTTGCGTCTTCGCGCCTTTGCGTGAAACTCCTCTGCCTGCGAGTTGTTCGAAAATCCGAATTTCTTCTTCGATCTGCGATTTTGTGCGTGCGGTCGTGGGCGTCCAATCGGTCCTTAGATTCCAGCGATGACAGCGGAGGCGGCAGTCGAGCCTGGTGACTTGGCTCCCCCTTCGCAGCCGTGCATCGCCGGGATACAGCTGGGATTGGGGGACGCCGTGAGAAGCGATTTGAGCTGGACTAACCGCCTCCGCAAACTCTTTGGTCAGCCGGCCCGCCGGCGGGCGGCGCCGGTGCGGGGGCGTGGGCTGCGGTTCGAGTGCCTGGAAGGCCGCCGCGTGCTGACGCTGTCGGCGGGCGACTTCAATACAGACGGCATCGTCGACGGCAGCGACTTTCTGGCTTGGCAGCGAGGTTACGCCACGACTTACACGGCGACCGATCTCACCGCTTGGAAGGCTGACTTTGGAGCGGTTGCGGCGGTCACTACCATCACGCTGCAAGGAACGACGGCGACCGTCGACGGCGCCGGGGCGACGGTGAGCGGTTCGACGGTGACGATCACCGCCGCAGGCAACTACAAAATCGTCGGCTCGCTGACCGACGGACAGTTGGTCGTCAACGCGGGCGATGAGGACGACGTGACGCTCATCCTCGCGGGCTCGAGCATCACGAACGCCGACGGGCCGGGCATCTACGTCGCCAACGCCGACGACGTGACGATGACGCTCGCCGCCGGGACGCAAAACTCGGTGACCGACGGCGCCACCTACGCGAGCACCGGGACCGACGATCCCGACGCGGCGATCTTCAGCCGCGCCGACCTCGCGATCGACGGGACCGGATCACTGACCGTCACGGCCAAGTACCATGACGGGATCGCCAGCCTGGACGACCTCGTCATCTCAAGCGGCACGATCGCCGTCACGGCGGTGAAGCACGCGATCAAGGGACGCGATTCGCTCGCTGTGAGCGGCGGCACGATCACGGTGAACGCCGGCAGCGACGGGCTCAAGTCGAGCAACGACGAAGACGTCGCCAAGGGCTTCGTGACAATCTCGGGCGGGAATATCACGATCACCGCAGCGGGCGATGGCATCGAAGCGGAGACTTCCATCACCGTTTCCGGCGGCAGCATCACGGCGATGGCGACCGGCAAGGGGCTGAAAGCTGGAACCGACGTCACGATCACCGCCGGCACGATTGGCGTCACCAACAACGGCGCGGCTGGCCGCGGCATCGACGCCGACGGCAACGTGACGTTCAGCGGCGGCACGACCACGATCAATCTCTCCGGCGCGACGGTGCTGACCGCCAGCGGCAGCGGCTTTGATCCGTCGTACCCCAGCGGCGTGAAGGCCGACGGCAGCATCAACGTCAGCGGCACGGCCAGCATCT
This sequence comes from Lacipirellula parvula, assembly GCF_009177095.1. Classification (NCBI taxonomy): domain Bacteria; kingdom Pseudomonadati; phylum Planctomycetota; class Planctomycetia; order Pirellulales; family Lacipirellulaceae; genus Lacipirellula; species Lacipirellula parvula. The sequence goes on from NZ_AP021861.1 coordinate 6,571,265, forward strand.
CGGTGACTGGGACGGCCGCCGCCACCGGCGCTCGCGGCCTGTCGGCTGACAACGCGATCAACGTCACCGGTGGCACCGTCACCGTGACGCTCGCCGGTAACGGAGCGACCTACAAGAACGCTTCGGGCGTGACCGATTCCTACGCCGCGGCGGCATTCTCGGCCGACGTGGCGATTGTCATCACAGGCGGAACCGTGACCACGACCAGCTCCGGCACGGGCGGCAAGGGGCTGAAGTCCGACGGCACGATCACCATCGGCAGCGCCACCGGCAGCCCGACGCTGAACATCACCACCACCGGCGCCCGCTTCCTGCAATCGGGTTCGGACTACAACCATCCGAAAACGATCGTCGCCGCCGGAGCGATCACGATCGCCAACGGCACGACGACGCTCAACTCGACCGACGACGGCATCCATTCCGATACGTCGATCACCATCAGCGGCGGCACGAACGTCGTCAACGCGATCTCAGCCACGCAAGGCGTCGGCGAAGGGGTCGAGGCCCCGATCATCAACTTCACCGGCGGCGTGACGAGCATCGTCGCCTCGAACGACGGCATCAACGCCACCTACGGCACTGTCAGCGGCGGCACGGAATCGAACGACGGCAGCCAACTCAACATCTCGGGCGGCATCGTCATCGTGACCGGCGCCGACGCGATCGACTCGAACGGCAACATCACCATCACCGGCGGCATCACGATCATCGACGGCCCCGCGACCGGCGTCGAAGAAGGGATCGACTACAACGGCACGTTCCTGATCAACGGCGGCACGCTCATCAGCGGCGGCTCGAACTCGAGCATGACGAAAGCCGCCAGCACCAGCTCAACGCAAGTGAACTTCTTCCTCAAGTCGAGCACGGCGCTCGCTTCCACTTCGCTGCTCCATATCCAGGACAGCGCGGGCAATGTCATCCTCACCTACAAACCGAAGTACAACGCCTCGTACTTCCATGTCTCGACCGCCGCGCTGACGAAGAACACCTCGTACTCCGTCTACTTTGGCGGCACGTACACTGGCGGCAGCTATGTCGGCGGGCTGACGACTTGGGGGCTGCTCACCGGCGGGGCATGGTCGTCGACCGGTGCAACGCTGAAGAAGACGTTCACCACGTCGGCGAGCAGCACGGTCAATACGCAAACGCTTTGAGAGCCTATTGAGCTCGGCAGCTTCTCAAAAGCCGTTGAGTCTTACGTTCATTTCGCTGCCAGCATCTGGTACGCAGAGCTACATTCAATCGACCACGGGAACCTTAATTCTGGCTGTTGTCGGCCTGAAAACGCCCCGATCGGCGGTGGCGAGCATGCCTTAAGCCGCAGTTAGGAGCGATTGGGCTGCCGCGTCGGGAGCGACGCAGGCATGTCACACGATGGCAATTGCATGGGAGGCGTTTTATACTCCAGGGACCTCGTCACGATGGTGACGGCGACCTAATCCACCGCGCGACCGTTCGCCGACGGCAGGTTCACGACCGCCGCGATTCGCTCACACCGAGTCGACTCCTCCGCGAACGCCGGCGCCACTCAGAGTTTCAACAGAGAAGAAAGTAGCAGGCATCCATGAAGCATCCTCTGGCTCTCGCGTGCGCGACGGCGTGCGTTTTGGTCTTTGGCGCCGTTCGCGCCTCGGCGGCCATTTCGATCACGGAGTGGGCCTACCAAGGGGGCGGCGGCGAGTTCGTCGAGTTCACCAACACGGGCGCGACCGCAGTCGACATGACGGGTTGGAGCTTCGACGACAGCACGCAAGTGGCCGGCTCGCTGAGCTTGAGCGGCTTTGGCGTCGTCGCGCCGGGCGAGTCGGTGATCGTCACCGATCTCACGGCGGCGGCGTTTCGCACGGAGTGGAATCTCGCGCCGACGGTGAAGGTTGTCGGCGAGAACACGCAGAACCTGGGACGCGCCGACGAGATCAATCTCTACGACAGCTCGAACGTTCGCATCGACTGGCTGACCTACGACGACCAAACGCTCGGCAGCCCGCGGACGAACAACGCGAGCGCGAACCCGCTGACGCTGGCCGCGGTGGGCGCCCACAACTCGACGCTGTGGAAGCTCTCGGTGGCGGGCGACTCGTATGGCTCGGTCACTTCCGTGAACGGCGGCATCGGGAACCCGGGCAAGTTCACTCTCGTCCCGGAACCGGCGAGCGCTGCCGTGCTGGCTAGCGCTTTGTTGGGCTTCGGCGTGATGCGTCGCCGCGTTCGGTAGACTTAAGAAGATCTCACGCAAAGGCGCGAAGGCGCAAAGGGAAGACGTTTTCTTCTTTGCGCCTTCGCGCCTTTGCGTGAGACTTCCTCTTTCTTCGGTGCAGCCGGCCGGGCGGTTGGACGCGAGCCGGCTCGGCAATCATACTAGCGGACCTGCCCATCAATTGGCGGCCCGCACGCTGCCAGGCGCGAGGCGCTGTTGCGCATCGCTGAAGTTGCACGCCTGGAGAAATGTATGCCTTGCCGTCTGCCGTCGCTGTTCGTCTGCGCTGTCCTCTCGTTGGTTGCGCTCGCGGCCGTTGACGCCGCTCAGCTGAATGTACGGTTCAAGAACACCTCGGGCCTGCCGGACGATCAGGTCTACATCGGCTTCGTCGGCGGCGAACCGCTGACGGCAACGAACAAGGCGACGAACGCGCCGCTCGCCAAGAGCGAATTTGGCAGCGAGCATTGGTACACGCTCAACACGCTGCCGCAGGGGGTCGACCTCACGTCGTTCAGCGGGCGAATCTACGTCGGCTATGGCACGCCGTGGAATTTTACCCATGCGGGTTACGAGCCGTCGCCGGTCGCCTCGGTCGATCCGAACTACCTCAAACGATACGACAAGGTCGAGATTACCTATCACGGCAATTCCTCTGATGTGGCGAACACGACCTCGTTCGATTACTTCAGCATTCCGGTCGGACTGAACGCGTACAAGGGGGGCGTCGGCGGGACGCTAGTGAAGTCGCTGCATGCCACGTCGACGAGCGCGACGCTCGCGGCGATGGAAACGATCGCCAATCCGCACGCCGCCGCGGTGGTGCGCGACGGGGCGAATAACTTCGTCCGCGTCATCGGCCCGAGCGTCTATCCGCCGCCGCCGGGGCTGCCCGCCTCGCCGTACGACAATTTTGACGGCTACCTCGACTATCTCCACACCTACGGCCAGAGCCACGGCGGCTCGATCGCGCGGATCAAAGGCCACTTCAACGGCACCGGCGGCGGCCCGGCGCCCCATCAGGCGCAGGATTACGACTTCACCGCGACGATCGACGCCCAGCAGAACATCACGCTCACCGGCAACGGCTCGGCGGTCGGCAATCACACGCTCACGTTCAATCACCAAGATCTCGATAACCCCGCCGCGATTTATGGGGCCAATCCGAACTTCAAACTCGACGGCGCCCCCATGACGCCGCAGAACGATTTGTTCGGCTGGGTGATTGCCGACTTGTTCGCGGGACTGAACATCGGCGCCGTCGGCAGCACCGTCGAGATGAACGGCCAGCCGGTCGGCCAAATGGAAAGTCAGCAATGGTTCGGACTGAGTCAGCGGTTTGCCGCGCTGCAGCCGAGCCAGCCGTTTTACAATCAGTGGGCCGCGAAGATGAGCACGATCTCCGACGCTTATAACTTTGCGTACACCGATCGGTTCTCGCATGTGTTCGCGCCGTTGAACCCGGCGGACGTTGATACGCTGGAGGTTGTGTTCCAGCGCGAGACGGGCGTCGGGACGGGGAATCCGAATGATCCGGGATTGCCGGAACCGGCGACGAGTTTATTGGCGGCGATCGGAGCGGCGCTGATGGCTGTTCGACAACGGTCGCGGCGCGGCGGCGGAATCTTCTAGATGTCGTGTCGTGCCATGTCACGTCGCGAGAGCGATTTTTGGCGACACTAAGGCGTCTTCTTAACTTGTTGCGACTGATGCGTTTGCGGCGAGTGCCGTCGTGTTCGTGTCGCATTTGGGGCGACAGTTCGCTTCGTGGCATGAGGCGGCGACGGCCTCTTGCGGCTGCGCCGCCCTGGTAGGCGAGTACGCCAACCAAGGCTACCCACGGGCGGCGCTGCCGAGCGATTAGCGGTTCGTTGTCAAAGAGCGGTTTGACTTGAACCTAACGGATCACGGGGCTGTGGGCCATTGTCGATTTTCGGCCACTTGCTTGGAGCTTGGAAACTCGCTCGCGCACCACTAGCCCCGACCTAGCTAGGTCGGGGCTAATCGTTTCCGCGAGTGCTGCGCAGCGGCGGCGTTAGACCTCCAGCGAGGCGAGGATGTCGATCTCCGGCACGTCGCTTACGAGTTCAACGTGGCCGATGCGGCTGGGGAGGATGAACCGCAGTTTGCCGGCGGCGGTTTTTTTGTCGCGGTACATCAGCCGCAGCAGGTCTTGGCCGTCGGCTTCGAGGGGGTCGACGAGGAGATTGAGCGCCGAAAGCAAGGATTCTTGGCGGGCGTAGGTCGCCTCATCGACACGGCCGAGGCGGACGGCGAGTTGCATCGCACAACGCATGCCGGCGGCGACGGCTTCGCCGTGGAGCAGCTCCTCGTATTCGCCGATCGCTTCGAAGGCGTGGCCGAAGGTGTGGCCGTAGTTGAGCGAGGCTCGCAGGCCGGTGAGTTCGCGTTCATCTTGTTCGACGACGTCGGCCTTCAGGCGGCACGAGCGCTGAACGATGTGCGTGAGGATCGCGGCGTCGCGGACATTGATCGCTTCGATGTTCGCTTCGAGGTAGGCGAAGAAGTCGGCGTCGAGGATGACGCCGTACTTCACGACCTCGGCGAGGCCGGCGCGGTACTCGCGATCGGGTAACGACTGCATCGCGTCGACGTCGCAGAGGACGCCGCGCGGTTGCCAGAAAGCGCCGACCATGTTCTTGGCGCCCGGCAGGTTGATGCCGACCTTGCCGCCGACGGAACTGTCGACTTGGGCAAGCAGCGTCGTGGGGACTTGGAAGAATTCGAGGCCGCGGGCGAACGACGCGGCCGCGAAGCCGGCCAGGTCGCCGACGACGCCGCCGCCGATGGCGACGACGATCGACTTGCGATCGGCGCCTTCGTCGAGCATCACGTTCCAGAGTTCTTCGACCACTTCGACCGACTTGCTCGTCTCGCCCGGATCGACGGCGAAGAGATCGACTTCCCAACCGTCGCCGACGAGCAAATCGCTGGCGGCGTCGGCGTAGAGGCCTTCGACGTTGCCGTCGGTGATGACGACGGCGTGATCGGAGTCGGTGCGAGCGCGGAGGAACTCGGGAAGCGCAGCGAGCGTACCGCTGCCGATTTCGATGTCGTAGCTCCGTTCGGCCAACGCGACGCGAACCGTTTCAATCTTCCCGGGCACAGCGAGTCCTCAAATGTTGTCGATCAACGGCGGCGGGAGCGTTCGCTCCGCGGGCGCCGCATTAGCTCAAGATGAAATCCGCTCGATGTCCCACGGCGTCACGACGATCCGCCGGCAGAAGCCGGTGTGGCTGCGGACGTATTCGAGGTGGGCCGCATCGGCGGCGGTGGCGTGGAGTCGTTCGGCGAAGGCGGCGCGATCGACGGCGGGCCAGCCGAGGTATTCCTCAGGCCAGACGGTTTCCGTTTCGAGCACAAGGGCTTCGCGGTAGGGATCAAACGTATCGGGCATGGTAACGCAACGCCGTGGAAGACGAGGGTAAAGACCGCACGAAGGAAGCCAGTATACTAGGGGCCGCGGTGCAAAAGTAGGCTGCCGGGCGGGGCGTCGGGCACGCTGCGAAAGGCAGAAAAGGCAACCGCCAAGGACGCCAAGGTTCGCCAAGACAACACGGAGAGGGACGGAACCGCCGATGAACGCGGATTAACGCAGATGGGATTTATTGGCGTTACTCGGCGTTCACTGGCGGTTCCCTATTAAACATGCAGATCTCCGGCCGGCTGATCATTGTGGTGATGTTCGCACTCGCGATTGCGATGTCGGGGGGGGCGTGGCTTTACCAGTACAGCTACTCGCGGCACTCGGCGGAGTTTTGGGGGCCGGCGGGGTCACTCATTGTGAAGTCGCCGGAGTTGCAGTTGCTGGAACTGGCGCCCGCGGATTCGCCTGCCGAGGGCGAGGACGCGGGGGCAGAGGTTGATCTCAGCAATCAGGTGGCGGGGCGGAACGTGGTCGATCACCACGACCTGCGGAAGAAGCCGGGGCTGATTCATCTGCGGCATGTGTTCACGCAGGATAGCAACTTCGTGTGGGACGAGCGTAGCGTGGAGCCCGTTGATGGCGGGAAGCGGGAGTGGGCGTACGCCGTGCGGTTCGTCGATGGGGAGGCGGAGCAGATCGTGCTGTTCACGCGCGACTTTGAGCTGATGGGGAAGCTGTCGGCGGATGGGGCGACGGTGGAGGTGCTGCCTTGTGCGCGCATGGCGGGGGCGGTGACGACGTATTTGCGCGATGTGGGGGCGCTGGAGCGAAATTCCAACCGTGAGGTCCCCTCCCCTTGAGGGGGAGGGCTAGGGAGGGGTGACAGCAGCGGGTACCAGGGTTCCTCCCCCTCCCCAGCCCTCCCCTCCAGGGGGAGGGAGCCAGAACATTTCTCTTCAATCTGTCTCCGACAAAGATTGCTGTTGAATAAGCTTCTTCGCGCGACGTTGGGGCCACGGTCGGCGGCGTGGAGGGCGCCCCCCGGGCGGAGCTCGGTGCTAAATGGGGCGGGAATCGCACCGCTAGCATCTTTGGCGAATGGTCTGGAGGCGGGTGGGGGCGGGTTCTATACTCCGCGGCCCACTATCGGCGTTGCTTGCGGTCGCGCGTGGCCCCCGGTTTGAAGAACCGGGGGCGAAGACGTGCACTGCTGGGCGCCGGGAACTGAATTGCCTCGACGGGAACTTTGCCATGCGATCGATCGCCATCATCAATCAGAAGGGGGGCGTCGGCAAAACGACGACCGCCGTCAATCTGAGCGCCGCTCTCGCCGCCAGCGGGGTCCGCGTCGGGCTGATCGATCTCGATCCGCAGGCTCATGCGTCGCTTCACTTCGGCCTGGGCCCGCAGCAAGATCTGCCGAACACGTACGACTTGCTCACCGGCGAGAAGACGCTGGGCGACTGTTGGCAGTCGGTGGAAGAAAACCTGTGGGTCGCGCCGTCGCACATCGATTTGGCCGCCGCCGAGGTGGAACTCGCCGGCGTCGTCGGTCGCGAGCTGATTTTGCGCGACGCCCTCACGGAGAACGCCGCGGCGCAGAACTTCGACCTCGTGCTGATGGATTGCCCGCCATCGCTGGGCATTCTCACGATCAACGCCCTGTCGGCGGTCGACGACGTCTTCCTGCCGCTGCAGCCCCACTTCCTCGCGTTGCATGGTCTCAGCAAGCTGCTGCAAACGATCGACTTGGTGCATCGCCGGCTGAACGACCGCCTGCGACTCGCCGGGGTGGTGCTCTGCCTGTACGACTCGTCGACGAGGTTAGCGGCGGAAGTGAGCGCCGACGTTTCGGCTTACTTCTCCGAAGGCGCCGAGCGACAGCAACCGTGGCTATCGGGGCGGTTGTTCGCCTCGCGGATTCGGCGGAACATTCGCCTGGCCGAGGCGCCGAGCTTTGAGCAATCGATCTTCAAGTACGCCCCGACTTCAGCGGGGGCGGAAGATTACCGCGCGCTGGCGGACGAGGTGCTAGCACTCTACGGGCTGCAGCAGACGCCGGTCGTTCAGGCGGCGTAGTTCTCTGGTCCCTCTTCCTCGAAGGGAGAGGTTAGGCGAGGGATTTCTGCCCCGCGTTGGGTAGCGCGAACATCCTCGCAACGATCGCTGATCTAGCCACCGTGCCCCTCAGGCATGCCCTTCTAGCGGTCCTTTCAGGGCGTGCATCTACCGTTGGGTAGCGCGGCGAATTGGGCGGCGGTCGCTAATCCCTGCCCCTCCCTTCGAGGGAGGGGAGTTTGCTGCGGCTGCCGCGCGGGAAACTGCGCAAACTCTTCCTTGCGCGCAACCTCTTCCTGGCAAACCTGCGCGATTATTCCAGTCATTCGACCGATAGCAGCAGAAACATCTGTGCCGGACGCGACATGTCGCGAACTCTGCCGGCGGTAGCGGTCGATTGGATCATGCGGGGGAGGATGTAGCCGTCGTTGTCGAAGGAATCGACGGCTGCATCGCTCAAGACACCTCGCTCCGCGGATTCCGCGACGCCACGACCGACCCAGGCGGCGTCCTCCGTGCGGGCGAACTCTATGCACAGGAGATTGCGTCCGATGCGATTGTTCAACGACCTAAGAAGGGGGCTGCTCGCGGCGTCATCGCTCGCGACGCTGCAGGTCGCCGTTCCGGCGTACTCACAGCAGTACCCCGCGTATCCGCAAACCGCTCAACCCTACGCCCAAGCGGCGCAGAACCCGTACACGCTGCCGCAAGCTGCGGTGCAACAGTACGCGGCTCCGACCGCTGCGGCCCAGCCAGTGGCGACGCCGCCAGTCGCGGCCACGGCACCCTACCAACAGTTTTCGGCTGCTCAGCAACAAGCCACTGCTCAAGCGGCGCAGCAGTACAACGCGGCCGCACAGCAAGTCGGCCAGCAGGTGAACACGGTCGCCCAACAAGCGAACCAACAATACACCGCCGCGACTCAGTACGTCGCTTCGCGTCCGGCGCCGGTTTACGGCACGTATCCAGCGACGCAGCCGGTTGCTCAGGTCGCGACTCAACCAGTCGGGCAGAGCTATCCGACGCAAACCTATCCAGTCGCTCAGCAACCGGTTCAAGCTGCGGCCCAGCCGTCGGCCTTCCAACAGGTTTACCCGCAAGCCGGGGCGCCTGTCGCTCAGCAACCAGTCATGCAGCAACAGCCGGTCTACGTCGCTCGGGCGATGCAGAACCCGACGCCTGCGCCGGCTCCTGGCCAGCCGATGACGCTCAACCCGCCGACTGAGGCGGTCCCTCCCGGCGCGATCATGCCGACCCCGGCGCCCGCTCCGCAAGCTGTGCCGTCGCCCGACTACGGCTACCCGTCGGCCGGATATGAGAGCTATCCCTCGGGTTACGGCGCTGCTCCGCAAGGGGCCGGCTGTGCCACGGGCAACTGTGCTCCCTACGGCGCCGCCGAGTACTCGACCTACGGCTGCGAACAGCCGGGCATGACCGATCGTCTGCTTTGCCGCAACTCGTGCAACTACTGGTTCGGCGGCGTCTACGGCCTGCTGATGCAGCGTGACAGCTCGGATAAGTACAACCTCGGCATGGTCGACGACTCGATGCCGGCGAACGGCTACCCGACGATGCCGAACATTCCGGTCGACACGACTGACGTCGATCCCGGCTTCCAAGGAGGCGTTGAATTCCGTCTTGGTCGCACCTTCGGCGGCGTCGCTGGCGACCCGTGCGGTTGCACGCCGTGCTGCCCAGGCTGGGGCGTGGAAGGCGTCTACTGGGAAATGTTCGGCGCGACGCAATCGTTCGACTACATGCCGAGCATGCCGTCGGACTACTACTCGATGATGCCGATGCCGGGTCTCGAGTACAACGGCGGCGGCGGTTACATGCCGATGAACAACTTCTGGAACTACGGCCCGCCAGTCGGCAGCGGCACCTACTCGATCGATGACGTCCGCGTTCGCAGCAACTTCCAAGCTCGCAACATCGAACTCAACCTGCTCCGTCTCAACCTGTGCGGCTGTGCCCCGATGTGCGGCCCGTGCGGCGGCTGCGACGGCGGCTCGTGCGGCGTGGGCGGCGGCATCGGCGGCGGAGCGGGCGGTTGCAGCACGGGTTACTGTGCTCCGAACCGCTACAACCTCACCGGCGTCTGCGGCGTGCGGTACCTGGAACTCGACGACTACTTCATGTACGGCGTCAACTACAGCGGCGGCACGACGGGCTACCTCGACTACAACTCGCGGACCGAGAACAAGCTGCTGGGCTTCCAGCTCGGTTCGAACGCCATGTACCGCATCGGGTGCAAGTGGGGCTTCCACATGAATACCTTGGTCGGTCTGTACGGCAACGACATCAGCACCCACCAGTACATCAACTCGACGACCGGCAACATTCGGTACATCTCGAGCGGCGACGCGTTCAACGCGATGGCCGACAAGACCGACGTCTCGATGCTGGGCGAGCTCCGCGTCGGAGCGAGCTACCAGATGACGTGCCACTGCCGTCTGTACGGCGGCTGGCGTGCGATGGGCATCACCGGCCTCGCCCTGGCCACGAACCAAGCTCCGAACCAATGGCTGACCTCGGGCCAAGGTTCGACCTACGTGAACTCGGGCGGCTCGATGATCCTGCACGGCCTGCAAACGGGCATCGAGTGGAATTACTAAGTGCGACGGCTTGGACGCCGCTGCGGACTGGTCGCTTAAGCGACCAGTCCAATGGGGCGACCAGGCCGAGTGTTTGAGACCCCCAACCCCCTCCCTTCCCCCAGGGAGGGGTCTAGCGGGCGACTACCCGCCTCCCCCGCGACAGTCGCCCGCCACAACTGGAAGCCCCGGCCTTTCCCCCAAGGTCGGGGCTTCTTTGTTTGGTGGGAGGAAGTTGCGAGTTACGAGTTGCGGGTTGCGAGCAGATCGGCTGAACGCAGGCTCCAGCTCGGCCGGAAACCCGGGATTTGCAATTAGACGACTGGCCAATTAAATTCGACCGACGGCGTCCAGTTACCCCGCGGCGAATGGTTGGCTCCATGGCGACGACTGCAGATCCGCTGAATCTTGACGAAGCGGCCCGCGCGGAGATCTTGCTCGCGCTGACGCCCGACGTGGGGCCGATTCTGCGGGCCCGTCTGCTTGAACGCTTCGGCGTCGCGGCGGAGGTCTTCGCCGCGTCCGAAGCGGCGCTGCAGGGGGTGCAAGGCATCGGGCCGAAGATCTCGCGGCGGATTCTGGGCGCTCGGCATGAAGTGCAGCTCGATGCTCAGCTCGCGATCGCCCGCGAGCATGGGCTGCGGATCTTGTTGCCGCAGTGGCCGGGGTACCCGCGGTCGCTGCAGGAGATTCCTGACCCGCCCGGCGTGTTGTTCGTCCGCGGCGAGATCGAGCCGGCCGACCAGATGGCGGTCGCGATCGTCGGCACGCGACGGGCGACGCACTATGGCAAGAAGCAGGCCGAGCGGCTTGCGGCGGGGCTGGCTCGCGCGGGGATCACCGTGGTGAGCGGCATGGCCCGCGGCATCGACGGCGCCGTGCATCGCGCTGCGATGGCAGCGGGCGGCCGAACGATCGCGGTGCTCGCGAGCGGCGTGCTTAATCCGTTTCCGCCGGAGCATGTGAAGCTGGCCGAGGAGATCGAACAACAAGGCGCCGTGCTGAGCGAAGCGGCCCCGACGATGCCACCGCTGGCGGGGATGTTCCCCCAGCGGAACCGCATCATCAGCGGGCTGACGATGGGGACGATCGTCGTCGAAGCCGCCCTGCGGAGCGGCGCCCTCATCACCGCGCGGCATGCGATGGAGCAAGGCCGCGAGGTCTTCGCCGTGCCGGGACCGGTTGATAGTCCTGGTTCCGCCGGCCCGCATCATTTGCTGCGCGATGGGGCGAAACTGGTCACCTGCGTCGACGACGTGCTGGAAGAACTCGGCCCGCTGGCGGAGTCGGCGCCCGATCAGCGGGGCGGCACGATTCGCGTTGCTGCGGAGGTGCTGCTCAACGACATCGAGCATGCGGTGCTGCAAGCGATCGAGCCGACGGGGTCGATGCTCGACGACGTGGCGGCGAGTTGCGAGATGCCAATCCACCGCGTGCTAGCGACGGTGAGCGTGCTGGAATCGCGACGGCTGGTGCGGAAGGTGGCGGGGAATCGGGTAGCTCGGATTTGAGAATCTAGCGGCACGATGAAACCCGCTACAATGTGGCGTATGTATTGGAACCCAACGCCCGCGATTGCTCTGGTGTTCCTGTTCTTAATTGGCTCTGCCATCTCAAGTGCGATGCTCAGCCTGCTAGGAGCCTTCATTGGCTCAAGGCGTCGTGATTGGCCTCCCAGCGACGCGGCAAGGTGCAGCGGCAGCGTCGCCGGATGCATGCTGAGTGCTTTTCTAATCGTCAGGGTGCTATGCGGTGACGACGCCGTATTACTGGCTGCAGCGCCTATTGCTGGCGTTACGGTGGCGTGGGCTGTAGCTCGTCTCGTCGCCGCAATAAAAAAAGCCCCGTAATACTCAAGCACGAGGAACGCGGCGGGGAATCGGGTGGCCAGGATTTAGGCTGCTGGGTAGGAATTTTGACCGGCTCGAGGGGTCGCTCCGGCGGGTCGTTGCCCCGCGGCTGACGGAGTGTCCTCCGATTGATCTCTGGCGGCTCTTAAAATGAGACGAACGCCTGGAGGCGACCTGCCGGTTTTGCACGGCTTTGCAGTTTTTGGCAGTCAGGAAATCCCTCGGGAACCCGCGAACCACCCCCGGGGGCGGTGACGTAAGACCATACAGAGGGCCATCTTTGCCCCGCTTTTTGGGCGGACCGTCGCGCCCGCTTCTATACCCCTGGCATGCCACTTGCATCCCTCCTGATCCGTACTCGCGGAGGGTCGACATGGCCTTCAGCGGGTGCCAGCCGAACGAATCAATCGTATGGCTTGGCCTGCTTCGGCGGGCAATTTCCGCGACCCATGGAAATGCAACTGTTAGAATGCTCGGGTCGGCGGAATTTTGATCAGGACGGCTAGGAGGAGGGATTTTCTCCTAGTAACACCGTCGAACTCTCTGAATATGAGGAGTTCGTAGGATGAAAAAGAACACCAAGGAAGAATTGAACCGCACCAACACGTCGTCGGCGCAGGGTCTGATGGATCCGGTCGCCGTCAGCGACGAACAATTGTTGCAATCGTACCGCGAAGCTAGCGATCCGACCGTCTTCTCGGAGTTGGTCTCTCGCTATCAGCGTGAATTGTATAATTACCTCCGTCGGTTCCTGGGTGACGCCACCCTGGCCGAGGATGTGTTCCAAGCGACGTTCTTCCAGGTCCACCAGAAGCGCGATTCGTTCGAGGAAGGCCGGAAGTTCCGTCCTTGGCTCTATACGATCGCCACCAACCAAGCGATCGACGCTCAGCGGCGAAATCGTCGTCACCGTCGATTAAGCTTGAACCAACCGCACCAAGCCGGCAGTGAGTCCGTAGGAACATTGATTGACTTGGTGGCGAGCGAAGGGGGCGACCCCGCGCTGGCCGTTGAGAGCGGCGAAGAGGGCGCCTGGGTGCGGGGCGAGGTCGAGGCCTTGCCTGAACCTCTCCGCAACGCGGTGAACTTGGTTTACTTCGGGGGAATGAAATACCGTGACGCAGCCAAGGTCATGTCGGTACCGGTTGGAACGGTCAAAAGCCGTTTGCATGCCGCTATCCAACGACTCGGCCAAGCGTGGCGCGACGTGCAGCCGGCTAGCCGTTCGTAAGGGGACGTCATGCAAGGCCAGCGTCCAATCTGCCGCTGCCGTGGAGATGAGTAACAACAACAGGCCTGCCGCACCTAGCGGCGGGCCTGTTTTATTTGAGTCGCAACTTTTCTTTGAGTCGCAAGCGCATATCGCACGCGGACGGGACTTGCCGCGATGACTGAAGACCTGATCGCCTACTTGATGGACGACTTGTCGCCGGAGCGCCGCGCGGAAGTCGAGGCCAAACTTGAAACCGACGTCGTCTGGCGTTGGGAACTCCAGCGTCTGCGCGAATGCATGACGGCGGCCGACGGCGATGCAAGCTCGTGCGACGATGCCGCGCCGGCGCCTGCTGCGTCCGCAGCCACTGCTTTAGCAACCATCGACGACTCGAGCATCCACGATTCGAAAGTCGACGTCGAGCCGCCGCTCGACCTCGTGAAGAAGACTTGCTGCTTCGTCGAAGATTCGGCGAGCGGGAAGTTCAAGGTCGAAAAGAAACGCTGCTCTAAGAAGCAAGCGGCGTTTACCGCCGAGACGGTTGGAGCGTGCAAACGTTCGTGGAGCCTCGCGGACGTGACCGTGGCGAGCGGCGTGGGGCTGATTCTGGCGGCGCTCATTCTGCCGGCGGTGCAGAACGGCCGGGCCGCGGCGCGCAACGATCAGTGCGCCAACAACATGGGCAGTCTTGGAATGGCGATCGAGAACTATGCCGGTCGCCACGCTGGCTTGATGCCGGCGGTCAATCGCAACGAACCGTCGATCGCGTTTTTTACACGACTGGTCGATGACGGGGACCTAACGCCGCAGCAAGCGTTCCAGCTGAGCGCTTGCCCCGATTCGGTACAGGCCCAAGAACGATTCGCGGACGGTGCGCTAAGTCGTTTGCCGTCGACGATGGAGTTGAGCAGCGTCACCGGCCTGCAGCTGTTGAAGTTGATCGCCTTGGCGAACGTAAGCTACGCTGCCCCTGTGGGCTACTTCAACGCTGAGGGCGAGATTCAGCCGCTGAAGTTCAACCCGGGCGCCGAGGCGCCGCTGATGACCGATGCCCCGACGATCGGGCCGACGGCCCTGCGTTCGAACAGCCATGGCGGCTGCCGGCAGAACGTGCTGAGCAGCGCCGGGTGCGTGCGGCCCTATACGCTGTGCGTCCTGTCGCAAGAAGACGAGCGGATGCGCGACATCCATCTGAACGACGCTGGCTTGCCGGCGGCGGGGAACTCGCCAGACGATATCTTCCTGGCGCCGCCGAACTTCGGCCCGGACGGTCCGGTTGGCGTCGGCAACGCGACGAAAATTCAATTCGAGATTATCTTTTGCCCCGTGATGTCGCGGTAGCGCGAGCCTCTTCTAGCCCCGGGCTCTGCCCGGGGGTGGGCATCAGGCAGGGACGACGTACCACGGCATGGTGCGCGACCCCCGGGCGGAGCCCGGGGCTAGGAATGCGACGCCCCTCAGCTGAGCCCTAGGCTTTCTTCGCTGCCCAGGTCCGTTCGCGTTCGGCGACCACTTGGCGAATGTGATCGAGGTCGTCGTTCGGCGTCGCGCTGATCAGCTTCCGCGTGTACGCCTCGCGCGGATCGCGGTAGATCGCTTCCGACGGGCCGAACTCGACGATCTTGCCGGCGTTCATCACTGCCATCATGTCGGCCATGAATTTTACGACGCTCAGGTCGTGGCTGATGAAGATGTAGGTCAACCCGCGGGTTTCTTGCAGCCGCTTCAGCAGGTTGAGGACCTGGGCTTGCACGGATACGTCTAGTGCCGAGACTGACTCGTCACAGATGAGGAACTCGGGCTCCACAGCGATCGCGCGGGCGATGCAAATGCGCTGTCGCTGGCCGCCGGAGAACTCGTGCGGGTAGCGGCGGAGGTGGGCCGTTTGCAGGCCGACTTCTTCGAGCAATGCCGCGGCGCGGTCGCGGCGTTCTTTGCGGTTCGCGCCGATCTTTTGAATCACCATCGGCTCAGTGATCGCGGCTTCGACGGTCATCCGCGGGTTGAGCGAGCCGTAGGGATCTTGAAAGATGATCTGCATGCGGCGGCGCATCTGCCGTAGGTCGGAGGAGCCGAGCGAGGCGACGTCGACGCCGTCCAGCCAAACTTGGCCGCCGGTTGGTTCGACGAGTCGCAAGATCGCCCGGCCAGCGGTCGTCTTGCCGCAGCCCGATTCGCCGACGAGGCCGAGCGTTTGGCCGCGGTAGACGTTGAAGCTGATACCGTCGACGGCGCGGACATGGTCGACCGTGCGCGCGAGGATGCCGCGGCGGACGGGGAAGTGAACCTGCAGGTTGTTCACGGCCAGCAGCGGCTTGGTGCCTTCGGGGATGTACTGCGTATCGGCGGCTGGCGTCGCGCCGACGGCGTGACCCATCGCGGCGAGTTCGCTCGGCGGATGCAACAATCGGCCGCGGCCGTGCGTCTTAAGTTCGTTCAGCCGCTTGGCGTCGAGTTGCTTCTCGGTGATCTCCAGCCGTCCGTCGACAACGCGGCTCGACATGAAGTCGTCGACCGTCGGCAGCAGCTTGTAGGGCGTATCGAGACGCGGCCGGCAGGCGAGCAGCCCCTTCGTGTAAGGATGCTTCGGGTGGGCGAAGATATCGAGCACGCGGCCATACTCGACCTCCTCGCCGCGGTACATCACTAGCACGTCGTCGGCAATTTCGGCGATGACGCCTAGGTCGTGCGTGATGAACAAAATCGCCATGCCGCGCTCGTCGCGGAGCTTGCGAAGGATATCGAGAATCTGCGCCTGGATCGTCACGTCGAGCGCGGTGGTCGGTTCGTCGGCGATCAGCAGCTTCGGATTGCACGAGAGGGCCATCGCGATCATCACGCGCTGCTTCTGGCCGCCCGACATTTGGTGCGGGTACGAGTCGACGCGCTGTTCGGGGTTCGGGATGCCGACTTCCTTGAACAGCTCGATCGTCCGCTGCCGAGCTTCGGCCTTCGTCACCTTTTGATGGAGCAGAATCGCCTCCATCACCTGATCGCCGACGGTGAAGACCGGGTTGAGCGAGGTCATCGGCTCCTGAAAGATCATGCTGATCTCGCGGCCGCGGATGGACCGCATTTCCGGCTCGGGCAGGCGGACGAGATCGCGACCGAGGAGCGCGATGCGGCCCGATTCGATTTGCGCCGACGACGCGAGCAGCCGCATGATCGAAAGCGAGGTCACGCTCTTGCCCGAGCCGCTCTCGCCGACGATGCCGAGCGTACGGCCGGGCTCAATGCGGAACGACACCCCGTCGACGGCGCGGACGACGCCTTCTTCGGTGTGGAAGTAGGTCTTGAGGTCGGCGACGTCGATGACTGCGGTGGACATATCTGTCACTCTACGGATTTACCACGACGGCACAACGGACACGACGAAAGACAAAGGGACGAGTGGGTTGATCTTAATCGCATTTCCGTCGTGTTCGTCGTGTCGTCGTGGTTCTAATTAGTGGGCGTCCTGCCGCAGGCGGGGGTCGGTGGCTTCTTGGAGGCCTTCGCCGATCAGGTTGTACGCCAGGACGGTGAGGAAGATGGCGACGCCGGGGAAGACGATGAGCCACCAGGTTTGTTCGATCGAGTTGCGGCCCGCGGCAAGGAGCGTGCCCCAACTTGGATTTGGGGGCGAGGCGCCGAAGCCGAGGAAGCTGAGGCCGCTTTCGATGAGAATCGCATCGGCAATGCCGAAAGTGATCGGCACGAGTACCGGGGCCAGAGCGTTCCGCAAGATGTGCGTGAACATGATTCGTCCCGAGCCGGCGCCCATCGCGCGAGCGGCGGAGACGAATTCCAACTGCTTCAGCTTCATGAACTCGGCGCGGGTGAGCCGAGCGATGCCCGTCCAGCCGGTACAGCCGACGATCACCATCAGGTGAAAGTTGGTGACGCGATCGAGCAAGGCGACGAGCGCCAAGATGAGCACGAGCGAGGGAATGCACATCACCACCTCGATGAGTCGGCTGACGAGCACGTCGACCCAACCGCCGAAGTAGCCGGCTAACGCTCCCAACGTAATGCCGATCGCGGCGGCGATGCTCATCGACACGAAGCCGACGCTCACGGCGGTTTGCGCGCCGTGAACCATCGACGCGAACACGTCGAATCCCTGCACGTTCGTACCGAACCAGTTGTATCTACTTGGCGGGCCGTTGCTCGGGTTCTCTGGCGTGTCGGGCCACACGAGGTCGCCGCGAACGCGGCGGTAGGGATCTTGGTAGACGAGCGGCCAGATGGCCCAGCTCTCGGGATCCTTGGCCTTGAGGTTCTGTAAGTAGCTGCCGCGGAAGCGATCTTTGTTGAAGACGGGATTCTCCCACGAGCGGTTGTAGTACCACATTGCGGGGAAATAGAGCTCGCCTTTGTAACGAACCACGATCGGCCGGGTGCCGGCGATCAGCGGAGCCGCGGCGGCAATCGCCGTCAGCGTGACGACGAACGCGAGGGCGACGACGGCTAGCTTGCGTTTGCGAAACCGCCGCCAAGACTCGCGCCAGAATCCGGCGGATGGCTCGACGGAGGCTGCGAGTTCAACTTCGACGGCGGGAGGCGTGGTCAGCATCTTCTAACTTGCTAGTTGTAGGTCACGCGCGGATCGACCACGGCGTAGAGGATGTCGGCCAATAGTTGCCCGGCGAGAGTCAGGACGCTGAACATCAACGTGAGCCCCATGATGACGTTGTAATCGCGTTGGCCGATCGACTCGAAGTACAGTCGGCCCATACCGGGCCACGAGAAGATCTGCTCAAGAATGACAGCGCCGCTGAACAGCGCCGGCAGCGAGAGGCCAACCAACGTGACGAAGGGGATCAGCGTGTTGCGGAAGGCGTGCTTCCAGATGATGGTTCGCGGAGCGACCCCCTTGGCTCGCGCGGTGCGGATGTAGTCTTGCCGCAGCACCTCCTGCATATTGGCGCGGATGAAACGCGAGTAGAACGCCAGGCTGCCGTAAGTGAAGCAAATGATTGGAAGCGTCGCATGCTTCAGCAAGTCGAGAGCCTTGCCGCCGGCGCTCAACGTGGCGTAGTCGTCGGACGTCATGCCGTAGAGCGGCAGCCAGCCGAGTTTCACGTAGAACAGCAACTGCAAGTACAGCGCCGCTACGAACGCCGGCAGCGAATACAGCATATACAGCGCGGTGCTTGCCGTTCGCTCAGACGCTGAGTCGGCATGGGCGCTCGACCACAAACCGATCGGCACCGAAAGCAGATACGCGAGCACCAGCGAGGTCGACGAGAGCAGCAATGTCGCTGGCATGCGTTCCAAGATGAGCGAGCTGACCGGCTTGTTGTTCCGCGAGTACGAGAGGCCGAAGTCGCCCTCCAGCACGTTCCCCATCCACAGAAAGTAGGCCTGGTACCACGGCTTATCGAGACCGTAGAGCCGATTAAGCTTCTCCACGGCCTCTGGGCTCATCATCTTGCTCGGGTTCATCTGCGCCATGTCGCTAGTGAACGGCGTCCCCGGGATGTGCCGCACCAGGGCGTACACCAAAAAGGTGATCAACACCAACGTGATCACGCCAATGCCGAGGCGGCGGATGATGTAACTGATCATGGAGTTACCGCGAAGCTGAAACGTCCTGTTTCGTCGAGTTCGAGCATAGCCTTCCAACACTGTCGGCGACGGCCGTCACGAGGAACGAAGCCGTGACGATTAGGGAGTCGCGGCCGGGACGAACAGGCTGTTGAATCCGGGGCTGTACTTGAACGGCCCCAGGGCCCCGAAGTTGTAGCCTCGCAAGCTCTTGTTGAACCCAAAGAACGCGTTGCGGTAGAAGAGCCACGTGACGGGCTGATCTTCCCAAAGTTGCAGGTGGATGTTGCCGTAGATCACCGCGCGTTTGGCGGGATCAAGCTCTCGCAGGCCTTCGACGAACAGTTGGTCGACCTTCGGGTTCGAGTATTGCCCGTAGTTGCGTTGAGCGCCGGTGCCGTAGATGTTCGACTGCATCGAGGGATCGGTTCCCGCGCCCCAGCCGCCGAGGCAAGCGTCGAACTCGTGCTTGATCAACTTGTCTTGCATGACGACGAATTCGGTCGGCTTCACGTTGGCGATGACGCCGATCTGTTCGAGGCACTCTTTCATTAGCGTCGCGGTTTGAATGCCGGTTTCCGTTTGCGACGTCATCAGCTGGAACTCGAACGGCACGAGTTGGCCGTCGATTTCTTTGTCTCGGACGCCGTCGCCGTCGCTGTCGGTCCAACCAGCTTCTTCGAGCAGATCTTCCGCCTTATCGAGATTCTGCTTCATCAGTTCCGGCGGGTTCTTCGGGAACATCCATGAAGTCGGGTGGAAGGTCCCCTGCCCTTGCTGATACAGCCCGTGCGTGATCGTCTTGATCAGCTCGTCGTAGTCGAAGGCGTAAGACATCGCCCAGCGGACGCGTGAGTCGCCGAAGAAAGGGCTTGGCGATTTGCCGTCGGGCGTCCGTTCATTCCACTCGATGTGGAATTCGGTCCACTCGGGAGCCGTTACCTTGGTGTTCTTGGCGTAGAAATCGTCGCCGCTGGTTTGATCAGCCCATTGCTCAGCACGAAATTCCATCTGCTGGATGTCGCCCGACTTCAGGGCGAGCAGCGCGGTGTTCATGTCCTCGATCGTCTTCACGCGCACTTCGGCAAAGTTTGGCTTGTCGCGGACTTGCTTGCCGTCGTGCATGTAGTAGCTTTCGCGCCGGCGGACGACGAATTCTTCGCCCCGCTTGCGGCTCACGTATTCGTACGGTCCGGCGGTAACGGGTTTGGCCTCTTGCTCGGTGTGATAAGCGCTGCGCTTCAGCGACGGATCCTCGACCACGGACTTTTCGTAGATGTGCTGCGGCAGAATCGGGAAGTTGATGTTGGTGACGTTCGTCGCCAATGGTTCCTTATGGAAGATGACGACCGTGTGATCGTCGTAGGCTTTGACCGCCTTGATCTGATCGGTGCCGCTGCCGCGAATAGCGGGAATCACCAGCAGCGCGTGGTCGGACATGATCAGCTTGAACGTGAACTCGACGTCGTAGGCGGTGAACGGTTTGCCGTCCGACCAGGTCATGTCGTCGCGGAGGACAAAGCGGTCGACCATTCCGTCTTCGCTCGTCTGCCACGAGACAACGACATCTTTCGGCGCGAAGTTCTTCAGCTGGCGATCAAAACTCATGATTGCGATGCCGGTGAGATCGCCGAACTCGCCATCGGTCACGCTGCTTTGAAACAGTGGGTTGGTGCTGTTGAGATCGCCGCCGGCATGCCGCACAATCTTGGCGCCGTCATTGACGCCCTTCCCCCCTTCGGGCTGCAGCACGCCCATGGCGGCGAGAATCTTTGCGTTGTTCTCGGGCGAATCGTTGCGGAGCTTCAACGCTTCCTCGGCGGTGAGAGCCGGCGCTGGTTCATCTTTCTTCTCTTCGCGGAGGAGCGCCATGCCATCGGCCACTTGGCCCTCCTTCCACTGGAGTTTGTCGAGTTCCTCCAGCGAGGGCGGTTCGAACTTCGGCAACGCATTGCCTATTACAAAGGGCGCCGCAGGATCGAGATTCGTCTCGGCGGCCGCGTCTGCTTCGTTCGATTCCTTAGCTGATGATTCCTTGGCTGCGTTCGCCTCGGTAGCAGGCGTCTCAGACTTCTCAGCCGCCGCCTTCTCGGCTGTCGGCTTCTCGGCTGCTGGCTTCTTGGCGGTTGGCTCCGCGGGCTTCGACGAACATCCTGCGGTCCCCCACAGCATCAATGCAGAAAGAAGAAACGATAGCGGCCGGAGGGAGCTCGATGCTGGCATGTGGTTGAATCCTACCCTCGGGCAAGGCCACGAGGCTGAGGAGAGTGGGCAAGTTAGCGTGCAGGCAAGTTGGGCAAAATCGCCCCTTTCGGGTGGATCGTAGCCCAATTCTTCGGCGCGGGTCAATGAGAGTCGAGGGGACCGCGCGTAAGCCGCACTACGGTCCCCTGCCCCGCTGCGAATGGCTGCCAAGCCGCAACGGACATTTCACCCCGCCGGCTCGCAGCTAAATGGGCGTGGCAGATTGGCGGACGGATTCGTAATCCTGCGACGCCGACATTTCCATTGCCGGCAACGGGGGTTCGTTGCTATTCTTCCCGCCCCTCGCGCCGTCGATCGCTGGCGGCGCTGCCGGTTGAAAAGGATTTCTCCGATGCTGTATACGCTCCGCTCACTGCTAGCACTCTGCACTCTGCTGTTCGCCTGGGCCGCCGTCGCGCCGAGCGTGCACGCCGCCGATGGCGAAGCGGAGTGGATTTGGTCTCCCTCGCAGAAGCGGAACGAGATTCCCGTCGGCAGCTGCTTCTTCCGCAAGTCGTTCGACGTGAACAACGCCGAAGCGGCCGAGATCCATCTCACGGCCGACAATGAGTTCGAGTTGTTCGTCAACGGCCAGCAGGTCGCCAAGGGGACCGACTGGCGGCAACTGCAGGTTCACGAGATCACCGAGCTGTTGCAGCCAGGCCGCAACACGATTGCGATTCGCGTCGACAACAAGGACGCCGGCGCCGCGGGTCTCGCGGCTCGCGTCATCGTCAAGCAGGTCGGCGACACGTTCGAAGGCTTCTCGACCGACAAGTCGTGGAAGACGAGCGTCCGCGAGTTTGAAAATTGGACGGCGCCGCAATTCAACGACAAAGATTGGGTCGCCGCCGTCAGCTACGGCGAAATGGGCGACGCCCTCCCTTGGGGCAACGAAATCGTCATCGAAGGCGTCGGCGCCCGATTCGCCGTCGACAAAGAGTTCGAAGTCGAGCGGATCATGCGCGACGACGAGGTCGGCTCGTTGATCGCGATGACGTTCGATTCGCGCGGCAACATCTTCGCCTCCCAAGAGGGCGGGCACCTGATGTTGCTGACCGACAACGACGGCAACGGCATTCACGATAAGGCGACCACCTACTGCGACAAGATTCAAAACGCGCAGGGCCTGCTCGCCATCGGCCTGCGTCTGTTCGTCGTCGGCGACGGCCCCGAAGGAATGGGCCTCTACCGGCTGCGCGACGCTGATCGCAACGACGAAGCCGACGAGGTCGTGAAACTCCTCAGCTTCAAAGGCTCGAAGGGCGAGCATGGCGCCCACGGCCTGCGGCTTGGCCCCGATGGATTGATCTACGTGATCGTCGGTAACTTCACGCGGGCCGACGGCACGCCGACTTCGCGTAGCCCGTACCGGTTGTGGTACGAAGGCGATCTTATCCTGCCGAAGTACGAAGATCCGGGAGGTCACGCGGTCGGCATTCCGTCGCCGGGCGGGACGATCTTCCGCACCGATGCGAACGGCAGCTTCGTCGAGTACATCGCCGGCGGCCTGCGAAATGCGTACGACATGGCGTTCGACCTCGACGGCGAACTCTTCACCTACGACGCCGACATGGAATGGGATCGCGGGGCGCCCTGGTACCGGCCAACGCGCGTGAACCACGTTCCCGCGGGCGCCGAGATGGGCTGGCGGAGCGGTTGGTCGAAGTGGCCTGAGTATTACCTCGACAGCCTCCCGGCGGCTGCTAACATCGGCCCCGGCTCGCCGACCGGCATCGAGTTCTACGATCACTACGCCTACCCGGCGAAGTACCAAGGAGCGATGTTCGCGTGCGACTGGGCGACCGGCAAGATTCATGCGATCACCTTCAAACGCGACGGCGCCAGCTACATCGGCGAAGATGAAATCTTCCTCGAAGGCCGCCCGCTGAACGCCACCGACTGCGCGGTCGGTCCCGATGGGTCGCTCTACTTCTGCACTGGCGGTCGCGGCACCGACGGCGGCGTGTACCGCGTCCGCTGCAACGTGCCGGTGGGACCGGAAGTGACCGACATGGGCGAAGGAATCGAACGTGCGCTGCGGCAACCGCAAATCGACGCCGACTGGGCGCGGGCCAAGGCGGCCGGCGTGCGGCAGGCGCTCGGCGACAAGTGGGAAAGCGAACTCATTGCCGTCGCGACCGACCCCGATCGGATTGTTCGCGAGCGGGCTCGTGCGATCGACCTGCTCGTCTACTTCGGCCCGCGGCCGAACGATCAACTGCTCAAAAATTTGGCGACCGACGTCGAACCGGCGATCCGCGCCAAGGCGGCCCGCCTGATGTACATCAGCGACGACGCCGGCGTCCGCACGGCATTGACGAAGCTGCTGCAAGACAGCGATCCGCTGGTGAGGCGTTGTGCGTGCGAATCGCTAATGCGTCGCGGCGCGATGCCGGCTGCCGCCGACATTCTGCCGCTGCTGGGCGACGACGACCGCTTCACGGCATTCGCCGCGCGGCGGGTGATCGAGCAACTGCCGGTCGAGTCGTGGAGTGCGGCCGTGATGAAGGAAACGAAGCCGCAAGCGTTCTGCGTCGGCGCCACGGCGCTGGTGAACGTCGAACGGAAGCCGGCGGTTTCGCTGGCCGTGATCGACAAGTCGCTGCAGTTGCTGGCCGCCGAACCGATCACGGAACTCGATCGCGTGAATTTGCTTCGCGTGATCGAAGTCGCAATGTTCCACGGAAAGCTCGACGCCGCGAAGGCGACGCAAATTGCCGCCCCGATCCTGGCGATGTATCCGACAAACGAACCGGCCGCAAATCGCGAGCTCGTTCGCTTGCTGACGTTCCTGCAGGTGGAAGGCGCCGCCGACAAGTTTGCGGCGGAGCTGGCCAAGGCCGACATCCCGGTGGAAGAGAAGCTGCACGTCGCCGCCTATGCCGCGCGCCTGCAGAAGGGCTGGAACACAGCCGCGAAGCTCGAACTGCTGAAGTTCTACGAGCAGGCCCGCACGGTGAAGGGCGGCTACAGCGTCGACAAGTATGTGGAGCACTTCACCCGCGACTACCTGAAGAACCTCACGATGGCCGAGCGGCAGCACCTCATTGCCGGCGGCGATAAGTGGCCTGCCTCGGCGTTGTCGACGCTCGCCAGCTTGCCGGAAAATCCGGGCGCCGAAGTCTTGGCGACCGTCCGCGATCTCGACAGCCGCATCGCCCCCAAGTGTGCAGAGAGCGATCTCTACCGCCGACTGCGCGTTGGCGTGATCGCGGTGCTCGGCGCCAACAACGACGCCGATTCGCAAGAATACTTGCGGACGATTTACCGCGACGAGCCGGAGTACCGCGGCCCCGTGGCGATGAGCCTCAGCCAACATCCGGGCGGCGAGAATTGGAAGGTGCTCGTCGAGTCGCTGAAGTCGGTTGACGGTCCCATGGCGCAAGAGGTGCTTGGCGCGCTTACTCGCGTGAATCAACGCCCAGCCGACGCGGCGCCATTCCGCGATGCAATTTTGCTCGGCCTTAAGCTCGGCAACAACGGCGGCGCCGACGCCGCGAAGCTCCTCTCGCACTGGAGCGGCCAAGCTGGCACGGACATGGCCGGCTGGCAGCGATGGTACGCAACGAAGTTTCCGAACGCCCCGGCCGCCGAGCTACCGAGCGACGCCGGCCGCGACAAGTGGAGCTACGAAGAACTGCTGACGTTCCTCAACTCGGAGCAAGGCAAGCAAGGCGATGCGGAGCGCGGCTCGCGCGTCTTCGCCCAAGCCCAGTGCGCGTCTTGCCATCGCGTCGGCACGTCCGGCGAAACGATGGGCCCCGATCTCACGGCGGTCGCGCGGCGGTTCCAACGCAAAGAAATCCTGGAATCGATCGTTTACCCGTCGCATGTGATCAGCGATCAATACGCCGCCCGCATCGTCACCGCGGGAGGCAAAAGCTACTCTGGATTGGTGTCGCAGCAGGCCAACGGCAGCGTCACCGTGCTGCAATCGAACGGCCAGAAGGCGGAGCTGAACGGCAATGAAGTCGACGACATCCAACCGAGCGACGTCTCGGCGATGCCGACGGGACTGCTCAACCCGCTGACGCTGGAACAGGTGGCGGACTTGTTCGCCTACCTCGGCGCCGCCAGCTCGAACGACGTCGCCAGCCGCGGCTCGTCCACCAAGTAGCCGCGGGGCAACGACCCGCCGGAGCGGTGCTGAACAGGCTAGCCATTGCCAACGATGAGCGGTCAGCCGCTCGACATCGCAAAGTCGGTGACATACACGTCGCTGATCCCCTGCGGCGTCGGCACGCGCTTCAACCGCAGGTAGAGCAAGCGGTGAACCCGCTCCAGCTTCGGATCGGCAAGATCGTCGGTCGTCGCCGAACGGATCGCCGTAATCGCCTGATCGCGCAGACGGCGCTTCCAGTGTTCGAACTCACGGACCGTGTCGTCGGTCGTTCCCGGCGGGAGCACGACGTGCACGGCAAACTTCAGGCTCGCGATCTCGTTGTGCGTTGGTCGGAAGTTGCGGAGGTCGAACGAGCCGAGGTCGATCGCCCGCGGCAACTTCGGATCGTGCGGCGGCAGCGGCGCGGGTTCGGCGCCATGACCGCCGGCGGCTTCGCCATGGCCTCCGCCGCCTGACGCGAACGCCGGGCATTGCAGAAACGCGAGCAGCGCAAAGAAAAACAACGCCCGCAGCGCCATGCGCGTGCGGTCGCTTAGCCCGCCGCCCTGGAAGGTAGCGGCTAGCGACGGGAGTTCGCGAGACCAAGTGATGTTAGTGGTGGCCACTGGCAGCTTCCTCGGCATGCGGAGTTTCTTCAGTGTTCGCCAGCGCGTCGGCGTCGAATTCGTTCAGCACGAATTGACGCACGAGTTGTGCGCCAATCAAAGGTCGGGCAACGTCGGCCATGCGAGCCTTCACGGCGGAAAGCTTCGGATCGGCAAGTTCGTCGACCGAGCTGGTTCTCACGATCGAGATGACCGCGTCGCTCAACGCGCCGCGATGGGCCTCGACGGCGGCGGCGACGGCAGGTTGGCTCTCGGGGCTCGTTTCAGCCGCGAGTTCGAATTGCAGCCGGATCCAAAACGCTTCGTCCGGCGCGATCTCCGGCGAGGCGTCCGTCGGATCTTGCGTCGCGGCAATCGGAATGTCGTACTTGCCGAGCGACACGTACGACGCCGTCTCCAGCGGCACGTCGAACTCGATCTCTTCGAGATAGTCGACGAGCTTCGGCCCCTCGGGCTTGCTACAGCCGAGCGCGGCCGCCGACAACGCGACGGCGATCAGCGAGATGGAACGAGCGGCGACGAACGGCATAGCAAGGCGATCGGAGAACGGCGGAGCGGCCGGCGTCGAGCCGGAACAATCGTTACAACGAAAGCCTACGTCACGAAGCCGCCTCGCGCCGGCGCACTACACTTGTCCTGCAGCGTCTGGACGCCGTTTCCGGCCGCTGTCCGCCGCCCCGCTACAGCCGTAGCGATCGCACCGATTGCGCCGAGGAGAGTTCGCGTGGATCCATCGCAGCAGCCCAATTCCCGCAGCGCCGAACGCTGCCGCCGTCTGGTCGCGCTCGCGCTCGCATCGGTCCCGCTGGGGGGGTGCTACGACACGGCGATCTTGATGAAAGCGAGGCAGGAATCACGCGAACTGATCCAGACCGAAGAGGTTGATTTAGGAACCTACCGGATCACGCTGCCCCACAAGCTGGGCGTCGCGACGGACAACGTCGTCGATTTCCATGTCTTCGGGCAGGTGACGCGCGGCGATCGGCAAGCGATCGACGACGCCTTGCGGATGCGCGGCGCCGAACTGCGGTCGAAGATGCTTGTCGAAGTGCGCGCGATGACTCCGCCGATGTTTGAAGAGGCGAAGTTGACCGCCCTGCGGAACGCGATTGCCGAGGTGATCAACTCGGCGCTCGGCCGGCGCGTCGTGAAGCAGGTGAGGTTTTATCGGTTTTCGTTTAACACGATCTAGCCCCTCGACTTGAAGCGCAGCGCCCGCGTGCGCGTTCGTCCCCTCCCCTCGAAGGGGAGGGTTAGGGAGGGGTGCCTGAAGCGGGTACCAAGGTTCTACCCCCTCCCCCCGCCCTCCCCTCAAGGGGGAGGGAGCCTGAAGTTCAGAAAGACGATGCGAGGTAGTTCGCTAGAGGCTCGTTACCGCACAATCTTCACGTTCGGCAGCGCCGCCTTCAGTTCCGCGACGCCCGCATCGGTCACCGGCGTTTGCGAAACTTGCAGCGTCTTCAGCTTCTTCAGGCCGGTCAGCTTCTTCAGCCCGGCGTCGCTCACCGACGTGTTGTCGAGATTGAGGAACTCGAGAGCTTCCATCTTCGCGATGTGATCCATCGCGTCGTCGTTGACGCGGGTCGCCCACAGGTCGAGGTAGTTCAGCTTCGGCAGCTCGGCGAGGTGCGCGAGGCCGGGGCCTTCGACGCCCGTTTCGCTCAGATCGAGCTTGAACAGTTCCGGCATGCCGGCGAGGTACTGCAGCGTGTCGTCGCCGATCCACGTGCCGCGGAGAACGAGCTGCCGCATCTTCTTGAGGTTCTTGAGATGCTCGGTGCCGTAATCGGTAATCGTCGTCCGCATCAGGCTGACGTCGTCGAGGTCGGTCAAATCGGCGAGGTGGACCATGCCGTCGTCGCTCAGCTTGGCGTCTTCGAGGTAGAGCCCCTTGAGCTTCTTCAGCTTGCCGAGTTCCGCAACGCCGGCGTCGGTAATCGACGGGCTGCGGAACTTCACCGCGGCGAGCGTCGACATGGCGCCAATGTCTTTGCAGCCAACGTCCGAGAGCGTGCAGCCGCGGACGTCGAGCAAGCGGAGCTTCTTCAGCGGAGCGAGCGCCGCGACGCCATCGTCAGTGACTTTCGTGTAGGGGAGCATCAGGTGGGTCAGCTCGGGCATCTCGGCGATCGACGCCATCCCTTCGTTGGTGAGCTGCGCCGAACGATGGACGTTCAGCGAACGAAGCGCCTTAAGCGGCTTGAGCTTCGGCAAGCCCGCGTTGGTAACCGAGGTATTGCGGAGCGTGAGCGTCTTGAGCGTCGACAGCCCGGCGAGCGAGTCGAGCGTCGCATCGTCGATTTGCGAACCCCACAGCGTGAGGGTTTCGAGCTTCGGCAGCTTGCCGATCTCGGCGACGTCGGCCGGGGTGGCGGGGCGATTTTCGAGATCGATCATCACGATCTCGCCGGCGGGGTTCTTCTGAACCTTGCCGAGCAGCTCCGCAACCCGCTCTTCAACCGAAGCGGCCGACGCGACGGCGGCGACGCAGCCGATCACCGCCACCAAGGCGAGCGCGCACGCGTGACGAAACAGACCGGATAGCGAACGACGCGATGCAAAGCGAGACACGGCGAGATTCTCCCACGCAGTTGAATATTCAGATCGGCCGCCACGATGCATCTGGGGGAATGCGTCGACTAGCCCTCAAGTGAAACAGTTAGTCTAGCCTGCCTGATTGCGAGGCGACAACTCGCTGCGGGATGCGTTCGTTCGCAACGACAGCGACGACAAACAACCGCAACGTCCATTGAGCCGCGGCGCCTCCGCCGCGAACGCGGGACGAATCTCGCAGCGACATAGGCGTGGCGGGATGGAACCTGCACAGCGCGAGACATGCAAACGCACGAGCGAGATGCGATTCCCACAACTGCGCAAATCCTAGCGCGGCGTCGTTATTTTGCGTCGACGTTTCCATCGCATGCGTCGCGCACCCCCGCGAACCTCGGCAAGAATCGCTGTTACTCGCGGCCATGGGCAATCTCCGTACGTCTTTCGGCAAATTCAGAACCGCTTACCGTACGCCCCGTCCTGCCCCGCGCGTTGCCAGCCTGCTTTCCCTCAGTTAAATTCAAGATTCGCACCGGCGCCGGTCAACTCTCTGACCGTGGCGCGCACCCCACGGCGCGAACCGTGACCTTCGTTTTGTAACGGCGGCTCTGGCGATCGTTACGACCGCGCGCATTCCACGCCGGTTGGTCGACTCGCATCGAGCGTGCTCCCACCAGCGCACTATCTCTCCCAGGGGCATTCAAAAATGCAACCACAGAAACGGCAAGCTTCGCGTCGCGACTTCATGCGTTATTCGGCTGCGGCCGGTGCAGCCGGCGCCGGCTATTGGGTCGCCGGCGGCGTTCCGCTGAAGGCCAGCGCCGCGGCCAACGAGCAACTGCAGATCGCCTGCTGCGGCGTCAACGGCAAGGGACGTTCGGACGTCGAGAACGCCTCGAAGTTCGGCAAGATCCACGCCGTCTGCGACGTCGATCGCAAGTTCCTTGATCTGTCCGCTCGCTTCAACAAGACCGACAACAAGTTCACCGACTATCGCGAGATGCTCGACAAGCTCGGCGATCAGATCGACGTCGTCACGGTGAGCACGCCCGATCACACGCACGCGGTGATCTTGGCCAAGGCCCTCAAGATGGGCAAGCATTGCTACGGCCAAAAGCCGCTCACGAAGTCGATTTGGGAAGCTCGCGAGATCCAGAAGCTCGCCAAGGAAGCGGGCGTCGTCACCCAAATGGGCAACCAGTACACCGCCTACGAGCCGATGCGGAAGGCTGCTTACCAGCTTCGCAACGGCCAGGTCGGCAAGGTGAAGGAAGTTCACGTTTGGACGAACCGTCCGGTGTGGCCGCAAGGCGAAGCCCGCGGTCCGGAGAAGCCCGTGCCGGCGGAACTCGATTGGGAAGCCTGGATCGGCCCGGCGCCGATGCGTCCTTACGCCGACGGCTACCACACCTTCAAGTGGCGCGGCTGGTGGGACTTCGGCACCGGCGCCCTCGGCGATATGGCGTGCCACACCTGCAACCTGCCGTTCATGGGCCTCAACATGCGCGACCCGACGGCCGTCGTCGCCGAGACCTCGGGCCACGATCACGACAGCTACCCGGCCAAGTCGAAGATCAAGTTCGACTTCCCTGAGCTCGACGGTCGCGCGCCGTTCACCTTCTACTGGTACGACGGCACCAACCTGCCGCCGGAAGAACTCTACTCCGACTTCCTCAAGGGAGAAGACGGCAAGGCGAAGTCACTGTCGACCAGCGGTTGCCTCGTCGTCGGCGACAAGGGCACGATGTACGCCGCCGGCGATTACGCCGAAGGGGGCATCCAGATTAGCGACGGCCTGGAGTGGCTCGAAGTCGACTACCCGAAGCCGCCCGGAGCGCCGGAACTCGGCCACGTCCAAGAGTTCTACGAAGCGATCCACGATCCGAAGAACAAGAAGGCGATCTCGAACTTCGTCGACTACGCCGGCCCGCTGACCGAGACGATTCTGCTCGGCAACCTGGCCGTCTGGAAGGGCGAGCCGGTGAAGTGGGACGCCGCGACGATCACGCCGGACGATCCGAGCCTGATGGCGATCGTCAAGCCGACCTACCGCGAAGGCTATTCGCTGTAGTCGCCCTGACGGTGAATTGAACGCAACGCGAACCGGCCCGAAGCCCAGCTTCGGGCCGGTTTTTTTGTTGGCAATCGCCTCTCGTTCCCACGCTCCGCGTGGGAACGCCCTCCCCGACGCTCTGCGTCGCGACCCTCTCGCCGAGCAATCCGGTTAGAATGATTGAAGACTGCCGCAGAGCGGCGGAAATAACATTCCCACGCGGAGCGTGGGAACGAGGAGGAACTCAACGATGACCGCGATCATGAAATACGACGACCTGGCCAATCTCGCGGGCGATCCGGGCGAGATGTTTCGCGAGGTCGCGCAATCGCTAGTCGCCGTGGGCGAGTTCCACCGGCTGTTCGATCTGCGGCTGCTGCAAGAACGCCATCGCCATGGCTTGCCGCTTGATCGCCGTACGCCGATCGACGACGTCGAAGAGCCGCTCCGCTCGCAGGTCGAGGCGGGCTATCTCGCCGCGTGCCGCGAAGTGGGCGAACTGCTCCTCGAAGCAGGCCGGCTGCGCGAAGCGTGGATGTATCTCCGCCCGGCAGGCGACAAGTTTTCCATCCGCCAACGACTCGCTGGCGTCGTACTTGATGACGAACGGGCGGACGAACTGATCGAGCTCGCGCTGTTCGAAGGGATCGACCCTGAACGAGGCTACGCTTGGCTGCTCGGTCGCAACGGCACGTGCAATTCGATCACGACGCTCGACGGCATGAGCCAGCAGCTCGACGCCGCCGACATTCGCGCGTGCGCCGGCGTGCTGCTGCGGCATGTGTACCGCGAGCTGCACGGCAACCTCCGCGGGCACTACAACAAGCTGAAAGGCTCGGCGCCGCCGAACACGCTCACGATCGAGCAGTTGATCAATCAAAATCCTGAGTTGCTCTCCGGCGGCAACTACCATCTCGATATCTCGCACCTGCAAAGCACCGTCCGCTACGCGCGCGTGCTCACCGATCCCGCGCTCGTGACGAAGGCGTTCGAAATCGCCGACTACGGCTCACGGCTGCCGGCCGACCTGCAGTACCCCGGCGAGTCGCCGTTTGAAGAACTGTTCGCCGCCCATCGGCGTTGGTTCGGCGCACTGCTCGGCCGCGAAGTCGATCCGGCGGTCGAGTTCTTCGGCGAGAAGGCGCGGGCCGAAGGGGATGATCCGCGAAGTACGGCGGCGGTGGAAACGTTTTTGATTTTGCTGCTGCGGCTGGGGCGTGCGGACGATGCGCTTGCGGCATTCGAAGAACTAGCGCCGGCGGGTCGTGAGCTTTCGCCGCACGCGCCTACTTTGCTGGAACTCGCGCGAGCGAGCGGCGATTGGGAACGCTACGCGGCAATCTGCCGCGAGCGCGACGACCTGCTGGGGTTCGCCGCAGGCCTGCTAGCGCGGCAGGGGTAAGTTACCGTTCTTCGTCGTCGCCATCGTCAGGACGCGGCGGCTCCGGTTCGTCGCCCGGCGGCGGGCCGAATTCTGGCCGGCCGCGGTGCTCGCCTTCAAACTCCGGTCCAGGCCCTGGGAATTGGCCACGCCCGCCGCGATCGCCGGGGCCCATCCGTTCGTGCGGCGGTGGCCCGCCGGGACCGCCTTCGGGGCGACCAGGGCCGCCCTCCCAGTGGCCTCCACGACCGCCCGGTCCGCCTGGACCGCCGTTGGGGCCCATGGGAGCTCCGTGCCCAAACCCGCCGCGTCCATCGCGCCCTTCGGGACCGCCAGGGCCCCCGGGCCCGCGTCGGCCGTCTTGCTTCGGCCCATCCCACGCCCACGGCTTGCCGAAGCCACGCCCAGGCTGCGAACGATACAACCGCCGCAGCGCCTGCTCCATCTCGCCGGGAGGCAAGCTCAGCAGCTTCGCCCGCGTCTCGGCGTCGAGATTCTTTTCGTCGGCGAAGAAGCTTTCGAGCGCCTCTTGCGAGACCTCGCCTTGCAGCGACTCGCTCTGCCGCAACCAGGTCCCAATTCGTTCAACTCTCTGCGGCGGTTCAAGCGACTTGAACGCTTGGTGCGTCCGCTCTGGCAACGCTTTCAGCGCCGCCTCCTGAAATTCCTCCGACTCGGCCATCGCGAAGGCGACGCGGCGGAGCATTGCGTAGGGGTTAAACGGTACTCGCCCTCGACCGCGACCATTGTTCGACTCGAACGCTTCGAGTTCCAGCTTGTCGAGCGGCTCGCGAATCTTTCGCACGAATCGATGGAGCTCTTCGTCGGTGAGCGTCAGCAGCGCGTCGTCGCGCATCTCGTCGAGCCAGCGATCGATCGTGTGAACGCGGTCGCTGGGCTGCATGGTGCGGAGTTCGTACTGCCGCGCGGGCGGCAAGCCGCCGACCCAATCGGCGTAGACGAGCATCGCCTGCTGCAGTTGAGCGGCGTCGTCGGCTGTGGCAATCTCGTTATGCAGCTTGCGAATCCGCTGTTGTTCTTCGACCGGAAGCTGGTGGAAGCGATTGAACTTGGCGCGCAACTGCGCCCGTTCTTCGTCGTCGAGCTTGGCGAGCCAATCGTCGCGGCCATCGGTGAGCGATACGGTTTGAAAACGTTCCGTCCGCTCCGAGGCTTTGCCGGCGGCACAGCCGAATTCGTGGAAGTCGCCGCCGAATTCATTCCGCAGCGAGCGGAGGAACTCGGGCGAATCAAACTGCGTGTAGACGTCGACGTTGTCGACGAGCGGCAAATCGGCGAGCAGCGCGCGGTCCGTGCTTTGCCACGCCAAACGAAATACGAGGAATGCGAGCGCCGCGGCGGCCACGGCCGCGAGAATCGACGACAGCCGACGCCGACGCTGCACCACCGGCAGCGCCATCGTCCGCTCCAGCACCTCGGTCGCGGCGGCCTTCACCGCCAATTCCATCGTCGTCCGCGAGAAGCGGTCGTCGACGTATTCCTGCGGCAACGCGTCGAGCGCCGTCCAAGCCTGCTCAATTCCCTGCAGCTGCCGGCGATACGATTCATCCGACGCCAACCGCTGCTCAACGCGCGCACTCTCTTCGGGAGAAAGTTCGCCATCAAGATAGGCGACGATCTCTTCGAGACGCTGCAGGTTGTCGTTTGAAGGCGAAGGCATTAGTTACGAGATGGTATGGTTGACGTCCGCGGTCAGTGGTCAGTGGTCAGTGGTCAGTTGCTGCTGTCGCAGAGTTCAGAATCCCACGTATTTCGCAACTGACAACTGACCACGGACAACTGACACATCTATTCAACCTTCGTTCCTTGTTGCAAATACGGTTCCAGCACATCGCGCAAGTTCGCCCGAGCGCGGGTTAGCAACGACTTCACCGCCGAGGGGGTCATCTCCATCACTTCGGCGATTTCTTCGTAGCTGAGGTGTTCGAATTTGTTGAGCAGCACCGCTTCGCGTTGCCGTTCGTTGAGCGAGGCGACGGCGACGTTCACGGCGTCGCGTAGTTCCAGCTTGTCGAGTTGGCGGGTCGGCATCTGCCCGCTCTGGGCGACCGCGGCGGCGTCGAGGGCGTTGGCCCCGGTGTCGCTCGCGCTGCTGCCGGCGAGGTGAACTTCCTTCCGCCGCGACAGCGTCCGCTGAGCGTTCGCGGCGACGTTGTGGACGATCGTGAATAGCCAGGTCGAAAATTTGGAACCGGGGATGTATCGTTTGCGGGCGCGGTAGATCCGCAGGAAGACGTCTTGCGCCAAATCCTCCGCCATGTCGCGGCGACCCGTGATGTGGGCCAGCAGCGAGACGACGCGATTTTGGTAGCGGAGCATCAACTCCTCGAACGCCTCGGCGTCGTCTTCGCGCACGCGCAGCATCAGGCGCACGTCGGGGTCGTGCGCGGTGTACCGCTCGGCGGTGGAGTCGCTGATGGCCAAGGGGCTGAAGACCGCGGGGATAAACCCCGCGGCTCGCTGTTGGTCGGGGTGGACGCTTTT
The DNA here is from genome assembly GCF_009177095.1 of Lacipirellula parvula. Lineage (NCBI taxonomy): Bacteria > Pseudomonadati > Planctomycetota > Planctomycetia > Pirellulales > Lacipirellulaceae > Lacipirellula > Lacipirellula parvula. Next base: position 6,605,558 of record NZ_AP021861.1, read on the forward strand.
TCGGGGTGTTTGCCGGCTATTTGATGATACCCGAAAGCTGCCCGAAAGTTTCGCCGGGAACCGGCAGCGATTAGACCTGCCAGCTGCCGGCGCGGCGTTCTTTTACCAGGGCGACCGTCCGTTCGGCGACGGCGGCCGCTTGGCCCCGCAGCTCGGGCACGGCCGTGCTTTCCCAATATTGCGGCTTACGCAGCGTGCCGACGACGAACAGGTCGGCCGTCTCGCGGCCATTCTCGCCGATCGCGTTGCCATGCGGCGTCGTCTGCAGGCCGAGGCCGAGCTCATCGGGCTGGAGCCAGCCGTCGACCAGCAGCGAGCCGATGGCCGGGTTCGCCGCGGCGCTGTTCGAGGGCGCCGGTCCGGTGCAGTTGATCACCCAGGCAGCGTCGAGTTCCTTCAGGCAGTTGCTGCCGCGCTCGGCGATCGCCAGCCGCACCGTGGCGCCATCCGACTGAGCCGAGACGATTCGTCCCGCCACGACGTCGACCCAATCGCAGTCGCGCAGCTCGCCGAACTGGGCGCCAATCGAGAGGGCCATCCGATGGCGGTGGACTTCCCAGTAGGGCCGCAGCCGGACCAGGAATCGCTGCCGCTGCTGGGCCGACATCGCTCCCCAAATCGCGGCGGTGTGCGGACGGACGCCATCGACGACGGTGCGCCAGTCCCCCTTCTTCGCGACGACTTCTCGCGCGAGGCGATGGAGCCGGCGGCTTAGTTCAACAGCGCGAATGCCGCCCGGCTTGGCCGACAGCTCCGTTACCAATGCCTTGAGATCAACCGGCGGCTGCGGCGCGGCCGCGTGCGACTGCGGCAGCAACCCGCGCCGCGACAAAATCGTGATCGGCGCCTGCCGCTTCGGATGGGCGAGCGACAACACCGCGTCGACCGCGGTAAGCCCGGCGCCGATGACGACGACCGGTTCGTCTGGCTCGACGACGTTGAGCGCGAACGGCCGCCACGGATCGGCAATCAACCGCGTCCGCGGTCCGCTCCAACGGACGCCGATCGGATCGGACGGCGGGCGATGCCCGATGGCGAGCACCACGGCGTCGGCGCAAATCGTCGTGCCGTGAGCGAGATGCACGAGCCAACCGCCGCTTGGTCGACGAGCAACGCGGCGAACTTCGTCGAAGCGAACGGACAGCTCCGCGGCGGCGCCGAGTTCTTGCGCCGTATTGAGCAGCGTCTCGCGAACGTACTCGCCGTACCAGCGGCGCGGCAGGAATTCGTCGCCGCGAATTTTCGCGTCGCGCGTGCGGGCCCAGTTCACAAAGTCGTCCGGCCGATCGGGCCAGGCGCTCATCTTGCCAGCCGGCACGTTGAGCAAGTGGTGCGTCTCGCGCGTGCCGTAGGCGACCCCTTCGCCAACGGCGCCGCGACGCTCGACGACGACGACTCGCAGCTTCTGCCCGGCGGCAGCCGCGCTGCGCAGCACCTGGGCAGCGGTCATCGAACCGCTAAACCCGCCGCCGACCACGACCACCGTCGGCGTGTCGTCTCGCTGCGGGGCTTGCGGGGCCGTGGGCGTTTGCGGCCGTTGGATGAAGCGGCGGAAATCTCGCAACGGCGGGGCGTAGGCGTGCACCGTAACGAGCGTCTCGCGACTCGTCGCCGGGTTGAGCACCGTGTGGACGCCGGCGTCTTGCCCGGCAGTGATTTCCCCGGCGGGTACGATCGTTTCGTAATCGACGTCGACGTACCCATCGGCCGCCACTTGGAACGAACCTTCGGTCGCCGCGCCTTGCAGCACCTGCATCACGCAAATCGAACCGGCATGATCGTGCGGCACGCTCGTTTGGCCCGGCAGCCACGTCATCACAAGCAGTTCGTACTGCTCGCGGAGCGCGACGAGCGCGCGGTTGTACATTCGCGAGTTGGGGCGGACGAACTCCGCCACGTCTTCCATCGTCAGCCCTGTCGTCGCCATCGCCTCGGCGAGATCGACCAAGGTCGGCGCCGGGCCGAGGGCATCGAGTTTACGCACCAGTTCGGCAAGCTTGCCGCTAGGAAGATGAGTCATCGGGCTGGGTAGCCTGCGGGTTGATCGCGTCCACGAAAAAAGCCGACGGACCCTCTACGGAGTCCGCCGGCTTCTGGTTTTTCCAGTCAGCGAGCGGGGGGTTTTAGCACGGCAAAATTGTACGTCGCTGGCGCCCGCCGGGCGCAGCAACTGCCGAGAAAACCGAATGCGCCGGCTAGACCGTTCGTGCGACCATCGACCGAATTGCACCGCTCGCGTTGTGGGAGGCGTCTCCGACGCCGATAGCGCTCCCCACCACACAGCGGTCGCCCGCTGGCAAATCGCCTCGGGATCGGAGATCCCTCCCACAGACGAATTACAGCAAGCTGTCGAGCAGCAAGCGAATCTTCCGCATTTCGGGCCGATGCTCGTGCCCTTCCAGCGGCGGCATGTCGATCGTCAGCGCCCGGCTGTAGCCGATCTTCTCGAGCTGCCCCAGCAGCTTGCCGTAATCGACCTCGCCCTGCCCCACGCGCACATGCAGCGCACTCTTCGTCGAGTCGCGGAGATGGACGTTGTAAACGTAAGGAATTACCTTCGAGAAATCGCGTCCCTGCCGCGGGCCAGCGATGTAGTGGCTCGGGTCGAGCGACAGGCCGAGGCCCTTCACGTTGTTGCAGAGCACCGCGGCGGTGTCGGGGTCTTCGGTCATGCAGCCGATTTCGGTCCGCATGGCGACGAGGCAACCTTCGAGCGACGCGATCTTCACCAGCTCGCGAAGGCGCTCGATCTCTTCGTTGAACGGCGTGCCAAGTTCGGCCGCGGGGACCACCAGCGGCACGACCTTCAGCGCCTTGGCCAGCTTGCAACAGGCGCTGAACTGGCCGTAGTACTCGTCCTTCACGCCGGTCGGTTCGACGGTGAGGGCGGCGATCGTCAGCCGATGGGTGTCGCGAAAGGCATCGACCGCCTTCTCCGGACTTTTGGCGACTTCGGCCGGGGTGATCCAAGAGCGGGAGTCGTTGCGGATGGGCAATTCGACGGCGGTGAACTCGAGGTCGACCAGCGTCGGCAACACCTCATCCTTGGGCAAATCGGGAAAGCAATCCGATGACGCGGCAACAAACACGCTGGCACTCCTCGCGGTAACTTCACAGCCTGGCGGCTAATTCGGGCAAGATATGCCGTACTGTAGCGGTTTCGGCCAAGTCGAGGCAACACCGGCAGCTGGCGCCGTTGGAGCGGCGCCGATCGCTCGCACAGTGCGTGTGGGCCCGGCGATCTCGCACTATGTCGCCTCGCCGCCATCGCAGTAGAATGGTGGATTCCCCACCGCCGACCCGCCGCCTCCCTGCGGACAGGAGTTCTTCGCATGTCGACCGTTACCCCCGCCCCCGGCTCGCCCCCGTCGCAAGTCATCATCCAACAACAGGCCCCCTCCGCCTTCGGCCGGTACGGCAAGTTGCTGCTGATCGTGCTCGGCATCTGCGTGATGATCATCATCGGCCAGAATGCTAGCTACCAACGCTACTTCAGCCCCGCCGACGCGCCGCAGGAGAAGTACCACTCGCTCAGCAAGGAAGCGACCGACAAGATCGCCATCATCCGCGTCGAGGGAACGATTCTCGATCCTGACGGGTTTGTAAAGAAACAGATCGACCGCGTTCGCGAAGACAACGACGTGAAGGGGATTGTCCTGCGGGTCGATTCGCCCGGCGGTACCGTCACGGCGAGCGACTACCTCTACCACGAGCTGAAGGAGCTGGTGAAGGATCGCGAGATCCCGATGGTCGTCAGTATGGGGAGCATTTGCGCCAGCGGCGGCTACTACCTGGCGATGGCCGGTAGCGATCAGAAAACGCAGGACGACATTATTTACGCGGAGCCATCGACTTGGACCGGTTCGATCGGCGTGGTGATCCCGCACTACGACGTGTCGGAGCTGCTCAGCACCTGGAAGGTAAAGGACGACTCGGTCGCCAGCCACAAATACAAGTTAATGGGGAGCCCGACTCGCGAGCTGTCGCCTGAAGAGCGGGCGGAAGAACGGAAGCTGCTGCAGGGGCTGGTCGATCAGAGCTTCGCTCGCTTCAAGGCGATCGTCGAATCAGGCCGGCCGAAGCTGAAGGGGAACGAAGCCGATCTCAAGAAGGCGACGACCGGACAGATCTTCACCGCGGAACAAGCGCAAGAACTGGGGCTGATCGATCAGATTGGCTTCATGGAAGCCGCCATCGAACGGGCCGCCAAGCTGGCGGGCAAAGACACGGCGAGCGTTCGCTGCGTTGAGTACGAGTCGCCGCCGTCGGCCCTGGGGGCTCTACTCGGCGCCGACAGCCAGTTGCTGCCGCAACGCAGCAGCCTCGACCTAGCCGGCGTCCTCGACCTCACCGCCCCCCGGGCCTACTACCTCTGCACCTGGCTGCCGGCGATTTTGTCGAACTCTCGGTAGGTTCGGGGAGAGAAAGATAACCGCCAAGGAAATGCGGGGATAACCACGACGACACTACGATCACGACGGTAAATACAAGGCGGTTGGAGGCAACTCCAAGCTGATTCCTCACCAACCGTTTTTTTTCGTCGTGTCCGTCGTGCCGTCGTGGTTAGTATTTAATCAGCCGTATTTCCTTGGCGCAGTTGGCGTCCTTGGCGGTTCAATCCCTGAACGATAGATCATGTCCGATCAAGCAAAACCACACCTGCTCAATAGCGTCGACGCTTCGCTGGCTGAATGGGCCGCCGAGGCGAAGGTGCCGCGCTATCGCGTCGCGCAGGTGCGGAAGTGGCTCTTCGAGAAGCGGGCCGGCGATTGGGAGGCGATGACCGACCTGCCGAAGGCGGTGCGTGCCGACCTCGCCGAGCGGTTTCAGCTGTGGACCACCGAAGTCACCAAGCACACCCAGGCCGACGACGGCACCGAGAAGCTGCTGCTGAGCCTCGCCGACGGCGGCCAGATCGAGTGCGTGCTGCTCCGCGATACGACCCGCCGCACGATTTGCATCAGCACGCAGGTCGGCTGCGGCATGGGCTGCGTCTTCTGCGCTAGCGGGCTCGACGGCGTCGACCGTAATCTCACCGCCGGCGAGATCGTCGAGCAAATCCTCCTGCTCCAGCGATTGCTGTCGCCGGATGAACGGCTGAGCCATATCGTCGTCATGGGCATGGGCGAGCCGCTCGCCAATCTCGATCGTTTGCTGGTCGCGCTCGCCGAGGCCCACCGCGAGGATGGCCTAGGAATCAGCGCTCGGCGCATCACGATCTCCACCGTCGGCCTACCGCCGGCGATCGATCGGCTCGCGCGTCACGAGCAAAACTACCGGCTCGCCATTTCGCTCCACGCCCCGAACGACGAGCTTCGCAATCAACTCGTCCCGGTGAACAAAAACATCGGCCTCGACCCGATCATGCAGGCGGCCGACCGCTACTTCGACGTCTCGGGCCGGCGGATCACCTACGAGTACGTGCTGCTCGCGGACCTCAACGACGCCCCCGAGCATGCTCGCCAACTCGCCCGCATTTTGCAGGGCCGCGAGGCGCTCCTGAACGTCATCCCTTACAACCCGGTCGCCGGCCTGCCGTACGGCACGCCAACCGCTGAGCGGCGGCAAACATTCCGCGCGATTCTGGAAGAGGGAGGCGTGCGCGTAAAATTCCGTCACCGCAAAGGCGACCGCATCGACGCCGCGTGCGGGCAGCTGCGGCGCTCGCAGCAGCCGCTGCATCAAATCTCGACTTCGACGTAGCCGCCGGCGCTGATTGCTTGGCAGGCCTCGCGTACAGCATCCAAGCGAGTTTGAATGAGTCGCCAGTTGGCTGACTTGATCACCACGATCGCAATCTTCCGCGCGGGAAGATTCTGCTGATACTTCAAGCTTTGGTCGGTCGTGATCAGCAGGTCGAAACCTTCCTGCTCAGCGGCATTCAGAAGATCGCCGTTTTGGAGCGTCGACCAGCCGCGCTCAAAGGCCGTTTCGATTTGATGCTCCGGCAGCGCATGCCGAAGCGGAACAGGCGTTCCCTGGTCGAAGAGAATCCTCATGTAGCGAGGGCCTGCTTCGCGGCGACCGTCTCGTGGTCGAGCAGCGAGACAACTTGCTGACGCGACACTCCCGGAAACCATTCGAGAAACTCGTCGATCGTCGCCCCGCCCTGCAAGTTCTCAAAGAGGGCCGCGACCGGGATGCGCGTACCGCGGAATACCCAGGCGCCGCTGACTCGCCCGGCGACCTGCTCTACCGCATCGCAATCTTCCCAGCTCTTCATCGCAGCAAGCTCGATACGTTTATTGCCCGATCAGACGGCGTCGAGAATGCGCCGCTCCCTACAAGTCTAGCATTGCGGCCGCTTAGCTCCCAAACATTCCGCCAACGGCCAGAACTGCCGAATAAAAACGCCAACGGCCGCGGCTCGAAGTCGAGCCGCGGCCGTGGTCGCTTGGCCGTCGGAACTGGGAGGGGACGTTTTCGTCCGCGCGGAAGCTGTGTGAATCCCGCACGCACGCCGACGGCCAAGCTAGTTGGATGTTTCAAAAAGCTTCGACCAGGACCATCGCTGAGCCTGGTCGAAGCACGCGGAGGTACTGACCCGCGGGACTACGAAATTAATCCCATCGGTTCCCTCAAAAATCAAGCGCTCGGATCTTCCTCGGCCTGCGGTTGAGCAGGCGGGGCCGAGCGTTGTTCTTCCTGGAGTTCGCGAATCCGCTGCTCCATCCGCTCCATCCGTTCGAGCATCCGTTGGTTCATGCGATTGAGCCCTTCGCCGTTACCGCCGGCGTCGAACTGCCGCAAGTCGCCCGGCATGCCCGGCAGATCCTGTGGATTAAACCCCGGGATGCCGCCGAAGGCGTTGCCGCCGCCGCTGAGAACTTGGTCGACAAACGGCCGAATATCTTCCGGCAGCTTAGCGAGCGCCTCTTCATCGCCCGCTTCGACAGTCCACGATTCGTCGCCGCGTTGGACATTCACGGTCGCCTCGCCGTCGCCGTTGCGGGTGACGTTCACCGAGACGCCGTTAGGCACCTGGGCGCCAGGCTGGCCGCCGAAGATCATGCCGGGGTTGATCATTCGCATGCCGCCCTGGCCCCCTTGCTGACGGAGTTGCTCCATCAGGGCCTGCGGGTCGAAGTTCCCCCCCTGCATCATCCCCATCGGGTTGCGTTGCTGCCGCTGTTGGACGGCGAGCCGTTCCAGCACTTCGGCCGGAATCTCTTCAGGCGTCACTTCGATCGTCTCTTCTTTGGCGAGACGGATGATCTTCAGTTCGACTGGCTTGTCATGCTTCTCGGCAATGACGCTTTGCAGGTAGGCGAGATCAGCGAGCGGTTCGCCGTTCACCGACACCAAGATGTCGTCTTGCCGCAGGCCAGCCTTCTCGGCGGGGCTGTCGGGCATGACCGATTCAATCGCCACGCCCACATCAGCCGCCAGTTGCAGCTGCGTCCGCAGAATGCGGTTGTCGATCGGCCGACCTTGCAGGCCGATCCAATACTTTGGCGCCGCGACTTCGGCTTCTTGTTCGACGCCCTCTTCGACGACGGCGGGACGGTCACCGCGATTGGGCGAGAGCTCGACGATGCGGCCTTCGCTAACTTCAACTTCTTCTTCGGCATGAACGGCCGACGGTGTGAGGGCAACAACGATTGCAACCGCGGGGAAGGCAATCGCGAGCGATCCCCACAAGCTTTTCCATTTTTGAATTTTCATGATAACGCTCCTCAATAAAACACAACGCTTGTGCGATGCAACGAACGTCCGCGCTTCAGCCCCAGGCTCCGCCCGGGGGTCGGTGTCCAGCACCAATCGTCCCCGCACGGGCGATGCTACCCCCGGGCGAAGCCGGGAGCTGAAGTCGCGAACTTGCTTCCAACGAAGCGGGCGAAAGGACGTTGCAACGCAGAGGGCAGGATGACCCATTTCGACGCTCGACTCGTTGTGTTAACCCCAAGTCTTGCATTGAGGCGAGCGTCTAGCGGTTCTCTCCGAGTTGCACGTCCCTTCGCCGGCCCCGCCGGCTGTTGTTAGTGGTGGTAGTGATGTAAGAAACTGAGCTGCGATTCCCGATCACTGATCACCGATCACTCTTCTCAATACACCGGCCGATTCACCGGCCGCACGATGGCGTCGTCTACCGGTACGACCATCGGGACAACCTTGTTCTCTTGTTCGAAGTAAATCGGTGCGTAGCGGCGATGGGCCTCGAGATCGAGCCCTTGCTCGTCGAGCCGACGATCCAACTCCGGCGACGACCAGTGCGGCACGTTGCCGAACGCCCGCCCCAACTGCCGGCCTTCCACCAGCGGCACTTCAATTCGCTGCGGCACACCGTGGCGATCGTTCACCACGAGCGTCACCGCATCGCCGGGCGCGGTGCGCTCGATCCGCGGCTCGCTTGTTTTGCTATTTGGTATCGCGGCAGGCGACGACGCGATTTGCTGATTGGCCGTGTGATTCGCCGACCGCATCACGCCCGTTTGCCGTCCCACGCCGAACGCGACGACCACTGACGCCGCCACGGCCAGCCAAGTCGCCAGCGACGATCGCGATGACTCTTTGCGAGCCGCTTCGCTCACTCCCGCTGCCTCGACTGTAGAGGCAGCGAGCGTCTTAGGCTCAGCGACGATGGGGGTCTCCCGCACGAGACTCCCCATCGCGCCTCGCCATGCTTGTGCTTCGACGAAGGCCAACGCACAACGTCGCCAGCCGTCAGGCTGGGCTTCGAGCGTCGCGAGCAATTGCCGCCGCTCATCGTTCGACAGCTCGCCGTCGACCAACCGATCGATCAGCATCGCGTCGCGTTGTTCGTCGGAAAGGTTCATGGTTTTACGTCGGGGTGCCACTGGCGTGCCGCCAGTGCGAAGTGCTTTGCAAGTTAAACAATTGATCGATCGCGACTCGGGCTCGGCCAGCCTGAAGGAGTTATTCAAACCCTCGTTAGGCTGGTTGCATGGTCCTCCAGGCAAGGAAGGCACTGGCGACACGCCAGTGGCACCCGAACATGACTACCTTGCTGTTTCGGCTACTTCCGGCGCCAGGCTCGCTAGCGCCGATCGCATCCGACCGCGGGCTCGATGGAGTCGCGCCTCAACGGCGCTCACCGACATGCCCAACTTTTCAGCCAGATCGCGATAACTCCAGTCTTCCGTATATTTGAGGAGGAGCAGCTCCGCGTCGCGCGGCGACAAACGAGCGATCGCTTGCCGCACCAGTTGTTGCGTCTCCTCCGCAAGTAACCAGGCGAGCGGGTCGTGGTCGACGGCTTCGTCTCGCGCTACGCCGCTGCCGGCGTAGCGCTCGACGAGTCGCCGTCGCCGACCCGCACGTCGGCGATACTGTAAGGTTTGCACGACCGCGATGCGGTAGAGCCACGGGCCCATTCGCTCGCGATCGTTCAATTGCTCCGCTCCGCGACATGCCGCTGCAGCGACTTCTTGCAGGACCTCGTCGAGCGCATCCCGCTCGACGCCCCGCGCCGCCAGTACCGTCCGCAACCAGCGGCCATGTTCCGAGAGGATCGACGACAGGTCGATTCGCTCGGCCGAGTCGGTCTCGGCAGCACGCTGGCCAGTGGACGAGTTCATGTCACAGGCTTCACGGGGATAGTTACCGCTCAGCCTTTTGCCTTGCACGAAAAGTGGCAAAAATCCTGAAGGATTTTTTTAGCCCCTGGCTCTGCCAGGGGGTCGGCCTCCACAACGCGAGTTCCTGTGGGAGGCGTCTCCGACGCCGATGACGTTCACCGCCACAAACGCTCGTGACTGCGCGAAGCCGCATCGGGGTCGGAGACCCCTCCAACAATCTCTTGCACGAAGCTGCCCACCTGAGCCGAGACGACTACAGAGCGCAAGCCGTTCATATCCCAACGGAGCGAGTGCCCCGAGGGTTCATCAAGAACTGACGGCCGTGTCGGGAAAAGCCAGATTTCCGGCCGGTTTACGCAGCAACCAGACCCACATCGCCCCGGCCGCCACAAGCAGCAGAATGCTCACATTCTGCGAAATACTCATCCCGGTGCCGAACACCGCCGACTCGTCGACGCGGATCGATTCCTCGCAAAAACGGGCGATTGGATAGAGCGTAATCATCAGCGCCGTCACCGCGCCGTCGCGACGCCGGAAGGGGTAAAACGACCACAGCACCCACGCCAACAGCGCGGCAGTAATCGTGCTGTAGAGCTGCGCCGGATGCACGGGTCGACTGCGCGGCGGCGGCTCAATGGCCGGTATCTCGTGCGTGGCGTTGTCGCTGGTCGTCAGCACCATTGGCTTGCCTTGCAGGAAGGCTTCGTAGACGAGCATCTCGGCGCCCGCGACTCCGGCCAGCAGTTTCTCGTCGATCTTGATGACGCGATCGCCCGCCTTCAAACCGGCCGTCGCGGCGAGCGAGCCTTCGTTCACGCGATCGATGATCGCCGGCGCCATTTCGTCGGAGCTTGAGCGCAGGTGAAATCCATAGAAAGCTCCCGACGTCGCTTGGTCGCCATACGGCGGGCTGATCATCTCGGGACCGCTCTCGCGCGGGAAGGTGATCGCCCACGCCACATCCGACTCGCCGCCGTAGCAGCAACCGTTCATCAGGCACCCAATGCGGCCGAACGCGAGCCCCACGAGCATCCCCGCGCAGATCATGTCGGAGATCGCGAGCGCCGGCAATCCGCGGCGCCGCATGTAAAGCGTGAAGCCGATCATCGCGCCGATGAAGGCGCCGTACACGACGAGCCCGCCTTCGGTGAAGCTGAGCGCCGTCTTGATCGTCGACAGCACATCAGCTTGGCGGATGCGATCTTCCCAATATTCGACGACGTAAAACAATCTCGCGCCGATGACGCCGGAGATGAACATCCATACGGCAAGACCAAGAATCTCTTCACCAGCGACGCCCGCCTGTTGCGCACGATGAACCGACATCCAAATGCCGGCGATGCTGCCGAGCAGCACCATCATCCCGTAACCGCGAATCGGCACGCCGTCGGGAAAGTACTTCGGCACAAAAAACACCAGCGCCACGCCGACGATGACGATCGTCGGCAAGTGCGCCTTGAGCGCCGCCGGCCACCCCATTGCCCGCGCGGTCGACTTCAGCCCCAGCACGCTGAACACGGCCCACAACAGCAGCAACACCCCCGCGCCGAAGATCGGCACGTTGTCCCATTTCAGCGGAATCCGAAAAAGTTCAGAGCACATGGGGGAATATTACTTGGGTGAATATCTGGTCGGTTGTCGATCGTTAGCGGCGGGCTTGTCAGTTGTCCGTTGTCAGTCGTCAGTTGTGAAGGCCAGCTGGTAGATGCCGCTATCTAGTCGCAACTGACAACGGACCACTGACAACTGACGCGATTAGCCAATCCGCAAATTATCGATCAGCCGCGTCGTGCCGACCTTCGCTGCGACGGCAATCGTAATCGGGCCGCTGATCGTCGCAACTTCGTCGACCGTCTCGTCGCGGACGATCGCGACGTACTCGACGTTCACGTCGCCGGCCGCCGCCAGGTGTGCTAGCATCCGCTCACGAACCATAAGTGCGTCGCGCTCGCCGCCGGAAATTAATTCTTCTGCCAACCGCAGCGATTGGCTCAGCGAGAGCGCTCGCCGCCGCTCATCGGGGCTGAGGTAAACGTTCCGCGAACTGAGCGCGAGCCCGTCGGCGTCGCGAATGATCGCGCAAACTCGCACATCGACCGGCAGGTTGAGGTCGGCGGCCATCCGCTTCACGACGAGCGTCTGCTGATAATCTTTCCGCCCGAAGTACGCCCGATCGGCCGGCACGCATTCGAACAGCTTCAGCACCACCGTCGCGACGCCAGAAAAATGCCCCGGACGTGCGGCGCCTTCCCACGGCACGGCGACGGCGCCGACGTCGATCGACGTGCCATAGCCCGCCGGATACATCTCAGCCGCCTCGGGCACGAACACGAACTCGCAGCCCCGCTCCCGCAGCAAATCGAGATCACGCTCCAGCGGCCGCGGGTACTTCGTAAAGTCTTCGTTCGGACCGAACTGCGTTGGGTTGACGAAAATACTCGCCGCGACGCGATCGCATTCCGCGGCAGCCGCGTCGATCAAACTGAGGTGCCCCTCGTGCAGGGCGCCCATCGTCGGCACGAAGCCGACCGTCTCGCCGCCGCGCTGCACGTCGCGAATCGCGGTGCGCATCGCTTCAACGCCGTTGATCACCTGAAGGGAACGAGGCACGGCGGCGGGCATCGCGAGCTAATCCGAAGGGGGTGCGACCGCCGCCAGCTCCGGCCACACTGCTTGGATCGCCGCCGCCGCTTCGGTCATCGGGTCGGCCGCCCCGAGTTGAGAGATCCACGCGACGGGGCCGCCGGTTGGAAGGTTAGGCATTCTACGCGAACCAGCCCCGGCGTGGAACGCGGGTCTGGCGGGCTGCGTCGGCGATTCACCAGCGGCCGTGGACGCGCTAGAAAAATTCAAAATTAATTTCGGCCGGCGTCGCCGCGACTCGTCGGCGCCCGCGCGGTAGGCAGCCCACGTCACGATTTGCGGCAACGCGAGCGCACCAGGGCTCGCCGCAAATGCATTGCGGAAGTGAGCACGCAGTCGCTCGGCCCACGCTTCAGCCTGTTGCTCGCTGTCCGCGATCACTGCGGCGACATCGGTGCCATGTTGAAGTTGCCTCAGCAGCGCAGCGACCGTCCAGCCGCTTGGCGGATGGATCATTCCCGGCGCGACGGCGGCAGCCGGCTCAAGGACGAAGCGCCGAAACGCCATCCGCGGATGCGGGACAATGAGATTGTCCGCATGACAGGGCGGGCGGCGAATCTCACTTACCTGCGAACCGTCGAGAGAGCGAGCGACTAATGACTCTGAGGTCCCCTCCCCTTGAGGGGGAGGGCTAGGGAGGGGTGATTGCAGCGGGTACCAGCGTTCCACCCCCTCCCCAACCCTCCCCTCAAGGGGGAGGGAGCCAGAGAGAAGTGAATGTTGTTGAGAGCTTACGAACTGATCGTAGAGGAGTAGATCGAGATCGATCACCCTGGCTCCCCAACGTTCGGTGCGAACGCGGCCGAGCGCATCCTCAATTCGCTGCAGCGCTGCTAGCAGTGCTGTCGGCGCGAGAGACGTTTCCAATAAGGCCGCGCCATTGAGAAACGCCCCCTGCCCTGTCGGCCCGCCTATCGGGGGGGTCTCGAACCACCCGCTGCGGCGGATCAGTTGCGACTCCGGCAATCGCGCGAACTCGTCGAGCGCGCCGCCAAGCTGCCGCGCGCGGTCGCCGAGATTCGCACCGAGGGCAACAAGTGCGTGAGCCATCGCCAAGCAAGCCGACTACGACTCTCCGCAGGCGCAATAAGAGACCATGAAACAAAAACGGGGCTTGTGGCATGGTACCACAAGCCCCGTTTAGGCGCCTCACGGCGAAAAAAGCTGGGGAGGACATCCGGGCACGCGAAATGACTTCGCCGACGGTCGATCCAGTCAGTCGTCGCCCCCCAACGCATCGAATGGCGTCTCTCACTGCGAGTATTCCCCCCACGCAGGAGCGCCAAATTTGTTCTTCACGCTGAGTGCAGGCGTCGCCTCAGCGGTCTGGTTCGCATTGCGACGCCAGATCGAGATGATCTGACGGGCAAGTTGCGTGCCTAGTTGGGAGGCGGCGTTCGCAATGCGCGCAACGCCTCGCAAAATGAGACACAACTAACCGCGACGCACAGGCTAGGTCGCGCCGCCACAGGAGACGAAGCCTGCCAAGCAATTCCAAGCACGACGCATGATGGGCCACAATCACACGCGTCGGAAGCAAGTCGCTCGGCCAAACTTCCTGTTCGAACCTGCGGTCATTTTGCGGAGTTGTCGTCGTGTGTCAAGCAACTTTTTGCAGAATGAATTCAGCGCGTCGCGCAGTGCATTTGTGCGACACCACAAAATGTGTTGCGCGCGGTAGTTGACAAATTGTGAAGCGTCGAATGCGTGACGCTCGCGCGATCTCAGGCCTTACAATTCTGGTTGCGCTAGTGCTGATGCGCAGGTCAGAAAATGCGAACTAAATTGCAAACCGCGAATCACGCGAATCGTCGCGAATAATTTCGGTTGACAATGACACGCACGAACAAACTGTTTCCGTCACTCACAATGGAGTGCGCAACCCAGAGCCAACAGAATTTTTTATTCGTGCCAATTCGCGTGATTCGCGGTTAATCTTCTTTGCATTTCATCCGTCCGTTTCGCAGAAAAACCGCCACATTCCCGCGGAAAATCCGCAGGTCGGCGGCCGCGCTCCAGTGTGATAAACTGGGCGATTACCCAGCACTCGCCGCCGTCGCTCACCACGGCGGGCCATCACATACGCACAGGTCGATCGTTTCATGGGAACTTCGCCGCCGTCGTACGACGGACTCCGCATCGCCTCGTTCGAAAGTCGCAAAGCCGACGACACGACGCGGATGATCGAACGCTTCGGCGGCGTCGCGCATGTGAGTCCCTCAATGCGCGAAATCCCCGTCGAAGCCGATCGCTCGGTCGTTGATTTTGGTCACCGTCTCATCACCGGCCAGATCGAAGCCGTGATTCTCCTCACCGGCGTCGGCACGCGCGAGATGGTCGCGCGCGTCGAACGTCACATCGATCGCCAACGCTTTCTCGATACGCTCGCCGACGTAAAAACGATCGTCCGCGGACCGAAGCCGCTCGCCGTGATGCGCGAGTTGCAGATCACGCCGACGATCGTCGCGCCAGAGCCGAACACTTGGCGCGAAGTCCTCGCCGAACTCGACGCGAAGCTCCCGGTCGCGAATCTCACTGTCGCGGTCCAAGAGTACGGCGTGCCGAACGTCAGCCTCGTCGCCGGCCTCGAAGCCCGCGGCGCCATCGTCGAATCGTTCAAAGTCTACCGCTGGGATCTGCCCGAAGACGCCGCTCCGTTGCGCGAGAACATTAAGCGACTCGCTGCCGGCGAACTCGATCTAGCGATGTTTACTTCCGCCCAGCAAGTGCTCCACGTGTTGCGCGTGGCCAAGGAACTCGACCTCGAACAACAAGTTCGCGACGCCTTCCGCCAAACGGCGATCGCCTCCGTCGGTCCGACCACCAGCGAAATGCTCCGCGCGAACGGCCTGCCGGTCGACTTCGAACCGTCGCATCCTAAGCTCGGCCACCTCGTCGCCGAGTCGGCCTCGCAAGCGAAGTCGATTTTGGAACGCAAGCAAACAATCGCCGCGGGCTGGAACCACTACACGGCGGTCACCACGCAGGCCGCCGCCCCGCGAGGCGCTCAGCGCGACCTCACGCAGCACGACAACCACCCGTCGCAGGCCGGCCCCTTCATGCGAGCCTGCCGCCGCGAGCCGGTTCCCTACACGCCGATCTGGCTCATGCGGCAAGCGGGCCGCTACATGGCCGAGTACCGCGAAGTCCGCGCGAAGCAGTCGTTTCTCGAACTGTGCAAGAACCCCAAGCTCTGCAGCGAAGTGATGTGCACCGCCGTCAATCGCCTCGGCGTCGACGCGGCGATCATCTTCTCCGACCTGCTGCCGATCCTCGAACCGATGGGCCTCGACCTCGAGTTCGCCCCCGGCGACGGCCCGCAAATCCACAACCCGGTCCGTGAATCGGAAGACGTGTCGCGAGTGATCGAACTCGAAAGCACCGAGTCGCTCCACTTCGTCTTCGAAACGGTGACGCAGACTCGCAAAGACCTGCCGGAGCACATTCCGCTCATCGGCTTCTCCGGCGCCCCGTTCACGCTCGCCAGCTACGCGATCGAAGGGGGCGGCAGCCGCAACTTCCTCCACACGAAGACGCTGATGTACCGCGAACCGGCCGCATGGCGAGAACTGATGGAGCGGCTGTCGCGGTCGATTACGCGTTACCTCAACGCCCAAATCGCCGCCGGCGCTCAGGCGGTGCAATTGTTCGATAGCTGGGTCGGCTGCCTGTCGCCCGCCGACTACCGGACGTTCGTGCTGCCGCACGTCCGCAGCATCGCCGACGGCCTTTCGCCCGGCGCCCCGCTGATCCACTTCGGCACCGGCAACCCGTCGCTGCTGCCGCTGATGGCCGAAGCAGGCGGCGACGTCATCGGCGTCGACTGGCGGATCGACTTGGCTGATGCGTGGCGCACCGTGGGCTATGACCGAGCCGTGCAAGGGAACCTCGACCCGACGATCTTGCTGGCCGACCGCGCGTCGATCGAATCGCAAGCCCGCGCGGTGCTTGCCTCCGCGGCGAATCGCCCTGGCCACATCTTTAATCTCGGCCACGGCGTACTGCAGCAGACGCCGGTCGACAATGTGAAGGCGCTCGTTGAGTTTGTGCAGTCAGAGAGCCGGCGCTAAGCGACTCAAGCCGCCCTCTGCAGCGGTTCCGCTTCCGGCGGCGTTAGCCTGACGACCGCGTTGCCGGTAGTCCGCGAAGGATGCCAGCGATCCCGCAATTTCAGCACGGGCGCCTCGACGATCTTCGCCATCCCCAGGCCGATAATGAACGCGGCCGCCATGTAAATGGCCTGTCGCAGCGGCCACGAGACGCTGCCATGCATCTTCGGCACGGCCCACTGCATGACGGTCATGTGCCACAGGTAGATCGAATACGAATACGTGCCGAGCATCGCAAGCCACGCGATCACTCGGTTCTTGGGAATCTCGCACATCAGCACGCCGATCATCAGTGCCGCCGAGCCGACGTAACACTGCGCGTACCCGAACGTCACCAGGTAGGCGATGCTCATGGGAATGAAACTGCGAGAGAACAGCAACGCGACGCCCGCGGCGATGAGCACGAACCGAAGCGGATGGGCGATGCGGCGAAACGACTCGGCATGGAAATGGTAGGCATATGCCACCAGCGTCCCGAAGAACAGCGAATCGAGCCGCAGGTGAGTGTGAAATGTATGAGCGTAAACGTTGTATTCTGGGCGCATTTTCCAGTTCATCAGCCGGATCGCGGTTCCTGCGATCAGTACCGCTCCCACGAACCACGGCACCGCTCGAAAGGGATTCGCCGCACCTCGATTTCTCCACATCATCGCCGCCAGCAGCAACGGCATCACCAAGTAAAAATGCTCTTCAACCGCTAACGTCCACGTATGATTCCAGAGCCCTTGCAAGTAACTCTGCAAGAAGAAGACCTCGGCGAGTACCCACTCCTGAGGCGGCGTCCAATTGAGTGCGTACCGCGCATGCAGCAGGGTCACGCCGATCAACACGAAGAACGGCGGATAGATCCGCCAGGCCCGCCGGGCATAGAACCGCGCGATCGACACCTCGTTCCGCTTGCGATATTCAGAGAACAGCAATCCGGAGACGAGAAACCCGCTCAGCACGAAAAACAGGTCGACGCCCCGCGCACCGTTGTCCATCCACTCGCGGATCAGCGGCCGCAGGGGCGAATCCCAACCCTCGGGCAACGCCTCCATATGGCAACCGAGCACCAACAACACGGCGAGCAGACGTAGGAGGTCCAGACCGGCCAGACGCCCTTTTTCGCTAGTATTAGTGGAAGTTGCCGAGGCTGTCATCCGTGACGCTCCGCGGGCCAAGACGGGCCAAACGGCCGCTATTCAACTCTCTATCCCGCCTGACTACCACATACGGCGACATTACGTCCAGAGCACGTTATCCAAATACCGCACCCCAAGAAACCGGCCAACTAGCGGTACAAACGCCGAAAATAGCACGCGACTGCAGCCACGGAACGCTGAAGAGGTCGTCCCAAACGACTAAACGCCCCCTAGCCGGAGGCCCACGGCCTCCGGGGGCGACACCAGCGGCTTGGACCGCCGCATTCAAATGATGTAGCAATCCCCCGGCAGCCCCAACGGAACGATGGCGGATTCGCGATCAAGGTAGTGTCGAATTGTTCTAAACGAATCGCGATCGGATGCTGTGGATTCTTCGGCAACCATGTACACGCGGGGAAGGCCTTCAATCTGATACATCGTGTATTCCGAGCCTTCGCGACGCTCTACAGGCTTTGGAAACATCAGCCCATTCACGCTCTTCTTGTAATAAGTCTCGAACGTTTCTTTCCGATTGGGATCCGGTTCGACATCGTAAATCCAAGAATCTCTTAGTACTTCGCGAAGCCTTTTATCTCGGTCTGCCGCCGACACGCTGCCAGCTCGTTCCAGCACTCTTCCAACGAATTCTCTGGTCAAGCGATACGCCGGCTCCTCACTAATTAGTTGGTCGAAGGCGACGGCGAAATCAGGATCGTAACAGCCGCTCGTTCGCAGTCGGTGAAAAATATCGGAATACCGATTCGTCTTCGCTCCTAGTTCCTGATAATGCCTCGGCAGTTCTCGATAAACATCGAACTGCTTCAGATCCATCTCGCGAACACGACTCGCCAGCGTCACTTCGATTTCCCGAATCTGTTCTGCACTGAAGCACCTTCCATCCCCCGGCGGTCCGTCGTAATGGCCATCGGAAACGCGAAAATAACCGTGAGCAAACTCGTCGGAGGCGTCGCGATTTAGCGCCGGATGCAGGCAGGCGTACCAACGCTCACAACCGGGCTGCCGGTCGAAGAAGTACCGTTGGTCGAACGAGAAGACGTTCATGAATTGATTGAATGCCCTAGCCTCGCCCCGAAACAACCAGCCAACGGGCCACCGTTCGACTTGTGGCCTACGATAGCGTAGGCACATGCCGCTTCGCTTCCTCAATCGCCGGCGGCTTCGCTTCGTTGATTAAATCAATCAGCACCCGCAGCCGCCCATAGTTCCGTCGATTGAAGTGAAACGCCAACCGCGGCAACGTCGAGAGGCTAAAGTCGTCGGCTTCTTCCTTAAACGCTTCGCGCTGCACGAACTCGCCCTTCGCCAAGAGGTCGGTGAAGTCGCGATTGATCTCCGCGAGCGTCTCCTCCGGCAGCTTGTGCTGCAAGCGGAACACTAGTTCCTTCCGCACGAACCGCATGCTGTGGAACACACGATAGAACTGCATAATCTCGCCGACAGTCTCCTCGACCGTGTCGAACACTTTGTACAAACGGAAGTCAACGTGCGAGATCATTCGCTCGCCCCACAGATGCTTGTCGACGAACGCGTGGAAGTCTTTCCAATAAGTGCCGCCCGGCTCGTCGAGCAAAATCACGGGCACCATGTCGCGTTTGCCTGTTTGCAACAGCGTGAGCACTTCGAGCCCTTCGTCGAGCGTGCCGAAGCCGCCCGGCAGGCAGACCACGGCGTCGCACTCTTTGACGAACATCAGCTTGCGCGTGAAGAAGTACTTCATGTTCACGAGCTTCGGATCGTCGCGAATGATTTCGTTCGACGACTGCTCGAAGGGCAACATAATGTTGAGCCCCATCGAGTTCTCGCGCCCCGCGCCGCGATGCCCCGCCTCCATGATGCCGCTGGCGGCGCCGGTGACGACCAACCACTGCCGGTCGGCCATCTCCTTGCCGAGCTCCATCGCCTGCACGTAGGCCGGCGCGTCGGCCGGCGTGCGGGCTGAGCCGAAGACGGTCACCTTCCGCTTCCCCCGATAGCCGGCGAAGACTTTGAACGCATACCGCAGTTCGCGGATCGTGCGGGCGAGGATCTTCAAGTCGCCGCGATCGATGCGATCGGCGTGCATCTTGTCGGTCGACTCGCGTAGCATCGCGATCAGATCGGAAATATCGTCAGGCTCCATCGGAAGCTGGGAATCAACGGTCGACATGCTCTTTCGCTCTCTCTAACAGTCAGCGCAACGCACAGGCCCTGGGACTGCGCTGGAACGCGGTTCGATTTTTTTGACAGGATAACAGGATGTCAGAGATCAACGGGATGAAATTCGTTCTTACCGAAATCCTGTCGATCCCCCTCATCCTGTAATCCTGTCCAGTCTTCAGTATTCTTAGCAACCAGACGCAACGAAAACAGCCCGGCGGGTGACGCCGGGCTGCTTCGAAGGTGTTCAAACTCGGTCGCGAGCGATCCCGCTCAGGCCGAGGGGCGACGGTAGTACTGGTAGGCCAGCAGCACTTCGTACAGGTCGGCCGAGAGGGTGATCTCGTCGTCCTCGAAGTCGCTCAGCCAAGTGCGACGGCTGTTCACGGCGTCGGCGAGCAGCGGCAACACCTCGCTCAGCGGGGCGGTGACGCAGGGCTTGCCGGCGGTCGACTTGGCCAGCGTCGGCGTGCTGACTTCTTCCGGACCGCGGTAAATTCTCAGGTAGCTAGCAGACATCTCGAGGGGTCCCTCCCATCGGTGACATGTCGTAACGCGATGACTCAGTTGCGTGCGACGCATCGGGCTCATCCATGAGCCGCTCACGCCATCAATGGCGCATGCGCCCCCTCACACGCATTGGGTGGTATCGTCTGGCGCGGTTTGGGACGTTGAGCCAATCGGAGGGGAAATCGGAAATGTGCCCAAAGCCGCTGCTAGCGGAGCTTGGCCTGCATATTCCGTCGACAGCAGGCGCAAACCCTCACTCGCGCGCGAAAATGCGCCGATAAAGTCGACATTGCCGCGACATTTCGCCGCCTGATCACGCCTCGGAGCCGCCGGCTGCTAGCATGCCGACCGCCTCTGCGGCCTCCGCTTCTGCCAAATCGCATGACGAGCCCAACCTCCACCAGCGTGCCCGGCGAACGCGCCGGACGCCGTTGGCGGGCTTGGTGGCGAGTCGTGCTACTGCTGCTGGCGCCCTGCCCGCTCGCCGCTCGCGCTGCGGAGCCGGTCGCGGAACTCGCCCCGCTGCCGCCGGTGCTCGAACAGCCGAGCGAGCTCGCCGCCGCGGAGTTCGAACACGCGACGCCCGTCTCGTTCGACGACGCCCTCCTGCAGTCAGCGCCGTCGCCAGCTCACCGCGTCTCGTTCTTCGCCGACCTGCTCATTTGGAACGTCCGCGAAGGCGCCGCCGACAACTGGGCTCAAGAGATTGCTCCCCCCAGCGGCCTCGCCAACAGCGGCACGGTCCAACTGATCGACGCCCCGTTCGACTGGAACGCCGGCCTCCGCGTCGGCATGGCGAAGCAACTAAACGATGGCTTCGACGTCGGCCTCGCTTACACGAACTTCTCCACCCAGGCGACCAACCAAGCCTCGGGCGCCGTCTACTCCGCCTTCCTCGGCAACTTCTACGTCGACAACACCGACGGCTCGTCGTTCGGCCCGCACTACGAGCAGGCCGCCGTCGATTGGGATTTTGACTTTCACGCGATCGACTTCGAAGTCGGCCGCACCTTCGTCGTCGACCATTCGCTCACGCTGCGCCCCTACGCCGGCTTGAAAGCGGCGATCATCGACCAAACGATTCACTCGCGTTGGCAGAACCCGATCAACGACGGTTCGCACGTTTATCTGTTCGATTCCGCGGTTGAGAACCTGCAGCAAGATTTTTGGGGCATCGGCCCCGCGATCGGCGTCACAGGGACCGCTCCGCTCCATACGTCGTCGAGCCGTTCGCTCCGCCTCGTTGCGTCGCCCTCGGCCGCGGTGATGTACGGCCACTGGAAGTTCAGCGACCGCTACCAAAACGACGGCCCCACGTCGACGACGATCGGGACGCCGACATCGATCGCGATCGATGCCAGCCCTATCGACGGCGCCGCGACGATGGCTCGCGGCTTCGTCGGCATTGAATGGACGCAACAGTTCGCCGGAACGACGGCGGCCATCAGCCTCGGCTACGAGGCACAGGTTTGGTTGAACCAGATGCAGTTTTACTCGTTCAACATGGGGCGATTGAATAACCTCACGTCGCTGCAGGGAGGGCTGATTGAGCTGAGCTTTGATTTTTGATGATTAATCCCCCTCCCTTGAAGGGAGGGGCTAGGGGAGGGATTAAAAAAGACCGCTGGCATCAAGCCAGCGGCTCGCCTGGAAGTTGGAGTTGATGCTTTAACTGATTCTGCATGCCGCGTCTTACGAACTACCTGCTGCTGCTCTTACTCGCCGCCGGCGCCTCGCGCGCCGTCGCCGCGGAACAGCTTGCGCCGTTCGCCGACGTGCTCGCCTGGCAAGCCTCCCAAGAGACCTCCTCCGTCTGGGCCAGCGTCATCAGTTCCGATCCCGCGACTTCCACCGACACATTCACCCCCGCGCAAGTCGACTTCGATTGGAACGCCGGCCTCCGCGCCGGGTTCGAGTTCACGCCCGACGAATCGCTCTGGAGCTCGCAGCTCTACTGGACCTACTTTCCTACCGAGCAAACCTCCTCGATCGCCGACGGCGCTCACCTCATCCTTCCCGAATCGTTCAGCGGTTTCACGAGCGGCCTCGACGCGTTCCTGTTCACCGCCGCGTCGATCAAGTGGCAACTCGATTACAACACAATCGATCTCGTCGCCGGCCGCGACATCCCGCTCACGGAAACGCTTTCCATCCGCCCCACGCTCGGGCTGAAGGCCGCGATCATCAACCAATCGATCCAAACCGATTGGCAAAACCCGCTCATCGGCCTCCACGCGACCGGCGACGTTCAGCACGACTACTGGGGTCTCGGCCCCGCGTTCGGCATCGACGGCCGTTGGGGCATGAAAGAGAGCGGCCTCAGTCTCGTCGGCTCGTTCTCCGGCGCCTTCATGAACGGCGTCTGGAACGTCACCGACCGCTTCCAACACGATCCGTTCCTCATCTACCCTGCGGAGAGCATCACCACTACCGTCAAAGACTCGGCCCTCGGCACGTTGATGCTCCGCTATTTCTTCGGCCTGCGGTGGAGCCGCCCCGGCCACGTGTCGACCGCGGTTCACCTCGGCTATGAACTCGAGTGGTGGGCCAACCAACAGCGACTGCCGACGTTCCAGCAACTACCCATGCATGGCGACCTCACATTACAGGGGGCGTCATGCGGCGTATCATTCTCCTTCTAACGCTCAGTTGGCAACTCCTCTGCCACAACGCGAGCGCGCATGCGCTCGAGTTCTTCGGCGACTTCCTCTACTGGAAGGCGACCGAGACCGTCGACTGGACGCTCGACCAGAACAGCAATCCCGCCAACCAGTTCGTCGCCTACCGCACCATCGAGTATGGCTTCGACCCCGGCTTCCGCGCGGGCGTCGCCCATGAAGGCGATCTCGACGCAAGGTTCTACTACACACGGTTCCACACGAGCACGTCCGACTCCGCGACCGGCCAACTGACCGGCGCCTTCATGGGCGCGAAGATGAACCAGCCGCCGGCGCCGACGAGCTACTTCGACGTCGGCCAGGTCGCCGCCGAGATCGACTACAACATGTTCGACTTCGATCTCGGCCGCCGCTTCCAGCCTAGCGAATCGCTGATGCTGCGGCCCGTCGTTGGCCTCCGCGCCGGTTGGATCAACCAGAACATCGACTCGCAGTTCGACGCCAACTACCTCGACAACGGCGCGCCGCTCCATCGCCAGGTGAACGAAGCGATGACCAACGACTTCTGGGGGATCGGCCCGAAGCTCGGCCTGGAAAATGCTCTGAACCTCCATCGCGGCGAAGCGTGCGAGTTCAACCTCGCAGCCAACTTCTACGCGGCGTACCTCATCGGCCACTGGGACGTCGACGACGTCACCCGCATCGCCAACACGCAGAACGGCAGCACGACGAACTCGAATTACGTCGTCGACGTCGACAGCCGCGACTTCGGCGCCCTCGCGTTCCAGGCGATCCTCGGCCTGAATATGAAATACGGCCGTTGGACCGGAACGGTCGGCTACGAACTAAACGACTGGCTCAACCAGGGCCAATTCTTCGACGACGCCACCGGCCCCCACGACAACGACCTGCTGCTCCAAGGCCTCACGGCGCGGCTCGGTTGTAGTTTTTGAGCGAGCGCCTAGGATAAATGCGGTAGCCGCTCCGCTACCCCCGGGCAGAGCCCGGGGCTAAATTCCCTCACGTTCCATCATCGCCCCTTCGCCCTTCCATGGACTTCCGCGAACGACTTCAACGCGCCACCCTCCGCGGCCAGCAGGCCCGCGACGCCGAGGCGCAGGCTCAAGCCGCCAAGGCCCTCAGCGAAGAGGAGTGCCGCCGGCTTCACGCGAGCTATCGAAACATCCTGAACGACCACATCGAAAGTTGTCTCAAGCAACTCGCCGAAAACTTCCCTGGCTTCAACTACGAACCGGTAATCAGCGACAAGGGTTGGGGCGGCGCCATCCGTCGCGACGACTTCGGCATGAGCCACGGCCGGCGAGAAAACTACTTCAGCCGTTTGGAGATTCTGGTCAGCCCCCACAACCAGTACCACGTCCTCGACGTGGTCGCGAAGGGCGCCGTCCGCAATAAGGAGAACTTCAGCCGGAATCACTACCACCTGCTGAAGGACGCCGATCTCGACGCGTTCAAGAATATGATCGAGCAGTGGACGTTAGACTACGCCGAACAATACGCGGCCAGCACGACGTAGCGTCCTAGCCCCTGGCTCCAAAAATAAACCCTGTGGTTCCCTCCCCTTGATGGGGAGGGTTAGGGAGGGGTGATTGAGGCGGGTACCAGGGTTCACTCCCCCCTCCCCAGCCCTCCCCTCAAGGGGGAGGGAGCCGCAACATTTCTCTTGGGGAACGTCCCCAACTGGGGCTAGAAGAAACAACACAATAAAAGAAGCCGCGGAGGTTTCGCTCCGCGGCTTTTCTGTTCCATCGCAACGTCAAACGTCACGCCGTCAGGCTAGAGGCCCGACCTACGCATCCATCGGTGCGAGCGTCAGCTGACGCAACGCATCGAGACACTCAATCACCGACTCCGGCGTCGTCTCGGCCCACTCCAAGCGACGCTGCGTGATGATCGCCAGCTTGAACTGCTCGAACGCATCGGCAATGTCGTCAGGCAGGTCGCCCACTTCGACGCTCAACCGGGTCCGCTCTTTCTTTTGGCTCTTCGGCGATTCGTCATCGTAGGACGACGAGCTCGACTCGCCACCTTCCGATTCCGCCTCTTCGTCCGACTCTTCTTTCGTCCGCTTGGCGGTCCCTTCGACCGACTTCACCTCGGCCGATTCGCCGGTGATCGCATCTTCGCGCGACGCCATTTCCGACTCGTCTTCGCCGAGCCATGGCGCCTCTTCATCGTCGCCCGCGGCTTCCTCGTCGTCAGCCGGCATCGTTTCGCCTGGCTTGCCGACTGTTTCCCAACGTTGGCCGCGCATCTGCGAGACCGACCAACCGTTGTGGATCGCCCCTTCGAGCCACATCTCGGCGTCTTCCCAATCAATCGCCGCTTGGAAGTGACTCCAGAACAAGCCTTGGTACTGATCGAACGCGTCGCCGAAGCGTTGGTAGACGCGACGCAACCGGCCGACGTGCTGGCTGGTGACGCGGCCGACGAGGTTCGACCACGCTTCATCGGAGTACTCGGTCACCGCGGCGCCGGAAGCGAGCAGCGCTTCGCGCCATTCGCAAATGATTCGCCCCTTTTCCCAGTTGGTCGTACTGACCAGGCGATTCCATTGTCCGACAAACCGTCCTGCAGCTTCGTCGGTCGACGACGCTCCTTCAGCAACAGCGGTGTCAGACTCGTTCTTTCCGGCGGCCATGCAGATCGCTCCTTGCAGCGTGAAATTCCCAGACGCCGACGAGACGCTCGCCTCGTCGGGGCCGCGGATTCTATCACGCTAGCGACGAGCAAAACCACAAGGCGCAAGGGGCGCTGGCGTGGAAAAGAGCGGAGTTCTCGCACGGCGCCACGGCAACACCGTTATTCGCCGCAATCTTCGCGAGTCCGGCGCCCCGCGCCGATCGCGCCAACCGCCAAACTTTCGCGCGCCGACGGGGGATAAGCTGTCGGCAGCCGCGGATCAACGATCCGCCGGAGCGACTTTCGAATGGGGAATGCCTCATTAATGGCGAATGCTGAATGGGGAATGTGGTAGCGCCGGCGCAGCGGCTGGGAGGCGCTGCTTCCCCCATTCCACATTCAGCATTCGACATTTGCGATCACCGCACCGGCCGGTCGTTGACCGGCGGCTACTCCAGCACGGGCACTTGTTCGTCGGAGACGAAGTCGCAGCCCTTGTGGGCGCCGTCGCAGAACGGCCGCTTCGCCGAGTGGCCGCAGCGGCAGAGCGCGTACGCCGGCTTCGCCGGATCAAGCTTGTACTCGCGCCCCTGGGAATCGAGCAACTTGAAAGGCCCTTCGACGAGGAAGGGGCCGTTGGGGCGCATGCGAATGGTCACGTCTGCCATGGGAAAACCCTGCGGTGCGGTGGCGTTGAGCCGGGCCAGCGGAGGCACGTCGACTGGAACTGAAGTGACACCAGTCTACCCGATTGCCGAGCGCGCTTGAAGCGAGCACGAGGTGCGCGATGATGCACGCGCGTTCCATCCCATCCCCAAAGAAAAACTAACCCGTGAGGTCCCCTCCCCTTGAGGGGGAGGGTTAGGGAGGGGTGACGGAAGCGGGTACCAGCGTTCCACCCCCTCCCCAGCCCTCCCCTCAAGGGGGAGGGAGCCACAACATTTGTTGTGGCAACAACACGCTTCAGCGGGCTTCGCCGCTCGTCGCTGGAGCAACCGTTGGAAGCGCCGCCGGAGCCGTCGGCGATGCCTCGATCAGCGGTGATTGCAAGACAAACAACACGCGCACCCGTGAATCCGCAGCGGCAGCTTCTTTCGGCGCCTCGCTGCTCGACACTGCCAAACCGCCCGTCAGCGGCGCCGCGTCCGCAGCCTGACCAACGCCGGCAACGCTCACTGTCGGCTTGCCTGTTTGCTGCGGCGCGACTGCATCGACCGCCGCAGCGCCGTCGACGCTCACCGCCGACACCATCGCTCCCGTCGCGCGACACGCAGCAAGCAGCTGCTCGATCTTCTGCGACGACGCTTCGACCCACACGACTTGTTGATCGCCGCCGTTCCGCGAGCGCAATTCCACACCCAGCGCCGGCGACGTTTGGCTGTAAAAGTAAAAACGATCGCCCGCCGCCCCGTTCTTTGCTTCGATCTTGCCATCAGCGAGTTCGGAACGATCAGCTTCATTGTCGAACGCTCCGCCAGTCGTGAGTTGGCGACTCGCGGCGTCTGCCTGCTCCGCTTTGTCGTGCGCGGCAATCGATCCCCCTCGGGCCTGCATGCCGCGCGCGAGCGGCCAGCCAAGCTCGTCCCCCTCGCCCTTCGACGGCGTCGACGCAGCGATGTCACTCTTTGCGAGCAACTCGCGGAACCACTCCGCGCCTTCCGGCTTGGCGAGTTCGAGCGTGACGGTCGTCGCTCCTTCCGCTTCGCTTGCTTTGAGCGTCTCTAGCGCCGCGCGCTGAGATTCGTCGGTCGCCACAGCGTCTTCGGCCTTCTTGCCGAGGCTCGGCACCCCTGCTCCGCCACCGCCTCCGCCAGCCATGCCAAACGCTTGCGGCGCCGCATCGCTCATTGGCTCCGCTGCCGCGAGCGCCGCATCAGCGGCCGGCGCCGCTTCTTTGAATTCCAGCGCCCTCGCGCCGCCCGTCCCGGACGACTCCATCGCCAAGGCATCGGCCGGCGCGCTCGCTGGTTCCGACATGGGAGCTGCTGGTGCGACAGTCGCCGGAGCAGCCGCCGCATCGACGGCGAGCGTCGTCGTCTCGCCCACGGGCGGAGACGGCGCCGCAGCGCTCATCTGCGCGCGAAACCCGGGCGGCACTTCATCAGCCTTCTGCTTTACAGCGGCGCGCGGCTCGTTCGACTGCTCCGCGAGCAAGCCGTCGTCCGCGCGACGCAGCTCAACGCCCCCTTCGCGTGCCAGCTGTTCGGCCTCCTCTTGCCGAGGCGCCGCCATCACGGGCGCCTTCTTCGCCTTCGCCACGTTCTCGCCCGCGTGCTTTTCTTCCGGCGGCTGGAAGATCGCGATCACGATCGTCGCAGCGATCGCCAATGCCGACCAAACCAGCCCGCGACGGATCCCCGCCCAGCGATCGATCGGCGGCTCAGGCAACGTCGCCGGGCCATGCGCGGCAAGATCGGCCCGAGCCTGATCAATCTCAGCCAACACGCTCGCACGCAAGTCGAGCCCCAGCGGCTCGCGCGGCAAGCGCTGAATCTCGTTCGACAGCGATCGCAGCTCATCGACAAGCGCCGCAGCCAGCGGATCGTTCCGCAGCCGCTCCTCAACGCGCGCACGCTCCGCCGCCGTCAGCTCCCCATCGACATAAGCGCTGAGGAGCTCGTCGTCGAATTCGTCGTTAGCGTTCTCGGCCGTCATGCTCTTAGTAAATACAAATACGATTCAACCACGAAAACGACGAAAGGTACGAAAACAAGGAAAGGCATTGGAACCGCAGATGAACGCCGATGGACGCAAATAGGAAAGCGGTCAACCGCTCGCTCAACTCTGTACTAGCAACTGACAACGGACCACTGACAACTGACTCTTGTTCAATCTGCGTTTATCCGCGGTTCCAAAACTCGAATTCCCATCTTTCGTTCTTTTCGTCAATTTCGTGGTTAAAAAATCCCCGCATTAAAAACCCTAACCCGCCTGCGGGGCTTCCTCGCCCCACATGCTCCGCAGCCGGTCGCGGAGTTGCAACCGGGCTCGGAACAACCGACTCCGTACGGTCCCGACCGGTAATTCTAGAATCTCCGCAATCGCCTCGTACGAACACCCTTCCATTTCCCGCAGCACCAGAATCTTCCGGTGCTGGTCACCCAGTTCCGCCAGGGCCGTGTGAACCTGCTCGGCCCGCTCGTCGACGAGCATCTGCTCGCCTGGCGCCGCTGTTTCATCCATCGGTTCCTCCCCGGCTCCCTCTTTGGCCGCGTCGATCGACGCCATCGGCCGCGCTCGCCGCCGGCGGGTTAGCGCCTGATTCATCGCAATGCGGTACAGCCACGTGAAAAACTGCGAGTCGCCCCGGAAGGCGTCGAGCTTCAGGTAAGCCTGCACAAACGCATCTTGCACGGCGTCCGCGGCGTCTTCGCGCGTGCCGGCAATCCGCAGCATCGTGTTGAAGAGCCGCTCCTGGTACCGCCCCACCAAATCGCCAAACGCAGCGCGATCGCCCGCGCGGGCGGCCTCGACTAGCTCGGCGTCGGTGGGGACCGTTGGATTCACGCTCTTCTCTGGAGAATGTAGATGCCTGGGCGGCGGAGAAAGTTCCCCGAAAAGGTTCCGGCGCGCATTCTTTCGCACCTGCCGCCCCCTGTCAAACCGCATGTTACGGGGCCGTTACAGGGGCCCGCTGTCACGCCAGCAGCCGCGGGTCAACGACCCGCCGGAGCGAAACAAGAACATGTATGATGTAGGATTTATGATTGCTGATCTGCCTGCCGGAGGCGCCCGTACCCTCCCCACATCAGAAATCATAAATCCTAAATCATAAATCCCTCTCTCCCCGCTCCGGCCGGTCGTTGACCGGCGGCTGCTTGCCTCGATTAGGCTCCATGGCTCCGCTTGATTGGATCGACGCTGAACTCGCAGGCCTACGCCAGCGTGATCTGCTGCGCGAACTGCCGGCGCCGTTCGACCTGCAAACCACGACGATCGAAGTCGCCGGTCGGCCGCTGATCAACTTCGCGTCGAACGACTATCTCGGCCTCGCCGCCGATCCCCGCCTTGCCGCCGCGGCGGCCGAGGCCTGCCATGCGACCGGCGTCGGTCGCGGCGCCAGCCCGCTCGTCTGCGGCCGTTCCACCATTCACGCCGAACTCGAACGCCGGCTCGCCGAGTTCGAGCACGCCGAGGCCGCCCTGCTCTTCCCCTCCGGCTTCGCGGCGAACGCCGGCATTGTCCCCGCCCTTGCCGACCGCGGCGATGCGATCTTTGCCGATGCGAAGAACCACGCCAGCCTCATCGACGGCTGCCGCCTCTCGCGGGCCGAGACGCACATCTACCGCCACAACGATGCCGCGCACCTCGCCGAGTTGCTTGCCACCCATGCACCGCAGGCCCGCCGTTCGCTGATCGCAACCGACACCCTGTTCAGCATGGATGGCGACGTGGCGCCGCTCGTCGAGATCGCCGCCCTCGCGCGCCGCTACGATGCGATGCTGCTGCTCGACGAAGCCCACGCCACCGGCGTCTTCGGCCCGCACGGCCGCGGGCTGGCCGAGGCCGCCAGCATCGAACCGGACGGCGCCATCCGCATCGGCACGATGAGCAAGGCCCTCGGCGTCGCGGGCGGGTTTGTCGTCGGGCCGCAGGCGCTCGTCGATTACCTCGCGAATCGGGCCCGCAGCTACGTTTTCTCGACCGCTCAGCCGGCGTCGACCGCCGCCGCAGCGATTGTCGCCCTCGACGTCGTCGTCGCCGAACCGCAGCGCCGAACGCAGCTACTCGCCACGGCCGCCGACCTTCGCGAACGTCTCCAAGCCGCCGGCTGGCGAACCGGCGACTCAGCCAGCCAGATCATCCCGATCGAGGTCGGCCCCGCAGCCGAAGCCGTCGCCCTCAGCCGCCGCCTCCGCGACGCCGGGTTCTGGGTCCCAGCGATCCGCCCCCCCTCGGTCCCCCCCGGCGAATCGCTGCTCCGCCTCAGCCTCACCGCCAATCACACCCCGGCGATGATCGGCGCCCTGCTCGCCGCCCTGGGAGCGAACCACCAAGACGCGAAGGCATGAAGAACGCACGAAGCACAAGCCCGCCTCTAGCCGGACCGCCACGCGGTCCGGGCGGCGCCACAAAACCGCTCGCCATTAAGCCACGGTGACTCCACCGCAGCCCGGAGGACAGTGGCCCTCCGGCTGGAAGCCATACTTCCCCTTCGTGACTTCCTTCGTGCCCTCCGAGCCTTCGTGGCTTGCCCGCAAAATCGCCCCGTTCCCCCCAAAACAATGGCCACCCGCCGTGACGCAAGTCGCAGCCCCGCAAAAACTTGACGCTGCCAACTAGGCCACTTAACATCAAAGCTGCACAATTTCCCCAATCCCCCAGGTCATCCATAGGGGGAGAGCGATCGACTTTCAGCTTTCAGCATTCAGCCAAACAAGCAGCCCGCCCGGGCGCCCTTTCCGGCTGACCGCTGACCGCTGACCGCCGACCGCTTCCAAAGCGGCCCGCAGCGCAGGAACAGATTCCCTTGGCCCTCATTCTGCAAATCGTCGTTCTCTTGGTGGTCCTGGTCGGTCTGATCACGATCATCATGAGCATCAAGAACTGGCACTGGGCCCAGATGCTCCTGCTGCTGAGCATCTTCTTTATGTCGCTCGCCACCTTCTACTTGGGGTTGGAAACTTTCCGCCTCAATCGCAACATTCGCAAGAACATCATCACCAAGGAAAAGCAGCTAGCCGACCTCCAAGCCGACGTGCGCGCGTTGCAGCGGGGAACGATCAGCAGCGATCCGGCCGTGATGCGCGTCTTCAACTCCGAAAAGTTTGCCGGCGAAGTGCCGTACGACGCCGAGGTCGAAGGCCGCATGCCGAGCCTCGCCGTCTGGACGACGCGGTTGCAAGATCTCGCCCGCGCTCGCGGCAAGGTCTGGCGCAACGCGACCCCCACCGCGATTCAGCAAACGGGCCAGGTGACCGTCACGATTGCTCCGGCGCAGCTGGCTCCGGCGGTCGATCCCGACATCGCTGACCCAAGCGCCGAGGCTCCTGCCGCCGCAGCTCCCGCGGCGCCGCAAGGTCACGGCCTCCCCGTCGGCGCCATCGTTTACGCCTTCGAGAACGGCGCCCCGAATCCTGCCGCTCCCGACCAAGGCGCCCAGTACATCGGCGAATTCAAAGTCGCCCAGGCCACCGAAAACGCGGTGGTGCTGGAACCAGTCCAAGCCATCACGCCGTTCATTGGCAATCGCATCCTCAAGTCGATCCAGACGAAGAAAACCTGGAGCCTGTACGAGCTGATGCCGGCAGACAACCACGCCCTCTTCGCCGGGCTCGATGAAGCCGCCCTCAAAGCGCTTCTGCCGGCGTCGACGGTCAACGAGTACATCCGCCAGGGAACGCCCGCGAAGCCCGACGACGACGAATACCACCGCGCCGCCTTCGACGCGGCCGCTCCCGAAGGGAATCAGATCGGTCCCGACGACGCGAAGGCAGACCCCTCGAAGGTCGTCGAATGGCGTTACGACCGCCCGCTGCGCGACTACAGCTACCTGTTCCCCGATATGATGCGCGAACGCTCCGTGATGGAAGCGGACATCGCGGAATTAAAGCAGCAGATTGCCGACCTCGACGCCGCGCAGGCCAGTGCGAAGAAGCTCGAAGCACTGCGTACGAAGGAGCGGACCGAGGTCAGCGCCGACCTGAAGAACATGGAACGCGACCTCGCGTTCATCAAGAACCTGCGGGCGAAAATCAACTCGCAGATCGCTAACGGCCGGGCGCAGATCGAAAACTTGCTCAAGCAAAACGCCGATGGCGCCCGCACGCTGATCGCAGAGAAACTGGCGGAACTGCAAGAAATCGACAGACAGTCCCCCGCCCCAGCGCCCAGATCCCTGCTCAATCTCCCTAACTAGCGAGCCGCGGGGTTCACCCCCGCGGTCTGCGTCCCCCCGCAGTTCTCTTTCTCGCCGCCAGCGACGACGATAAAATCGTCACATGCCCGTTCCGCGGAAAACAAAGCTCCCCGCCGCCGACGCCTGGATGCTGGCATTCATGGTCGTCGTTGAACTACTGGCGTGGGTCTCGCTCTAACCACGGGCGTCCGCCGTGCCATCGCCTGCCCCAAGCTCCCCGTAGGCCGCTGGCCTCCGGCTGCTTCGCGCGGAAAAGCCGCGACAGTCCCGCGAAGGTTCCGCCTTCCCCCCTCGTCTTTCTGCGGCTACCTTCCCCTCTGACGCCCTCGCCGGCCCCGCCGACGTACAATTCGGGGGCCCGCTCCGCATCCACTCCGCCGTTCGCGGCGAATTAGTAGTCAGCAGCCGCTATGGGACTTTACGACCGAGAATACGCCCGCGACGGCGAACCAGGCTTCCGCCTCAGCGCGCCGACTTCGGCGACGATGCAGTTGATCGTCATCACCGGCGTCGTGTACCTGGCGCAATTGTTCACCCCCGCAGTAGGCGACTATTTCTCGCTGAAGTGCGACTGGTTCTTGCGTCCCTGGACCTCCTACCAACTGGTCACGTACGGGTTCCTCCACTCGCAGCAAGACGTCGCGCATATTTTGATCAATATGCTCGTGCTGTTCATGTTCGGGCGCGAGGTGGAAGCCCGCTATGGAAAACGTGAGTTTATTCTCTTTTACTTGCTCGGCATCGTGGCGGCCGGCTTGGTTTGGTCGTTGAGCGAATATGCCGTCAACGTGAGCGACCCGGACTTCGCGGTGCTGCGGCAACTCGGGAAAGTGCCGACGGCCATCGGCGCCTCGGGCGCCCTCGCCGGCCTTGTGGTCCTCTTCGCCTTCAATTGGCCGCACCGGCAGGTACTGCTGTTCTTCCTGATTCCCGTCCCGATGTGGGTCGCCGCCGCACTTGGCATCCTCTTCGACGTTCGGGGGGCGATGGCGCGCAGCGGCGACATCGCGTTCACCTGCCATCTTGGCGGCGCCCTCTATGGTCTGGCGTACTACAAGCTCGGCTGGCAACTGAGCCGGTTTTGGCCGACGAACTTCACCATGCCCAAACTCCCTGGCAGCGGTCCTAAGCTCCGCGTTCACGATCCCGACGAAGACGATGCGGAAGACTCTCTCGCCCAGCAAGTCGACGTCATCCTCGAAAAGATCCAACGCAGCGGCAAAGACAGCCTCACGTGGAAAGAACGCCGCACGCTTGAACGGGCGAGCAAGGAGTACCAGGAGAAACGGCGTTAGGTAGGGTTCAGAAGTACGGGTCGATACGGGGAAACTTCGGAACGCTTTATGCAGGCACGTATCGCGTAACGGCGGCTTAATTGCCCACTGCCCACAAAACTCCAACCCCGCTCATCTCCATGTCATCGCTCGCCAATCAGCGCATTCTCATCACCGGCGCCAGCGGCCTCGTTGGGTCGCGACTCTCGGCTGAGCTCGCCAAACTCGGCGCCCAGCCAGTCGCCGCCGTCCGCCGGCCGGTGAGGGACGAAGCCCGTGAACTCTATTGGAATCCTGACCGCGGCGAGATCGATCGCGCGAAGCTCGAGGGGATCGACGCCGTCGTCCACCTCGCCGGCGAGAACATCGCCGAGGGTCGCTGGAGCGAGGAGTTCAAACGCAAGATTCTCGAAAGCCGCGTCAAAGGGACGCACCTCGTCGCCGACGCCCTCGCCCATTTGGAACGCAAGCCCCGCGTCTTCGTCTCCGCCTCGGCCATCGGTTACTATGGCAACCGCGGCGCCGACGTGATGACCGAGCAATCGTCGCCCGACGACGACTTCCTCGCCAAAGTCTGCCAACAGTGGGAAGCGGCCGCCCAGCCGGCCCGCGACGCCGGCATTCCGGTGACGAACATCCGCATTGGCGTCGTCCTCAGCGCCGACGGCGCCGCGCTGGCGAAGATGCTCACGCCGTTCAAGCTCGGCCTCGGCGGCAAGGTCGGCAGCGGCGAGCAGTTTATGAGTTGGATCACGATCGACGACCTCGTCGGCGCGATCATCTTCCTGCTCAGCCGCAGCGAGCCCGTCGTCGGCCCGGTGAACGTCGTCGCTCCCAATCCGTCGACGAACCTCAGCTTCACGAAAACCCTCGGCCGGGTCCTCGGCCGCCCGACGGTACTCCCCATGCCCGCGTTCGCAGTAAAGCTGCTGTTCGGCGAAATGGGCGACGCCCTGCTCCTCTCCAGCACCCGCGTCGCCCCCACGGCTCTGCAGTCGGCCGGCTACCAGTTCCAGTACCCCGAACTAGAACCCGCCCTCCGCCATCTTCTCAACAGATGACCAGCGAGCCGGAGGGTTCATCCCTCCGGTCCCCGCCCCGGTCCCCCGCCCCCAGATCCCGCCCCGCCAATCTGCGCAAAACCACCGCCCCCCTTCTGCGTAAAATAGGGAGTAGGAATTCGTTCCACGCACGGGGATACTGAATGCCCTGCCAACCGTTGGGCTTCCCGGCCAGCCCCGCCCAAAAACGTCCCGCCCCGCCGCTCCCCGCCCCGCATCATTAAGGTTCCGTCATCCCCGCCATCGCCCGTTCCCGCGGGTAACAGCCCGTTTCCCACCCCGGCGCCATGCCATTGTGAGAACCCCGCCCCCCGTTAAAATGATGGGTTCGCGAGGGTTAGATCAGCTAGGTTCAGTCGTCCATCGAGACGCGGCCGACGAGAGAAGGCCAACGAAAAGGAACTGAGGAGAGGTATGCATTCGCAAGTAGTCGTGCTCGGCGGTGGTCCCGGCGGTTATGCAGCAGCCTTCATGGCAGCCGACCTCGGGCTGGAAACTACGATCGTCGAAGCCGATCCTCGCCTGGGCGGCACCTGCCTCCTCCGCGGTTGCATCCCGTCGAAGGCCCTCCTCCACGTCGCCAAGGTCATCAGCGAAGCCCGCGAGATGGTCGAGTGGGGCGTCGAGTTTCCGCAGCCGAAATTCAGCATCGACAAAATTCGCGAACGCAAAGAGAAGGTGATCGCCACCCTCACCGGCGGTCTCGGCCAACTCGCCAAGCGTCGCAAGGTGAAGGTCGTCAACGCCCGCGGCATTTTCGTCGATTCGCAAACGCTGCAGCTTGAAGGGGGCGACCCCGCCACCTACGGCGGCGATGGACGCATTACCTTCGATCACTGCATCCTCGCCACCGGCTCGACTCCGGCGATGCCGAAGATGTTCCAGATCGGCTCAGACCGCGTGATGGATTCGACCGGCGCCCTCGCGCTCGCCGACATCCCCGAATCGCTGCTCGTCGTCGGCGGCGGTTACATCGGCCTCGAAATGGGTTCGGTCTACAGTGAACTCGGTTCGAAGGTCTCGGTCGTCGAACTTCTCGACGGTCTCCTCCCCGGCGCCGACCGCGATCTGGTGAAGCCGCTGGAGAAGCGCCTCCGCGAACACTTCCACTCGATCATGCTCAGCACGAAGGTGCTCGGCGTCACCGACGTCGGCGGCAAGGTCGAAGTCGAAATGGAAGGCCCCGACGGCGCGAAGTTCACGAACACTTACGACCGCGTGCTGATCTCGGTCGGCCGTCGTCCCAAGTCGGCCGGCTTCGGTATCGAGAACACGAAGGTCAAAGTCAACGAAAAGGGCTTCGTCGAAATCGACGACCAGCAACGCACCAGCGACCCGCACATCTTCGCCATCGGCGACGTGGCGGGCGAGCCGATGCTAGCCCACAAGGCCTCGCACGAAGGCAAAGTCGCGGCCGAAGTGATCGCCGGCGAACCGGCGGCCTTCGACAAGGCGGCCATCCCCGCCGTCGTCTTCACCGATCCCGAAATCGCCTGGGCCGGCCTCACCGCCGACCAAGCGCAGCGCGAAGGCCGCGAAGTTGAAGTCGCCCAGTACCCGTGGCAAGCCAGCGGTCGCGCGATCGCCAACGGTCGCACCGACGGCCTCACGAAGCTGATCGTCGACCCGGCCACCGAGCGCGTCCTCGGTTGCGGCATCGTCGGCGCCGGCGCCGGCGAGCTGATCGCCGAAGCCGTCCTCGCGATCGAAATGGGCTGCACGGCCCGCGACCTCGCCGAGTCGGTCCACCCCCACCCCACCCTCAGCGAAACGGTCGGCTTCAGCGCCGAAGCCCAACTCGGCTACGCCACCGAAATCTACCGCCCCAAGCGGAAGCAAACGCAAGAGAACTAACTCACCACAAAGACACAACGAGCACGACGAAGACTGGCTGACTGATTCGCTTCTTCCGTCGTGCCGTCGTGGTTCAATTCAGAAGATAAAAGAAGGACGATTGCCGGTATGGCAACAGGAAAAGCAACCGAAGTCCGCTCGCCGATTCCGAACGACGTCGATCCGGTCGAAACGAACGAGTGGCTCGAATCGCTCGACTACGTGCTGGAGCACAAAGGCTCCGAGCGCGCGCAAGAACTGCTGACCGCCCTCGACGAAGCCGCCCACCGCAACGGCGTCGAGCTGCCGTTCACGGCGACCACTCCGTACGTCAACACGATCCCCGCCGACAAGCAGGCGCCCTTCCCCGGCAATCGGGAACTGGAGCGCCGCATCAAAAGCTTCGTCCGCTGGAACGCGATGGCGATGGTCACCCGCGCCAACCGCGATAAGGCGAAGCCAGGCGGCCACATCAGCACGTTCGCTTCATCGGCAACGCTGTACGAAGTGGCGTGGAACCACTTCATCCGCGGCCGCGGCGAGAACGGCTACGACGGCGACCAAGTCTACTACCAAGGCCACGCGGCGCCCGGCATGTACGCTCGCGCGTTCCTTGAAGGTCGACTCACCGAGCAGAACCTCGTCAACTTCCGCCGCGAACTGGGCGAAGGGGGCGGCCTGTCTTCCTACCCGCATCCCTGGCTGATGCCCGACTTCTGGGAATTCCCCACGGTCTCGATGGGCCTCGGCCCGATCATGGCAATCTACCAAGCTCGCTTCAATCGCTACCTGACCGATCGCAAGATCAAGGACTTGTCGAAGAAGCACGTCTGGGCCTTCCTCGGCGACGGCGAATGCGACGAGCCCGAAACGCTCGGCGCCATCACGCTCGCTTCGCGTGAACAGCTCGACAATCTCACCTTCGTCATCAACTGCAACCTGCAGCGGCTCGACGGCCCGGTCCGCGGCAACGGCAAGATCATCCAAGAACTTGAAGGCGCCTTCCGCGGCGCCGGCTGGAACGTCATCAAGGTCGTCTGGGGCTCCGATTGGGACCCGCTGCTCGACGCCGACGATTCGGGCCTGCTCGCTCAGCGGATGATGGAAGTCATCGACGGTCAGTACCAGAAGTACGTCGTCTCCGGCGGCGATTACATTCGCGAGCATTTCTTCGGCAAGTACCCCGAGCTGCTCAAGCTCGTGAAGAAGTATTCGGACGAAAAACTCCGCACGCTGAAACGCGGCGGCCACGACCCCGAGAAAGTCTACGCCGCCTATCACGCCGCCCTCGAAACCAAGGGCCGCCCGACGGTCATCCTCGCCAAGACGATCAAAGGCTACGGCGTCGGCGAAGCGGGCGAAGGCCGCAACATCACGCACAACAACAAGGAACTGAACGAAGCCGAACTCACTGAGTTCCGCACTCGCTTCGGCATTCCGATTTCGGACGAGCGCGTCGCCGAGGCGCCCTTCTACCGTCCGCCGGAAAACAGCCCCGAAATGAAGTACATGCGCGAGCACCGCAAGGCGCTCGGCGGTTCGGTGCCCGCCCGCAACAACGCCCCCGTGACGCTGGAAGTCCCGCGGCTGGCCGACTACGCGAAGTCGCTGGAAAAGCTCGTCAGCAAAGGCCCCGGCAAGGAAATGTCGACGACGATGGGCTTCGTCCGTCTGCTCGGCGACTTGCTCCGCGACAAGAAGATCGGCAAGGCGATCGTCCCGATCGTCCCTGACGAATCGCGCACGTTCGGCATGGAAGGTCTCTTCCGCCAAGTTGGCATCTACGCCCACAGCGGCCAGCTCTACGAGCCGGTCGATAGCGATCAGCTTGCCTACTACAAGGAAGCCAAAGACGGCCAGCTGCTCGAAGAAGGCATTACCGAGTGCGGTTCGATGTCGTCGTTCATCGCCGCCGGCACGAGCTACTCGTCGCACGGCGTCGCGATGATCCCGATGTTCATCTACTACTCGATGTTCGGCTTCCAGCGGATCGGCGACTCGATCTGGGCCGCCGCCGACGCCCGCGCGAAGGGCTTCATGCTCGGCGGCACCGCCGGTCGCACGACGCTCAACGGCGAAGGCCTGCAGCATC
Organism: Lacipirellula parvula; assembly: GCF_009177095.1. Lineage (NCBI taxonomy): Bacteria > Pseudomonadati > Planctomycetota > Planctomycetia > Pirellulales > Lacipirellulaceae > Lacipirellula > Lacipirellula parvula. The sequence continues at coordinate 6,644,020 of NZ_AP021861.1, forward strand.
AAGACGGCCACAGCCTGATCAACGCGATGGCGTTCCCGACCGTTCGCGCCTACGACCCCGCCTACGCCTACGAGACGGCAGTCATCGTCTTCGACGGCCTTAAGCGGATGTACGAGGACAACGAAACGGCGATCTACTACATCACGCTCGAGAACGAAAACTACGAGATGCCCGAGATGCCTGCCGGCTGCGAAGAAGGCATCATCCGCGGCATGTACCGAGTTGCAAACAACGAAGCCGAGGGCGGCTCGCTCCGCGTGCAGTTGTTCGGCAGCGGCCCGATTCTCCGCGAATCGCTCCGCGCGGCCGAGATCCTCAAGACGAAGTACAACGTCTCCAGCGACGTCTGGAGCGTCACGAGCTACAACCAGCTCCGTCGCGACGCCCAAGAGTGCGAACGCTGGAATATGCTCAATCCCGAGAAGCCGCGCCGCCACTCCTACCTGCAGGAGCAAATCGACGCGACCGAAGGGCCGATCATCGCCGCCAGCGACTACATGCGAATCCTGCCCGACCAACTCGGTCCGTGGCTCAAGGGTCGCTTGTTCTCGCTTGGCACCGACGGCATGGGGCGCAGCGAAAGCCGCGCCAACCTCCGCCGCCACTTCGAGGTCGACGCCGAGTCGATCGTCGTCGCCACGCTCTACAAGCTCTCGCTCGACGGCAAGTACGACGCCGCCGCGGTGGCGCAAGCGATTAAGGATCTCGGCATCAATCCAGAGAAGAAATCGGCCTTGTACGCTTAAACGCCCGGTTCTAAGTAACTCATTTCACCACCACGACACAACGATCACGACGTGAGGAAGTAGGCGGATTCATTCGGACCGCACGCTGCGATAGCGGGCGGCAAGCAATGCCTGGCGTTGCTTCTGATTTTTCGTCGTGTGCTTCGTGCCGTTGTGGTTAATCTTCTTACTCATTCGGAACACGATGGCCACGCAAATCACCCTTCCCTCGCTCGGCGAGAACATTGAATCTGGCGACGTTCTTTCGATCCTCGTGAGCGAAGGCGACGTCGTCACGAAGGACCAAGACCTCCTCGAGCTCGAGACCGACAAGGCCACCATGCCGGTCCCCAGCCCGCAAGCGGGCAAGATCGTCAAGGTCCTCGTCTCCGAAGGCGACACCGTACCAGTCGGCGGCGCCATCTTCGAGATTGAAGCCGCCGCCGGCGGCGCCAGCAACGGCGCAGCCGCTAAGAAGGAACCGGCCAAGGCGCCCGAGAAGAAGGAAGAGAAGCCGAAGGCCGCTCCCAAGAAGGAGGCGATCGTCGAAGAAGAGCAAGTCGACGAAGCGGTCGCCGACGAGCAAGAAGAGCCGGAAGCCCCCAAGCCGGCAAAGAAGCCCGCCGCGAAGCCAGCGGCCAAGATCGCCCCGGCCCCCGAGTCGACGCCAGTGATCGTCGAGTCCGATGAAAAGTCCGGCGACGGTCAGTCCTCCGCAGCCGCTGGCCCCGCCGTCCGCCGCCTCGCCCGCGAGCTCGGCGTCGACCTCCGCCGTGTCCGCACCACCGGCGACCGCATCACCGAAGAAGACGTCCGCAACCACGTTCGCCGTGCCCAAGCTGAATCGGAAGCGAAGGCCCCCAAGGGCGTCACGCCCCCCGGCTCGCCCGAGTCCGACAGCCAAGGCGCCGTCCGCCGCGAGAAGATGACTCGCATGCGGCAGACGATCGCCCGCAACATGCTGAACTCGCACCAGACGATTCCGCAGCTCACCAACTTCGACGACGTCGACGTTACCGACCTCGAGCGCATCCGCAAGGAAAGCCAAAAGGACTACGACTCGCAAGGCGTCAAGCTCACGACGCTGCCGTTCCTGGTGAAGGCCCTCGCGGTCGCGTTGAAGAACCACCCGATCATCAACGCCTCGGTCAGCGACGAAGGCACGGAGATCATCTACAAGGAATACGTGAACATCGGCATCGCCGTCGACACGGAGAAGGGGCTCATCGTCCCCGTCCTCCGCGACGCCGATCGCAAGAACATTCCGCAAATCGCTCGTGAGCTGGTGCAGATCGCCGACGCGGCCCGCAACGGCACGTTCAAGGTCGAAGACCTCCGCGGCGGCACGTTCACCATCAGCAATCTCGGCGCGATCGGCGGCACCTACTCGACGCCGATCATCAATCCGCCGGAAGTCGCGATCCTGCTCATCGGCCGCAGTCGCATGCTACCGCAATGGATCGACAATTCGTTCCAACCGCGATTGATGATGCCGCTGTCGATCAGCTACGACCACCGCATCGTCGACGGCGCCGCGGCTCAGCGGTTCCTTAACGACGTGAAGGGCTACCTCGCTCACCCAGGCCGGTTGCTGCTGGCCCCGTAAACAGGCTCGCTCATCGGCTGACCGCCTGCCTGGCGGAGGCTACTGACGCGATGGGCGAGCTTCGCCCATCGCGTTATTTTTTCCTCGTAACGAAAGCCGTCCTCCAATGCTTCGCTCGCTTGTCTTCGCCGCCGCCGCATCGCTCATCGCCGCCCCTGCCTTCGCTCAACGCGGCGGCTATCCGCCGAAGTTCGAAGAGGGCGTCACAGAGCACGTCTTCAAGCAAGCTGGCGACGTCGAGCTGAAGCTGTACGTCTTCGAGCCGGCCGATCACAAGCCGAGCGACAAAACCCCCGCCATCGTCTTCTTCTTCGGCGGCGGCTGGGTCGGCGGCTCGCCCGAGCAATTCGCGCCGCAGGCCCGCTACCTCGCCTCGCGCGGCATGGTCGCCATCGTCGCCGACTACCGCGTGAAAAATCGCCACGGCGTGATGGGCGTCGATTGCGTCCGCGACGCGAAGTCGGCGATCCGCTGGGTCCGCGCCCACGCCGAGGAGCTCGGCATCGATCCCAATCGCATCGCGGCCAGCGGCGGCTCGGCCGGCGGCCATCTCGCCGCCGCAACAGGCACGATCAAAGAATTCGACGAACCGAGCGAAGACGCCGCCGTCAGTTCCGTGCCGAACGCGATGATCCTCTACAACCCCGCCGCCTCATTCGATCCCGCGACGCTAATCCCCGGCGAAAAGCGCGGCGGCAACTACGGCGCGCGCATGGGCGTCGACCCGACCAAACTCTCGCCCGCCGACCACATCGACGCGAAGACCCCGCCAACGCTGATCATGATCGGCACCAACGACTATCTCATCGGCGGCTCCCACCAATTCACCGACCGCATGAAAGCCGCCGGCGCGCGCTGCGACCTCGACCTCTACGAAGGCCGCGGCCACGGCTTCTTCAACCTCCGCCCCAACAAGCCGAGCAAAGACTTCTACGCCACCACCAAATCGCTGGACAAGTTCCTCACGTCGCTCGGCTATCTCGAAGGCGAGCAGACGGTGAAGGAGTTTTTCAAGAAGAAGTAGCCGGTCAGCGCCGACTCTTGCGTTCACTCAAGCCTTCGAAAGACTGGACAGGATAACAGGATCTCGCGGATTGACAGGATCAGCGGCAACCGCAAGAAGATCCTGTCGATCTATGTAATCCTGTTATCCTGTCAAAAAATCAATCGGTGAAGCTGCTACTGCCGGAACCCCAGCAGCGGAAAGCACAGCACCGGAATCAGCAGCGACGCCAGCCCGATCGCCCACCGCACTGGCCCCAGCGGAACCGAATCATCCTGCGTCTTCGGGTGGTGAATCCCCAAGAAGATCACCAGCAGCAACATCGGCGTCCAGAGGATCGCTTCCTCAAGATTGATCACGACGTAAAAAATCGCGAACGAAATGAAGAATCGCGCGAACGTGTGGGCCTTGTCGAGAAAGAGCGCGTAAATCGTGTGACCGCCGTCGAGCTGGCTGATCGGCAGCATGTTGAGCCCCGTGATCAACATGCCGACCCACCCCGCCATGAAGTACGGGTTTAGCTCCGACAGCCCGACCCATTGCTCATGCGCCCACGGCTTGTCGGGATGAGCCCACTGCAGCATCCACTGCCCCACCAGCGGCAGGTAGAACTCAATCTCGCCCGGCTGTGGCGCCCGGCTCAAGTCGAGCGCCTTGATCCCTTGCCACAACACGGGGAACGCGACCGCCAGCCCCGCGAGCGGACCCGCGATGCCGATGTCAAAAATCTGCCGTCGATCCGCACGGCTGCCATCCATGCCGATGACGGCGCCCATCGTGCCGATTGAATTGAACGGCACCGGAATGCACAGCGGGTAGCTCGCCGGGATGCCGTACTTCACGGTCTGCAAGAAGTGCCCCATCTCGTGCGTCAGCAAAATTGCCAGCACGGCGCCCATGTAGGCGAGGCCGATATGCCAATTCTCTTGCACCACGGCGCCCACCTGCGGCCACGTGACGCTCACGCCGAACTGCATCGGATCCCAGCGCGTGGCGCCGACCCAGAAGGTCGAGATGCACGTCGCGATGAACAACATCGCCGGCACCAAAATTTGCCGCTGCGGCGGGATCTGCACGCCGCTTTCGATGTCCGACTTCATCAACTCCGGCAAGTGGGCCAGCGTTGAATCGTGGAACGAGTCCCCCTGCAGCGGCCGTTTCGCGATCGGCTGATCGACCGCGGCGACGCTCGTCGGGCGGCCGGCAGGAACCAGCGACTGCCCGCCGGACGTCGCGGGGGGCTGGTGTTCGGGGGCAGGATTTTCGCCGGTGCTCATTCGCCAATCATAGCAAACTGAGGGGCCTCGGACAGGCGGAGCCACCCGCGGTCGCTTCGAGGTTTTTCGGAAGACTGGACAGGATCACAAGATGGTACAGATCGACTAGATGAAGAATAAACCGAGCGATTCGCTACCTGTTCATCGCGGCCATCATTCCCCAATCCCGTCGATCCCCCTCAATCCTGTTATCCTGTCTATTATTCGTCAGAAGCAGCGAAAACTTGCCGCTACGAAACCTCGAGGCTCTTCACGCCGCCGGTTCGCAGCGCCGCCGTCAAGCAGCGGTCGGCCGTTTCGAGCAGGCTCACCGCGCGAAAGTTTTTCGCCGGCGTCGCCGCCCACGCCACGCCCGCGCCGGCAATCACCGGCGTCAACTGCTCGCGGCGAACGAGCGGCTCGACCAGCGCCCGCAACTCATCGTGCAGATGCCGGGCCGCCGTCACCGCTTCGTGCCGATCACGCCCAGGCAACATTACGACGCGACGCAACGGGCCCAGTCGCTCGACCGTGAGATGCGGGTCGGCCGCGCGGCACGCGCGATCGAGATAGCGCTCCAGGAGTCCCTCTTCGAGCGTGCTCAACAATTCCGATGGCTGGAACGCGACGATCGCCAGTCCCACCGGCCGCCGCAACGAACGGCAGCGCCCCACTTCCAGCGTGAGCCGCGTTTCCAAGTCGCTCGTCCCAGCCAACGCCGCTTGACTCGCTGCGGTGCGACTTGCCGCGACGGCGAATGGGTTGGAATCCTCGGCGCTCGCAGCAGCACTTGGAGCTTGAGCTTCCGCCGCGACAGCCGCCGTCGTCCCGCGATAAAAATCTTCAAACGACGCCCGCAGCTGCCGCGCCAACGCCATCGCTTGCGTCTCGCGGCAATCGCCTTCAATCGGATTGGCCGCTTCGTTCGCCAACCCGCGGCTCAGCGGCGCCGCCACCGACTCGGCCACGCGCGACATCTGTTCGTGCGCTTGCACGATGATCTGCAAGTAATCTTCGCCGCCGGCGAGCGGCAGCGACAACACGCCCGCCAGTTGCCGTACCTTCGGCTCGAGCGTGGCGATCAAGTCGTTCAGCTTTGATTTGTCGAGTTCGCAGTAAGCTTCGCCCGCGTCGAGCAGGTCGGGCAGCACGCTCAACCGTCGCTGGCCGATGAGCTGCGCGAACAGTTCCGCCAGATGGAGCACCCGCACCAGGTGGGCATGCTCCGCCTTGTTGTGAGCCCAGTACCGAATGTCTTGCTCAGCGCCGATCGCCGTGACGAGCAGCGGCGGCAAGTTCCACCGTTTCAATAATCCCGCCGTCAACTGGCGATGATCGAAGCCCAACGACTCGCGTTCCAGCGCAGCAAGATCCGACTGCGACGCAATCGCCTCGCTCAACAGCGCCGCGTACGGCTCGCGAAATTCGCTCAGCAGCACCAGCACGCCAATGTCTTGCAGCAACCCGGCGAGAAACGCATCATCGCCCGGCTTCCCAAATAACTGTTCGCTAATCTCGCGGGCCGACACGGCCCGCACAAGCGACGTCTTCCAATACCAATCAAGCTGGTCGCGAGCCGCCGACAGGAACAACCCCTCAGGCAAGCTGAACCCAAGCGCCAGCAACTTGAGCGGCTTGATCCCCAACAGCGCCAGCGCCTGGTTGAGATCGCTCACCTCGCGCGGCAGCCCGAACAGCGAGCTGTTCACCACCCGCAGAATCTTCACCGTCAGCGCCGGGTCACGCTCGATGCACTCCTTGAGAGCGTGCACGTCGACCCGCGGCGATTCCGTGAGCCGCAACACCTCGACCGCGACGGCCGGCAACGTAAACAGCGCTCCGGCGCGGCCGACAATTTGGTCGAGCGCGTCGGGGTACGTTGGCGTCACGGAGGCAGGTGTCGAGGCGGGCATACGGCGGGAGCGGGGACTAACGCGGCGGCGAAAACGCCATCGCGCGGCGGGGAATTCAGCAATGCGCAAGTGTAGCTCATAGTGGAGAACCGCCATGTCGCCGCCTGCCTTCGTCGGCACGCGCCTGCCGCTGCTAGCACGACCGCTACAACCGCCCCACGACGGCACGTCGCCCTGCTCCCCCTAGCCCCGGGCTCCGCCCGGGGGTCGCCAACCATTCCGGTAACCGTTGCCCCACGTAACGCTCCCCCCGGGCGAAGCCCGGGGCTAGAAGCGCCTCACACACACCGAGGTGCCCTAGGGCCCCTCTCCGACCCGCAGTACAATCACCCGCCGCCCTTCGCTCGCCTCAAGGATGACGCCAGCCATGCCCCCGTGCTCTCATCGCTCCCACTCGCTCCTCGCGCTGCTTCTAGCCGCTTGCGGCTTAGCGATCTCCCTCGCATTTGCGCCATCCATCGCCCACGCTCAAGCAACCTTCGCCGAAGAAGTCGCCCAAGCGAGCTACAGCGAGCCGATCGATAGCAAGCCGATTGTCGCGGGCGGCGAAGTCGACGCGGCCGCCGTCGCCAAGCAAGCCGAAGAGATCGAAATCATTCGCCAACTCGCCCGCCATCGCGGCGGCCAACCGGCCGCTCTCGCGCAACTCATCCAAATGGCGCGACCTTTCAGCGACGACGTCGCCGCTGAACTGATCGACGAACTCGCCACGGCCCACCTGCAAGCCGGCGAACTCAACCTCGCCGCCGAGACCCGCCGCGTCCTCTCCGAGCAATACCCCGGCACGCCGCGGGCGCAAGACGCCCTCCTCTGGTTGGTGCGTCTGTACGCGAGCAGCGAGATGGTTCACGCCCATCGCGAGCCTTCGCAAGCCGCGCAAGACATGCTGCAACAACTCCCCGCCAACGCCGACCTCGCGAACGCCCGCACTAACAACGCGATCGTCCCGAAGCAGCGCCGCAAGCCGAAGAACGTCGCGGATGCCGCCAGCCAACCCGCCGCGCCCTACGCGGTTCACTTGGCGTCGCAATCGATGGACCGCCATCCCGAACTCGCCGACAGCGCGCCCCTCGCCTACCAACGGGCCGTCGCTGCGCGTCTCGCGGGCGAACAGAAATCCGCGCACGCTTACCTATCGCCGCTGAAGCATCGCCGCCCCGGCGACCCCTGGGGCGACGCCGCCCGCATGGAGTCCTGGCTCGAAAGCGGCGCCAAAGATCGCGCGCCCAAGCCGACGGCCGCCGTTGCCTTCGCGGACAATCCGCCGAAGCTCGACGGCATCCTTGCCGAACCCTTCTGGCAGCTCGCCCTCCCCATGCCGCTGCAAGCGAACGACGCACCGGCCGCTCGCGATGAAGGAGTCGAACTCGCCGCTGCCGAACAGCCGCTCGCGCCGCAATCGCCCGCGACGCCCCTGCCCGCCAGCCAAGTGCAACTTGCCTACGACCGCGAATACCTCTACATCGCGATCGTCTGCGAGAAAGCCCCCACCGGCGACTACCCCGCGAGCGCCGGGCCGCGCCCGCGCGACGGAGCGATCGCCTCGGCCGACCACGTCTGCGTTCGCCTCGATCTCGACCGCGATTATGCGTCTTACTACGAGTTGCTGGTCGACGCCCGCGGCTGGACCGCCGAACGCTGCTGGGGCGATGCGGGTTGGAACCCAGAGTGGTACGTCGCCGCCGCCGAAGCGAACGCCGCCAGCTCGCGCTGGATTGTGGAGGCCGCGATCCCCTGGAGCGCACTCACGACGAAGCACCCGAAGAGCGGCCAAGCCTGGGCCTGCTCGCTCCACCGCATGACGCCGAACGCGACCGACGGCACTCCGACGCAGCAATCGTGGCAAGGCCCCGCGAACCAACCCGAAAGTCCCGCCCACTTCGGCGTGCTGCAGTTCGAGTAGCAACAACCGTCGCCGCAACGCACCTAGCCCCGGGCTCCGCCCGGGGGGGGTGAGCTTCCATTCCGTTTGGCGACGTCGCGCGCTGTGGTAACCGACCCCCAGGCGGAGCCCAGGGCTAGTAACTACTCCATCCAGCGAAGCGCAATCATCCGCGTTCGTTTCTCTTCGTGCCTCGGTCCGTATCTTCGCGCCTCAGTGGTTGCATCCCCCCGAACGCTGAGTTTGTGCTTCTGCCCCCCCACAAACTTTCTCCAAAATTCCGTCGACTCGCTTTATTCTAATTCGTTAGAATTAGCGCCAACACGCCGCCGACGGCCCAACGGCCGCCACCCAGGAGGACCAGCACGATGCCCCGCGCCCCCAGCCCCCACCCCACCGACGTCGAGCTTGAAATCCTCCAGGCCCTCTGGAATCACGGCCCCTGCTCGCTCAGCGTCGTGTGTGAAACGCTCCGCACCGAGCGTGAAGTCGCCGCTACCACCGTCGCCACGATGCTCCGCGTGATGAGCGACAAACAACTCGTTAAGCGAACCGGCAGCGGCCGCGGCGCCACGTGGAGCGCCGTCGTCACCCAACAACGGACCGAAGCCGGCATGGTCGGCGCCCTCGTCGACCGCCTCTTCGCCGGCGCCGCCGACCGCCTCGCCGCCCATCTCGTCGAAGGGGGACAGCTCAACCCCACGCAATTGGCCGAACTCCGCCAATTGATCGATCAGCAATCCAAAAGCACAACCACGAAGCCGCGAAAGCACAAAGAAAAATGACGAAGCCCGAATGACGAATGAAAGTCGCTTGCGTCCCTCATTCGTCATTCGGATTTCGTCATTCGTCATTAACTCCTCAAACGCCAGCTCACTCTTCCCCTACGGGACTGTCGCCATGAACGCCTCGCTCTGGCAACTCGCCGGTTGGACGATGATTCACTCGCTCTGGATCGGCGCCGCCGTCGCCCTCGCCGGCGGCATCGTGCGTCTCGCCGCCCGCCGCGCCGCACCGAGCACCCGCTACGCAATCAGCCTCGTGACGCTCGCGGCCCTCGCGATTTCCCCCCTCGCCGCCGCCACGTGGCTCAGCGTGAACGGCGTGCCCATGATTAACACTGTCCTGCTCCCTCCCCCTGGAGGGGAGGGCTGGGGAGGGGGGCAGCCAGCCGTTAATGGCATGCAGTTCGCCAAAGCGATAGAGAATGCTCAAGGTGCAGGGCAGTCCGCGTACCCGCTTCTTCACCCCTCCCTAACCCTCCCCCTCAAGGGGAGGGAACCAGAAGAAATTGAAAACGCTACCGAGCAATCTGGGGCGCCAACCTCTCTCGTCATCGACCTCGCCCACTCCGATCCCTCGCCCCCGTACTCCGGGGAGAGGTTAGGTGAGGGGCAGAACCTGCTAACGTCGATGCCTCCCGCCGCCGCAAGCGTCTTCCCCAACGCCACGGTCGAGAATCCCTCCCCTACCCCCTCCCTTCCAGGGAGGGGAACCCACTTCCCCACCGATCACCAGTCACCGCTCACCGAATACCTCTCCCGCCTCGCCGCCGCCATCCCCTACCTCCCCATCCTCTGGCTCGTCGGCGCCCCGCTCACCTTCACGCTCCTCGCCGCCGGCCTCGTCGGCTCCGAACGCCTTCGCCGCCGCGCGACGCCACTCGTCGCCGGCCCGGCCTTCGACGCCTGCCAGCGGATGCGCACCGCCCTCCGCATTTCGCGCCGCGTCGCGCTCGCCGCATGCGACGGCGTCGCCCAACCGGTCCTCGTCGGCGTCTTTCGCCCGCTCATCCTGCTGCCGACCGCCGCCCTCGCCGGTTGGACGCCCGAGCAACTCGACATGATCTTGCTCCACGAACTCGCCCACGTCCGCCGCTGGGACAACCTCGTCAACCTGCTGCAGCGAATTATCGAGTCGCTACTCTTCTATCACCCCGCCGTCTGGATCCTCAGCCGGCAAGTTCGCCACGACCGCGAAGAATGCTGCGACGCGACGGTGATTCGCCACACCGATCAGCCGCACCAATATGCCGAACTGCTCGTCTCGATCGCCGCCGCCCTACGAGGCGGCCCAGCCCCCTCGCTTGCCGTGGCCAGCGCGATGGCCAGCCACCCCCTCGCCGGCCGCATCCGCCGGATCCTCAACATCGAGGCCGAACCAATGCGCATCACCCGTCGCACGCTCGCCGCCACGCTCTTGCTCCCGCTCCTCCTCGCCGGCGCCATCCTCTACAGCGGCGCGAACGCGCAAAATCCCCCTCCCTCGCAGGGAGGGGCCAGGGGAGGGATTCCCGATGCTAGCCAACCGAGTACGCTCGCCAGTGACGAGCAAACGGACAAGAACATCGTCCCAACATCCAAGCTATCGTCCTTGGAAGCAAAAGCTCCCGCAGCGCTCACGCAGGCTCTCGCCGACGTCCAAAAAAACAAAGAGGCGTTACTCGCAGCGCAACAGCAATTACAGGCAGCTCAAGCCGACACAAAGTTAAGCAATGATGAAATGGTTGAGCGATTGCTTTTAAAAAGGTTGGATGAAGACGAAACGCACCAAATCCTCACGCAGCAATCTGCTGCGATCAAGTCCCAGCTAGAGAACTGGCTGGCGGCCGGCGTCTCCAGCGACGACGCGGGAGTGAAGCAACTCAAAGATTCCTTGGCAAAGGTCGATGCCGAAATCGCTGAGTGCCGGCAGTCGATTCGAGCGAAGGTCGAAGGCGGGATGTCCCTAGGAAATGACGATTATCGTAGAAACGTCCGAGAAGCGATTCGTAACGACGAAGCCAATCGCGCGCGGCAGCTCATCTTCGAACGCCAAAACGAGTTCCGCAATTCGCTCAGTCGGCTCGCTAACCTCACCGTCGCCGTGAACGCCAATGGCCCTGGTCCCTCAAGCCAGCCTGCCGCAGCCAACAACGCCCCCGCAACCGCCAGCGCCCCGTCCGCCGCCGCGCCGACCGCAACCGAAGATGCCCCCGTCTATCTGATGACACATCCCCTCGACAAATTCCCCGAGAACGTCGACATGCGGCGTTGGATGGAGATCGTTACTTCAGATCCACGCATCGAAATCCAATGGCAACCAGCGGAAAAACGATTCGTAGTTGCCGCCCCCAAGAGCGGCCATGAGCAATTCACGGCTCTACTTGCAGCCGCCCGCAAGTCGATGGCTGCCGGCGAAGAACCTTCTGCCAACGCAGAAGTCTCCCAACTCCAAACCGAAATCCGCAACATCGAAGCGGAAATTCGCAAAACGCAAGAAGATCTCACAAACCTCGAAGTCTTCAGGCAGCTGGCGGTTGAAGGCGCATCGTCACCGGCGCTGATTGAGCAAGCGATCGCCTTAGAACTTGAAAAGAACGAAACGCTGAAGAGCTTCAACAATCGTCTCCTCGACATCGATCGCTTCGTTGCGTCGGAGGAATCACAGCTGGCTGACGATGCGACCGACCAAGAGCGCGAGACGATTGCCAACCTCGGCGCCCTCCGCAAAACGACGGCCGCAAAACGCGACGCTTACCGAACCGAAGCGGCAAAGAAGCTGCGCGACCGCATCGCCAAAATGCCAAATGAAGCCCTCCGCTCCGCGACTATCGAGTACAACATCCGCCGTAAAGTCGTCGACCGCAAGCTCGCCGAGCATCAACAAGAACTGGATGCAGCCCGCCAGAGGCTCATGCAACTCGGCGTCGACAACCACATCCCTACCCTGCGAGACGAAATCCGCAACCTCGAAGTGCTCGCCGCCAGGGCTCAAGAGGAAGTGGTCAATCTCGAACTCTACAAGCAAATCGACGGCTACGGCCGTCACCCCGGCAGCGGCGAACTCGACCAAGCTATCGCCAAAGAAATGGAGCAAGACCCGACCGTCAACGAACTACGCCAAAAACTGTTCGAGCAACAAAGGCAACTTCAAACGCAACTCGCCGAATCGAAGAACCCCAACTCCTCGGCAATCAAAAAGCTGCGATCTGCCGTTCAACTGACCGAAGCCGAGCTAGCCAAGCACGTACAGCAACTCGAGAAGTCGCTACGCAAGAAGCTTGCCCACATCCCCGCTGATGCGAAAGCGCAGGCCGAAGCCGAGTACAACACCCGCTACCAAGCCGCGAAGGAGAATCTCGCCAAGCACCAGCAGAACCTAGCCGCAGCCAAGACGAAGCTGGCGGAACATGCATCGAGCGAGAATATCCCTAGCTCGCCGAACCAAGGCGCCGCCCCGCGAGATCCCGCGCTGCAGCCGCTCCTCACGCCGGAAGACGTTCTCAAAAAGACGCTCACAGACACCCGCCAACGACTCGCGGACCGACTCGCAACAGCCAAAGAACATGGCGCCGGCGGAGTCCCTGAATCTCAAGGTCTTGGCGAGCCCTCCCTCACTCTGCGGGAGAAGATTCCAGCCTGGAAAGCGATGAATGAAGCCCGTTTGAAAGCGGAAGACGGCCCCGCCCCCGATTCGCCGGCCCCAAACGCCGCCCACATCGAAAATCCCGCCAACAACGCCCAACCAACCGCCAACGCCCCCGACATCGCGTCAGCTCAAGCGCCAAATCCGTCCACCGATGCTTGGTCGGCCCCGCCAACCGCTGCATCACCGGCATGGAATACTCCCGCCCCTAGCCTCGCCCCCACCGACCCGGCAAGCAATCCATGGGGCCATGCTGCGCCGCAGTCCACCGATGCCTCCTCCCCTCCCGCAATCAACCCGCAAATCGTTCCGCAGTCCGCGAACCAGCCCGCGCGCGAATCTTCGGCATGGAACCAAAACACCACGGACCCGTACGCAGGCGTCGCCCAAACATCCCCCTTCGCGCCTCCCTACCACGCCAACTACGCCACCAACGGCGGCATCCCCGCGGACTTCAACGGCCTCGCCAACGCGGCCAAGAACAAACACGACGGATCCATCACTTGGGACGAGGCCTTCACCACCCTCCACGTCTACGGCCCGGCCAACCTCCACGCTCAAGTCCAACTCTATCTGCAGTGGCTCAGCACCAAAGACACGACAAATCCGCCATCCAACCTCGACCTCAAGGCGATCACGGGGCGACATCGAAAAACAAACTACGAACTCCGCAAAGGCTCGCGTCCGATCGTCGAAGCGTGGTTCGCCGAGCACCCCTCCCACGGCCTGAGCTACCACATTGCCGAGCCCAACGAAGCCCCGAGCCTCGTCGCCCGCGGCCCGCAAGAAGCGCACGAGCAGCTGATGGCCGCGCTCGTGAATCTGGGAATCCTGCGCTCGACGAGCGGCGAACCACCGCAACCTTCAGCGCCAACGGCCACACCGCCGCAATCGCCCTCCTTCCCCACCCTCGAACACCAAAAACTCGCCGACCGCGCGTACAAACTCCTCGGCCTCGAACTCGAACCGCTCAATCCGAAAGACCTGGAGCGAGTCAAGAAGCTCGGTTACACGGGCGGATTGAAAGTCACTCAATGCACGCCCCTGATCCGAAATTCCAACCCCGAACTCCGCGGCGGCTTGTTGGTCGGCCTCCATGTTTGGCCCGTCACCGACTTCGCGTCGCTCAATGAAGTTCTGCAACGCCCCGACTTGGCTGAACTTGAGCCGCTGAAATACTACGCGATCATCAAAAATGAATCGACGACTAGCAGCGCCGAGCAGCCCGACCTCTTGATCTCCGGCCGCCTGCCAATCGACGCCGCGATTCTCGATTCAATCAAACAGACGGCCGCGACAACGAATTCGACCGAACCAGATTCGCCGCGCGACCCAGCCCTCGCAATGAGCCCCGTCGGCGATCTCAGTCACTACTCGGATGTTGCGGGCGGCCCTGGTTCCGCAAACCAGGGTGGCGCAGCCCCAGGGAGCATCCCTGCCAACGCCATCATGTCCTCGAGCGACTTTGAGCCAATTTCCGTAATACAAGCGCCAACCACGCAGAAGACGGGGCTCACGGGCGAAACCACGACAACCGCCTACCTCAAAGTGGATTTCGACCGTCTCTCCGGCGCATCGGCCAGCGCTGGCGGGCGAACCACGCCGCAAGAAATCCAGCGCAACGCCATGAACTGCCTGACGTTTGTCAAAAGCCCAAATGTCCTGCGAGCGGCTCTGAATGCCGTCACGCCCAAAAACTTTACCATCACCTGGAGCGCCGACGCCGTCGAACAACTGCAAGAACGCTTGAGCGCCTCCTTCCCGGGCGATGGCGAGATTCTCGAGCTGAAACTAAAAGGCGATGAAAAAATCCCCGGCAACGAGATCCTCTTACAAGCAATCATCGACGCCTTTATCGCCGCGATGAAGACTCCGCCGGGAACCTCGGCCGACGCCAACGCAGCGCCCACCCCACCGACCGGCACGGCCAGCGAGCCCACTTTCCTCTACGACGGCAAAACCTTCGAACAGTGGCGCGATCTCTGGAAACTGGAGCTCAACCCCAAACGTCGCGTCGAGGCGATCAAGGCGCTCACCGCCTTCAACCGCGCCGGCCGCGGCCGCGAAGCCGCCGACGCCGTGTTTGAAGTCGCGAGCCAGTACGACTTCGGCAATTACGCCTCCAGCAACGACGACGATCAAGTGAAGTTAACCGTCATCAAACTTTGCACGGACAGCTACGGCAATCAACTTGCCACCACCGACTGGATTCCTGCGCTGGAGAAAGTCCTCAAGAAAGACCCCAAACAAAACAAAGGACTCGCCCTCTGGCTGCTATCGGAATTGCAGGACACCAGCGACGAAGCGAAAGCAGCATTGCAGACGCTGGCGACGAATGAGGATCCCGAAATTCGCGACGCAGCCGAAGCAGCGCGGACGTGGCCCGAGAAGCTGCTCGAAAAACTCATGAAAGCCGACGCCGACGGCGATCAGCAACTTAGTAACCAGGAAGTGATCGACGCCAAAATACTTAGTGCGCCCAACTTCAATTCGCTCGACAAGAGCGGCGATGGTCAACTTAGCGTCGAAGAGTTGCGAGCAAAGATTCCGCACCCCCTCGATCGTCAGGGTCGCTACCTCATGATGGGCGGAGGGGGCGGCATGGGCGGTGGAGCGGGCGGCGGCTTCTTCTAAACCGCCCCGCCCAGCGCAGCCCTCCACATCGCCACGCTCCTCCCCACTTCGGACTGGTCGCTTAAGCGACCAGTCCAATGCGGCCTCCATCCCGCGCTCCCACCGCCCTGCTCCTGCTGGGTGGCCGAGAATCGTTGTGGAAATCCCCGCCCCGAACCGTTAGGTTCGATCTACCGGCGCGCGGGAATCGCTGCGCGCCGTCGTCGCGCGATCTGCTCGTGGCTTAGCCGCTTAGCGGCTACTCACAGCAACGATCACAATCAGCGCCACACGACATAATGTCGCCTCAAATACGACACCAAGGACGCGACAAATCACCCTAACGCGTTACTGCAAAACAACTTAATCCCGCCAACTTAGTGTCGCCTAAAATCGCATTCACGACATGCGACCACTCGACGCGACACGACACGACATCAACTCAGCATCCACTCCGCCAGCACGGCCAACTCATGCCCATCCTCATCGGCGTCGACGAAGCCGGCTACGGACCGAACTACGGCCCGCTCGCCATCGCCGCCACCGCCTGGCGAGTGGCGGAGAGGCTAGAAGCCAGAGGTCAGAAGCCAGAGAAAAATAAAAAGCGAGCCGGGGGGTTCATCCCCCCGGTCTTGGCTCCATCCCTCCCCGCGATCGACCTCTACAAACTCCTAAAAAAATCGGTCGTCCGCTCCCCCCAAGAGTGCCCCAAGCGAATCGCCATCGCCGATTCCAAACAACTCTACAAACCAGGCCTCGGCATCCGCCATCTCGAACGCGGCGTCCTCGCAGCGCTCATCAATACGTCGCCGACGACACAACAAAAGTGCGTTGAGCGCGTTGAACAACTCCTCGCCGCGACGCTCGCCGATCCGCACTCGCGCCGCCACGAACTCGCCTGCCACGCCGGCGACGACCAACAGCTGCCGCTCGATGCCATCGCGGAAGAGATCTGCACCGCAGCCGCCCTCTTCCGCGAAGTCGCCGCCGCCAACGGCGTCGCGCTGCTGACGATCCGCGCGAAACTGATTTATCCCGCCGAGTTCAACGACCTCGTCGACAAGCACGGCACGAAGGGGGCGGTGCTGTCGCATCTCACGCTTGAGCTCGTGCGCGAGACGGTCGACGCGGCGCTGATGAACGGAGGGATAAACCCTCCGGCTCGCAATCAATCGAACCTTCCGGCTCGCCAGTCAGGCATCGCCTCCGCTCGCAAACAACCAAAATCACAAGCCACGCTCTTCCCCCCTGAACCCCGAACCCCGACCCCTACGACCTCCCGAACCCTGCGCCCCGAACCCTGCCACCTCACCTTAGACAAACACGGCGGCCGCAACCGCTACGCCGCGATCCTCCAGCACCACTTCCCCGACAGCTGGATCGAAACCCTCGACGAAGGCCGCGCGGCGAGCCGTTACCGTTGGACCCATCGCGACGCCCCGATCGAAGCGACCTTCCGCGTCGGCGGCGAAGAGCAACTCCCGACCGCGCTCGCCTCGATGACCGCCAAGTACCACCGCGAGTTGGCGATGCGAGCATTCAACGATTTTTGGACGACTCGTCTCCCCGGCCTCAAACCAACCGCCGGGTACCCAAACGACGCGAAAAGATTTCGCGCGGAGATCGAGCATCTGCAACGCGAATTGAAAATTGACGACCGACTTATTTGGCGGAATCGATAATGAATGCGTCAGTTGTCAGTGGTCCGTTGTCAGTTGCGAAATGCAGGAACCCGCGACCGAGCATCGAACCCGACAACAACTGACAACGGACCACTGACCACGGACAAAAAAGAAAAAATGCACCTCTACATCATCCGTCACGCCTGGGCCTACGAGCATGGCGACCCGCGCTGGCCCGACGATTCGCAGCGCCCGCTTGAAGATGCAGGCGTCGAGCGATTCGCGCACGTCGTCGAACTCCTCCGCGAGCGCGGTTTTGCGCCGCAAGCGATCGCCACGAGCCCCTACGTCCGCTGTCGGCAAACCGCAGAGATCGCCGCCGCACACTCCACGCAGTCGCCGCAAATTACCGAGCTCGACGCATTGCAGCCTGGCAGCGACTTCGCCGAGCTGATCGCGTGGACGCGCCAGCAGCAGGTCGATTCGATCGCTTGGGTCGGCCACGCCCCCGACGTCAGCCTGCTCACCGCCGCCCTCATCGGCGACGGCGACGCGCTCATTCGCTTCGCCAAAGGCTCGGTCGCCTCGCTCCGCATCGCCCCCCCGCTCGGCGCCGGCTGCGGCGAACTTGAATGGCACGCCACCGCGAAGTTGCTCGGCGTCTAGCCATCATGTCGACGGCGCGAGATAACCGATGCTAGGGAGACGCGATCATAGCGTGATTCACAGTCGTCTCTCACGAGACTGCTAGCAAGGAAGCGGTGTCGGCATGGCTCAGCATGGCAAGTTTGATTGCATCATCATCGGCGGCGGCCACAACGGCCTCGTCTGCGCCGCGTATCTCGCCAAAGCGGGACGCAGCGTGTGCGTCCTCGAACGCCGCCACGTCCTCGGCGGTTGCGCGACCACCGAAGAGCTGTGGCCCGGCTACAAAGTCTCGACCGCCGCGTATGTGATCAGCCTGTTCCAAATGGGCATCCTCCGCGAGCTGCGGCTGCCGCAGTACGGGCTCGAGATTTTGCCCCGCAACCCGTCGTCGTTCACGCCGCTCCCCGATGGCCGCAGCCTCACGCTCGGCCCCGACGCGGCGCTGGCCGAGCGCGAGATCAGCAAGTTCAGCATCCGCGACGCGACCGCCTACCCGCGCTACAACGCGCTGCTCGAACGGATCGCCGCGACGCTCGAACCAGCGCTCAACGAAACGGCTCCCGATCCGCTGCCGCTGCCCGAACACTGGCGCAAGATCGGCATGGGCAAGCGGCTCCGCGACGGCAAGAAGCTGTGGCAACTCCACGGCGCGCTCAAGGCCCTCGGCGCCGATCTCCCCGAAGCGGTCGAGATCCTCACCGGCGCCGCGCGGCCGATCCTCGAACGTTGGTTCGAAAGCGAAATCCTCAAAGCCACCCTCGCCACCGACGCGATCATCGGCGCCTTCACCGGCATCAGCTCGCCCGGCAGCGCGTACGTGCTGCTCCATCACGTGATGGGCGAAGCCGGCGGCGCCCGCGGCGTGTGGGGCTACGTTCGCGGCGGCATGGGCGGTCTCGCAACGGCCCTCGAAAAGGCCTGCCGCGATCTCGGCGTCGACGTCCGCCGCGAGTCGCCCGTCAACTCGATCCACACCGATCGCCACGGCGCCTGCGGCGTAGGACTCGAAGACGGCACGCAGCTCGAAGCTCGCGTCGTCGCGTCGAGCGCCGACGCTCATGTCACCTTCGAGAAGCTGCTCGATCCGCAGGTGCTGCCCGAGGAGTTCCGCACCGCCGTCTCGCGCATCGATTACGCGAGCGCGTCGGCGAAGATCAACGTCGCGCTCTCCGAGCCGCCGCAGTTCACCGCGCTGCCCGGCACCGGCGTCATGCCGCACCATCACGGCACGATGCACATCGGCCCGACGCTCGACTACCTCGACCGCGCCTACGACGAAGCGAAGTACGGCGAACCGAGCAGCAGCCCGATCCTGGAAATGACGATGGCCACCAGCGTCGACGAAACGCTCGCCCCGCCCGGCAAGCATATTTTGTCGATGTTCGTCCAATATGCCCCGTACAAGCTCGCGAGCGGCACGTGGGACGAACGCAAAGAAGCGTTCGCCGACCGCTGCATCGAGGTGCTGGCCCAGTACGCCCCGAACGTGCCGAAGGCGATCGAGCATCGGCAAGTGCTCAGCCCGCTCGACCTCGAACGGGTCTACGGCATCACCGGCGGCAACATCATGCAGGGGGCGATGTCTCCGCATCAGCTCTACTGCTTCCGCCCCGTGGCGGGTTGGGCGGATCACCGCACCCCGGTGCCGGGCCTCTACCTCTGCGGCGCCGCCAGCCACCCCGGCGGCGGCGTGATGGGCTCCTGCGGCAAAAACGCCGCGACGGAAATCCTCCGCGATAAAGCATGGTAGAAGGGTTCGGCGGTTAGGGTTCAGGGTTCAGCACAGCACTAACGCTCGCAAAACCAGCGAGCCGGGGCGTCCCCGCCCCCGGCCGTGCACCACGCCCCGGCCGCGCGAACCTAGCCCCTCAATTCCCCCCCTCTTATAATGAGGGATCGGCTTACGGCTGCGCGGTTCCAGCATTGGAACAAGCGCCGCCAAGACCGCGGGGACAAGCCCCGCGGCTCGCTCTCGATTACTAGCGCCTCGCGCCTTCCAACTAGCGCCTCACATGCCTTCCGAAGAAGAATTCTATCAGGAGCACATCCTCGACCATTACGAGGACCCGTTCCATCGCGGGCATCTCGCCGAGGCGACGCACGCTCACGAAGACAAGAACCCCCTCTGTGGCGACGTGGTGCGGATCGAGCTCGCCCTCGACGACGACGGCAAGATCAAGAACGTCTACTTCAACGGCGACGGCTGCGTCATCAGCCAAGCCTCGGCCTCGATGCTCATCGAAGAGATGTACGGCAAAACGGTCGACGACGTGAAGAATTTCACTGCCGAGGAAATGCTCAACCTCTACGGCCCGCGACTCACGCCGAACCGCCAAAAATGCTGCCTCCTCTCCTGGAAGGTGTTGCAATCCGCAGTCCACTCGCCACTGACAACTGACAACTAACGAATGCCAACCATGACTGCCGCGATCGATCGCACCGCCCTGCTGCCGGTCGCGCTGCGCAACGACTTCCCGATCCTCAGCGAAGAGGTCGGCCACCATCAGCCGCTCGCGTTTCTCGACAACGCGGCCAGCACGCAACGCCCGCGCCAAGTGATCGACGCCATCAGCGGCGTCTACGAGCGCACCTACGCCAACGTCCATCGCGGCATCCACACGCTGAGCGAGCTCAGCACCGAGCAGTACGAAACCGCCCGCCGCAGCGTCCAGCGGCTAATCAACGCCCGCGAGTTCCACGAAGTGATTTTCACCTCGGGGACCACCGCGTCGATCAACACGGTCGCCCGCAGTTGGGGCGACGCCAACCTCCGCACCGGCGACGAGATCATCCTCTCGGTGATGGAGCATCACTCGAACCTCGTCCCCTGGCAGCAACTCGCCCAGCGGACCGGCGC
This sequence comes from Lacipirellula parvula, assembly GCF_009177095.1. NCBI lineage: Bacteria > Pseudomonadati > Planctomycetota > Planctomycetia > Pirellulales > Lacipirellulaceae > Lacipirellula > Lacipirellula parvula. The sequence continues at coordinate 6,664,552 of NZ_AP021861.1, forward strand.
CGTACTGCGACACATTCCGCTCACCGAGGACGGACGGCTCGACATGCCGGCGTACGAGCAACTGCTGAACGAACGCACGAAGCTCGTGGCCGTCGCCGCCGTGTCGAACACGCTCGGCACGATCAATCCCGTGGCCGAGATCGTCGCCAAGGCCCACTCGGCCGGGGCGCTCGTGCTGATCGACGCGGCTCAAAGCGTGCCGCATCTCGCGGTCGACGTGCAGGCGCTCGACATCGACTTCCTCGCGTTCAGCGGCCACAAGATGCTCGGCCCGTCGGGCGTCGGCGTCCTCTACGGCAAAGAGTCGCTGCTCGACGCGATGCCCCCGTTCCTCGGCGGCGGCAGCATGATCAACGAAGTGAAGCTCGACAGCTTCACCCCTGCGGCGCTCCCCGCGAAGTTCGAAGCCGGCACGCCGCCGATCGTTCCCGCGATCGGCATGAGCGCGGCGATCGACTACCTCCAATCGATCGGCCTCGACGCGATCCATCGCCACGAGTTCGAACTCACCCGCTACGCCTACGACGCCCTCTCGCAAATCGAGGGACTGCGGATCCTCGGCCCGGCGCCGGAACATCGCGCAGGCTTGGTGAGCTTTGCGTTCGAGAAGGTGCATGCCCATGAGTTCGCCCAGGTGCTAAACGACCAGTTCGGCGTCGCCGTGCGAGCCGGCCACCACTGCACGCAACCGCTCCACGCCCACCTCGGCATCGCCGCCAGCACGCGAGCGAGTTTTTATCTGTACAACACACTGGAAGAAGTCGATCGACTGATCGAAGGCGTGCAAGCCGTGCAACGGATGTTCGCCCCGCAAGGCCGGCAACGCAAACGCCGCAAGCCTGACGAATGAGCGCGTTCTCGATCACTGCTCTGTGGGAGGGGTCTCCGACCCCGAAGCAGCGCGGCAAATCGATGACGGCGTGTGGTGGTAAACGGTTTCGGCGTCGGAGACGCCTCCCACAACAATCACCCAATCACTTCTTCTCGCTGTGCCCCAAATCGCGCTGCGGCGCAATTCGATCGCGCACCATCTGCTTCAGCTCCTTGATATCAGGAAACCCTTCCCGCTCCGCGCGATCCCAAACGAGCTCCTCATTCACACGAATCTGAAACACGCCCCCCGTCCCCGGCGCCAGCGCCACCTCGCCTAGTTCCTCAGCGAACGTCGAGAGCAACTCCTGCCCCATCCACGCAGCGCGCAGCAGCCAGCGGCATTGGGTGCAGTAGACGATCTCGACTCGCGGCGAACGATTCATAGCGGCTCCTGGTCACGCCGAATTTTCCTCAACTTCGGCCGCCTGCTATAGTACTACCGGCCACTTCTCTTGCAAAACCGCGGAACCGTCGCCATGCGATTGCCCAGCCCTTTTCCGTTTCCTCAGCAACGGTCGCGCAACTCCGGCGGACGCTCTCCATTCGGCGGTTCGTCAGACGGTCGGTCGAACGGCCTCAAGGCTCGGCTGCTCATTGCACTCGCCATCGTCGGGTTCGCCGTGCTGAGCTACTATCTCAAGCCAGGCGATGTCAATGAAGTCACCGGCGAAGTCGAGCGCGTCGCGCTGATCGATCCCGAGGAAGAGATCCAGCTCGGCCTGCAAGCGGCGCCCGAAATGGTCGACATGCATGGCGGGCAGTCCCGCGATCGCGGCGGGCAGCAGGCGGTGAACATTGTCGGCAACCAACTGCTCGATGCACTCGACCGCGACCTCAAACAACACGATCGCCACAACCCGTATCGCAACGCCTTCCGCTTCACGCTGCTCGCCGATCCGCAGACGGTGAACGCCTTCGCGCTGCCCGGCGGACCGGTCTTCATCACCCAGGCGCTGTATGATAAGTTCACGACGAAGGGCCAGCTCGCCGGCGTGCTCGGCCACGAGATCGGCCACGTCCTCTCGCGCCATGCTAACAAGCAGATGGCGCGGCAGGGTATGTTCCAAGGCATCGCCGGCGCCGTCGGCGTGCTCGGCGGAGACGTGAACAGCGCTCAAATGGGGCAGATGGTTTCGTCGGTCCTCAGCACGAGCTACGGCCGCGACGCTGAACTCGAAAGCGACAAGTGGGGCGTCCGCCTGATGGCGATGGCCGGCTACGACCCGCGGGCGATGATCGACGTGATGCAGATCCTCGACGAAGCAAGCGGCGGCGCGGGTGGCCCGCCGGAGTTCCTCAGCACGCATCCGAAGCCGGCGAACCGGGTGGAGTACATCAAGCGGGTGATTGCCGAGGAGTTCCCGAACGGCGTGCCAGATGGCTTAGAGAAGTAACCCGCAAGCTCGTCCGGACTTTAGCCCTGGACTCCGCCCGGGGCTAGTGCGATCAAAACAGAGGCAACTGCTCGCCGCTGATCCGCGGCGGGCGGAACGCTTTGTTGCTCAGCGGCGGTGACTTCCCATCGAGCCCGTACCGCTTCACAAACACGCGAAACGCCTGCTCGATCTGATCCGCCATCGGCCCGGTGCCGCGCATCCGCTGGCCGAACTCCGCCGTGTTGAGCTTTCCTTTGCGGGCCGCGCGGACGAACGATTCGACCTTCGCCGCGTGGTTCGGCCGTTGCCGCGCGATCCAGTCGAGGAAGACGTCCTTCACGGTCGAGGGCAGCCGCAGCAGCGTATGGTGGGCGCCGATCGCTCCCGCCTCGCTCGCCGCCTTCAAGATCGCCGGCGTCTCGCTGTCGGTTAGTCCGGGAATGATCGGGCCGACCATCACGTTCGTCGGTACGCCCGCCTTGGCCAGCGTTTCGATCGCTCTCAGTCGCGCCGTCGGGGCGCTGGTCCGCGGCTCCATCACGCGAGCGAGCGATTGGTCGAGCGTCGTCACGCTGATCGCCACCCGCACCGCCTGGTGGGCTGCTAGCTCCTGCAGTAGATCGACGTCACGCGTAATGAGCGCGTTCTTGGTGATCATCCCTGCCGGTTGCCGGCACTCGGCAAGCACCTCCAAACAGCCGCGCGTCAGCTTGAACTCCCGCTCCGCCGGCTGGTAGCAGTCGGTCACTCCGGAGAAGACGATCGTCTCGGCCGTCCACTTCGGCCGCGCAAGGAACTGCCGCAGTAGCTCGGGGGCGCGTCGTTTGACGAGGATCTTCGTTTCGAAGTCGATCCCCGCGCTCATACCGAGATATTCGTGCCCGGGACGAGCGTAGCAGTAGCTGCACCCGTGGCTGCAGCCGCGGTAGGGGTTCACGCTGTAGTTGAAGGAAACGTCTGGGCTGTCGTTCGTGGCGACGATCGACTGCGACTCATCGTCGAGATACTGCGTCGGCGGGCGATCGAGCGAATCGAGGTACTCGTCATCCTCGGCGACGTGCTCGAAGTCGTCGACCTGCCGGGTATGGAGATACGGATTGTCCGGCTGCACCCCCGCGGCCCGGCCGCGAATGTTCGGTCGTGAATTGGCGCCGCTCATGGATATGAACTCACGAAGCAGGTCTAACAGCGAACTAGGAGTCAGCCGCGGCCTCCATGTGGGAGGCGTCTCCGACGCCGATTCCGGTCACCGCTACCGGACGATATCGCCTTACCGCGCGACCTCGGGGTCGGAGACCCCTCCCACAAATCCTCGGCCCTCCGACGAGAATTGTGAACATATGTACATATTAAGTCAAGGCGAGTTACGGAACCGCCGTTTCCAAGGGGGGCGACTGGCGCGTACGATTGACTAGTCGCGGCGGGAGTTCGCTGCGGCACTGCACGCTTGAGGGCCAGCGTTACGCCGATGATACGTTCGCTACTGTTGTTCGCGTTTGGTTACATCATCCTGGAGATGATTTTGCTCATCTCGCTAGGGAGGGCGATTGGGTTGCTTCCGACGTTGCTACTAGTTCTGGGCGCCGGCTTCGTCGGTGCGTGGCTCGCGCGACGCGAGGGGCTGCGCTCCGCGATGAGAATGCGGAGCCAGATGGCGGCCGGCGCGATGCCCGCCGCGGAACTGACCGACGGCCTGCTGATCGGCCTCGCCGCGGTACTGCTAATCATCCCCGGCGTGCTCGGCGACGTCATTGGCATCGCCCTGCTGCTGCCGCCGGCGCGAGCGTTTATTCGCCGATCGCTAGCGGCGAAGTTCGACAAAGCGGCGACGTTTAGCCGCTTTACCGTTGATGAAGGCGGGCGGGCGATGCACACGCCGCGCGGGGATCAGATTATTGATGCCCGCGTCATCGAAACGCGCGTGGTTGAGGAGTAGAACGCCGACGCGATTCTAGCCCCGGGCTCCGCCCGGGGATCGGCCACCACATCGCGCGACGTTGCCGAACGGAATGGAAACTCACCCCCGGGCGGAGCCCGGGGCTAGGGAAGCTCACGCCGCTTTGGCTTCTGCTTTCTCTTCCTTCAGCTCCTCTTCCGCCTTCTCCTTTGCCACTTCGGCGTCGGGCAACAAGCGATCTTCTTCGACTTGCGGCAGCTCGCCCGTGAGACCTTCCTTCATAAAGGCGACAAGATCGGCCTTGTCCTGATCGCTCAGTTCTAGCTTCTTCACCTTCTCGCTCAGCCACGCGTTCGGGTGGCCCCCCTTGGCGTACCACTCAACGACCTCTTCGAGCGTCGCTTGCGAGCCGTCGTGCATGTACGGAGCGGTTTGCGCCACGTTGCGGCAAGTCGGGGTCTTGAAGGCCCCCTTGTCGATCTCCTCATTCGAGATCACGAAGCGGCCGAGATCGGGCTCCTTCGCATCCATGCCAACGCCGAGGTTGTGGTACTTCTCGTCAGTGAAGTTGGCGCCGAGATGGCACGCCGTGCAGCCTGCTTGCTCGCTGAAGAAAAGCTTGCCGCCGCGGATGGCGCTCTCGCTGATCGGGTGATCATCGGAAGCCTTCTTGAGAGCCATGTACTCGTTGTACAGCTCCTGGTCTTCTTCCTTTAGCGCGTCGAGGTCTTCGATGTCGGCGGCGAACTGCTGCTGGAAGGCGTCGAGTTCCGTATAGTAATCCCACGGCGCCGGGCCGGTGACGAGGGTCCGCTCGAACGACGCAATCGCCTTCGCGACGTTGTCGATCGTCAGGCCGTCTTCGAAAACCAGGTTGAATTGCTTCACGTATCCGGGAATGCCGCGGAGGCACTCGATGCAGGCTTCGTGGGTGTTTGACATCTCGATCGGATTGGCGATCGGGCCCTTCGCCTGCTCTTCGAGCGACGCCGCCCGACCATCCCAGAACTGGGCGCCGCTGAGGATGCGGTTGTACGCGGTGGGCGAGTTGCGATTCCCTTCCTGCCCCTCGACGCCGACGCCAAACTTCGTCGCCGCGGCGTAGCCGGTTTCTGACGCATGGCAGCTTGCGCAGCTCACCGACGCATCAGACGACAACCGTGGATCGAAGTAGAGTTGCCGACCGAGCTCAATCTTTGCGCGGGTGAGCGGGTTCTCGTCGAGGCCCTTCATCTCCGCTTCGCCCGCCTTCAGGCCGAGCGGCAGTTCCGGCTTCAGCACAACATGGTTCTTCGGCTCGGCGAGCCAGACTTCCATTTCCTCGAGCGTGATTTCGCCTTCGCCGGGGATGCCGGCCGTCAGCGAGGGGTCGCCGAGTTGGACCGTCTCAGCGGGGAGCATCTTGGTGATCTTCTCACCGGGAGCGGCGAGATCGGCTTCAGCGTCGAGCTTCGGTTCAACGCCCGGCTCTTGCTCCAAGTCGGTGTCGACGTCGGCCGAGGCGACGGCGTCGGCAGCGGCTTCTTCGCCCGCATCTTCCGCGGGGAACTTAGGAGCGGGGCCGCCCGCTTGAGCCTTCTTCGCGGCAGCGTCGGCGGCGAGCTCTTCGGCGTCTTCGCCAGCGTCGTCGGCTTTCTCATCAGCAGCCTTCGCATCGTCCTGCTTCGCGGCAGCCGCCTTCCCCTTCGCCGGCGGCGCGTCGCCGTCGCCAAACAGATACTTGTTCGCCAGCAAGGCGATCGCGACCAGAACGACAACAACGACGATGAACCGCGCCATGCGTCAACTCTCCGAGCTTGGGGTCAAAAGCTTGAGATAAAGAACCGGCCGCGGCGCCCTTCTGGCTGCCGCGGCCAGCTGGATCCTTCCGTGGCGTTAGCCTGCGGTTTGCAGGTTCGCCTTTTCGAAGTACTCGAGGCTCTTCTCGGGATCTGGCTTGATGGTGAGGCTGCCTTGCTTCCAGTTAGCCGGGCAGACTTCGCCGTTCTTTTCGAAGAACTGCAGGGCGTCGACCATGCGGAGGGCTTCGTCGACGCTGCGGCCGAGCGGCAGATCGTTGACGACTTGGTGACGAACGACGCCTTCCTTGTCCATCAGGAACAGACCACGGAGGGCGATGCCGTCGTCGGTGAGGACGCCATACTCTTCGCCGATCTTGCGGTTGAGGTCCGCGAGCATCGGGTACGCGATGTCACCGAGGCCCCCCTCCGAGCGGGCGCGTTGACGCCACGCGAGGTGGGTGAAGTGGCTATCGATCGAGCAGCTCAGCAGTTGCACGCCGCGCTTCGCGAACTCGGCGTTCGCATCCGAGAAGGCGATGATCTCGGTCGGGCAAACGAAGGTGAAGTCGAGCGGGTAGAAGAACAGCAGCACGTACTTGCCGCGGTAATCTTCAAGCTTCACTTCTTGGAACGTGCCGTCGGCCATGACGGCCTGACACGAGAACGAGGGAGCGGTCTTTTGCACGAGCGATGACATGGCGAATCTCTCAGTTAACGGTGGGTGGCGGCGGGAAAAACGAATTGTCCGGACGGGAATCGTTCCTTCGATTCATTTTTCAACCAAACCTTGGCGATGGCGGGGGCGTCGCTACGCGAGCGACTTCACGGCGGCGAGCGCGGGTTCGTAGTTCGGCTCGCTGGCGACTTCGGGGACGTATTCGACGTAAGCGACTTTGCCGGCGCCGTCGAGCACGAAGATCGCGCGGGATAGAATCTTCAGCTCTTCGATCAGCGTGCCGTAGCTGTTGCCGAAGTTGCGATCTTGGTAATCGCTGCCGACCCGCATGTTCGCGATCCCCTCGGCGCCGCAGAAGCGGGCTTGGGCGAACGGCAGGTCGAGGCTGACCGTCACGGCATTGATCTTGTCGCCGAGCGCGGCGACCGACTCGTTGAACTTCTTCGTCTGGATCGCACAAACCGGCGTATCGAGCGACGGGACGACGCTCAGCAGCGTCGGCTTGCCTTTCAGGTCGGCCAGCGTCAATTCCTTCAGGCCGTCCTTGTAGTAGTGAAGCTTGAAGTCGGGGGCTGCGTCGCCGACGGCGAGCGCCTTGCCGGCGAGCGTGAGCGGGGTTCCCTTGAACGTGACGGCGCCTGAGCGACCCATATCTTGACCTTTCAGCATGAAGGCAGTGAGCGTGATGCAGCCTGCATGGCGGGGCGCGCTGCAGGGACACTTATTGTCGGCTTTTGGCGAGCCAAGACAAGGGTTTCAGGGCGCCGCAACGGCCAGTATAGGGGAGGTCTATCGCAGGCAGAATTGCCGCCTATTTAGCAGCTGAAATTGCTCAGCCTTACGCCCCCGTCGCCGTGCGGTAGCAGTGGTCGAACAGGTGCTCCCACTCCAGCCGCTGAATCTCGCGGCACGCCAGATCGTCGCCGCTGCGAACCGCCGCTTCGCACGCATCGACGAACGCGTACGGATCGAACGCCCCGCCCGACGTCACGCGCTGCACCGCTTTGCTGTCGCCGAGCCCCAGCTGTGCGATCGCCGGCCCTAGCTCGCTAAAAACTTCATGCGGCCCCACGTGGCGGAACCAATACTTGGCGTTCGAGAAATCGCCCTCGCGACGATGCATCACGCCATGCCAGAAGCTGCCGCTCGGCGTTTCGATCTGCTGGCTAATCGAATGCGACTCGTCGAGAAAGTCGTGAAGCAGCCAGAGGCCCGCGAGACAGCAGCGGGCCATGTCGAGGTCGACGAGATGGGCGTCGCGAAACACCGTCGCCAGCGTCACCGCTTGCAGCGTGCGTCGTGCGTTCGCATCGCCGCGGCCACTCCCTAAAGTTCGGAGTCGATCGCCTGCCAACAGCGGCGCAAACGCCGGTCCATACGCCGCGGGGTCGAAGGTGTCCATCGCGTTGCCTCATTCCGAGTGGTGCGTCGCAGTGCGGGCTGCGACGTACCAGTCTCGGAGAGGCTGCGCTCACCGTCAACACGTGACGGCCTGGGTCAGAGCGTTTCTAGCCCCGGGCTTCGCCCCGGGGGTCGGCCACGACATCGCGAGACGTTGCCAAACGGAATGGAAACCTACCCCCGGGCGGAGCCCGGGGCTTCATTAACACGGAAAGCGATTAGCGGCGGCGAACGTTCGTTTCGCTGTTGGAACGGCGGGCGACGTTCGTTTGTGGGCGTGGATTCGCTGGGCGTCCTTGTTGTGCGGAGGACGAGCTGCGACGCTGTTCGGCGACAGTCGATTCGCTCATCCGCGGCTCCGGCGTGGTGAGTTCCACTTTGCCCAAAGCTTGCCCCATCGCCGTGAGGTTCCCCTGAGCGACGAGCGTGGCGTCGTTGGTCAAAATCCCTTCGCTCACGCCTTGCTCGATCAGTTCCAAGCCCGCTTCGGTCAGGTCGTACGCCTTTTCACGCAGCCCGATCTCCCAGTAGGAAACGCCCATGCTCACCAGGGCGTCGCCATGGTGGCCCGGCGTGGCGAGCGGCGTCATCGGCGCCGGCTTCAACAGCGGCTTGCAGGCTTTGTCGTACCACTTGCACGCCGTGCGATGGTCGTTGCGGTGGACGGCATGGACGGCGCCGAGCTGGAAGCAGACGCGACCCATCACGTAATCAGTGTCAGGATACTCCGCACGATTCGTCGCGGCCGCCGTGAGCAAGCTTTGCGCTTGTTCGCCGTACTTCACCGCCAGGTCCGACTCGCCGCGGCGATGCTGAATCTCCGCCGCGTGGAAGTAGGCGAGGCCGAGTTCCCAGTTCAGTTCTTTGCGAGCCGCTTCGTCGGTCAGCGTCGGCGTCAGTTCGGTCACCGCTTGTTCGGCTTCAGCGACCCACAGTTTCGGGTCAATCGGCGGCGAGAGACGACCGCCGGCCATCAAGGCGCTTTGAGCAACTTGCAAGCGAACGGAAACGTCGGCTTCGCCGGAAGCGATCATCTGCTCGGCAATGCCCGAGGCCCGCGTGATCCACTGCCCGACGAACTCATCCTTCTGCTGCCAATCGCCGGCGGAAATCCGTTCGGCGACAGCCAAGTGGGCGGCGAGCAACACCTCGTGAGCCGAAGCCTGCACCATCACGTCGTCGTCGGCCGCAAGCTTGTCGGCCAGTTCAATCGCTTTATTGTGGAGCGAGATGGCCCGCTCTTGGACTTCCTTCGAGCCGAGGCTCGCCAGCTGGCCCATCTCTTCGAGAGCGGCGGCGCGGACGATATCGGGTGCCGTCTTTCCTTCAAGAATGTGGCGAGTCTGCTCGACGGCGTCGTTGTAGCGGGCAAGTCGCGTGAGGCACTTGGCCCACTGCAGGCGATACTCGTCGTTCGTCGGATCGGCTTCAACGGCCGAAGCCGCCAGCTTCTCTGCTTCCGCCAGTTGGCCGACGTGCAACTTGGCCGACGAGAGATAATAGCGGCAGTCGGCGTTGGTCGGATCGAGTTGGAGAGCCGTCTCGAGATCGGCGATCTGGTGCGTGTAGTCTTTCTCAGGCGAACTGTGAGCACGGTCGACGAACGCCTCGGCGCCGACGGCGCGGATCACGATCTCGCAGACCGCGTCGACCGGGGTCGGTTCGATGTCGCTCTCAGCGCTGTCGTCGCTCGCCATCTCGCCCATGTTCGGGCTGTGATGGTACGTGACGCCGCGTTCGGGGTACGTCGTCGAGACGAGCGAACCCATATCGTCGAGCATCGTCGCCGAACGGAATTCGGTGAGACCAAGCTTGCCGCTAAGGTCTTCCGCGGCGATTACCTCAGCTAGTTCGACGCGGATCGAGGCGATGCGATCGCCGTCGAAATCAACGATCGTCTGCGGGAAGCCCTTCAAATCGAATGAGAGCGTTTGCGCGGATAGATCTTCGTCGAGCGGCTCGCCCCACAGCTTGATCAGCTGATCGCGGGTGGTGACGCCGGGAGTCGCGCCATTGAAGCTGGCGGTCTGCAGTTCCGTTTGGCTTTGTGTGGCGGCAGGCGCATCTTCGGCGAACGCCATCGGTTCGTCGGAGGGGAACTCGTCGATGACGGCTTCGTCGGTCGCGACCAAACCTTGGGAGTCGCCAGGCGGATCGGCCAGCGTCGGCTCGGCGCTGCCCGCGGCGGGTTCAGCCAAGTCTGGTTCGAACTGTGATTCGTATTCAGAGACGTCGGCGATTGGCTCGAGCGGCGCTTCGTCCGACTGATCGGTGGCGAGTTCGACGTCGGGATCAACCGTCGACAGCCGCGGCCCGGTGACGATGATCGAGCGTTCGCCTGGTCGCGGAGCACGGTCGGCCGCGACGGCGAAGGCAATGTCGAGCGACGACGTTTCCTCCGCGCAAGCAAGAACGGAACCGCCGAAGGCGGTCAGGAGGCCGGAGAATGAGAGTAGGGCCCACCGCCGCACAGAGCGCAGGCGTGGCCTGGCGAGATTCCCCCCTGACATTGCAACATCCTCCTGCGCTGTGGGCGCTGGGCCATCCTGGCCCCGGCTGCTTCAAGATGCGAAATCTTGAGCCTCGTGAGTCGGGTCTCGGCGAGACGGCAAGCCGGCCGTCTCTTGTCGCAAGCGCTGCGCGTCCAATCTCGCGCGGCGTCGCGTGTCCATGAGTAACTATCGGCCGACACGGTTAGTCGCGTTGCGGAAAATAGTCCGATTAGTCACAGAAACCGATGTAAGCAAACCCTTTAGCGGCAGTGCTGGCAAGTGAATTCGGAGCGTAAACTTGCCGGCTTGTAGGAGAGCATGCGCGTTCACCCTAGCCCCGGGCTCCGCCCGGGGGTCGGCCGCCCTATCGCGCGACATTGCCAAACGGAATGGAAACCTACCCCCGGGCGGAGCCCGGGGCTAAAGCGCGAGTTGCGCTAGCAGTGCCTGCGCTTCATCCGTGTGCGAGTGGTTCGCAGCATTCAGAGCGGAGTGAAGTAGTTCAACTTGCCGCACCGTGAATGGAATCGCTTCACGCTGCGGCGGGCTTGGCACAAGCCGTTTGGCAATTGCCGACAACAACGCCGGCAAACCGTCGCCGGTCAGCGCCGAAGTGTAACAAAATTCTACGCCGCCAGCGGCGCGTCGCCGGGCGTCGACTCGATCCGCTTTGTTCACCACGATCAGCACCCGGTCGATCTCGGCAACGCCGAGTTCTTCGCGCCACTCGCGTGCGGCGGCAATCTGCGGCGAGTCGGCGAGTGTGGCGCCATCAAGCACCCACAACACAAGGTCCGCCCGCTGCAGTTGCTGGCGTGCCCGCGCGACCCCCTCGGCTTCGAGCGGGTCATTCGTTTCGCGAATGCCAGCCGCATCGGCGAGCCGCACCGGCCAACCGTCGATTGCCGTCTCGGCGGTTAGCACGTCGCGCGTCGTTCCCGGCTGGTCGAAGACGATCGCCCGCTGGTAACCGACGATCGCGTTGATGAGGCTGCTCTTGCCGACGTTCGGCCGGCCCGCGATGGCGACAAGCCACGGTTCAATCAGATGGCGGCCCAACGGCGCTCGTTCCAGCAAGCGCGAGAGCTGGTCGCACGCCGCATCGAGCTGACCGGCGTTCAATAACTCACGGATAGCAGCGACGGCTTGCTGCAGAGCGCCATTCCGTTGATTCAACAACATTTCGGCGGTACGGCGGGTCGTCGCTTGCGCGAGCACGGCGTCAGCCTCTGATTCGATCAACGACGCCGAACGCTGCTTCGCCCAATCGGCCTGCGACTGAATGACGCAGCCTGCCGATTCAAGGGCCGCGAGAATTCGCTGGGCCGCGGCGACGCCGCCGTGGCAGTGGATCTCAAACGCTGCATCGCCGCTGCGGATGACGATCACTTCCTCGCGATGCTCGCCCGCGCCCCATTCGCCGAACGCGATGCGATCGAGCGGCTGCGCTGCCGCTGAGCGCCCGTTTGCCGCACGGAAGGCGGCGTCGATCGCGGCCGTTGCTCCAGCCCCTTCCGCCGCGATGACGGCGACGGCGCCCCGCCCGGTGGGCGTCAGCAGAGACGCACAGCTCGCACGCTCGTCGCTCATACGACGACAGACCGTTCGGCCGCCAAACGAATACCAGAAAGCACGAGATGCGGCAGATGGCGAGCCGGCTGGTCCCCCAGCCCGATCAACGGCGCGAACCCATCAGCTCCGCCCCCGGTAAGAAAAACCTGCGGAGGCGTCGCACACTGGCCGGCGAGTTGCTTCACCAGCTCGCGAATCGCTCCCACGGCCCCCCAATAGGCGCCCGAAGCCATCGCCTCAATCGTCGACTTGCCAACGACCGGCGGCGGCGAGGCGAGCACCTGCGCATCGAGCTGCGGCAACGACGCCGTCCCCGCGTGGAGGGCGGAAAGCGTCAGCGTCGGACCGGCAACAATTGCCCCCCCTTCGAACGCCCCGTCGGGCCCCACGAGATCGACCGTCGTCGCCGTGCCGATGTCGATCGCCACGGCCGGCGACTCAGGACGGCGCAGTTGATTGATCGCGAGCACGCCGAGGAGCCGGTCGATGCCGACCTTCTCCGGCTCGGCCACGCGGACAGTGAGCGCGAGATCGGCGGCACGCAAACTCGCCAGCCGCCGCCATGGACGAAGCTGCAAGCGCGTGAGCAGTTTCTCGGCAACGCCGCGGTGAACCGACGCGACGATGCACTCGATTTCTTCGCTCGGCGGCAATTCGCTCAGGCAAGCGTCGATGGCGGCGGTCCATTGCTCCGCCAGACGATCACGGTGATCGACGCGAAAGACTTCCGCAGGAGTCGCCAGCGGAGTGGCTGCGATGGGCAGCGACGCCGGCTTGTCGCTCGCACACGCCCCGGCCGCGGGAAACCAGCCGAGCTTGATGCAGCTGCTGCCGACGTCGATCGCCAGAATGTTCGTATCGTTCGCCATGTGATCTGAGCCGAGCGGCGGCGTCAGCGGTTAACTGTTCGATGCGGCCTGCTCGGCCTTGCGCGATTCAACCAGCGTCGCGTAGGTCCGCTGCATGAGTGCATTCAATCCTTCGCCGGTCACCGACGAGAAGAGAAACACCTCGCGTCCCGTTTCGGCCGCGAGCTTATCCCGTACTTCATGAGCGCCGGGGAGTTCCCCTTTGCTCACAGCGATCAATTCGGGGCGATCGGCGAGGTCGACGTCGTACTGTTCCAGCTCGCCGCGAATGGTCCGATAGTTTTCCAGCGGATCGGTCCCGTCGACGGGCGCCGGTTCGACGAGGTGGATCAGCACGCGGGTCCGCTCGACGTGGCGGAGGAACTCGTGCCCCAACCCGGCGCCGGCGTGGGCGCCTTCGATCAACCCCGGAATGTCGGCGATCACCATCGTCCGATCCATGTCGATCTGCACGATGCCGAGGTTAGGGATCTTCGTCGTGAACGGGTAGTCGGCGATCTCCGGACGAGCCCGCGAGACGCGGCTGAGCAGCGTGCTCTTGCCGGCGTTCGGTTTGCCGAGCAGGCCGACGTCGGCGATCACTTTCAGTTCGAAAGTGATCCGCCGCTTCTCGCCCAGACCACCGGCCGTGAACTCGCGCGGGGCCTGATTAGTGGCCGACTTGAACCGGGTGTTCCCCTTGCCGCCGGCGCCGCCGCGAGCGGCGTAGACCTCTGCGCCTGGCTCCGAAAGATCCTTCAGCACGAACTCGCCCTCGGCGTCGATCAAGACCGTGCCGGGCGGAACGCGGATGATCAGATCCTCGGCCTTACGACCGTGGCACTTCGAGCCTTGGCCGTGAGCGCCCGACTTCGCCCGCCAATGTTTCCGATGCACCAGTTCCGAGAGACTGTCGACGCCTGGCTCGGCAATCACGATGACGCTTCCGCCATCGCCGCCGTCGCCGCCGTCCGGTCCGCCGCGGGGGACGTACTTTTCACGACGGAAGCTCATGCAACCGTCGCCGCCGCGGCCCGCTTCAACATCGACAGTAACGCGATCAACGAACATGGAACGACTCAAAAAAAACAGGGATGCACCCACCGGCGCATCCCTGGCGAAATCTAATCAAACAACGCGACGCGTCAGCCGACTAGTTGACCGACGGTTCCGGAACGATGTTCACGCGGCGACCTTCTTGGTCGAACAACACGCGACCTTCGGTAAGCGCGAACAGCGTGTAGTCCTTGCCTTGACCGACGTTCTTGCCGGCGCGGAACTTCGAACCGAGCTGGCGAACGATAATGCTGCCAGCCGTCACGAGTTGACCGCCGAAGCGCTTGACGCCGCGACGTTGACCGTTCGAATCGCGACCGTTGCGGCTCGAACCTTGACCCTTCTTATGTGCCATTGCAGAAGACCTTCGACTGTAAACGTTAGGCTAAAGGAAAAATCGATGCCGCGGCGAGGTCGCTGACCTCCAGCCTACGGACGACTAGTCCACAGCCCGAGATTCCGAGTCCGGCGATTCTACCGGTAAACCCAGCGATAGGCAACGCCTTCGCCGGAGTCATAGAAATCGGCCCGCTGGGGGGCGGTTCCGAAGCGAACTTCCCGCTCATTCTGGCCGATATCGTCGCCAGGACGCCAAAAGTTAAGCTGGAGCGTCTTGTAGGTGAATTTCCGCCCGGTCCCCGGGGCATCCCCCTTTTTGAAGACCCCCTTGGGATCGGTCCAGGCAAGGCCGTTCGACAGCCCCCGGACGTAGATCGAGAAGAAATCGATCTGCGGGTCGACGTCTTCCCACATCGCCACGCCCCACATGCCTTCCTGGGTGCGGCCGGCTTCGACCTTCAGCAACTGGTTGGCCAGGTCGACGCTGTTGTAGAGCTTGCCTCGCGGCATCTCGCGCTGCTCAATCGGGCCGAGCGCCGTCGGCACGATCCGATCGAGGTAAGACTTCCGCACCCGCTGGCCGCCGGAGCGGTCGTTGCTCGTTAGCACGAGTTCGGGAATGAAGCGAATCTCGTCGGTGCTCTTCTCCACGGTCTCGAAGGTGCCGTCGGGGTTTGCCTTGCCGGTGAGCCCGGCGCCGGTGTTCCGCACACGGTAGACCATATACCAGATTTGCTTGCGCTGAACGCGGCCGCTCGGCTGCGGGACGTCGACCTCGATCATCCGCAGCGGTTTGAACGCGAATTCCAGGCACCAGACGTCGTTGATGAAGACCGCGTCTTTGGCCATCTCGTAGAGCGTGCGGCTCTTGGTGGTCGTCGACGCCGGTTCCCACTGCAAACTGGTCTCGGAGAGGATTTCCGGGATGTCGTGGTGGCTGATGACATCCGCGCGATCAACCGACGGAGGAATCGTCGTCAGCACGCCCGGGGCGAATTCGCCGGGAGCGGGCGCGACGTTGGCCGTCACTTGAGCAGGTTCTTGGGCGCTGACCGCGGCGGCTCCGCAAGCGAGCGACGCCAGCGCGCACATGAGTGCCAAAGAACGGGAAAGTCGATCGCTGCGCATGAGATGCTGTTCCGGGAAACTGACGTAACGTCCGTCGCCGCACGAGCCATCCTATGCAAGGCGAGAAGGATCCTGACTTTAGACGTCCCTGCAGTATAAATGCCCTGCCCCGCAGCAGCAAACTTCGCCCCGTCGCCCCAGCCTTCCCGCGGCCGTTTTTTCGTGGTTTTATCGGCGGAAACAGGCGAAGAGCCCCCGAGGCCGTACAACCGGCAAATCTGCCGACCGCTACTCGGCCTGTGGGAGGGGTCTCCGACCCCGACTCAGCGTCGCGCTACCGATTCCGCTCGGCGTGGCGAGTGAAATCGGCGTCGGAGACGCCTCCCACAAACACTGCTTCGGGCCGCCCCGCCCGAAAACGACGATGCCCCGTGGACGCCCAGCCAAGCCGGCAATCCACGGGGCAAACGCGGTGTCACTATCTTCGGCTTGGACCGCCCACCGGGGGCCGCCCAATTGGCCCCGATGGCGTCCAAGCGAGTTCGCCGTTACGCCGACTTTTCGTCAGCCGACTCGGCTTCCTTCTTTTCCTCTTTGTCGCCCTTCTTCTTGTCGGCCTTATCGGACTTGGCGTCGGCCTTTTCGGTCTTGCTCGAGGCGGCTTCTTCACGGTCGCCGCGACCACGGCCACGACGCTCACCCTCGCCACGCGGCGGACGACCTTCCGGGCCGCCAGGGCCGCCGGGACCACCGAAGCCACGCGGGCCGCGGGCGACGATCCGCTCGTGCAACGTCCGCATCAGCGTCTCGAACTCTTCGACGCTCAGTTGGTCGTTCTTGTCGGCGTCGAACTCCTTGAACAATTCAGCCGGCGGCGGACCCATCGGGCGGAAGCCGGGGCCAGGGCCGGGGCCTTCAGGACCACGCGGGCCGCGTCCGGGACCACCGGGGCCACCAGGACCGCCCGGTCCGCGACCTTCCCCACGACGACCGTCTGGCGGACCGCCGGGACCGGGACCATCTGGACCGCGTCCCTCAGGGCCACGTGCTCCAGGCCCGCGTCCTTCCGGTCCGCGCCCGCCAGGACCACGACCCTCGCGGGGGCCGCGTTCGCCAAATTGCTCGCGACGGAACTCGCGGGCCTTCTCGCGTTCGCTGTCGCTTAGTTCGCCATCGCCGTCTTCGTCGAAACGCTTGAGCATCCGCTCGCGCATCTCTTCGCGGCTCGGGCGGTCGGCGCCCTCGGACTTCGGCGGCTTATCGGCTGGCTTTTCTGTTTCGTCATCGGCTTGGGCAACGCTCGCTAGCGACGCCAACATCAACGTCGCGCAGCCGTATCGTAGGAATCTCATGGTTCACCTCACGCCTGGGATAAGGGGAGTCTTCTACTGTTCCTGCGGCCCGCAAGAAACGTGACCGCTAAGACAATTAACTCCATCCCGATGGAGAGGTTTCGAAGCGAAAAAGAAAGTTTTCTCGACCGAATTCGGTAAAGAAACCTGCCTCAAACGTGGCGAAGCGCAGGATCGGTCGCTAGGCGCCAACGGAGCGTCTCCGGCCGGCCGCCGGCTAGCAAATCCCGCGGCGAACCATAACGCTGCGCCGGGACAAGCAAAGCGTCTGCTTCGATCTCAATTGCGGCCACGTCGAAACGCCACGGCGCGGCATGCGCGACGCCCCGATCGGGCTGGTCAGCAACGGCAGCCCCCGCGCCCGAGAGCGCCATTTCGACGGGCGTGCCGCGGCCGGCGACATATGGCTCCTTCGCGTCCGAGCGTACCTCTCCGCCCGTCGGACAGCGGCAGCAGAACCAGAGGCTCGCCTCGTCGAAGCCCCACAGCCACTCCAGCGCTTCGTCGGCGACCGCGCGATCGCGAGCGTCGGGATCGTACGATTTCCATTCGGAGAACCACGCCTCGCGACGCGACGTGAGTTCAGCCAGCCACGCCTGGGCGCGCGGCTCGAACCGCGCGTGCTCGGAATGCTCAAGCAACCGGATGAAGTGGCCGCTGGTCATCCAGGCGGCAAGCGGGCCGATTTCTTTGGCCGCCGCGATCGACCGCGACCAGATTGCCGTCGCATCGCCGACTTCCAACTCCATGAACGAAAGCGGGCGGCCAAGCTTCGCGTCGAGCCGCGGAGCCTCTTCCCATTCGCGCCAGCCATCGTCGTGCGCAGCGATCGCAACGAGGACTTCGTCACGAATGAGCGAGGCGCTCTCCGCGGAAAATCGTCCGCGACAGTGCGATGCAAGCTGTGCGCTAATGCGGGCGTGTTCGATTTGCGAGATGAGCGCCCAGCCGGGGGAACCGTCTGCCAGTTGCACGTCTCGCCGGATCATCGGTGGCTTTCTCCGCGAGACGTTGGGCTTCGGCCTGTTACGACAATCCTGCTTAGAAGCCGATGCAGCGTTTGAGCTCTTGGTTGCGCAGAAGAGCACGAGCGATCAGACAATCAACAAGAATGCTCACGCCTGCAGTATACCTCACTAAGTCGGAGGCTATTCAAAGCCAAACGGGCGGTCGCGACGTTGCGCGACCGCCCGCTGGGCATGCAATCTCGGTTCTCGAACCAGCCGATTCGCTTACTTGTAGTAGCTCGCGAACTGCTCGGTCGAGACTGGCTTAATCTTCGGAGCGTGGCCGGCCTGACCGAAGGCAACCATGCGGTCGATGCAGACTTGCTTCATCGCGTCGCGGGCCGGCTTCATGTAGTCGCGGGGGTCGAACTTCTCCGGCGATTCGGCAAAGACCTTGCGGATGGCGCCGGTGATCGCGAGCCGGTTGTCGGTGTCGACGTTGATCTTGCGAACGCCGTGCTTGATGCCGCGTTGGATCTCTTCGACCGGCACGCCCCACGTCGGCTTCAAGTGGCCGCCGTACTTGTTGATGATGTCCTGCAGTTCCTTCGGCACGCTGCTGCTGCCGTGCATCACGAGGTGGCAGTTCGGCAGACGCTTGTGGATCTCGACGATGCGGTCCATCGCCAGCACTTCGCCAGTCGGGGCCGAGGTGAACTTGTAGGCGCCGTGGCTGGTGCCGATGGCGACGGCCAGGGCGTCGACCTTCGTATCCTTGACGAATTGCTCGGCTTCGGCCGGATCGGTGAGCAGCTGATCGTGCGACAGGACGCCGGTGGCGCCGTGGCCGTCTTCTTGCTCGCCTTCGCCGCTGACCAGCGAGCCGAGGCAGCCGAGTTCGCCTTCAACCGAGACGCCGACGGCGTGGGCCATCTTCGTGACTTCGCTGGTGACCTTCACGTTGTAGGCGTAGTCGGCGGGCGACTTGCCGTCGGCTTGCAGCGAGCCGTCCATCATGACGCTGGTGAAGCCGTTCTCGATGGCGCTCTTGCAGGTGTCGGGGCTGTTGCCGTGATCTTGGTGCATCGCCATCGGGATGCCGGGGTAGAGTTCGGCGGCGGCCAGCATGAGATGGCGGAGGTAGTTGTCTTGCGAGTAGGAACGGGCGCCGCGGCTCGCCTGAACGATAACCGGCGATTCAGTCTCGCGAGCAGCTTCCATGATCGACTGGATCTGCTCCATGTTGTTCACGTTGAAGGCGGCCAGACCGTAGTTGTTCTCGGCGGCGTGATCCAAAAGCAGACGCAGGGGTACCAGGGGCATATTAAACTCCTCGAATCGTTAGGCTCGTCGAACCATCGGGCCGGCCCAAATAGCCGACCGCTTTGCCGCCGAAAGCCCCCCATTCTAGCAACTTGCTAGACGCTCCAAGAGGGGGTCGAAAACTGCTACTTCTCGCACCAAACGTGCTAATTCCGGCCTACTCTTCGCTCAATGACATTTGAGTTTTGCGTCACTTCGGGGGGCCCCACTAATATGGTGCAAAAGTCGGTACATCGCCGCCGGACGAATCACCATTCGCCCGCGATTTGCCGATGTTTTCACTGTTTTTAGGATGGCCCGGCGCGGCGACTTTTGCGTTTTTCGCCTCAGCGCAAAACGTGCATAAGTCGCAATCTCTGGCAGGATCATCGCATTCACGACGCCATCCCAAACGAACTATCGAGAATGTAATCCGTCGGAATCAGCCGCCGCCGCTACGGCGCATCGCTAGATTCAACCCTAACTTATCGCCGCGAGATCGATCATTGCAGCTGGCCGTTTCGGCCATCTGGCGCCGACTGAATGCGCTGCTACTTCTTTTCAGCGAGAATCTCGCTCGGCGGCACCTGCATTAGGCGGATAAGAATGAGCTTGCGCTCGTCGCGGCCGGCGGCGCTCGCGGTGTGGAAGACGCCGCCCAAGCTGGCTTTGGCGTCGGGGAGGCAGCCGACGACCAACAACTCGCCTGGCGTGAGATTCGCCTCCATCGCCAGATCGTTGAACACCTCGCGCTCGCGCGAGGGAATCGACATGAAGATTCCCTGATCGCTGCCGGCGTAACGTTGCTTCATCTCCCCGTGGTGCAGCTCGGGAATCAACCGTACGCGCACCTGCTGGCCGGGAATCGACTCGGCCTCCAGCGCGTAAACGCCTTGCATCTGACGAAAGGTTTTGCCGCCGATCGAACTGCCGCTGCTGATGAGCACCTGAGCCTCGTCGCGGAGCTCCGAAACTTGTATCGACGTCGGCTCGCGACGCTTCACCTGCACGACGCGGCGCGTCACGCGCGGCATCGCAGTCTGATCGGTGATGACCCGCGAGGCGGATTCTTCTTCGGCGTCGCTCTTCAGGGCAAGCAGCTTGGAGAGGTCTTCCGGCAACGTCCCGCCGACGACGCCGACGCGGAGGCCGTTAGCGATCAGTTTTCGCCGCAGGTCGGCGTCAAACTCTTGTTCGTCGATTCGCTCCCAGAGGGCGTCGGCTTTCTTCTCTTGATCGAGCGGAATGCGAGCCTGAAAGATTTCGAGCGTGACGCTGTCGCTTGACGTCTTCACCGGCTTCAACAGCGAATCGAATGCTTGCTCGGGTGGCTTGTCGAATACCGTGCAGCCGAGCGCAATCATTGCAGCGCAGCTGAGAAGCCAAGCATTGCGGCAGATTGATGGCGAGGGCGAAGGCATGTGTGCCGTGAGAACCAGCCGGTGACGGAGCGAGAAGCTGGCGGACGTTACAAATTGCGACAGACGGCGTCAACGGCGAGTGGGTGCTAGCACGAGCTAAGCTACGCATCGAGCCTAGCGTGCTGCTGGACTGGTCGCTTAAGCGACCAGTCCAATGCGGGCTCCATACCGTGGGCAAAGCGCGAAGCTGGGCTGAAGAGCACGCTCGATCACGAGGGAATCATCTTCGGCGCGGGCCAGCGCTGGCCGCGGATGCCGCCGTGCTCGGCGGCAAGCGCGTCGAAGTCCCCTTCCAAGAACTCGTACAGATGCGGCGGCGGATCGCTCGCCAGCCACTTGCGCGTCATGCGATCCATCAACTCGTCGTACTTGCGCTGCGACGAGCCGTGGGCGTAGCAACGGCCCTCGTGGCGCCGTAGGTCGCCGTCGAAATCGGGGCCAATGTGCCACAGCTCGTGGACGATCGTCGAAAGCTTCTCCTCCAGCGGCAAGTTCATGAACCGCGGGAGATAGAAATTGAGGAGGTAGAGATACTCCTGCCCTGCACCGTCGACTAGCGGCTGAATACGGAGCGTGCGGCCGCGATACTTGCGTTCGGCGCTGCCGCCGGCAAAGCGGAGCGGCGTGAGCGTGGCGAACACGCCGTGCATGGCGCGATTTCGAGTCTGGCAGACGCCGATCGCGACGCGATCCATCTCGACGTGGACCATCTCCGGCAGGCGTTGCGCGATGTCCGCGCACACCAACCGCATCGCAGCGGTGAAGTCGAATCCATTCGACCGACGAGACATGGCGGATCGCCGTAGATGACAAACGAAACGCAGCTAAAGCTAAAAGCCACCCGCAATGCGGGTGGCTTTTAGGCTTGAACAATAATCTCAGCAGTGAGGCTTACTTCGCAGCGGCGTCGTCGAACGACGGCTTCTGGCTCTTCTGCACGACGCGATCACGCACGCCGACAAGTTCCAGAATCGCTTGCTCGCCGGCGTCGCCGAGGCGGACGTTCGGCAGGCGGACGATGCGGGTGTAGCCGCCATCACGGTCGGCAAAGCGACCAGCGACTTGGCTAAACAACACGGAGACGGCTTGCTTGTCGCCGAGCAACTGCAAGCAGCGACGGCGAGCCGTGACCGACGGAGCAATCGCGGCAGCCCAGGCGTTCCACTTCGGGCTTTGACGCCAAGCCTTCCACTGCTCGCTGTTGCGCTCGGCATCGGTGCCGTGCTTCGCAGCGGCTTCTTCAGCCACGAGCGACTTCTTCGCGATGGTGATGCACTTTTCGACCAGCGGGCGAACTTCCTTCGCCTTCGGCACCGTCGTCGTGATGCGGCCCTTCACCTTGGGCGGATTCGGATCGAACTCCGCATCCCGCTCGGTGAGGAACAGCGCACTCGCCAAGAAACGCAACAGAGCGCGCTGATGACTGGGGTTACGCCCTAACTTACGACCGGCTCTACGATGACGCATGGCTCTAACTACCTAACGCTGTCTCTCGCTCGGCAACTACGTCGCTCGACGAAAGAAAACTAATTGAACTTAAATTAAAAACTGGCCGCGGCGCTCGCCACCCGCATCCCGAGGTGCAGGTTGAGGTCGCGAAGCTTCTGTTGGACTTCAGCCAAGGTCGTCTCGCCGAAGTTGCGGACTTCCAGCAACTGATCCTCGGTGCGGACCACGAGATCGCGAACCGTCATGATGTTTTCCGACTCGAGGCAGTTGCTCGCCCGGACCGACAGGTTGAGGTCGGCGAGCGGCATGTTGAGCTTCGACTCGAGGGCGGCATCGCCCGTCGGCTGGCTACCGCGAGCCGCGGCGTGAACCTGCGGGCCGAGGTGGGTGTACTGCACGAACGGCGTGAGATGCTTCCGCAGAATCTTGGCCGATTCGACAATCGCCATTTCCGGGCCGACCGAACCGTCGGTCCAGATTTCGATCGTTAGCTTGTCGTAGTTCGTCTTTTGGCCGACGCGGGTTTCTTCGACGTCGTAGCGAACGCGGGTGACGGGGCTGAAGACCGCGTCGATCGGAATGATGCCGATTTCGTGGACTTGCTCAGCTTGCTCGGTCGCGGAAACGTAACCGCGGCCATTTTCGACGACCATTTCGACGACGAAGGGAACGTCGGTCGTCAGAGTGGCGATTAAGAGATCCTTGTTGATGATCTCGACCGATTCATCGGTTTCAATGTCCGACGCACGAACTTCGCCGGCAGTCTTACGCTCGACGCGCAGAACCTTCGTCGAATCGCTGTGGTTCTTCACCACGAGCGACTTGATGTTCAGCACGATGTCGGTGACGTCTTCGAGAACGCCTTCGATCGTGGTGAACTCGTGCTGGGCGTTGTGAACCTTGATCTGCGTGACCGCACTGCCTTCGAGGCTCGAAAGCAAGATGCGACGCAGGCCGTTGCCGACCGTCGTGCCGAAACCGCGCTCAAACGGCTCGGCAATAAACTTGCCGTAGGTCCGCGTGAGGGTCGACGCGTCGCAGATCACCTGACTGGGCAGTTCAAGTCCACGCCATCGAATATGCATCGTTTATCTCCACCGTCTCTGTGTACCGGCCGCCTGGGGAAGGCGGCGAATGCGTCGTGGCCCGGGGAGGGCCGCAGCTCGAAGCGTTACCGCGAGCACAATTCGACGATCAACTGCGTCTGCACCGGAATCGATACGTCGTCCGAAGCGGGCAGCCGGCCGACGATCCCTTCTGGAACGTCCGAGCCAGTGACCGACAGGAAGTCGGGCGTTTGCCGCGAATTCTCGGCCATGTGGCCCTTGGCCAAATCGAGGCTCTTCGAACGGTTCTTCACGCGGATCACGTCGCCGACTTGCACCAGGTAGCTGGAGATGTCGCAACGCTTGCCGTTGACGGTCACGTGGCCGTGGCAAACCAGCTGGCGAGCCGCCGAGCGGCTCAAGCCGAAGCCGAGGCGATGAACGACGTTGTCGAGCCGACGCTCGAGCAGGCTCATCAGCACGTCGCCGGTGTTGCCCTTGGTCGCTTCAGCCCGCTGGTAGTACTTGCGGAACTGACGCTCGAGCACGCCGTAG
Source organism: Lacipirellula parvula (assembly GCF_009177095.1). NCBI lineage: Bacteria > Pseudomonadati > Planctomycetota > Planctomycetia > Pirellulales > Lacipirellulaceae > Lacipirellula > Lacipirellula parvula. Next base: position 6,688,003 of record NZ_AP021861.1, read on the forward strand.
TAATGCTTGACCTTCTGCTTTTCGCGAAGGTGGACGCCGTAGTCGGTCAGCTTGCCGCGGCGGCTTTGCTGCTGGCCCGGAGGGGTGTCGCGACGTTCGATGCCGCACTTCGGCGTATCGCAGCGAGTGCCCTTGAGAAACAGCTTCATCCCGTCGCGGCGACAGAGACGACAAACAGGTCCGGTGTAACGTGCCATGAATAAGCGATCGGTGACTGGTGATCAGTGACTGGTAATGTATTGGTGCGAGCCGGGTCGTCTCGACCCCGGCGAATTGAGCGGCGACGACTTAGACGCGGCGCTTCTTGCGGGGACGGCAACCGTTGTGCGGCAGCGGGGTGACGTCTTCGATCGACTTCACCTTGAGGCCGGCGGCTTCCAGGGCGGTGATGGCGCTTTCGCGACCGCTGCCCGGACCCTTCACCTTCACCTCGACGTCCTTCATGCCGTACTTGCGCGCCTTTTCAGCGGCTTGCTGAGCGGCCATCTGACCGGCGAACGGGGTGCTCTTACGGCTTCCCTTGAAGCCGCTCGTCCCGGCGCTGGCCCAGCAGAGGGTGTCGCCCTTGGTGTCGGTGATCGTCACGGTCGTGTTGTTGAACGTCGCCGTGATGTAGGCGATGCCAACGGTGACGTTGCGACGCACCTTCTTGGGCTTCGGGGCTGCTGCGGCTTTGGTCTGCTTGGCCACTGGTCGATTACTCCAAACTTGGGGCCGCGGTCGGCGATTGCGTCGCGGCGAACTAACGGTGAATGAATGAACTCAGGCTGCGCGACTAGCGCAGATCCTTGACGCCCTTCTTGCCGGCGACCGTCTTCTTCGGTCCCTTGCGAGTGCGAGCGTTCGTCTTCGTCCGCTGGCCGCGAACCGGCAAGCCCCGGCGATGACGCATGCCGCGGTAGCAAGCGATGTCGCGAAGGCGCGAAATGTTTTGGCTGACTTGCCGACGAAGCTGACCTTCGACGGTGTAGTCCTTGTCGAGAAGCGCCGCGATGCGGGCGACTTCGTCTTCGCCAAGGTCGCGGGCCTTGCCAGCCGGGTCGATGCCCGCCTTGTGGCACAACTCGCGGGCGATCTTCGGCCCCACGCCGTACAGGTACGTGAGCGAAATCACCACTTGGCGATCATTCGGGATGTCGACGCCGAGCAAACGAGGCATTTTTTAATTACTCCAACTCATACGGAATGCCGGCGCGCCAGCGCCAGGCAACCGGAGGAGGGTTCGGGGTTCGGGGTTCAGGAATGCGAACCAGCCAAACTCAACTGAACCCTATACCCTGAAACCTGAACCCTATTAACCTTGCCGCTGCTTGTGCCGCGGATTGCTGCAGACAACGCGGACCACGCCTTGGCGGCGGACCACCTTGCACTTATCGCAGATTCGCTTGACGCTAGCCCTAACCTTCATCGCACGCGCCCTTCTCGACCGCAACCGTTTCTGGGGAAACGGTGCAATATAGCCGCTTGACAGCCGACCCTTCAAGGCCTCCATCTCGCGGAAAAATACCTAATCCCCCATCCCACCGCGGAACGGGGTATAAAACGCTTAAACCGCCATGTTTTCCATCTCCGCCGGCGTCGGCGCTACCGTCAGCAGCACCGGCCCGTCCGAAGTGATCGCCACCGTATGTTCAAAATGGGCGCTTGGCTTGCCGTCCGCCGTCACCTGAGTCCAGGTATCGGCGAGCATTTTGACCCGCTTCGTTCCCATATTGACCATCGGCTCGACCGCGATCACCAGCCCTGGCTCGATCCGAAAATCGCCGCTGCCGCGTAGCGACCGGCTGGCAAAATTCGGCACCTGCGGCTCTTCGTGCATCTCCCGGCCGATGCCGTGCCCAACAAAGCACTCCACCGTCGAGAAACCGTGATCGCCAATGTACGTCGCCATTTCCCGAGCGATGGCGCTCCAATAACTCTTGGAGTTCATCAACTCGATCGATAGCTTTAACACGCCATGCGTCGCATCGAGCAACCGCTGAACTTGCGGGGAGATGGCGCCCACCGGGTAGGTAAACGCTGCATCGCCGCACCAGCCGTTCAGCCGGCAACCCGTATCGAGACTCAGGATATCGCCTTCCACCAACGGCTTGTTCGTCGGAATGCCGTGAACCACGGCCTCGTTGACGCTCATGCAACAAACCGCGGGAAACGCGGGCTTGTTGCGGATGCTGTTGGGGTAGTTTTTAAACAGCGGTTCGGCGCCTAGCTGGGCGAAGTGATCGGCGATGGCATCGTCGATCTCCACCGTCGTCACGCCGGGGCGAACCATTTGCGCTGCGATCTGATGAGCCTGCCACACGGCGAGCCCAGCTCGCCGCATCAGACCGATCTCACGCATCGACTTAAGATTCACCATCGCCGCTTTGATCGTCGCCCGCGCTAGGCGCGGACGCCGTTCAACTCCGCTTCAATTCTCGCAAACACTTCATCCGGCGAGCCCAACCCGTCGATTTCGCGAAGGGTTCCGCGGCCTTGGTAGTAGGCCGCCATCGGTTCGGTGAGCTCGTCGTACTGTTCCAATCGCTTCACGATCACCAGTTCGTCGTCGTCCTGACGACCGCGACCGGCGAGGCGTTCCAGCAAAATTTCTTTCGGCACATGGATCTGCACCGCTAAATCGAGCGGCGTTTTCCGTTCCGCCAACATCTTGTCGAGCATGTTCGCCTGGGCGGCCGTCCGTGGAAAACCATCCAGCAGATACCCGCCCGCGCAGTCGGCCCGCGCCACCCGCTCGATCACCAACTGGTGCACCAACTGGTCCGGCACGAGTCGGCCGGTCTTCATGAACGGCTCGGCCTGGTGACCGGCTTCAGTCCCCTGCCGCATCGCTTCGCGAAGCATATCGCCCGTCGACAGGTGGGGCACCTGCAGCCGTTCGGTGAGACGCTTGGCCTGCGTCCCTTTGCCGGCGCCGGGAGGTCCGATTAGCACGATACGCATGACGCAACCACCCAAGCGACGACGAAAAAAAGCCGGCTCGCCAATTCTTTCGCGGCTCCGCCCGCGATTGGCTATCGACCTTTCCTCATCGGCAATGCCTGTCCGAATATCGTGCCCGTGCCTGCGCGGTTGGTCCTAGCGTTTAGGACTCCAACAATCCCTTGTAATTCCGCATCACCAAATGACTATCGATCTTCTGCACCAAATCAAACGCCACGCTCACCGCAATCAGCAAGCTGGTGCCGCCGTAAAAGTTGGCGACCAGCGGCGTGACGTTTAGCGAGCCCGAAATCATGCTCGGCACGATCGCCACGAGCGCCAGGAAGCCGGCGCCGACGTAGGTGATCCGGAACATGACTTTTTCCAGGTAATCGGCCGTCCGTTTGCCCGGCCGGTAGCCAGGAATGAACGAGCCGTAGTTCTTCAAATTGTCGGCGACGTCCTTCGGGTTGAAGGTGATAGCCGTCCAGAAGAAGCAGAAGAAGAAAATCAGAGCGATGTTCGTTACGGCGTAGACGAAGCCGCGACCGCCGAACAACTGAGCGATGCCGTCGAAGGTCATGCCCCAGGCGCCATTGGCGTCAAATAGCTTCCCTAGCCCGCCGAAGACGATCGCCGGCAGCATCAACAAGCTGCTGGCGAAAATGATCGGCATCACGCCGGCCTGATTCACCTTCAGCGGCAAGTACTGGCGAGTACCGCCCATCACGCGGCGACCGCGGACGTGCTTGGCGCTCTGCATCGGGATTTGACGTTGGCCCATCGTGATGAACACGACGCCGAAAATCACCGCCACGAACATTAGCGCCAGGATGATCAATTGCTCGATGCCGAGTTGACCGTCGCCGCCGGTCAGTTCGAGCGACGATTGCTTGAGCAACTGCATGCCGGCGCCAGGCATCGCCGACAGAATGCCGGCCATAATCAGCAAGCTAATGCCGTTGCCGATGCCGAACTCGTCGATTTGCTCGCCGATCCACATCAGAAACACCGTACCGGCGGTCATCGTCAGCACAGCGACGATGGTCCAGCTGAACATTAACGTCCGCGTCGGCGCCGTTGGGTCGACGACGAACGAATCGTAGGCCAAATTGGGCACGATCGACTTCACGTAGATCCAGCTTTGGATAATGCAAATGAAGACCGTCGCGTAGCGGGTGTACTCGTTGATCTTCTTGCGGCCCGCTTCGCCTTCCTTCTGCAGCGCTTCGAGCGGCGGGTACACGCTGCCCAAGAGCTGGAAGATAATCGAGGCCGAAATGTACGGCATGATGCCGAGGCCGAAGATCGTCACCTGGTCGAGTTGGCTGGCGCTGAAGACGGCGACTTGCTTCAAAATATCGGCCATGCCGCCGGCGCGCGAGAACGTTTCGACCTTGTTCGGGTCGACGATCGGCAGCGGAATCTGGAAACCAAGCCGATAGACCGCCAACAGGCCGAGCGTCAGCAGAATCTTCTTCCGCAGCTCAGGGATCTGCCAAACGACGCGAAGCTTTTCCCACATAGCATCATCCTGTCACGCGTACGCGCGGGAAGCTTGTCTACAAAACGCTAAAAGTACCAACACGCAAAAACTGCCGACACTCGGCTGCAACCTTTCGATCAGCTCTTTCTCGCTGACCGAAAACTGACAGCCGATTGACGACAGCCGTGCTAGCGTGTTCCATCTTGAGGCCTGCTCAGGCAATTAAGCCTTCGCTTTGGCGGCAGCGGCCTTCTTTTCTGCCTTCTTCTCCGCCTTGTAATCTTCCACCGAAGCCCGGCCCGGCAGCAAGATCATTTCGCCGCCAGCTTGCTTGATCTTCTCAGCAGCCGATTCGCTGAAGCGATGGGCCGAGATCTTCAACTTCTTCTTGAGGTCGCCGTCGCCCAGAACCTTGAGCACGTCGAACCGGCCGCGGGCCAGGTTCTTCGCAGCCAGGGTGTCGAGCGTGACTTCTTCGCCGGCGGCATAGGCTTCCTCGATCTGGCCGAGGTTCACGACGACGACCTTCAAGCCCCAACGATTGTTGAAGCCGCGCTTCGGAATGCGCTGCACGAGCGGCATGTTGCCGCCGGTAAAGGTGACGCGCGTGCTGTTGCCGTTACGCGAGCCGGCGCCCTTGTGACCGCGGCCGGCGGTCTTGCCGTGGCCCGAACCGATGCCGCGGCCAATCCGCTTGCGCTTCTTGTTCTTAACAATGCCGCGATTGACGTCGTCAATATTCATGGTCGTGTGAAATGCGTTAGTAGGTGAATCGAGGTGAGTAAGTGTTAGGTGAGTAAGTCATTCGGTTTGAGCTAGCATCTGAGGAGGGTTCTGCACCCACTCACTTAAACACCTACTCACTTACTCACCCACTCCCTCCCTACGAAAGGTGCACGCCGCGAAGACGCTCGACGTCGGTCTTCGGACGAAGCTGTTCCAGGGCCGCCATCGTCGCTTTGACCAGCGAGACGGGATTGTTGGAGCCGAAGCTCTTCGTGAGGATGTCGTGGATGCCGGCGGCTTCGCACACGGCACGCACCGCGGCGCCGGCGATGACGCCCGTACCAGGACCGGCCGGGGCCAACACTACCTTGGCGGCGCCATAACGGCCCTTCACCAAGTGGGGGATCGTGCTGCCATCGCGAGCGACGACGATTTGTTGACGCATGCCTTCCTTGACGGCCTTCTCGACGCTCGGCGGCACTTCGTTCGCCTTGCCGTAGCCCCAGCCGACCTTGCCGTCGCCGTTGCCGACCACGACCATCGCCGCGAAGCTAAAGCGACGACCACCCTTGACCACCGCGGCGCACCGCTTGATCTTCACGACGTTTTCTTGCAACTCGCCGCGGATCTTCTCTTTAGGAGCCGCGTTGCGTTGTCCGTCGCGGGACTTGCCACCGCGCTGTCTGTCTTGGCTTCCGGTCGACACGAGTGTTACTCCGCTTGATAGCTGTCAGCTTTCAGCACTCAGCTGTCAGCCAGACGAAACTACATTTGACTTATCTTATCTGGCTGACAGCTGAACGCTGACAGCTGATCGCTCTTTAAAAATCCAAGCCACCGGCACGAGCTGCTTCGGCCAGTGCCGCGACGCGACCATGGAACTTGCAGGCGCCGCGGTCGAACCGGACCTTCGTCACGCCAGCCTTCGCAGCACGCTCGGCAATCGCCTTGCCGATCGCTTCCGCAGCAGCCTTGTTGCCGCCGTACTTGATCGCCTTCGACAGTTCCTTGTCAGCCGTCGAGGCCGAAGCCAACGTCTTACCGATGCTGTCGTCGATCACCTGGGCAGTGATGTTGCGCAGCGTCCGACAAATCGTCAGACGGGGACGTTCGGCATCGCCCTTCAGGCGCTTGCGAACGCGAAACGTCCGCCGCTGCCGTTGCTTGCCGAGTGCCTTTTGATGTTCCATTGTTCTATCCTGAGCGATCAGCTTTCAGCGATCAGCTGTCAGCCAAACTACCTTGGTTCGATCATGCGTCATTGGCTGAAAGCTGAACGCTGATCGCTGAATGCTATTACTACTTCGCGGTCTTACCAGCCTTACGACGGACTTGCTCGCCTTCGTAACGCACGCCCTTGCCCTTGTAAGGTTCAGGCTTGCGAACGGCACGCACTTCGGCGGCGAACTGACCAACCTTTTGACGGTCGGCGCCCTTGATCGAAATGTGCGTCTGGTCGGGGCAGGTCACGGTCAGACCGGCGGGAATCTTCTTGTGAATTTCGTTGGCGAAGCCGACCCGCAATTGCAGCGTGTCGCCAGCAATCGCGGCCAGGTAACCAACGCCCTGAATTTCGAGCTTCTTCTCGTACCCGGTCGACACGCCTTCGACCATGTTGCGGATCAAGGCGCGGGTCAGACCGTGGAGGGCGCGGGGGAGGCGATCGTCGTTCTTGCGAGTGACGACGATTTCCTTGGCGCCAGCGTCAACTTCGACCGTCACTTCCGGACGATGCGTCCAGACCAACTTGCCGAGCTTACCTTCGACGGTGACTTCACGATTGGCGACGTTCACTTTAACGCCATCAACAATCGAAACCGGTTTCTTGCCAATACGCGACATGATTGAGCTCTCAGCTATCAGCCGTCAGCTTTCAGCCAGACGACGCAGTACCTGTCCTAATTCTTATTCTCTCGGGCTGACAGCTGACCGCTGACAGCTCACCGCTTCTCTACCAAAGCTCGCACAGCACTTCGCCGCCGAGCTTCTTCTGCCGGGCTTCGCGATCGCTGATCACGCCGCGGCTGGTGCTGATGATCGAAATCCCCAAGCCGTTCAGGATCGGACGGAGGTCCGACGACCGGCTGTAGACCCGACGACCAGGCTTGCTGACCCGCTTGATGTGGCGGATGACGCGTTCGCCATTCGGACCGTACTTCAGGTCGATGAAGAGCTGCTTCTGGGGATTGCCGTCGGCGGCTTCTTCATGGAAGTCCCAGATATAGCCTTCACGCTTCAGCACTTCCGCCACGCCCCGCTTCACTTTCGAAAGCGGCATCTCCACGACAGGCCGCTCGACGCGGACAGCGTTGCGGATGCGGGTGAGCATGTCGGCAATTGGGTCGGTCATCATAGGGTTGTAGTTCCTACTTACTTCTCTCAGCGAACCGGCCAATAGACCGGCTTACGCTTGTGCGACTGGGAGTTCTAGGATAGCTAGCGGATGACGCCCGCGCTACTGCCTAGCTTACCAATCGGTGACTCGATATTTCGGTTACCAGCTGGCCTTCTTCACGCCAGGGATCAGGCCCTTGTCCGCCAGGTTGCGGAAGCAGATCCGGCACGTGCCGAACTTGCGGTACACCGCGCGGGGACGGCCGCACAGCTTGCAACGCGACTCCCGGCGCGACGAGAACTTCGGCGTCCGGTTAGCCTTCGCGATCTTTGATTTGCTAGCCACTGATTACTCTCTCAAATTACTTGAAGCGACGAGACCCGTAGAACAACGTTCTAGGCTGCGACTTCATCAGGATTTCTGAACGGCAGACCGAACAACCGCAGCATCTCGCGGGACTCGTCGTCCGAATCGCCGGCGATGCAAATCGCGATGTTCATCCCTTGCGGGCGGAGGTACTTGTCGGGGTTCAGTTCAGGGAACACCAACTGTTCAGTCAGACCCAGGCTATAGTTGCCGTGGCCATCGAACGCATCGAGCTTCAGACCGCGGAAGTCGCGAACACGCGGAAGCGCGATTGCGATGAGACGGTCGAGGAACTCATACATCCGGGCACCGCGAAGCGTCACTTTGCAACCAATCGCCACGCCTTCGCGAAGACGGAAGTTGGCGATCGACTTGCGGGCCTTGCAGATCAGCGCCTTTTGGCCCGTCAGATCGGTCATCGCCGAGGCGGCTTCTTCGATGTGCTTCTTATCGCTCATCGCGCTGCCGACGCCCATGCTCACGACGATCTTCTCGATCCGCGGCAAGGCAAGGCGGTTCTGACGACCGAACTTCTCCCGCATCGCCGGAAGAATTTCGCTCTCGAAGCGTTCCTTGAGGCGCGGGACCGGAGCTCCGCCTTCGCTCTTTGCTGGTTTGGTTGCGGCTTTAGCCATCGCTGTCAGCTTTCACATTGCGGGCGAGCCGGGCTGTCTCAGCCCCGGGCGTCTACCCATATTCAAATTACTTTTTCGCGTGAGCCTTCTTAGCGGGAGCAAGCTCGCCGGCCGAGGCTCCGCACTTCTTGCAAAACCGCTCTTTGGAACCGTCGTTCGTGAACCGCGATCCAAGGCGGGTCGCCTTGCTGCACGCACTGCAGAAGTACGCCAGATTCGAAAGTTGAATCGGCGCCTCTTTGCTCAGACGGCCCCCTTGCGGGTGCTTCTGGCTGCGGCGGACGTGCTTGTAAACCTTCGCGACTCCCTCGACCAACGCCTTGCCTTCGGCCCGCAGCACCTCGATAACGCGGCTCTGCTTGCCCTTGCTGGCGCCGGCGATGACTTCTACTGTGTCGCCTGTCTTGATCAACATGATTCAAACTGCCGTTTGGCGATTGACGAATTTCAAAAACCGCGGCGAGCTCTCGAATCCCGCATTCGCCGTCGCGGGAAACTGGCTACGCCCCTTTGTCCAACGGGACTCGATGTCCTAACTAAACTACTTCGTTCGCGAGGCTAACGATCTTCATGAAGCGACGGTCGCGAAGTTCGCGAGCGACGGCGCCGAAGATACGAGTTCCACGCGGGTTGTTGTCTTTGTCGATCAGCACCACGGCGTTGTTGTCGAACCGCACGTAGCTGCCGTCGTCACGACGGGTCGGCGAACGCAAGCGAACGATCACGCCGCGGACGACAGCCTTCTTCTTGACGTCGCTGCCCGGGATGACGCTCTTCACGCTGCAGACGATCACATCGCCAAGATTGGCGAAACGACGACGGCTGCCGCCCAACACCTTGATGCACATCACTTCCTTGGCGCCCGTGTTGTCGGCGACGGCAAGGCGGCTTTCCATTTGAATCATGGCTGACTCTCACTCACAGGGCGTCGAATCGTTCCGTCGCCCGCTTACTTGGATGGTGTTCGCTGACCGAAGCGATCAGGCGCCCTGCCCTCAACCCTCGCCGTCCGCGGCGGCCTGCTTCGCAGCAGCACGCATGGCCGCGATGTCGACCGCGCTCGACTTCTCAACCACCCGGACCAGGTCCCAACGCTTCAGACGGGACTTCGGCGGGCACTCGATGATTTCCACCGTGTCGCCGATCCCCGACTCGTTGTTCTCGTCGTGAACGTGGCACACCGTCTTGCGACGAATGAACTTGCCATACTTGGAGTGCGGCACCAAGCGGTCGATTTCGACGCGCCGAGTCTTCGCACACTTGTCGCTCACCACGACGCCGGTTAGTTGCTTTTTGGGCATTCTTAAGCTCTCAGCTCTCAGCCATCAGCTTTCAGCCAGACCTTGCGTTCAACTATTCGCTGAACGCTGACTGCTGACCGCTAATCGCTTTCTTGTTACTTCGCTGCGGCTGCTCGTTGCCGCTCGCCTTGAATGGTCTTCGCACGGGCAATCAAACGACGCTGACGCTTCAGCTCGCTCGGGGCGTCGAGACGTTCAGTCTGCGACTGGACCCGGGCGCGAAACAGCTTATCGACCGCTTCTTTCACGGTCAGATCGAGCTGCTCGTCGCTCATATCCCGAAGTTCTTTGGCTTTGCTCATTGTTAAGCTCTCAGCTAGAAGCCGTAAGCTCTAAACCATGTCGCCGACGTCATTTCTGATCGACGGCCCGCGGTTTATCGCGTACAGCCCTATTATGTTCTCTTTACCATGCGAACGCGGACCGGCATCTTGTGAGCCAACCGCGCGAGGCACAACTTGGCCGCCGCTTCGCCCACGCCGCTCAGCTCGTACAGGATCGTGCCCGGCTTAATCACCGCCGCCCAGTATTCGGGTTCGCCCTTGCCCTTACCCATACGGGTTTCGAGCGGAATGGACGTGACCGACTTTTGCGGAAACACGCGAATGTACAACTTGCCTTCGCCGCGGATGTATTGCTGGGCAGCGATACGCCCGGCTTCGATCGTCTGAGCGCTTAGCCAGCCGCCTTGTTCGGCCTGCAAGCCATACTCGCCAAAGACGACGCGATTGCCGCGCGTGGCGTTACCTCTTATACGCCCTCTTTGGCTTTTTCTGTGCTTGACCCTCTTGGGCATCAGCGCCATCGGTCTGGTCCTCAAACATGCCTTGGTTGATCCACACTTGGATGCCGATATGACCTTGCGCGGTCATGGCCTCCGTAATTCCGTAGTCGATGTTCGCCCGCAAGGTGCTGAGCGGAATCGACCCTGCAATCTGCTTTTCGCGGCGAGCCATTTCCGAACCGCCGAGACGGCCGGCCAGCTGCACCTTGATTCCCTTGGCGCCAGCTTCCATGGTCTGCTCCACCGAACGCTTCATCGTCCGGCGGAAGCTCGCCCGCTTGCTGAGCTGCTCGCCAATATCTTCCGCCACCAGTTGAGCCATGAGCTCGGGGCGATTGACTTCTTCGATCTTGATGTTGATGCGACGCCCGACGAGCTTTTGCAGTTCGTCTTGCAGTTGCTCAACTTCCTGGCCCTTGCGACCGATGATCACGCCGGGACGAGCCGCGTGCAGGATCACCTTCACTTCGTCGCGAGTCCGCTCGATCTCCACCTTCGGGATGCCGGCGAATTTGTACTTCTTGTGAATGAACTTGCGGATCTTCTGATCTTCCATCAGCAGATCGGCGAATTCCTTCTTCGACGCATACCAGCGGCTCTTCCAGCCGAGCATGATGCCGGTGCGGAAACCAACTGGATTGACTTTTTGACCCATAGGATGGTCTCAGTGTTCGTAGTTACTTAGCGTGCGTTGGCGTTGCGACGAGACGAGACGAGACGAGCGAAACTGCTCGCCACCGCCCCACTCAATACTGCCTATTCGATCGAAATCTTGATGTGCGACATCCGCTTCTTGATGATGTGAGCCATGCCGCGGGCGCCGGGACGAACCCGCTTCACCATCGGACCGCCATCAATGCGGGCGTCGACGACCCGCAGGCCGCCCAAGTTCGGGGCGCGACGATCATCCGCGTTGCCGAGGGCGCTTTGCAGCACTTTCTCGATCAACCGAGCGCCGCGTTGCGGCTGGTACTTCAGCAGGGCCAGAGCCTCGTCGACGCGCTTCCCGCGAATCAAGTCAGCCAGCGGGCGCACCTTGCGGGCGCTGATCTGGGCATGCCGGTGTGTTGCAGTGTAAGCCATTGTTAAGCCTTCAGCTTTCAGCACTCAGCGATCAGCCAGACCGCCGTTGCTTTCGCATTTCCTTTTTGCTGACAGCTGATCGCTGACAGCTGACCGCTACCTTACTTCTTCGCCTTGCCGCCGTGACCGCGGAAGTTGCGGGTCGGCGAGAACTCGCCCAAACGGTGCCCCACCATGTCTTCCGTGACGAAGACCTTCAAATGAGCCTTGCCGTTGTGGACCATGAACGTGTGGCCAACGAACTCGGGGATGATCGTGCAGGCCCGAGCCCAAGTCGTCAGCGGATCCTTGCGGCCCACTTCGTTGAGCTTCTCGACCTTCAGGTACAGCTTCGGGTCGACGTAAGGACCCTTTTTCGTTGAACGTCCCATTTGGAGCTCTCAGCTATCAGCCATCGGCTTTTGGCCAGACGACTTGGTTCAATTCGATCTTCTGGCTGCCAGCTAATAGCCGACAGCCGACAGCTTCTTTACTTCGTGACCAACTTCTGCACGCCGTAGCGGCGGCTGCGACGACGACGAACGATTGCCTTGTTCGAAGGCTTCCGACGTTGACGGGTCGCACCACCCTTGGCGCTCTTGCCTTGCGGGCTCACCGGGTGACGACCGCCCTTGGTACGACCTTCACCACCACCGTGCGGATGGTCGATCGGGTTCATCGCGGTACCGCGGACGTGAGGACGACGCCCCATCCAGCGACTGCGACCAGCCTTGCCCAACACGACGCCGAAGTGATCGGAGTTGCTCGCTTCGCCGATCGTCGCGCGGCAGGCGGACGGGATACGGCGAATTTCGCCGCTCGGCAGCGAGATCTGAGCCCATTCGGCTTCGCGAGCCATCAGCGTGGCGTTGGCGCCAGCACTGCGGCACAGCACGCCGCCGCGGCCAGCTTGCAGTTCGATGTTGAAGATCGCAGTGCCCAGCGGAATCTTCGTCAGCGGCAAGCAGTTGCCCACCTTCGCCGGAGCGTCGGGGCCGCTCATCACCTGGTCGCCAGCCTTCAGGCTGCCGGGGGCGATGATGTAACGCTTCTCGCCGTCGGCGTAGAACAACAACGCAATGCGGGCCGAGCGATTCGGATCGTATTGGATCGAATCAACCTTGGCCGGAATGCCGTCCTTGTTGCGACGGAAATCGATCAAGCGGTATTGCTGCTTGTGACCGCCGCCACGATGACGGGCGGTGATCTTACCTTGATTGTTGCGGCCGCCAGTCTTCGGCTTCGGACGGAGAAGCGACTTCTCCGGCTTGGCGCCCGGCGTCAGTTCAGCGAAATCGCTAACCGTCGCTCCGCGGCGGCCGGCGGTCACTGGCTTGTATTTGCGAATGCCCATGAAAGTTCGCTTTCAGCGTTCAGCCGTCAGCAATCAGCCCGACGACTTCGTTTTTTCAATCCACTTCAAGCTGACAGCTGATCGCTGACAGCTGACTGCTATTTCTTAGAAGAAGTTGATCCGGTGCTCGGCGTCGAGCGTCACGATCGCCTTCTTCCAATCCTTCGTCATGCCGAGACGGAACCGGGTGCGGCGAGCCTTCCCCTTGCGGTTCTGCGTCGCGACCTTCAACACCTTGACTTCGAACAACGTCTCAACGGCCTTCTTCACGTCTTCCTTGGTGGCAAGACGGTTGATTTCGAAGGCGTAGGCGTTGTTGCGAGTCGACTTGTGCATCCCCTTTTCCGTCACCAGGGGCTTTACGATCACCTGGTGCGGTTCGAGAACAATGCTCGTCGAAGCTGGTACGTGCCGTGGCATGACTTACCTTTTATCGCTGACTGCGGGTTTACCGCCCGCACTTCCAGACGGCCGGGCCGTCCGAATGTTTCCAAATACTAGTTGGCTGCGGCCTTGCTCTTGGCAGCGGCCTTCGCCTTGAACGCATCCAACGCTTCCGTGGTCATCACGACCCGCTTGGCCGAGAGAACTGAGAAGGCATTCAGATCACCGGCCGGCGCGACATTGACGCGATCAATGTTGCGGCCGCTCTTGTACACGTTGACGTCGTAGCCGGCGGTGGCCACCAAGACCGACTTGCCTTCGCAGCCGAGGGTCTTGAGGATGCCGGCCATTTCTTTGGTCTTCGGCGCGGCGAAGGCCAACTTGTCGATCAACACGATTTCGTCGTCTTGCACCTTCGACGCGAGGGCCATGCGAGTGGCCAACTGCAGCGCCTTGCGAGGCAGCGAGTACGAGTAATCGCGCGGGTTGATTTGCTTCATGTGACCGCCGCCGCGACGCACACCGCTCTTGCGGTGACCCGCGCGAGCATTGCCCGTACCCTTCTGGCGGTACATCTTCTTAGTCGAACCGGAGACTTCGTGCCGGTTCTTGGTCTTGTGCGAACCTTGACGCAGGTTGGATTGGTACATCACCACCGCGTCGTGCAACAATTGCTTGTTGATCTGCGGAGCGAGATCAGCCACCTCGATATTGTAGGTGCCGACCTTGTTACCCTTGGCGTCGTGTACGTTGAGCTTTGGCATGATTCGTTTTTCGTTGAAGCGAGCCGGGTCGTCTCGACCCCGGCGAGCAGATCGTTAACCCACTCGCCTTACATCTTGTTCGTGCGTTGGATCACGACGTAACCGCCGTTCGGTCCCGGGACGGCGCCGCGGATGAGCAGCAAATTCTGCTCGGCGTCGACGCTCACCAACTTTTGATTGCGGATCGTGCAGCGAGCCGAACCGTACTGACCAGGCATCTTCTTGCCCTTGAACAGACGACTCGGGAACGCGCTGGCGCCGGTGCCGCCGAGAGCACGGTGACACTTCTTCACACCGTGGGTGGCACGCTGACCACTGAAGTTGTGACGCTTCATGGCGCCAGAGAAACCGCGACCCTTGCTGGTCGCGACGACGTCCACCCGAGCAATTCCCTCGAGGGCGGAAACGTCAACTTTCGAACCAACTTGCAGGTCGCCGGCGCCGCCGCGAATTTCGCGGACGAAACGCTTCGGCTCACAACCTGCCTTCGCCAGAGCTTCAACGCCAGCAGCCGCACGAGCCTTGCTCCGCTTGCTGTCGAGCTTGGCGACATGGCCACGCTCGCTACGGCCGGCCAGACGGCGCGGCTTGTCGAGATACCCTAGTTGCACCGCTTCGTAACCATCTCGCTCCGAGGTCCGCACCTGCAACACATCGCAGGGGCCAGCCTGAACGACGGTGACCGGCACGACGTTGCCTTGCTCGTCGTAAATCTGCGTCATTCCAATCTTGCGTCCCAGAATCCCCGGGACGCGCTCAGCAGCGGCCATCGTTTGGTTATCCTAAAGCTGGTGCTCGTTGGCGGGAGACTCGGGCGAAGCCCGGCTTACCCACTCAACTTCCACGGCATAGGGTGATTTACTTAGTGATCGGTGACTGGTGATCAGTGTCCGTTACAACTCTTTGCTCGCCTTTAAGCGAGCCGAGCGGTCCCCCCGCCCCGGCCGACAGGCTAAAAATCAGCCCGCCGTCGCCTTGATCTTGATATCCACGCCGGCCGGCAAGCTGAGCTTATTCAGCGCCTCGATCGTCTTGGCAGTCGCCTGGACGATGTCGATCAGCCGCTTGTGAGTCCGAATCTCGAACTGCTGGCGAGCCTTCTTGTCGACGTGCGGACCGGAGAGAACGGTGTAACGCTCCACCCGGGTCGGCAACGGAATCGGCCCGTGAACCTCGGAATTGGTCCGCTTCGCCGTATCAACGATTTCTGCCGCACTCTGATCCAAGACCGAGTGATCGTAGGCTTCCATCCGAATCCGAATGACTTCCCGCGCTGCCACTGCGATGCCCCTTTATCGGCCGACCACTCAAATTTCGGCAGATAAAGCCGAAAAAGGAGCCCCGGCATACTCCGTCTCGAGGGGAGGCCCCTCGTGCGACAGTAATGTTTCAAAGACCCATAGTTCATCCCCAAAAGCAGGGACGAACCGCGGATTCTATGGCGAATCTGGAAAGCCGTCAATGGGCCTCTCGCCACTCCGCTCACTATTTTTCTTGATCGGCTTCAACGCGGCCAAATGACGCAATTAGCCGACAAAGAGCGCCCACCCCACAACCCTCAATTTATCCAAGCAGCCGCCGGTCAACGACCGGCCGGAGCGACGATCGCTTGAGCCCCCCCCTCGAGCGACGCTCCGGCGGCTCGTTGAGCCGCGGCTACCAGACTCATAACGCGAGCTTGACGCAGGCTAGTGTATTGCGATACTAATACACATGGCCGTTCGCCCCGAGCTCTTCGAACTTCACCCCTCGTCCGGGGTACCCATCTATCGGCAACTTATCGATCAAGTTCACGCCCTAATTGCCGGAAGTCGGCTTGTGGCAGGCGACATGCTTCCCAGCGTTCGCGAAGTTGCCCGGGCCGCCCAGGTCAACCCGATGACCGTCAGCAAGGCTTATTCCCGGCTGGAGCTTGAGGGGGTCGTTGAACGGGTCCGCGGCCAGGGGATGCGAATCCTCGAACCGGGGACACTCGGCCCATTTAGCGAGCGGCAGCAAGAGTTTTGCAACCTCGCCGCCCCGGCGATTCACCGGGCGATTCAGCTCGGACTCACCGAGCAGCAGATCCGCGAGACGCTAGACCAACTCCTCGAAGACCAAGCGATCCTGCACGAAGAGCAACTCCCCACTGACATCTGACAACCACCAGGCCGACCAATGCCCTCCCCCGTGGTTCATATCAACAACCTCCACAAATCGTTTGGCAAAAAACACACCGCCAAACAAGTTCTCCGTGAGGTCAATCTCACGGTTCAACCCGGCACCGTCCTTGGCCTGCTTGGGCAGAACGGCAGCGGCAAGAGCACGCTCCTGAAGTGCTCGCTGGGCTTGCTTCGCGCCACAGACGGCAGCGCGACGATCATGGGCGACGACTCCTGGAACCTCTCCGCCGAGACCAAGTCACGACTCGGCTACGTGCCACAGGAAGCGGTGAGCTACCCTTGGATGCGAGTTCGGCAGGTCATCGCGTACACCGCCGCGTTCTACCCCGCCTGGAACCAACCGCTCGTTGACGAACTCTGCCGTCGGTGGCGGTTGCCGTTGGAAGATCGCGTCGGCCCGCTTTCGGTCGGCCAAATCCAATCACTTGCCATCGTCCTGGCACTTGGCCACGAACCCGACCTCCTCATTCTTGACGAACCAGTCGCCAGCCTCGACCCCTCCGCCCGGCGCGAGTTTCTCCGTACGATCCTGGAGATTGTCGACGACCCGCGGCGCACGGTCCTCTTCAGCACCCACATCACCAGCGACCTTGAGCGCGTCGCCAATCGCGTCGCGATCCTCCGCGATGGTCAGATTGCCTTTCACGGCGAACTCGACGACCTGAAGGACCGATTCAAACGACTTCGCATCACCGCCGCGCACGACCTGCCGCGCAGCTTCGCCGTCCCGAGCGCCTTGCACTGCGAGATCGACGGCCCCGTCGCCACGGTCAGCGTCAGGGACTTCGACGACCGCTTGGCCGACGATCTCCGCAAGCAATGGAGCGCCGACGTTACGGTTCACGACCTGAACCTCGAAGAAATCTTCGTCGAAATGCACGCACCGCGAGCTCCCTCACAGAACCCTCAATTCGCCGCGACTTACTAGCGGAGCGCACCACAACGTCGCCATTAACCGCCACGCGTCTACCATGCCCAATCAAATTCCTGCCGTCCTGTCGACCTATGTTACGCGCCGCTCCGTGCAGTTGCTCCTCGCGCTCGGCGTCACATACTGCGTGCTGATTTTTTTCGCGGCCTTGGCTGATTCGCGACACGGAATCCACGACGAGGAAGGCGTCTTGGGATTATTAACGTTTCCGACGCTGGCCTTCGCGTACCTCATCGCCTCGCAGGCGAGATGGCAATTTGCCGACTCTCGCGCCCGCCTCGTACCGCACTTCGCCGCCAACCACCTTGCGGTCCTCGCAGGCCTTGCGTTACTCACCCTCGGACTCGCGCCCGCCCTCTTAGGCTGGGCCGCCGGCGCAAGTACGCTCGGCGCCGCTGCCGTGTCAATCGCCATCGGTTCGGCGGTCATCTGGCTCATTCAAGGCAAAGCCGCTCAGGCGCTCCTCTTCGGGTTCGGAACGTTTGCGTTAATGCTTCGCCCTGGCATCTCCTTCTGGCTGGCGTCAGAAACAGCCACCTTGAACTGGCCCTACCAACTCGCGCTCTGCGTCGCTGGCTGGGCGGTCTTCGGCGGCTGGCTCGCTCGCCTTACAAAACTTCGCGAGGAACACGACGATTACTCCCAACCGATCTATCTCCCAGCAGGTTCCGCGACGCGGATGGAGCGGATGCAAGCCAGTCGCGGTGCGGCTCGGTTGTATCCCAACGGCACATCAATCTCGCCATCTTGGCAGCTAGGCGACAAGTGGCGCGACCGCCTCGCCGGGATTCGAGCGACCAGCGTCGCGGCGCGCCAGCAATTGCTCCGCTATGGCGCCTCTCAATCGCCCGCTTGGCATACGGCGGCTGGCATTTCAACCGCTTACGCAGTCCTAATCTGCCTCACCCCGGTGTTTTGCTCGATAGGAATCCCGCCCGCTCCCAGCTTTTACTATTTTGGCGTGATCCCAATGTCCGCGCTGATCGCTCCCGGCATGCTGATACTACGCCGGAGCAAAATGCCGCAAGAACTTTTGTTACCGCTCACTCGCCGGGCATACATCGATGGCCTGTACACCGCGATGGCAAGAAGCGCCGTCGTTACTTGGACTATCGTCCATCTTCTCCTGCTGGCAACCGTTTCTCTGATGACTCCGCGGACGATGAGCGTTGCCTTCGCCCTCGCACTGACCGCACTCTCGTTCTCCGCTTACTTGTATGCATTCGGAGTGTTCGCTTGGCTCGCCCAGACTCAATCGGCCACGCGACGACTCCTGCTCATGCTCGTCTTGGGCGCCCCAGTCGCCGGCATACTCAACGCGGGAGTCGATGCCATTACCGTGAAATCTCTCCCGCCGCCGCTTCCCGCGACTATCACCGCCTCGCTCGCACAGCCGTCATCCACCGAAGATCTCGCCAGAGCCGAGCGAATCGTCAGCCGCCACGAAGAGCAGGTACGCCGCAGCAGCCGCACCAAGCCCCTCATGGCTTGGAGCATTGCCGCATCGCTCAGCGTAATCGGCGCTATTTGCACGGTCGTCAGCCGGCGAAGATGGATGAACCTGGAACTGGCTTAGCAATCCTCTCCGTCCAATTCACGCTCACCGTCAATCCCGATGCAGCATAGCAAAATGGAAATCGGCTAGAGCGAGCTTCGGCGGACATGGCGCCAGGAGCGTCCCACTGAGCGACGCGAAGGACCCGGCGGTTTGTGCAACAAGCCTGATGCTTCGCTGAGTCTCTTCTACATTCCCACGAACGGCCCAGCCAGACGAACGCCGCGTTTCGCCGAAACTCGCTCTAACCGACTCGCTGACGACGCTCGAGCGTCGTCAGTCATCAAGAAAAAGAGAGGCACGGCTCTGCTGTGCCGTTGGCGGGTCGAGACCCAACGGCATAGAGTCGCGTCGCAGAGCCGTGCCCGAGGATGGCTTGCGAGTGAGGTGTCCTGCACTCGCCGACACCAGACATACGGGGTCGCGATTCTGGATGGATGCAGGTTTTTTTCGCGCGACTCGCCGCGCAGCTCACGAACGCGCGGCAGGCGTTTGTAGAACGGCGTTTTTTCGCTGATTTCCGGGGCGATTTGGCCGCAATCCCCGCGGCGTCGTTATCCCGCATTCAAGGCAAGCGTTTTCCGTAGTTCGTTTACACTACGGAGAATGGCGACCAATACCGCTACGTTTAGCCCCCGGTTCTTCAAACCGGGGGCACTACGCGGTTAAACATCGACCGCATCGTGACGTCCGTCGGGCTAAAAGCCCAACCTACAGAAACCGCTTCAGCACTTCATCCGGCGCCGCGGCGTAGGTACTCGGCGTCATCGAGCAGCTCGCCCGCCCCTGGCTGAGGCTGCGCATTGCACTCGAATAGCCGAACAGCTTTTCGAGCGGCGCCTCGGCGTGCAGCACCGTGAGATGGCCGCGCGACTGCGTGTGGTTGATGATCGCCCGCCGCTGCTGCAGGTCGCTCACCAAGTCGCCGACGTGTTCGTCGGGCGTGCTGATTTCGAGCTTCATGATCGGCTCCAGCAGCACCGTGCCCGCTTCGCGCACGGCCGCGTCGAACGCCAGATTGGCCGCGGTGCGGAACGCGATTTCGCTGCTTTCGGTTTCGTGGACGTCGCCGCCGAGCAGCGTCACTTTGAGCCACATCAACGGGAAGCCAAAGGCGCCGCCCCCTTGGGCCGCATTCTCAAGCTCTTCCATCACGACCGCCAGATACTCGCCCGGCAGGCCATGGTCGGGCACCGCGCGGACGACGATTTCGGCTGCATTCGGCGCCGGTTCGACCTTCACGCGAACGACGCCCGTGTGCTGCACGCCGTTGATGAGCCGGCGGCACTCCCCTTCCGCTTCGGCTGCCGTGCGAATCGTCTCGCGGTAGCTGACGCGTGGATTGTGGACTTTTACATTAAGTTTGAAGTCTCGCTGCAGGCGATGCTGAATCACTTCGAGGTGAAGCTCGCCCATGCCGCCGATCAGCGTTTGCCCCGTCTCTTCATTTTCGCTGGCCGTGAACGTCGGATCTTGCTTCCGCAGCATATCGAGCGTTTCCGACAGTTTTTTCTTGTCGGCCGTGCTCTCGGGCTCGATCGCCATCGAGATAACCGTCTGCGGAAACTCGATCGACTCCAGCAGAATCGGCTCGCGGGTATCGCAGAGCGTGTCGCCGGTGACCGAATCGCGAAGTCCGATCACGCCGACGATGTCGCCGGCCGTGGCCGACTCGAGCTGCTCGTCCTTCTTGCTGGCGTGGATCCGCCAGAGCTGGGCGACGTTTTCTTTGGCGTTCTTGCCGGGGTTTAGCACGCGGCTGTTGCCTTCGAGCGTACCCGAGTAGACGCGCACCCACGACAGATCGCCCGTTTTGTACGGCAGAATCTTGAAGACGAGGCCGCAGAACGGTTCCTTCGGATCGGGCTTCCGCTTGATCGGCGGCAGGTCCGGCTCGCCTTCCTTCGCTTTCTTGCTTTTGCCGTGCGACTTTTGCGTCGGATCGCGTCCTTCGACCGGCGGCTTATCGAGCGGGCTCGGCAGGTACGCGGCGACGCCGTCGAGCAGCGGCTGGACGCCGATGCCGTGCAGGGCCGAGCCGCAGAGGATCGGCTGAATTTGCTGCTGCACCGTCGCGTCGCGGACGACTTTGTGGATCAGCGGCTCGGGAATCGGCTCGCCGCTGAGGGCGAGCTCCATCAGCTCGTTGCTGTAGTTGTAGAGCTTCTCCAGCAGATCATCTCGCCACAACGCCGCATCGACGGCAAACTCGGCGGGGATCTCCTCCTCGATGATCTTGCGACCTTCCTTCCCTTCGGGAAAGGTGAGGGCCTTCATGCGGATGAGATCGATCACGCCGCGGAAGGGATTCGCGACGTGCGCGGGGCCGAGGCCCATCGGAATCTGCAGCGCGACGGGATTGGCGCCGAGGCGGTCGCGGATTTCCTCGACGAGTGTGTCGAAGTTGGCGCCTTCGCGGTCGAGCTTGTTGATAAACGCGATCCGCGGCACATGGTACTTGTCGGCCTGCCGCCAGACCGTTTCGCTTTGCGCTTCGACGCCTTCACGAGCACTGAAGACGATCACGGCGCCGTCGAGCACGCGGAGACTGCGCTCGACCTCGGCCGTGAAGTCGACGTGCCCCGGGGTGTCGATGAGGTTGACCTCGACCTGCTTCACCGGCATGCCGGGGTTCGAGGCGACCTTCCACGGGAACGCAACGCATGCGCTGTAGATGGTAATGCCGCGCTCAGCCTCTTCGGCGTCGTCGTCGGTGGTCGTGGTGCCGCGATCGACTTCGCCGGCGCGATGCTTCGTACCCGAGGCGAACAGCATCCGCTCGGTCACCGTCGTCTTGCCGGCGTCGATGTGGGCGATGATGCCGATGTTGCGAATTTTGGAGAGGTCTGTCGCCATGGCTGTTTAGGAGTTAACCGCCAAGGACGCCAAGGACGCCAAGGGGGATTAAGTTGTTCTCACTGAGGGAAATTCACCACGACGGCACAACGGGCACGACGAAGATACAAATGACGAATACTTCCGATTGTATCTTTCACTCAGCAACGATGCCTACCGTAACGCCCATGCATGCCTCTCGCCTCTCCGTCGTGCTCGTCGTGTCGCTGTGGTTCAATCAGCGATTATTCCTTGGCGTCCTTGCGTCCTTGGCGGTTCAATTCTTCCGCGCATAAAAAAAGCTAGGGGCCGGGGATGAAGGCGCTCGCAGCGCCCTGATCCTCAGCCCCTAGCTCGTTGACTCTAAAACGACTACCAGCCGAAGTGAGCGAACGCCTTGTTCGCGTCGGCCATACGGTGGACGTTTTCACGACGGCTGACAGCGGCGCCTTCGCGGTTGTACGCGGCGACCAGTTCGTCGGCCAGCTTCTGGGCGGTGGCGCGGCCCTTCTTTTCGCGGATGGCGATCAACACCCAGCGAATCGCCAGCGATTGCTGACGAACGCGGTTGACCTGCATCGGCACCTGGTAGGCGGCGCCGCCGACGCGCTTCGAGCGGACTTCGATCGACGGCTTCACGTTTTCCAGAGCTTGCTGGAAGACTTCGATCGGCTCGGCTTCCGGCAGACGCTCCTTGATCAGGTCCATCGCATCGTAGAACACGGCCTGGGCGGTGCTCTTCTTGCCGTCGTACATCAAGCAGTTGATGAACTTGCTGGCGAGGAGCGACCCGTACACCGGATCTGGCTTCAGTTGCTTACGGCTGGCAGTAATACGGCCCATGGGAATTAGCTGTCAGCGGTCGGCTGTCAGCACTCAGCTCAATGTGATTTGAAAAAGCTGCCGGCTGATCGCTGACAGCTGAAAGCTTCTAACTAGCTCTTCTTCGCACCGTACTTGCTACG
Organism: Lacipirellula parvula; assembly: GCF_009177095.1. NCBI lineage: Bacteria > Pseudomonadati > Planctomycetota > Planctomycetia > Pirellulales > Lacipirellulaceae > Lacipirellula > Lacipirellula parvula. Next base: position 6,710,570 of record NZ_AP021861.1, read on the forward strand.
GCTTTGCTTACGACCGTTGACGCCCAGCGTATCGAGGGCGCCGCGGACGACGTGGTAACGCACGCCCGGCAAGTCGCGAACGCGGCCGCCGCGGACGAGCACGATGCTATGTTCCTGCAGCGTGTGGCCTTCGCCCGGGATGTAAACGGTGACTTCCTTGCCGTTCGACAACCGCACACGGGTGATCTTCCGGAGAGCCGAGTTCGGCTTCTTCGGCGTCATCGTGCGGACTTGCAAGCAGACCCCGCGCTTGAAGGGGCAGCGATCGAGGATCGGTGACTTGCTGAACTTCCGCTTCGGCCGACGTTGGCTGCGGACCAGTTGGTTAATCGTGGGCATGGGCTGGTAGCCTAAGACGCTTTCTCTAATTAGGGCCCGTCGATACGGGTGGAACCAATCAATTTATCGCAACGGGAACGCCTGTCAACGCCCGTTTGGGACGGCCGCGGCAGGGCTTTTCGTCCCCCGGCGGCTCGCCGGGGGACGAAAACGCTCCGCTATTTCTTACTCATCGTCCAAATCGTCGTCGCCCGTCGGGCCGGTCATGCCGCCCAAGAGGGCGTCGAGGCCGGTCGGAGCAGCCGGCGGGGCTGGCGAACGTTCGCCATTGCCGTGGCCGTTTCCTTCGGAGATCGTCGGGCCGGCGCCATCGCCGCCCGTCCGCAACGCCGATTCCAGCAGCGGGAACGAACGCTCCAGCACCCGCTCCTTCTCCGAAGCCAGAGCCTCGAGAGCCGAAGGTTGGATGCGGACTTCCGATTCGTGAATCGTCTTGAAACCGGTACCGGCTGGAATCAAGTGACCAAGAATGACGTTTTCCTTCAGACCGACTAGGTAGTCGGTGCGGCCGGCGAGGGCTGCTTCGGTGAGGACCTTCGTCGTTTCCTGGAAGCTCGCGGCCGAGATGAAGCTGCCCGACTGCACCGACGCCTTGGTGATGCCCAAGAGCTGGGTGCTGGCGGTCGCCATCTTCGGCTTCGAACCCTTGGCGATGTCGCCGCCGAGCGATTCGATCGTCGCGTTGGCTTGCTCGATCACTTCCTTCGGCACCACCGAACCTTCGGCGAACTCGCTGTCGCCGCGGTGGGTGATCTTCAGACACTTCGCCACCGCTTCGTTGGCCGAGCGGAAATCGAACTTGTCCATCACGGCGCCCGGCAACAGGTCGGTGTCGCCCGGCGATTCGATCTTCACCTTCCGCAACATTTGCGAAACGATGATCTCGATGTGCTTGTCGTTGATTTCCACGCGCTGGCTGCGGTAAACGTTCTGAATTTCGCGGGTGAGGTACTGCTGCACAGCCTCTTCGCCCGAGATCCGCAGAATGTCGTGCGGCACCAGCGGCCCGTCGACGAGGGCTTCGCCAGCACGGACGTGATCGCCGGCATGAACTCGCAAGTGCTTCGAGTGCGACACCAAGTGCTCGCGCTCGATGCCCGTTTCGCTGCGAACGATGATCGAACGCTTGCCGCGCTTCTTCTCGCCGAGTAGTTCGACCAAGCCGTCGATTTCGGCGATGACCGCCGGATCCTTCGGCTTGCGAGCTTCGAAAATTTCGGTGACGCGGGGCAGACCGCCGGTGATGTCCTGCGTTCCCGAAGCTTCGCGAGGCGTCTTGGCGACGAGCGTACCCGGGGTGATGGTCTGACCTTCGTCGACTTCGATGTGAGCCCGTTCAGGCATGTAGTAGAAGTCGAGAATCTTGCCGTCGGCCGGGTCTTCAACCACGAGCTGCGGATGGAGATCGCCCTTGTGTTCGAGAATGACGTAGCGGAGCTTGCCGCTGGGGTCCTTCTCGCCGCGCATCGTCTCGCCTTCGACGAGGTCTTCGTAGCGGATGCGACCGCCCGTTTCGGCGATGATCGGGATGCTATGCGGATCCCATTCGCAGATGACCTGACCAGCCTTGACGACGTCGTCTTCCTTCACCGCCAACACGGCGCCGGTCGGGACCTCGTACTTTTCGACTTCGCGCCCCTTCTCGTCGACCAGCGCGATTTCGCCGTTTCGCGAAAGCACGACTTGCTGGCCGGAGTCGTTGGTCACCATCTTCAGGCGAGCGGTCTTGGCGATACCGCCCTTCTTCGCCTTGATGTCGCTATCTTCGACCGAGTGCTGGCCGGTGCCGCCGATGTGGAACGTCCGCATCGTCAGCTGAGTACCAGGTTCACCGATTGACTGAGCAGCGATGATGCCGACGGCCATACCTTCTTCGACCATCGAACCGGTCGACAAGTCCATACCGTAGCAGCGGCGGCAGACGCCGAGCGATGCGTCGCAGGTCATCGGGCTGCGGACCTGGATCTTCTCCAGGCCCATTTGCTCGATTTTGCGACCGATTTCGCCGGTGATCAGCTGGTTTTCGTGGACGATCACTTCGTCGGTGATCGGGTTGACGATGTTCGCCCGGCTGACGCGACCGCGAATCGAGTCGACCAGGTTCACTTCCACCTTTTCGCCGCGGTAGATAATGCCCTTGGTGATGCCTTGGGTCGTGCCGCAGTCTTCCATCGTGATGACGACGTTCTGAGCGACGTCGGCCAGCTTACGGGTGAGGTACCCGGAGTCGGCCGTCTTCAGAGCCGTATCAGCCAAGCCCTTACGGGCGCCGTGAGTACTGGAGAAGTACTCGAGCACCGTCAGGCCTTCGCGGAAGTTCGCCTTGATCGGCGTTTCGATAATCTTACCGGACGGCTTCGCCATCAGACCACGCATACCGCCGAGCTGCCGCATCTGTTCGATGCCGCCTCGAGCGCCGGAGTGGGCCATCAGGTAGATCGGGTTGACGTAGCCGCCGGTGCGATAGTCGCTTTCCAGCCGCGTCATCATTTCCGACGTAATCTGTTCGCGAGCATGCGTCCAGGCGTCGAGCACCGAGTTGTAACGCTCGAGCTCCGTGATCACGCCGCGTTGGAACAGCTTGTTGAACTTGCTGACCTGCTTGTCGGCTTCGCCGATGATCTTGCCCTTCGTGTCGGGCGTGATCAGGTCGTCCGTCGCGAACGACAGACCGCTGAGCGTGCTTTGACGGAAACCGATCTGGTTCATGTCGTCGAGCAGCTCGATCGTCTGACGACGACCGAGGATTTCGTAGCAGTCGCTAATCACGCGAGCGAGTTCGCTCGACCGCATCGCGATATTGTAGAACGGCATCCCCTTCGGCAGGATCTCGTTGAACATCACGCGACCGACGGTCGTTTCGACTCGCTTGCCGAAGCCCTTCTTCTTGTCGAAGTCGTCCCGCATGCAGCGGTCCTTCGGCAACCGTACCTTGATGGCGGCGTGCGTCCCAACCTTGCCCGCAGCGTAGGCCGTGTGGACCTCGTTGAACGAGCTGAAGACCATGCCGTCCCCCTTTTCCTCGGGGACGGGCATCGTGAGGTAGTAGCAACCCATCACGATGTCTTGCGACGGGCTGATAATCGGCGAGCCGTTGCCTGGGCTGAAGATGTTATGCGTCGACATCATCAGCGTGTGGGCTTCAACCTGAGCCTCGATCGACAGCGGCAAGTGGACCGCCATCTGGTCGCCGTCGAAGTCGGCGTTGAACCCGCGGCAAACGAGCGGATGCAACTGAATCGCGTTGCCTTCCACCAGCGTCGGCTCGAACGCTTGGATACCCATGCGGTGAAGCGTCGGAGCGCGATTCAGGAGCACCGGGTGGTTGGTGATCACCTCTTCGAGGATATCCCACACCTCGTCGTCCTTGCGCTCCAGCATCTTCTTCGCCGACTTGATCGTGTCGGCGTGGCCGAGCTCTTTCAAGCGACGGATGATGAACGGCTGGTACAGCTCGAGCGCGATCTTCTTGGGGAGACCGCACTGATGGAGCTTGAGCCGCGGGCCGACGACGATGACCGAACGGGCCGAGTAGTCGACGCGCTTGCCGAGCAAGTTTTCGCGGAAACGACCTTGCTTGCCCTTGATCATATCGGTGAGCGACTTGAGCGGGCGGTTCGACGAACCGAGCACCGGCCGCTTGCAGCGGTTATTGTCGAACAACGCGTCGACCGATTGCTGCAGCATCCGCTTTTCGTTGCGAATGATGACTTCCGGAGCGTTCAGGTCGACCAGCTTCTTCAACCGGTTGTTACGGTTGATGATGCGGCGGTAGAGATCGTTCAAGTCGCTCGTCGCGAAGTTGCCGCTGTCGAGCAGCACGAGCGGACGAAGATCGGGCGGGATCACCGGGATCACGTCCAGCACCATCCACTCCGGCTTGTTGTCCGAATCGCGGATCGACTCGACCGTCTTGAGCCGGTTGATGAGATCCTTCGCCTTTTGCTTCGAACCGGTCTCGCGCAGATCAACGCGCAATTGTTCGCTGAGCTTCACGAGGTCGAGGTTCTGGAGCAACTTGCGGATCGCCTCGGCGCCCATGTCGGCTTCGAAGCCGCTCTCGCCGTATTGCTCGCGGGCTTGGCGGTATTCTTCTTCCGTCAGCAATTGCTGCGGCTTCAGCGCCGTTTCCTTCGGATCGATGACGACGTAATCTTGGAAGTAGATCACCTTCTCCAGGCTGGTCGTCTTCATGGCGAGCAAGCTGCCGAGACGGCTCGGCATCGCCTTGAAGAACCAGATGTGAACAATCGGCGCGGCCAGCTCGATGTGGCCCATCCGTTTGCGACGGACGCGGCTGTGCGTGACCTTCACGCCGCAGCGGTCGCAGATCATCCCCTTGTACTTCATGCCGCGGTACTTGCCGCAGGCGCATTCCCAGTCCTTCTCCGGGCCAAAGATGCGCTCGCAGAACAAGCCGTCCTTTTCCGGACGGTAGGTGCGGTAATTGATCGTCTCGGGCTTCTTCACTTCGCCAAACGACCAGCTACGAATGTCGTGCGGTCGGGCGAGGCTGATCTTCACCGAGCCGTAGTCGTTTACCCGGTCGTAGTTCGCGCCTTCAAGAATGCTCATATTCGTTCCTCGCTGGAACATGGCCGTAGGGCCGTGGTTTGTATTCTCTGTCCCGAGTCATCCGGCGCGCCGGACTGGCCGCTTGAGCGACCAGTCCAGGAGCACCGCTTGTTCCGATCTACAAGGACCGCTTTTCGAGCTGCATGTTGAGCCCAAGACCGCGGATCTCGTTGGTGAGCACGTCGAAGCTCGCCGGGGTGCCGGCTTGCAGCGTGTTCTCGCCCTTGACCATCGACTCGTAAATCTTCGTGCGTCCTTCGACGTCGTCGCTCTTCACCGTCAGCAGTTCTTGCAGGATATAGGCGGCGCCGTAGGCCTCGAGGGCCCACACTTCCATCTCGCCGAAGCGTTGGCCGCCGAACCGCGCCTTGCCGCCCAACGGTTGTTGGGTGATGAGCGAGTACGGCCCCGTGCTGCGGGCGTGGACCTTGTCGTCCACCAAGTGATGGAGCTTCAACATGTAGATGAAGCCGACCGTCGTTTCCTGCTCGAACGGCATGCCAGTGCGGCCGTCGTTCAGGCGGGCCTTGCCGTGCTTCGGCAAGCCAGCCTTGTCGAGACACTCGTTGATCTCTTCTTCCGTGGCGCCGTCGAACACCGGAGTTACCGCGCGGAAGCCGAGCTTGGCGCCCGCCCAACCGAGGTGGGTCTCCAGAATCTGGCCCACGTTCATACGGCTCGGCACGCCGAGCGGGTTCAGCATGATCTGCACCGGGGTGCCGTCCGGCAGGAACGGCATATCCTCGATCGGCAAGATCTTGGAGATAACGCCCTTATTACCGTGACGACCGGCCATCTTGTCGCCGACCGAGATCACTCGCTTCGTCGCGACGTAAACCTTGACCATCTGCAACACGCCGCTGCGGAGCTCGTCGCCGCGCTTCATCGAGTTGAGCGTCCGATCGCGCTGATCGATCGCCTCTTCGACTTCCGGCCACAGCTGCTTGTAGGCTTGCTGCACCGACTTCTTGCGGTCGTCGCTGCGGATGTCGAGATTGTCGACCTTGAAGTTCACAGCCTGATCGGCGACAAACTGCGCCTCTTGGTTGTGAATCAGCTCGTTGCCATCTTCGTCGGTCAGCTTCTTGCCGAGGATCTTCTCGATCTCGTTCGCCAGGGCGGTGAACGCGGCGGCGATCTTCTCGTTGCCGCTCTTCTCCGCATCCTTCAGCGAACGCTCGAACGCCTTGCGTTCGTCTTCCGAGAGGCTCATCCGGCGGGAGAACTTCTGGGTGTCGATGACGATGCCTTCGACGCCCGACGGAACTTCCAGCGAGTCGTTCTTCACGTCTTCGCCGGCGCGACCGAAGATCGCGTGCAGCAGCTTCTCTTCCGGCGTGAGCTCGGTCTTGCTCTTCGGCGAGACCTTGCCGACCAGGATGTCGCCCGGCCAGACGAAGGTGCCGACCCGCACGATGCCGCTCTCATCGAGATTGCGAAGAGCCTTTTCGCTGACGTTCGGGATGTCGCGAGTGAATTCCTCGCGTCCCAGCTTCGTTTCGCGAATTTCGACGTCAAACTCCTCGATGTGGATCGAGGTGTAGGTGTCGTTGTGGACCAGCTCTTCGCTGATGATGATCGCGTCTTCGAAGTTGTAGCCTTCGTACGACATGAACGCGACGAGGACGTTGCGGCCCAGGGCCAGGTCGCCCTTGAAGGTCGCAGCGCCGTCGGCAATGACGTCGCCCTTTTCGACCTTGTCGCCGATCTTCACCAGCGGCTTCTGGTTCTGGCAGGTCCGCTCGTTGAGACCCACGAACTTGCGCAGTTCATGCTTCTCTTGACCGATCTCGATCCGATTCGAGTCGACGTAGGTGACCGTTCCCTTGTGACCGGCCCGCACCAACATGCCCGAGTGACGAGCGACGTCGCGTTCGAGGCCCGTGCCGACGATCGGCGGCTCGGCGATCAACAGCGGCACCGCTTGGCGCTGCATGTTGGAACCCATGAGCGCGCGGTTGGCGTCGTCATGTTCGAGGAACGGAATCAAACCAGCCGACACGCCGATCATCTGGCTCGGCGCCACGTCGGTGTACTGGATTTTTTCCGTCGGCACGACCATGAAGTCGCTGCGGTAACGAGCGACTACCGTATCGCCTTGAATCTCGTTGTTCTTCACCGGCACGTCGGCCGAGGCGACGTAAGCGTCCGACTCTTCGTCGGCACGCAGCCACACCACCTCTTCGGTCAGCTTGCCGTTCTTCACCTTGCGGTACGGCGTGACCAGGAAGCCGTAATCGTCGACCGTGGCGTACATCGCCAAGCTCGAGATCAGACCGATGTTCGTACCTTCCGGCGTTTCGATCGGGCAGATGCGGCCGTAGTGCGAAATGTGCACGTCGCGGACTTCGAAGCCAGCCCGCTTACGATTCAAACCGCCCGGGCCGAGGGCCGACAACCGGCGTTCGTGCGTGAGCATCGACAGCGGGTTCGTCTGGTCGACGACCTGCGACAGTTCGCCGCGGCCGAAGAAGTACTCGATGGCGGCCGAGATGCTCTTCGGGTTGATCAGGCTCCGCGGCGTCATGTCGGCCGCGTCCTTGAGGCTCATCCGCTCTTGCACGGTGCGGCGGAGCTTCAGGAAGCCCTTGCGGATTTCATCGCACGCCAGCTCGTCGATCGTCCGCAGACGACGATTACCGAGGTGATCGATGTCGTCGACGTACGCTTCGTTCTCGCCGGCCACGAGCAACAACAGGTAGTTGATCGCCGCGACGAGATCTTCCGGACGCAGAACCATTTCGTCTTCGGAGACGTTCAGGTTCAGCTTCCGGTTCATGCGGAAGCGACCGACGCGACCGAGGCGGTAGCGATTGGCGTCGAAGAACTTTTCGCTGAACAGCGCGCGAGCCTTCTCGAGCTGCGGCGGGTTGCCCGGACGCAGACGCTGGTAAATCCGGAGCAACGCCTCCTCATGGCTCGACGTGTTGTCGTCGGCCAGGGCGTTGAGCAGATGCGGCGTCTTCGGCGGCTCCATCACGTCGACCTGCTTGATCCCCGACGTGCAGATGATTTCTGCAACGTTCTTGGTGATCCGCTGGCCCGATTCGATGATGATTTCGCCGGCGCGTTCGCTCTCGGCGGGGTAGACGACGTCTTCGACCGCAACCTTGCCTTCGAGCTTGCCGGCGCTGCGGCCGTCGACGACCTTCTGCTTCGTCACCGGGTAGAAGCGACGGAGAATCTCGGCGTCGGAACCCAGCTCGGGCGACATCGCCCGCAGCAGCGTCATCGCAGAGAACTTACCGCTCTGGTCGATGCGGACCGTGACGCTGTCCTTCTTCGTGGTGTTCAGCTCGATCCAGCTGCCACGCTCCGGGATCACGCGGCACGAGTACATGCGACGCTCGCCCGGATCCATTTCCGAGACGAAGTCGATGCCCGGCGACCGGTGCAACTGCGACACGACGACGCGCTCGGCGCCGTTGATGATGAACTCGCCGCCGCCGAGCATGATCGGCAAATCGCCGAGGTAGACTTCTTCCTCGACCGGCTGATCCTTGAGCAAGCGCAGCCAGATGCGGAACGGCCGACCGTAGGTCAGGCGCAGCTGCCGACACTCGTCCATGCTGTAGCGCGGCTTGCCGAGCTCGTAGCGGACGTATTCGAGCTTGATCGTCTTGTCGTAGCTCTCGATCGGAAAGATTTCCTGCAGGACCGCCTCGAGGCCCTCGCTCTTCCGCTTGGCGGTGGAACCGCCGTTGTATTGCAGGAACCGCTCGTAGCTTTCGGTCTGAATCTGGGTGAGATCAGGAAGGTCGAACGATTCTCGGCCGCTGCCGAAGCTACGAATGTTCTGAGTGACCAGCCGCCGCTGAGCCGTGACTGCCATAGGGCTTGACTGCTCCGTTCTAACGAGGTGGGAACCTAATCCGCGCGCCGCGATCCAGCCGATTGAATGAACGCCCCTCGCTACTGTTCCCCTCTAGCCGGAGGACCACTGTCCTCCAGAACCCGGACCGCGTGGCGGTCCGGCTAGCGCGAACTTAGCTAGCTTTCAACAAACGACAAACGCAGCCAAGAGGCCGTGCTACCTCTTCGCTGCTTCGCACGTTAGGCAAGTATATCGAAACTGCGTCGCTCTGGGCGCCGCTAACGCATCAAGCCGTTCGGAAGCGCAAAGCGGCGACCCCGGCGCCGAAGCGCCAGGGGTCGCGCGATGCGATGCAGCCAAACAGTTACTTGATGGTGACCTTGGCGCCAGCTTCTTCGAGTTCCTTCTTCAGCTTCTCGGCCTCTTCCTTCGAGACCCCTTCCTTCACCTTGCTCGGGACGCCTTCGACCAGGTCCTTGGCTTCCTTCAGACCCAGGCCGGTGGCGCTGCGGACGACCTTGATCACGTTGATCTTGTTGTCGCCGAAGCTGTCCATGATCACGTTGAATTCGGTTTGCTCTTCAGCAGCGGCAGCAGCGCCGCCGCCCGCGCCCGGGGCAGCCATCATGACAGCGCCGCCGGCAGCCGGCTCGATGCCGTGAACTTCCTTCAAGTAATCGCTCAGTTCCTTCGCTTCCTTCAGCGTCAGCTTGACGATGTCGTCGCCCAGCTTCTTGGTCGCGTCGGAAAATTCAATAGTGGCTGCATCGCTCATGACAAACTACCCTTTCGCAAGTGTGGGCGTTACGCCCAATGTGAATTAGTTTTTTTGATTTATGTGATTGGAGAATTGAGAACGTTCGCCGTGACTACGACCGCTCAACCCTCTTCTTCGCTTTTCTTCTTGACCTGGCTCGCGAGCTTGGCGCCCGGACCCAACAGTTGAGACGCCAGGTTGGCCCCTGGAGCCAGGATTTGCCCCACGAGCAAGCTGAGTTGCTCGGTGCGGCTCGGCCAGGTGCTGACCTTCTTCACGTCGGCGGCCGACAACTTCGACCCGCCCATCGACCCGCCCTTAGGGGCGAACGGAGCGTATGCCTTGTCGTCGGTGTACTTCGTGATTTCCTTGGCCAACGAGACGATGTCTTCGGCGCCCCAGACGATCGTCGCCGACCCTTCGCTGCCTTCGAAGGCTGCCGAGAGTGCAGTCCCTTCGGTCGCGCGACGGGCCAGGCTCGTCTTCACCATGAGCATCTTGATGCCCTTCTGGCGAAGCTGCTTCCGCAACTCGACGTTCTTGTTGGCTTCCAGCCCGGCGATATCGACGACCAACACGTCCTCAACGCCGTCCAGACGCTTCTTCAAGTCGTCGGTAATCAGGTCTTTTAGGTATTTGCTCATATAAAAACTCTCACAGCGAGCCGGGTCGTTTCGACCCCGGCGGCTCATTGATTGATTTGAGAACTAGATCGCCAACCGCACGCTGGGGGTCATCGCGCCGCTCACATGAGCGCTCTTCACGTAGATCCCCTTCACGGCCGACGGCTTGAGCGACACGACGCGGTCGACGAACGCCTTCGCGTTCTCGGCCAGCTTTTCGGCGTCGAAGCTCAGCTTGCCGATCGGAGCGTGGACGTTGCCAGCCTTGTCGTTGCGGAACTCGACCTTACCAGCCTTGTACTCGGCGACGGTCTTGGCGACGTCGGGGGTGACGGTGCCGGCACGGGGCGACGGCATCAAACCGCGCGGACCAAGGACGCGGCCGAGCGGGCTCACGACCTTCATCATGTCGGGGGACGCGATGCACGCATCGAAATCCATCCAGCCGCCCAGAATCTTCTGAGCGAGTTCCTCTTCACCGACTTCGTCGGCGCCGGCCGCCTTGGCCGCGTCGGCCTGGGCGCCCTTGGCGAAAACCACCACGCGAAGCTGCTTGCCGATACCGTGCGGCAGCACGATCGAGCCGCGGACGATCTGATCGGCCTGAGCCGCGTCGACGCCGAGACGCATGACGATGTCGACCGTTTGGTCGAATTTGGTGGCGCTAAACTGCTTGAGAGCCGCCACCGCTTCGGCGATCGGCATCGCTTCGGCCGGCCGCTTCTTGGCGGAGGCCTTCATTCTTTTGCTAACTGTGGGCATGAAAGGTGCCGTTATGACAGTGAGTAAGTTGGTTGTACGGAGCGAACGGCGGGGCCGAACGCTCACCCGGCGAGAACGCCGCGCTAGCCTTCGACCACCAGGCCCATGCTGCGCGCCGTGCCTTCGATCATGCGAACCGCGTGCTCAACGTCGCGCGAGTTCAGATCGTTCATCTTCAGCGTTGCGATCTCGGCCAATTGAGCGCGAGTGACCGTGCCGACTTTCGTCTTGTTCGGCACGCCCGAGCCCTTCGCCAACCCCGCGACCTTCTTCAGCAAGACGGCCGCTGGCGGGCTTTTGGTATAGAAATCGAACGACCGGTCGTTGTAGACGCTCACCACCACCGGAATCATCATTCCAGCGGCTTCTTTCGTCCGGTCGTTGAACGCCTGGACGAACTGGCCCAGGTTGATGCCGTACTTACCGAGCGAAGTACCGACCGGAGGAGCAGGCGTCGCCTGACCTCCCGGAATCTGGAACTTCGCGACTCCGACTAACTGTTTTGCCATTGCACTTTCCGTTGTTGGTAGTCAACGGTCTGCTCGACGGAACCCGGCTCCCGAACTCGACGACAGTCGCATTCGGCCCCGACGCCTGCAGACCTCCTACACGCCTTCAACTTGCCAATATTCCAGCTCGACCGGCGTACTCCGGCCGAAGATGCTGATCATCACTTGGACCTTGCCGCTCTGCGGATCGATGGTTCCAACTTCCCCTTCGAACCCTTCGAACGTGCCGTCCTTCACCTTGACGCGATCGCCCGATTTGAACTTGATGTCCAGTTTCGGCGAGTCGTCCGATACTTCTTCGTCAGTTTGCACGATGCGGGCGATCTCGTGGGCGAGCATCGGCTGCGGCTTGCCGCCGGCGCCGGTGAAATCGCCAATCCCCGAGGTTTCGCGAATCGCGAACCAACTGTCGTCGTTGATGTTCATCCGGACGACGATGTAGCCCGGATAAAGCTTCCGTTCGACGATTTTTTTCTTACCAGCCTTGAACTCAGTGACCTTTTCCGTCGGGACGAGAATGTTGTCAACGTCGACGTACTTCTGCAGCCCTTCGATCGCGACCTTGCGCTTGAGCGCGTCGGCGATCGAGCGTTCGCGGTTGCTCTGCACCTTCAAGATGTACCAGTCCATTTGGACCGGTCCCTGAGGTTCGGCAGCCTTCTTCGCGGCGACCTCCGCTTCTGTCGACACGGCGGAAGCCCGCGACAGCGGCTTTTGCTCGACGGGAATCACCTCGGAAGGATCATCGTCGATTTCAGGCTCAACGACTGCCGGCGCCGACGAGTTCGCACCCGTGACGTTCAATTCGTCGTCCACCTTGTTCGGCTCCTCGCTGCTCACCGCTTATGCGCCTTCTTCCCGCCAACCAAAGAACATTCCATCCGCCGTCTGCACTACAGACAGCGGCTGCTTTCCATCGCGACCTACTAGAAGAGGCTCACGATCTTGCCGAACAGGTCGAGCAAGACGCCAATAAACCACTTCAAAAACAAATCGTACCCGAGCAAGATCGCCGTCATGAAGAAGATCACCACCAAGACGACCATCGACGCACGAAAAAGCTCGCCCCGGCTCGGCCAGGAGACCTTTCCCATCTCATTCTCAACCGAGATCAAGAACTCGGCGAACTTCGGCATGTTGACGACGCGAAACGCCGCCCACGCCCCGATCGCCAGCACGATCATCGGCAACACGTATCTTGCAACCACGGCAGGCGAGATTTTGTCTTGCAACGCCGGCGGCACGAAATATTCCCCGAGCTCCGGCGAAGCACCGGAACTCATCGTCCACGCACCGACCGCCGCGACGGCCAAGAGCGCGAAAAACGTAGCCTGCCGGGCCACCTTGCCCTGATTTCGCTTGTAACGCGAAGCAGTGAATATTCCTGCGATTAACTCAGCCACGTTAGTCTTTCCAAAGAGCTATGAGCGACGAGCGGCGAGTTGCGAGTGAAATCCGTTACTCACGAAACCCGAAACTCGAAACTCCTTACTCGCTACTCCCGAATGCAGGGGCGGCGGGAATCGAACTCGCAACCCCCGGTTTTGGAGACCGGTGCTCTGCCAATTGAGCTACGCCCCTGTGTGAAAGAAAAATCGGAAAGGGGGAAGGCGATCGAAATCGCCTTCCCCTTCCGTTTTGCTTTCCCTTGAACTACTCGACGATCTTCGTCACGACGCCCGAACCGACCGTGCGGCCGCCTTCGCGGATCGCGAAGCGAACGCCGTCGTCCATGGCGATCGGCTTCATCAGCTCGACCGACAGACGGGCGTTGTCGCCCGGCATGCACATTTCAGCGTCGCCCACCAGGTTGGCGGTGCCGGTGACGTCGGTCGTGCGGAAGTAGAACTGCGGACGGTAGCCGCTGAAGAACGGCGTGTGACGACCGCCTTCTTCCTTCGACAGGACGTAGACTTCGGCTTCGAACTTGGTGTGCGGGGTGATGCTGCCCGGCTTGGCCAGCACCTGACCGCGCTGAATATCTTCACGCTTGACGCCGCGGAGCAAGCAACCGACGTTGTCGCCGGCTTGGCCTTGATCGAGGCTCTTGTTGAACATTTCGACGCCCGTGCAGGTCGTCTTGGTCGGAGCATCGGTCAAACCGATGATCATGACTTCCTCGCCGACCTTCACGACGCCGCGCTCGATACGACCGGTGGCGACGGTGCCGCGGCCTTCGATCGAGAAGACGTCTTCGATCGCCATCATGAACGGCTTGTCGATTTCGCGGACCGGCTCGGGGATGTACGAGTCAATCGCTTCCATCAGCTCGGTAATGCACTTCGACTTTTCCGGATCGGCCGGGCTGTCGTAGGCGGGCTTCGAGGCGCCGCGGATGATCGGAATTTCGTCGCCGGGGTAGCCGTTCGACGAGAGCAATTCGCGAATTTCGAGCTCAACCAGTTCGAGCAATTCCGCGTCGTCGACGAGGTCGACCTTGTTCAGGAAGACGACGATGCGCGGCACGCCGACCTGACGGGCCAGCAGAATGTGCTCGCGGGTTTGCGGCATCGGACCGTCGGCAGCCGACACGACCAGGATCGCGCCGTCCATCTGGGCGGCGCCGGTGATCATGTTCTTGATAAAGTCGGCGTGGCCCGGGCAGTCGATGTGGGCGTAGTGACGATTCGGGGTCTCGTATTCGACGTGCGACACGGCGATGGTCACCGTCTTGGTCGCGTCGCGGACCGTACCGCCCTTAGCGATTTCCGAGTAGGCCTTCGGCTTGGCGAGGCCCTTAGCGCCCTGAACGGCCAGAATAGCGCCGGTCGTGGTCGTCTTGCCGTGATCGATATGACCGATCGTACCGACGTTCACGTGCGGCTTTGTACGATTGAATGTGTCCTTTGCCATTGTTCTCCCTACTAACTCAACACTTGTTTCATGGGGTCAAAATTTTTTGCCCGCCAGCGAGCGACATGTCGCCGGCAATGGCTGGACGATCGAAACTAACATCGAGAGCTGCTGACGAGACTTGAACTCGTGACCTCGTCCTTACCAAGGACGCGCTCTACCAACTGAGCTACAGCAGCAAAGGATCAAAAAGCCGTCAGCTTTCAGCACTCAGCCGTCAGCTCAGAAACCCACCTCCCGACAACTACCTAACTCTTTCGCGGCGGCCAAAAACTCAGCCAACGCCAACAGCACTTCGAAGCGGGTGAAGGGAATCGAACCCTCGTATTCAGCTTGGAAGGCTGCTGCTCTACCATTGAGCTACACCCGCAAACCTAACCTCTTACTAGCTCTAGCACTTAGCTTCTAGTGGGGAGTACAGGATTCGAACCTGTGAAGGCATAGCCATCAGATTTACAGTCTGACCCGTTTGACCGCTTCGGTAACTCCCCGACGTACTCCTCTAACCACCGCAAAGCCGATTTACCGAAGACCGTCGGTCGCAGCAAAACCGTCCCGGGCGGCGAAAACTCTCTCTATCGACAGAGCTAGCGGAGGGACTTGAACCCACAACCTGCTGATTACAAATCAGCTGCTCTGCCAATTGAGCTACGCTAGCCGGGGTGGGGCGAGCTTGTGCGAATCAACTAATATACCGAAGCCGCAAGGGGTGACAAGGCGGCCTCTAGCGAATTTCGGACCGCATTAACAAGCTGCGCAGGGCAGATACTGCTAGCAAAGAGCCGAGGGCGGCCTCCCAGCCTGACACAAACCTCGCCCGGCGGCGCGACACCCCACACCCCGCAGAGCAACCAAAGCCCCAAAGTCGCAAATTGCGACTTTTTAACGCATCCAGAGACATTTCCCTGGCCGTACCTTCCGTAACGGGGTAGGCTGGCGTCTCGTTTCGCGAGAAACCTAGCCACTTCGTTCGTCTCGCCGTTGATGGATGACGGCTTCGAAGTGGCGTCCGTTTCAACTGGCGCTGCATTTTCCGACTTATCCTCGGCGCCATCGACTGGGTCGACACCGCACCAGACCAGCAACTTGAGCTAGGAGTAAGCTACATGAAGCGATTCACCGCGCCGTTGTGCGCACTGGCACTCTTTATCTCCGGCGCCCAGACGCCTGCTTCCGCAGAACTTATTTACGGCATCGCCGCCGTCGGCAACTCGACGGCCCTTCTTAGCTGGGACTCGGCTTCTCCCGGCAGCATCATCTCCGGTTCGTTCGTCTCGGGCCTCCAGAGCAACGAAACCATCGTCGGCATCGACTTCCGCCCAGCCACCGGCGGCCTCTACGCCCTGGGAACCTCCAGCCGGCTCTACACGCTGAACACGTCGACGGGTGCAGCCACCGCGGTCGCCGCGCCATTTTCGCCGGCACTGAACGGCTTCAACTTCGGCTTCGACTTCAACCCGACGATCGACCGCATCCGCGTCGTCGCCGAGACGAACAAGAACCTGGTCCTCAACCCGATCACCGGCGCCGTCCAACTGGCGGCCACCGACCTGGCCTTCGGCCCCGGCGACCCGAACTTCGGCATCGACCCGAACGTGGTGAACTCGGCCTACACCAACAATTTCGCTGGCGCGACGACCACGCAGCTTTACGGCATCGACACCGCCCTCGACATCCTGGTCACCCAAGCGAACAACGCGGGCACGCTCGGCACGGTTGGACCGCTCGGCTTCAATGTCACCGGCGTCGGCGGTTTCGACATTTCGGGGACGACGGGCATCGCCTACGCGGCGCTGCTGCTGTCGGGCAGCTCGCAGTCGAACCTCTACACGATCAACCTCGCCACCGGCGCCGCGACCCCTGTCGGCCAAATTGACGGCGGCGTGATCATTACGGCCATGACGGTTGCCCCGGCTGTCCCCGAACCGGCCACGCTCGGCTTGGCGGCGATGGCCTTGGCCGCCGTACCGCTGGCCCGTCGTCGTAAGTAGCGCGTCGTGAAATAACTTTGCTTCGAACTCTCCAGGCGGGCAATTCTTCGGAATCGCCCGCCTGTTTTCTTGCCTGTTTCGTTAGTTAAATCCCCCTACGGCCCGCCGCCGCTCCCTCGCTGCGGCCCGCTTTCTTCGACCTCGGCAATGGAAATTCTCCCGCTGACATATGTTCTTGAGAGAGTCCCGCTCGAACGAACAACCAACGCATGACGTCACCCATCATTCAATTCCTGAGACCGACGTTCTACGCAGTGGTCGCGTTCGCGTTTTTTGCCGGCTTGATGAACATCTATTGGTCCGCCAGCGCTTCTTCCGTTGCGGGGATCGACGCAGACGAACTTGCCGGCATCGACCTGTCCGAAGTCGTCTTCCCGTCGCCGAAGCTTAAGCCCGACGACGTCGTTCGCCTGCAACTGAAAGGGCTCGGCGATTCGAAACGAGACGGCGTCGGCATCTTGCAATGTTTTTGTTTGGCATCGCCTGCCAATCGCACGGAAACGGGCCCCCTGAAGCACTTCGGCGAAATGGTGCGCAACCCGCCCTTCGACGCGATGACTTCCCCCCGAGCCGCGCTCGTGGGTCGCCCGCAAATCGAAAACAACGTCGCGAAGTTACTTGTCACGATCATCGACGCTCAACACCATGTCCGCATTTTCGCATTCGTGTTGTCTCGACAAGACGAAGCGCCGTTTCAGGGCTGCTGGATGACCGACGCGGTGCTAGCAACGAATCCCCCTGCGGCGCCTCCGCCCGCAGAACTGCCATCAGCCTGAACGCGCTTCGCCGCGAATCTCACTCTCTGCAACATCTCTCCGCATCCATTCCCGCGCGTTCAGCCGTACTCATTACAGGAACAGACGATTGTCAGCGACTCCCAATCCAATGCCGAGCGACGACGCCCGCGGCGGATTGGGGGTGAACGTCTCCAGAGGTCTCTCGACCGACGAGACGCTGCGCGACCGACCGACGCCTGAGGCCGGCGAGTTGGAACCAGTTCCGACTTCCGACGGATCGGACTTACTCGCCGCGGTGCGCCTCGGAGATCGGACGGCGTTTCGCGCGCTTTACGATCGGTTTGGAGCCGACTTGCTTGCCCTGTGTGAACGGATCCTCCGCCATCGCGCCGACGCCGAAGACGCCGTCGCCGAGGTTTTCTGGGAAGTTTGGAAACGACGCGACCGGTACGACTCGATGCGCGGAGCCGCGCGCCCTTACCTGATGACGCTCGCCCGCAGTCGCGCCATCGATCGCTTGCGCAGCCATGCGGCGCGGCCTGAAGTCCGCGCCGATTCGGGTTGGCGCTTGAACGAACAAGACACGCTCGCCGGCGGCGCCCCGGCGCCAGACGAATCGGCTTCGCAAGGCGAGACTCGCGTTCGCATCGTCGCCGCGATCGCCGAACTCGACGCCCGCCAACGCGAAGCGATGGAACTCGCCTACTACGAAGGACTCAGTCACCAACAAATCGCCCAACGGCTTGGCGCGCCGCTGGGAACCGTCAAAACGCACATCCGCAGAGGATTAAAAAAACTCCGGTACGCCCTCCAAGGCTTGCAGGCTGAAGACGATTGATGATTACTTGCGACCACTGCCGAAATGAGCTGGCCGAGCATGCCTTGGGCCACCTGACCGCGGAAGCCGCCGCGGCCGTGGGCGACCATTTGGCCGCGTGCCCGGTTTGCCGCCATGAAGCGGCGGCGATTGTGGCCGCATGGTCGGCGCTTCCCATGACGCTTGAACCCGTCGCTCCGCCCGCCGATCTCTTCGATCGAATCACAAACCGCCTCGAAGATTGGCCGCAAGGATCGAAATCGCACCCCGCACAGCGTTCGCTCAACCCTTCGACAAACAGCGCCGAAAAACGTGCAACGGCAGCTCGCCGACTTTCCGCACGCCAACGGCTCGCCTCTTATGCGCTCGCCGCGAGCGTCCTGATCGGGCTGACGGCCTCGTTCGCGAGACTCGCCCCCTCTTCCGACCACGCCGCACGGAAGCAGCAGATTGCTAACGAACTGCTGATCACGGGCGCCAGAGACAAAGCGAGGTTACGCTCCGAACAAGTCCGCATCGTCTCTTTTCATGGCGCGCAAGCGCCGGAAACCGCCGCGGCCTACATCATCTGGGACCTGCCAGCCCAACAGTGGCACTTCCATGCCACGGGGCTGCCGGCGGCTTCCGCAGGAAAAAGCTATCAGCTTTGGGCCGCGGATGATCGGGGCGACTACTTCGCCGGTCCGCAATTCACCGTCGATCAGCAGGGAGAAGCCCACGTTATCGCCGACTTCCCGAAACTCACCCCAGGGCGGCCCTCGCGAGCCATCGTGACCCTGGAGTCCGACGCCAAAACTTCGCAACCAAGCGCCGATCTCGTTTTTGAAGCCAAGCTGTAGTCGCTGCTTTTTCTTCTTTTTTGCAGACGTTGCGGGCCGTAAATCCCGCCTCCAGGCCACTTTCGGCCCGCTAAACCTACGGCAACTCACCGGCTCTTTCGCGATTCGGCGGGGTTATACTGTAGGAGGCGGCACTTCTGCGGGCCGCTACGTCCATGCACGTCCCTTCCCGTCGCCCAGGCCGTCGATGCCCTGCCCCGCCCCGACTTCCCGCTCGGTCTTCCTCGCCGCGGCCGCGACTTCGCTGGCGCTGCTCGGCTGCGGGAAAGCCGACCCCGCCGCCACCCCGTCGGCTGCGAAAATGGCCCCCCTCGCTCCGAAGGAAGTCGAAGTCGTCGCCGCCCAACTCCTTCCTTGGCCGCGGACGGTCACCGTCCAAGGCGCTCTCCTCGCCGACGAAGACGCCGTCCTCGGCTCAAAGCTCGCCGGCCGCGTTGCCACGGTGTCCGTCGACCTCGGTTCAATCGTCAAGAAAGGCGATCCGCTTGTCACGCTCGACCGCAGCGAACTCGACCTGCAGGTGAAACTCGCCGAGGCCCAACTCCAACAGGCGTGCGCCGCGATCGGCATCACGCCGAAGGAAGATGAAACGCGGCTCGACTTCGACGACGCCCCCCCCGTCCAATTGGAACAAGCCCTCGTCGACGAAGCCCAAGCTGCCGTCAACCGCGCCCGCGCATTGGTGCCGACCCGCGCGATCACCGGCGGCGAATACGACACGCTAGTCGCGCAACTTCGCGCCGCGAAGGCCCGTTACAACTCGGCGCTCAATTCGGTCAGCACGCAGGTCGCGCTCATCGGCGTCCGCCGCACCGAGCTCTCGCTCGTCAAACAGCAGGTGATCGACTCGCAGCTGATCGCGCCGTTCGACGGCGTCGTCGAAGCCCGCCGCGTCTCGCCTGGCGAGTATGTGTCGATGGGCCAACCGCTCATCGCGCTCGTCCGCGCCGAACGGCTCCGCTTCACGGCCGGCGTCCCCGAAAGCCAGGCCCGTCAGATCAAAACCGGCCAGAAGGTCGAAATCCAAATCGCCGGCGTTGCTGAACCGATCCTCACCGCAGTGACGCGAGTCAGCCCCATCGTCACGCAAACGAGCCGTGCCGTCCGCATCGAAGCCGACGTTCCCAATCCCGACCACGCCCTGCAAGCCGGCCTGTTCGCCAAGGCCGACGTCATCGTCGACGCCGAGGCGCAAGCCCTCGCCCTGCCCGAGGCGGCGGTCACTCGCTTCGCCGGCGTCGAAAAAGTCTGGGTCGTCGCCGACGGCCAAGCCGCGCAGAAGTCGATCCGCACCGGCCGCCAGGAACGGGGCCGCGTCGAAATCCTCGACGGCCTCCCCGCCGGCAGCGAGGTCGTCGCCAACGCCGAGCAAGGCCGCACCGGACCGGTGACGCTTAAAGCGGTCAGCGGTCAGCTTTCAGCAATCAGCCAGAAAAGTGAGGAACGGAAGGCGTCCGCAGAGGAAGCCGCCGCTCCTACTAACAAACAGTCCACTCCTCCTGCTGGCTGACAGCTGAACGCTGACAGCTTCCTAGCTTCTCATGCAATGGCTCGCCCGAGTTTGCGTTGAGCGTCCCGTCTTCGCCCTCATGCTGATCGCAGCAGTGGTCGTCGCCGGCGCCGCTGCGTATCCGCAGCTCGGCATCGACCGCTTTCCGAACATCGACCTGCCGACGATTCGCGTCGCCACCAACTACCCCGGCGCCGCGGCGGCGGAAGTGGAGTCGGAAGTCACCCAGCCGCTCGAAGACGCGGTCGCCACCGTGGCCGGCATCGACGAACTACGTTCGCTCTCGAACGACGGCGTCTCGATGCTGATGATTACCTTCCGCCTCGACGTCAACATCGGCGTCGCCTCGCAAGACGTCCGCGACGCCGTGAACAGCGTCCTCAACCGACTTCCGCCCGGCATCGACCCGCCGGTGGTGCAGAAGCAAGATCTCGACGCCTCGCCGATCATGACGCTTGCCGTCTTCGGCCAGCGCGAGCCGCGCGAGCTCTACGTTCTCGCCGATCGCAGCGTCAAAAGCATCATCGAATCAGCCCGCGGCGTTGGGCAGGTGACGATCGAAGGCGCCTCGGATCGAGCGGTGCAGATCAATCTCGAAGCCGACCGCCTCGCCGCGCATCGCACGTCGGTGATGCAGGTCTATGACGCGATCTCCTCGCAAAACGCCGAGATTCCCGCCGGCCGAGTCGACGCCGGCTTCCGCGAGTTGAGCCTCCGCACCCTCGGCCGCTTGCCGAAGACGAGCGAGTTCAACAACCTCGTCGTATCGACCGTCGGCGACGTGCCGCTCCGGATCTCCGACCTCGGCGAAGCGGTCGACCTCACCAAAGAACGCCGCTCGCTCGCGCTGTTCGATGGCCAACCCGCCGTCGTGCTGCAAGTGCAGCGGCAATCGGGCGAGAACACGGTCGAGGTGATCGACGCCGTGAAAAAGCGGCTCAAGCAAGTCCGCGAGCTGCTTCCCCCGGACGTGCGAGTCGAAGTTCTGCAGGATCAGTCTCGCTACATCCGCGCCGCCCTCAACGAAATCCAGCACCATCTCGTCATCGGCAGCCTCATGGCGAGCGTCATCGTGCTGCTCTTCATGCGATCGTGGCGGTCGACCATCATCGCCGCCGTCGCGATTCCGACTTCGATTATCGGCGCCTTCGCCGTGATGAAGGGGATGGACTTCACGCTCAACAATGTCACGATGCTCGCGCTGGTGCTGATGGTTGGCGTCGTCATCGACGATGCGATCATCGTCCTTGAAAACGTCTTCCGCGTCATCGAAGAACAGCGGCTTGAACCGAAACGGGCCGCAATCGTCGGCACGCAGGAAATCGGCCTCGCGGTCCTCGCCACGACGATCTCGCTGGTGATCGTCTTCCTGCCGGTGTCGTTCCTTTCGAGCGTCACCGGCCGGCTGCTCTACGAATTCGGCATCACCTCGACTGTCGCGGTGATGATCTCGATGCTCGTGAGCTTCTCGCTCACGCCCATGATGTGTAGCCGGATGCTGAAGCGTCCGAAGCAGGAAGCACCGGAGGATTCAGATCCTGTGGCTCCCTCCCCCTCGAGGGGAGGACTGGGGAGGGGAGCGGAAGCGTCGAGCGACTCCGCCTCAAACAACCCCCCTTCGCACATTCACGCCAGCCACGAAGTCGCCTCCCGCCGCGGCTTCTACCGCTACATCGAAAACTCCTACATGTGGTGCCTCCGCCTCTCGATGCGGCAGCGCTGGTTCATCCTCCTCGTCTCGGTCGTCGTCATCGCCTCGAACATCCCGCTGTTCAACCTCGTCCAACAAGACTACATCCCGACCGACGTCGACGAGGGCGAGTTCGAAGTCCGCATCTCCGCGCCCGAGGGAACCAGCATCACGGCGATGGACCAAATGATCTCCGCGGTCGAGCCGAAAGTCCGTGAAGTCCCCGGCGTGGTGCACGTTCTCTCGACCGTCTCCGGCAGTTCGCCCCGCGGCACGAGCCAGGCGAGCATGTACGTCCGACTCGACGACCTCGAAACGCGCACCTTCTCGCTCGGCAGGCTTTGGCACGGCCTGCTGGAAGGCAACCCCAACCAGGCGTTCGAGGGCAATTACAACCAACGCGACAAGATGCGCGAAGTCCGCTCGATTATCGCCGCGTATCCCGACCTGCGGGCGTCAGTTCGCAACCTCACCTCGTTCCGGCAAGGGGCCCCGGTCGATCTCGACTTCGTCGTCACTGGCCCCGACCTGCAAGAACTCGCCGACTTCACCGACCGCCTCCGCGATCGCGTCGCCGAGATGCCGGGGCTCGTCGACGCCGACAGCACGCTGCGGATGGACAAGCCGAACTTGCTCGCCCACATCGATCGCGAACGGGCCGCCGCGCTCGGCGTCGACGTCCGCGAAATTGCCGACACGCTGCGGATCGCCGTCGGCGGCGACGATCGCGTCTCCCGCTTCTACGATTCGCAAGCCGACGACGCTTACGACGTTGAGCTTCGCCTCCGCGGCGTCGATCGCGCGGATCCCCGCGACATTTCGCAGCTCTACGTTCGCACGGCCAATCCCCGCGCCGCCGGCAACACTAACCGCACGATTCCGGCCGCCGAGCCGACGCTCATTCCCGGGCTCGGTTACGAAACCGGCGACCAGCCGCTCACGCGACTCGACAACGTCGTGTCGTTCGAAGAGACCTTCAGCCCGTCGCGCATCGACCGGCTCGATCGCCTCCGCATGGCCGCGGTGCGGGCGAACCTCGCCCCTGGCTACGCCCTTGCCGAGCAAGCGCGACTCGTGCATAAGGCCGCCGAGGATCTCGGCCTGCCGCCCGGTTACTCCACCCGCGTCGTCGGCGGCGCCCGCGAACTGCAAACGACGCTCGAAGAGTTTATCTGGACCTGTGCGTTGTCGTTCGTCTGCATGTATATCGTGCTCGCCGCCCAGTACGAGCATCTCATCCACCCGCTGACGATCCTCGCCTCGCTGCCGATCGCGATTCCCTTCGGCCTGTTCAGCCTGTGGCTTGGCGGCGAATCGCTCAACCTCTACTCCGCCCTCGGCATCCTTGTGCTGTTCGGCATGGTGAAGAAAGCTTCGATCTTGCAGGTCGACCACATCAACCAGCTCCGCGCCGCCGGTCTGCCGCGCAACGAAGCGATCCTCGAAGGGAACCGCAACCGCCTGCGGCCGATCCTGATGACGGCGATCGCGTTCGTCGCCGGCATGGTGCCGCTGCTGATCGCCACCGGCCCGGGCGCCGAGGAACGCCGGTCGATCGCCGTGCTCGTCGTCGGCGGTCAGGCCCTCTCCCTGCTACTGACGCTGTTGGCCGTGCCGGTTATTTACTCACTGCTCGACGACCTGAGCGCCCTGTTCGTCCGCCGCGCCACCGCCCCCTCCCCTGCACCGCCGCCGACAACGACGCCCACGGCAACGACAACGCTTACCGGCCAAGTCGCTCCCGCTTAGGCATTAATCTCTTCGTTGCATTTCCTTTGCGCCTCTGCGCCTTTGCGAGAGATAAAAAAGATGTCTCACGCAAAGGCGCAGAGGCGCAAAGAAAACGCCAAGAAAACCATGCCTTTAGTCATCAACTCAGTCTCGCAACATGCATCGCCGCTTGCTCCGCGAGCATGCCATTAGTAGCCTGTCACTACCGCGTTCGCACTCGCCACGAGCCACTTCTAGCGACGCGTCTGCCCCTCTATTCCATCCCAGGCAATAACTCTCAAGGAACCTTGCGATGAAATTCGCCCTCGCTTCCGTCGCCCTACTGCTGGGCCTCGCGTTCACGCCCTTCGCTCAAGCCGCCGAAGCCCCCAAACCAGACAAAGATGGCTGGTACCAACTCTTCAACGGCAAGAATCTCGACGGCTGGAAGGTCACGGAAGACAACCCCGACACCTTCAAAGTCGTCGACGGCGAAATCGTCGCCCACGGCGAAGCGGCCCACATCTTCTACGAGGGCCCGGTTGAAAACCACAACTTCAAGAACTTCGAATATGAGTGCGAAGTTCTCACCAAGCCGAAGGCCAACTCGGGCATGTACTTCCACACGAAGTACCAACCGACTGGCTGGCCCAGCACTGGCATCGAAACCCAGGTGAACAACACCCACGGCGACCCGAAGAAGACCGGCAGCCTCTACAACATCAAGAACGTCATGGACAAGTCGCCCGCCAAGGACGATGAATGGTTCACGCAGAACATCACCGTGAAAGACAACCACGTCACCGTGAAGGTCAACGGCGAAGTGGTCAACGAGTGGGATCAACCCGCCGACTTCAAGCGCGAAGACGGCTGGCAAGACGCGAAGATCGGCTCGGGCACCTTCGCCCTGCAAGGCCACGACCCCGGCAGCGAGACGCACTACCGCTCGGTGAAGGTGAAGCCGCTGAAGTAAGCAGCGGTGGCGAGCGTGAGTAGGTGTTTAAGTGAGTAGGTAAATTTCCAAACAGCCCTCGACTCCGGTCGAGGGCTGTTTGCGTTTCCAGACATAGGCTCACGCGCACCAGCCCCTCTCCCCCTAGCCCCGGGCGGAGCCCGGGGCTAAGAAGCGCCGTAGCGAGAATGAGGCGAGCGCTCTAGCGACCCGCCAAGTGCCGAGGGTAAGATTCCGCCACTCGCCAAGTCGCTGTTCCCCGCGACGCTCACCGCCCGCCATCCGCCAGCCCGAGAGTTTCCATGGACGCCGTCTTGATCATCCACGTCATCATCAGCTTGCTCGGCATCGTCTCGGGCTACATCGTCATCGGCGGCATGCTCCAAGCGCAGCGACTGCCGCGGTGGACGGCATTCTTTCTGGTGACGACGGTCCTCACTAGTGCGACCGGATTTTTGTTTCCTTTCGTGAAGCTGCTGCCGTCGCACATCCTGGCCGTCCTATCGCTGATCATCCTGCCGATCTCCATCTACGCACTCTATGGCAAGAAGCTCGTCGGCCGTTGGCGCGCGACGTACGTCATCACAGCAATCGTAGCGCAGTATCTCAACGTCTTCGTCCTGATCTTCCAGGCATTCCAAAAGCTCCCGCCGCTCCACGCCTTGGCGCCAACGCAATCGGAGCCGCCGTTTGCGGTCGCCCAGGGCGTCAACCTGCTCGCCTTCATCGCACTTGGATACCTCGCCACCAAAAAGTTTCATCCGACGGCCAGCTAGCCCATTCGCCCGCCACATTTCGCTACTTTTTACCCAGTTTTGCAGGTTTTCTTGCGTCGCTCTGCCAAACCGGCAACAATGACGGCGTCAATCGCAGCGGTCGCCTGCTCGCAAGGCCGCCTCGCGGCTGATGCATCTTCCGGAACAGCAGAAAAACCCACGGCCTCGACTCGCGTGACGCCCAAGAACGCCACCGCCCGCGCTGTTGCGCGCGACCATGAAGTCGACTACGCAGCCTTCCCCCCGTGGCTGGTCTCGCTCATTTGCCACGCCGGAATCGTGCTCATCCTCGGGCTCCTCATTCAGGCAGTCCCTAAAGACCCCGGCCATCTCACGCTCGACTTCCAAGCTGATCCTGGACTCACCGACGTCAACGCCGGCGGCGGCGGCGATCCAGGTCTTGGCGAAGCCACGGCGCCGCTCGTCGACTCGGCTGACATTGACGCCTCGATTGATCCACTCGCCGTCGACTCCGCAGAAATCCCGCTCGCCGAGTCGGCCGCCGATCCGATCTTCAACACGAAGTTCGATCCGCTCGTCACCACTCCCCCCGAGAGCGATGCCGTCGCTTTCGATCGCGACATGCTCCTCACTTCCGCCGCCGCAACGAACCGTGGCCCCAAGGAAGGCGACGCCCGCAATGGCGGCGACGGCGGCTCCGGCACTGGCAGCGGCGGCGGCCATGGCAAGGGCGTCGGCATGGGAACGGGCGACGGCACAGGCCCCGGCCACGCCACCACGAGCATGTTCGACCTCGTCGGCGAGGGGGGCGACTTTGTTTACGTGTTCGATCGCTCGCTCAGCATGAGCTCGTTCTACACGCTAACGGAAGACGACATAGCAGTCGTCAAAATCACGCCGCTCGAAGCCGTGAAAAAGGAACTCGTCAACAGCCTCGAAGACCTCAACGAGTCGTGCCGGTTTCAAATCGTCTTCTATAACGGCTACGTCTCGCTGCTCGGCAACACGCGGCGGATGTACGACGCGACGTACGAAAACAAGGTCCTGGCCAAGTCGTTTGTCTATTCGATGCCGGCCGAGGGCGACACGCACCACCTGCCGGCGCTCGAAGAAGCGATCATGTGCGAACCCGAGGTGATCTTCCATCTCACCGACGGCGAGGAAAAGGACGACCCAAGCCCCGAGCAAATCGCGATCCTCGTACGCGAGTGCAAACAGCGGAAGATCAAGATCAACGTCGTTCACTTCGGCGTGGAGCCGCGCACCACCTGCTCGCTCATCGATCTCGCCCAGGAGACGGGCGGCAAGTACCGCTTCATCACTCTCGCCGAACTCGCGCAGAAGAAACTCGCCGCCGCCCGCGGCACGCCGACGCTCCGCGCGGTGCAATCGCTGCCGGCGCTTGAATAGGCACTCTCGACGACGCGCACCCGACGGGCCCCGCCGTCGCAACACTCGCCTCTTCTACCGGCTCCGGCCCGAGCAGGGCGAAGGCTCTCGGCATGCCGATTGCATCGTAGTGTGCCCTTCATTTTTGAACCTCGTAACGCGTTAAAACGCCCCGTTTTTACGATTGTCGCTTTGCGCGACCAACCTCAGCGCTGATCTCTGCGCTGCCGGGTCGGTCGCTCCTTGGACACCGCGCGATTAGAACCCCGAAAAATCATGCACCTCCTGCCGCTTCGCACCCGTCTCAAAGACTCAACTCACGACGCCCATACGGCGCTCGAACGCGAACTCGATCTGCTGAACCCGGCGCTTCGCCTACCCGACTACTGCGATCTACTCGCCCGGTTCTACGCCTACTACCTGCCGCTCGAAGCCTCCTTGCAGCGGACGGCCGACCGACAGTTGATGGCTGGACGGTGGAAGTGCACGGCGCTCGCCGACGACCTGCGCTCACTCGGCATGAGCTCGACCGAACTCCGGTCGATCGCGCCAGCCGCCACCCCGCCCCTCCGCAGCGTCGCCGACGCCGTCGGCGCCTTGTACGTCGTCGAAGGTTCAACGCTCGGCGGAATGATCCTCGCGCGGCACTTCTTCGCCCGCTTCGGCCTCACCAGTCGCTGCGGCCTCGCGTTCTTCACCTGCTACGGCGAGCGCACCGGCGAAATGTGGCAGCGCTATTTGGCGAGCCTCGCCGCGTACGACAACCCGCGCGACGCCGACCGCGTCGTCGCTGCTGCGGTCAGCACGTTCGAATCGCTCGCAGCCTGGCTACCGCTGCCCGCCGAACCGCTCGGCGCTGCGACTCACAACATCAACGAAAGTGAACGTTTGGCGGCACGATGACCGAGACCATCGACCTCACCACCTGCGACCGCGAGCCGATCCACATCCCCGGCGCGATCCAGCCCCATGGCGTGCTGGTCGCGCTCGATGGCGAGCGGCTCACGATCACGCACGTCAGCGCGAACGCGGCCCAACTTATTGGCGCCGCGCCGGAGGAACTCTTCGGCCGCACGCTCGACGCGCTCCTCATCGAGAACGAGCAAGGCGAAGCCGCCCGCTGGCATCGCGACCTCGCCCAATTGAAGGAAGGCCGCCCCGCCTACCAATCGACGTGGGAACTCCGCCACGCCGAGGAACCGTGGGACGCGATCACCCATCGCTACGGCGACAAACTTTTTATCGAGCTCGAACGCTCGCCCGAAACCTCCGGCCAGCGTGCGAACGCTCTCTACCACAACCTACAAGACGCCCTCGTCCGCATCGAACGCGCCACCTCGGTGAAAGAGATGGCCGCGCTTGCCTGCGAAAAGGTGAGCCGCCTTTGCGGTTTCGACCGCGTGATGATGTACCGCTTCGACCGCGAGTGGAACGGCGAAGTCATCGCCGAAGAACGCCGCGCGGACCTCGAACCGTTTCTCGGCCTCCATTACCCCGCTTCCGACATTCCGAAGCAGGCCCGCGAGCTCTACACGAAGAACTGGCTCCGCTTCATCGCCGATCGCGATTACGTTGCGTCGCCAATTCTCGCCGCCCATGCGACCGCCCCGCCGCTTGATCTCAGCTACTCCGTCCTCCGCAGCGTTTCGCCGATCCATCTGCAGTACCTGCGGAACATGGGCGTCTACGCCTCGATGTCGATCTCGATCCTGCGGCAAGGCAAGCTGTGGGGCCTGATCGCTTGCCACCACTACTCGCCGAAATTTATTCCGTACGATCTGCGGAAGGCGAGCGAACTGCTCGGCCACTTCATGTCGCTGCAAATCGCCGCGGTCGACGAGCAAGAGACGCGCGAGCTCCGCAAGCGTCAGCTCACGTGCTGCGACAAGGTGATGACCAACCTCAGTCGCGACGAAGACTTCGCCAAGGGCGCCCTCTTCTCAGAACCGACGCTCATCGACTGCATCGATTCCGGCGGCGCCGCGATCGTTTCCGACGGTATTGTCTCTCGCATCGGTCACACGCCCAGCGAAGACGAAATCCGCCAAATCGCCGCGTGGCTGCTGGAGCGAGGCGAAGACGTCACCGCGATCGATAACCTCAGCAGTCAGTTCGGCGGCGGTTACCTCGCCGCCGTCGCCGCCGGCGTCCTGGCGGTGAACATCGGCCGCAACCGCGCGCACCAGCTCCTCTGGTTCCGCCCCGAACACGTCCGCACCGTCAACTGGGCCGGCGATCCTCGCAAAACGGCCCTCTCACAAGAGACGCCCGATCGCCTCTCGCCCCGCGGCTCGTTCGCCCTTTGGCGCGAAACCGTCAAAGGGACCTGCGAGCCCTGGACCAACGACGAAATCGCCACCGCCGACAACCTCCGCCAACGAATGGTCGCGCTGCTCGTCCGCCGCGCCGAAATGCTCGCGATGGCTCACGCCGACCTCCGCCTCGCCACCGTCGAGCGCGAGAAGGCGCTCGACAGCGAACGGATCGCTCGCCACGAACTCGAGCGTCTCAACCGCGTGAAAGACGAGTTCGTCGCCACGCTGTCGCACGAGCTCCGCACGCCGCTCAACGCCATCCTCGGCTGGTCGCAGCTACTGAAAATGACGGGCACGGAGCTCAGCGCCGAATTCCAGGAGGGCCTCGACGTCATCGAGCGCAACGCCAAAGCCCAGGCGACGATGCTCGAAGACCTGCTCGAGATCAGCCGCATCATCGGCGGCCGCCTGCGGCTCGACCTGCAAGACGTCAACCTGGCGACGATCGTCGAAGAAGCGGTCCAGTCGTCCGCCGTCACCGCGCAAGCGAAGGGGGTGCGGCTCGAAAAAATGATCGCCCCCCTCTTCGGCGTCAAAGCAACCGGCGATCCAAACCGTCTCCGCCAGGTTGCGTGGAATCTGCTTTCCAACGCGATCAAGTTCACCCCCAAAGGGGGCAAAGTGCAGGTCGTCCTGCAGCGAGTCGACTCGCACGTCGAGCTCACCGTCACCGACTCGGGCATCGGCATCAAGCCCGACCTGCTGCCGTACATCTTCGATCGCTACCGCCAAGCCGACGCGTCGATCAGCCGTTCGTACGGCGGCCTCGGCCTCGGCCTCGCGATCGTCCGCAACCTCGTCGAACTCCATGGCGGCGTCGTCTCGGCCGACAGCCCCGGCGAAGGCCGCGGCTCGACCTTCATCGTCAGCCTGCCGATTCGTTCCGTCTTGCAGGAGCAAGCGGCCGACGGCGAATCGCACGATCTCCACGACTCGCATCTCCACGAACCAACCTTTAGCCTCGCCGGCTTAAGCGTTCTGATTCTCGACGACGAAGCCGACTCCCGCGCCCTCGTCGCCCGCGTCCTCGAATCGTGCGGCGCCCGCGTCACCGCGGTCGAATCGCCCGAGCAAGCTCTCGAGTTGCAAGCAATGGCGACATTCGACCTGATCGTCTCCGACATCGGCATGCCTGGCATGGACGGCTTCACGTTCATCCGCCAGTGGCGCGCCCGAGAGGCGACGCTGCAACAAAAGAAAACGCCGGCGATCGCGCTCACCGCCTACGCCCGCGCCGACGACCGTCGCCGTGCGCTCGTCTCCGGCTTCACGTCGCATCTGCCGAAGCCAGTTGAAGCGGGCGAACTCATCACCCTCGCCGCGAGCCTCACCGACCGCATCGCCTAGCCCCGGGCTCCGCCCGGGGTTCGGTTTCCATGCCGGTAATGCGTTGCCGCGCGTAGCGCTGCGCTCAGTCGCCGAAGCCTCACTAAAATGAAACCATGAGGTCCCCTCCCCTCGATGGGGAGGGTTAGGGAGGGGTGAAGACAGCGGGTACCAGGGCTCACCCCCCTCCCCAGCCCGGTGCTGCGCACAGGCTACCGCCTGCGCTCGATCGCCGCTGGCGACCGTGCTCGTTGCTCCCACAAGGGGGAGGGAGCCACAACATTCATTGCGAGGCCCCTCGCCAAGGCCCGCCGTCATTCTGCGACATCTCTTCGCGCACCGCACCAAGCTGCGACGCGACCTTCGACGACTGGCTCACGTCCCACAGCGACGTTCCCTCAACGCGCAACCCCAACGTGATCGCCGTCCACGCCGGCCCCCACCCCGCTTCGGCGCACCAAGCTCCCCAACCGAGGTCGCCCGAGCTCGACCAATAATCCCAGCGCCGATAATCAAACGCCCGGAACCACGTCCCGTTGAGATACGGAATCGACTCCGACCGCACCTGCACGCGCACCAAATAGTCGGCCAAACGATCTTCCGCTTGCTTGAGCTCCGCATCGCCCGTCGCGGCGACCGCTTCGCGCAAGCCGAGGAGCACGAATCCCGACACATACAGCTGATCGGTCACCGGATCGCCGCTCTCTTGAATCAGCGGCGTCTCGCCCGTGCCGTACGCTTCGTTGGAAGTTGGCACGAGGAAATGCCCCGTCGAGGCATTGCCCGGCTGCTCCGGAATCCCGCCGCATGGCTGCTGCGTTTTCAGCAGGTCGTTCGCCACTTGCTTGAGCCAGCCGCGATGCTCCGCCGTGTCCTCCACGCGCACCAACCAGGCAAGCGCCAGCAACATCCGCGCGCGGTCGAGATTTTCTCCCCACCGCCAACCGGCGGGATACTCTTCCATCGTGCGGCGGATGCCGCGCTTGGTCACTTCCAGAAATTGCTCGTCACCCGTCCGAGCGTAAGCCCACAGATAGCAGGCCCAAGAGTACGCCTCGAAGTGGGGCGACACATTCACCGTCGGTGCGTCATGAAAGTGCTTCCAACCATGCTCTTCAATCATGGCGATGGTGAGATTGTCGCTGCGAAACCCGAGCGTGCCGGTCGTTCGCAAGTTGGCGTAGAGCGCTCGCAACAACGGCTTGTCCCACGCCGCGGTTTCGAGCTTGGCGGCCGTCGCGATCGTGGCGAGCAGCGTGCGGGCATTGTCGTCGCCGTAGTTGCCGGCCATCCAAGCAGGTGAAACGTCCCCCCACGCGACCAGGCCGAATGCCGGATGCCGCGGATTGCCGCGCTCGCCGCGGCACATGCCCGACGTTTCATACAAGTAGTTCATCAGATTGGTCGCGACCTGCTCGCTCCGCGCATCGCCGCTCAGCTTGGCGTGCATCGCAAGGGCGGCCGCTGTCTCCGCTTGGCAGTCGGCGCGAATCGGCGTTCTCTGCAACTGGCTTCCGTCGGGCAAAATCTGCGACGCATACCCTTCAAGAATCCCGAGCGAACCATCGCCGCCAGTTGCAGCCGGCGGCGGCACGATCTCCACATTCTCGCGCAGCAAGCGGTGGAGTTCCGGCTCCCGCTCCGGCACGATCAACAGCCGCGACTCGAGACACCACTTGGCGAAACTCGCGAGCGACTCCGCCTCGGCCGAATCTGGCAACGGCTCGTCCGCAGCATACGCCGGCGTCGCCAGCGGCTTCACTTGCAAACGGTGGGGCGCCCCCGCGGGATCAATCGCCGCGAGCAAATGCGTCCACAGCGTCGCCCAATCGGCCGCCGGCGCGTAACGGGACGTTACGAACCCGCTTAACCGCGTCGTCGCGATCCACGTTCGCTCGTCGGTGCGAAACAAGAGCGGATCGCTCGCCGCCGGCATACCGAACACCGCTCGATCGAACCCCGCCACGCGTCCCAACACCAGCAGCGGATCCTCCGCACGGCATGGCAAGTACTGGCAATCGTGCAGCGCGAGAATCGCCAACGGCGGCAACCCAAGCGACGCCCCTTCCGCAACAACCCCACGCTCCCACCGCGCCTGCCGCGGCTCCGCAAACTCCACTCCCGGCGCCTCGGCAGGAAACTCCACCAGCAGCGTTAGCCCCTCCTCCCGCGCGACCGCATACTCTTCCGCACGCACCTCCGTCCGCCACTCCGGATACCCATCGGCCAGCACAAGCAGCGCCGCTCCCGGTGCGGCGATCTCGATCCCCTCGCGCACGGAGCTCGCCCGCTGCACGACCGACCCGCCAGCCACCAGCCCGCGGTACAAATCGTTCTCGGCCCTGCACGCCAGCGTCAACGTCGCCCCGCGCGCGGCGTCACTCACCCCAGCCGAGTCATCCGCCGCTGCACCGCCGCACAACGTCACCCCTAACATCACCGCCGCCGAAACGGCGCGCATCATCATTCCCATCACTCAAACCTCGTTCCACGCTCTGCGCGGCAACGCGCACCCCCGATGCTCCCCGCGCATTCCTTTGCGCCTCTGCGCCTTTGCGAGAGATCCGTATTTCCAAGCAACTCAATCAGTCAACGCCTCAATCGGCGTCAGCTCCAGCTTCCGGAACTCCACCTCCGTCCCCTCCGCCTGCACCGCAATCTGCCCCTTCTCCGCCGTGCACTTCGAACCATGGTTCACCAACTCGCCGTTCACCCACACCTTGATCTCGTCGCCGACGCACTCGATCACCATCTGATTCCACTCGCCCAGCGGCTTTTCCGATTTCTCAGTCAGGTTGAGAACCCGTCGCTCCTTCCCCTCGGTCGCGCCCCAGTTGGCGGGATCACCCGCGCGACGCTTCGCCATCTCCGGCACTTCGATGTCCTCGTGAATGCACCAGAAGTCCCCTGCCTCGCCGCTTTGCATTTGCACCTCAAGCGACTGCGGGAACATGCCGTACAGCACTCGCGGCTTCGACGCGTGGACTAGCACGCCGCAGTTGCCTGGCTTGTTGACGAACCGGTACTCGGCCACCAGCCGATAGTTGCTGAACTCGTCGTCGGTGATGAGATGCCCGCCCGGCGTTCCGAGGCTCACGAGGTTGCCGTCGCGCACAATGAACGGCGACTTCCCCTGCGGGTTCTTATCCAGCTCCGGCACATCGGCGTGCCAGCCGCTGAGATCCTTGCCGTTGAACAAGCTGCGCGTCTCGCCCTTCGCCACGGTCGGCTTGGATTCGTCGGCGCGCCCCATTTCACCGCCAGCCACCATCAGCCCTACAGCCAACGCCCACACCGCCACGCGCGACGCCGAGAAAGATGTCATCGAAGAGTCCTCGCATTGCATGAGAGTAGATACCCCAATCAGCCCGCCATTATGCCCCGTAGGCCATCCGCTCGGCAAACGGCCGTGCGAAGCGCATTCTGAGAAACTACGAATCACGCGAATTGACGCGAATAGTGCTGGAACGACCCTGTTTTCTCATTCGCGCAAATTCGCGGGATTCGTGGTTACGCTCTTTCTGCGTTACGCTCCTGGCACGAAGCGAGGAGAAATTCAAGCGACTTCTTACTCCGCTACTGCTATACTGCGGCCCGACGTCGCCTCAGACCAATCGGAACCGCACACCATGCGTCTCGCTTCACCACTCTTCGCCTTATCCGCCCTCACCGCGATTCTCGCATCTGGGAACGCCCGTGCCGCTGAACCGAACGAAACGTTCGCCACCGCCACGATCCTCGCTCCCGGCATCCTCACGGTGAGCGACCAGCTCGTGCAGCCTCCCGACACAATCCTCGGCATCCGCAACTTCCTCGGCGCCATCGTCGACGTCGACGACGACAGCAGCCCCCTCGGCAACGGCCATGCCTCGGGGCTCACCGGCGTCCCCACGCAAAACGGCAGCATCTCGTTCGTTATTAGCGGCTACGGCGACGATGACTTCGTCGGCAGTCACGGCGAATCGGGCGCTCTCGACGTGTACGTGCAAACGTACGACTCCTTCGGCGACCCGGCGAATCTCTTTACGAGTTCCGCAACGCTCGCACCAGGCTCCGTCGAGGAATATTCGTTCGTCGACGGAGACGCGATCCTCGGCTCGTACGACGTGTACATCGACAATCTCGGTTACTTCAACGTCGGCGCCGACATCGACTACTTCACCTTCACCGGCCTGACTCCCGGCGCGCCATTCACGGCGCAAACATTCGATCCGCAAAGCGTCGCGATTGATACGCAGATCGGTTGGTTCGGCGACAGCGGCTTTCTCATCGACGAAGACGACGATAGCGCCGGCGACGGCCTTTCATTGCTCGCCGGAACCGTGCCGGCCAACGGCAAGGTGACGCTCGCCGTCACCGGCACTGGCGACGACGCCTATCTTGGCGATCACTTCGCCAGCGGCCCCTACGAACTCAAACTCACGCTCGGAGCAGACTACGCGGCCGACTTCAACAATGACGGCAAAGTGAACGCCGCCGACCTCGCGGCGTGGAAGCTCGCCTTCGGCCCAGGCGCCGGGGCCGACGCCAACAACGACTTGAAGACCGACGGCGCCGACTTCCTTATCTGGCAGCGGCAATTCGGCAGCGGCGTCCCTACGATCGCAGCCGTCGCCGCGATCCCCGAACCTGCCTCCGCGGCGCTCCTCGCCATCGTTTTTGCCACTACTGCACTGGGCGCCTTGCGCCAACCCCCCGGCCGCCGGGCTCGCTTCGCCGCAGCCTGAGAGCGTCGCTCCGCCACCTTGCGCAGATTACCGTTCCTCACTCGCCCGGGCGCAGGGAAAACCCGCAAACAGCCCATTCTGCTCGTTGCCACGAGCTTACGCGACCCCTAGACTCGAACCTTCGCGTGCCGCACGAAGGATTCGCCTAACGGCATTTCGAGACGCGTCGATCGGAAATGGAACCTCCGTTCGGCGTTAAAGAGTTTAGGAGAAGAGTATGTTGTTCGCTTCACCATTGACGAAGCAACTCTGCGCCTCGGCCGTCGTCGCCGCCCTCGCCTCGATCTCGCTCGCCCCGCTCCGCGCCGACGAGCCAACTGCGGCCCAACCTGCCGCCGAAGCTCCGGCGAAAGAAACTGCCCAAGCAGCGGAAACGAAGACTGAAGAGAAGTCGGTCATGAAGACTGCGGAGAAGCCCGCAGACGAAGCTAAGAAAGAAGCCAAGCCGAAATCCGAGAAGAAGTCGACCGTCACGGTCGGCGGACTCGAATGGCGCACCGACTACAACAAGGCCTACCAAGCCGCGAAGCGCAACAAGCAAATGCTGTTGATTAATCTCACCAGCACCTCGACGAACAACGTTCAAACGAGCGTCGACAACTACTTCGCGACGAACGCTGCGATCCAGAAAAAGCTCGACGGCGTCAGCCGCCTCCGCCTGCCGGTCGACGCCGAGATCACCGTCGACGGCAAAGCCCAACGGCTCCTCTCCTTCCCGGCCTTCGCCCAGCTGCAAGGCGGTGCGGGTTTCGTCCTGCTCGACCTGAAGAACGAGGGCGCCCCCCACTACGGCCACGCCGTCAATGTGCTCCCCTACTCCAGCGGCAAGTACTACCACTGGCAGAACAATCACCTCAGCGTGATTCTCGATCTGCCGTC
This sequence comes from Lacipirellula parvula, assembly GCF_009177095.1. Taxonomy (NCBI): domain Bacteria; kingdom Pseudomonadati; phylum Planctomycetota; class Planctomycetia; order Pirellulales; family Lacipirellulaceae; genus Lacipirellula; species Lacipirellula parvula. Next base: position 6,746,421 of record NZ_AP021861.1, read on the forward strand.
CGGCACGCTCACGCAGCGGACGATGATTTGGGCCGTGAGGACCCACCCCGAGGCGCCGCAAAGCACCTACGGGACGCTTCATCCGACGCTCGCGAACGGCGCCGCCAGCCACTCGAGCTACCAGGCCAGCATCGGCCAGCAAGGGCACCAGAACTTCGGTTCGCGCTTCAACCAACTGAGCGGCGCCACCGGCGGCCCCGTCTCGGAAGTCGTCGCCGAAAGTTGGCCTGGCCAGAACATGATCGACTCGTGCATCGACTGCGTCCAAAGCTGGCGCGGTTCGTCGGGCCACTGGCGCGGCGTCTCGGGCCGTCACCGCGCGTTCGGCTACGACATCCGCCGCGGCGGCAACGGCATCTGGTACGGCACCGGCATCTTCGCCGACTGATCGCCGGCACGCTGACCACCGAAACTATCGAGCCCTGCCTGTTCCCGCGAATCCTCGCGAAACAGGCGGGGCTTTTTCGTGCGCTCATGCAAAAATTTTGAACCGCCAAGGACGCCAAGAGCGCCAAGGAAGAAATGCATTTAACCACGAAACACACGAAATGAACGAAAAGGGATGTAGGTCTGAAGCCATTGCGATCACAGCGATTCTCAATGAATCTCTTCATTTCGTTTCTTTCGTGTGTTTCATGGTCAATCTCCCCGCTCCCGCATTTCCTTGGCGCTCTTGGCGTCCTTGGCGGTTCAATTCTTAAGCACTGCAGACAGCCCGCCAAGAAACTGGAAGCTGCTATGTTAATGCGTCGCCGCGACGGCGGTTCCTGTCTTTAACCGCACAGAATCATTCGCCATGAACATCGACATCCTCATTTACCCCGGCTTCGACGAACTCGACGCGATCGCGCCGTTTGAAGTCCTACAGAACGCCGCCAAGCTCGGCGCCGACTTTCGCGTGCGCCTCGTCGCCTCCCCCACCGCGGAAACGATCGTCGCCGCCCACGGCCTCGCCGTCGCGTGCGATGCGTTGCTCGGCGAAGGCCCGCGACCCGACCTGCTCGTCGTCCCCGGCGGCGGTTGGATCGACGGCTCCGCCGCCGGCGCGCGGGCCGAGGTCAACCGCGGCGTCATTCCCGCCGAACTCGACGAGTACCACGCCGCGGGCGTCACGCTCGCCGCCGTCTGCACCGGCGCGATGCTCCTCGCCGCCGCCAAACTCCTCAGCGGCCGCCCAGCGATCACCCACCACAGCGCCATCCCCGACCTCGAAGCCGCCGGCGCCCGCCTCGTTCGCGCCCGCGTCGTCGACGACGGCGCCATCATCACCGCCGGCGGCGTCACCTCGGGCCTCGACCTCGCCCTCTGGATCGTCGAACGCTTCGCGAGTCCCGCGATCGCCCTCCGCATCGAAGAGAACATGGAATACGAACGCCGCGGCGTCGTGTGGCGGCAACCGAGTTAACCGATGCTCAACCTCCCCGCTATCCGCGGCGTCATCGATCGCCGCATCCTCGCCAACTTTCGCGTCGACCACGACGTACTCGCCGCCACGCTCCCCGCGCCGTTTCGTCCGCAACTCGTCAACGGCTACGGCATCGCCGGCATCTGCCTTATCCGCTTGAAGTCGGTGCGACCACGCGGCATGCCGGCGTGGCTCGGCGTCAGCTCCGAAAACGCCGCGCATCGCATCGCGGTCGAGTGGAACGATGGCGACGCCATCCGCACCGGCGTCTACATTCGTCGCCGCGATACCAACTCGCGATTCAGCGTCCTCGCCGGCGGCCGCCTCTTCCCCGGCGTGCACCATCACGCCCGCTTCGTCGTGCAAGAAACGGCCGAGGAGCTGTCGCTCGACATGCAAAGCGACGACGGCGTCACCGCCATCAAGGTGCGAGGCCACGCGGACGACGCCTGGCCTACGAACTCGATCTTCCCCGCCGCAGACGCAGCTTCCCAATTCTTCGCCGCCGGCTCGTTCGGCTACTCGAACGCACGCACGCCGAACGTCTATCAAGGACTGGAACTCGACTGCGACACCTGGACAGCGACGCCGCTCGCCATCGAATCGATCCGTTCCAGCTATTTCGACGACCGCACGATCTTCCCGGCTGGCTCGATCGAATTCGACAACGCCCTCCTCATGCGCGGCATCGACCACGAATGGCACAGCCGCGGCGAACTCTGCTGTTCAACAAATTGAATAGCCGGCTCGCTCGAATCCTCTCCAATTGACATCCAATTTGCATCGGCTGAAGCGTATGATAGGCGAAGGTTCGGGGGAATTCCCCGAATCTTCGCCTCCCCATCACGCCAGCTCCCGACTCAGCCGAGTCACTGAGCCTCAATGCCTCAGAGAAGCCTTGCATGCCGAACACAAGTGAACTGCCAAGCAGCCTCGCCGCAATCGTCGCGACAGAACTTGAATCTGATGAAAAGATCGTCTGGTTGGGGCAGCCAATACCGCGGCTCTACGCCAGGCGAGGCTTGCCGGCGTTCCTCTTCGGCATTCCCTGGACGGCTTTCACCTTAAACTTTACATACCAAACTACCCGAGGAAATCTGGACTGGGACCACCTAGTTCCCTTCGTTGTCATTGAAATTCCTTTCCTGCTCATCGGCTGCGTCATGCTGCTCTCGCCGCTCTGGATGATGCGCATGGCCAAGCGAACAGCCTACGCTGTCACCAATCAGCGGGCCTTGATCTTCAACGCCGGCTGGTTCAGCGGCCATACCATTCGCTCGTTTCGGCCCGACCAGATGCAAGAACGCCGCCGCGTCCAACGCGCGAACGGCTGCGGCGACCTCATCCTCGACCGACAGTGGAGCAAAGACTCCGACGGAGGCTCGAAGTCGACCGACTACGGCTTTCTCGCCATCCGCGACCCGAAGATGGTTGAAGGGCTGATTCAAGAATTAACGAACGCCCACAGCGCTGCGTGACGATATAGTCGCGCGAGGGTCTCTGATCAATTGAGCTCGGCAAGGATCGCAACAATGAGCAAAGTTGGAATCGTCGGCGTCGGCATGGTCGGACGCGCCGCTGCCTCGGCCATGGTTTCGCGAGGCTCGTGCCGCGAGTTGGTGCTCGTCGACGTCCGCCGCGAAGTCGCCGAAGCGGTCGCGCTCGACCTTCTCTACGGCATCCCCACCGGGCAGCCGCTACTCATTCGCAGCGGTACGAACGCTGATCTCAAAGACGCCGACCTCGTCGCGATCACCGCCGGCGCCAACGAGAAATCGGGCGGCGCCACCGACAAGAGCGACGCGCAAGGCCGGCTCCGCCTGCTCGGCGTCAACGCCGGGATCTTCCAAGCGATTGTCCCCGAAGTCGTCGCCGCCGCGCCGCAGGCGGTGCTGCTCGTGGTCGCCGACCCGCCCGATCCGCTCGCCGATCTCACGCGCCAGCTTGCCGGCCACGACCGCGTCGTCAGCACCGGCACGTTTCTCGATAGCCTCCGCTTCGCCACTCATCTCGCGCAGGTGCTAGGCGTGAACCCGGCGTCGGTCGGCGCTCAAGTCTTCGGCGAGCATGGCATGAGCGAAGTCCTCGTCTGGTCGGCGGTCACTGTCGCCGGCGTGCCGCTCGCCGACGTGCTGCAGCAACGCAAACTCGACGCGGCGACGTTCCGCAGCGAAGTCGAGTCGGCCGTCCGCAGCGCGAACATCAACATCATCGCCGGCATCGGCGCGAGCCAGTACGGCATCGGAGCCGTCACCGCCCGACTAACCGAGGCGATACTCCGCGACGAGCGGATCGTCGCCGTCGTCGGGTCGTACCAAGCGGCGGACGGCGTCACCTATTCGCTGCCCGGCGTCATCGGCGCCGGCGGCGTGCAGAGCGTTTTGACGCCGCGACTCAACGGCGACGAGAAAGCAGCGCTCGACCGCAGCATTGCGACGCTGCAACAAGCCGTGCAGAAGCTGCCCGCGAACGCTCCGCCCAATCGCTAGCGAGGTCTTTGCATGGGAACAGGCAACGCAGAATCCGGCCGACGCAATCTGGTGCTGCTATGCATCATTGCCCTCTGCTTCGAAGCTTATTTGATCTTCGACTACCAGCTCAACTTCTTCCCCCGCAAACTCCCGACGCAGATCATTCGCTTGATCTTGAGCGCGGCGCTCTTCTACTGGCTTAGCCGCGGCAGCAATGCGGCGCGCTGGCTAGCGATTGTGCTCTTCGGCTGGGGCGGCGTTGCGGGGCTATATGCAGTCGCTTCCGCCAATGCGTGGATGTCAGACTATGTTCTAATGTTTGTGTTCTACCTCGTCTTCGCCATTCGCTTGCTGACGTCAAAGGACATTCGCACTTACATCCGCGAATCAACCTACGGGCCTCCATCAGCCCAGTTGCTCGTCGGCGTGGGACAAAAGAGCCCGGCAGACAATCTCTAGCCCGCTGCTTTCAGCGCCGTCACCGCGCGCGGCGCTAGCACCACGTTTTTCTCCCCTTCGCCGCCCCCTCGTGTACAATCACACGCTCAGGGGCCAACGTCGCGACAGACACCCGCGACGCTAACGGAACGGAAGGAGACGCGGCATGCGACGAGGTCGTTGGCTCGAGGTCTGTTGGTACGGAACCCTCGCGGCGCTGGCGGCGGCCAGCCAGATTCATCTCGCCCGCGGCGCCGAGTTCTACGTCGCCCCCGGCGGCAACAACTCCGGGTCCGGCAACAGCGGCGCCCCTTGGGCCACGCTGCAGTACGCCGCCGATCATGTCGGCCCCGGCGATCGCGTCACGGTTCGCGCCGGCAACTACAAAGGCTTTTATCTCGATACCAGCGGCACCGCCGCCAACCCGATCGAGTTCTTCGCCGAGCCCGGCGTTCTCATCAACACGCCCACCAGCGGCGCCGGCAATCAAGACGGCATCAACCTCGAACTCGCCTCGCACATCATCATCGACGGCTTCAGCGTCACCGGCATGCCCCGCGCGGGCATCCGCAGTGTCGGCCTCGACGACGACATGGCCGAGTTCGTCACCATCCGCAACGTCCACGCCTACAACAACGGCCGCTGGGGCATCTTCACCGGCCACGTGAACGACCTGCTTATCGAGAACAACGAAACGAACGGCTCCATTTTGGAGCATGGAATCTACGTTTCGAACAGCGGCGACCGGCCGGTGATTCGCAACAACGTCACCTGGGGCAACCATGGCGCCGGCATCCACATGAACGGCGACGCCAGCCTCGGCGGCGACGGACTGATCACCGGCGCCCTCGTCAGCGGCAACCGCGTCTACGGCAACGCCGCGAGCATCAACGGCGGCGCTCTCGGCGGCGGCAGCGGCATCAACATGGACGGCGTTCAGGATTCCCGCGTCGAGAACAACTTGCTCTACGACAACCACGCCAGCGGCATCTCGCTCTTCATGGGCGACGGCGCCGAAGGCTCCAGCGGCAACGTCGTCGTCAACAACACGATCAACCAACCCTCCAACGGCCGCTGGGCGATCAATATTCAGGACGGTTCCACCGACAACACGCTGCTGAATAACATCATTCTCTCGCAACATGCGTCGCGCGGCGCCATCGACGTCTCGGCCGACAGCCTGCCAGGCATGGTGAGCGACTACAACGCGGTCATTTCGCGATTCACAACGAACGGCGGCAGCTCGAACATCACGCTCGCCCAATGGCAAGCGGCGACCGGCCAAGACGCCCACTCGTTCACGGCAACGGCGACGCAACTATTCGAAAACTGGACCGCCGGCGACTACCGCCTCCGCAGCGGCTCGCCCGCGCTCAACAAGGGAACCGCGACCGAAGCCCCCACGGTCGACATCGTCGGCACGCCCCGCCCTGCCGGGGCCATCGACATCGGCGCTTACGAAACGGCCACGGCGCCAACGCTCTCGGCCGACTTCACCGGCGACGGCTTCGTCGACGCCGCAGACTTAGCAGCGTGGCGTTCGGCCTTCGGCGCGAACGCCAACGGCGACGCGAACAACGACAACCGCACCGACGGCGCCGATTTTCTTATCTGGCAGCGCGAGTACACGGGTAGTGCGCCAACAGTCGCCGCGGCAATCCCAGAACCGGCGTCAGCCACCACGGCGGGCATCGCGCTCATTGCGGGCATAGCGATGCTCCGCCATAAGAAAAATGAAACCTTGAGGGGAGCAACGAGCACGGTCGCCAGTGGCGAGCGAGCGCAGGCGGTAGTTCGTGCGGAGCACTGGGTTAGGGAGGGGTGATCGCAGTGGGTACCAGGGTTCATTACCCCCTCCCCAGCCCTCCCCTCAAGGGGGAGGGAGCCAGAAGACATATGGGAATCGTAACACGCTGAGGCGCATCTATCCGCCCGGCCGCGCGACGCTCAGTAATGACGTACGTCCGCTACACTAACGGTCATGTACATTAGCAGCGACGACATCGCGAAAGCCCTGCTCATCGTGCTCGGCCTGCCTGCGCTCGCAAGCATTCTGCTTTGCTGGACTGGGGCCGTGCTTGGAGATCGCCGCAAACTGCAACGCGCCCCCGATTCGCGACTCGTTGGATTCGCCATCGGCTGGGCAGCGTCCGTCGCCGCCTTCGTGCTCTGCATTCGCGTCGACGCATGGCTTGTTGGCGCTATCGCCTCGCCGGCGATCGGCGGACTGGCTGCGTACGCTGCGTCTAGATTTTTAGCATCAAGAAAAAATGCTTAGCGGCACGCCACCTAGCCCCGGGCTCTGCCCGGGGGTCGGCCACCACGCCGATCAGCTAAATCGCGCGTGATGCCACCCCCGAGCGGAGCCCGGGGCCAGAAATGCGACTAACCAACCGCAGTCGTCAGCGCCTGAAACAACGGATCCATCCGAATCGGATCAAAATCAGGCTCGTCGCAAACCAGATCGCGGAAGTTACCGTCAATCTCGAGCGCGTGAGCTAAGCACTGCAGCGCGCGACGGCGATTGTGAGCGAGGCTCCAATAGCACGCCAGGTTGTAGTGCAGCACCGCTTCGCTCGGGTCGACGGCGATGGCGTGTTCGAGGGCGCCAATCGCGTCTTCCAGTTGGCCAGTCCGCTTCAGGCACCAGCCGAGCGCCATCGCGACATGAATATCGTCCGGAATCAGCTCGAGGCAACGACGGAGCGGGAAGATCGCGTCGCGATACCGTTGCAGCTCGCGTAGCGTTTCGCCCATCAGGTAGCAGCCGCGGGCGTCGCCGTGGACATGCTGTCCCCACCGTTGCAGCGACGCCAGAGCATGCTCCGGCAATCCCAGTTCGAGGTATCCCTCGGCTTCGGTGCAAGCCCGGCGCAGGTGCGAAATCGCTTCCGTGGTCATAGCGGCGTTATGGCTAAAGCGGAGCATGAAAGGCGCCAGGGCTTGCGGTGTCGGGAACGAATCGAGAGGTTCCGAAGGCTCGATTCAATCCAGGTAGAATGCAAACCGTGGGCCGAAAACGCTGACAAGTCGGGCGGCGAAAGATGAGGTTCGTTTCACGCGCCGAACGATGAGCTGCCTAATCTTACACGCTGCCGTGCGCGCGGCTTTTGCGCCGTCGCGGATTGTGTTGTAACTCTCATTCCCGTAAGCAGAAACGCTCGGAAAATCGAGTTCTCCGAAGTTACGGGACTCGCCGCAGGCGCAAACTCTGCCGCCAGCACGCCGCCGGCAAAGCGGCTTGCCGAGCCCCGCGCGGCGCCTGCCAAAGGTGGTAAACCGCTAGCCCGGCAGACCAGAAAATGTGCCGCTTTGGCGGGCGGCGACTGCACGGATCGCGTTCATTTTTCGCCACGCGGTCCCCCGGCGACGTTGCCCAGCCGCCACGCCGAGGCGGGGGATTCCGTGGGGCAAAACTCCCTGGCGCCGCGCGATTTCCCGAGGATTTTAAGTCCGCTGATCTCCGCTAGTTCCGCCGCGATCGTCGGCACGCCCGTTGCCCTAAGGAAAGCACCGCAAGACGAGGAAACCGCCATGAAACGCAGCCTGCTCACGATTCTGCTTGTCGCCGCCATCAGTGGTTGGATCAGCGCCGGCGAGCGTGCGGCCGGCCGCTCGCCCGGCGGCGATTGGGTCCGCACCAGGGACGGCTGGGAATCGCGGTTCGTCGTCGAACCGCATGAAACGACGGCGCTGCCGACGATCCACCCGGGCGTCATCGCGGGACTGCAACTCGGCGCCTCGCTCTTCTTCCTGCTCGCTTTCCCGTCGCAGTTCCGCGAGCTCGCCATCAGCCGCGCCACGGCGTACTTCACCGAACGCCGCCGCGGCGGCGACCGCCGGCAAGGCGCCGACCGCCGCCTCAGCGCAGCTGTTTCCGCCGGCTGACTCTCCGCGGGCCCCTTTGAAGAACATTGAATCATGAGGTCCCCTCCCCTTGAGGGGGAGGGTTAGGGAGGGGTGACAGCGGCTGGTACCAGGGCTCTTCCCCCCTCCCCAGCCCTCCCCTCCAGGGGGAGGGAGCCAGAAGATTGAATGCGTGGCTGAGTTCGCCTCGAACTACGCCATCTCTTCCCGGGGCTATTTCGCACAAAATCTTCCCTCCGAAGATTTTCTTGTACGAACCCTCTCTCCCCGCGCCACTAACCCAGTAGCTCTCCTGCTTTGTGGGAGGGGTCTCCGACCCCGATGGATCGCTGCCTGGCCATGATTGGCTCGAAGTAGTGACGCAATCGGCGTCGGAGACGCCTCCCACATGCGAGGAGCGCCCCACGAAAAAAGCATCCCCCAGCCCCACGGCCGACCCATGCGTCTCACCCTCCGCACCCTCCTCGCCTACATGGACGACGTCCTCGATCCCGCCGATCAGGAGGATCTCGGCCGGAAGATCGAGCAAAGCCCCTTCGCCACCGAGCTGATCCACCGCTCGCGCGACGCGGTCCGGCGGCTGCGGCTCTCGGCGCCTGAAATCCTCTCGGCCGAGACGGGCGACCTTCACGGCGACGCCGGCGCGCTCGACGCCAACACCACCTCCGAATATCTCGACAGCACGCTCCCGCCCGACGCAGTCGCCGAGTTCGAGCGGAGCTGCCTCGAAGCGGGCAACAACGCCGACATGCTGCTCGCCGAAGCCGCGTCGTGCCATCACATTCTGACGATGGTGCTCGGCGAGCCGGCCGAAGTCGACGCCGATCTGCGGCAGCGACTCTACGCCCTCGCGCAATCGCCGGCAGCAGCCCAACAAGTCCGCATTGAACCGGCTCACGCCACGCCCACGAATGCGTCGGTCACGCCGCCGCTGGCCGAGGCGCCGGTCGCCCCGGTCCCATTGCCAGTGCCGACGGCAACGCCGCGCAAGCCGCAGGTCGATCCCGACGAAGCGGGCGTCCCCGACTACATGCTCGCCGCCGTGCGGCAACGTCGTCGCACGCGCCGCGCGCTCGCGGCAACGCTCGGCGCCTTCGTCCTCGGCGGTATTGCCGCCCTGGCGTTCTACATCCGCCACGAAAACAACAAGCCGGTGGAAACGCCCGGCGACGTTGCCGCAATTGGCAAGATCGACGACGTGGTCGCAGCCGTCGACGTCGGCAATCTCGAAACGCCCGCCGCCGCGTCGAGCAGCACCGCGACCGCCGACGCCGGCGCGACCGCTCCTGCCGCGAGCGACACGGCCGACAGCGAAGCCCCGGCCTTCACGCCGAGCGCGCCGACGCTACCGCCCGTCGTCGAAACGCCCGCTGCCGCACCAGGAGCCGCCGGCACGCTTGAGACGCCGCCACTCGAACTCCCCGCACCCGGCGCTGAAATGGCCGGCGCGATCGCCGCCGAAACCGAAGCGGCCGCTGCGGCTGCTCCCGCAGCAACACCCGCTGCGTCAACGCCCCCGGCAGCCGTCGCCGCCACTGAAGTCCCCGACGCTAGCGAAATGACGCTCGGCCCCGCGGCCGATCAACCCGCAGCGCCCGCTGCCGACGCCACCGCTGCGGCGGAAACACCCGCAACCCCCGCCGATGCAGCCGCCATCGCCGCTACGGAAGCGCCGGCCGTTCCCGCGCCGCCAGCCGGCGCCGCCGAGACGCCCGCAGCAGAAACTCCCGGCCCCGTGATGGTCGCCGACGCTAGCGCCTCCTCGATCCCCGCCGCCGACGCCGCAACTGGCGCCGATCCATTCCCAGCCGGCGAAGGCGAGAAAGAAACCGAGACGCCCGAGGTGAAACCAATCGGCGCCTACCTCGGCAACAACGACGTATTGTTGAAGCTCGATCCCAAAGAGAATGTTTGGAACCGCGTCGCCCCGCGCACGCCGTTACTCCCTGGCGAAACGCTGCTCGCACTCCCCACCTTTCGCACCCACGTGGTCCTCGCCGACGCCAATGTGTACCTCAGCGGCGGCGCCGAAGTGGAACTGCTGCCCCCCGGCGCCGGTTCGGGCGCCAGCGCCGCTGAGTTCGGCCTTCGCATCCCCTACGGCCAGGTCGTTCTTAACTCGGGCCTCAACGGCAACCGCATCGAAATTTCGATGCTTGACGTTGATCGCCTCGCGCAACTCGGCCCGTCGTCGAGCCTCGCCATCGAAGTCCGTCGCGTCTTCATTCCCGGCCCGCTCGCCAACCGCGCTCCGGCGCCAGCCGAAGCATCGTGGTACCTTACCAGCGGTTCGATCGAGTGGAACGGCGAAAAGATCGAAGCCCCGGCGACTTGGACGACGGTCGCCGGCCAAGACACCGCCCCCGTCGCTATCGACAATCTCCCCGAGTGGGTCGACCGCGAAGCCATTGCCGACAGCGAGCGCCGTGCTCGCGATGAAGTCGCCAAGGCGCTCGTCGCCGGCGAGCCAGTGAACGTGCACTTGCTCGAATTGAGCGATCCCGCCGATCGCGGTCGCCGCACCGAAGTCCGGGCCCTCGCCGCTCGCTGCGGCGCCTACGTCGGCCTGTACGACGCGCTCGTCAACGCCCTCAACGACACGAACCAACGCGCGTCGTGGCGTTCGCAAGTCGACTCGCTGCGGCAGGCGATCGCCCGCGACCCGTCGGCCGCCGTCGGCATCGGCGACGCCTTCGCCCTCGAACGGGGCCAAGAGGCTGCCGGCGACCTCATGGAAATGCTTTCCGGCTTCGACGCCGACGCAGTCGGCAAGACGCGCGAAGAGGTCAAGAACGGCGTCCTCAATCGCATCGTCCGCTGGATGGACGACGACGACCTCACCTACCGCGTGCTCGCCTCCTACAACTGGGACGAGATCACCGGCAAGCGACTCTTCGGCAACTACCGCCCAGAGCAGACTGCGTCGCAACGCAAACGAGCGCTGCGTCATCACATTGAACGTCTCGAAAAAGGCGAACTCGCCGCCGGCGAGGCAAAGTAAACCTCCGGCAACTAGCCCCATCGGGGCGGCATGTTGTAGCCAGGGGCGCAAGCCCCTGGTCTTCATCGCCTTGGTGTAAATAGCCCCGCAAGGGGCGACACAATTCTCATCACCTCGCGATGAGCAATGTCGCCCCTCACGGGGCTTAGGATGGAGTCCCATTGTTCGCAACCAGGGGCTCGCGCCCCTGGCTACATCACTCGGCCCTTCCAGGGCCAAAGACTATTACTTCTTCTCCGCTTCCTTGCTGAGATCCTTCAGCTTCACCGACCGGTACTGCACCTTCATATCCGGCCCCGCGTGCACCTGCAGCGCCAGCAAGCCCTTCGCTTCGGCGTTCTTGGGATCATCGTCGGTGATGTCAGCCGTCACTTCGCCGTTGATCTTGTGGATCAACCGATTGCCGACCGCCTTCACTTCGATCGTCGTCCACTCAGTAAGATCGATCGGCTTCAGCTCGCCTTGCTTCGGGTCGAGCGGCTGCACATCCTTCTTCTCGCCCGGCAGCAGCGTCACCTTCTGCCCGCGCTCGGCGGCGATGCCGCGGCCACCCTCGTCGTAGAGCATGCCGGTGTAGTGCGGATCGGCGTGAATGTCGGCCTGATAGCCGATCACCCCGTACGGCCCGCCGTTTGGCTTCGGCTGAGCGCGATACTGCACGCCCGAGTTGTTATTCCCTTCGAGGCGAAACTCGGCGATCACTTCGAAGTCACCCACGTCACCGCCCTCCCAAATGGCGAACGTATTCGCCTTGAGCTTATCCTTTTCCTCCGCCGGCGATTTCCCGGTGAGCAGTCCGCCCTCGACCGACCAGACCTTTTCATCGCCTTTCCAGCCAGTGAGATCTTTGCCGTTGAAGAGTTCAACGAACTCCTCCTCAGCCTGCAGCGGCGCGGCAACGATCAGCAACGACAACGCAATCAATGAACGCAACATCGAGAACCTCCCTCGTAAGTTTTGTTGACCCCGTAGCCCTAGCCCCGGGCCACCATTAAAAACTTGTGGCTCCCTCCCCCTTGAGGGGAGGGCTGGGGAGGGGGTAGGCGCCTGGTACCAGCTTCTATCACCCCTCCCTAACCCTCCCCCTCAAGGGGAGGGGACCTCATAGTTTACTTTTTAACGCCTCGCGCAACTGCGGCTCCAACTTATCCGCCAGCATCACAAATCCCACATCCGTCGGATGCACCCCGTCGACCGTCGCGTCGCCGCCGTCGACCGACCAATCGCTCGCCGCCACGAGCCCAATCTGCTTGTCCCCCGCCGCGACGCGATCGGCATAAATCCCCGCCAACAACTCGCTTGATCGCATCACCTTCTCGTACGGCGACGCCTTCAGCGGAATCGTCGGATAGATCGGGTTCTGCACGAGCAAGATCGGCGTCTCGGGATGACTCTTGCGAAAGATCTCGATGAACCCCGGCATCCGCTCGGCAAGCAGCTCCGGCGACAAGTTCGGCAGCGAATCGATTACCAGCACCGCCGGATCGAGCTCCGCGAGCAGCGTCGCCACCTCCGGCTCGGTCTTGCCGTTGCCCGAGAAGCCGAGGTTCACCACCTCGCGACCGAGCCGCCGCCCGAGAATCGCTGGGTACGCCATCCCCGGCCGCGACGCACTGCACCCCTGCGTGATCGACGTCCCATAAATCACCACCGGCTTTTCAGCTTGCGGCGGATCGATGAACTTCAGCTTAGCTCCCGCCGGCACGCCGACCTCGACACTGCTCACGCCGTTGTACAGCGGCAAGTAGAGCCGATAGTGAACCGCTTCGCCGTCGCGACCCCGCGGCGCCGCAACATCGACTTGGTTGTCCGGATAAGCCGCCGGCTTCCCCGTCTCCAGGTAATGCCACCCCGCGTCATCCTGCACGTAAACGTCGACGCCGCTTACCCCCGTCCCCGTCATGTGGGCGAACGACAGTTCCGGCGTATTCAGTTTCCACCGCACGGTGAACTTCGCCGCGTTAGTCTCGAAGTCAACGCTCAACCCCGAAGAATCGCGCGAGAGCGTCCACACTTCGGGCCGCACAATCTTCTCGGCTCGCGCCGGCAGCCGGTCGAACGGCGCCTTCACGTCGCTCCACGCCTGCCCGCCGACGTTCGCCGTCGCCACGTTGTGCCAAGTCATTTCCGGCGCCTTTGCCGCGGTCTCTTCCGCAACCGCGGCACTCGCTGGCATAAGCGCAAGCGACAGCATCAACGCCGTCGCCAACGAATGCACTGCCAACCACGATCTGCTCTCTGCTCGCTTCACCATCGCTTACGGCAACTCCCGAATTCGAATGTTCTTGAACTCCACCGGCGCCCCTTCCGATTCAAGGCACAAGTAACCCGTCCGCGGATCAGCGTCGCTGCCGCCCGACACTTCCTCGCCATTCACCCACAGGCGAATCTCGCCATTGATCGCCCGCACATAGTAATGATTCCACTCGCCGACGCCGCGACTCAGCTCCTTCTTCGGAAAGCTGCGACTCCCATCCGCAGAGAGCGGCGGAAACGGTTTTAATTTTGCCTTGCCCACCGGAAACACGTCGCCGTGGCAGGTGAACCAGTCGGCCTTATTGCCGTTCTGCTTTTCGTAGTTCACCGCGTAGCCGAGATCGAGCACCTGCACCTCGATCCCGCCCGGCGGCAACATCCCCGCCGGCAAGTCTTTCAGCGCCTCATCGCTCGTCCAGACGAACATCCCCGAGTTGCCGCCGTCCTGCAGATGCTTCCACTCGGCGACGAGCTCGAAGTTCGTAAACTTCTGCTTCGACCGAATGACGCCCACCGGCTTGCCCGTACAATGAGCGACGCCATCCTTCCACGTCCACGTGTCGTCATCGCAATTGACGTTCGTGAAGTCATCCTCGCCGAGCGTGCGGAACCCCTCGGCCGAGCCATCAATAAGCGCCGATTTCACCGGCTCCGCAGCGAGAGCAAATGGAGACGACAGGGAAAGCGCCACGAACAAATGCGCCGAAAGCTGAATCGTGCGAAGCATGGCGGCAGGGGATCCGTCGGGGTGAAGTGACATCAAGGCGCCGAACAGCGAGGCCCATTATCACACGCCGCGCAGGAGAAAACGAGGCGCCTACGCCCCTCACTTCACGCCACGCGCGACAGCAAGGCCCCCGTAGGATGCGGTCTTCGCACCCACCTTCGCGGCATGGGCCCCAACGCCGCCAACGTTGCCAACGTTACCGTCCACGCCACACGAACGCCAACGGCGTTCCATCATCCAGCCCAGGGTTGATTGCAACGCAATCTACCCTGGGTATTCGCACGCCCTCCCACCCACAACCCTGAAAGGGTTGCAGATCGAGCGCCCCGCTTACTGCTCCCCATCCGCCTTCGCCACGGCCACCGCAATGAGCGCCGCCAACCGCCCCTGCCCTTCGAGCGTCGGATGCACGCCGTCGGCCGCCAACTGCGTGGCCCCCTGCCCCGCCCGGAACAACGGCGCCAGCGCCGCCGTCTCGACCACATGCACCCGCTCGTCGCCCGCCGCGCGCCGCTCGGCGACCGCATCGCGAATCTCCTGATCATGCACGCCCAACGGCGGGATCACGCAAAAAATCTGCGACGTCGGACACGCCGCACGCACGTCGCGCAACCACGCGGCATACGTCTCGGCAATGTTCTTCTCGAAATCGTTCGTCCCCATCGCGCAGAAAACATAGTCGGGCTGCGGATCGAGCCGTCCCCCCGTCAGCCGACTCGCCTCGCTATCGAACCGACTCCACGTCTCCGGCAGCGGCGGCAACTCCAACCCGCGCACCATCCCCTGCCCGCCCGAACCGAGCTGCCCATACTCGCAATCGAGCGCCGTCGCCACGAGCGGAAACCACGCGGTCCGCGCACTATTCACTCCCAGCGATTGCCACGAAGTGAACAGCCCGTCGACGCCGACTCCCTCGGTAATCGAATCGCCAAACCCAATCGCCCGCTTCGGCCGCGCCGCCGTCGGCAGCAATTCGCCGCCGCGATCAAGCTCCAACCCCGCGATCCGCAGCCGCGTCTTCGGCGACGTCCATCGCTGAGCAGTGAGATCGGCCGCGCGAAACACGACCTCGACGCGATGCGGCCGACTCGCATCGAGCCCCTCCGCCAACGGCAACACGTAGCGTGCATCATGCTTCGTGAGCGGCACAATCTTGAACGGCTGCTCGTCAACGGAGTACTCGATCACCGGCATCGAATCGGCCGGACACCCCGCGTTGCCGCTCCCGTCGACGACCAAGCCAATCGTCGTAGTCTTGCCAACCGTCGCCCGCAAGTAAGCCCCCGGCATCGCCGCCTCGATCACCGGCGCCGCGTCCGTGCCGGAGAGCGTCTTCCAAACATAAGGCGAGCGCACGATCTCCGCACTGAGCGGCGACGCCGTCGTGTGGGCCTTCGCCTCCTGACCTGCCGCCCGATTCGTCTGCATCAAAACGACCGCCGCAACGCACGCCAACACGACATGCGCAATCATCCGCTGAGTCATCAAGCACCTGTGAGTTAGCCGCCAACGCAGCGGCCAACGCCTGAAGCGGAACCGCCGAGCCGAAAAGAATTCAGAAAAGCCGCGCGAACGCGCTCAGCCTGCGATTATCGACGCCAGCCCAACCGATTGCAACACGCGCTGCCCTCAAGCTTCTCCAGCTGCTAAGATGTAGCCATGAAAGTTTGGTTGTTTGCAATCAGCGCGATGGCGATCGTCGTTCTCTTCTATTGGAACTCAGCCCTCGGCCTCGCCGCGGTAGGCGGAGTCGTCGCTTACCGTTACAACTTCTGGCGAATGCTGGATAACCTCTGGCACAGCTTCGACGACTAATCGCTCGCGGCGCCACGGAACACATCGCCGCCCGGCCCAAGCGCTAACGAGCGCAGCCGACCCGCTCCTCCGAACGCCGACAGCTCACCCGCTCGAACGCCAACGGCGTTCCATCATCCAGCCCAGGGTTGATTGCATCGCAATCTACTCTGGGTCAACGTCCGCCCATTGCCCCCGCAACCCTGAAGGGGTTGCATCCCGCTGCGTCAGTCCAACCAAACTCACGCGCCCGGCGCAAACATCCGCAGATCCTCAAACGGCATCACTGCAAACACCACGGTGAGCCGCAAGAACGAGGTCGCCACGGGAACAAAACGTGAAGCGGCGAGAAGACACACCCGTGGGGTCAGCGACCATTAGTCGCATTAAGCCCTGACGTTGAATACGGCCTACGGGGCCAGCAACAAGATCGAACGCCAATGGTCAAACCGAGGCAACACCACTCGCTGGCGATTCTAGCGACAACAATTGTCGCGAGAGCGATGAATCAAACAAGAGAAGCAATCGCTCAAACAACGGGCTGTTCAGATTGAACAACACTCGGAAATCCGAACCATCTAATCTGATATAGCAGGCTTCGACGCTGCTTCAGCCTTCTCCCGACTATCATTTCCAATGACCGGCATGCGGCTGGAAGAATTTGTAGATTTCGTACTGTTGACCAGCACGTTCTGCTTCCATTCAGGCCAAGCACCGACGATCGCGCTTGCTTTAGCAAGTTCTTCTCGAATGCACTGGTCGCTCATTTTTTCACCACGTTTGAGTTTAGGCACTCCTGAAAAAGCTTGCAGGCTTGCAGCTCAAGGTCCAGATACGAACATGGCTTCATTTGTATTCGAAGTCGGGCGTTTTGGATACTCCACTGCATTCTTTCGCCTGTTTTTTCGTCTTTCCGCTTGATTTGATAGCTCGAGCCGAGATGGCAGGAGAACAGGTCAAAGAACCGACGAGGCCCAATGCCTTCAAATGGCTCGAACTGGACTCTCCGATCGCCTGGCGCAGGCGCGGACGTAGTCAGCGATATCGAATCGTCATGAAACTCCAATGCCTTACTCTTAGGGTAGGGCTCGATGTAAACAACCCTCCTAATCCCTGCGGCAATGATATGTTTCGCGCAGTTGTGGCAGGGAAACGTTGTGCAGTAGAGGGTTGCACCTACCGTTGACCATTGGTTACGCGCACAAGCCGCAAGCGCTTCCATTTCCGCATGCACAACGCGACCGTACTCTGTCAGATCGCCGATCCGGCTCTTCTGAAGTACTTCGCGGAGCTTAGCTTCGTCGATTCCACACTGCCTACCCTGCTGTGTAATTTCATCGATTATCCGAGTCTGTTCTATCTTATTTGAATCGGCCCCTCGCATGTAATCTCTGCCTTTGGCACAATCCTCCACAGATACGCTCTGACTGTCTCTCATTGGCCAGTAGAGACCTCCGCCTGACTTCGGACATTCGTTTGCTCCGGCTGATAGCACCTCACGATCTCGCGTAACAACTGCTCCAACCTGACGCGACAAATCCGCGGATCTCAAAGCTGCTGCAAATGCCAAAAACATCGCATACTCATCGAAAACTGGCGTTAGGAACGGATTGCCAAACCATATCTCTACCATCCGCTGAACATCCGCACGCAATCGCTCGCTGTTATCAGTAATACGCAGAAAGAAATCGGCCAAGTAAAAAGTGCGGTTCACCCTCTGTCCATGAGGAACCCTAAGCTCCTCCCCATCTCGGCGAACCAACTCCCTCGCCTCCTCTTCGCTCATCCCGAGGTTGACTCGCAAATGCTTGAGCCTCCGATCCTCCTCAGCATGCACACCAACAAGAATAAAACCGGAAGGATACATCATTCGAAGCATGTCGACCTCTTCGGGCCGCTTTAGCGATCTCACTATGTAGGCAGTTTTTGGACGAGGCACTGACTGCCCATTTTCGTTCTTCTCACGATGCGCATAGATAACCGACGCCACCCCTAATGCCAGTACCGAATTATCCTTCGCATTCTCTCTCGCTTTATTCCCAGCCGTCATAAGACAGCCAATTCTCTGGTAACTGCTTTCGTGCGAAGGCAAATCAGGACTGAGAAGTGGAATGACATCCGTAGAGATCCGAATGCCGCTAACGTTGTAGCCAGCGAGCTTAAGACGCTCTTCTAAAAGCGTCGCCACCTTGTCCATCTCAGTACCTACAGCCCCTACTAGGCCGATAACCAGCTCAGAGTCAAGTTCGTGATTCAGTTCAACTGGCACAACAAGCCCACCTACTTTGGACATTAGTTACAGACAATGTTGTCATCAGTTTTGGTAACGACACACCCTAAGTCAACCCAAAACATAGCCAATAGCAACGTTGCGTTTATACAATCACATACGACTCGGCACCCCGAAACCTTACGCACCTAAGGGTGGCCGAAAATCGGTAGCTGCCATCGCCCGCCGACTCTGCTAGGTTGCATGGATCGCCGAGGCATAGCTGCGCTCCGGCGGTTCTTTGACAACGCAACCTCTCGCTAGCGCCCGGCCGCGAACCGATGGCGCTCGCCAGGGCGTCGCCCTTCCCCTGCCACTGACCTCGCACGCTGCGGTGTCGCCCATTTGTCGCCGCCATCGCCCCATCTGTCGCGTCAATTGCATCCCGAACTCCTCGCCATGCAATCACTTACGAATTGTGTCGCCAAAAACGCGAAATGCGACACAATTCGAAACGACAGAATTCAACGCCACACAACGCCCCTCCTCCCAGCGAGCCGCGGCGTTCATCGCCGCGGTCTTCTCGCATCGCTCTCGCCGAACCACCCCTAGCCCCGGGCTCCGCCCGGGGGTCGGTTTCCATTCCAATACGCATGCCCGCGCGTCACGCAACGTCACCCCCGGGCGGAGCCCGGGGCTAGAACACGACGCAGAGCGTCGAACATGGCGTTCCCACGCGGAGCGTGGGAACGAGCACACGCTACTCCTGCCCTCTCCCTCCTGAACCCCGAACCCCGAACCCCAAACCCTCCCGCCTCCCCTTGGCACACAGTTCGCATTACTCCCCACAGACGCCAACATCATCACCGTCACGTCTCATTCAGGAGTTGCGAAAATGTCCCTCGATTCGCTCGAAGACGCCTTCTACGACGAGCTCTGCGACGTCTATCACGCCGAGAAGCAACTGGTTCGTGCGCTGCCAAAGATGGTCAAGCAGGCCGCCAACAAATCACTCGCCGCCGCCTTCACAGCCCACCTCGCCGAAACTGAAAAGCACGTCACACGCTGCGAGCAGGCGTTCGCCGATACCGGCAAAGTTCCGAAGGCGAAGAAGTGCGAAGCGATGGCCGGCCTCCTCGAAGAAGCCAAGTCGATGATGGAAGAAGAGGCCGAGCCCGAAGTGATGGACGCCGTCCTCATCGGCCTTGCGCAAAAGGTCGAACATTACGAAATCTCGACCTACGGCACGCTCTGCACGTGGGCCGACGTGCTCGGTTACAAGACGGCTAAGAAAGCGCTCGGCGCCAATCTCGACGACGAAGAAAAGTGCGACAAGAAGCTGACGACGATCAGCAAGAAGCTCAACAAACTCGCGCCGGCCGAAAGCTGACGCGCAGCGAGCGAACGCTCGCAAGTCGATAGGGGCGAGATCGCCGGCTCGTCGGGTTGGATTCTGGCGGGCCGGCGTTTTTGCGCACTGCGCGAACCTTCGAAATATCAGGGCGGAGCTAGTTCCAAGCTAGTCGCCGCTTCTGTACGAGGTTCGCTAAACGCTCCGCTTGAATCGACGTCAACGACGAAAGTATCCCTTTTTCTAACATAGACGCTCACGGCGAATCCAGTAGGAATCGCGGGTATGGAAAGCAGCATCCCTACATTAACTTTGACAAACTGAGATTTCGAAAACAGCAGTGACTTCCCCTTAATCTCCGCGCGCTCTTGCTCATCGACAACCAGGCGAGTGATGATTAGTCGATCGTCGACGAACTCGATCTTGTCCGCAACTGCAATCAGCTCGCCCAGTTGCTGCTCGCAACTCTGGAGATCTCGGATCGCATCATCGCTGGCGCCGCACCCAACGAGCGCGCTGCAGATAGCGACTGCGAACAAGAAATGGTTGCGAATCTTCGTTTGCGGCGCCCACATGTCGAATTGACTCCCCTCGCCGGAGGCCGTGTGCCAAGAGATCATGATGGTATCTCTCAATTCAATTAATCCAGCAAGACGGTATACTAACGCGATCAAGTCAATTCATCGAATCACCGGAGACTGTCGCGATGGGGCAAGAGACTGTGCGGATCATTTTGGACAACGGCTCGGAGCTCGTAATCAGCGTCCGTAACATCGCCTACGTCCACTTCGTCCCCGCCGGCGTCGGCGCCACGGCGAAGGCCGACGTCTTCTTCGTCGGCAGCGAACGCCCCCTCGGCATGGGCGAAGCCGCCGCGATCCAACTCCGCGAAGCGCTCGCCAATCTCGGCTAGCCCCGGGCTCCGCCCGGGGGTCGGTAACCATACCGATAGGCCTAGTCGCGCGTACTACTATCCAACCCCCGGGCAGAGCCCGGGGCTAAACTCATCGCCAACCCGTCAAACCCCGCACTACCAGCATAAAAACCCTACCAACGCCCCCAATTCCGAGTGCTACACTTGCACTTAACGAGCGCCGACGGCGGCCGCGGGGTGCGGTCGTAACGGTCGGCCGACGATGGGAGTGCGGGCGATGCGTCTCAGTGCGTGGTTGTTGGCGGTGTTGTGCGGACTCTCGATTAGCGTCAAGGGTGGTCGCGCGTCGGCCGACGCCGACAACGGCGAGCTCGATTGGGATCCCGCGACGACCTCGGTCTTCATCGTCGGCATCCTCGAGTGGGAACGCAGCGATCTCTACGGTTCCTTTCCTGCGTGCATGCCCAATCGCCGCGACGAACAGCTCGCCCAGTTCTTCCGCAAGGCGGGCGTCCCTGAAGAGCGGCTCGTCTACCTGCAAGACAGCGAAGCGACCAAAGCCCGCATCAAGAAGGAACTGAAGCAGCTCCTCGACGAGACCGACGAAGGCGAGATGGTCGTCATCTATTTCGCTGGCCACGGCTATCGCGACGAGGATAGCAACGAAACCTGGTTCGCCTGCTACGACGCCGGCGACGAAAACGAAAGCGGCTGGGGCGTGCCGGAGATCTTCGACGCCGTCGAGAACCACTTCAGCGGCGACCGCGCGCTGTTGCTCGCCGACTGCTGCCACTCGGGCGCCCTCTACGACGAAGCGAAGGTTCGCGCCCCCGACTCCGACGTCACCTACGGCGTGATCACGTCGTCATACGCGCACAACACCTCGACCGGCAACTGGACCTTCACCGACTCGCTCCTTTCGGGATGGCGTGGCGAAGGCGCCGTCGATCTCAACGGCAACGGTTACGTCGAACTCCGCGAGATCGCCCGCTACGGCGAGCTGGAACTGGCGTTCATCGAGGGGCAGAAGTCGATGTTCTACGCCAGCGAAGAGTTTCCGCGGGCGGCCGCCCTGGCAGAAGTTGAAGAAGAAAAAACGCCGCGCGTCGGCGAGCGCGTCGAAGTCGAGTGGAAGGGCAAGTGGTTCCGCGCGAAGACGATCGCCGTCGACGGCGACCAGGTGCAGGTCCACTACAACGGCTTCTCGTCCGACACCGACGAGTGGGTCGGCCCCGACCGCGTCCGCCCCTACTACCCGGCCCAGTTCGCCGAGGGGGATCAGGTCGAAGTGATGTGGGACAAGGACGAGAAGTGGTACCCGGCCCGCATCGAACGCGGCTGGTTCGGCCTGCACAAAGTGCGCTACGATGGGTTCGATTCGTCGAGCGACGAATGGGTCGGCCCAGGCAAAGTGCGGCTGCGGGTGGAGTGAGCGGCGGCGGCGGTCGCCACTCTACTGCGACACTGCTGCAGTTTCGCCGCCAAGTTCTCCGAATGAATCGAATGTTTCATCGAGCAACTTAACGTCGAGACTGCGCGCACCAACCGAAAGAACTTCAGCTTCGACGTACGTCCCATTCGGGTAGCGTCTTTGCTCAGAAGAGACTCTGCCGCGGTAAGTGGAATGCACGATTTCCAGCCGCTGTAGATAGCCTGTATTGATAATCGTTCCGTGCACCACCTCTCCGACGCTTGGCGTCGGCTCGGTAGCTGGGTACGGCATGAGTTCCATCGTCTCGCGCCACTCAACGCTCCGAGAGCCGCATGCGGGGCACTTAGTGCGCACTTCTCCGCCGCACGGTACGAGGTCCGCGCGTTGGAACGCCTTCCCGCACCCATTGCATGGCGAGATTTCAAATCGTCGATTCCGGGAGCGAACGACCTGCACAACGCCGCAGGCGTCGCATGCGAATAGCGAAGCGAACTGGTCGAGAGATTCCTGGCCTTTATGGCCGCATCGCCGACAGACGCTGCCAACGACGCAAGACATAATCTGTCATCCTAAGAGGAACCGAAATCAGAGAAGCAGACGCGAACGATTTTACGATACCATACTCACTCATATCACCTATATAGCAACCAGCCTGCCGGAGTGCGGCGGCTGAGCAGCGGAGATGAATAACGTGAGCACGATCGCTCTCCATAAGCCAACCGACGCTGCGCTGCGACAGTTCATCGCCGAGCAGCACGCCCTCCCCTTCACTTACGAAGGCGTCGGCGCCACTGCCGACGAAGCGGCGATCCCCGCCGGCTATGCCGTTGATCGCATGAGCATCGCACTCGGCCGCGGCGAAGCCGCTTTCACCGCAGCAAAGCAAGGTCTCCAGGCGTGGCAGCAGTTCCAACTCGGCTGGTGCGAGGCGTGGCCGCGCACGACGCCGATCCGCCATGACGAAACGGTGGCCGTCGTCGCCCGGAGTATGGGCACGTGGTGGACGAACGCAGCGCGGATCGTTTACGTCATCGACGAAGCCAATCGTTTCGGCTTCGCATACGGCACGTTGCCGGGGCACGTCGAGATGGGCGAAGAGCTGTTTCTCCTGGAGCGTGATCCAGCCAGCGGCGAGACGAGCTACAGCATCCTCGCCTTCTCGCGCCCGCGACATCCGCTCGCGAAGCTCGGCCGGCCCATGGTGCGACGACTGCAACAACGCTTTCGCGACGACTCCGCCGCCGCGATGCAGCGGTGGATCAAGCAGCAAGCGTGAGTGGCGCCGTTCTCCTAGCCCCGGGCGGAGCCCGGGGCTAGAAGTGCGAAAGCGAACGGCAATGCGAGCTAAACCGCACGCCGGCGACGAAACGCCGCGAGCCCCATGCACGCCGCACCGGCAATCGCCAAGCTCGAAGGCTCCGGCACCGCCGATACGTTGAACAGCAGCGAGTAGTTGAATGGCGTATCGATGTCTTCCATCAGCATCGTGTAGACGCCGCTCGCCACCGGGACGGTGAACTCCGGCGGGTTCGCATTCTCGTGAATCATAGAAAGCAGATCGCTCCCGGCATCACTTGAATGAACGTGAGCCCAGCCCATCAACGAGAAGCCGAGAATATCGAAGCCGAACCCATCGAGCCACGGCGAGCCTGGCTGCAACGCGAAGAACGAGGCGCCGAACGCACTCTGATTCGAGTACGAAACAATCGTGATTGAATCGAGTTGCAGACCGGCGGGAATCGTCAGTGCCAAGAGATCGTAGTCGACGGTCCCGACGCTGTGATCGGTGCCCGCGCTGCCGATGAGGGCGTTGGCGCCAGCCTCAAGCACGAACGGCGTGGGCGACGCCGCAACGCTCGAGAGCTCGCCTTGAACGCTCTCGTTGTACGAAGCGGCCGCCGCGAACGGCGCCGTCAGACAAGTGGAGATAATGACCAGACCAACCGCCGTTGCGCGCATACAAGAGAAACTCATCAATGCCCCTGTCGTTGGTTGCCGCCGCCTCTCTTATGTTGTTCCTTCGAGCCCGCCGCCATGGCAGCTGGCTCTCTCGTCACTGTAGTTACCCCCCGAAATTGTCGCCACAGCGGGGGCGATTCCTGGGGCATGCGGCAGTGTGCAGAAGGCCGGATTTAACCGTTTTAGGACGTAGAACGAGAGCCGGTTGCGCGATGGCGAGAAAATCGACGCCCAGCAGCTGCGAATGAGAGCGGTCAACCGCCGCACAACTCGTCGTGAACCATCACCGTCCAGGCGCCCAGCGTCCCCTGTGGATTGAACTCCGCCTCCATGCAAACGTCAGCGCTGGTGTAGTAGAGAATGACTTCGCCGTCGTCCTCGTCGCGATCGATCCGCTGCGGCTCGCCAACGATGCGGATGAACTCGTCGATCGTCGTGGCATCGGTCAACTCGCCGCGGCCTTCAATGCGCGGCCGGCAAAACTTCGCGCCGGGCAACGGCGCCGAGTACGTGCCGTCGCCGATGTGAAACATCACCTCCGCAAATTTCCCTTCGTCGAACTCGATCATCATCCCGCGGCGGCCGTAGAGCAGCATGGCGTTGTCGGCGGTCCGAAAGCGACGGCAGCGTTCAGGTCGGCCGAGAAATTCGGCGTTGGCGATCGAATCGCCCAACCGAAAGGCGCCAATACTAAATGGCTCCAAGCGAATTGCCGGCAGCGGCTGATCGGAAACCGACCAGTTTCGCGTCGGATCCACTGGGCGATACCACAGGAAGTCGAGCCAAGTTTCGTAGCCGAACATTGATTAAAAAACCCTAACAATGGTTGCACGCCACAGGGGTGAAGTCAGATGATCGTGGCAACGCGCCGATGCGGCAAGATGCAACGCGGCGTTGTCAGATTGATTCGCCGCACGGCGTGGCAAGGCCTCCGCATTGCACAAACTATAACACGACCAACTTGCCGGTTTTCTGCCGAGACGCAAAGGGGATTGATTGGTAAAGTAACTCCGTGCTCCTGCGGGTAGCCGCGATGCGGCCGACAGTCATCAGCCGGGGGGCGTTGGACCTCGTTTACGGACATGCTCGATCGGCCGGCGAGAACTCGCCGCCCGACAACCGACCTCGCGGTCAGGCAATTGAGCAGACGACCAACTCGAACCGACGTCCCGCCTCTCCGGCTAATGACTGTCGCCATTCACGGGCGACCCATTCATTGGCAGGATGACTGAGCGTTTGTAACGCTCCCTCTAGCCCCGGGCTCCGCCCGGGGGTCGCTCACCACTCCGGTTGGCGACGCCCCGCCGCAATCATCATCGCGCGTGATGTCACCCAATCTGAACGCTGTAGCCCCCTCCCCCTTGAGGGGAGGGATGGGGAGGGGGTGGAACCCGGGTACTCGCTTCAATCACCCCTCCCTAACCCTCCCTCTCGAGGGGAGGGGACCTCAGGGTTCTGTTTATCTGCGATTCGCCGCAAAGGCTCCGGCCGATCACGGCCAGTCACCCGCCTCATCCCCCGCAATCGTCGACAGCGCTCGATAAACAGCCAGTTCCGCCGCCGCCTCCAGAAACCGCACGCTGCCGTCGCAGTTCAAAAAGAACCCGCCGCCGGCATGGTCGCTGCGGAAGTTGCTCGTCGCGTGCGTGCCGCCGTTGGTCGTGCTGCGGCAATCGGTGATTGCCGCCTCGTCGACGAGCGTGCTCGTCACCGGCCGCTTGCCGAGCGACTCGACTGTCGCCGCGTAGATGCCGGCGTAAGGGTAGCCGCCTGCCGCAATCTCGTTGTTGCCGAGGTTGCCGATCATCCACGGCACGTCGACCCGCGGCGGTTCGACGCCTGGCGGCTCCACCGCTTCGTTACACCCAGGCCTCACGCACACCGGCCACGTCTCGCCGCCGGCCGCTTCGCCCATCGCGATCGTGCGACTCGTCCCGTCGCCAATCTGGCACAGCTTCGTCGGCTCGGCGTAGCCCGCGGCCACGATGTGGAACACGCCGCGCTCGCTGTCGGGAAACTCGTTCGCTAGACACCACGCATCGGTCGCGCCGCGCGAGTAGGCGTAATCGGTCGTCGCCAGCCGCACGCCGGCGGGAATGCCGAGCTGTTCGTAAATCTGGTTCGCGACCGTCTGCACGCCGTTGCTGGGGCACGTGAAAAGCGGAATCGGCGTCGCCAAAATCTCCGGCAGTTGTTTCCAGTAGTCGAGCGATTGATTCCAACGCAAGGTCACCGCACCCTGCTCCAAATACGGGAGCGTCGCGACGTTGGCGTTCGCTAAAATCTGCGGCCCGCTGGCGCCAAGGGTCATCCGCGCGCCAGCCGGCAGATGGCCGAGCGCCGCTTCATGATTCAGCAGTCCTAGCCCCATTTGCTTGAAATTGTTCTGACAGCTCGAACGCCGCGCCGCCTCGCGCGCCGACTGCACCGCCGGCAACAACAGCGCGACGAGCAGGCCGATGATGGCGATTACAACCAACAACTCAACGAGCGTGAACGCCCAGCGGCGTGAACTAGCGCAAGGAACCATGTGCATTGTCGTAACGGGGTGCAACAAGTTGCGAGAGGCGTCTCCGACGCCGATGGCGGCCGCTGCCAGGCTCAGCAGTGACTGCGCGACATCTGTTCGGGATCGGAGATCCCTCCCGCAACTCTTTCGAATCCGCACTCCTGCGCCTGATCCGAGCTAAGAATCAGCGGCGTCGCGGCCGGTCGGCCATGCCCCGGCGCCAAGTACTCGTCCATTCGCAGCAGCCGCTCCTGCTCGAACTGGAAGACGTACAAAAACTGCATCCATTGCTGCCGACCATCATCGAGTCGCACCTGTTGCCCGCCCCGCATAACGACGACGTCGCCGCCGCCGGTCGGCGCTTCAACGTAGTAGTCGCCATCGCCGCAGACCTCCCAGAAGCGGTAGCCATTCTCGACGAACTGCTGAACCCCCTCGATCCCGCGGTATTCGCCGCGAAGGATCGCCCCCGCCGAGAAGTTAGGGAGATGCGTTTCGATCTGCATCGTGATGTCGCGATGGGCCAGATCGTACAGATCAGACGAGTCGTGTTGTTCAGCGACCCGCTTCAGCCCGGCGGTCAGCCGTTCGACGTGCCGCTTCCAGCGCAGGTGCAGATCAACTTCGGCGCAGGGAATGATGATCTCGGTAACCGGCACTCCCAGCCCGCCGGCGATGAATTCCAAAAAACTCCGCTTCAGCGGGTTGCCCCGCTCGGCGTTGCGAATGGTGCGCTCAGAAACGCCCGATCGCACGGCGAGTTCGAGCTGCGTTAATCCGAGCGCACGCCGAAGGTTGGCGAGCTTCGCGCCATGAGGCTGCAACGAAGGCATGAACAACGACTCTCAAGTGATCGCGACGCCGCCGTGCCGCGTGAAGGAAAAGGAACAACTGAAAAGGGACTCTCGACTCCACCGCTAGCGTCGCTTCTCCGTCGAGGGAGAGCAGCGATCGTGAACCACGAGGTCAACTTTCCGTTTTCTTGCCGTCAATGCTAGTCGCCTATTTGGGGGATAAACGCTAATGTCACAAACTCATCGGGTTAAGAAATTCGTCGTTTTCCGACCTATTCGTAAACATCTCTGATTGATTGCGGAATCAAATTTGCCATAACCCGCACCCGCAGGTTTCTTGTGGAGGCAATCGCTCGTGTCTCGTACTTCACTGCGAGAGCGCTGCCCCGTTTTCGCAGTGAATTAGGTAGCCGGCGCCGCGCGTACGGCCTACGACGCTGGCGTCGGCTGCCGATTTCACGCGAGCTAAGGCAATCCATTCGCACTGCTCAGTGATCGCTTAGCGCGCAGTGTAGAGAACTGCTGGCAACTTGTATCGAGCAACTGTCGCTGCGATTGGGGTGATTACCCCAGCGCAGCGAGATGACGCGCAGTTTTGAGAGATCGAGAGTTTGCGACGACTGCCTCGGAAACATTTTCTCGATGCCGTCGCTCCGCAAAACGAAGCGCACCGGCGTCACTCAACAAACGGCACGGCCTCCAGCACAATCGCCGTGTGCCCGGAGATGATCCAATCCCGCGCGTTGAAGTCGGCCGTCCCCGCCCCGGCGTAATCAAACTGCTCGCTCGACCAGAGGAGCCGCCAATCTTGCCCGCGCGGCGGCGCGGCCAGCGGCTCCGGCACCGGCCGCCAGTCCATATCACGGCCAAGATTCACGCAGAGCAGCCGGTCGTTTTCATCGGGAGCGAACCACCGCAAGATAAACGCCTCCGGCCCAACGATGGCGCCGTCGAGCATCTTCCAATCTTGCTGCGAGAAGATCGGATCTTCCCGCCGCAACTGCAGCAAGTCGCGGTGGAGCCGCAGCATGCCCTCGTGCCGGCGGCATTCGTCCCAATCGAGTTTCGATTGCTCGAACGTCTCGCGCGACGAAGGGTCGGCGAGTTCGCCATGATCGCCCCACTTGGCCGTCCGCGGGAAGTTGCGGATGTAGCCCCAGCGCCCGTCACGGACAATCTGCTTCAGGTCGACGTCGTGGTCGGCGAAGTAGCTGAACGGCGTTGTGGCGCCAAACTCCTGCCCCATGAACAGCAGCGGCGTCGGCGGCGCGAGTAGCAGTACCGCGGTGAGCGCGCGGTAGCGCCCCGCCGAGGTAAGGCTGTTGAGCCGCAGCGCGCGGCCCGAGTTCGCCACCTGATCGTGGTTCTGCAGAAAGTGCACCATCTGCGCCGCCTCGCAGTTCCGCGTCGGCGAGCCGCGCCGCTTCTTTTGCCTTGGGTTGAACTGTCCCTGGTAGAGATAGCCGTGACGAATCGCGGAGAGAATCTCCTGCGGCGAACCGGCGTAGTCGGCGTAGTAAAACTCGGCATGCCCCGTCGCCGCGACGCGGCACGTGTGATGGAAGTCGTCGTTCCACAATCCGTCGAGCCCGTAACCGCCGGCATCGGTGGGTTCAACGTGATTCACTTGCTGCAGTTCGTTCTCGGCAATTAGCAAAATCGACCGCTTGCCCGCCGCCTTCCGCGCCGCGACCGAGATATCAGCGAGTAGATGCCGCGACGAGTCGTCGTATATCGCCTGCGTCGCGTCGATCCGCAAACCGTCGAAGTGAAACTCATCGATCCAGTAGGCAGCGTTCGAGGTAACGAAGTCGCGCACCGGCTGCGCTTGTTCGCCATCGTAGTTAATCGCGTCGCCCCACTCGGTCGGATGGCGCTTGGAGAAATACGAAGTCGAGAAAATCCCCGTGTAGTTGCCGTTGGCGCCGAAATGGTTGTAAACGACGTCGAGAATCACGCCGATCCCCAGTCGATGGGCCTCGTCGACAAACCGGCGGCAGTCGTCGGGCGACCCGTACAGCCGCGTCGGCGCGAACCACGCGACGCCGTCGTATCCCCAACCGTAGTCGCCGTGAAAGTCGTTGATTGGCATCACCTCGATCAGCGTGACGCCGACATCTTTCAAGTGCGGCAGCTTTTCAATCGCCGCGGCCCAAGTTCCCTCCGGCGTGAACGTGCCGACATGAAGTTCGTACATCACCTGCCCCGGCAACTTCACGCCGGGCCAAGCGGCGTCGTTCCACTTGTATTCTCGCGCATCGACCACTTGCGAAGGGCTATGCACGCCTAGCGGTTGATAGCGTGACGCGGGATCTGGAAATGCCCGCTGATGCCCGTCGATGCGGTAGCCGTATAGGTCGCCCGCGCGAGCCTCAGCATCGAATAAGGTGTAATAACCATCCGTTTCGGGTTCCATCAACGAAACCCGACGAACGGTCTGGCCATCTGGTTCGAAGAGAACCAGCTCGACCTTTTGATGGCGTGGCGCCCAGAGGCGGAAGTGGACGCCCCGCTTGGTAGTTTCAGCTCCAGCGGGGAGTTTACGCGGCGTGGCGGTGATCGTCGACATTTGGCACATCCTTTGCTCGCTAGGCGGGACTTCGGCAGGACCGAAACGAATTCGCAACTCACATACCAATCGCTCCCGCCTAACGACTGGTCGCATTCCACACGGCGAACGATTCGACCGCTCACCATTTACCCACGCCACTTTCATCCACGTTACTTTGCCGCCTTCGCCTCCCGCAACGGCCTTCACACGCCAGGAACGTTATAACGTTGATGTCGGTCCAGCTTAGCAAGATGCCAGCCACAACCGAGGCGTCCCCTATCAATCACGCATCGCGGGTCAATCGAATTCCGCTGGCGACCTATCGCCTGCAGCTGTCGGAGTCATTTGGCTTCGAGCAGATTCGTGAGTTGATTCCCTACTTGCAGCAGCTCGGCGTCAGCGACCTCTACCTCAGTCCGCTGTTCCGCGCTCGCGACGGCAGCACGCATGGTTACGACGTCGTCGACCATGGCGCGATCGAGCCGGCGTTCGGCGGCGAAGTGGAACTCGTGCGCATGGCCGAAGAAACCCGCGCAGCTGGGATGGGCATCGTCCTCGACGTGGTTCCCAATCACATGGGAATCAACGACTCGGGCAATCGCTACTGGCTCGACGTGCTCGAGAATGGCGAAGGCGCCCGCTGGGCCAAGTTCTTCGACATCGACTGGGACGCGATTCCGCAAACGCTCAAGCATCGCGTGCTGCAACCAGTGTTGGGGCAATCCTTCGGCGCCACGCTTGAACAGGGCGAACTGAAGGTCGTCTATTTCGAACGCCGACTGCAGATCGAATATTTTGATCGCCGCTTTCCGTTAGCCCCGCGGACTTGGCCGGCGGTGCTGGAGTTAGTCGCCGCGCGACTTGCCGAAGCGGCTCACAACGGCGTCACAGCTGGGCCCGAACGTCGCCAAGCCCGCATCGAACTGACCGAACTCGAAAGCATCATCGCCCAACTACGACACTTGCCCGCTTCGGAGGATTGCTCCGCCCAAGCCCTGCGCAATCGCTACCGCGAACAGCGGATTGCCCGCCGCCGGCTCGCCCATCTCGTGACGAAGCGGCCGCGCGTCGCCGAGGCCCTCACGGCGGCGATCGAAGAAATGAATGGCGTCGTCGGCCAGCCGAGTAGTTTCGATCGCCTCGAAGAATTGCTGCGGGCCCAGTGCTACCGGCTCGCCTACTGGCGGGTCGCCTCGGACGAGATCAACTACCGCCGCTTCTTTGACATCAACGAGCTCGCCGCGATCCGCGTCGAAGACAGCCAAGTGTTCGAGATGGTTCACCGCCTCGTCGGCACGCTGCTGGAGCGCGGCCTAGCCACCGGCCTACGGATCGACCACCCCGACGGTCTGCTCGATCCGGCCCAATACTTCGAGAACCTGCAGACGCTCTATCGCCGCTCGCAGCCTGAAGCGACGCGCGACGCAACGGGCCAACTCTACATCGTCGCCGAGAAGATTCTTTCCGGCAGCGAGCAATTGCCGACCGACTGGGCCGTGCAAGGCGCCACCGGCTACGAGTTCATCAACCTGGTGAGCCAACTGCTTGTCGACGCTACGGGGGTAAAGGCGATTCACGCCGCGTACGAAGAACTCTCCGGCGTCGAAGAAACGGCGGCCGAGATTTTCTACGAGAGCAAGAAGGAAGCCGCCAGCGTCGCGATGCTCAGCGAGATGCAAATGCTCGCCGCGCGGCTCTACCGCATCGCCCAGCGACAACGGGCGTCGCGCGACTTCACGCTGCCGACGCTGCTGCGAGCGCTGCAGGAGGTCATCGCCTGCCTCGCCGTCTATCGCACCTACGTCCCGCCCCGCGGTTGGGAGGCAAGCGAAGAAGATCACCGCCGCATCGGCCTCGCCATTCGCTGGGCGAAACGCCGCAACCCCAGCATGTCGCGATCGCTGTTCGACTTCATCGCGTCGGTGCTGCTGTTGCAGTTTCCGACGAACCTTAGCCAAGAAGACCGCGAGGCGTGGCGGCACTTCGCGCTAAAGCTGCAACAAGTCAGCGGCCCGATCGCGGCGAAGGGGGTCGAAGATACGGCGTTCTACCGATTCTATCCGCTTGCCTCGCTCAACGAAGTCGGCGGCGAACTCGACGCGACCGGCATCGCGGTCGAAGAGTTCCATCGCCTGATGCATCACCGCGGCGCCACGTGGCCGCACGGCATGTCGGCCTCGTCGACGCACGATACGAAGCGAAGCGAAGACGTCCGCGCGCGGCTCCACGTCCTGTCGGAAATCCCCGTTCGCTGGAAAGAGGCGGTCCTCCTCTGGCGGCAGATGAATCGCCGCTTCCTTGAAAACTGGGATGGCGAGCCGATCCCCGACGCGAACGAGGAATACCTTATTTATCAGACGCTCGTCGGCACCTGGCCAGTGACGCCAATGAATGACGCCGCCCGCGAGACCTACTGCCAGCGGATCGTGCAGTACATGGAAAAGGCGCTTCGCGAGGCGAAGCTCCACACCTCGTGGATGAATCCGTCGGAAGATTACGAGACGCTCGTGTTCGACTTCGTGCGGAAGATCCTCGGCCCCGAGGCGGCGGCGTTTCAAACCGACCTGGCGCAGTTCGTCGCGGAGATTGCCGACGCCGGGTTCGTCAATTCGCTATCGCAAGTGGTGCTGAAGGCGACGCTCCCCGGCGCCCCCGATTTTTATCAGGGGACCGAACTGTGGGATTTTAGTTTGGTTGATCCCGACAACCGCCGGCCGGTCGACTACGCGACGCGGACCGCTGCTCTTAAGGAACTCGGTCGGCGTGTGGAAGGCGATCTGTCTGGCGTTGCCACGGAGCTCGCCGCCGCGTGGCCTGATCCACGCGTGAAGTTATTGGTTACAAAACAATCGCTCGCGGCCCGGCGCCGCCATCAAGCGCTGTTCACGCACGGCGAGTACATCGCACTCGAAACCACCGGCGGATTGGCCGACCACTTGTTCGCGTTCGCTCGCCGCGACGGCGACGACTGGGCAATCACCGTCGTGCCGCGACATTTCCAGTCGCTCGCGCACGGCAAGCAAAACAAAAAAGCTGCGACCGGCTGGAAAGCCGAGTGGGGCGACGCCGCGGTGGTGCTACCCGCCGAGATTGGCGCTGCGTGGCGCTGCGAGCTTTCCGGACAAACAGTGGAAGCGGCGCCAAACGGCGATACATTGACGCTGGCGGCGCGGGAACTGTTTGCGGCTTTGCCGGTGGCGCTTCTGACGAAGACCGCTGGCACAAGGCCAGCGGCTCGCGGTTGATGCTGCGACTCGCAGTGAGTGACGACGACTTGTATCTGAATTCCTGAACCCCGACACCCGAACCCCGACACCTATATGCGTATCTGGCCAGGACGACCCTACCCCCTCGGCGCCACATGGAACGGCAAAGGCGTCAACTTTGCCCTCTACAGCGAAAACGCCACCAAGGTCGAGCTATGTCTCTACAACTCGCCCGACGATGACAAGGAAGCGGAGCGGATCACGCTCGTCGAACACACCGATATGGTGTGGCACTGCTACCTTCCCGACATCCGCCCGGGGCAGGTGTACGGCTATCGCGTGCACGGGCCGTACGAGCCTGAGAATGGCCACCGCTTCAACCCAAATAAGCTGCTGCTCGATCCTTACGCCAAGGCGCTCGCGCGAACAATCAACCCGACCGACGCGATCTCGGGGTACATCCTCAACAGCAAAGAGGGTGATCTTTCGTTTAGCGATCTCGACAGCGGCGCCGACGGCCCGCTTGGCTGCGTCGTCGATGAAGCGTTTTCGTGGGGCGACGATCGTCCGCCGAACACGCCGTCGCACAAGACGCTTATCTACGAGATGCACGTCAAAGGCTTTACGAAGCTCAACGAAGAGATTCCCGAGGACCTGCGAGGCACCTACGCCGGCGTCGGTTCGGAACCGGCGATTCGCTTTCTGAAAGAACTCGGCGTCACGGCGGTCGAGTTCCTGCCGATCCACGCGAAAGGCGACGACCGCCCGCTTGTGGAGCGCGGCCTCATTAATTACTGGGGCTACAACACGCTCAGCTTCTTCGCACCGGAGCCGACCTACGCTGCCGCCGATCGGCCCGCCGACGTGTTGATGGAGTTCAAGTCGATGGTGGCCAACCTCCACGACGCCGGCATCGAGGTGATTCTCGACGTGGTTTATAACCACACGTCCGAGGGGAACCAGATGGGCCCCACCTATTGCTTCCGCGGCATCGACAACGCCAGCTACTACCGCCTAGCGCCCGACGCTCGCTACTACATGGATTACACCGGTTGCGGCAACACGCTCAGCATGCAGAATCCGCGGGTGCTGCAGCTGATCATGGACAGCCTCCGCTACTGGGTGTTGGAGATGCACGTCGACGGTTTCCGCTTCGACCTCGCGAGCACCCTCGCCCGCGAACTGCACGAAGTGAACAAGCTGGGGGCGTTCTTCGACATCATTCATCAAGACCCGGTGCTCAGCCAAGTGAAGCTCATCGCCGAGCCGTGGGATCTCGGCGACGGCGGCTACCAGGTCGGCAACTTCCCCATCCTCTGGTCGGAGTGGAACGGCAAGTACCGCGATTGCGTCCGCCGCTTCTGGAAAGGTGACGGCGGCGTCGCGTCGGAATTCGCCACCCGCATCAGCGGTTCGAGCGATCTCTACGAGTGGGGCGGTCGCCGGCCGCACGCGAGCATCAACTTCATCACGGTTCACGACGGCTTCTCGCTCAACGACCTCGTATCATACGACGGCAAGCACAACGAAGCGAACGGCGAGAACAACCGCGACGGCGCCGACGGCAACGACAGTTGGAACTGCGGCGCCGAAGGACCGACCGACGATCCGAAGATCAACGAACTGCGCGAGCGGAAGAAACGCTCGATGCTCGCCACGCTGATTCTTTCGCAAGGCATTCCGCTGCTCCTCGCCGGCGACGAGCGGAGCCACACGCAGCAAGGCAACAACAACACCTACTGCCAGGACAACGAACTGACGTGGCTCAGCTGGAAGCTCGACGATCGCCAGAAGAAGCTGCTTGAATTCACCAAGAAGGTGATCGCCATCTGGCAAGCTCAGCCAAGCTTCCACCGTCGCCGCTTCTTCCACGGCAAGTCGATCCGCGGCAACGAGGCGCCTGAAATCGTCTGGCTCGATCCGACCGGCAAGGAGATGAGCGAGGAGGCGTGGCACACCCCCCACATGCGTTGCCTCGGCGTTCACTTCAACGGCGGCCTGGTCGATAACGACGAATACGGCGAGCCGATCATCGGCGACCACGTCGTCATCCTCTTCAACGCCGACCACGCGACGGAGATTCCGTTCGCGCTGCCGGAACTCGAAGGGGACGTCGAATGGGAATGTCTGTTCGACACGGCAATCGAAGAGCCGAAGGAGCCGCCCAAGACGGCGACCGAGGGGAAGGTCGACGCGAAGAGCATCGCCACCGCGCGGGCGTACAAGCTGCGACCTTGCTCGATGGCCGTGTTCACGGCGCCGGCGAAGGAGCGTGCGGAAACGACTTAGGCTGGCCTTTCAGCCTAAGTTGGCAGCGTCATCCTGAACGGAACGAAGGATCTGGCGCCATGACCAGCTTCCAGATTCTTCGCTCTGCTCAGAATGACGACGAGGTAGCGACAAACTGTAATGCTGGCAGTCGCCGGAGGGTCATTTACCCCTCCGGCGGCGCCAGATCGCGTCCTTTCCCCGCCAAAGCGGCGGAATTAACGCCGTTGCCGCGCGTCGAACGACTACAGTGGGGGTAATGACACAACACACCCTCGTGAATCTCAGCGGCCGCGCCATTCCGCCGAACGCCAAACTCGCCATCAACGGCGAGGCCAAGTTGGGCGACTATCTGGTCATCGAGACCTGCGACGGCGCCACTGGCGTCGCCGCCTGGCGAACCGAGGCCGAGTTCAATCTCCAGCGCGCAAGCGCCGCACCGACAGGCCCGCCGCGCACCGCCTGGATGCCGCAGCTCAAACCGAAGGCGCCCTACAGCTGACGCCTGCCCGCTTCGCATTCGTTCTCCCCCTCGACCAAACCGACGAGCATCACATGACGTTCAAGAAGGGCGAAAAGGTTCTTACCGAAGAAGGCGAAGTGGGCGAGATTCTCTTTGTCGATCGCGGGGGCCTCGAAGCGCAAGTCGCCCTCCAACGTATCAGCACGAAGATCCGCTGCGATTCGCTCAAGAAATTTGAGGGCGTCGAACCCCGCAAGAAAACTCGTGGCGCCAAATAGCAAGCATGGCGAGCTGAAGATCGGCTGGCCCTCACGGAAAGAGTTCCATGGCGAAAGACATGATGGTCCGGTGCGAGGAAAAGCGCCTCCACAAAATCGACGGCAAGAAGGAAATGCGCTGGGTGCAACTCGGCGTCGCCGACCTCTCCCCGGACGCCGCGCGCGAAATTCGCTGCCTCTACTGCCATGGCCAAGTGAAATTGCGAACCCAGAAAGCGGACTATGGCTCGCAGACGCTTATCGAACACCGCTCGCGACAGGACGCCGAACGCTGCCAAGGGAGCGCCCAATACCAAGGCTCCCATCAAAGGTCCGAGAAGCCGGTCGTCTGATCGCTGCCTCCCAGCCGAGATGAAATGTTGTGGCTCCCTCCCCCTTGAGGGGAGGGCTGGGGAGGGGGTTGAAGCCTGGTACTCGCTGCGATCACGACGCCAAGCGTCACACACTACGATGGCATCGTTTCCGGCCGTTTACGCTCGTAATCGACAGCCTACCTCCGGTGCATTAGGCTGATGCGCTCCATGCGTTCTGCAAACGCTCACCACGCCGCACCGCGTCTCCCCTAAGCGAGTTTTTCCAATGAATCAGCTCATCCGCACGTTAGCCGCCCTATCCACGCTCACCGCTTTCTCTCTGGCTGGTAGCGCCGCCCGCGCCGACGAAACCGTCACGATCGACGGCGTCCACATTTGCTGCAAAGGCTGCGCGGTCGCCATCGAGAAGGCCGTCGCCAAGACGGCTGAGGACAAGGAACACCCGGCTGAAGTAAAGTGCGCCGTCGACAGCGACGCCGGCAAGGTGGAACTCGTCGCCGCCGATACAGCCGCCATTCAAGCCGCCGTCGATCAAATCGCCGCCGCCGGCTTCCACGGCAAACTCAGCAGCAAAGAAGTGAAGTGGCCGAAGGCGAAGGCGCCGAAGGGCAAGGTCACCAGCCTAGAGGTCACCGCCGTCCACAACTGCTGCGGCGCCTGCACGAAGGCGATCAAAGCGGCCCTTGCCGAATGCGAAGGCGTCACGGCCGACACTTGCAAGCCGAAGGAAGAGTCGTTCGTCATCGAAGGCGACTTCGATGCGAAGGCTGCACTGAAGGCCCTCCACAAAGCCGGCTTCCACGCGAGCCTGCCGGAGAAGAAGTAAGCTTCTTTCACTCTGAATGTGTGGCCCCCTCCCCCTTGAGGGGAGGGCTGGGGAGGGGGTGAAACCCTCGTACCCGCATTATTCACCCCTCCCTACCCCTCCCCCTCAAGGGGAGGGAACCTCATGGTTTAGTTTTGATGCGCCCGGCCTACGCAATCTCGCTAACAATCCGCATCCCCGCCGCCCCCGGATTGTCGGCCTCCTGCCCCCAACGGGTCACGGCCGAACAAAACCGCGCGAGATCGGTATGCGCCCCGCCGCGCATCACCCGTTCGACGCCGCGCGCTTCGCATACCGGATCAACCGTCGGCGACTGCTCGTAAAAATCGACCTCGTACCCGTCGAGACACCACTCCTGCCGGTTGCCGTACAGATCGTACAGCCCGAACGGATTGGCCTGCCGCGTCGCCACCGCGCGATACAGCCCCTCGGAGTTGTCGCCAAACCACGCATGCTCGCCAAGCATCGTGGAATCATCGCCGAAGTGGTAGTGCGAGTCTGATCCAGCCCGCGCGGCGTACTCCCACTCCGCTTCCGTCGGCAAGCGGAACGTGCGCTCCGGTTCGAGCGACGACAGCCACTCGCAGTACGCGATGGCGTCGTTCCAGGTGACGTTCATCACCGGGTAATCGTCCACGCACACGCGCTGCCCCAAATTCTTCCACGAGTAACCGCGACGCTTCACCCACCCTTTGTCCTCGCGGCCCCAACCGCTGCTCCGTTCGCAGTCGGTCACGTAGTCGGCGGCCTCGACGAACTTGCGGAACTGGGCGTTCGTCACCTCCGTTTCGCCAAAGTAAAACGGCCGGCTAATGACGACCCGGTGCTGCGGCCGATGGAGCGCGTCCTCCAGTTCCGCCGTGCGATAACGCCAATCCCCCTCCGGCGGCAGCGCGGTCGCCAGCTCCTCGTCGCCGAGTCCCATCGCAAACTCCCCCGGCGGCAACAGCACCAGCGGCGCCCCGCCCGGCGACTGCCAGCGGAGCGGCAGATCGAGATAGCGGGCCCATGCCTGTTGGATCTCGCGCAGCCGCTCGGCAG
The DNA here is from genome assembly GCF_009177095.1 of Lacipirellula parvula. Lineage (NCBI taxonomy): Bacteria > Pseudomonadati > Planctomycetota > Planctomycetia > Pirellulales > Lacipirellulaceae > Lacipirellula > Lacipirellula parvula. Next base: position 6,784,455 of record NZ_AP021861.1, read on the forward strand.
TAAGCGGCGACTTCGCTACTGGCGGAGCCGGTCCGCTCGGCAGCGCTCGGCGCGAGCTGCCAACGCCGCTGCGATTCGCTCGCCATGTTTGCCACGCAACCCCACTGATCACCGCCACCCCCACAGCCGCGAACGCCGCTCTCCGCGTACAGCGCTCTGCGTCGCGTTCCGCGGGCAACTCGCCCGCCAGCGCCTGCCGCAACAGCCGCTCCGCCTCGGCCATCGTCGGCACGCGATCCTCCGGCCGCGGCGCCACGAACCGCCGCCACGCCGCTTCGACCTCGCGCGGCACGTCGGCCCGCTCCAGCATGAGCGTCGCACCACGCTTCCCCTCGGCCCGCAAGCGATCGGCCAAGCTTCCGCGATGGGGCGCCTCGCCCCGCAACATGAAGTAGATGACGCATCCCAGCGAGTACACATCGGCCGTCGGACCGATCTCGACGCTGGCGCCAAGCTGCTCCGGCGCCGCGAAGCCGACGGTTCCCAAGAACGCACCGGCGCCTGTCGCTTGAAAGTCAGCCGCTCGTGAAAAATCTGTCGCCTGCCCCGCCGCCGTCGAAACATCTGACTCCGCATCCGCGATCATCGTCTTCGCGAGCCCAAAGTCGACGACCCGCACGACGCCGCGCTCGTCAAGCAACAAGTTCGAAGGCTTCACGTCGCGGTGAATAATCTGCCGCGCGTGGGCATGCGCTAGTCCGTTCGCCGCTTCCGCCGCCAGTTCGAACGCCCGTCGCCACGGCAGCGCCCCTTCGCGGCGCACCAACTGCTCCACGGTTTCGCCGGCGATGAACTCGGTGACCAAGTACGGCCCATACGGCGAATCGCCCGCATCGAGCGCACGCACAATGTGGGGATGCTCCAACTGCCCGAGGAGCTTCGCCTCGCGCACGAACCGCGCGGCCGCATCCGCTTCAAGCAGCGACGCATATCGTGGGAACTTCAGCGCCACGAGCCGATCGAGCCGCTGATGCCGCGCCTGAAACACAATCCCCATCCCGCCGGCGCCCAGCCGCTCGAGGATGCGATACTCGCCGACCTGCTGCGGCGCCGCGAACCCGCTACTCCCCGCCTCGCCGGCTGTCGGGTTCGATAACTCCGCAGCGAGGTGCTGCAAATGCTCGCCCAGCAATCGTGCCGCATCGCCCCCTTGCTCAAGCCGCGCCACATATGCCGCCGCGTCCGGCATTCGCCCCGCGCGCAACTCCGCCTCGAATTCATCCGCCAATTGATCGACGCGCACGACCGCCGCTAGCGACAGATCGCTCAACTCGCGATCGAGTCGATCTAGTTCGTCTGCTGACGCCACAGCCGCTCCACCAGATGAAGCTTCCGCTGCACCGTCCGCGTCGTGCAGCCGAGCTGGAGGGCGATCTCTTCGTTCGATGCTCCTTCCAAGCGCAGCGTCGCCGTCGCATGCAGCGTCGGGTCGCCATGCAGGTCGAGTTGCTCGAACAGCCGTTGCAGTTCGTCGCGCAGCACAGCCACTTCTTCTGGCGAAGGCTCGCCGTCGGCTGCCGCGCTAAGTCCGTTGTCGCTGATTGTCGCCTGCCCCCCGCGACGCAACCGCAGGTCGCGGCGAATGCGATCGGTGGCCTTATTGCGCGAGATCGTCGCCAGCAGCCGCCACAGGTCGTCGCGGTCAGCCAGTTCGGCCGCGCCGCCGTCGGCCGCTGCCCGGCAGAACGCATGGAACGCGCTTTGCGCCACATCTTCGGCGTCGCCGACGCCAGGCGAAATGCCCACCAGCAGCGGCCGCGCGAGATTCTCGATCCGCAGCCCGTACCGCCGCCACAGCGCAAGAATCGCCGCCTCGTTCCGCTCGCGCAGCTCGGGAATCAATCGCGTGATGGAGCCAACGGACTCGGGCATGGCGAATTTTCAAAGCGACTCGAAAGAATGCCGGCGTGCCGGAAGTACATCCAGCAGATGCAGTTATCTTAGGCGGCGTTCGCCAGGCTCACAATAATTCGCAAGATTTCTCCGTTTCTTCTGTCGCCGATTTGCCCCGGCGGCGTTTACCTCCCTGAGACGACCGCTCGCAGTTCGCGACGGGGGCCGCGAACTGCCGCACCTCCCAACGCTGCGTTTCCGCAGCCGTTGGCTACGCGAGCATGAATTTCGACGCCGCTACGGCGTAGCGCTACCGCTGCGCGCCGTGAACGCTCCGCGGCGAAACCTCGCCCAGCGATCGCTCTCATCGCCGACTGGATTTGCCGGCGACTTTTTCCCGGGCATTCCGCCCGAGTTCTTCGTTCGCGCCGCGGGAGCAATTCTCCCCAGCGCAACCATCAGGTAGGAACAGCGATGAGTTTCTCGACACCCCACTGCCTCGCACTCCGTTTCCACAGCCGCACACTGCTGGTGGCCGCTCTCGCAGCAGCGCTGGCGCCAACATCCGCCGTTCACGCTGCCGTCAAATCGTGGTCCGCCGGCAACGGCAACTGGGCCACCGGCGGCAATTGGTCGCCCGCGGGCGTCCCCGGCGCGGCCGACGACGTCCTCATCGGTCCGCACATCAACGCGGCAAATGAAATCGTCACGCTCAACGCCAACGCCAGCGTCGATTCGCTCACCATCATCGACGGCATGACGCTCCGCACCGCCACCGGCCACCTTGTCGTCGCCGGCACGACGCAAGTCGGCGGCCAGAACATCGTCGGTCCGTCGACGTTCGCCTCACGGCTGCGCGTCGAAGACGGCGTCGCCGGCGTCGATTTTTCGACCGACAACCTCACCGTCACCAACTTCGGCCGCGCGACGCTCGAAGACGACGCGTCGGTGATCGTCCAAGAGGTCGCCACCATCGGCGCCGACGCCGTCCTCATCGGTCACGGCGCCGTCTACTTTGGCGGAAGCACAGGTACGGTCCTCGCCAATGACGGCACCATCGAAGCAGGCCCCGGCGGCCTCACTCTCTACCAAACCTCCGGCGGGCGGTTCGACCTCGACGGAGTCAGCGGCGCCGGCGCGCTCGTCGTCAACTCCGGCGGCGGCAACGGGCTCGTCTTCTACGGCGATCAACTCACCGATTCGTTCAGCAGCTCCATCACGATGGGCTCCAACTCCCTGCTTGAGATGAACTTCACCGGCGGTTGGAGCGCCGGTTCCGCCAGCTCGCTCCTCGTCGTCGGCGCGGGCAACCTGCCAACCTCGATCGTCGACGGCAGCCACGTCAATTGGTCCGGCGAAGTCGACGTCACCGGCGATCACGGCCGCTTGCGCTTCGACGCCGACGTCACGCTGGGCGCTGCGACGGTAGCCAACGTGAATGCTGACGACGAGCTCGAATTCGCCGGCGCCACCGAGATCCAGGGCGGCGACTACAACCTCGCCACTGGCGCCGAGCTTCGCTTCACCGGCGACGTCACCGTCGCCGGCGGAACCTTCTCCACCGCTGGCGTCGCCAACAACAGCGGCCGCGTCAGCTTCCTCGGCCCGTCAACCTGGCAAGGCGCCGTCACGCTCAGCGGTCGCTCGCGCGTTGCCGGCATGGCGATCGTCTCCGCCGCGACGACGATCGACGCCGACCAGTTCGACATGGACGGCGCCGGCGGCACGACCATCTGGGACGTTAACGCCGCGCTTACCGTCAACGCCGACCAAATCGACGAAGCGGACAACCAGTTCGGTGGCGCCATCGAAGTGAGCGGCAGTCCGACAAGCCGCCTCACGCTCAACCTCGCTGATCCTGAAGCCGCCTGGGAAATGCAAGGCACGCTCGACCTCGCCGGCGGCTCGCCCCTCTACTACACCCGCATCGCCGGCTCGCGCATGAACTTCGGCGGCTCGATGAACGTCACCGACTCCAACGTTGCGATCGCCGCCCCCGTCACGTTTTTGTCCGGCAGCCTCGTCAACCTGGCCGCCGCCGGCTCCGACCTGCGCTTCAACGGCGAAACGCTCCTCCAATCAGGCGTCGACGTCAACGGCCAGGGCTGGCTCCACAACAACGCCGCCGGCGCCGGCATGACGCTCGCCAACGGCGTGACGTTCGGGCAAGCAGGCCTCGACAATCAAAGCCGACTCATCATCGGCGACCACGGCCCCGGCCAAGCGTTCGTCGACCGGCTCACCAGCGGCGCCGACGCGACGCTGCAAGTCCACGTCGGCGGCACGACGCCCGGCACGGAACTTTCGAACCTCACCGTCACCGGCGGCACGGCCCAACTCGACGGCGCCCTCGCCGTGACGCTTGCCTCGGAAGGAGGGTGGACGTTCGCCCCTGAGCTCGGCGACGTCTTCACGATCCTCACGGCCCCCGGCGGCATCGTCGGCCAGTTCGACGACCTCATTCAACCGGTCGGCCTTCCCACTGGCATGCGGTTCGTGGCGCAGTACACCGCCAACAGCGTCCGCCTGCTCGCCGACGACACCTTCGCCGGCGACTTCGATCGCGACGGCGACGTCGATGGCGCCGACCTCGCCGTGTGGCGCACCGCCTACGGCCTCAACGACTACGCCGACGCGAACAGCGACGGCACAAGCGACGGCGCCGACTTCCTCGTCTGGCAACGGCAGTACGGCTTGGGGGCGCCCGTAGCGATGGTGATGGCCATCCCCGAACCGACGACGGCGATGCTGCTGCTCGTCGCCACCGCGACAATGACAACGGTTCGCCACCGCAAGCGCTGAATCGTCAAATGTGATCGTCGCTTACACTTCAATCAACAACCACGCAACAACAGCCCCGACCTAGCTAGGTCGGGGCTGTTTTCATTAGCGGCTACTTTATTCGCGACGATTCGCGTCATTCGCGGGCTCATTCTTCAACTCACAACATGAGTCGTTGAGCCGCTAGCACTTCTGCCGGGCTGAAAGCCCAGCCAACGCTCTTGCACCCCATAGACGACTCGTCTACGATGCCGCGTAGACACACCGTCTATGGAACGCCCGCATGGCTAAATCGCCGCGACACGTCACCGACGCCGAGCTCGCCGTCCTCAAGACGCTCTGGGACGCCGCGCCGCTCGCCGCCCGCGAGATCGTCGAGCGCCTCTACCCCGACGGCTCGCCCTCCGACGTCGCGACCGTGCAGAAGCTGATCAGCCGCCTCGAAGCCAAGGGGCTCGTCAAACGCGAGCGGGCGACGCCGGCCCATCTGTTTCGCGCGACGATCACCGCCGAGGCCTTTGCCGGCGAACAGCTCGAAGCAATGGCCGAGAAACTGAGCGACGGCTCGCTCACGCCGTTCGTGATGCACCTCGTCAATGCCCGCGGCCTCACCCGCCGCGAGCGGCAAGAACTGCGAAAATTGCTCGGAGAGTAACGCCCTTCCCTCGCCGCGAGGCGACCCGCACGTTTGGAGAACCGCATGATGGACGGACTCATCTCGGCCGGCCTGCTGAACGCCGCCCTTGCGACGCTCCTCGCGGGCGTCGCGATTGCCGTGACGGCCGCGTGGAAGAATCCGTACGTCGCACGCCTCGCCTGGCTCGCGGTGCTGTTGAAACTGCTGACGCCGCCACTTCTATTCGTTCCGGTTGAAGTTGCTTGGCTGCAGCCGAGCGTGCCTTCAACACTGACCGTTGCCGTTGAATCAGTCGCGATCGAACCCAACGATTCGCAGCCCGTCGCAAACAACGTCGACATCAGCGCGGCAACGACCGAGGCCCTCACAACGTCAACCACCACTCAAGCGATCGCGACGCCGGTCGCTCCCGCCACCACACCAACCGCACCACTCCTCGCCCCCGCCCCATACTCGTTCCCATTCACCCCGCTCCAAACCCTCGCTGCCATCTGGCTCACTGGCAGCGTGCTGCTGGGCCTCCTCGCCCTCACGCGCATCGTCCGTCTCCACCGCTGGCTCGCCCGCTCCCTCCCCTGCCCTACGACACTCGAACAACGCACCGCCGCGCTCGCCGCGGAACTCGGCCTCCATGCCCCGCCGCGCGTTTGCATCGTCGCCGGCCGCGTCGCCCCCTTCGCTTGGTCGCTCGGCCGCCGCGCAACAATCGTCCTTCCTGCTGCACTCGTCGACTCGCTCGACGCCGACGCCCTCGACGCCGTCATCGCTCACGAACTAACGCACCTCCGCCGTCACGACGGCTGGGCTCGTTGGCTTGAACTCGCCGCCACCATCGCTTATTGGTGGTGCCCGACCGCGTGGTTCGCTCGCCGCCGGCTCCACGCCGCCGAAGAAGAATGCTGCGACGCCGACGTGCTGCGAAAGTTCCCCACCCTCCGCCGCGGCTACGGCCAAGCGCTCTTGCAGACGCTCGACCTCCTCGCCGGCGACGCCCCCCTTGCCCCCGGCGCCACCGGCTGGGGCTCGCGCCGCTCGCTGCGGCGACGGTTCGAGCGGATCGGCACGCCGAGCTTGGTTCAACCGCTGCCCAAATGGAGTCGCGTCTTCTACGGAGCGGCGATCATCGTCACCTGCCTCCTCGCGCCGGCCGCGGCTACCTCCGAACCCGCTACCTCTGAAGCCGCACCCGAAGCAGCGCCGGAAACCAAGGAAACAACGGAGCCGATCGCCGACAACTCAGAACCTTGCACCATCACGCTGAAAGACGGCTCCGTCATCAACGGCGTGCTCATAAACAACAACGGCGAACGGCGTGTGGTGCTCGGCGAACAAGAAGTCCCCGGCACGCCCTCCCAGCAGGCGGCAACTCTTTCGCCAACGACAGACCCCGAATCACTGCAACTGTGGGACCTGAAATTAGAAGAGTGCATTGAGATCGCCCTCACCAATCTCCGTAGCTGCAACCTTTCCTCCAAGCCAAACGATCTCGGACGTTTCGAAATCATTCAGGCGCCTTGGAGCCGCAAACAACCGCGAGACTTCCAATCCGAATTGGAGGCCACGGTGCGAGACATTGCCGAGGCCTACTGGGAACTGCATTTCGCCTGGGAAGACCTCGCCGCGAAACGCGCGGCCCAGCGATCGGCGCTAGCGACGTGGAGGCGAATCATGGCCAAACACCGTGGCGCCGATCCTCAAAAAAACGACGCTGGCGTATCTCAATCGCGCGACGCATTCTTCGCAATCCGCTCTCAGGTTGAAACAGCCCAAACACACTTACTGAGGACCGAACACCGACTGCGCTACGTTATGAGATTGGCAAAAGACGATGGACGAGCCATTTGCCCCGCAGATCGCCCCGACGCAAGCAAGCGATCCATCGATCCTTCGCTGTCCGTCGTCAAAGCACTCGCGAACCGCGAAGAGATCTACGTTCAGAAAGCGAAACTCCAGAAGGCGCGAGAACATCAAGCCGAAGCCCAGAAAGCCGTGGTGAAGACCGACCAACCCGCTCTGGGCGATCAACTCAAGGCAACGATTGCTCGTCACGCGGTTCTCCTCGCCGCCCGCGAGTCTGCGGTGCTCCAAGACGTTGAGCTCGGCATCGTGCATCAAATTCACGACGCCGCACGAGACATCGACTCAGCTTATGAGGCAATCCAGACGAGTCAGCGGCAAAAGAACTTAGCCGTCGCCGAAGCGGTCGATGCCAACAAGCATTACGATGAGGATCGCGCCTCGCTCGGCCTGGTACTGCAAGCCAACCAACGCCGCGCTGATGCGACTAGCTTGTATCAGCGCGCACTCGCCGACTACGCCAGGGCGACGATGCAATTGGAGGTCCGCCAAGGCACGCTGCTCGAAGCGCATCGCTTAAGCATCGCCGAATAAAGAGCACGATCTCCATCCGCGCCCTAGCCCCGACCTAGCTAGGTCGGGGCTATTTGCTGCGCCAACCGCGATTGCTCGCGACAACCTGATTCCAATACGCACGAACTCGCCGCTCACTTCAACCGCTCACGCCCCCACTCATCAAATTCCGCCCGCAGCCGCTCATGCGGAATCGGTACGTCCAGCTCGTCGCTCACGACGCGCCAATGCTTCACGACGTACGCCGCCACTTCTTCTTCCGACGCCCCCGGATGGTCCGTTGTGTATCGCGTGGCAAAACTCATCGCCCCGCAATCCAACGCCTCCAGCTCCTTCCAGTACGCGGCACGCCAATCGCCGCTGCGTTCAACGAGGTACGCCCACGCGTCGTGGTAGTAGTACAACAGCGTGTCCACTCCCGACGCGTCCCCTCCGTACATCAGCGGCAGGTGGTAATACATGAGCCCAATCCGCTCTGCGAAAAATTCAACCATCGCTTCAGGCGTTCGCATACCAAGTCTCCCTCAACTCAACAGCATCCCCAACTCCGCCGCCGTCATCCCTTCGAGCGGCCCGCCGTCGCCGCTGACAATCGCGTCCGCCAATTTCCGCTTCCGCTGCTGCAACTGCAAAATCTTCTCCTCCACCGTATCGCGGGCCACCAGCCGATATGCAAACACCGGCCGCTGCTGGCCAAGCCGGTGGGCCCGATCGATCGCCTGCGCCTCCGCCGCCGGATTCCACCATGGGTCGAGTAGAAACACATAGTCGGCCGCGGTGAGGTTCAGCCCCGTACCGCCCGCCTTCAAGCTCACCAGAAACAACGGGCACGCCGCATCATGCTGAAAGCGCTCGACGCGCTGCTGCCGATTGCGAGTTTTTCCGTCGAGATACTCGTACGCCACGCCCTGCGCATCGAGTTGCGTCCGCACGATCGCCAGCAAACTGGTGAACTGCGAGAAGACAATCGCCTTGTGCCCCTCGGCGACGATTTCCTCGACCTGCTCCAACAGCGTCTCGAGCTTCGCGCTCGGCTTACTCGCCAGCTTCGCGTCGAGCAGGCCGCCGTGGCACGCCGCCTGCCGCAACCGCAGCAGCGACTCGAGCACATGCATCCGCGCCGCCTTCATCCCCTCCGCTTCCACCTGCTTGAGCAGCGACGCTCGATAGTGCTCGCGCAGCTCGTTGTATCGCTTGCGGTCCGCCGGCAGCAGTTCGACGAACAGCGTCTGCTCCGTCTTCTCCGGCAGTTCCTTAAGCACCTCGTCCTTCGTGCGCCGCAAGATGAACGGCGCCAGCGCCCGCCGCAGCGGTTCGAGCCGTTCCTCCCCGCCGCCGGTGAACGCCTGCAACGTTTTGCTTCGCCCCAGCATCCCCGGGTTGAGAAACTCAAAGATCGACCACAAATCGCTGAGCCGATTCTCGACCGGCGTGCCGGTGAGCGCGAGCCGATGCGCGGCGTTGAGCAACCGCGCCGCCTTCGCCGAAACCGACTGCGGATTCTTGATCGCCTGCGCCTCGTCGAGAATCACATAGTCAAACGGCTGCTCGCGCAATAGCTCAATGTCTTGCCGCATCGTGCCGTAAGTGGTGGCGACAAGATCGGCGTCGGCGAACACTCCCACCCGGTCGTGCCGCTGCGTCCCGGTGTAGTCGACCGCCCGCAACTGCGGCGCGAACCGTTCCGCCTCCTGCAGCCAATTGAAAACAACGCTCTTCGGCGCCACCACCAGCGTCGGTCGGTGCTCCGCATTCCGCTGCCGCTGCGACTGCCGCCCCGCCAGCCACGCCAACACCTGCACCGTTTTGCCGAGCCCCATGTCGTCGGCCAAACAACCGCCGAGCCCAAAGTCCGCGAGGAACGCTAGCCATCCCAACCCTTCGCGCTGATAGCCGCGCAACTCGCCGCGAAAATCAGCCGGCGCCGCGAGCGGCTCCACGCCGGCAAACGACCGCAGCCGATCGCGCACTCGCACGAACTGCCGATCGACTTCGAGCCGAATCTCGTCACCCTGCTCCGCGAGTAGCACGTCGAGCAACATCGCCTGCGACGGCCGGAACCGCAGCTGCTCACCCTCGACCTCCGCCAGCTCGGCCAGCGGCCCCCACCGCGCCAGCCACTCCTCGGGCAGCAGCCCCTGCGAACCGTCGTCGAGCACGACGAACCGCTCCTTCCGCTGCAGCGCCGCCAGCAATCGCGGCAACGGAATCGCCGCGCCGCCAAACTCGACCGACAGGTCGAGATCAAACCAATCAACGCCGCTCCGCACGACCGCCTGCGTCTGCCCGGCCCGCCGCACGGGCCGCCCCTCGGCTTCAATCGCCCAGCCAAGTTCCGCCAGCCCGCGCACGACGTCGTCGAACTTCTTCAGCGGGAACTCGACGTTGCCCGGCGGATCGTAGTAGTAGAGCGGCCGCTGCGGCCCCACGCGCAGTTGCGACAGCTGTTCAATCAGCCGTTCCTCCGCCGCTTCGTGGCGACGAATCACGCGGTTGCCCGCCGCATCAAACACAGTCGGCAACCACGCCTCGAGCCCGACCTCCACCCCGTCGTAATCGAACGCCGCCTCCGCGTAGAGCCGATCGGCTTTGTGATAATGCGGGAACCCCGTTGCATCGGGCGCTGGAAAAATCCGCAGGATGCCGCGCGGCGCCACGTCGACAATCGGCAACGACAACTCCGCCGCCGCATCGCCCGCTTCCGCCGCATCTCCCGCTCGCGGCATGCTCGCATGCCCACCGCTAATCGCGCCCCACCGCCCAACCTGCCACGCCGCGCGCTCGGCCTGCTCCGCCTCAGCGTCGCTCGCCCCCCACGACTCGTCGTCATCCGCATCGTCGTCGAAGTTGCGTTCGAAGCGATGAATCAGCGCGAGCGGAGCGTTCGCTTCGCCCAGCTCCGCATCGAGCCCCGCCGCCAGCCCCTCGGCGTCAATCTTCAGCAGCGCCGCCCACAGATGCTTGCAGAAGTCGCCCCCTTCGTAATAGGGGCAGGTGCAACTCGCCACGACGCCGATCTCAGGCGCCCCCCAACTAATGACGATGCGATACGGCTCGGGCCCGTTCCCCCGCACCGTGCCGACCGCCGAGCGTGCATCGACGCTGCTCCACTGCACCGCCCGCGACCTGAAGTAGTTCTCCCCCTTCGCGCGAACCTTCGCCGTGAACTCACGCAAACAGCGGGCGGCAAGCGACATCGGCGGCGGCACTCGAGCGAAGGGCGATCAAACGCCGCCATTGTCGCAACATCGCCCCATCGCGACCATCCCACTAGCCCCGACCTAGCTAGGTCGGGGCTGCGCGCGGCGACCATCCCCAGCCGCTCGCGGCTTAGCGCGCAACGACGCTCCCCTTCAAGTCGACAACGGCACAGTCAACTCCCGCCGCTCCACCTCCGCCTCCGGAAACAGCCGCCGCAACCGCTCCACCTCAGCCTCCGGCACTTCCTTCGACAGAAAGATCGAGAGGATCGACTCGTCCCCAAATAATTGCCGAATCGCGTTCGGCCGATTCCGCGAGCCTGCGCCGCGATCGCCCGGAATGACGGTGACGTTCGCGTACCCCATCGCATCGTGCAGCGCCCCTTTCCGCCGCTGCACAACGCTCCCCTGCCAAGCCACCGCCGCCGCCACGGCCGTCAACACGAGCGCCATCCGCAAAGTAAACCGAGGCCGCGTCATCCCAAGCTCCCGCCAATAGCCATCTGCCCCGCAGCCACCGTAGGGCGGGTGCTCGCACCCACCTTTACCACGTCAATCTACAAGTGGTCCCAACATCTCAACGCACAGCAGCGTATGCAGCGCAGAAACATTTGCCTAAACGCCGCCTGCATTCTATTACAGACGGCGTTAGGTGGGTGCAATCACCCACCTTACACGCCTACGGCGCGTAACTTCTCGGCAACAATCGCACGACATTGCACACATCCGGAGGATTCGCGATCAACGTCGACGCGATTGAGCCGCTGACCGCAGGAAGGACAGCGACACAGGGCGATCTTGACGACCACCACAATTGACCCGGTGGCCCAGCTCAAGAGAACGAACAGCGTCGCAAACAAAGAAACGGAGATTGCCAGCCTCGCTTCTCGCGGCAGCGTAAGCAATCGCTCAACGAACGCATCTTCGAAATAGACAATGGCGAAAAACGGCGGTAAACAAGCCGCAATGCAAGCGATCGAAAGCGTGACTCGCCTGGAGAACCACTGATAATCCTCGATTGAAAGCGGGCGGACGACCATGCGTTGAAATCGAGCGACCGGCGGCGCCACGCTGGCGGCCGTCAAAACCACCAAGGCCGAGAAGATGCTGCAAGCGCCGACAAACGCTTTAACTCGCGCATTCGGCCCAAGAAAACTCTCGTAGCTAAATGCCAACGCCGACCATGCCGCCACGAGAAACGTCAACAGCAGTAACCATCGCGTGCTGAATTTCCATCGAGTCGCCATGCCAAAACCTAGTGCCACGCTACGGAACTGATCTCCACCGTCCACGCAGGGTAGGTGCTCGCCCCCACTCTACGGTGAGGCCAACGCACTCATCAAAGGGGTGGCCGAAAATCGGTGGCTGCAGTTTAGTCGCCGTTCCGCTAGGCTGAACCACCGACGCCTGGCTCTCGCTGGGGTAGCTGCTGCGCAATTGGAAACGGGCCGAATGCGGGCGGATTCGAGCGGCGCCGCAGCGACGCTCCAGGAGCAGTGGCCATCGGGTAGCCCTGGTTGGCGTACTCGCCTACCAGGACGGCACAGCCGCAAGAGGCTCGTCACTCGCCGCCAGCCATTCACGCACCATCCGCAACTGACAACTGACAACTGACAACTGACGAAACCACCCAACTTACCACGAAGTGTCGCCTCCCAACCACGCAAAAAGGCGACACAAGCAACCTAAAACACGCCCGCCAAACCACTTACAACAACCAGTGTCGTGTCGCCTAAAATCGCATTCACGACACGAGCGACAAATGCGACACGACATTACACGGCACTGCCCAAACGGGTAACGGGTAGCCCCGGTTGGCGTACCCGCCTACCGGGGCGGCGCAGCCGCAAGAGACAAGCCAGTCGCAGCCGGCCACTTACCTCTTACTCTGACTTCACATGTCGACGCGCGGCGACATACCACCCAACGCCCGGACGGCTCCGCCGCATCACTCCCCCCTCTGAACCCCGACCCCTGAACCCTCCCCGCTCGCCTCCCGCTCAATCACCTCCTGCCGACTCTCCCGCCCCGAGTTCAACAACCGCTCCCGCATGTAAAATCCGGTCCCCACTGTCAAGACAGCAGCTAACGCAATGAGCAGGTACGGCACGGCCGCGGCAATCCGCTGCAACAGCGCGTAGTTGGCGAGCGTCCGCTCCACCGCCAACAACGAACGGGCGACCGCTTCCTTCGCGGCGAGCTCCTTGCCGGCGACTTGGTCGGCCTGCCGGCGCGTGTGCACCGATTCGCGGCCGTCGTGTGCATGCCAAGCGTGCGAGGGCGCCGGCTTGAGCGCAGCGGAGTTCTTCACAAACGGGAGGTGATCGACCGATTCGCAGCCATGCCGCTCCCAGCGGTCGATCAACTTGGTGAAGCCGGCGTCAATCCGCCGCACATGCTGATAAGAGGCGGCGTCGATCGCCAGGGTGAGTCGCCCGTCGTTGCGGGCGGCGCCCCAGGCATATTGCCCGGCCAGCGCCCCGGCGAACTGCTGGAACTCGCGAACTTCGTCAACCGTCGGCTGCTTCCCCGGCGGGAAGACGACGTAGCAATAGGAGGACATCCATCGGCCTTTCCTCCCCCCCGCCTCGTACGATACCAGCCTGGCTCGCGAAGCTGCAAGTTTAGGATGAATTTACCTTTGATAATGGCGAACGAAGACCTTCCGGCTAAACTGAGCGACGAGGAACGCGACGGAGCGCGTCGGCCGTTGCCTACAGGGAGTTCGCGCCCGACGGTGCGGCATGCAAGTACGTGAAAGGATTCGCTCGTGCATCGATTGCTTCTAGGTCTCGCGTTGCTGCTGACTAGCCTAACCGTAAACGCGAAGATAGCGGATGCGGCGACGATCTACCGAGCGCCAGACTTATCTAACGGCCGACCGCTATCGCAACTCCGCCTCCTGCCCAACGGCGCGGGCGTCGTGGGCGTTGCCGGCAATGAAATCTTTCAGTGGCGATTGGGCCAGGAGCGCACTGTCATCGGCTCGCTCCCTACCTTGCTTGGCGGTTACGTCGTTAATCCCGTCGCGATCTCCGGCGACGGCGAAGCCATTTTCGGCAACCTTCAGTATCCAGTCGACCCTGGGCGCGAACCCGACGAACTTTGGCGTTTAGCCCCACACCAGGGTTTTCGCTGGACCGCAGCCAACGGCTTGGAAAGATTCACGATGGGACGACCGAACTCAGGAATTGCGCCGATTGCAGCTTCCCATGACGGCTCGACGTTCGTAGGAGTGATGGGATATCAAGAGCAACCCTACTCGCCGCTGCACACTTACACCATGAGATGGTCGAATGGCGCGTTCGAACAACTAGCTCTTCCAAATTACTCCCCCTATCCGGATCTCGTTGCCGAGAGTTGGTTCCTGATCTCAGGAGACGGCAATCGTATCGTGGGAAGCAAGTACGCCAACAACAATGTGAGCGGCGTGTTTCAATGGACGCGCGACGGAGGCGTGCAAGACTGGACGCCTGCAGGCGCCAGCAATCCGGCGGTACTCGCGCTGTCACACGACGGCAACGTCTTCTTCGGGACCGCAACGTTTGCAACCGGCGGCCGGCGCGCCTTTCGGTGGACCGCAAGCAACGGCATGCAAATGCTGGACGAGTTCGATCTGTCTGGCCAAGCGTCAATCGTCACGACGGACGGCAGCATGGTGCTGGGGTTCTCCTCGCACATCGACGAGTCGAAAGCGACGGGCGCGACAATCCGAAAGGCTATCCTTTGGGACAAGGATCACGGAAGTCGTCGAATTTCAGCGGTTCTCGACGACGCCGGTATCGCGTGGCGACATCTTGACTGGTTCAATCCAGACGACGCCAGTCAACTCTCCGCCGATGGCTCCGCCTTGTTCGGCAGCACCACCGCACTGAATTCGCTCGGGCAACTTGAGAGCACGAGCTGGATAATAAAGCTGGCGGTTCCTGAGCCGTCGAGCATCGCGGCGACTTGCCTCTTCGCACCGATCTTCGCCATCCAACGAAGAATGCCTCGCAGAAGTTAGAGCCCGGATTTCCTCGCCATTTCTCGGCATTTTCGGCAGCTGACGGATTAGTCACTGCCGGCCGGGCCCTTGTGGGAGGCCGTTTCGGTGGGCTACGATGGAGCGATTTTACTCGCTAAATGCGAGGCAGCCGGAGCGAGTTGCGATGAGTCTAAGAGAGTCCCGAGGGGCTGAACCCCTCGGCTCGCTTGGTTCGCTGCGGCGCCTGCTGACGAGACGATTCGCTGCCCCCACCTTCAGACGGAAGATATCCCGCCGTGCCCCGACGAGACGACATCAAACGCATCCTGCTCATTGGTTCCGGCCCGATCGTCATCGGCCAAGCGTGCGAGTTCGATTACTCCGGCACCCAGGCCTGCAAGGCGCTGCGCGAGGAGGGGTACGAGGTCATCCTCATCAACTCGAACCCGGCGACGATCATGACCGATCCGTCGACGGCCGATCGCACCTACATCGAGCCCCTCACCTGGGAAATCGTCGAGAAGGTAATCGAGAAGGAGCGTCCCGACGCGTTGCTGCCGACGCTCGGCGGGCAGACGGCGCTCAACCTGGCGATGGACCTCGACAAGCACGGCGTCCTGAAGAAGCACGGCGTCGAAATGATCGGCGCCAACGCCGACGTCATTGACAAGGCCGAGAGCCGCGAGCGGTTCAAGGCGGCGATGGCGAAGATCGGCCTCGGCACTTGCCGCGGCGAGACGGTCACCACGATCGAACAAGCGCGGGCGCTGGTCGAGCAAATCGGCCTGCCGGCGGTGGTGCGGCCGAGCTTCACGATGGGCGGCAGCGGTTCGGCGATCGCCTACAACCGGCACGAGTTCGACGACCTCGTCCTCCGCGGCCTCGACATGTCTCCCACCACCCAGGTGCTGATCGAAGAATCGATCATCGGCTGGAAGGAGTACGAGATGGAGGTGATGCGCGACGTCGACGATAACGTCGTGATCATCTGCTCGATCGAGAACTTCGATCCGATGGGCGTCCACACGGGCGACTCGATCACCGTGGCGCCGGCCCAGACGCTGTCTGACAAAGAGTACCAACGGATGCGCGACGCCTCGCTGGCGGTGATCCGTGAGATCGGCGTCGAAACGGGCGGCTCGAACATTCAGTTCGCGATCAATCCGAAAGATGGCCGGATGATCGTCATCGAGATGAACCCGCGCGTGAGCCGTTCGAGCGCCCTGGCGTCGAAGGCGACTGGCTTCCCGATCGCGAAGATTGCTGCGAAGCTCGCCGTCGGCTACCGCCTGCATGAACTGCCGAACGATATCACCCGCGAAACAAAGGCCTGCTTCGAGCCGACGATCGACTACGTCGTGACCAAGGCCCCGCGGTTTGCCTTCGAAAAATTCCCTGAAGCCGACGACACGCTGATGACGCAAATGAAAAGCGTCGGCGAAACGATGGCGATCGGTAGCACGTTTAAAGAGTCTTTCCAGAAGGCTCTGCGCGGGCTGGAGGTCGGCAGCTTCGGCTTCGGCTGCGACGGCAGCGACCTGTGGGGCACCGACGAACAGCCCGACGAAGCGGAGATTCGCGCGAAGCTCGCGCGTCCCTGCCCGCAGCGGGTGTGGCACATTCGCTACGCCTTCAAAATGGGCATGACCGTCAAGCAAATCCACGAGCTGAGCGGCATCGACCCCTGGTTCCTCGACAACCTCTCCGAGATCGTCGAAACCGAAGAACGGCTCCGCGAGATCGGCGAGTGGGAGAAGCTGCCCGCCGACATCCTGCGGACGGCCAAGCGGTTCGGCTTCTCCGACCGGCAGCTCGCCGTCATTTTCAAGCGGACTGAAACGGAAGTCCGGACGCGGCGGCTAGAGCTCGGCATTCGCGCCGTCTACAAGAGCGTCGACACCTGCGCCGCCGAGTTCGAAGCCTACACGCCCTACTACTACTCGACGTACGAAACCGAAGACGAGGTTCCGGAGAAGAAGCCCGGCACGAAGCGGGTGATGATCCTCGGCGGCGGCCCGAACCGCATCGGCCAAGGCATCGAGTTCGACTACTGCTGCTGCCACGCCAGCTTCGCGCTGCGGGAGCTGGGCATCGAGTCGATCATGGTCAACTCGAACCCCGAGACGGTTAGCACCGACTACGACACGAGCGATCTACTCTTCTTCGAGCCGCTCACCGTCGAAGATGTCCTGAACATCTGCGATCGCGTGCAGCCCGACGGGATCATCGTGCAGTTCGGCGGGCAGACGCCGCTCAACCTCGCCCGCGCGCTGAAGGACGCCGGTGCGCCGATCATCGGCACCAGCGTTGATGCGATCGAAGCGGCCGAAGACCGCGAAAAATTCTCGGCCATGATCGAACGGCTCGGCCTGAAACAACCCGCCAACGGCATCGCTCGCAACATGGGCGAGGCGCGAGCCATCGCCGAGAAGATCGGCTACCCCGTGCTCGTACGACCGAGCTTCGTGCTCGGCGGCCGCGCGATGGAAATCTGCTACGACCAATCGCAGCTCGAGAAGTACGTGGTCGCGGCGTTCGTCGTCGCTCAGGGCCAGCCGGTGCTGATCGACAGCTTCCTCGAAGGGGCGACCGAAGTCGACGTCGACGCGATCAGCGACGGCACGGACGTGATCGTCCCCGGCATCATGGAGCACATCGAAGAGGCGGGCGTCCACTCGGGCGACTCGGCCTGTGCGATTCCGCCGTACAGCCTGCCAGGCCCGGTAGTGAAGGAAATTCGCGACGCCGCCGAAGCGCTCGCCCGCGACCTGAAGGTTGTCGGCCTGATGAACGTCCAGTTCGCCGTGAAGTGGGAAGATTCAAGGCCGATTGTCTACGTGATCGAAGTGAACCCCCGCGCGAGCCGCACCGTGCCGTTCGTCGCGAAGGCGACCGGCATGCCCGCGGCGAAGATTGCCGCGAAGGTGATGGCCGGCGTCAGCCTCAAAGAGCAAGGCGAGACGAAGGATCCGGTGCCGCACCACGTCTCGGTGAAGGAGAGCGTCTTCCCGTTCATCAAGTTCGCCGGCGTCGACATCGTGCTCGGCCCCGAGATGCGGTCGACCGGCGAAGTGATGGGCATCAGCGAACGGTTCTCGATGGCGTTCGCCAAGAGCCAGCTGGCTGCAGGAACGGTGCTGCCGCACCAAGGCAACGTCTTCGTCAGCGTCGCCGAAAAGGGGAAGCCGGCCGTGGTCGACTTGGCCAAGCGGCTGCACGACATTGGCTACAAGATCCTCGCCACCGACGGCACCGCGAAGGTCCTCGAAGCGGCCGACGTGCCGTCGCGGCGGGTGAAGAAGATCAGCGAGGGGCATCCCAACCTGCTCGACTTCCTCAGCGATGGCGAAGTGGCGCTGGTGATGAACACCCCGCGCGGCAAAGGCGCCCGCACCGACGAAGGCAAGATCCGCGCTGCGGCGGTGCAAGCGGGCGTGCCGTGCCTCACGACCATCGAAGCCGCGACCGCTGCAGTCCGAGCGATGGAAGCGCTGCGCGTCGAGACGATGCAGGTCGAGTCGCTGCAGGACCGGTTTGGGAAGTAGCAAACCGCGTTTACATCAGCTGCTGTAGCCGCTAGGACCAAGCGAGGGGTTCAGTCCTGCGCTTCGTACGGCGTCAACATGCGATCAATGCGATCCGTGATCTTGTGAAACTCTGCGTCACGGGAGGCGTCCATAATCCGCAAGGGTGGACGCACATAAATGAATGAGAGCAGCCGGTGGCTGTGCGTCGGCAATTTAGCCGGCTCTGTGTTGAGCCATTCGAATGCGTACTGCTCAACACGAACCCGCTCGGCATCGGTCGCAGGGCTGAAGGCGGATGGCGAAGCCGGATCTGCGCCCATGTAACCGAACTTGATTCCCGCCAGATTCTTTCGGACGAAACTCAGCCGTCTTTCAATGAGCTCGTCATTACGCGTCTTCGCTGGCGCAAACTCGTCGGGCTTCATGTATGGCATGCAATGCAACCATAGTGCGACGACTGTGTTCTGGACCGGCGGCCCTCCCGGGGGCGGGTTCGGAGAAAAGTACTTCACAGGCAACGTTTCATTGGACTCGATCGCGATTTCAAGGCCGCGTCCATCGCCCGCAACGTCGAGCCGCGCGTGCCACCCGTTAGGAATATTCGCATTGAGTTCATCAATAAATTGCTGCGCATCTTGCAGCGACTGTCGGCTATCGACCTCGGCGGCAATTGCGGAAGCTGCCGCACAAAACATGGCAATCATGAAGGCGAGTATCGCGGTTCGCATAGCAGCCGTCTCCATCGCTTTTGTTGGGTAAGCTACTATACCTGCACCTCGCTCCCCGCCGCAAACTTCTTGGTCTAGAGCAGCTGGCGATTCGATCGCGAAGATTAAGCGGCGTGGTCGTTAGCCGAAAGAAGTTGCCGAGCGTCTGCCGGCAAACTAGTCGTCGCCGCCACGCGTAGTGCGAGCACCGCTGCTAAATGGGCGCTGCGTCGATGGAAATTTTTTCGCGCTACACTGCGTTGTGGAATGGCGAGTCGCTGCTAGCAACCGCCTCGCACGCCACACAACATTTTCCGTCTTGCAAACCCCGCTCACGCCACACACTGCGGCTTGCATTCCATGCTAACGTCGCACGGGAACGGGGACTGGTTTAGGCCCGACGAGCGCGCGGCGGAGCGCGTCGAAAAACTTTTTCAGAACTCGTTCAAAGTGCTGTTGACCGGTTCTCGGCATGGCCCTATTCTCCCCCCACACACGACGGACATACGACCGCGAGCAACAACTCAAGAGGCATGGAAGCCGCGAAAGTTTTGCCCTTTCAGGAAACTTCAAATCTTCCTACTCTTCGCCGACGGTCGTCCGACAGGAAGTCGATCAGTCACCATCATACACACAAGGAACACGTGAACGGGTCGATACCAGCGGCGAGACGACGGTTTCGCTGACTTCGACCCTCGCAGCGGCGCCGCGCAGCACGGAAGCTTCGCCCCGCTTCGAATCACTCCCCGGCGTTTTCGAGCCCGACACATCTCGAAAACGTCCGCCCAGGCGCGCAAGCGTGATTGCGTCCAATCGCTCCCGGAAAGGTTTCCGCGTCCTTTGCCCCCCTGGGACGTGAGCTTTTCTGGGAGCTTTTTTTATGCGCCGCTGGAAAGCGGCTAGCGAGGAAGCTGTCAGCGATCAGCTCTCAGCCAGAAGGAAAGCAGACTTAAGTCTAACTAATTCTGCCTGGACCGTAGATGATTGAGTCGCCGGGTCGGCAACTCTCAACGGCGTAGCCCTTCCTGTTTCTCTGGCTGACTGCTGATCGCTGAGAGCTGACCGCTCTTCTCCCACACTCGCCTACTCGCCGCAGGGCCGCTTCGCTACAATCCGGCCCTGCCGCAGACCATTCTACGCACGTCAAGGAAGACGGTTCGATGATGAGGGATGCCGCCGCACGGATGCGGCCGATTGATACGACGCGCGACGCCGAGGCCCTCGCCTACGGCCGCGAAGTGATCCGCGCCGAAGCTCGCGCGCTCGAAGGGCTCGCCGAGCAACTTGACGGCGGGTTTCTCGAAGCCGTCGCAATGATTCACAACTGCCGCGGCGCGGTGATCGTCACCGGCATCGGCAAGGCCGGCATGATCGGTCAGAAGCTAACCGCCACGTTCGCCTCGACCGGCGCGCGAGCTCACTTCCTTCATCCTGCCGAAGCATTTCACGGCGACCTCGGTCGCGTGCACAACGACGACGTCGTGCTCGCCCTCTCGCAAAGCGGCGAGTCGAGCGAAGTCGTCCAGCTGCTGCCGGCGTTCAAACAATTCGGCGTGAAGATTATCGCCGTCACCGCGAATCACACGAGCACGCTCGGCCGCGCCGCCGCGGTGGTGCTGCCGCTCGGCAAACTGCAAGAAGCTTGCTCGCTCGGCCTCGCCCCCAGTACCAGCACGACGGCGATGCTCGCCCTCGGCGACGCCTTGGCGCTGGCCGTCAGCCGGCAACGCGGGTTCCGGGCCGAAGATTTTGCCCGCTTCCACCCAGGCGGTTCGCTGGGCCTGAAACTGAGCGGCGTCGACGACCACATGCGGCCGATTGCCGAATGCCGGGTCGCCAGCGCGAACCAATCGATCCGCGAAGTTCTCGTCACTAGTACCCGGCCGGGTCGTCGCAGCGGCGCCATCATGCTGCTCGACGCCGACGGCCGGCTGTCGGGGCTGTTCACCGACAGCGATCTCGCCCGGTTGATCGAACGGCGCAGCGACGCCGCACTCGATCGGCCAATCAGCGAGGTAATGATCAACGCGCCGACCACTGTTTGCTCAGGCGAGCGGATGACGGCGGCCATCGAAATTTTGACCGCACGGAAGTTCAGCGAGCTTCCCGTGGTCGACCAACTTGGGAGGCCCCTGGGCATGATCGACGTAACCGACGTGGTCGGGATGTTGCCCGAACGCAGCCAGCCAGGCGTGATGCAGATCGAAGGCTACGAAGAGGGTGATTGGGAAGCCCCGGTCGTCCGCCTGTTCGCAGGAGAAGAGGACGAGCAGGAATTCTCTTGGCCCTTCGCCGAGTTGCCGGAAACGGACTGATGGAAGAAGTGAGTAGGTGTCTAGGTGAGTAGGTGATGCGTGGAGAAGCATCGCCCTCATCTTTCTTACTTACTCACTTAAACACCTACTCACCTACGCACTGCTCCCATGAAGCTCGCCCAGCGCTGCGCCGCCATTCGCCTCCTGCTAACCGACGTCGACGGCGTGTTGACGGATGGCGGCGTGATTCTCGACAACGCCGGCGTCGAGACGAAGTGTTTCAACATTCGCGACGGGCTGGCGATTCGGCTGTGGCAGCAAGCCGGCGGGAAGTCGGGCATCGTCACGGGGCGGAGTTCGCAGATCGTCAAGCTACGGGCGGCGGAGTTGGAATTCGACGTCGTGCGGCAAGGGGTGAAGGACAAACT
This sequence comes from Lacipirellula parvula, assembly GCF_009177095.1. Lineage (NCBI taxonomy): Bacteria > Pseudomonadati > Planctomycetota > Planctomycetia > Pirellulales > Lacipirellulaceae > Lacipirellula > Lacipirellula parvula. The sequence continues at coordinate 6,806,160 of NZ_AP021861.1, forward strand.
GCCTGAGGTGCAAGAAATCGCCGCGTCGCTGGGCGTGAAGCCGGAAGAGATCGCCTACGTTGGCGACGACCTGCCCGACGTGCCGGCGATTCGCTACGCGGGGCTCGGCATCGCGGTGGGCGACGCACCGGAAGAAGTTCGCGCCGCCGCTGACTACGTGACGAGCGTTCCCGGCGGCAAAGGCGCCGTCCGCGAAGTCGTGGAATTGATCCTGAAAAACACGGATCGGTGGGACGACGTGATTCGGAAATATATGGCATAAAGCCGCGACCGGTGGTCGCGGGCATTTCATTCGACGTTGGTTACCAATTGACGCCGCATTCCGCGACCGACGGTCGCGGCTTTTTGACCTGAACCCCGAACCCTGACGCCTGAACCCTTCCCTGCATGATCACTCGCCTCACGCATGCTGCGATTGCGTTCGCCGTGACGGCGGTGCTCTACCAAGCGTACGTGCTGGCAGTGGCGCCATTCATCGAACCCGCCTGGCGCGTCGCGCAAGCGACCGCTCCGCCGGCGGTCGACGAGATGATGACGCCCGCCGAGGCGCTCCATCGCTATCGCGATCTGCTAACGGCCTACTTCCCGCCCGACCATTGGTGTTTCGCAAAGCCGCCGTTGGCTCTCGAAAACGGCCAGGCGCTGATCATCTTCAGCGAGTACGACGAAACCCCCGACGGCAAACTCGAAGTGCCGCAATGCGCCGTCATCTTCTTCCCGACTGCGCACGCCAAGTCCGACGGCCCGCCGCGCGACGCGATCATCATGGAGTCGGAGCTCGGCGCCAGCTTGCAAATGGAGGCGCAAAAAGGAGACTTCGGCTTCGGCCCCATTCAGCACGGCGTCCTCAACGGCAAGGTCAACATCCGTAGCGACATGCGCGAGCCAGGGCCGGCCGACGACCTGCTGATCAACACCGATAACCTCGTCATCAACGAAGACGGCATCTACACCCGCAGCCCGGTGAACATGCGGCTCGGACCGCACAACGGCTTTGGCCGCGAGCTCGAAATTCGTTTCTCGAAGGCCGAAGGGGGCGGCGGAGGCGGTTTGGGCGGAATCTACGGCAAGCTGGAAGAACTTATCGTCAAACACGACGTCACGATGACGGCTCAACTTGGTCAGCAATCGCTCTTCGACAAGCCCGCGGCATCGCCGCCCGGTCAGCCGGGATCGCCTGCTCCGCCGATCCACATCCAAAGCGCCGGACCTTTTCGGCTCAACTTTAACGCGAAAGTAGCCAGCTTCAACGACCAGGTGCGTGCGCGGCAAACGTATCCCGACGGCAAGCTTGATCAACTGTTTGCCAATGAATTGAAGCTCAATTTTACGACGACGACGAAGTGGAATAGCGAAGGGGACGGCGTCGTTCCGACAAATGGCTCCCCTGGCTTCGATCCGGCCTCGATCGAGGCGTTGGGATCCCCAGTGATCTTGTCGGCTCAGTCTCACGACGCCGCAGCGGAGGGGAAGCGTCTATTTATCAACCTCGGGTTACGGCTGATCAGCCTAGAGGGAGGCGACGAAGTCCGATTGTCGCATCAGGGGTCGGAGATCCATGCGCCGACCGTGCAATACAAGCTCCCCGAGAAAGATTCGGGACGGCAAATCGGCGAGATTACCGCCCGCGGCGGGGCCGGATGGATCAGGGCAATTCCCGATCCCGCGCAGCCGTATCGCGTACTCGATGTTCATTGGGAGGATGCTCTCAACACTCAACGGAGCAACGACGGCCAATTGATCCTAATTCTCGACGGCCGGCCGCGCGTCAATCTCACCGGCACTGGCACGCTTTGGGCCGATCGCCTGGAGATCTTCCTCCGCGAGCTTGCCGCCGGGCCGAATGCAGCCAACGGCGCGAGCGGTCCGCTGGCGAGTTCGGTCGTTCCGGAACTGATTAAAGCGTCGAATAACGTCGCCATCGAATCGTCGCAGCTCACCTGCAAAGTCAATTCGCTGAAAGTTCGCATTGATCACGACAACGCGAACCCCGCCCCGTCGGCTCCGGCTACGGGACAGGTCGTTGCGACGCCGATCAGCACTGGCGGTCCCTCAGCTCCGCCGCCGACTACGCTGCCGGCGAGCAATCCGATCGCTCTCTTCAATCCGAGCGGCGCCGGAAACGGCAAGTCGTACGACATCCAAGGCGTGACGCTCGAACTCGACGTCGCGATGCAGGGTAAGATCACGGCGCTGCGTGGCGTCGACGTCGACGGCAACGTGCTGTTTAAGGAAACATCGCCCGTGGCGCCTGGCGAGCAGCCGATGCGGATCGACGCCGAGCATCTCAAAGTCACCGCCGCCGACACGCCGAACGCGCAGATCGAAATCAGCGGCGGGGGCGGGCAAAACGGCATCCCGCAGCAAATTGCCGAGCTGACCGCCAACGGCGCCAAGCTCCGCGTCCCGGCGATCGCCGTGCAGCGAGGTTCCAGCCAAGCGCAAGTCAACACGCCCGGCGAAGTGCAGTTGCTGGTCGATCGCGACATGCAGGGGAACCAACTCGCTCGCCCGGAACCGGTGCTGATCACCTGGCAAGAATCAATGCTGCTCAACGGCAGCGAGCTGACCTTCCTCGGCGACGTCCGCGTGCAACACAGTTCCGGCTGGTTGACGACGCGGCGACTCGTCGTGCGGACCGTGCAGCCGATCGACTTCGGCGGCGGCAACAATGGACAGCGGCCGCAGCTTGAACAGATCGAATGCTGGGAAGGCGTGCTGGCCGAGTTCGACCAACGCGATGTCACCGGCATCACCTCGCGGCAGCGGATGCAGCTGCAAGCGATGCAGGTCAACCAGCTGACGGGCGAGATCCGCGGCAACGGTCCGGGGACGATCGATTCGATCCATCTCGCGAAAGGCGCCAGCGGGCTGATGGGCGGCAGCGGAGCCGGCGCACCAGCGGCGCCGCGATTGATGAACGAAGAGGTGAAACTCCGCCATTTGCACATCGACTTCGTCCGCGGCGTCGGTGGCAACATGCTGGCTTCGAAAACGGTGAAGGTGATCGGCAACGTCGAGGCGGTTTACGGCCCTGTCGATTCGTGGGACCAGCGTCTGTCGATGTCGCCCGGCGGCGATCCAGGCGCCGATACGGTTTGGATCACCTGCGACGAACTCGGCGTCACTGAGAGCCCGATAGCGCGGATCACGCCCGATGCGGCGCGGCAGGTCGAACTGAACGCACTGGGCAACGTCGTGCTCGAAGGGCAAGACAAGCAAGGCAAACTCTACAACGCCACCGGCGGCAAGGCGATGTACGACCAGTCAAAGGGCCAGTTCATCCTCGAAGGCGATCAGAACCGGCCGGCGACCGTCGAAACGCAAGCGTATGCGGGCGCCCCCAAGTCGCCGCAATCGGCGCAGCGGATTTCGTTCAACCAGAACACGGGGATCGTCGAAGCGCAAGGGTTGCACCATGCGTCGTCGATCAACCCGGCGCCAAAGTAAGCTGCGAGCCAGCTTCCATCCGCATTCTAGCCCCGGGCTTCGCCCGGAGGTCGGCGTGAAGTAGGCGCAACGTACCATCTGGATGGTGCGCAACCCCCGGGCGGAGCCCGGGGCTAAACGCGCAACCGCTCACGTTCCAAACGCTCGGAAATAAACGCCAGCGCCGACTCCAACATCCGCTCGGCGTAGCGCACTTGATCGCTATCGGCACTCGCTTCCAAATCGGCTTCATACGGCACGCCAAGCGAGTAGAGCTTCATCCGCAACCGATCGGCCCCATCGTGCCGCAGGTAATCGGCCGGATCGCTGCAGAACCATTGATGCCGCGGCCAGTTGAGCGGATGAATGTGGAGCGTCGCCGTGTCTTGCCGCGCCTGCTCGGCGTCGCGGTAGAGCGAGTTCAACGTTGGGTCGCCCGCTTCGAGCGCGTGGTGGCAGTCGATCGTCGGAGCAATCGCGGCGCAAATGGGAAACACGTTGGGATGCTTGTAGCTCAGCTTGAGCGCCCCCTGCCCTCCCATGCCGACGCCGAGCAGCGCGATCTGCGGCGGCCGCACATCCCACTGCTCGCTCAGCCACGCGAGGAGTCGCTCCAGCACAAACCGCTCCGTTGATAGCTCCGCATCGAATGGGGGCCAGATGCGATCGGTCCACCAACTTCGCCCCGTGCAGGGAGCGAGGCATCGCAGCCCGCGCCGTTCGACCAGTTGGCTGAACGCCGGCCACGCGTCGACGTCGTCCGCCGCTTCATCATGCAGATAGAGCACCGCGTAGCCGTGCGGCGAAGGGACGCTCGGCTCGAACGCACGGCAGCGATGCCCTGCGATCGAAACGTCGGACCAGAATTCTGACAAATTAGTCATGCAGCTATCGGCGGTTTCTCGCGGCTAGTCGTCGCCGAATCATCTTAACTGGTCGCCAGCGTGCAGTCGCGGGCCTACAATGGCGGGCCTTGCTTCGCCATTCGCCCTCCCACGCCATCGCACCGACGCCTCTAGCCCCGGGCTCCGCCCGGGGGTCGCGCATCATGCCGATGGTGCGTCGCTCCTAGTTCACGCCGACCCCCGGGCGGAGCCCGGGGCTGGAAGATTGAAGTTCAGCCCTGTGCCGATGAAACAACCCCGCACGATCCTGCATCTCACGAGCCGCCTCAACGGTTATGGCGGAACCGCGATGCTGCGCTCGTTGGCGGCGAGCCAGTCGGCTGCGGGTGAACGAGTAGTCGTCGGAGCGCTCACCGCCGAGAAGCTGCCGGCGCACGCACTCCGCGATCAAGGCGTCGCTGTGCAGAAACTCGGTAGCCGCTGGCCGATCGACGTTATTGCGATCGGCCGGCTCGCGCGGTTGCGGCGAAAGCTGGTCGCCGACGTGACGCATGCCTGGGATGTGCGCACGCTGGCCCAAGCGGCGCTCTCGGGGCGACGGCGACCCGGCAGCATCCTCATCGGCTCGCTGTTGGCGACTGGCGAGGCGACGCCCTGGGCCATTCGCGTCTTACGCTCGATCGAGTCGCGCGTCACGGCGTTTACGGTGCCGGAAGAATCGGCCCGCGAGCGGCTGACAAAACTTGGCATCGCGCCGCAACGCATCCATGTGATCGCCCCGGGCGTGCCGCGCGGCGGCGCCGGCGAACGCCCGCACGGACGACGGATGCTATTGAAGGAACTCGGTCTCGGCGACGAATCCAAACTGATCGCCGTCTCGGGACCGCTGCGCCGCCATCGGCAAGTCGACGAAGCCATCTGGGCCTTCGAACTCGTACGGGTGATTTACCCCACGGCTCGCCTATTAGTCGTCGGCGATGGCCCAGACCGCGCGCGGCTTGAGCGATTCGCCGAACAAACGAGCGAACCAGGCTGCGTCCGCTTCCTCGGCTATCGCGACGATTGGCGTCAACTTCTGCCGGGGGTCGATGTCTTCTGGCAACTCAATGCGTCCGTAACGACGCCGCTCGCACTGCTCGAAGCGGGCGCTGCCGGGGTGCCGGCGGTCGCGAGCGATGTTCCGGCCCACCGCGCGGCCATCGTCAACGATCGGACGGGCATGCTGGTGAAACTCAACGACCGCGCCGAAGCGGTGCGCCCGACGAATGATTTGATCGCCAATCCCACGCGAGCGGAGCGGATGGGCCAAGCAGCGGCGGAACACGTTGCCGCAAAGTGGTCGCTCGATGCGACGCTCAGCGCCTTCGATCGCTTATACGAACGATTGATCCCCTAGCCCCGGGCTCCGCCCGGGGGTCGCGCACCATGCCGATGGTACGTCGCCTCTACTTCATGCCGACCCCCGGGCGGAGCCCGGGGCTAGACCGCGTCAGCCACGATCTTTCGCACACGCGCCAAGCACTGCGAAGTGAGAATCTGCGGCGGCATCCAGACGTCGCTCGTCACCGGCACGCCGTGCCCGACCGATCGGCGACGGTGTTCCGATGCGGTCCAAAGGCGGCGAATCTCGGCACACTCTTCAACAATCTGCCGACGGCTCGGCAGATACTGCGGTCGTTCCAGGCGGCTCATACCCCCTCGCTACTGGTGAGTACATCATCGGGACGCGCCATCCTGGGCAGAGCAATGAAGCTCGCCCCGTCGCATGAGCCTCCAGCTGCTACGCGGAGTTAACGCTGACGGGATGAAGAGCTCAGAATGGCCGGACTGCATGAAAAGTTCGCAAGAAACCGCCGGGGCCAGGCAGCTCGCAGTGGCGAAGCAGGTGGTGGGTATCCAGCAGCGGCGACCCGGCCCCGGCAGTCAGGTGGTGAGATCGTTGTAACCGGCGACCATGGAGATTGTGTGTAGGCCGAGCGAAAAATGGGCGAAGATTCCCGTGGCGGCCACCCTCGTTCTCGGCAATCCCCTTAGCCCCCGGTTCTTCAAACCGGGGGCAATTGCCGTTAAACGCCGACGCCCGCAACCGCCCGCACATATTACTTCCGCTGCCCAAATTCTCTAGAATCATCAGCCACGGCCGATCGGCCGAGCACCACGGAGGATGCACGAGATGAAAGACGTTCTGGCGGTCGTTTTGGCGGGTGGCAAAGGATCGCGGCTCGAGCCGCTCACTCGCGATCGGGCCAAGCCCGCCGTTCCCTTCGGCGGCATCTACCGGATCATCGACTTCACGTTATCGAATTGCCTCAACAGCGGCATTCGCAAGATCCTGGTCCTCACCCAGTACAAGGCGATGAGCCTCGCCCGCCACGTCACCAACGGCTGGCGGCATCTTCTCTGCCGCGAGCTGGGCGAATTCATCGACGTCGTGCCCCCGCAGCAGCGGATCGACGAGCAGTGGTACCAAGGGACCGCCGACGCGGTCTACCAAAACATCTACACGCTCGAACAAGAGCGGCCGAAGTACGTGGTGATCCTCGCTGGCGACCACATCTACAAGATGGACTACAGCAAGATGGTCGCCTACCACATCGAGAACGCCGCCGACCTCACGATCGGCGCCCTCCGCGTGACGCCCAAGGAGGCTCGCGAGTTCGGCGTGATGGAAATCGACGCGAGTCGGCGGATTATCGGCTTCGAAGAAAAAGTGCCGAACCCCAAGACGATTCCCGGCGACCCCGACCACTGCCTGGCATCAATGGGCATCTACGTCTTCAACGCGCCGTTCCTGTTCGACCAACTCTGCCAAGATGCGACGTTGCCGGAAAGCGCGCACGACTTCGGCCGAAACATCATTCCGTCGATCATCAACACCCACAAAGTGATGGCGTTCCCGTTCCAAGACGAGAACAGCAAGCAGGACGCTTACTGGAAGGACGTGGGGACGCTCGATGCGTACTACGAAGCCAACATCGAGCTAACGGCGGTCGATCCGCTGCTCAATATGTACGACTACCACTGGCCGGTGCGGACCGACCAGCCGAACCTGCCGCCGCCCAAGTTCGTGTTCGACGAGAACTCGGGCCGGCGCGGCGAAGCCCACGACAGCATCGTCGCCGCGGGGACAATCATCGCCGGCGGGCATGTCACGCGCTCGATCATCGGGCCGAAGAGCCGCGTCGAAGAACGGGCCGAAGTGACCGAGTCGATCTTGTTCTCGGGCGTTCACATCGGCAAAGGGGCGATCATCCGCCGCGCGATCATCGACAAGAACGTCTTCATCCCGGACGGCGCCCAAGTCGGCGTCGATCTGGAAGCCGATCGCCGCCGTGGGTTCGAGGTGACTGAAAAGGGCGTGGTGGTGATCCCGACGATCGACGGGTCGGAGGCGTTGTTCTCGCGGTAGGCCGTCGCTCACGGAGGCTCCATGCAGGTCGCCAGATTCTGGGCCACCGAGAAGGCAGTCGGCTTGAATTCCCAAGGCGTCGAAGTGGAAACGTCGGCCTGGGGTTGGTCGTCGGACAGCCTTGAGGAAGCTCAAGCCCGCGCGAAAGCAACGGCGGCCAGCGTGGTCCGTTGGCTGAGCTCTGATCGCGATGAGTCGTTGCCATCGCAAAGCGAGTACCAGTACCTTGTCGACCGACCGCCTTGCGAGCAGCTGCTCGAAGAGTTTCAGGACGATGCGGGCGAGACTGCGGCGTTGATCACCCGCAACAAGTACGGCAGCCTCGTGCTGAATTGCCGCGATCTGATGTTCGTCGACGTCGACTTCCCCAGTCCCTCCTTCTGGCGAGTCTTATGGTGTAAGTTCCGCGGACAGCCCGTTCGCCCCACGCCTAAGGAAGCGGCGGCAAGAGAGCGAGTCCAGCAGTGGCGCCTCGCCAATCGCCAGTACTCAACCCGCCTCTACGAAACCGCTGCCGGGCTGAGGCTAATCATCGTCGACCGCATGCTAAGCGCCGAGTCCGACGAGTCGCGCAAGATTCTACGGGAGCTCGGCAGCGACCCGCTCTATCAGAAGCTTTGCCAAACGCAAAGCTGCTTCCGCGCGAGACTCAGCCCGAAACCCTGGCGGCTAGGAGTGGCGGCGCCCCCAAAGCGATTTCCGTTCTTCGCCAATGGCGACGAAGGTGGCTTTCGCCAATGGATTGAGACGTACGAGCAGGCCTCGGCGAGTGCAGCGTCATGCAAGCTAATCGACGTCTCCGGCCCGCCGCGAGTCGATCCGGCGCTGGCGCCGCTGCTAGAACTTCACGACGCCATGACCAAAGCAACTTCCGGGCTGCGGCTGGCATAGCAGCGCAGCTAGTCACAGCGATTTTCGTTGTTACAAAAACGTAGGGGAAACCGACCAAAGAACGCTCTGTTCGTCCTGCTCTCATGCTCATCCTCGCCGGTTCCGGCGGGCCTTCGTCTACCAAGCTCGCCGAGTTGCTTTATTCTCCGCCGGGAAGATGAGATACTAGAAGCGGCGACCTGATCGCCAGTTGCGAGTCTTGCAACGCTAATCACCATTCTGAATTTCGGCCGCCGCTTCTGCAGCGGCCGATGTTCGCTCATCGCGGAGAAGTAAACCATGACCGCCGGACGCAGCGGGTTGCTGTTGGCAGGCTTGATCGCCGTCGCCATCGTCTTTGGATATCGAGCCAACGTCTACCAGCAGCCGACGCCAAAGCCGATGAAGTCGATCGTCTTGGTCACCGGCGGCTCCGGTCCGTTCTGGCAACTTGTCGAGCAAGGCGCCAAGAAGGCGTCGAAAGACCTCGACGTCGACGTCATCTTCAAAGCTCCGGAGGATGAGGAGAATGCAGGAGAGCAAACCGATATTCTCTCGCAGCTGAATCTCGACGAGGTCGACGGCGTAGCAATCAGCCCTCTCGATCCCGAATCGCAATCGCCGCTCATCAATCGCATGTGCGAGCACGCGCTGGTGATCACCTACGATTCCGACGCACCGCTTAGCGCCCGCGACACCTACGTCGGCGCGAGCAATTTGGCTGCAGGAAAATTAGTCGCCCAACTCGTCCGCGAAGCCGCGCCCTCTGGCGGAGAAGTCGCCTGCGTCGCCGTTAACTTCACCAAGGACAACATGAAGGAGCGTCGCGAAGGCTTCGAGAGCGGACTCGCCAAGTCGCCTAACGATGCGGCCTCAAAAGAGTCAGAAGAGTCAGAAGAAAAGCAACCGACGTATGAAATCGTCGAGTTCCTCACCGACGATAGCGACAACGACCGTTGCCGCGAACTAGCGGCGAAGCTTCTCGACGAGCATCCAAAGCTCGTCTGCTTCGTCGGCATGAACGCCCAACACGCCGGCATCTTGCTCGACGTACTCAAGGAAAAGAATCGGCTCGATCAGGTAAAGGTCGTCGGCTTCGACGAAGCGAGCGACACGCTCGACGGTATCCGCGGCGGAGAGGTCTATGCGACCGTCGTTCAAGACCCATTCCGCTATGGCTACGAATCGATCCGCCGCATCGCCACGATCTGCCGCGGCGAAGAGGGATTGCGGCCGCTGTCAGGGACGCACAGCACCTACAACATCGGCGTCCAGGCGGTGCGGAAGGACAACGTCGACGCCTTCCAGAAGCAGCTTGATGAGCGGCTGAAGAACGGCAAGGACAAGGAAGCGAAAGAGGCCGGCGGCTAGAGAGCTTCTCAAGATAACTGTTGTGGCTCCCTCCCCCTTGAGGGGAGGGCTGGGGAGGGGGTGGATCGCTGGTACCAGCTTCAGTTACCCCTCCCTAACTCTCCCCCTCAAGGGGAGGGGACCTCAGCGTTTCATTTCCGCCGTGCTTCCGGCGGCTTGCTGATGAATAGCCTTCGGAGCCCGGGGCGAGGGTGCGGCAACCATCTGCTCCACTCAGGATTCAGACGTTCTCACGTTGCCGGCCTACTTCTTCTCGGCCCCAGGCTTCGCCGCCGTGCTGGTCGGAGCGTCAAGCAGCACCAACGTGTCGATGATCGCCCGATCGGCGTCCGCGAACCGCTCTTCCGCCGACTGCTCGACCGTGACGGCAACCGTCGTCGGTCGCTTGCCTGCATCGGCGATAAAGTAGTACCGCCACTGCATCGGCACGTCGTCGACCTTGCCGACGGCGACAATCCCGAGGCACTGGTGCCCCGAAGCGTTCGCCCATTCGGTAGCCGCCTTTACCTCGCCGAGCTTGTCGCCCAGCGACTTCACGACATTATCTTCGAAGTGCTGCAGCGTCATCGGCTTGTCGGCAGGACGCACCGGCAGCGTCGTGATGTTGCAGTGGCCAAGTAATTCGCCCGCGACCATCAACCGTAGCGAGAGCGCCTCGCGTTGTTCGGCGGTGAGGAACCACGCCTTGTCGTGCATGAAGCGGTAGCCGCGGTCGGCCGACTCCAGCCGCAGGCGGCGGAGATCCGCCGGCGCCTTCGCTTTGGCGGCGTCAATCTGGGCGGTGTCGAAGGCGTCCGCTTGATTGGTCTTCGAGAGGGGCGTCATCACCAGCGACAGCTTGGCGACGACGTCGAGGCCTGGCGACACTTCGCCCGCTTTGCGGACTTCCTTGATCGCCATGTTGAACTTGGTAATCCGGCGTTCGTCGAGGTGGAACAAGTAAGCGCCGCGGAGGTCCATCTCGCTGGCAGCCCCGTCGACCGTGCCGTGGATCACGCCGGCCAGGCGGATTTGCACCTGCCGATTTTCCATGCCGGTGACGACGCTACGGACTTCGCAGACGGCGACGTTGTCCATGCCGACCAACCCGCCGATGGTTTGCGCGTCGTGGTCCCAGCCTTCCGATTCCTTTAGCGCTCGTCCGGGCAGCAGCCGCTCGATGAGCAACGAATTGCCGATGACGTTGACGAGATCGAACTCGTCACGCGTGAGCGTTTGTTCTAACCCGTTGAGGGCTGACGAACCGTCGGCGGCGACGTCGACGACAATCACGCGATCATCCTTCGCCAGCTGGCGATCGGCGCCCAGTTCGTCGGTCTTCAGCGTCGCCTTGGCCGTGAAGTAGTTCCGCAGCGAGCGGGCTGGCTTCTCGGCGTAGGACGACCAATTGATCAGCCGCTCGTCGTAGCTCATGTCCGCGACGACGCTGGTGGCTAGTTTGGCTTCGTTCCCTTCGGCGTCTTTCGCAAACAGGTCGCCGCCGACTTCCATCTTGGCGTCGACGTGGATCACGTCGCCTGCTTTCACGCCGGTCGACAGGTCATAGGCCTCGCCGGGCGCGGCCCAGCATTGCAAAACTGGCAAAGTTGCGGCGAATAAAGAAACGACGGCAACGAGGATACGCGACATTTTTTGGGTTCCGACTCTTGATTGGACGCCGGACAGTGCGAATCGATGGCGACCAGGAGGGCCGCGAAGTCCGGCGAGCGCGGCGGATCATAACGGTTAGCGGGCAATCGCCCAAGATCGGCTGGAAATTCACCGCGATCAGGCTGCCACGGTGGACAAGGATCCGCCGCCCCCTCCCCGGCAGGGGCCGATTTCGTCGACACCGCCCATCGCGGGAAACCGAGGGTTTTTGCGGAATTCCGCCCATTATTCCCGCCGGACCGGACATCGTAAGTTATCTTTCAGTAGTCACTTACGACAAACTTTTCTCATTCGGCGGAATCTATTGCGCCGAAAACCGCGAACTTTCTATCGACCCAAATCGCTCTTTCTTCGTACAACCAGTAACCCTTGAAGTCGCTAGCAACCCTCGGAATGGGGTCAAGATAGCGACCTCGAGCGGCGCGATGCGCCACCCCGGGGGAGTCGCTGGCAATCAAATGCCAAATCGCTCCACCCGCCGCAAACAAGTGGGCACGATTTTCGTACAGGAGACATCAGAGCTAATAGACGCCGTTACCGCCGTGGGCGAAGGAATCGCAAGGAACACCACGTGCCCGCCGTTTGAGGACTGTCAGAGAAGAAGGTGTACCATGCATATCGACTATAAAAGCCCGCTCGTTCGTGAGATCCGTGATCGCCAGCGGCAAGCGGCGACGCGTGAACAACTCCTTCAACGCATCGAAGCCGCCGAACGGCTGATGGCGACTGTCGACCTCGGCCAAACCTATCAACCGACCCAGGTGTTCGAGCACCTTGCCGGCGCCGAGGAGACTCCCGCCGAAGCGAGCCGCAAAATCGCCGGCCGCGACTTGGTGCACGATCTCCGCCTGCTCGTGGAAGACCTTTCCGACGTTGCCGAACTCCCGGCCGACGCCATGGGCGAGCAAGTCTTCACCGTCGAGGAACTGGCCCGCCAGTTCAACGTCTCGACGAAGACGATCTCGCGGTGGCGCGAACTTGGTCTCGTGAGCCGTCGGCTCGTGTTCGACGGCCGGAAGCGCGTTGGTTTCCTCCGTTCGAGCGTCGACCGCTTCGTGCGGAACAACGCCGAACGCGTGGAACGGGGCGCCAAGTTCAGCCAGCTGACCGACGAGCAACGGCACGAATTTATCGATCAAGCCCGCGAAATGGCTTCGAACGGCATCGGACAGGCGGAAATCGCCCGCCGGCTCGCCGAGCGGAGCGGTCGCAGCGTCGAAACGATTCGTACCGCGATTCGCCAACACGACGCGGAAAACCCCGAATTGGCGGTTTTCCCGGTCCTCGGCGGCCCGCTCACCGAACCGCAAAAGCAGAACGTTTACGAGGCCTACAGCCGCGGAGCGTCCGTCGATAAGCTTTGCAGCGACTACAACCGGACGAAGACGACGATCTATCGGGTGATCAACGAGGTTCGCGCTCAGCGGATCGTTGAGTTGCCGCTCGATTTCATCGACAACGCCCGGTTCGCTCGCAAAGGCGCCGACAACGCGATCCTCGGCCCGATGCCTCAAACCGACGAACCCTCGCGGAAGCCGCGTCGTCCCACCGGGCTGCCCCCTTACCTGGCCAGCCTGTACGAGATGCCGTTGCTCACCCGCGAGCAAGAACAACACCTGTTCCGCAAGTACAACTATCTCAAGTTCAAGGCGGCCCGCCTGCGGAAGGAGCTCGACGTCGAGCAGCCGAAGGCCCCGCTGATGGACGAGATTGAAGACCTGAACGAACAGGCCGTAGGACTGAAGAACCAAATCGCGAAGGCAAACCTCCGGTTGGTCGTGTCGATCGCCAAGCGGCACGTCACGCCCGATCAGAACTTCTTCGAACTCGTCAGCGACGGCAACGTGTCGCTGCTGCGAGCGATCGAGAAGTTCGACTACTCGCGCGGCAACAAGTTCAGCACGTACGCCAGCTGGGCGATCATGAAGAACTTTGCCCGCACGATTCCGGGAGAGTACCGCCAACGCGATCGGTTCCGCACGAGCTACGACGAACTGTTTGCCGCTACCCAAGAGGAACGCGGCAACCCAATGGTCGACGAGCGGGCGCAATCGGACCGCCTGGAGAAGATCCAGCGGATCCTGCAGAAGCTCGACGAACGGGAACAGCAGATCATCATCGGCCGGTTCGGCCTCGATCACAACCGCGAGCCGCTGACCTTGAAAGAGGTCGGCGCCGAGATGGGCGTGACCAAGGAACGGATCCGGCAGATCGAAGCCCGTGCCTTGACGAAGCTGCGTCTGGCGGCCCAGGAAGAAAAGATCTCGATCGACCTGTAAGCCCGACGCCCACAAAGCCGCGACCGCCGGTCGCGGCCGAACAACCCGAAGCCCCCCAGGCCGTCGCGGAGTCGCAAGACCTCGCGGCGGCCTTTTTTCGTGGCTTATTAAGCGACAAGTCCTCGCATATGCTTTGCTGGAAAGCCCGTGCTAGAATTCAGTTGGTAAGCGTACCCCGCTAGGATCAATAAAATGCTGAGCGAGGAAACCCTCAACGAATACCGCCGGATGACGCCGGGACAACGGTTCAACCTCACCTTGCGCGCGATTCGCGAAAGCATACCTTACCTCGATTCGGGCACGCCCGACCAAGTCGAGCGACGGTTTCAATTAATTCGGCGCGAGAACGACCTTCGCAACGAAAACATGCTGAAAGCAATGGCCCGGCTGCAGGACGCAGAATGAAGGACGTCTACGACACGCTCCTGGAGTTCGTCGAGATCCTCGATGAACTCAACGTGCGTTATGCCGTCATGGGCGGCCTAGCAGTAAGGGCATACAGCATTCCCCGCTCAACCTGGGACGTCGACCTGACGATCGGCATGGATCGCGACGACCTACCGCGATTCTTCGAAGCCGTCGAAGCACGTGGTTACTCCGTCCCCGAAGCCTATACGCGCGGTTGGGTCGATCAGGTGTCAGACATGCCGCTCGTAAAGTTCAAGGCCTACTGCGCCAGCGGAACAGTCGACGTCGACGTCTTCATCGCTGAGAACGACTTTCAGAAGTCATTGCTCGCTCGCAGTGAAATCATGACCACCGAAGTCGGTCCAGTCTCGATCGTCACGGCAGAAGATCTAATTCTGCTCAAGCTCATCGCCAACCGTCCGCGCGACCTGATCGACGTGGCCGACCTGCTTTTTATCCAAGGCAAGTTAGACGAGGACTATCTCAAGCACTGGGCCAAGCGGTTCGGCGTGCTTGAGACATTGGAAGAACGACTTGCGAATCGCCCGACGGAACGCCCGTAATCACGTCGCGCGAAATCGTATCGACGGCCCGCTCACCCTTCATCCGCATACCGCATCAGCACGTCCGCCACCTCGTCCCGCCGCCGCAGGAACGCGTCTAGCACCCGCGGATCGAACTGAGTTCCCCGCTTCTCGGCCATCGTGTCGAAGCATTCATCGACGGGGAACGAATCTTTGTAGCAACGCCGCGAGCTCAGGGCGTCGAATACGTCGGCCACGGCCGTGATACGGCCCTCAAGCGGAATCGCCTCGGCAGCGAGGCCGACGGGGTAACCGCTGCCGTCCCAATGTTCGTGGTGGCTCATCGCGATGCGGTGGGCGAGCACCAGCAGCGGCGTCGCGCCGCCGTTGGCGACGCTGAGCGGGGGCTCGCCGATCTCAAGCTGCGGTTCGTCGCCCGAGTAAGGCTGCAAGATGCGATCGCCGAACGCACAGTGGCGCTTCATCAACTCGAACTCATCGTCCGTCAGCCGCCCCGGCTTCAGCAAAATCGAATCGGGGATGCCGATCTTGCCGACGTCGTGGAGCTGTGCAGCTCGTTCAAGCAAGTCGGCGTCGTCGCCAACGATGCCGAGCTCTTCGCCAATGATCCGCGCGTAGCGGCCGACGCGAACAACGTGCAGCCCCGTATCGTTGTCGCGATACTCGGCCGCCCGAGCGAGCACGAGTCCAATCTCGCGATAGGCCTGCTCCAACAACCGCGTCCGCTCGCGCACAGCCGCTTCAAGGCTGTGGTTATACTCGACGAGCTGATCCTGGTACGCCTTCGCCGCCAGGACGTTGATGACGCGCGGCGCGAGCTCGGCCGGATCCACCGGCTTGTTCAGGAAGTCGGTTGCGCCGCGTTTGAGCGCCTCGCAGCGGACTTTGTGATCAGTCACCGCGGTAAGAATGATCGCCGGAATGTGTGCCGTCGCCGGATCGTGCCGCATCTCGTCGAGGACGTCGAGCCCCGTCACGAACGGCATCATCAGATCGAGCAGCACGCAATCGGGCTTTTCGTCGCGGATCAGCGTCATCGCCTTCCGCCCGTCGGTCGTCGTGACGAACTGCGAGAAGCCTTCGAGTTCCAAGAGCCGCCGCACGATCTTCACGTTCGTCGGCTCGTCGTCGACGACCATCAGCTTGCACTCTTTCACAAGTGCGGCGTCGGCAACGGCATGCGGCGGCTGACGCAGTGCGGCAGGCGGCGCGAGTCGTTCGGCGATGATGGTTTGCGAGCTCATAGGAATGTCGGCGATCAAGTCGATCTGGCGGCCGTCTGAATCGGGCGGCGTTAAACGACGATTAGCGGCTCCATCTCCCTCAGTTCATTGAGCAGGGCCGCCGCTTGGTCTCCCTGTCCTGCTGTGGCGCACGCCTCAAGTTCCGCGGAAACTTCCGACAGGCAAAGAAACCCGGCCGTTCCGCCGGAGCCCTTCAGCCCATGGACGTGCTGCTGCAGTTCTTCGTAGTTTTCTTCGGCCAACGCCTGCTCCATCGCGTCAAGCCGCGCTGAAATGCTGTCGACGAACTCGGCGACGATCTCGCGCAGCATGGCGTCGTCGGTTGGCAGGGTCGAACGAATCGGCCCGTTCAAAGCGCGTTTGATCCTGAGCTCCTTCTCGCCTCGTACGCTCAGCCCGCGACGCCCTTCCGCCCCGATCGCGGCCTCGATCGTCCGCACAAGATCGTCGACGTTCAGCGGCTTCGAGAGATAACCCGAGCAACCGGCGTACGTGCACTTCTCGCGATCGCCCTTCATGGCGTGCGCCGTGAGGGCGATGATCGGTTTCTCGAACCCGAGCGAACGAAGCTTGCGCGTCGCTGCGTAGCCGTCCATCTGCGGCATCTGCATGTCCATCAAGACGACGTCGAACTCATCCGCGAGGGCCAACCGACAAGCCATCTCGCCGTTTTCGACCGCTTGCACCTCGGCCCCGTGGCGAGCAAGAAAGACCTGGATTAGCTTGCGGTTGGTTTCGCCGTCGTCGGCCAGCAAGACGCGCACGCCGCGCAGATTGGCGGTCGTTGGAACGTCGACGTAGTCGCCGGTCGGCGTCTCTGGCGGCGATTCGAGCATGCGCACGTGCCGCAGGTCGCCGATCGCGAGCCGCACGGTGAACGTTGTTCCGCATCCCAGTTCGCTCGCGACGGAAAGCTCGCCACCCAGCGCCGTGACGATGTTCTTGCAAATCGTCAGCCCCAGGCCGGTGCCGCCGTAGCGGCGCGTCATCGAGCTATCGGCCTGCACGAACGGCTGGAACACGTCCTCCAACTTTTTAGCATCGATGCCGATGCCGGTGTCGCGGACTTCCAGCACCAGATGGCAACCGTCCGCTTCGCGCTCGGCGCGAGCCACGATCATCACGCTTCCCTGCTCGGTGAACTTGATCGCGTTCCCCACGAGGTTGAGCAACAACTGCCGCACGCGATGCGGGTCGGTCGCCACCGACTCCGGTATGGCGCCGTCCCAGCGATAGTTTAGTACGATCCCCTTCTCGACGGCTCGCACTCGCAGCAGCGACACCACTTCGGCGATCAGCTGATGGGGCGAGAAGCGGGCTTGCTCGACTTGCAGTTTACCCGCTTCGATCTTCGACAGGTCGAGGACGTTGTTGATCAGTTCCAGCAAATGGCGGGCGCTGGTGCGAATCGTATCGGCATAGTCGCGACGAGTTCGCTCATCCCCTTCGTCGGCGTTGCGAACCAGCAATTCTGCGAAACCAAGAATGCTGTTCAGCGGCGTGCGAATCTCGTGGCTCATGTTGGCCAGGAACTCGCTCTTTGTACGGTTGGCGGCCTCGGCCTCTTCCATCGCCCGCTGCATGTCGAGTTCGTGCGATTTGCGGTCGGTAATGTCCCGCACGAACGCGCAGAAGGTCGTTTCTTCGCTACCATGAATCAACACGATGGCGAGTTCGACGGCGAACGGCCGGCCATTCCGGTCAACGCATTCCATCTCGAACCGCTGCGGCGAAGCCTGTCCCGCCTGCGTTTTGGAAAGTTCCCGCAAACCTTCCAGGTACTGCTGGCGATCGTGCTCCGGGATGACGAGTTGATCGAACCGACGCCCTGCCGCCTCTTGCACCGTCCAGCCAAAAAGTCGTTCAGCGGGGCCGTTGAGGTTCAGCACGTCGCCCCGTGCATCGAGTTCAACCACCGCGTCGAGCGAGCCATCGATAATCGAGCGCTCTTTCTCGAACGAACGATGCACCTGCGCCGAATAGCGTTGCAAATCTTCGTGATGCCGCTCAGCCAGCGCCGTCTGCAGCGCGTTGTTTTCCATTTCTTCGGTGCTCTTGCGAATCGTAATCAGCAAGAACAAATCTTCGAACAGCACCCAGCCGGTGTGCTCGACCCACCGCCATTCGTCGGCAATCGCGACGCCAAACACCGACTGCGGCCAGAAGACGCCGCGAATCAAATGGTCGGCGCCCACCAGAGCGGTCGCGACCATCAGAATCCCCCAGTCGCGATAGGCGGCGAGAAATGCGAGCGAACCGAACACGTGAAAGTGCGTTTCCAGGCGCCCGCCGCTCACTTGCACCAGCAGCGACGAAAACAGCATCTGCGCCACCGCGATGACGTATCGCGTCACCGTCCGCCCCGGCATGCGCCAGGCCATCCACACCGGCAGCGACGAAATAATGCCCCCGCCGATCAGCGCAAACCACACGTGCGGATGAACAGTGGCCTTCGCCCCCGACCAAGTCTGCGGCGAGACGCAAAGCGCCGTGCCGACGGCCCCGACCCACTGGACGATCATCAACACCGCAAACATCCGGTCGATGCGGCGGTAAATGTGCAATTCGCGCTGCTGGAGAATCTCCTGCGCGCGGCTCTGAATCTGAACATCGTCCGTACGGGCGATCATCGTGCGTCGCCCTCAGCGGCCGTATCGAGTTTTTCGACCGAGTCGCTCGACGACGCGCCCTCGGCGCTGCCGACCGCCGCCTCGCGCGACGGCTCTTCGCGAACGACGCTGCAACCAAAGGCGGGAACGGACGGGGCGTTGGCGTCGGGGTTGATCAGCAGATCGGCCACGGCTTGAATGCCGGCGTTGTGTCCGTCATGGCCGCGAGCCATCGTGACGCCCCCGGCGTAGAGCCGCCGGCCATCGACGTCGTACAGCATCACGGTGCCGCTCAAGCGGGCGCCAAATCTCGCCGCTTCCACTCCGCCGGCGTCATGAAACACATACGAATTGGGCAATCGCGGAATGCTGTTCAAGAGCGGCGTCGACTCCCACAGTCTTCCGGTTGACCGCGGCGCCGACGCGACGACGCAAATCGTCGGCAACAACCGCGCCGGAACAAGCGTCGTCAACCGCTCCAGTTGTTCGACCGTCGCTTGCGAGCAAGCGCAGTGCGGATGCAGAAACAGCAACAGCATCGGCTGCTGCTTGCTGCGAACGATCGTCGAGTCCGCCGGCCAGACGGCAGGCGTGTCTCCGGCAGCCAGACGTTCGCCGACGAAACCAAACGATGTGATCCCGTACCACGCCGACAACGACGCGCCGAGCCATGCGACGAGCGCAAGGGCAATCAGCCACGACGTCTGGCCAACGGTTCGGGTTGGAAAGTTGGTTTCGTGCATAGCAGTGACGCAAAAAGTCTACGGCGCTGTGGCGAAACAGGCGTTTCCCGCCCGTTCCCCGTTGCCGCGATCTCAGAATCTAGGTCAGCCGCCTCCCTTTCTCCGGCGTCCTGCGGTAAACCAATCGTTCCGGCGGCGTCCGGCGATGCCGATTACAATGACGACGCCGGTTTTGACCGTCCCCATTCTTCCACAACTCGCGATATGACGATCTCACATCTCCTTTGCAACTTCTTGCTGTTCTGCTTGCTACTTTCGCCGCTCGCTTCGCAAGCCGAAGAGAGTCGCTTCGCAACGGTCGAACCGGACATGCGGATCTACGCGAACGCGCCGACCCCGCTAGCGGCTCCGACCGAAATTTCGCCCGGCCGGGTAATGATCTTCGCCCTGCCGAATGGCAACACGCTGGAGCAGACGCTCGGTTGCCAGCTAGCCGATGGGCTCGATTGGCACTACGACATTCAGCATGTCCTCGCACAAACGCGGCTGCTCCGTACGCTGGCCCCCGAAGAGCCACTCACGCTGGTGTGCGCGGAAGCGAAGGGACTCAGCTGGCCGTCATGGCGCGGTAGTCGCGCCGACGGCAACGCGCGGATCGCCGCCCTCGCTGATGAGTGGCGCCGCGAGTTCGGCGGCGACGACGCCCGCGTGACGCTCACCGGCCACAGCGGCGGCGGCAGTTTTATTTTTGGCGTCATCGAAGGGAACGACGAAATTCCAGCGTGGATCGATCGCATCGCTATCCTCGACGCGAACTATTCGTTCGACGCCGCAAAGCATGGCGCCAAGCTCATTCGCTGGCTGCAGGGGGATGAGTCCCGTCGGCTGATCGTCCTCGCCTACGACGATCGCAACATCGAATTCCAAGGCAAAAAAGTCGTCGGCCCCGACGGCGGCACGTTCCGTGCAACGCAGCGGATGGTCGAAGCCTTCAAGCCCGCCTTCGCAATCGAAGAGCGCAAAACGGGGCCGTTCACAGAACACTATGGCCTCGACGGACGCGTGCGGTTCTACGTCCACCCCAACCCGGAGAACAAAATTCTCCACACAGCGCTCGTCGGCGATATGAACGGCCTCGTTCACACGCAAACTCTGGGAACAGCCGCCGAAGAAACCTGGGGAACGTTCGGTGGGCCGCGAGCTTACACGAAGTTTGTCGAAGCAAAACCGATTGTCGACGAATCACGTATGCCAAAGCCAACGGCTGCCGATTCCAACGCGAAGGCGGCGCCACTCCCCGTTCGCGAAATCACGACGATCCCGCCCCGCCCTGCCGACGCCCTCGGCGGCACAGCGTTCATGGCGAAGTTGGCCGATTTGCCGCGCGAAAAGCGCGAAGCGGCGATCCTCGCCGAGCTCGCCGCGGGCAACGTGCCGGCATTCTTGCGGCAGTTCAAACAGGTTCCAATTTCCGCCGGCGAGGTGCAGGGCACGATCGAAGTCGCCCCCGACTACCTCGCCGTCGGCAGCGACGATGATTTCGTCCGCCTGCCGGTGACGCCGCAGACGGCTCAAGCCATCGCAGACAAATTCGAGTGCGTTCTGCCGACCCGTAAAATGGTCGACGCGATCGACGCCGGCGGCGAAGTCCGTCTCGCGCCGCAACCGCTGACGGAAGATCGCGAGTCGGTCGCCGCGTTTCTGCTATCCAACGAAAAAATCGAAGCCCAGCGGAAGGGGCAGCCGCTTGGCCCTCTTACCATCGGCGGCAAGAAAGACGTCGTCGTGTCGCCCAAGATGTACGAGCGACCGGATCGTCTCGTGATCTACGGCTGGCGCCAACTCAACGGCCAACCGATACAGCCCCTCACCAACGTCCACGTCGATTGGTACGTCGACTACAGTCATGGCGTCCGGCTCGTGCGCGACGAAATCACGATCGACGGCAAGCAGCTCAAAATTGCAGAGCTACTGCGCGACCCGGAACGATGCGCGATCGTGAGCGACGAAGGCGTCGTCGATCCATCTCGCTACCCTACGAAACCGTAACCATCAGCGGCGCGCACGGGTTGCGGTTACCCCCAACGGCAGCATGCCAGCGCTGCAATCTCGCGCGTTGTCGAGCGACGTCTGCGCAACGGCGCGATCGGTTCCGTCGCCGCCTCGCTGTGCGCCATTTACAATCCAAGAGTACTGGCGGCGCTCGATCCAGCCCCTCTGCTCTCTGACGGAACAATAGAAGATGCTTCGTTTCCGCCTCGGTCTGCGCTGCGCCGCGTGCGCTCTCATCAGCTCATTGCTGTCGACGTCGACGACAGTCGCCCAGATCACCATCGATGCGAACTTCGACTCCGGCTCGCTGAAAAGCTATTCCGTCACCCGCGCGGCCATCAACCTCGTCGGCCGCGACAGCTACGCCTTCGGCCAACATCCGCTCGGCGGCGACCATTGGCGGTGGATGTACTTCAAAGCCACCGGCGTGCTGAACACGAATCCGACCTTCTCGGTTGCCGGCGAGTTCGGCGGCGATAACACCGACTATCCGCCGACGCTCGCGAATCACGAACTTGCCGATCACGAGATGGTCTACTCGTACGACGGCGTGAACTGGGAATTCTTCCCCCACGCGAACAACACGCTGCAAAACATCGGCGACGGCAATTCAGCCAACGACCTCTTCACGTTCAACCTCGGTTCCAATTTCACGCAGAACGAGGTCTACGTCGCTTACGCCATTCCCTACACCTACGCCCGCAGCACGGCCCACACGCAGAAGGTAATCGCCTCGCCCTGGGCGACGCCGACGGCTTCCGGCAACGCGAATGGCGTGATCGGCCAATCGCCGGCAGGGGTCGACGACATTGGCCGCTCGATCCCCGCCCTCGACCTCTACGCCTACCGCATCACGAACCCTGCGACAGACTCCGCGACGCCGAAGCATCGGGTGATGATCGCCACCGGTCAGCACGCATCGGAAACGCTCGGCATCTACACCTACGAAGGGCTCGTCGATTGGTTGATCTCCGACGACCCGCGCGCCGCAGCGCTTCGCGATAAAACAGAGATTCTCGGCTATCCGACGCTCAACGCCTCGGGGCGCTACGCAGGCCTGAATCGTTCGATGCTGCAGTGGCAGAACACCGACTCGAACGGCTACTGGTATCCCAATGCCGTCTCCTCGAGCGACTACGTTTCGCCCCAGCGGACGGAGCAGATGATCAACGGCGAAGCGATGCGGGCCGACAAAGCCGCCACGCCGGGCGCCGTGACTGATCTGTTCTTGGACTTCCACTCCTCCGTCCCCGACTACAACATCGCCGGGCCCAACGGCGAAGGGGGCGGCGGCCGCGACGATTGGGGCTACATCACCAACAACGCCGCGTCGCTGAACAACCCGTGGTGGCTGGCGCTCAAGGAACTGCAACCCAATCTGCTCGAAGAAACCTCCGGCACGACGGCCGCCAGCAAGACGCTCACCGGTTTCGCGCTCGGCTTCCTCAACGCGCAGATGTCGGTCACGCTCGAGAATCAGTTTGGCATCAGCCGACCGATCTCTTTCTACCAAGACTACGGCAAGAACGTCGGCCTCGCGATGTACGAAGCGTGGATCCGCGTCGACAATCCGCTGGCGGCCGACTTCGACGAAGACGGCGACGTCGACGCAGGCGATCTCGCCGCCTGGAAACTCGGCTTCGGCACGCTGTCAGACGCCCAGCACTACCAAGGCGACGCGAACAACGACGGCGTCGTCGACGGCGCCGACCTGCTCGTCTGGCAGCGGCAGTTCGGCGGGACGTCGCCTCCCATTGCAATCCCAGAACCCACAGGAGTACTACAGCTTTTTACTGGACTTATGTTCATGTCGCTGCTATGGTATCAATCGCACCGCCGATTGTTACTGAAACACGAACTCCAACTAGCCCCGACCTAGCTAGGTCGGGGCTGCTTCAAACGGAGCAACGCCCTTGCCTTGCTACCTCTTCACCTGGCATGCCTACGGCACGTGGATGCCTGATCGCCCGCAAGGCTATGTAAAAAAGAGGCAAGGCGTTTTGCCTCCCGACCCAGAACAAGCTCGCCGCTATCGAGCACGGCAGAAAGAGCCAACGGCTAGCTTCGCTTCAACTGAACAGCGCCTAATCATCGACGAATCGCTCATCGCCGCCGAAAAACGCCGCTTCCGCCTCCACGGCGTCGCGACCGAGCCTACGCATCTGCATTTACTACTGAGTTGGCGCGACGAACGAACGTTCGAATTGTTGCGTCGCGGGGTGCGTGAATCAATTTCGCGGCGATTGAACGCACACCTACGCCACCGCTGGCTAGAGCAAGGCGGCAGCCGCAAACAAGTGCGCGAGCAGTCGCACTTCAACTATCTGATGGCGACGTACCTGCCAAAACACCACGGCTGGAAGTGGCGCGAAGGCCTTGGCTTCTATCAATGAGACTTTCTAATTCGCGGCGCAATCATTCAACGCGCAGCGAATAGCCCCGACCTAGCTAGGTCGGGGCTAGTTTGAGCTGAAGATGCGTACGAGCGCGAGCTCTCAAAGAAGCGTGCAAGAAGCCCGCTTATTCCTTGACGCGTTCTTCGGTCACTTCATCAAGCGCCGGTTCTTGGCGTTCCTCCTCAACTGCTTCCAACGCCTTAAGTCGCTCCTGCAGCTTTTTGAGTTCCTCTTCAGCCGCCAGCAGCTTCTTCAGTTCATCCTTCGGCACGACGCTGAACTCTTGGCCGTTAGATGAAATTTCGGGAACAAATCCTTTCGGCAGCGGCGGGGCAATCGGCGCCGTCTTGAACTGCGGCGGAGCCGGTGCGGGCGGGGCGGTGAGCACCATATCGGGCGCGTCTGGGGTGGCCTTAAAGTGGATGACTCCCGGCCGAACTTCAACCCTCGGCGCGGCCAATTTCGCGGGCCGAGCCTCGCGCACCTTCCGTTCAACTCGGTCAAGTTCGACGCGAGCTCGCTCCTTGGCCTTGATCGTCGCTGCCACCTGTGCTTCGGCGGCCGCCTTCATCGCGTTGTGCTGCGCCTTGATGGCCTGCAGTTCCGCCACCTTGGCAAGTTCGTGGACCTGCTCGACCTTGAAGTGGACGTTCTTCCTCGCTTCGTCATCCTCTGCGGCGGCCTTCGCCTCAAGGGACTCCTTCACCCGCTGAGCATTCATCTCGCATAACTTCACTTCGGCTAGCGTGAGATCTTTCTCTGCGGAGAGTTCGAGGATCTCTCCTTCGTTTTGCTTGGCGATGCCTTGCTCGGCCAACGCCGTCGTGTGCTGGACTTTGAATTGGATCGCCTCGGCCTTCTTCTTCAGCCCCTCCGCCTTCAGAGCCCAATACTCCCCTTCGAGCTTCAGCGTCGCTACGCTGCCGCCGGACACCGGCGAGGCGCTGGTCTCAAATCGGGGCACAAGCACGTCCGCCGGCGGCGGCGTGAACTGTGTAGTGCGTCCATAGGCGAATGCCTGCACCTGTGGCGCCCCGTCCGCAACCGTCTGCCATGATTGAACTGGAACGGACATTTCCACCGGTACTTCGTTGGTAACCGTCACCGCGGCGATGTTCTCCGCCGCGACGGTATTGGGTGCAGGCGTCGGATTTGGACTTGGGCTCGCCTGTGCGCCCTGCTCCGGCGACGTGGTCGCTACCGCGGCGTCAGTCACCACATCGACCAGATCAGCAGTCAGCGTCTGCACTTCTGATACGAGCGCCACGGCGTTTTCTTCAATCGCTTTCTCTTCGAGCTTCGCGCCGCTCTCGCCATCGACGTTCGTCGAGATGATCACGACGTTTCCATCGCCGCCCGCCTTCCCCTTCGGCGGATCAGCCTCGGCGACGGCGAGCATCCCTACGGCCAGGCAAACTCCCAGCACGCCAACGGCGGGCTTCGATGCAGCGGCGATCGTCATGGCAAGGATTCCCTTTTCAGCGAGTGAACAAGCGGCGCCGCCCTTCAGCGGCGCCCCTTTGATAACCATTGAGGCAAGTTTTGATTTCACGGCGAAGCCCATGCCGAGCGTCGCGGTCGACGCCACCAGGCCCGGCGTCGCGGCCGGAGCGCTCGACGCCGTCGATTGCACAATCCCCAGCGCCGCCGAGAGCGCGACGCCGCGGCGAAGCAGTCGCGAACGCAGCAGCCGCGTTCCGCGAGCGAGCAACCCTTTGATCGTTTGCGTGCTAACGCCCAACTGCTCGGCCGCCTCGCTCCGCGTGCGACCTTCCATGTAGCAGAGGACCAGCGGCTGCTGGTACCTGGCCGGCAGTGAGTTGAGTTCATCGAGTAGTCGCAACGCCTGCTCGTTCCGCTCGATGTCGGTCAGCTGATCGTCGAGCGAAGGAATGTCGGCCAGCAGCGGCGCTTCATTCCGCCGGCGATGCCGCGAGTGAGCGAGCAGCGCCGTCCGGTAAGCAACGCGGTAGAGCCAGCCTGCGGCGCTCTCGGTGGCGCGAATCGAGCGCGACTTCCGGGCGAGAATCAAAAATGTGGCTTGAAAGGCGTCCTCGACGTCTTGCTGATGACGGAGGATTTGCGAACAGACGCTCCACACCATGTTGGCGTGGGTTTCCACCACCTGGGCGAACGCCCGCTCGTCGCGGTAGCGTTGAAACCGCATCAACTGCTCGCCATCGGTCGGCGCGACGACCGGGGCGTCGACGGCCTGCCCTTCCGCAAAAGGGGCGTCGAAATCGGCGGTAGGTAAGAAGTCTGGCATCCGGCGGCGTCTCTCCACCCCATTAGAGGCCGGAACCGCCGCCGCGGACTGCGGAATTTTTAGAAAAAAGATAGCCGCTAGCGAGCGTGCTTTACTGGATTGGGTGCCACTGGCGTGTCGCCAGTGGGAAGTACCGGAACGCGACGACGACTGTTGGATGCGAAGCGGCCTAAAAAACAAGGCTGCCTGCTGCTCGCGATTGATTGTTAGTTAGTACCCGCTTCCGCACTGGCAAGATGCCAGTGGCACCCCCCACGCCGTGATATGTCATCCCTACTTCAAACCGACCCCCGGACGGAGCCCGGGGCTAGTGGGATGGCGGTCAGGTTACTTCCGCCCGTAGATCGCCTTCAACTGTCCCGCCGTCTCATCCGGCGCCGTCGCCTCGATCACCCGGGCGACTTCCTCGGCCGACATTCCGCGGTCCAGCATCTCTCGCTTCAGTTCCGCCTCGATCCGCCGCTGGTGTGCCTTCGAGACGACCGACGAAATCAGGCAAGCAAGCGTGACGATCACCCCCGTGAGGCACCCGATGCCGACAATCAGCAGCGAAAACCGCTGGTCGGATTCCAATCCCATGAACTTCTCTGTCCAGGGATCTATGGGTGGCGGGATTGAAACCTGGCCAAGAACTAAGGAGAGAGGGTGGAGATTCATCGTCGTTCACACCGCTTGAGTGGGCGCCGCCGGCTAGGACCGCCTGCCAGGCTACGAGTCGAACAAACGACCGCCCACGCCTGTTGTAGTATATCTGTCCCTGGCCATTCGTCGCCGCGGGTCAAATCTTGGCGCCTTCCGCCAGATTCGCCAGCCGCCATTCGGGGGGAGGCGTGAACTCTCCCAAGCGGCACAATAAGACCCCTGCCGCACTGTTCTGGCCGCGATTTCTAAACCCTTTTCCAATCGTGCCTATTTCTTGGGCGACCGGTGCCCGCGGCCGATTGACGCCTCACTCTAAGCCGTTTACCGTAAAGATGTTGGAGCCATTTTTATGGCTGCACCGGCAAACTCTCTCGGCTCCTTTCAGTCCGATTTCATTTCGCGTCGGAACTCCCTTTGGCCAAGCAACAACACAAACCATGGGGCGGCGTGTTTGACGGCGACGTCGACCCGCGCGTTGAGCGCTTCAGCGAAAGCGTCAGCTTCGACCATCGCCTCCACGCCCAAGATATCCGCGGCTCGATCGCGCACGCCCGCATGCTGGCAGAAACCGGCATGCTATCGGCAGATGAACGCGACCAGATCGTCGCCGGCCTCGAACAGATCGGCCGCGAGATCGCTGCTGGCGAGTTCCCGTTCAAGCAAGAGCTCGAAGACGTTCACATGAACATCGAGCGGGCCCTCACCGAACGCATCGGCGACGTCGGCCGCAAGCTCCACACGGGCCGCAGCCGCAACGACCAGGTGTCGACCGACTTCCGCCTCTGGATTCGCGACGCGATCGACCGGACGGACGAACTCCTCGCCAACTTGCAGCGAGCGTTCGTCGACCGTTGCGATCGCGACCACGGCATCATCCTGCCCGGCTACACCCACCTGCAACGGGCCCAGCCAGTGCTGGCGAACCACTACTGGCTCGCCTACACCGAGAAGTTCCAACGCGATCGCGACCGTCTCGCCGATTGCCGCCGCCGCGTCAACCAGCTCCCGCTCGGCACGGCCGCCCTCGCCGGGACGACGATCCCGATCGACCGCCGTCACGTCGCCGCGGCCCTCGATTTCGAAGGGATCGTCGCCAACAGCCTCGATTCCTCGAGCGATCGCGACTTTGCGATCGAGTTCGCCTTCGCCCTCACCCTCGTGGCTGAGCACCTCAGTACCTGGGCAGAGGAGTGGATTCTGTGGTCGACCGTCGAGTTCCGCTTCCTGCGGCTGCCGCATGCGTATTGCACCGGCTCGTCGATCATGCCGCAGAAGATCAACCCCGACGTGCTGGAGCTGATCCGCGGCAAAACGGCCCGCGTGGTAGGCAACCTCACGTCGCTCCTGGTGCTGGTGAAGGGGCTGCCGCTCGCCTACAACCGCGACCTGCAAGAAGACAAGCCACGGGTGTTCGACTCGGCCGATACCGTCGAAGCGTGCGTGGAACTGGCCGCCGCGGTCGTCACCGGCGCCGAGCTCAATCGCCCGGCGATCCACGAAAAGCTCGGCCGCGGCTACCTCGACGCCACGACGCTGATGGAACACCTCATCAAGCTCGGCGTCCCGCAGCGCACGGCTCACGAGATCATCGGCAAGCTGGTCGGCGTGGCGATGAAGCGCGATCTGCCGCTGAACAAGCTCGAAGTCGCCGAGTTTCAGGCCGCCCACCCGGCGCTCGACGAATCGGTCTACCAAGTCCTCGGCGTCGACCACGCAATCCTGGCGTTCAGCAGCGAGGGCTCGACGGCGCCGGCGCAAGTCGCCAAACAAGTCACGCTGTGGAAGGACCGCCTCGGTCTGGAACCGTAGCCTCCGAAATTGCCGCACACATCAACATCTGCTGCTTCTCATCCATGATTGATCGCTTCCTCACGTATCGCAGCCTGAGCGCCGTCGCCGCGACGATGATTCTCGCGACATCGCTCGTTCCGTCGCTGTCGGCGCAAGAACCAGCCGCCGATCCCGCCGCCGCGGCAGCGCCGACGTTGGATCAGTTCGCCCGCCGCGATCCCGCGGTCGCCTCGGTCCTCGAACTCAAGCGAACCACCCCCGCCGAGCAGCTGCGCGCGATCCTCATGCTGCTCGACCTCGGCCATGCCGACGTCGCCGCCCAGTTGCTGCCCGAATTGCTCGCCGCCAAGCTCGACGACGCCCAGAAGGCAGCCCTGGTCGGCGAGTTCGGCACCGCGAAATTCCTGAAGCTAATCCGCCTCGACCCACCGGTAGCGAAGGACGCAGCGCCCAATCAATTGGCCGGCGTTCGCGAGTTCGCCCAAAGCTGCATCATCGCCGCCGAGGCCGCGGCGAAAGATCCCAAGCGGATCGCCCAACTGATCGCGCAGCTCAACGCACCGACCGAGGGCGAGCGCTACGCCGCCCGCGTCGATCTCCGGGCCGCGGGCGACGCCGGCATGCTCGCCGCCATCAACGCCCTCGCCGCAGCCCAGGACGAAACCGTTCGCGGCAACCTGCTGGCGGCCCTCGCCGACATGCGGCCCGCCATCGACGCCCCGCTCCTCGCACTGCTGGCCGATTCGCAGGGCCAACTCCGTCGCGACGCCGCGGAACTCGCCGGCCATCTACACGTCGCCGCCGCCCTCCCCTGGCTGTCGACGATCGCGGTTACCGCAACCGATGCCTCGGCCGAATCGGCCGCTCGCAAGGCGATCTCCCAGCTCGGCTATCCCGAGCCGACGATCCACGAAGTTCAGAAGCTCCTGCGCGACCGTCTCGCCTCGATCAAATCGACGCCGGTGACGACCTTCGACGACGGCACCGTCGGCGTCTGGTGGTCGTGGAACCCGCAAACCAAAGAGCTCGCCGCCGCGACCTATGGCGTACCGCAACTGCGGGCGCTCACCGCGGCTCGCTTGGCCCGCGCGCTCGGCGAAGTCGGCGGCCTCACCGAACCCAACGACCGCCGCGCCGTGCTGCTCTACTCGCTCGAAGAGTCGGCCCTGCTCGGTCGCGGCGTCGACGCTCCGTTGAAGGAAGTCGTCGCCGCGCTCACGCCGAGCGAACTTTCGACGACGCTCGCCACGGCGATGAAGGAGCAATACACGGCCGCCGCTGTGATGATCGCCGAAGAACTCGGCCGCCGCGGCGACCTTTCGATTCTGTCGTCAGGCGGCGGGGAACCCTCGCCGCTCGCCGCCGCGTTGACGAGCCCCGACCGCGCCGTCCGCTTCGCCGCGCTCTCCGCGATCATGCAGCTCAACCCGCAACGGTCGTTCCCCGGTTCGAGTCAGGTGGCTAAATCGCTCTGGTACTTCGTCGGCGGCGCGGGCGAACCGACCGCCGTCGCCGCGGCGCCTGCGATCCTGGTTGCCAGCGATTGGGCCGGCAAACTCCGCGGCCAGGGCTACGACGCGATGCCAGTGAAGACGGGCCGCGAAGCCCTCGTCGCCGCCATCGATCCCGCCGTCGCCCCGCGGCTCGGCGTCATCGTGCTCGACAGCGATATCGGCCAACCGCTCCTTGGCGAGGTCGTTTACCAACTACGGGCGAGCGACCTTACCGCGAACGTGCCGATTTTGATCGCCGCGAGTGGTCCGCGATTCGCCTCGGCCCAACGCGTCGCCGAAGCGAACTCGTTGGTCTACGCGACGCCTCGTCCTCACGGCGACGGCTCCCTCGCCAACGTCGTGAAGGAAACTCTCGCCCTCAAGCCGACGCCGCTCGCGTCGACCGAGGTCCGCACCGCCCAGGCGAAGCAGGCCCTCGAATGGATCGCCAAACTGCTTGCTGCGAACGCCCCTTACGACGAACTCAAGCGCGACGCCTTCCTCGTCGATCGCACGTTGATGGCGCCTGAACTGGCCGCCGCGTCCGTGGGCGTGCTGGGCGCCCTCGGCACTCCCGAAAGCCAAACCGCTCTGGTCGATTTCGCCAGCGTGACGTCGCTGCCGATCGAAACCCGCCAAGCCGCAGCCGACGCCCTCGCCGCCAGCGTGAAGCAGTTCGGCGTTCAGCTAAAACGCGAGCAAGTCGTTCGCCAATACGACCGCTATAACGCCAGCGAAACTGCCGACAAGCCGACGCAAGAACTAATGGGCCGCCTCCTCGACGTCATCGAAAAGAAAGACTCCGCCTTGCAGAAGTAAAGAACCAACGGAGTCGGTCCGGGCGCTAGCGCTTCCGGCTCACTTCCCCACTCAGCATTCCGCATTCATCCTTCAGCATTTCCCTCCATGTCCCCTCGCACCCCGCAACTCGATGAATCACCCTCGGCTCCGCTGCCGGGCGTCATCGGCAATAGTGCGGCGATGCAGGAAGTCTTCCGCACCACGCGACAAGTCGCGCGGTCGAGCGCCTCGGTGCTCCTGCTCGGCGAGACGGGAACCGGCAAGGAACTGATCGCCCACGCGGTCCACACGCTCAGCGCTCGCCGCGATCGGCCGTTCGTCCGCGTCAACTGCGGCGCCCTCAGCGAGAGCCTGCTCGAAAGCGAACTCTTCGGCCACGTCCGCGGCGCCTTCACCGGCGCCATCGACAACCGCACCGGCCGGTTCGAAGCCGCGCATCAGGGTTCAATCTTCCTCGACGAAATCAACTCGACGACGCTCCACCTGCAGGTAAAGCTGCTCCGCGTCCTGCAGGAGCGAGAGTTCGAACGCGTCGGCGATACCCGCACGATCCGCGTCGACACCCGCATCATCGCCGCCAGCAACCGAGACCTGCTCGACTTGGCGATGGCCGGCACGTTCCGCGAGGACTTGTTCTATCGGCTCAACGTCGTGCCGATTTACATCCCGCCGCTGCGCGATCGGACCGAAGACATCCCGCTGCTAGTGACCCACTTTCTCAATCACTACAACGAGAAGAACGACCGCTACGTCGCCCACATCGAGCCGCGGGCCATGGAAGCCCTGCAGCGCTACTCGTGGCCCGGAAATGTCCGGGAACTCCAAAATTACGTCGAACGGGTCGTCGTCATGGCGCTCGGCGACGAGCTCACTTTTGAGCTCCTCCCCGAAGCGGTCCGCACCGGTCGGCAGCCGAAATCGCTCGGCCCCCGTACGATGACCTTTGAGGAGCTGTCGGAGGAACTGGTCGTTCAGGGACTCACCTCCGCGGGTGAAGACGACTGCGATCTGCATGGCCGAATCGTCAATCGCGTGGAACGCGAGGTGATTTCGCAAGTGATGAACCTGTGCGACGGCGTGCAAATCAAGGCCGCCGCCCGCCTGGGGATCAACCGCAACACCCTCCACAAGAAGCTGAAAGAGTACGGCCTCGACGACGCCGAAGGGGAATAAGTTCCCAGTAGCCGCGGGTCAACGACCCGCCAGGTGCCACTGGCGTCTTGCCAGTGCTCTTCGTTGCCTGAAGGGCCACATATCCACCCTTAGAAGAGTTTGAATTTTTATCCTCAGGCCAGCCGAGCCCAACTTACGAGCGGTTGATCTCTTAAACCTGCCGAGCACTTCTCACTGGCGATACGCCAGTGGCACCCGACACACGACATGCCTGCCGCCGTCACCATGCTCAGCTTCACCCTCTGCTACGGGGCGGCGCTCGCGCTGGAAGTCTTGGGCCTATGGGCGCGCCCACGCTGGCGGCGTTTGGCGGTAGTCGCCGCCGCCATCGCCGGCCTGGTCGCGCAGACCTGGTACCTCGCTGAGCGCGCCGCCAGTTCGCCCTGGGCGCCGCTGTCGAGCCAGCACGATTGGTACCTCTCGGCCGCGTGGGTGCTCGCCCTCATTTACGTCGGATTGGTCCTCTACCAACCGCGGGCCTCGATCGGCCTGTTTCTGCTCCCCATCGTCCTCGCTCTCATCGGCGCCGCCCGTTTCGCTAGCATCGAACCAATGGCCGGCGCCGAAATGCCCCGCATTTGGGGAATCTTGCACGGCGTCTTCCTGATGCTCGGCGCCGTCGCCGTGCTGCTCGGTTTCGTCGCGGGATTGATGTACCTCGTGCAAAGCGCACGACTGAAGAACAAGGCGCCGCTGAGCGATCGCTTCCGCCTGCCGAGCCTTGAATGGCTCGAACGTGTGAACGCCCGCTCGCTGATCGCCGCCACCGTGCTCGTCGGCCTCGGCTTCATTTCGGGCGTATTGATGCGGCTCGCCCTCCGCGACGGCAGTGGACTCCGCTGGACCGACCCGGTGGTGCTCAGCCTGAGCGGCATGTTCTCGTGGCTCGTCGCGGCCGAGGCGTTCCGCCTGGCTTACCCCGCCGCCCGGCGCGGCCGCAAGGTGGCGTATCTGACGCTCGCGGGGTTTGTGTTCCTAGTGATCACGCTGGCCGCGTTCATGAGCAGCCAATCGATGCACGGAAGGGCAGTTTCGAGTCGCGAGTCGCGAGTTGCGACTGAAGACATTGCGACTTCTCTCGAAACTCGAAACCCGAAACTCGAAACTTCGGGAGGCTCGCCATGAACCTCCGCATGATCGGTTGCACCCATCGCGCCTCCGGCGTCGACCTCCGCCAACAACTCGCCTTCGGCAACGAGCAAACCAGCGAAGCCCTCGCCCGCTGGCGCGAACGCTTCCCCACGGCCGAGTTCGCGCTGCTGTCGACGTGCAACCGCGTTGAGCTCTACGCCGCCGGCGACGGCCCGGTGGACGCCCCCGAAACCGAAGACCTCGTTGACGCCTTGCTCGGCTACCACGGAGTTCCCGCGCAGCGCGTCGAAGGGCAAATCCTCTCGCTCTACCAACGCGAGGCGGTCGCTCACCTTTACCGCGTCGCGGCGAGCCTCGACAGCATGGTCGTCGGCGAGCCGCAGATCCTCGCCCAGGTGAAGCAGGCCTACCAACGCTCGGTCGATAGCGGCGCCGCGGGGCCGGCGCTGCACGATCTGTTTCAATCGGCCCTCCGCGCCGCCCGCCGCGTTTACAACGAAACGGGCCTCCACAAACACCGCGTCAGCATCCCCAGCGTCGCGATCGCCGACTTCGCCAGCCGTGTCTTTGAACGCTTCGACGACAAACACGTTCTCGTGATCGGCGCCGGCGAAATGGCCGAGGAAACGATCCGCTACCTGCAAGACGCCGGCGCCACGCGGATCCATGTCGTGAACCGCAGCCCCGAACGAGCGATGGAACTGGCCGCGGAGTGGAAGGGCGTGGCCGTCCCGTGGGAACGGCTGTGGGACGAGCTTGCCACGGCCGATCTCGTCATCGGCGCCACGGGGGCGACCGAACCGATTGTCGCCGCCGATCGGTTTGCACGCGTCGTCGCCCCACTGCGGCAACAACGGCCGCTGTTCATTCTCGATCTCGCCGTGCCGCGGAACTTTGAATCTGCCGTCGGCGAACAACTCGGCGTCTACCTCTACTCGCTCGACGATCTGGCGACGGCCTGCGAGCTGAACCGCGCCGCCCGGGCCGCGGAACTTCCTGCCGCGGAAGAGATCATCCTCGCCGAGACCGACGCCTTCATGGCGGCCGCGCATCGCCGTCTCGCTGGCCCAGTGATCAGCGGCCTGCGACGGAATCTTGAAGAGCCGAAAGTGGCGGAGCTCGAACGGCTGTTCAAAAAGCTCCCCGATCTCGATTCGCGGGCCCGCGCCGAGATCGAACAGTTCGCCGACCGCCTGGTGAACAAACTACTCCACCCGCCGCTCGAATCGCTCCGCGACGCCTCGCAAGAAGGCCCGCCGCACGGCCTGCTCGACGCCATCCGCAGACTCTTCCGGCTGGAAGAGTAGTCGAAGCTCTCGCGGGCACCCTAGCCCCGGGCGGAGCCCGGGGCTAGAATAGGACCATTCAGTCCATCAAACAAAAAAGCCGCGGGGATAAACCCCGCGGCTCGCTTGTTTCTGTTCAGCGCTTGTTTTTATTCAAATCGCCTGGATCGGTCTCAGCGATCAGAAGCGACGATCAATCTTCGTCGTCTTCTTCTTGCTCGTAGGCGAGTTCGTCTTCTTCTTCGTCGTCCTCGTACTCGTACTCTTCTTCCTCATCATCGTCGTCCGAGTCTTCTTCTTCCTCGTCCTCGTCCTCGTCGTCGACTTCTTCCCACTCGTCTTCTTCTAGTTCTTCTTCCTCGGCGTCCTCTTCATCGTCGTCTTCCTCTTCTTCATCTTCGTACTCGTACTCGTCGCCGTCTTCGGCGTCGTCATCATCGTCGTCGTCGTCGTCATCCTCGTCTTCGTACTCGTACTCGTCATCGTCGTCGTCCTTGGCCATGACCAACCCTTCGGTCAGGAAGCTCGTCGACCATGGCGCCACGGGCGCGAACTCATCTTCATTCGCCGCTAAGGCGACGGAACCGTCAGCAATCGAAAACTGGGACCGCACGATAAATACTCCTAAACCAACTTCAACCGCACGTTACTCGCTCGCGCCCCTTAGCTCGAGCGATTCAGCCGCGCGTGATGCAGCGTTACAAATTTGATCGACTGGCGGCAGTTGTTCCAAGCGGCGGAGGCCAAAAACTTGCAAAAACTTTCGCGTGGTGCCGTACAGGAAGGGGCGTCCTAACTCCTCACTCCGTCCGACGATACGCAAAAAGTCCCGTTCCATCAACACGCGGAGGATTTCCCCGCACTGGACTCCCCGAATCGACTCGATTTCCGCCCGCGTCACCGGCTGCCGATAAGCCGCCACGGCCAGCGTTTCGAGCGCCGGCGCCGATAACCGCATTTCGCTCGGCGGAGCGTGAACTTTCCCCAGCCAATCGGCCAATTGGGGCCGCGTTAATAACTGAATTCCGTGGGCCACTTCCACCGGCTGGAGTGCACTTCCCCGCCGCCGCATTCTTCGGCTCAGTTCCCGCACCAGCGAGCGAGCCTCCGTTCCATCGGCCAAATCGGCGAGCGCGGCCAACTTTCTTGAGGGAAGCGGCTCGCGGGCTAACAGCAAAATCGCTTCGAGCCGAGCCAACTTGTCGGCCATCCGCTCGGTGCTGACGCGAACGAGCTCAACCGGCCCGGGAGTTGCTGCGGGGGACGCCGGCGGGGCCTTTCGAGTTGCCGCAAACGCCGCCCAGGGCTCGCGCGCAGCGACTGCCGGACTGTTCAACCGGGCGGCCAGCGTTGTCGAGAGTTTGCGCATGATCGCTTTCGCCGCCAGGGTCGCGGGGATCAACCCGTGCGAACCTACATCCCGCCCGCCTGTCGCGCCACTCGCCACTGCGAGACTTCGGTCACGACCTGCTCAACGCTCGCTTCGGGATCCGCGGTCACCGCCTCAAATTGCTGTGTCAGCGAGCCGCCGCTGATCGGCATCTCGCAATGGAAGCGGTAGAGCTTCCCCTCGCCGCCCCACCGTTCAAGGGCATACTCCGCCACGCCAAGTTGACGCAACTGCACGAGCAAAGGTTCGACACGTTCCGCCAACGTGGTCGGCGGAGCAGGCGCCGGAGCCTCAACCGGCGGCAACGCCGACCCAAACCCCGGCGCGATCGTCGCTGAAGTTTGCTCCGTTGACGGCTGCGATTGTTCAATGCGAGCCGCGGGGTTCATCCCCGCGGTCTTCTGATTCATCCCCGCAACCTGCGACGGAGCTCGCTCAGCCCCCACAATCGGCTCCGATTTCGTAAAATCCCAAGCCGGCTTCACCGCCGGTTCCGCCGACTTCCACCCCGTCGCCTCTTTGGCGATCGTCACGAAACGATCAACCACGCGTTGCGCACTGCTCGGCAACGGGCCATAGTAGATCCAGGCGCCGGGCAAGCCGACGAGCACCGACATCATCACCGCCGCACGAAACAGCGTCGCCATAAGTTCGAAAATCCGTTTTCGCAGACTGGCACGAAAAGCTCAGGGCACGGCCCTCGCCCCTTCCATGGGGCGGCGGATGATATCGTCGACCAATTGCTAGCAGCAAGATCGGTATGCGGCAGGGCATTCGTCGTATAATCGACCCCATGCCCGCCGCCCCGATTTACCTCGACCACAACGCCACCGCCCCCATCCTTCCCGAGGTGGCCGACGCCATGCGCGAGGCGTCGCTCCGCTACCGAGGCAACCCCGCCAGCCAGCACGACGCCGGCCGACAGGCCCGCCGAGCCCTCGAACAAGCCCGCCTCCGCATCGCCGAAATGCTCGGCGTCCGCACCACCGGAATGGACGCCGACCAGCTGATTTTCACCAGCGGCGGCACGGAATCGAACAACTTAGCCCTCCACGGCCTCCAGCGAGCCGGGGCGTCCCCGCCCCCGGCCGATCCCCACCTCCTCATCTCCGCCATCGAACACCCCAGCATCGCCCGCCCCGCCGAGCACCTCGCCGCCACGAGCGCCGCCACCCTCCAAACCCTCGGCATCGACGCCCACGGTCTCATCCGCCTCGACGAACTGACCCCCCTCCTCACCCCCGCCACCCGCGTTGCTAGCATCATGCTCGCTAGCAACGAAACGGGCGTCATCCAGCCGATTGCAGCCGCCGCCGAGATCTGCCGCCGCCACGGCACGCCCCTCCACACCGACGCCACCCAGGCCGTCGGCAAGATCCCCGTCGACTTCCAAGCCCTCGGCGTCGACGCCCTCACCGCCACCGCCCACAAGTTCCACGGCCCGCTCGGCGTCGGCATTCTGCTACTGCGCCACGGCGTAAAACTCGAACCAGCCCTCTTCGGCGGCTTCCAACAAGCTGCCCTCCGTCCAGGGACCGAATCGGCGCCGCTCGCCATCGGCATGCAAACCGCACTCGAACTCTGGCAGCGCGAAGCGACCGATCGACGCGCACGAATGACCGCGCTCCGTGACCAGTTCGAGCAGACCCTCCTCGCCGGTTGGCCCGCAGCGGTCGTCATCGGCGGCCAAGCGCCCCGCCTTCCGCACACGTCAAACATCGCCCTGGTCGGCCTCAACCGGCAGGCGTTGGTGATGGCTCTCGACCTCGCGGGCGTCGCCTGTTCGAGCGGTTCCGCCTGTGCCAGCGGATCGAGCGAACCCTCCCCCACCCTCCTCGCGATGGGCCTTCCCGAGGCCCTGGTTTCGTCCTCCGTGCGGTTCAGTTTGGGGGCTACGACGACCCCCGCTGAAATCGACGAGGCCGCTCGACGTATCTTGAACGTGTGTAACAATTTGCGTCGCGCCGGATAACGCTCTTTTATTGGCCGCGACCGCTAACGCTGGCAAGGCAAATCGGGTAAATTGTGGGGCTGTTTCGCGGCCCCCGGTATGCGCTGATTTTGAGCCCGCCATGCCGAGCGATTTCGACGGACGGATCCACGTGATTGACGGCGTTCTTCAACTCGAACTTCCTGGCAGCGACGCCCCCGCGGCGGCCTCCGGAATGTTGCCGTCGTTCGTCGTCGGCCCCGAGAATGAACTCGTCGTCGCCCCCCTCCTGCGGCTGTTGGGCGACCTCGATTTGGCCAAACGCGACGTCGCCGACGGAACCCAGCTGTTCAATCCGCTGGTGCTGGTCGGCGGCAGCGGCAGCGGCAAATCACAGCTCGTCCAGGGAATTGTCCGCCACTGGCGGCAACGCCTCGACGCGGCGCAGGTCGAGTATTTCACCGCCGCCGACTTCTGCCGCGAGGTTCAGGCCGCCACCGACGACGATCGCCTCCCTGCTTGGCGCGACTCCATTCGCAGCTTGCGATTGCTGGTAATCGACGACCTCCACCGCCTGCGGCCGCGGCCCGCCTTCCAGCAGGAACTCCGCTACGCGATCGACGCCATCGTCGCCGCGGGCGGGATCGTCGTGCTGACGGCCGACCGCGAACCGATCGCCATCGGTCATTTAGATACGGGACTCCGTGATCGCCTATCGGCCGGCCTCACCGTCCGCTTGCAACGCCCCAGCCTCGCCGCCCGCCGCGCGATCTTGCAACTCGCCGCCAGCGCCCGCGGCACGGTTTTCACCGACGCGGAACTAGCCCGCCTCGCCCAACGCGAAGCCAGTTCCCCCGCCGAACTAATCGGCCGCGTCACCACAGCCATAAAGCCGCGACCGCCGGTCGCAGTCCCCGCACCAACACCCCCCCCAACCACCGACAACGCCGCCACCGATTTCGCCCAACTCAAGCAAATCATCGCCGTCACCGCCCGCTATTTCTCGATCACCCAAGCCGCCCTCACCGGCCCCGCCCGCCGGGCGTCGCTGGTCGAGGCCCGCAACATCGCCGTCTACCTCGCCCGCCGCCTCACCAGCCTGAGCTAC
Organism: Lacipirellula parvula; assembly: GCF_009177095.1. Lineage (NCBI taxonomy): Bacteria > Pseudomonadati > Planctomycetota > Planctomycetia > Pirellulales > Lacipirellulaceae > Lacipirellula > Lacipirellula parvula. The sequence continues at coordinate 6,844,922 of NZ_AP021861.1, forward strand.
GCCGACATCGGCCGCGGCCTCGGCGGCCGCGACCACACGACGATCATGCACGCCGAACGCCGCTTGGCTGAACGAATCACGCACGATCCAGTCACCCAGCAAGCCGTCGATGAACTCGACCGGCTGCTGCGTTGAATTCGCGCTGAACACCGGAGTTCAGCGCCGTATGTGGACAACCTGTTAGCAACCAGTCGTCAACGCCACGCAACTATTGCCGCACCAACATCTGCCTGACCGCACCCGACAAACGCCCTCAACCATCGACACGGGCCCAACACGCTACGAACACGAAAGCAACGAGTTATCCACCGCGACGACATCACCTTAAACCTTTACACACAAACAACTTAACGGCAGTACGCGAGACCTATCGACAGTAAACAGCCTCGCTATTCTTCTGTTACTAACTTTTGAAATACATAAGAAGCAAAAACCGCGAGCCGCGGGGTTCATCCCTGCGGTCTGTCTCAGATAGAAGTCGAACATCGTGGCGGGAACGCCATCCAATAGTTTGCGTTCCGCCAGTTACCCGAAGGTAAAAACCTCCATGAAAATTTCCTGCGATCGCGAGCAACTCCTGCAAGCCTTCCAGACGGTCGCCGCCGTCGCTCCCAGCCGTAGCCCGAAACCGATCCTGCAGAACGTCAAACTCGACGTCACCCCGGACGGCGCCTCGCTCACCGCCACCGACCTCGAAGTTGGCATCCGTCACGCTGTCGGCGGCGTCGACGTTCAGGCCCCCGGCTCGGTGGTGCTGCCGGTCACGCGGTTCGGATCGATCCTACGCGAGTCGGCCGATCAAACCATTCACATCGAATCGGACGGCAACGGCGCCACGATCCGCGGCGAGCGAAGCCGCTTCCAACTCCCCGCCGAGAACCCGGCCGAGTTCCCCCCCGTCGGCGGCTTTGAAGAGACGAGCTACTTCGAAGTCCCCGCTCGGCTCCTTCGCGAACTGATCCGCCGCACGGTCTTCGCCACCGATAACGAAAGCAGCCGTTACGCCCTCGGCGGCGTGAAGCTGGAATTCGATACGGACATGGTCACCGCGATCGGCACCGACGGCCGCCGCCTCGCGAAAATGGTTGGCCCCGTCACGAAGCAAGGCGAACCCGCCGCGGTGCAGCAGAACACGATCGTGCCGACCCGCGCGATGCAACTGATCGAACGGGCGATCGCTCCGACCGATACTGAAGTGCAACTCGCCGTCCGCGGCAACGAGTTCATCGTCCACAGTCCGCGGGCGACGATCTCGGCTCGCTTGCTTGAAGGCCGCTTCCCCGAATGGCGGAAGGTCTTCCCTGAACGCGGCGTCGGCCAGCAGATCGAACTCGCCGCCGGCCCGACGCACGCCGCCGTTCGCCAAGCGGCGATCGTCACGAGCGAAGAAAGCCGCGGCATCGATTTCACGTTCGGCGACGGTTCGCTGGTCCTCGCCGGCAAGGCGGCCGAAGTGGGCCAATCGCGCGTCGAACTCCCGATCGGCTACGACGGCCAGGAGATCACAATCACGCTCGACCCGCGATTCGTGATCGACTTCCTGAAGGTGCTCGACAGCGACAAGACATTCAGCATCGAGCTCAAGGACGGCGAAAGCGCCGCGGTCTGCAGCACGGAAGACGGCTACGGCTACGTGATCATGCCGCTGGCACGTGATCGTTAGTCCTTCAAAAGACTTTCAACACAGAGAGCACAGAGTTCACAGAGGAAGAATTCAACTTCAGACCAAATCGCAGCGATCGATTTCAGCGAACGTTCTGAACCAGTTTGTTACCTGACTAAACAACGTATTTCTCCGTGTCCTCTGTGCTCTCTGTGTTAAACGCATTGAAGTTTTTCATGACCATCCCTCCGACAGAACCGCACCCCGACGATTGGAACGACCTGACGCGTCGCGCTCAGTCGCACAAGCGTTGGTTCTACGGGAAGCAGCCGAAACCAGTCGCTGAGGTGATGTCGCAATTAATCCAGCGTCGCGGCTACGCCCAGGTCCGCAACCTCGGCGAGTGGAACGACGCCTGGCTGGCCGCAGCCGGCGAAGCGTTCGCCGCGGTGACGGAAGTTGGCCAACTTCGCCGCGGCGTGTTAGAAGTCGTCGCCGCCAACTCGCTGGTGATGCAAGAACTCGGCTTCGAAAAAGAACGCATCCTCCAAGAACTAAAAGCCGCCCGCCCCGACGTCGGACTGAAGCAACTTCGCTTCCGCGTCGGCAAAATCGGGTAACCCTGAATAAATCAAATCGTTTCAGAAAGAAGTTATTTCACGCAAAGGCGCGAAGGCGCAAAGAAGAATCGCGGAATGTGATCTCTGCCTGTTTTCTTCGCGCCTTTGCGCCTTTGCGTGAGATAAATCAAAAGCAAAAGTAAAACATGTCAGAAGCAGAAAACACTCCCCAGCCCGAAGAGAAGAAGCCCCGTTCCACCACGCACGACGGCAATGCCGACTACGGCGCGAAGGACCTGGAGCATCTCAGCGATCTTGAGCACGTTCGCAAGCGTCCCGGTATGTACATCGGCGACACCTTCCTCCGCGGGCTCCATCACCTCGTCTACGAAGTCGTCGACAACTCGATCGACGAAGCGATGGCCAGCCACGCTACCACCGTCACGGTGATGGTCAACGCCGACGGCTCGGTGACGGTCGAGGACGACGGCCGCGGCATTCCGGTCGAACGCCACGCTCAACTCTCCGAAGAAATGGACCGCGAAGTCACCACGCTCGAAGGCGTGATGACCGTACTCAAGTTCGGCGGCAAGTTCGAAAAAGGCGCCTACCAAACCTCCGGCGGTTTGCACGGCGTCGGCGTCACCGTCGTTAACTTCCTCAGCGAATGGGCCGACGTCGAGGTCTATCGCGACGGCCACGTCTACCACCAAGAGTACCAACGCGGCGTCCCCACCGGCGAAGTCCGCCGCGTCGGCTCGACCACCAAGCGCGGCACGAAGACTACCTTCAAGCCCGATCCGCAGATCTTCCCGCAAACGAAATTCGTTTACGCCACCCTGGTGAAGCGTCTACAGGAACTCGCCTTCCTCAACGCCGGCGTCCGCATCGCCATCAGCGACGCCCGCAACGGCGAAAGCGAAACCTTCCAGTACGAAGACGGCATCCGCGAGTACGTTAAATACCTCAACCGCGCCAGCGACGCCGTCCATCCCGACATCCTCTTCCTTGACGAAGAGTCCGAAGGCGTCGGCATGCAGATCGCCTTCCAGTACTCGGGCGAGTACACCGAAAACGTCCACACGTATGTCAACAACATCAACACCACCGAAGGCGGCACCCACCTCTCCGGCTTCCGCAGCGCGCTCACCCGCTCGCTGAACAACTACGGCAAGAAAGAGGGGATGTTCAAGGATCTCATCCCCACCGGGGAAGACGTCCGCGAAGGTCTCACCGCCGTCATCAGCGTTCGCGTCCCGCATCCGCAGTTCGAAGGTCAAACGAAAACCAAGCTCGGCAACAGCGAAGTCGAAGGCATCGTTAACTCCGCGCTCGGCGAATACCTCTCGAAGTATCTCGAAGAGAACCCCCGCACCGCCAAAGCGATGGTGAAGAAGGGTATCCTCGCCGCCGAAGCCCGCGAGTCGGCCCGCAAAGCCCGCCAACTGGTCCGCGATCGTAAAGGCGTCTTCGCCGGCGGCGGCCTCCCCGGCAAGCTCCGCGACTGCTCCAGCAAGGACGTCGACAAGTGCGAACTCTACCTCGTGGAAGGTGACTCCGCCGGCGGCTCGGCCGAAGGCGGACGCTTGCGCGAATACCAGGCGATCCTGCCTCTCCGCGGTAAGATCATCAACGCCTACAAGTCGCGCGAAGACAAAGTCCTCGCCAGCGAAGAAATTCGCAACATGATCTCCGCCGTCGGCATCGGCATCGGGCCCGATCAAGACCTCAGCAAGCGTCGCTACGGCCGCATCATCATCATGACCGACGCCGACGTCGACGGTTCGCACATTCGCACGCTGCTGCTCACCTTCTTCTATCGCCAGATGTACGACCTCGTGGCGAAGGGCCACGTCTACGTTGCCCAGCCGCCGCTGTTCCGCGTCATCCGCGGCAAGAAGGACGCGTACTACGTGCAGACCGAAGAGGAGATGAAGAACCAACTCCTCGAGCTCGGCCTCGGCGATAGCGTGTTCGACGACCACGCCGGCAACATCGTCGAAGGCGAACGGATGACTAAGCTCGTCCGCACGCTCGCCGCGATGGAAGAAGCGATCATCGCCCTCGAACGCCGCGGCATCAGCCTCCGCATTCACTCGGAGCGCCAAGACCTCAACACCGGCAAACTGCCGACCGTGCACGTCTTCCTTGGCTTCGAAGAACACTGGTTCCTCGACATGGCCCAAACACACGCCTTCATCGCCGACAAGGAAAAGGAACTCGGCCATGAACTGCGCGTCGACTCCGCTCCCGTCGTCACCGCGAAACTCAGCGACCTCGACAAACAGGACGAAGCCAACGGTTCCGCCCCTGCCGCTAACGGAGCCCCGGCCGAACCCGAAGAACAAGGCCCCCGCCTCCGCATCGTCGAACTTCACGAAGTCCGCACGATCAACAACATGCTGAGCGACCTCAAGGATCTCGGCTTCTCGATCGAAGCCCTCATCCCGCAAGAACGAACCGGCGAAGAAGGCAGCCGCTTCACGATCCGCCGCGGCGAAAACGAATCGGGCCTCGAAGACCTCCGCGGCCTCCCCGGCGCCATCCGCGAAGCGGGCCAAAAAGGCCTCACCGTCACCCGCTTCAAGGGTCTAGGCGAAATGAACGCGGAAGAACTCCGCGAAACCACGCTCGACCCGAACAACCGCACGCTGCTAAAGGTAAGCATGGAAGACGCCGGCGCCGCCGACGAACTCTTCCGCGTCCTGATGGGCGACAACGTCGAACCGCGGCGGGAGTTTATTCAGAAGCACGCGCTCGATGTGCGGAATTTGGATGTGTGATAGCGAACGAGCCGCCGGCGATTAGCATGTCGGTATGTTCAATTTTCTGAAAATCGACGCTGCTTGCCGGAAGCTAGTCATGGCCGTGCTGTCATGCGTGTTTTGGGGAGCAAGCCATGCTAAGACGAGTTTCACCACAGATTCTCCCAACTGCATTTCCGCCCAGTTAGTTCAAGGGCGTTTTGCCGTTGGGTTTGTCTCTCAGCGCGGAGATAGCAGTTTTTTCGTCACGACTTCGAAGTACGATTCTTCTGAATCGTCTTGGTCGGAACGGAGAGACGGCCATTTCTGTGGATTCCCGGTGCCGCCATCGGGAATAGCGGTGGAGCCCAAAGGACTCAACGTGCATGCGAGCTCGCAGGGTCTTTCTTGGACCTGTCCGTATTGGCTCATGACAACGATCTGGAGCATCTCGCTGCTGAGATTGCGACGCAGCCTGCAATTCAATCTTCGCGAATTTTTGATCGTCATGCTCTGCCTCGCAGCCGCATTCTCGCTCGTCGAGTTGCGAATCGCACTGCCAATGGCGATCTTCTTGAACCTTGCCACGGCGTGGCTTCTCGTGCGAGGAGCCTACGCAGCTGTTCGAGGAAACGTCACATTGCGGCAGCCTTCGCCGAACTGCACGGAAGTTGTGGACAAAGACCATGTGTAACTCATAGCCTTTGGATGTTGCCAGATTATGGTTTGGTAGAGCCCCAGACGCTTTTCCTTTCGCTTCCAGCTAGTGGTATAATAAAATCAGCCACCCACGACCTGGATACCAAGCCATGGAAACCATTCAAGGCATCTACGAAAACGGCGTTATCCGACCGCTTGAACCGCTCGCTCTACCCGAGTCGACGCCGGTCAGCATCGTTGTGCCATCGCCGGATGAGAACGGTGAGCTTGGCTCAAACTCGGCAGAACTCTACGAAATACTCAGTCATTCTTACGACACCGGCGATACAGATCTCGCGGCTCGTATTGATGAGCTGCACCCGTGAAGCCCATCTTTCTCGACTCTGTGGGGCTCGTGGCGCTCTGGCTCCAGGCAGACCAGTGGCACCAAGCTGCACGTGGCGTTTTCGGTCAGATGCTGGTGTCTCGTCGTCGTGTCGTGACGACTAGCTTGGTGCTTTGCGAGTGTGGCAATGCAGTCGCTCGCAAACCGGCCCGACAAGACGTTATTCGACTTCGCAGTGATTTGTTAGCGAACAAAGGCTTAATTATTCCCACGCAAGATGATTGGGATAAGGGCTGGCAGCAGTACGATCAAGGTCGTCCCGGCGATCCCGGCATCGTCGACTGCATTTCGTTCGCCATCATGCGCCGCCTCGGTCTGACCGAGGTCTTCACGAACGACCAACACTTCGCCGCGGCGGGATTCACGCCGCTCTTCTAGCGTGTAGCAGGCGCACTCCGTGTACGCGACGCAAATCACCGAGTGGCTTGGTCAGCGTCAAGCACCCCGCCTACGCCAGCGAAGCTTGCCGATGCACCCAATGGCGAGCGACAGTGCGAGGAGCACAACTGATTGCGGCTCTGGAACTTCTTCCACAGTGATACGAAAGCTCATGTCCACCCGCGTGTTCACCGGTGGCGGCGTAGGAGCGTTCACCATCGTCGTCCATTTGTATGGCGCTGTTCCATATCGCTTGGGAGAGTAAAGGTAGAAATCCCCGCCCGGATGGGGATTCTGCGTGCCTCCATACCACAGGTAATCGAATCGTCGATCCGAAAAGGATTGATCTTCGCCCGTTTGCTCGCTGATGAGAACGATAGCCAGGACATCGCCGACAGAGACTAAAATGTTCCATGGACTCGCATCGAACGCGGGATGCGGTTTGTCGTTGACGCCATATTGGTCGAGCTCTGTCCACTTGAATGAATGGGTGGCAAGAACTTGGTCGATAACGGGAACTCCCAATGCATCCGTCCGAACGATCTTCATGTGGAGATCGTCGATTGGCGGCTTGGAGTCAGCATAGCCAGTTAAGATGACGTCGACGCTCACCTGCGCAAGCTTTCCCGCATTGCGAATGGTGAAGGTTTGCGCCATGTAATCGCCGGGATAGTCCAGAGCGTAGTTCCAGCTGTGAGCTTGATGTGCCTGGTCGACGATTGTTGCGGCGACGCCTTGCGAAGCAAGCGTCGTGAGAATTAGCGCCAGTAGAAAACGCATCTAGAGAATTACCCAGTAGGATATCGATTGACTGACGGAAGGTAGGCGATCCTACCCCCCGAGGGGTGGCATATTCAAGACAAGTTTGCAGTATCAATTACCGGCTCAGGAGTGGCCGACTCTCGCGGTGACTAGGGTCGTCCAGTCCGCCCCGCCAGCGTAGCCACCACCGCCGCTAGCTCGTTCGCATCCACCGGCTTCGCCAAATGCGCCTGGTACCCCGCCAGCAGCGCCTTCGTCCGGTCCTCGCTCCGCGCGAACGCCGTCAACGCCACTGCCGGCGTACGGCCCCCTTGCTCGTCGCTCAGGCTGCGAACCTTTCGCATGAACTGATAGCCGTCGGTCCCCGGCATGCCGACGTCGCTCACGATCACGTCAGGTTTCACACGTGCGACGAGCGCTAATGCCTCGTCCGCGGATCCCGCCGTGTACACGTCGACGCCATGCTGGCCCAGCATCCGCTCGACCAAAGCGCGGGCATCCGCCTCGTCGTCGACAATGACGACCTTCAGGTCAGAGATTGGCAGCCGCGGGATGCTCAATAGCCCGTCGCCAGCGGCGGCGGGATGAACGCGATCGCCGTCCTCCTCCGCAACGTCAGGCACGGCAATCTGCACCGGCAAGCAAACTAAAAACGTGCTCCCCTGCCCCGCCCCAGCACTTCGCGCGACCACCGAGCCTCCATGCATCTCAACGAAATGTTTCACAAGCGACAAACCGAGCCCCAGCCCGCCGTGTCGCCGCTGCGTGCTCGTGTCCCCCTGCCGAAATCGATCGAACACGAACGGCAGCAGCTCCGCCGGCATCCCCTGCCCCGTGTCGGCGACCCGTACCTCGACGTGCGAGTTCACCCGCTCGAGCGACACTTGCACCTTTCCATGCTTGGGCGTGAACTTGATCGCGTTCGACAGCAAGTTCCAAAACACCTGCTCCAGCCGGCTCGGATCGCCGAGCACCTGCCCGGCCCGCGGATCAAGCACCACCTGCAAGTCGATCTCTCGTGCCGCCGCCGCGGGAGTGACGGCGCTCACCGCCGCGCGAATCGAATCGCACAGATCGATCGACTGCACGTCGAGCCGCATCTTGCCGGTGATGACGCGACTCATGTCGAGCAAATCTTCGATGATTTGCACCTGAGCGCGGCCATTCCGTTCGATCACCGTCGCCGCGTTGGTCACTTCGTCCGGACTGCGAGGATTCATCAGCAGCAACTGAGCGTATCCCATCATCGCGTTGAGCGGCGTCCGCAACTCATGCGAGACGAGCGATAAAAACTCGTCCTTCATGCGGTTCGCCTTCTCTGCTTCGCTCCGCGCGTGCCGTTCGCTTTCCAGCAGCCGCTCGCGCTCTTCCTCGGCTAGCTTCCGCTCGGCAATCTCGTGAGCCAGTTGCTCGTTCAACTTCGCCATCCCTGGAAAGTGGAGCACGCCAGGCGTGATCTGGATGAGTGCGAACACCGTTCCCCACGAGACGACCGCCGTCGCAAATTTCACCAACCCCGCCAACCGATAGACCGGCTGCCAAAAGATGATCGCATCGATGAGGTGCGTCGTCCCGCAAGCGAAAATAAAGGCCACGAACAACCACAAGATCCGCGGAAACGGCACGTCCTTTCGCCGCAAAATGAAAAATGCCAGCACGCACGGAATCGCGGTGTAAGCGCCCCAGATCGCGATGTCGGAGAGAATGTGAAGCCAACCGAGCTCGTCGCTCCAGACGCCGCACTTCCACCGCGGCGGAAAGCCGGTGGTATCAAACGCCCCGGTCAGAATCTCGAACATGAGAAGCCCCGCGTCGTGCCTGCGAAGGTGATTGCCGAGCGAGAGCGACCGCGCGGCGTCGCCTCATGATATCGGCCGAACCAAGCGTCGGCGACGGAGAGCGGGCGAGCCGAATGCAAGCCTGCCATTTCTGCCATCTGCGCATCGGCCGGCAAATCGCTAACAATTACAGACGTGCGGATCGGGGATCGCGATGCGCGCCGAGTAGTTGCACCACCGTTGGGTTCGTATCCCGTGCCCGAAGAGAATTTTCTTAATGAGGTTCCCTCCCCTTGAGGGGGAGGGTTAGGGAGGGGTGGTTGAAGCGGGTACCAACTACGCCCCCCTCCCCAGCCCTCCCCTCCAGGGGGAGGGAGCCAGAACATCTAGTACCAACGGCCACGCTCGCCATTCTGTCGCGACAAAATAGACGAGACGACAAAATGCCAACCATCGAAACCAACGCAAACCCCCGAGAAAACGGCTCTCGAAACGGCCTCACCGTGTCACCATTGCCTTTTTGTCGCCAAAAATCGCACGACGCGACAAAATGCCGCCAACGCTACCCGATAATCAACGTAACTACAATCATTAAAAAGACTTACGGAGCGGACGACTCGCAGTCCCGCTCCCACCCGGCATTGACTTCCCCCTCCACAGTGGTATTCTTGTCTCCGTACCTCAGGTGCGAGACCGGCCACCAGCCTCCTTTTGGCGTCGCCGGATCATTCGATTTCGTTGTCGCGGTCCAGCGGCGAGTTCTTTCCCCTCCGGAAAGCCCCTTCGCCAGCGGATTCCTGCCTTCGACCACGACTGATTTTCTTGCCCCTCGTGGCAATTGCGTGCACCACGCGGACTTCGTCGTTCCACGACGTCGTCGAATATCAGTCTCTCACCAGACCGATTCTCGTGTTCCCCGCACGTTAGCAATCAACCGTCGCGGCCCTCGTTCTTTCACGAGTGCGGCCGCGGTATCCAGTCAAGCTCTGCGCTCAATGTGCGCGGGGTCAACGCTCGCATCCGCGGGCAGAAATGAATTTGAGAATGGTTAAGTTCGATTCACTCAACCTTGGTCCGGCTCTGCTTCGCGCGATCGCCGACAAAGGTTACGAGATCGCGACGCCGATTCAGGCTGATGCGATTCCCCCGATCCTCGAAGGTCGCGACCTGATCGGTTGCGCCCAGACCGGCACCGGCAAGACGGCCGCTTTCGCGCTGCCGACAATCCACCGTATTCTCGTCGCGCTCCAAAAAGAACGCGACGAAGCGGCCAAGGCCAACGGTCAACCGACCGACCAACCCGAAGCGGCGGAAGCTCCTGCCGAACCTCAAGATTCGCGCCGCCAAGGCAATCGGGCCGATCGCCGCGCCGGTCGCCACCAAACTTCACGCCGTCCGCAAGCTCGTCGCAAGACCCGCGCCCTGGTGCTCGCTCCGACCCGCGAACTCGTTTCGCAAATCGCGGCCAGCTTCGCTGTCTACGGCAAGCACACCGCGCTGCGTCATGCCGTGATCTACGGCGGCGTCGGCCAGGGCCCGCAAGTGAAGGCCCTGCAACACGGTTCTGACGTGATCATCGCCACGCCGGGCCGCTTGCTCGACCTGATGAACCAAGGGCACGTTGATCTCAGCAAGATCGAGAGCCTGATTCTCGACGAAGCCGATCAAATGCTCGACATGGGCTTCATCCCCGACCTGAAGCGGATCATCTCGAAGGTGCCGAAGCAGCGCCAAACGCTGATGTTCTCGGCCACGATGCCGCAAGCGATTCGCGAACTCGCTCACGAGTGGCTTGAGTTCCCCGTGAGCGTGCAAACCGCTCCGGTCGCGACGCCGGCCGAGAAGGTCGACCAAACGGTTTACTTCGTCTCGAAGGACGGCAAGATTCGCCTCCTCGAGCAGTGGCTGCAGAACACAGCGAACAGCCGCACGATCGTCTTCTCGCGCACCAAGCACGGGGCCGACAAGATCGTGAAGTACCTCTGCAAGAGCAAGATCAACGCCGCGGCGATTCACGGCAACAAAAGCCAGAACTTCCGCGAACGGACGCTGCAGCAGTTCAAGTCGAACCGTCCGCCGGTGTTGGTGGCGACCGACATCGCCGCTCGCGGTCTCGACATCAAAGAGGTGTCGCACGTCATTAATTACGACATCCCGGAAACCCCGGAAACCTACGTGCACCGCATCGGTCGCACGGCTCGCGCCGGCGCCACGGGTTCAGCGATCTCGTTCTGCTCGGCGGAAGAGATTCGCTACTTCCGCGGCATCGAGAAGTTGACCCGTCGGCGGATCGAAGTCGGCGTCGGTCACGAAGACCTTACGTTCACCGCTCCCCCGGCCCCGGTCGACGAACCACGCCCGCAGCGTGGCGGCCAACGTGGCCGTCGCGGCGGACCGGGCGGTCCTGGCGGCGGCGGTAATCGTCGTTCGCGGTTCAGCAAGTCGAACGGCGGCGGCTACGGCAATAACAATGGCGGCGGTAGCAACGGCGCCCCGGCCGCTGGTCACGCCACTGGCAACGGCGCTGGCGGAGCCCGCCCAGCTGGCGGTCGTCGTTTCAACGGCGCGAATGGCGCCAGCCGTCCGAAGCCACCTCGTCCGCCGAAGCGTCGCACCGACGGTCGCGCCGCCGACAGCGAGCCGCTGACGCTCGACGGTCCCGCGCCCGCCAACAACAAGCCGCCGGCCACCGGCAGCGGCCGTCGCCCCAAGCGCCGCAAGAAGGTGACTTCGAAGCTGTAAAAGTTGCGAAGCCTTCGTAAGGATTGCGCGAAGCTTAGTAAGCCGCTGCGCTTAACGGCGAATTGCCGGGGAATTCCTCGGCAATTCGCCGCGCAGGCCGCTGCTTGAAAAGCGCTAACGTCGCGACTGGCGTTTACACTAGAGAGAGCGTCACGGCCCGCATTGTCGGCGACGCCCTCGGTGGCGAAGGTCGTCGCCTCTCACTCCAGGCGGTTCTTGCGATGCATCGTTCGCGGCAACTCATTTTGCTAACGCTCTTGGCTGTTTGTTGTTGCCAACAACGCGGCGCCGCGCAGCCATACGTTCCCGGCATCGACGTCTCGCTCTTTCAGGATGCGATTGACTGGAATGCCGTCCGCACGGCCGGCGTCGAGTTCGCCGTCGTCCGCGCGAGCCGCGGCGAGACCTACAACGACCCGCTGTTCCTCGCCAATATGCGTGAGGCGACGAAGGCGGGCGTGTTGGTCGGAACGTATCACTTCTGCAACCTCGACACGAACTACGGTTCGCTGTCGAACGCCGATGCGATCGCCGACGCCACGGCCGAAGCCAATCATTACCTCAGCGTCATCAAACCCTACTACGACGCCGGTCAGATGCTGCCCCCGGTGGCCGACGTCGAAGGCTTCCCAGACTTTGCCTCGACGGCTCAGGCGAAGAACTACACTTCGGTTTGGACAAAACAGTTCTCCGACACGATCTACAACTCGCTCGGCGTGAAGCCGATGGTTTACACGAGTCTCTCGAAGGCGAACAGCTTCTTCACCACCGCGGTGTCGAACCAGAACGACCTCTGGCTCGCGTGGTGGAAGTCGACCGGTACGGCCAACCCGCCCACGGCCGCCGACACGCCGACATGGGGCGCCTGGGACTTTTGGCAGTGGGCCGACGACTGGACGGTCAACGGCATCGAAGGAGCCGTCGACGGCGACTTGTTCAACGGCAACCGCGCTCAATTGGAAGCGAAGCTCAGCGGCCATGGCCAGCTTGGCGGTCTGCCCGGCGGGCGGATGCTGATTACCGACTTCGACGGCGGCGATCAGGAAGGTTACTTCGGGCAATCGCCGACTTACTCAGGTTCGAACACCGGCATCGCCTCGGCGACCGCGGAGCGCGTCACGAACCAAGCGCACGAAGGGACCGGTTCGCAACGACTTACGGTCACCCCGAGCAGCGCCACGTGGTCGATGCGCTTCCTGCCCGGCCTCGGCGCCTCGCCCTCAACGCCCGATGCGAATCTCAAGCTTGAGACGACAGGTTCGATCGGCTTCTGGCTGAAGACGGCTAGCACCGGGATGTCGGTCCAACTTGCAATCGACGATTCCGATGGCACGGAGCGCAGCATTTCAAAGTCTGTCGCGTCCGACAATCAGTGGCATCTCTACGAATGGCAGTTCGACGACGCAGCCCAGTGGAACACGTGGCTGTCGGGCTCAAACGGCGCGATCAACGCTGCGACGACGACGATCGACTCAATCCTGTTCTCGGGCAACGCTGCGTCAACGTTCTATATGGATACGGTGGCCCATAATCCCAATGGGAGTTTGGCGCCGATTGCGGGCGACTTCAACCAGGACTGGCTCGTCGACGGTCGCGACCTCGACGTGTGGAAGACGGCGTTCGGCGCCACCGCAGCGGGCGATGCGAACAACGACGGCGTCACCAATGGCGCCGACTTCCTCGTTTGGCAAAGCCATCAAACGGTCGTGAACGCCTCTGCCGCCGTCGCCGCCGTGCCCGAACCTGCCGCGGTGACGCTCGTCGGCGTCGCTCTCCTCTGCGGGTGGCGTCGCCGAGGCCATGCGGGGTAAGCTGCTCGGCATGGATGAATCGTTCGAAGTGGTCGTCATCGGCGCCGGAGCGGCTGGGCTTATGGCGGCGACGCGCGCCGCCGAACGGGGCCGCCGTACGCTGCTGCTCGAGAAGAACACGAAGCCTGGCGTGAAGATCCTCATGTCGGGCGGCACCCGCTGCAACCTCACCCACTCAACCGACGCCCGCGGCATCGTCGCGGGCTTCGGCGCGGGGGGGCCGTTCCTCCACTCGGCGCTCGCGGCGCTCGGGCCGGACGAACTCGTGTGGATGTTCGAAGCCGAGGGGGTCGCGACCAAAGTTGAAGAGACCGGCAAGGTGTTCCCGGCCAGCGACCGTGCGCTCGACGTGCTGCTCGCGCTACGGCGAATGCTCGATCGCAGCGGCGCCGAGTTGCGACTCGCGACGCCAGTGCTGGAGATCGCCCGCGAAGGCGACGGCTATCGCGTGTTTACCGACGACGGCGGCATCCATGCCGAGCGGCTGATCATCACCGTCGGCGGCCAGTCGTACCCCGGCTGCGGCACGATCGGCGAAGGGTACGCGTGGGCGAAGACGTTCGGCCACAAAATCATCCCGCCCCGCCCCGCGCTCGTGCCGCTCACGTCGAACGAACGCTGGGTGCAAGAACTAAGCGGCGTGACCGTGCCCGACGTTCTAGTAGAGGTCGTGGCCGACGATTCTCCCCCTCCCTCGAAGGGAGGGGCCAGGGGAGGGATTCCCAACCGCCCCACCCCGCAAGAAAAAGCAGACAAGAAAAACCAAAAACCCCTCACCCAACCTCTCCCCTCAGGGGAGAGGGTTCGGATGTCTCGCCGCGCTTCGTTCTTGTTCACCCACTTCGGCCTCTCCGGCCCCGCGCCGATGGACGTCAGCCGCGCGATCACGGAACGTCCCCAAGCCGGGTTGTGGAAGGCGATCTGCGACTTCGTTCCCAATGTGAAAGAGAACGAAATCCTCGACCGCCTCGCCGCCGAAGCCGCACACTCCGGCAAGAAGGGCGTCCTCAACATCATCGCGGAACTCGCGCCGCGCCGTTTGGCCGAGGCGCTGATGACCCGCGCTCGCGTCCCGCACGATCGCCGCGCCGCCGAACTCTCGCGTAACGAGCGCTTGGCGCTCGTCGAAGGATTGAAACGGACCGCCATCCCCATCAGCGGCACGCTCGGCTTCAAGAAGGCCGAGGTCACCGCCGGCGGCGTCTCGCTCGACGAAGTCGACTCGCGGACGATGGAAAGCAAGCTCGCGCCGAACCTGTTTTTCGCCGGCGAGATTCTCGATCTCGACGGCCGCATCGGCGGTTTTAATTTTCAGGCGGCGTTCAGCACCGGCTTTCTCGCCGGCGAGAAGGCGTAAACCGCCCGATTGCTGCGCAGTTTCGGGGCTGGCGACGGCGCCGAACGTCTAACTAAAATAGGCCTCTTCGGCCAACAGACTTTTCTGCACCACCCTGCGAGCACATCCATGGATCGCCGCCAGTTCCTCGCCGCCAGCGCTCTCACGCCGGCACTCACTCTCGCCGCGTCTCGCCTCGGCTTCGCAGCGGAGAGCGACGGTTGGATCCAACTCTTCAACGGCAAGGACCTCACGGGCTGGACGCCGAAGATTCGCGGGCATGAACTCGGCGTCAACTACGCCGACACGTTCCGCGTCGAGAACGGCGTCATCAAAACCGCCTACGATAAGTACGAAGGCCCCTTCCGCGGCCGCTACGGCCACCTGTTCTATAAGGAGCCGTACTCGAACTACATCCTGCGCATCGAGTACCGCTTCGTCGGCGAGCAGGCCAACGGCGGCCCCGGCTGGGCGACCCGCAACAGCGGCGTGATGATCCATGGGCAAGATCCGAAGGGGATGACGAAGGACCAGGAGTTTCCCGTTTCGATCGAGGTGCAGTTCCTCGGCGGCGATGGCAAGAACCCGCGGCCAACGGGCAACCTCTGCACGCCTGGTACGAACGTCGTGCTCGATGGCAAGCTCCACACGGCCCACTGCACGAACAGTACGAGCGACACCTTCCACGGCGACCAATGGGTGACCGCCGAGATTGAAGTCCACGCCGGCAAACTGATCCGCCACAAGATCAACGGCAAGACGGTGCTCGAGTACACCGAGCCGCAACTCGATCCGCAAGACGCGGATGCCAAGAAGTTGCTCGAGGCCGGTGCGGCGAAGATCATCACTGGCGGCACGATCGCGCTGCAGTCGGAAAGCCATCCCGTCGAGTTCCGCAAAGTGGAACTCAAGCCGCTGCCAGCCGAGACAGGCGCCAAGAACGATCCGCAGGAGCCGTGCGACCCTGTGGAACTCACCGAGCCGGGTTCGTTCATGATCGTCGCGATGCCCGATACCCAGATCTACGCGATGCATCTCAAGTGGAATCATCACTTCCACAACCAAACGCAGTGGATCGCCGACAACGCCGAGCGGCTCAACATCAAGTACGTCCTCCACGAAGGGGACATCACGAACAACAACGTGCCGAAGCAGTGGGAAGTTGCGAAGGCGGCGATGAGCCGGCTCGACGGTAAGGTTCCCTACGCCTTGACGCCGGGCAATCACGACTACGGCAAGAACGGTTCGTCGGCCGATCGCACGACGATGCTCAACGACTATTTCTCCGCCGAGGAACTGGCGAAGGTTCCCGGCTTCGGCGGCGTGATGGAAGCGGGCAAGCTGGAGAATAGCTACCACACGTTCGAAGCGAACGGCAAGAAGTATCTCATCCTCGCGCTCGAATGGGGACCGCGGGACGAAGCGGTGGCGTGGGCCGACAAGATCGTCAGCAAGCATCCCGATCATCAAGTGATCCTGCTCACACATGCCTACATGTACTACGACGATACGCGGTACGACTGGAAGACGCGCGGCGACAAGCAAACCTGGAACCCGCACGCTTACGCCCAGTCGAAGCTGCCAGGCGGCGTCAACGACGGCCAAGAGCTATGGGACAAGCTCGTGAAGAAGCACCCTGGCTTTATCATGACGCTCAACGGCCACGTCCTCGAAGATGGCGCCGGCCGCACGTCGACCCCCGGCGACGCGGGTAACATGGTCCATCAAATGCTGGCCAACTATCAGAACCGCGCTGAGGGAGGCGAAGGCTTCATGCGACTGATCGAGTTCCTGCCCGACGGCAAGACGATCAAGGTACGGAGCTTTAGCCCGTCGACGAAGCGGTGCAAAGTGGCCGAGGATCAGCAGTTCACGCTGAGCCTGTAGGGCGAATGCGTTAACCGCGAATCACGCGAATCTGCAGCAGCATGAGAAGACTGGACAGGATTACGGGATCGTATCGGATCGACAGGATTGGAAAGACGAAATCCTGTCGATCCTCTTTATCATGTGATCCCGTCCAGTCTTAATTTGCGTCAAGTAACGGTTAATCGCCGTACCGACTTACTCGCCGCCGGAGGCCGTTTCGGCGGGAGGCGTCGGCGCCGTCTGCTGCGCGGCGAGGAACTCGAGCAGGTCGAGGAACTCGACGCCGCTCATTCCTTCGTGCAGTTTCTCCGGCATGCTGGAGACTTCGAGCTCTTCGCGAATGTCGATGTCTTCCTTCGGCACCTTCTCAACGGTGCCCTGGCCGACGACGAGGGTCAGTTCCTTGTCGTCCTCAGCGACGACAAGCCCCGAGACCGCTTTGCCGTCGATCGTGAGAATGTTGGTCGCCCGGTACTTCGGATCGATCTTCTTGTTGGGGAACAGCACCGATTCGAGGATTTCGTCGAGCCGCAGCCGCTTGCCGACGTCGCTCAGGTTTGGTCCGAAGTCGGCCCCCTCGGCGCCGACGCGATGGCAGGCGGCGCACGCCCGCTTGAAGACCTTGGCGCCTTCGCCCGCGTTGCCGTCGAGGGCGTTGAGCCGCGACATCACCGTGGTGCGATGGCCTTCGCTGTCGTAGCGTTCGATGATCGAGTTCACCAGCGAAGTCACTTCGCGGCCCTTATCGTTGCCGGAAGCAACGCGAACGAGAAAAGCCGCCGCTGCCGGATCTTCAATCGACCACGGTGCATTCCCGGCGAGGGCCGGTTCCCACACCGGTCGTAGCGAACCAAGCGCACTTTCAAGCGTGAACGTGAGCTCGGCATCCATCGGGTGCTTGAGCACGCCGAGCGCGAGTTGCACCGCCGTCGGTACGGGGAAGTAGCTCAACCCGCGAACCGCTTCGAGTCGCACCCGCGGGTGAGGATCGCTTGCGAGCTTCGCCAGCATGTCGAGGGCGCCCGGATAGAGATCGCGTTGGTCGGCGATCGTGTGCGCCGCCGCCGCGCGAGCGTTGAAGTCTTGCGCCGCGGCGACCTGTTCGATCAGCTTCGCATCGAACGCATGCTGCCCGGCGAGCGCCCACATTGCTTCGGTGATAAGTCGATCGTGCAGCGGATCGTTCGCATCGATCTTGCCGACCCACTCCTGCACTGCCGCGACGACCTGATCTTTCGGTCGATCGCGCAGTTCGCGCTGTACGCGGTACCGCGCTGCGGGCTCGTATTCGCGGAGTTGTTCCAAGAGTTCCGGCACGCTCTTCCCCGCTTGGGTGACCGGCGTCACCAGCGGCCGGCCCTTCGCGGTCATGCGGTAGATGCGGCCATGCGTGTGATCGCGATTCGGATCGCGCTGCGAGTACTGCATGTGGCCGATGAGCGGGTTATGCCAATCGATGAAGTAGAGGGCGCCATCGGGGCCAATTTGCGGATCGCCGGGGCGGAAGTTGCGGTCGGTCGACGTCACCAGATCTTCGACGCGACTTCCTTTGTAGCCCGAGCCATTGTCCTCAACCTTGAACTGCAAAATGCCGTTCATGTTGATGACGCAGGCGTAGAAGAAGTTCCCCTGCTCCGATTCGGGGAAGTGGCGGCTAAACAAAAAGCCGTTGCCGAGCGCCGGCCGCATCGTTGGGCCGTCGTAGGCGATGAACTGCTCGTTGTTGCCTCGCTGCTCGCTCGGCGCCACGGTCAGCGGCGTCGCCCAGTGCTGGTTGGCGCCGGTGCCGTCGCCGAGGAACGGCTGGCCCCAATCGTTGTGGCTAAAGCACCACGCGTTCACCAGACAGGGGTAGATGTACTTTTCCAGCTTCCAGTTACGCGGGTCGAGGGCGTAGCCGGACGATTTGTCTTTGTTGCGGACCGGTCCGTACGGCGTTTCGACCGTGCCGCTCATCGAGATCCCTTCGAGCATGATGAGCCGCCCGTCGGGGGTCCACTCGAACGCGCTGATCGCGTGATGCGTATCGTCGGTAGCGAAGCCGTCGAGCACCACCTCGTGGACGTCGGCCTTATCGTCGCCGTCGGTATCCTTGAAAAACATCAGCTTCGGCTGATTCACGACGAGCACGCCGCCGTTCCAGAACTCGAACCCGACCGGCACGTGCAATCCGTCGGCGAAGACAGTCGACTTGTCGGCCTTACCGTCCCCGTCGGTGTCTTCGAAGATGATCAGCTTGTCGTTCGGTTTCGGATCGCCCGGCTTCCACTGCGGGTAGCTTGGCATGCACGCGGCCCACAGGCGGCCCTTGTTATCAAACGCCATCTGCACCGGCTTGGCGAGGTCGGGGAAGTCTTCTTCCGATGCGAAGGTTTGGATTTCGTATCCCTCGGGAACCTTCATCGCCTTGAGCGCTTCATCGGGCGTGAGGATGCGGAGGTCAGCCGGTTCGGAATAGGGTTTTGTGCCGAAGGCGGTCGGCGGGATCGCGAGCACGGGGTTCACGTCGTCGGGGACCGGCGGCGTCTTGCCTTGAGCGATCGCCCAGATGACTTCGTCACGCTGCGCGCACATCTTGCGAATCTTCGCATACTCGGCAGGGAACGTTTCGACGTCGAGCGGTTTCGAACGGCTGCCGTAGACGTACCAGCCGTTGACCATGCGGTAGTCTTGCTGGTGGTGCCATTGGAGGTCGACGATGGCGTTGCGCAACGGCTCAAGCTTTTTCCAGTCGGACGCTTTCGTGATATCGACCGTCCCTTTTCCAAAGAGTGCTCCGTCAAGAATGCCCGCGACGAACGCATCTCCGACGGGATTAAGGTGGACGCCGTCAGTCGTGAAATGGAGTACTAGTCCCTTCTTTCCTTCCTTTGATCGCTTCGGCTCCTGCGGAGTCTTTGCGAACAGATCAACGAACGGCAACTTCTCCGTCTGCGCGAACTCCTTCATCGCCTTCGTATACTCATAGAGATTCTCATTCTCCTTAGCCCCATTCGGCATCAACGGATTGCCGGTTGCTTCGTACGCAATTGGCGATACCAGTACAATCCGCGGCGCCACGCCATCTTTGGTGAACTGGTCGCGGGTCCGTTTCACCCATGCCGCCAAGTCTTCCTTGAACTTCGGCAGCCCGTCGTATCCGGCATACGACTCGTTGTAACCAAAGAACGCGATGATCACGTTGGGTGCAAATTCCTCCAGCGGGTCGTCGATCGCCGTGTAGTCGTTCGAACGCTGCTGGTTGCCGACCTCGTCCGCCGGCCAGCCGAAGTTGCGGACGACGAGCTCGTAGGCCGGGAATCGCGTGTGGAGCAGCGCCTCGAAATTGCCGTAGAGCCGCATCCGCTCGGCGAGACCGTTGCCGACGAGGGCGATGCGATCGTGCGGCTTCAGTTCAAGCTGCGGCTGGGAGGCGTCAGCCGCGAGGACTCGACTGTCGGTCGCAATGAAGCCGAGAGCCAAGAGAAACAGAGCGAGACTAAGGAAGCGAATGCTTGCGAGACTACGCACGTCGAAACTCCGTCGCGTGGAAGCCGCCGTGGTGGATGGCGGCGATAGATCAGAAGCAACTACGCTGAGGCAGCGCAGTATGCCATTATAGCCATACGTACGGCCGCGAGGGGAACTGCCTCGGCCGCGAAAAGCCGGCAGAGAATCCGCAAAACACCGGCGGAAATCTTGTAAGATATTTGGCTCATCCAGCGTAGTGCGAGCAACGCCACGACTTCTTTCGCGAGGACAGCCTGATGCTCAGCCGTTCTCTCCGCCGCCGGTTCGGCGTGACTTCATTTGCAATCTGTGTAGCGATTTTCGCAATGGCCTCCGCCGCTGACGCCGTGGAGCCGACGAAGAAGGTGCTCGTCATTGGCATCGACGGTTGTCGTTTCGACGCCCTCCAGCGGGCCGAGACTCCGCATCTCGACGCGCTGATGGAAGCGGGCGCCGTCGCCCAACCGACGCGGATTTTTCCGGCGCGGTATCGAGAGGCCGACACGATCAGCGGTCCCGGGTGGTCGAACATCCTATGCGGCGTCTGGTCCGACAAGCATCGCGCGATGGACAACGAATTCACGGCGCCGAACTACGAGGAGTACCCTCACTTCTTCAAACGGTTGAAGCAGGCGCAGCCCGACGCCGCGACGGCGTCGTTCTCCGACTGGAGCCCGATCGCAAAAAACATCCTCAGCGATTCGGACGTGACGCTCGACGCCGAACGCGAGGATCACAACTACCAACTCAGCGACGTCGAGATCGTCGCCGCGGCGAGCAAGCATTTGCGCGAAGCCGATCCGACGGCGACGGTCGTTTACTTCGGACAGGTTGACGGCGCCGGGCATGCCGACGGGTTTCATCCCTCGGTGCCGACTTACGTGAAGGCGATCGAACGGGTCGATGGCTATGTTGGCGAACTGCTCGCAGCGATCGAATCGCGCCCCACTCGCGCCAATGAAGATTGGCTGATCCTGGTAACGACCGACCACGGCGGCAGCGGCACGAGCCATAGCAACGGGCACGAGAATCCGGAGGTCGCGTGCTCGTGGCTGGTCGTCAGCGGCGATGCGGCCCATCGCGGCAAGATCGCCGGTGAACGGGGACAGGTCGACCTCGTGCCGACGGCGCTCAAGCACCTCGGCGTCTCCGTTGATCCGGCTTGGAAGCTGGATGGCGAAGCGGTGGGATTGAAGTAGGTGCGAGTGGCTGGCGGTTGCGTGGTTCTGAATGCGGGGATTTTTAACCACGAAACACGCGAAAGGACACGAAAAGAAAGCGAGAGGGAATGCAATAAGTTGCGTTCGTTAGCGTCGGTCGGCGTTGACTCTTCTTTATTTTCGGTGCTCTCGTACTTTGCTAAGTAAAATTTCCTCTCTCCGCTATCTTTTGCCAGTAGAGATCCTTCAGGTCCGACTCGCTAACAAATCACATCTCGAAGAACGGAGACCGTCATGGGCGTTCGTTTGTGGATGGCAAACGTAGTTCGGGCTGCGGCCATGGCGAGCACGCTGTTGCTGCAGCAGGCGACGATGGCAGACGGTAGCGAGAACGACTCAGTGCCGCGCAGTCGCAGGCTGGCGATGCGACCGAGAGCGATTCCGCAACGAAGGCCGCAACTGCGGAGCCGAGCGCCAGGCGGACGAAGAGTCCTTTCCCGCAATACAGAGCGAATCCAGCCAACGGCGCGACGGACATTGATCCGGGGCTGAAGGAGATTGTGATTCGCTTTGATCGCGAGATGGAGGCGGGGATGAGTATCACGGGCGATCCGTCGCTATTGCCGCCGATCGACTCGGCTTCCGCGAAGCCCGGGTGGCGAGATCGACGAACATTCGTGTTGCCGGTGAAGCTCGCCGAGGGAGCGTACTATCGGATCGGGATTAATTCGAAAAGCCACCAGAACTTTCGCGACAGCCATGGCACGCCCGCCCCGCCGACCGTGATCGCATTCACTACCAATGGGGCGTCGAAGAAGTTAGTCGCCAAGTTGGCGGCGCCGCGCGTCGTGTCGACGGAGCCGCCGATTGGATCCAAGGACGTCGACGCCGCTATTAGCGAACTGAAGATAACGTTCGACGCGCCGATGGGGGGCGGCATGTCGTTCGTCGGCAAGGTGCCCGCGACCAGTGACCGCCGGCCGGCTTGGTCGAAGGATGGCCGCACAATCACGCTGCCGATCAAACTGGAGCCAGGGCAAACATACCGCTTCGGGCTGAATAGCGAACGGCACGTCAACTTCCAGAGCAAAGGCGGCGTGCCGCTGGAACCGGTGGCGTTCGAGTTCTCAACGGCAGCGAAAGAGAATAAGTAGAAGCGGGGATTTTTTAACCACGAAACACACGAAAGGAACGAAAGAAGCAGAAAAAGCCAAATTGCACCGCTGATGGAGGCTGATTGATCGTTAGTAAAGACGGAATAGTTTATTAGCGCCCATTCGCGTCAATTAGCGGTTCCTCATCTTTTTTCCTTTTCGTTCATTTCGTGTGTTTCGTGGTTTAACTCTTCTGCCTCTGGGCTCATCGTCGCCGCGACGGATGGGAATCTTCGCAACATGGCCTTGAGCGTGAGGGCCTGCAGGATGATCAGCGGCGTGAGCAGTACGAGGCCGCCGAGTGCGATGCTGAAGCCGTAGATGAAAACCGTGAGCGGGACTGAGAACAGGAAGAAGAGAACGAGTGCGATTGCGGCGATGTGGAGTTTGCGGAGCATGGACGCTGTCGCACCCATCGAGTGAGTTTCACTAATTTTTGAGCGCCTGCCATCAGAAAACGCCGTCAGGAAAGCTGTTATGGGTGATGGCTCCCTTAAGTGTCCCATGGCTTCCACGCACACGCATGCTCGCTTTGGGGATTTCCACCTTTATCCATTGCGCTGTTGGACTCGTCAAATCAATTAGTTGCGAAAAATCACCCTCGCTAAGCAAACAGATCGTTACCTTGCCGCACACCAACACAATAAATGTTCTAAATCCAGATGCAATGTCTGAGCTTATTGTGTTGAGGTCATCGGGTTGAAATGTGAAAGTCCAAGGCGCACTAGTTTTTTCCGTCAATTTGACCATCAATCGCCGGTCAGTGTTAACCATGTAGTGGCCGTACTTCGCGTCTGCTTTATTGAGCGCTTTGAATGATACGTGCTCGGTGAGTTGCGTGAGAGCTGCGCCATGAAACAAGTCTTTTTGTTGGATCTTCATCCGTCCCTCAACTTTGAAGAGATTGCCCAAAAGTGGCGATTGTTACGAGTGCATTGAGGACGGATAATATCCTGTATATAAAAGCCCGGCAAGTATTTTGATTAATTGCGCTCCGGGAACTGTAAAGGATAAATGCATTGGCCCCCGGTCAACGACCGAGGGCCAATGCTTGTTTAGATTACGTTCGGCGTCAGAAGTTACGCCGCGTCAAAATTCTTCGACGCCTGGTCCCAATCGACCACGTTCCACCAAGCGGTCACGTAATCAGGCCTCTTGTTGCGGTACTTCAGGTAGTAGGCGTGCTCCCACACGTCGATGCCGACGATTGGGGTCTTGCCGGCGGTCAGTGGGCTGTCTTGGTTCGCGGTGCTGATCACCTCGAGGCCTTCGGGGCCCTTCACCAGCCAGGCCCAGCCGCTGCCGAAGCGGGTGGCGGCGGCGTTGTTCAGCGCTTCCTTGAACGATGCGAAGCTGCCGAACTTCTTGTTGATCTCTTCCGCCAGTTTGCCGGTCGGCTGGCCGCCCTTGCCGGGGCCGATGATCGTCCAGAAGAAGGTGTGGTTCACATGGCCGCCGCCGTTGTTCTGCACGGCGGTGCGAATCTCCTCCGGAATCGCATCAAGCTTCTTCACCAGTTCATCGGCCGGCAGCTTCGCCAGTTCCGGGTAGTTGGCGACCGCGGCGTTCAGCTTGTCGATGTACGCCTGATGATGCTTCGTGTAGTGGATCTCCATCGTCTCGGCGTCGATGTTCGGCTCGAGCGCGTCGAAGGCGTAGCCGAGTTTCGGCAACTTGTAGGGGCCGGTCGGCGCGGCGGGAGCAGCGGCGGCGGTTTGAGCCTGGGCGTTCGACGCCAGCATGCCGACGGCGCCGCTAGCAGCGAGCGCGGCGGCGGAGGCGCCGAGGAAGGAGCGGCGATCGACCGGGTGATCGGATGGGGTAGCCATGTAACAAAGCCTCCTCAAGGGTGGGACTGAATTGTTTGAGTTGTACGGGTGGTAATTGAGCGGGAATTTCAACGGGTGCCACTGGCGTGTCGCCAGTGCTGAAGCGGCGAGTGAGTACCTACTTCGCACTGGCGACACGCCAGTGGCACCCAGCGGGCGCGTTCTCCTTTGGATTAAACCGCTATTGCGCGCTCGTGTGGCGGTGCAGGCACTACGGAATAGCCGCAATGCACAGTTTCCGCGACCGTCAATGTTAACGCTGTCGCCGGGCGGGTGCCACCGATCTGCTGGCGCCAATCGCCCGCAAACGCTCGCCGCAACTCTTACGACGCAGGCAACTTACGACTCGTTCGACAGTTCGGCGAAATTACTGCGAACCGCTCGACCCCTTTCGTGGATCCTTCCGTAGAACGGGCAGACCGAATATGGAAAGTCCCGCAACAGGAAGGGCGGGCGGTAGCGCGTCGGGCCGAGAGGAACTCGCTCGGATGCGCCTTGGAAGCAGGAGCCTTCCCCCATGCCTCTTTTCGCTTCGTCGGTGCGCGCCATGAGCGCCGCCGCCGTGATTCTTTCGTTTGTTGCCGCTGGCCCTAAGGAAACAGCCGACGCTGCGGGGCTCGCCTTCGACTTCGGTCGGGCGATCGAATGCCGTGACGTGACGACGCCGGAATTCTCCGAGCGCTACCCCGACGAACGCGTCATCGAGTCGACCATTCGCCTCTCGGTCTATCTCACCTCGGGCGCGATGAGCGACGTCGAAACCATTCGCGTCGAGATCGGCGACGTCGATCGCCGCCTGAAGGTGTACGACTTCTCGCCAAGCACGCGGCTTGAAAGCGAGTTTGCCGACGACATCGAGACGGTGAAGACGACCGAGTCGTCGCACTCGTTCGAAGCGTCGCTCGGCGGCGAGGTGCCTTGCATCGGCGGCACGGCCGCGAACGTCACGCCGTCGATCAGCGGCGGCAAAGGCGGGAAGGAAGTCGTCACCGAGAAGCAAAAACGGGTCGCCCCGAAGCAAGCGGTGATCGCCAGCGGTACGACAAATGAAGAACATGGCGTCTTCTTTGTGCTGCGGCCGTCGCCGACGACGTCGCTCGAAGGGGTCCACGAGCTGAAGGTGCAGTTCATCGTGCCGGTCACGTGGCGCGGCGACGCGGTTCGCGTGGCGGTGCAAGCGGCCGGCAACCAGAAGGTGCTATGGATGAACCAGCCGAAGGTGCTGGCGCAGAAGTCGACGGCCGTTGCCCTCTACATGGAAGGCGACTTTGCGGCCCGGCGTGCGGCGGAGCGGTTGGTGCGGCAGTAGAGAGGGTTCAGCGGTTGGGGTTCAGGGTTCAGCGCAGCCGATGGCGGAGATCAATTGAATACGATCCGTCGTCAAAGTTGTGGCGCTCTTCAGCGAGCCGTTCGCTAGCAGCCCTTGCCTTGCCTCAGCAGTAAGTCGTTGCGAGGTTGCCGTTTAGCGAATCGCTGGTCGCCACGGCCCTTCGATTGGCCTCCCGATTGCGTCCGTATGCGGTCATTCCACTCCCGCCTCTCCGGAGCAGGGCGGGAGCTTGTGACAGCAGTGCACGCGAGGCGGCGATGGCCATTCTGAACTGTTTGTGGGTCGGCGTCCTCGCGGGGCTCGTCGGCAGCCGGCTCATTCGGACGAACGACGGTTATGTCTCCGCCGGCAGCAGCGTCGCGGTCGGCCTGGTTGGCGGACTCATCGGGTTGCTGTCGCGATCCCGCTACGGCGATCTCCCGCACGTCGACATTCTCTCCGCTGGCATCGGCGCCGCGGTCGCGCTCATCGCTTGGGCGTTCGTACAGCGCGTTTGTTTGTGCCGACGTTAGATCCTTGCCGCGCTGCTCTCATACGCTGAAAGCGTTAACGATTTCAGCCCAGGGTTCGACGCGCAGCGTCGAACCCTGGGAATAGATGCCATCATGCCCACTACCCTGCAAGGGTAGAACAAGTCGCGGCGCAATGAACGCATTGCTGTAACCCTTTCAGGGTTATGCTGCTCGCCAACGAAAAAACCCAGGGTACGACGCAAGCGTCGAACCCTGGGCTAGATGATGCAACGCCGTTGGCGTTGGCGCGACTAGACGCAATCGATGGGAGGTCGACTACGTTCCGCTCCGGCGGGTCGTTGACCCGCGGCTATGGCGGCGACTAGTCGACTTCCTTTTCGTTGATCCACGACATCATGCGGCGGAGCTCCTTGCCCACCTTTTCGACGCCGTGCTCGCGCTCGCGGCGACGGGTCGCCTTGAACGACGCAGCCCCGCCCTTGTTCTCGAGGATCCAGTCGCGGGCGAATTGACCGCTGCGGATTTCCTCGAGGATCTTCTTCATTTCCTTCTTCGTCTCTTCGGTGACGATCCGCGGGCCGCGGGTGTAGTCGCCGTATTCAGCGGTGTTCGAGATGCTGTACCGCATGTAGTTGAGGCCGCCCTGGTAGAACAGGTCGACGATCAGCTTCAACTCGTGCATGCATTCGAAGTAGGCCATCTCGGGCTGGTAGCCGGCTTCGACGAGGGTTTCGAAGCCCGCCTTCACGAGCGCCGCGGCGCCGCCGCAAAGAACGGCTTGCTCGCCGAACAGGTCGGTTTCGGTTTCTTCAGCGAACGTCGTTTGAATGACGCCGCCGCGGGTGCCGCCGATGCCCTTCGCGTAGGCCATGCCGATCTTGAAGGTTTCGTCGCTGGCGCCATCGCCCAGGGCGATAAGGCACGGCACGCCGCCGCCCGCTTCGAATTCGCTGCGAACCAAGTGGCCCGGGCCCTTCGGCGCGACGAGCAGCAGATCGACGCCCTTCGGCGGTTCGATCTGGCCGAAGTGAATGTTGAAGCCGTGCGAACACATCAGCACGTTGCCGGGCTTCAGGTTGTCGCGGATCTCGGCCTTGAAGACGTCGGCTTGCAGTTCATCCGGCAGCAGGATGTTGATGACGTCGGCTTGCTTGGTTGCTTCGGCGGCGGAGACGGGCTCGAAGCCGTGGCTCTTGGCGAGATCGTAGTTCTTGCCGCCGGGACGCTGGCCAATAACGACCTTCACGCCGCTGTCGCGGAGGTTCTGAGCATGGGCGTGGCCCTGCGAACCGTAACCAATGATGGCGACCGTCTTCCCCTTGAGAGCGGCGAGATCGGCGTCTTTGTCGTAGTAAATCTTTGCGGCCATGAAGGTTCCTAGTTCAAGTGTCTGGGCCAGCTGCGATCGTCTTTAACGCGTCGATGCGACTGGCAATGTCGATGTGGAGTAAATGATGACGAGCGATCTGGCGACGGCTCGTTGACAGTGTGTGGGTGAATCAGAGTTGCAAGCAGTGACGCGGGCGACGCGACGCTACTGCAATCGCGACGATGGCCGTCAGTGAACTGACGAGGCTGAGCGGTTCCGGCACGGCGACGTTCGCAGCCGTAGCACCGCTGCTAGGCGCGAAGTTCCGTTGCCAAGCGAGGAAGTCGGCGCCGTCGCTGTCTCCATCGCCGTCAGCATCGGCCGAAGCGGTGGCGCCAGCGAAGGCCGTTTTCCAAATGTCGAGATCGTCGCCGTCGACGAACCCATCGTGATTGAAGTCGCCGGCGATGGGAGCCGTGACCGGAGGATCGTAGGCGATCCAAATTTCGTTACTTTGTTCGGCGACAAAGGAGATGACAGGCAGCCCTAGTCGATCGAAGGCGAGTCCGACGCCTTGAGCTTCCCTGATCGCCGACCCGCCGGGAAGAAAGTTAGCGACGGTTGTGACGGTCCACTGAGGGTTCGGCTGATTACCGTCGAAGAGGGCGTATTTGAGAGTTCCGTCGTTGACCCAAGCGGCTCCGACGATGCCCTGATCATTGGCGGCCGTAGCCACGTCGGCAATGCCTGGATAGCTAGCCGTATCCAAGGTCGACGAGAGCCACCCGCCTGAAACAACGTCGAAATGGTAAGCGACGACCGAATTAAATTCCTGACTTGCGTTCAGGCCAACAACGTGAGGGCGCGACGCCGAGTCGTAGGCTAAATCGAGCGATGCGCCAAAGAGTGACGATTCGCCAGGGTTATTCAATGGCGTCGACAGCCATGTGTCTCCCAGCAAACGCGTCTTCTGCCAGAAGGTAACGGCGCCTCCGAAATCAGCGCTCTGGGAAATGAGGCCCGTGTCGCCCAGCGGCGACTTCGCGATGTCGTAAACCTTGTGCCCGTACGTTAGTCCCGGCGGCGTGTCATTCGTTGCGGTAACCAGATTTCCGGAGCCGTCGAACTTTGCCGCTTGGATGTCGAGGAGCGGCGTTTGAAAGCCGCCGAACGACGTCCCACGCACGACGGCGTTAAACATGTTCGACGACTGATGTTGCGTTTGAACCGAGACGGCGAATCCGTCAGGCGAGCCGCTTGTCGCCTGCAAGTAGACTTCGTCGGAGGGGATGAAGCCCTGCGTGAGATTCGTGCCGATTCGATGCCAATTCGTCCTAGGGCCTTGCGCTGGCTGGTCGTACGGGCTCGGAACGGAGAATAGCGAGTAAGCGCTAAGCTGGTTGTTGTAATCGGCGCTAAAGATCACTGGCCAATTCAAATTGCTTCGCATTGCCAGCGCCGTTTGAGGCTTCTGGGCGTAATTGATGAAGCCTGTGCGCTGAAACGTCCAGCTGATTTCATCAGCAACGCCCGCGAACGGACTCAACGCCACGCACGCGATACCGCAGAGCAGCCAGTGGAGTTTCATGGTGATTGGGACTTCATCTGAGAAGAAAAGGCCTCAAGCCGGTTTCGCTTCGCCGAAAGCTACGCCTTCACCCCAGCCACTTTCCGCAGAGAACTCGCCTCCACAGCCGGACGAACCGCGCCGCGGACCATGGCGATCCGGCCAGTGCGGACCAACTCGACGATGCCGAACGGACGCATCAGGTCGATGAAGGCTTCGACCTTCTTTTCCGGGCCGGAGATCTCGACGATCACTTGGTCGGGGGCGACGTCGACGACGCGGCCGCGGAAGATGTTGCAGAGCTCGTGAATCTGAGCGCGGCTCTCGGCCGCGGCGCGGACCTTGATCAGCATCAAGTCGCGTTCGACATACTCCTGCGATGACACATCGTCGACCTGGACGACCGTGACGATCTTCTCAAGCTGCTTCCGCACCTGCTCCAGGACGTTGTCGTCGCCGACGACGACGAACGTCATCCGCGAGAGGGTGGGGTCTTCGGTGGCGCCGACCGCGAGGCTGTCGATGTTGTAGCCGCGCGAGGAAAACATGCCGGCCACATGGGCCAGCACGCCGGGGACGTTTTGCACGAGAGCCGAGAGGACGTGACGCATGACATAGTCCTGGGGATTGCCAAAAATCGAACCTTTGATCATAGCTGCGAAGGGGTTAGGTCACAAGTTGCCGGGAGGGCGGGCAGTGGCTGCGGTTTGAGTGAATTTGCCGGTCATTTTCGGGAGCGACGCTGTCATTCCGAGGTACTCCGAGGAATCTAGCCGGACTCCTCGGAGTACCTCGGGGTGACAGGGTACTGAGGCCAAGGTTGGGCTGGCTTTCGTGGCCCTCCAGCCCGCCCGTCCGGTTGCCCGGGGCGAACCCCTGGGGTAGCCTGACAGGTTTGGCCTCAGACCGGTGCGATCGACTAGGGAGTCGGTGACCGTTCGGACCACCGCAGCACCCCGACCGATTCCCGCATGTCGAGCGACCTGCAGCCGCCGCCGAGCACCGCCGCCGCCCCGTCTGGGGAGGTGATCCGCATTCGCGGCGCCCGCACCCACAACCTGCGGAACGTCGACCTCGACATCCCCCAGTGGCGACTGGTGGTGATGACAGGACTCAGCGGGTCGGGGAAAAGTTCGCTCGCTTTTGACACGTTGCTGGCTGAGGGGCAGCGGCAGTACATCGAAAGCCTCTCGACGTACGCTCGCCAGTTCTTCGATCAGATGGAACGGCCCGACGTCGACCTAATCGAGGGCCTGCAGCCCACCGTCGCCCTCGACCAGCGGACGACGACGAACAACCCGCGCAGCACGGTCGCGACGGTCACCGAGATCTACGACTTCCTGCGGGTGTTGATGGCCCGCACCGGCGATGTGGCTTGCCCCAATTGCGGGACGGCGATCTCGCAGCAAACGCCGGCCGAGATTCAGCAGGCGATTCTCGCGCTCCCCGAGCAATCGAAGGTGATGATCCTCGCGCCGATGGTGCGCGGCCGCAAAGGACGCCACTCCGAGATTCTCGATCTGGTGCGCAAGGAAGGCTTCGTCCGCGTCCGCATCGACGGGCTCACCTACGAGCTCGAAGACGTGCCCGAACTGAAAGCGCAGCAGCGGCACGACATCGACGCAGTGGTCGATCGCGTGATCATTCGACCGGGCATCGAGAACCGACTGTCGGAATCGGTGCGGCTGGCGCTCAAGCATGGCGATGGCGCGTTGCGAACGGCGACGCTGACGCCCGAAGCGAAAGTCGCTGCCAACGGGCATGCGAACGGCACGGCGTCGACCGCGGAGAATGGCTGGGAAGAACGCGTCTTTAGCACGCGGTACGCCTGCCCCGACTGCAAAACGAACCTCACTGAAATCGAGCCGCGGACGTTCAGCTTCAACAGCCCCTACGGCGCCTGCCCGGCATGCGAGGGCCTGGCGGCGCGGGAAGGATTTGTGCCGGAGTTAGTGATTCCCGACGAGACGCAATCGCTCGCCGCCGGCGCCGTGGCGCCGTGGCGCGGGGCGGCCGCTGATGCTCGCAAAGCGCAGCATGCGTTTCTCGATGCATGGCTCACGCAAGCGAAGCTCGATTGGGAAACGCCGCTCGAAGCGTGGCCTGCGAAGGCCCGCGAGCAACTGCTGACCGGAGACGGCGGCAAGTTCCCCGGCCTGCTCGCCCACTTCGAGATGGACTACGCCGCGGCGACGAACGACGCGACGCTCAGCAAGCTCGCCGAATTCCGCGGTCCAGTCCCCTGCCCCGAATGCGGCGGCTCGCGGTTGCGGGCCGAAGCCCGCTCCTGCCGATTGGGCGGACTCGCAATCCACGAGATCACCGCGCTCCCGATCGACCGCGCAAGACAATTCTTCGGCGATCTGAAATTTCTGCCGGCGATGCAGCCTGTCGGCGAACCGCTTACCGCCGAGATCGCGCGACGGCTCGACTTCCTCGTCGAAGTTGGCGTCGAGTATCTCACTCTCGACCGCGCCGCCGATTCGCTCAGCGGCGGCGAGATGCAGCGCGTGCGACTGGCGACCGGCATCGGCTCGGGGCTCGTCGGCGTCCTGTACATTCTCGACGAGCCGTCGATCGGCCTCCACCCGCGGGACAACGCCCGGCTGATCGAATCGCTCCGCAAGCTGCAACAGCAAGGCAACACGGTGCTCGTCGTCGAGCATGACGAAGCCCTCATTCGCGCCGCTGACTGGTTGATCGACGTCGGCCCCGGCGCGGGCGATCGCGGCGGCACGATCGTCTCGCAGGGAACGCCAGCGGAAGTCGCCGCCGATCCCGATTCGATTACTGGCGGCTATCTCAGCGGTCGCCTGCGCATCGAACCCCCGGCCCAGCGTCGCAAGCCGGCGAAAACGCGGATGCTGGAACTCGAAGGCGCGACGCTCCACAACCTACAAAACGTCGACGTGCAAATTCCGCTGGGGCTCTTCACCTGCATCACGGGCGTCAGCGGTTCAGGAAAAAGCTCGCTGATTATCGACACGCTCGGCGCCGCGCTGGCTCGCAAGCTCAACGGCGTCCTGACGCGCCCTGGCCCGTACCGCGCACTACGCGGCGTGGCGAAGCTCGAACGATTGATCCACGTCGACCAATCCCCGATCGGCCGCACGCCGCGTTCGAACCCCGCCACCTTCACCGGCATGTGGGACGAAATCCGCCGCGTCTTCGCCGGCACGAAGCACGCCAAGCAGCACGGTTACAAAGTGGGCCGCTTCAGCTTCAACACGAAGGGTGGCCGTTGCGAGCATTGCCAAGGCCAAGGGGTCGAGCGGATCGAGATGCGGTTCCTGCCCGACCTGTTCGTCACCTGCCCGGTGTGCCACGGCCGGCAGTTCAATCGGCAGACGCTCGCTGTGCGATACCGCGATCGTTCGATCGCCGACGTGCTGGCGATGCCGATCGACGAAGCCGTGTCGTTCTTTGAGAATCACCCGAGCATCCACCGCATGCTCACGAGCCTCGTCGACGTGGGCCTCGGCTACCTGACGCTCGGCCAGCGCAGCACCACCCTCTCGGGCGGCGAAGCGCAGCGGATCAAGCTTGCCGCGGAACTCGGCCGCCCCTCCGGCGGACCGACGCTCTACATCCTCGACGAACCGACCACTGGCCTGCACACCGACGACGTTGGCCGTTTGCTCCGCGTGTTGCAGCAGTTGGTGGAGTTGGGCCACTCGGTGCTAGTGATTGAACATCACCTCGAAATGATCAAATGCGCCGACTGGGTGATCGACGTCGGCCCCGAAGGAGGCGCGGCGGGCGGCCAGATCGTCGTCGCCGGAACTCCTGACGACGTCGCCGCTTGCGAGGCAAGCTACACAGGACGTTGGCTGCGGGAACTGCTGTAAAAAACCCGCAGTGCTCCCGATTTCTGCATAAGCGTACGCAAAGTGCGCAATTTGCGACACGCCGTGACGAAATCTTGGCGATTCGGCCGTGCCGATCAAATTGTTAGGGATTGAAGAAAGTAATTGCACTCCTCTATCCAATCACTTAGGCTATGCCCGTCAGGCCACGGGCGATCGCCTGGGCTTGGATATTATCAGGGGCGTCATTTTTTTCTTCTGTGAGGTGCGCTAATGATTCGATCACGCAATTTGGTCTTGGTTGCCGCGTTAGCGGCGACGCTCTTCTTCCAGGCTCCAGTTCGGGCGGCCAATGTCTGGCTGAGCTTGAACCTGCAATTCAATACGCCTGGCAACGTCAATTCGGGCGGCACATGGACGACGGTCGCCAAGGCTCAGCCGCAAGGAATTGCCGGCGTCAACATGAATCTGACGAACACGACCTTTGGGTCGTTTCTCGCGCCGCCGCAACTCGACGTTCAGTTGCAGTCAGGCAACACGACGCTGCGGAACGTCGTGGTGGGCGATAGCTTGACCCCGCCCTATCCGCTCGGCATTGGCGTCATTGGCAGCTCGTTCCCGTCGACGTACGTCGATCCGGTCGGCCTTGTGCCTTTCGGCGGCAATCCGAACTACGGTTCGTTCACCGGCGGCGTTGCGCTGGCGACGGGCACCTTCGCTGCGGGCGTCGTACCGAGTTGGACGGGCGTTTCAGACGCCAACCTGTTCACGGGGGCGTCGCCCGCGCCGGTTGTCGACGCGGATACGTTGCTGACGGTCCGCTGGGCTGTGCCCGAACCGGCGACTTTTGGACTCGGCGGCATGGCGCTCGTCGCGCTAGTCGCGGCCTCCCGTCGCAAGAGCAGCTAGTTGCCTCCTCGCGAGCGTAAATGCTCGCAGTTCGGCGATCAAGTTCGCAACTAACGCAGCAGCCCCGACCTAGCTAGGTCGGGGCTGTTTTTGTTGACGCATTGAGAAGGGGCGACAGCGTGCGTTGCAGCGGTCGAGAGCGGCTTAGGCGCGTTCGCCTACACCCGCTCGAAGATCGTCGCGATCCCCTGCCCGATGCCGATGCACATCGTCGCCAGACCAAACTGGGCGTCGCGGGCGATCATCGCGTTGATCAGCGTCGTGGCGATGCGGGCGCCGCTCGCGCCGAGCGGGTGGCCGATGGCGATCGCGCCGCCGCGGATGTTGACTTTGGCGGGGTCGAGTTCCAGCATCTGAATGCAAGCGAGCGCCTGCGCGGCGAACGCTTCATTCAGCTCGATCAGGCCGATGTCGGCTAGCGACAGACCGGCACGCTTCAGCGCGAGCTGCGTCGCCGGCACGGGGCCGGTGCCCATGACGCTCGGATCGACGCCGGCGACCGCGGTGGAGCGGATTTTCACGAGCGGCTTCAAGCCGAGCTCTTTCGCGCGGACGTCGCTCATCATCAGCAGCGCCGCGGCGCCGTCGTTCAGCGGCGAGCTGTTGCCGGCCGTCACCGTGCCGATCTTCGGCATGAACGCCGGCGGCAGCGCGGCGAGCGCTTCTAGCGTCGTGTCGCGGCGGATGCACTGGTCTTCGCGGACCAGCACGCGGGCGCCCAGTTCGTCGCGGCCCCAGATCGGGATGATTTCGTTCGCGAATTCCCCGGCGTCGGTTGCAGCGGCTGCCTTGCGATGGCTGGCGAGGGCGAACTCGTCTTGCGCTTCGCGGTCGATTCCCTGCGTTTGTGCCAGAAACTCGGCGGTGAACCCCATGTGGAGCGCGCCCTTGCTCGTGGCGTGAAACAGCTTCGGATTAAAATCGACTCCCGCATCCATCGGGATGTGCTGCATATGCTCGAGCCCGCCGACGATCTGCACGTCCTCGGCGCCGGCCGTCACCGAGTGGGCCGCCTGGTTGATCGCCTGCAAGCTGCTGCCGCACAGGCGATTGACAGTCGCGCCGCCGACGCTGCTCGGCAAGCCGGCCAGCAGCGCCACGATTCGACCGACGTTGAACCCCTGCTCTTTCTGTTGCTGCGTGTTGCCGAGCACGACGTCCTCGATCGCCGCCGGATCGATGCCGGTTCGCTCGACGAGCGCCTTCACGACCGCCGCGGCGAGATCGTCGGAGCGCACGTCGCGAAAGACGCCCCGCTCGGCATGAGCCCGTCCGATGGGCGTCCGGCAGCAGTCAACGATCACTGGAGTTTTCATGGGTCAGAACTTCTCGTTTATGGCTTGGTTTGGAGCCGCCGATGAACGCCGATAGACGCAAATGAATTTCTATCTGCGTTCATCCGCGTCCATCTGCGGTTCCTGCTTTGTCTTCCGTCGTGTTCGCCGTGCCGTCGTGGTTCAATTCTCAAGCGTCGTAAAACTTCTTCCCAGCTTTCGCCGTGCGGATCAGCAGTTCCGTCGGCAAGTAGCGGTCGCCCAGCGTTTCGTACGGTTCAAGTTTCTTGACAATCGCCTCGGCGCCGATCGTGTCGGCCCAGAAGAACAGCCCGCCATGGAACGGCGGGAAGCCGATGCCGTAGATCAACGCGAGGTCGACGTCACGAACATTCGCGGCAATGCCGTCTTCGACCACCCGCGTCGCTTCGAGGAACATCGGCAAGATGAGCCGGTCGATTAGTTCGCCCGTCGAGAACTTGCGCTCGTCCTTGCGATGCGGCGCGATGATCGCTTCCGCTTGCGGGCTGTCGGAGCCGTGGTCGTTCCGCTTGCCGGAGTAGTTGAAGAAGCCGCCGGGGCCCTTCTTGCCGACGCGGCCGGCGTCGACCATCGCGGGCAAGATTTCGGATCGCACGACGCGATGCGGGAACGCGCTCGCCATCACGCCGCCGGCGTGGAGCGCCACGTCGAGCCCTACGGTGTCGTACAGCGCGAGCGGCCCCATCGGCATGCCGAACGCGGTCGCGGCCCGTTCGATCGCCTTGATCGGGGCCCCCTCTTGAAGCAGCAGCAGCGCCTCGTTCATGTACGGCAGCAGCACGCGATTCACTAGGAACCCCGGGCCGTCGTTCACCACGATCGGCGATTTGCCGATACGGCGGGAGTAGGCGACGGCCGTGGCGATCGTATCGTCGCTCGTCCCGCGGCCGCGAATCACCTCGACCAGCGGCATCATCCGCACCGGGTTGAAGAAGTGCAGGCCGCAGAACTGCTCCGGCCGCACCAGCGGCCCGGCGAGGTCGCTGATCGGGATCGTCGACGTGTTGGTGGCGAGGATCGAGTGGGCCTTGATGATCGGTTCGAGCCGCTCGTACAGTTCCTGCTTGGCGCCTTCGCTCTCGTAGATCGCTTCGATGATCAGGTCGACGTCGGCGAGCTCGCTGTCGTGCATCGTGCCGTTGACGAGCGGCGAGAGCTCGATCGCCTTCGCGGCGTCGGGGCCTTTTAGTTGCTTGTTGTAGCTTGCTTCCGCGAGCACCCCCTTCACGCCGCGGGACACCGCTTCGTGCGTCGTGTCGCCGAGCGCGACCGGAATGCCTCGCTTGACGTTCGCCGCGGCGATCCCCTGCCCCATCGTGCCGGCGCCGATGACGCTCACCGACTTCACCTCGCGCGGCGAGCCCTTCGCAGGCATCGCCTTCTTGTTCTGGTCGCGAAGAAAGAAGACGTTGAGCAGCGCCCGATTGACGGTCGACCCGAACAGCGGTGCAAAGCCCTCGGCTTCCAATTCACAGGCGGCTTCGACGTCTACGCCGGCCGAGCCGATGAGCGTTTCGAGGGCGGCGATTGGCGCCGGGTACTGACCCTTCGTTTGGCCCTGGATGTAGGCGTTGGCCGTCGCGGCGAGGAAGCCGAGTTCGGTGTCGCTGATCGCGATCGGGGCGTACGAGCGGCAACGGTCTTCGAGGTATTCTTTGGTTTGCTGTTCGTTGCGAACGAGGCGAATCGCCGCGGCGAGGAGCGCGTCGCCCCCTTCGGTGGTGACGTCGTCAATGAGGCCCATCGCCTGGGCCGTCGCGGCGTCGATCGACTCGCCGCCGGTGATCAGCTCCACCGCGTTGCTCAGGCCCACGATCCGCGGCGTGCGGGCCGTGCCGCCCCAGCCGGGGAAGATGCCGAGCTTCACTTCGGGGAAGCCGAAGCTCGTTTCGCTATTCGCAACCATGATCCGGCGATCGCACCAGACGGAAAGTTCCGCCCCGCCGCCGACGCAGATCCCTTCGATGGCCGCCACGGTGACGAACGGCGCCTTCGCCAGTCGACCGAACAGCTGCTGGCCGCGGCGAGAGATTTCGACGATATGTTCGGCGGGGGCATCGATGTCGGCGGCGAACTCGCGGAGATCGGCCCCGGCGATGAAGTTGCCCGGCTTCGTCGAGCGGAAGATCAGGCCCGCCAAGTCGGTCCGTTTTTCAAGCGTCGAGAGGATGCCGTCGAGCTCGGCGAGCGCCGGCCGCGAGAGGATGTTGGCGCCCTTTTGCGGATCGTTGATCGTGATGACCGCGATGTCGCTGGCGGGCGACTCCAGATGAAAGAGCAAGCCGTCAGCCATGATCGCCGCCTTGATTCGATGTGCAAACTGTCAGGTTGAAAAGTCGTCATTGAGCAGGAGAAAAGGTTTTCACCACAACGGCACGACGGACACAACGTGAGGAAGAGAAGAGAAAATGAACTTATTCCCCGTCTTTCGTCGTGATCGTCGTGCCGTTGTGGTGCTCTCCCCTGCCCCGCCGCGTTCGAGGCGTCAATTCACCCCGCCGCGAGCCGCTGGTATGTTGGCATTCTATGGAAACCCCCGCCCCGAGCCCAGTCAGCCAACTTCCGTCCACTTCGCCTACCGGCCGCCCTTGGGCGCTGCCGCTCGTCCTGGCCGTCGCCTTCGCGACGACTGGCTGGCTGTTGGTGAGTTTTCGCAACAGCTCGCACGAAGGTCCGCCGAGCGCGACTCCTGCCGCCGGCGCCGAGAACCTCACCGCCGCTCCCGAGCCGGGCGTCGAGACCGCCTCGCTCGAAATCCGCTACGGCAACGGCGCCCGCCGCGAGATCGCCGCCCTCCCCTGGCACGAGGGCATGACCGTCGGCGACCTGATGCGGCTAGCCCAGAAGTTCCGCCCCGGGATCGAATTCACCCACACCGGCAAGGAGGAAATGAGTTTCCTGACCTCGCTGGATGGGGTGGCGAACGAGGGCGCCGACGGCCGATTCTGGGTTTATGACGTCGGCGGACGGAAGGCCCAGGTGAGCTACGAAGTCCAGCCGCTGGCGGCGGGCGAGCGCGTCTTGTGGGTTTTCAAGCGTCCGGAGTGATGCGCGATGTACGCGCGGTACGTCATGCTAAGCAGAGGCGAGCCTGCAGTACCGCCTTTGTCGCTGCGGCGTCGAACGGAGCCGATTCGCCCCTGGCACTCTGAGCTTCGGCAACCTGCAGCTTGCTCTGGAGATCTGCCAGTTCTTGCTGATACTGGCGAAAATCGTCGACCGCACTCTCAACCGAAACGGCAGCGTCTCCCATCGCGAGCCGCTTGCCCAGAAAGTCGTGAAACTGCTGAAGTTCGGTCGAGCCGTCGGCGATCATAGGGATATCCTCCAGGCCAATTTTAGCCCCAGCCGCGGCCAATTCCAAATCAGCGGG
Source organism: Lacipirellula parvula (assembly GCF_009177095.1). Taxonomy (NCBI): domain Bacteria; kingdom Pseudomonadati; phylum Planctomycetota; class Planctomycetia; order Pirellulales; family Lacipirellulaceae; genus Lacipirellula; species Lacipirellula parvula. Next base: position 6,883,265 of record NZ_AP021861.1, read on the forward strand.
CCGTACGGGCTCCGGCTTGTGGCAGTTTGCGAAACCGGGGTAGAATCGCCTGCCTGCGGCGGCCCTTTTTTGACGCTGCCCAATTTTGCCGCCTCCCAACGTAGTTGAATCTGCCATGAACCGAGAAACGCGTCGCGACTTGTTGATCTTCGCCCTGCTGCTGGCCTTTGGCGTCGTCGGACGTTGGGCCGAGCCGGCGTGGAACTTCACGCCGCTGGCGGCCGTGACGGCGCTCGGGGCGTTCTACTTCCGCAGCTGGTTGCCGGCGATCTTGTTGCCGTCGACGCTGTTGGTCGTCTCCGACCTCATGCTACCGTCGCACGACGCGTGGCAAGTGCAGCTGTCGGTGCACCTGATGGCGATCGTGCCGCTGATGCTCGGCCGCGCTGCCCGCAATCAAGAAGGCTGGCGCCGCGCCGCGTTCTGGGGCATGTGCGGTTTCGTTCCGGCGACGATGTTCTACCTCGTCACCAACTTCGCCGTGTGGGCTTCGAAGAGCCTTTACGCTCCGACGGTTGCCGGGTTGATGGAAAGCTATGCGAAAGCGTTGCCTTTCTATCGCACGATGCTGGCGGGCGATGTTTGCTACATCGCGTTGATGACGGCCTGCTTGGCGGCGGCTCACCTGCTGCAGCCGCAAGGGCTTGAGCAGCCGATCGAGCGGAAGTAAGCCGCATCGCGTCTAGCCCCGGGCTCCGCCCGGGGGTCGCGCACCACGCCGATGGATGGTGCGCCGTCCCTACTTCATGCCCACCCCCGGGCAGAGCCCGGGGCTATAGTGGTTGCAGCACAGACTGCGCGAGTGACGCGTCGGATTGCCAACTAACCAGCCGACTCGGGAACTTCGGCCGCCGGCGCTTCGGCGGCGGGTTTATCGGCGGCAGGTTCCACCGCGTCCGCGCCAGCCGGCGCGGCTTCAGCGTCGCCGGCAGGATCGGCCGCTTCGTCTGCGGGCTCATCGGCGGCGGCCTCGGCGCCGAACTCGTCTTCCATCGCCGCGTCGTCGCCGGCGGCAGCAGCCGGGGCCCACGTGGTCACCATCTTGTTGACGCTGACCGCCAGCTTGCGGACCTCCGGAGCAATCTGCACTTCGCTCACGTTGTCGGGGGCCGAACCCTCGGCAACGCCGCGCAGCGAGGCGGCAAGTTCGGTGAGCTTCGCCTTCGATTCATCCGTGCCGCCAGCAGCCACGGCCGAGGCGCCGTCGGCGACGGCGAGCAGGCGGTCGATCATGCGGCGGCGCTCGTACTTGGGGCCGAGATCTTCAGGCATCATCCCGAAGTTGCCCATGCCCATTTCACCGCCGCCACGGCCAAACCCCATGCCGCCTCCGCCCGTACCAAAACCGCCGCCCCCGTTCTTGTAGAACTCGTCTTCGAACTTCTTGGCGTCGTCGGCTTCGAGCGAGAGGACTTGCTTCGACAGCTCACCCAGGGCATTGGTCATCGCTTCGACGTCGAGTCCCTGAGCCGCCGTATACATCTCAGGCTTCAATAGCTGAGCGATGCCGCAACGGTCGTCGAGGTGGATCGATTTGTCGGCGAGGAGTGCCACGAAGGTCTCTTGAACCGGCGGCGTCATGCTCTTCGCGACTTGGGCTGCGAGCAGCTTGGCCGCCTGCTTGCGGACCCAGCCGTACGCTTCCGGCGGCGCATCTTCCGGGGCTTCCTTCAGCAGTGCGATGGCCGTCGCCGCTTTGGTAACGCGTGCGGCCAATGCCGGATCCATGCCGTCGACGCGGCGTTGCAGGCCGATCATCGCGGCGAGCTTGAGGGCCGTCGGCACTTCGACGGTCGCGTTGCCGGTTTTGAATTCCGTGTTCTCTAAGATGGCGAGCAGCGGCTCGGTGGCTGCCGGCAGCGGCTTGCCGGCCGCATCGTTGAGTTGGCCGATGATCAGCACGGCGTTGTAGCGGCTCGCGGGATGGTAGTACCCCTTCGCGATCGCATCCATCGCTTTGAGCGTATTCGACGTGAGGTAGTCGCGGGCGCCCTGCGACTTGGCCGTGTTGATATAGCGGGTGAAGAGTTGGTCGCGCGTGATGGCGATCTGGCCGAGCGCTTCGGGCGGATCGTAGACCGTCATCGACGGGAAGATGTACTTCATGAAGAACTCATTGAGCGTCTTCGTATCATCTGCGCTGGGATCGGTCGTGTTGCGGAGGATCGTCGCCACTTTGCCAGAAATCGCCTTCGCCTGCGCGAGCGGGATCGGCTTGAGAGCGCGGTACGATTGCGCCGAAGCAGTGAGCGCCGTCGCGCAGCCCACGGCAAGCGTGGCCAGGGTGACGATAGATTGCCAGCGCGAACGACCTGTGCGGGTCATGACCTCGATCTCCTCTTGAGTTCCGGCTCCGCGTCTCCATCGCCCAGGAGGGCGGATGAGCATTGGCAAATGGCGCGAATCGGTCCACGATCCACCCTACTCACGGGGCTTCGCGAATGTCAAGCTAAGGGCTGTTTTCTCGGGGGTTTTCGCCAACTTGGAGACCGGAAACTCGGGCCTTTTGCGACTGGTGGCCTGCGTAGGTTTTTTGACAGGATTACAGGATTTCACGGATCGACTGGATGGAGTGCCGAGGGGGTAACCTGATCGACCTGCTTGTATCCTGTCGATCCGTCTGATTCTGTATTCCTGTCCAGTCTTCAGTCGGTCAGCCATTCCGCGAGAGTCGCCATGCCCCTCCTCTACGCCAGTCCTCGGTTCCTGGAGCACCGCACGGGCGAGCATGTCGAATCGCCGGTTCGGCTGGAGCACATCACCGCCCGGCTGGAGAGTTCAGGCCTGGCCGCCGCCTCCCGCCGGCCCGTCTGGGAGCCGGCGAGCCCAGCGGAACTCCTGGCGGTGCACGACGGCGATTATCTTGAGTCGGTCGAGGCCCTCTGCCTCCGCGGCGGGGGACGGCTCGACGCCGACACGGTCGTGTCACCCGCTTCCTACGAGGTCGCCCGACTGGCCGCCGGGGCCGCCTGCGACGCCACTCGCCGAGTGCTGCGGGGCGAGGAGGCGACCGCTCTGTGCCTCGTCCGGCCTCCAGGTCACCACGCTTTGGCCGACCGGGCGATGGGCTTCTGCCTGGTGGGAAACGTCGCGGTCGCCGCCCGGCTGGCCCTCGACGAGTTCCAGCTCGATCGCGTGCTCGTCGTCGACTGGGACGTCCACCACGGCAACGGCACGCAGGACCTATTCTACGACGATCCGCGGGTCGGCGTCTTCTCGAGCCACCGCTGGCCCTTCTGGCCCGGCACCGGCGCCGCCGACGAAACCGGACATGGCGACGGCCTGGGCGCCACGCGGAACCTGCCGGTGACGTTCGGCACGCCCCGCCGCGAGTATCTCGCGCGGTTCACTGGCGAGCTCATCGAGTTAGCCGCGCGGATGAAGCCGCAGCTGGTGCTGATCAGCGCCGGGTTCGACAGCCACGCCGCCGACCCGATTGGTTCGCTCGGCTTGGAGACCGAAGACTTCGCCGAGCTGACGAGTGCGGTCCGCGCCGTCGCTAACGACTACGCCGCCGGACGGATCGTCAGCGTGCTCGAAGGAGGCTACAACCCGCCGGTGCTGGCGGAGTGCGTGGCGGTGCATTTGGCGGGGCTGCAGACTTAGCGACAGCTTCGCCCGTAGGCCTCTTACTGATCAGAGTACACCCGCGTGCTCTGTTCCTTCGTGATCGGCTCGGTCACTTCGTCGGCGAGCACCATGATCTTCGCGCGTTGATCGCCCGCTTGCAGGCCTTGGAGCTGGACCTGGAACTTCGCTTCAGCCCGCGGCGCGAGTTGCGGGATCGGCGCGAACGCGATGCGGTCTTGCAGCACTTGCGATTGCGTGGCGCCGTTGCCGGCTACGCCCCGCAAGCCTTGCGGCATCACGACCTGCACTTGGACGTTCGCCGCAGCCTTCGAACCTTGGTTGACGACGGTGATCTCGTACGAGGTGTCGCGCCCGACTTCGACGGCGCCTTCCGAGGCCTTCACTTCGAACGAAAGAGCCACGAGACCTTCGACGGTGAGGCTCGTTTCGGTGCGATCTTCCAGGCCGCGGTCAGCGCGGGTGGCGACTTGCACGGTGTGCTGGCCCGGCTCGACGGGGAGCGCCGTGAGCTGGATCGTGCCGCGCTCGTTGGCGGGGAGTTCGGCCAGGCTCCAGTGGACGCTGTGCGACTTGGCGTCGTACTCGCCGTGGTTGTTCGCTTCCTTAAACTTCAGCCCTGGCGGCAGCTTCGTGATGATCTCCAGTTCCTTAGCCGAGGCGGTGCCGGGGTTCTCGATGTTGACGGTGTAGGTGGCCGGGCGATCGAGGTATCGCATCTTCGGGCCGTCGATTGAAACCTTGAGCGCGGGGGCGACGACTTCGAACTCGCAGCTCGCTTGGACTTCGAGGCTCGCGTCGGCGCGGGCGGTCATCGTGTTGACGATGCGGCCCGCTTCCTCGGCGGTGAGCAGCAGGTCGAGTTGCTTCGAAGCGCCTGGTAGTAGCGAGCCGACTTCGAACTCGAGCGCCGGGCCCGCTTCGTGCGAGACGCCGGCCGGGATCGTTTCGAGCAGCATGACGCCGGTCGCTTCGCCGCTGCCGGGGTTCGAGACTTCGATTTGGACAAGCTGCTTCTCGCCAGCCATCACGCGCGGCGGCGCGGTGAGGCGCAGGGCGAGTTCAGGCTTCGTGCAACGGACCTTCGCTGAGGCTTGCGCGGCAAACGTCACGGTGGCGACGCTGCCTAGTTCGCCTTCGGTCTTCGGCAGGAGTTGCATCTCGACGATACGCTCTTCGCCTGGCGCCATCGCGCCGAGATCCCACTGGACGCGCGAGCCGGCGACCTGCGCCTTGGGCGCCGTGCCGACGAGTTGCGTGCCGAGCGGCACCTCGTCGTGCACCTGCACGCCCTGCACCGTTTGCTTGCTGTTGTTCTGCACGCGGACGGCGAAGTTGCACGGACGGCCGACTTGGATTTCAGTCGGCGTTTGCTTTTGGATAGTGATCGCGGGGCTTTGCAGCCCTTCGAGGTCGCGGCTGCCCGGTTGGCCCGAACCATCGGCGGCGGCGAGGCCGGGAGTTGGCGTCGGCGTGATATCGGTTGACGGTTGCAGTGCCGCGGGATGTTGGGCGGCCGGTTGCTCGGCCGCAGCGCTTGCGGGGGCGTGATGTTGAGCGCGAAGCTGATTCGCGGATTGCGAGACTTCGTTGGCGAACGACGGCTCAGTGCGGGAAGCGACTTCCATCGGCGCGGCGGCTTGAGCGCCGAAGGGGTTCGCCGGCGGCGCGGCCATTGTCGGTTCAGCAGCGGCAACGGCGGCGGGAGCCGGAGCGTCGGCGTGGTACGACTGAATCTCCGGCGCGGGCTGTGGTTGGAACTCCGCCGGGATCGGCGTCGCGGCAGGGGCTGGGGCTGGCGTTTCGGCGAGCGTTGGTTCGTGGGGCGCGGGCGTCGTCTCGGCGGGGCCGAAGGCGGCGGCAGCGTTGGCTGCGGCGGCGCTCGCTTCGGGAGCGGGGGCCGGCGCCGGGGCGGCTTCGCCGTAGCGGCCGCCCGATTGGAATGGGTTCGATGACAATGCCACCGGATTCGACGGCGCCGCGGCTTCAGCCGAGGGGGCCGGCGTCTCGCTCACAGGAGCGGTGTGCGAGGCGGTGCGGAGCTTGTTCGGGCCGGGCTCTTGGCCGCGGGTGACTTCGGCCGCGTTCGGCGTCATGTCGACCGGGGCCGCGGCGGCGAAGGGATTCTGAGCGGGGGCGAGTTCGGCGGCGCTGCGCGGCGTGTCGACTTCGTCGGCGTCGGGCGCAGCGACTGGCGCTTGCGGAGCCGGCATGGGCGCGGCAGCGTAACGGTTGTTTGATGCTTCGGCTGGATACGCGGCAGACTCGGGGCCGGCGGCGAAGAGTTGTTTGATTTGCTCGCTCTGTCCTGCCGAAGCGGGAGCAGCGAAGGGGTCGACGGCCTCCACGGCTTGCTGATCGCCGCGCGGCGCCGTGGCCGGCACGGCGAAGTGGTAGACGCCAAAGCCGCCGCCGGCGAAGACTCCCGACGCGAGCGTCCAGGGAATGAGGCGGCTGACGAGACGGCGCGGCGCGGGTGCGGAGATGGTTTCCATACCAAGAACCCCGATGGTCGATTAGCGAGTCGCGACTGCGGCGGAAGATCGCTCTGCCAATCCGTGCAGAGGCGGGAAATCTTCAGCGCAGGCAAATGGTTACGCTGCCGAAAGTTCGGCAGAGGCGTCGGGTGGTACCAAATCGCTGCGCAGGGGTGAAGAGCAGTTGCGGTTTGGAGCGACTGTGGGAGGCGTCTCCGACGCCGATTACGCTTACCACTGCAGGCCGACGCTGTCCCGTTACGCCGCTTCGGCGTCGGAGACGCCTCCCACAAAATGAGATGGGCGTGCTAGCGTGACAGCATTTCACTGCCCACTGCCCACTGCCCACTTACTTCGCGTAGGAGAGTGCTAGCAGCACGTAGCCCGTGGCGAGGTTCGGATCGGCCTCGAGCCAGCGTTCGTTCGCGTTGGCCCAGCTGCCGTCGTCTTTCTGGCGGGCGGCCAGCGCTGCGACGAGTTCGCTCTTCCAATCGTGCTTGTCGCCATCTTTCTCGGCGAACGACGACTCGCCATAGGCGCTCAGCGCTTTGGCGAACGTGTGGAAGTAGTAGTAGAGGCCCGAGTCGCCCATGCCCGGATTCTCTTCGAGCGAGTAGTGCTGCTGCAGCCACTCGACGGCTGCTTTCACGCGCGGGTCGTCCTTGTCGACTCCGGCGTAAAGCATGCTCTTCAGGCCGGCGTAGGTCATCGAGCCGTAGCTGCGGAGGCCGCCGTTGGGGAGCGCCCCGGCCTGGCTCGAACCTCCCTGGGCGATCGTGTAGTAAAAGCCGCCGTCGGGGTTGAGCGCGGGGAACTTTGTTTCGTTGTACTTGCTCGGCAGGTTCTGGCAGCGGGAGACGAACACGAGGGCCCGCTGCACCGCTTCGTCGTCGGCGGGCGTGTCGAGCGCTTGGAGGGCGTCGAGCAGGAAGGTGGTGTTCGAGAGGTCGGGGCGAGCGTGCCCGCCGTAACCTGCTCCGCCGTAGAAGTCACTCGACTCGGGGTGGTCTTCGTCGCTGTCCCACTGAATGTGCTTCACGTAGGCGCCGGCGTTCTTGAGCAGCTCGTCGTATTTGCCGGCGCCGTTCGCCTTTTTGAACGCGCGGATCGCCATGCAGGTTTCGTAGTTGCTGTACTTCGACCCTTCGGCGGCGATGGCGCCGTCGGTGCGGGCGAAGGTCTTCAAATAGTCGAGCGCTTTGGCGACCGTGGGATCGCTCGCGGGGATGCCGTTCTCCAGGAGGCCAGTCGCGACGATCGCCGTGATGCCGGGGCCGGCTTGCTTGCTAAAGGAACCGTCGTCGGCTTGCGACTTGCGCAGGAACTCGACGCCGCGGTCGACGAGTTGCTGGGCGGTCGGCGCGGCGGCCGTCGCCGATTGGGCGGACGCTGTATCAAGCGAGTTGATGATCAGCGATGCTGCGAAGAGAAGAGCGACGATTCGCATGGTTCGTTCCTTGAAGTCAAAGGACGCGCAGGGATTAGTGCGAGTAGGGCGCGCCTGAACTCGCTGCCGCATTCTAGCCCCGGGCTCTGCCCGGGGGTTGCGCAACGCGCGGCAACGTCTACCGGAGTGGAAGCAGACCCCCGGGCGAAGCCCGGGGCTAGGGATGGCCGTGCGTAGATTATCCCGCCATAAGTGCGGAATTACAAACCCCTCAAATCGGCCACTGCCCCGCGGTGCGCGCGACCCCGGTGGCTGCTTCTAGCGGACGATCGCCAGGATGTCGTCCGCGTTGAGGATCAGCAGTTTCTCCTCGTCGATCGTCACCTCGGCGCCCGAGTAGCTGCTGAAGACGACGCGGTCGCCTTCGTTCACTTCGTGCGGGGCGCGGGTGCCGTCGGGCAGCATCAGGCCGTCGCCGACGCTCAGGACGCGGCCTTGTTGCGGCTGTTCGCGCGCCGCGTCGGGGAGCAGAATTCCGCCCGCCGTTTTCTCCGCCGACTCGAGACGCTTCACAACTAACTTGTCGCCCAGGGGGACAACTTTCATGGCGGTAGGCTCAATCTAAATGAGGTTCGAGTCGGTTTCGCGGAGCGTGTCTCGGCCGGTAATCCCGGCGAGGGGCCGCGTCAGGGCGACAAGGGCTCCATTTCACACTGAATGGAGGGTCGATATCAAGCGGTTACCGCCATCGACGCCAAGAAAAGTAGCCAACCGACCAGTAGCAGGCTGGACAGGATGAGCTGGAATCGGCTCCCCCGCGGGCGGAGGGGAGCAGCGGGCGGGGCGACTTTCGAGCCCTTGCGGCGACTCACGACCGCGGCTCCTCGAAGGCGTCGGCCGCCGAGATTTGGAAGCTGTGTTGGAAGCCTTCGTCGAATTCAAAGACGTCGTCAAAGTCTTCGCGGCGATCGTCAGGCGTTTTGCGCATTTGGCCGATCTCGATCAGGTTGAAGACGATCTCGCCGAAGTCGCCGGTGCGGCGGATGCCCCAGTGGTTGAGGACCTGCTTGGCGAGGTAGCCGTACTGCTGGTGGGCGTAACGGCGCATCGCTTCGCAGAGTTGCTGCCCGGTGACGTGGCGTTCGGGCTGCTCGTCCGAGTCGTCGGCATCGAAGTCGGGATCGACGCCGAGGCCCATTTTCTCTTGGGCGAAGCGCAGCGATTCGAAGACGAACACGTAGGCGTCGAAGTGGTAACGCCGGTCGTGCCGCAACAGTTCGGCAATCGGGTGAGCGGGGTCAAGCATTGGTGGTCTCGAGGAAGTCGACGCGCGGCCGTGCGGGTGCTCGTCGTCTCTATGGTGAATTATACGGCAGGTTCTCTGGTGGGGAGCGCTGAATCTGGTTCTTCACCACGAAGTTGCGAACGCTCTAAGGGGCCCGCTTTCCTTCGTGGTTTACTCTTCATTGCCCGGCGTTTCATCGGCCGGTCGCTCTGCCTGGGCTACGCCGCCGCCGTTGTCTTCTGTTTGCTCTTGTGCTCCGTGCGCTGGCTTCGGTTTGCCGCGACCGCCTCCGCCGCTGCGGCTGAGGACGGTCATCACGTCGGACGCGTCGATCATGATTCGACGCATGTCTTCCATCTGCACGAGAAGCTGGCCCGCCAAGATCTCCTGGGCGAGCACCTGAGCCTTCCCTTTATTCGTGATAATCTGGGCCCCCACGGGCGGCAAGTCTTTTTGCAGCTCCTGATAGACGTCGAACTCATAGCGGAGGCAGCATTTTAGCCGTCCGCAGCGGCCCGAAATTTTGCTGGGGTCGAGCGTCGCCTTTTGCAACTTTGCCATCCGCATCGATACAGGCGGCATTTCCGACAGGTGGGTGTTACAGCAGACCGGTTTGCCGCAGTCGCCGTAGTCGGCCAGCAGCTTCGCTTCGTCGCGGACGCCGATCTGGCGCATCTCGATGCGGGTTTGGAATTCCTTCGCCAAATCCTTGACGAGTTGGCGGAAGTCGATGCGGTCTTCAGCGAGGTAGTAGACGACAACGCGCTCGCCGCCGAAGAGGCGTTCGATGTCGATCAGCTTCATGTCGAGTTGCAGCTGCGCGATGCAGTCGCGGCAGAGCTTGTGCTCGCGTTCTTCCTGCTCGGCGAGACGACGGATCTCGCGCTTGTCCTCTTCCGATTGCTCGTGGAGGATCTGACCCCCCTTGGGATCGGTCATGTTGGAGACGACGTGCTCGGTCGCTTCGCAGAGGACTTCGCCGGTCTCGATGCCGCGCTGGGTGCGGATGATGACTTGCATGCCGCGCGCGAAGGTCTCGCCTGATCGCGTGCCGAGCACGCTCAGGTTTCGCATGACGCCATGTCTCACGACGTACTTGGGCATGGAGGGCAGTATATCCGGCAGCCCCGGAAGCGGCCATGCCGCATAAACGGCCGCGCGGGCGGAGCTGGCATTTGCCGGGGAAAGGCAACCGCCAAGGACGCCAAGAGCGCCAAGGAAATACGGAGAAAGTGGTGGAACCGCCGGCGGCTTGCGGCTCTGTTTGTGGGAGGCGTCTCCGACGCCGAAGCCGGTCGCTACACCAATCAGTTGTGGTAGCTCAGCGCGGCTTCGGGGTCAGAGACCCCTCCCACAGACTTTCTTACGCACGGTTCCTGCTGTTTCTGAATGTCACCCAGCGGCGGGTGGCGATATGATAGGCGGCTCCCCTTCTCTGCACCTTTGGGAGTCTCGATCGATGTTGACTTTTCGTCGCCGACTTTTCCTGTGCGTGGCCCTGCTGGCACTCTCCCCTACTCTGCCGATGAATGCTCAATCGCCTGCTGCTCCCGCTGTAACGAACGCCGACTTGTTTGAAGCTCTTGAGTTCAAGGGCGCCGACGGCGAGGTGTTGAAGTACCGGCTGCTGAAGCCGATCGACTTCGACGCCAAGGCGAAGGAGAAGTATCCGCTCGTGCTGTTCCTGCATGGCGCCGGCGAACGCGGCGATGACAACGAACGGCAGCTCATCTGGGGCGGCAAGGAACTCGGCGACGAAACGCTGCGGCGCCGTTACCCGGCGTTCGTGCTCGTGCCGCAATGCCCGAACGATGCGGTGTGGGCGCAGATTCGTTGGAACGGAGACGAAGCGAAGCCCGACAAGATGAGCGGGCCGTTAGGGCTGTCGCTCGAGCTGATTGAATCGCTGAAAAAGGAGTATCCGATCGACGAGAATCGGCTCTACGCCGTGGGCCTCTCGATGGGGGGCTTCGGCACGTGGGATCTGTTGGAGCGGAAGCCTGGCTACCTGGCCGCGGCGGTTCCGATTTGCGGCGGCGGCGATCCGAAGAACGTCGGAGCGTACAAGTCGACGCCGATCTGGGTCTTCCACGGCGACGCCGACGACGTGATCAAGCCGGAACTCTCGCGCGAGATGATCGCCGCGCTCAAGGCAGCGGGCGGCACGCCGATCTACACCGAGTACCCCGGCGTGGGGCACAACTCCTGGTCGCCGACGTTTGAGAATCGGGGGACTTGGGATTGGTTGTTTGCTCAGCGTAAGTCTGATTAATTAAAAACAGATCTCACGCAAAGGCGCGAAGGCGCAAAGGAAATACAAGCAAGAAGTTTCTTCTTTGTGCCTTCGCGCCTTTGCGTGAGATCATTCTGTTTTAGGCATCGCGGGAGTCACTTCCTCGCCCGGGCGGTAGCTGCGGACGGCATGCCTCAACACTTGGGCTTCGGTGAAGCGTTCGGTCTTCAATCGTTGCTCGGCCAGCAGTTTGGATTGGTCGAAGTAGTGCGGCGAGCGCGGGTCGCCGCTCACGCCGAAGGGGACAAGGCTCGCGCCGCGGACGCCCTCGGGGGCGAACTCCCACGCGGCGAGGTACGAGACGCCCGCCATGCCGTATCGTTTGCGCTGCGAGATCACCAGCGGGATGTCGATGCTCGGCGAGTAGTACTGCGTGAGCGCGACGCCCATCGGGCCGTGGCCGCCGATGCAGGGGAGACTTGGGCCGCCGTCGACGAAGCGGGCGTCGGTGAGATCGGCGACGCGCGAGGTTCGCTGCGAGCGGTAGAGTTCGCCGTACGGAACCTTCCAATCGCCATGGAAATCAACGAGCCCTTCTGCGGCTCGCACGAGCGCGGCGAGTTGCTTCTCTGGCTTGTCGACGAACTGCGCACGCATCGTTTCGCCCGGGTAGCTGGGGCCGTAGAGGAGTTCGTACCACGCGGTGCAAAGCGTCGCTGCGGTCGAGTCGGCGGTGATGCGGCCATCCCACGCGAGGAGGTGTTCGAGGTAAGGTCGCACTTGCTCAGCCGCCTTTGGATCGGCTGCTTTTAGTTTTTCGAGTTCGGCGGCGTACTTCGGCAGTTCCTGGCGAGCCCAGTAAACTTCGGTGTCGAACGCGAGTCGCTGCCAGTCGGCGAACGTGATCTTGTTGACGCCGCGGAGCAGTTCGAGCGAGCGGAGCGAACGGCGATTGCGAACCTCGCCGTCGCCGACCATGTACTTGGGGAAGTCTTGCGGCTGGGGGTTGCCGCCGTCGGTCACTTGGAACGGCGTCGAGTTGCAGTTCTGCAAGAAGCCGGCGCCGGGGTTCGAGACTTGCGGCAGCTCTTCGAGTTCGTGCACGCCGAGCCACTCGGCCGCGGGGTCGGCGCCGTCGACCGGCTGCGACCAATCGAACCGCGGGTTGCGGCGCGGGATGCGGCCGTTGTAGAGAAACCACGAGTTGCCGTCGGCGTCAGCGTAGACGATGTTCATGAACAGCATTTGCATTGGCGCGAGCGCGGTGCGGAACTCGGCTTGGTTCTTCGCCCGCATCATGCCGAGGGCTTGCCGCATTGGCACCGCTTCGAACAGACCCGAGATCCGTGCGGCGAGCATCGTCCGGTCGTCTTCGCGCTGGACGATTGGGCCGTGATGCGTCTTGCGGAAGAGGTGGCGGCGATCTTCGAGGCCGGTCGACTTGCGGACGCGAATCGTTTCGGTCCACTCCTCCGCCTGGCGGTAGTCGTTGCCATACTCGTAGGCGAGCGGTTGCTGCGGATCGCTGAACTTCACCCGCCATAGGTCGGCGATGTCGGGGCGATTCGTGACGAGCGTCCAGCCGAGGCGATCGTTGTGGCCCATCGCCGGGGTGGGGCTACCGTAGAAGCCGGCGCCGATGAAGTTCCACGGGGCGCCGTCGACGCCCCCCTTGCTCTGGAGGTGCGACTCCATGAGCTGCGTGAAGCCGAACCACGGCATGTGGGGGCTCGCCATCAACAGCGGATGGCCGCTCGCGCTGCGGGCGCCGTTGACGACCCAGCCGTTCGAACCAGTGGCGGCCCAAATTTGCGGATTGCGGCGCGGCAGGAACTCGTCGGAGAGACCGGTGAAGCGGAACGAAAGCTCGAGCGCGACTTGCCGGAAGTACGCAAGGACGTGCCACGGTTCGAACCGCTCGATCATGCGCGGTTTGACTTCGGGATGCATCGCGAGGAAGTGGTTGATCCCCGCCACGAACGCCGCGTAGAGTCGCTGCGACTTGCGATCGAGCGCGGCGAAGTCGCGCTGGCTGCGGGGAACAATCTCGAACGCGCGGTTCAGCAGATCGGAGTTGATCCCCTGCGGACCGTGGACTTCGCTGTAGCGGCCGAGGGCGAGGATGTAGACGTCTTCGACTTGCCAGAAGTAATCCTCGGCCTGAACGTAGCCGTAACCGAAGATGGTCGCTTCGTCGTCGTCGCCAATGACGTGAGCGAGGCCGAACTCGTCGCGGTGGATGGTGACGTGCGGAGCAAGCTCGCCGGCGGTGGGGAGCGCGTCTGGTTCGGCGGCCGTGATGAATGCCGGGAATGCTTCAGCACAGAGCACACAGAGAGCACAGAGGAAAATGCGGAGAGTCGCGTGCATTTTCTTTTCTCTGTGGTTGGTTTTGAAGTGGAACGTTTGACGTTTGCGGAGCTGCTTTTTTGAACCGCCAAGGACGCCAAGAGCGCCAAGGAAATGCGGGGATTATTTTTGTATTCCCTTGGCGCTCTTGGCGTCCTTGGCGGTTAAGTCTTTGAACTTCAATGCACTAAACATGCGGTCGTACCAGCGTCCGGCCGTGCGTTTGGCCGGCGAGCATCTCTTCGACGGCGGCGGGGACTTGGCTGAGGGTGATCTCGCGGCGGAGGCGTTCCAAGTGTTCTAGTTTCCACTCCGTAGCGAGGCGCCGCCAGATCTCCAGGCGGGGCGTGCGGGGACATTTCGCGGAATCGATGCCGTAGAGGGTGACGCCGCGGAGGAGAAATGGGTAAACGGTGAGCGGCAGTTGGTCGCCCGCAACGAGCCCGCAGGCGGTGACGCAGCCGCGGTAGGCGGTGCTTCGCAGCAGCGTTGCCAGCACCTTGCCGCCAACGGTGTCGACGGCGGCGGCCCAGCGGCCTTTCAGAAGCGGGCGATCGGTGGCGTCGGCGACCTCGTCACGAGCGAGGATCGACGTGGCGCCGAGTTCGCGGAGGAGCGGCGTTTGTTCCGGTTTGCCGGTGACGGCGGCGATTGTGTAGCCGAGCTTCGCGAGGAGTGCGACCGCGAGCGAACCGACGCCGCCCGTGGCGCCAGTGACGACGATCTCGCCGTCTGCGGGCGTGATGCCGTGATTGACGATGCGCTCGACGCACTGAGCGGCGGTGAAGCCGGCGGTGCCGTAGGTCATTGCCTCTTCGGCGGTGAGCTCGGCGGGCAGGCGGACGACCCACGCGGCGGGGACGCGAATGAACGCGCTGTACCCGCCCCAGGCGGCGGAGCCGAGGTCGTAGCCTGTGACGAGGACCGGATCGCCGGGGCGAAAATCGGATGAGGTGGTTTCGACGACGCGGCCGGCGGCGTCGATCCCCGGCACGTGCGGCAGCGACCGGACGATCCCCTCGTGCGCGCGGCAGGCGAGTGCGTCTTTGTAGTTGAACGACGAGGCGCTCACTTGGATGAGGACGTCGCCCGGCGGGAGGTCGTCGATCGTGAGTTGCTCAACGCCGCACGCGACGGCGCCGGCGGCGTTGCGGCGGACCATGAGGCAGGGGAAGTGATTTTGTGACGACATCGGTAAACTGGCGGCGGTGCGCGGAGAGAGAGCGGCGAGCGCTATGACGGACGCTCGGCGAAGCGTGACTTGTCGTTATACAGCGCGACGGGTGCCATGTCGTCGCGGAGCGTCGCCATGTGGAACCATGGTGGAGCCTTTGCGAGGGTTCGGCATGCTCACGCCTTGCGGGGCGAGAGCATGGCGCATAGCGGTGCGTTCGGGCCATGTCGGTCGAGCCCCCGGTTTGAAGAACCGGGGGCTAATGAAATTGGATGAGCGGCAGGTATTTGGGGGTTGACGCGGCGGGGCGTTAGCGGGCGGCCCCGATTTCTTCGTGGGGATCGAAGAGCGTTTCAGCGGCGGGGAGCGTGTTGGCGGGGCCGACTGGTCGCTGAAGCGACTCAGTTCGATGGGTGGAGGCGGTGCGATGAGTGGGGGCAGGGTGGGAGGAACGGGGAGGAGTTGACGGCGTTGGGGGGGCGATCGGTGCGTCGTGGCGTGGGGAGCGGGAGGGGCGGGCGTGGCTTCTCACGGCCGTTTGATCGTGAAGCGTCAGCGCGGCGGCGCCGAGCGGTTCGGCGTCGGCGCTTGTGAACGCAGCGTCGACGGCGGCAAGCGTCGCGCCTGCGGCCGGGGCCATGACGGCGGCGGATTCCGCGGCGGGCGCTTGCTTGCCGAAGTTTCCTTTCCAGACGTCGAGGTCGAAGCCGTTCACGAGGCCGTTGCCGGTGCCGTCTGCGCCCGAGCCGTAGGGTTCGACGCGGGTGTTGAAGCTGCGCTGCCAGGCGAGTAAGTCGGCGCCGTCGACGACGCCGTCGCCTGTGTAGTCGCCGGATTGCGGGGTCGCGGATTCGCGGAGAACATACATTTCGACGCCGAAGCCGGTGAAGGTGCGCTCGCCGCCTACGAATGCCAAGTTGCCGTTAAGGTTGATGAGATTTTTCGTTTGTCGATTGCTCAACGAATAGACGTCCGTCAGAAGTTCTGCTTGCGACGAGGAGCTGTTGATGCGGTAGATCGCTTCTAGGTTGGCCAGTTGAGGTCGGGCGACGAAATAGAGCCAATCGCCGATGACGACGTATTGCGGAGTTTGGAAGGGGCTGAGGGGAAAAGAACTTAACGTACCAGGCGCGACGTCGGCGGCGAGTACCGTGCCGGCGGCCGTGCCGTCGCTTTTCCAGAGCTCGTTGCCGCTGGCCGGCGTCGTAGCGCTGAAGAAAAGCGTGCCGTTGAAGTTGAAGAGATTGAGCGGGCTGCTGTTCGTAGAGCCGGGAATGATGTCGAGGACTTCGAACGTTCCCTCTGGCGTGCCGTCGCTACGCCACAGCTCGCGGCCATGGTCGAGGGTGAGAGGCGTGAAGAACAACGTGCCGTTGACGTTCACCATACTCGTCGGAACGCCGCCGATGCTGGTTGGCTGCAGGTCGATGATGCGGCGGGCGCCTGCGGAGTCGGCGATCCAAAGTTCGTCGCCAGCGGCGACGTCGCGCATGAGGAAGAAGACTTTGTCGCCGACGACGGTCAGGCGAGCGGCGGTCGCGTCGATTGTGGCCTCGGCGAAGCTGGTGACTTGGACGGGCGTCGACTCGCCGGGGGCAAGCTTCCAGAGTTCGCGGCCCGTCGTCGGAGTGATGGCCGTGAAGTAGAGCGTACCGGCGGCGACGACGAAGTCTCCTGGCGACGATGAGGCCGCGCCTTGGTTGAGGTCTGCCGCGCGCATGGTTCCGGCGACGGTTCCATCGCTGCGCCAGAGTTCGGCGCCGCTGGAGTCGTTCGCTGCGTAATAGAGGACGCCGCCGACGTTCGTGAACTGACGCGGAAAGCTGCTGGAGGCGCCGGGATTGGCTTCGGCGACGAGGGTGGTTCCGGCGGCGGTGCCGTCGCTGCTCCAGAGTTCGAAGCCGCTCGCGCCGTCGTTAGCGGCGAAGTAGAGCTTGCCGTTGACGTTGACGAAGTAGGTCGCCGGCGACAGGGAAAAACTGGAATTAGCGCCTGGGTAGATATCTTTGACGATAAACGTCCCGGCGCTGGTTCCGTCGGTGCGCCAGAGCTCGTTGCCGTGCACGCCGTCGTAGGCGATGAAGTAGTAAATGCCGTTGACCTCCACCGGGACGGAGGGGTTCGACGCATCGGTGGAGATGCGGACGTCTTTGACGAGTCGCGTTCCGGCGGCTGTGCCGTCGCTGATCCAAGGTTCGGGGCCGACGGCGCTGCTGCCGGCGGCGGTGAAGAGGATTTGGCCGTTGAAGTTGGCGAAGCGGCTTGCGTTTGAGGAGCCGACGCCGGGGAGGATGTCGCGAATGAGCGCGACGCTGGCGCCGTCGAGTTGGTAAAACTCGACGCCGGCGCCGGCGGTGGCGGCGCTGAAGTAGAGCGTGCCGTTGATGTTGGCGAATTGGGCGGGGTTCGAAGCCGCTGCGCCGGGGTTGATATTTTCAACGAGCAGAGTGCCGGCGGCGGTGCCGTCGCTGCGCCAGAGTTCGGCGCCGTTCACGCCGTCGTTGGCGGCGAAATAGAGGACGCCGCCATAGTTGAAGAGGTACTTTGGGTCGGAGGCGTTGATTCCGCTGCGAATGTCTTTGACGAGCATGGTGCCGGCGGTCGTGCCGTCAGATTTCCAGAGCTCGGCGCCTTCGATTGTCGTGCGATCGGCGACGAAGAAGAGCGTGCCGCTGACATTCGTCAGCCGACCGAGAGAGTCGTTTCCGAAAGGGTTGAGGTCGGCGACCCGCTGCGTGCCGACGACCGTGCCGTCGGTTTTCCAGAACTCAATGCCGTCGATGCCTTGATTGGCGGTGAAATAGAGCGTTGAGCCGACTTGCGTGAAGTTGGCGAAGGGGCCGCTGGACGATGACGAGCTGAAGGTTCTGAGCAACGTAGGCTCGGCAGCGGAGCCGTCGTCGAGGAACAGCGAATAATTGCCGCCGGCGTTGCGGGCGGTGAAGACGAGCGCGCCGTTCAAATTGAACTGCGGCAGCGCTTGGGAGGTGGTTGCCCCGGGAAGAACGTCGCGGGCGATGACCGTGCCGTCGGCCGTGCCGTCGCTTTTCCAGAGTTCCGTGCCGGTTGCGTCGTCGGTGGCGCTGAAGAAGAGCGTGCCGTTAATGTTCGTGAGGGCCGTGGGCGATGAGCCGCCGCCGGCGCGGATCTCTTTGACCAACCAGGTGCCGGCGGTCGTGCCGTCGGTGCGCCAGAGCTCCACATTCTTGGAGCTTTCGCTGGCGGCGAAATAGAAGACGCCGTTGACGTTGGCGAGTACGGAGCCTGTGGTTTCGAAGGTGCGGATGCGCGTCGTGCCCGCTTCCGTGCCGTCGGTGCGCCAAAGTTCCGCGGGGGATGTGGTCGAGGTGAAAAACAGCGCGTGGTCGCCATTGACGACATACCCCAACGGAGCCGAGCCCTGCCCCGTCGGAATGGAATTGATATCGAGCAGCAGCTCGGGGACGGCGCTGAGAACTTGGCGTGGTTCGAGCGTTTCGAATTGCAGGCGGTTGCCGGCGATGCGCGGCGAAGTCGGGCGGGCGGAGCGATGAGAGCGGCGGTGGTGCACGGGGCCTCCGGCAATGAAGAGCGATGAGCCGTTAAGCTACGCTAGATTGCGGCGGCAGACAATTAAAGCAGCTGGAATGCGGGCGCGGGCCGGGCGCTACGGTTGCGGGGCTTCGTTGACGGCGGGGGGAATGCTTTTGGGGAGCTGAGGGGATAGTGAGCGGGGCGTGGCGGCGGGCGTGAGCGCGGGCGCGGGGAGTTGGTTTGGGGCTGGCGGTTGGCGATGGTTGGTGCGCTGAGGGCGTGCGGCGTCGTCGACGGTGGCGGCTTGGCGGAGCGTGAGCGCCGCGGCGCCGAGGGAGAGTCGCGGGGAGGGGGCGGCGATGGCGAGCGGTTCAAAGGCAACGTCGCTATTCTCGAACGCGGCGTCGAGTGCGGCGACGGAGGGCGGCGCGACGGTCGTTTCGCCGAAGTGGTCTTTCCAGACGGTCAGATCGTTGGCGTTGACGAGGCCGTTGCCCGAACCGTCGGCGCCGGTTCCTGGCGTTGGGGCGCTTTGTCCGTAAGAGCGTTGCCAGGCAAGGAAGTCGGCGCCGTCGACGACGCCGTCGGTGCTGTAGTCGCCGGCGCCCGCGAAGGCGGTTTCTTTGAGGAGCCACATTTCAGTTCCGTACTCGATGCCGCCCGGCAGCGCGTATGCCAAGGCGAGACTGCCGTTGACGTTGGCGAGCCAGCGCGGGCCATCTTGTTGGGTGGAATTGATAAAGCCGTCGGTAAGCAACTCGACGTCGCCCCTAAGGCCGTTGACTCGAAAAATGGTAGGAACGTCATTCGAGGGTGCGATAAAGTAGAGCCAATCATCGATGACCGCTATTCGAGGAAGCGAAGAACCCACGTAGTAGGGGAATGAGGTAAGGGGGCCGGGGGCGATGTCTCTTGCGAGGCGAGTGCCGGCGGGGCTTCCGTCGCTTAGCCAGGGTTCGAAGCCGTTCTTGCCGTCGTTAGCAATGAAGAAAAGCTGGCCGTTGACGTTCGTCAGATAGCGGGGCGAGCTGCTGGGCGAGCCGGCAGCGTTGCTGATGTCACGCACGAGGTATGTTCCAGCTTCCGTACCGTCGCTGCGCCAAAGTTCCGTTCCCGTTTGATTCGTCGTGGCGGCGAAATAGAGAATTCCGTTGCATTCTACGAAGGGCGACTGCGTGTTGAGGGAACTGCCGGCCCCTGGTTGGATATCTTTCACGAGCCGCGTGCCGGCGACGGTTCCGTCGCTAACCCATAGTTCACCGCCGAGGTTGGAACGGAACAAGTTGAAAAACAACTGGTTGCCGACGCGCGTCAGCTGAGAAGGCGACGAGATGCCGCCAAGGTTGATTAGCGGCGTCGGGGGCGTTCCGTCGCCGGAAGTTTTCCAGATATTGTTGGCGGCGCCGAAATAAACGGCCCCGTTGAGCGAAACGAAATCGAAAGGATCCGACGAGGCGCTGCCTGGCTGAACGTTGCCGACCATGACGGTGCCGGCGGCCGTACCGTCGCTCTTCCACGGCTCGACGCCGGCGACGCCGTCGGTTACGGCAAAGTAGAGAATGCCGTCGACGTTGGTCAAACGACGCGGCGGCAAATTGCTGAGTCCGGGCGATATCTCTCGCACCAACGCCGTGCCTGCCGCCGAGCCGTCGGAGCGCCATAACTCAAGGCCAGTGACGCCGTTGTTGGCGACGAAGTAGAGCGTGCCGTTGACGTTGGTGAAATAACGGGGCGCCGATGAGCGAGCCCCGGGAGCGATGTCGAGCACCATTCGCGTTCCCGCGGCGGTGCCGTCGGTGCGCCAGAGCTCGTCGCCGTGAACGCCGTCGTTCGCGGAGAAGTAATAGACGCCGTTGACGTTTACCGGCGTGCTAGGAGAAGCATCGTTCGTGTTCAACGCGACGTCCGCCAACAAGAGTGTGCCGTCGGCCGCACCGTCGGTGATCCAAGGTTCCGCCCCGTGGATGCCGTCGTTAGCGACGAACAGGAGCTTGTCGCCGAACGCCGCGAGCTTTCCTACAACGCTGCCGGCCGCTCCGGGCTGGATGTCTTTGACGAGCATCGTGCCGGCCTCTGTGCCATCGCTTTTCCAGAGTTCGACGCCAGATCCGGTTCTGTGCGCGGCGAAGAATAACGTTCCGTTGACGTTGAGGAGTTGAGAAGGTTTGGAGGCGCCAGTGGGATTGATATTCTTGACGCGCGTGGTGCCCGCCGACGTGCCATCGGTCGTCCAAAGTTCGACGTCGTTGTCGGAGCCGCTGGCGGCAAAGTAGAGTTTGCCGTTCGCTTCGACGAAGGCGCGTCGATTGACCTCGACGCTTGAAACGACGGGAGCGACATTTTTTAGAAAGTAGGTTCCTTGCTGCGTCCCGTCGCTGCGGTAGATTCCCAATCCATTGACGCCGTCATCGGCGACGAAGACGATCGCGCCGTTCAAGCCGGCGATTCCGAAGAGCACCGAACTCTCGACTCCCGGATATATGTCCTTCACCAACTGAGTGCCAGCTTCCGTTCCGTCGCTTTTCCAAAGCTCGACGCCGCCGACGCCGTCGTCCGCCCGGAAGTAGAGAACGCCGTCGACATTGGCGAGAGATTGTGGGCGCGACGCAAACTCGCCTGGATTAATGTCTTTGACTTGAGTGGTCCCGGCAGTGGTGCCGTCGGTGTGCCAAAGTTCGACGCCGTTCGACCCGTCGCTCGCGGCGAAGAAGAGAACGCCGTTCACATTGACGAGCGAGTCGGAGGAGACGAAGCGGCGAACGAGCGTTGTTCCCGCAGGGGTTCCGTCGGTCTTCCAGAGTTCATCGCCTAGGTCGCCCGAATTGAAGTAGGCGACGTTTCCCGTCACGACGTAGTCGGAAACGTCGTAGGGAGTAACTGCCGGGGTGGAGTTGACGTCGAGCAGCAGCTCGGCGACGCCGCTGAGGACTTGGCGGGGTTCGAGGGTTTCGAACTGGAGGCGGTCGTTGGTGCGGAGCGGCGAGGTGGCGTGAGCGGCGCGGCGGGGACGGCGGTGGTGCACTGGGCCTCCGGCAACGGGGAGCGATGAATCGCTAGGCTACGCTAGATTGCGGGAGTAAGCAACCAAATGGTCTGGAATTGGACGTTCGCGGCGACGGGAAAATAAAAAATGCCGCGGAGCGGCGGAGGCGAGCGTTACCACGCGGAGCGTGGGAACGAGGGTGAGTCGCGCGTGGGTTCGGACTGGTCGCTTAAGCGACCAGTCCGGGGGCGGTGTGCGCGATGACGTTGCCGGCGGGGCCTTGGCCTGGCGTTCGAGGTTACTCGCCAGTTTCGTTGATGATCGGGATGCCGCGCTGCTGCACCGCCTCCAGGAAGGCGGGAGCCGCGGCTTCGATCACGTGATTGCCTAGCGGCACCTTCGTCGGTTCGCCGCCGCTCTTCTTTTCGCACAGCATCGAATAATTCACGTTCTTCCGGCCGCGGCGGCCGGTTGTCTCTTCCTTAATGAGCCGCACCTGAGCGAGATTGTCGTATTTCACCTCGAGGGGTGCAGAGAACACCCATATGCCGACCTTCGCGGACATTCCCGAGTCGTCGATCGCGACCCGATCGAGAAACAGCGCCGGGGCGAGTCCAAGGGCGGCGATTGGTCCGAGGATAATCATCGTCCAGCCGAAGCGGTCGGAGTGTGCCTTCACAAACCAGCCGCCGACGGCGGCCGCAACGCCGCCGAGGAACGTGACGATGGGCACCCACAGCTCGTTTTGGAAGACGTGGGCCGTGCCTTCGGTCGTTTCGCGAACGCAGCCGGTCGAAAGGGCGACGGCGGCGAGGAGTAGCGGCAAGCGCCAACCAGAGCGGGCGAGGAGCATTGTTCGGTCCATGGACGGGGATAAGACGCGGGGTGCGACTTGAAAGGGCGCGAATGAGGATGCGGCGGCAGTATATCGAGAATGTCGCGGTATTGCCAATGCGGATATGGGGTTAGGGACATCGCGTTGGCGTGTCTTGAGGACTTGTTCGCCCTGCATTTCATCGGCGGCGACGGCCGCGTGCCGAGCAGGCTCCGGTGAGTGCGACGGCGCCCCAAATGTGGGGGAGTGGAAAAAGTCAACGAAAGAAGTCGCTGCTACTTGACGCGCTATAATCAGCAACCCTAGAGTCAACGCCCACTGTTCGGATTGCAATTGGTTGTTTTGATTGTTGGGGCGTCGATTTGAACTCGTCTGCTGCTGACCTGGCGATGGATTTTCTTGTAGACGCTGCGGCGTTGTGTTTTTTTCTAGGCGCTGGCGGCGACCTTTATGTGACCGCGTTCATCGGGCAGATTTCTCAATTGATTTTTCTCGTCTTATGGATGAGGTTTTGGGAGGCGAAGGCAGTGCAGTCGTTAGGAGGGACTCTGCCTCGCTTGCGGTCAACTGCTCCTCCGTGCAACCTCTTCTCTACGGACGGGCTGGTTCTGAGGAATGCTCCGTTGATTGCGATCGGCGTTGTTCTTGTGGTTTCGCCTTTTCTTTTGCCAGTCGCGGTGGGGGGCGTCGTGTATGCGCGAAGAACGTTCCTGCGGAGCAGCGGTCGTTCCGCCGGGAGCGTCGACTACCATCCGGCTCCGGGCGAGGAGTCTGCCGTCGCGCGCGAGGCGATGCATTCCGTCGTTGACTCGAAGCGACTGTGGGTCTATCGAATGTCAATCGCCATTTCGATGGTTGCGGTCCGGGTGATCTTTAGCGCTTTGGACGAGTTGGGGTGGCTGTGGCGTCAATCCGCAAATCGCGATGTTTCTGGTGCGGGAGACGTCGAGGGGGCGGAAGGTGCGGCAAACAACGCGCGGCCGGTGGAGGAGCCAAGGAATCGGTTGCACTTGCGAAGCGCGCTGACCGAGACGATAGACAAGTCGAAGCCCCAGCTTGTGGATGGTTGCAGATCGCACCAGTTCGGCGCGCGCGTGTGGCTTCCCGCTGCAGCGGGCGATGTGCACGTTAGTCTGCCGGCGATGTGCTCAAGTCGAGGCGTATTTGCCCGGGATGTAACATCGCACGAGACACTGCACTGTTTTCAGCATGCCTGCCATGGAATTCTGCATAGTGAGTTTCATGGCACCATGAAGGCGGTTTGCCGGGCATACGTCGAGCTTGAGGCTTGCTTGTTGGGGTCGCCGGTGCTGTTTTGGATCGCGGGAGGGGTGACCATCCAGGCCCTGCTGGCGACTGTCCAGCATGCAGCGACAGCTGAGCCGGTCTGGATGTCTCTTTCGCTGGTCGCGACGGCGATTATCTTGGTAGTATGGGGGGAAAGGATCGAATGGTCTGGCGGGAGCGGCCAGGAAATGGCTAGAGGTTGAGTTGGGGTTGGCGTAGACTCCTCTGAAACGACGATAATTGAAAAGCCGCCCGTTCACCCAAGGCGTTAGCCTGATGGCTCCAACAGGTAAGGTTAAGCAGTCTTCTGACGCTCCAGCTGCCGGGGCAACTGCGAGTCGTCGCGGTTCTCATGCTGAGTCGACGATCAATGCGCTCATGGCGCTCGGCGTCATCGCGTTGGCCGTCTGCTTCGGGCAACTTGGGAACTACCTGGTTTCTTTCTTTTCCGGTAAGCCGTACGAAGCGTCGACCGCGCGTCAGGCCTCGATCGATTTGTTGATCGGCTTAGTCGCTTCCGCTTTGTTTGTGGTTGCACTGGTCGTGTTTGGTCAGATCACTTTCCTGGTGGTGAGGTTTGTGCGACTGCGATTAACGGCAGCGCCGTCTGGCAAGGAGTCCGAGGTCGTCTCCAGCCAGGAATCTCACCCTGTCTACAGCAAGTCGAGCGACGAGAGCGATTGGGAGAGCGTGGTTGCAAGCGAGCCAATCAGGTTGCAGCAGCGCATTCTGGCCGAAGCGCGCGAGTCGAGGCCGGCGGCCCCGTTTAGAGGTTGAATCGAATGGCAGGCGATCGCACGAGTTGCATCTCAACCAGAATCATTGGATTGGATGAAATTCTCGGAGGCGGGTTGCTACGCAGGCACGATGGAACTTGTCCGTCGATGCTCATCTCCGGTCTGCCGGGCGCAGGCAAGTCGACGTTGGCTCTGACAATGGCCGTCTCGCGGCCAATTGAGGATATAGATGCCGAATATATGGCTGAATTGAGGCCGGCGGAGCTGCCGGTAGTGTATTTCATCACGGAAGAGCGTCCTGAGGATTACTACGAGTTCATTACGGCGTTAAGTCCCGATTCCGGGGTCGAGTCAGCGACTTACTTGGACGGGAACTATCGAATAAAAGCGAAAGAATTGGGGCTGGATAAGGGAAATTACAGGGTCATCTTCAGTTTTTACCCCATGTATGCGGTGGCGACTGGGCGGTCTTCGGACGCCGCCAATCGCACGTTAATTGATCACGTCGACGACCGACTCGCTGCGGTCGGCCCGTGCCGCTTGGTGGTGATTGACTCGTTGTGGGGAGATTATGGGCTCGCCGCGACCGAACTCGATATGGGAGTGCTGCACGATCGTGAACTGGTTGCGGAGCGAGCGGTATTCAAGAATTTATGCGAGGTGTCGCACCGTATTAAAGTTCCATTGGCGATGGTGGTCGAGCGCGACGACAACTGGCAGGACTGGCGGGAGTTCGCGGTCGATATTGTCCTGCGATTACGAAAAGTCGATGAGGAACAGAACCGCACGCGGCGCGTCATCGAAGTGGCGAAGTCGCGCTATCAGCGTAGTATTCCCGGATATCATACGCTTCAGCTCGGCGCTGGCGGCGCTGTAGTTCATCCCAATGGCTTTGCGTTGCTAGAAGAGAGAAGGCTGCTGAAGGCGGCTCGGCGCGAGCCGGTTGGGCGTTATCCGAAGGCCGAAAACGAGCAATTCGCCGCTGACGCCGCGTTTCACAAATTCTTGCCCGGGATCGCGCCCGCTTCTGCAACGCTCATTTACGGGGACGATCAGACTCGCAAGCGTCTTGTTGCAGTTCGTTTCCTCGAGCCCGCGCTGATCAAGCCGGGTGAAAAGAAGTCCCTGGTGGTCTGTTTCGGGCCCGATGAGCGGGCGTTTAGGCGAATACTCACCGACTATAGCTCAAAGTTCTTAGGCGACAGTCGAGACGAACGCGAGCGTAAGCTAGCTCGAGTATCGATCGAAGAGGGACCGACGGACGTTTCGGGAATGGAGACGTTTCTAGGGCGATTGGCGGAAGCCTTTGATTCCTGGGACTACGACCGGGTCGTTGTGGACGATGTGGCGGCGATTCGCAACTGGGAGGACTTTATTCCTCCCCTGAAGCGATTGTTCAGCTTGTACGGCATCACTTCTCTGTTCGTACACACTCTTGAACGAGAGGAGCATCACCGACATCGCGTGATGTTCGATACGATCATCCGCACGAAGAGATTCACGAGATGGTTCAACGATCAAGACGATCCCACAAATCAAGATAATTCAGCAAACGCTACTCAGGGGTTTACGTATCCTCGTGCAGTCTTCGGCCGGGGATTCGCATATCACAAGACTAAAGAGAATTCTATATCGCCGCAGGACGTAGCGTGGTGGCGAGTCAACGTCGACTTCCAGAATAATATTTCTCTTGTACAGCATCCTCGCCTCGTCTTGCGCGGCAGCGAGTTGGAGTTAATTGGATCGGTTTCGAGGCCGAAAAAATAGACGGCTGTTCGGCTAAATTGGGCTTTCTAAAAACGATGCCGATTGTTCTTCGTTCACCTAGAAAACTTACTGCTTCGATCACTTCCCTCATGTGCGGCGTTGACGGAGAACGCATCCGATTGTTGCGATGATCGCGAGGAACGCCCCAGCGGGTTCCGGGATGCTGGTCGATGCGGCGGTTGTTGCTGAAGCGGCGTTCGCCGGGATGCCGCGGGCGTGGCCGAAGGTGTTCTTCCAGTCGGCGAGCGTGATGCCGCTGCCGCCGCGTTGCCAGGCGAGGAAGTCGGCGCCGTCGACCTTGAAATCGCCGTTAGCGTCGCCGGCGTAGATGATGTCGGCCATCAGATCGGGGCGGTCGGTTTCGATCGAGTCGACGCCCATCGCGATTAGCTGTTCCATCCGCGCGGGGGTGTTGACGGTGAAGACGTCGACCCACATGCCGTTGCGGTGGAAGGCGTTGATCGCTTCTTGAGTGATCGAGCCGTCGCCGATCGACAGGCCGTCGATGCCGCTCGCTTTGAGCGCCTGCAAGTTGGCGTCGCTGAGGTTGCTGGGGACGGCAGTGAGGAGTTGGATTTCGGAGTTGCCGAAGCGGGGGTCGCTCGTGTACTGGCCGCTGGAGGGCCAGATCCAAATGTCGTCGGCCGTGGCGCCCGAGGCGAAGATGGCGTCGTCGACGGCGTCGCGGAACGCTTGGTTCGCGGCGACTTTGACGTCGAGAATCGTGCGGCCTTTGCCGACGGTGTACTGCAGCACTTCGGTGAGCGTGGGAACCTTCTCGCCGGCGTATTGGGCGCCGTACCAACTGCCGGCGTCGAGCGCCTTCACCTGGGCGAGCGTGAGGTTCGCGATCGGGCCGCTGCCGTTGGTGGTGCGGTCGAGCGTATCGTCGTGGAAGACGACGGCGTGGCCGTCGGCGGTGAGGTGGACGTCGAGTTCGAACAGGTCGTTGCCGACTTCGTACCCTTTGGCGAACGCTGCCATCGTATTTTCAGGAGCGAGCGTGCCGCCGCCGCGGTGACCCATGATTTGCGTGCGGCCGAACAGGGGCGGCGTCGGGGCCGGCGGTTCTGGCGGCGGGGCGGGAATCGTCGGACCGGCGACCGTGGCGCCGGCCGCGGAGACGTTGCCAAGCAGACGGACCTGTTCGTTGGTAAGGGCGCTGTCGACGTAGCGAAAGCTGCTCACGTAACCGGCGGCGGTTTCGTTGCCGTCGTCGGCGAACAGATAGAAGGAGGAGGCGAGGTCAAAGCGCTCGTCATCGGCCGGCTGCGTGCCGACGAGGGCGCCGTTGATGAACTTGGTGAGCGTACCGGTGGCGGAACGAGTGATGGCGATGCGGTTCCAAGTGTTCGGGACGATGGCGCCTTGGTACGAACCGTTGATGCCAACGCCGCCGCTGGCTGAATTTTGGATGAAAAAGTCGCCGTCGTCGTCGTTGGCGAGATTGGTTTGTAGCAGGCCGCGCCACTTGCCGTCGGAGGCTGCGGGCGAGAGGAAGTCCCAGAACATCGTGTAGGCCGTGGCGCCGCTGCCGCCGGGGAAGACCTGGTAGCCTTGCGTCGGCGTCGCCGCGGGGAATCGCATCACCCCGCCGCTACCGCCGCTGGGGAAAGCGGGCAAGCCGAGTGAGGCGGCCGTGCCGAACTGCGTGGCGCCGGGGCCCCAGTTTGTGCTGAGCGGATCGTAGTATTGGATCGTGGCGGAGCCGATGGAAGCGGCGAGGGGCGTGGCGCCGTCGAAGTTCCAGGTGAGGTCGACGGCTTGGGCGGGGCCGGCGGCAATGGCGAGGGCCGCGCCGATGAAAAGTGCGGTGATCTGTGCGAGCGGACGGCGTGGCATTCGGTCACCGATTGAATGAGAGCGGATCGATAGGAGTCGCGTCGGGTGAAGGCGGGTGCAGTATAGATGAGTCGCTGCGGGATTGCGGCGGCGTGCGCAAAGTGCGGGGGGAAAGACGCACGGGAACGCGGAACGCTGCGGACGAAGTTGTCCCTAGCCCCGGGCTCTGCCCGGGGGGCGGTTAGAAGTAGGGGCGACGTTCCATCGAGTGGTGCGCGACCCCCGGGCGGAGCCCGGGGGCTAGGAATGCGCGACGTTGGCGCGCGTCACTTGCTGATGCGTCGCGCGACTTGCTTGGCGCCGTTTTGGTGGAGCACGAGACTACGCGCAACGCCCGATTTTGGGAGTTTGAATTCGAGCGTCGCGTCGATGCCGCGGTACGACCAGCGGGTGGGCGAGTCGGGGAAAACTTCTTGCGTCGCTTGGTTGGTGATGCCGACCATCAAATGGCCATCCTCGTCGTTCACGTCGAAGATGAAATCGGGCCGCAGTTGGTAGCGGCCGACCAAGCGGCGGCGCAGCTTGGCGTCGATTGCCGGGGTTTTGTCGTCCTTCTTCGCGCGTGCTTTCCCGTCGGCTGCGTCGATGGCTGCCGCGGCGTCTTCGTCTGCTGCAGGAGGCTGAATGTCGTGGCCGGCTGCTTGTTGGATGATAAGGGTCGCAAGTTGATCGGCTTCGTTAGCGACGGCCGTGTTGCAGAGGACGATCGCCGCCGCTTTCAGTTCGCGATTGATGAAGATCGCCGTCCGCGTGCCGCCGGTGCCGCCGTTGTGCCAGCGAGTTTGGCCGTCGCCGGCGATCATCCAACCGAGGCCTATCGCGGGGCCCGACTTGTCGGCGTCGCGTTGTTGCTTCCAGGCGAGTTCGATCGCTTCGCCGACAGGGCCGGCGGGCGGTTCAAGTTGGGCTTTGGCGAAACGGAGCATGTCGCGCATGTTGGCGTGGATGCCGCCGGAGCCGATGAAGTCGGTGCGGGTCCACGCCGGCGTCGGCGAGCCGACGCGATCGTGCGGCGTGGCGAGCCGTTTGGCTTGAGCGTCGCTCAGTTCGACCGCGACGTCGGTCATCTTCAGCGGGCCGGCGATTCGCTCATTGAGAAGTTCTTGGTACGACTTGCCGGCTTGCTGCGCGAGGAGATAGCCGAGCAGCGACGCGCCGAAGTTCGAGTATTCCATTGCTTCGCCCGGTGCGCGCGGGAGCGTGAAGCCGTTGACGAACTCCGCGGCTTGCGCGGGCGTGTAATCGCGATACGGATTTTTGGGGTCGGCGGGCGCGAGATTGGCAGGCAGCTTCGGCAAACCGGCGCGGTGGGTGCTGAGGTCGATCCACTTGATCGGCGCGCCATCGTGCGACGGCAAACGAATGCCGGCAGCGTTCTCGGCCACTGCGGGTTCGTTGAGATCGATCTTGCCCTGCGCGACGGCGTCGGCGAGTAGGAGGCTGGTAAAAACTTTGGTGATCGAGCCGAGCTCGTACAGCGTGAGATTGTCGGCGTTCTTGCCGCTGCGCGTGGCGTTGCCGAGATGGACGATGCCGTAGCGGTCGCCCTCGATGTAGCCGATTGAGATGCCGTCGACGACGTGATGCTCGATGAGCGGGGCGGCCATCTGCTCGACCCATTCGTCGGTGACGTGTTGGGCGGTGGCGCGCGAGGGCGCCAGCGACGCCACGATCGCGACGAGGAGCAGCGCGTAGCGGGAACGTGGGGAGTTCATTCGTAGGTACTCGAGAGGACGGAAGAGCTTTACAGGGGTATTGGTACCGCGAGCGGCGGCGGCCTACAAGAAAAACGGTCGCTAGGCGCTGGGGGGGATGAATCTGGGCGATTCACGCGGATAGGTGGATTGCGAAGGAGGTCATTTTGACGGGGTTCGTTCGATGCGATTGTAACGCGCAGGCTGGTTCTGCCGTATTCGATTCGCCGTAAATGTGCAGGGGTGGGAAAGCGGCGTCTTCGCCGAGGGCGGCGGCGACCCATAGTTCCAGTAACTCCTCTTTGTGGCCTCCTGTTTGCGATTTACTTTTCTTTCGGCCGTAACGGCGTTAGCAGACGCAGCGGCGACTGGGGAATTTAGCGATGCGACTTTCTGTAGCTGCTCCGTATATTGTCCTCTTTGGGCTGTTGTCTTTGACGATCGCCCTCGAAGCTGCGCAGGCGAAGGCGCCGAAGTCGATCGAGCCGCCCAAGGCGGTGGAATTCGACGGCCGCACGTTGAACTTGGCGTGGCAAGGCGAGAATCCGGAGCAGCCGGTCGCCGAGTTCATTCCCGAGGGAGAAACGCTCGACAAGTGGACGCATTTGGCGTCGATTCGCCGTTACCCTGATTTGGAAGACGCCCAGGGGTTGGCGAAGATGACCGTCGAAGAGGTCCAGGAAACTTACCCGGGGTCGCCGACGAATTTGGTCGACGATCCGAAAGGAAGCGACGCGATTATTGAATTCGTCGTCGAGTCGCCGGACAAGACGTTCGCCGAGTACAACTTGTTCAAGTACGCGAAGGATCCGGCGGGGGGCGTCGTCGCGCAGCAGTACGCGCTGCGGACGTACGGGGATCGGAAGACGTTCCTCGACGAGCTGACGGCGAAGCGGCAGAAGCTGCTGGATGAGATGGCGGATTCTGGGTTGGCGGCGGTGAGCGCGAAAAAGGCGGAGTGAGTGCGCGCTAGTTTCTGCTGGGAACGCTTGCGTTTGCTTGGGGTAGCGTGCTGCGAACTCGCGCGATAAACGCCCGCTCTGCGTCGTTGATGGCGCCGTCGGAGCTGACGATATATTCGATGCAGCGGATGAGCGTCTGTTGCTGGGCTGCGCTTCTGAATGATTTCAATGCGGCCAGCGATTCCGCCAGAACTTTCTTGAAGCCATGTTGAGCGACTTCGTCGACGAACTCGGCGAGCTTCGCTGTGAGCGCGTCGGCATCCCAGGGGGCGCCTGCTTTTCTCATCAGGTCAGCGATTCGCTCCTTCTCGATGCTTGAGGCCCGGCCATCGACGGCCATTGCGCAACACAGGATGCGAAAGAGTGATTCGCGAATGTCGTTGGCGGCGCCGGGGAGTTCGTGAGTTTCGCTGACGGCCGGTAGGTCGGCTGAGCGAACGGAGGACGCAACGGAGGCGGCGGCGATGGGCGGCGGCGGAGGCTTCGGGGCGCTCCGGGCGCGTTTCAACGTCGCCGCCATCGATTCGACGGCCAGTTTCACGCCTGCCGAGAGGCCGCAGCGGGAGACTTGCAGGAGTTCGTTCAGGCCTGAGGAACTGCGAAACTTCAGCTCATCGTACTCGCAGATTGGAAGCTCGCGGTTGGCTTTGAAACGTCGATCGGGGCCGCCCTTCTTATTCACGTATTGCCACGTGCGGTCGATGACCTTCGCGTCGTGCGGGACCGTTTCACTTTCGATGAATCGCGTGGACGAGCATTCAAGGATCACGTTTTCGTAACTCACTGCCCCGACGCCGGCAGACCCGTATACCAAGATGGTGTCGGGCAAGAAATACAGTTCCTGTGATCCTGCGGGGAATCGATAAGAGGGAACGTTAGTTCGCACAAAGGGAGGGGCTTGGTCGGTCAGCGAGATTCGCCGGCGTTGGACGAGGGAACTCGCTCCTGCATGATACTTGCGGTCATAGACGTCGCCTTGAGCGAATACATGCCACAGAGCGCCGCTGCGCGAAAGGCCTTCGAGGCGATCGTGAAGCTGCTCGAAGACTTTGAGTCGCTCCTCATCGAGGTCGTACATGACGACGACGCTTTTTTTGAGAAGATCCCAGTAGTAGGCAAAGCCCGACGCAATCGCCACGACTGCTGCTAATGCCATGACGATCCAAGGAGGCGCTCCTTGGAAGTAGAGGCCGCCGACTAAGCCGATCGACGCCGTAACGGCGATTGGAAATGCTCTCCACTGCTTTTGCTTACGATCTAATTCAGCAAGCAAGACTGCGGCATTCGAATCGACCATTTTCGATACGCAGCCGGAAGTGACTTCTTCCATCGGGCCATGCGTGTGCGCTGGCGGCGCGAAGCGGCCGGCGTCATCCGGATCCGCGGAACTCTCTCGCGCGCGACGTGGCGCGGCGCTGGGAAGCGTTTGGCGATAGTACAGGCCTCCGGCTCCGATATGGACGTAGTTGCCGCGGGGGCCTGTGCCGACGCGGAAGCCTTTGATTCCGGCGGAGACGCCAATTCCTGACTTGGAGAGGTTGAACCGGAGCGGACCGACCTTCACGCTTTGACGAATGTAGAAGCCCATACGATCGCCTGATTTGCTCAGAGGAGAGGCGGACGGCGTATAGGCGATAAAGATAGTCTATTGAAGGCTGTTTGGGCGACGGCAATCGTCGTGAGGGGGTGACGAAGGCAGGGCGAGGAGGGGTGGAGACCGCGGGGCGGGTTCGGACTGCTCGCTTAAGCGACCAGTCCGGTGGGGCGTCCATTTCTTGGGGCGCTCCGGCGGGTCGTTGGCCCGCGGCTACTGAAGTAGGCTACTTGAGGTCGATGGGGAGGGCGTCGATTTTAGCGGCGAGAATAAAATCGTTCTCGCTGAGGCCGCCGATGGCGTGGGTCCAGAGTTCGACGGCGACGTTGCGGTAGCCTTCGATGTGGAGGTCGGGGTGGTGGCCGTCCTCTTCGGCGACGCGGGCGCACTCGTTGAAGAATTTCAGGCCGGCCATGAAGTTTTTGACGGTCCATTCCTTACGGATTCGCTCGCCGCTGTGGACAAGGCGCCAGCCTTCGAGCTGCTTGAGCTGGGCGCGGGCTTCGTCGTTGGAATACGGGGCGACGCCTCCTTCGCAGGGGAGGCACTTCTTTTGGCGGAGGTCGTGGGGGGATTGGGCGGCCATGGGGAGGGTTTACCTTCTGTGGAGAGGTCGTATCTGGTCTGCGAGTTGCCGCAAATCGCCGGCGTCGCAGACTGCCGAATCAAAAGACTATTTTGTCGATTGTGTATTGAATGATCATTCGCGCGTCGGCGTTGGGCATTATCGCTGCGGGACGGCTGGCGACCAACCCCCGAGTTTCGCGTGGTGTTTGGAGCGGTCGGATCGTAAACTGTGTGAATGCCTTTTCGTTTCTTGGTGCAAGCGGCGCCCCAGCGCCTTGGATGAACATGCCTGATATCCCAGATCCACAACGTTTGACGGGGCTGGAGGAGCGGCTCACCTATCAGCAGCATCTGATCGATCAGTTGAACGAGGTGGTGTTGAGTCAGGGGCGGCAGTTGGAGCGATTGAGTCGCGAGGTGGCCAACTACACGACGGCAGTGCAGCGGATGGCGCAGAATCCGCCGGGCGAGGATTTGCCGCACGAGAAGCCGCCCCACTACTAAGAGGGGGCGGCATGAGAAGATGCCGGTGATCTGCGATGTCGTCGATAGCAGATCCTCGCTTTCGTGAGAGCGAAAACCCCAGCGAAAAGTTGCGGCTTTGTGAAACTCGAAGAGGAGGTTGGCGCTGAGAGTGTCACACGACTGTCACTCGATCGTGGCGATCATCTCTCGGTTTCCCGCGGAAATTTCCGTGATTTTGTTGACGTTCCGTGGATTTCCACGTCCCCGAGAAGCCTGATAGAGTGACAATGATTTCCATTGTCCGATTTCACCCCAAGCGTTCTGAATACCGATGGAGACAAACACGGGCCTGTTGCGGGGCAGCAACGCTACAGTCCAACCATCGACCGAGGAGCGAGCGTAGGCCATCAACTATATAGGGAGTGCCAACGAATGCACCGGCCAATGCCCTTGCGCAACGGAGCGACCGAGTCGCCGTTGCGGACACTCGTTCTGCTGCTGACGAGTCCCATCGATTGCGAAGCTTTTTCCCTGTGGTGCCAGTACCGCGTCGGTTGCGACGTGGTGGAATGGGCGACCAACTTGGAGGAAGGCATCGAATGCTGTCGACGGATCCAGCCGCGGCTGATGGTGATCGACCCCTCGATTGGTTGCGGGGCCGTGGAGCGAGCCGTCGCCCTTGTGCGCGAAGAATCGGCGGGGCACTTGCTGGTGCTCGACAGCCGGCCGATGGAAGTTCGCCTCGCCGCGATCTTGGGCGAGCCGGGGACCAGCTACTTCAGCCGCACGGCGTCGCCGCAGGCGCTGTCGGCGGCGATGGCCGACATGCTGCTGAATGGCCGCCGCGTCTTTGATCCGACGCTCGCGCCGCGGATCCGTCGCACGGAGCGCGGCTACCAGCTCGACTACGCCGGCGAGCAACGTTCGATCTCGATTCTCTCGCAGCGCGAACAGCAAGTGATGCGGCTCTTGGCCGAGGGACGCACGGTGAAGCAGTGCGCCGAAATGCTCGGTCTGTCGGAAAGCACGATCGACAATCACAAGTCGCGGCTGATGAAGAAGCTCGGCATTCACAAGAGCTCGGAGCTTGCGGTGCGGGCGATTCGGGATGGGTTGTTGATTGTTTGATGGCGGGCTGAGCGGCGGGCCCCCGGTTTGAAGAACCGGGGGCTAAGGGGGCGTTGGCGATGCGGCCTGAATGCGCTCGTTGGCGACGATTTTTTACGCACCGCCCGAGGGTGGCGGGGTTTTCTCGTGGGTTCGGACTGGTCGCTTAAGCGACCAGTCCAGCGGCACGCTGGGGTTGGCGCGGGGCGTCGGCGGATAGGCTACAATTGGTAGGAACGAACCTGCCGCGATCCAATCGGGTCGCTATTGCGTCTTAGACGTAGCCAATCGAATGGGGCCGCTCGCCCCTCCCGTCACGCCAGCCACCGAGATTCTCATCCATGAGTCGTTCCCTGTCGTCGCTTGCGTTTGTCATTGCGCTTCTCGTTTCTGCTTCATCCACGCTCGCCAACGAACATCAGCAGCATTGCCGCTACTGCAACGCGCTGAGTGCGTGGGCCGATCCGCCGCAGGCGACCAATGGCCGTAACTACGCGCCCGATCGGCAGGTCGACGTCGAGCATATCAAGCTCGACCTGACGCCCGACTTCGACAAGCGGACGATCGCGGGGACGGCGACGATTCGTTTCGCGCCGATTTCGAAGCCGGCGAAGTCGCTGCGGCTCGACGCCCATCGGCTCGACGTGAGCGCGGTCCGTTCGAAGCATGGCGTGAGCAGCTTCTCGTCGGATGACGAAAGTTTGACGATTGTGTTTGAAGCGCCGATTGCCGTCGGCGAGCAGGCGGAGGTCGAGATCGATTACTCGGCCGAGCCGGTCGAGGGCCTCTACTTCCGCACGGCGGCGATGGGCTTACCAAAGGGCGACGACCACCTGTGGACGCAAGGCGAGCCGCACGAAGCAAGGCATTGGTTTCCCTGCTTCGACTATTCGAACGAACGGGCGTCGAGCGAAATCATTTGCCATGTGCCAGAGGAAATGACGGTCGTTTCGAACGGCAAGCTTGTCGGCGAAACCAAAGAAGACGGCGGCAAGAAAAGCGTTCACTGGCTACAAGAGAAGCCGCACGTCAGCTACCTCGTCTGTTTGATCGCGGGCAACTTGGCGAAGCTTGAGGCAAAGCATCGCGACGTGCCGCTCGGGTTCTACACGCAGCCGTCGAAGGCGAAGCACGCGGAGTTCGCGTTCCGCGACACGCCGGCGATCATGGCGTTCTACGAAGACGAAATCGGCGTGCCGTACCCGTGGGATAAGTACGACCAGGCGACCTGCGCCGACTATCACTGGGGCGGCATGGAGAACACGACGATCACGACGCTCACGCAGCGCACCATTTACAGCGACGCGACGGAGAACATTCGCAGCAGCCGCTCGCTCGACGCCCATGAGATGGCGCACCAGTGGTTCGGCGACTACATTACCTGCAAGGATTGGAGCAATTTGTGGCTGAACGAAGGGTTCGCCACCTACTACGCTCTGCTGTACGAGGGGCATAAGGAAGGCCAGGACGCGTTCCAGTACGGGCTGTACCTCGACGCCCGCGACGATATTGGCCCGCACAGCAAAGACCTGCGGCCGATCGTTTACCGCGATTACAACGTGCCGCGCGATCAGTTCGATTTCCGCGCGTATCCGAAGGGGAGCTGGGTACTGCACATGCTGCGGAGCCAGTTTGGCGACGAGCTGTACCGCAAGGCGATCAAGACGTACCTCGAACGGCACGCGCTGGGCGAAGTCGTCACCGACGACTTGCGGCAGGTGTTCGAAGAGCTGAGCGGCAAGCCGCTCGATCGGTTTTTCGACCAATGGGTCTACCACGGCGGGCAGCCGCAGCTGAAGGTGACCTACAAGTGGTTGCCGGAAGAGAAGCTGGCGCACGTCACCGTCGAGCAGACGCAAGAAGCGAGCGACAAGGTACTGCTGTTCGAGATCGACACGCTGTTGCGGTTCATCGTCGATGGCAAGGAGTATGACCAAGAGATTCGCGTCGACCGCAAGAAGCAAGACTTCTACATGACGCTGCCGGCGGAGCCGCAGGTGGTGCGGTTCGATCCGGAGTACACGCTGCTGGCGAACGTCGATTTCGACAAGTCGGACAAGATGCTGGAGGCGCAGCTTGCCAACGCGGAGGATGCGATTGGTCGCATCCTGGCGTGCGACGAGTTGGCCGACGTGAAGACGCAGGCGGCGGTCGCGGCGCTGAAGAAGGCGTTCAACGAGGACGAGTTCTTCGGCGTGCGGTGCGCGGCGGCGACGTCGTTGCGGAAGATTCGGACCGAAGAAGCGGTGGCGGCGCTGCTTGATTCGACGAAACAAGACGATGCTCGCGTGCGGCGGCAAGTGGTCGAAGAACTCGGCAAGTGCTACCGCGACGACGCGGTGAAGCAGTTGCTCAATGTCATTGAAACGGAGAAGAACCCCGCGATTGTCGCGACGGCGTTGCGCGGGTTGGCGAGCCACCAGGGCGACGACGCCTCGGCGACGGCGAAGCAAGCGTTGCGGGACGAATCGTGGGGCGGCGAGCCGGTCGGCGCTGCGTTAGCGGTGATTCGCGATCTCAACGATCCCTCATTGGCGTCGAGCGTGATGGAAACGATCAAGTCCCGCGAGGCGGAGCTCGATCCGCGCGACGTTAGCGAAGCGATGGTCACCGTGGCGAAGCTGTCGCAAAAGGGCAAACGCCAACAGGAGGCGTTTGAGTTCTTCGTCGACTACCTGAACCATCCGCGGCAGACGTTGCAGTCGTCGGCGATTCGCGGGTTGGGCGAGTTGCACGACCCGGCCGCGCGGCCGCTGCTGGCGCCGATTGCGGCGAACAAGGTCGATGCGGTGCTCGCCGCGGCGGCAAAGGCGGCGCTGGGGGAACTCGACCAAAAGACGCCGCTGGTGCCCGCGGAAGTCGGCGACTTGCGGAAGGAAGTGCGTGAGCTGCGCGAGGAGCAAGCGAAGCTGCAGAAGTCGCTTGATGAGTTGAAGGAGAAGTCGGCAGCCAAGAAGGCTACCGGGAAGAAGGACGACAAGCCGGCGGAGGAGTGAGCCGGCTGCGATGCGCGGACGCCGTTACCCCCGGTTTGAAGAACCGGGGGCTAAATGAGGGGTGGCAGGGTTGAAGGTGATTGGCGTGCGCGGGATCGCGGCTAAGTCGAATTCTCCGGCGAATTCTTTTGCCGATAGTTTTTCGCGCTCGCCGAGGCCGCACCACTCGGCGATTAGGGCGATGATCCGTTCGGCGGCGACGCCTTGCGCGCGGTAGTGGCTGATGCGGCTGTCGCCGTGGCGTTTGGCGAGGCGGCGGCCATCCTCGCCGAGGACGAGCGGCAGGTGGTAGTACTCGGGCGGCGGCTCGATGCCGAGTCGTTGTTGCAGCAGTAGTTGCCGGTGGGTCGAGCCGAGCAGATCGTCGCCGCGCACGATGCGGTCGATCGCTTGGCGGGCGTCGTCGACGACGACGGCGAGTTGGTAGCTCGGCAGCCCTTCCTTCGTAGCGACGAGAAAGTCGCCGGTCGTGGCGGCGATGTCGTGACGGTGCGCGCCGGCAATGTGATCGACGAACGCGGTCGCGCCGTCGGGGACGCGGAGCCGCCAGGCGACTCCCGGCTCGTCGAGGGCGGCGGGCGGCAGCGGCGTCGGCTCCACCGGTCGGCAGGTGCCGGGATAGCGGAGTTCGTGTTCGTCGCCATGCGGCGCGGAGAGGGCCGCGGCTTCGATTTCCTTGCGCGTGCAGCGGCAAGGGTAGATGTCGCCCTGCCCTGCCAGGCGTTCGAGGGCGGCGCGGTACGGCGCGAGATCGCTGCGCTGCGTGACGGGGCCGGCGTCCCAGTCGATGCCGAGCCAGCGAAGGACGTCGACCGCCTCGTCGCTGGCGCCCGCCTTCACGCGTGGGCCGTCGAGGTCTTCGATGCGGAGGATGATGTGCCAGCCTTGCTGCCGCGCGAGGGCCCAGTTCGCGAGGAACGTGCGGGCATTGCCGAGATGGAGGGCGCCGGTCGGGGAAGGCGCGAGGCGGGTGCGGTGCATGGTTGGGGCGTTCTAGCGGTTCAGCAAGTCGATCACTTGGTCGCCGTCGGTCACGGCGTAATCGGGCCGCGGCTTGTCGGCGGGGAAGACGAACAACTCCGCGCGGGGGGACACGACGGCGAACGACTCTTCGATTTGGCCGGCGTCATTTTTTATCTTGGCGAGGTCGAGGCCGAGGTGCTTGGCCATGAAGGGGTACATTGCCGCGCGCTTCGAGGGGCCGTAGTCGTGCCCCTCATCGGCGAAGTGGGCGTTCTCGACGTGGTCGGGGGCGCCGACGAGTTGGTAAATTTGCTGCACGTGCGGGAACTCGACCTGCGGCGTTCGGCGGGTCCAATCGTCGCCATCGGAAATGAGTAGCAGCGGTTTCGGGGCGATCGAGGCGGCGATTTCGACGTTGTTTGTTTCGTGGGCGGCGCTCTTGTGGATCGGCAGGCCGCTCTCGCAACTGCAGCCGCCGTAGAAGTGGGCGGAGACCATTACCACCGGGACGGAGACGGCGACGCGGGGATCGATCGCGGCGAGGACGAACGTTTGCGTGCCGCCGCCCGACTCGCCGGTGACGCCGATGCGATTCGGATCGACGTTGCCGAGCGAGAGGAGGTAATCGATCGCCCGCATGCTGTTGTAGGTTTGTAGGCGGAGCGTTTCGCTGTGGTGGTGATCGACGGGCGTCGACTCGCCATAGCCGGCCATGTCGTACGCGAAGACGGCGGCGCCCATGCGGGCGAGCGCGGCGCAGCGCTTTTGCGTTTGCTCGAGCATGCGGTTGTCGGCCATGTGGCCGTGCGGGCAGAGGACGCCGGCGAGCGGGCCCTTCGCCTCGGTAGGCAGGTAGAGGTTGCCGGTGACCCAAAAGCCGGGGAGGCTTTCGAAGGCGACGTTTTCAACGGTGTAGCCGTCGTGCTCGCGGCGCGAGTGGCGGATCGGTTTTAGGTCGCAGGCGGCGGGGAGGCGTTCGAGTTTCATCCCTTTGAGCATGCCGCGACGGATGTTCGCGGCGCGGGCTTGCCACTCGTCGGCGGTGCTGTAGGTCTTCGCGAACTCGGCGAGCTTCGCGGCGCCTTCGGCTTCGGTGTAGCACTCGCCGCGGAAGAGGGTTTGGATTTCGGCGTGAGCAGTCTGCGAGAGGATGAGGGCCGCGAGAAGAAGCAGCGTTCGCATGGGATCG